>NZ_CP041352.1:0-2400000 GCF_009746125.1 Casimicrobium huifangae
ATGTCTGGCTCTGTTTCCGGTTTCTGGTCACATTGCCTCAATCACTTTGAGCGGGAGCTGTCGGCACAGCAGTTTGCAACGTGGTTTCGGGTGCTGAGTGCGGAAGAAACCGATTCCTCGATCACCGTTGTTGCGCCCAATGCATTTGTCAGCAAATGGGTGCGCGATCGTTACCTGAGCACGATCGATTCGCTCGCGACAGCCTACTTTCCGGAGCCACGCACCGTTCGCCTGGCCGTTGCCAGCGCTGCGGTCAATGGCCACCAGAAAATTGCTGAACGCACTGCACCGGCAAACATCGCGGCATCAATAGCTTCACCCGTCACCGCCGGGCCAGTGCCGGAAACGCCGCTTGTCGTGACAGCGGCCGACAGTGGCGGCAGCGCGATCACCGGCACAGCGGCACGCGAATCAACACTCAATTCAAGCTTCACCTTCGACAGCTTCGTCACCGGCAAGGCCAATCAACTGGCTCGCGCCGCGGCCATGCAGGTCGCCGGCAATCCGGGTGACGCCTACAACCCACTGTTCATCTACGGTGGTGTCGGCCTTGGCAAGACGCATCTGCTGCAGGCGATTGGCAACCAGTTACTGCGTGAACATCCGACCGCCAGGGTACGTTACATCCATGCCGAACGCTATGTGTCGGACGTCGTTAAAGCCTATCAGCACAAGGCGTGGGATGCGTTCAAGCAAAGTTATGCCTCGCTCGATCTGCTGCTGATCGACGACATCCAGTTCTTCAACAACAAGAGCAGTACGCAGGAACAGTTTTTCTACCTGTTCAATGCGCTGACCGAAGCGAAGAAGCAGGTAATCATCACCTGCGACACCTATCCCAAAGAGATCGAAGGCATCGAAGACCGGCTCAAGAGCCGCTTCAGTTGGGGCCTCACGGTGCAGATTGAACCGCCCGAGACCGAGATGCGGGTAGCGATCCTGCTTGCCAAAGCAAAGCAGGTGGGTGTGGAGCTCGATGAGCAGGTTGCCTTCTTCATCGCCAAACACATCCGCTCCAACGTACGTGAACTGGAAGGCGGGTTGAAGCGCGTAATCGCCTATGCCGGCTTCCACAATGTCGCCATCACGCCGCAGGTAGCCAAGGAAGCGCTGCGTGACCTGCTGGCCGTGCAGTCACGACAGATCTCGATCGAGAACATCCAGAAGACAGTTGCTGACTACTACAAGATCAAGGTCAGCGATATGCACTCCAAGAAGCGCTCTCGCATCGTGGCGCGGCCGCGGCAGATGGCGATGGCGCTGGCCAAAGAGCTGACACCAATGTCACTGCCGGAAATCGGACAGAACTTCGGTGGCCGCGATCACACCACGGTGCTGCACGCCTGCCGACAAATCGCCAGCCTGCGCGAGAGCACACCTCAGATTCAGCACGATTTCGCGTTCCTGCTGCAAGTACTGCGCAGTTGATGGTGAGGAATCTGAACGCAGTAAAGTGAATGAAAGGGCGCCAGTAAACCGTGTTGATGAAAGGCTATCGTTTGTGGATAAGTGTGCAAAAAATTGTCCGCGAAAATCTCGTCCACAAATTATCCGCACTTGCCACAGCACTCGCCCGCAGCCAAATTTTTGTCGTAACAGTTTGATTTTGTTTGAGTTTTCAAGTTACCCACAGCCGCATTGGTCTTCTATTAAATAGGGTTACGTATATATGCAATTTAAGAACATACCTCGCGATCTGGTGTTGAAACCCTTGCAGGCGGTGTCGGGTATCGTGGAACGTCGGCAGACGTTGCCGATCCTGGCCAATGTGCTGTTTGAGCACAAGGGCAATACGCTCAACACCATCGCCACTGATCTCGAATTGCAGATTTCAGCCAAGGTGGAAGTGCCCGAGGCGGGCGACCAGTCGACCACGGTGGCCGCCCGCAAGCTGCAGGACCTGCTGCGTGCGCTGCCCGAGAGCAGCGAGGTCTCGATTGACGCCAAGGACAGCAAGATGGCGGTGAAGGCCGGCAAGAGCCGCTTCAGCCTGCAGACGCTGCCGGCCGCCGACTATCCGCGCCTGACCATGAGCCAGGAGCAGTTGCAGAGCTTCAAGCTGCCGCAGAAGCTGCTCAAGGCGACGCTCAGGCTGGTTGAGTTCGCCATGGCGCAACAGGACATCCGCTTCTACCTGAACGGCATGCTGTTCGTGCTCGACAAGGACCAGCTGGTCTGCGTGGCCACCGACGGTCATCGCCTGAGCTATGCCACGATGCCGGTGGAAGGCAACTTCACCCGCCAGGAAATCATCGTGCCGCGCAAGACGGTGATTGAGCTTTCCAAGCTGCTGGGCGAAACCGACGATCCCATCACCATTGACATCCTCGCCAATCAGGTGCGTTTCAGCTTCGGCAACATCGAGCTCACCAGCAAGGTGATCGATGGCAAGTTCCCCGACTACAACCGCGTGATTCCGACCGCACACAGCAAGATCATCACGCTGGATCGTCTGCTGCTGCTGCACACGCTGCAGCGCGCGGCGATCCTGTCGAACGAGCGCTTCCGTGGCGTGCGCATCGGCTTGCATCCGGGTGCGCTGAAGATCGCTTGTACCAACAACGAACAGGAAGAAGCCGAAGAAGAAATCGAGGTCGCCTACGAAGGCGCTGCGGTCGATATTGGTTTCAACATCAACTACCTGCTCGATGCGCTGGCGACGCTGTCGTCAAACGAAATCACCATTGCGCTGCAGGATTCCTCGGCCAGCGCGCTGTTTACGGTGCCCGGTCGTACCGACTTCAAATACGTGGTGATGCCGATGCGCATCTGACGATGGCGGGTTTGCAGGAGCGGCTTTGCCGCGACTCTATGTCTTCATTCCTCGTTGAAGGTCGCGGCGGCGCCGCTCCTACTGAAAACGAAAACCAAAAGCAGAAAAAGTTTCATGTCCGATACCGATAAAAAGCCCGCTGAATACAACGAAGATTCGATCCGCATCCTGAAAGGTCTGGAGGCCGTCCGCAAGCGCCCCGGCATGTACATCGGTGACACCGGTGATGGCACCGGCCTGCATCACATGGTGTTCGAGGTGCTCGACAACGCCATTGACGAAGCGCTCGGTGGCTACTGCGACGACATCAAGGTGATCATTCATGCCGATAACTCGGTATCGGTCACCGACAACGGTCGCGGTATCCCGACGGCGATCAAGCAGGACGACGAGATGAAGCGCTCGGCGGCTGAGATTGTGATGACCGAGCTGCACGCAGGTGGCAAGTTCGACCAGAACTCATACAAAGTGTCCGGTGGTTTGCACGGCGTCGGTGTTTCGGTGGTGAACGCGCTGTCGGACTGGTTGAAGCTCAAGATCTGGCGCGAAGGCAAAGTGCATGAGATGGAGTTCCGCCAGGGCGTACCGGTGGCGCCGCTCAAAATTACCGGCGAAACGCGCAACCGTCGTGGCACGGAGGTGCATTTCCTTGCCTCAATCGAGACGTTCCAGCTGGTTGAATACCATTTTGAAATTCTGGCCAAGCGCATTCGTGAGCTCTCGTTCCTCAATCACGGCGTCAAGATCGAGCTGATCGACCAGCGCACCGGCAAGAGCGAAAACTTCGCGTACTCCGGCGGTATCAAGGGCTTCGTCGAGTACATGAACAAGGCGAAGACCGTTCTGCACAAGAACATCTTCTATTGCAGCGCCGAGAAGAATGGCATCACCGTTGAAGTGTCGATGCAGTGGAACGACAGCTACGGTGAAAACGTGCAGTGTTTCACCAACAATATTCCGCAGCGTGATGGCGGAACCCATCTGACTGGCCTTCGCGCGGCGATGACGCGTACCATCACCAAATACATCACCTCGAACGAACTGGACAAGAAAGCCAAGGTCGAGGTTTCGGGCGACGACCTGCGTGAAGGGCTGACCTGCATCCTTTCAGTGAAGGTTCCGGACCCGAAGTTCAGCTCGCAGACCAAGGACAAACTGGTGTCGAGCGAGGTTCGCCCGGTGGTCGAAGAAATCTGCGCCGACAAGCTTGCCGACTTCCTGCTCGAATATCCGAACGACGCCAAGGTCATCTGCGGCAAGATTGTCGAAGCCGCCCGTGCCCGTGAGGCCGCCCGCAAGGCGCGCGAGATGACGCGACGCAAGGGCGTGCTTGATGGCATGGGTCTGCCCGGCAAGCTCGCGGACTGTCAGGAAAAAGACCCGGCGCTCAGCGAGCTGTACCTGGTGGAGGGTGATTCCGCCGGCGGCACCGCCAAGCAGGGCCGCGACCGCAAGTTCCAGGCGATCCTGCCGCTGCGCGGCAAGGTGCTGAACGTCGAGAAGGCGCGCTACGACAAGGTGATCTCCAGCGAACAGATCGTGACGCTGATCACCGCGATGGGCACCGGCTTCGGCAAGGACGATTACAACCCTGACAAGCTGCGCTATCACCGCATCATCATCATGACCGATGCGGACGTCGACGGCGCCCACATCCGCACGCTGCTGCTCACCTTCTTCTATCGCCAGATGACCGATCTCGTCGAGCGCGGCAACATCTACATTGCGCAGCCACCGCTCTACAAGGCCAAAGTGGGCAAAGAAGAGCAGTACCTGAAGGATGAGCTGGAACTGAAGCAGTTCCTGCTCAAGATTTCGCTCAAGGGTGCTGAGTTCAAGCCGTCAACTGATGCCGAGCCGCTGTCGGAAAAGGGGCTCGCCGATCTGGCGCGGCAGTACCTACTGGCGGACGCCGTGATCGATCGCAACGCCCGCACCATTGATCGCCGTGCGCTGGACGCGCTGCTTCTCGGTGCGCAGGTGTCACTCGCTGATGAAGCCTCTGCCAAGGCAGGTGCTGAAGCGCTCGCGGCGCGCGTCGACGATGCGGAGCTGGCTGTGGAGCCGTTCTACGACGAGAAGAACGAGGAATGGGTGCTGCTGCTCAAGCGCACGCATAACAACCGTACCAGCCAGACGGTGCTTGATCAGCACTTCCTCGCCAGCGGCGATTACCACCAGATCCAGAAGGCGGCCGAACTGCAAGCCATGGTCGGCGAGGGTGCCGTGGTCGCTCGCACCGACAGCAAGGGCAACCGTGAAGAAGCCCGCATGTCAGGCTTCAAACAGTCGCTTGACTGGCTGCTCGACAAAGCCCGCGCCAACCTCTCGATCCAGCGCTACAAGGGCCTGGGTGAAATGAACGCCGAGCAACTGTGGGAAACCACGATGGACCCGAAGGTGCGCCGCCTGCTCAAAGTGCAAATCGAAGACGCCATCGCCGCCGACGAAATCTTCACCACGCTGATGGGCGAAGAGGTCGAACCGCGACGCGCGTTTATTGAGGGGAATGCGCTGGGGGTGCGGAATTTGGATGTGTAGTCCTGTCTCGAAGTGGATGAGTTGAGACTTGTGGGGAAGAACTCGTGGAAGCGACCGAACCGTAGTCACAACAAATCCAAGCATCAAGAAGTTGATTTCCTAGGCAACGAGCGAGACATTGAGGGAGGTAGACATTTGCGGCCCACACCAAGGAGAACCAAATGAAGTGCGCCATACTTTGCGTCTCAATACTTGCGCTGACTAGCTGCGCGTCGGCCGTCATGGAGCGCTACGTCGGCAAGCTGATGTCAGAAGCGGTCATGGATCATGGCATGCCGTCCAGTGCGTTCGACGTAGAACCAGGCAAGCGAGCCTTTGTTTGGTCGCGATCCATGTACTACTCGTTCGGCGGCGGGTCGACGACAACGGGCAGCGTTATTGGTGGCAACTTGTTTGCGTCCACCTACGTTTCGCCAGCGATGACTACGCAGCAAACCTGCCAATATGTTGCGTTTGCCGACCGCATCAGGACCGACATCGAGGGGCCAGCGGCGTGGCGTATTACCGGCTTCAGAAAACCGTCGCTACTGTGTGAGTAGCTGACGTGATCGATGTCTTTCTATGGGTCAAAGGCAAGGTCTACTTTTTAGCTGCATTTGCGTTCTTCCTGTACGCGGGCAAACAATTCGTTGACACGGAGTACTGGCCAAACTTTCTGCTATTTTCGCTGGCGGCAAACACCTATTGGCGATTTGTCGGTGCTGTGTACATGTTCAACCGCGATCGGCAAGAGCGTGATGAGGTCAACTTTCTGATCAACATGTTGACCGGTGGAATGTTTGTGATCAGCGCAATGTTGGCGTTCTATCGCTCAATAGAATGAACTATTGCCGCTCTGATAGCCCAGGTTGGGCGGATACCCGCCAGGGTCATCCGGTATAGTTGGCTTGACGGAAATGGTGGATGACGCTTCGCGTATCCAGCCTATGCTGGTCACTCGTCACTTAAACGGATTGACCACCTTGACCGTTCCAATCACCTGCCCGTGCTGCAGGTCTTCGCTGTAAAGCGTTTCACATTGCGCGAGCGTTGCTGCGGCGACGATCAGGCTGTCCCAATGTGAAAGCTGGTAGCGCGTGGCGAGTGCCTGGGCGAGGCGATAGGTGCTGAGCGTGATGTCGTGAACGATACTTGCATTGGCGATGGCGTCCGCCAGCGCGTAGGCTGTCTCACGGTCTTTGCCAGCCTTGCGGCAAACGGCAATGAACTCGTTGAGCACCTGCACGCTGACGTGGGACTGCGCGCTCGCAAGGCGGCGGGCGATTTTTTCCTTCTTGCCGCTATCGAGCAGGTAGCCGAGGATGTTGGTGTCGAGAAAGACGGGCATCAGCGCCGACTGTTCAACTCGTCACGATCGAATTTGAAGCCCTTCGGCAGCGTGCCACGATGCGCGTCGAAGATGGAGAGATCAGCAACTGGTTCGTCATAGGGCACGATCTTGGCCACCGGTTTGCCGTGGCGAGTGATGACGGCTGGTTTGCCCGCGAGCGCGGCGTCGATCACCGCACTGAGGTGGGCTTTGGCTTGGGCAAGGGAATAGGCGGACATGATTTATGACCAAAAATTATGGTCATATTTTACGGTGTTTTGCGGAGAGCGCAAGGTCATCAAACCTACGATTTGCCACGCTTAAGCCCCAACCAGATCACGGCGCCCACCACGATCAACGCACCGACCATCTGAATTGGCGCGATGGCCTGACCCAGGAACAGCCGTGTAGGGTGGGCACCCCGTGCCCACCACAAGGCGGCAGAACAACATCTATCGCGACACAACGGATACGGTGGGCAGAGACTGCCCACCCTACGAAACTGCCATTAAGACAACCTGTTTCGAAGAGGACTACACGCTAGTGCCGCACCGTTTGTATAACACCATGTGATACATTGACAAAACCTGATTCAGAGGATGGGTATCACTCGTGGATTCAACGCTCGCCGAAACAGTGACCGCCACCGCGCGCGATGCGGTTCATAACTTTGCCCACTTTGCCAGCCTTGCTGAATCGGGCAAGGAAATCATCATTACACGGCGCGGCAAACCGTCGCTCAAATTGGTGAGGGCGGAGCCGCGTTCTGTGATGAGTAAGGCTGAACGCGAAGCGTTGATCAAAAAGGCTCTGTCGTTTAGGGCGAGCCGGCCGTACGGGAAAAAATTTGAGCGCTCCGACGCGTACGATGAATGAATTCGCTCGATACGAACGTATTGATTTACGCATTTGACCCGAGTGATGCGAAGAAACATGCTGTCGCCGCCGCGTTGTTGAAGAAAGCGCTTGTCGCAGCTTGGCCAATTGCCACTCAGGTTTACGGCGAGTTTTTTAGTGCGACAGTGCGGAAAAGGATTGCGACTCGCGAGATGGCGCGTGAGGTCGTCCAGACTTGGTCAACCGTGATGCGGCCGATCGCGTCATCAAGCGAGGCACACTCGGTAGCGCTTGAGTTGGCAACGACACATCAAGTGCAGTACTGGGATGCGCTCATCATCGCGACCTGCGCGGAGCATGGTGTGACGCAGCTCTATACCGAGGATGGCCCCGGCATCAAGAAGCCGCTGGGCGTGCGTTGCACCGATCCGTTCTAGTTCGTAGCAATTTGGGCGCGTTGAAAACGCACCCTACGACTTACCACGCTTGAGCCCCAACCAGATCACGGCGCCCACCACGATCAACGCACCGACCACCTGAATCGGCGCGATGGATTGGCCGAGGAATAGCCAGGCTAGGATCAACGCAAACACTGGTTCCACGTTCATGATCGCGGAGTTGCCGGCGACACCGAGTTTGGGTAGCACGGTGAACATCAGTGTGAAGCCGGAGCCGTAGAGGAACGTGAGCAGCCCGAGGCCAAGCCAGCCCAGCTCTGGCGTTGCGCCGCTGGGGAACTGCAATCCTCCCTGTACAGTGGCGCTGACGATGGCGACGAGGCCGGCCATGCCGAGTGTGGTGCAGGAGCGCACGCGACCGTCGAGCGCGGTGATTTCGTGCTGCGTGAGGATCATTGCGAGACCGAACAGCATGGCGGCGGCCAGCGCAAAGGCAACGCCGACACCGATCTTCGCCCAGTGGGCACCGGCGCCCAGGCCCGATGCTGCTCCCGCGACGTCCAGCGCGAGTGCCAGGCCGAACAGGATCACCGGCATCGCCAGCAGCATCGAGCGGTCTGGCCGTTTGCCGTAGAGCACGCGGTCCCAGAACGCGGCGCAGAGCGGGTAGGTGTTGAACGCCAGCAGCGCCAGCGCCACCGGCAGCCGCGCGACCGAGGAATAGATCGTCAGGCTCTGAAAACCAATCAGCAAGCCGATCAACGGCACGAAGTGGCGCTGGCGAGGAGTCAGCGCATCAAAGCGAAACGGTACGCCCTGCAGGCGGATGATGATGGCGAGCACAGTGGCAGACACCGCGCTGCGAAAGACGACGGCAGTGGCCACATCGACGCCGTTGTTGAATGCTAGCCGCGCCGCCACGTGATTGGCGCCCATCACCAGCGCGATCAGCAGCAGGGTGAAGAAGGCGGTCGAGGAGAGGGCCCTGGTGGCGCTGGCGGTGCTCATGACGGAAGCTTAGCGGTGCAGTCGTCTTAAACTTTGCGCGTGGTTCGTATCGCGCACTCTGTCGGCCCCGAGTTGGGCATTCTCTTCGTCTGCATGGGCAATATCTGCCGCAGCCCGACGGCCGAAGGTGTGTTCAGGTACAAGGCGTGCGAGGCGGGGCTGCTGGAGCACTTGCGGATTGACTCTGCCGGTACCCACAACTACCACCCCGGCGAGCCACCCGACGCGCGCTCGCAGGCGTATGCACGCAGGCGGGGCTACGACCTCTCCGCGTTGCGGGCCAGGCACTTGCGAGATGATGATTTCGTGCGCTTCGATCTGATCGTGGTGATGGATGATCTGAACTATTCCACGGTGCTTGCCCGCGCGGACGCGGCGCAGCGTGCAAAAGTGCGCCGGATGCTGGAGTTCTCGCCAGATGCCGTGGCGCGCGGACTGCGCGAGGTGCCGGACCCTTACTACGGCGACGCGCAGGACTTTGAGCACGTGCTGGATCTGGTGGAGGCGGCGAGTGATGGCCTGCTGGTTCACTTGCGGGCGGCGTGGTCACAGCGCTCGGCTGGTTAACAGCTTTTTGCTGGAAGCCTTGATTAATGTGGGCTCGGGGCCCGATTTAGTGTGAAGTCGATCAATTTCGCGAAAATTTGCCGTGAAATTGGGTTGTGATGGGAACGCAAACGTCGATGCGGCGGGATCAGAAGTCCAGTGCGCTGGCGATGTTTCCCTGATTCCGCCTCTCTGCACTGAGGCTGCGGAACTATCGGCTCACCGCAGACTTGAATGCCGCAAAGAAAAGCCCCGCTGCGTCCGGGAAGGAACCACAGCGGGGCGGGTGAGCAGTTGCCCGCTTCAGGCGGCCAGCGGCAGGGCGTCGGGGTTTACAAAACGGTCGGCGGCGTGCTGGTAGTAGGCCGAGAAGTCGTTGAATGCGGCGAGCGCCTTCTCGACATTCTGGTCGTCGCGCAGCGCAAATGTGGTGAAGCCGGCGCGTGACATCAAAAAGATCTGGTCGCGCAGCACATCGCCCACGGCGCGCAGCTCGCCGATGTAGCGATAGCGTTCGCGCAGCAGTGTGGCCGTGGAGTAGCCGCGACCATCGGCGAAGGCCGGGAACTCAATGGCGATCAGTGCCAGCTTGTCGAGCTCGCCAGCGATCAGTGCCGGGTCGTCGGTGGGGGTGAGCTTGACGCCGAGCGCGCCGTTGTCGCCCACGTGTTTCTGCCAGGTGCCGGCGAACTCGCGGAACTCGGTGAGCGGCAACAGCACCTTGGCGCCGACCGGGATGGCGCTGGCGTCGCCGGTGTATTCGATCCAGCCGTCGGTGCCGGCTTTGTCGACCACGCCGTAACGGTTAATCAGCTTCGGCATATACGCGCTCCTTGAAAGGGTCGATACCTACACGGGCGACGACGTCGACGAAACGTTCATCGTCGCGCTCGCGCAGGCCAAGATAGGTTTGGATGAGGGTTTCGACAACATCGGCTACTTCGGCCCGGGCGAACGACGGTCCGATGATCTTGCCGATCTTTGCCGTTTGTGCGCCGCCCTGGGCAATACTTTGCGCGCCACCAATGGTGATCTGGTACCACTCCTCGTCGTGCTTGTCGACGCCGAGGATGCCGATGTGACCGACGTGGTGGTGACCGCAGGCGTTGATGCAGCCCGAGATGTTGAGATCCAGTTCGCCGATGTCGAACTGGTAGTCAAGCGATTCAAAGCGCTCGTGAATAGCCGCTGCGACCGGGATCGACACCGCATTGGCGAGATCGCAGAAGTCACCACCGGGGCAGGCGATGATGTTACCGATCAGGCCGATGTTGGGCACTGCCATCCCCAGCGCCTTGAGCTCGCGCCACAATGCTGGCAGTTCGCTCTTCTCGACGTCGGGGAAGACCAGGTTCTGCTCATGCGTGACACGCAGTTCGCCTTGTGTGTACTTGTCTGCGAGTGCGGCAACCGCGTCAAGCTCGTCGGCCGTGATGTCGCCCGGCGGGATGCCCACGCGCTTAAGTGAGACAGAGACGGCGGCATAGCCAGGCACCCGATGCGCGTGCACATTGCGGCGCTGCCAGCGCGCAAAGTCATCGTGACCGGCGGCGAAGGTAACGGTGGCGGCGTCGTCCTGCGGCAGGTCTTTGTAGGTGGGCCAGGTAAAGCGGCCGGCGATGGCGTCAACCTCGGCCTGCAACAGCAGCGTCGGCCCGTTCTTGGTGGCTTCGAATTCGGCTTCGACCCAGTCGGTGAACTGTGCCGGCGTCGATTCCTTGACCAGAATCTTGATGCGCGCCTTGTATTTGTTGTCGCGACGACCGAGGCGGTTGTAGACGCGCAGGATCGCTTCGAGATAGGTGATCAGGTGTTGCCATGGCACGAAATCACGGATCACGGTGCCGACGATGGGCGTGCGGCCGAGACCACCACCGACGGCGACACGGAAGCCAATGTTGCCGGCGGCGTCCTTCAGCGCGACGAGGCCGATGTCGTGCACCAGCGTCGCGGCACGATCACTCGTCGCGCCGCTGATGGCGATCTTGAACTTGCGCGGCAGGAAAGCGAACTCGGGATGGATGGTGCTCCACTGCCGGATGATCTCGGCCCACACCAGCGGGTTCACCACTTCGTCCGGTGCGATACCGGCGAACTGGTCGGTGGTGGTGTTGCGGATGCAGTTACCGCTGGTTTGAATGGCGTGCATCTGCACGGTCGCCAGATCGGCGAGGATGTCCGGTACCTGACCAAGTTCCGGCCAGTTGTACTGGATGTTCTGCCGCGTGGTGAAGTGGGCGTAACCGCGGTCGTACTTGCGGGCGACGTGCGCGAACATGCGCAGGTGGCGCGAGGCGAGCAGGCCGTACGGAATCGCCACGCGTAGCATCGGCGCGTGCTTCTGCACGTAGAGACCATTCTGCAGGCGCAGCGGACGATATTCGTCCTCCGAAAGCTCGCCCGACAGGCGGCGCTCGGTCTGATCGCGAAACTGCGCGACGCGTTCGTCAACGAGCTTCTGGTCGAATGCGGTGTACTGATACATGCAGCCATTGTGGGTGCCGCCGTCCGGCGTCTACCGTTGTCAAATGGAATAAATAAATTCCCGCATTGACTGGCTTCTGTCTCGCACTACTGGTTGCAGCGGCCCGATTGACGAGGCTGTTTGCCAATCAACGCAACGGATATCTCGCGCGGCGGCGACGCGGGGGAACCAGCGCCGGCTCTCCGACACCATCGCGTAACATCGGTTGCATCGGTTGTATTCCCCCTCGGAGGTTCAGGTGACCCATCCGGCCCTGCGTTACGTGAGCCGCTGGTACGGCTGGATTCCGTTCGCGGCGGCACTGGTGCTGGCTTTTGCCTGGGGCCAGGCGCTTGGCACGATTGGCGTGTTGCTGGTGTCCGTGTCGCTGGTGGGCGCGGTGCTGACCGCCGTGCATCACGCCGAGGTGGTGGCGCATCGCGTAGGTGAGCCGTTTGGCACGCTGATCCTGGCACTTGCGGTGACCGTCATCGAAGCGGCGCTGGTGGTGTCGATGATTCTGTCGGGCGGGGCTGGCACGGCGGCGATTGCCCGCGACACGGTGTATGCCGCCGTGATGATCGTTTGCAATGGTGTGGTCGGGCTCTGCCTGCTGCTGGGTGGCCTGCGTCACCACGTGCTGGCGTTCCGCGTGGACGGCACCAGTCCGGCGCTGTCGGTGCTGGCGGCGCTGTCGGTGCTGGTGCTGGTGTTGCCCGGCTTCACCACTACGACCCCGGGGCCGACCTACTCGGCATCACAGCTCGCGTTCGCCGGTTTGATGTCGCTGGTGCTTTACGCAGCTTTCGTGTTTGTGCAGACGGTGCGTCATCGTGACTACTTCCTGCCGGTGGAGACCGGTGCCCGTGACGAGCATGCGGCGCCGCCGGGCAATGGCGAGACGGCGTTGAGCCTTGGTCTGCTGCTGGTGTGCCTGGTGGCGGTGGTCGGCCTGGCCAAGCTGCTGGCGCCGGTGATCCAGTCTGGCGTTGGTGCCATCGGCGCGCCGGCTGCCGTGGTGGGCGTGGCGATCGCGATGCTGGTACTGCTGCCGGAGACGCTGGCGGCGGCACGGGCGGCACGTGCCAACCGCATGCAGACCAGCCTCAACCTCGCGCTGGGGTCGGCGCTGGCGACCATTGGCCTGACCATTCCGGTGGTGGCCGCACTGTCGGTGGTGCTCGGCTTTCCGCTGGTGCTGGGGTTGCCGGGCAAGGAGATGGTGCTGCTGGCGTTGACCCTGATCGTCAGCGTGCTGACGCTGGGCAGTGGTCGCGCCACAGTGTTGCAGGGCACCGTACATCTGGTGATGTTCGCGGTGTTCCTGTTCCTCGCGGTGGTGCCGTAGCCGTCAGGCGGCGGTGCCGTAGTGCGGTCAGCACCGGGCTTTGCGGCTTAGAACAACTGGCCTTGCCTCGTATCGCTGCTGGGCGGATTGAACAGTGACGTGTCCAGCGTCGGGATGCTTTGCGACGCATGAGCCAGGCCGAGCCGGGTGCAGGCTTTGCGGAAGCGCTGGCGGATAAGATCGCCCCAGATGCCCTGGCCCTTCATGCGGGCGCCGAATTCGCTTACGTTTTCGCGCCCGCCGCGAAGGTCGCGGATGCGCTCCATCACGCGCTCGGCACGGTCCGGGAAGTGCGTCGTCAGCCAGTCCTTCCACAGCGCTTTCAGCTCGTAGGGCAGGCGGATGATGGTGTAGCTGGCCGCGAAGGCGCCGGCGTCGTGTGACGCGTCAAGCACCGCTTCGACGTACTGGTCGTTGATGAACGGAATGATCGGTGCCACCAGCACAGCGGTGGGGATGCCAGCGCTGGCCAGCTCGCGCACCGCGCGCAGGCGGTTGGCAGGCGCTGAGGCGCGCGGCTCGAGGATGCGGGTAAGGTCGTTGTCGAGCTGCGAGATCGAGATGAAGACGGTGACCAGCTTCTTCGCCGCCATTGGCGCCAGCAGGTCGATGTCGCGGCAGACCAGCGCGTTTTTGGTGACGATGGTGAGTGGATGATGGGTTTCAGCCAGTACCTCGATCACGCCGCGGGTGAGGCGTTCGTTGCGTTCGATTGGCTGGTAGGGATCGGTGTTGGCACCGAGGTTGATGGCGGAAGGGACGTAACCACGCTTGCCGAGCTCCTTGCGCAGCAGCGCGACCGCATTGCGCTTGGCGAAGATTTGCGTCTCGAAATCGAGACCGGGAGAAAGGTTCAGGTACGAATGCGTCGGCCGCGCGTAGCAATAGATGCAGCCGTGCTCACAGCCGCGATAGGGGTTGATCGACTGCTCGAAGCCGATGTCGGGCGAATCGTTGTGCGAAATGATCGAGCGCGCCTGCTCGATGTGGATCACCGTTTTCGGGCGCTGGCCGGCACGCTCCAGCAGGTCGCGGTCGTGTGCTTCGTGGCCCCAGCCGTCGTCGAACCACTCCGCAGCGCGCGACTCGAAGCGCCCCGCCATGTTGAGCGTGGCGCCACGACCCTTGTGATGCGGCGGCAGAGTCAATTGCGTAGTGTTTTGAATGCGTTACATGTGATTATGTACAGTTATTGTCCTGGCAATCAACTGATTTGCACTCAAGTTCGGCTAGAAAAGAATCAGCTTACGATGTAAGATGCAAATTCGTGATCGAGCCGCAATGCTGTCGATAACGGGCAAGCGGCTTCGCGAGTGAGTCGATGGGTAGTTGCTGCTGCACGATTCACGTACGATCACGTAAATCACTCTCAACGTTGGATGTATGGAGAAGTAATGCACATTTTGTTGACCCGTGTTTCGCTCGTTGCTGGCGCTTTGTCGTTGTTGGCCGGTTGCGCGAGCGACGGTCAAGCCCAACCCGAGGCCACCGCCCGTGTGAAAGAGGAGCGCTGTGTGGTGACCGGGAGCAATGTCCCCAAGCGCGACTGTCGCCACGACGTGGAAAAGCTGCCACCGGGTGCGGTGGAGGCGCTGATGCCGGTGCTTCAGAGCAAGAAGAACGGCGGCGGTTAGTCACCCGACTGGGGGGCGCTGGTCAAGCCGGTTGCTCCCGAGGACACGATACTGCAGATGTCAACGCATTTCTCGCGCGAGAAATGCCGAGTCAATTGGCTCAGGCCGGGAGAAACCGTTCGCTGGCAAATGAAATCGACAGCGCGGCTGGCCCGAGCTTGACGCAGCCGGTCATGCTCATGGTGGTGCTGATCAGCTCTACCCGGCGACGCCGGCATTCATCACGCAGCGTGGTGAAGGCGGGCTGCGTGAACAGTGCTTCCAGATCACCGGCGTAGCTGACACAGACGGTCGGTGTGCTGAGGCCAAGCTCGACGTGCCGGGTAACGCGCGCCAGCGCGAGGGCGATCGCCGCTGGCGCACCACGGACGCGGGCCACGGAGTGCACGTCATTGCGACCGGCATAAAGCAGCGGGCGGATATCGAGCCAGCGCCCGAGCAGCAGCTTCCAGCGCGGCAGGTCGCGATCCCCCTTCAATTGCAGGGCCTGATACAGGTAGCGCAGGTCACCCGGCACCAGCAATGTGTGCACGTTGCCGCGCAACTGCTTCACCGCTTCGGCAATGGCAGCAGCCTCGGTGCCACGATCACGCAGGTAAACCGCGTGCGCCAGCAGCAACGCCTCGCCGGTGAGGCCGGTCTGCGAATCGAGTACCCACGCCCGCAGCGGCGCCCGATTCCCCATCGAGCGACGCACCTTGTTGTGAATCAGTACCAGCGACTGGGTGGCGGCCAGCGAGCTCAGGTAGTGTTTGCTGCGGCTGGCAGCGAACGTCACCTGCATCACGTTGTCGATATCGTTGTTCATCCACGCCTGCACATGGTCGCGAATCTGCACTGGCTGCAACGGTTCGCTGGACAGGACGTCGCGGTTATTGCTCGTGCTCAGCTGCAGCGCGAACTCGCTGCACTGCACTTCATCGCGGAAGTCGCGGGTGGTCTGGTCGTTCTGACGGATGTCTACCGGAATTACGGCGACGTTGTGATCGCGCAGCCAGGCACTGGGCAGGTCGCAGGTAGCGTCGGTCACCAGCAGCAGTCGCCGCGCCTCGGTCAGCGCCTGGTCGCGTGCGGTGTTGCGTGCCGCCGTAGTGGCCGCCCGTTCGCGCAGGTAGGCGACCGCAGCGCTGGTGGGAATGTCCAGCGCGGAGTAGCCCTCGTTGTCGTAGCGGCTTGGCGAATTGCTCTGCACGTCGTAGTTCTGCCTGTTGGCGTGTTGGTGAGCTGCGGCCCCTCATGCCGCGAAGGCAACCCCGGATCGCGGCGGGCGCGTCCTGATGTGCTACCTAAAGCAGGGCAGTGTAGTGGCTAACTGGCCGCTGCGACACAAAAAATATGATCGCAGCATTGACTTCGCCCGCAATGGTGGCAATTTGCGCACAGCCCGGAATGTTCCGATGCTGTGCGCTGTTTGCCAGCCTGCGGTGCGGCTACGCAGCGCGCATCAATGTGGACTTGCCGAACAGGCTTTCAATGAGGTCAACGGTGAGCTTGGCGGTGCGGTTGCGCACGTCGAGCGCCGGGTTCAGCTCCATGATGTCGAGCGAGGCGAGGCGACCGGTATCGGCGATCATCTCCATGCAGAGGTGTGCTTCGCGATAGGTGGGACCACCGGGCACGGCGGTGCCAACGCCAGGTGCCAGCTCGGCGTCGAGGAAATCAACGTCGAAGCTGACGTGGATATGGGTGTCGTCATCGACACCATGCAACGCCTGCTGCATCACTGTGCGCATGCCCATTTCGTCGATCGAGCGCATGTCGAACACTTCCAGGCCCTGCTCGTGCACGAAGCGCTTTTCGTCTTCGTCCACGCTACGGATGCCGATCTGCACCAGTTCGTCACGGCTCAACGCGGGTGCCGGATCGGCCAGATTGACCAGCGCGCCGGCACCGAAGCCAAACAGGGTCGCCACCGGCATGCCATGAATGTTGCCGGATGGCGTGATGGCGCTGGTGTTGAAGTCGGCGTGCGCGTCGAGCCACAGCACTCGCAGTCGCTTGCCAACGCGGCGACAGTGGCCGGCGACAGCAGCGATGGAGCCAATGGCGAGACAGTGATCGCCACCGAGCAGCATCGGGAATTCGCCGGCTCGCAGTGAGTGGGTCATGGCGTCACGCACGGCGACGTTCCATGCCAGCACTTCGGGCAGGTGGCGATAGCCTTCGTGCGGCGGCAGCCAGGGGTTGGGCGGTCCGCCAAGATTGCCGCCGTCAACGACATCGAGACCGCGTGCGGTGAGTGCTTCGACAAGGTTGGCAGCTCGCAGTGCCTCGGGGCCCATGGAGGCGCCGCGGGTACCGGCACCAATGTCGGTTGGGGCACCGATCAGGCGGAGAGTGGGGTGATTTCTCATGACCGGATTCTAGGAGCCTGTCGGACCAATCCCAGCGCCGCGCGCGGGCGTCAGGCTCGCGTTTGCAGCAAGGCCGAAAAGCGTCCGAAATCGATGTTGCCGCCCGAGAGGGTGACCGCGACGCGCTGGCCAGCAAAGGCGGCGCGGTTTTCCATTAGAGCTGCAAGTGCACACGCGCCGGAGGGTTCGAGCACCAGTTTCATCCGCTCAAAGGCGAAGCGCATGGCATCAATCACGGTAGCGTCAGCGGCGGTCAGGATATCGCTGACCATGGTGTGGATGACTTCCCACGGATGCGCGCCTACCGCTTGCGTCTGCTGACCGTCGCAAATGGTTTTTGGCACGTCGATGCTGACGATCTGCCCGCTGCGCAACGACCGCTGGACGTCGTTGCCAGCCTCCGGCTCGGCACCAAAGACCTTGATGGCGGGCTGTACCGCCTTGGCCGCCACAGTGCAGCCAGACAGAAATCCGCCGCCACCGGTGCAGACGATCAGCGCGTCAAGATCGGCAATCTCTTCGGCGATTTCGAGCCCACAAGTGCCCTGGCCCGCCATCACCGGCAGATAGTCGTAGGGCGGGATGAGCACGGCGTTGCGCTCTTCACTCAATTGCTTGGCCAGCGCCGAGCGATCCTGGCGATAGCGGTCGTAGGTGATGACTTCGGCCCCGTAGCCACGGGTGGCGTCGAGTTTCATTTGCGGCGCATCGGCCGGCATCAGGATGGTCGCTTTGCAGCCATGCAGACGTGCAGCCAGCGCCACGGCCTGTGCGTGGTTGCCCGAGGAAAACGCAAACACGCCGCAGGCACGTTCGGCATCAGTCAGTGCGTTGATGGCGTTGTAGCCACCGCGGAACTTGAACGCGCCCATGCGCTGAAAATTCTCGGCCTTCATGAAAACCTCGCAACCGAGCACCGCGTTGAGCGTCTGGCTGGTGAGGATGGGGGTGCGATGAGCGACGCCCTCAAGGCGAAGGGCCGCAGTTTGAATGTCGGTGAATTGCAGCATGTTGCTCTTAACGCGCCAATGGCACATTACATTGCGAAATCAGATAGTCGCGAATGATTGGCCAGGTGGTGCGGGTCGCCGTAGTCGGGAACGAGATGCCGCCAACGACTGCTGTGCCGGTCATGCCGAGCGCTATGCGGGCATGGATAAGCGCATCGGTAGTGGCGAGGATCTGGCCATCTCCGTCGATATCGAGTGAGCAGTTGCGATAACCAAGCGGACCGCCTTCGATGGCGAGGGCGCAGAAGTCGAGATTGGTGCCGTTGAAGCAGGATCCGGCCGCAACAATGCGCCCATCGCGGCGAACAGCTATTGCCGTCAGCTCGTCAGTGATGAGCGGGCCGATTGAATAATTCTCGCGACCGCTGGTGTTGAAACTGGTGTCCGGGGTGCCGTCCGGATTGAGTCGCATGACACAGAGGCGGCTGCTGCTCAGGTTGCTGCAGGTGCCGCCGAGCACAATGCGTCCTCCGGCCTCGATGGCGACACTGGCAACCTTCTCTGTTGTATAGAGGCTGCCCAACACCTGTTTGCCGCTACCGTTGAAATTGCTGTCGAGCGTGCCGTCCGCCGCAGTGCGCACGGCGCAGAACGAGGACACCGAGCCGGACGTGCATTGTCCGGCCATGACCAGATAGCCATCGGGCTGGATGGCGAGGGCATTGAGCTGGTCGTTGCTGCCAACCGCCAGCTGACTCAAAACCAGTTGCCCGGTGCCGTTGAAGCTGGTGTCGGTGGCGCCGGTGGACGTCAGGCGGACGACACAGAAACGCTGGGTTGCCTGCGTGCAGGTGCCGGCGACCACGATGCTGCGGTCAACGGCAACGGCAACGGCGCTGGCCTGATCGTTGACGCCGGCAATGACATTGACCGAGCGACTGCCGCTGGTGTTGAACGAGGTGTCGAATGAACCGTCTGCCAGCAGGCGGATGACCAGGAAGTTGTCCTCCGCGGTTTCCGACCGATAGCCAGCGATCACGATTTTCGAATCGTTCTGCACGGCGACGGCACGACCATATTCATTTTTGGTGCCATCACCCGGCAACACCCGCTTGCCGGTGCTGTTGAACTGGGTGTCGAGGCTGCCATTGCTCAGGTAACGGGCGACGCAAATGTCAAAGTCGTTGCCGTTGTGGCAGGTGCCGGCCAGCACGATGCGGCCGTCGGGCAGCAACGCCATCGCGCTGGCGCGATCATTGTTGTTGGCGCCAATGGCCGTCGTCACTTTGCCGCCCGTGCCGAACGAGGTGTCGAGCGTGCCGTTGTCGAGCAAGCGGGCCATGCAAAAGTTGTTGCTGCCCGCCACCACGCAATAGCCACCGAGCAGGATGCGGCCGTCTGGCTGGATGGCCATGCTGCTGAGCACATCGCCATTGCTGTCGATGGGAACGATGGCTGTGCCGGTGCCTGCGCCAAAACTCAGATCAAGTGAGGCCGGGGCGGCGTGCAGGCAGGCAGCGGCGAACGGAGCTGCGCAAAGTGCAAGCAGCTTGGTGAAAACAGACATTGCGCGGGGAACGACGGCGGGGTCGCGAAGTGGCGGAAAGCACTATTTTCGCCGATTCGTCGCGGGGGCCCGGCGCGTTTGCGGCGGCGGTCAGACGAGCATCAGCAAACTGGCATCTTTTGATGGAGAAGCCCATTCAATAAGGGCTTAATTACGGTTTTTGCTTAAAGTCGACTACCTGATGTTTTAACGTTTAAGCCCAAATCCAATGGTCTTTTTCAAGAAAAGCTGTTGTGTCGCAGAGGGTTTGTTTTTCACGCCATAATCCGGCCATGACATCTCCCTTTCAGCAACTGCTCACCGAGTTTGAGGACATTGACCGCGCCGACATCGAGCACATCGCGGTGGTGCTGGTGGCGATGGTGATTGGCGTGCTTGCCGGGGTGTGGGCCAGCCGTCGCCGCGAGCGCGACCCGCAGGCGCGCAAACCGGGCATCGGCGCCTGGAAGCACGCGCTCTGGTACGGGCTGACCTTTCCGCTGGTGACCTGCGTGTTGCTGGTGGTGTTCCGGTTGACGACCTATGGAGCCGCGAGCGGCATGTTGCCCAAGCTGGCGGTGCCGGTGTTTGCGTCGCTCACCGTGGTGCGCGCCGTAGCGCGCGTGCTGCGCGGACTGTTCCCGAATTCGTCGCCGGTGCGGGCGGTGATCAACAGCGTCAGCGTGCTGGTCTGGCTGGGCGTGGTGACGCACATGGCGGGCGTGCTGCCGACGATCGAGACCGAGCTCGAAGCGCTGCGGCTGCCGATTGGCAAGACGCAGGTGTCGGCGCTGACCATGCTGCAGGGGCTCGGCCTGGTGGCGGTGACGCTGCTTGGCGCGCTGTGGCTGTCCGCCGCGCTGGAAACGCGGCTGATGGCCACACAGATCGACATGAGTGTGCGCCTGGTGCTGTCGCGGCTGTTGCGCGCTGGGCTGTTCGTTCTCGCGTTGCTGATTGCATTGACGGCGGTGGGCATTGACCTCACCGTGCTGTCGGTGTTCGGTGGCGCGCTCGGCGTCGGGCTGGGCTTGGGTTTGCAGAAGATCGCGGCGAATTACGTGGGCGGATTTGCCATGCTGCTGGAGCGCAGCTTTCGGGTCGGCGACAGTGTGAAGATCGACAGCTTCGAGGGCCAGATCACCAACATCCACGCCCGCTACTCGGTGGTGCGCGCGGCCAACGGGCGAGAGTCGGTGGTGCCGAACGAAATGTTCATGGTCAATCGCGTCGAGAACCTTTCTCTGGAGAGCAAGCGTGTTGCCTTCAACACCAAGTTGCAGATTGATTATTCAAGCGACGTCGACAAGGCGCGCGCGCTGATGGTCGCCGCAGCGCAAACACAGCCGCGCGTGCTGAAAGACCCGGCGCCGAATGCCATGCTGACCGACTTTGCGCCCGATGGGCTGGAGCTGACGCTCGGCTACTGGATCGCTGACCCCGAGAACGGCATCAACAACGTGCGCTCCGAAATCAACCTCGCCATCTGGAAGGCATTCCAAGCCGAGGGCATCAGCGTGCCATTCCCGCAACGGGTGGTGCGGGTGGTGAATGAGGCGGGGGCAGATCAGGCGACGGTGAATGCGGCGGTGGCGGGGGCTTGACGTCTTCTTCGAGCGGTCTCCGCTGACGTTACTGCACCAGTGACATGCCACACTGGGTGACAAGGTAGTTGCGGATATCGGCCCAGGTCTGGCGTGCGGCGTGGCTGGCAAAGGTGATGCCGTCAATGACGGCAGGACCGGTCATGCCGAGGGCGATACGAGCGTGGATCAACGAGTCCGTGGTGGCGAGCACCCGATTGTCGCCGTCAATGTCCATCGAGCAATTGCGGGCGTCAAACGGGCCACCTTCGTGGCGCGTCAGGCAGAAGTCGGTCCTGCTGCCGTTATTGCAAGCCCCTGCAACAACGATCTTGCCGTCGGGTTGAAGCGCGAGGGCTCGACCGTGGTCTTGTGATGTGCCAACAGGCGTGATGGTCGTGCCGGCGCTGCCGAAGCTCGTATCCAGCACTCCGCTCGCGAGATAGCGCGCAAGACAAAAGTCGTAGTTGCTACCGTTGTGGCACAGTCCGGCCACGACGATTTTGCCGTCGGGCTGGAGAGCAAGCGCGGATGCTACGTCATCCCCTGCGCTGATCGCGGATTTGAGTTTGCCGGTGCCATTGAAGCTTGGGTCGAGGGCGCCGTCGCGCTGATAGCGAGCCAGGCAGAAGTCGGCGCTGCCACCGCTGCGGCACTCGCCGGCGACGACGATCTTGCCGTCAGGCTGCAGGGCGATGCTGTAGACGTTGTCGTCCGAGGCGCCAAAGGACGTGAATGTCTTGCCAGTACTGCCAAAGGTTGTGTCGAGGGTACCGTCAGTCATGTAGCGGGCTAGACAAAAGTCAGCGCCGCCACCGAGGCAAAATCCGGCGACCACAATCCTGCCATCGGATTGCAGGGCAATGGCGTTGGCGGTGTCGTCGGAAAGGCCTATGGGGGTGAGGACTTTGCCGGTGCCGTTAAAGCTCGTGTCCAGGGCACCGCTGGTCAGATAGCGGGCGAGGCAGAAGTCGTTGTTTCCGCCATTGGAACATACGCCAGCGACAACAATTTTGCCGTCGGGCTGCAACATGAGCGTCAAGGCCATGCTGTATGCAGTACCGATAGTAGTCATGACCCTGCCAGTGCCGTCAAAACTTGTGTCGATGGCGCCAGTAGTGAGGTGGCGGGAAACGCAGAAGTCATAACGGCCGCCGTTAAAGCAGTAGCCGGCTACAACGACTTTGCCGTCAGGCTGCAGCGCGACTGCGGTAGCGATGTCGTCCGACGCGCCAATAGCGGCGAGAGCTGTGCCGGTCCCGTTAAAGCTTGTGTCGAGGGCGCCGCCGGGTAGGTAGCGCGCGACGCAGAAGTCATCGTTGTTGTCGTTGCGGCATGGCCCGGCGACGATGATCTTGCCGTCGGGTTGAAGGGCTATGCCAGCGGCACGGTCGTATGCCGGACCGATGGCCGTAAGAATCTTGCCCGTTCCGGCGCCAAATCCTGCAGCGTCGAGATCGCCGGGTGCAGCGAATGCTGGGTTGATGGCGGCCAAGAAAGCTGGCACTGCAAACACAGAAGCACGAACATGTCGAAACCAGCAAAACATCAAGTATCCCGAAAACCAACGGTGGCACCTTGCTGTCTCGCGTAGTGAGCGAAGCCATGAGTGCCGGAAAGCAAAGCGCGCAGTTTAGCTCCGAGGAACGACGCAAATGCGCTTTGGGCTCAGCTACAGAGATACGGCTACACTGCGCGACTTCGCAAAAGTGGCTGAATGATTTCCCGATACCAGAATCCCTGATCGTGCGGTTTGCGCGAGACGTTGCCATTGCCCCAAAAACTGGCAGAAGCTGCAATTGAATTGCTGGACGGTGGTGCCACCGTTCCCTTCATCGCGCGCTATCGCAACGAGGCCAGCGACGGCCGTGATGACGCGCAGTTGTGCTTTCTGCGTGAGCGTCTGATTTACCTGCGCGAGCTGGACGAGCGGCGCGATGCGGTGCTCGGGGTCATCCCGCCCTTCCAATCGCGACAGTTGCCTCAAGGTGCCAGCGACATGCCGCACTGGGTGACGAGGTAATCGCGGATCGCGGGCCAGGTGGTGCGGGTGGCATGGGGCGCGAAGGTGATGCTGCCGATGACGGCGTTGCCGGTCAGGCCTAGCGCGACGCGGGCGCCGATCAGCATGTCCGTTGTCGCCAACACTCGGTTGTCGCCGTCAATATCCATCGAACAATTGCGCGCATCAAACGGGCCGCCCTCGTAGCGCGCGAGGCAGAAATCGTTGTTGCTGCCGTTGGAGCAATACCCTGCCACGACGATCTTGCCGTCGGGTTGCAACGCGACGGCGGTGGCGGCGTTATCGCTAGCGCCGATGGGTGAGATCAATTTGCCCGTGGTGTTAAAGCTCATGTCGAGCGAGCCGATGGGGTTGTAGCGGGCGAGGCAGACGTCGTTTTTGGTGCCGTTCGAGCAAAATCCCGCCACGACCAACTTGCCATCGGGTTGCAGTGCGAGGGCTCTGGCGTAGTCGTTGTTGCTGCCTATAGGGGTGACGACTCTGCCGCTGCTGCCGAAGCTCGTGTCGAGCGCGCCGTTGGTACTGAAGCGGGAGATGCAGAAGTCCCATCCGCCGAAAAAGCACTCCCCCGCTATGACGATCCTGCCATCGTGCTGCAGGGCGAGGGCGCGACCGATGTTTGTGCCGCCGCTGAAGACGATGACGGTGCCGCTGCTGCCGAAGGTTGCGTCGAGCACACCATTGGCGTTGTAACGCGCGAGGCAGAAGGTGTCGGAACAAGAACCGGCGACCAGGATTTTGCCGTCGGGTTGCAGCACGAGTGCGCGCGGGATGTCATCGTAGATGCTGAGGTCGGTGAACACGAGGCCTGCGCTGCCAAACGTGGGGTCTAGCTCGCCATTGGTGTTGAAGCGGGCGAGGCAGAAGTCGAGGCCAGTGCCGCCGTGATAGCACTGCGCCACGATCACGAGCTTGCCGTCAGGCTGAATGGCGAGGGCATTGGCGACGTTACCGTTGATGGTGATGAAGGGCGCGGCGATACCGTCAGTGCCGAACGTGGCGTCGAGCACGCCATTGGCGCTGTAGCGGGCAAGGCACGAGTTGGTGATGATGATGAGGCAGGAGCCCGCCACCACGATCTTGCCGTCGGGTTGCACCGCGATGGCGTAAGCGTTGTCGCCGTAGTCGCTGACGAATGTGAGGACCTTGCCGCCGTTGCCGAAGGTGGCGTCGAGCACGCCATTGGCGCTGTAGCGCGCGATGCACAGGTCGACATCGTTGCCATTGGAGCAGCTCCCCGCGACCAGGACTTTGCCGTCGGGTTGCACCGCGAGGGCGTTGGCGGTGGCCTCGCCCGCGCCGATGGCGGTGATGACTTTGCCGGTGCCGGAACCGAATGTGGTGTCAAGATCGCCCGGCGAAGCGTGGGTGGTTAACGAGGCGCAGAGCGCCAGCGCCGCAAGCATTCGACTGAACAGACGAGCCATGAGAATCCCCAATTGAGTTCTTGGCGCGAACGCGACTGTGTCCTGTTGCACAGACGCAGATTGCGCGGCGCTTGCTCTGGAGACTGCGATCACGGTGGGTTGATTCTAGGAGCCTGTCGGGCTTTGGGCGTCGAAAGCGAAAATCGGCCCCAGCGTGGACAGTTTTTGCCGACTTTGCAGCGCTCATAGCGAGGCTATGGGCCAAAAAGGCGGTGAATGGGACCGCTGCGGTCGATTTGCAGCCGACGAGCCAAAGTCCGACAGGCTCCGACGGCGCGATGGGTGCGCTAACGAAGCGTCTTGTTGTCGGCTCGGAGTCTTATGGCAATGGTTTTTCCGCGTAAACGACAGCCGGGCAGTAGTTACGGGCAGATTTATCACTATCTCGACATTGCGATCAATTTTGCTCAAACGACTACAGGTCAGTCGTTTGAGCAAAATAGCTGTTTGTGTCCGCAATCCGTCGATCAATTTTGCTCGCACCCGCCACGTCGACGGATCGTTTCGCCGCGCAGATACACTGCGCGGCTTTGTCAATTTGATCGATTGAATTTCCGATGCCTGAATCCTTGATCGTGCGTCTCGCACGAGACGTTGTTATTGCCCCGAAACAAGCTGAAGCGGCGGTTGCGCTGCTCGATGGTGGCGCGACGGTACCGTTCATTGCGCGCTATCGCAAAGAAGTGACTGATGGACTCGATGATGTCCAGTTGCGCTTTCTGGAAGAGCGTTTGAGTTATCTGCGCGAGCTGGATGAACGGCGCGACGTGGTGTTGGCGACGATCAAAGAGCAGGGCAAGCTGACCGACGAGTTGGCGGTCGCGCTGGATCGTTGTGTGACCAAGCAAGAGATTGAAGATTTGTATTTGCCGTACAAGGTGAAGCGACGCACCAAGGCGCAGATTGCGCGGGAGGCTGGCTTGCAGCCGCTGGCGGATGCGCTCTACACCGACCCGACGCTGACACCGCTCGCAGAGGCGGCGAAGTTCGTCAACACGGTGCCACCCGCCGATGGTGCGGCGGTCGCCTTTGCCGATGCGCAGGCCTGTCTGGATGGCGCGCGCGACATCCTGTCGGAGCAATGGGCGGAGGATGCAACTCTTGTCGGCAAGCTGCGCGAATGGCTGTGGACGAATGGCCTGTTCGAGAGCAAGGTGGCGGAAGGCAAGGAGAAGGACGGCGACAAGTTCCGCGACTACTTCGACTACGCTGAACCGATTGGCAAGGTGCCTTCGCATCGCGCGCTGGCGGTGTTCCGAGGCTGGCTGGCTGAGGTGCTGACGGTGAAGCTGGTGCAGCCCGTGCCGGAGATTGCGCCGGCGCCCGGCACGCTGACCGTGTGCGAGGGCATGGTGGCGAGCCAAGTGCAATGGTCGCATCAGGCTCGTGCGGCGGATGACTGGCTGAAACGGGTGGTGAGCTGGACCTGGAAGGTGAAGCTGGCACCGGCGCTGGAGCGCGACCTGTTCGCCCGCCTGCGCGAGGGTGCGGAGGAGGTGGCGATCAAGGTGTTCGGCGATAACGTGCGTGATCTGCTGCTCGCGGCACCGGCCGGCAACAA
This sequence comes from Casimicrobium huifangae, assembly GCF_009746125.1. Lineage (NCBI taxonomy): Bacteria > Pseudomonadati > Pseudomonadota > Betaproteobacteria > Casimicrobiaceae > Casimicrobium > Casimicrobium huifangae. The sequence continues at coordinate 26,303 of NZ_CP041352.1, forward strand.
GGTGGTGATGGGGCTCGACCCCGGCATTCGCACCGGCGTGAAGGTGGCGGTGGTGGATGCGACCGGCAAGGTGGTCGCTACCAACACGGTGTACCCGCATGAGCCGCGCAAGGACTGGGACGGCTCGCTGCACACGCTGCGCAAGCTGTGTGAGGCACATGGTGTGCAGCTGATTGCAATCGGCAACGGCACGGCAAGTCGTGAAACGGATCAGCTGGCAGCGGATCTGATCAAGCAGTTGGGAGCGGGGGTGACCAAGGTGGTCGTCAGCGAAGCGGGCGCATCGGTGTACTCCGCGAGCGAATACGCATCGCAGGAGTTGCCCGATCTGGATGTCAGTTTGCGTGGCGCGGTGAGCATCGCACGGCGTTTGCAGGACCCGCTCGCCGAGCTGGTGAAGATCGATCCGAAGTCCATCGGTGTGGGTCAGTATCAGCACGACGTGAACCAGTCGCTGCTGGCGAAGAAGCTCGATGCGGTAGTCGAGGACTGCGTGAACTCGGTGGGCGTTGACGTGAATCTTGCCTCGGCGCCGCTGCTGACGCGCGTGGCCGGACTCAGCGCTAGCAACGCGCGCAACATCGTGGCGCATCGCGAACAGCATGGCGCGTTCGGTGATCGCGACGAGATCCGCAAGGTCTCGGGCATCGGGCCGAAGACCTTTGAGCAGTGCGCCGGCTTTTTACGCATTCAGGGCGGTGCCAATCCGCTGGACGCCAGCGCCGTTCACCCCGAGAGCTATGCGCTGGTGCAAAAGATCATTGAGCGCGCGAAGAAGCCGCTATCCGAACTGCTCGGCAACGGCGCCGCATTGAAGGCGGTGCCCGCCAATGCCTTTGTGGCGGATGGCGTTGGTGAAATCACCGTGCGTGACGTGCTCGCCGAGCTCGAAAAGCCGGGCCGCGATCCGCGCCCCGAGTTCAAAGTGGCGCGCTTCAACGAGGGCGTGAACGACATCAAGGATCTGGTCGAGGGCATGATCCTCGAAGGCACGGTGACCAATGTCGCCGCGTTCGGCGCCTTTGTGGATGTCGGCGCGCATCAGGATGGGTTGGTGCACGTCTCGCAGCTTGCCAACAAGTTTGTGAAAGACCCGAAAGACGTGGTCAAGGCCGGGCAGATCGTCAAGGTGAAAGTGGTCGAGGTCGATGTGGCACGCAAGCGCATCGCGTTGACCATGAAGCTCGACGCCGAGGTGCGCCCGCGAGGCGATCACGAGCCACAGCGTCACGGGGCTGGTTCACGTGATCGCGCGTGGCAGGGCGCGCCTCATCGTGGTGCGCCGCGGGCTCCGGATGGCGCAATGGCGGCCGCGTTTGCAGCGCTCAAACGACAGTGAGTCAGCGGTGACCGCAGAAAGTTGACTGGCGTCATTTGTTCTCCGTTTTCGTTTGTTAAGATGAAGTTGATGTCTGGCCGGATCGTCCGGCCAGTTTTTTTGCAAACGAAGGGAGTGGTGGTTGTGAGGGGGTTGCGATTGAATGCAGCGCGCGCGGTTGCGCTGCTGGGGGTGGCTTTTGCCACGGCGGCGTCGGCACAGACGGTGACCGTCGTTGAGTACTACAACAAGACGCTGGACGCGTATTTCATGACGGGGCGTACCCCCGAGCAGTCGGCGCTTGATGGCGTAGCCGACTTCCAGCGGACCGGCATGACCTTCCAGGCGACCGCTACTGCGGCGGCGACGGCTGCACAGACGCGCATCTGCCGTTTCTACATCGCCAACACCAGTCCGTTTACCAGTTCGCATTTTTACGGTCGGCAGGGCGTGGATTGCGAGTCCATCCGCGGCCAGAACATTCCCGGTTTCTCGTGGGAAGACTACGACTTCGCCACGCAGCAACCCACCAGCGGCGTATGTCCGGGCGGCACGACGCCCATTTACCGGGGATTCCGCACGGCGGCCGGCGGCAAGACCTCGAATCATCGCTACAGCGCCAGCCAGGCGACGTATGACGCCGCCGTTGCGACTGGCTATGTGGGTGAGGGGGTGGCGTTTTGCGTGACTGCTGCCACGGCTGCAACGACTACGCCGACACCCAGCGGCGATGCCTGCGGGACGTTCTACTTCCCCGGCAAGCAGATCAGTTACCAGACCACTTCGACGGGTGCGGCCAGCTCGACGTCCACGTTTGTGCGCACTTACGACCCGACCCCGGTGAGCTTCAACGGCCAGACGGCTACGCGCATCGTCGATACACCAAGCACCGGTTCACCGTCATACACCATGATTTCGGACGGCGCGACGTCGTGGAGCGAGCTTGGTGGCCGATCCACCGGGAGTAGCGGTACGCAGGAGACTTACTTCTCGCCGCCGATTGTGTTCCCGAAAACGATGACGGTAGGGCAGTCGATCAGCGTTAACCGCACCGTCACCTTCAACCCGGCGACGCCGACCGGCAACGGCACGCAGACCGGCACCATCGTGCTCACCTCGCGTGAATCGGTCACGGCGCCGGCCGGCACTTACGCCAACGCCTGCAAGTACACGATCAATACGACGACGACTTATCCGATCGGCTCGACGTCCAACACCCGCACGATTGCCTGGGTGGCGCCAGCCGTGGGTATGGTGCGCAGTGAAATCACGGATAGTTCGACCGTATTTGGCTTTACGGTGACGTCCAACTCAACAATCGTGGCGACGGCTGTTCAATAGCGCTTGCTGGACGAGTTAAAAAAGGGCGCACCACGGTGCGCCCTTTTTATTTCCGCTGATGGCTATTTCTTGTTGCCGTCGTGTTTCTGGCGATGGATGCGGCGGCTTTGCTTGTTCTGCTCTTTCTGGATCGCTTTGCGCTCGGCGCGGGTGACCTTGCCGTCAGCGGCGGCGGCTTGCTTCATGCCCTGCACTTTGGCCTGGCCGGCTTCCATGCGTGCGGCTTCGCGTTTGCTGAGCGTGCCGGTGGCCTTGCCCTGCTCAATGCGGGCCTGCTGGTTGGCCTGGCGTTGATCGATGTTCGGTGTCGCGGTCTGCGCGCTGGCGCTGAATGCGACGGCAACGCCGGCAGCGGCGATCAGGGTGCGAAGGGTGATGTTCATGGTGTGCTCCTTTGTGGATGGGGTGGTGACGACTTCGTTTCTGGTCGCGGATCGCCGGTTCGATTGGTTTGGCGCCGCATGCTTCAACAACGCCGTGGCAACGCCCACGTGCACGCTACTGGCCGGGTTTTACATCTGGTTACGCGTGGGCGAGGGCGACGCCGCGTCGGTTTCGCTCTAGGCTTTACGCAATTGGCTGCGAAACTGCGCCATCCAGAAGGCGACGGTGGCGAGCACTCCCACCGCGCACAGGATGGCGAGACCAAGGATGTAGTTGCCGCTGACCGTCCACAAGGCGGCAATGGCTGACGGCGCCAGCGCCCGTGCGATGGCGGTCGGGGTGCCGAGCAGGCCGTTGAGCGACGCTGCCTGCTGTCGCGACACATAGGTGGCCATGGCGGTGGCCTTGACTATGGTGATCATGCCGTTGGCCATGCCATAGAGCAACGCATAAAGGATGGCAACCCAGGGCGACTGCAGGCCCAGCGCCAGCACAAATAGCGCGGTCGGCAGCAGCACCGGAATCCAGCGATTGGCCCAGTGAACGTCGAGATGCTTCTCGGTGAAGTAGAGCAGCAGCCTGCCCGCCACCTGCAGTGCGCCGATGGATGCCGGAATGGCAATCACCCAAGCCTCCGGCAATTGCCGTTCGCGCAGGATGGACACCAGATGCGCGCCCATCGCGGTGGTGATGCCGGAGAACAGCACGAAAAACGCTGCCAGACCCCAGAACGGGAAGTGATGGGTGAATTCGATCAGCCGTTTTGGCGGGGTGTCTGTGGCGTGTGGCACGAACGGTGGTTCGCCGCGCAGCCAGTACAGATGGATCGGCAGGCCGAGCGCCAGATGCAGCGCCGCGAGGGCCAGTGACGCATGACGCCAGCCGAAGGCGGCAATCAGCCAGGCCACCAACGGAATGAACACCGTACTGGCGAGGCCACCGAGGAAGGTGAGGGTGATGATCGCGCGACGATAATCCTCGGGATAGCGGCGGATCAGAATCGAGAACGCAGGCTGATAGAGGCAGCCGGCCATTGCCGCGCCGGCGACCATCCATACCGCGTACAGCTGCCACGCACTTTGCACCCAGGCCAGACTGCCAAAAGCCAGTGCTGCGAGCAGGGAGCCGGCCACCATCACCAGACGACCGCGCCCGTTGTCGATCAGGCGCCCGACGGCAAAGGCGAGCAAACCTTCAACCAGCAGCGCGAGGCTGAAGGCGAGCGAAGCGTCAACACGGGAGAGCCGCAGGTCGCGCTCGAAGTGTTCCAGCAGCAGCGAGAACGCGTAGAACAGCGTGCCCCAGCTCATCAACTGCGCGACCGACAGCCAGAAGACAAAGCCGCGCGGAGGGTGAGCCTCGGGCTGATCCGGGCGGGCGGTGGCTGATGCGGGCGGCGTGATAGGCTCTGGACGCGCCGCCGCGTCGGGCGAATCGGGCATCCGTGGATGTTAGCGGACGTCATTGGCTTTTTGCTGCAACGACGATTCAATAAGGGCTCATAGTCTCTTTGCGGCGATAGTCGACTTTGACAAAAAGTAACCTCCAGGCCCGATGCAGACTGACATACAGAAAAAAGTTGCTTTGCCCCTGAGTTTGCGCGTCTTGTTGGTGGCGGTGCTCGGATTGATGGCCTGGGCCTACTGGCCGGTGACGCGCGGCGACTTCGTGATTGACGACTATGTGTTCATCGCGACGGCGAGGATGGTCGAGGCGCCGTGGGCGGCGTTCTGGCAAAGCCACTTTTATGAGCCGTTCTACTTTCGGCCCATCGGCGTCGTGTCCTGGTGGATCGCGCAGCGGGCCTTTGGTCTCAATTACCTGCCGCATGCGCTGATCAATCTGGTGTTGCACGGCATCAATGTGCTGCTGCTGGTAGTGCTGTTGCGAGCATTGGCCGTGCGCGGCTGGGCCTTGCTGGCTGGTGCCGCCCTGTTTGCGCTGGCGCCATTCAGTCTGGGGCCGGCGCTGTGGCCGTCCAATCGGTTTGACTTGCTGGCGACGGGTTTTTTGCTGTTGCTCGCCAAGCTGGTGTTGGTGACGCTAGTAAGTGCTCGCATGACAATGCCGCTGTTGGCGGCGTTGCTGGTGGCTATCGCCGCCTGCTGGAGCAAGGAGCTGGCTTACCCGGTGGCGACGGCGATGGCGTTCATGGTGCTCGCGGCGCGTTCGGCATCTTGGCGTCGCCGTTGGCTGGTGTTTGCTGCTCTCGGGGTTGCCATTGGGGGAGCCTTCGCGTGGCGTCACCTGATATTGGCCGATGCTTATGCGGTGGTAATGGGTAATCCGCTGCTGGCGATCGGACGAGGTCTCGGTACGTTGGTGCGATTGCTTCCGGGTTTGGCGTCGAGCGCGCTCGGGGGTGAGCGTGGCGTGTTCTGGCTGATTGGGTTGGGTTTGTTGTTGACGCTGGCTGTGGTCGGCGCATTGTTCGCACGGCGCCAGGCGCAGACGGGGTGGGACCGTCGATTGATGGCGGAGGTGCCGCCCTCGTTTGGTGTGCTGGCGGCAGTCACGACTGTGGCGCTGGCTGCGATCATCGTGCAGACACCGTTGGCCCATTTGTCGGCGCCTATCGCTGACGGATCACCGTTCGGGACGATTACCTTTTTGCGTTTCTACTATGCGCCCTGGGCGGGGTGTGTGGTGCTGGCTGCGGTGCTGCTGGCGCGGGCTGCGTGGCCAAGGGCGTTGTCGATGGCGGTGCTGCTGTTCGCGATTGTCTGTGGGGTATGGTTGCGGCCGCTCGGAAAGTCGTTCGCCCAGTGGGTGCACACGGATATCCGGCCATATTCGGTGGCCGCGACAGCGGTTGCGGATCGACCGGCTGGCGGTGAGCCGTGTTTGCTGGTATTTCTCGGTACGCAAACGAAGCATCCGCTGTTTCGCATGTTCTCGGACGTCACCGTCAAAGCGCGGGCGGGCTCCCCGGAGCATGCCTGGCGCTGTTTCGTGATGACCGAAAGCACGCCCTGGCTGTTTGTCTTTCCGCTCGCCACGCCGCTGCCCGAATGGCCGATGCCGAAGATCACCAATCCGGACGGCTCCGCAAAGCCTGACTCAACGTGGAGCACGGTCCGTTATCGCTATCGCTTGCCGCCGGCAGATCTGGCGACGTTGCCGGGGGCCAGATTCTTTGATTGGCGCGACGGACGATTCGTCGAGGTGACTGACGAGGTTCGCCGTGGCGAACGCAAGGTGCCGTCGCGCGATTGGGGTATGTAGGTTTCACGTGGAACAAATTGCGCCATGAGCGCGATTTGGTCTGGCGATCTGAGTCGGTGTCTGGATTGTTCCCGGTCTGATTTGATGGCCAAGGTTGGACACAATCGCTGCGTCGTGTAGGTTTTGCGCCATGAGCGCGATCTGGTCTGGCGATTCTGGCCAAGGCGCGGATCCTTCTTGGCGGCTTTTAGTGTTCGCGGTTCGATGTCTGCGAGCGCGTCGGTAGAATACGTCCTCCTTTCCGGCTCGTGTTTCACGTGAAACATTGGCTGCCCCACTGAATACATGATCTACCCCGACCGTTTTGATGTGATCGTCGTCGGCGGCGGCCACGCCGGTAGCGAGGCCGCGCTGGCGGCCGCACGTGCGGGTGCGAAGACGCTGCTGCTGACGCACAGCATCGAGACGCTTGGCCAGATGAGCTGCAACCCGTCCATCGGGGGCATCGGCAAGGGGCATCTGGTTAAGGAGGTTGACGCGCTGGGCGGCGCGATGGCCATCGCCACTGATGAGGCGGGTATTCAGTTTCGTATCCTGAATGGCTCGAAAGGCCCGGCGGTTCGTGCGACCCGTGCCCAGAATGACCGGGTGATGTATCGCGCGGCGATTCGTCGGCGGATTGAAAACCAGCCCAATCTCACGTTGTTCCAGCAGCCGGTGGACGACGTGCTGACCTCGGGCAACCGGGTGACGGGCGTCAAGACCCAGATGGGGCTGACCTTCGAGAGCGAAACGGTCGTGCTCACGGCGGGGACTTTTCTCTCCGGCTTGATCCACATCGGTCTGCAGAATTACACGGCCGGTCGCGCCGGGGACCCGGCGGCGACGACGCTCGGCGCACGGCTCAAGGAAATGAAGCTGCCGCAGGGTCGGCTGAAGACCGGTACGCCGCCACGCATTGACGGCAAAACCATCGACTACTCCAAGGTGGGCGTGCAGCCCGGCGACGACCCGGCGCCGGTGTTCAGCTTCATCGGTAATCGCGCGATGCATCCGCGTCAGGTGCCTTGCTGGATCACACACACCAACGAGCGCACGCACGACATCATTCGGTCGGGGCTGGATCGCTCGCCGATGTTCACTGGCGTTATCGAGGGCGTTGGGCCGCGCTATTGCCCGAGCATCGAAGACAAGATCCACCGCTTTGCCGACAAAACGAGCCACCAGATTTTCCTGGAGCCGGAAGGGCTGACGACGCAGGAAATCTACCCGGCGGGCGTGTCGACCAGCTTGCCGTTCGATGTCCAGCTCGCGCTGATCCGCTCGATGGTGGGCCTCGAAAACGCCCATATCCTGCGGCCCGGTTACGCCATCGAGTACGACTATTTCGATCCGCGTCAGCTCAAGCAGACGCTGGAGACCAAGTATCTCGACGGCCTGTTCATGGCCGGGCAGATCAATGGCACGACAGGTTACGAAGAGGCGGCGGCGCAGGGGTTGCTGGCTGGCGTCAACGCGGCGCTGAAATCAAAGGGCAAGGACGGTTGGTGTCCGCGCCGTGACGAAGCCTACCTTGGTGTGCTGGTCGACGACCTCATCACGCGCGGCGTGAGTGAGCCGTACCGCATGTTTACTAGTCGCGCCGAATACCGTCTGCAACTGCGGGAAGACAACGCCGATATGCGCTTGACCGAACAGGGCAGGGCGCTGGGGCTGGTCGATGACACCCGCTGGGATGCCTTCAATCGCAAGCGCGACGCTGTTTCACGTGAAACAGAGCGGCTCAAGTCGACTTGGGTGAACCCGTCCATTCTGTCGGCAGCCCGGGCGACCGAGTTGCTCGGTACGACGATTGAGCGCGAGTACAGCCTGTTTGATCTGCTGCGGCGGCCGGGGGTGACGTTTGGTGCGGTGGATTCGCTGCGCTCGGAATTGAATCTGACAGCAAAAAGCGAACAAGCGACGGCAGAGGGCTGGGTTAAAAACCCAACATCCAGCGATGACTCGCGCGGTGCTGGGTTTTCAACCCAGCCTACGAGTCAGGATGAATCCGTCGTGGAACAGGTAGAAGTGGCCGCCAAATACTCCGGCTACATCGAGCGTCAGCAGGACGAAATCGACCGCCAGGCCGCCAATGAAAATCTGCGTTTGCCCGTCGACATCGACTACACCCAAGTGCGCGGCCTGTCGAAAGAGGTGCAGATCAAGCTCACCGCCCAGCGCCCGGAAACGCTAGGGCAGGCGAGTCGCATTTCCGGCATTACGCCCGCAGCGATTTCGCTGCTGCTGGTGCACCTGAAAAAGGGGCGGTTGGCGGAGTTTGTGGCGTGACCGACGCACTCGAAACGCCTCTCCTGCAACGCAGGGGAGGTGCCCGGAACGGGCGGAGGGGTTGGTTGCACGCGTCAACCGTCCGCGCAAGCAACCCCACCGTCGCTACGCGAAACCTCCCCTACGCGGTAGGAGAGGCATTCGTACAAATCGCCGCATGAACAACAACAAAACCGGCCACCGCCCCGCAGTGAAGCCCGGTATCAACCCACAAGGACAAGGCATGACCACTTCTGCCGGGCTCAGGCCCGTGATCGACCGACCGCTCAAACCGGGGCGTGAGCAGATCGAATTCACTCCAGGGCTGCGCGCCGAACTGCGCGCCAAGCTCGACGCCGGCCTCGCCGAAATGCATCTCAAGGCCAGCGACAAGCAGAAAAATCAACTCATCGAATCACTCGCCTTTCTGTCGGAATGGAACGCGGTGATCAACCTCACCGCCATCCGTGAGCCGCATGCGATGCTCGTGCAGCACGTTTTGGATTCGCTTTCGGTGTTGCACTTCATCCCGAAAGAGGCCACCACGCTGCTCGACGTCGGCTCCGGCGGCGGCTTCCCGGCGCTGCCGATTGCCGTGATGCGGCCCGATCTCGAGGTGGTCAGCGTCGATGCCGTGCGCAAAAAGACCGACTATGTGAACAAGGCCGCGGAAGCGCTGGGCATCGGCAATCTGTCCGCCGTGCACAGCCGTGTGGAAGAGCACCCGGTGACCTACGACGTGGTGATCTGCCGCGCCTACGCCTCGCTCAAGGATTTTGTGACCTCGGCGCAGGGTTGCGTCTCCCCCGAGGAAGATGCCCTCGTGCTCGCCATGAAAGGCAAATTCCCCGACGATGAAGTCGCCGAACTCGCCGGAACTGGTTGGGTTGTCGACAGGAAGCGGGCGCTCACTGTCCCGTTTCTTGAGGCGGAGCGATGCTTGCTGTGGCTCGAGCGCGCTTGAGCGCATTCGAGCCAAGGACGACTGACCAATGACGAATGACGCAAAGCTTCAAAGACATCGGCGCACCGAATGGTTTGGTTTGGTGTCCCAGTATGTGCTCGCCAGCTGTTTCATCACCGGCGCGGCGCTCGTAGCGTTCATGGGTAAGCTCTATGCGGCTGCGGCGCTGCTCGCGCTCGCGGCTCTCATCGTTTTGCGTCTGAAGCGCGGGCGAGTTAATCGATGAATAACGTGCCCTCCGCTCGTCATTCGTCATTGGTCATTCGTCCTGCGCGCGGAGCGCGCCCATGACCGGCATCAACGACCTCCCCTCGCTAGTCATCGCCACGCTGATCTTCCTGGCGATTCCCGGCCCCGGCACGATCAAGCTGTTCACCTCGATGGCGGAGAAGAACGGCGGGCCGAAGGCGGGATTCTTCGCGACGCTTGGGCTGATGGCGGGCGATGCGGTGTGGATGGTGCTGGCGCTGTCGGGCGTCGCGGCGCTGGCGGCGGCGTACCCGCGCGCGTTTGACCTGCTGCGTTACGCAGGCGCGGCGTACCTGGCGTGGATCGGCTTCACGCTGATCCGCAACGCGAAGCAGACGCTGGGCGAAGGCAAGGTGGCGACGGGTGCCGGTCGTGGCCCGTGGCAGTGGTTTCGCGAAGCGATGCTGGTCACGTTGTCGAACCCGAAAACGATTGGCTTTTACGTTGCCTTCTTTCCGCTGTTCATCGACCAGACCACGTTCGACGGCGCGGCCACCTACGCCCGCATCATGGCCGTGGTGCTGGCGCTGGTGTTCGGCTACTGCATGTGGCTGGTCGCCGCAGCGCAACTCGCAAAGCGCGTGTTTGCCCGCTACCCCGGCGCGGGCGCATGGCTCAAGCGGCTGGCGGGCGTGGCGCTGATCGGGTTCAGCGTGAAATTTGCTTTGCAGAAATGAGCATCGAACGTAGGGCGGGCATTGCCCGCCGTCGTACACATGGCGGGCAATGCCCGCCCTACGGAAAACAATAATGATCAGAACCATCGCAATCGCCAACCAGAAAGGCGGCGTCGGCAAGACGACCACCGCCGTCAATCTTGCCGCTTCGCTTGCCGCGCAGAACCGTCGTGTGCTGTTGATCGACGTCGATCCGCAGGGCAATGCGACGATGGGTTCGGGCGTGAACAAAAACGCGCTGGAGCAGAGTGTTTACACCGTGCTGCTCGGCGAGGTCGGTTTGCTTGATGCGCGCATCAAGGCGCAGGGCGGGTTTGATCTGATCCCGGCCAATCGCGAGCTCGCGGGCGCGGAGATCGAGATGGTGTCGATGCCCGACCGCGAGACCAAGCTCAAAGACGCAATTCACACGCTGAAGGCTGCCATCGCCGCTGTTGCCGAGGAATACGACTACATCCTGATCGATTGCCCGCCGACGCTGAACCTGCTCACGCTCAACGCGCTGTGCGCTGCCGACAGCGTGCTGATTCCGATGCAATGCGAGTATTACGCGCTCGAAGGCCTGAGTGATCTCGTCGGCACCTTGCGCAAGATGCAGCAGCACCTGAATCCCACGCTCGAAATCGAGGGCCTGCTGCGCACGATGTACGACGCGCGCATGAGCCTGTCGCAACAGGTCGCCGCGCAGCTGGAGCAGCACTTCGGCAACAAGCTTTTCGCGACCATCATCCCGCGCAATGTGCGCCTCGCCGAAGCGCCGTCGCACGGCCTGCCCGCGCTGCTGCTCGACAAGGCAAGCAAGGGCGCGCAGGCCTACATGCAGCTCGCGGCGGAGCTGGTGGCGAAGCATGAAAATACGCAGGAGGCATCGCCCGCATGACGCCGCCGCAGCACACGCTCACGACCGCGCGACTGTCGCTGCACGACCTCGTCAGCGAGGCGGACTACCGCGCCTGTTACGCGATGGATTGTGATCCGATGGTGGTGCGCTACGTCGGCACCGGCGAGGCCGAGAAGCGGCCCTTCGAGGAATATCGCGACTTCATGCGTGGCCGTCTGGCGCTGTGGACGAGCGAGCGCTTTCACATGTGGGCGATGTGCCTGCACGGCAGTGATGAATTTCTCGGCTGGGCGATCCTGAAACCAATTCGCGACACGTCGCATGTTGAAGTCGGCTATCGCATGCCGCAATCGAGCTGGGGCAAAGGCTACGCGACTGAGGCCACGCGCGCCGTGCTCGACTATGGTTTCAACGTCGTCGGTCTCGACGAAATCACCGCCGTTACCCACCCCGACAACGCCGCCTCGCAGCATGTGCTGACCAAATGCGGCCTCAAGCGTGACGGCACCCTCAACTACAACGGCGGCGGCGAGATTCCGTTCTTCCGATTGCCGCGAAGCGACTACGAAAAACTTTTAACGTAGCCCGGATGCTTGCATCCGGGTTCCCGCGAACCCAACGCGAAGCGCAGATGGCGTCTTCACCAACGCACGATCCCCGGATGCAAGCATCCGGGCTACATGACAGAGAACAACTATGGCAGTGAAACTCAAAGGCCTCGGCCGCGGACTCGACGCACTCCTGATGCCGGAGCCGACCAGGGTGGATGCGCCGGCGGCGGGCGTGACTTCGCTCAAGGTCGCCGACATGATCGCCGGCAAATACCAGCCGCGCCGCCGCTTTGATGATGCGTCGCTCGCCGAGCTGTCGGCGTCGATCAAGGCGCAGGGCATCATGCAGCCCATCGTCGTAAGAAAAACAGTGTCCGGCAAACACGAAATCATCGCCGGCGAACGCCGCTTCCGCGCGGCGCAACTGGCGGGCCTCGCCGAAGTGCCGGTGATCGTCAAGGAAGTCGACGACAAGACGGCGCTCACGCTCGCGCTGATCGAAAACCTGCAACGTCAGGACCTGAACGCGATTGAAGAAGCGCATGGCCTGCAGCGTCTCATCGCCGAGTTCAGCTTCACGCATGAGCAGGCCGCCGAAGCGGTGGGCAAATCACGCAGCGCGGTGTCGAACCTGCTGCGCCTGCTGGAGCTTGCCGCTCCCGTGCAGGATCGCGTCATCGCCGGCACGCTCGAAATGGGCCACGCCCGCGCACTCGCCACGCTGCCGAAAGACAAGCAAGTGATGCTCGCCGAAAAGATCGCCATCAACGATCTCTCGGTGCGTGCGACCGAAGCGCTGGTGAAGGAAGAGAGCAGTGCGACCGGCAAGCGCCCCGGTGTGCCAACCGCCAAAAGCAAGCAGGGCAAACTTGATCTGCCCGCCACGCGCGACCCGGATCTGGATCGCCTGGAAACTGAGCTCGCCGACGCGCTGGGCACTTATGTTTCCATCGTGCATCAGTCCGGTGGACAAGGCGAACTGGTGATCCGCTACGCCAGTCTCGATCAGCTTGATGGACTCATCGCGCGCATGAAGCGCTGATCAGCTCCACCTTCTGGTGTGTCGATTGCTTTTGTTTTACGGGTGGCTCTGCGGTCGCTTCGTCACGCTGATGTGATTGATTTGGCGGCGTTGAGCTGCTAATAATCGTTGTTTGTGGGCGTAACGGCCCGATGATGTTTTCTGGGGGCCGTCGTGCTGCTTCGTTCGCTTTCTGGTTTGTGGTGCCTTGATGTGGCGCCGTCTTGCACGCAATTGTTCTCGCGCAGGCTGGCGACCGCACTGTTATCGCTGATCGCGTTGCCGGCTACAGCGGTGTCGCCCGACATCGTGATCAGCCAGGTCTACGGCGGGGCGGGGTGCCCCACGGCAGGCTGCTCGACCTTCACGCGCGACTACGTCGAGCTGTTCAATCGCAGTGGTTCGGCCGTCAGCATCAATGGCTGGTCAGTGCAGTATGCGGGGTCCACCGGAACATCGTGGCAGAGCGTCGCGTTGAGCGGTACAGTGCAGCCGGGTCAGTACTATCTGGTGGGACTTGGCAGCAACGCCAACGGCATCACAGCCATCCCGACGCCCGACGCGAGCGGCACCATCCAGATCAGCTCCACCGTCGGCAAGATCGCACTGGTCAGCTCATCCACCGCACTGAGCGGTGCCTGCCCGAGCAGCGGCATCGTCGATCTTGTCGGCTACGGCTCGGGCACCAACTGCAGCGAGACGGCAACAAGCCCGTCGCCAAGCACCACGACTGCTATCTATCGCGCTGCGAACGGCTGCACCGACACCGACAACAACGCGAACGATTTCGCCGCCGCCGCCGCAGTGCCGCGCAACTCGGCGACGGCCGCTGCGCCCTGCGGCCCGGCGCTGCCGACGCTCAGCATCAACGACGTCTCGGTCGCCGAAGGCAACGCCGGCACCACGGCGTTCACCTTCACTGTGAGTCTTTCCGCACCGGCGGGTGCCGGTGGCGTTACGTTCGACATCGCCACCGCCGACGGTACGGCATCGTCCGCCAGCGACTACGCAGCGCAGTCGCTCACCGCGCAGACCATTGCTGCGGGCAACACGAGCTACACGTTCACGGTGCTGGTCAACGGCGACGTGATGTCCGAGCCCAACGAAACCTTCTTCGTCAATGTGACCAATGTGTCCGGCGCCACGATCGCCGACGGCCAGGGCCTCGGCACCATCGTCAACGATGACGGTGGCGTCATGCTCAGCATCAACGACGTCAACCAAAACGAAGGCAACAGCGGCACCACCACGTTCACTTTTACCGTGAGCCTGTCCGAGCCGGCGCCGGTCGGCGGCGTCAGCTTCGACATCGCGACGGCGAACGGCACGGCGACGGCCGGCAGCGACTACACCGCCAAATCGCTCGCCGCACAGACCATCGCCGCTGGCGCCACGACGTACACGTTCAGCGTCGACGTCAACGGCGACACCTCGTTCGAGCCCAACGAGACTTTCTTCGTCAACGTGACCAACGTCACCGGCGCCTTCATCGCCGATGGCCAGGGCATCGGCACCATCGTCAACGACGACGTCAGCAGCGGTCCGCGCATCCACGACGTGCAGGGTACGGGCAGCGCCAGCCCGATGGTCGGCCAGACGGTCACGCTGCAGGGCATCGTCACTGCCAGCTTCCAGGCGGCAAATTCGCTGGGCGGTTTCTACCTCCAGGAAGAAGACGCCAACATTGACGTCGACCCCGCCACTTCCGAAGGCATCTTCATCTTTCACTCGGCAACAGCCGTTGCCGTGGGCGACAAGGTCAACGTGACCGGTACCGTTGCCGAACTCGGCACCGCACCCAACACACTCACTGAGATCACTTCGGCTACCGTGCAGATTGTGTCGTCGGGTAATCCACTGCCGGCGCTGGTCGACGTCGCTTTGCCGGTTGCGTCGGTGACCGATCTTGAGCGTTACGAAGGCATGCGCGTGCGCCTGCCGCAGACGATGACCGTCAGCGAGCACTTCTCGCTCGCGCGTTACGGCGAACTTCTGCTCTCCGTCAATGGCCGCCTGTTGCAGCCGACCGAAGTCGTGGATCCGAACGACGATCCTGCCTCGGGCAACAACAGCAGCGGGACCAGCAACGTCGCAGCCGTCAGTGCGCGCGCCAACCTGAACCTGCGCTCGTCCATCCTGCTCGCCGACACCAGCGCGACGCAAAACCCGGCGGTGATCCCGTTCCTCGATCCGGCCAACAACACGATCCGGCTCGGCACGACGATCACCAACCTCACCGGCATCCTCAATCATTCGTTTGGCAACTACGCCATTCACGCGACTGAAGCGCCGGCGTTCAGCTACGCGCCACGCCCGTTGTCGCCGCCGGCGGTAGGCGGTAACCTCAAGGTGGCGTCGTTCAATGTACTGAACTTCTTCAATGGCAACGGCACCGGTGGCGGCTTCCCCACCACGCGTGGGGCTGACACGGCGTATGAATTCGGCCGCCAGAAGGCCAAAATCGTTGCCGCACTCTGCGGCCTCGGTGCCGACGTGGTCGGCCTGCTCGAAATGGAGAACGATGGCAATGGCACCACCTCGGCATTGACCGAGCTGACCAATGCGTTGACCGCGACCAACGGCTGCGGCAACTGGACCTATGTGCCCAACCCCTCAGGCTGGGGCACGATCCCGGGCAGCACCGACGAGATCCGACCCGCGCTGATTTATCGCACCACGGCCGTGACGCCAGTCGGCGCGTCAATGTCGCCGAACGACGCCGCCTTTACGCAGGCACGGGCACCAGTGGCGCAGACTTTCACCGTCGATGGTGGCGCAAGCGCCGGGCAAAAGCTCTCGGTGATCATCAATCACTTCAAATCAAAAGGCGGCACGGGTACCGGCGCCGATGCCGATCAGGGCGATGGCCAGGGCAACTGGAATGCCATGCGCAAAGGGCAGGCCGCAGCGCTGCTGGGCTTCATCGCCACGGTGCAGGCAGCCGCCAACGATCCCGACGTGATCATTCTGGGCGACCTCAACGCCTACTCGCAGGAAGACCCGATCGACATCCTTCGCGCGGGCGGATTGATTGATCTCGCCGTCGGCGAGCACTCCTATGTGTTCAGCGGCCAGTCGGGCTCGCTCGATCATGCGATGGTGACGCCGAGCCTGATGGCGCAAGTGACCAACGCAGGCATCTGGAACATCAACTCCGACGAGCCGGTGATCCTCGACTACAACGTTGAGTTCAAGAACAACCCGAACTGCACCTCAACCACCTGCACCTCGCCGGATTACTACACGGCGACACCGTTCCGCTCGTCGGACCACGATCCGGTGCTGGTTGGCATCACGCTGGGCGCTCCATCGCTCGACATCGACGACAGCGCACCGGCCACCAAGTACGATGCCGCTAGCGATGGCGTGTTGCTGTTGCGCTATCTGCTGGGCTATCGAGATACCGCCTTGATCACCGGCGCCATCGGGCCCGGCGCGCGACGTAACGCGACACAGATCGCGCAGCACATCGCCGACACGCTGACCCGCTTTGACGTTGACGGGGATGGCCAGACGCTGGCGATGACCGACGGGGTGATGATCCTGCGCCGGATGCTGGGCATCACCGGGTCAGCCATTACCCAAGGCGTGAAAAATTCAGCTCGCAGCGATGCAGATGTCGTGCTGATGATCGACGCCCTGAAGCCTTAGTCGACGCACGCCACTGCGGCCCTTCGGTCCGATCGCAGAGCCGCTCGCTTGAGTACAGGAGCGAATGAAACGTGGCGCTTTGGGTGGGCATCGTTTGCCCCTAGCATTCGTCGTGTTGTAACGAATCCCGTTCGGGATCTTGTTCCGGGATGTTGATGTGGTTTTGAGTCATGCATTCCGCGCCCGGCCGCAGTGGCTGGCGCGTGAGGTCGGTCGGTTTCATTGTCATCGCAGGCTGTCTGAGTTGGTGCGACACCCGCATCGGTTCATGCACGTTGGGCTGCTCGCAATTATCTTGCTGGTGTTCGGCGCTGTTGGTCGTGTCCAGGCGCAAACAGCCAGCGCGCTTGATGACCCCGTCACGCAGGTGGCGTCCGGTGCCCAGCACACCTGCACGCTGAGTGCGACCGGGGTGGTGCGGTGCTGGGGTAGCAACCAGTATGGCCAGCTGGGCGACAACAGCACCGCACTCAGACGCGTTCTGCCCGCCGAAGTGAGCGGCCTTGCGCCTGGAGTTGCGGCGCTGACGGCGGGTACCGATCACACCTGCGCCCTGCTGGTGAGTGGGGCGGTGAAGTGCTGGGGGCGCAACCTTGTCGGCGGGCTGGGCGATGGCACCACCACTGATCGTTCGACCCCCGTTGACGTCGTGGGCCTCGGCAGCGGCGTTGCTGCTATTGATGCGGGTGGCTTCTCCACCTGTGCGCTGACGACCGCGGGCGCGGTCAAATGCTGGGGGTCCAATGCCTACGGTCAGGTGGGCAATGGCAACACTGCCGATCAATCGACTCCCGTTGACGTGGTGAGTCTGAGCGGTGGCGTTGCGGCCATCTCGGTCGGTGGCTCACACGCTTGTGCGCTGAGTCAGGCAGGCGCCGTGCAATGCTGGGGTAACAACATCGCCGGTGAGGTGGGTGATGGCACCACCACCAATCGCTCGGCGCCCGTTGCGGTGGTCGGCCTCGGCAGTGGCGTGGCCTCACTCAGTCTCGGCAACTACCACAGTTGCGCGCTGCTGGTCTCCGGCGGCGTGCAGTGCTGGGGGCCGAACGACCGGGGCCAACTTGGCGACGGCAGCACCGTCAACAGCCTGTCGCCCATCGCGGTCTCTGGCCTCAGCAGCGGGGTTACATCGATCGGTGCGGGCTTCTATCACACGTGTGCGCTCATCGCCGGTGGCGCCATGAAGTGTTGGGGTTACAACCAATATGGCGCACTCGGCGATGGCAGCTCGGCGACCCGCACCACGCCGGTGGACGTTGTCGGCCTCAGCGGCGCCGCTGCCGTCAGCCCCGGCGCTTTGTCCACCTGTGTGCTGATGGCGCTGGGCGACGTCAAATGCTGGGGCTACAACTTTTTCGGGCAGACGGGCAACGGCAGCACGTCGCAATCAGCGGTGCCAGCCAACGTTGCGTGGCATACCGCGGGCGTCGTCTCCATCGGCACCGGCGCCTATCACTCGTGTGCCGTCACGCTTGCTGGCGCGGTCCGATGCTGGGGCGCCAATGACAGCGGGCAACTCGGTGACAACACCACCATACAGCGGCCGAGTGCGGTTGCCGTGGCCGGCCTCGACAGCGGCATCGCCGCCGTCAGCACGGGGGCTTTTCACAGTTGCGCGCTCAGTGTCGGCGGCGGCGTATGGTGCTGGGGCCGCAATAGCGACGGTCAGTTGGGCAATAACAGCTTGACCGACAGCCCGATTCCGGTTGCTGTTGTCGGGCTCGGTAGTGGCGTGGCGGCGATCAGTGCAGGCGGTTTTCACACCTGTGCGCTGACCACGACCGGAGCCATGAAATGCTGGGGCCTGAACGCTAACGGCCAGATTGGTGACAACAGCACGACCACCCGCCCGACCCCGGTGGATGTGAATGGCCTGGGCAGCGGCGTGTCGGCGATCAGCGGCGGTGCGCTGCACACCTGCGCGCTGACTGGCGGCGCTGCAAAGTGCTGGGGGTACAACTTCTGGGGAACCGTGGGTGACAACAGCACCACGCAACGGCTGGTTCCGACCGCTGTTTCCGGGCTCGGCAGCGGCGTTTCCGCAATCAGCGCAGGCGTGTTGCACACCTGCGCGCTGGTCGCTGGCGGCGTGAAGTGCTGGGGCTACAACGTCAACGGCCAACTCGGCGACAACAGCACGACACAACGGCTGACAGCGGTCGACGTGGTGAGCCTCGGCGGTGTCGCCACCTCGATTGTCACCGCGGAACTCCACACTTGCGCCCTGATGGCCAGCGGTGGCGCGCGCTGCTGGGGCGACAACAGTTACGGGCAGCTGGGCGACAACAGCAATACCCAGCGACTGACGCCGGTGGACGTCAGCGGCCTCGCGGGCGCGACTGTGGTCGCCAGCGCGCAGGGCGCCCACAGCTGCGCCCTTTCCGCTGCGGGCGCAGTCAAGTGCTGGGGGCGCAACGGCAACGGGCAGGTGGGTGACGGCAGCACCATTAGTCGTCGCGTTGCCGTGCCGATTCGGCCCGCGCAGTCGATAGCTTTCACGTCGTCGGACAGTATCGTCGTTGGTACCACGCCGACCCTGGTGGCGAGCGCGACCAGCGGCATGCCCGTCGCGTTTGACAGCTGGACACCCACGACCTGCAGCGTCAGTGGAACCACACTGACGATTAGCGGTGCCGTGGGCAGTCTGTGCGGTGTGCGCGCCAGTCAGGCAGGCGCTGCGCCGCTCGCCGCGGGCGGCAGTCAGGCACCTGCGCCGCAGCAGTTGCGTCTGTTAAAGGTGGTGGCCCCACCCCCGATTCTCGATATCGATGACAGTGCGCCGACAACTATCTATGATGCTGCCAGTGATGGCGTGCTGCTGCTGCGTTACCTGCTCGGCTATCGGGGCACCGTGCTGGTTGCTGGTGCGATCAGCCCCGGCGCGCGCCGCGATGCAGCGCAGATTGCGGCGCATGTCGCCGCCAACCTGTCCCGCTTCGACGTCGATGGCGACGGCCAGACACTGGCGCTGACCGATGGCGTGATGATCCTGCGCCGCCTGCTCGGGATCAGCAATGCCGCAGTCATCACCCAGGGCGTCAAAAACTCGGCGCGCAGCGACGCCGACGTTGTGCTCGCGATTGATGCGTTGAAGCCCTGACCGCGCGACACGCGGCGTTGGCGGTGCTCGATCAGCTGAGCAGGTGCTCTTTCAGGTTAAACGGCTTGCCGATCGCGTCGAAAGAGAACTGCGCAAAGTTGTCGGCATTGTGCACGCGCTGCCACGGCACCAAAGCGTCATAGCCGGGTTTGTGGCGATAGCCGTAGTCGTCGACCTGCACGCCGGTTTGTCCGGTCGGGCCGACGAAATGTGCCAGTTCATGGATCAGCACATAGGCGAAGGCGTCCTGCTTCATCGTCTGCATCTTGGGGCATAGATAGACCGAGCCGCGCGGAATGCCCTGATAGGTCTTGTTGCGTTCGCCCACTTCGTAACCGCCCGCGAAGGTAAAGGCGAACGCCCCTTCGTTGCTGCTGGCGGGCTCGTCGGCGAGCAGGATCATGCCCATCGGGATGTGACCGATCGCGGTCTCCATGCCAATGTAGATGCGGTTCAGCCAGTCGAGCTGGCTGCTCCAGTCGGGGAATTTGTCGACCTGGAAGTGTTTGACCACCTTGTTCCAGCTTGCCTCGCCGAAGCCGACAAAGCCGCCGCCACCGTTCAGCTTGAAGGTGCGTGCGGCGCTGATGGTGGAGCGCGAGATGTTGATGATCGACAGCGCGCGCGGGATGTGCTGCATCATCTCGGCGGGCAGGCTGCTGTAGGTGCTGTTGACACCGGCCAGCCGCTCATCGGTGCGCATGCCGACATCGACCACGCCGTCGGCCTTGCCAATGCCGAACTGCTTGCGCTGGAAGGCCGAAATCGCCGCCGAGGTCTTGGGGCCAACAATGCCGTCCACCACCAGCTTCGGGCTGGGACCGCCTTCGAGCGGTGGAAAGCGGTTGAGCGCTTCCTGCACCTTCTTCACGTCATCCGGGTAGTTGCGGCACCGTGAGGCCAGCCCGACGGCGGCCTTGAGTCCCAGGCCCTTGCCGCTGTCGCCGCCTGACAGCGCCACCGGTTTGCAGCCGGACAACCCACAAAACGCGAACGAATCCATGCCGCACTCTCCGTCGAAGCAATCAGGGACAAGGCACCAGATCGGGCGCCGGGCAAGGAAGAAGACGGATCGCCACCGGCTGCTGCGACAGTGGCGACTCGACCCCGGACTGGAGCCAAGCCGTCGACTACGCACATGTAGGCACGACCATTGTCTGTCCGCCCCTGCCGGGCTATTGTTTGTGCTGTCAGTCGGGCGTCAACAAATCACCTTAACGTCGCGTTAACGCTTGAGCGTCATCGCGCGGGGCTTCGGTTACACTCGCGCCCGTTTTAACAAGGACTCGTCATGAAGAAATTTGCACTGTTCGTCGCCGCCGCGCTGTCGCCGGTTGCGCTGGTCAATGTTGCCCACGCCGATGCGGCGCTGGCACAAGCCAAAGGCTGCACCGCCTGCCATCAGGTCGACAAGAAAGTTGTCGGCCCGGCCTACAACGCCGTGGCTGCCTGCTACGCCGATAAGGACGCCAAGAAACTGGCGGCCAACAAGGAAAAGCTGGTCAAGCACGTCAAGGCTGGCGGCGCAGGTGTCTGGGGCCAGATCCCGATGCCGGCGCACCCGCAAGTGGCCGATGCCGATATCGCCAAGATCGTCGACTGGGTAATGAGCCAAAAGCCGGGCGAGTGCCCGAAAGAGTTCAAGAAGGGCTAATCCCCTCCCGACTCATCGCCGGAAACCCGCTGATCGGTAACGACAGCGGGTTTTTCTTGCCTGCGAAGCCCGGATGCTCGTCGTTCCATATCGCCTTTGACGATTACAGAGGTCATTTTTAATCGTTGGACCCGATCACCAGAACGGCCTAATGTTCGCCTTATCGATTCCAGACTGCAACACCGATACAGGAGAACGTGATGACAACCGAGAGCAAATGCCCCTTTCATGCCGCCGGCGGTGCCCGCGCCACTCATGGCGCCCAGTCCAATGCCAACTGGTGGCCCAATCAGTTGAATCTCTCAATCCTGCACCAGCACCAGCCGGTATCCAGCCCGATGGACGCCGGGTTCGACTATGCCGAAGCATTCAAAAAACTTGATTTCGCAGCGCTGAAAGAAGACCTCGCCGCACTGATGACGGACTCGCAGGACTGGTGGCCTGCTGACTACGGCCACTATGGCGGCCTGTTCATCCGCATGGCCTGGCATGCCGCCGGCACCTACCGCACCGCCGACGGCCGTGGTGGCGCCAACACCGGCAACCAGCGCTTCGCCCCGCTCAATAGCTGGCCGGACAACGGCAACCTCGACAAGGCGCGCCGCCTGCTGTGGCCAATCAAGCAGAAATACGGCAACGCGATTTCCTGGGCCGATCTGTTCATCCTCGCCGGCAACGTCGCGATGGAAACGATGGGCTTCAAGACCTTCGGCTTCGGTGGCGGCCGTGCCGACATCTGGGCACCGGAAGAGGACATCTACTGGGGCGCTGAGAAGCAATGGCTCGCCACCAGCGACAAGCCGGACAGCCGCTACAGCGGTGATCGCGCACTGGAAAACCCGCTCGCCGCCGTGCAGATGGGCCTGATCTATGTGAACCCGGAAGGCCCGGACGGCAACCCCGATCCGGTCGCCTCCGGTCGCGATGTGCGCGAGACCTTCGCCCGCATGGCGATGAACGACTACGAAACGGTGGCGCTGATCGCCGGCGGCCACACCTTTGGCAAGGCGCACGGTGCGGGCGACCCGAAACTGGTCGGCCCGGAACCGGAAGCCGCACCGATGGAAGCGATGGGCTTCGGCTGGATCAACCAGCACGGTAGCGGCAAAGGCGGCGACACCACTACCAGCGGCATCGAAGGCGCATGGAAGCCGAACCCGACGACCTGGGACATGGGTTACTTCAAAGTGCTGTTCAAGTACGAATGGGAGCTGGTCAAGAGCCCGGCGGGCGCCCATCAGTGGCGGGCCAAGGACGTGGCGCCCGAGGACATGGTTGTTGATGCTCATGACCCGTCGAAGAAGCACGCGCCGATGATGACCACGGCTGACCTGTCGCTCAAATTCGACCCGGCCTACGAAAAGATCTCGCGCCACTTCCTGGCCAACCCCGCAGAGTTTGCGGACGCCTATGCCCGCGCCTGGTTCAAGCTGACCCACCGCGACATGGGGCCGAAGGTGCGCTACCTTGGGCCGGAAGTACCGGCGGAAAACCTGATCTGGCAAGACCCGTTGCCTGCCGCGACGCACGCCCTGATCGACAGCAACGACGCGGCGCAACTGAAAGCGCAGATTCTCGCCAGCGGCCTCGGTGTGGCCGAGCTGGTGTCCACCGCCTGGGCGTCGGCTTCCACCTTCCGCGGCAGCGACCTGCGCGGCGGCGCCAACGGTGCCCGCATCCGCCTCGCACCGCAGAAGGATTGGGACGTCAATCAGCCGGCGCAGCTCGCGAAAGTGCTTGCCGTGCTCGAAGGTATCCAGCGTGACTTCAACGCCAAGGCGACGGGCGGCAAGCAGGTTTCGCTGGCAGATGTGATCGTGCTCGCCGGCAACGCTGGCGTCGAAGCCGCCGCCAAGGCTGCTGGCCACACGATTGAGGTGCCGTTCACGCCGGGGCGCACCGACGCCACGCAAGCGCAGACCGATGTCGATTCGTTCGCCGTGCTCGAGCCGCAGGCCGATGGCTTCCGCAACTACCGCAAGGCCGCGTATCGCGTGTCGCCGGAGGAGATGCTGGTCGACAAGGCGCAGCTGCTGACGCTGTCGGCGCCGGAAATGACCGTGCTGGTCGGCGGCCTGCGCGTGCTCGGCGCCAATCATGGCGGCAGCAAGGCGGGCGTTTTCACCACGCGGCCGGGGCAGTTGAGCAACGACTTCTTCGTCAACCTGGTCGACATGTCCACCGCGTGGCGGCCGACAGGTGACAACGCCTATGAAGGCCGCGACCGCAAGACCGGCGACGTGAAGTGGACGGCCACGCGCGTTGATCTCGCATTCGGCTCCAACTCGCAATTGCGCGCGATCGCCGAGGTCTACGCGCAAAACGACGGCCAGACCAAGTTCGTGCGCGACTTCGTCGCCGCCTGGACCAAAGTGATGGAGCTCGACCGCTTCGATCTGCCGCGCCGCGCTGCGTAGTTTCGCTACCGCAGCCCAGCGTCCAAAGACAACCCGCCTCACGGCAACGTGACGCGGGTTGTCTGGCGACTAGCGCACGAACTACAGAAAACTACCAGGCACCGCCTGCAGCGCCTGGCAAGGCTTTCCGGAAGCAACATCTTTTCGCTGTAGTGGCCGTCGCATGCGGCTTTAGCCGAAAAAACAGGTGATATCGACTTTGGCAGAAAATACTGGCTAAGCCCAATGGATATGAGCCTCTCAGCCAAAAGCCAAAAACAGAATTTGTGCATTGCAACGAGACATTAGCCTTTGGCATCCGCTCATGCCGATGACGCATGAAGCCGGAATGTAGCTCGCCGTAGCCAGCGGCTAAAATCCTAATCCCCGCCGCACGGCCACCCGCCAGCGTGTGGGCAGCCCGCGCAAGGCCCAACCGACCTCCTGTTTGCGGCGACCCGTTTTCCTTCCGTCGCAACCACGTCTTTCGCTTACTTCATGAATCAGCCCGAAACGCTCGCCACTTTGCAAGCCTCTGTGAAGGCACCTGCCTACGTCAAGAACATCCGCCTGCTCGCCTGGGTGCGCGAAATGGCCGCGCTCACGCAGCCGGCCGATATCCACTGGTGCGATGGCAGCGCAGACGAGTACGACCGTCTGTGCGCCGGCCTGGTCAAGGCGGGCACCTTCAAAAAGCTGAACGAAGCGAAGCGCCCGAATTCCTTCCTCGCGTGCAGCGATCCGTCCGACGTCGCCCGTGTCGAAGACCGCACCTTCATCTGCTGCGAGAAGAAAGAGAACGCCGGCCCCACCAATAACTGGATGGCGCCCGCCGAAATGCGCGCCACGCTGAACCCGCTGTTCAAGGGCGCGATGGCCGGGCGCACCATGTACGTGGTGCCGTTCTCGATGGGCCCGCTCGGCTCGCCGATCGCCCACATTGGCGTCGAGCTGTCCGATTCGGCCTACGTCGCGGTGAACATGAAGATCATGACCCGCATGGGCAAGGGCGCGATCGACGTGCTAGGCGAGAGCGGCGAATTCGTGCCCTGTGTGCACACCGTGGGCGCGCCGCTCGCCGCTGGACAGGCGGACGTCGCCTGGCCGTGCAACAAAACCAAGTACATCGTGCACTTCCCGGAAACGCGCGAGATCTGGAGCTACGGCTCGGGCTACGGCGGCAACGCGCTGCTCGGCAAGAAGTGCTTCGCACTGCGCATCGCGTCCAATATGGGCTTGCGCGACGGCTGGCTGGCCGAGCACATGCTGATCCTCGGCGTCACCAATCCGCAAGGCAAGAAATATCACGTCGCGGCGGCCTTCCCGTCGGCTTGCGGCAAGACCAACTTCGCGATGCTCATTCCGCCGAAGGGTTTCGAGGGCTGGAAGGTCACCACCATCGGCGACGACATCGCATGGATCAAGCCGGGCAAGGATGGCCGCCTGTACGCCATCAACCCCGAGGCCGGTTACTTCGGCGTGGCGCCGGGCACCAACAAGTCATCCAACGCCAACTGCATGGCTTCGCTCAACCGCGATGTCATTTTCACCAACGTCGCGCTCACCGATGACGGCGACGTGTGGTGGGAAGGCATGACCAAAGAGGCGCCCGCGCACCTGATCGACTGGCAGGGCAAGGACTGGACGCCCGAGATCGCCAAGCAAACGGGCGCTAAGGCAGCGCACCCGAACGCGCGCTTCACCGTCGCCGCCACCAACAACCCGGCGCTCGACAGCGAATGGGACAACCCCGCAGGTGTGGCAATCGACGCCTTCATCTTCGGCGGACGCCGCAGCACCACGGTGCCGCTGGTCACCGAAGCGCGTGACTGGGTGGAAGGTGTCTACATGGCGGCCACGATGGGCTCGGAGACCACCGCTGCAGCGGCCGGCCAGCAAGGCATTGTGCGCCGCGACCCGTTCGCGATGCTGCCGTTCGCGGGTTACAACATGGCCGAATACTTCGGTCACTGGCTCAAGCTCGGCGAGCGCCTCGCTGCCAGTGGCGCCAAGCTGCCCAAGATCTTCACGGTCAACTGGTTCCGCAAGGACGCCGATGGCAAATTCGTGTGGCCGGGCTTCGGCGACAACATGCGCGTGATGGCCTGGATGCTGGAGCGCGTCGAAGGCCGCGGCCAGGGCGAAGAGCATGTGTTCGGCATCACGCCGCGCTACAGCGACATTCACTGGCACGGCCTCGACTTCAGCGAGGCGCAGTACCAGAGCGTCACCAGCATCGACCACAGTGCCTGGGCTGAGGAAATGAAGCTGCACGAAGACCTCTTCGAACAGCTCGCGCACAACCTGCCGCCAGAACTGCCGGCGACCAAGGCGAAGATTCAGGCGCGTCTGCAGGCTTGATGCCCTTCCATCGGCAGCCGGCGCAGACGCCCGGAGGCTAACTTCCGGCTGCAGCCGCGGCAGCCATCTTGCTCCTCAGTTGTTCGACGCTGAGCACGCCTTCGTGCCGGCTGCCGTCAGCGAACACAATGGTGGGTGTGACCCGCAGCAGGTGGCGTCGGGCATAGGCTTCGTTGCGCGACAGTGCCGATGCGTCACACTTTGACGCTTTGCTCATGGTGCTTCGAAGCATCCAGTTTTGCCATGCCCTCTCTGGCGATGCAGCGCACAGGATGCTGCTGCCGCGCTTGCGTGAGTCGGGCCCCAGCATCGCCACTGGAAAGGTGTGGATGGTGACATCGCCAAGCTTTGCCAGCTCTCTTTCCAGCGCCTTGCAATAGCCGCAGTTGGCATCGGCGAATACGGCGATTCGACGTTCTCCCGTACCGCGTCTCGTGGTCAGTGAGTCACGCCACGGCAAATCGGTGAAGGTGATCGCCGTACTCTGATCAACGCGGTCCTTGGTCAGATTGCGTTGAGTGCCAAGGTCACGCATTTCTCCGTGCACCACGTAGCGACCGCTTTCGTCGGCATAGAACACCACCGCGCCGACCCGAACTTCCCACAGGCCAGCAACGGGGCTGCGATTGATTGCGTCAATCGCAGGCAATCCCGGCATCCGCTCGCGCAGGCTTTCGCGCAACCGCATCTGCTGCGCGCCGTCGCCGTCCTGAGCGACGATAGTGCCGCTCCAGCCCGCAAGGGCGGCAGCGATCACCATCAGGCAATGTTTAGTGACTTGCATATTTGACTCCAGAAAGTGCCGGGCAGCGACGGTCGCCGCTGCCCGGGCGCAATGGACCAGCCTAGAAGCCAGTGCAGGAAGAAGTGTTCGGAACCTGGCCGCAAACCAGACCGCGACCACTGGTAGTGGTGACCACGAATGGGCAGGCTACGCCGCAGCCTTTCCAGCTTGCGTACCAGCCAAAGTATTGCGAACTGGACTTGGCATAGCCGTAGCGGACGAGATAGCTGTAGTAGGCGCCGAACGGATTACCCCAAAGCGAAAAGCAGGCAACAGAGGTACCGATTTTGTTCACGTACTTGCAGGACCAGTAGTGTGGATAAGTCACTTTCTGGCGATCAGGCGCGAGCGAACCGTCAATCAGGTGTGCTGCATCGGTAGCCGCTCTTGCGTCCATTGCGCCGGTAACGGCAGCCAGGCCAACCCCCGTCGTGTCGTCGGCGTGCGGTGCAATGGCCACGAAGCTCAGACCGTTGTCTGCCATTCCGAACACCAGTGCTGCTTTCAATGCCGGATTTGCGACACTGCTCAACGGCACGTAGAGCCTTGCCATGGACTTGGCGTTGCCCAGGACGGCATCATCCTTCCCAGGCAATTCGGCGCTGTCGCCTTGCGCGGCCGCGAAATCGGCACGCCATCCTGCCAGCGCCAACTCCGCCAGCCGGGCTTTGACATCGGCATCCTTGCCAGCCGCTTCGACCATCATGGCAACGCCATCCAGGCCAAGTGTCGCCAGCGCGGGTGCTTCCGCTATCGGTGCATTGTCGATCAGCGGTGCCGCGTACAGATCGGCAGTTCCGCCGATAGCCATCGCCAGGGCAACGGCACAAAGTAAATGTTTCATGGCATGTCCTCCAGTGGATTGAATTGACGCTTGCGCCGCGCCGTTGAGGGGCAAGCAAGCGGCGTCGCAACCGGGCAGCGTGTCAAGTCGCGACTGCAGGCACATGTTCTGCGCGGTGGTCTCGCAAAGCTCTCGCAGACTCTCGCAGCCCCGGCGCAAGGAATGACTGCGCTGCTACCGTCCGATGCCGGCAAGCTATCGACATGGGTCGATGCCGTTTGCGAATTGCATCCGCACGCGATGCCATTAGCATGAAAGCGTCGCAACTGCGCTGCGGCGTCGCGGGCTTCGCCAGTCATGACAGTGGCACCAGCGCCAGCGATCCGGGCAATCACGCTGATTCACCATGCTGCGCCTGACCCTGCTCGGACCATTCACCGTCGCCATCAATGGCCACGCCATTACGCAGTGGCCGCGCAAGAGCGCGCTGCAACTGCTGCAGCTGCTGGCGATCGCACCCGGACATCGCCTCACGCGTCACGAGGCGGCACAAGCGCTCGCACGCGACAGCGACGACGAGCAATTGCGTCAGGTGAGCGATGCCCTCTATGCGCTGCGAGGCCGGTCGGCAGACACAGATGGTGCGGGAAGGTTGGGCGACTACGTGGGCGCCTCGGCGGACGCAATCTGGCTCGAGACAGAGGGCTGTCAGATCGAAATTGATCTTGCGCAGTTCGAGCAGGCGGCCAATGACGCGTTGGCGGCCGACGCACGGGCACGACTGCCTCTGCTGCAAGCCGCCGTCGCCTCCTGCAACGGCCCGCTGCTCGCCGGGCTATTGCCGACTATCGAAGCGGCAGTGGCACCGACACGTCTGCACATTGAGCAGCTCTATCTGGGCTGCGCCAGGGCATTGGTTGGCGAGTACATGCAGCTTGGGCATGTCGATCATGCCATCGTTGCGCTGCAGAACATACTGCGGATTGTGCCCAGTGACGAAGAGAGCCACCGGCAGCTGATCGAGATCTACGCCACCCTTGGCCGCTACCACGAAGCGGAGCAGCAATTGCTGCTCTGTCGTACCGTACTGGCGCGTGATCTCGGGCTGAAGCCGTCAGCAGCGACCATCGATTCAATCCGTCTGGCGCGCGAACGTCGTCTGGCTGGGCAGCAGACAACGGCAGCGGGCAACGTCACGGCGAACACAGACGCCACAACGCCCGACGCCGTGCAGCGCTATGCGCCTCCCAGATCGCTGGTACGGCTGATTGGTCGCGATACTGCGATCGCACGGCTGGTGGAGCACCTGCGCGCGGCTGATGTGCCGGCGCTACTGACGCTATGCGGCATTGGTGGCATCGGAAAGACGCAGTTGGCCCTGGAAGTGGCGCACCGCATCGCCCGCGACCGCAGACATGGTGCTGCTGTGGTTGACCTGACGCGCGTCCCTGATGCGGGCGCGGTGGCACGAGCCGTGGCGATGACGCTTGGCATCAAGCGCACCGACGGACGCTCGTGGCAGGAGCGCCTGCAACAACATCTCGCGCCGCTGGACTTGCTGCTGGTACTCGACAACTTTGAGCACGTCCACCGGGCGGCGCCGTGGCTTGCATCATTGATTGAGCAGTCACCCACACTCACCGTCCTTTGCACTTCAAGGTTTCCGCTGCTTCTGCGCGGCGAGCAGGTGTTTGACGTTGACCCGCTGATAACGCAGCATGCGCCCGCGCCGAATATGAATACGCGTGACCTCGCCGCTGCCCCCAGTGACGCGGCAGCCCTGTTTCTGCGCGCTGCGCGGAGCCAACGGGCGCAGTGCGTTGATGCCGCTCGTGATCTGACCGTGATAGAAGAGGTCTGCTGGCGGCTCGATGGCTTGCCACTGGCGATTGAGCTCGCGGCAGCGCGCGCCTGCGTGATCGGCATCCAGCCCCTGCTTGTCGAACTGTCCACGCAGCATGTGGCGCTGGTCAATCCCATGCGCGATGCGCCGCCTCGTCACACGTCGTTGCAGGAGTTGCTGAAGTCAACCTGCGCCATCCTCGACGACGACTGCAAAGTCGGTCTCGGTTACGCCGCGCATTTCGAAGCAGGGTTCACGCTAGTGCAGTTTGCCGACAGCGGATTGTTCGACGGCATCAATAGCGAGCGCATTCTCGGGCAACTGCTTGAGGCGCGCGTTGTTGCCGTGGACGTCGCAAGGGCAGCCGATATGCGTGCCGAACCGGCGCCCCGTTTCCGTCTGCTGGAAACCATGCGGTCTTACGCACGCCATTCCGACTGGATGGACGACGCCAGTCGGCAGCGCATTACCGGCGCGTTCATTGACCGCTGGCACCGTTTTGCCCGACGGGTGAGCGATAGCCGTCATACACCGCAGGAGCGCGACCGCTTTGAGGAGTTCGAGCGTGAATTCGAGAACATTGCCGGTGCGATCCGGCTGGCCGCGCGCGTCAATCGTCCAGCCGCTCGCGAGCTGATTGCCTTTCTGTGGGCGCCTTGCGTTCGGCGCGGCCACATCTACGATCTGGTTGGCTGGATCGAAGACGAACACCTGCTGCAGGACATCACTGGCGGTAGCCCGGATGAGCTGGCACTGCTCGTCGCTGCCTGTGAGGTCTATCGCGCTGCGGCGCGTTACCCGCTCGCCCAGCGCTGCGGCGAGATGGCGCTTGCGAACATACGTCTGCCCAGTGCTGATGCCGTGGCGATACATCTTTCTCTGGCCTACGCCTACCTGATCCAGAGCGAGTGGACAACCGGCACCGTCCACGCGCATGAGGCCTTTGCCGCTGCGCTGGCAGCGCGCGATGAACGGGGAGAGCTGGACACGCGTATCCTGCTTACCACGCT
The DNA here is from genome assembly GCF_009746125.1 of Casimicrobium huifangae. Taxonomy (NCBI): domain Bacteria; kingdom Pseudomonadati; phylum Pseudomonadota; class Betaproteobacteria; family Casimicrobiaceae; genus Casimicrobium; species Casimicrobium huifangae. The sequence continues at coordinate 56,710 of NZ_CP041352.1, forward strand.
GGAGCATCGTGCCGGGCACTATCCCGAAGCACGAACGCACGGCACCGTCGCCCGCGACATCTGTATCCGGCGTCACATCGACATGCCCATCCGGTTGATCGGAAATCTCGCATTGAGTCTCCGCTTCGCCGGTGACTTCGGTGGCGCCATAGCGCTCTATGCGTCTGCGGCAGAACGCTGCCGTGTTGAGCGGGAGGGGCGCGCCGAAGCAATCATGACGCTCGATCAGGCCGAGTGCGAACTGCTCGCGCTTGACCTGCCGCGCGCGAACGAATCACTGCAACGTGCAGAAGCGCTGGTCTCGACTCACCGCATGACCATTCTGCAATGCGTGCTGCATCAACAGCGGGGGGCCTACCATCTGCTCCATGGCAACCCCACGACGGCAGCCGAGGCGCTGAATCAGAGCATGGAATCCATGCCCGCCGGCTCGCACTTCGAGCAAGCCGACATCACCCTCGTCTGGCTGGCCAACGCCTGTCTGGCAACCGGCGACTGGCGGGCGGCGGTGAAGGCGGCCGTGCGGTTGACGTCATCGGAAACGAAAGTACGGCGCTATCTGGAACCCTTCGTGGTGGACACCGTCGCCTCGGTGTTGACGGCGGTGAACGTCGCCGAAGCCGCAACGTTGCGCAGCGCTGCAGGGCGCTTGCGCGAGCGTGACGGTCTCACACTGTCGCCCGCCGAGGAAAAGCTGCTTGACGAGGCTGCTGCACGGCGGCGCCCACCAGTACCGCAACCGTCGCCGCAGGTTCCCGAACGATTCTCGCCGTTACCGGCCAGCTTGATGACGCACTGTCACGCGGCACTGGCCAGGGCGCAGGAAACCACCGAATCTGCCGCGATCAACACGTAGCACTTAACCGGTCAGCATAGAACGCTGGCGGTGGGCAGCCCTGCGAGGCACTACCCACCGCGCAGCAAGCCTGGCTACAGGAAGAACGCCAGCACTTTGGCGATGATCTTGGCCCAGCTCGGCGGCACACCAACAGCGCCGAGCGCGGTTGCGATGCCGACAACTTCCCACGAAGTTACCTGATCCATTGCTGCCAGCACCGGGTTGATGTGCCCCATGTACCAGACGTAGGCGCGTTCGCTAGCGGCACGCAGGGCGGCCTTGAACGCGGACGACTTGAGAATCGCCTTGGCCAAGACCGTCTTCCAGCTCTTTTGCTGGTCCGAAGTACTGGCTTCGCCGGGGTGAGCCGCTGCAGCGTCGACATAAATGGCGTGCAGCTCGGCGAACTGGCCTTCGTCGAGGGCGTCGATGCTCTGGATCAGCTGCTGATCGACAGCCACGTCGTTCAGGGTCACCTCAACAGCAGCATTGGATTGCTGGGCGGCGCGCTGCGCGAGACCGGTCGCGAAGGCGCTGTTCATGCTAATGCAGGCGATCAGCATCGCCGCAATCGCAGCACGTCCGCGACGCAGCGGGTGATGATTTGAATCAGACGGGGACGTAGCGAAGTTGGTATCCATGTGTCGTTACTCCATTGATTTGTCAGATTGCTTGATGGCGATAGCCGGCTGGCGTCGCCCATCAGCCAAGGTTCTGGCTGACACTGACGTTGTACGGGCGCGCTCTCGCAGGGCTCTCGCAAGCTCTCGCAGCGCCAATGACGCAGGAAAAATCGGATGAAACTCTATCGACCGCGTGTTGTTGGCGAATTCAGCGGTGAACAGAGGAGATGCGAGCGCCTGGGTGCGCTACGCCAGCGGGAAGTTTTGACTGACCCAGGCGTCGTTGTGATACGTGTTCAGATAGCGTTCGCCCGAGTCGCAGATCAGCGCCAGCAGGGAACCCTGCATGCCATTCGTTTTCATGGCGCCAGCCAGTTGCAGCATCGCGTGAAAACTGGTGCCGGTGGATGGCCCGACCTTGCGGCCGAGGTGCGCAGAGAGATCACGCATCGCGGCGATCGAATCACGGTCGCTCACGGTAAGCAATTCGTCCACCAGCTCGCGGATAAAGCTTGCCTCCACGCGTGGCCGCCCGATGCCCTCGATGCGCGATCCGCTCGAGGTCAATGTCGTGTCTCCCGTCCGCCAGTAGTCGGCGAAGACCGACCCGGCTGGATCGGAAACGCAGACGCGGCTAACGTGCCGGTGATAGCGCACGTAACGGCCGATGGTGGCGCTGGTGCCGCCGGTGCCGGCACCCACCACAATCCAGTGCGGTATCGGGTGCCGCTCATGGGCCATCTGGGTGAAGATGCTGTCAGCAATATTGTTGTTGCCGCGCCAGTCGGTGGCGCGCTCGGCGTAGGTGAACTGGTCCATGTAATGCCCGCCCGTTTCGCGTGCAAGCTGGCGTGACGCGTCATACACCTCGGCGGCACGCTCGACGAAATGACAGCGCCCACCATAGAACTCGATCTGTGCGATCTTCTCCGCCGAAGTGCTGCGCGGCATCACGGCGATGAACGGCAGGCCAAGCAGTCGTGCGAAGTAGGCCTCGCTGACCGCAGTGGAACCGCTCGACGCCTCGATCACCGTCTGCCCTTCACTGAGCCAGCCATTGCACAGCGCGTAGAGGAACAGCGAGCGCGCCAGCCGATGCTTCAGGCTGCCGGTCGGGTGCGTCGATTCGTCCTTGAAGTAGAAGTCGATCCCCACGTCGGCGAACCCGGCGATCGGCAGTGCAATCAGATGGGTGTCGGCCGAACGCTGGAAGTCCGCTTCGATGCGGCCAATTGCCTGTGCGAGCCAGTCACCGCGTGCAGGGGAAGGGGGTTTCGACATGGTGGCAAGCCGCGTGCAATAATGGTCCGCAAGCGTAACAGCCGCTGCGGCATGCACCCGCAGCCCTGCCCATGTGTCGACTGCTTGCCTATTCAGGCGAACCGATTTTTCTGGAAGACCTTGTCTGCAAACCCGAGCATTCGCTGGTGCGCCAGTCGATGCAGGCGGAGGAGGCGAAGCTCACTACCAACGGCGATGGCTTCGGCCTCGGCTGGTACACCGGCCTTGCGGAACGTCCGGAGCCGGGTGTCTATCGTGAAGTGACACCAGCGTGGAGCGACGAGAACCTGCTGGCGCTGTGTGCCGCCGTTCGCTCACCACTGTTTTTTGCCCACGTGCGAGCAACTACCGGTACCTCGGTGGCGCGGCAGAACTGTCACCCGTTCCATTACCGGCAGTGGCTGTTCATTCACAACGGCCAGATCGGCGATTACGCAAAGATTCGCCGCCGCATGGAGTCGCTGTTGCCGGATGAACTTTACGCGGCCCGCAAGGGCGCGACCGATTCGGAGCTGATGTTTCTGCTTGCAGTGAACCACATTGAGCGGGGCATGACACCCATCGATGCAATGGCGGCGATGCTGGGCGATGTCCGGCAGATGATGGGTGAGGCCGGTATCAGCGCACCGCTTCGCTTCGCTGCCGCTCTGGCGGATGGCAAGACGATCTACGCCTTTCGCTATTCGAGCGACAACCGACCCCCGACGCTCTACGTCAACCGCTGTAGTCACGGCACCATCGTTGCATCGGAGCCGCTGCAGGACCGGACGAATCCCTGCTGCCCGGAATGGGCTGCTGTGCCACCAGACAGCGCGGTGTCGGTCAGCGGCGCGGACATCGAGCAGCATGCTCTACGGGTGGGGCAGGCCGACATCCGGCGGGCGGCCTGACGATTTCTGGTTCATCGCGCTTAACTCGGGCGCGTATGGTTGGTCGCCAGTACCGTCCAAGACCATCCAAGACGCGCTCGACGCATCAGCTTTCTGCGGAAAGCCGCATTCGATTGGGGCTAGCAGGTCGTTTTTGGTCTTATTCGACTTCCAGACGAAAACAGCCATGAGCCCTTGTTGAACAAGGGCTGCGACAAAAAGCTGTAGCCGTTGTACCGCTGTTGTGACGGCGCGGTCAGGCGAGCGCCGCGAGCGCGTCCGCGTCGACACCGATCACCAGCGAAGCCCCAGCCACAACAACGGGTCGCTTGATCGTGCTCGGGTGGCCGAGCATGACGGCAATCGCCGATTCGGCATCATGCACCGATTGCTTCAACGCGTCGTGTAGCCCGCGCCAGGTAGTGCCTTTGCGGTTGAGCAGGGTCTCCCAGCCTCTCCGTACGACCCAACGTCGCAGCTCGGCATCGGGAACGCCGGATTTTTTGAAGTCGTGAAAGGTGTACGCCACGCCACGCTGGTCAAGCAGCTTGCGCGCTTTCTTGACGCTATCGCAATTGGGAATACCGTATACCGTTATCGTCATTGGTCATTCGTCTCTCGTCTTGACGGCGCAGCCGTCGTCAGATCACCCGCTTGCGGATCTGGGTCACGATGGTTTCAATGATGATGACTACGATGAAGATGGTGAACAGGATCAGCGCGACGCGCTCCCACTGGATCAGGTCGATGGCCGCGTTGAGCGCCATGCCGATACCACCGGCGCCCACCAGTCCGAGCACGGCCGATTCACGCACATTGATGTCCCAGCGGAACAGGGCGATTGACCAGAAGGTCGGGATCACCTGCGGCCAGTAGCCCATCAGGATCTGCTGCATGCGTGTCGCGCCCGCGGCTTGCAGCGCTTCGATGCTGCCGCGGTTGGCTTCTTCAACGCCCTCGGAGAACATCTTGCCGATGAAGCCGATGGAGTGGAACGCAATTGCGAGCGCGCCAGCGAGCGGGCCGGGGCCGAACATCGCCACGAAGAACAGCGCCCAGATCAGGGTTGAGATTGAGCGCGTTGCGACCAGGATGAAGCGGGCGATCGCATTGAGCCAGAGCACCGGCGTTGCATTGCGTGCGGCGAGAAAGCCGACCGGAATACCCATCAGCAAACCGAGGATCGTCGCCAGCGCCGCAATGTGCAGGGTCTCGACCAGCGCCGGCCAGACCACCGGCCAGAAATGCCCCCAATCGATCGGCCACATGCGCGATCCCATGTCCACGACTTGCTCGGGCGCGTCGTAGAGGAACTCCGGGATGATCTCGATCGTCTTCAGCGCCCAGCCAACCGCAGCGACCATGACAAAGAAAACGGCGAATCGCGCCAACCGTTGCGCCGGCGTGAAGCGAATCCAGCGCTGCATCTCGGCCGTCGCCGACAACGGATCGCTGCTCACACCAGACCTCCGTTCGTGGTGACCCCTCGGCAGGCTCGGGCGCAGTTGCGTGCGTCGACGCCGCACTCACCCCTCTCTCCGTTCGTGGTGAGCTTGTCGAACCATGAACGCTGGCTCATCTGAACACCCGCTTCACGTAAATCTGCAGCACCTCGCCGATCATCACCAGACCGATGATGGCGAGGATGATGCCGGCGACAAAGTTGTAGTCAAAGCGCTGGAACGCCGAGAACAGTGTGCCGCCGATACCACCAGCGCCGACCACGCCCACCATCGTCGAGTTGCGCAGGTTGCTGTCGGTTTCATACGCCACAAAGCCGATGAAGCGGTTCATCACTTGCGGCACCACGCCGTACGCGATCACGTTCATGAACGAGGCACCGGTCGCGCGTACCGCCTCGATCTGCTTCTTCGAGATTTCCTCGATGGCCTCGGCGAGCAGCTTGCCGACGAAACCGATGCTGGCAAAGGTAAGCGCGATGATGCCGGCCAACGCCCCGAAGCCCACTGCCTTGACGGCGATGATGGCGACGATCACCGGATGAAAGGAACGGCAAAAGATGATCACCAGCCGCGCCACCCAGCTCACGCCGGCGGGCATCAGATTGCGCGCAGCCAGCACCGCAATCGGAATGGCAAGCAAGGTGCCGATCAGCGACGACAGGAAAGCAATCTGCAGCGACTCAAGCAGACCGGGAACGATGTCGGTCTCGGTGAAGTTGGGCGGAAAGAATCCGGCCAGAAAGCGCACGCCATGCCCCAGTCCCTGCTGCACCCGCTCCAGCGAGAGCCCCAAGGTCGCTGCGGCATAGACCAGATAGGCAAACACGGCCACCCAAGCCAGACGCTTGCCCAGCGATGGCGTGAAAAAATCGGCGCGGGTGACAGCGCGATCAGTGGCGATCGCACTCATGTTGCCAGCCAGTCTTCGCCGCCGTAAATCTTGCGCAGCACGTCGCCATCCAGTCCATCCGGGGCGCCGTCGTACACCACCAGGCCGCCACTCATGCCGATCACGCGCTCGGCGTAACGCTTGCCGAGCTCGACCTGATGGATATTGATCATCACCGGGACGTTGTTCTCGGCGGCGAGGTCGCGCATCAGCTCCATGATCTCGACCGAGGTTTTCGGGTCGAGCGAGGAGGTGGGCTCGTCCGCCAGCAGCAGCCCCGGTGACTGCATCACCGCGCGCGCAATACCCACGCGCTGGCGCTGCCCGCCGGAGAGCTCGTCGGCGCGACGATTGGCGAAGTCGGCCAACCCCACGCGCTTGAGCAGACCGAACGCCTTCTGGATGTCGGCATCGTCGAACTTGCGGCGCCATGCCGTCCATGCGCTGACATAGCCGAGCCGGCCCGACAGCACGTTCTCCATCACCGACAGCCGCTCGACCAGGTTGTATTCCTGAAACACCATGCCGATGCGGCGCCGCGCTTCGCGTAGCGGCTGGCCGGAGAGCTTGGCCAGATCCTTGCCCTCGAACAGTATCTCGCCCGCGGTCGGATTGACGAGGCGGTTGATGCAGCGGATCAGGGTGGACTTGCCGGTGCCGGACGGGCCAATGATGGCGGTGATGCCGCGGCCTTCGATATCAAGCGAGATGTCCTTGAGAACCGGCTTGCCGGGGACATATTCCTTGACGAGGTGTTTGATGGAAAGTGAACTCATGGAGTAGCTTCGCGAAGACGAATGACCAATGACGAGTGACGAAGGCGGAGAGGACGCTTGGAAATGCTCCCGTCACTCGTCCTTCGTCTTTCGTCGTGCGCGCGCTAGCGCGCTACTTCTTCTTGGCCGCTACAGCCGCCGCCTCGCGCTCGGTTTCTTTCACATAAGCGGCCTTGCCGAAGCTCTCGCCACCGGCAGCGGCCACTTCGCGCACTGGCGCCCAGGTCGTCTTGTAGTTGATCGGGAAAAAGCGATCGGCGCCGTCGAAGGCCTTTTGCATCTCGGGCGTGAAGCGGTAGTCGTAGAAGCAGGACAGCACCTTGTCGGCCAGCTTCGGCTCGAGGTCGTGCGCATAGGCAAAGCTCGAGGTCGGGAACTTCTTGCTGCGATAGATCACGCGGAAATCACTTTCCTTGATCTGGCCGCGGCGTGCCATGCGTTCGTACACGTCAGACGCAACCGGCGCGGCATCGTAGTCGCCTTTCTGCACACCGAGGATCGAGGAATCATGCTTGCCGGAATAGACCACCGTGTAGTCTTTCTCGGGCGTGATGCCTTCTTTCGGGAACAGCGCGCGCGGCGCCATGTTGCCCGAGTTCGACGACGGCGAGGTATGCGCGACCTTCTTGCCCTTGAGGTCGGTGAGCTTGGTCAGGTTGCTGCTTGCCTTGACCACCATGATCAGGTTGTAACCCTGAAAATCCTTCTCGTAGCCCTTCACTGCAAACGGAATCGCGCCAGCGACGTTCACCGCGAACGCGGTCGGACCGGTCGAGAAACCCGCCACATGCAGGCGGCCGGAACGCATGGCCTCGATCTCGGCAGCGTTGTTCTGCACCTGGAAGAACACGACCTTTTTGCCGGTGCAGGCGGCGAGGTGCTGCGTGAACGGCGAGAAGATCTTCTCGTAGACAGCCGGGTCTTCAACGGGCGTGTAGGCCCACACCAGCGTGGACGGGTTCTTCCACTTCTTCTGATCTTTCGGCAGATCGGCAACCAGGTCGCCGTTCTCGTCGCAATAGTTCACATCAAGCTCGCCACGGTTCTTGCAAGCCGCCTGTGACCAGGCGCTGGTGGACACGACGGCGAATCCGGCGAACAGCGTCGCCGACAGCAATACTTTTTTCATCAGATCACTCCTCATTTTTTCTTGGCGTTTTCTTTGTCGAATTGCGCCCGGTTATACGGCGTTCCCGACGCCACGGCAACCGCGCGTACCAGTTCCCAGTCCTTCTTGTAGTTCACCGGCAGGAAGCGGTCATCGCCGAGGAATTCCTTCTGCAGCTCGGGTGAGAACTTGTAATCGAAGAAACACTTCTTCACCTTGTCGGCCAGTGCCGGCGCAAGGTCGTGCGAGTGCGCGAACGCCGAGGTGGGGAAAGTGCCGCTGCGATAGATGATACGCACGTCGTCGGCCTTCATCTGGCCGCGCATCACCCAGCGGTCGTAAATGTCGCTGGTGATCGGCGCGGCGTCGTAGTCGCCCTTCAGCACGCCAGCCAGTGACTGGTCATGCTTGCCCGAGAACACGATGTTGTAGTCCTTGCCCGGCGTGATGCCTTCCTTCGGGAACAGCGCCAGCGGCGCCAGATGGCCGGAGTTGGAGGACGGCGAGGTGTGCGCGACTTTCTTGCCCTTGAGATCGGCGATGGTCCTGATCGGGCTGTCTTTCTTTACCACCACCACTTGCCGGTACAGCCGCGGGCCGTCCTTGTTGCCCTTGATGGCAAACGGCACCGCGCCGGCGAGGTTCACCGCAAAGCCGGTCTCGCCTGACGCCAGCCCGGCCACATGCAGGCGCCCGGAGCGCATCGCCTCGATCTGTGCGGCATTGCTCTGCACCGTGTAGTAAACGACTTTCTTCTGCGTGCAGGCGGCAAGGTAGTCGGTGAAACCCTTGAACAGATTTTGATAAACCGCCGGGTCCTCGATGGGCGTGTAGGCAAAGACCAGCGTGTTCGGGTCCTTCCACTTGCTCTTGTCCTTCGGTGGTTCGGCTACGAGATCGCCGTTTTCGTCACAGTAGTTGCTGTCGAGCTCGCCCCGGCCTTTGCAGTCATCGGCAGCGGCGGGAGTTGCCGCGCCCAGGGTCACGGCCAGCGCCGCGAGTGTCGCGGCGGCAGTGGCCGCGCGCCTTGCGATATTCATTCAGGAATCCTCCGTACAACAACCAGTCATTGTAGGAGCGCTGGCAGGTGGCAGTCTCCGTAGAATCCCTGCCACCATCACTGCTGCACTGCAGCACTATCGCGATTGCCGAGCGCTCATGAGTTCAACTGCCCCGCCGCTTTCCGTTGTCGTTCTCGCTGCAGGCAAAGGTACGCGCATGAAGTCGCGTCTGCCAAAGGTGCTGCAGCCACTGGCCGGGCAACCGCTGCTGGCACACGCGCTCGCCAGCGTGGCCGCACTGCAGCCAGCGCAGACAGTCGTCGTGGTTGGACACGGCGCCGAGGATGTGCGCGCCGCGTTCCCGGCGGCATCAGTGACGTGGGCGCTGCAAAGCCCGCAGAACGGCACTGGCCACGCCGCCGCCGTGGGGCTGGCGCCGGTGGAGCGCGACGGCGTGACCCTGCTGGTGACTGGCGATACGCCGTTGATCCGCAGCGAAACCCTGCACGCGCTGGTCAGCCTGGTCAACGAGCAGACGTTTGCGCTGCTGACCTGTGTGGTCGAAGATGTCACCGGCTACGGCCGCATCGTGCGCGACGCGGCGGGCGAGGTGGTGAAGATCGTCGAGCACAAGGACGCGCTGGCGGCGAACGACCACGCCGTGCTCGCCATTCACGAGATGAACACCGGCATCATGGCGGCACCGACGGCGTGGCTGCGCGGGGCACTTGCGAGACTGACGCCGCACAACGCGCAGGGCGAGCTTTACCTGACCGATGTGATCGCGATGGCAGCCATTGATGGTCTGCGGGTCGCCACCGCACAGCCGGACTCTGAAATGGAGATTGCAGGTGTGAATGACAAGATTCAACTCGCTGCACTGGAGCGCAAGGTGCAGCTCGCCGAGGCAGAGAAACTCATGACGGCGGGCGTTACCCTGGCCGATCCGGCGCGCATTGATGTGCGCGGCACGCTTGACTGCGGTAGCGACGTTTTCATCGATGTTGGCTGCGTGTTCGAGGGCGCCGTGAAGCTGGGCGACAACGTACGTATCGGGCCCAACTGTGTGCTGCGTGACGTCACCGTCGGCACCGGCAGTGTGGTGCATCCGATGAGCCATCTTGAGGGTTGCACGGTGGGCGAGGGTGTGCTGATCGGGCCGTTCGCGCGCCTGCGCCCCGGTGCTGCGCTCGGCGATGAAGTTCACATCGGCAATTTCGTCGAAGTGAAAAACTCAACGCTGGCGAAAGGCGCCAAGGCCAATCACCTCGCCTATCTCGGCGACGCCACGGTCGGCGAGCGCGTCAACTACGGTGCCGGTTCCATCACCGCCAACTACGATGGCGCCAACAAGCACCGCACGGTGATTGAGGCCGATGTCCACGTCGGCAGCAACTGCGTGCTGGTAGCGCCGGTCACCATCGGCGCAGGCGGTACCGTGGGCGGCGGCAGCACCGTGACCAAGAACGCACCCGCCGGCGCCCTCACGGTGGCGCGCAGCAAGCCAGTCACCATTGCGAACTGGAAACGACCCCAGAAGAAAACCTGAGTTGCCCGGCCGGCTCTTGCTGCACTACTTGCCGGGCCGGCTGAAGCGGAACTGCCCCATCGGATTGGCGGCATGAAATGCATCCATCTTGCCCCAACTTTCGGCCAGCCCTACGCCGCCGATGTTGTCGGCCTGTGCGGCGACTACCAGTCGCTCGCTATCCCACGTGTCGCCGGGCTCCCACACCTGCTTGCGCACATCCATTGACGGATCGAATTTTTCTCCAGCCGGTTTGAAGTTCGCTGCGGTACCGCCGGCTTCGCCGTGCTGAATGGGGCGATAGCCCGGCGGATAGCCGGCCTTTTCGAAGGACTTGTTCCAGAAGGCGCCGACCTCGGCGTTGTCGCCCCCTTTCCACGGAATGCCCTTGGGCCCGACGTGCATGCCCGGGGGCGCAAATGCACCCGAGGGCAATTGCTTCTGGATCAGCACCACGTCAAGATCAGAGACATAGGCCGCGCCCTTGCTGTCGACCAGAATCAGAAAACCATCCGTCTCGACCAGGAAGTGATCTGCGGCCTGCCCGGCGTCGGTCAGTCCGAACACCCTGTGCGCCCCCGGCGCGATGCCGTAGACCGCATCCACCTTGCCGCCGCCACGCGCAATCCAGCCGGGGTTGAAACCGGACGGCGGTTTGACCGAGCGCAACGCATCGCGAACGCCGTGCATCTTGCGATAGCCCACCAGCCCGCGCAGATAGCCACCAACCTTGAGCGACTTGGCCTTGATCCAGAGCGGCTTGGACAGGGTGCGCACGCCGACCCGCGCCGCCCAGGTCAGCCACTCAACGCGCTCCGGGTTGCAGGCGCGGATTACGATGTAGTAGCCCTGCTGCGCAAACTCGCGCAGCACGTCCACCTCCTTCGGCAGGAAGCCGACCTGCGCCCAGTCCTTCGGGTCGAGGCGGCGAATCCAGCCCTCGTTGCGCAGCAGTTTGGCGCCGGCGCTGACACGCTTGATGATGCCTGCCAGGCCGGCCTCCGCCGCCAGACGCGAACGCTGCAACACATTCTTCGATTGCGTGAGCCAGTCGTTGAGCACCTTGATCTCGGAGAGCAGGGCGTCCATGCGGGCGGCGATCCGCGTATTGCGCGCGGCCTGCGCGAACTTGCCAAGAATCGGAATGGCACCGGCGAGATTGAGCGCGCAGCCCAGATAGTCGCCGCGAGTGGATGCTTCCACCGCACCAACCAGTGACAGCCCGCCGGTGGGATCGAAGATCGCGGCAATGTTGATGCCGAGGCTGATGGCCAGCTTCTTCAGTTCCTCATTGCGTTCCTCGCAATACTGGCGAATCCAGGACATCAGCGCGCCGGTCGCCACCGGATACCAGTGTGCCCGCAGGCCCATGGCCGCCCGCGGACCGTTGTCAAAGCCAAGCGCCTTGGCCCACGCCGCACCGACCTGGAACTGGTTCTGGAACATGCGCGGTTCCATCACAATCATTGGCGGAAACGACAGATTGGACAACTTGAACGCGGCCTCGTTGCTACCGGCCGGATAGAAATCCCACTGCGTCATCTGGGCCATGCCCTGGCCCCAGCTGCCGCCCTTGCCGGCGAACTTCGCGAAGTTCATGCCCGGTTCTTCGTTGACCAGCTTCCACTGGTTGTCGCTGGTGATCAGCAGAACGGCAGAGCGCCCCTGCAGTCGTACTTCGGCGTAAAAATGGTCAGCCATGGCCGTGCCCTCCGGTGGTTTCACGCACCGTTAAACCGGTGTCGTGATGAGGTAGACGGCATTGTGCGGCGGCGTGGCGGCGCTGACGCGGCTTGGGGGGTTACAGCTTGTTACAGCGCGGCTGAACCGTCCACCCGGTCTGCGATGGCGAACGGTATTCGGGTGCTTCGCGGCGCCGCAATGCTCATCAACTTGTTGGTGAAATGGCCGCCGAACGTGGGCTGCAACCCCAAATTCGCCAATTATCGACTTTTCACTTTTTCCGTGCCCCAGCCCATTGCCAATGGGGATATCCGTGAAAAGCTGCCATGCAACAAGGATCGTCTGCCAGCCGAATTGCGCATCACTGGTGGCTCAAAAGCGGTCGAAGCGCCGCGCCCGCCAGGGCGTCAGCAGCATGCCCGTGACCGTTTGCCAGCGACCATCACGCAGCGCATCAAGGCCGCTGTCGCGCGTCGGCAGGGCTGGCGGATGAAAGGTGCCAAACAGGTGGTCCCACAGTGACAGCACCTGTCCGTAGTTGCTGTTGGTCAGCGCCGGATCGGGGTCATGATGCGCCCAGTGCGCGGCTGGCGTCACGATCAGCCAACCGATCCAGCGCTGCCAGCAGGCGATGCCTTTGGCGGTCCAGCCAATCGCCGCGTGATGCAGATGCGAGGTCGCCACACCGCAGACATCGCGCACCGCGTGCGCCTCCACCGGCGCGCCCAACGCCACTGTGAGCAGCGCGCGAATCGACAGTGTCGCCACGAAGAAGAGCGGATGCTGCCGCAGCGAGGTCGACACATCGAGCCGGGGGTCGGAGTGGTGCACCGCATGCAGCAGCCAGAGCGCACGGAAGCGGTGGCTGGCACGGTGCAGCACGTAGTCGGAGAAATCTGCAAACAGAAAGCCGATGATGAATGCAAGCCAGTACGGCACCGGCCATAGATTCAGCAAACCCAGGCCATGCATACGTGCGGCTGCGGAGAGCGGGGCCAGCAGCCAGTTGACCAGCAGGCTGATCACCAGCAGAAACAGCGCCCACAGCACCAGGTTGCGCGCGAGATGCTGTGCCCGCTCGCGTAACGTCCAGGCGTATCTGGGCCACAACGTCTCGGCCAGCGCGGTCAACGCAAAGCCGCCGAACAACACGTAGAAACCAAGCTGGTCAACTGTCACAAATAAGCCCGGGCATGCCGGCCAGTATCGCTACCGCAGACGGAATGCCTTGCGACGGGCGTGTCGGCATCATAGACTGCCGCATCGAAGGCAAGCGGGTGTCCGGTCATGAAAATTCGTCTCGGCAAAGTGGGCGCGCTATTGGGCGCAGCGGTATTGTTGAGCAACACGGCAATAGCCGGTGTTGTGGCTGGCACTGCCTTTGCCAATAGCAATGCCCCGTCCAGCGCGACGCTGCAACCAGGGCAGACGTACACGGTAACCGCGAACATCACGACCAGTGGCAGTGCGGCCGGCCTGACCTTCAACCAGATCGCGCTCAACCCCAATCTGGCGTCGCAGTTCCAGATTGTTGGCGGTACCTGCAACACGACGACGCAGTACATTGCCCCGACCACCTGCACGGTGCAAGTTCTCTTTCTCGGCAACCAGCCGGGCGCCGCGACTGCCGACCTGCGGATGGGTTGTTCCGCCATTCTTGCGGCGGCAGGTGGTTACGGCATCAACTGCACTGTCGGCGGTGGCCCCGGTACGGTCGCCACCATGGCTCGCTTTGTCGGCAGCGGCGTCGCGGCCGTGGTCGATGCCTTGGGGCGCGAAGGCCTGACCCTGCTGGCAGCAGCGCTGTTTGCGTTGACGGCGTGGACCAGTCTCCGCCGCCCCAATCAGAGCCGCACCCCGCGCTGATGACAAGCGCCCTCGGGCGCTACTTCCACGCCGACAGAAATGCCATCAACACGTTGGCTGAGTTGTCTGCAGCGAGCTTGAAGAAGGTTTCGATCTCGTTTTCGCCCTTGCCGCCGCCAGCGAGATCGCTCAGGCTGCGGAACGCAATGTAGGGCACGCCGTTGGCATAGGCCACCATCGCGGTGGCTGCAGTCTCCATGTCGAGCACGCTGGCATCGAAGGTCTTGAAGGTGTATTCGCGAAACGCCGCGTTGTCGACGAAGGCCTGACCGGACACACCGTTGCCACCGACGACCAGCCTCGGCTTGCTGGTGAGACAAACCTTCTTCTCGTCGCAGTCGGCCAGCTTTACGTCACCCAGTGCCCGCGCCATCGCCAGCAGCTTCGCGTCCGCCGCGAACCAGAGCTTCTTCTCTTCCTTCTCGCGTCCCTTCGAGCGCACGCCGACTGGTCGCGGGTGCATCATGCCGAAGTTGGGCAGTTTCACATCGTCCATCCATCCCGGCGGCGCGAACGAGCCAGGAGAAACTTCGCGCGCCGCAAGAATCTCAAGGTATTGCGCCCAACGCTCCGCCACCACCACATCACCCACGTTCAGCGCCGGATTCACGCCACCGGCAATGCCGCTAAAGACGATGTGTGTGACGTTGAAGCGGTCCAGCACCAGCTGCGTGTTCATTGCGGCATTGGTCATGCTGATGCCGCTCAGGAACAGCACCACCGGCTTGCCGCGCAGCTTGCCAGTCGTGAACTCAACGCCATTCACGCGGTAGCCACGCTTGCTGGTCACGTTCTTCAGCAGCGTGGACAGCTCCGGCTCGAACGCACAAATGACGGCGACGCGGGGCGTGCGGTCGATGACGCCGGGTGGACGCTCGACATGGGTGGCGCCGACGGCGGCCGAAGCATCGACAGAGATCGCGAGCAACACCAACAGGGTGGCGAGAAAAGTACGAACCATGGAAAACCCGGTGAACGGCGTGACGGACAGGCACCTAGCCTACCGCAGTAGTCGCCGATGCGCTATCGCGTTGGCGGCGTATCCGGCGGCTTGGGTGCGGTCTTGTTCAGCGAGATCATCGCAACGCCTGCCAGCACAAGTCCGGCGCCAATCAGTTGCAGCAGCGATACCTGTTCACCGAGAAAGATCACGCCAAGGAAGATGGTGATCACCGGGCCAACGGTGCCGATCATTGAGGCATCACTGGCGCCGATGCGCTTGAGCGCTTCGGCCATCATCCATACCGGCGCAGCCGTGGAAAAGATCGCCAGGCCGACGCCGTAGAGATAAATCGTCGGCGGCAAGTCCAGTGCGCTGAGCGGACGCATGATGAAGAACTGCGCCATCACGAAACCGGTCGCTACCAGCATCATATAGGCGGTGAAGCGCGTGCTGCCAATGCGTCGCGTGAGCCCGGTACCAACCATCATGTAGATGGCGTAACAAAGCGCTGAGAGAAACACCAGCACGGTGCCGGTCACCAGCGCGCGGGTGTCGCTGGTGATGACCAGATCGTGCCAGTACGCCAGCGCCAGCCCGGCGTAGGAGACCAGCAGCGCCAGTGCGACACGCCCGGTGATGTGCTTGCGCAGGAATAACGCCGACAGCACCACCACGATAGTCGGATTGGTGAACAGGATCAGCCGTTCCAGACCAGCGCTGATGAATTGCAAGCCCCAGAAATCAAGAAAGCTCGACAGGTAGTAGCCGATGAAGCCAAGCAACACCACAAAGCCCCAGTCGCCGCGCGACAGCGGTTGCCGGGGCATGTTGGCATTGCCATTGTCACGATTGCCCAGCCATGCCATGAACAGGAAGAACGGCAGCGAGAACAGCATGCGGATGGCCAGCAGCGTCACCGCGTCCAGCCCGGGATGCGCGGCGTAGGCGAGCTTGATGAAAATGGCTTTGGCAGCAAAGCCGAACTGCGCGGCGGCGGCGAACAGCGCGCCGGCAGAAACTGCCGTCTTGATGGATGACACAACGTCATTCTAGGCTGCCGATCTTGCGCACAGGCCGAGGCGTGCCCGTCCGATAATGCCGGCCATGCAACTTTCGAAGCGGACTATCGGCATCGCTGCGGCGATCATCACCGTCGCCATCTGGACCAGCTTCATCATCGTCGCGCGGGCGATGGCGCACAAGACGCTGACACCATTCGACATCGCGTTCGTGCGCATGATCGGTGCTGGCATTGTGATGCTGCCCTGGGGCTGGTGGTGGGTGCGTCGCGCCCGCGAGCGCGGCGAGCCGGGCGCTGCGCAGATGTGGCTCGGCCTGTCGCCCTATCCGTGGCGCACTACCGCGATCGCCGGTACCTTTGCCGCGCTGCTTTACGCGAGCTTTGCCTACAGCGGGTTTCTCTACGCCCCGGCAGCGCATGCCTCGGTGCTGATGCCGGGCATGTTGCCGCTGTGGACGACGCTGATCGCGCTGGTCGTGATCGGCACGCCGGTTACCGGGCGGCGTTGGGTCGGGCTGGCATTGATCATCGGCGGCGGCCTGCTGGTCGGCGGCAGCAGCCTGTTACGTGCGTTTGATGGGGGTGATGTGTGGAAGGGCGATGTGCTTTTCCTTGCGTCGTCGTTCGTCTGGAGCAGCTACACCGTGATGACGCGCAAGCATGCGATGGGCGCAATCCCCGCGACCATCGCGGTCTGCGTATTCGCCGCGTTCACTTTCGTGCCGGTCTACGCGCTGCTTGCCTGGACAGGGCTCGTTGTGAGTCACCTGCGCGAGGCACCGTGGAGCGAGATCATCTTCCAGGCCGTGGTGCAGGGCATCGGCTCAGTCGTGATTTCGGGTATCACTTTCGTGCGCATGGTCGAGACCTTCGGCCCGATTCGCTCGACGATGATCACTGCGGTCGTGCCTGGCCTGTCGGCTCTCGGCGCGGTGCTGTTCCTTGGCGAGCCGCTGTACTGGAACCTGCTGCTCGGCCTTGCACTGGTAACGGTCGGCATCGTGTTTGGCGTGAAACCAGTCACACCCGTTGCGCACGCAGCGGCAACGACACCTGCGCCGCAACCGGCAATTCGCTGAACGGATTCGTGTAAGCTTTCGTCCGTGGGTTAATCGCAGAACCCATCTGTGTCGCAGCCTCCTGCGGCGCACTGACGGTGTCTCGTCCAATCTGCAAAACGCTCTGCCCGGCGCGGCACGAAAGGTTTTTCATGGACACCGTTGCACCCCAACCCTCATCCACTTCTCCCGCAGTTTGCGCGAGTCTCGTTGGCACGCCGGCTGCGCCGCTGTTCGTCGATGTGCGCAAGTCCGAAGACTTCGCGGCGAGCGATTACTTCATTCCCGGTTCAATCCGTTGGGACTACCACGCCAACCGACCCGAACCCGCCGAAGTAAAGGGAGCAACGCGAGCCGTTGCCTATTGCGTGAAGGGCATGCACGTCGGCATCACGGGCGCCGACAAACTGCGCGCACTAGATCGCGATGCGCGCTTTCTCGAAGGCGGTCTGCGGCAATGGATGGAATCCGGTGCGCCGCGCGTAAAGAAGCGCCCCGACCTTGGCGTCACGGGTGAATCCATCAGCCGCTGGGTCACCCGCGCACGGCCGAAGATCGACCGTGTTGCCTGTCCCTGGCTCATCCGCCGTTTCATCGATCGGCGCGCCGAGTTTTTCTATGTACCGACGAACGAGGTGTTCGCATTTGCGAAGGCCAACAATGCCATCGCCTATGACATACCCGGCGCGCCGATTGAGCACGCGGGGCCGCTGTGCTCGTTCGATAACCTCCTGCGCGCGTTCGAACTCACCAGCCCGGCACTGGAACGCGTGGCTGCCATCGTTCGCGGTGCCGACACCGATGCGCTGCACCTCGCACCGCAGAGCGCCGGACTGCTTGCCGTCTCGCTCGGTTTCTCGAAAAATTTCAGCGATGACCACGCGATGCTGGCGGCCATGATGCCCGTATACGACGCACTGTACCGCTGGGTGCTCGACGCGGTTGACGCCACTGACGAAAAACACAACTGGACCCCGGCATGAGCAACGTCACACAAGAGAAAAAACCACCCGCGATGCCGGGCTTCGGCGAAGCCTTGCGCTTCTGGCTCAAGCTCGGCTTCATCTCGTTCGGCGGCCCGGCGGGGCAGATTGCGATCATGCGGCAGGAGCTGGTCGAGCGTCATCGCTGGATCAGCGAGCGACGCTTCCTGCATGCGCTCAACTACTGCATGTTGCTGCCCGGCCCCGAGGCGCAGCAGCTCGCCACTTACATCGGCTGGCTGATGCATCGCACCTGGGGCGGCGTGGTTGCCGGCGGGCTCTTCGTGCTGCCCGGCGCGCTGATCATGATGGCGCTGGCTTGGGGCTATCTCACCTTCGGCCAGACGAGTTTCATGCAAGCGGTGCTCTGGGGCATCAAGCCAGCGGTCGTCGCGCTGGTGTTGTTCGCGGTGTATCGCATCGCGAGCAAGTCGCTCAACCATGCCGTGTGGTGGGTGCTGGCCGTTGCCGCGTTTGTTGCGGTGAGCTTTCTGAAGATCGGTTTTCCGTGGGTCGTTGCCGTGGCCGCAATCGTCGGCTGGATCACAGGTGAACTGCGCCCGAAGTGGATCAGTGGCGGACACGGCGACAGCAAGACAAAAAAGCACCCGCCTGCCGTGATCGACGACGACACACCGTCACCAGAACACGCGCGATTCTCATGGCGGCATTCGCTCGTGCTGATCGCGGTGTTCATCGCTCTTGGCGTGGCGGTTTATGCGGTGTTACCCGGCAAAGCGCTCGCCGACATGGCCGAATTTTTCACGTCCGCCGCATTGATCACCTTCGGCGGTGCGTACGCCGTGCTGCCTTACGTTACACAAGCGGCAGTCGAAAAGTATCAGTGGCTCACCACGGCACAGATGATGGATGGGCTCGCGCTCGGCGAAACCACACCGGGGCCGCTGATTTTGATCCTGACCTTTGTCGGCTATCTCGGTGGCGTGAAGAACGCGGTCGCCAGCTCGCCGCTGGCGAGTGGTCTGCTCGCGGGCACCGTGGTCACCTTCTTCACCTTCCTGCCGAGCTTCATGATGATCTTCGCAGGCGCACCATTCATCGAAAGCACGCGTAGCTCGCTCAAGCTGCAGGCACCACTCACTGGCATCACGGCCGCTGTCGTCGGCGTGATCGGTTCACTCGCCGTGTTCTTCGCGCAGCACACGTTCTGGCCGCAGGGCTTTCAGGGATGGGGCGGCAACGTCGACTGGTTCGCTGCGCTGATCGCGATTGCCGCACTGGTGGGGTTCGTCAAATTCAAGCGCGGCGCGATGGAAACGATTGCGGTGTGTGCGGCGATTGGTCTGCTGGCGTCCGCCTTGAAATAGGACTGGCCTCTGTGGTCAGGCGGCGGGCCATTGCACCCAACCCAAGGCGCCCGCTGCGAGGATAAGCGCGCCGAACGCGAGGCGATACCACGCAAACACGCGCAGCGAATGTGTCGCGACAAAGCGGATCAGCCAGCGGATCACGACCAGCGCGACGATGAACGAGACGACCATGCCGACTGCGAACACCGGGATGTCGGCGGACGAAAGCAGCGCGCGCTCCTTCCACAGCGAGTAGACGCTGGCCGCTGCAAGCGTCGGTACGCCCAGAAAGAACGAAAACTCGGTGGCGACGTTGCGCGACAGGCCGAACAGCATGCCGCCGATCAGCGTCGAACCCGAGCGCGACATGCCCGGGATCAGGCCGAAGCACTGTGCGAAGCCCACCTTGATGGCGTCGAGCGCCGTCATGTCGTCGACGTCGCGAACGCGGGCATTGACTGCGCGGTCGGCCAGCATCGACGGCCGCTCGACCCAGAAGATCACCAGCGCGCCGATGATCGACGCCGCCGCGACGCCGTACGGATTGAACAGCACGGCCTTGATGTATTTGTTGAGCAGCAGGCCCAGCACCGCGACCGGCAGGAAGGCGACGAACAAATTCCACACAAAGCGTTGCGCATTGCTCACGCGGGTGACGCCCTTGATGGCGCCGTTGAAGCGTTCGCGGTAGGCCCAGATCACCGCAAAGATGGCGCCGATCTGGATCGCAATCTCGAACACCTTGCCACGCTCATCGTGCACGCCGAGCAGTGAGCCTGCGACGATCAGATGACCCGTGCTGGAGATCGGAAGAAACTCGGTCGCGCCCTCGACGATACCCATGATCGTCGCGTCAAACAGATTCAATCGTGGCCTCGGTATTCAGGAAGTCAGTTGGACGCGTTCAGTTCGCCGGTGCGCAGAAACTGACGCCTTCGCCATCCCAGCCCTGGGCGACAAATGCGTTGTAGGTGGCAACGGTGGCGGTATAGCGGTGGTTGGGATCATCCGGGAATCGAACGTTACCCCGGAACAGGCGATACACCGGGAGCAGGCCGCTGGCGCAGGAACCACCAACACCGGACACCAGCGGCGTGAATGCGTAGGAATCAACACCCTCGTTTTGCGGCAGCCCCGGTGCTGTGCTCTGCGAAGGATTGAGATTGTTCAGGGCTGCTACATCACTGTCGAGCACTGCATAGAAGTGGCTGCCGCGAGTGTTGCCGCGCGCCACCTGAGCGAAGAAGAAGCGGGTGATGCCCTGGCCACCGGTCGGCATCGAGGTGTACACCGGGAAGCTTTCACCGGTGCGCGACCAGCCACTGGTGGCGTCAAGCGCCGCTTTCTCGCTGTCACGCGAGGTCATGAAGTAGTAGTCGAGCGGTGCGTAGCGATACTCGATCATCACTCGTTTCGAGGGCGTGTTGCCGGATGTGCTGGTCACGCCGTTACCCGCCAGAGTGACCGTTGCCGAGCCACTGCTTGCATTGTGCTTGAAGACGAGGCTGCCAGTGCGCGCACCCGCTGACTTGGGGGTAAAGCGGATCGTCGCACCGCAGCGACCGCCCGGGCCAATCAGTGTTGCCGTGGCGCAGGTGGTGGAGATGAGGGTGAAATCGTCACCCGTCAACGTTGCCCCGGTCACGGTCAGCAAGCTGCTGCCGGTGTTGATGATGGCGACGGTCTGGGTGTTGCTTACGTTGTTGACCTGGGTGTCGGCAAAGTTGAGCGCCGTCGCGCTCAGGGCAACGGTGGTGTCGCTCGGTTGTGGTGGCACTTCACCATACAGGGCGCGACAGCCGGAGATGTCATCGGCTGCCAGTTCGGTCAATCCGGAGTAGGTGGTGGAGGGATCGGGCGCGGTATTGGGCCCGGACATCACGGCACTCTCCACGTTCGAGTGCTTCAAGCCGAGCATGTGCCCCACCTCGTGTACCAGTACGGCGCCGAGATTGGCCGCACTCAGCCCGGTACTCAGCAGCATGTCCGCCTCGTCGAGTGTCGGCAGGGCGGACGAAGTGCTGCTCGCGCTCACCCAGGTTTGCCCGGCAACACCGCTCTCCAGCGCGCTCCAGGCGATGACATTGACGCTATCACGCGTGTTGTTGGTGGCGAGACTGGCGCCGTTGCTGGACGTGCCGTCGTAGACAAAGGTGATGGCACAGACGGCAGACCATTTGTCCATCGCGGCGCGAATCGCGTTGAGCGCCGCGTCGGCCGTGCCTGCTGCCGCTGTCGACCGGTTGCTGTCGTTGTATCGCCAGTGAATGGTTTTGCCGTTCCAGCCATTCCAGCCGTAGGTCAGGTATTTCTGCGTGTCAGCCGACGCTGCTACCACGTGGAAATCCGAGCCGGCCTCGACGGTGCCCACAGCGGACACTGCAGCAGAACAGCAGAGCAGGGCTGCGGCGCAAATTGGTGCCAGCCAGCGGGTCGGGCAAGCAGAAGAACTCGGGAGGAGGCGCATGATCATGGCGTAGTCGACTCAAAAAGGTTCGACCGCCCCCCGGCTTGCCCGTTCGGTCGTCCGACGATTCTAGCGACCGCAGGTCACGATCAACCGAACAGACCGCCCTTGTTGCCGCCCAGTGCGCCTTTCAGCACACTGCCGAGCACGTTCTGCATCATGTCGTTGGAGTGTTGCTCCGGCACCTGACCGCTGGGCGTCATGCCGTCGAGCACGCCGGGCAGCACCTGAGCGAGCAGGCCGCCGAGCTGGTCCTGCCCAACACCCGCTTGCGCCAGCACGTCGCCAATGCTTCCGCCAGCGGGATGCCCGGGTGCTGCGCCGCCAAGCACTTGCCCCAGCAGGCCGCCGAGATCACCGCCACCAGCACCACCTTGTTGCGCCTGGGCGCCGCCCATCATACCGCCGAGCACCTTCATCAGGTCACCGCCGTCTACCGGCAGATTTTGACCGGTGCTTTGCCAGGAATCAGCCTGTTGCCCGAGCCCGCCCTTGCGCAGCATGTCGAGCAGGCCACCGACACCACCGGCCTGCTGGATGAGGCCACCGACCAGATTACCCATCAAATCCTGCTGCCCGCCACCACCACCGCGACTGTTCAGCACGGCACCCAAAACTCCATCAAGCAAGCCCATTTTCGTTCCTTTCACTAGCGGAGTCGGCAACGCGCGACACCGGTCATCAAGATGGCGGCACGCTATCACAGCAGGGCGACCATCGCCAGCCCGCGAACTCTGATTCCGCAGTGCCGGTGGCAGCAACGCAGTGATCAGCCTGGCTGTTGACCGGGCGGGCAACCACAATCGCTGCCGCCCATCGCGTCGGCGGTCTCGCGCGCAGTGAGCAGGTCGCAGAGGCGGTCCAGATGCGGGTCATCGAGCCCCGCGGCGCGCAGCGCGGCGGCGGTCTGGCAGAGGTAGTCGGCGCCGGAGCCATAGTGGCCGCGACAGGTGGCCAGCTTTTCGACAACGACCTCATCTGACAGGCGCCCGGCATAGGCGCTCGACGAGTGATTCATCACAAAACCGATGGCGCGCACCGGGCCGTCCTCGGTCTGCGCATTGAGCCAGCGGGCGTGGTAGCTGCCGCCAAACATTTCGCGGCGCCAGAGCAGGGTGAGTTCCTTGCGCGCATCGGCGGCGGCAATGCGGTAGACCATGCCGCGACAGGCGCCACCGCGATCCAGCGCCAGCACCAGTCCCGGGTTCTCGGGTGTGCCGCGATAGACGCTGCTCCACAGGCAAAAGCGGCGGTGATAGCCGCGAACGGTGGCGGTCAGCCGGCCGCGATGCTCCATGCAGGGGTTCCAGATCAGCGAGCCGTAGCCGAACACGAAGACGTCCGAGGCGCCGTCCCAGTCGGCCAGCATCGCATCCAGCGAGGCGGCCAGCGCCTCGTCGCACAGCATCTTGCCCGCGAGCGGCGAATTTTTGATCGCCTCCCGCGAGTGATTGTTCTCGATGGCTTCGCGCGTGATGCCGGTGAAGGAGGGGCGCTCTGCGCCCGAGGACGAAGGACGGAGGACGAAGGACGAGAGCGACTCTCCATCACCGACCTTTGCGTCATTCGTCATTCGTCATTCGTCCTTCACGCAAGGTGATACGAGGTCACGCGCTCCACCTCGTTCTTGCTGCCGAGAATCACGCTGACCCGCTCATGCAGCTTGCCGGGCCGGACGTCGAGAATGCGCTGATGCCCGTTGGTGGCGGCACCGCCAGCCTGTTCCACAATGAAGCTCATCGGATTCGCTTCGTACATCAGGCGCAGCTTGCCGGGCTTGTCCGGCTCGCGCTTGTCGCGCGGATACATGAAGATGCCGCCGCGCGTCAGTATGCGGTGCACATCGGCCACCATCGAGGCCACCCAGCGCATGTTGAAATCCTTGCCGCGCGGGCCTTCCTTGCCTTGCAGCAACTCATCAACATAGCGCTTCACCGGCGGCTCCCAGTGCCGCATGTTGCTCATGTTGATGGCGAACTCTTTGGTGTCTTCCGGGATCGTCATGTTCGACTGCGTCAGCACCCACGAGCCCATTTCGCGATCGAGCGTGAAGCAGTGCACGCCGGTGCCGACGGTCAGCACCAGCAGTGTTGTCGGCCCGTACACCGCGTAGCCCGCCGCCACCTGCGAAGTGCCGGGCAGCAGGAACGACTTTTCGGTGACCGGGCCCAGTTCGTCGGACGATTTCAGCACCGAGAAAATGGTGCCGATCGACACGTTCACGTCAATGTTCGACGAGCCATCCAGCGGGTCGAACAGCAGCAGGTATTCACCTTTCGGGTAGCGGTTGGGGATCTCGTGGAAGGTCTCCATCTCCTCGCTCGCCATGCCGGCGAGATGGCCGCCCCATTCGTTGGCCTCCATCAGGATCTCGTTGGAGATGACGTCGAGTTTCTTCTGCGCCTCACCCTGCACGTTCTCGGTGCCAGCGTTGCCGAGCATGCCGGCGAGCGCGCCTTTACCGACGTTCACCGCAATGGCCTTGCAGGCGCGCGCCACGACCTCGATCAGCAACCGCAGTTCCGGCTTGATGGCGCGCGCCGAGCGCTGCTGTTCAACGAGAAACTGGGTGAGCGTGGTGCGGCGCATGGGCGGGCGATCGGCAGCGCGATCAGGGGAGTCCGGGAGAGTGAAAATTGTACTGCCTGAGACAAAGGCTTTTTGCTGAAAGTACCATTCGACGTGGGCTCCGTGCCATAAAACAGCAAAAGTCGACTTTTGGCAATTTACCGCGTTGAGCCCTTATTCAACGAGCTTTTCGCAAGAAAGCTTACCCCGCAAGACTCGTCGCGGTGCAGCGCTAGCAGCCTGTCAGGTCGTCGCCCGCTCCAGCGCGGCGAGAAAGCGCATCGCATGCACCTGCGTGGCCGCCGCGTCGGGAGATTCGCCGCACATTTCGGGCGAAGGCTGCAGGCTGCTGCACACCGCCGGCCGCGCCGGGTCGCCAAAGATGCGGCAACGGTTTGCGTTGTCCAGCTGCACGCAGCGCACGCCAGCCGGTTTGCCTCCCGGCATGCCCGGAATCGGTGAAGAAATCGACGGCGCAATGCAGCAGGCGCCGCAGCCGGGGCGGCAGTTCATGGCGTCGTCAGCGGGAGGCTAGGGCGCCAGCCGCTCGATGTGCCAGCCGCCAAACTGCCGCATGTAGACGAGTCGATCATGCAGGCGCGAACGACGGCCCTGCCAGAACTCCACGCGCTCCGGCACGATCAGGTAACCGCCCCAATGCGCCGGGCGCGGCGGGCCGTCCGGCAGGATGCCGTAGCGTGCCGTTGCTGCGGCGACGCGTGCCATCAGCGCCTCGCGGCTGCCGATCGGCTCGCTCTGGGGGGAGGCATGCGCGCCGATGCGTGAGGCCAGCGGGCGCGACTTGAAGTAAGCGTCCGATTCGGCCGCCGGCACTTTCTCGACGTGCCCTTCGATACGCACCTGCCGCTCCAGCTCCACCCAGTGAAAGGTCAGCGCCGCCCATTGCGATTCGCCCAGCTCGCGGCCCTTGCGGCTTTCGTAGTTGCTGTAGAAGACAAAGCCGCGCTCGTCGCAACCCTTGAGCAGCACGATGCGCGCCGACGGGCGACCCTGCGCGCTCACCGTCGCCAGGTTCATTGCGGTCGGCTCCGGCAGCTCGGCCTTGATCGCCTCGTCCATCCACTTGTTGAACTGGACAATCGGGTCGGCAGCGAGGTCGCGCTTGCCCAGCGAGGCGAGCTTGTAGTCCTTGCGGAGATCGGCGAGGGCGGGGGCGGGCATATTCATGCGCCGTATCATACGAGCTTCCACGCGTACGGCCTTGACCCGCAACAAGCGGGCGCTGGCGCCACGCTTGTCCATCCTTCCGCAAAGTTTTCGCCGTGACGACCAAATTCCAGGGAACTGATTCCTACATCACCACGCCCGACCTGCTGCTCGCGGTCAACGCGGCGATCACCCTCAAGCGCCCGCTGCTGGTGAAGGGTGAGCCCGGCACCGGCAAAACGCTGCTGGCGGAAGAGGTGGCCCGCGCGCTTGGCTGGCCACTCTTGCAATGGCACATCAAGAGCACCACCAAGGCGCAGCAGGGGCTCTACGAATACGATGCCGTGAGCCGCCTGCGTGATTCGCAGCTGGGTGAAGAGAAGGTGCGCGACATTGCCAACTACATCAAGCACGGCGTGCTGTGGGATGCCTTCAGCAGCGATGCGCCGACGGTGGTGCTGATCGACGAAATCGACAAGGCCGACATCGAGTTCCCGAACGATCTGCTGCGCGAGTTGGACCGCATGACCTTTGACGTCTACGAGACGCACCAGACCATCACCGCGAAGCACCGGCCGCTGTTCATCATCACCAGCAACAACGAGAAGGACCTGCCCGACGCCTTCCTGCGCCGCTGCTTCTTCCACTACATCAAGTTCCCGAGCAAGGACACGATGAAGCAGATCGTCGACGTGCACTATCCCGGCATCAAACAGGAACTGGTCAGCGCCGCGCTCGAAGCCTTCTTCGATCTGCGCGAACTGCCGGGTCTCAAGAAAAAGCCAAGCACCAGCGAACTCATCGACTGGATCAAACTCTTGCTCGCCGAAGACGTTGACCCCGCCGTGCTGCGCGAGAAAGATCAGCGCAAAGTGCTGGCACCGCTCTACGGCGCGGTGCTCAAGAATGAGCAGGATACGGAGCTGTTCCAGAAGCTACTTTTCATGGCGCGGCGGGGGTAGCGGCCTTTCACAGCTAACGAGGTAGTGACGCAAATATGAACTATCGTCAGGATGTGTTCGTCGAACAAGTGCCGCTAGTCGACAGTTTTGTAAAACACCTGATTCATCATCGCGCGCTGCGACCTTGGCTTGCCAACACAAAGTTGACGACGTCTTTCTGGAGCGACACCAGCGACGCACACTTGCACCAAGCAATAAGCAATTGGTGCAAAGTCTTCGGTAGCGATAGTTCGAACGAGACACATTGGAAGAGACTTTGTCCGGACGATGTTAGGACTCTTCAAGAGACTTTTCGAGAAGATTTGTTCGCATCAACGTCGATGACTGTTGCGAGGTGGGAGGCGTATCACGCGGAAATGCTGTCCTTCCGCAACGGATATGTGGCGCATCGAGATTTGGGCCATTCGCAACCAGTTCCCTTCCTCGATCAGGCGCTCGAAGTTGCTCTGCACTACGACATCTGGATTCGTAAAGTGATAGCACCTGACCAGCTTGAGGATCCGCCGCTCCGAGAACTTGTCGAGGATTTGCGCGAAAAGGTTGAGGCCGAGGTGCGAATGGTCATGCTTCCTTATGAAAAAGCAAACGAATAGCCCGTAGGGCGGAACGCTTGCGGTTCCGCCGGATGCGCTGGCATCCGACTTCGCGATGATTTGCCTTCAGCGACTGCACAAGGCGGAACCGCAAGCGTTCCGCCCTACGTTACTGCTGACGCGTTCAGCACCACTGTCGTTCGCACGGAATGCCGTCCCCGTCCCCGTCCATCTTCGTGCCTGGGCAATTCCGCAGAAAGAAGGTGGCCTCTTCGCAGGATCGCATCTGCGAACAATAAACCCGACCATCGCAGACAAACTTTGGCGCTGCGTTCGATGGCGGCGCTGAACGCGCCGTCGGTGGTGATGTTTGACTTCCTGGTGGATGACCGTACCAGCTTGGTGGCGTGATCACCCGCTCTTCCGGGGCGATAGCTGCAGGTGGTGGCGGTGGCTTGCGTGCAGCATATTGCTTGTAGCCAAACCAGCCAGCCACCAGGATCATGCCGATCACGACAACACTACGCATGGTTGACCTGAGGAAGTTACAACGCTTGCATTATGGTTGGTCTTCTCCGGACGGCGCTTCATTGGCGCACCAGCGCATTCGGCGGAACCGCAAGCGTTCCGCCCTACGAATGGCACACCACTGCTGCGACGTGAAACCGGCGCGGCACAATGGCGTAATGAACGCATTCACCGACGCCATCCAGTTCGCCCAATCCCACGAAGTGCCCTGGCCGCGTGACCCGCATGCGGCGCCCTTGCCGGGGCAGGTGCCGTTTGGCGTGCATCATGGCGATCCGGCGCCGTGGAATGTGCTGCGCGGGCCGGTCCACATGCGCGGTGGCGTGTCGGGCGTGGTGTTGCAGCGGGGCGTGGAAGTGGCCGCCTGGGGCGCGCCAGACCGTGCCGATCAGACGTTCAGCGTGGCCAAAACCTACCTCGCCCTGCTGGCCGGCGTTGCCAACGCGCGCGGGCTGCTGCCCGACGTCGATGAGCCGGTCGTTGCCCGCGTGCCCGGCATCGGTTTTGATTCAGCACACAACCAGAGCATCACCTGGGCACATCTGCTGGAGCAGACGAGCGAGTGGGAAGGCACCTGCTTTGGCTTGCCCGACACGGTGGATCGCTACCGCACGGTGTCGCATGATCCACGACCGCCCGCCGGTGTGAAGGGTGATGCGCGGCCATTGCATACGCCGGGTACCTACTGGGAATACAACGATGTACGCATCAACCAGTTGTCGCTCGCGCTGCTGCATCTATTCCGCCAGCCGTTGCCGGAGGCGTTTCTGCACACCATCCTGCAACCGCTGGGCGGTGGTGAAGGGTTTCGCTGGGAAGGCTATGACGACGCGTGGACGGAGATCGTCGATGCCAGCTGCACCAAGCGTCGCGTGCAGAGCGTGCCGGGTGGTACGCACTGGGGCGGTGGGGTGTCGATCAGCGCCCGTGATCAGGCGCGGATCGCCGAATGGATGCGCAGCGGCGGACGTCACCGTGACGAGCAAGTCGTCTCAACACAGTGGCTCGCGCGTATGACCGAACCTTGCGCCATCGCGCCGTTCTACGGCTGGCTGACGTGGCTCAATCGTGACGGTCGCAATTTCCCCGGCGCCTCAACGCAGGCCAGTTTCATGATCGGTGCGGGTGGCCACTACGTGTGGATCGAACCGGCGCACGACGCCGTTGTGGTTGTGCGCTGGCTGGATTCAGCCCATGCGCCGGGATTCATCGAGCGGATCGCCGCAGCCCTCAGCAAGCACTGACGCGGTCATGCAGCGCCGTGCTCAGCTCGCCGTCAGCGGCATCGAGGTGCTGACGGAGCGCGGGCGGTCGGCGTAAAAAGCCACGATGGCGTCGTTCTGCTCGGCTGCCAATTGCTCCATACGGGTACGCGCGGCGCGGCCGATGCGGGCGCGCAGCATCTCGTCGTTCGCCAGTCGCGTCAGTTTGGCCAACGCCTCCTCCTCGGTGGCGACGCAGAAGCCATTGACGCCGTGCTCGATCAGCGCGGCAATGCCCATCACTTCGCCGACGACGATGACCGGAATCGCCATCGCCATCGCCTCGGCAATCACGTTGCCGCCGGTTTCGTACCAGTACGGATGGGCGCGATAGATAAAGCAGTCCAGTGATGCCAAAAAGTCGGCAGCCGGCTCGGCGCCTGCGGGGACCACTTCGATGCGATCCCTGATGTCGCTGCTGTCGTGTTGCAGCGCCGACGCAATGACGCTCGCGCCCATCAGACGTACGCGATGACCGGCGCGGGCTACCGCACGGAAAAACGACGGGTCGTTCGGATGGTGCTTGGTGTAGTGGTCGCGGCTGTGACGCCCGACGGTAAAACCGGTGCGCAGGGTTCGTCGCGTGCGGACGGCCGGATGAAAACGATCGAGATCGGTCAGCGAATACTCGACGGCGCCCGGCAGACCGACCCGCTCCCGGAATTGTGCTGACGGATAGGTGAATTGCACTGTCAGCCGACGGTTGTACAGCTCCACTTCCACCAGTCGCTGCAGCAACATCTGCGGCTGATCGATATTGTTACGGATGACCAATCGGTGAAATCTCGCCTGCCCAAACCAGTCACCGAGGGCAACAAATTGACCAATCAGCACCAGCGTGCCATCGCGCGGGAAGTTGCCTGCGGCGCTGTCAATCAGCGTGATGCCGCAATCGCTCCATGCCACATGCACCGGTGTCGTAGACCATAGCCGGACGGGCAGATGCGGAGCAAGAATTCGCTGCAGATTCATTGCGTGACGCTCGGATCCGCCCACCCCTGCGAAATCGGTCACGATGTGGATGGCATCGCCGCTGCGTTGCGGCCGTGATGCGGTATCCGGCGGCAACCGGCGGCAAAGATGCGCTGCTTCACGGTACACGGAATCAGCATAAATTGATGCGTACTGTCGCTCGCAACATTGACGCAGCAGCGCGCGGGCCGGCCCGTCGGCATCAAGTTGCAAGGCCCGCGCGAACCACGGGCTGGCGGCGTTGGCGTCACCGGCAGCAAGCAGCAGTGAGCCGGCGTCGATTGCCAGCGTGGCATCGATGACGTTGTTGACGGACACCGCACTGAGCAGCGTAATCGCGCGAGTGGCTTCGCCAGCCTGCATTGCCGCACCGGCCTGCTGGATGACGGTGGCGTTGGCGTCGATGGGCCGTGGCGCTTCGGACTCGCTGGTGAGCGAGCCGATCTTGCCATGGCAATCCTTGTACCGCCTGCCGCTGCCGCAACTGCAGGGCGACAGGCGCGCTGGTTGCTGCGTGGCGGTTACCGGCGCTTCGCGAGATGGCAGTCGCGACAACAGCGCCAGCGCCGCTTCACGCAGCAGCGGGTCGCGCGCTGCCTGCATTGCTTCCGCACGGGCTGACTCAGTGGCGTCCGTCGCCGCGAGAATTTGTGCCAGCGTCAGACGAAACTCGGCCGCGTCCGGGTTGATCTCGATGGCACGTTCAACCTGCCGGCGTGCTCTCTCCAGCTGCTGTGCTTCGAAGTCGAGGCGACCGAGGCCGTGCAGGGCGTTCGGATCGTCCGGGTACTCCTGCAGCGCCGCCGAAAAGGCGGCACGGGCGCCTGCGAAGTCATGCCGGAAGTAGGCGGCAACGCCCGACTGACTGCCCGCTGCTGCCCGCAACGTGTGATGAAGACTGCTGCCCGCCCACCTCGCCTGCAGCAATGTCTCGCAGGACAGCCGAAGCCCGTCGCGCGAAGCCGGATCGTCGCCTGTTTCGGCAGTGTCTGAGGCGGCGCGGTGGTTGAAGGCGGTCACCGGCACCAGCGCAAAGTCGCCGTGCTGCGCGATCTGCGCCAGAAAGTCCTGGTCTTCGCAGACGGCAAGGCGTTCGTCGAAACGGCAGCCGAGTGCAATCACCCGCCGGTTGATCAGCGCCGCCGACCAGTGACACAGCGGCCGGCTGGCCATCAGCGCCCGATTGAATGGCAATGCGGCAACGTGCTTGGTTGAACCATCACCAGCTTGCTCCCGGCTGTGACCATAGAGCAGCAGGCGCCCAGGTTGCTGACGTGCGTGCCGCAGCATCGACGACACGAAATCGGCGTCGTAATGGTTATCTTCGTCGAGAAAGCAGAGCCACTCGCCCGATGCCGCCGCCAGCCCGACGTTCGCCGCCTGGGGGCGGGACAACGGCCGATCGCTGCCGATCATCCGGGCGCTGTGCCCGGCACGCCATGGCAAATCGGGTAGGGCCGGGTGGGTATCACCGGTGACGTCGACGACGAGCACCTCAAGCAGGGTGTGATCCTGCTGGCAAAGGGATTGCAGGGCGTCGCGAAGCTGAGGTCGCCCGCTGCTACGTAGAACTACCGTAACAAGT
Source organism: Casimicrobium huifangae (assembly GCF_009746125.1). NCBI lineage: Bacteria > Pseudomonadati > Pseudomonadota > Betaproteobacteria > Casimicrobiaceae > Casimicrobium > Casimicrobium huifangae. The sequence continues at coordinate 87,994 of NZ_CP041352.1, forward strand.
TTCAAGGCGTTTGGGGCGGACCGTTGCGCATGCGCGCAGGGATACCGCTGAATTATTCCAATGGCATGATTTTAACTGCAAGTTCTTACCCGTGGCTTTCCGGGATGTAAAGAATCGTTAATTGACGCCCTGCGGCTTTGCCGGCGCGGGGCATGTTTTTGGCCGCCGCCGCAGGGCGTTCGAGATAGCGATCGACCAGGCAACTCCGGTCAAGCGGCCGCCTACAATGCCTTTCCCCTGAAGGAGCCCACTGATGCGCATTCAATCCACTCTTTTTGGCACCATTCTGCTGACGCTGGCGTTAGGCCTCGCCGGCTGTGCGCCGCTGGTCACGCAAAGCCCCGGTGGCAAGCTGTCGCCGGTCAACGCGGTGGCGATGGACGGCAATGACCGGGTGATCCTGAAGGGCGCCGACGTGGTGGCCTACTTCACCCAGAGCGCCTACAAACAGGGCAATCCGGCGATCAAGAGCACTTACGAGAACGTGACGTTCTATTTCTCGTCGGCCGAAAACAAGGCGTTGTTCGACAAGGAGCCGACGCGTTATCTGCCCGAGTTTGGTGGCTACTGCGCCAACGGCATCGTCTACGCCATTCCGTGGGGCGGTGACGCCGACACCTGGCGCATGCTCGACGGCAAGCTCTACATCTTCGGCGGCGCTGGCTCCCGAGACGCCTTCCTGCTCGACGTGCCGCGCAACCGCCAGCTGGCTGACAAATACTGGAACGAAGAGGTGAAGGGCAGCAACGCGTTTACGCAGCGCACGTTGCGCACCACGGTCAACCGGGTTGCCCATTACAAATCTGGCGCCGAGCTGGCAGCAGAAGTCGCAGCCGCGAAAAAGTAGCTAGCAGCTTTTGTTCAAAGCCCTTATTTGACGAGGGCTCAGCAGCATTTTTTGTCAAAGTCGACCTCGTTAATTTTCAGCAGCAAGCCCGCATGCAGCGGTCGTTTCATCAAATAGCCAATGCCTGTGGGTGTGTCTTCTCGGACCGCCAGCGGGTGCCTGTCGCGTGAATTCCCGGGCCTTCTTGCAACTGCTGTTGCTCGGCGCGCTGTGGGGCGCCGCCTTCATGTTCATGCGCGTCGCCGTACCCGAGTTCGGCGCCTTCTCGATGGCCGCTGCGCGCGTCGGGCTGGCTTGCCTGATTATGCTGGTGATCGTGACGGCGTTCCGGCAAACACTCGCGCTCGGTCGGCGCTGGAAAACCTATCTCGCGGTTGGTGCGGTGAACACCGCCATTCCCTTCATCGCCTACAGTTTTGCCGCGCAGCACATCCCGGCTGGCTACAGCGCGATTGCCAACTCGACGACCCCGGTGTGGAGCGCGCTGATCGCGTGGCTCTGGTTCAAGCAGCGCCTCGGTGCGCTGAAGTGGCTGGGCATTGCCTTCGCGTTCGCTGGCGTGCTGGTGCTGGTCGGGCTGCAGCCAGTGGCATTGACGCCGCTGGCCGTCATCGGCATGCTGGCTGCCGCCCTTGCGGCGAGCATGTACGCGACCGCCGGCTTTCTGATCAAGCACTACCTGACCGATGACGGCCCGGACGCTGAGGTGTCGCAGGTCGCGTCGGCCACCGGGATGGTGCTCGGCGCCACCGTGTGGCTGTTGCTTCCCGGCATCGCGCTGGCGCCGGCAACGATGCCGTCGGTCAAGGCCTGGGGTGCCGTACTCGCGCTGTCGGTGTTCTGCACCGTAGCAGGCTACGTGCTGTTCTTTCATCTGATCAAGACCGTCGGCCCGCAGCGTGCGTCCAGCGTCGCCTTCCTGTTCCCCGCCTTCGCCGCGTTCTGGGGCTGGCTGGTGCTGGGCGAGGCAATCACCTTCAACGTCATCGCCGGCATGGCCTGCGTGCTGTTCGGCACCGCGCTGGTGTCAATGGGCGGCTCCCAACAGGGGCCAACGACCGCCTGGGAGCGGCTGCGTGACCATGTGCTGCTGCCGCTGGCATTCGCGCTGTCACCGATGTTCATCCGCCGGCATCTGGTGGCGTGGATTCGCGGCAACCCCGAGGTGTTCCGGCTGGAAAGCGCCGCGCTGCTGTCCGGTATCCGCGACCGCATGCCGGCTGCCGATGCAGACGAGGCCGCTGCGGACCTGCGCCTTACCCGCGTTACCGACTACGCCGATCTCTGGGTCTCGCTCACCCGCAGCGACCGCTGGATGGCGAAGCACCTGCGCGTTGAAGCACCAGCCACGCTGGCGGCGCCGGCGCTGTTTGTCACCTTCCACTACGGCGGTGGCTGGTGGCTCACGCGCTACCTGCGCACGCTCGGTCTGCCGATATCGATTGTCATGCAGCGCGGTCCGGATGCTGCCAACTGGTCGGAGCGGATCCTGCTCTGGTTCGGCACGCTGCGGATGAAGACGATTGAGCGTGTCTGCGGCGCGCCGCTGATCTACACCGATTGGGGTGGCGCGGCACGTGGCGTGCTGAAAGCGTGGAAAGAGGGCAACAGCGTGCTGGCGCTGATCGACTTGCCACCGCCGCTGGTGGATCGATCGGCGGCAGTGCAATTTCTCGGCGCGACCGCGTATTTCCCGCCGAGTCTTGTAGAGCTCGCCCATCGGCAACAGCGGCCGATCCACGTCTTCATCGGACAGTGGAATCGTGACACCCTGCAGCCGGAACTGAAGGTGGTGTCGCTCGACACCCGCAGCGCTGACGCGTCCCTGCAGGCGGCGGTGGCGCTGCTCGAAGGCGCCGTGCAGCAACGGCCCGGCGCCTGGCATGGCTGGGGGGATGCCGGGCTTTTCTTCCAGCGACCGGCGGATTAACCCTGTTTTGTGACGGTCACGCGACACGATTGACTCAGGTCAAAAAGCCACCGCCGTGGCAGCCGCATACTCGTCCGTTTGTATCGTCAAGGAAGCGCCATGGCCAGCCGTTCCACTCGCCCCACCACCACCAAGCCGATGGCGCGAACCACACCCGCTGCGCGTCGGCCGCGTAAGTTGGCTCGCCCGGTCGCCGCCGGTGATACGGCGCCACGGTTGCGGCCCGCCGCACTGGAGAGTTTTGCTGCCCGCGAGGCGGAAAAGGCCGCCGAGGGCGCACAACTGGCCGCAGTGCAATCGGTGCTGGACTCGGCGCAAAGTGGCCGCGACAAGGCGAAAGCATTGCGCGCCCTGCTTGACGGCGCGTCCAGCGACGACCTGAAGGCGATCCGCAAGCGCCTGCTCGGCAATGATCGCGAAGGTCAGAAGATTGCAGAGCAAAACCCGGACGATGAGCTCGCCGACAACTGGCGCGACGGCGGCTATCCGTACAAAAACCTGATGCTCCGGCGCAACTACGAGCAGCAGAAGTACCGCCTGCAGGTGGAGTTGCTCAAACTGCAGGCCTGGGTCAAGGCCACCGGCCAGCGCGTGGTGATCCTGTTCGAGGGCCGCGACGCTGCCGGCAAGGGCGGCACCATCAAGCGCTTCATGGAGCACCTCAATCCTCGCGGCGCGCGCGTGGTGGCGCTGGAGAAGCCAACGCCGACCGAGGCGGGACAGTGGTACTTTCAGCGCTACGTGCAGCATCTGCCGACGGCCGGAGAAATCGTGCTGTTCGACCGCTCCTGGTACAACCGCGCGGGCGTGGAGCGGGTGATGGGCTTCTGTACCGACGCGCAGTACGAAGAGTTCATGCGGCAGGCGCCGGAATTTGAACGCCATCTGGTGAGGAGCGGCGTGCATCTGTTCAAGTTCTGGTTCTCGGTCAGCCGCAAGGAGCAGCGCCGCCGCTTCAAGGAACGCGAGAACCATCCGCTCAAGCAGTGGAAGCTGTCACCGATCGACAAGGCCTCGCTCGACAAGTGGGATGACTACACCCGGGCGAAGGAAGCGATGTTCTTCGATACCGATACCGCCGACTCGCCGTGGACCGTGATCAAGAGCGATTGCAAGAAGCGCGCACGGCTGAACGCCATGCGCTACGTGCTGAGCAAGCTGCCCTATTCGAACAAAAACCCCGACACCATCGGCAAGATCGACAGCCTGATCGTCGGCCGCGCGCATGTGGTGTATGAGCGTGGCGAGAAGACATCACCCGCAGTCCCGACCAACGACTAGGAGCAGAGCCACATCGGCGGCGGCTGCCGGACGTTGCGGCCTGTCAGCGACCGAGCTCGCGGCGTAGCGCCGCCACCTCGGCACGCACTGCGCGAATCTCCTGCATCAGCTCGCGTTCGATAGCGCGCTCTTCGGTGTGCACGTCCTTTTCAACAAACAGGGCGGCGACTGATGCGGTGACCAGTGACAGCACGGCAAGGCCGAGCAGTACGACGATTACTGCAAACGCGCGAGACGCATGCGTTGACGGCACCATGTCGCCATAGCCTACTGTGGCTGCGGTCGTGAACGCCAGCCACAGACCGTCCGCCAGCGTGTGCACATGCGGGTCAAGCAGCCAGAACCCGAAGCCGCCACCGAGCAGGATCAGCATCGAGATGATCAGAGAATAGATCACGCCGCGACGGACGAGAAAGCGACGACGGAGCTGGTGGCGGGTGGTCATGCTGGCCGGATGCAGAGGTGATGGCAGGCCACGATAACGCTGCTGGCAGGCGATGGCTTGACCTGCGTCAAGCGCCTACAACGCCCGCTGCACCGCGCGTATCATCGCAGCGACAATCCCAACTGACCGGTGACTGCGTCCAGCGTGATGGATTCCGAGCCGGCTACGATCATGAAGCTCGCGCTGCTCTCCGACATCCACGCCAACCTGCAGGCGTTCGACGCCTGCCTCGCCGACGCGCGCGCGCGCGGCGCAACGCAGTTTGCGTTGCTGGGCGACCTGGTCGGCTATGGCGCCGATCCAGCGCCAGTTGTTGAGCGCGTGATGGCGATGGCGGCCGATGGTGCCTGGGTGCTCAAGGGCAACCACGATGCTCTGGCCTGTCGCCCACCGGCCGTGGCGGGTGACGCCCTGGGCGAAATGACGGCTGCCTGGACGCATGCGCAGCTGAGCGCAGCGCAACGGCAGTTTCTCGACGAGCTGCCACTCCTGCATCGTGACGGCAGTACCTTGCTGGTTCACGCCAGCGTCGATTCCCCGGAGCGCTGGCACTATGTGCACGACGGTCGCGGCGCCGGCGAGTCGCTGGCAGCCGCCACCGAGATTGCCGCCGACATTCGCCATGTGTTTGGCGGACATGTGCACCGACAGATGCTGTACTACCAGGGCCAGGGCCGGGGCCTGCTGGAGTTTGTGCCAACGCCCGGTGCCGCGATTCCGGTGCCGGCGCACCGGCGCTGGGTCGCCACCATCGGGTCCGTCGGGCAACCGCGTGACGGGCGACAGGAGGCCATGTACGCGCTGTTTGATCGTGATGCTGCGCGGCTCACGTTCGCGCGCGTTGCCTACGACCATGCGGCGGCAGCCGCTGCCATCCGTGCCGCAGGGTTGCCGGATTTTTTTGCAGAAAGACTTTCGAGGGGTCAATGAAGTTGCTGGAGCCGGGCGAAACGCTCGACGGGTTTGTGGTCAAAGCCAACCTCCACTCGGGGGGCATGGCGCACATCTATCAAGTTCAATATGCCAACGGCGCGCCCGATCCGGGATTCCGGATGGCGATGAAGGTGCCACGCATGGCGACCGGCGACGGCGCCGAGAACATCGTCGGCTTCGAGGTCGAGGCGCAGATCCTGCAGGCGCTGTCGGGCCCGCATGTGCCGCGCTTCGTGGCGGCGGGCGACCTGACCCGTGTGCCCTATCTGGTGATGGAGTACATCGAGGGCCGGCCGTTGCAGCACTGGCTCGACGTTGCTCGCGAGACGCGCACCCAGCCGGATGCGGAGACCATCGCCCGCCTGGGTGAAGCGGTCGCCAGTGCCGCCCACAGCCTGCATCGGCAGAACGTGGTGCATCAGGACCTGAAGCCGGCCAACGTGATGATTCGCCCCGGTAAGGATGGCATTGGCGGCGGCGTGCTGCTCGACTTCGGGCTCAGTTATCACGGCCACTATCCCGATTTGCTGGCGGAGGAGTTGCGCAAGGCGATTGGCTCACCGGTGTGGATGGCGCCGGAGCAGGTGGTCGGTGTGCGCGGCGATCCGCGCAGCGACATCTTTGCCATTGGCGTCATGCTTTACGAGCTGGCCACCGGTGAATTGCCGTTTGGCGAGCCACAAACTGCCGGTGGCCTGCGCCAGCGCATGTGGATGCAGCCGAAGCCGCCACGGGCCTGGCGCTCCGAGATTCCGCCGTGGCTGCAGGAAGTCATCCTGCGTTGCCTGGAGCCGGAGGCGGCGAAGCGATATCCGTCGGCGGCCCATCTTGCGCTTGATCTTGCTGATCCCTCGCTGGTCAAGATCGGCGATCGCGGCCACGAAATGCAGGGCGCGTCGCTCGGCACCCATATCAAACGCTGGTTCAAGGCGGCGGGTATGGAATACAAACCGAGTCCGCTGCCGATGGAGCAGATTGATCAGGTCCCTATCGTCATGGTGGCGCTGCCGTACAAGGATGTCACCGATGCCACGCTGTACTCGCTACGGGTTGCAGTGAACCGGGCACTCGGCTCGCGGCCGGGTGCGCGCCTCGCCTGCGTGACCGTTATTTCGCCGTCCGACACCAGCAGCACCGACGCCGAGCGCAGCGAAAGCCGGGTACACAGTCACCACCTTGAACGGCAAAAGCAGTGGGTACGCGGCGTTGATCTGGAAGGGCGGCAGGTGTCGCACCACGTGATCGAGGCGGGCGACGTGCCGGGGGCGATCATCGAGTATGCACGCGGCAATCACGTGACGGTAATCGTGATGGGCGCGGCGACGCATGGGCTGAAGCTGCAGGCGTTCAAACCGACCATCCCGATCAAGGTGGCGATGGAGGCGCCGTGCACGGTCATTCTGGTCAAGCAGGAGTTGCCGTTTGCACAACTGAGTGAAGTGCCTGCCTGACGCGGCTGGCAATCAATTTGCCGCAGGTGGTCAGATAACTCCGAGAAGTCGACAGCCGATTGGAGTAGGATAGCCGCCACGGTAGCAAGCCCGTACCGGTTCGCGATGCAGTAAACCAAGACGAACGGACGCTGGCTGCCGGATAAGACCGGAAGACCATGTTGAAACTGTTCCAGAAGTCGTCGCTGAGGGGCGAAGGCTCGCCCGATGGCATCGCGCTGGCCGAGCAGGCATTGCTGGCCGAGGCGCTGCTGCAAACCAGCGCGCAATTGATCGGGCGTCCGGATCCGGCCGGCATGGCCCGTCGTTATTGTGAGGCGATCGTCAGCGCATCGCCCAATATCTGCATGGCGTGGGTCTGGTTTGGGGACCCGAACGCGACCGTGGTTGAGCCACAGGTGGCAGTGGGTCCGGCCATTCTGGCCGAGAAGCGGCTGTCGATTGGCGCCGATTTTTTTGCATCACCCCGCTCAATGGCAGTGCTCACCACCAGCGGTGTGCCGACCCGGACTTTCGACCTGTCGCCAACGGCGACACATGGTCCGTGGCGCGCCGCCGCCTCTCGTTACGGCGCACGCAGCGTGCTGATCGCACCGATCAGCAGCGGCGGCGATGAGCGCGGCCTGCTGGCGGTCTATTCAACCCGTGCACGCTATTTCGAATCCACCAGCGCCGGGCTGTTTCAGACGGTTGCGCAGTTATTGCACGCAGTGCTGGCCAGTTCGCGCCAGCAGGCCGACCGCCTGCCGGACGAGGCCAGCGATCTGGTCACCGGCCTGGCCAACCGGCGGCATGCCAGACGCACACTCGAAGAACAGTGGAATCTGGAAAGCGAACATGCCACCCGTGGCGTGCTCGCCATCGTTGCGCTGGACGGCTTTCGTGGCGTCAACGACCGCTTTGGCCGGCTGGTCGGCAATCTCGCGCTGCGCGACGTGGCGCAAGCCCTGCTGGGCAATGTACGGCGCACCGACATGGTGTCACGCTGGGGAGGAGACCAGTTCCTGCTGTGGCAGCCTGGCATGGCCGCGAGCAACGCGGGCGCAATTGCCGAGAAATTGCGCGCAGCAGTCGCCGCGCTCGCCATCCCGTCCGATCAGGCGGCCGGCGAGCACCTGCATGCGTCGATCGCGGTTACACAAGCGCCTGCGGGCGAGCCACTCGTGTCCGTCCTCGACCGCGTCGATCGCGCATTGCACCGCGCCAAACAGAGCGGACGCAACTGCGTGATCGTTGCCCGGCCTGACATTTAGCTCTGCTCCCGAGCCACGTCAACACGGATCAAGCGCAGCCCGGCGGCTAGATGCCGCCCATGCAGATGTACTTGATCTCGAGATAGTCGTCGACGCCGTACTTTGAGCCTTCGCGGCCGAGGCCGGATTGCTTGACGCCACCGAATGGCACCACTTCGTTGGCGATCACCCCGGCGTTGACGCCGACCAGACCCACTTCGAGTGCTTCTGCGACGCGCCACACGCGGCCGATGTCGCGTGAGTAGAAGTAACTGGCGAGGCCGAATTCGGAGGCATTGGCGAGACTGATGACTTCCTCTTCGGTATTGAAGCGGAACAGCGGCGCCACCGGGCCGAACGTTTCTTCGACGCTGACGCGCATCGCCGGCGTTACGTTGGCGAGCACGGTTGGCTCGTAGAACTGGCCGCCTTTGGCGTGCGGCTTGCCGCCAGTCAGTACGGTGGCGCCCTTGCTCACCGCGTCGGCAACGTGCTCCTGCACCTTCTTCAGCGCCTGACCGTCGATCAGCGGGCCCTGCATCACACCGTCCTCGAAGCCCTGGCCCACCTTCATCTGCTTCACCTTCTCGGTGAGCTTGGCGGCGAAGGCGTCGTACACCTTGTCCTGCACGTAGATGCGGTTGGCGCAGACGCAGGTTTGGCCGGTGTTGCGGTATTTCGAGGCCATCGCGCCTTCGACAGCGGCATCGATATCGGCGTCGTCGAACACGATGAAGCTGGCGTTGCCGCCGAGCTCCAGGCCCATCTTCTTCACCGTGTCAGCGCTCTGGCGCATCAGGATGCGGCCCACTTCGGTGGAGCCGGTAAACGTCACCTTCTTCACGATCGGCGACGCGCAGAGCACCTTGCCCACCTCTGGCGCTTTTGACGAGTCACAGGTGATGACGTTGAACACGCCCTTCGGCATGCCCGCCTGCTCGGCCAGCGCCACCAGCGCCAGCGCGCAGTACGGCGTCTGCTCGGCTGGTTTGACCACGAAGGTGCAGCCCACCGCGAGGCCGGGCGCGCACTTGCGCGTGATCATCGCAATCGGGAAGTTCCACGGCGTGATCGCTGCGCAGACGCCAATCGGCTGCTTGATCACCACAAAGCGGCGGTCCGGCGACTGGGTCGGAATCACGTCACCGTAAGCGCGCTTGCCTTCCTCGGCAAACCATTCTACAAAGCTGGCGCCGTAGGCCACTTCGCCCTTCGCCTCGGCGAACGGCTTGCCCTGTTCAAGCACCATCAGTTGCGCCAGATCGTCAGCGTTGGCCACGATCAGGTCGAACCACTTGCGCAGGATGGCGCCACGCGCCTTTGCGCTCAGCTTGCTCCACGCCGGCAGCGCGGCGTTGGCCGCGTCAATCGCGCGCTGCGTCTCGGCGGCGCCCATGTCGGGCACGTTGCCGATGATTTCGCCGGTGGCCGGGTTGTCGACGCCGAAGGTGGCGCCGGAATCGGCGTTGCACCACGCACCGTCGATGTACGCCTGTTGCCGGAAGAGGAGGGGTTCTTTCAGTTTCATGGAAAGCCTTGCAGGAGGGGGCTGGCGCGCCGTCAACCAGCGCGGCAGTGAGCCGGAAATTATGCGCGTCGAGGCTGGCAGATCGCCAGCACGCGACTCGGTTGACGAGATGCCCGAGCGCATGACTTTTTCACTAAATCGCCGCCGGATGCGGGCGAGGGCGCGGAAATGGCAGAAGTCGACTACAGGTCATTTACAGGGCAAAGCCCTTATCAAAACGAGCTTCCGCCGAAAAGCCAATGAGCTGAAATTTCCCCACACCATGACGGCTGCAACGTCAGCGACCCAATTCGCCCAGGGCACGTGCCGCCAGCTGCCGTGCCAGCGTCGCCCCGGCGGGCAGCTCCATCGGCAGACCGTCAAAGGCACCGTCGATCAGCAAATTGCTGAGGCCATGCGCCAGACTCCAGCCCAGCAGCGCCAGTTCCGGTCCGCGCCCGGCGTCAAGCGCCGTCGAGGCGGCCAATAACTGCGCAAACGCGCCCTCGGCGGCGGTCTTCAGCGTCGGGAACTCGTGCTTGCGGGCGAGCAGGGGGCCGAACATCAGACGGAATTGCGCCGGGTGTGACCGGGCGCAATTGACGTAAGCCTCACAGATCTGCAGCAGGCGCTCACGCGGATCGCTCTCGCCCGCAGGTGCTGCCATCGCCATCGCGAGCTGCGCAAAGCCGCGCTCGGCGACCGCCGCCAGCATCTCATCAAGGCTGGCGAAGTGATGGTACGGCGCTGCGTGCGACACACCGGCCGCCTTGGCAACATCGCGCAACGTAATACCCGCCGCGCCCTGCCGCGCCAGCACCCCGTCCGCCGCCGCCAGCAGCGTCTCGCGCAGGTTGCCGTGGTGGTAGGGCTTCGGCTCGGGGGCCGGCTCAGGCGCGAGGGCGTGCTTGCCGGAGGGGGCGGCTGTCGCTGCGGCTGGCTTCTTGCGCGCCGCTGGTTCTGCTTTCAGGGGCTTCATGGTTGTAATCTTGACACGAGAAGGATTGCGATGGAAGAATGTGGCAAATCTTTCGCCTGTAAAGATAATCCATAAAGGGTCGCCACATGCTCGCCTCCACCCTCGTCGCAACCAGTGCCGGCATCGTGCTGCTGTTCGGCAGCATCCACCTGCTTTACACGCTGCACGGCAACAAGCTGCACCCGCGCGATCCCGCCGTGCTGGCGGCAATGCAGCAAACGCATCCGGTCATCACACGGCAGACCACCATGTGGCGGGCGAACCACGGCTTCAACATCACCCACAGCATGGGGCTCATTCTGTTCGGGCTGGTTTACGGCTATCTCGCACTGGTGCAAACGGCGCTGCTGTGGCAGTCGGCGTTCCTGCAGGGGCTGGGGCTGGTCACGCTGGCGACTTATCTCGTTGTGGCCCGACTTTGTTTCTTCTCAGTGCCGGTTCGGGGAATTGCCCTCGCGACGCTGCTGTACGCGGCGGGTGTCATCCTCAGCCTGCGTGCCTGACCTGGCACGCAATTGCTATTAACCTGGCGGAAGAAGCAGCATGTCCCGACGCAACTTGCAAATCGTCACCGCATTGCTGGGTTTGGTGCCCGTCATCACTGGCGTGCTCACGATGATGGGTGTGGACGATCCGCTCTACGCCTCGATGCACCTGCCACGCGACGTCACGCTTGACAGCAACCTGCGCTTCTTCGGCGGCGTCTGGCTGGGCCTCGGACTTGCCGTGCTGTGGCTGGTGCCACGCATCGAACGCGAAGCAGTACTGTTCCGCGCGCTGTGGCTGATGATCTTTCTGGGCGGCGCCGGGCGACTGCTGTCACTGACGATGCTCGGTGCACCGCTACCGCCTTTCATCGCTTTCACTGTACTCGAGCTACTTGGTGCGCCACTGATGCTGTGGTGGCAGCATCGCGTGGCGCGATGAACAATTTCTGTGCTCACGACGCCGGTCCCGTCGCTTCACGGCGAGTATGCAAATCCACATGAGCCAACCAGGAAATTCCAGATATCGGTAGGTGTGCGACGCATTGCATTGGCGCCGATAGCGTCGGCGATCAGCGCCTCACCCCGAAAGCCGAGCATCGCCCGCAAAAACAGAAGACCATCCGTCTCGCCGCGCGTCTGGCCGTCGCCATCGATGTCGTAGGCAGCAAGCGAAACCGCCTGCACAATGCCGGCGGCCGAACGCGGAACGCAGGCGTGCGTGGCGCCCTCGGTCAGTGCGTTGCCCGTCAGCCCGAACATGCGACGCAGCACCAGAACGCCGTCGGTATGTGCCAGTGTTGCTCCATCGCCATCAACATCGCGCATACACGCGTATGACTGGTAGAACTGTGAGGTCGGCCCTGACATGTTGACAACGCCGGCGGCGTTACTGAACGCAATGGGAGACGGCTGGAAGACGAAAGGCGAGCCCGGCGGCGGAACAAAGAAAATCTGGCCCGACGCGCCAGCCGGCACGGAACACGCCCACTCGTAGCTGCCGCTGGCCCCGACATAGGTGGGGCCTGAGCAGTTGGCCCCTGCCGTCGGCGAGCAGACGGTGGCGCCCGACAGGTAGGCACTGCCGCGCAACACGGCGCCGCCGGTGATAGTGACCGTTGGCGCGAGCGTGCTGGCAGCCAGCAAGTCGGCATTGCCAGCAAAAGACACCATGACACTCAGCGGGCCGACCGGCGGATTCAGCGACTCGCAGAGGACATAGCTGCCCGAGAAGTTATCGCTGAGGCTGCCGTTTGCCACGGTGTAGATGCAGCCACCACCGCTGATACTGAGCAGTGAACGCAGGACGAAGGTCGACACGTTCACGCCACCCGGCGTCGTCAGCGTCACCCGGAAACGTACGCGGTCCCCTGCCACCCGTGTATTGCCAGTGTCCTCGGTCACTGTCAATGCAGGTGTCACCGCAGTGATGGGCAATGTGGTGGCGGCCGCCGTCGAACTCAGGTAGTTGGAATCGCCGTAGGCCACGAAGGAGGCGTTGAATGGCATGGCAGCGCTGTTAATGAGGAAATCGCACTGGTAGCCGGTCACCAGACCGGTGCCAGTCACGGACCCGCAGTTTGTCGTGTAGGCTGAGGATCCCTGCGGTCCATTGAGATAGCCGCGGATGTCAGCGGGCGAGGGCGGCGGCGGCCCCTGCACCGACGCTCGTACCGTGACGATCGAAAACGCGTTGTAAGGCGGGGGCGTGAGGGCCGCAATCGTCGTGGCAGTCGCCGCCCGCACGACGTTGATGGCCGGCGCCACTGCAGCGGCGAGCCTATCGGCCGCAGCGGACAGGACTACGTTGTTCTCGACCGCGTCGTAGCGGGCATCCGTGATGCTGCATTCGCTGCTGCCAACAGCGATGGTGCATCCGGCGCTACTGACCGAACCACCGCCGTTGTCGACAGCCAGCGATACCACCACGGGACTGGTTGCATTGGCGGCAACGTCCGCCGCCGTACGAAGGCCGACGCGCAGCCCGAACGAGGCGCGATACTCGACCGGCGTCGCCGGCGCTTCGAGTACTTTCAGACGCAGTGGCGAGCCGATGCCCGCAAGCGCGATGCGCCGCAACGTCGCTGCGCGCGGGCCATCCTGACCTGCGGGGGCCTCGCCGAGAGCAACCAGCTTGCCCGTACTGTCAAGTGCGAGCTCAGTAAATGTTGCATCCGGATTGGCGAGCAGGCCCGCATGGCGCCACAATTCGCTACCGGACGCAGCGATTGCCCACAGCACGGGCGGCGACGTCCCGCGCGTGACACTGCTCGCCGCGTAGACGCTGCCGTCGGTATCAGTGTCCAACGACGTGACGCACTCCGGGGCGTCGCCAAACAGATCGCGGCGGAGATTCCAGCGCTCGCTGCCGCTGCCCGACCACGATGCGACCAGCGACGCAGCACGGGCGTTGTCGGCCGTCAGCGAACCGTTGTGGGTGCAGGCGCCGACAAAGACGTTGCCGGCGGTATCCTCTGCCAAGGCGCCCACTTGTACAAACGGTTGCGCAACAGTGCCGCCAATCACACGCTGCCAGACCACCTGGCCGTTAGCGCTGATGCGATGCACGCGCCCCTCGCTGCACGCCTCAGTGGCAACCAGCAGCACGCCGGCGGCGCTGAGTCGGACCGCTCTCAGCGTATCGGAGCAGGATGGCGCATCAATAGTCAGCGTCCACTGCAGCGCACCGCTGGCGTCAGCCTTGACCACCTTCACTGAGCCGCCGTTGGGGTTGGGCCCGACCACCCAGACGCTGGCATCGGTATCGACGGCGAGAAACTGCGGCGTGATCATCCCGAGATCGGTCTCGAAGATGATCGTGCCGCTGATGGTGGCGCGGCCGAGCAGATTGCCGGTGGTGTAAGTGATGGCGCCGCTGGTGGCAATTGACGTCAAGGCGCGCTGCGAGCCAGAGGTGGGAAATAGCGAGCTGGCAGACTGCCAGATAAGGTCCCCATTGAAATTGACTTTCTGCAGCCGTTGACCGTAGCTGTTAACAGCAATGCGAGCGGCATCCGGGGTGATCGGCGAGCCACAGTCAACGTCCCCAGTATCGTTGGCCGAGCGAGCGCCAGCTATTCCAGTTGCAGTGTCGGTGTTGACCCAGGTAGATCGCGGCGACTGCGGCGCTCGTTGCGTGCGCGACCACCAGCCAGGAGCTGGGCTTGATCGACTCAATCGGGGCATCAGACACTCGCTCTGCTGCGCGCTGACCGCTGGACGCGACAGCGCCGTGACCACCCAGCGACTGGCGACCGCAGGGCCGACATAGGCGCTACTCGCCAGCAGGGCATTTGGAAACGCCGCATACGGCGGGAACGGGTTGTTGCCCTGGAAGCTCGCAATAACACGGCCATTGGCAGCGGCGAACCAGTCCGTTGGCGCGAAGGCGTCGGAGCGCGAGTAGATGATCGGGCTACCGAGCGCCCCATCGGCGGGAGCGATGGCAAAGATGAACGAATCACTGCTACCGCTACCTACGTTGACATCACTGCGAATGCCAATGAGACCGTTCGGCCCCTCCACAATCCGATGAATTCTTGAGTAATGCCGCTGCCACAACACGGCCCCCGCAGCGGAGAGCTTCGCTACCTGGGTGTCGGTGATGCCCGTGGAGGTGCGCACCACATACACACCGTCCGCATCCGCCGGAAACAGCACATCGTATTCATTGCCAGTAAAAGTGCCGGGGAAGGTGACGGTTGTCGACCACGACTGGGCACCCGTCGACGTGTGGCGAGTCACGGTTGACGTGGTCGCATTGCTTGCGTAAGCCAGTCCACGTGTCACGACCAGGTTGCGGTTGCTGCGAGTGATCAGACGCAGGTCGCGTGCAGGCGTTTGGTAAGGCAGACTGGCGGCGTTGACCGCACTGATGCTGCCGTCGACGTAGCTCCAGGTGCGGATGGTGCTGCTCCAAAGCTCGACGTAGTTGCCGTTGGAGTCGATCCCGTGGCCGACCAGATTGCCGCTTGGGTAAGTGGTGTCGGTGACTTCCCAGCGCACCTGGCCGGTTGCTGCGAGCTTGCTGACCTGGCGCGGGGTGCCGGCCACAATGTAGAGATCGTCATCGGCAGCGAGGCTGATAGCGGCGGCATTGCCGCCACAGCGCAGCCATCGCAAGTCACCTGTTGCGGAGTAGTTGGCGGCGCAGTAGCCATAGGGCGTGTTGCGAAAGTAGCTGAGCGACACCGAGCCATCGGCGTGCGTTACCGCCGGTAGTGTGGTCTCCCAGCTGCCGAGCACACCAGAGCCATTGACTGGCCAGCGTACCCACTGCTCAACCCCAGCCGCTGAAATGCGGCTGACCCGCAACCGCGTCGCTTCACCGTCGGCAACATTGGCCACGACAAAGGTAGCACCATCGGGCGCGGCTACCGCTCGCTGCAACATGAGCGGCGCCGGTGCCGCCGGGTCGCCCAGCGGCGTCACCCACTCGACCTGCGCCACCGCGTTCGCAGCACAAACCCCAACCCATGCCGCAAGCAGCAGCCTTGCCATCCGAGCCGTCATCGCAATTCCAATTTGTCAATTGCCATCCATTTGAACAGGACACCAAACATGACGCAAGCATGACGACGTGACGCAGCCTTTTGCCTCTCGCCAAGTTTCATGCGGGTTGCAAGGTCGAATGAACGCAAGTCGATTGGCGAAAAAATGTGCCTCAAAAGCCCAATTGGCGGTCACCAGAGCCGAAAAGCTGACGGATCAGGAGACTAAGTGCCAGAAACCGGAAACCGCAACCGGAACGTGCTGCCGTGCTGCTCGCCGCCGACCGTGCTTTCAATCTCCAGTTTGGCGCGGTGACGTTGCGCGACGTGTTTGACGATGGCGAGGCCGAGGCCGGTGCCGCCGGTTTCACGCGAGCGGGAGCGATCGACACGGTAGAAGCGTTCGGTCAGACGCGGGATGTGTTCGGCGGCGATGCCGACGCCGCTGTCCTTCACTTCAACGACGATTTCTCCGTTCGCGTGGGCCGCGACATTGAGCGTGATGCGGCCGCCCGCGGGCGTGTAGCGCACTGCGTTGGACAGCAAATTGCCGAGCGCGGAGCGCAGCTCGCCGACGCTGCCGAGCAAGTGTGCGGGGGCGATCGTTGCCTCGAACGTGTGTGCGCCTGCTGATAGCGCCTCGGCGTCCGCCAGCGCGTCGCGCGCGACCAGCGCCAGGTCAATTTGCGTGGCCTCCGGCGGCAACTGGTCATTCTCCAGTCGCGCCAGTGTGAGCAAGTCCTCCACCAGCCGCCGCATGTTGGTGGTCTGGTTGGCAATCAGTTGCAGGTAGCGATTGCGCTCGTCCGGTTCGAGTGGCAGATCGGTGAGCGTTTCCACGAAGCCGCCGACGACAGTGAGGGGTGTGCGCAACTCATGCGACACATTGGCGACAAAGTCACGGCGCATGCGGTCGAGCTTCTCGCGTTCGGTTACGTCGCGGGTCAAGAGCAGGCGCGCGCCTTCGCTGCCGCGCTCGAGATGAAAGGCGATCGAGCGACCGCCGAGCGTCACCACTGGCTCTGGTTGCGTGTCATCGTCCAGATAACGGGCAAATTCCGGGGCTCGAATCAATTGGGCGATAGGTTTGCCCATGTCGCGGAAGGCATCCAGCGAATGCATCACCAGCGCCGCCTGGTTGCACCAGATGATGCGGCCGCCGTTGTCGAGCAGGAACAGACCGTCAGGCACCGCATTGGTGATCTGCTTGCGCTGGGCGATCTCGGCATCGCGGTCGCGCAGGCTCTGCTCGCCTTCCTTGAGGCGGGCGCGGATGATGGCCATGGCGTCGTCAAAGGAACGATCTACCGATTCCGGCTCGCGCAGCAGTGCGGCAGCGGCGTCATCCTGACGTTGCAACTGCCAGAACAGCCAGGCGCCGATGGCGGCCAGCATCACCACGGCCACCCAGGGCGTCCATACCCACGACAGCACCAGCGCAATCAGCGCCAATGCGACAAGGGTTTGCCGGATCGCCTTCATGCCGGCAGTGTAGTGGCGGGTGATGACACTAAAAGGAAAGCGGGGTAGGGGCCAGCCGCCCGCAGTTACCGCAGCGGCTGTTTGCGCAGCCGGTAACCACCGCCGCGCACCGTTTCCACCAGTGCGTCATGGCCGGAGGGCTCCAGCGCGAGGCGCAGGCGGCGGACGTGTACATCCACCGTCCGCTCCTCGATGAACACGTGATCGCCCCATACGCCATCAAGCAGCGCCTGCCGCGTCATCACCCGTTCCGGCCGGGCCATGAAGAAGCGCAGCAGCCGGAACTCGGTGGGGCCAACCTTGAGTTCCGTGCCGTTGCCGGTGACCCGGTGCGAGGCCGGCTCCAGCCGCAGGCCCGCCACTTCCAGCGGCTCCTCGCTCACGTCCGGTGCGGCACGGCGCAACAGGGCCTTGATTCGTGCCACCAGCTCCTTGGGCGAAAACGGCTTGGTGACGTAGTCGTCGGCACCTACCTCAAGACCACGCACCTTGTCGTCCTCGGCGGCACGGGCGGTGAGCATCAGGATCGGCAGATCGCGGGTACGCTCGTCGCGCCGCAGCTCGCGGGCGAAGTCGATGCCCGATTTGTCGGGCAGCATCCAGTCCAGCACCACCAGGTCGGGCAGCGTTTCGTCCACGATATCACGGGCGTCAAGCACCGCATGCGCCACTTTGACCGTGTAACCGGCGTGCCGGCAGTGCAGCGACACCAGCTCGGCGATGGCAGGTTCGTCTTCAACAATAAGGATGCTGGCTGGCATGCGAAAGCGGTTTGATTCGTCAGACGGCGAGCGCCCGACGGTCGGGGCGTTGCCGGGGCACTCACCTCGCGTTTTATGACAACGATGTTACGGGCAGATGACACCGAATTGGTCGCCTGTGGCGTGCACCGGCAGCGGCGGCGGGCATCCTTCGGTCTCTAAGTCTGTCGTATTTCCCCCGAAAATTCTTATTTATCAATAGCCAGTTGACGTGTTGTTTCCGCTGTTTTAAGCCAGATAGCGCCACAATGAGAATGTCAGACACATTGCTGACTCGCTGCAACTCCAAAAAGAAAAAACTGTGACTCCGCTGGACTTCTCGGGGCAGATACCGTTTTCGGGCACTGATGTAGCTGCGGTAATTTTCGGTACGCTGTCGGCGATCTTTCTGGTGCTCTGGCTGCGTGATCGCGAGCCAGGCGCGTCATGGATCGCGCTCGGCTACGGCTTTCTCGCCATTCACTTCTTCAACGATGCCTCGTTGCGGCCGAACACGGTCAACATGAACCCGGTTGCCGCGGCCCTGCATGGCATGGCCGCAGCCTCCTGTGCCTGTGGTCTGCTGCAATATTTCGCGGCGCCGGGACGGGCGTCGAACTGGCTGATTGCGCTGGCAACGGTACCTTCGCTGGCGATCACCTTTTGCGCGACAACCGGCATCCCGCTGCCGCGGCCATGGGCATTTTTCCCCTACATGCTGACCGGCCTGATCATCGTCTACGCCGCCTTCAGCGCCGCCTTGCGCGAGCGTTCGTCCAGCCATGCGCTGACTGCGCTGGGGATTGTGCTGATGCCGGTCTATCTGGTCTGGCAGGTGGCCAACGGTGCCGAGACCTTTACGCTGCGCTATTACGCACTGATTCCGGAGATCTTCCTGGGCATTGCCGTGCTCACGGTCAGTCTGGTGCGCCGGCGCGTCGCGCTCGAGATCGAAAACGCGCGACGGATGGACGCGGAGCACTCACTGACTATCCTCAACGCCTCGCTGGAGGCGACCATCGCCAGTCGTACTGCCGACTTGCAGAACATCGTGGCTCGCCTCGAAAGTTTCAACCGCAATGTGTCGCACGATTTGCGCGGTAGTCTGGGCGGCATCGCCGGCCTTGCCAATGTCGCCAACGACGCCTTGCGCCAGGGCGATACAGCGGTGGCGCGGCGGGTGCTGCCGCTGATTGCCGGCCAGGCGCAGCAGTCCTCCGATCTGGTGACCGCGCTGCTCACGCTGGCCAAGGTGGGCGACAAGGACTTGCACAAGACCCATGTCGACCTGACAGCGCTGGCCCACGAAGCGATCGCCCTTGCCGAAGCGCAGACCGGCAATCAGATGGCATTGTTTGCGGCGGCGTCGGCGCGTCGCGACGTGGCCACCGGCACCAACGGTGTGTCGGCCACGTCCACCAACGTGGCCAGATTGCCAAACAGCAACCTGCGGGCACCGCTCCGGCACGGCCCAAGCTACATCGTTGGCGATCTGCCCGTTGTGGAGGCTGACCCCTCGCTGCTGCGGCCGGCGCTGGCCAACCTGATTGGCAACGCCATCAAGTTCTGCGGCCATCGCCCGGACGCCTGCATTGAGGTGCTCGCAAGCCGCGACGACGAGCAGACGGTGGTGCAGGTGCGTGACAACGGCGTTGGTTTCTGTCGCGAGAACGCCCGCGTTCTCTTCCAGCCGTTTACCCGTCTGCACGGGCACGACTACGCCGGACACGGCATCGGCCTCAGCATCGTGCGTCGTGCGGTCGAGCGCCACGGCGGCCGGGTATGGGCCGAGGCGGCGCCGGACGAGGGCGCGAGCTTCTATTTCTCGCTGCCAAACGCCGGCATCGAGGCGCTGTCGATCACCGAGCCGCTCGCCAATGCGGCTGAGTGACCGTCGCGCCCACGCGCATCGGATTGACTCATCACCTTTGCCGCCATGGCGCAAGGGCATCCGGCAAAAACGTCTGATCCGACGCTGGTCGATGGCAGAACGGCAGATTTGCCGGCGGCGCCTGACCGCGCTACGCTCGTCCATCGACGCTGATCGTCAGGCTATCGGAGGCTCATCATGTCGAATTTCGGATACCGCGCGCTGAAACTTGCTCCGGCCGCCGTGCTGACGGCCGCCCTGCTCACGGCGCTCGCCGGCTGCGACAGCAACCCACCGCGACCAGCAGTCGCGGCAGCGCCGGCAGACCCGGCACGCGCGGCGCTGGCCGAGGCGGAGCGCGCCTATGGCGCCCAGGATGATGCCCGCGCACTGCCGCTCTACCTGCCGCTCGCCCGCGCCGGCAACGCCGACGCACAGTTTCGCGTTGCCCGCATCTACACGCGCAACAAGGGCGTGGCGCCGAACGCAGTGGAGGCATGCAACTGGTGGGAAACTGCCGCCAACGGTGGTGAGCCGATCGCCGCCACCAACTACGGGCTCTGCTATGAGTCGGGCAAGGGGCGCGGTCAATCCTATCCCGCTGCCGCGCAGTGGTACCGTCGCGCCGCCGATGGCGGCAACGCCTATGGCATGTACAACCTCGGTCTCGCTTACGAGTACGGGCGCGGCGTGACGCAAAGCTTCGACAACGCCATGCTCTGGTTGCAACGGGCGCTGGACGCCCGTATCGACAGCAGTGATGCCGCCGACGTCATGCGCCACCTCAAGCGTGCCCGCAATAACGTCGAGGCAGCGCGGGGTGACCCGCAAGCACAGTACGACCTTGCCATCGACTTGTTCAACGGCCACTCCCCCGAGGTGAAAGACGAACGCCGCGCCGTCGCCATGATGCGGGAGGCGGCCAAGGCTGCGCTGCCACAAGCCTGGTTCATCTACGGCACCTGGGTGCATGCCGGGGTGGGCGGCATCAAGTCCGATCTTGCGCAGGCGGCGCTCTGGATCAAGAAGGCGGCCGACACCGGCCACGAGGAAGCGGCCATCCGCTACGCCGACATCCTGCTCTGCGGCATCGGGGTGCGCAAGGATGCCGCCGCTGGCGAGCGCCTATTGCGGCAGACCATCGAGCGCGGCAGCTGGCGGGCGATGAACACCCTCTCGTTCTGGTACCAAAGCGGCAGTTGTGGCTTCCGGCAGGACGCGGCGCTCAGCACCGAATGGCGCAACAAGGCCGATGCCACGCAACGGACGGCGCCGCGCTGAACCATCGCCTCACAGGTTGTCGTGCGGACCGATCCACGCGCGATGATATTGCCTGCTGCCACCTCATACGCTCTAATGCCGCACCAATTCAGCCGAAAGGCCCGGCCAATGCAACGTTCAAATGCTCCGACAGTTTCTTTGGTCGCATACATTCGCCGGGCGTTGGCCCTGGTCGCAGGCGTACTGCTGGCGACCGTCGTAAATGCCGCCAACGTGACGGTCACATGGAGCTTCAATTCGATGCCCGAGACGGTCAATATCAACACCAACGAGACCGTGACGTGGATGGGCACTTTCGCCAACCATCCGCTGCGCCAGGCAACCGACAATACATTCACCATTGCCGGATCGACACTGATCGCCAACGCGGGCACCAGCATCACGCGCACATTCAGCACACCCGGTACCTACTACTTCATGTGCGAATCCACTCGGGCTTCATGCGCACCACGGTGGTGGTCACCGCCGCCTGCCCGGCGCCGCCCTACGCCGCGCTTGATATTGACGGCAATGGCCAGGTCGACGCCCTCACCGACGGCGTGCTGACGCTGCGCTACCTGCTCGGCCTGCGCGGCGCTGCACTGATTGCCGGCGCGACGGGCAGCTGCGCGAGCCGCGATACGGCGGCGATTGAAGCGTATCTGGCGGCCCGCGTGGTGCCCTGAGCGGGCCGCCGGACGCGGCCGTTGTCGCCGCCGCGAAATCCGTTTCGCCAGTTCCCACGTATTCCCTGATCGCAACCGGCGGGAGCCGGCACGCGCCGCCAATCGGGGAGGACGAACGATGATGCGATTGAAGACCATGACGCTGGCCGACATGCACGAGTTTCAGCGCGAGGCGGTGCGCATCGAGACCGAGATCACCATTGCCCGATCGCCGGAGGACGTGTTCGACTACGTCACCACGCCGGCGCTCTGGCACACTTGGCACCCGGCCACGCTGGGCGTGTATGACGTCGAGCCGCGGCCACTGACCACCGGTGAGACCATGCGCGAGAAGATCGCCGTTGCCTGGCGCCGCAGCGAAGCGGTGTGGACCGTGCTCGGCCGCGACCGGCCCGGCATCTGGGAGATCGGCACCGATACCGCCGCCGGCAGTGCCCACATCGTCTATCGCCTCAGCGCAGATGGCGCCGGCTGCCGCTTTCACCGCACGCTCGATTTTCGCTCCAAAGGCTGGCCGTGGCGAGCGCTGGACGCATCAGTCACCCGCTGGGTTCTCGAACGGCAATCGGCACGCGCGCTGCGCAATCTGAAGGCCGTCATGGAGCAGGTGATCGCTGCGCAACCGATCGAGCAACTTTAGCCAAAAAATCCTGGCAAGCCGCATACGAACTGTACGAGCG
The DNA here is from genome assembly GCF_009746125.1 of Casimicrobium huifangae. Lineage (NCBI taxonomy): Bacteria > Pseudomonadati > Pseudomonadota > Betaproteobacteria > Casimicrobiaceae > Casimicrobium > Casimicrobium huifangae. The sequence goes on from NZ_CP041352.1 coordinate 110,292, forward strand.
TCAAATTTTGACGCCAAGTCGACTTGGTTCAAAACAGGCCTTTAGCCCACATCAAAAGGCGTTTCCAGCGAAAAGCGGAATCGTCGTCCGTCGTGCATGTGTGCTCAACCAGCGTCGTGCGCGCAGCTTCGGCTTTGCAAGGGGGCTCCGGGCGCCGATTGGCTGCCTCGACCGCACGTCACCGTGACCTCGCGCCGACTCAAAGCCATGCAGGCGCCCACCCATTTGGGCGGTAGACCAGCATCAGAAACGATGCTAATGTCATAGCCAGAACAACTGACGACCGGAACGCGGTCCGCGCTGCGCCCGACACAGGCGCTGACGCGGCTTCTCCTCCTCAACACCACAAAGGCTCTCGTGTCGAAATCGTCTCTCTCTCTCTCTCGGTAATCATCTCGGCAAACTTCTCGTGTCGCTTGCGCTTGCGAGTGCGGCTACGTTGCCTGCTCAGGCTGAGTCACTGTTTTTGGTGCCGTATCACGCGGCAGAAAAACCCATCGTTGATGCCCAAGGCCGCAAGTTGATCATCATCGACTTCGCTGACGACGCACACGAAAAATTCCCGAAAGACCCGCCACCGGGCTGGGACAGCAACGCCAGTTTCCACCGCCCGCAAGTGGTGAATCTGGTCAATGCGCATGCCAAGACGCACGGGTACGAACCGCAAGGCATGACGACGTGGGTGGGGAGCAGCACGACTGCATACCTGACCGACGCGCAGATCAAGCGGATGCGGGAGGACAAAAGTCTGAAGCTATTGACTGAGGATGGCTCGACGCAAGTCTTTTCTGCCCTCAACCCCGCCGCGCCGTGGGGCAACGTGGTCGTTGGGTCAGAAACGCAGTCCTGGGGTCGCGTATCGATGAACGGCAAGACGCGCCTTTCACAATCCACCAGAACCGTCTACATCATTGATACTGGAGTCGCATGGCACGACGACCTACCCTCCGTGACCGCCCGAGTAAACGTTGCATGTGGCGGAGGCACCAACTGCAACAACATTGACCCAGGCTTTTACCCGGTCGTTGGTTGCTGGGCGCACGCAACGCACGTGGCAGGAATTATCGGTGGCGCAGCAAACGGCGCGACAACAAAGGGAATGTATGCGGGCGTGGACATGGTGTCGATCACAGCGTTGACCGCCAAAGGCTCACCGTGGTCACCTTGCGCATTCCCGCCAGCCACAACTAGCGGCATGGGCTATGCGCTTGACTATGTCTACGGCGCGGTGATCAATAGCGGTTCACAGACAGTGCCAATCATCAACATTTCGATGAACAGTGGTCAATTTGGCTTCGACACAAACGGCCAGGCGGAAACAAATCGCGCGAAGTTTCTTCAATTGAGCCAGCCCGCGCAAGTTTGGCGGTATTTACCGGGCGTTGGCTACTACTTGGCGTCCTATCCAGGCGCGTTCATCGCGCAGTCGGCGGGGAATGATTGGGAAAATGTTTGCAGCAATCCATCCAAAGCATACCGAACAAGCGCCACTGCACTTTCGACATCATTGGATGGCATTATGGTGGTGGGCGCAATTCACCACACCGGAGAACCGGTAAAAGGTCCGGCTGGTTTATCCGCCCAGTATGACCGGACGTTCAGCGATACCTACCCGGCCGGTTTGGCAAAGGACTTCGCGTCAAATTACGGGCCGTGCGTAGACGTGTGGGCCCCCGGCAATGCGATTGTTTCAGCATGGGGCACACACACCGCGCAAAATGGTGCCGGCCTCCCGGCCGACGGCTGGTTTTCAACCATTAGTTCACAGGTGACGCCATACGCCGGAAATCCCGTGTCCGGAAGCTCCGGCTGGTTGTTTCTGTCGGGCACGTCGATGGCCGCGCCGCACGTCGCAGCCGCAGCCGCTTATGTTGCCGACTACTACGGGCTTACGACACCAGTGGCGATTGAGGCAAAGTTACGCGAATTTTTTCAGTCGACTGGGTATCTTGACGCTGCGGGCCAACCGATCAACATCATTCAGCTGTCGCCATGAAGACCTTTGTTCAGGTTCAACGGTTGTCGGCCGCGCATGCGACACCTCAACCCGATCTGCAATCACGCGGCATGACGCGCGTGCGTCCGGTTGGCAACGTCCTGACCATGCTCGCGGCGTTTGCCGCAACAACGAGTACGGCCTTGGCTGACGATCTGTCGGCTTACTATGTTCAGTATTTTTCGCAGTATGCCGTATACGACACTGACCCCAGTCTTAGCACGAACCACCCAACCTTGTTGACAGGGCGAACCGTGTACGGGGACATTCAGACGTGGTATCAGGGCCTGTTTGTGCGAATCGAAACTGACGCTCGCACGCCACGTGTGGTGAAGTTTTATGGGCCGGCTGGTCTCTCGAGTTTGAAGAAGCCGTGTCGCCAGGAACACACGGCAATACCCCCGTCCACTGCGGTCGGTAAGACGATGTTTGAGACAAACGCTTGGCGCTACAGCACGGATATTGCCATATGCGGCGAAAACATGACGTCCTCCCCGCCCCCCATCCGCTGGACACTAGAAGACAAAATTACCTTCAACGCTCCAGTGCGCCGCAAAGCGCTGGATGGCGGTGAATTTGACGCCTCCCCAATGGTCATCGAGCGCGCGGGCGCGCCGTGGATCACCTACTACTGGGGCTACAAGCTTGGTTTGGTCGAATCACAAAGCGACTGGAACGACGCCAACCGCAGCAAGATGCCTGCTGACTGGCCGGTGTTCCCGACGGCGGAAGACAACTTCAAACTGACCACCCTGCCACCGCCCTGGGTTGAAGGGGAAGTCACCGAGTACGTCAACACAGCGGACTTTCCAAGGCAGCCGGATGGGCAGTACTTCTACGCTGCAACGGATGCAGATCGCACCGCACTCGACAGCATCGCCACCTGGCGGCGCACCGGCAACAGCTTCAAGCAGGGTGGCTATGTCAGCGTCTGCCGTTTCTATGGTGGTGCGAACGGCGGGCCGAACACCCACTTCTACAGCGCCAGCGACACCGAGTGCAACTGGCTCAAGGGCGTGAGCTTTCTGAGCTACGAGGGGCAAACCTTCCGGGTCAACAAGCCGTTGCCGCTGGCAGCCAACGCGCCAGTGGGCACACAGCCCAGTTGCCCGGCCGGATCAAAACCGCTCTACCGGCTCTACAACAACGCCAGCGCACCGGGTAAGAACTACGTCTCGAACCATCGTTACGTGACCGGCCGCACCACCGTAGACGCCGCTGTCGCCATCGGCTGGCTCGATGAGGGTGTGAGCATGTGTGTGCCGGAGTAGGGCGGCGCCTGCTGCGTGGTCGCATCTGATTCGCCAGCGACCATCATGGCTGCGTGGCGGTCAGGATGCCACCCCTGTGGCCCAGGCCAGCCGCAGCTTGCGACCGCAGGCGACCGAGTCCAGCGCCGGCTTGCCGACCAGCACCGTGCGCACCAGCACGCCGTAGTAGGCCTTGGTCGGCTCGATCCACGGGTAGAAGCCAAAGGCGCCCGCGCTTGAGTAAGCACCATCGGCGACGAGCGTGTCCTCCACCCAGTGGCCGATGCTGTAGTTCGGGCTCTCGGTAGTGGGGAACGGCGTTTCGATGGCGCTGGCGCAGGTCAGCGGATTGGTGCAGCGGGCATGGGCGTTGAGCTGGCTGCCGGCGACCAGATCCTGGCGCAGCAATTTGCGCAGAAACGCGGTGTACACATTGGCCGAGGTGTTGATGCCACCCGCGAGCTGCGGCTGCGAGTAGCGGAAGCTGGCGGCGTAAGACGTCATGCCGAGCGTGCCCAGCACGGCATCGGCCAGCCCTGCGTTGTTCAGACTGCCAAGCGCCATGTGGCGCGCCGCGTGGGTCTGCATGTGGCTGCCGGCGTAGAAGAATTTGCCGTCTGCGGCGGGCGTGTAGTTGCCATTGCTGCCCGCCACCGCACAACTGCCCACGGTGTCGTCGCGGGCGCAGGCGTTGTCGAAGGTGACGTAGCCGCTGCTGAAGGTGAGAAAGCGCACATCGTCCGCGCTCAGATTGCCGCCGCGCTGCTGGGTGACGTAAGCGCCGTAGAACCATTTGGATGCGGATGCGATCGGCACTTCGGTTGCTGCGCCGTACAGCAGACCAACGCTGCCGTTGACCCGCGCACCGTCGCGGTCCCCGATCTCGTAGTAGAACGGCGCCGCTGGCGTGCAGGCGGGGTCATGTACGGCCGTCTGTTGCACGGCGGAAGCGCGCAGGCTGTCTGCCACCGGATACTGCGCTGCGGTAGTGCAATAGGCGACGCCCTCACCAGCCCAGCCTAGTGCGATCATGCGGCTGTACTCGGTGAGGCTTGCCGTGTAGCGATGATTGGGCGTCTTGCCACCGGCTGCGGCGCGAAACGCGCGGTAAACCGGCAAGTGGCTGTTCGCCGGGCACGCTCCGCTGCTGTCGGGCCGCGCCACGGCAAAGTCGTAGCCCTCAAAGCTGAACCCGGCTGGCGTGTTGGCCAGCAGCATGGTGCAGTCAGTACTCTCCACACCATAGAAGTGCGAGCTCACGAACGGTGAGACGCCCGAGATGTAGAAGCGGCAGATGCGTGTCTGCGCAGCCGTTGCATCCACAGCGGCATTGGCAACGAAGCGCGTCCCGGTGCGCGAAAAGCCGGCGGCGGTGTCAAGCAGCGCTTGTTCGTTGCTGCGCGCCGTGATGAAGTAGGCGTCGAGGTTCTGGTTGTAATACTCGATGACAGTCACGGTCTCGGCGGCGTGCGCATTGCCGGCGAAGGCAGCCAGCAGGCAGAACGCGGTCACGCGCACGCGATGCCGGGCAATATGGAGGAGGGGGATCAGGCCTGTTTTCATGGGCGCATTTCAGCATCGCCGCGCCTGGTGGTGGTGACTCAGATGTAACGAAATGCAGTGCTGATGACGGCCGCGTACGGTGAGGTCAATCAACCAGCGCAATCCGCTCGTCGGCTGCCACCGGCGATTCGTTGCCCATGATGACCCCGTTGCGCCCTGCCGCCCAGGCATCAATCAACGCCGGATCGTTGACCGTGCGCAGCACCGCGTAGGCGGCCTCGGCTTCGGGGTAGCGGCGGCGCAGGAAGTTGAGCCACTGCTTGAGCCGGCCAGCGCGATGCTTGCGCGAGACGCGGGCCGATACGAGTTGCCAGAAATCAGTGATCAGCGGTCGCAACTGCGACCAGCCCACGGCGTCGGCGCTAACGCCTGCGTCATGTGCGCGCAGCGCCCACGCGAGGCCAGGGTCAACGACCATGCCGCGACCGAGCATCAGGTCAACGCAGCCGGAGACTTCGCGGCAACGCAGCGCATCCGCCACCGACCAGATTTCGCCGTTGGCAATCACCGGCACTCGCACCGCTGCGCGCACATCGGCGATGCGTTCCCAGTAGGCGGGCGGCCGGTAGCCATGGGCCTTGGTGCGGGCATGCACCACGATTTCGCCGGCGCCGGCGTCGGCCATCGCCTGCGCGCACTCCTCGGCGCGGCGGTCGTCGTTGAAGCCGAGCCGCATCTTGGCGGACACTGGAACTGTCACCGGAACGGCACGGCGCACGGCAGCGACGATGTGCGCGATCAGCGCCGGATCGTCAAGCAGCATGGCACCACCACCGTGGCGGTTCACCACCTTGGCCGGGCAACCGAAGTTGAGATCAATACCTGCGGGCCTGAGCGCTGCCAGCCGTGCGGCATTGTCGGCGAGGCAGGTGGGGTCGGAGCCCAGCAACTGCGCCCGCACCGGCACGCCGGAGAGCGTGCAGCCATCATTGAGCAGCTCTGGCATGACCCGCACAAAGGCTCGGTTGGGCAACAGGGTGCCACTGATGCGGATGAACTCCGACACGCAGTGGTCGATGCCGCCACCGGCCACACTGGTGAGCGGATCGCGCACGCGGGTGAGGATGTCGCGCAGCACGCAGTCAAGCAGCCCCTCCATCGGCGCCAGCAGGATGCGTGGGCGCACCATGGCGGTGTTGGCAGGCGAGGGCGGGCGAACGATCATCGGTTGGACTTGCAGCTCGTCAGGCGGGTGACGTTCGCAATTGCCACTGCCCGTCGTCGAGACCATCGGGCAACGTCACTTCACCACGACGCCAGCGCAGCAGATTGACCTGCCAGCTAAGGCCGGCGCACAGCTCGGCGAGTGCGCCCTTGCCCAATCGCGTGGTGGTGACTTGCAGCATGCTGTCGCCGTGCCGTTCGCCCATCATCACCGTACCGTCCGTATCGGCAGCCGCAGCCTGCAACGCCTCTTGCGCCTGTGCCGGAATGCCCTCCGCGAAGCTGATGCGCCAGGATTCCTCGACATCATCGGCTGCGAGGCGACGCGCCAGTGCGGTGTCGGTGGTGTAGACGACCAGACCGCTGTCGCCCACTGCGAGGCGTCCGGCGACGCGCAGGCCATAAGTGGACAGTGTGGGCGGTTGCCCCAGACCACCAAAGTTTTCGCCGACCAGCAGGCTCATCGCCCGCGCGCCGCCGGTTTCGTCCGGTGCCGAGACAAAGCCGCGCGGCTTGTTGAGCAGCACGGTGACGGTGCTTTGCAGCCGCTCCTGGGCTTCCGGCGACAGCGTGATCACGGCGTCCGGCAGCGCGCGGTCACCGGATTGCGCCACGCGACCATTGACGCTCACCCAGCCGCGCTCGATCATGCGGTCTGCCTCGCTACGCGAAGCAATGCCGCGCTGCGCGAGCAGTTTGGACAGGCGCTGCGGTTCGCCGCTGCCGCCGGTCCCGGCTGGCGTGCCATCGGTCACGATTTGCGCCCGGTCTTCGCCGGCAGCTGCTGGAAGAACGCCAGAACCCCGCTTTCACCCATCTTGCGCGCATCGGCCAGCTCGCCGCCGTTGGTGGCGTAAACAAGCTGGTTGTCCGCCGTGGCGACGACGATCGACGGGATGCCCTTCTTGATCACTTCGCCGTAGGGCTTCACCACATCGAGATTCTTGTTGAAGCGGCCGACATCAACCTTGACGATCACATAGCTGGCGTCGAGCACGGACTTCAGCGCCGGCTTTTTGAATTCGCCATCGAGCATCTTGCAGTCGCCGCACCAGTTGGCGCCGAACACGATCATCGCCTGCTTGTTCTCGGCCTTTGCCCGCGCGAGTGCCTGCTTCACCTGCGCCTGCGCGTCAGCGCTCTCGTCGTATGGCGCAGGGTCGCTGGCGAACGCGGCGATGCCAAGCGTGAAGGCGGCAATGAAGCTGATGAGTTGTTTCATGGGTGTTTCCTTTCCAGTGCTGCGCACTGCCATCGGACCGGCAGTTAAAGACTTTTGCTGATGGATGACTTTAGCGCACGAATACCTTTTTCGTTGCGCCGGTAGAAGGTCCACTGCTTGATGCGGGTGGCGATCAGCAGACCGGCGTCGGTCATCAGTTTGAGATGCACGCTGGCGGTCGGTGCGCTGACACCCAGCTTGTCGGCGATGAACATGCTGCACACGCCGTCGCGCACCAGATCGCCGTCCACCTGTGGCGGAAAATGCGCCACCGGGTCCTTGAGCCACTCCAGAATCTGCAGGCGTTTGTCGCTGGCCAGCGCATTGAATGCGTCGACGTTGGCGAGCGAGCTTGGAGCATCGGATTGAGTAGCAGCCATCCCCGGGTTTGACGATTAGTTTTTTAGCTAATTACAATACTGACGAACAAATCGCATTTTAGGAGCAGACATGACCATCGCACTGACGACAGTGCAGATACGTGAGGCGGCGCAACGGCTGCGCGGTTACGTCCGCCAGACGCCGGTGCTGGAGGTCGATGGCGATGATTTCGGCCTGCCGGGCGTCACCCTCGTGCTCAAGCAGGAATATCTCCAGCACGCCGGATCGTTCAAGACGCGTGGTGCGCTCACCCATCTGCTCACGCGCGAGATTCCCGCAGCCGGTGTCGTCGCGGCGTCCGGCGGCAATCATGGCTGCGCGGTTGCTTATGCCGCGCGACGCATGGGAAAGCAGGCAACGATTTTCGTGCCCGGCGTCTGTCCGCCGGGCAAGCGGGAGCTGATTGCGTCCTATGGCGCCACGCTGCGGGTGGTCGGTGATCGCTACGCCGACGCTCTCGCCGCGAGCGAGGACTTTCAGCGTGACAGCGGGGCGCTGGCGATCCACGCCTTTGACCAGCCGGAGACCATGCTCGGGCAGGCAACGGTCGGCTTCGAGTTCGAGCATCAGGCACCAGCGCTGGACGCTGTGCTGGTCGCTGTCGGCGGCGGCGGCCTGATCGGCGGCATCGCGGCCTGGTATCAGGGCCGTACCCGACTGATCGGTGTCGAGCCCGAAGCGGCGCCGACGCTTGCCCACGCGCTGGCGGCTGGGCACCCGGTCGAGGCGCCGGCGGGCGGTGTCGCGGCGGACTCGCTGGCACCGCGACAGGTCGGCACGCTGATGTTCCCGTTCGCCCAGCGCTACGTTGATCACGTCGCGCTGGTCAGCGATGAGGCCATCGTCGCGGCGCAGCAGGCGCTGTGGCGGGTGCTGCGTATCGTCGCCGAGCCGGGCGGCGCTGCTGCCGTTGCCGCCCTGTTGAGCGGGCGCGTCGCCGTGCAGCCGGGCCAACGGATCGGTGTGCTGCTGTGCGGCGCCAACACCGATGCCGTGCATTTTCCTTCCCTCCCCATTGCCAGCGCAAAGGATTCCGCCAAATGACTACCGCCAACAACTACGACGCCCGTCTCGCCGAGCTTGGGCTGACGCTGCCCGTTCCCGCCGTGCCGATTGCGAACTTTGTGCCCTGCGTGCAGGTGGGCAACACACTCTACGTGTCCGGCCAGGTGCCGCGCGAGAACGGCCAGCTTGCCTTCGCCGGCAAGGTGGGTCGCGATCTGGACGTGGAGCAGGGGCAGGCTGCCGCGCGCAATTGCGTGCTCGCCATCCTGTCACTGGTCAACGCCCACCTCGGCACGCTCAACCGGGTGCGCCGCGTTGCCATGCTGCAATGTTTCGTCAACGCGGTGCCGGAGTTTGGCGATCATCCGAAAGTCGCGAACGGGGCCTCTGATTTGCTGGTGGCGCTGTTTGGCGATGCCGGGCGCCATGCGCGCTTTGCGCTCGGCGCCGGCTCGCTGCCGGGCAACGTTGCCGTGGAAATTGCTGCCGTGATCGAAGTCGAATAGTCCCGCGCGAATCAGGTACAGTTACGGCTGTTGCGGGCGTAGTTCAATGGTAGAACTTCAGCTTCCCAAGCTGACTACGAGGGTTCGATTCCCTTCGCCCGCTCCACTTCGACTTTCCAGGGACTTCCACCGAACGCCAGGGAACGTCGTAAGTCATTGTCAGGATTGAGATTTTTACCTGATCTCAATCCACTGACATCCAGCGAAATCCACTCCCAGCCGGTTCTAACTGGTACGTTGAGCGGTACACTGGCAATACGGAGGTCCCCAAAACCGTATTGTTGCTGGAGGAGCCGGGGTTCCGTCGGGAACATGGCATCCAACTCGCTTCGCAGGAGTTGGACTCATGCTTTCAGACCTCCAGGTTCGACAGGCCAAGGTGACCGGCAAGGCGTATTCGCTTGTCGATTTCGACGGTCTCTACTTCTACATCTCCGCCACCGGCTTCAAGGCCTGGCACTTCCGCTTCACTTGGGGCGGCAAGCGCGAGCGCATGTCCTTCGGTGGCTATCCCGCGCTTTCCCTGAAAGACGCCCGTCATCTGCGCGACGAAGCCCGGGCCATGCTGGCCAAGGGCATCAACCCGCATTCGGAGCGCAAGCGCAAGCGCCACGCCATCGTCCTGGCGGGCGAGCACACCTTCCAGGCCATCTACGACAAATGGCTGGCCCACCGCAGCCTCTCTCTGGAAAATGAGGGCCGCCAGAGCACGCCCAAACAGATCGGGCGCGTCTTCGCCAAGGATGTGTTTCCCGTATTGCGCCACCTGACCATCTACGACGTTACCCGTGCCCACCTGCTGGACATCATCGGCAGAGTGGAAAAGCGTGGCTCGCTGTCGGTGGCCGAGAAGCTGCGCACCTGGTTCAGCCAGCTATTCACCTACGCCTCGGTGGTGGTGCCCAACATGGGCGACAACCCGGCCAAGGATTTGGACGTGGTGGCGATGCCGCTGCCCCCGGTGGAGAACAATCCCTTTTTGCGCATGCCCGAGCTGCCGGCAATGCTGCAGACGTTGCGCAAGTACAGCGGTCGCCTGAATACGCAACTGGGTCTACGTCTGCTGCTGCTCACGGGCGTGCGCACCGGTGAATTGCGCTACGCCACGCCCGATCAGTTTGATCTGGAGCGCGGTCTGTGGATCATCCCGGTTGTCAGGCTCAAGCAACGCAAGCAGCTCACCAAGAAGAAGCGCCAGCGTTTCGCCGACATCCCGCCATACATCGTGCCACTGTCGTTGCAGGCACAAGAGGTCGTTCGTCATTTGCTGGGAAATCTGAAGCCAGCACAGGTGTATCTCATCCCCGGTGATTGGTGCCTGAAAAACCCTCTGAGCGAGAACACGCTCAATGGCGCGCTCAAGCGTATGGGCTATGAAGACCAACTCACTGGGCATGGCGTTCGCGCCACCATCTCGACTGCGCTCAATGAATTGGGGTATCCGCCCAAGTGGGTAGACGCCCAACTTTCGCATGCCGATCCGGATCGGATCAGCGCGACCTACAACCACGCCGAGTACGTCGAGCAACGCCGCGTCATGATGCAGGACTGGGCCGACCGGCTGGACTTGTTCGAGCAGAATCAGGTCGAAGTTGCCAGCACGCACTTGACCATCACGTTGCAGGGCCTGCCCACAATCGCCGGACAGGCGGCAGCGCAGCCGCCCGCCCTGAATCCAAACGCCCCTCAGTTGATCGTTGCGCCTGCACCCGATGCACCAGCGGTTCCAGCTTCCGTCTATCGACTTTCGGCGGTGCATCTGCCCGAGTACGCGCGACCCACGCTGTCAGAGGTGCAGCGCGAGCGCTTGCAATTGCTGGAGATATTCGAGGCATCCCACAACCTGTCGGTGGCCGATTACGCCAAGCTGGTTGGCAAGTCCCGCCGCTGGATCACTTACGAGATTCAGGCCGGCAATCTCCTGTCGATCCATCTGGGTCACCGTGGGCAGCGCGTCCCGGACTGGCAACTCGACCCCATCAAGCGCAAGCTGATTCAGGCTGTCCTGAAGCTGGTGCCGCGCGGTATCGACACCTGGCACATCTATCACGCACTGCTGCGGCCATACGATGCCCTGGGCAAGTGTCCAGTCATCGAGGCCGTCGATCCGACCAACCTGCATCTTGCAGCTCGACTGGTCGCCGCACATGCCATAGAAACCGATGAGCTTGCAGAGCAATCGGAGGCGTCTCCGGTGCTGGCCAGGCAGACTGTAGAGCGCCTGGTAAAAACGGCAATGTTGGTTGATATGCCCGAAGATCCCGTCGCCCGTTGAGCTGAGGCCGGGCGGCAGCACCGTCCGGTCAAGGTCAAAGGAGGGAACGTCGATCGCTTCGCATGGCCACCCATCCGTCTTCTGCGCGGCCAACTCGCAATTTCCACGTTTTGGCAGGCAGCGTTTAGCGTCGGATCAGCGCTCGGCAGTCACCATAGGCGACTTCTCGGTAATGCTATCTCGCTATATCAGTATCTCGATCGGATATGACACCAGCGGATTTTCGTTGCCAATCTCAAGCCCCGATCAATAGATTCCGAGCGTTTGCCGCTTTTTGAAACCGCTGGCGCATCAGACCATACCGATACGGTTTTGCGAGAGCAGCCACTTCTCACGATCCTGATAGCGCAAGCGTCACTGTCGAGCCGCGACAGACGCTCGGTTTTCTTGTGCCCGATGGATTTTTGCACATCGAGCACACAACGCCTACTCGTTGCGCGAACTGATCAGAAGTCATCAAAAGCGGGCGTCATCACTCGCGTCTTGCGCGGACAACAGGCCGACCATGAGGACGGCTGCAAAAGCAGTCGGCCCTGTAGTTCTTCTCCTGGAAGGAGACGGAGCATGCACGAGAACAAAAATGATGCACCAACATCAAAGGTGTTCTACCGCCCGCTCGAAGCGTCCATCCGCTGGGCCGGACTGCTGCGATACGAGCAGGTGATCCTGGCTTCGGTCTCGTCGCCTATGGATCTGCCGCAGTCGCTGGACTGTCCGCGTTTGGGCGAACTGCGGCTGTACACCGACCGCATCTATGACGGCATCCTCAACGGGGAACTGCCCTTCGGGCAGCATGGCATCACGACACGCGACACCGCGTTGATCGAATCGCCTGATCTGACGGTACGCCATGTCGATCTGAAGTGCTGGATGCGCCAGCACTACCCCGAGCAGCGGCCCGGCTTTCTCTTCTCCCGCAGCGAGCGCATCATCCATCCCTTCATCTCCCTAGAAACAGGGCAAGCCATGCTGGTCGAACGCCAGGCTTTGAAATCCGCCCTGGAACAGACCAAACGTCAGCTTCGCGAGTTGCAGGACAAGCATGACGCGCTGCTCAAGCAGTCGACGGTGATTTCGGCATGCGCGCAGTGTCCGATCAGTGATCGGGCCGAGGCCACCTACCTGAACATCGTTGGCGGCCTGTTGGAGCTGATGCTCGGCCAGTCGCCATCGGGCACGCCGTACTCCAGCTTCAAGACGCAGGAGGCCGTGGTCAGCGCGCTGGTTGCCCATCACAGCGGCGCCATGGGCATCGCGGAGCGGACATTGAACGGCAAGTTCGCCACCGCCAGGCGCCGACTGCGTAGCGCCTCCCTCTGAGATTTGCCAGCTTGTATGTGCAGTCGCGGGGATTGCATTTGCAATGTCTTTTCGCAGCCGTGTCTATTGAATAGAGGTCACGCCAACAAACGCCACTGAGCGTTCAGGAGTGACCGCCATGTCGCAAACACCTGTACTGCAGCCAAACGAACGCCGCATCCTGCGCCTGGAAGAAGTCGAAGCGAAATCCGGTTTCAAGCGCGCCCACATCTACAACCTGATGAAGAAACGCCAGTTCCCGCAGGCGCTGCGTCTGGGCGTGCGCGCCGTGGGCTGGGATTCCATCGAAATCGATCAGTGGATCGACGAGCGCGTCAACAACCGGGCCTGACCCGTTCTCTCGCGGACTTTCCATCCTGACCCGGAGAACGCCATGCAGGTCGTATCCATCATTTCAACCAAAGGTGGGGTCGGCAAGACCACCACGGCCGCAAACCTTGGCGGTCTCGCTGCGGACGCCGGGCTGCGCGTGCTGCTGCTCGATCTCGATGTGCAGCCCACCTTGTCCTCCTACTACGAGCTGGCCCATCGTGCGCCGGGCGGTATCTATGAATTGCTGGCCTTCAACGAGCGCGACCTCGGCCAGCTTGTGTCCCGCACGATCATCGCGGGCCTGGACTTGGTGCTCTCCAACGACCACCGAGGCGAACTGAACACCTTGCTGCTGCACGCGCCAGACGGGCGACTGCGGCTGCGACACCTACTGCCGATACTGAACCCCCTCTACGACCTGGTGCTGATCGACACCCAGGGCGCGCGCTCGGTGCTGCTGGAGATGGCGGTGCTGGCCTCCGACCTCGCGCTGTCGCCCGTGACCCCGGAAATCCTCGCCGCCCGCGAACTGCGGCGCGGCACCATGCAGTTGCTGGCGGACATTGCGCCGTACCGGCACCTGGGCATCGAGCCGCCGCCGTTGCACCTGCTCATCAACCGCGTCCATCCGGTGTCCGCCAACGCACGGCTGATCCAGCAGGCGCTGCGCGATCTGTTCCAGGGCCACACCGGCATTCGGGTTCTGGCTACCGACGTGCCGGCCATTGAGGCTTATCCGCGGGCCGCGACGCGCGGCCTGCCGGTGCATCGGGTCGAGTACCGCCAGCCAGTGGGCAGAGTCGCTCCCGCCGCGCTCACCACCATGCGCGATCTTGCCGACGAGTTGTTCCCGCAGTGGCAGGATCGATTGGCCGCAGTGTCCGGCCGTCCGCCACAGCCTCTTGATATCAGGAGGCCCCATGGCGAACGCACATGAACTGGCCCGAGGCCACAATCGGCTGCGCGCCCTGATCGAGTTCGCCGTCGGCGAAGGCTGGCACGTCAAGCGCACGGCGGGCGGTCACCTCAAGTTCACCAAGGCAGGCTGCGCCGCGATCTACACCAGTTCGACGGCCAGCGATCACCGGGCAGCCCTCAACGCCCGTGCGCAGATCCGTCGTGCCGAGCGCGAGACCCGATCCCAAGCGCAGGGGGGCGGCCATGACTGAGATCACCTCCCAGCAGATGGCCGGCAAACTGCTTGCGTCCGGGTTCGAGCGCAGCGGCCCGTCAGCAACGACCTTGAGCGACCCGATCGCCGACACGCCCATGGTCGTGACGCTCGACCAGTTGCGCCCCTACGACCACGACCCGCGCAAGAAGCGCAATCCGGTGTACGAGGAAATCAAGGCATCCATCCGCGAGCGTGGCCTGGACGCGGCTCCGGCCATCACCCGGCGGCCCGGCGACGATCACTACATCATCCGCAATGGCGGCAACACGCGACTGGCAATCCTGCGCGAACTCTGGTCGGAGACCCGGGACGAACGTTTTTTTCGGGTCTCATGCCTGTTCCGCCCATGGCCCGAGCGTGGCGAGATCGTCGCGCTCACCGGACATCTTGCGGAAAACGAACTGCGCGGTGGCCTCACCTTCATTGAGCGCGCTTTGGGCGTCGAGAAAGCGCGCGAGTTCTACGAACTGGAAATCCGCTCCACCCTGAGCCAGTCCGAGCTGGCCCGCCGCCTGGCCGCGGACGGATACCCCGTGCAGCAGTCGCACATCAGCCGGATGGCCGACGCCGTACGCTACCTGCTGCCCGCAATCCCGACCGTGCTCTACGCCGGCCTGGGGCGTCACCAGGTCGAGCGGTTGTCGGTCATGCGCAAGGCCTGCGAGCGCACCTGGGAGCACTACGCCAAAGGCCGCTCACTGGTTCAGGACTTCGACGAGTTCTTTCAGGATGTGCTGTCGCAATTCGATGTCCAGGCCGACGAGTTCTCTGCGCAGCGCGTACAGGACGAGCTGATCGGCCAGATGACCGAATTGCTGGACGTCGATTACGACGTGCTCGCTTTGGACATGACCGAGTCCGAGAGCCGCCAGCGGGCCTTGGTCAGCGAGCCGACGCCGCCCTCGACGCCGCCTGCCTTGCCAGAGCCAGAAGCCATCGCGCGCCCACCGGCCGATACTGCGCCACCTGCTGCGAGGCCGACGGCAACGCCCTCGACGGGCGAGAGCGACGCGGACGCCAGTCATTCTGGCGCAGCCAGTCCGGCGGTAGATGACGACGTGCTTCGGGAGCACATCGTCTCGCCAGCGCCGACGACCGAACGGCTTGAGTCCATCCAGCGCATGGTCGCCGACCAGTTGGGCGATCCACTGCCGCACGACTTCTCGGCGAATGTCTTGCAGTCCATCCCGGTGCAGGCCGGCGGGCTCTATCCGATCTCGGATGTCTGGTACATCGCCCCCGGCCTGGACACACCCGAGCACCTGCGCATCCACGTCGCGCAGTTTGCCCGCGAGATTGCGGTCGAGGCAGACCTGGGCGAGTGCATCGATGACCGCCCAGACGGCATCGGCTTCGCCTGCCGTGCTCGCACCACAAACCCAGCGCCGCTGGGCCGTGCCGTCCATACGCTGTTGGCTTGCCTGGCCGGTCAGCAGCCCGCCGATGTCGGTCTGGACAACGGGCAACTCGTCATCGACCTGCCGGCGCTGCTGCACGGCCAGGGCGACGTAACCCGACGATTGAGCGACACCGCGCTGGTCAAGCTGTTCCGCCTGCTGCGACTGGCCCGCCGCCTGCTCGATCTCGAAGCCGGCGCTGCGGACTCTGGAACCTAAGCGAGGGAGGCCAGCATGTCCACAGCACACCCACTCAACCAGGCTGTCATCGCCCAGGCCCTCTATGACCTGCGCAATGGGCAACTGCGCCGCTGCAAACTGATGGGGTTTGGCGAGGCAGAGCTGGACGCCCTCAAGCATCCCGCGCTGATCAGCGTGCTGGCCAACGCCAACGTCTCCTGGTGCTCAGTGACGGTCAACCGCGAAGTGCTGCGGCGGCTGCTCCAGCAGGCGCAGGACGTGGAGAAGGAAATCGCCACAGTCGATCGCATGCTCAGGCTGGGCGCGAGCACGGAGATGGTCAGCAAGTTCTATGGCTTGACGCATCAGGAAGTAGCGCTTCGCCGTGAAATCCTCGGTCTGCCCAAGCGCAAGGGCCGACATCCCGTGCTGGACGAGGAGCAGGACACGGAGCTGTGGCGGCAATGGAAGGCCGTGACCAACAGCAGGACGGTCGATCTCGAAGACGAAACCTCCATTCTCGATGCCGCCATGGACTTGGCCGAAGGCATGTCGCTGCCTCTGTCGGTGGTCTGGGCCTCGATCAAGGGCTGGGTCGATCAGGGATTGGCTTGAGTCATGGCCGTGGACGACACCGCACCACGAGTCCGACGCCAAGGCCCCATCGCACTCGCAGAGCTGTTCGATGCTGCGCTGAAAGACCTTGCGCCCAAGCCCGCCCCCAGCGCACCTGCGCCTACACCGGCACAGTCGCCCACGCCTACCTCCGGCGATGCTTTCCTCTTCAGTGGCAACCGGCACGAGACGGTGCCACGCAAGTTGTTCCTCGACCGCCGCCTGACGCCGCTGGAACGAAACGCCTGGCAAGTGTTCCGGCTGATGCTCAACGACGATGGTGTGACCGCATTTCCCACCTACGAGCAGTTGCGGCCCTGGCTGGCGTCCATGCCCTGCGCAGGCCAGGCCTCGCATGAAACCGTGGCACGGGCGCTGACACTGATGCGCCTGACCCGCTGGCTGAGCCTGGTTCGGCGACGGCGTGACCCCAAGACTGGCCGCATCCTCGGCAATCTGTACGTGCTGCACGACGAACCTCTGACACCGTTCGAGGCCATGCAGCTCGACCCGGACTACCTGCAACTCGTCAGCCAGGCGCTCGGCCATTCTGCCAAGGCCGTGCAGATCGTGGGCCTGCACACGCTCAAGGAAATCGGTGAAGACCCATTGCTGGCCGGACGCACCCTCCCGTCACGGTTGCAGGTGATGGCCGAACGCCTCGCCAACCAGGACCTTACGGCCAGCGATAGTTATCCACAGGAAGACGCCATTCACGATTCCGAAGAAGGGGCTCCGAGCCTTCTTCGGAATGACGAACGCCCCACTACGGATTCCGAAGCAGGGCCGAAACCCGCGCCAGACGTCTCTCTTCGGAATCCGAAGCAGGCCCGTACAGTACGTAGTAGTTGTATTAATGAAATACGTACTACTGCGCAGGCGCGCGCACTGGACGATCTGCAATGGCCCAAGCGCTTTGCGCAACTGAAGGCGGAACAGCAGGCGGGTGCCAAGGTGGCATTGCAGCAGGTTGATGCCTCGCTGAGGCAGGACGTGCTGGACGAATGGGCCGCGCGTTGTAGCAACCACGGCATCCGCAATCCCGCTGGGTATCTGTTCGGCATCATCCAGCGGGCCATCCACGGTGAGTTCAATGCCTGGGCCAAGAAAGACCCGCCACCGGCACCCACTCAGCCAAACGAACGGCCACCACCCGCACCACCACCCCAAACGCAGGGTAAGCCGGTGCCACCAGAAGTCGCCAGGCAGCACATCGAGCGACTGCGAGATCTGCTCGCCAGCAAGTGAGACGACCGACAAGGCGGTGAAGTGGACGCCCATGGATGCCAGTAGAGCTATCCCCTGGGGATAGTTCCACCGTTGGGGCGGATGCCGTGCAGTCGCAGGCCTCGCCTCGAACATCTGCAGCAGCATCGGCGTTGTCCGCCCTGATCCCGACGTGCAGCGTTCGCTGGCGCTCCATGGAGCTATCCCCAGGGGATAGCTCGCGCCGCAGGCGGCCACCACGCGCTGAACCGGGGTCTGGCAGGTTTCGGTTTGTTGACTGACGGCCTTCCGCTTCCTGCCGAAGCTGACCGCTCCTTTCCACACAACGAGCGGACACCATGGCAACCAATGAACCTCTGCAACTGAATCTCGGTTCCCTGCGCAGCGCGATGTCGCTGACGCTTCACACCCACCACGCCTCGCGCATCTGGCATGGCCGTGCCGCCGCCGAGGGGCGACCCGGCATCGTCGGCCTGAACGGCTACATCGCCCAAATGAACAAGATGCGGCGCGGTTCGGAGCAGGACGACCCGTACTCGGACTGGTGGATGCTGCGCATCGAGGTCAAGCTCGACCAGACCAAGACCACGCTGCAATCGCTGCGCGAGCAGGTGGATCAGGCGCTGGCAAGCGTGCCGCCGGCACTCAGCCTGGGCGAGAACCTCAACGTGCAGCCCGTCAAGTTGCCGCTGTTCGTCAATGCGCAGCTCGGCTTTGCCGCCGTCTATCTGCTGGCCGACTACGACGACATCGCCCGCAAACTGATCCTCGCCCACCACACGGCGCTCATCGACCGCAGCACCTTGGAGCGCTGGCTCAACGAGGGCGCCCATGCACTGCGCAGCCTGTTCTCGCTGGCCCAGCAATACCGCTATTCGGGCTGTACGCGCGACGACTTCGTGTCGAAGAACGCCGCAGCACGGGCGGCGTTGGAGAAATTCGGCGAACTGCCGCAGGACGTGCTGGAAGGCACGCGCCGCTCGAAGTTCGCGCCGCCCATCGTGCGCCGTGGCCTGCAACAGCGTGCTGAGAGTCCTGCTGCAGCGCCTGCCCCCAACGACGAGGCCGCCACCGGCGCGGTGCCCGAGGTCGGCGCCGGCGAGGTCGAGGGCGAGCAGGCATGAGCGATCCGAACCGCGAACCCCGCTACTTCCAGGGCCTGCAACAGGCTGCCTTCATGAAGCTGGAACACGCTGCCTCTCTAAAAGGCCTTTTAAAGCCTTTTAAGGGTAAGGGGGATCTTGAGGGCTGGGCCAGCCAGTGCTTCGCCATGCGCGACGAGTTGATTGGCTTGGCGCAGCGGCAGGTGCTGCAACAGGCAGTCGGGCATCCCTTCCACCTGCTGCCCGTGGAGTTGGCCCAGCAAACCACTGGCGCAGGCACGGCGTTTTTGCGCTGGCGCAAGCACGACCGCTCAGCCATGGGCGTAGCCCTGTGGCAGGAATTGATGGCGAACATCGGCACGCCGGTCAACCTGTTGGCCGAGCTGCACGCGATTGAGCTTCAGCGCATCACGCTGAACATGCAGATCAGCCTGTTGCACACCTTGGGCAGGCAGGCCCAGGAGTGCGCCAGCAAGGCCGCCAAGGCGGAAGACGCCTACCTGCGCAGGCTCAAGTCCATCCCACCTGGAATGCGTGATCGGTGATGACACCGGACACCCCAGTACGCGCCCGACGCCGACGCGGCTCGGGTATTTCAATCACCATGGAGATTGCAACATGAGCACGCATTTTTGGGGCGAAGGCAACATTGGCTCCCCGCCCGAGTACCGGGAGTTCCCCAACGGCAACGACGAGCCGCGGCGCTTGCTGCGGCTGAACGTGTATTTCGACAACCCCGTTCCCACCAAAGGCGGCGACTTCGAGGATCGCGGCGGCTTTTGGGCGCCAGTGGAAATCTGGCACCGTGACACCGCGCACTGGAAAAACCTCTACCAGAAAGGCATGCGCGTGCTGGTCGTCGGCCGCATGGAGCGCGAGCCCTGGACGGACAACGAAGATCAGCCACGCGAGACCTGGCAGATCAACGCGCGCAGCGTCGGCATCCTGCCGTTCCGCATCGAGTCCGTGACCCTCAGCCCGAAGCCGCAGGATGCGGAGGCAAAGTCCCAGGCAGTCCAGGAACCGGCTGCGCCAAAAGAGCCGCGGCGTAGGAAGTGACCCGGCATGGGCCGGCCACTGTTCGCCGTTCCATGCTCTCGCGAGCTATCCCCAGGGGATAGCTCCATCAACGTCCACCGGCTTCCATGCGCTCCCGAAAATCGCGGCTCCCGGCCCGCACACCCCGGCTGCACGCCATCTCCGCCCCAGCCATTCCATCCTGTGAAAGTGGTCGCCACCGCTTGCGACTTGTTTGCTGCTGCCCCTGGCGGTGCCCGGCATCCTCGATTCCAGCAACTCAATGAACCACGGAAATCGGATGGACGGACATGCGGCTGTTCTTGTGCGAGAAGCCCTCCCAGGGCAAGGATATTGGCCGGATTCTCGGCGCGACGCGGCGCGGTGAAGGCTGCCTCAACGGCTCCGGCATCACCATCACCTGGTGCATCGGCCATCTCGTAGAAGCGGCAGCACCCGAGGTCTATGACGCGGCGCTCAAGCGCTGGTCGCTGGAACAGTTGCCCATCATTCCCCAGCAGTGGCGGGTCGAGGTCAAACCGAAGGCCGCCACGCAATTCAAGGTCGTCAAGGCGCTTCTGGCGAAGGCGACCCATCTCGTCATCGCCACCGATGCCGACCGCGAGGGCGAACTGATCGCCCGAGAGATCATCGACCTGTGCGGCTACCGTGGCCCCATCGAACGCTTGTGGCTGTCGGCGCTCAACGATGCGTCGATCCGCACCGCGCTCGGCAAGCTACGGCCGTCGTCCGATACGCTGCCGATGTATTACTCGGCGCTGGCGCGTTCGCGGGCAGACTGGCTCGTCGGCATGAACCTCAGCCGTCTGTTCACGGTGCTCGGGCGGCAGGCGGGCTACGACGGCGTGCTGTCGGTCGGACGTGTCCAGACCCCGACCCTGAAGCTGGTCGTGGATCGCGACCGCGAAATCGCGGCTTTCAAGTCGGTGCCGTTCTGGGCCATCGACGTGTCTTTGTCCGCAGAGGGTCAGGCTTTCTCCGCGCAGTGGGTTGCGCCCGATGGCTGCACCGACGACGCCGGTCGTTGTCTGCAACAGCCGGTCGCCCAGCAGGCGGCGCAGCAGATTCGTGCTGCGGGCAGCGCCCAGGTGGTGTCGGTCGAGACCGAGCGCGTGCGCGAAGGCCCGCCGCTGCTGTTCGACCTGGGGACGCTTCAGGAGGTCTGTTCCAGGCAGCTCGGGCTGGACGTGCAGGAGACATTGCAGATCGCCCAGGCCCTGTACGAGACGCACAAGGCCACGACCTACCCGCGCTCGGACTCTGGCTACCTGCCCGAAAGCATGTTCGCCGAGGTGCCCGCCGTCCTGGACAGCCTGCTCAAAACCGACCCGTCGCTGCGACCGATCATGAGTCAGCTCGACCGCTCCCAGCGTTCGCGCGCCTGGAACGACGGCAAGGTCACGGCGCACCACGGCATCATTCCGACGCTCGAACCCGCGAACCTCTCTGCTCTGAGCGAGAAGGAACTGGCGGTGTACCGGCTGATCCGGGCGCATTACCTGGCGCAGTTCCTCCCGCACCACGAGTTCGACCGTACCGTGGCTGAGTTTTCCTGCGGCCGACAGACGCTGGTGGCCGCCGGTAAACAGGTGGTCATCAAGGGCTGGCGTCTGGTGCTGGCCGAACCGCAAGCGGACGAGGACTGCGTCGACGCGGCGCGCAGCCAGGTGCTGCCCCCACTGCGTGAGGGCCTGGCGTGCCAGGTGGCCGAGGCCGAGATCAAGGCGCTCAAGACGATGCCGCCCAAGCCCTATACCCAGGGCGAACTGGTCAAATCAATGAAGGGCATTGCGCGCTTCGTAACCGACCCGCGCCTGAAGCAGAAGCTGAAGGACACGACGGGCATCGGCACCGAGGCGACGCGGGCCAACATCATCAGCGTGCTAATCGCCCGTGGCTACATCGTGAAGAAGGGTCGCTCCATTCGCGCATCGGATGCGGCGTTCACGCTGATCGACGCCGTGCCCGCAGCGATTGCAGACCCCGGCACAACGGCGGTGTGGGAGCAGGCGCTCGACATGATCGAGGCCGGACAGCTCACCCTGGACGTATTCCTCAGCAAGCAGGCCGCCTGGATTTCGCAGTTGATCGCGCAGTACGGCAGCATGTCCCTGTCCATCAAGCTTCCCCATGGGCCAGCATGTCCGCAGTGCGGCGCACCGACGCGCCAGCGCACCGGCAAGAGCGGCCCATTCTGGTCGTGCAGTCGCTACCCCGACTGCAAAGGCACGCTGCCGGTCGAATCCGGTACGCCCAAGCGTGGCGCTTCGCGCTCGCGTAGCAGCGGCCGCAAAGGCGCCTGACTGACTCCGTTTCCCGTGGGCCGCGCCCTGTTTCAAAGGCGTGGCCCGTGTCCCGCACGCCCCTGCGGGTCGCCCAGCGCGCAACGCCTTCTTGTCCGTGTGCGCGTCCCGTCCAGCCGTCCCCGGCTGCGGGACTTGAAGGTAGCTTTTCCGCGAACCGTCTCCCGCGTGTTCTGCTGGTCTGTGTTTCTCCCGCCCACTGCGAAGGGCCCCCCGATGGCTTGCCTGGCAGCGCGAGCCACCCGGAGACCCTTTGTGGTCAGCGGTATTCGGTGCCGGTGCCCACCGGCGCAAAAACGGGCTCCCTTTGTGCGCGGATGTGCGCCAGACGATGCCGGCCCCAGCCACGACATGGGCCGGGTGTGATTGCTGATGAGCAGACGGTTCTAGCGACGACCGGGCCTGCAACAGCCCACGGGTGGTTATTTCCTCCCGAGCCGAAGGTCAGCGAGCCTTCGGCGCCTTTATCTCGCCGATCAACGTTCCGAGCCAATGGCCGGCCACAGCAACAGGAAACCGACGCATGCAACAACCGGAGAAAGTACGAGCCGCGTTCGAGCGCGACCTTGGCAACAAGGTGCTGTTCATCAAGGGCGGCAAGCTGCTGTTCATCGATGGCATCAATCTCAAGGCCATCGCCGACCGTAAGGCGTATTTCGCTTCGCTGCGTGCGCGGCAGGCGCAACCCATTGTGGTCCTGGCCGAACTGGGACAGGACGAGGCATTCGCCCTGTGGAAGCAGCATGTGCTGGGCGACACGCCCGAGTGAGCCAACGCACCCAAGCACCCCCCTGACAGCCCGCACTCGATGCGGGTTTTCTGTCTCTGCGCCCACCAATCCGGGCTGGGCCGAATGCCGTTTTCCAACTGACGCAGCGCGCCCCCCGGACGAAGCTGCCCGCATGTTCGCTGATTCGTCAGCACATGCCAGCAGCCATGGGTTCCAGGCTGCCGCGGGTTCTTCCCGCGTAACCCGCCAGTCCGTATCGCATCAAGTCTGCGGACGCGCGTCCCCGTGACGTCGATGCTTTTTATCCACCGCGTGCGGGAGCTGCCATCCCGTGAGGGACAAGGCCCCGCTTTTCCAAGGAGCCTACCCATGTCCCACAAAGCCTCTTTCGGCCAGTTGGCCTTGACCTATTGCGGCAAGTTCCTGCCGCTCGAAGTCCTGCAAAGCGCCGCCGGCCACTACATCGGCACGCGCGATACCGAAGGTCCCGTTTCGCGGGAATCGCACGAGTACTTCCGCAGCCATGCAGCGGCTCAACGTGCCCTCGAAAGAGGCGGCTGGTCCCAGCTCGCCATTCCCTGATCCAACTGGAGGAATCACGCCATGAATCAACTGCTGCCGCGAGAAGTCGTCGATCAGATCATGCGGGAAGAGCAGCATTTCGCTGCCGCGCCCCAAGCCTTCTTCGAGGCATGGAAGCGTGGTGCCGAGATCGCTGGCCCCGAATGGTTTGGCGACGGCACCCGTGACGGCCTGAACCAGGCCAAGAGCAAGTGGGATCTGCGTCCCAACATGCTGCGGCTCAACGATGCCCTCGGTGTCCTGAGCAGCGGGCAACGCATGTTTCTGTCCGCCATGGTCAGCTTCTACAACGCGCACGAGGGCGGTGCCATGCTCAAACGCTGCCACTTCCACGGGCTGTCGGACTTCGACGGTCTCGACTTGGAACGCCGCAAGGTCATTGCCGACTTGATGCTGAACTACAGCGGCTGGTGAACCCGTTTCCGGCACACCCCCGTCTTTTCGTTCCCCACGAGGGACATGCGCCCACACGGCCATGTCCCTCGATTTCCTTTCCGTTGCCCAGCGTAAAGCGGCTGAATCAAAGCCAACGATCAGCGTCGACTGACGCATTTTCCCTTTTCAACCCACCGGGTCCAATTCCCGGTGGCGGGAATTGGCTCCATTATTCAATCTGGAGAGTTCCCATGTCCCAGAATCCCAATCCCTTTCTCCGCGGCTACTGGAATTTGAAGATCGTCCGCACGCTGTCCATCAGCTACGAGGACGGAAGCCCGCATGTCTGGCGAAACATCCACCCGAGCCAGCAACACCTTTCCGACGAGGAATTGATTTCATCGTCCTGCATCGTCACCAGCGATTTCGCGGTGGTCACGAACGGCTCTGAACCTATAAGCGCCGAGGTGCTGGCCGAATGCGATGCCGATGAAGGCGTTAACGGCGAAGGCGTGATCGGTGCCGTGGTCTATGCCATTCATGGCGAGGACTTCGACGGTCGCCTGATCCACGTCGGTGACAGCTATTCGGTCGAGGCCGCGCGGGAAGTCGTGCAGCGCCTGAGTTTCGAGACCGGCTACTACAGCCGATGCTGGGAGATCAGCAGCGCGCACATCAGCCAGGAAACCGGCCTGTACCTCGCCAATCTGGCGGACCTTGCCACGCCGGAGGCCTTTCTGTTCATCGCCTTTCGGGTTCCGTACAGCCCGGCGATTGGCGTCAAGCTGATCTCCACGCCCTGGACGGACAAGAACCTGGAATACGCCGAGGGCATCACCGCCGAGCAGCTTCGGCAGGAGCACCGCAGCAAGGGCATGCCAGACGACCTGGCGAACATCCTGGAACTGGCTGGCCAGGCCGATGTGCGCATCCTCATCCTCGACGCTGACGCGCCCGTGTTGCTGGGCCTGCCGCTGGCCGAGCCCTAGCAAACACACCACGCGCCCACCTTCCTCTTTGCCCTCCATGCCAGCCTGTCTCCTTTCTGGGAGCCGGGCTGGTCCTATTTCATAGGAGCACTTTATGTTCCCCGACCTCATCTCGCCCGCGCGCGACTTCGAGCATCAGCTTGGAGCCTGCGTCAACGCCATGGGCCAGGACGACGCCATCGGCCAGATCCTGGTATTCGAGCGCTTGAGCGGCATGCTGCACATGCGCCATATCGCCAGCGCCGATCTGGCAGACACCGACATTGATGCCTACGAAATGGTCGTCTTCGACGGTGGCAACACCGGCGGCGACACGTGGAAGCACGTGTTCTTTCCACGTCAGCGCGAACACTACTTCGTGTGCCAAGCCTGACCACCCAGCCCCTTTCGAGGGGCCTTTTCTTGTCGCGGCGCAGGAAAGCGGGTGCGGCGCGGTGCGGTTTCCTGAGCGCAGGCCACTCACTCCAGGGCCATCCTTGCCCAATGTTCGTCGGCGTTGCCGACACATGCCCAGGCAGCCAAGACCTTCAAGGCTGCAAGCGCGGGAAACCGTGCTGGTTGTTTCTTCCTACGGACGCACCGCGCCCATTCACCCACAAGGGACCTCTCCCTTGCGGGCGGGGAATCCCTTGTTCTTCCTCAAGGAGATTCACATGGATCGCTCTCTTATCAAGACCCTGATGCCTTCGCTGGTCGCAGGCCATGTGCCGCGCAACGTGCGGTCGTTCAAGTACCGCGTGTTCGATGATCAGCCACAGTCCTCGACACTGGGCTTCGTTATCGATCCCCAGCCCTTCGACGGCAGGGTGGTCGCCGCCAGCGAGGACGCCATCGTCGTCAAGCTCAAGCCCAGCGAGTTCGCGGTACTCGATCCCAACCTGGTGACCAGCATTCCCAGCGAGGGCACCAAGGTGCATGTCCAACCCTATGCCCGTCGTCGTTTCGACGGTCTGCGTGCGGACACGCCAGAAGAGCGCACCGAGATGATGTCCGACGGCACGCCCTACACCGTCAAGACACACATCCTCGGCTCCGCGCCGGCCAAGTTGCCCATTCCCGAGCCGCAGTGCATGGAACTGGGTCAGCTCATCGAGCAGTTGGAGGAAATGCCGGCGCCCGACGGGTTCCGCCGCATCACCCACATGCTGGTCGATGCGGGCGCCCACGACTTCACCTGGGTCGATCCGAAGCCGTCCAGGATCATCGAAACGCCCCCGGCGATCAGTTTCACGGTTTCGACCGCGAAGTTCGCCGGCCAGGTGACGATCCTCTACCAACGCGGCAGCGATACCTATGCGGTGGAGCTGCGCCGCGACGGCGAGTTGGTCGATCGGCACGACGAGGTGTATTTCGACATGCTCGGCGAAGTGCTGGAGCGACTCATAGACGACGGGCGCTGGCGCCTGATCGACGTGAGCGTGATCGGCGCGAAGACGTCCCGACGGCGCCGCGCTGTACCGGCGTGACACCACGAAAAGTACCAGGCGACATGCCCCCACAGGCTCTCCCTCCATTCGGAAGGAGGGCCTTTTTTCTGCCGTGGGAGATTTCATCAAAGGGAATCGATCGGATACCGATTGATGGCTGCCTCGCGCGCGAGGCCTGGTCATGCTGAGCCCATGCCTGCTGACGTTGTCAGCGACATGCCAGGCAACCACCGGTCTTCGAGGTTGCGACGTAGTTCCCACTGCGTGACCGAGCCAGCTCGCACCGCATCCATTCGCGAGCGGCCACCAGTCTCTGGTGGTGGATGCTTTCGCCTTATCAACCCATCGCGGGGTTACGCACCTTTCCCCGCAGCGTGGGGCTGGTGTGTCTCCGCTTCATCCCTATGGAGATTCACCATGACCACCACATCCAACGAGAAATCGTATTTTGACCTCCACACTTCGGGCATCGGTTACATCCAGCGTGCCCGTGAAGTACCTGTTCGGGGCGGCCGCCGTGCGCAGCCTTTCCTGGCATGCACCATCGCCGCGCTGGTCGGCCCCGCCAAGGATCCCAGCTATCGCTATTTCGACGTCAAGGTCTCGGGTGCCGAGGCCAAGAAACTGGTCGAGCGCTACATCGGCGTTGACGATCCCAAGCAGCGCCCACTGGTGCGCTTTCGCCTCGGCGACCTGTGGGGCGATGCGTACATCCGCGACAAGGGCGAGCAGAAAGGCCAAGCCGCCGCGTCCCTCAAGGCGCGACTGCTCAAGGCCGAGCCGCTTGACCGGGCCGAACTGGCTTCGATCAGGCAGCACGAGCTGATCACCCGCGGCATCGGCTACCTCAGCCGTCCGAAGGACGTCACGCCCAAAGATGGCGACCCGTTCCTCTCTTGCACCGTCGCCGCGCTGGCCGGGCCTGTCGATGAACCGGAGTATCGGTACTTCGACACCATCGTTACCACCCCTGAAGCCGAGCATCTGGTTCGCCGGTGCGTGCAGGCCATCGAAGGGGACTGCAAGGTGCTGATCGCCTTCCGTCTCAACGACATGAAGATCGATCCGTACATCCGCACCAAGGGTGAGCGCGCTGGGGAACCGGCCGCAAGCCTGGATTCGACACTGATCCACATCGGCCTGATCAAGATCGACGGCACCAAGGTCTATCCGACGAGCCCCGCGCAAGCCGATTCGCCGCCGGCCCAGGACGCTCCCGCGCCCGAAGCCGAGGACGCCGACCTCGCTTCCGATCAGCCTGTCGAGCCCGCCGAGCGTGAGCCCGAAGGTGAAGTCGAGGAGCAGGAGCCGGCATTGGCTGCTTCGTTCTGATCCGGCATGGCCCTTCATGGGGCCTTGCCGCTCTTGCTATTCACAAGGAGAACCATCATGGCAGTCACATCGGCGCCCGAGAAATCGGTTTCGCCCATCATCGTCCCCGGCCAACTCACGCTGCGTACCATCCGCGGCAAGAACGGCCCCTTCACGGTCGGACGCCTCGCCACGCACCTCGGTACGTTCGAGGTCAAGGACCCGGAGCTGGAGCAATACCCCGAAGGCAAGTACGACGGGGAGTTCATCATCAGGTACATCTTCCCGAAGTCCTACCCGGTCGGTGGCGGCATGCGCTTCGAGATCCGTGCCAGCCTGGACGGAATGACGCTCTACGACATCGACAAACTGAGCCGTGACGAGGCACGCAGCTTCGCCACCCAGGACCTCGATCCACTTGATGAAGAGTTGGGCGCACAGCCTGCAGTAACACCGGCAACACCGGCCAAGCCCAGCAAAACTTCCAGGCCCGCCAAGCCAGCACCCGTGCAGGCATCCACGGACCCGCTGGTCGATACCACGCCCTTCGGCGTGGATGCGCCGACGCCCGCTGCGGCAACTGCTCCCGGCAGTACCGAAGATGGCGACGCCGCGCTGTTCAGCTTGCTCTGGCCGCTGGGCGAGTCCGTGAAACTGGATTCGACCATCGACCGCCGCACCCTGCGCACGCAGATCGCCCGCCTGGGCGAACTGGGCTACGCGCTGGACTTCAAGACGCAGGAGTGGAGCCGCCAGGCCGAACTGCAACCTGCGTAGTACTGGCATCACATCTGCGGTGTGCTTCATCCACCCGCCGGGGGTCTTCCCCACGGGAAGGCTTCTGGCTCAATTTTTTCAGGAGGCCTCTCATGGGCTGGTATTTCTCACCCCAATCGCGCTCTGAACTGATCGCGGAGTTGATCGCACCGCAAGAGACCGAGCGCGCCAGCGTCAAGGTCATCGCCCACGCGCTGCGTGGCAACGTCCTCTGGTCTGTTGTGCAAGTGACGGCCAAGGCCGAAGGCGTACACCGTGATCTCGCACCGGGCCAGTCCCTGTGCACCATCCGCTGCGATCTGCTGGAACGCAGCGGCGGCCAGTGGGGCTACAAGCCGCTGGACGAATCCATGCACCCGTACTACTACTCGTGCCCGCTGTCCTATCTGAACCTCGCACCGGAGCAGTCCGCCGAATGGCGTGCAGGCGTTCGCGCCTACCACGTGCGGCGGCGCACATCCAAGGAAGCCATAGCTCCAGCTACGGCGCTGACGGCCTGAGTCAGGGACGCTTTTTTTCCACCCCAAGGGGCAGTACTTGCCCCCTGCGGGCGGTGCTGTTCCCGTTCATCCGAGGACACCACCATGCCCGCAAACACTTCTTCCACCACGCTGTACCGCATCGACGAATGCCCGGAAGTGATGGCCGACGCTTGCGTCGGCGATGACCAGGGCAACCTGATCTTCCTGTCGATCTGGGCGCGGGACACCGCCGTCCAGCAGTTCCTGGCTCGCCTGACCCTCGGGCGCGACGAGCAGGGGCTGGAGCAGTTCCATGTCATCACCGACCAGGGTGGCAGCGTCCCGGTGTTCGTCGGCAACGTCGATCGCCTGGAAAAGCGCATGACCCGCGCCTACCGGCGAACGCTGTTCGGTTCGCTGTCCAACGTGTGGCTGTTCGATCGGCGCTGCGTCAAGCCCGACAAGGCCAACGCCAGCGCACTGGCATTGCTGCCCCGCGATAGCGACCACCGGCTTGACCGCTTGTGGCCGTTGGTGCAGGACACCTGCCCACTGCCGTTGCTCGACCACTGGCGCGAAACCGTGCTGGAACTGCTGCAAAGCCGCGAGATGCTGACCCGCCTGCCATTCGCCCTCGGGCCTTTGGTGGGCCATCGGCTCGCCATCGACGTGCCGGCGCTGACCCAGGCGCTCGGCTCGCTGATCCGCAGTGACGTGCTCACCGCCTATCCCTATCCGGCCAGGATTTGGACGCCGGAAACGGTAACGGCTTGACCCACCTGCGCAGGCACGCCAAGGCGCGCCTTCTCTATTCATCCCCGCCAACCAGGAGACTTCCATGGCTCTCATGTTCCCGCGGCTTGCCCGCAACTTCGTGAAGAACGGGTACTTCCCAACCGATGAACCGACGCTCGAAAGAGCCCTCAATGCACTGATGCCCAGTGCGCCTGAATCCAATGGGCCGATGTGCATCCTCGATCCCTGCGCCGGCGAAGGCGTGGCGATTGCCGAAGCTGCTCATGCCCTCGGGCGCGAGCAGGCCAGGGCGTTCGCCGTCGAGTTCGACGCAGAGCGGGCGCGCCATGCCCGCGGCCTGGTCGATCACTGCCTGCACGCGGATCTGATGGACACGATGATCTCCAAGCAGTCCTTTGGGCTGCTCTGGCTCAATCCGCCATATGGCGACCTGTCCAAGGACGTCAACGGCAACATTGGCTATCAGGGTCAGGGCCGTGCCCGCCTCGAAAAGCTGTTCTACCAGCGCACGCTGCCCCTGCTGCAGTACGGCGGCGTGCTGGTCTTCATCATCCCCGGCTACGTGCTCGACGCCGAGCTGGTCGGCTGGCTGACGCGCCACTACACCGACCTGCGGATCTACCGAGCGGTGGAAACGCAGTTCAAGCAGGTGGTGATCTTCGGTCGGCGGGTGCGCCAGCGTGAGCAGGCACCCGATGGCGTCAAAGCCGTGCGCAATCTGCTGCTGCAGGTTGGGCTTGGCGAAGTCGAAGCCGAGGAGCTGCCGGGCGAATGGCCGTTCCTGCCGTACATCGTCCCAGCCAGTCCGGCGGAGCCGGGGCATTTCTTCCGCGTGACGATGGAGCCGGAGCAGTTCGCCGATGAGGTTGGCAGACTGCAAGGCCTCTGGCCGTCGCGGGATACGCAGTTGGGGGCCGCGCAGCAGACGCTGCGTCCACCGGCGCGGGCCTTGTCCCACTGGCATCTCGCCCTGGCCCTGGCTGCGGGTGCGATCTCGGGAGTCGTGCAATCCAAGACGGGGCGCGTACTCGTCGTCAAAGGTGACACCCACAAGGACAAGACGCTCCAGCGGGAATTCACCGAACGCGAAGACGGCTCGATTGCCGAGACGCGCATCCTCACCGACAAGTTCGTTCCCGTCATCCGAGCCTGGGACATGACGCCGGGTTCCGCCACGCGGGGCGAGGTGTTGACCATTCGCTGATCGTTTCTCCACCGCCGACGGTTCGCCGTCGAGTTTTCCACCCACCGGGGTCCAGTCGCCCCGATGGGGTGCCGTGGCCCCTCCATATCCAGGAGCCTTCCCATGGCAGCCCAAGCACTCTCCATCAGCCAGCCCCCGAGCCTGCGCTTCTCGCCCGGCCAGGTGGTCATGACCTGCGGCGTCGATGACCTGGTCCAACAGGCCAATTCAACCCGATTCCCTACCTGCGTCGCCACCTCGGCGGCGATTGGGGCGACCTCGACGACAGCGACAGGCGGCAGAACGATGCCGCGCTGAAGTCCGGTGAGGATCGTCTGTTCTCTTCCTACCAGGTCGCACCCGGCCTGAAGCTCTGGATCATCACCGAATGGGATCGCAGCCTCACCACGTTGCTGTTGCCCAGCGAGTACTGATCTTCTCCAACGCGGGGCCACCGACACCCCGCAAGGGTGCTGTAGCCCCTTCACTCCGAAGGAAACCACATGACATCCGACCAACATGACAAGCACCGCCGCAAACGGCTGTTCGAAATCGGTGCACTGGAGTTCAGCGAAGGCGTCGAACGCCTGATGAACGAAGGCCGGCTCGATCCCATGCCGCTTTTCGAACGCCACATGCGTGGCGACTGGGGCGACGTCGCGGACTACCAATGGCAGCAGAACAACGCTGCGTTGGAGTCTGGCGAACGCCTCGATTCGTTTTACGTCGTCACCCGTGACCTGAGCATCCGCATCTTCACCGAAGCAGATCGCAGAGCGACCCGCATCGTGCTGCCGTCCGAGTACTGACCGCGAGTTGTCACCGCAGGCCACGAGCGCCTGCACTGTCCAACCACTGACGGTTCGCCGTCTCTCTACCCACCACGGGGCATGCCATCGCCCCGCTGGGGTGGTGCATGTCCCATTTTTCTTTGGAGCATCACCATGTCCGTTGATCTCGACACCACCGCTAACGATGCAGAGCCCGTACAGGGCGAACTGCTCGAAGCGGAATCCAACCCTCTCACCCTGAGCCTTCAGGATTTTGTCGGCGAGTTCGGCGACGAACTGCTCGACTCTCTCAACCGCGCCAACCCGCCGGTCTATACCGGCCAAGCGCAAGCACAGCGGCAACTCGTCGTCGCCAGCCTCAAGCGCAAGTTGTTCCAGGCCCAGGCCGAAGTTGTCCATGCCGCCGCCGAGCTGTTGGTCGATCAAGGCGAGCGCGCTGCGATCGTCAATGGCGAAATGGGTTGCGGCAAGACGACCGTCGGCATCGCCACGGCCGCCGTGCTCAACGCCGAAGGCTACCGCCGCACCCTGGTGCTTTCGCCTCCCCACTTGGTCTACAAGTGGCGGCGCGAGATCCAGGAGACGGTGGCTGGTGCCAAGGTCTGGGTGCTCAATGGCCCGGACACGCTAGTCAAGCTCATCAAGCTGCGCGAGCAGTTGGGTGTGCAGCCCACGGGCCAGGAGTTTTTCATCCTGGGCCGCGTCAGGATGCGGATGGGGTTCCATTGGAAGCCGGTCTTCACCCAGCGGCGCACCCGCCACGGCGACGTGGCGGCCTGCCCGGACTGCGGCACGCTCATCACCGACCTCGACGGCGAGCCGGTCAACCCGATCGGGCTCGAAGCCGAGGAGTCCCGCAGGAAGTGCAGCCACTGCGCCGCGCCCCTGTGGACGCTGATCCGCCCGCGCAGCCTGTCCGGCAGCGACCAGTCCTCGGTCGTCCTCAAAGCCTTGAAGCGCATCCCGACCATCGGGGAAGTCACCGCGCAGAAGTTGATGCAGAAGTTCGGTGACGGCTTCCTGGCCTCGATGCTGGGTGACAACATCCATGAGTTCATCAACCTCATGGATGGCAACGGCGAGCTGGTGTTTTCCGACCGTCAGGCCACGCGCATGGAACGTGCGATGGCCAACATGGAGTTTGGCTTTGGCGAGGGCGGCTACCAACCGTCCGAATTCATCAAACGCTACCTGCCGCAAGGCACGTTCGACCTGCTCATCGCCGACGAGGCGCACGAGTACAAGAACGGTGGCAGTGCCCAGGGCCAGGCCATGGGCGTGCTGGCGGCGAAGGCTCGCAAGACCTTGCTGCTGACCGGCACGCTAATGGGCGGCTACGGCGATGATCTGTTCTACCTGCTGTTCCGGGCACTGCCAGGACGGATGATCGAAGACGGCTACCGCCCGACCACGAGCGGCAGCATGACCTCGGCTGCGATGGCGTTCATGCGCGATCACGGCGTCCTCAAGGACATCTACTCCGAGAGCGCCGGCACGGCGCACAAGACGGCCAAGGGCACCAAGGTATCGGTGCGCACCGTCAAGGCTCCCGGCTTCGGCCCGAAAGGCGTCTTGCGCTGCATCCTGCCGTTCACGATCTTTCTCAAGCTCAAGGACATCGGTGGCAACGTCCTGCCGCCGTATGACGAGGAGTTTCGTGAAGTCCAGATGGACGTGGCGCAAGCTGCGGCCTACCGCGATTTGGCGGGTCGGCTGACCGCAGAGCTGAAACAGGCTCTGGCGCGACGCGATACGACCTTGCTGGGGGTGGTGCTCAACGTGCTGCTGGCCTGGCCGGATTGCTGCTTCCGGTCGGAGACCGTGGTGCATCCGCGCACGCGCAACACCTTGGCGTTTGTCCCGGCTCAGTTCAATGAGTTCGAGATCAGCCCCAAGGAGCGTGAGCTGATCGATATCTGCAAAGCGGAGAAGGAACAGGGCCGCAACGTTCTGGCCTACACGGTCTATACCGGCACGCGCGACACCACGTCGCGCCTGAAGGGGCTGCTGGAGCAGGAAGGCTTCAAGGTGGCGGTACTGCGCGCAAGCGTGGATGCCAGCCGCCGAGAAGACTGGATCGCCGAGCAACTGGACCGTGGCATCGACGTGCTCGTCACCAATCCCGAGCTGGTCAAGACGGGACTGGATTTGTTGGAGTTCCCGACGATTGTGTTCATGCAAAGTGGCTACAACGTGTACTCGCTCCAACAGGCAGCACGCCGCTCCTGGCGCATCGGGCAGAAACAGCCCGTGCGCGTGATCTACCTCGGCTATGCCGGTTCCTCGCAGATGACCTGCCTGGAACTGATGGCCAAGAAGATCATGGTCTCGCAGTCCACCTCGGGCGACGTGCCCGAATCGGGGCTGGATGTTCTGAATCAGGACGGTGATTCCGTCGAGGTCGCACTGGCCCGGCAATTGGTCACCGCCTGATTTCCACGCCATCGCCGGCCTAGCGCCGCCGGCTTTCTTTTGTTCACAACTTGCAGCCCCACTCGCGTTCTTCGTGGGCGGGGCTGCGTTTTTTCTTTGGCGTGCTACGGCAGCCACCCTGCAATTGATTCGCGAAGTACACCGTTTTTCGTCCCATATTGCGGCTTAACTGCAAATCCGCCTATTGATCCATGAGCTACTGGTTGTGCGCAACAACGGGTGCGTCTGTACCGCCTGGACGATACGCAGTAGGCATCCGGGTCGCCCCTGAAACCGGGCACTACCCAGTTCGCATTCCTGGCTGACCGCACGGCACCGTGCCGCCAAGGTATCGGCATCGCAACAGAAGAGCCGATGCCATGCCCGCAACCCATGTATCCCGGCGTCTGGTCGGCGCTGGTCTCCTGGCCGCAGCGCTGGCCAGCGGCTGCGCCACCACGACCGCGCCGCTGGTGCCAGACGCCATAGAAGGCGTCTCCTCCGCTCCCGAACCCGAGGCCCCCGAGTTCATTCCCGTCGTGCGCTATGGCCGCTACACGCTGGTCGAGCTGACACCCACGGCGGCGCAGCGTGACTTGCTGTTGCAGACCATCGACGTGTTCATGCCCGAGGATGCCCGTGCCACGGTGGGCGATGGCCTGCGGCATGTGCTCAAACGCAGCGGCTACCAGCTTTGCGAGACGCCTCGCGCCGTGACCGAGTTGTATGTGCTCCCGCTGCCGGCGGCGCACCTGCATCTTGGCCCCATGACCTTGCGCGATGCGCTGCTCACCCTGGCTGGCCCGGCCTGGGAACTGCATGCGGATGAACGGGCACGGCAGATTTGCTTCGAGCGGCCTGGAGGCAGTGCGACCGCCGAGCACGCACACGAGCCGCCCGCTGCCGAGGCGGTGCAGACGTTTCCGCTGATGCCTTCGGGTTCGGGAGGCCAGCCATGAATGCCGCGCAGTCTCCCCGTCGCCCGATCACCGCCGTGGTGGTGCAGAGCCTGATGTGGCTCTGGCTGATCAGCCTCAGCGTCTTCGTCGCTCTCGGCTACCAGGCGGTGAACGACCAGACCGACCAGAATCAGCTTGATACCCGCCTGCAACGTCTCGAAGCGCAGGCGATGGGCCTGGCCGAGACCATTGATGCCATCCAGCAGCGTCCAGCCGTCGCAACGGCGGCAGACCTCAAAGACACCCGCGAACTCCTGGAAGCACGCGCTGCTCAGGTCGAAAAAGCGCTGAGCGGCTATGCCGCTGCCGAAGACCTTCAGGCGCTGCGCACCGAAGTCGAGCAAATCAAGACACGCCAGACTGTTGCGCGTGCCGCAGCGTCCGCCCAGCCGCGCGTACCGACCAGGCCCACCGCCAAGCCGGAACCGCCGCCACTGCCGTTCCGCATCGTCGGCGCCGAACTTCGCGCCGGCCAGCGCAGCCTGTCCGTCGCGCCGAACAACGGGAACTTCACGCCCGACCAGCTTCAAGTGCTGCTTCCCGGCGATGCCGTCGGCCCGTGGCGCTTGCAGGCAGTCGAGGGCAACACCGCGGTGTTCCAGGCCGGCGACCAGACCCGTCGCATGGCGATTCCTTGAGCGGAGCGCACGACATGAAACCGTCGATCATCCTTTCCGCGCTCCTGCTCGCGTCTGCCCAGTTGCCCGCCTGGGCGCAGCAGCCGGCCACGGCCTCCGCCCGCAATGCGCAGAGCCAGGAGCGCCTCCTTGTCGCCCGCATCCTGGACGACCGGGTGGCAAGCGACTGGGGCCTGCAACCGCAGGAGTGGGCGCGCTATCGCGAACTGATGGACGGGCCGTTGGGCATCTACTCGCCCAACCTGGACCCGCTGTCCGCCCTGGGCATCGAGGCGCGCACCGACGAGGAACGGCGCCGTTACGCAGAGCTGCAGGTGCAGGTCGAAGCGCGCCGCGTCGAGAAGCTGCTCGCCTACCAGCGTGCCTACGACGAGGCCTGGCAGCGCCTGAATCCCGGCATGCAGCGAGTGAACCTGCCTGACGACAAGCCCAACGCGGGTGCCGAACGCGGCTCCGGCCGCACGGCGGTGTTCGTCAAGGACGGCTGCGCGGCCTGCGGGCAGCTCGTGCAGCGCCTGCAATCCTCCGGCACCGAGTTCGACCTGTACATGGTTGGCAGCCGCCAGGACGACACACGTATTCGCGACTGGGCCAAGCGTGCGAACGTCGATCCGGTGCGCGTGCGCAGCGGTGGCATCACGCTCAACCATGATGGCGGGCGGTGGCTGTCGCTGAGCTTGCCCGGAGACCTTCCTGCGGTCGTGCGCGAGGTGAACGGTCAATGGCAGCGCCAGCCGTAGCGGCCACCTCCGTTTCGCAGTGCTTGCGCGCACTGGCGATCGCGGCGGGCCTGTGCGCCTGCGCCGCCCATGCCCAGGAGATTCCGCCACCGGCTTACCAGCTTGCCGCACAGCTCGCGGGCATTCCCTCGACGGTGCTCTACGCGGTGGCCTTGCAGGAGAGCGGCATCCGGCGCAACGGGCGCATCGTCCCGTGGCCGTGGTCGCTCAACGTCGCCGGCCAGTCGCACCGCTTCGCCACCCGTGCCGACGCCTGCGCCGGATTGCAGCAGGCGATGCGCTCCACGTCGCACACGCGCATCGACGCGGGTCTCGGGCAGATCAACCTCGGCTACCACCAACAACGCTATGTCAGCGCGTGTGACCTGCTCGACCCATACCGCAACCTCGCCATCGCCGCTGAAATCCTGAAGGAGCAGCACGTCACTGGCGAGGACTGGTTACTGGCAATCGGTCGCTATCACCGTCCTGCGGGCGGAGAACCTGCCGCCCGCTATCGGCGCAGCGTGTCGCGCCACCTTGCCCGCGTGCAGGGCACGCGCCCAACCGCTGCGGCCTTCGCCGCACGCCAGGAGAGCATCCCATGAAAACATCCCATTTGACCCATCTCACACTGAAGGGCTTGCTCGTGCTGCTGGCGGCTCTGCCGCTGGCCTCGCGTGCCGGCGAGCCGCTGATCGTGGTCGAAGACCGTGGCGGCACGTCGGCGCTGCCGTACTACGAGGCTCTGAACCTTCAGCCGCGCGCCAATGCTCCGGCCCGACCGCCCATCCCGATGCTCCCGGTGCCCGCCACGCTCATGGACGAGGCCGCGATGTTGCCGGTGCGCAGTGCCAAGCTCACGCCTGGCACCGTCGCGCGGCGGGTGATCGAGGCACCGGGCCTGCGGCCTTTCGTGGTCGTCGGCGACGACGAGGCGTCCCACGCCTGGATGCGCAGCCAGGCAACATCGCTGCGCGAGCGCGGCGCGGTGGGCCTGGTGGTTAACGTCGAGACCGTGCAGGGTCTGGCACGGCTGCGCGCCCTGGTGCCGGGCGTTCCCCTCGCGCCTGTGGCCGGTGACGACCTGGCCGAGCGCCTGGGTCTGCGGCATTACCCGGTGCTGATCACAGCCACCGGCATCGAGCAATGAAGCCATGTCGGGGAAACAGCCAGTCGAGGTTTTGCTGCGCCCAGCGGTGGAGTTCTATACCGTCGCGGCGTGTGCAGGCGCCGCGTTTCTGTCCCTGGTGGCCCCGTGGTCGCTCGCGCTGAGCCCCGCCATGGGCGTCGGCAGTGCGCTGGCGTTCTGCGCCTACGGTGCCATCCGCTACCGCGATGCCCGCGTCATCCTGCGCTACCGGCGCAACATTCGCCGCTTGCCGCGCTATGTGATGACCAGCAAGGACGTGCCGGTCAGCCAGCAGCGTCTGTTCGTGGGCCGCGGGTTTCTGTGGGAGCAGAAACACACCCATCGGCTGATGCAGACGTACCGACCGGAGTTTCGCCGCTACGTCGAGCCAACGCCGGCCTACCGGCTGGCGCGCAGGCTGGAGGAACGGCTGGAGTTCGCGCCGTTCCCGCTGTCTCGGCTGCCTGCACTCACGGGCTGGGACGTGCCTTTCAACCCGGTGCGCCCGCTGCCGCCTGTGGGCGGCCTGCCGCGCCTGCACGGCATCGAACCCGATGAGGTGGACGTCAGCCTACCGCTGGGTGAGCGCGTCGGGCATTCGCTGGTACTGGGCACCACGCGCGTGGGCAAGACGCGGTTGGCCGAGTTGTTCGTGACCCAGGACATCCGGCGCAAGAACGCCGACGGCGAGCACGAGGTCGTCATCGTCATCGACCCCAAGGGCGACGCCGATCTTTTGAAGCGGGTGTACGTCGAGGCCAAGCGTGCGGGCCGCGAGGGCGAGTTCTATGTCTTCCATTTGGGCTGGCCGGACATTTCTGCGCGCTACAACGCCGTGGGCCGCTTTGGGCGCATCAGCGAGGTGGCCACCCGTGTTGCAGGGCAGCTCTCCGGGGAAGGCAACAGCGCGGCATTTCGCGAATTTGCGTGGCGCTTCGTCAACATCATCGCCCGCGCCCTGGTGGAACTGGGGCAGCGCCCGGACTACATGCTGATCCAACGCCATGTGATCAACATCGACGCGCTGTTCATCGAGTACGCCCAGCATTACTTCGCCAAGACCGAGCCCAAGGCCTGGGAGGTGATCGTCCAGATCGAGGCCAAGCTCAACGAGAAGAACATCCCGCGCAACATGATCGGGCGCGAAAAGCGCGTGGTGGCGCTGGAACAGTACCTCTCGCAGGCTCGCAACTACGATCCGGTGCTCGACGGCCTGCGCTCGGCGGTGCGCTACGACAAGACCTACTTCGACAAGATCGTCGCATCGCTGCTGCCGCTGCTGGAGAAGCTCACCAGCGGCAAGATCGCCCAGCTTCTGGCCCCGAACTACTCCGACCTGGCCGACCCGCGTCCGATCTTCGATTGGATGCAGGTCATCCGAAAGCGCGCCGTGGTCTATGTCGGCCTGGATGCGCTATCCGATGCCGAGGTCGCCGCCGCAGTCGGCAATTCCATGTTCTCCGACCTGGTTTCGGTCGCTGGCCACATCTACAAGCACGGGATCGACGACGGCCTGCCGGGCGCATCGGCAGGCTCGCGCGTGCCGATCAACGTCCATGCCGATGAGTTCAACGAGTTGATGGGCGACGAGTTCATTCCGCTGATCAACAAGGGCGGCGGCGCTGGCCTGCAAGTCACCGCGTACACGCAGACCCTCTCGGACATCGAAGCCCGCATCGGCAACCGGGCGAAGGCCGGTCAGGTGATCGGCAACTTCAACAACCTGTTCATGCTGCGCGTGCGCGAAACGGCCACCGCTGAGTTGCTGACCCGGCAATTGCCGAAGGTCGAGGTCTATACGACCACCATCGTCAGCGGCGCAACCGACAGCTCGGACATTCGCGGCGCGACGGACTTTACGTCGAACACCCAAGACCGCATCAGCATGTCCAGCGTGCCGATGATCGAGCCATCGCACGTCGTCGGCCTGCCCAAAGGCCAGTGCTTCGCGCTGTTGCAGGGTGGCCAGCTTTGGAAGGTGCGCATGCCGTTGCCGGCGCCAGACCCGGATGAAGTGATGCCGGCGGACTTGCAGCAACTGGCTGGGCACATGCGCCAGAGCTACAGCGAGGCCACGCAGTGGTGGGAGTTCACCAGCTCCCCGGTCTTGCAGGACGCGGCCTTGCCGGACGACCTGCTCGATGAGGCGGCCATCGCCATACCCATCACCGACACGGGCGACACGGGCGACACGGCCAGCGAAGAGGCCGCGCCATGAGCGATGCCGCCTCCACTGCGCAGCGCGAGCAGAACCGCCGCCAGGGCCTGATCGTCGGCACCATCACCTTGCCGTTCCGACTGCTCGGGGTGCTGGTCAGCTCGCTGCTGTTCTCGATCCTGATGGAGTGCATCGGCATGCACCTGTTCTGGAAGGATCAAGGCTGGCAGCACTCCCAGCAGATGTTGCAGTACGAGTTGGGGCACCTGTCCAAGCACTTCCCACGCAGCGTGGTCGTGCAGGAGCCGGGGCGCACGGCGCATGCGCTGGTGGACACCGGCTACGAATGGGTGTTCGTGCGCTCAGGACTGCTGGAGCGCATGAGCCAGACCGCAGAGCGCGCCCGTGCGCCCAGCCAAGGGCAGGCGCGGAACTTCCGTTACTTCATCAGCCAGGTCTATGTCTGGGCCGAAAGCTACCTGATCGCCGCCGCCTTCACTACGCTTACTTTCCTGGTGCGTCTGTTGGTCCTGGTGCTTACGCTGCCGCTGATCTTCACGGCGGCATTTGTTGGTTTAATCGACGGCCTGGTGAGGCGTGACGTGCGCCGGTTCGGCGCGGGCCGGGAATCCGGCTTTATCTACCACCGAGCAAAAGCCAGTCTGATGCCACTGGCCGTGCTGCCCTGGGTCACATACCTGGCCTTGCCGATCTCGGTGCATCCGCTGCTGATCCTGCTGCCCAGCGCCGCCTTGCTGGGACTGGCCGTGAGCCTGACTGCAGGGAGTTTCAAGAAGTACCTGTAATCGAGTCCCCATACGAAAACGCCCAGCTTCAACGGTCGGGAATTCTCGCGCTCACCTCATGCCATTGGCTTCTTCCCATTTCTATGCCCATTTATTGAGCGGAGTCCGTTGTATAAGGGAATAATCCGTACCGCCCATGATACGGGTTCTTGCCGAACATAAGCGACTGCTCGCGCTGCATAATTGAAGCAGGCGGATCCGTGTTCTCAACAACGATGACTTGTGTGTCGCTAGGCAACGCTTCAAGATATGCATAGAACTGTTCTTGAAGGTCAGTACCAGTCAAGTCATCTTCCGCTCCGTCTGGCTCTCGGTATGCCAGCAAAGGAGAGTCGAGCACGACAAATCCCGTATGCGGGGTCTGGCGCGCACGGCAGAAAGCAAGCAGCCCGAGGGTGAAGGCTGCATGAGTGATGGCGCGAAGCCCCTTACCAAAAGCACTACGCGACTTTCCAGCGATAACAAGATCCCGAGCCTTGGAATCGAAATACACATCCCCAGTCTCTGGGAAGTGCCAACCGGTCAGTATGCCCTCGACAGTCTTGGCAAAACTATAAGTCACAGTGGTTGAGAGATCTGCGCTTGCAACAGCCCCGGCCTTCTCATCCTCGGTGTCCTTCTCAAGGTCGGCGCGACGGCGCTCCATGTCTTGTACGGTAGCGTAGAGTGCCAGCGCTTCGCGCACCTCGGCACGCTTGTCGGCAAAGTCGGAATAGGACTTTCGAAGAGTTGAGAGCTTAGGTGCGATCAATTCTTCAACCGACTCCGAGATTGACTCCAGCTCTCGAACAACAGTAGGCATCCTGCGATCAAAGTTGGCACCTTCACGCTCAAGGCTTCGGACGGTCGCTACAAGTTCAGTGCGCAAAACTTCGATCTTGGCGACCTCCACTCGTGCGGCCTGAACGACAGCATCAGTGTCTCCATTACACCCGGTATCGACGCGATGATGATCGGGATCCGCTCCGCAGAGAGGGCAATGCCCGGCACCCAGCACGCTAAACAGCGTCCCGCCTTCCTCAATGGCGCGCAGCCTTTCAATATCGGACACGTAGTGCCTGTCGAGCAAACCGAATCGCTCAAGCATCGCGCCGACCTCTGCACGTCGCTCTCGGCTTTCCTCCAGCTTCTTGCGCAGTTCTCGCCGTTTCCCCGCAGCCTCCTGAAACTCAGCTTCTGTGGTGTTTACCAGGGCCGCCTGTTGACGAAGCGAGGTGTCGATCTTCTCTAGCTGCTCCTCCAACTCCTTCGGACTCTTGGTCAATTCCTTGAGCCGATCACGATAGTCATCAAGAAGCTGATCGAGAAGATGCAATTGTGCCTCGCGCGATAACTCCTCTGGCTCACTCTTATTGCTAGCGACCAATGCGGAGTCGTCCGCCCCGGTTAAAAGCAACTTGAACGTCGCCAAGTTCGGTGTATTCGCGGTGGGATTTCCATCAACCAGCGGAGAGCTTTGTTGGGTAATCTCCGTCTCATCGACGATCATCAAGCGAGCAATGTTGCGAAAGCTCAGGCTGATCGTTTCGTTTCGGGAGTTTTTGCGGACACGCTTGCCACCAAGGTTGCATAGATTCAGCAAGAACGAGGACAGATTCGTGCAGTTCTTATCGCTGTGCTTTTCGTCAAGCTGCGTGTACGGGATGTCGGTCGTCGGCGGCATCTGGTGCAAGTCTTCGTATAGCCGAAAGCCGCCGCCGTCTATGCTGCGCCAAAGCGTAAATGACTTCCCATCAAGGGTCTCAAGCCCCAGGAGAACGAGGTCGTAGCCGACGCGTTCAGGGATGTCGCGCAGGGGTGGTTTGCCACCAAGCATGAAGTCGATGGCTTCGACAATGAAAGACTTTCCAGTGTTCGAAGCGCCGTAAATGACGTTGAGACCGGCGCCGAAGGTCACTGTTGCGGGTGACTTCTGTGGGCCGAAGAAGCCGAGGAAGCGCAAGCGAAAACCGGGGGTTATTGCCGTCATGCTTCGCCTCCCAGGCTTTGCTCGACGTGCTGAAACTCCTCAACCCATTTATCGAAGAAGCGGCGCATCATGCCTTTGAACTGTTCGTCCGTCAGGTAGCCAATGGTTTCGACAAGCCATACAGCGCGATCCTTCAGGGACAGCAGGTAGTTGGAAGATACTGACGACAAAAACGTCGCAGCATTCTCGCCTGCGCCGTACTTGATTCCTTCGGGTGTAACTTCACGCTCAACAAGGTCGCGGGTCATCATCAGAAGCAGCGATTGCTCGACCAATTTACGGCGCACGAGCAACTCAGCCGTGTGCATTGGTGTCGGTGGGTGCAAATTGTCTGGACCGTCGATATCGCCGGTATGAACAAGAAGGTAATCAAGGGCGACAAGCCGCTGGAGGTCGTAGGTTTGTGGATAGGCAGCACCCAAAATCGAGACCGCACGAATACCCGCCTCAAGTGGGCCATTGAATGTAATCGGCTTATGCTCTTGGCTCATGATCGTGTCCACCGAAGACGCTCCTCATTCACGAGTTGATGGCAGATCCCGTCCCGATCCTTGGGGTTCGTACAAGTGATGAGGGCGTTTGCCGTAATCTGCATGTCGCGGGCCGCCTTGGTGACAGCGCAGACTTTTTCGTAGCCATCGCCATGGTTCCCGTCATGTGTGTCGATAACGCCATCGTGAAT
Source organism: Casimicrobium huifangae (assembly GCF_009746125.1). Lineage (NCBI taxonomy): Bacteria > Pseudomonadati > Pseudomonadota > Betaproteobacteria > Casimicrobiaceae > Casimicrobium > Casimicrobium huifangae. The sequence continues at coordinate 153,180 of NZ_CP041352.1, forward strand.
ATCATCCAGCAAGGACTCGAATGTGCCGGGCGGCACACTGTCGCGTGCGAAGACGCGCAGCGACTCGGCCTCATAGAACGCCTCTCGTTGGCGGCGGAAATGATCTTTGAGTTTCGCTATGGGCAGAGCCGAGGAATCAGTCACGATTGTCCCCGTGTGCTCGCTGTATGCACCGAATAACTGCGTCACATAGCGACTCTCGGTGACAGCGACTTCTTGGGGAGGTTTTTCGGATGCAGGCCGCGTTGGCAGTCCACCACCGAAGCGCGCTGTGTGAACCGGTGTGGCACGATGATCGTCAACAAGCTGGAGCGCAGTCTTGGCGTCGAAGATGGAGAAATCGAAGGTGTCCACATAGGCTCGGAGTTCCGCATCGAGCAGCACTTCTTGCGTGCTAGTGATCGCACCTTTCACATGCTTATCCCAGTTCGCAAACAATTCCTCGCGCAACTTCGTTGCATTCGAGAATAGGCGACTAAGCGACGTGCCAGCACCGAGCGGCGAAACAAAATAGTAGTGACGGGGGGCCGCGTATTCACCTTTGTACGAGTACCAGATGACCTTACCGAACTCAGTCCATACATCGCTGGGCCTGATGGCATGGTCGTAGTGCTTACACTGGAAGTTTTCCCATACACCCTGAAGGCGTTTTCCGTCAGCGAACCCGGCGACGTCGATACCCATATCACCAGCACCTGAGAAGCGCTGAACGTGTTCGTACTTCGTCGTGAGGCAGTAATAAGCCCACTCCTCGACGAACCCCTCCCACTCTCCCGGCGAGTAGGTCAGTAGCCTTTGCTGCGGCGGCATCACAGGGCCATTCGCCACCTGTGCGGCCGTAACGACGGTCGCGGGGATCGGCGGCTTATTGATATCCTTCCAACTCGCTGTCATGACGCACCTTGTCCCTGGCTACCATGAGGGCAGAAGTACGGGTTTTTGTGTATCTGTGCTGCCTGGACTTTTTTCGTGAAAAATTCCGTGAGGTCGTCCTGTTGCTCAAGCAGGCGCACGACCTCCTGAAGCGTCGAAAGAACCAACACTTTGTGTTGCAGGAACTCTCGTACCGTGTGAATCGCAGGTTCCGTGTAGTCACTGGCAGAGATGAAGATACCTCGAACTTCGGCCCGCGACATGAGACGTACAAGATGCTCTGCAATCTCTGGCTTTCCCACCGGATTGCGATACCAGAAGTGGCCCCATTCGTCAAGACAACAAACCCCGAAAGATAAGTGGAACTCGGAGGGTGGGTTGAGAGCGTAGCGTTATCCACGGCGCGCGCGAAAACTCGTCGTATAGAGCACGTTTCGCGCGCGCCGTGGGTAACGCGGAGCACGCCGGTTCGCTTCATTCTACGCAGCCGCCTTCAAGCTCCGTGCCGCCAGTTTCTCCCGTGAATTGTCGTAGGCTTGTTTCGGCGTCTGCTCCATTTCGTTGGAAGTGTGCGGTCGCTGCTCGTTGTACCAGTCGATGTACTCAGCCACGTCGGCGCGTGCCTGGCTCACCGTATCGTAGGCACGCTTGTAGATGCGCTCGTATTTGATTGTTCGCCAGAAGCGTTCGACGAAGACGTTGTCGCGCCACGCCCCCCTACCGTCCATCGATAGCTTGATGTTGCGCGTCGTGATCGCCTCAACGAATTTGAGCGCGGTGAACTGGCTGCCCTGATCGGTGTTGACGATCTCGGGCGTACCGAAGCGATGGATCGCCTGCTCGACGATCTCGACGGCGTGATACGCCTCCAGCGTGGTGCAGAGCTTGTGCGCGAGCACTCGGCGGCTGGCCACGTCGATCACGGCGGTGAGGTAGGCGAAGCCGTGACGCATCGGGATGTAGGTGGTGTCGAGCGCCCAGACCGTGTTGGCGTCCATCTGTTCGAAGTTGATGCTGCCGAGCAGGTAGGGGAACACCTTGTGCCGGGGGCCACGCCCTCGCTTGCTGGTGCCGGGCTTTGGACACTGCGCCTCAATCCCCATGCGCCGCATGAGGGTGGCGACGTGCTTGCGCCCCAAGGGTTGTTGCTCGATCCAGGGCTTGATCGATGCGTCGCGCCTGAGCATGCGCAAGAGGCCCCGCGAGCCCCAGAACGGCTGCTCCAGATGCAGCTCATCGATGCGCCGCATCAGCGCCAGATCGCGCTCGGAGACCGCCACGGCCTGGTAGTACACCGCCGAGCGGCTGATGCCAACCAGCGTGGCCTGCCGCGTCAGCGATAGTTTGTGCGTCCGGTCGATCATTTCCCGGCGCTCAGCAATCCGACCTTGGTGAGCGCGCGTTCTAAAAAATCAATCTCCAAGGCTTGTTGCCCAATCTTGGTCTGGGCCTTGACGAGCGCTTCGTCGTCGCCAGCGGCCAGCGTCGTGCTCCCGCCAAAGGCGAGTGTGGCGCGCTCCAGCAATAGCTTCTTCCATTCGCTGATCTGGTTGGCGTGAACGTCAAAACGTGCCACCAACTCGGCTGTCGTTGCGTCCTCCCGCAGCGCTGCCAGGGCAACCCTGGCTTTGAATTCCGGTGTGAGCTTGCGCCGCTGGCGCCGAATTGCGCTGCTCTTCTTCGTTGACATCGAATAGTCTTTCTCGCGGCTTCCGCCGCGTCATTTGCTATCCGAGTTTCCACTTATCCTGCTGTCTTGAAATGTGGGGCCACTTCTACCACTTCATTTCTACGAAGTACAGAACACCGCCGAGTTCAATAACCCCATCAATTTGCTCGACAATCCCTTCACCAGCCTCACCAACCAAGTGGAAGGCTTTATGAATGAGGACGCCGTAGGCTTGGAATAGATTATTGAGGGCCGTTTCCAGCATTTTCCCGCGTTCCTGCGCCGTCGCGGCAGTGCCAAACAATGCATACAAACCCTGCTTGGCATTTTCGATCCTGGAACTGCGCTCGCGATTTTCTGCTGCGATCCGCTTCGACTCGGCGAGGCGAGCTTGTCGTTCTTCTTCGCGGGCATTGTTCATGCGCGTGAAAGCGTCTTTCTGGTTAACGACTTCGCGGATACTAGCGACAAGGCCCTTGGCCTTGAGCTGGTCGGCGGGCCAGCACGAATCGAAGTTCGCAAAGTCCACCACGCGCCGCAGTACTTCGCGCCGTTCACGGAGAGCGTGTTCCCCCTTTGCGTTGAGGCGTTCAAGCACCGTGCGAACCATCTGGTACTTGTTGACATCCTTCGGTGTGACCCTCAAGTGAGCGGCAACGTCAGAAGTCATGTTGTCAGGCACCCCTGCACCCCGGAAGAACACCAGCACATCCTGCTTCGAACGATTGAGTAGCGGCACAACATCCACCAGTAGATTAAACAGCTCCGGTGGATAGTGGAATGTGATGTCTGTTGGTGCATCATCAGTCATACGCTGCCCCTCTCCAAGCACCCTCACTACAGTGAGAAAAGGCTTTTCTGCCTTTTTTCATAAAAGACCTTTCCTACGTAGATTTCACATGCCTGTTAGGCTTATGGCCGCGAACGGCTGGGCCAGTAGGGAGCGACCTGATAGCTCGTCCCGATTCAGCCTCTGCAAGTTCCAAGTCGTACCGCGATTGCAAGTTCATCCAGAACTCTGGGGCGTCACCGAACCAATGAGCAAACCGTAGCGCCGAGTCACCAGTGACCCCACGTTTGCCGTTGATTATCTGGGTGACCCTATTAGCAGGGACGCCAAGCTGACGCGCCAACTCAGTCGGCGACACACCAACAGCCTCAAGACGCTGGGCGAGAACTCCTCCCGGATGATGGGCTGCTGCGGTCATATTGCGCCTCGGAATGGACAGGCTATATCCCTCCAAAGATAAGGGAGTTGACGATGTACGTCAATCGTACATCAATTGGGCTTATTCATATCTGGGAAGTGCCTCTCCCATCAATCCGGTCATCCGCAGGTTCTTATTGTTTGCGGCCTGAAATGCCTCTGATCTCCACGATCAAGCCATTGCTGATCACACAGGAATGGCGCGATGTTGGCTCCGATCTGGCTGCGCGCCGCGCATCGCGGCGTGCCCACTTTTCTCGTGACGGCCCTGCTGCTGGGGCAGTCTTCGATGGCGTTGGCCGAATCCCCGGCACAGCGCCAGGAGCTGGTCGCTGCGCTGCGCCAGCTCGATGCGCTGGAGCGCACCGTCGCGGGTGGCGCCGCGCATGACCCCATCCAGCCGGGCGAGCGCTACCACTTCGATTACCCACGACTGCTGGCTGATCTGGCGCGTGTGCGCGCCGGCATCCAGGCCCATCTCAACCCTTCGCGCGCCCAGCCGCGCGACCTTTCCGAACTGGCTGGCGAGTACCGCACCGAGCTGGTCACCCCGCCATCGCTGCCGACGACTGCGCAGGGCAAGCCATGAACGGTGCCCAGGTCTCGGCATTTCAAGCCAACAGCGGCATCGCGCCGTCCGCAATGGCGACCGTCCTGGTCGGCGTCGTGTTCGCGGTTCTGCTCGTCTGGGGCGTCTGGGCCATCCGAACGGCCTACGTGGGGTGGGCCGAGAACCGCCTCAACCAGCGCCAGTTCCTCGGTGTCTGCATCCGCTTCGTCGCGATGTACCTCGTGCTGACTTTCTTCCTCCTCTCCTGACCTGAAGGGATTGACCATGCAAAACCGCATCCTCTCTACTCGTTTTGCCCAACGCGCCGCTGTGGCGCTGGGTACCGTTGCGCTGCCCGCGCTGTCGTTCGCGCAAGGTCTGCCGCAATTGGAAAACCCGACCCGCGGCGCCGGCAGCGGCATCATGGACACGATCAGGAACTACGGCTACGACATCATCATGCTCGTGGCCCTCTTGGTGGTGGCGTCGATGTTTATTGGCGTGTGCTACCACGCCTACGGCACCTACGCGGAAATCCACACCGGCCGCAAGACCTGGGGCCAGTTCGGCCTCACGGTCGCCATCGGCGCTGTCCTGCTCGTGATCGGCATCTGGCTGCTCACCGAAGCCACCGGCATCCTGTAAGCGAGGACGGGCCATGTCCGAGCAACAGCATGTCCGTGTCGATGGGACAGTCACGTTCCTTCCACACCGGCTCAACAGGCACCCGGTGGTCGTGCGCGGACTCACCGCCGACGAGCTGTGGATTTGCTGCGGCCTGTCCGGCGCCGCAGGCCTGGTGGTCGGCGTGCCGCTGTCCTGGGTGTTCCGCACGATTGCCATCGCGCCGACCTTTGTTGTCCTGGGCGTGGCCCTGGGCGTGTTCATCGGCGGCGGCATCCTGCGCCGCCTCAAGCGTGGGCGTCCCGACACCTGGCTGTACCGGCAGTTGCAGTGGCGCATCGCCACGCGCCATCCGCTGATGGCCGGCTGGGTGGGCGGCCATGTGTTGATCTCGCGCTCTGGCTTCTGGACTACCCGCAGGGGCACGCACGGGGACGCACGATGAGCCGTTTCAAGAACGAGATCACCCACCTGCAGGCGCACATCAAGACGCTTCGCCTGGGTGCTGGCGCGCTGGTCATCGTCGCCCTGGTCATGGGCGGAGGATGGTGGAGCGCACCGCGTGATCTGACCATCCACGTTCCGCCTGACCTGCGCTCCGGCAGTACCCGCAAGTGGTGGGAAGTACCGCCTGAATCGGTCTATGCGTTCACGTTCTACGTGTTCCAGACACTCAATCGCTGGCCCACAAATGGCGAAGAGGACTACCCGCGCAACCTCCATACGCTCTCGCCGTACCTCACCCCGTCCTGCCAGGCATTCCTCAAGGCGGACTACGACTATCGCCGCAGCACGGGCGAACTGCGCCAGCGGGTGCGCGGCATCTACGAAATCCCCGGCCGCAGTTATGGCGACAACCCCACGGCGCGCGTGCGTGTGATCTCCGACCGCGACTGGGTGGTGACGCTGGACATCAGCGCCGACGAGTACTACGGCGCCGAGCAGGTCAAGCGCGCCCTGGTGCGCTACCCCGTGAAGGTCGCACGGGTGGACGTCGATCCAGCACGCAACCCGTTCGGCCTGGTGCTCGACTGCTACGAGGGCACGCCCCAGCGCATCAGCGCACCGGAGCCGACGCGCCCGGTGCCTGGTGGCCTGACGCCGCAAGCGCCTCAAGGAGGTAATTCCCCATGAAGCCCATGAAGCATCCTGTATTCGCGCTGCTGGGGCTGCTGGCCGTGGTCGCAGCACCTGTAGCCCATGCTGTGGAGATCCTGCGTTGGGAGCGCATGCCGCTGGCGGTGCCGTTGAAGGTCGGCCAGGAGCGCATCGTGTTCATCGACCGAAACGTCCGCGTGGGCGTGCCTGCGGGCGTCGGTGAGCGACTGCGCGTGCAGAGCGCAGGTGGCGCGATATACCTGCGTGCCAACGAGCCGATCGAGCCCACACGGCTGCAATTGCAGGACGCCGACACGGGCGCGTTGATCCTGCTCGACATTGCGGCGGAGCCGCCCAAGGACGGCGAGGCCGAGCTGGAACCGGTGCGCATCGTTGAGGGCAACAGCGCACCGGCACGCTATGGCGATCAGCCTGACGGTGCCGATGCGCCGCAGGCGCGCGCCCAGAATCAATCTGACACCCGGACGGCGCGGCGCGAAACGCCAATTCCCGTCGTGCTGACACGCTTCGCGGCACAGAACCTCTATGCGCCGCTGCGTACCGTGGAAGCCTTGCCAGGCGTCATGCGGGTCAACCTGCGCCGCGACCTCGACCTCGGCACGCTGATGCCGACCTTGCCGGCTCGCGCGGTCGCGCTCGCGTCGTGGCGGCTGGAAGACCAGTGGGTCACTGCCGTGCGCCTGACCAACAGCGGGAGCGACTGGATCAGCCTCGACCCGCGCATGCTGCAAGGGGATTTCCTCACCGCCACTTTCCAGCACGAGGCGCTTGGCCCGCGCGGAACCCCCGAGGACACCACCGTCCTGTACCTGGTGACGCGCGGGCACGGGCTCGCGCAGTCGTTGCTGCCAGCGATTCATCGTTTCGACCCCGCTGTGCATCTCCCGCAGCCCAAAGCAGCAGCCCGCGACGACAGGGAGGCCCGCCATGCGCAGTAACGGACTCCTGAAATGGCTGCTGATCCCCGTGGCCCTGCTGGTGCTGTTTGTCGCTATCCGATTGTTCTCCGGTGACGGCGCGTCGGCGCCGCCTGTCGCGGACGGCAGCAGCAGGCTCACGCCGGAGGAAATGAAGGCGCTGGGCATCGAGGGCGATACCCCGCGCGACACCGTGGCAACACTCGTTGCCCAGGTGAAGCAGTTGCGCACCGAACTTCAGACCGCGCTGTCCGACAACAGGTCGCAGCGTGAGGAGAATCAGCGACTGCGCCAGCGCGAGAACGCCATCGACCAGCGCATCAGTTCGGCGCTCGAATCCGAGCGATCCAACCTGCGCCGCGACCAGCAGCAGGCGGCCAGCGCGCGCCAGCAGACCGAGGGGCTGCTCGCCGACCTGCAGCAACGCCTGGACAGCATCGGCGGGCGTGGCGGCGGCCATGCCGATTTACCGGTGGGGCTGGGCCTGCGTGACGGCGACGAGGCCGGCATGGAAGGCGGTATGCGCTGGGTGGAGCCGGATGACGCGAAACAAAGCGACGGGCGCGGCAGGCCGAATGGCAGCATAAGCTTCCCCACCAGCTTCGGTTCCGCACAGAGCACGCTGGAAACCACAGCGCAAACCGTGGCGAACGCGGGCGCACGCGCGGCAGGCGTCAAGAGCGCGACGCCCGTCTATACCGTGCCGACCAACTCGACGCTGATGGGGTCGGTGGCGATGACGGCGCTGATTGGCCGCGTGCCGATCGACGGCACGGTGAACGATCCATACCCCTTCAAGGTCTTGGTCGGGCCGGACAATTTGACCGCGAACGGCATCGACATTCCCGATGTGGCCGGAGCCGTGTTCTCCGGCACCGCATCGGGCGACTGGACGCTTTCGTGTGTGCGCGGCCAGGTGCGCAGCATCACCTTCGCGTTCCATGACGGGACCATCCGCACCATTCCCGAGGATCGCGAGGGCAACCAGCAAAACAACCAACAACGCGACGGCCTGGGCTGGATCAGCGATCCGCACGGCATTCCCTGTGTCAGCGGCGAGCGGCGCAGCAATGCGCAGCAGTACCTCGGCACCCAGGCGCTGATCACGGCGGCTGGCGCTGGCGTGGCCTCACTGATCGAATCCGACAGCGGCAGGGCGTCCTATGTCGGCGCCGACGGCTCCATCGGCAGCGTGGGCATCAGCGGCCAGGAAGCCGTGGGCCGGATTCTCGCCAGTGGCGTTCAGGATATGTCGAGCTGGGTCAACAAGCTCTACGGCCAGGCCTTCGCTGCCGTTTATGTGCAGCCCGGTGCCAAGGTCGCCGTCCACCTCGAAAAACCGCTCGCCATCGACTTCGACCCAGAAGGCCGCAAGGTCGATCACCGCGCAGGAGACAGCCATGCTCTCGAACTTGAATAGCTGGGCTCAGGGCCTGGCGCTGGCCTTGACCGTCGCGCTGCTCGGCGGCTGCGCCACCAACAAGGAAAAGCTGCTGACCCACGGCGACAGCACGATGATGGACATCTGGCAGCAGAACGCCGGAGACGGCGGCGGTGGCGCCGGCCAGGTGGCGCGCAGGCAGTTGCTCGATGCACGCCAGAGCCTGCGCAGGCCGCTGACCGAGACGGATGTGCAGGTCGCACCTGCCGAGCAGATGCGCTACACGCGCACGGCGCGCAACGAGGTCTATCGCCAGTTCCAACGCCTGCCAAACCCCGATCTCGTGATGTACGTGTATCCCCATTTGGCGGGCACCGACCCGGTGCCGATTCCGGGCTATACGACCGTGTTCCCGCTGTACCAGCGCGTGCAGTACGCCATGCCAGGCGAGCGCGTGGAGGACTACTGATGCGCTGGAAACTCTCCTGGCCGAAGCTGGCCGCACCGAAGCTGGACGCGTCCGGCGCTGGCGATGACGAGCAGCCGGACGGCTGGCAGCGCCACGTCGGGGCACTGCGTCAGGCCGGCATCCCCGAACCCGGCACGGCGGTGCAAGCTCGCAGGTCGGCGACCCTGGCAGACGAGCAGGCGCTGTACGAGGTCGCGCCGTCGTTCGTGGAACTGCTGCCCTGGGTGGAGTTCCTGCCGCAGTCGAAAGCCATGTTGCTGGAGGACGGGCAATCGGTGGCGGCGTTCTACGAGCTGGTGCCGCTGGGCACCGAAGGCCGTGAACCCGGCTGGCTCGCGCAGGCCCGCGATGCCTTGGAGAACGCGCTGCAGGACAGTTTCGATGAACTGGACGAGAACCCCTGGGTGCTGCAGCTCTACGTTCAGGACGAGCCCAGTTTCGACCAGTACATGCAGACCCTGCGCGACTATGTGCAGCCGCGCGCCCGTGATACGGCGTTCAGCGAGTTCTACCTGCGCTTCTTCGGCCACCACCTGCGCGCGGTGGCCAAGCCGGGCGGTCTGTTCGAGGACACGGTGGTCACACGGCTGCGCTGGCGCGGCCAGACCCGGCGCGTGCGCATGGTGGTCTATCGCCGCGTGACCGGCCAAGGGCAAAACAGCCGCCGCGGCCAGACGCCCGAGCAGATGCTCAATATCGTCTGCGACCGCCTGTGCGGCGGACTGGCGAACGCCGGCATTCAGGCCCGGCGCATGGTGGCTGCGGATGTTCACGACTGGCTGCTGCGCTGGTTCAACCCGCGTCCCACGCTGCTCGGGCCTGGGGCCGAAGACCGGGAGCGCTTCTATGCGCTGGCGCGCTACCCCGAAAGTACGGAGGCCGGCGAAGACGGCGAGATCGAATTGGCGAGCGGGCGGGATTTCAGCCAGCGGCTGTTCTTCGGCCAGCCGCGTACCGACGTGGCGCACGGCACCTGGCATTTCGACGGCATGCCGCACCGCGTGCTGATCACCGACCGCCTGCGCATGCCGCCGGGCACGGGGCACCTGACCGGCGAAACCCGCAAAGGCGACGCCATCAACACGCTGTTCGACCAGATGCCCGAGGACACCACCCTTTGCCTGACGATGGTCGCCACGCCGCAGGATGTCCTTGAAGCGGACTTGAACCACCTGGCCAAGAAAGCGGTCGGCGAAACCCTGGCGTCGGAGCAGGCGCTCAAGGACGTGCATGAAGCCCGCTCCCTGATCGGCAGCGCGCACAAGCTCTATCGCGGCACGCTGGCGTTCTATCTGCGCGGGCGCGACGAGGCCGAGCTGGACCGACGCGGTCTGGATCTGGCGAACGTGATGCTCAACGCTGGCTTGCAGCCGGTGCGTGAGGACGACGAAGTAGCGCCGCTCAACAGCTACCTGCGCTGGCTACCGTGCTGCTACAACCCCAGCCAGGATCGCAAGAAGTGGTACACGCAACTGATGTTCGCGCAGCATGCGGCCAATCTCTCGCCGGTGTGGGGGCGCAGCCAGGGCACGGGGCATCCAGGCATCACGATGTTCAATCGCGGCGGCGGGCCGATCACCTTCGACCCGCTCAACCGCCTGGATCGGCAGATGAACGCCCACCTGTTTCTGTTCGGCCCGACGGGTTCGGGCAAGTCAGCGACCCTCAACAACCTCTTGAATCAGGTCACGGCGATCTACCGGCCACGGCTGTTCATTGTGGAGGCCGGCAACAGCTTTGGCTTGTTCAGCGATTTTGCCCGGCGCCTGGGTCTGACCGTGAACCGGGTCAAACTGGCCCCCGGCTCGGGGGTGACGCTCGCGCCGTTCGCGGATGCGCGGCGGCTGATCGAGACGCCCAGCGACGTGCAGACGCTCGACGCCGATGCGCTGGATGAAGACCTGCCACCCGATGCTGTGGCCATGGAGGCGGATGAGCAGCGCGACGTGCTGGGCGAATTGGAGATCACCGCGAGGCTGATGATCACCGGCGGCGAAGACAAGGAAGAAGCCCGGATGACGCGGGCCGACCGCTCACTGATCCGTCAGTGCATCCTTGATGCCGCAGAGAACTGCCACAGCAAGGATGGCGAGAAGCGCACCGTGCTCACGCGCGATGTGCGCAACGCGCTGCGCACGCGCAGCCAGGACCCGATGCTGCCGGAAATGCGGCGTGTGCGACTGCTGGAGATGGCCGACGCCATGGACATGTTCTGCCAAGGCACGGACGGCGAAATGTTCGACCGCGACGGTTCGCCGTGGCCCGAAGCCGACATCACCCTGGTCGATCTGGCGACCTATGCCCGCGAGGGCTACAACGCGCAGCTCTCCATTGCCTACATCAGCCTGATCAGCACGGTGAACAACATTGCCGAGCGCGATCAGTACCTGGGCCGCCCGATCATCAACGTCACCGACGAAGGGCACATCATCACCAAGAACCCGCTGCTCGCCCCCTACGTGGTGAAGATCACCAAGATGTGGCGCAAGTTGGGGGCCTGGTTCTGGCTCGCCACACAAAACATCGACGACTTGCCGCGCGCCGCAGAGCCCATGCTCAACATGATCGAGTGGTGGATCTGTCTGTCGATGCCGCCCGATGAGGTGGAGAAGATCGCCCGGTTCCGCGAACTCTCGCCTGCGCAGAAGGCGCTGATGCTTTCAGCGCGCAAAGAAGCTGGGAAGTTCACCGAGGGCGTCATCCTCTCCAAGAGCCTGGAAGTGTTGTTCCGGGCCGTGCCACCGAGCCTCTATCTCGCGCTCGCGCAGACCGAACCCGAGGAGAAAGCCGAGCGTTACCAACTCATGCAGCAGCACGGCATCAGTGAACTCGACGCGGCCTTCAAGGTGGCCGAGAAGATCGACCAGGCGCGCGGCATCGAGTCGCCAGCCTTGGGCCTGCCGCAATAGCCGCCGGAGACTGCCGTGAAACCGAAACGTCCTTCCATTCCTATGCCGGTGCAGGCGTTCCGCCGTCGGCGCTCGCGCAAGCGCTGGCCCTGGTTCTTGGCCGCTGGCTTGATCACACTGCTGCTGATATGGCTCGTGTCCCGCACTCCCAGCGAACCCGCGTCGCTGGCTCCCGCGCCGGTCAGTGCTGCGCAGGTAGCCGGACCTCCCTGGCAGATGGGCAACCCCGAGGGCCGATTCACGCTGACGCTCTATGCCGACCTCGAATGCCCGTTCTGCCGAGCGTACTTCCCGCAGCTCAAGCGCTGGGTGGGCGCCAACGCGGACGTGGCCCTGCAATGGCAGCACCAGCCGCTGGCCGCGCACGAACCGGCTGCCTCCGCCGAGGCACGCCTGGCCGAGTGCGCCGCCGAAACAGGTGGGCATGCGGCCTTCTGGCAGGCCATCGAATGGGTCTATGCGCACACGCGCAGCGACGGCCTGGGCTTGCCAGAGGGTCTGCGTTATCCCGGCCTCAACCCAGCCGTCGAGAAGTGTTTGGCCAGCGAGCGGCCCGTAGCGTTGATTCGCGCTCAGGCCGAGGAAGCCATGAAGGGCGGTGTGACCGCGACGCCTTCGATTCGTCTGCACGATCGCCAGACCGGCCAGGCGATCCTGCTGCAGGGGCCGATCGAAGGCGATGCACTGCTGTCGGCCATGGACATGCTGGCGGCTGAGGATTCGGTCACTTCACCCACTACCGAAATGCCTGCCGACGTCGTCGGCGACATGCCCAGGTAGCCTGCGATCATTGAGGCTACGGCGCAGCACGCTGCGCTGACCGCTACCCGTTCGCCTCGCATCCTGCCGCGAACGATCACCGCAGCAGCGGTGATGGATGCACCTTGTTCCGTTGTTCCATTCCCTGGAGGGCCTGCCCTCCAGGGGCATGTGCGCCCTCCGATTTCCCTGCCTGGAGGTTCGCCATGTCTGTCGTCATCAATGACTCCTGCCTGGAGTCGCTTTCCGATATTTCTGTTCAGAACGAGGACTGGATCGTCCAGCAAGCCATCGTGTTGCTGGAGCGACGGGTTTTCAAAGCAGGGCCACGTCTTGAGCGGCCCGCTGCGGTCAGGGACTACCTTCGCTTGAAGCTGGTCGCCGAGCCCAATGAGATATTCGTCGTCGTGTTCATGAACAGCATGCACGACGTGCTGGCCGTGGAGCCGATGTTCCATGGAACGATCAATGCGACCTCGGTTTATCCGCGTGTCGTGCTGCAGCGAGCGTTGCAACTGAACGCCGCTGCGGTCATCTTCGCCCATCAGCACCCCTCGGGCACCACCGAGCCATCCAATGCGGATCGCTTGCTGACCGAACAGTTGAAGACGGCCTTGGCGCTTATCGACGTGCGGGTACTCGACCATTTTGTGATTGGTCAGGGCGCACCGTACTCATTCGCCGAGTCTGGTCTTTTGTAATCACAGCGGGGGCTTCGGCCTCCGCTTTCTTCCATGCGGCAGCATCGAACAGGTATGCGGGGTGCCCGCGATGCGCATTGTTTGTTGGGGCGGCAGCGGGTTCGCGTTCGACTATGGCTCTGATCAACTTCCAGGGCACGCGACATGCCAGCATCTTTATTCCGCTTCGCATCCGGCTGGCGAACCCTTGGCCTGGCCGTTGCACTGCCGGCATCCTTGGCCGTTTTCAGCCCAACCACCTTCGCCGCCGATGTGGTGGTCGTCACCGACAGCCGCCACCCGGTCAAGACCATGGGTGGGGAACGGCTGATCGAGCTGGATGAAGGCCCGCGCATCGAAGCCGAGCTTTCCGCACAGCTGCCCGCCGATCCTGAGCAGGCCGCGGTCATCGTCAAGCGCCGCCTGAACAACGGCGGTGCCGACCTCCAGCGCCGCATTGCGTCGGCATACCAGGGCGTCGCCGACGCCTGGAGCCTGGGTGTCACCAGCATTCCGGCGGTCGTGGTGGATCAGCGTTACGTGGTCTATGGCGAGCCGGACGTGGCCCGTGCCGTCGCGCGCATTGCGCAACACCGGAGGCCGCAGCCATGACCCGACCCTTCGAGCGGATGCGCCGCCTGCGTGCTGGCGTGGCCTCGGTGCTGCTGCTCAGCGCCACGGGCAGCTACGCCCTCAACACCGCAACCATCGTTGGCTCAGTGGCATCGCCAGACTGCCTCGAATACCGCGTCGTCGGCATCTGCTACTGGCTCTACTGCACCTGGACGGGCTGCACGGTGCGCACGTCCATCAAAGTCCGCCACTACATCCCCGATGCGGTCGTCTCCAGCTACAGCAACACCGGCGAGAACCCCTGGGTCGAAGTTCGACCGATGAGCACGCCCAACCCTTCGGCCCAGGCCGGCGGAGACGGCACCACCAACGAAGACCACGAGAACAATCTCGCCAAGTTCAAGAACGCGGACGTCATCGGCCATCCCGGCGTCGAGGTGTTCAACCAGTTCGTCTCATCGTCGGGCTACTTCTGCGAGGGCGCGGGCACGGCGTTCATGCCGTACCTGCTCAGCACCCTGGACACACTGGCCTGGCGCTACAACGTGCCCGAGATGGTCTACCCGGAGGCGCTGATTCCTGGCAGGCGCGAGGTCGGCGCGCGCACCACGATGAACCTCTGGGGCAACGTGTATCCGCGTGGCGGCTTCCTGCACCAGGCCGACGACCACAAGGCCGGCGCCGTGGTGGCCCAGCGCGCTGGCGATGTCGTCACGCGCCGTGGGCAGATTCACGTCTATCAGCCGCTGCTCGCCAACTCGCGGCCCGGCTACTGGCCTGCCGGCGCGCTGATGGAAGGCGATGCCTCGACGGGCAAGTGGCAGGAACTCACGCCCGTCCTGTCCTCGTCCTGCACGGTGTTCCCGCGCAGCGGCTTCCTGACCCAGGCGCAGCAAGGCGACTACGCCTGGGCGCTGTGGCGTCCCTATGCGTGCTGCGAACGCCGGGGGCAAGTGTTCCTCGGCAGCGTCGATTTCCAATGAGGGTACGGCGATGAAGCGTCCTGAACTGATGAACCTCTCCCCAAAGGCACGCCGCCTGCTGCGCCCCATGGTATTGGCTCGGGTATTGACCGGGGTGCTGGCTGGCGCGCTCGTTCTTGGCGGCGGTCTGGCGTGGGCGCAGACCGGCTTTCAGACCGGCGGCTCCGTCATCGGCGACGAGGTGATGTATTCGATTGGCGGCGGCAGCGCGGTGTCCATGGGCCGTGCGGCCGGCATGCGCTCGATCGGCGTCGGCGTGGGTTGGAACAGCAACCTGATCTGCGGAGACATGAGCATCCAGACCACGCTGCGCAACCAGCTCAACGGCGTCACCAACGGCTTTCAGCAGATCATGAGCAACGTGATCCAGAGCGCCACCAGCGCGGTGGCATCGCTACCTGCGTTAATCATCCAGCGTGCCGATCCGGGGCTGTACAACCTGCTGACCAACGGCGTGCTGCAGGCGCGGCTGGATTTCGACCGTTCCAAGCTGACCTGCCGCGCCATGGCCGAGAAGATGGCCGACACGGCGGGCGGACAGCTCGGCTGGAGCCAGGTCGCCGAAGGCATGGCGCTGCGCGATGCGGTGTCGAGCACGGATGCCGTGTCGGCGATCGAACAGGCCGAAACGCGCCGTGGCAACGACGGCGTACCCTGGATCGGTGGCAGCAATGCGGGCGGCGCAGGTCAGTCGGCCATCCGCGTGGTCGGCGACGTCACCCGCGCGGGCTACAACCTGGTCAACGGCCGCAGCGTGACCGATGCATCCTCCATTGCCCCCGCCAGTTGCGCGAGTCTGTCCTGCCAGACCTGGACCTCGCCACAACAAGCGACTGAATGGGCCACACGGGTTCTTGGGGAACAGGTGCAGCGTACCTGCGATGCCTGCACCAAGACCGAGACAGTGCCCGGCGTCGGGCTGACGCCGCTGATCCAGGAGGAATACGAGGCCAAGCTGGAAGCCTTGCAGGAGCTGGTCTCGGGAACGCGCAACACCACCTTCGAGAACCTGCGCGCGGCTGGCAGCACCTCGCTGCCCATCACGCGCGGCGTCATTGAGGCGCTGCGCGACGAGCCGGATCAAGACCTGCTGGCGCGGCGCCTGGCCTCGGAGGTCGCGCTGGCGTCTGTGCTGGAGAAGGCATTGCTGCTCCAGCGCACCCTGCTGACCGGCAAGAAGGAGCCCAACGTCACGGCGAACCAGTTGGCGGTCGAGGCCGTGAACCACGAAAGCGACACACTCGACCAGGAAATCCGCAACCTCAAGACCGAGCTGGAGCTGCGCCGCGAGCTGGCGAACAACTCCCCCATGGCCATCATCCAGCGCCACGGCACGCGCGCGGCTGGCTCGCGTGGCATCTACGAAGGCGACCCCATACCCGACCGCCTCGACCGGCTCCAGAAGGGCAATCCGGGAGGCAACCCATGAACCCGCCGCGCGCCAGTTGGCTGCGCCCCCGCTGGCTGCTTAACCAGCGCGCGGCGAAGGCGTTGCTGTGGACGGTGGTGCTCGTTGCCGCCGCTGTGGGCGCCAACATCGTCGGCATTTATCTCGTCGGCAGCGTTGCCGGCTGGGAGCGCTGGCTCGCGGCCACGGCGAGCTACTTCCTGGTGTGGCGGCTGTGTCTGTACGGCGCGACAGCCTACGGCTGGGTCTGGATGCGCCGCCGGCTGCTGGCGCGTGAGGCCCAACGCGGGGCGGATAAGCAGGCGCGGCGTCGCCTGGTGCGCAGCGAGATCGCCGGCGTCGCCGCAATCGTCGCGCTGGAAGCCAGCCTGTTGATGCAGGCCGCTTGAGGGGAGATCGGGGCCATGACGCTTTTCACCACCGACTACCTGGAGTACTACCTCACGCTGGTGTCGTGGATCGTCCACAACGGCATCTGGGCGGTACTGGTGGCGAGCGGTGTATTCGCGCTGCCTTTCATTGCCATCATCGTGCAGGAATGGCTGAAGGCCCGCGCGGAGGGTGCCGACGAAGGCAACAAGGGCGTGCTCTCGGCTGCGCGCATCGAGAACCGGGTGTTCGTCGCCATCGTGGTGGTGATGTTCGCCGGTATTCCATTCATCGACGTGGATCTCAACACCATCCGCTACGACAGCACGCGCTCGGCCCAATGCCAGGTCAGCGTGCCGCAACCCACGGATACCGGTTGGTCGCAGTCTTTCAGCACCATCAACAACCAGTCCGCGAAGGTGCCGGTGTGGTGGGCCTTCATGCACGCCATCTCGCGCGCCGTCACGGGGGCATCGGTGGCGGCGATCCCTTGCGGGACAGACCTGCGGCAGATGAGGATGGAGATCGACGCCACGCGCATCGACGACCCGGTGCTGGCTCAGGAAGTGGCGGATTTCTCGCGAGACTGCTACGGACCAGCGCGCGCCAAGCTCTTCATGCAGCGCCCGAACCTCGATGAAGCGCAGATGCACGACGTGACCTGGATCGGCTCGCGCTTCTTCACGGACACCGGCGGCTACTACGACACCTACCGCTCCAGCACACCACGCGATGACTGGCCCTACGACAGCACCCGCGACGCGGGGCTTGCGCAGGTGGCCAGCGGTGGCGGTTATCCGTCCTGCAGGCAGTGGTGGGCCGATGGCAGCAATGGTCTGCGCGCGCGCCTGCTGGGGCAGGTAGACCCAAGCCTGCTGAATCGCCTAGCGGGCTGGGCCGGCTTCCTGAGCCGAGCTGAGGTGGACGACTCGGTGATCCGCACCATCGCCTCGCCACGGCAGCAGAAATTGAACCAGGGCAGCGTCTATACAGACTACGGCGGCCAGATCGACAAGACCCTGCCGAACATCGTTACGCGGGCCACCGGCGACGTCGGAATGGCCGTCGGTGCGATTGCCGCGTTTCCCGCCATGGACGTGGTGCGCCAGGCGCTGCCCATGGTGCTCGCCTTGCTCAAGATGGCGCTGGTCATCTGCATCCCGCTGGTGCTGGTCGTGGGCACCTACGACCTGAAGACCGTCGTTACCGTGAGCGTCGTGCAGTTCGCGCTGTTCTTCGTCGATTTCTGGTTCCAGCTCGCGCGCTGGATCGACAGCACCATCCTCGATGCGCTCTACGGCTGGGGCTTCGGCTGGAACCGGCCACACGCCAACTTCGACCCGCTGGTGGGGCTGAACAACGCCTTCGGGGACATGCTCCTGATGTTCGTCATGGGCACGATGTTCTTGGTGCTGCCAGCCTTTTGGATGACTGCCCTCACTTGGGCAGGTCTCCATGCTGGAGCCATTGCACAGGCATTGATCAATGGCACCAAGGATGCGCAGACAGCGGGCAGTAAGGGAGGTGGCGCACTGATAAAGGCAGGTGGCAGGAAGTAGACAACCCGGAGTCCTACGCCTCGGCATCAGGGTCGTGAGGGTCGATCCTGGAACCATCGGGATGGTACAGGCCGAATCCCAGCGGCCCAGTACGCCATTCTGTCTGTGGCTCATCATCCAGTTCAGCGTTCCCCATGACTCCCGCTGCAATCACCGCAAATACCAGCAGCAATGCCAGCCAGAACGCGGAATAGAGCAGCACACCAAGGACGGCCAGTTTGACGATCCAAAGCACTGCCGCAGCCCCCCCTACTGGCACTCCAAGCGTCACCAGCCACCGTGCGACACGCTGTTCACGACGAAGGTATCCACGCCATCCACGGCCGATGCTGCGGCCGAGGCGTTCTGCGGTGCTGATGCGGGTCGTCGTGTTCATGGTCGTCACCTGCTACTTGAGGAATACCTATTCCAGTTTGCTCCAATCCTGCTTGCTTGCCTGTACCAATGCGATCCATTCGTCCGGCGGGTTCCCGCGCCCGAGCATCTTCTCGAACACGGCATACGGGTCTGATTTGCTTCCCGAAGACCGCAGGGTCTGTTCATCGTTGACCCAGGCGTACACGATGACCTTCGCCTTCGAGTCGTAGCGGAAGAACAGCCGGTATCGCCTTCCGATCTTGGCCCGCCGCCAATGGCGATAGGCCGGCCCCATGGTGTTGCCTTGACGGTACTCGTCGCGCGCCGGATCACTCGGCACCACGTCTTGTATCAGCTGAACCAAGACCCGGAAGAACTTGACGTTGGCGTTCGATCCGAACCCTTCCGGGTCGTTGTCTTGGGCGCGCAGCACGGCCGCGCGCAGCTTCATCATCTGCTCGATCAGGTTGTCGTGGAACAGCAGTGTCCAGCCATGCTGTTGCATCAGATTTCCACGTCCTCATCGAAATCATCGCCCAGGTCCACCTTGTGTCCCACGTGCTCCAGCATTGTGCGAGCCAGATCCTCGGGCAGGCCGCGCACATTCCGGCCCGCTTCAATATCGCGGGCCAGCAGGGTCAGGAACGCGGCAATGGCAGGGTCTTCATGCTCGGCGTCAGCACGGGTGACGACGACTTCGCCGCCGCGCAGGTCGAACGCAACTTTGCCGCCCGTATCCACCCCCAGCGCCTGCCGGATGGACTTGGGCAGCGTGATCTGGCCTTTGGAGGTCAGCGTGGCAACTTCGTGAATGGCAGGCATGGAGGCTCTCCTGATCGCAATGTCTGCATTGTAAGGAAATATCCTTACCAAGTCAATGAGAGACGGCAACTCGCGGTTTATGACTTCAATGCACCTGGACGCCCAGCACGTTGAACACCGCCTCGGCCACGTCGTCGATCGTGCCATGCGTCACCGCCTCCACCGGCGAGCGACAGCCTAAGCCTTCGAGCGGTTCGGACAGTGCGCGGTAGATCGTCCAGTGGTCGATGCCCTCGACCTCCTGAAGCACGGTTTGGGTCAACTGCTGCTTCACCGGGTCGAGCTGCCAGTCAGGCAGCTTCTGACCGCGCGGCCCCACGTTCAACGCCAGCAGCCGACGGGCAACGATGTCCTTGTAGATCTGCTGGCGGGACTTGTCCGCAAGTTTTGCGAACTCGGGGATCGGCAGGTTGTGCGGCAGGTTGAAGGTTTCCAGCAGCACGGCGCGGCCACGCTGGACGTCGGTTTTACTCGGTGGCCAGCGCGTGTCGGCACGCAGCGCGGCTGCCTTGCGTGCAAGGGCCTGTTCCACCGTCTCCCCCTCCAGATTAGCGGGTAGTTTCACTGCCACCACACGCTCGTGGACGAACGCCTGCAACTCGGCCGCGAAAGCCTTGGCGTCCCGGATTTCGACGGTATCCGCGAAGCGACGCACATCCTTCACCGTGACTCGCGGCAGACGGTCGGCAATGAATTCAATGGCAGCGGGCATGGCCATCCCCCAAGTAGGTTTGAGACAGAAGTCAATTTAGTCGCCTTTGTCGCATTTATCAACTCAGAACCGTCTGAATGGGGGTTGAACCACAAACCGCCGAAATTTCCGTCACTCCAAATCCAGACCGTCAAGCAGCACATCCAAGTCGATCGCTTTACCGCCGTCATCGAAGGTGTAATGTCCGCCCATCAGTAGGTGCCGCCATGCCACCGGCGAGGTGGATATGATGAACGCCAAAGCCTTGGGCTTGCCCTTGCAGCGTTCCAGCAAACGCGACAGGATGGCCGCGTTGTAGTAGATGATGGCGTTGGCCACCAGGCGACCACACTGATTGCTGATCTCAATATCGATGTCCGTCTGGCCCGTCAGCTCCTTCTTGCCGCCCACCTGGGCAATGGCTGCCCGCAACTGGTGGTAGGACTCAAGGCGGTTTTGTGAGCGGTGCACGTTGCGCTGCAACTGCGGATCGCGCAGGTAGCGCAGGGTGTAAATGCTGCGAATCAGCTTGTCATACTCGAACACCGCCCGCCGCGTGGGATTGGAGGTGCTGTAGGTGCAAATCTTGCGAATGAGTGCCGCTTGCGTCATATCTTTGAATGCCAGCGTGACCACGATCTGGTCGATGCCATCTTTTCCAGTTTCGATGGCTTGAAGGTCAATGCGCCCGGCGGGCTTGACCAGGTACTTTTCATACAGGGCCGGATCATCGACGCAATACATCTCCTTGAACTGGGCATTGGCGTCGGTAAAGCGTGGCGCAAAGGCCCCACCAAACCAGTCGAAGATGGCAAAGTTGGCCTTGTTGACGCTGTGCATATCACCCGTGACCACCGTGGGCTTGATGTCCGAGGTGTTGCGGTACCACACGTCAAAGGCATAGTGACCCTCGTATTCATGTGCCCCAATCACCCAGCCTTGCAGCGGCACATGGTTGCACAGCAGCGTGTAGGCCACCACACCCTTGCCACGACCGAAGTATTTACGCGAATACCGAGCCTGGATATTGGGCCGCTCCATGCTGAATTTCTGCCCATCCACACTACCGTATAGCACCCCCATATCAAACGAGAAGTGCTCGAAGATCGGCAGCTGGGCGATGGCATTGCTGATGCAGTCATTGGCTGCTTGCAGCGTGGACAAGCGTAGATACTGACGGTGGGCATTTTCCAGGACGCGGTGCGATATGTCGCTGGTGCGCGCCATGACGCGGATACCGTGATTCATGGCCATCGCCGTAATGACAGCCAGAAGGTTATTGGCTTCGGCTCCCTGCTTGACGTAGCGCGGTTGCAGCGGCGTGAGGGCCGACAGGAATTGGCACTGACCATCCACGAAGCGCAGCACGTCGGCAATGTCGGTCAGGGGCAAACGTCCATAAAAGCTGTCCGGCGCATCGGGGCTGTCCTCGGCCTTGGGCTTATGCCAAATCAGCCGCTGACGTGTAGCGTCGAACTCCAGGTGCGGCAGCTTCCCCAGGCGCAGATCCGAATTGAAGGTGCGCCACTGTTTGCGCAATTCCTCGGCCAATGCCTCCAAGCGCGGGCCAACGGGTTGGCGCAACCAGGCAATGTCCGCGTCCATTTGCGCCAAGAGCGGGGCGCATTTGTCCGGCGGTACCAACTCGTCGGCCAGGCGGCGGTGCTGCAAGCTGTCGTCTATGTAGATATCGCCGGTGCGCAAGCGTTTGGCAAGCTGGTGGTACAGCCAGAATTCATAACGTGTATCGTTGAGGGCCACCGGGTTACCGGCATCATCGCTGTCCAGCAAAAAGGAGCGCAGGCGCACCGGCAAGGTATCGGCTGGGCATTCGGACAAGGGGCATTGCGACGGCCTTTGCTGGCGTGCAAATACGACCTTGATCCACGCCAGCGCTTGTAGCCAGGGGTTGTCTGGTTCTCCACAGAAATCCACGGCGGCAAAGATCGGCCGCAGGTTCAGGCGCACCCGCACGCCAAGCTTGTCGATGGCTTCCCAGCGCAGCGCCAGGGAGCTGAGCTGCTTGGTGCTCATGTGCTCGCCCACGGCCAGCACCTCATCCTTGCCCATGATCCGCCAGGCGCGGCGGCGCACCGTACCGAATAGCTCGCTGTCGGCCACCTGGTCGTCCACGTACAGCAGGAGCAGCCGCCCGACCTTGCGGTTATTGCGCAACTGCGCCACCTGTTCATGCAGGGTGCGCTTTTGGGCGTGCGCCTTGGTTTCGGCCTCATAGTGACGCACGAGATGGTTCATCGCCGCCACCAGGTTGTCGGTGAATTGTCGGTAGCGCAGCCAGGCGAAGCACAGCAGGTACAGACGGGTTTGCTCGGGCTTTAGGCGGCGCAGGTCAAACACGGTGTAGTAGTTCACCAGGCTGGCGTAGTACAGCAGGTTTTGCCGGGAGATTTCCAGCCGGGGCAGCAGCTCTTTGGCGGCGTGGTGCAGCGGTGCCAGCATTTCGCGCTTGTCCCGTTCGCGGTTCATGTGCTGGTGGCCAAAGTTCTTGGCGTCCTGCTTGAGGACAGCCAACTCGGAGAGGGTGTCTTCGTGCACCAGCAACTGCGCCAATGCTGCCTTGAGGGGTTCGTCCAGCAGGCCATCGAGCAAGGCCCCAAGGCGGCGACGCTCGGCGCTCAATGCGCCACTGACAATCTCCTGTAGGGTGGTGTAGCCCGGTCGGATGATCTTGCGCTCGCCCAGCGCGGCGACCAATTCCATGGCCACGAAACTGGGCGTCACATCACGGCGCACCAGTTGCGCGGCCAGCGATGCGATCCAGGGAAGACTGGTCGAAGACCAGGACTGGTACCCGGCCAATGCCGTGATACCGTCACGCTGGGCATAGCGTTCGTGTTTGGAGATGGGCAGCAGCGCCACCGCCTGGTCTTGGAAATACCGACTGATGACGAAGGAGGAGTCCTCAGCCACCTCGTCCCAGTCGAACGTGAAGAATGCGCGCTTGGCCTTGAAATAGCCGATTTGCAGAATGCAATGCACCTGGGCGTGCAGGCCAGAGCGACTCGTGGCCAGCGCCAGTTCGGCTTCCGACAGCGCGAGGTATTCCAGTTGCTGGCCCTCGTCAAAGTTGGGTACGCCGTACAGAGCCTCTTGCTCGGCATCCGACAAGACGCTCAAGCGCTCGCTCTTAGCGGTCATTGCGGTGACGCCGCGTGGGCGGATTGCAGCGCGGTGTACAGCGCCGTTTTGCTCACCTTGAGTCGTGTAGCGGCTTCCCGAACGTTTAGCCCGTTGGCGATGTGCTTACGCGCCTGCTGCAATTTGTCAGCGGTAATAACCGGCTTGCGCCCGCCTTTTCTCCCTCGAGCGGCAGCAGCGGTCAACCCGGCCTTGGTGCGCTCGCGGATCAAATCGCGCTCGAACTGACCCAGCGCACCGAACACGTGGAAAATGAGCCGCCCGCCTGGCGTGGTGGTGTCGATTGCTTCCGTGAGCGAACGGAAGCCGACGCCTCGCGCTTCCATCGCGCCTATCGTCTCGATCAGGTGTGGCATGGAGCGCCCGAGTCGATCCAGTCGCCAGACGGCAAGCACGTCGCCGTCGCGCAAGTAGGCCAGCGCGTCAGCCAAGCCTGGCCGGTCAGCCTTGGCCCCGGAAGCAGTGTCCTCGAAAATGCGCTCGCAGCCCGCCTTGCGCAACGCATCCGTTTGCAAAGCGGTATCCTGTTCCGCTGTCGATACCCGCGCATAACCGATCAGTGCCATCGCCATCCTTGTGTCCGTCATTCCGTCCGACTATCTTAATGTCCAACAACCCGTTTATCAAGTAAATTTTCGGACACCCTCCAACTTGGCCGGCTAATGTTCGTTTGACGGACAGGGCCAAAAGAGCTATATTATCACTTGGTATCACCAAGTGATAGGAGAATTGCAATGGCAACATCACTCAAAATTGACGAGACGCTGAAAGGCCGCGTCCACCACCTCGCCGGCCAGCGCCGTCGCTCGCCGCACTGGATCATGCTGGAAGCCATTCAGCAATACGTCGAGCGCGAGGAAGCCCGCGAGAGCTTCAAGCAGGAAGCCTTGGCTTCCTGGGCTGCCTATCAGGAAACCGGTCGGCACCTGACTGGCCAGGAAGTGCGCACTTGGTTGAACACCTGGGGCACCGAAGACGAAAGGGCGGTGCCTGAGTGCCACAAGTAATCGTCACCGAGGGCGCAGCCGAAGGCCTGGAGCGATGCCGGAAGTTCCTGGCCACCAAGGCCCCGGATGCCGCCAGGCGAGCCGGTCAGGCCATCGAACGGCAATTCCTGCTGCTGGAAACGGCTCCCGACATTGGCCGCCCGTTCCCTGAAATGCCGGAGTTGCGTGAACTGGTTATTGCCTTCGGGGATTCCGGCTATGTAGCCCTGTACCGCCATGAACCTGACGCCGATGCGGTCTACATCCTGGCATTCCGGCATCAGAAAGAAGCGGGCTACTGATGAGCATGAACGAATTCCGCCGACTGGCCGCGAAGATCGATCAGCACATGCAGCAGCTTGCCGCCCAGGGTGTCAGCGAAGCCCATGCCATCATCAATCGCATGATGGGGTACGGGCCAGACCTGCATAGGATTTGGATCGGCACATCCGACCAGCAGCTCATGGCGCTGTCCCGCGAGTTCCCAGGGTTCTATAGCTACGCCCGCATCATGGAAGAGGCTTCCGAAGCCGAGCGCCGCAAGGCTTCGCGGCCCTATGACGGCATGGCTGAGTTCTCCGAGCAGCACAAGCAGATGAGCGCGCAACTGCTGACCACGGCAGCCACGCTTGAGCGCGGCTACCAGGCATTTCGTGCAAGCGGCAATCTCCAAGTCTTCCGGCCTCAGCTCGACGAACTGGGCCGCCTGCATCGGCAATGGCTGTCCGACCTAAATGCCTTCAAAGAATCGCTGCGCTCACAGGGCGCAGAATCCAAGGTGCTGGAATACGTGAACGAGGTTTTCGGCCGTCTGGCCGAGCGCATCAAGCAGCTTGCTGGGTGATCGTCAGGTCGTCAGACGGAAATTTCGGCGGTTTGTGGTTCAACCCCCTGAATGAGGCCAACCTACTTGGCGGAAGCTGCGTTCCCGCAGCGCCAGCGCCAGCGCCGGGTCGCCGTCCAATCCATTCGAGCGGGTTCCACATTGACGCTGGAGCCGCAATCCACGCCCCGCTATACCGAAACGGTTGAAGGCCAAAGGGCCGAAATGGCAAGGGAATGGGGTGCAAGGGGAAAGGCCCTACCCGAAAAGGCGAAAAGGCCTCCCGCTTGGCCCGCCATCAGGACACCCACATGCTCTCTCTGTTCCAGCGAAAACGGACCTCGGTCGCTGCCGCTCCATCGCCAGCACCCACCACCGACCTCCCGAAAGGGCTGATCTGGCCGGAATCGGCCGCATCGCTGCTGGCGACACCGCGCCGGCAGAAGCTGCTGGAACACATCTGGCAGCGCACCTCGCTCTCGCGCAAGCAGTTCGCCGCGCTGTACCGCGCGCCGCTGGAACGTTATGCCGAGTTGGTTCAGGCTTTCCCTGCATCCGAGGCGCATCACCACGCTTACCCAGGCGGCATGATTGACCACGGCCTGGAAATCGTCGCCTACAGCCTGAAGCTGCGGCAGTCCCATTTGCTGCCCATCGGCGCCAACCCCGAGGATCAGGCCGCGCAAGCCGAGGCGTGGACTGCTGCCGTCGCCTATGCCGCACTGCTGCACGACATCGGCAAGATCGCCGTCGATCTGCACGTCGAACAGGCCGACGGCAGCACTTGGCACCCGTGGCACGGCCCGCTGCACCAGCCATACCGCTTCCGCTATCGTGACGATCGCGAGTACCGGCTCCACGGCGCCGCGACAGGCTTGCTCTACCGGCAACTGCTTGACCTCGAAGTCCTGGACTGGCTCAGCTGCTATCCGTCGCTGTGGGCGTCACTGCTCTACGTTCTGGCCGGGCAGTACGAGCACGCCGGGGTGCTGGGCGAATTGGTGGTGCAGGCCGACCGTGCTTCCGTGGCCCAGGAACTGGGCGGCGACCCCACACGCGCCATGGCCGCGCCCAAGCACGCGCTGCAACGCAAGCTGCTCGACGGACTGCGTTACCTGCTCAAGGAGGAGTTGAAGCTGAACCAGCCCGAAGCCTCCGATGGCTGGCTCACCGAGGATGGTTTGTGGCTGGTCAGCAAGACGGTCTCGGACAAGCTTCGGGCGCATCTGCTATCCCAGGGCATTGACGGTATTCCTGCGAACAACACCGCCGTGTTCAACGTGCTGCAGGATCACGGCATGTTGCAGCCCACAGCAGACGGCAAGGCGATCTGGCGTGCTACCGTGACCAGTTCCACCGGCTGGATCCACTCGTTTACGTTGCTACGGCTGGCACCCGCGCTGATCTGGGAATCTGGTGAGCGACCGGTGCTCTTTGCCGGGACGGTGACGATCGACACGCCCCCCGCAGGTGAAGATGCCGAGGTAGCGGCCATCCTTTCTGCGGACGGCGCGACGTCCGCTTTGGAGAACCAAAACGCTCCGCCAGCGGAAGGTAGTGGCATCGCATCGGCCCCTCCATCCAAGGCCCCGGCCAGCCCCGACGTCATGGAGGACATACTGGCGATGGCGGGAACGGGAAATTCGCCAACCACCGATCAAGATGTGGAAACCGCCCCGGACGAAACACCCATCGTTCTTTCCGATACGCCCCTACCGACCTTGGCCGCCGCTTCGCCTTCGCGGCCGGCCTTCACGTCCTCGACGGCACAGCCATCCGGCGAGCACTTCATGGCGTGGCTGAAACAGGGCATCGCCACGCGGCGACTCATCATCAACGATGCGAAAGCGCTAGTGCATACCGTGAGCGACACCGCCTACCTGGTCAGCCCGGGCGTATTTCAGCGCTATGCGCAGGAACATCCGCAGGTAGGCAAACTGGCCAGGCAGGAGAGCCTGCAGGATTGGCAGTGGGTGCAGAAGCGCTTCGAGCGGCTGCAATTGCATCGCAAGCAATCCAGCGGGTTGAACATCTGGACATGCGAAGTCACTGGCCCCAGAAAATCACGGAAGCTACATGGCTATCTGCTTCTCGAACCCAGCTCGATATTCAGTGATGCGCCTGCAAATAACCCATTCTTGAAGCTGGCATAATTTACGCGAACTTCCTGTGCAATTGCTCGTGGCTGCCGCCATCTGCACACCGGCCCCTGCGCGAGATTCGCTCGGCTGAGGCTCATCGCTAAGCAGGTCATGGATTGTTCCAGCAACCTGGGCTTCGCGAATCGAAGAACGTCACATCTGTGGCAGGCAAGGATCGGCCAGCAGCCTTCAGAACTTGGTGGCAGAACGCTTGCTGATCTCCATCTGGCTGACCAGTGAAAACCGAGACGGCCATTCGCTTTGGCTTATTCGCCGCGATGGCATCAAGCACATGTTGGTCTCGTTCGTCAAAGCTCCAGCCATAGACGACCAGACCCTCCCCGAGCGCCGGCAGCACCTCCTCATACACATTCGTCAGATAGTGACTCCGGCGGATCGCAGCGACCTTCTGCTGACTGGTTCCCTCGCTAACGAACACCGGCACATAGTGCCCGGACGCCCACCTGCGGGTGATCGTGTCAAGCAAGTCACCTGCAGATCCTGCCCCAACTGCGAGCTTTGTCTCATCACCAAGGTAGTTACGCGCAACCGCAAGACTGCCGTGAGGATAGAAAACCAATGTTGCTCCTCCAGCAGGCCCATAGGGCCGCCGCAGATATTCCCAGTCTGTCTGGAACTCGCCGCCGTGGAACGCATCCTTGAACCAGCTGCCATTTGCCGCATTGAACAGCAGCATGGCCCAGTACAGGGTGAGATCGTAGTTCAGGCTAACGACGGTCGGAAAAACGCTGGCAAACGCACCCATCCGTTGTAGGTCGGCGGCGACATCGGCATGTATCGGATGCACACTGTGCACAGCTTCGACCAATGCCGTGCGCACTTCCGCATAAGCCGCAGAGATGTCGGCAGACGGTGATCCCAGGGCGGCGTTGACGTGCTCCGCATACCAGCATGCGAGCAACACATGCTCAAAGTCAGTCGTCCCGAGCTTGGCGAATATTGGCGCAGTGGTTGCGAGCAACCCTTTTGCGTCGGCAACGCTGTGAAGTGTTGGATATGCAAACTCCTTGTGGATGGCGATGCTGGCGCCGTTGCCCAGAAGGAGGGAGCTCCAACTTTCCGCGCTGATGCTTGCCCAAGTGTCGATTTCGATTCTGTCCATGTTCTTTCATGTGCCCGTCTTCATCGCGTGGTCTGGCACGCAGAGTCTCAGCTGCAAGCCGCTCACATCAAATCGTGCCTCGCAACGCGACAAACTGGTTACTCGGTCCTTCCGACCGGAGGGTGAGGCTCGGGCTGTTCGCCACCAAGTAAGCCAAAGGCCGCGTCAAGTTGAACGGGAACAGCACGGGCAGCGACTGCAGGCTGGGCACTGAAACCGGCTTGCCGGCGTAGCGCACGACAGCTTCGATCAGCCAAACCGTGAGTGCATCGTTGTCGATGCCCGTCTGTGGCAGGCGAATGACCCGCTTGCCTTTCTCGACCCGTTCCACCGCGCCCCAGCTCGCCTGACTCTGAATCACCATGTTGGTCATGCGTCGGGTGCCTTCGCGCTCCCCATAGGTTTCGCTCATGCGCCGATGCACTTCGGCGGCTGCGCAGTCGCCCTGGATAGCGGACAGGCGGCCCACCAGCTCGGCCACCTTGCCAAAGAACGGGTACGTCGCCACGGACATGCCCCAGCACAATGCTGAGATGGGAATGTCCGGCTGCGTCTTGTGGATGGCCACGCCGCGATCGGCGTAATCGACCAGTTCGGCACGCGGCTCCAGCCACAGCCGATTCAACACGGTGCGCGTTTTCTTCTTGGCTTCCACGCCAAGCTCGGCTGCATCGAGCAGTGCATTCAGATCATCTAGCCCAGCCACGCCTGCACGTATATTCAGTGCCGCAGCCGCCCAATCAAGCTGAATGAACCGATCAAAGCCTATTTTTGGGGCTGATGAATTCATTCGGTACCTATCACATAACTGACTTTCACAAAGGGCACGATCAGTTCTTCGACCGACACCCCGCCGTGGACCACCACCTGGTCGCCCTCCGGCACAAAGGCGGTTCGTCCGCCTGCGAACAGGGGCATGAAGTTCGCGGGAAGGCCTGCGACGTCCAGCCTGACCGTGCTGGGATAGGCCGCTGCGGAGTCGGCCAGCAATGGCTCACTCCGATACACCCGCACGCGCTCGCCGCGCGTCTCGGCAATCACGCCCTGGTTAGGTCTGCCGACGCCGGTGGACTCCACGTTGCCGTGGTCCGCCGTGAGGTAGATGTGAAACCCCTTGTCCAGCAGCATCGAAAACAGCCGGTCAACGAAACCAGTCGTCAACCAGTTGCCGATCCACATCGCCACGTCTTTCTTGGATCGCTCCTTGTGGAGCCGCTCATCCACCTCATCGATGACCAGGCCCACCACCTTCGGGCGCCGGTCGATCAAATCGGCTTCCAGTGCGTCGAGCTGATTGATCTGACGCAGTGCGCGCCGATACATCACCTCATTCGAGTTGACGCCTTCGTTCTGCCAAAACGTCTTCCACAAGGATTCCTCCTTGTCCGTTCGGTCGATGGAGTCCTCGAACTCACGCGGCTTCAGGCCAGAGAACAGTGCCTGGCGCGACACCGATGTCACGGTTGGCAGCCATGCGAACGCGGTTCCCTCGTCAAATGCGAAGCGTTTTGTGGTGGCAATCAGCCGCTCGCGGATCTGCACCCACTGGTCAAAGGCCAGCCCGTCGAAAACCAGCAAAGCGAGCTTGGTTTCCCCTGCGGATCGCCGATGGCGCAAGAAGCGCGGCACGTGGTGCACCATTACCGGGCCTTTGCTCACCGGCTGCAGGATCAGGTCGGCGTAATGCTTGGCCGCGACCCAGGCTTGCAGACGCTCGTCAGATTGCGCCTGCAAGGTCTTGATCCGCTCCCCGATCTGTTGAGACAAGACCGGCAGGCTCGCGCTGCCTTCGGTGCCCGGCAGGCCCTGCATGCGGGCCAGGATTTCACCGTAACGCTTGGCGAATTCGCTCCAGTCCTTGTGCGAAGAGGCTGCCGTTGGCGTCGTCTCGATCAGACCATCGATGCCTTTGAGTACCAAAGCCTGCAACGCCGCCGGGTCCTGAACAATGCCGGCCTTGATCCAACTCAGCATCCCTGCCGGAACACTGTGCACTGCCAGCGGATGCAAGCTGCCATCAAGAAACATGGAATCGACCAACACCTGCACATCGGAGTGGTCGAACGGAATCTCGATCTTGGCGATGTAATCCGGCGACGGCGGCTCCCCTGTACGGGTGCCATCCAGCCCCAATTTCGACAGGTAGCGATACCACGCATCCTGCACCACGCGCAGCAACGCACTCTTGGAAGTCAGCCAGGTGGCGACCGGCAGGTCTGCGAATAATCCCTTGCCCTGGATGATGCTTGCCGCGTGTTGGGCGAACAGCGGTGGCAACGAGCGGTTGGCAAAGTGCATCCGCAGCAGTTCGCGCCAGAAGTCCACCGGGTTACGGATAGACCTGGGCGCAAGCTGGTAGACGTGTTCGAGGATGAAGTCCTTCGATTCGTTCTCGCCGCGCGCAGACTGCAATTCGGTCTGGTGGGCATGAAACAGCCCGGCAAAATGCTCCGGCTCGACTTGCTGTACCGCGCTGTATGCCAGCCTGGGGAAAATCTCGGCAAGACTGAGCCGAACCACACGCCCGTGATGCACGATGTCCCACGGCAAGGCATTCGCATCGGCACTGCGCAAATGCAGAACCAACGAAGGCGCTGGCCCTTGCTCACCACTATCCCATGCTGCGCGGTAGCGTTCCTCGTACTCCGCACGGAAGGCGAATGGGTCTTCGTACAGCATCAGCTCGAAGCCTCGGCTGCGCAGTTCGCTTAGCAGCTTTTCGTCCAACAGCACGTCGTCGGGGTCGCAGGCCACCCACAGCCGGGTGAGATCGACCGTGAAGTGACTCAGGATGCGTTCCGTCCAAAGGCTCATGCCTCACCTCCGACGCGCACCATCATCACGGCGTTCAAATCCGGCACGCTGGCCTCCATGTCGTCCAGGGC
The DNA here is from genome assembly GCF_009746125.1 of Casimicrobium huifangae. Lineage (NCBI taxonomy): Bacteria > Pseudomonadati > Pseudomonadota > Betaproteobacteria > Casimicrobiaceae > Casimicrobium > Casimicrobium huifangae. Next base: position 184,216 of record NZ_CP041352.1, read on the forward strand.
GGCCATGCGTGCATCGTGTTCCTGTTGCAGCCGCTTGCGGCGGTGCTCGCGCACGGCGGGCAGGCCGATTCGCCCAATGGCCTGGCTCCGGGCCTCGAAGGCATACAGCGCCCGTTCGCGTTCTTCCTTCAGCCGGGCGCGGTGTTCAGTCAGCAGCTCGGTGAAGATCCGCTCACCCTGGGTACCGGCCGCTGCATGGGATGCTTCAAACCACTTCGCCGACGCCTCGGCACCGGTCACGGCATGCACATCTACAGATTCAGTCAGCAGCAAATCCCAGACGCGTTTCGCGGTCGGCACGAAGGGACGACCTTCCTCATTGATGAACACCGGCAGGAAGCGCTTGCGGCTTAAACCTTCAGCAGCCAGGCTGATTTCCCATAGCGACCAGATGCCGCGCACCGAATCCGGCAAACCCGTCACGCGGATCACCGGCAGCGGCTGCCCGGCGACAAAGCGCGGCAGCTCGCTGATCACAGCCCGAGCGCGGGGGTCTTCCATGGTGACCCATTCCAACTCCGGGTTCTCATCCGCCGTGCGCGCGTCAAAACAGGCCTGGGCCGACTCGCTGCCGTCCGCCCACTTCACCCGCCACGCTTTGCCAGCCTTCGTTGCCGAACCGCCGCGCGCAGCCAGCCCGTTGATGATGGCGCGCTCCAGCCAGAACTGCGCCGGGTGATCACGCCACTTGCGGGCATCCTCGGCGTCCAGATCGTGCTCGGTGGTGAGCAGATCGCTGTTGTTCTGGGACTCTGACAGGGTGGATCGTAGTTGGGACACCACCGCGTCGCACTCCTGCTCGATGGCTTCCGGGTTCTGCAGGCCGTGAACGAACAGCTCGTCGAAGATCGGGTCAGCTTCGACCGAGTCCATCACGTCGGCCGCCTTATCGACGCCGAACTCCTGCGCGATGACCTCCAGTTTTTCTTCCAGCACTTGGCGCACGCGGTGCTCTACCGTGTCTTCAAGCACGAAGTTGATGGCACGCACCACATGTTTCTGGCCGATACGGTCCACCCGGCCAATGCGCTGCTCGATCCGCATTGGGTTCCACGGCATGTCGAAGTTGACGATGACATGACAGAACTGCAGGTTCAGACCTTCACCACCGGCATCCGTCGAGATCAGCACGCGCACATCCTTGGAGAACGCCTGCTGCGCACGGGTGCGCGCTTCCAGATCCATGCTGCCGTTGAGCGTCGTCACCGAGAAACCACGGCTTTCCAGGAAGTCGGCCAGCATGGCTTGGGTGGGCACGAACTCGGTGAAGATCAGCACCTTCAGCGCCGGATCGCCTTCTTCCTGCTGCAGCTTGTAGATCAGCTCCAGCAGCGCCTCAGCCTTGGTATCGGTACCGGCGGCCTCAGTTTCCCGTGCCAGTTCCAACAACATCTCGACTTCAGACTTTTCCATCTCCCAACCGCTGGACTGGATGGCCAGATCCACCTGTGACTGGCCATCCAGGTCCACCCATTCATCGGTACTGATGCTCTCAAACAGATTTGCCTGGGGCTGCGGCGCATCAAGCAGCACCTGGCGCTTTTCCAGTGTGGTGCGAATAGCCGCTGTGCTGGATGTCACCAGCCGCTGCATCAGGATCATCAAAAAGCCGATGTGGCGCTGCTTGGCCGCCATGGCCTGGTTGTAGCCGTGGCGCACATAGTCGGTCACCGCCTCATACAGGCGCTGTTGCGCGCCGTGGCGTGCCTGCCAAGCCACTGCCTTTAGCCGGGTCACGCGCGGCTTGAACAGCGGCTGGCCTTCGGCGTTGATCGATGCGCGCTTCTCGGTGCGAATCACGAAAGGCCGCACCCGCTCACGGTTGACGCTGCCCTCATCCGGGAAGGCTTCCCGATCCAGCAACTGCATCAGCCGCATGAACTGGTCAGTTTTGCCCTGGTGCGGCGTGGCCGACAGCAGCAAGAGATAGGGCGATGCCTCGGCTAGCGCAGCGCCCAACTTGTAGCGGGCGACCTGCTCGGTACTGCCGCCCATGCGGTGGGCTTCGTCGATGATGACCAGATCCCACGACGCCGAGATCAGGTCCTCGAAGCGCTCGCGGTTGTAGGTGTTGAGTTGCTCCAGGCTCCAGCCGCGCCGACTTTCCATGGGCTTCACGGAGTCCAGCGAGCAAATTACCTGGTCGTGCATGCGCCACAGGTTATCTTCCTCGCCCGCGCCACCGCTGCGCCACTGCCGGAAGGCCGACAACTCGGACGGCTCGATGAACTGAAGCGTCTCGCCAAAGTGCAGGCGCATTTCCGCCTGCCACTGGCGTACCAGCCCCTTGGGCGCCACCACCAGGATGCGCTTCACGCGGCCACGCAATTTCAACTCGCGCAGCACCAAACCGGCCTCGATGGTCTTGCCCAGGCCCACCTCATCGGCCAGCAGGTAACGAATGCGGTCGCGGCTGATGGCGCGGTTTAGCGCATAGAGCTGGTGCGGCAGCGGCACCACGCTGGACTGGATCGGCGCCAACAGCAGGTTGTCCTCCAGTGCATCCAGTAGCTTGGCGGCGGCTGTGGTGTGCAGAATCTGCTCCACACTCGGGCGCACGCTTTCCAGCGCGGCCAGGTCAACCGCCCGTGCACGTACCACCGCGTCCTTGGCGGGCAGCCAAACGCGGTAGGCCACCTCGCCCCACACGTCCTGCCGCTCGATCACCCGGCAGGGCGATGCCTGCCGGGTGAACCAGCACCAGTCGCCGATGGTGAAGTCGCGCCCGGCTTGCGTCATTGGCCCACCTCATCGCGCAGCGCTTTGCCTTGTGCAGTCAGGCGATAGCGCTGTTTGCTGCTTTGTGGCTTGTCGGGGATGGTCATTTCGACCAGATCCAATGCCAGCAAAGGCGTCAACACCACCTCGCGGAACTTGCTCCTGTTGCTGCGACCGACCCACTGCATCAAGGTGGCCACATCGTGTTCATCGGTCATCTGAGCCAACATCCTGTGTTGCTCAGCACTGAGTCCCAACTTAGGCCCGACTTGGTCCCGACTTGGTCCCGACTTGGCCCCGGCTTGATCCCTAGCCTGCGCTTGCGCCTCTTGGGCAAAGCGCTGACGAATCGCCTCACGGGCCTGAAACTGGGTATCGCTGAGCGGATCGAGCAACTGCTGCCGCACCAGATGGTCGGCCACCGCGCGGGCTTGCTGGGTGGTGCTGATACCCAGGCTGCGGATTGCCGTGAGGGTCAGCGGCTCGCCGTCTGGCAGCGACAGCGACAACGCCAGCACATCCGCCTGCTCGGGCGTCAAGTTCGCCCCCAGGGTTTGGCGCAAGCGCTGCATGGCCTCGTTGACCAGGGGCTTGTTGACCAGCACCAGCTCAAATTCCTTGCGCGCCTTGTCATTCTTCAACTGGGGCGGGGTGCGCCCCAGCTCATGCCAGTTACGGAAGATGGCGCGAATACCGGTGCCGGCCTGATCCGACAATCCAATGCGGCGAAACGCCTTTACGATAGCCGGGTTGCGCACTTCCTTTTCAGTGGGGTCGAGCAATTCGGCTTCGGTAGCGAAGGCATCGCCGGGGTTCCAGAACACCGTGCGGTCGGTAAACAGCTTGATCGACGCCTTGCGCCCGTGGTCGCCGTAGTCCTGGTGAATCAGCAGGTTGATGGCCGCTTCCCGGAAGGCCACATAGTCGGGCGGATCATCGTTGCGGCGCAGGGTGGCCGGATCGAGCGAGAACGGATGCTCGGCAATGCGCATGTAGCGCGTCACCAGGCCCTGCCAGGTCTGAAAGACGTTCTCCTCGAACACATAGCGGTCATGCCAGCGCTGCTCGGCAGACCACTGCTCAAAAGCCGTGTCGATGCGCTGATAGTCCAGCACCGGCCTGGGCAGAATCTGGCGCACAAAACGCCCCGTGCCAAACAGCAGCACGCCCGCACGGGTGGGGTGCAGTTTGCCGCCTTGCTCGACCACGAAATTCCAGTTCAGCAGGAAGGCAATCGGGTCGGTGATCTCGGCATGTTCAGGGTTACGCCTGGCAAACTGGGCCTGATACCACTTGACGGTATCCAGATCGAAGCATGAGTCCGCAGCAAGCTCGGTCAGCACCACGCCGTCATAACGCTCTTGCGCCGCGTCGCGCAAAAATCGCTCCAGCTCGCTTTGGGTGAACTGTTCATCGCCCGCGCCGCGTCGCAGGTAGCTCTGGCGCGGGTCGCCCTTGAGGTAAACCGGCTTCTCCAGGCGTGGCATCTCCGGGATGTGGAAGGCAAACACATGCTTGCCGTCGATCTCAAAGCGATGCGGCTCTACCGCAATCACCCGGTTCAGCTTCTGCCCACCACGCAGCACCGCCAGAAAGTCGTTCTGAACCTTGTCGGGTTCCTCAACCCCGGTCACTTCCAGCCGACCATTGGCCTCACTGACACCGAACACCAGCCAGCCGCCTGCCGTATTGGCAAATGCCGACACAGTTCTGTAGGCATCTTCCGGCACGCCGCGCTGCGCCTTCTTGCACTCGAAATCGTTCCATTCGATGCCGTTGAGTCGTGCCAGCAGTTCATCCTGATTCATCGAGCGGCTCCGCTTGGGGTCATCAAATACCGTCCTCGGTACGGGTCAGCGCCATGTCGTACAGCGTCAGCAGCTTCTCGTCCTCTTGCAGCGTGGCTTCCGGCAGCTTGTTGGCGATTGCGAGGATGGTGGCGTAGTCCTTGCCCGCCCACGCGGCGCGGAAACCGGCACGCAGCACTTCCAGACGCGATTCCTTGATCTTGCGGCCCGTGAACGACCGATAGACCTCGAATTCCTTGAGCAGCGCCTTCTCGCGCTTCTTCTCCAGGTCTTGCGCCTTGTTCGGGTCGGGTACGTACCAGCGGTCTTGTGCCTTGGCGATCAGGCGCGGATCGTTCTTCTCCAAGCCGCGCAGGTCGTGGTAGTTGGTGGACAGGTAGCGGTGAATCTGGCTGGGCACTTCGCCCGTGCCCTCATAGCGCAGAAAGTTGGCCTCCAGCAGCGCCGAGAGTTCCGGGCGGGTCTCGTGCTTCTTCCAGCCCGCGCCCAGTTGCTTGATGAACTCCGGGTGGATGTCCTGATAGGTGGAAGGCCGCGCCTTCAGGTAATCCGCCGCCCAGTCGATGGCGCTGCGCTCATCCGAGACGAACAGCTCCATCTGCGGTGCTTGCGCCACTTGCGCGCGCTTCTTGTCGTATTCGGCCACCTGCTCGGCCAGAAAGACCATGCCGTCGCGTTCGGGGAAGCGGCTGCGCAGGCCGTCCTGAAACTCCTGACTGGAAAGCGGCACGGGTGCGCTGTGGCGGACGAACCAGGCCACCATGCGGTCGAACAGGATGCGTGGGTCGCGCTCGGCGACAAACTCCAACTCGCCACCTTTCACCTTCACGACTGGAAGCTGCCGCAGATGGGTTTGCACGAAATCCCAGGCCGAATCCGGCGTTGCGCCACGCTCCGCGAAGCGCTGTTCCAGTCCGCCGTTGGGCTTGTAGGCCGAAATCACCAAATCCTGCTTCACGGCCACTGCCGTGGTGACGGCCTTGAAGCTGCCTTGTTGCTTGTCGAGCGCGGACACGTTGGCAACGACAAAACCTGCTTCCTGCATCGCCGTCTGCAAACCGTTCCACACCGCCGCCTGCGTGTTGGAAAACACCACCGTCATCCAGCGGCCCGGCTTGAGCACGCGGAAGTATTCCTTGAAGCAAGCCGCCATCAACCTGCGGTAATCATCCACCGACTTCTGCGCCGCGCGGTTTTCCTTGGCACGATCCACGATGGCGTCCAGCCTGGCTTGCGTCATCACGCCGTGCCATGCCTCGACCAGAAAATTCAGCTCGGCATAGGGCAGATTTTCGCCGAAGGGCGGATCGGTGAAGATGTAGTCGATGCTGCCGTCCGCCAGCGGTATATGCGCCGCCGTTCCGGTATTGATCGCCGCACCGCCAGCACCAACTTTGAAGTTACCGAAGGCTTTGACCAGCCGATCCAACTTGCCACCAAGGATGTACCAGGGGCTGCACTCAGCATGTTGTGCTGCGACGTAATAAACGCCAGCCAACATGCGATTGACTTGCGAGAAGTGCGTTGGCCCATAACGATTGAGAACCGAAAGTCCGGCAACCGCTTGCTCCACCATAAAGGTCAGGAAGCCGCGAATCCGTGCATCAGGGTGCGCTTGCGCCTTCCCCCACAGCGCCCCCATCGCCTGCGCCGCGCGCGGCAAAAACATGTGATGCGTATGCGTGATGCCCTTGTCGCGCATGCGCGGCGCTTCCCACATATCGGCAAAGGGAAACGCCACGGTGGGTACGGTACCGGGTAGCGGCAAGGCATCGATTTTTTGCAGCAGCGCCAAGTCCGCTGCATCCGGCTTTTTCTCGTACTTGGTCTTGCCGATGCGATACGAAATCAAGCTGGGCACGCGCTTGGGTACTTGCAGGGTGTTGCCCGTGGCGCTGTCCAGCCGGGAAACATAGAGTCGTTCCAGCTTCTTCTTCGTCAGTTCGGCATTGCAATGCGGGCACGGGAAATCGTCCCTGACGCGCTTGGTTTCTTCATCCAGCGCTTCATCCAGAAAATTCACCTCACCCGCGCATTCCGGGCAACTGAATACCTCGCTCCACACCGTGTATTCGATGCGCCCTTGGGTCTTGCCATCGCTGTGCAGGGTTTCGTACATCCAACCGATGTCTTGCTCCAGGTCTTTGAGCAACTGCTTGCCCGCCTTGGCGAAGGCGTCCACATCAAAGGGAATGTTGTAGTTGGCGCCGATGAAGGTGGCGGCGGGCGACAGGTCGTTGAGCACCGCGCGGCGCGCGCCCCACTTGGGCGCAGTGCGGCCTTCTTTCTTCCACGCCTGTTCCAGCTCAAAGCGGTAGCTGGTCGGGGCTGTGCCGCACCACTGCGCGGCGACGCCAGTCATGCCAGAGCCAGAAAAGCCGTCCAGCACCACGTCGCCCGGCTGGGTGTAGTGCAGGATGGACGGCACGATGGCCAGGTGCGGCACCTTGGTGTGGTAGCTGTGCGCCTTGTAGATGGCATCGGTCTTGCCCACGCTCACGTCAATCGCCAGCGGCTCGCGGCTGTACTTCACCGTCGGGTCGTAAGGCTTGCCGTAGTGCGACACGAACTCCGCCAGCCACGGGTTAGGGCAAGCGGTGTAATACGGCGGGTCGGACATGGCAAGGATGGCTGCGTCCGTACCTTGCGGGAAACCTTCCTGCTGGCGAAACGCCGGGTCTTGCAGCTTCTCGGCCAGCAGCTTCAGGTAGTGCTCACGCCGGGCGGCATCGCTGGAGAAGGTCTGGCCGAGGCATTCCACCGGGCCAGAATCTTTTTGTGTGGTGCTGAATAGATTAGCCATTCTTTTCCTCGGGGCTTTGGGCCTTGATTGCCGCGTTCGCAGACTGCTTGACTGTGGCTGTCAGTTTGTCGATGGACTGGCGAACCCGCTCCAGTTCTTCCACCACAGGATGCTTGGGCACGCTGGTGCCGATGTAGGGGCGCAGATCTACGTGGGTCTTTTCGCTGTACTTGTTTTTCCCATACTCGTATTCGGCTGACACTTGGAACGTATGCGGACAAATCGCCAGATCAGCTCCGCTTGCAAATATCTCGAAGCCCATTCCAAGATCGAACAGCAACTCCGACATCGGCGGCAGGCAGTCGATAGATTGCGAAAAGGCAGATTGCTTGGCGAGGTTGCGACGATCAACTCGCTCGCCAAACTGAAAGAAATCCCGATCAAGGTGTAGCCGGAGATTCTGCGCAGGCGAACGCCCGACGTTCCTGATCAGCAATTGGATGACAGGTGTGCCCATGCGCACCTGTACAGTCACTGCGACAAACGGGCGATTCTGATCAGCCATCTGCTCACGCATTGCACCCACTGCGGCACGGTTGGCACGCAGGATGAAAAACGTGAGTCCGGCGAACATCGCGGTCAACAGGACGTTGGCCAGCGTCAGCCATTCCGGCAAGTTCGCCGGCATCATCAATGAGGCGACATCATTCATTGAGTGCTTCCTCTTCTACTTCTTGATCATCGTCTCGGGGTTCGGTGGATTTCTTCGGTTTGACGGCAATGGCAACGGCCTTGCCTGTTTCCAGAGTTGCCCGGATCACATCCTGAAGCACCTGCGACTGGCTTGGCGTCGTGCCAACCCAAGCCTTGGACACTACGGTGGTGAACGCGGTGTTGTCGAAATGGCGCTGCGCGTTGTCATAGGTGATCCGCAGGCCACCTTTCGGTCCCTGGATACCGGGGTCGCTTTCCAACAGCTTCCAGTAGTCCAGCGGCAGGTACATGCCGGGCACAAGGCCCACGTCATCCGGGTTGAATACCAATCTGGAGCAGAGTTTGAGGAAAAACGGGTTCTCGGTCAGGCGGAATCCGCCAATGCCGGTGTTTGGCGCACAGGCCTTCAGTGCGCTGAGCACGGTATCCATGCGGTCGATTTCTTCCTTCAACTGCGCGTTGGGCAAGCGATAGACCGCTTCGGCTGGCCCAACGCGCCGATCCTCACGCTCCATCGCCTTGTACTGAACCATGACAAAGCTCTGGTAGGTTTCGTTGAAGTAGATGAGATCGGTGCCGGTTTGCTCTTCAAGCGGCAGGCGATTGGCAAGGATGACGGTGAGGCGTTCCGACGTGTCCTCGGACTCGAATACCGCCGCGCCATAGGGATAGGTCTTGACTACCTCAAAGCCAGGCAGGTTTTGCAGGTCGTTGACCACCATCGGGTCTTCGCGCAACCGAACGCTGGGCAAGCCGTCCAGAAAGGAGACCGGCGTTTCGTCCGATGGCGCCCATTCCTGAACAGGGTCGCGGCTCATGCCGGCTATCGACAGCGCCGTAAGCAGCGCTTCTTTTTGCTGCGCCAAGTTGTCTCGTGCCCGCTCCGACAACCGCCGGATGCGTTCTGTTCGTGCCTGACTGAACCGATCCAGCAGGGTGCTGGCTTGGGGGGCGATCTGGCGAATGGTTTCAACGACGGCGGTGAAGCCTTTGTCGGTCAACAAGCCACCTGATTGAAACCGCTTGCGCACGGATGCGGCATTGCGCTTGGGCAGACGATTCAGCAGTTTCCGCACGGACAGCGGTTCGGCGAGTTCTTCGACTTTGTCGATATTCAAACGACTCAACCCCGTACCCGCACGCACGCCACGACGCCCCAGGCCGATGTGCGTCAATTTTCCTGCGTTGACGACAAAGCAGACCAATGGTGTAGTTCGGCTGTGCTGAAAGTCAGCGACAGGCTCAGCAAACGCGTGCTCCTCGGCTACACATTCAAGGAATGTGTCCATCCGATCCTTCGAGAGGGATACGGCGAAGCCGCTTGCCTTGGCCATCTAGGAAGCTCCGCCTTCATCCGATGCTTCCTTGTCTGGAGCAGGTGCTATTTGTTGCCAGTCCTCTGCAATCGCTGTCCAATCCACGGTGCGCTCGACAGCTTCGATCTCGCCTGTTTCGTTCTCCTTCTTGCCCGACCATACCGCCCAGAAGTCCGGGTCATCGGATTTTGGCCGTTGGCCTTCAGGCAAGGCATTCATCTGCACCAGCACGGGCAACTCAGAGGCCCAGCCCAGCAGGATGGCGTGGCGCGAAGGTAGCGAAGGAAGATCGCGCAGCAGGCCACGCAGGTTGTCAGGAACCAGCTTGTGCACCAATTCCTGGTCACGGTCATTGCTGATGCGGTGCAGCAGGTAGCTGTTGCATTGAGACAGCACTGTAGGCGACAACTCGCTGGGGCGCTGGGATGACAGCACCAAACCCAATCCGAACTTGCGGCCTTCGCGGGCAATTTTCTCGAATACCTGACAACAAATGGCGGCTGAGTTCTGGTTCTCAGCATCGTCCTGGTAGCGTTTGATAAATGTATGCGCTTCTTCCATCACCAGAACGGTAGGCAGCGTTTTGCCGTGGTTGAGCTTGCGGTAGCGCTGCATGGCTTCCAGCGTCATACGAGCAATAACGGCGGTGACGATGTGCACCACCTCAGCGGGCACCAACGATAGGTCGATGACGGTTACCGTTCCGTTGGATGCTTGGTTGTCGCCGATGGTGTTGGCCAGCCAGTCATGCAACGTCACACCATCGGCATTGCCTGTGATGGTTTTCATGCGGCTATCGGACAGAATCGTTCGAATGCGCATGAGCATTGTTTCGACGTATTCCGAGACGCCTAGCAGTTCTGCATTGGCTTCAACACTGCGCAGCAGTTGGTCGCCAGTAAAGGCGCGGGGTACGTCCGCATCGATCGGCAAGATGTCGGTGTCGCTGCCGCCGAAGGCCGCATGGGCGGCCTTAGCCATGCCCAAAAATTCGTCGATCTCTGGTGCAGTGAAATCGTAGTTTGGGTACTGGCCTGAACGCGCGTTGGCGAAGGCGGTAATCTTGTCTCGTATTGCGCCCAGCGCCGCATTTTCATCCGCAGTGAATGAAGCATCGTTCCCCAAGCCTTCCTGCCACCTCCTGGTCTTTTCAAAGAAGTTCTTGGGGTGCGGAAAATTAGCCCAGGGGCGTCCGGCAGCGCGCTCGATCTGAATCACGCTAACCAGTGTGCGCAGAAAACGACGCATGTCGTGGCTTGGTGTGACGGTGACTTCCACCGCACCGTCGCGCACGGCGCGCAGTGCCTGGATCAATGTCGGCCGTTGCGCCTTGGCGCTGGCTTGGGTAAACGCACTCCACTCAGCGCTGTTCCAAAACCAGAGCGGCACCTGTAGCTGCTCAATGCCACCGTCAGGCTTCGGCTCGACAGCGAATACGCGCACTTTCCCCAAACCATCAAATGCCTTGGCGTACTCGCCGTTGGGGTCGAGCACGATGAAACGGGCATTGGGGTCAGCTCCGCCGCGTGCCTTGCTGGCTTCTTCCATCGACCAGCGGATCAAACCGGCGACTGAGCAGGATTTGCCACTGCCGGTGTTCCCCAGCACGGCCAGATGACGACCGAACAGGCGATCAGGGTCGATCTTGACCTCTGCATTGGCGGCTAGCGGACTGACGCCGATTTTCACCCGGCGGTTGTCGCCGGATTCGACGATGGCGCGTAGCTGGGTTTGGGTGGGTAGCAGTACGGGGTCGCCTACCGTCGGGTAGGCTTCCACACCGCGCCGGAAGGAATAGCGTTCCTTTCCATCGATCTGACCCTCGTAAGCCAGACCACCCAGCGGGTTGAGGCTCATCTTGCGCAGCGGATAAGGCAAATCAACCAGGCCGAAATCCTGCATGCCCTTGCGCTTGGGGTATTGAGACCGCTCGATGGTGATCCACTCCACCTGTGCGACCAGATAGCCTGTCTCACTAGGCACGAGGACATAACCATTGATCCGCGGGAACGGCCGTGGAGTACCTGTGTTCAGAGCGAGGTTGTCGGGTGCTTCGATGTCCAGCAGAACCTTGATTTCGTCAGGCGAGACAAAATCGATGCTGCCGATACGCAGTGAGTCGGCGTAGGCCAGGGGCGAGAAGCTCATACCAGGTCTGCCCCGTCAAAATCGCTACCAGGTTTCGCTGCTGCCGGGCCTGGATGGGCTTCGGTGCCGTAACGCTGCTTGAGCAGTTCGCTCATGCGGAAGGTGGTTTTGTCGATAGCGGCCTTGGGCAGGAAGCTTTCGGTCAGGATTTGCAAATCAGCCAGAGCGGGGCCGATCAGCAAGCTGATCTGCGAGGGACGTCCCAACTCTCGATAGGTCTGCATGATGCGGCCAAGCGGATCGTTATAGGCAATGATCACCAGATGGGTGGACGGCACTGTGAGCATGTCGCGAATGACACGGTTGATGTGCTCGTCACCAAAGCTGTAGCCATAGGTAATCAACGTGCTGTTAGGGCGGCACACGGCGGCGGCGAGGTCTCGGAACAGTTCCACATAGGGGTGATCCGAAGTCTCCCGGTCCTTGGCGGCATTGGGGTAGATCATCAGCTTGTGAGCACTGGCACCGTTAAGCCCAGGCGCTTGCAGATAGGGCGCGACATCGTCGGCGCCGAAGGGCAGTCCGACGCGGCGGATATCCCTATCAACCTGCACCCAATCCACCGAGCCGTGCAGCTTGGTAAAGCGGGCTACTCCCTCCAGGTAGCGCGGTTCACCACGAATGCCTGGCGGGTTGTAGTGCATGTCCAGATCCAGCCGTGATGAACGAAAGATCGGCATGAGGTTGCCGAGGAAGCGGTCCAGCAGATGCAGCCCGGCCAGTTCGGCACCAGCTTCGATCAGTCGGTCGTAGTTGGTGGTGAAGATATTCAGCCGGTCGCGCACGCCGGTGCGGCTGGCGAAGCTCATCAGGAATGTGACCAGCACATTGAGCGCTTGCTCACGTTTGTCTTCATCTGCCCTGGCAATCCCAGCTTCGCTTTCGAGGATGGACTTGGAGAAGTCTTCCAGCGTGCTGGTCAGCTCAGTCAGCAGCGTTTCGGCTTCTGCTGAATTGCCCAGTATCTCTAGCCCTCGCAGCAATTCGTTGGCGGCGCGAAGCTGGTCTTCCAGATTGCCTGTTTCCCGACCTGATCTTTGGGCGGCTTCTTTCGCCGCTTTCCTGATTGCATCCTCGTAGATGGTCAGGGTGACTTCGTTCATTCCGGCAGCGGGCTTTCCTGTCGCCAGATGGTGCACGGCATGGGTCAATCCTGAGCCAGCAAGCAGCGAAAGATGCTCCGACTGAAATAAGGCGGTCAGCCAGGGCTCGACACGGCTTCGCAACGCCTTGATGTCGAAAGTTTGGCTCTGAGTTAGCCAGGCGGCTTCTGCCCCTTCGCAAAGCTTGAACTTGCCGGCATCCTCGGCGCTTGCTTCGAAGCAGATAGGGGCGTGGTCGTCCCTGACTTTCAGTGTGTTGCTCATGGCAGCAGTTTCCTGTTCGTTTGCAGAGTCATGGCATCACTCGATCACGAAGCGCAGCTTGGTGGCGTCCTTGCCCTTGCAGCGCTCGTTCATGAAGGCATCGAAGCGCTTACGAAGCTCATCCGGCGTGGCCGGCGATCCGCCTTGCAGCAGTGCCTGCTTGATCTCCTCATTCTTGACCGCGATCTTCTCCAGCCCCGACAGGGCCTCTTGCACGGCGTTGGCGAACTCTTGGGTCAAGGGTTCCGGCAGCTTGCGTGAGGCCAGGAAGGCGTCGATCAGCTTTTTGCTTGCTGCGGGCAACAGGCCCAGGCTGTCCTGGGTGAACGGGTCTTCCAGGTTTTCCAGCAGGGTCTGCTGCCAGTTGGCCAGCAACGCATCCAGGTCATCGTCCAGCTTGTGCAGGCGGTTGGCGGCGGGCAGCAGTTCCAGTTGCTCGGCAGCCGGGCGGAACTGGCAGTGCGGGCAGACGGCGGCCGTGACCAGCGTCGGTTCATCCAGCGATGAGCAGCTCTTCAGGCCGTTGAGGGATTCCTCGAAGGCGGTGAGCTGGCTGGTGGGCATCAGCGATACGCCGGCCAGTACGCGCAGTGCCAGCAGGCGGTCGTCCTTGCGCAGGGCGTTGCGGGTCTTGTCCTCGGCCACGCCGAGGCGCGCCTTGCTGTGGCTGGCGATGTAGGCGGTGATGTAGTCCCTCTTGAGCTGGGCCAGCGTCTGCCGGCCATTACCCAGGATCAGGGCGGCGTGCTCGGCGCTGCGGTCCTGGCTGATCTTGTCGAAGATGGCCTTGCGGGTCGTCTCGGCCTGTTTCAGCCAGGGGTGCTCGGCGGGCAACACCATCTCGGCCTGCGAGAGGTAGGACGCCGTGCTGCCCAGCTCGGCCACCAGTTCGAGCAGACGCTCGACGGCAGCCAGGATTTCCAGGTTCTTTTTCTGGCCGTCCAGGTCTTCCTCGGTGACGCGCAGGTTCTTGAGTTTGCCGACGGTGTTGTAGGGTGTCAGCGACTCGGTGAACTTCTTCAGCGAATCGAGCCGGGCGTACCAGTCCTTGGCTTCTTCCTCACGCAGCAGGTTCTGGCCCCAGAAACCGAGCTTGCCTTGCTGCAGGTCGGAGCCGGCCTTGAGCACGCGCGGCACCAGGGCGCTGACTTTCTCCTGCAGCTTGATGACCGGCTCAATGTCGCCCTGGCTGGCCTTCTGGGCCAGGCCGGACGGCAGGTCGAACAACTCGAACAAGGCGCGCAGCACGGCGAGGTTGATCTCCTTGGGCGCCTCGATGTGCTTGAAAGCTTTGAGTTCCTCCAGTGAGCGTTCGGCCAGTTGGGTCAGCTTGCCGGAGTCGATCTTGTCGCCGGTGATCGACAGCACGATGTCACCGGAATAGACCAGCCCGCCCAACACGGTGACCAGCAGGTCGGGTTCCAGCCGGTACTTGATCGGGGCGAAATACTCAATGTCGGATGAGCCTGACAGCAGTTCGTTGCGGTTGAGCACCTGGCCGTGGCCCTTGGCCTTGAGCCGGTTCAGCACTTCCTGCGCATAGCGGGAGTTGGCCGGATCGACGCGGTCGCCATCGAGCAGTTCCAGCGCATCGAGCATGGCCGCGGCATCCTTGGTGCGCGTGCCGCCGGCCAGAGCGCGCAGTGCGTTGCCGATCAGTTGCTTGCGGTTGGCCTCGGTGACCAGCACGGAAAAGCTGGGGTATTCCGGCGCGAGATCGCCGAAACGCTGGCCCAGTACCAGGCCCGAAATGACGTTCACCACGTCGCGGAAGTTGATGCGCTCGTCCGCACCGAGGCGCGCCCGGTCACGCAGCGACACGCCTTTGGCCCACTCCTGCAGGTTCTTTTTCTTGCCCTGGTAGGTGACCTCGAAGGCGGTCATCTGCTTTTCCTGCAGCCACTTGCTCATGGCGCGCAGGAAATCCTGTGCCTTGGACAGGTAGATGCCCTTGGCGCCGCCACTGGCGGTGGAGGCAAGATCGAGCGCCGCGGCGTAGGACGACAGGTGCCGCTTGAGATCGTCGTCCAGCCCGGTGAGGCGGAAGAAGACCTCATCCGACAGGTTGTTGTCGGCGAACTTCGGTTTGTCGAAGGGCTGGATGAAGTAAACGTAGAAATCGCGTTCGGGCTGGGCCGTGGGGCGATCATTCGGCGCGCCAAAGAACAGGTAGCCCATGCGCTCGACACGGCGTTCTTGCCATTCGAGCTGGTACTGCCAGATCTGGAAGCCGGGGTAACGCAGGTCGTCGCTGCACTCCATCAGCGCTTTGACGGCGCTGTAGTAGGCACGATCCAGCGCGTCGTCGGACAGGGCTTCGGCGCGCTTTTCGATCTGCGCGTCGTAGTCGATGTCTTTCTTGAGATCGAGGTAGTACTGCTCCGTATCGGGTGCCTTGGAGATGAACTGGCCGTTGACGGTCTTCAGCACTTCCCGCATCACGGTTTGCACCATCGACAGCAGGTTCTCGGCGGGGTCGCCCGGCATGTCCTCCACGCCCGGCTGGAACAGACACAGGGCGTCGCGCAGCTCGGCGGCGGTGGGGCCGATCGGAATGTGGATGTCGCCACCGGTGGTCAAACGGTGCACGGCCAGCGCATTGATGACGCGCAGCGCCATGGCCTTGTAGGCCGGGCGCGTGAAGGCCTGCTGCACGCGCGACTCCAGCACTTCGGAGACACGCATCACTTCCTTGATGTTCGGGTCGGCGCGCAAGACCGAGTTGGCCTTGATGGTGTTCCAGAAACTTTCGTAGCTGATGAACAGCGGCTTGTCGGCGGGCACTTCCTGGTCGAGGATGGTCAGCATGGCGGCCTCGATGGTCTTGAGCGCGCCGCGCTTCTCGGTGAAGTGGATCTGCTCGAAGGTCTTCAGGTAGTCCGGGTGCACAGGGAACAGTCGCACGTACTCGTCCATGCGCTCGTTCATGGAGCCGTAGAACTTGGCGAACGGCGTGAGGTATTCGCGGATCTTGTTCTGCTGGTCGGCAGTCTTCTTAAGCAGGCGCGCGGAGACGACGAAGCTGACGTCCTGGCGGTCGATGAGGATTTGGGTGAAGCGCTCGTTGACCCGGCGCATGCTGTCGGCAACGTGCTGGAAGCGCACGCTGTCGAAGATGGCTTCCTGCACGCCGGCCACGAAGCGGAACTTGAGATGTTTGGTGATTTCGCCGATCTGCCGCAGGATGGCCAAGTCGCGAATCAGTTCGTTGTCCTTGCGCGATTGCAGGTATTCCAGGAACTCATCGACCACCAGCAGCAGGCCCTGGTCTGGGTAGACCTCATGGAAAGCGGCCATCATTTCTTCAAGAGACTCTTTGTTGTTGAGTTCCTGATCTGCTGGCGGGAAGCTGTAGCTGACGCCCAGTTTGTCGAGGAAGCGCTCAAGCTGCTGGGTGATGACCTGGCGCAGCGGCATTTCCAGACCGCCCACCTCGATGCGAAGAACTTTGAATTTCCCGGCGATGGAGGCAACCGCCTCGGCGACCTTGGGGTGGCGAATCATCGGCGCATAAGCGGCGTCTTCTGCCACCAGCGACAGCACCGACATCAAGTGCGATTTACCGGTGCCGTAGTTGCCGACGATCAGCACGCCCTTGTGATCGACCGAATCCTCGAAACTGAGCTGGGGAACCATGAGCTTGGAGATTCGCTCGGCCATGTCGTCGGAGATGACATAGGTCGCGACGAGCTTCTTGGCTTCGTCCGGGCGTCCGGCATCGAGCAGTTGAATGACTGACTCGATCTGCTCGAACTGGATCAAATCTCCGTATTTCATGTTCGTACCCATATGCTTCTCTCTTCCCGCAGTTTTCGTAAATTCGGTCAAATTTCGAGTACGACCACACCGTCCTGGCTGTAGTCACGGTGTTCTGGATGGCTCATGTCGGCATAGATCAGCCGATCACCGCGCAACTCGCCAGGCCAGACGGCCACGACGCGCTTGGAGTGCGCCAGCCGCTTGACGAGGTCAAGCGGGTTGATCTGCAAGCTGGGCTCGAACAGCAACTCCAGGTTGTCGAGCAGCAGCGGGATTTCGGTTCGTTCCCCGAATTGTTCAAGCAGCGCGATCTCGCGCAGCAGTTCGCCTGCTGAGAAGCCGCGTTTGTTGTTCGGCGTGGCGGCCAGGCGACGCCCCAGCTCCAGGCCGACGTTGAGCGGCTCGATGTTGAGCTTGGCGCTGAGCTGGCGCAGCAGTTGGGTCTTGCCACTGCGGCTGGTGCCGACCAGTAGGATCAACTTGCTGTTGACGTCGCCGATTTCGCCGATGAGTCGTTCCAGTTTTGCGAGCATGCTCATCCCATCAGTCCGTCTCGGCTTCGAGTCGTTGTTGATCAGGGGAGCGATAACCCGGCGCCAGCACCGCGCTGCGCACACCATAGATGGCGAGGTGGTTCCTCAACCAAAGCCGGTACTCGGGGCCGCGCAGATTGTGGTCGGGGGAGCAGTCCACACTCCATTTGCGCAAGATGTAGCCAGCCGTGGCGGCGCGCAGCTTCATGTGCAGCACACCGCCCCGCATGCCGTAGTCCATTTCGGTGATTTCTGGCCGGGGTTGATCCGGGTGAGGAACCAGCTCCAGCTCGACGATCCGGGTCCACTGAATGTCCTGATCGTTCATTTCGTGGGGCGCCACGGGCTGCCCCTTGCGCACCACAGGGCGCTTGATGCGGGTGATAACGAAATCCCGGAACTCCTGCGATTTGCGGTCGAAGGCGCGGACGTGCCAACGCAGGCCGTTGTCGATCAGCGCGAACGGGACGATCTCCCGCACGGTGCGGCCACTGGAGATGGAGTGGTACTCGATCCCCATCGGGCATTCGTAGTGGATGGCACGAGTCACGCTCGCCAGGATGTCCAGGTCAGGGTGGGTGAGCCGGGACGGGCTCTCGCTGGCCACCCAGGCTTTGATGCGCATCGGTTCACCGTCGCCAAAACCCTGCGTCAGCCACGACAACACCCGCTCGGGCGGGAAATCGAAGATCGGCTGGAAGCTCGGGCCGAGGACGTAGAACTTGCCTTTGCCGTCGTAGTCGATGTTGCCGGGGGCGATTTCCTTGTACAGCGCCAGGTCCCTGGACGCAGCAGCGGACTGGATACCAAACCGCGCGACCAAGTCCTGGCGGCGCATCTCCCCAATGAAGCGCACGCGCAACTCCACGAACGCGAGCCGGTCGCGCTGTGGCTGGGTTAGATCGGCAAGCTGTTCGTGGGGCATCCTGGTTGGCTCGTTCGGGTTAGCGAATGCTTATGCAGATTTCTGCAGAAAGTATATGAGCCGCTTGAAAAGACGTCTATAAATCTAAGCTGGCTTGCTAATACGCTGCATTATGATAACCATTTTTTGAGGCGCAAATGAGTGATCTGACGTGGACGAGTAGGCGATCAGTCCAGCGGAGCGCACCAGGAACGGCGTGGAGTAGCGTGCTTCCAGCAGCCCCCCGCGAACAGGAACAGGTGCGAATAGATCCTTGATAGGGAACAGGAGCACGGCCCATGGAACTGCGACTGACCTTGGCCGAGCAGTTGCGCGGCTTGCGTGAAGGTCTCTTTGATGCCGGTTTCGCCCGCACCGATGATGTGGGCGAGGGCATCGTGGCCCAAGCCATCTGGCATGACCCGCTGGTTCTGGCTGTTCTGCCCGTCATCCGCTGCTTGTCCACCGCCAAGTGCCGTGGGCTGAACTGCTCCGCTATCCGCTGATAGCGGGTCACCCTGTCGCCTGCGAGGGATTCTATCGCCAGTTGTTACAACTGCTGCGCTCGCTGGCTAACGAACCCACTCTGGTCGAGCAGGCGACGTCGCTGGACATGATGTTGACGTTGGTGGCCGCAGGATACGGACTGGGCCTGATGATGGAGGCCCAGACGGTCGTCAATCGCCACCCCGGCGTGGCGGTGCGATCGATCATGGACGCTTCCCCTCCCACACTCACGACCTACGTACTGCGTCCGGTGAACAAAGATTCGGAGCAACTGGATCGCTTCATCGCGCGTCTAGGTTAGTCCGCAGAGGGCCAGTCCGACTGCACTCTCCAGGCACTTGTCATACGGTCGATTTGAACAACATCGAATGCAAGGTTTGAAATCTCGCGCTTCTCACACGCATCAGCGGCACAGCGCGCGCAGTATATTTGCCAGCTTCTTGATGGCGACTTCCAGTTCGTGGGGCGCATGGGCAGCGAAGCCCATCAGGAAGCCCGCCTTGGCTTTGCCTGCTGAGCTGCGGCTCGACGCATGCAGTGCCGTCAGACCCAGCAGGTCGATCCCAGCCCGGCGGGCCGATTCCACAGCCTCGCGCTCAGGGATGTCGCGGATGAATACGCAAGGCATCTGCATGCCCCCGGCCGGCACTCGCGGTTCCACGAACTCGGCCAGGTGCTCGCGCACCAGCCGCGCCAGCACGTCGCGTCGTTCGGCATAGACGGCGCGCATGGTGCGCACATGCGCGCCGAAGTGGCCGCCTTCAATGAAGCGTGCCAGGGTGAGTTGCGGAATCGGCGCGCTGTGTCCATCCAGTAGGGTGCGGGCCACCGTCATGGGTGTGACCAGTGGCGGCGGCAGCACCATGTAGCCGATGCGCAGTCCTGGGAACAACGATTTGGTGAAGGTGCCGATATAGATCGTCCGCTCATGGGGATCAAGTCCCTGCACGCAGGCGGTGGGTTTGCCGGCATAGTGAAACTCGCTGTCGTAGTCGTCTTCGATGATCCAGCCCTGGTGCTCTCTGGCCCATTCGATGATGGCCAGACGCCGATCCAATGCCAGCGTTGCGCCGGTGGGGAACTGGTGCGATGGCGTCAGGAACACCGCCCTGGGCGGTTCAGCGGATGCCCTGGTTGTTTCAAGTACATGCTCCACCCGCAGGCCGTCGGCATCCAGCGGCACGGGTACGCATTCCAGTCCGGCAGCGTCGAACGCCTTGCGGGCGCCGTGGTACACGGGGTCTTCAAGAAAAATGCGCTCGCCCGCATCGAGCAGCACGGTGGCGCACAGGGTCAGGGCTTGCTGGGAGCTGGTCAGCACCAACACGCGCTCGGGCGTGGCACGTGCACCACGTTCGAGATTGACGTAATCGGCGATGGCGCGACGCAGCGGTTCCATGCCTTGCGGTGGGCTGTGCAGCAGCGCCTGGGTGCCATATTCCTTCAACACCTGCCGTTGCAGGCGCTCCCAGGTCTGTAGCGGAAAGCTTCGGGTTTCCGGAACACCGGGCGCGAACGGACGCGGCATCAGGAAGTCGCGCAGACCACCGCTCTGGAGCATGGAATCGCCGCGTTGGCTGAGGCGTAGTAATGCTTTGTGATCCACGCTCGTGCGCCGAGGCTTGCCGCGTCCAGACAAGCGCTGGGTTCGCTCCGACACGAAGCTGCCGCTGCCTACCCGCCGCTCGATAAAACCTTCGGCGTGCAACTGGCTGTAGGCCGCCTCCACCGTATCGCGGGAAACCCCCAGCGACTTCGCCAAAGCACGCGACGCGGGCAAGGGCCTACCTGCATCGAGCGCACCATCAAGGATCAACTGGCGAATGGCCCGCTGCACGCGGGCGTGCAGGGGCAAGGCGCCCTGCGCGGGGTCGCCGATCCAGGCTTTGACGGATTCAAGTTGGGCGTGCTTGAACAATTGGTCTGTATCTCATCATAAAAATGGCAGGGAACATCACGCCATTTTAAGTCTATAAATATGTTTCACAAGCCATTTATTTGATTTGCCAGGAGTCACCGTCAGGCCATGTCAACCGTCCCGTCCGTTTCGTCCGTTCGCTGGAACGATCTCACCCATCCCATCGTGGCTGGCCTGATCTCGGTCATCGTCAACTACGGCGGCACCTTCATCCTGGTGTTTCAGGCCGCCAAGGTGGCCGGTCTCAGCCCGGAGCTGACGGCCTCGTGGGTGTGGTCGATTTCCATCGGTGTGGGCGTGACGGGGATCATCCTGAGTTGGGTGTCCCGCGAACCGATCATCACCGCCTGGTCAACACCGGCAGCGGCGTTTCTGGTCACAGCACTGGCGACCACGCCTTATGCAGAAGCAATCGGCGCTTACCTGATCTCGGCCGCAGCCTTCGTGGTGCTCGGACTGTCGGGCTGGTTCGAGCGGGTCATCCGCCTGATTCCACCGGGCGTGGCCGCCGGGCTGCTGGCTGGCATCCTGCTCCAGTTCGGCATCGGCGCCTTCGGCGGCATGAGCATCGACCCACTATTGGCGGGGCTGTTGATCGTCGCCTATGTGGTGCTCAAGCGCTTTACTGCGCGCTATGCGGTGGTGGGCATCTTGGTGCTGGGACTGGCTTTCCTGCTTATTCAGGATCGCGTCGATCTGTCGGGGCTGACCCTGAAGCTGGCCGCACCGATCTTCACCATGCCCGAGTTTTCGCTCAATGCCTTACTGAGCGTGGCGCTGCCGTTGTTCCTCATCACCCTGACCGGACAATACATGCCGGGCATGCTGGTGCTGCGCAATGACGGCTTCAGAACCAGTGCCAACCCCATCGTGACGGTCACCGGGCTCGGCTCCCTGCTGATGGCGCCATTCGGTTCACACGCCTTCAACATCGCCGCGATCACGGCTGCCATCTGTACCGGTCGGGAGGCGCACGAGAACCCGGACAAGCGCTGGATCGCCGGTATTGCCGCTGGCGTGTTCTACATCCTGGTTGGTGTGTTTGGGGTGACGCTGGCCGCCGTTTTCATGGCCTTCCCGGCAACCTTCATCACCACGCTGGCGGGCCTGGCGCTGCTGGGCACCATTGGCGGCAGCCTTGCCGGTGCCATGAGCGATGCCAAGACTCGTGAAGCCTCGCTGATCACTTTCCTGGCGGCAGCCGCCAACATCACCCTGCTGGGCATTGGCGGTGCGTTCTGGGGCTTGGTAATCGGCCTGGTGGCTTATGCGGTACTCAATGGCCGTTTGCCGCAGAAGGCATCCGCCATTGCGCCAACGCCGGTCAACAAGGGGGCGAACTGATGCCAGCACTTACCGACACACAGACCCATCACGACCAGCACGGTCGGTATCCAGAGGCCATCACGGTTGAGGATTTCCAGCGGAATCTGGCGGCGGTGCAGGCGCGTATCGACGCGGCCTGCCATCGCGTTGGCCGCGATCCGGCGACCGTGCGCCTGCTGCCGGTCAGCAAGACCAAGCCCGAGGCCAGCCTGCGCCTGGCCTACGCGGCGGGCTGCCGGATGCTGGGCGAGAACAAGGTGCAGGAAGCCTGGCGCAAGTGGGAGGCCATGCAGGACTTGACCGACCTGCAGTGGTCGGTGATCGGCCATCTGCAAACCAACAAGGCCAAGCTGGTGGCGCGCTTCGCCACCGAGTTCCAGGCGCTGGACAGTCTGCGCGTGGCCGAGGCGCTGGATCGCCGCTTGCAGGTCGAAGGACGTTCGCTGGACGTGTTTGTGCAGGTCAACACTTCCGACGAAGCCAGCAAATACGGTCTGGCTCCCGAGGACGTGCCGACCTTTATCCAGGCGCTGCCTGCGTTTTCGGCGCTGCGCGTGCGCGGTTTGATGACGCTTGCACTGTTCTCCGGCGAGGCCGAACAGGTGCGCCAGTGTTTCGTGTTGCTGCGCACCTTGCGTGACCAGCTACGGCAGAGCGCGCCCGCTGGTATCGGGCTGGATGAATTGTCGATGGGCATGTCCGGCGATTTCGAGATCGCCATCGAGGAAGGTGCCACCGTGGTGCGTGTCGGACAGGCCATTTTCGGTGCCAGACCCTTGCCGGATAGCTATTACTGGCCAAGCGAGGCAGAGGCAGAGGCAGGGAAATCTGATCATGATGAATAGCGGGAATGTTTTCTTGCCTGTCGGGGCGCCTGTACCGGATTGGCGCCCCAAAGCCCGGGCGACCGATGTCATGCTCAGGGGTAGTAAGTGTCTTCTTGAGCCACTGAGCCCCATGCATCACGCCGATGCTTTGTGCGCAGCCTATGGGCAGGCACTCGACGGCCGGGACTGGACTTATCTATCGGTCGGGCCTTTTGCGGATGCGCCAGCGCTACGGGCATATTTGGAGCGGATAGCCGTGCAGACTGATCCGCGGCATTTCGCCGTTGTCGATCTGTGTACTGGCCAAGCGGTGGGTACCTTGGCGCTGATGCGCGAGCAAGCCGAGCACGGCGTTATTGAAGTCGGCTTCGTGGCGTTCTCGCCTGCCTTGCAACGCTCGCGCATCGCCACCGAGGCGCATTTCCTGTTGATGACCTACGTGTTCGAAACGCTGGGCTATCGGCGCTACGAGTGGAAGTGTGACAGTTGCAACCAGCGTTCACGCAATGCTGCAGAACGTCTTGGATTTCAGTACGAAGGCACGTTTCGCCAGGCGGCGATCTATAAAAGCCGCAACCGTGACACGGCCTGGTTCTCCCTCCTCGATAGTGAATGGCCGGTAGCCAAGGCCGCTTTCCTGCATTGGTTGCATCCGCAGAACTTCAACACCCATGGAGTTCAGATTAGCCGTCTGCAATTTATCCGCGAGCGTATCGCCTCGTCCGGTTGGGGCCTGGAAGGCGGAGAGGCGACGCTACTCCGGGGGCTGCCATGAAACCTTTGGACATCAATGTGGTGTCGGTGCAGTCACAGGTCGTCTATGGCCGAGTCGGAAACAATGTCGCGGTTCCGGCCCTGGAGGCGCTGGGGTTGTCAGTGGCTGCTGTTCCCACCGTGGTATTCAGCAACACACCGCACTACCCGACGATACACGGTGGCGCGTTGCCCACCGAATGGTTCGAAGGCTATTTGCAGGATCTTTCGGCGCGCGGAGCGTTGCATGCGCTTCGCACCATTCTGGCTGGCTACCTTGGCAACCCGGCGCAGGCTCAAGCCTTGGCCCGTTGGATGCGGGCTCTGCTGAAAGAACGTGCAGACCTGCGCATCGTGATCGACCCAGTGATGGGTGACCACGACCACGGCATCTATGTCGATCCCAGTCTGGTGGATGCCTACCGCCGTGATTTGTTGCCACTGGCCGATGGGCTGACACCCAATGGCTTTGAACTGGCACACCTGACCGGGTTGGCGGTGAACGACGTCGAAAGCGTCATTACCGCCGCCCGCACCTTGCTGATGGGGCGTACCCAATGGGTCGCGGTGACCAGTGCCGCGCCGGATACCTGGGCGCAGGATGAGATGCAGGTGGTGCTTGTTACCCGCACGCAAGCCGAGGTCATTGCACATCCGCATATTCATGCCACACCCAAGGGCACCGGCGACCTGTTTTGCGCCACCTTGGCCGGGCACTGGATCAACGGGACTGGCCTGTCACAGGCCGCCGCCCAAGCGTGTCGCCAGGTTGTGCGCGCGCTACGCCATACAGAACAGGCGCGATGCGCCGAACTGTTGTTGCCACCGATGGCGAACAGCCACGGCAACTACGAAATACAGGTACATGAATATGTACACCACTACCTATCGAATTGAATCTGAGGACTTTTCCATGAAACCAGTCACTTCCCACCTGATGCGCGCCTATGCACGCCAACCTGTTTCCTTCGTGCGTGGTAGCGGCGCGCAGCTTTGGGATGAACAGGGCGTGGAATATCTGGATGCCATTGCCGGTGTCGCAGTGACCAGCCTGGGCCACGCCCAGCCGGAGATCGCCGCCGTTATCGCCGAGCAGGCGGGAATGCTGCTGCATACCTCCAACGTCTTCCGTATCGACTGGCAGGAACGGTTGGGCGAGCGGCTGTGTGCGCTGACAGGCATGCAAAGGGTCTTTTTCTGCAATTCGGGAGCCGAGGCCAACGAAGCCGCCCTCAAGCTGGCCAGACTGTACGGTCATCGCAAGCAGGTAGCGGAGCCTAAGATTCTCGTGATGGAAAACGGCTTTCATGGCCGCACCATCGCGACGCTTTCCGCCTCCGGCAACCCCACCAAGCAGCAAGGCTTCGAGCCGTTGCTGCCAGGCTTCCTGCGCGTGCCCTACGACGACATCGAGGCGGTGCGTCGGGTAGCAGCACAAGAGAATGACATCGTGGCTGTGCTGATCGAGCCGGTGCAGGGTGAAGGCGGCATCCGCGTTGCCAATACCGACTATCTGCGCGAACTGCGTGCGCTGTGCGACCAGCACGGCTGGTTGCTAATGCTCGACGAGATTCAGGCCGGTATGGGCCGCACCGGCACCTGGTTCGGACACCAACACGCCGGCATCACGCCGGACGTGATGACCCTGGCGAAAGCGCTGGGCAATGGTTTTCCCATCGGCGCCTGCCTGGCGCGTGGCGCGGCGGCTGACCTGTTCTCCCCCGGCCAGCATGGCTCGACCTTTGGCGGCAATCCTCTGGCCTGCCGCGTGGCCTGCACTGTGCTCGACATCATGGCCCGCGATCAGCTGCCGGAGCGGGCCGCTGTGTTGGGCGCTCGCCTGCTCGCGGGCCTACAGGGCGCGCTGGGCGATCACCCGAGCGTCATCGTCATTCGGGGCCAGGGACTGATGGCGGGTATCGAACTGGACAGACCCTGCAAGGAACTGGTCGGACGGGCGCTGGACGAACAGCGTCTGCTTATCACAGTGACCCGCGACAGCACCATTCGGCTGTTGCCATCGCTGGTCTGCACCGAAGCGCAGATCGACGACATCGTGGCCCGCGTCACCAGATTGTTGGCAGCGTTCGCGGTGGATGACCTGGAAACGAAAACCGGAGCCGCGCAACAGGAAGTAATGCTGTGACGCAGAAACCCAAATACGACCAACCCGACGCCGATGGCTTCTTCGGTCGTTTCGGCGGAAGTTTCATCAGCGCAACGCTGGATCAGGCGGTCGAAGCACTGCAGGCGGCCTATCGACGCTATCGCGACGATCCCGACTTCATTGCCGAGTTCGAGGAGGAGCTGGCCGATTACGTCGGGCGTCCCTCGCCGGTGTACTACGCCCGACGCCTCAGTGAGGAGACGGGCGGCGCACATATCTTTCTCAAGCGCGAAGACCTCAACCATACCGGCGCCCACAAGATCAACAATGTGATTGGCCAGGCCATGCTAGCTCGGCGCATGGGCAAGCGGCGCATCATCGCCGAGACCGGCGCGGGTCAGCATGGTGTTGCCACCGCGACGATCTGCGCCCGTTACGGCCTGGAATGCGTGATCTATATGGGCAGCGAGGACATTGAGCGGCAACGCCCCAATGTCCAACGCATGGCGCTGCTGGGGGCGACAGTGGTGCCGGTGACTTCCGGCTCGCGCACACTGAAGGACGCCATGAACGATGCGATCCGAGATTGGGTCACGAATGTCGATCACACCTTCTATCTGATTGGTTCGGTAGCCGGCATGCACCCGTACCCGACCATGGTGCGGGACTTCCAGACTGTGATCGGCAAGGAGTGCCTGATCCAGACGCCAGCGTTGTTCAAACGCTTGGGTATCCCGAAGCAGCACCCTGATGCAGTCATCGCCTGCGTCGGGGGCGGCAGCAACGCCATCGGCATTTTCCATCCGTACATCGAACACGAGGCGGTGCGCCTGATCGGTGTCGAGGCGGCGGGGCTGGGGCTGGATACCGGCCGACATGCCGCGTCGATCCAGCGCGGCAGTCCTGGCGTGTTGCACGGCAACCGCTCGCTCATCCTTCAGGACGACAACGGTCAGGTGCGGGAAACCCACAGCATCAGCGCCGGTCTGGACTATCCAGGGGTCGGGCCGGAGCACGCCTGGCTGCACGAAACCGGCCGAGCCGAGTACGTTGGCGCCACCGACGACGAGGCATTGCGCGCCTTCCATCTGCTCAGTCGTGTGGAAGGCATCATTCCCGCGCTGGAAGCCAGCCACGCCGTCGCCTATGCGCTCAAGCTGGCGGCCACGCTGCCCAGTGACCAAGCCATCTTGGTCAACCTATCCGGCCGGGGCGACAAGGATATGGAAACGGTAATGGCTCGGGCGGGCGCCATGGGAGGTCAGTCATGAGCCGCCTTGACACGACCTTCCAGCGTCTGCGACGACAGGGGCGCAAGGCGCTGATCCCCTATGTCACCGCCGGCTACCCCGGCGTGGACATCACTCCGGCGCTGATGCACGTATTGGTCGAAGCCGGTGCCGACATCATCGAACTGGGCGTGCCATTCTCCGATCCGTCGGCTGATGGCCCGACCATCCAGGCAGCCAGTGAGTACGCCTTGCGCCAGGGCATCGGCCTGCTGCAGGTGTTCGATCAGGTGCGACGCTTTCGCGAGTCGGACACCGACACGCCTGTGGTGTTGATGGGCTATGCCAACCCCATCGAACGCTACGACTTTCTGCGCCAGCCCGGCGCCTTCGCGGCCAATGCTGCAGAGGCGGGCGTGGACGGTGTCTTGGTGGTCGATTACCCGCCGGAGGCGTCCGGCAATCTGGCCTCGGAACTACGCAGCCACGGCCTCGAACTGATCTTCTTGCTGGCACCGACATCCACCGAGCGCCGCATCCGGCAGGTAGCCGAACGTGCTGGTGGCTATGTCTACTGCGTTTCCGTCAAGGGCATCACCGGCACCAGCGCGCTGGATCTGGCTCAAGTACAGGACACGCTGGGGCGCATCCGTCGCCATGTGCGCATACCCGTCGGTGTCGGGTTCGGCGTCCGCGATGCCGCCACGGCCAGCGCCGTCGCCCAGATGGCCGATGCCGTCGTGATCGGCTCCTGGCTGATCGAAAGTCTGGCTGGCAAACCGGCAGCCGAAGCGTTGGCGGCGGCCAGCGACTTGATCCGCGATGTGCGCCAGCAACTGGATCTGGACGCGCCCGAACCGGATCACGCCTTCAACCCCGAACATTCCAAAACCTGACTTCTAGAACAAAGGATCAATCCCATGTATGACACTTCCCTGACCCTCACCGATTTCGACCCCGAGCTGGCCGAAGCCGTGCAGCACGAAGAACACCGCCAGGAAGATCACGTTGAACTGATCGCCTCCGAGAACTACGCCAGCCCGCTGGTGATGGCCATCCAGAACTCGGTGCTGACCAACAAGTACGCCGAGGGCTATCCAGGCAAACGCTACTACAGCGGTTGCGAGCATGTGGACGTGGCCGAGCGTCTGGCCATCGAACGGGTCAAGGCGCTGTTCGACTGCGACTACGCCAACGTCCAGCCCCATGCGGGCGCCCAGGCCAACGCGGCCGTGTTCCTGGCGCTGACCAACCCCGGCGATACTGTGATGGGCATGAATCTGGCCCAGGGCGGCCACCTGACCCACGGCAATCCGTCCAACTTCTCGGGACGGCACTACAAGATCGTGCCCTACGGACTTGATCCCGAGACGGGATTGATCGACTACGACGAGATGGAGCGCATCGCGCTGGAAACCCGGCCCAGGATGCTGATCGGCGGTTTCTCGGCCTATTCGCGCCACAAGGACTGGGCGCGCATGCGCGCCATCGCCGACAAGGCGGGCGCCATCTTCTGGGTGGACATGGCCCACGTCGCCGGCTTGGTGGCAGCGGGTGAATACCCGAACCCGCTACCCCATGCCCATGTGGTGACCAGTACCACTCACAAAACCCTGCGCGGCCCGCGCGGCGGCATCATCCTGGCCAAGGGGCAGGACGAAGACTTCTACAAGAAACTCAATTCTGCGGTGTTTCCTGGCATCCAGGGCGGCCCATTGATGCATGTCATCGCCGCCAAGGCGGTGGCTTTCAAGGAAGCGCTCCAGCCCGAATTCAAGACCTACCAGCGCCAGGTGGTGACCAACGCCCGCGCAATGGCTGTAGTGCTCCAACAGCGCGGCTATAAGATCGTCTCCGGTGGCACCGACAACCACCTGATGCTGATCGACCTGTCCGCCAAGCCGTACACCGGCAAAGACGCGGATGCCGCACTGGCTGATGCCTACATCACCGCAAACAAGAACTCGGTGCCCAACGACCCGCGCTCGCCCTTCGTGACCTCTGGGCTGCGCATTGGCACGCCGGCCGTGACCACGCGCGGCTTCGGCGTGGCCGAGTGCGAACAACTGGCGGGTTGGCTGTGCGATGTGCTGGATGCGCTGGAAAGTGGTCAGCTCAAGCAAGTCACAGAGCGTGTTCGAGAACAGGTCATGGAGCTGTGTCGTCAGCATCCGGTGTATCGATAGGTTTTCGGTTGTGTCCGTGGAACTGCGCCACCTTCGTTACTTCATCACCCTGGCAGAAGAGTTGCATTTCACGCGCGCAGCAGAGCGCCTTCATATCGAACAGCCACCATTGTCCCGCGCCATCAAGGAGCTTGAGCACGATCTGGGCGTGGATCTCTTCGTGCGCAACCGCCGAGGTACGGTACTGACCGAGGCGGGCGCAACGTTCCTGCAAGACGTGCGCAGGGTGTTCGCCGCGCTGAAGCAGGCTCAGGAGAACGCTCAGGCGGTCGCGGCGGGCCTGAGCGGAAGCCTTCGCATCGCCGTGTCCGACGGCGCAATCGATCCCCGGCTGTCAGGCCTCCTGGCCCGGTGCCGCGAGGAAGAGCCGGAGATCGAGATTCGTCTGTCCGAAGTGCCGTTGGCCGAGCAGTTGCGCGGGTTGCGCTCGGGCGATTTCTCGATCGGGTTCGCGCACACGGCGGAGGTCGGCGATGACATCCTGACCGAGCCGCTCTGGCACGACTCGCTGGTGGTCGCGGTGCCCGCCCGGCACCCCTTGCTTTCACACAAGGCCGTTCCGCTGCACCAGCTCGCGAGCTACCCACTGGTCTTATGCGACCCGCAGATATGCGAAGGCAGCTACCGCGAACTGACGCGGCTGCTGCGGCCGTTGGAGCGTGAGCCCGACATCGCCGAGCACGTGTCCTCGCTGGACATGATGCTCACCCTGGTCGGTGCGGGCTACGGCGTTGGCTTCATCATGGCAACCAGGGCCGCGGCGAGCCCGCGCCCCGATGTGGTGATCCGTCCCCTGGCTATGGATTCCGCGATCATCACGACCTACTTGCTGCGACCTACCAGCGAGAGCATGCCGGTGTCGGTGGAGCGGTTCATCGCGCGCCTGCGCGCGCACTCGGGCGATTGATGCGGCGGCAAGGGCCGTAACTGAAGTTCGCGGCCGCTTATGGCGAGCCTTGCGGCTCACTGCCAGAGTTGAGGTTCTTTTCAGTCGCTGCCATCAACTCGCTGGCGCTTATCCCGAGTGCGACAGCAATTTTCAGTATCAGGGGCAGCGTCGGCACATGCTCCCCACGTTCGATCTTGCCCATGTGCGAACGCGATATTCCAGCCTGAAATGCAAAGTCGTCTTGAGCGACTCCTTGCGCAACGCGGGCGGCGCGCACGGCCCGCCCGAAAGCTAATGCTGGTTCGGATTCATAGGTCGGTGTGCCAGGTGGACGACCTGGCTGAATAGTAAGCTTCTGCATCGACAGAAGCGTCAAACAATCCTCTTAAATTAACCACGTTAAACATATAGACGTTAAAGTTCTCTCTTTACTATGATGCTGGTTTGCCCTTGACCTGCTTCGTCGCTTCTGTGGGTTCTCCATGGACAACATCACCAGCCAACCTGCCCACCTCAGGCTTGCAATAGCGCCAGGCGTATCGTCATCTCAGCTTTCGGCGCTGCTCGCGCTGCAGCGTGCGCAAGAGCCCGAGGTCAGCATCGCGTTCCTTGAGGTTGCAGGTGACGAGTTGTTTGATGGAGTCCGTGAAGGCCGCTATGACGTAGGGGTGTCGCTTCAAGGGTCGAGCGATCCGGCCCTCCAAACCCAACCCCTGTGGATTGAGCACATGGCCGTTGCGATGCCGCTGCGGTTTCCCTTGCTGGATCAGGCATCGCTCACCATCGCCGATCTACAGGACTACCCGATTTTTCGCTGGAGGGCTGAGGCTTGTTCTTCGCTGGATCATCGACTGCTCTCGCGCCTGCCTACTGACCAGCAAAGTCTCCAGTACGTGACTTCCTTCGAGATGATGGCGCTATGGGTTTCTGCCGGCTACGGTGTCGGGGTATCCGCGCAATCGCGCATCAAGCGCGCCCATGGATGGGGAATCAGCATGCGGCCACTGGACGACGGCCCCTACAAGATCGTGACGCACCTGCATAGACCCCAGGGACAAGCGAACTCTGTTTCCGAGCGATTCGAGCGAAGGGCACTGCAGATCGCAAAATCGGTCACTTCCTGATCGCAGTGGCTGTCGGTGGCCGCCAGCAGAAGGCGGTGGAAACTCGCCTTTCATCAAGAGGGCCGAGGTGGTAAGCTTAGAGGCCATTTCTGGCTTGGGTAACCAGAAAAAATCTTTATTAATCAATGGGTTGGTTGCCGTGGGTGATTCCCTTCACCCGCTCCATCACCAAAAAACGCCCGGACGGGCGTTTTTTTGTTTGGGTCAACGGAATCGAACCGCTCGTGACGTGTCGGGTTCGATGAGGCGCGCAGCGCACGACCAGATGCCCGATGACCGATGATCATCTTTTGACGGAAACCATTATCCACATTGGGCTCAGAGCGCAATATCGTTGAAAGTCGACTTCAGTCGATTTAAGGCCATAAGCCCAATTGCGACGCCATTTGAAGCAAAAGATGATGTCCCGCCGGCGCTATTTGACCGGCGCCCAATCACCGTGATCACGCACCTTCCAGGCCTTGCTGGTGAGCTGGACGGTGGCGGTGCCGCGCTGTCGGCGGCCATTGAGATCGGCCTCAAACACCACCAGCGCGGTGTTGCCTTCGATGCTGCCGCCGAGTACCTTGCAGCGCTGCGGGGCACTGCGGTTGTTGTCGCGGCGTAACGCCCAGTCGCGCTCGACGTATTGCCGCAGCGTCAGCGTCTGGCCGCTCTGCTGGTTGCGCTGGGCGATCTCGTCCTCGCGCGGCAGGCGCTTTTCCCGCTGCAACCGGTTGTAGTAAGCGCCGGCGTCGCGGTCAAGCTCGAAGCTTCGGCAGTAGGCGAGCACTGCGCGACCGGGCGCACCGCCGTCGGCCGGTAGCCGCTTGCCGCGCCGCGCATAGTCCGGCAGTTCGATCGGCGCTGCCTCGCGCGGCGGCTCCGGCGTGACCGGTGGCGGTGCTGGCGCGACCGGCGGCGGCGCGACTGCGGGTGCCGGTGATGGCGGCGGTACGGGCGCGGTTTCCACCGGGGCGGCGATCGGCGCCGGCGCGGGTGGCGCCGGTGGCGGCGTCGCGCAGCCAGCCAGCAGCAAGGCAATGGCGACGACGGCGGTACGAAGGGGGGTTGGATGCGGCAGGTGGCGCGGCAGGGTCATGGTGGTCGTGGTTGGGCCTTGGAGCCGGATGAGCGTTTCGTTCGTCGCGGCGCATGAAAACGCCGCGTCATCCAGCGTCACTTTCAGCGCAGGCATTTTGCCCTCGGCAGCAAGTATGCCATTGGCATTGGGCGTCGACCACGCGAGCAGGGCACCGACCGTCATTGGTGCCGACTGTTTGTCGCGATGTCGCGTTGCGGGAGCAGCCCTGACTACGGCGCGACTGCAGTGGTGGTCGTTACCCCGTCAACGGTGGCGGGCGCAGAAGTGACGGCTGACTTCGCCGCCATCGCCGCGATCATCACCTCCATATCGGCCGCGCACATTGGCCGCCCGAACAGATAGCCCTGCCCCTCGCGGCAGCCGCGGGCGAGCAGGTATTCACGCTGGTCCTCGTGCTCGATGCCTTCGGCGACCAGTCGCAGATTGAGGCTGTCGGCCAGCGCGATGATTGATCGCGCGATGGCCGAATCCACCCGGCTGTCCGGCAGAGCGCCGACGAAGCCGCGATCGAGCTTGATGCCATGCACCTGAAAGTGCTTCAGGTGCGACAGCGCCGAATAGGCGACGCCAAGATCGTCGAGCACCACCCGCACGCCCGACTGGCTGAGCAGGCGCAACGCTTCCGGCGTGCCCTCGATCGAGTGCACCAGCGCCGTCTCGGTGATTTCGAGTTCGAGTTGTTGCGCGACGCCCGGGTGGCGTGCCAGCAGCGCGCGCATTTCGCGCACGAAGTCCGGATCACGCAACTGGTACGCCGAAATGTTGAGCGCCATCACCAGCGGTCGCCCATATTTGGCCAGCCAGTGCGATAGCTGGGCGAGCGCCTGCTCGGCCACCTGGAACCCGATACGACCGATCAGTCCGAGCTCCTCGGCGTCGCTGATGAATGCTGCCGGCTCGATCAGCCCGCGCTCCGGATGCCGCCAGCGCACCAGCGCCTCGACACCGAGCAGGGCGCCACTCTCCAGTGCCACCTGCGGCTGATAGAAGACCTCGAACTGTCGCGCCTCAATGGCCGAACGCAGCTCCGCCATCAGCGTAATGCGGGTCTCGGCGGCCGCGGCGAGTGGCGGTTCAAAGATGCGAAACGCGTCGCGTTGTTCCGACTTGGCGCGGAACATCGCCAGATCGGCGTTCTTGAGCAGCGTCTCGAAGTCACCGCCGTGCTCGGGGAACAGGCTCACGCCGATGCTGGCGCTGATCTGGAAGCGGATACCGTCCACCTCGATCGGCTCGGCCAGCACCCGCAGCAGTTCGCGCGCCGTTGCTTCGATCGCATCGCGGCCGCGCTCGCCGATCCGCTCCAGCACCGCAAACTCGTCGCCACCCATTCGCGCGACCACCGCCCCGCCCGGCGCCGCGTTGCGCAGGCGGCGGGCGATTGCGCGCAGTACATGATCCCCCACCGCATGGCCGAGGGAGTCGTTGATCAGCTTGAAACGATCGAGGTCAATGAAATGAATGGCGACGCGCTCGTCGCCGCTGGCGATCACGTTGCGCAGCGCCGCCTCGAACGCGGCCCGGTTGCGCAGCCCGGTCAACGAATCGACATTGGCCATGGTGCGCAACCGCTCCTGCGCGAGATGGGAGTCGGTGACGTCGCGCAGATTGAACACGACACCGCGCACCGCCTCGTCATCCAGGCGGTTGTTGGCCAGCGTGGCGAGGTAACGCCAGCTGCCATTGGCGTGCAGTACGCGCAAAACGGTTTCGGTACCGGAATTGGTGTTGCTGATGACGTGTACGAACTCGGCCTGGCTGGCTGCCGAATCGGCAGGATGCACGAAATCAAACGCGTGGGCGTCGAGCATCGAATCCGGCTCGCGACCAAGGATGGTGCGCGTCGCCGCACTGGCGTAGCGGATGCGCAGGTCCTGATCACAGAGCAGCGTGATCACCTGCGCTTTCTCGGTCAAGGCGCGGAAGCGGCGCTCCGATGCGCCCAGTGCCAGTTGCGCTTGCCGCTGCGCGGTGATGTCCTCGACGGTGCCTTCGTAGTAACGGGTGCCAGCCTCGGCATCAACCACGACGTGAGCGTGCTCGCGAATCCAGATCCGTTCGCGGGTTTTGTGACGATAGACCTCGGAGACGAAGTTGGACACAAAGCCCTGTGTGTCCATGGCGCGACGGAACTCTTCGCGTCGCTGCGGCGACACATACCACTCGCTGTCGAGATCACTGACCGCCGAGAGCATCTCGGCCTCGGTGGCGTAGCCGTTGAGGCGCACCAGCGCCTGATTGGCGCGCAACTGCTTGCCTTCCGGTGAGGTGCGATAGGCCCCGATCGGCAGCAGATCGAACAACGACGAAAAGTTGTCGCGCGTCATCACCCCCGGAAGCCGTCAGCACAACTTCAACGCGACGGCGTCGCACCCCTTCGGAAAATTCGGTATCGGGAGCCACTCTACGCCCGCCATCAACGGAGCGCAAGCCGCCAAATCGAATAAACGGTACCCGCTATTGCGGCACGGTGACAACTGTCTCGTATGTCCCAAATGTGACGCCATGCGCGCAGTGGCAGCGCTGATGGCTGCTGCGTGGCAGCGGCGTGGTCGGCTCGGATCAGCGCGCTGGGGCTGGATGACGGTCGACGAACGCCCACGACTCCAGCGGGCGGGGATAACGATCAGGCGGGGGTGCGGTGCGCGGTGATCGTGACCCGCTCCATCACCACCACATCATGGTCAGTCACCGACGGCGTGGCGGTCGAGAACGCAGCGAGTACGACACCAATGGTCGTCACCGACAGCAATGACGCGGCAACGGCGGACATTGTCGTTTCGGCGGTGCTAAGTACAGAAAACAGGCGGCTCATGATGGGTTCCTTCCAGTGGGCGCGCCGTTACTTCACTTGGTGTGGCGCTGTGCTTCGATGGAACGAACTGTAGAGCGATGCTTTCCATGCCGCGAGTGGCATGCGATGACTCGCAGCGTGGTAGCGCCAGTTGCGGAAGCGCTACGCGAATGGGTTGCCGCAGTCGCGTTAAGGCGCCATGTAGGTGAGTGGCAGCACGGTGGTCTCCTTCACTTTTTCGAGCACAAAGCTCGACTTGACGTTGATCACCCCCGGCAGCGTCAGCACCCGATCCATCAGGAATGATGTGTAGTGCTTGAGATCAGGCATCACCACCTGCATGGTGTAATCCATCTCGCCCGACAGCGAGTGGCACCAGGTCACCTCACTCCAGGTTTGCACCGCCGCCTTGAGCCGATCGCGTGCTTTGGCATCGCGCTTGTCGAGCGCCACATCCAGATGCACCGTGAGCCCGAGGCCAAGCTTTTCCGGGTCAAGCAGCGCGGCATAGCCGGCGATGATGCCGGCCTCTTCCAGCGCGCGCACCCGCCGCAGGCAGGGCGAAGCCGACAGCGATACTTTTTCGGCAAGCTCAATATTGGAGAGGCGACCATCGCCTTGCAGGGTCTCCAAAATGCGCAAATCAGTGCGATCCATTGATGAAATGTCTCTTGCGTCAACGACTGAGCAATTATGCGCCCTAAATTCACACAAATGGGGATGTTTTTGCGCTTTCATTGCGCAAGATCAACGCCAGAATTTCGGGTTTTGGCCGATAACGCGCAATTCGTGATTCAGGAGCAGCAGATGGCATCGCAATTTCAGACTTGGGATAACCCAATGGGCACCGACGGCTTCGAATTCATCGAATTCGCCGCCCCCGATCCCGCCGCGATGGGCCGGATGTTTGAGCAAATGGGCTTCGTCGCCGTCGCCAAGCACCGCTCCAAGAACGTGCTGCTCTACAAGCAGGGCGACATCAACTTCATCCTGAATGCGGAGCCCGGGTCCTTTGCGCAAAGCTTCGCCCGCGTGCACGGGCCGTCGATCTGCGCCATCGCTTTCCGCGTGAAGGACGCGGCTGCGGCCTACAAGCGCGCCGTCGAACTTGGCGCCTGGGGTGTTGAGGCGCATCCGGGCCCGATGGAGCTCAACATCCCGTCGATCAAGGGCATTGGCGACTCGCTGCTCTATTTCGTCGATCGTTACGACGGCAACTCGGTGCACGGTGGCAACAACGTCACCATCTACGATATCGACTTCGTGCCCATTGCCGGCGCACCGCGCGTGCCGGCTGGCGCCGGTCTCACCTACGTCGATCACCTGACCCACAACGTACACCGTGGCCGCATGGAAGAGTGGGCCAGCTTCTACGAGCGACTGTTCAACTTCCGCGAGATTCGCTACTTCGACATCGAAGGCAAACTGACCGGCCTCAAGAGCAAGGCGATGACCAGCCCTTGCGGCAAGATCCGCATCCCGATCAACGAATCGAGCGACGACAAATCGCAGATTCAGGAATACCTGCACGCCTACCACGGCGAAGGCATCCAGCACGTCGCTTTCGGCACCAACGACATCTATGACACGGTGAACGCGCTGACCGCCAAGGCCATTCCGTTCCAGACGACG
The DNA here is from genome assembly GCF_009746125.1 of Casimicrobium huifangae. NCBI lineage: Bacteria > Pseudomonadati > Pseudomonadota > Betaproteobacteria > Casimicrobiaceae > Casimicrobium > Casimicrobium huifangae. The sequence continues at coordinate 220,602 of NZ_CP041352.1, forward strand.
CCGGCGACCTACTACGAGCAATTGCCAACGCGCATCCCGAACCACGGCGAGAACACCGAACTGCTGCAAAAACTCTCCATCCTTGTGGACGGTGCGCCGGAGGATTCAGGCCTGTTGCTGCAGATCTTCACCCAGAACATCTTCGGCCCGATCTTCTTCGAGATCATCCAGCGCAAGGGCAATCAAGGTTTTGGCGAGGGCAACTTCAAGGCATTGTTCGAGTCGATCGAGCTGGATCAGATTCGAAGGGGCGTGCTTCAGGCATAGCGAACCCACATTCGCAGCGAATGGCCGTTGTTTGCTGGCGCACATGTCGTGCCGGCGTTGACCGCAGCAAAGGGCGTCAATAGACTCGTGATGGAGTCATATGGCGCCCTTTTTCATGCTGGATCTTTGCCAGAGTTATCCGCGCACACGTAGTCTGTGTGCCATCACCACTGCGGCGGTGCTCGCCGCCGTTCTCCACGCAATCGCGCTGCCGGCCCATGCTGCGAGTTTTGGGGGAGGCAGTGGTTTTGTTCACGACCCTGAGGGCAAGCCGATTGCGGGGGCGCATGTGATTGTGTACATCATGTCGCGCGATGTGAGCAACATCCCGATTCCGTTTGCACGCAGCTCACCGGTGTGTGGGCCGGACTACTACACCACGACGGATGCCGAGGGGCGCTTCAGCATTCCGGAGAACGAGCTGGAGTTTCCATGGAAGCTCTCGCTGCTGAGTGAGCGGCGGCCACGGTTTCTGCCGGTGGTGTATGCGAAGGACTATGTTGACACTGGCATTGAGGTGAGAGCGGGGCTGGAGACCAGGGACGGTGGGGACCGCAAGACGGGGCCGATTGTGCTGGATGTGACGATGAAGCGGGACACGGGGACGAGAGTGGAGCGGGCGAAGTATCTGTCCTACATCGGCGGGGCGGGCTGTGGCTGCTGGCCGTTTCATGAGGAGTTGAATAGGGAGTTCAAGACAGTTTTATCTGCCGCACAGAACGAATACGACGATCAACTTGGCATCAAACCTGGACGACCGAGTGTCGCTTGGCGGCCTGGGAATGTAATGCGGTGTGTCGAATGAAGAAATCATTGGTTTCGGGCATATGTATTCTGGTTGTCAATTTGGCGTGTGCGTACGAAATTGATACTCGCGCTAGGATCACCGATGAGGCGTTCCAGAGAAGCAATTTCTCAACGACCATCGGATTGTTCGAACGACTTGGCCTGGGCAAGTCACGGTTTCGTACTCAGCAAGCGAACGGCCGATTTGTCCTGAACTACAGCCTCGGCCAAAAATACTACGATCCCCTGAAGGTGGGAGGCGCGGATCGCTACGCCACCGCCTTTGACGCCGAGAACAGCTGGGTGATGAAGGCGTACCGTGCGCCCAAGCCGCAGCGACGGTGGTTTTACTCCCAGTTTGACGGTCGCGACGAGCCGTATTTTCCGGTGGACTGGATGGCGCGCGGGGCGGTGCGTGAGGATGACACCAAGGCGCTGTTTGCCTGTAACCGGGGTGAAGTGTCTGGTGACGCCCAGAAACATCCAAGGGTTACACAAGGGGCGCACACATGAAATGGCGGACACCACTGATCTGCCTCTTGCGGGCTTGGACGAGCAACGCGCTCGTTGTCCTGACGTCACTCATCCTCAACATTGCCGCGGCCCATGCTGCGAGTTTTGGGGGAGGCAGTGGTTTTGTTCACGACCCTGAGGGCAAGCCGATTGCGGGGGCGCATGTGATTGTGTACATCATGTCGCGCGATGTGAGCAACATCCCGATTCCGTTTGCGCGCAGCTCACCGGTGTGTGGGCCGGACTACTACACGACCACCGATGCCGAGGGGCGCTTCAGCATTCCGGAGAACGAGCTGGAGTTTCCATGGAAGCTCTCGCTGCTGAGTGAGCGGCGGCCACGGTTTCTGCCGGTGGTGTATGCGAAGGACTATGTTGACACGGGCATTGAGGTGAGAGCGGGGCTGGAGACCAGGGACGGTGGAGACCGCAAGACGGGGCCGATTGTGCTGGATGTGACGATGAAGCGGGACACGGGGACGAGAGTGGAGCGGGCGAAGTATCTGTCCTACATCGGCGGGGCGGGCTGTGGCTGCTGGCCGTTTCATGAGGAGTTGAATAGGGAGTTTGGTACGGTTTATGCCGTTGCTGCCGGAGAGTTAGCGAGACAAGGCAAATCTGGCGGCGTACCTGGCCTTTCACCGCAAAGGTGCAGATAGTGAAAAAGTGCATTGCTGGTCTTCTCGCAGTTGGCGCCTGTGCCGCTTCGCACAGCTACGAGATCGACACACATTCGCGCATCACTGAGGCCGCGTATTTTGCAAGTGTGATGTTCACAACATCTGCGCAAACGCGAGTCGGCCTACGGAAGTCACGCCCGTGGGCTCCGAACCCGGGAGACCCAACGCAATTTCCCCGTCTCCACCTCGGCCAAAAATACTACGACCCTCTGAAGGTGGGAGGTCCGGACCGCTACGCCACCGCCTTTGACGCCGAGAACCGCTGGGTGATGAAGGCGTACCGTGCGCCCAAGCCGCAGCGGCGGTGGTTTTACTCCCAGTTTGACGGTCGCGACGAGCCGTATTTTCCGGTGGACTGGATGGCGCGCGGTGTGATTTACGGCATGATTGCGGTGTGACAAACGGTAGACGCCCCGCACCACTCCGCCATCTGCACGCCCGGCCACGGTTGTGGTCGGCACTGGTGTTCGGCGTAATCGTTGGGCTGCTGTTGCCGATAACGCTGGTGTCGGAATGGATCACGCGGGCGCTGATCGGGTGGAATGCAGGCGCACTGCTTTACCTGATACTGGTGTTGCTGATGATGTATGGCGCCGACGCCGCACGCATCCGCTCGCAGGCAGAGCGCGAGGACGAGGGGCGCAACACCATCCTGTTGCTGGTCAGCGTGACCATGGTGGTGGTGCTGCTGGCCATTGCAGTTCAACTGTCCTACGCGAAAGAAACCCACGGCGCATCGAAGGCCGGACATGTGGGTCTGGCGGCGCTGACCGTGTTCACGGCGTGGCTGTTTGTGCAGACGATTTTTGCCCTGCACTATGCCCACGAGTACCAGTTGCAGCATTCGGCGAAGTCGCCGTCGCTGTTGTTCCCCGGCACCGAGGCGCCGGACTACTTCGACTTTCTGTATGTGTCCTGCGTGATTGGCACGTCCGGCCAGACGGCGGACGTGGCCTTCGCTTCGCGCCGCATGCGACGGGTCGGCTTGCTGCATTGCGTGCTGGCTTTCGTGTTCAACACCACGCTGCTGGCGCTGACGATCAACGTTGCGGCCGGGTTGATTTAGGGAAACGCTGAGTCAATTCCCGCTAGGCGCGGATCAATGGCAGTAAATGCCGTATGCCGGCCGGCGTCTCAACCAGTGCTCGCGTCGTGCCCACCCGTTGCAACCACCCGGTGGCGATGAATTGCGACAGCAGCGCCTTCGGCAAAGCACCGGCCAGGTGCTCACGTCGCTCGGACCAGTCCATGCAGGCGTAGGCGAAGCGGGGGCGGACGGTGTCACGCTGAGTGCGCTGTATTGCAGCGTCGTCAAAATGCGCCGCTTGCAGCCATGCGCCCGCACCGCGCCCGAGCGAGAATTCGCCGCGTTCGTTCGCCACCAGAACTTGCCGGGCCAGCAGCGCATCGCGCAATTGCACGCCCAGCTCTCCGGCGAGATGGCAATAGCAACTGCGCGCGTGCTTCAATGGCTGCCGGTCGGGGCGTCTCCATCGCGTGGACACCTCATCACGCTCGGCGACCAGCGACAAGGTCTCCAGCATGTGCGCCACGTCACCGTCGGCCAGCGAAAAGTAGCGATGTCTTCCCTGCGTTCGCTGCGCCACCAGGCCGGCATCGCGCAGCGCGGCGAGATGCGTGCTGGCTGTCTGCGGAGTGATGCCGACAGCGCGCGCCAGCTCTCCCGCAGAGCGGGCTTCACCCGCCAGCAGCAGCGCCAGCATGCGCGCCCGCGACGGGTCGGCGAGCAGCGCCGCGATGCGGGCAAAGCGCGGTTCGGCGGTTGTGGCCATCAGTCGGCACGTGGCGTGGAAAGCGCTGGCTGATGCAAGGTGCCCTCGACGCCGCGCAGGAAAGTGCGCTCCTCACGCAGGATGAACTTCATCTGCTGCGCCATGGCAAAGTTTTGCCTGCCTTCGTCGTCGCTCTTGAGCCGGGCGCGATAGTTCTCGTAGGCGGAAAGCGAGTCGAACGAAATGAGCCCCCACGCGATGTCGTTGGTACCCTCATGGGGCACGAAGTAGCCGAGCAGATTGCCACCGCAGCGCGGAATGATGCGCCCCCAGTTTTCGGCGTAAGTGCGGAATGCATCCAGCTGGAAAGGGTCAAGCTGATAGCGGATGAAGCAAGTGATGGAGGGCATGGCGAGATTCCGGGCTATTGATGGTGGTTGCGCGAGTCAGCGGGCGCCTGCTCACGGTCGTCGAGTCCGTAGTCGCGCAGCACCTGTGCCACACGCAGTCGATAACCTGCGAACACGCCATGCCGACCGGCGTTTTGGGCCTGCCGATGTGGCGGGGTGTTGCGCCACGCCGCGACGGCAGCCTCGTCGCGCCAGAACGACAGTGACAGGAATTTGCCCGGCTGCGTCACGCTCTCAAAACGCTCGACGCTGATGAATCCATCAATGGTTTCAAGCGCGGGTTTGAGCCGACCTGCAAGGTCGAAATAAGTATCGGTAGCGCCCGCTACGGGCAGCACTTCGAAGATGACGGCGATCACGATGTAGCCCTCTCAGTCTTTGCTGTTGTGGTTCGATCGTCGTACGGCGCTGGCCGGGCGGGCCAGTTGATCAGCGCGACGCCGGTGATTGTGATGACCAGACCAATTAAAACCGACGGCGGTGGCTGCTCGCCAAGGATCAGGAAGCCGAGCAGCACGCTGACCCCGGCGCGCAAATAGCTCTGGCTCGCCACGCCCATTGCGCCCAGCGTTTTGATCAGACGGAAGTAGATGATCAGCGCCACGCCGGTGCACAGAATGCCAAGCGTGACTGCGGCAACCAGCGAAGTGGCCGACGGCACCAGTGCCCACGGATGATCGACGGCCAGGCTCAACGGCAGCAGTGTCGCTGCGGCGCACAGCATGGTTCCGCAGGCGGTGGTCAGCGACGACAGGTGGGCGAGCCGTTTGCCGCTAAGTGCAGCGCAGGCGTACAGAAATGCACCGAACAGCACCGCCACTTGCGCCAGTGTCTGCTGGCCGATGCCGCGCAAGGCATCCACACCAATCACCAGCACTACACCGACCAGTCCGAGCGCTACACCGATCGTCTTGCGCGACGTGCTGGCGCTACCGCTGCCTGCGGCCGTGCCACGCAGGCGTGACCACAGTGCCATCACCATGCCAATCAGTAACACGAACAGTGGTGAGGTGGAATTGAGTACGCCCGCCGTGCCACTGGGCACGTATTGCTGACCCCACGCAAGCACCAGCCACGCCAGGCTGCTGTTAAGCAGTGACTGCACGAACAGCAGGCGCCAGTCACGCGCACCGCGCGGCAGGCGCTCGCTGCGCAGGCGCATGATTGCCAGCAGGAACAGCGACGCAATCGTCACCCTGATTGCGATCAGGGTGACCGGCGGAATGGTCGCCAGCGCCAGTTTGATCAGCAGATAGGACGAGCCCCAGAACGCAGCGAGCAGGGCGAGTAGCGCGTATTCGGGGGCGGGGCTTTGCAGAGGCTGCGAGGTCATGCGGGCGATGGACTGGGCTACAAAGTGCTCAGTCTAGGCCGCCAGACAAGCAAATGTTTCGACGCGGATCGAAGTGTTGATCAACGAGAGAATCGCTGCCACTCACTGAAGCTGTCGTTGGTCGTCAGGCGGCTCAACCGGTAGACAGGCGCCCTTGCTTCAGCGTCTTCCTGGCGGCTCCGTGCGCGGTAGCGGCTCGTGCACCGACCATTACGCGACGCCTGCAAACGGATTGACTATCGTGACGCCAATGATGCTTTGGCCAGCATTGAGGTCTTCGCTATACAACGTATTGCACCCACTGATCTTCGCTGATTGGACAATCATCGCGTCCCAAAACGAGATGCGGTTCAAACGATGAACATCGGTGGCCTCAAGGATGAGTTGTGGCGTAGCGTTCACGACCTGCATTCGCGCGAAAAACCGTAGACGGCGAACCGCCAATTCGGGCTCCAATCGCAGCTTCCGTGTGGCAGCGTTGTAATACTCCTGCATCACCTGTGTGGAAACGACGCCAGTGCCGTTGCGGTAGTGTTCAGCAATCAGGTTCGCGGCGATGCGTTGCTTTTCGGGGAAGGCTCCGTCATCAGCGTAGACGGCGACGTTGGTGTCAAAAAAAGCGAGCATTACACGTTGCGCTGCAATGCGTCTCGATCAAATGCCCAGCCACCGGAATTGCCACGACCGGCCTCGCGCAGATATTCATCCGCTTCGATCGCGCGTTGATGGGCGCCCGCAAGCTGTGCGATGTAGTCGCGGACCAACTGATTCAGGCTGGTACCCATCGCCTGGGCCGCTGCCCGCGCGCGCGCCGTGTCGTCGTCGTCTGCAGAAAGGGTCAAATTAGCCATAATTATCAGTCACACTGTTTACGTGCACACATAATACGTGTGAAGTAATGCGTTGTCAACAATAGACCTGAGTGTCGCCGCTCGTCATCCGAAGTCATAAGGATCCACATCCACCGCCCAGCGCACCTTCGGCTTTGCCGCCTGCATCGCCTGTCGTAGTGTGAGCAGCGCCTCGGCCAGCGGGCGCACCTTGACGGCGACCGCGGTCATTGACCAGCGCGTGAAGTCCGCCTTGCGGGCGAGCGGCGCGGGTTGTGGCGCGAACACTTCGCCTTCATCGCCGAGCGCTTCGCGCAAGACGGCGTGCGCCTGCGTGAAGAAGTCGGCGACCGCCTGCGCATCCTTCGATTCAGCGCGCACCAGCGCCATGCGGGTAGCGGGTGGCAGGCCGATGGCTTCGCGGCTGGCGAGTGTCTGTTCGGCGAAGCCCTCGTAGTCACCCGCGAGCAGGGCGTGAAACACCGGATGATCGGGGAACTCGGTCTGAATCATCACTTCGCCGGGCAGTGCGTGACGGCCAGCGCGGCCGGCAACCTGAGTCAGCAGCGCAAACAAATCTTCCTGCGCACGAAAGTCGGTGGAGAACAGCGCGCGATCGGCATCGACGACTCCGACCAGCGTCAGCGCCGGAAAGTCGTGGCCCTTGGCGAGCATCTGGGTGCCGACCACGATGTCCACCTCGCGCGCGAGGATGCGCTCGTACAACTCGCGCCACGCGTGCTTGCCCGAGAGCGAATCGGTGTCGGCACGAGCGATGCGCGCGTCCGGGAAAGCTTCGATCAGCGCGGCTTCGAGCTTTTGCGTGCCGACACCTGCGCCAACCAGCTCCGGGTGGCCACAGGCGGGGCATTTAGACGGCACACCGGACTGCGCGCCGCAGTGATGGCAGCGTAATGAGCGCGTGGTCTGATGCAAGGTCATCTTGGCATCGCAGCGCTTGCACGGTGCGCTCCAGCCGCAGTGCGGGCAATACAGCGCAGGCGCAAAGCCACGGCGGTTGACCAGCACGAGGCTTTGCTCGCCGCGTTTGAGACGTGCTGCGATGCCGTCAGCGAGCGTTTCCGACAACCCGGCTTTCACGCGACGACCGCGCGCAGGTACGAGTCGCAGTGATGACGGCGCGGCCGCCGTCGCGCGCTCACGCAAGGCGATGTATTGATAGGCATCGCCGCGCGCACCCTGTGCAGCAGCGTAACGCACGTTGCGCCAGGTCTCCAGGCTTGGTGTGGCGCTGGCCAGCACGACAGGAATGTCGGCCTGCTTGGCGCGCACGATGGCCACGTCGCGGGCGTGATAGCGCGGCGATTCGTTCTGCTTGTACGAGCCGTCGTGCTCTTCGTCGATCACGATCAACCCGAGATTGGTAGCGGGCGCAAACACCGCGAGCCGGGTGCCGATGATCAGCCGCGCCTCGCCCGAATGCACGCGATGCCAGGCGCGATTGCGTTCGCCCGCCGCGAGCTTGGAGTGCAGCACGGCAGTGGCGACGCCGGGCAACGCCTTCAGCACGCGGTCGATCAACTGCGGCGTGAGGTTGATCTCCGGCACTAGCAGCAGCACCTGCTTGCCTGCGTTGAGCACCGAGGCGACCAAATCGAGATAGACCTCGGTTTTGCCGCTACCAGTGACGCCGTGCAGCAACGACACCGAGAACGCAGTTGCGCGCGCGCGCAACGCGTCGGCGGCGTCACGCTGCGCGGGCGTGAACTCGGGCAACTGCGGCAGCACCAGCGTCGGTTGCGGCTGCGCAAAGACCGGCACCAGCCAGCCGGCCTGATGCCAGTCACGCAGCAGGCGCCGCTGCGTGGCCGACAGTTCATCCGTCGCTGCCACGTTGATCGCGTAACTGGTGCGCGGCGTGAAAAGCGCAGCCAGCGCCCGCTGCGCGCGATGGTGTGGCGGGATGCCAGCCACGTGGGCACGTCCTCCGCTCGTCAGTGCCCAGCCAGTGGGGTCTGGCGCTGGCGCCGCATCGGCCGGTGTGATGAGCCCTGCCGCCATGCCAAACGGCACCTGATAGTAGTCAGCCACAAATTGCGCCAGCGTGACCAGTGCCGTGGGTAGTGCGCCACTAAGCACGCGGCGCACTGGCTTCAACTTGCCAACGTCACCCTCGCCCGTGAGCTCGCCGTGCACGGCGGTAACCAACGCCGCATAGGGCCGCACGCCGACGGTTACTTCGACGCAGCCATTCAGCTCGACTTCGCGGTCGGCGACGGTGTAATCCAGCGCGCGGCCAACCTGATCAATGGCGAGGGGAACTTCCACGGTGATCCGTGTAAGTGCTTGCTCTCCATTGATGTCCAGCGTCTTCGGCATCTTTACAGACGTCAATTATTCGTCCCCAACGCCTGTGGATAAATTTGTGAGCATTTCTGCCCTACTTGCCCGCAAAGCGCGTGTGAATGCGGTTGTCGGGTTCTTGCACGATTCTGTGGCGACCTCGAAACAACCCGATAAATCAACAACTTAGGTGGTTTTTCGCGGCTTTCAGCCGGGGCGCATACTCACTCGTCACAGAACGGACACTTTTGTGCATAACTGGCGCGGTGGAGCGTCTTTTGACCGACTTGTCAAGCCAGGATGCGACCCGTTTGAACCGTTTGTCAGACCGGCAATGTGCGCAGCTCGTTGACCAGGAAACCCACCAGCGCCGGGTCGGCGTCTGGCGTAATGCCGTGGCCGAGGTTGGCGATGTAGCGACGCCGCGGGTCAAAGCCAGCCAATGCAGCGGCAAGCTCGCGGCGGATGGTTGCCTCATCGGTGGTGAGCAGCAGCGGATCGAAATTGCCCTGCAACGTCACCCCGGGACCAACCGCCGCGCGGGCGCTGGCGAGATCGCTCTGCCAGTCCACACCCAGACCGAGCGGGGCACCGGCAGCGCCCGCCGGGCGCGCCGCCATGGCATCGAAGCTGTGCGCCGCGCCACGACTGAACATGATCACCGGCAGCGACGGGAACTCTGCGTTCAGGCGTGCCACGATCCGCTGCATGGGCGCCAGCGAATAGTCGCGGTACAACCTCGGCGCCAGTACGCCGCCCCAGGTGTCGAACAGCATCAGCGCATCGGCGCCGGCCTGCACTTGCCCGCGCAAGTACGCGGTGACAGCATCGACGTTGATGTCGAGTACCCGCTGGAAGAGATCGGGGCGCGACAGCAGCATGCGCCGGGTGATCGGGAAGCCGTCGCCCGAGCCGCCGCCTTCGATCATGTAACAAGCAAGCGTGAACGGGCTGCCGGAGAACCCGATCAGCGGCACCCGCTGCACGCCATTGCTGGTCAACGCGCGCTTGCACTCGGCGACAGCGTCGAACACGTATTGCAGCCTCACCATGTCGGGCACTGCCAGCGCCTTCACTGCAGCCTCATCGCGCAGCGGATGGGCGAACCTGGGCCCTTCGCCAACACCGAACGAGAGTCCGAGGCCCATCGCATCGGGCACCGTCAGGATGTCGGAAAACAGAATCGCCGCGTCGAGGTCGTAGCGGTCGAGCGGCTGCAACAGCACTTCGGCGCAGAACGACGGCGAATGGCAGAGATCGAGAAAGCTGCCCGCCCTGGCACGGGTAGCGCGGTACTCGGGCAGGTAGCGCCCGGCTTGCCGCATCAACCAGATCGGCGGGCGCGGCAGCACCTCGTCGGTGAAGGCGCGGAGGAAGAGATCGTTCTTGAAAGGCATTAGCGACGGACCAGCGTAAGCGTGCGGTTGGACCAGGACGGCGCGACGCGCTTGAGGAAGTCGCGACCGACCACCGTGTTGGTCAGGCCGGGTTTCTCGCTGACGATGGCAGTGACACCGTAAACATCGACCGTGCCGATGCGGATGGAATTGAGGGGCAACACCCAAGTCCGGTAAGTGGCGGGCTTGCCGTCCTTGTCCTTCGGTTCGACCACGGTCTTGATCTCCTTGCCGTCCTTGGTCTCGATGATCGTCTGCTTCGGCGTGCGGTGCGTCTGCACCTTTTTGTCCTTGTACGGCAGGTTCAGGCGGTCGGCATCGGCAACCGGGATCACCGTAATGTCGGCGGCGCGATCGACCTCGCCCAGCACGTTGCCGCCGTTGAGCAGCACCGGTGTCATGTACTTGTTCTTCTGATCCGCCTTGATCTGATGGGTAATGAGGCCCTGCGTCTGCGAGTCCACTACGGCGATCTCGCCGACCCGCATCGCGTAAGGGAGGCCATTGAACTTGAACTGGGCGCCGTCGTCACGCACCTTTTCGAGCAGCAACCCTTCGTCGGTGAAGAGCCCCAGTCGGGCATCGCGACGCTCACCGTCAATGACGAACTGCGCGCCCGTCCGGGCATTGACCGACTTCAGCTGCAGGGTGGTCGCCGACGACGGCAGCGGCAACGCGAAGGCCGCCAGCAGCGGCAACACAAGTACTGAACGCCGCATAAAAGCGGCGCCGGGGAACAGGCGGGAAATCATGGATCGCATGCTAATACGTGGCGCTGAGACGCGGTTGACCCGCCGCAACGCCTGACGTTCCAGCGAGATCAGCTTTTTGTAGAAAAGCCCATCCGAACGGGGCTTAAAGCGTCAAAATCGAATTTATCGACATTCAATGAATTCGGCCTGAATGCCCAATTCGCGTGCGGCATTCAGACCAAAGCCGCATACCCGCCAGCCTATCGCGGCAGCGTCGATGAACCCATCAGGAAAGCGTCCACCGCGCGGGCGCACTGGCGTCCTTCGCGGATCGCCCACACCACCAGCGACTGGCCACGGCGCATGTCACCAGCCGCGAATACTTTCGCCACGTTGGTCTCGTACGCCATCGGCGCGCCTTGGGCGTGGCCTTCGTCGGTGTGCGCCTTGGCGTTGCCACGATGGTCGCGCTCGACGCCGAAGGCCTCCAGAACACCAGCAACCGGATGCACAAAGCCCATCGCCAGCAGCACAAGATCGGCCTTCATCTCCCACTCGCTGCCCGGCACCTCGGTCATCTTGCCGTCTTTCCACTCGACGCGCGCGGCCTTGAGGCCGGTCACCTTGCCATCCTTGCCGACCAGCGCCTTGGTCGTGACCGACCAGTCGCGCGAGGCGCCTTCTTCGTGGCTCGACGAGGTGCGCATCTTCAGCGGCCAATTCGGCCACACCATCGGCTTGTTTTCCTTCTCCGGCGGTTGCGGCATCAGTTCGAACTGCGTCACGCTGGCCGCGCCGTGGCGGTTGGAGGTGCCGACGCAGTCGCTGCCAGTGTCGCCGCCGCCGATCACGACGACGTGCTTGCCTTTGGCCGAAATCACGTCGATCTTGTCGCCCGCGTTCACCTTGTTTTGCAGCGGCAGGAACTCCATCGCGTAGTGCACGCCGGAAAGTTCGCGGCCAGGCACCGGCAGATCACGCGGGTGCTCCGCGCCGCCGGCGAGAACCACGGCGTCAAATTCGGCTTGCAGTGCAGCCGGCGAGATCGTCTCGGCGGCGTCGTTGCCCACGCCCACAGGCAGTTTGGCGTCGGTGATCATCACCCCGGTCCGGAACACCACCCCTTCGTCCTGCATCTGCGCGACACGGCGATCGATGTGCGACTTCTCCATCTTGAAATCCGGGATGCCGTAGCGCAGCAGGCCACCGATGCGGCTGGACTTCTCGAACACGGTCACGGCATGCCCGACGCGCGCGAGCTGCTGTGCTGCTGCGAGCCCTGCCGGCCCGGAGCCGACGACAGCGACTTTCTTGCCGGTCTTCGTGCTGGCCACCTGCGGCGCAATCCAGCCTTCTTCCCAGCCCTTGTCGACGATGAAGTGCTCGATCGACTTGATGCCAACGGCGTCGTTGTTGATGTTCAGCGTGCACGCTGCCTCGCAGGGCGCCGGGCAGACGCGACCGGTGAACTCGGGGAAGTTGTTGGTGCTGTGCAGCGTGTCGAGCGCCTGCCGGTAGTTGCCGCGAAAGACAAGATCGTTCCAGTCGGGAATGATGTTGTTGATCGGGCAGCCGGTCTGGCAGAACGGGATGCCGCAGTCCATGCAGCGCGCGCCCTGCTGTTTGGCTTCATCGTCCTTCAGCGTGACGACGAATTCGCGATAGTGACCAATGCGGGACTTCGGTGCCTCAGCGGCTTCGCTCAGGCGTTGAAATTCCATGAATCCGGTGATTTTTCCCACGGTGTGACTCGTTTCGGTTCAGGCTGCCGTCCGCAGGCAGCCATCGGGTTTGTAGATGCGCTCAATGGACGGGGGATATTTCCCCAGTTTCGACGCCGGGCGGCGGGGCCGGCGCACCAGCTCGCCGCCGCAGTTCGGGCAAACGTTGGCCAGCCGCTCGTCCGCGCAGTGTGCGCAGAAGGTGCACTCGAACGTGCAGATGCGTGCATCCATCGATTCGTTGGGCAAATCGGCGTTGCAGCATTCGCAGTTCGGACGGATGTCGAGCATGGCTGGTTGTGTCTAGGGCGGTTACTTGGCGACCGTCTCGCGGCTGGCCGATTTCGACTTGATCGATTCGGCGTACATGTCGGTCAGCGCGCGCTTGTACTCGTGCGGGAACACCTTCACGAAGTGCTTGCGATGCGTTGCCCAGTCGTCCATGATCGCCAGCGCCACGGTGGAGCCGGTGTAGCGCAGGTGCTTCTCCACCAGGCCTTTGACGATCGCCTCGTCGCTCAGGCCCAGATGACGCTTGCGGCCCTTGCCCTGAGCGATCAGTTCCTGCTCAACGCCGGTCTGCTCGATTTCGGAGAGCACCGGCTCCAGCCCAACCATCGCCATGTTGCAGTGCTTCGCGAACTGGCCAACCGGGTCGTACACATAGGTGAGCCCGCCTGACATACCCGCCGCGAAGTTGCGGCCAGTCTTGCCGAGCACCACCACAGTGCCGCCGGTCATGTACTCGCAGCCGTGATCGCCGGTACCCTCAACAACTGCCGTCGCGCCCGAATTGCGCACGCAGAAGCGCTCACCCGCGACGCCGCGGAAGAACGATTCGCCTTCAGTGGCGCCGTACATCACGGTGTTGCCGACGACGATGTTGTCCTCTGCTTTGGCCGGGCATTTGGCGTCCGGATAGACCACGATGCGACCGCCCGACAAGCCCTTGCCGGTGTAGTCGTTGGTGGCGCCTTCGATCTCGAAAGTGATGCCACGTGCCAGGAACGCACCGAAACTCTGCCCGGCAATACCGTTGAAGCGTACGTGAATGGTGTCATCCGGCAAGCCGTTGTGACCATACTTCACGGCGACGGCGTTGGACAGCATCGCACCCGCCGAGCGGTTGCGGTTGCTGATCGTGGCTGGCACCTCGACACGTTTGCCGCCTTCGAGCGCGGCTTGGGCGCCCGCAATCAGCTGGTGATCAAGTGCCTGATCCAGGCCGTGGTCCTGAGTCTCGCAGTGACGCCGCGCCACGTTGGCTGGCATCTTCGGCGAATAGAAGACCTTGCTGAAGTCGAGACCCTTGGCCTTCCAGTGTTCGATACCGGCCTGCATATCGAGCCAGTCGCTGTGGCCGACCAGCTCGTCGAAGGTACGCACACCGAGCTTGGCCATCAGCTCGCGCACTTCCTCGGCGACGAAGAAGAAATAGTTAACGACATGTTCCGGCTGGCCGGTGAATTTCTTGCGCAGTTCCGGGTCTTGCGTGGCCACGCCCACCGGGCAGGTGTTCAGGTGGCATTTGCGCATCATGATGCAGCCTTCGACCACCAGCGGCGCAGTGGCAAAGCCGAATTCATCGGCACCGAGCAGCGCACCGATCACCACGTCACGGCCGGTCTTCATCTGGCCGTCAGCCTGCACGCGGATGCGGCTGCGCAACTTGTTGAGCACCAGCGTCTGCTGCGTCTCGGCAAGTCCCAGTTCCCACGGCGTGCCGGCGTGTTTGATCGATGACACCGGTGACGCACCGGTGCCGCCGTCGTGCCCTGCGATCACGACGTGATCGGCCTTGCACTTGGTGACGCCGGCAGCGACGGTGCCGACACCAATTTCGCTGACCAGCTTGACGCTGATGCTGGCCTTCGGGTTGGCGTTCTTCAGGTCGTGGATGAGCTGCGCGAGGTCTTCGATCGAGTAGATGTCATGGTGCGGCGGCGGCGAAATCAGGCCAACACCCGGCACCGAGAAGCGCAGCTGGGCGATGTATTCGCTGACCTTGTGACCGGGCAATTGTCCGCCCTCGCCCGGCTTGGCGCCCTGCGCCATCTTGATCTGGATCTGGTCAGCGCTGGCGAGGTATTCGGCGGTAACACCAAAACGGCCCGAGGCCACCTGCTTGATCTTCGAGCGCAGATCGTCACCATCCTTGACCGGCACATCGACTTCGACGCGATGCTTGCCGAGGCGTGACTGCAGCGTCTCGCCCTTGGCCAGCGGGATGTAGCGCTTGGCGTCCTCGCCACCCTCACCGGTGTTTGACTTGCCGCCAATGCGGTTCATCGCGATCGCCAGCGTGGCATGCGCCTCGGTGGAGATCGAGCCCAGCGACATGGCGCCAGTAGCAAATCGCTTGACGATTTCCTTTGCCGGCTCAACTTCTTCCAGTGGCACCGCCGTGCGCTGGTCAAACTTGAAGGTGAACAGACCGCGCAGCGTCTTCAGCGACCCTGCCTGGTTGTTGATCAGCGCCGCGTATTCCTTGTAGGTGTTGAAGTTGTTGGCGCGGGTGGCGTGCTGCAGTTTAGAGATCGACTCAGGCGTCCACATGTGCGCTTCGCCACGCGTGCGTAGCGCGTACTCACCGCCCGCATCCAGCGCGCCGGCCAGCACCGGATCGTTGCCAAACGCGGCCCGATGGGTGCGCATCTGCTCCTCGGCCACCTCGAAGATGCCGATGCCTTCAACGGCGCTGGGCGTGCCGGTGAAGTATTTGTCGAGGAAGGCCGAGTTGAGACCAACCGACTCGAAGATCTGCGCGCCGCAGTAGCTCTGATAAGTCGAGATGCCCATCTTGGACATCACCTTGTTAAGCCCCTTGCAGATGGCCTTGACGAAGCGCTTCTCGCTTTCGTACTTGGAGATCTGCGGCACGATGTCGCCCAGCTGGGTGAGCGTTTCCAGCGCGAGATACGGGTAAATTGCCTCGGCACCGTAGCCACCGAGCAGCGCAAAGTGATGCACTTCCCGCGCCGACCCGGTTTCAACCACCAGACCAGCGGATGTGCGCAGCCCGGTGGTGACCAGATGCTGGTGCACCGCCGACGTTGCCAGCAGGGCCGGGATCGGCACCCGGTCAGCCGCCACCGCCCGATCGGACAGGATCAGGATGTTGTAGCCGAGCTTGATGTTGTCCACCGCAGCGGCACAAAGGCTGGCCACAGCGGCCTCGACACCCTGTTTGCCCCAAGCGGCCGGATACGTGATGTCCAGCTCCTTCGATTTGAAGGCGCCGCTGGAGAACAGCTCGATGTGACGAATGCGCTCCATATTCTCGCTGGTGAGAATCGGATGCTGCGCTTCCAGGCGCGGTTGCGGCGACGTGGCGTCAATGCCGAGCAGGTTCGGGCGCGGGCCGATGAAAGTGACCAGCGACATGACCAGTTCCTCGCGGATCGGGTCGATCGGCGGATTGGTCACCTGTGCGAACAGCTGACGGAAATAGTTGTAAAGCGGCTTGGCCTTGTTCGAAAGCACCGGCAGGGCAGCGTCGTTGCCCATTGAGCCGGTCGGCTCTTCGCCATTGGTCACCATCGGCGCGAGAATGACCTTGAGGTCTTCCTGCGTGTAACCAAAGGCTTGCTGACGGTCCAGCAACGAAACGGCCGATTTGTCAGCGGGCGCCGGCTCTGGCAGATCTTCGAGCGACACCCGCGAGGTTTCAATCCATTGTCGATACGGCTTGGCGCTGGCCAGTTCGCGCTTCAGTTCCTCGTCGTCAACGATGCGGCCCTGCTCCAGATCGAGCAGCAGCATCTTGCCGGGCTGCAGGCGCCACTTCTTGACGATTTTCTCTTCGGGGATGTCGAGCACGCCGACCTCGGACGCCATCACGATCATGTCGTCGTCGGTGACCACGTAGCGCGCCGGGCGCAGGCCGTTGCGGTCCAGCGTGGCACCAATCTGGCGGCCATTGGTGAAGGCCATTGCAGCGGGGCCATCCCACGGCTCCATCAGGGCGGCGTTGTATTCGTAGAACGCGCGCCGGTCTTCATCCATCAGCGCGTTGCCCACCCAGGCCTCGGGGATCATCAGCATGGCCGCGTGTGCCAGCGAATAGCCGCTCATGGTGAGCAGCTCAAGGCAGTTGTCGAATGACGCGGTATCGGACTGGCCGTCGTAAATCAACGGCCACAGTTTCGGCAGATCGTCACCCAGCACCGTGGATGCGATGGCGCCCTCGCGGGCGCGAATCCAGTTGCAGTTGCCGCGCAGGGTGTTGATTTCCCCGTTGTGGCAGACCACGCGGAACGGATGCGCCAGATCCCAGGTCGGGAAGGTGTTGGTCGAGAAGCGCTGATGCACCATTGCCAGCGCCGACACCAGCATCGGGTCTTGCAGGTCAAGATAGAAGGTGCCCACCTGATCGGCCAGCAGCATGCCCTTGTAAACAATCGTGCGCGTCGACATCGACGGCACGTAGAACTCCTTTCCGTGGCGCAACTTCAGCGCCTGGATGGCGTGACCGCTCGACTTGCGGATGATGTAGAGCTTGCGTTCCAGCGCATCCTGATCCATGTCCTTGGATCCGCGACCGATGAAAATCTGGCGGATTACCGGCTCAATGGCCTTCACACCTTCGCCGAGGCCGTCGTTGTTGACCGGCACGTCACGCCAACCGAGCAGCACTTGCCCTTCGGCGGCAATGGCCCGCTCGATCTCCTGCTCACAGGCCATGCGCGATGCTGGCTCCTGCGGCAGGAAAATCATGCCTACGCCGTATTGCCCGACAGCAGGCAAGGTGATCTTCAACTTGCCGCACTCGCGACGGAAGAAGGTATCGGGGATCTGGATCAGGATGCCGGCGCCATCGCCCTGCAACTTGTCTGCGCCAACCGCGCCGCGGTGAGTCAGATTTTCGAGGACGCGAAGCCCTTTTTCGACAATGTCGTGACTTTTGCGGCCCTTGATGTTGGCGACGAAGCCCATGCCGCAGGCGTCATGTTCATTCCTCGGGTCGTAGAGACCCTGTGCGTCCGGCTTGTGCGGCGCCTCGGTTGCAATATCCACTGTGACACTCCAGAAAGACTCAGGCAGGCGATCGACGCAACTTCCCCACCGCGAGGCGTGGTTCGTTTGAAACCGGTCGATGCTGAAACGGTATAGTTTTATTCGCGGGCCGCATAGTTTATCGAAAAAGCCAAATTGCTGCAATGCGGCGTAATGTTGTTTTGCTGCCCGTGTGGGATGATGTCGGCAACGTAGGGCTTGCACCATGCCATTGTCTTGCGGTTAAATCTAGAAGTTGCTTATAAAGTATTGATTGCGCGTCTGTTTTGCGTGCACATCAGAGCCAGAAAGGGTCAAACGTGATTTCAATGAAAACGTCAATCAAGTCGCTGGCAACAGTGGCTTTGCTGTCGGTGCTCGCACTGATCGCTGGCTGTGGCGGTGGTGGCGCAAAAGACCCGTTTGCCACGACACCGGTACCAGCACTGATTGTCAGCCCAGGCACGCTGAACGTGTATTCGGGAACGCCGGCTGTAGTCACTATCAACAGCGGCGTCGGTCCGTTCCAGGTCTTCAGCTCGGATTCGGTGGTGTTACCGGTGACGCAAGTCGTCTCGGGTGCGGCAATTACGTTGACGGCGAATTCTGTAGAAGCGGAGAAGGCAGTAACACTCACCGTGCGTGACGCCTACAACCAGGCGACCTCTGTGAGCGTCACTGTGAAGCCGTCTCCGCTGCTTGGCACGCTGACTATTACACCCCGTACTTCGTCGCCGTGCGGCGCCGTTGCTACTTCCACCCTGCCGGCATCCATTTGTTCCGGAGAAACTGCCACGGCGAGTATCCTGCTGCGCGGCGCCAACACACTGCCGCTTCCCAATCGTCAGGTTCGTTTTGACGTGCTGCAAGGACCTTACAACTTTGTTCTGGACCAAGCGGGAACAATCCTCGCAAAGACGGCAACGGTCGTAACAGATCAGAACGGCCTGGCCATTGTGACTGTCAAAGCTGACAATGTGATTCCGTCGCAGGCAGTACTGATCCGCGCGACCGACTTGACCAGCGGCAATCGGGTTGATGGGACCTTTACGATCATCGAGCTGACCAATGGCTCCGCTGTGCTCAGCGTTGTCCCGCAAAAGTACACGGTCAAAGGCGTTTACAAGAACGAATGCCCGTCCAGCACTGCTGACTATGTGATTTATGGTGGAACGCCTCCCTACACTGTAACCACAGGCTTGCCGGTATTCATGACGTTGAGCGTGCCGGGATCATCCGGACAAACGGTGATCGTCAACCGTTCTGCTGGCATCTTCACCGCGAGCAATAGCGCGGCGTTGACGTGCAGCGCCTACTCGGCCCCAATAACGATCACCGACGTTGCCGGCCGGACCATTACTGCGTCTTATGACGTAGAACCTGGCACGCAGGACCGTCCGACCCCGCCGACGCCTGATGCGCTGTCAATTTCGCCTCCGAGCATGACCATCCTTGCGAACGCCGGCACCTGCACCCCCGTAAGTGGCACGCGCACGGTCCGATTCAGCGTGACGGGCGGTACTCCGGCTTATCGTGTTGGTGCGTCGCAGCCCGGGTTCACTGCCACGTTGTTGGCGGATGGGCAGACGCTGGAATTGAGTTGGTCAACTTTGGCCACGTTCCCGCCGGGAAGTACTGGTTTCCCGGCTGGTACGTCGGTCAATGCCATCGTGCTCGATTCCGCTGGCAAGGTGGTGTCAGCGACGCTGACTTGTCAGTAGACTAGTCAAAGGAGTGCAAACGGCGCCAATTGCCTGGCGCCGTTTTTTATTTCGGCGCCGAAGATTTTGATTGGCGCCACAGTGGTGGAACTGTCCCGAACTGTTACTGCTGCATAGTGTGCGCACAAGCTGGCGCCGAAATGGCGGCGTCAGCGCCTGGTAGCAAGTAATCTATTTCTCGCCGCCTGATGGCGCCTCGATGGGCCGTGGTACTGCGCTTGGCAGGATGGAATCGGACGCAGTCGCGCTGCTGCCTAGACACGCGACGATTTCCGCAACGACTGCGCTTGGTCGATCGCGATACGATTCCACAACATGGTGCGCAGTTTCCCGGTATAGGGGGTGGCGATACTCGTACAGCTGCCGTAATCTCGCAAGCGGATCGGTCACCATCAACAGAGGGCGATCACGATTACGGCGTACGCGCTCGAAAGACGTCTCGGGCGAGGAGTGCAGATAGAACGTGGTGCCGCGCGAGCGCAACACACGTCTGCTGTCCGCGTAAAGTACTGCACCGCCACCCGTGCCCAGCACCAGGCCATCTCGCCGCGTCAGTTCGTCAATCATCGCTGCTTCCCGTGCCCGGAATGCGGCTTCGCCTTCGATCTCAAATATTGTTGAGACACTAACTCCCGTGCGGCGCTCAAGTTCGTGGTCCGAGTCGATAAATGGCAAACCAAGTCGCTTGGCAAGCATCTGGCCGATGGTTGTCTTGCCAGACCCCATCAGGCCAATCAGGAATACGTTCCGGGAGTTCAAGGTGCGCGCCGTTAGCATGAGCCCAAAAAAAAGCGCGGCTTGGCCGCGCTTTTTGCCAGACCGTATTAGATCAGTTCACAGTACCAGTCGAGTCCGTGATGATTCGCGGCGTCAGGAAGATCAACAGTTCCTGCTTGTCGGTGCCGCGATTGGTTCTTTTGAAGAGGTTGCCCACCGCCGGCAGATCGCCCAGGACTGGTACCTTGTCTGTCGAGTCAGTGATCACTTCTTCATAGATTCCACCCAACACAGCCGTATCCCCGTTGTTGACAATCACCTTGGTCGATACGCGGCGCGTATTGACGATCGGACTGCCATCCTGAAAGCCCGCGATTGAGTCTTTGGTGACATCCACATCAAGAATTACGCGGCCATCCGGCGTGATTTGTGGCGTTACGTCAAGACCAAGTACAGCGCGAATAGTGACGACGGACGACTGGCCACCGACGCCACCGGACACGCGTAACTTGAATTCCTGACCTTGAGAAATCGAAGACTTAGTGTTGTTGGTGGCAACCACTCGGGGGCTGGAAATTACCTTCCCACGGTTCGCCGCCTCAGCTGCGGAAAGCTCGAGATTGACCAGATTGCCATTGCCAAGATTGAGAAAAGTCATCGCCAAGGTGCCCGCTGGATTGCTAACCGGCAGGTTCACGTTGTAGGGCACGGAGTTGATGTACTCCCCGGTCAAAGCTCCGGTCTGAGTGTCAGGTTTGATGCGCCAGTAGTAGCTGGATGGCGAAAAGCCAGTCGCTATGCCTGTGCCAGGTACGTTGGCCTGATTAGGGTCCGCAATCGGGGTGCCGGTGATGCCAATGTTGCGGCCATTGTTGTACACGCCGGCACCGATGCCGAAGCGGGCCCCGAGCTGACGGCTGAATTTGTCATCCGCAATGACGACCCGAGCCTCAATCAATACTTGTTTGACCGAGATGTCAATCCTCTGGATGAGAGCACGTACTTCTGCCAACTTCGCTGGCGTGTCTTGTACTATGACCATGTTTGTGCGCGCATCAATTGTCGCGCTACCTCGTTTGGAGAGTACCCCTCCACCACTACCACCCGAGGAGGCGCCGCTTTGCCCCCCTCCTCCCGCACCTGGTAGCAACATCCGGCGCACATCATCAGCCTTCTGGTAATTCAACTGGAAAATCTCGGTGCGCAACGGCTCAATATCAGCAACCTGAGCTTTCGCCTCCAGTTCCTGCTTCTCCTTAAGTGCCAACTCTTCTTTGGGGGCGATCCAGACTACATTGCCGTTCTTCCGCATGTCCAGCGAACGAGCCTGCATGACCAGATCAAGTGCCTGATCCCAAGGTACGTCCTTCAACCGCAAGGTCACATTGCCGGTAACTGTGTCCGACACGATGATGTTGAGCCCGGTAAAGTCACCGATTACCTGCAACACCGACCGCACAGCGATGTCCTGGAAATTCAGTGACAGCTTCTCCCCCTTGTAACCCGGCCGCGATCCCTGTGTCAGCTTGTTCGGGTCTTCGACAATCGGCTTGACCTCGATGATCAATCGGTTGTCCGTCTGATAAGCCGAATGCTCCCACAGGCCTTTGGGCTCAATAACCATGCGGGTGTTGTTGCCCTGAGTGAATGTATCGACCAGCACTACAGGGGTGCCGAAGTCCGATACGTCCAGTTTGCGCTCCAGATTGCGCGGCACCTGGGTGCGCAGGAAGTCAACGATCAATACCTTGCCTTGCGGTTTGATGTCGATGCCAGAATTCGCATCCGACAAGTCGACGATCACCCGACCTTCGCCAGCCTGACCACGGCGAAAGTCGACATCACGCAACGCGAACGTTGCACCTTCGGTCTTGGTCGACGCCGTGAATCGCCCGGTCTCTGGCGCTGAGTCAGTGACGGCCGTGCCCGGCGCGTCAAACAGAGTGACGGCAAACTTGTTGCCTTCCGACTTCACCTCATACGATTGAGACTTGACAAGATTGAGCACGACGCGGGTACGCCCTTGAGCTTGCACCACGTTGTAGCTTCGCAGCACCGAGTCGGTCACTTCATTGGTCGCCTTGCCAACACTCGTCGTATTTGCGAAGTCGAGCACAAGCCGGGGCGGTGTCGCGATTGCGAAGACCGATGGCGCCGCCGCCAACGGCGTTTTCAGCGCGAAAGTGAGTGTCGTGCGTCCAGCGGCGCCCTTGGCGACCGCGACATCCTCAATGACGTTCTGTGCCGATGCCGCTGTACTTAGCGCGAAAGCACCCCACAATGCCATGACGAACGACGCCCGGCTCCCTTTGCGAAACGCACGCAATAGTTGAGTGACGTTCATTTCTTTTGCTCCCGCTCTTGCAGCATGATCTTCGTTTGACGCTCGGCCCAGTCACCTGCGCCATCCTGAAACAGTTCTTTCAAATTGATCTCGCCCTCGGAGATGGTGGTGATTACCCCGAAGTTCTGTCCGACATAGTTCCCTTGCCGCACCTGGAAGACCCGGTTGTCATTGGCCTTGATCAGGCCGATCATCGCTTGCCCCTTTTGCAGGGTGCCAACCATCTTCAACGTCTCCAGCGGGAAGGCTTCCAGGGCCTCCTTGCGTCGGGTCATGTCGGGTCCGCGTGCCCCTTTTCCGGTTTCAATCTTTCGCGGCTTGAAGGGATCCGCCTGGTCGAAAGCGTTGTAGGTAAACGCTTCGTAGGGACGCATTGCAGGGATGGGTTCAATCTTGCCGCGTGATGCAGCCCCCTGATCTTTCATCCATGCTCGCAGGTCATCGTCTTCGCCACCGCCGCAGCCGGCGAGTAGCAGGATGACCGCTGCGCACAGTCCCCCGGTAAGCAAGCGAGCATTCATTTCTTCGGCGCCTTCTGCGCATCCTTGGCCTTGCGCTGGGCGGCGACTTCCTCGTCGTCGAGGTAGCGGAAGGTCTTGGCCACGGCCTCCATGGTGAGCACCATGTCCTTCGGATCCTTGTTCGTAATCGCGATGTCGTTCAGCGTAACGATGCGCGAAAGCTGCGAAACATCGCTGGCAAACGCGCCAATGTCGTGGTAATTGCCAGTGACACGCACATCGACCGGCAGCTCGGCGTAGAAGTCCTGTAGCCGCTCCTGGCTAGGTTTGAAGAGTTCAAACTGCAAGCCGCGACCCAGACCCGCCTGGTTGATGTCGGAAAGCAAAGCGTCCATCTCGCTCTTGCTGGGCAACTGGCGCAACAAGGCGCCAAACTGCTGCTCAACTTCTTTTAACTGCTGGATGTGAAGATCGAGATTGATCGCCTGTGCTTTTTTTGCTGTGTATTCCTGACGCAGCGTTTGTTCCTGGTTTTGTTTGCCCTCGAGTTCCTCGTACTGTGGCATCCACCCGAAATAAGCAGCAGCGCCAAGCAACACCAGAATCAGCAGCAAGACCGCTGCAATCTTTGCCGGGAGAGGCCAGACCCCGATGTCACGCGGGTTCAGGCGTCGGATTTCGTCTAAAGTCATAGCTGCGCCCTATTTCGTGATTGCCTGCATGACCTTTTCGCGCGAACTCGGCGCCGCTGGCGTTGCGGCGGTCGCAGGCGTCGGGCCGGCCTTGGCGGGGGCCTCGATACCCTTAAGGCTGATGTTGAGGCTGAATTCGTTGGTGCGCTGCTGGTTTTTGTCGTTCACCGCCTTGATCTCCACCAGCTCGGCGTTTTGCAGGTAAGGCGATGATTCAAGGTTGCGCATTAATGTGGAAACCCGTGCGTTTGACTGCGCAAGCCCGATCAGATTGATTTTTTGACCGTTCTGCTTGACTGCTTTCAGGTACACCCCATCCGGCAGTTGGCGCACCAACTGGTCAAGCAGTTTTACCGATGCGCTTCGGTTGACCTGCAGGGTCTCGACGACCTGCTTGCGGGCCAGCAGCGCGGCGGTCTGATCCTTCAGTTTTTTGATTTCGTCAATCTGCTCGGTGAGCTTCTTGTTCTCGGCAACCAGCAGATCGTTGCGGCGCTGTTGTGATGCGATGCGCTCATCGAGATAGAGTTTGCCGACATACCAGAGGGCCGCAACCCCGATCACGGTGCCAATCAGGATGAGATTGAATTCGCGCTTGCGCAGCGCGCGTTTCGCCGCGCGGTGCGGCAGCAGGTTGATGCGAATCATGCGTCAAACCTCCGCATTGCGAGACCGCAGGCAACGAGCAGCGCTGGCGCATCAGCCGCCAGCTGACGCGACTTCACACCCGGACTTAAGCCCATCTCTGAAAAGGGGTTGGCAACTGAGGCAACCACGTTGGTCCGTCGTGATACTGCATCGGCGAGGCCAGGGAGCGAAGCGCAACCACCGGCCAGCAACATGTAGTCAAGCTGGCCCTGCGCGCTGGAGGTCAGGAAGAACTGCAAAGCCCGCGCCGCTTCGATCGCCAAGGTATCAACATAGGGGCGCAGGACATCGTTGTCGTAGTTTGCCGGAAGATTGCCGGAACGCTTGGCTGCTTCGGCTTCTTCGTTGGTCATGTTGTAGGCCCGCTGGATTTCCTGCGTCAGCTGATTGCCACCAAAGGGGCTCTCGCGCATGAAAATCTGCTCGTCATTGCGGAAAACATAAAACCGCGTCGAGGTGGCGCCAACGTCCAGTACCCCGATGTTCTGGTCGATCCCTTTGCCGGGCAGCGCCTCCGCCATCAGTTCGTACGCGCTCATCACCGCCATCGCCTCGACGTCCATTACGGCAGGTTTGAGGCCGGCGGACTCCAGCGCAGCGACGCGATCCTCCACCTTTTCCCGGCGGGCGGCGGCGATCATCACCTCAACCTGGGTGTCATCGTTGGCAACCGGGCCGATAACCGCGTAGTCGAGGTTAACTTCGTCAAGTGCGAAAGGAATGTACTGATTCGCCTCGCCTTCTACCGCCTGCTCAAGATCGTCTTCCCGCTCGGTCGCTGGCAGCGTAATGCGCTTGGTGATCACCATACTGGTCGGAAGTGCCGCGGCAGCACCCTTTGTGCGCGAACCGAGCTTGCGCAACGCCCGCTCAATTGCCGCCCCGACCGCCTCAACATTGGCGATATTGCCGTCGGTGACCGAATCTCGCGGCAGAGGCTCAATCGTGTAACGACTGAGTTCGGGTTTTTGCCGAGTCCCCGCCAACTCGACCAGCTTCACCGAGGTGCTGCTGATGTCAACGCCGATGAGCGGGGTACTTTTTGCCCCAAATGCGCCCCGGAGCTGAGCCAAAAAATCTTTTTGCATTGAGAGTTTAGGCCACTTTTGTCGCCTGAAACTTTAAGTTGAGTGAGGAGTGTTGCATAAGGCTCGCGCCGTGGCAAGCCGTGCCCCGGATTTGGCAGCCTATAATCGGCGAAAAAAACAACATTGGCATAACAGCAGTCTTGCGGCGGCGACCTCGCGGCATGGCGGGAATAATCAGCCAGAATCAGCCTCCGGGGGAAATAAGGGACGTCAATGTTCAAGCGTTGGGTGGTGTACCTTGCTTCCGTATTGGGGGGGCTGCTGCTGGTAGGCGGCGTGCTCGGAACCCTTGTCTGGGCGTTGATCAGCGCCCGCTTGCCGTCGCTTGACGTCCTGACCGACTATCAGCCCAAGCTCCCGCTTCGCGTGCTGTCGGAGGAGGGCACGGTGCTGGCCGAGTTCGGCGAGGAGCGGCGCAGCATCGTCAAGCTGGCCGAGGTGCCGGTCCATGTCCGCCAGGCAATCCTCGCTGCGGAAGACGCCAATTTCTACGAGCACTCCGGCGTTGACTGGCTTGCCGCGCTGCGCGCTGCCTACACCAACACCATGGGCGGACCACGGTCTGGCGCCGGCACTATCACCATGCAGGTGGCCCGCAATTTCTTCCTCACGCGGGAACGTTCCGGGGTTGCCGGTTACCTGAGAAAAGCCAATGAGGTAGTGCTCACTTTCAAAATTGAGCGCGACCTGACTAAAGATCAGATTCTTGAGCTGTACATCAACCAGATCTACCTGGGGCAGCGGGCGTATGGTTTCGCCGCGGCTGCCAAGGCGTATTACGGCAAGCCGCTGGAAAAAGTCACCGTCGCTGAAGCTGCCATGCTGGCCGGGCTGCCCAAGGCCCCATCGTCGTTCAATCCTTTCGTCAACCCGAAGCGGGCTGCCCTGCGTCAGCAATACGTGCTGCGCCGGATGCACGAGCTGGACTATCTGAACGACGCCAACTACAAGGCGGCGCTCGCGGCCCCGCCGACGCTCAAGACTGACACTGGGCCTACCGTCCATTCCGAGTACCTGAACGAGATGGTTCGCCAGTTCGTGTTCGATCTGGTGGGGGAAACCGCCTATACACGCGGGCTTTCGGTCACCACCACCATCAAGGCACGCGATCAGGAGGCGGCCTACCAGGCGCTTCGCCGTGGCGTCCTGGACTACGAGCGGCGGCAGGCGTTCCGCGGCCCCGAAGGTTACGTCGAACTGCCGGCGCCGCCGAAAGACGGCAAGGAGACGAAAGAGTCAAAGGAAGCCCTCGCCGAAGCAATCGAAACCGCGTTCTCGCAGTTTCCCGACGCCGATGACCTGCTGACCGCCGTCGTGCTCGAAGCCAGTCCGAAGCGTGTGATCATCACCCGTGGCGAAGGCGAAACCTACACCCTGGAAGGCGAGGCGATCCGCTTCGTGCGCAATGCGCTGGCCGAAAACGCCTCGTCCGGCGAGCGCCTGCGCCGCGGCGCCGTGCTGCGCATGACGCAGGATGAAAAGGGCGCCCCGCGCCTGACGCAACTGCCACAGGTGGAAGCGGCACTGGTGGCACTGGATCCGAACGACGGCGCCGTGCGCAGCCTGGTCGGCGGCTTCGATTTCGGTAAAAACCAGTACAACCACGTCACTCAGGCGAGCCGGCAACCCGGTTCCTCGTTCAAGCCGTTCATCTATTCGGCGGCGCTGGAGAAGGGCATTACCTCGACTACCGTCATCAACGACGCGCCTTTGTTCTTCCCGGCCGCGCAGACTGGCGGCGAGGATTGGGAGCCAAAAAACTACGACGGCAAATTCGAAGGCCCGATGCGGGTGCGTACCGCACTGGCGAAATCGAAGAACATGGTCTCCATCCGTGTGCTGCGCTCGATCGGGCCGAGCTACGCCCAGGACTACATCACCAAGTTCGGCTTTGACCCGAAGCAACACCCGGCCTATCTGACGCTCGCGCTTGGCGCAGGCCAGACCAATCCAATGCAGATGGCCGCCGCGTACTCGGTGTTCGCCAACGGTGGCTACCGCGTCAAGCCCTACTTCATCAAGAAGATCGTCGATCCGAAGGGCACCGTCATCTTCGAAGAATCGCCGGTGGTGGCGGGCAAGGACGCCGAGCAGGCGATCGACCCGCGTAACGCCTTCATCATGACCACCATGCTGC
Source organism: Casimicrobium huifangae (assembly GCF_009746125.1). Classification (NCBI taxonomy): domain Bacteria; kingdom Pseudomonadati; phylum Pseudomonadota; class Betaproteobacteria; family Casimicrobiaceae; genus Casimicrobium; species Casimicrobium huifangae. Next base: position 248,071 of record NZ_CP041352.1, read on the forward strand.
GCGACGTGGTGCGCGCCGGCACCGCCGCCAAGGCGATGGCGCTAGGCCGTGGCGATCTGGCTGGCAAGACGGGCACCACCAACGACAGCGTGGACGCCTGGTTCGCCGGATTCAATCAGTCGCTGGTGGGCGTCGCCTGGGTTGGCTTCGACCAGCCGAAGTCGCTTGGCGAACGCGAGACCGGTGGCGGCGTTGCGCTGCCGATCTGGATCAACTACATGAAGACGGCGCTGAAAGGCGTGCCGGAAATCCCGCTCAAGCCGCCGGGCGGCGTGGTCAGCGCCACGGTCAGCGGCGACGGCGAGGGGCTGGTGGATACTGGTGCGGTGTCGGACTGGTTCTACTCCGAGTTCCCACCGCGCCGCTTTGTCGATCCGCTCACCGGCAACGAAGGCGGTCGCAGCAAGCAGGACGAAGAGGTGCGGCAGCAGCTGTTCTGACAGGCGCCAAAGCCTCGTCCACGCGGCGCCTGCCCGATCCCTATGGCCCACGAACGCGCTACGCTGGCGGCGACGGCCGCCCGCATCATTGTCGAATCCGAGCTGACCGACTGGGCGCTGGCGCGCCGCAAGGCAGCGGCCGAACTCGGGCTCGCCGCACACGGCACGCCACAGCCCTCCGACGCCGAAATCATCGCCGAAATCCAGACTTGGCAAGCGCTTTACGGCGGCGCGGAGTGGGTGGCCCAACTGCGGGCGCAGCGCGAGTACGCGCTGGAGGCGATGCAGGCCTTGCAGCGCTTCAATCCGGCACTGGTTGGCCCGGTGGCCGAGGGCTGGGCGCATGCCGGCAGCGAAATCCGCATCGAGCTGACACCCGACAACCCCAAAGAAGTCGAGTACGCGTTGATCGACCTCGACGTCGAGTTCACGCCGCATCTCGGTCGCGATGGCGTGGCGCAGTACGAAATCGTCGATGGCGACTGGCCGATGCGGCTGGTCGTGCGCGAAGGCGGGCGCGCGCCCGACCCACGCCACAAGCATCGTCTCAGCGGCTCGCAACTGCAGCAGCTTTTGCGCTAAAGCCCTATTTGAAAAGGGCTCAGGGCCTCAAACGGCAATAGTCGACTATTGCCGTTTCTTGCCCATACGCCATATGCCGCCGTAGCTCCGCTGAAAAGCTGACTATCGTCCTGTGCTGACGAAGCCGCAGCCGAACAAATCGTTACAAACGATAAGGCGATGAAACCGCTTGTTTTGCGCTGCCGCGAGTCCATGTAGCGGTCAGGCGCTGAAGAGCGTTTCTTCCTCCTCATCACATTCAGCAAGGAATCAGGACATGAAAAAGATCGTGAAATCCGCCCTCATTGCATCCACGCTCATCGCGGCCGGCGCCAGCCTCGCCCACGACGGCCCGATGGGTGGCGACGGCATGCACAAGGGCATGGGGCCGATGGGCCAGGGCATGGGCATGCAGCGCCAGCCGGTCGACATCGCCAAAATTTTGAACCTCGACGCCGCCCGCGCCGACAAGGTCAACGCCATCCTCGCCGACGAACGCAAGGAGCGTCAAGCGCTGTGGGAGTCGCGCAAGACCGCCGGCCATGACGACGCCAGCAAGCAGGCCTTCCGCGACAAGATGATCGCCCTGCGCGACAGTACCAAGACCAAATTGACCGCAGTGCTCACTGCCGATGAACTGCAGAAGCTGCGTGACGCTACCGCCGGGCACCGCATGCATCGTGGCCACGGGCCGCAGCCGCAGGGTGGCGAACACAAGCACGGCTAACCGCGCACGACCCAGTCACCAACCCCGGCCGCTTCACGGCGCCCGGGGTTTTTTGTTGCCAGCAGCAACTGCGTGATCGTCCGCGAACACACTTTCTTACAAACCAGCTGGTCCAATCGCGGCTTTTTTCCGTCGTCGAGCGTTCAAATAGTCACCAAGGCAATCAGCGCTACCCAACCCCCTTACTCTGACCGGCAGCGCTCCGTTTCATCAAGAACCGCGTGACGGAAGTCACCACGCCAACGAAAGAGAGACCGCAATGAAACTGTTCAAGACCACCCTCATCGCAGCAGCATTGCTTGCTACCGGCGCCGCATTCGCAGGCCCTGGCGGCATGGGCATGCATCAGCCGGGCGAGCGCATCGTCAAGATTCTCAATCTCGATGCCAACCGCGCGGCACAGGTGACCGCCATCATGACCGACGCGCAGAACCAGCGCCGTACCGTGTTCGAGTCGATGAAAGGCAAGCGCGGCGATCCGGCCGCCCGCGAAGCCGCCCACGCACAGATGAAAGCCATCGGCGACGGCACCAAGGCCAAGCTTGCGCAAGTGCTGACCCCGGACGAAATGGCCAAACTGAAGGAAGCACGCAAGGCGATGCGCGGCCACGGACCCGCCCGCGGCTAGACGACAACGCCAAAAGGAAAAAGGCAAGCCCGCAAGGCTTGCCTTTTTTGCGCGCGGCGCGCGCGTTAGCGGTTGGTGCGCATGCCGCAGTGCAGGTTCAGATAATCGCGAATGCTGTCCCAATCCGCTCGCGTTGCGCTTGGGCTGAAGGTGATGCCGTTGGTGACCGCCGTGCCGGTGAGGCCCATCGCCGCGCGCGAGAACAGCAGGCCGTCGGTGGTCGCCAATATTGCACCATCGCCGTCAATGTCCATTGTGCAGCGGGCGCCAGTGTAGGCATCGCCCTGAAACCGGTTCACGCAAAAGTCGTAGTTGGCGCCCGTTGATGCCGAGCAAACGGATGCAACGATGATGCCGCCATCGGCCTCCAGCGCAACTGCGCTGCCCAGGCTCACTCCGCCACTTGGCGCGAAGATGAATTTGCCGTTGCCGCTGCCAGCGATGTCAAAACTCGCGTCAAGCTCGCCGTATGAATCAAGGCGTGCCAGACAGAGCTTGGTTCGCGCCTCGGCGGCGACATAGCAGCCGCCGACCACAACGATTTTTCCATCCGGTGCGAGGGCACTGGCGTAGGCGCTGCTGCCATCGGCGGAGACAGCGAAGCTGAACTTGCCACTTCCCGCTGCACCTGGGCCGCGGAACGAGTTGTCGAGCCCGGGAATGTTGGGGTTTTTGCGCAGGAAGCAGAACTCACGGACGCTCGAGGCGTTGTCACACTCGCCAACGACCACCACCTTGCCGTCGGGTTGAAAGTGTGCAGACGACACCATGTCAGTGCTGGGACCAATAGCGGTGGTCGTTCCCAGCGCGTTATTGGTGCCGTTGTGATTGAAGCCTTCAAAGCAGAAGTCATCGCTGCATCCGCCGACAACATAGAAGCTGTTGTCTGGCGTGAGCAAAATCGAATTTCCGTAATCCACTCCAGCCGTGCGGCTCTTGATGAACCGGCCGTTGCTGGACAAATTGGGGCCCACCAGTGTGCTGTCCCACGCGCCGGTCGGCGTGAAGCGCGCCACACAAAACTCGGTGCTGGCACCTTCGACACAAGCCCCGGCCACGATGATGCGACCATCTGCCAGAAGCGCCATCGACCGCAGGATGTCGTTGCCGAGCCCTATCGCGATGTGGAAACGGCCAGCGCCGGTGCCATTCGGCCCGACAAACGTCGGGTCGAGCGCTCCTGCGCTGGAATATCGTGCGAGGCAAAAATTCCTTTTGCCGCCGCTGGCTGCACTGTCACACGTCCCGGCAACCACAATCTTGCCGTCCGGTTGAATGGCAATGGCCAGTATGTTGTCGTTCCCCGGACCGATGAACGTGAGCAGCTTGCCGGTGCTGTTGAAGCTGGTGTCGAGCGAGCCGTCTTTGTTGAGGCGAACGATGCAGACGTAATAGAACGAGGGGTTCTTGCAGGCGCCGGCGACCACGATTTTTCCATCGGGCTGAATGGCCACCGCCGACGGTTGATCGTCGGTGGTGTTCGACGGGGTGAAGTAGATCGCACCGTGCGCTGCGGCAAACGCCGCGTCGTGCCCCCCAGGCATGGCGTGAGTGCGTGTGAGCAGCGTGAGCGAAAGCAACAGCAACGAAACAAATCGAAGCAGCTTCATCGTTTTGAACCCTCATTTATTTGGCGCCGCAGCGAGGCTGACGCCTTGATTTCTGGTCTATCCAGGCGGAAAGACGAAGTGCCTTGTCCGTTTGCGCCAGGCGCCGGCTCTTTAGTGAAGCCAGCAGCAAACCACCTCAGCGCCGCTGTTCTGCCCGCCACGTCGCTACGGGATCACCATCGCGCATTGCGTCACCAGATAGGTGCGGATCGCAGCCCAGTTTGAACGCAGCGCGTTGGGCGCAAACGTGATGCCGCTGGTCACCGCGCTGCCCGTCATGCCCAGCGCGATGCGCGCATGCATGAGTGAATCGGTCGTTGCCGACACCACACCGTCGCCGTCGATATCAAGCGAACAGTTGCGCGCCTCCGACGGGAAACCGTGGTAGCGCGCCACCAGAAAATCGCCTTTGGTACTGTCTCCTGACTGCGCCTGTGGTGCCGCCAGCACTACCTTGCCATCGGGTTGCATGACGGCTGCGCTCCAGCCACGCGCTTGGCCGTCGATATACCAGCTACCGGCCAGCGGCGAAATCATAGCGGCAACAAGTGCGCCAGCAGGGGAGTAGTAGAACGCCCTGCGGCCATCAATACCAGCGCCTGGATTGGACCACCCGGCCAGAACAAAGCTGCCGTCAAAAGCCAGCGCGAGTCCACCGGAAAGGGTCTCGTACGACGTCGTTCCGCCGGGGCCAAAGACGCCCCGGTGGCGAACGACGCGTCCAGCGTGCCGTCCGGGTTGTAACGCGCACCGCAAGTCGCTGAACCGCACTCCGCACCGACCAGAATCTTGCCGTTGTGCAGCAGCGCCAGGCTGTAGGCGCGATTGTGCATGCTGGCCACCGCCTGGGTCACGACACGGCCGCTTCCACCGCCGAAGGTTCCGTCGAGCGCAGTGCCATTGGCAAGAAAGCGGGCGACACAAATGTTGTCATACGTACCCGCGTCGCAATAGCCCGCCGCCACGATTTTGCCGTCGGTCTGGATGGCAACCGCATTGGCGCCCTGATTGATGGCACCGCCGCCGAAGGAAGCCGTCACCATCCCTGTGGTGTTGAAAGTGGTGTCCAGTGTGCCGTTGGCATTGAGCCGGACAAGACAAAAGTCGGCCGCCGTCGGGCTCGCGAATCCCGTGCACACACCGGCCAGCACAATCTTGCCATCGGTTTGCAGTGCCACTGCTTTAGCAACATCGCCACCGCTGGTCACATTGGGCAAAGTCCAGCCCGCGCTGGTGCCGAATGCACTGTCGAGGCTGCCGTCGGCCATGAACCGGGCCGCGCACATGGTTGCGGTCAGGCCAACAATGCAGTTGCCCACCACCACAATCTTGCCATCCGGTTGCAACGCCGCACTGTAGGCTGTGAGAGTGGTGCTGGCCCGTGTCTCGTTGACTCGTCCGCCGATGCCGAAGCTGCTGTCGAGCGTCCCGTCCGTGTGATAACGCACCAGGCAGAAATTGTTGTCACAGGCGCCCACCACCACGATCTTGCCGTCGGGTTGCAGCATCATCGCGCGGGCACGGTCGTCACCGGCACCGGTACTCACCGCTGTCGAGACAAAGCCGACACCACCAAACGAGGTATCGAGGCTGCCCGGCGTTTGCGCCAGCGCGGCCGGCAATGGGCCGACCGTGAGCACGACCAGCATGAGACACCAGAAACTGCGGTTCGAGCGAATCAACATGATTGTCCGATCATCAAGAGCCTGTGCCGTGACACACGATAAGGCCACCTGCTCAGTTTGGTTGCAGCGTTACGGCAAAAGCATCCCGCAGTGTGTCACCAAAAAGTTGCGGATCGCCGTCCAGTTGCTTCGTGTTGCACCAGCAGCAAGATTACGCCGATGCCAATGAGCTTCCACCGAATTGGGCTGAAGCCAGTCCGTCGGAGGCGGCGCAGGACACTCCGACACTCGGCCTGAGGACGCCCATTTGCTGAAAGGACGTCCAATCCGGCGAAAACGCGCCAACGAGCAATCGTCAATTAACCATTTGTAACGTGGCTCCACCGGCGCGGTGGCGGCAGCGCATCGCCGGCTGCCTATACTCAGCGAAGTACGTTGCACCGTACAGTGTGCAGCGCAGCGCGGTAAGGAGCCTTGGACATGGCTGACATCTTCGCAGGTATCGACGGCACCACGCCAGACAAGTCGAAGGCGCGCCACATCATGGACCCCTTCGACAACGCGATGACCTTCATCGGCAAGTTGTATGAAGGCAGCGTCGCCAATGGCGGCAGAGCGGGTGCGCGCTATGACCCGGCGCAGCCCAACTACGACAAGCACTGGTTCGCCGGCCCTGATCTTGGTGGCTTCATGGTGCCGCAATGCGTGAGCTGGCCGATCGAATTCATCCTCAAGCGCCGCCGTGCGCTCGGCGGCAACCCGCGCATTACGGTAGCGGGCTACAGCCGTGGCGCGTACTCTGCATTGCGCGTCTGTCAGGCCCTGGGCAAGGCCGGCGTAACGGTCGATCAGCTGATCCTGATTGATTGCGTCAAGGTAACGCTTGGTTTGACCGAGGCGTCGATCGGTCAGATCATTGATCAATACGACGACAGCTTTGATACGGCAACGGAAGCCAAACGGCTCGGCCCGCAGTACGTCATCAGCCGCGGCGAGAAGAACGACGTCCGCTCTGTCCGCGTCGCCGACGCCTATGGTCGTCGCATGGAAAACGAGATCTACCGCGAGAACAGTGCGGCACGGCAAAAGGGTTCGTGGAACGCGGTGGACAATCCTGGCAGCTTCGTGGTGCCCGGCAACGTCAAGCACACCATCAGCATGCAACGCGATCCGGGAGTGTTGTCGCGCGACTGGACCATGGGCGTGTCTCCGGTGGAATCGGGTGGCTCGCTGTCGCGCAGATACTTCTTTCTTACTCACTCCGGCATGGGCGGCATGCCGTTCCGGGGTGATCTGCCGACCCGCGAAACGACCGCCGTGCGCGAATGGAAGGCTTGCCGTCTCGCAGCACAATGGCTGAAGAACCAGATTGCTGGCAGCGGCGCCTTCGGTTACTTCAAGCATCCGACACTTGAATCAGAGGAGCCACCGCAGTGGTGGCTCATGCATGATCGCATTCGCAGCCAGCAGGCGGACTATGACCGCATGTATCCGTCCGGCGGCTCAGCGACTGCCCCGATACCCGCATGGGAGCGCAAGGGCGGTTAGCGCTGGTCGCGGTGCTGTTGCCCGGTGTTCGCTTGCGCTGGCTGACATTGCCGCCTAGCATTGCGGGCAACAAAATCTGCGACCACACCGTTCCGGGGGTATCCGTCATGCGTAAACATCTGCTCGCGCTGGCACTGGCCAGCGTTTCCACGCTGGCACTGGCGGCTCCGTTTCAGAACGGCAGCTTCGAGACCGGGACACTGAACAATACCGGGTCGTTTGACACCCTGGCAACCGGCTCCACCGCAATTACCGGCTGGACTGTGATCGGCGATGGCATCGACTACATGGGGGCGGCCTGGACCGCCGCTGCCGGATCGCGCTCGATCGACACACTGTCCTGCGGTGTCAGCGGCGGCGTAAGCCAGACCTTCGACACCGTTGCCGGCGGCACTTACGTGGTCAGTCTTGCCCTGGCCGGCAACCCGGACGGCGGCGTCAAGACGCTGGTGGCTTCAGCCGCCAGCGCCACTGCAAACTTCACGTTCAACACGGCGGGCCGCAGCGGCTCCAATATGGGCTGGACCACCGTCAGCTTTGCCTTCATCGCCACGGGCAGTACAACGACACTGTCACTGCTCGGTGGGGTACAAGGTGGCGGCAACAGCTGTGCGGGCGCGGCGATTGACAACGTCAGCGTCACCCAGATTTCAGGCCCCGCAGCGGTGCAGTTGGGTGGCGGGTTGGGCGGAGCCGCTCTAATCGCAGCGGCAACCTGGCTGGGCCTGCGCCGCCGCCAGCGGCAAGGCTGACGGCAAGACGCACTGGTTGATGGCGACGGTGGCGCCGCCTGCGCCATCTTGCGCCGTGATCGCTCCTGCTCAGGGCAAGCAGGAGGCGCCGTGAGTTGCAGCAATCCATGCGAGGATCTGCTGCGCGTTGCGCGCATTCGGGTGCGCTGAATTTGCTGCGCCTGCTGTCAGCGCTGTGTCACTGAGCCCAATCAGGGCGCGCAGGATCAGCAATCCGTCGGTGGTGGCCAGCATCTGGCCATCGTTGTCAGCATCAAGGGCGACGGCCAGCAATAACCCCGCCAGATGGGCTTCGATCTGCGCGGTGTTGCGGGCCGGGTTGCTGCCGACCGCGCTGCCGGTCAGCGCTGCGCCGCGAAGCCCGAGCAGATAGCGCACGATCAGCAGGCCATCGGTGGCCGCGTCCACCGCCATGTTGCCATCGATGTTGAGCGTGCAGGCGGGCGGCGTGTAGGGGCCGCCTTCGAAGCGGGCCAGGCAGAAGGCGTCGGACGAGCCGCGATAGCAGTTGCCGGCCAGCAGCAGATAACCGTTGGTTTGTAGCGCTGCCGCGTAGGTGAGGTCACGTTCGTTGGCAATGCTCGGCTGAATGGCCTTGCCGCCCGAGCCCCAGGTGCCGTCAAGGCTGCCATCAGCAAGCAGCCGTGCGCTGCAGAACACGCCGGTGCCGGCCACCGATCCTGCCCGGCAGCGTCCGCCAAGCAATACCTTGCCGTCGGGCTGCACGAACACGGCATACGCGCCATCAAAATCGGAGTCGAACGCGAACAGCAGCTTGCCGCGATCCGCCAGCACCGGTGCAGCGGCGTTGAAGCCAGTGGCGTCGAGTGTGCCGTTGCTGTTGTAGCGGGCAACGCAATACCGGGTGATCGCGCCGGTGCTGAACGCGCCGCCCGTTGAGCATGCACCCGCGAGCACGATCTTGCCGTCCTGCTGGATCGCCACGGCCTTGGCGGCATCCTCATCGGTACTGATCGGGGTGATCACCTTGCCGACGCTGCCGAATGCGCTGTCCAGCGCGCCCGCTGTGGTGAGTCGCAACAGGCAGAACTCGGTGTTGGCGTTGTTCAGGCAGGAGCCCGCCACCACCAGTTTGCCGTCGCTTTGCTGCGCGGCGGCCATTGCGTAGGAGCTGTTGCCAATCGCTTCGATGCGGGTGCCGGGCAGCGTGCCGCCAGCGTTGAAGCTGGTGTCGAGGGTGCCGTCGCTGTTGTGGCGCGACAGGCACATCGCATTGGCAACCAGTGAAGCGCCACAGGAGCCAACGATCACAATCTTGTCATCCGCCTGCAGCATCAAGCCGGACGCCACGTTGTAGAACGGGCCGGGTGCGACGGTCGCCACGCCCGGCGTTGTGCCGCCGGCATTGAAACTGGTGTCGAGGCTGGCATCCGGCAGCAGGCGGACCACGCAAAAGTCGTAATAGCCCGACGTGAGATTGCTGCAGGTGCCGGCGACGATGATCTTCTGGTCGGGCTGCACCGCGACCATGCCAAACAGGCTCTGGCCCGGCGTCTCCTCAATGATCAGCTCACCCGCTTGCAGATCGGGTTGCAGGCCGCCTTGCGTTGCGTTCGGGTTGAACGTGAGATCCGGCGTGCCGTTCGGGTGGTAGCGCACCACGCAGAGTTTGCTGGTGCTGAGGCCGCTGCAACTGCCGGCCACGAGCACCTTGCCATCGGCCTGCACCGCCACCCCGCGCGCGTTGTCGGGGGCGGCAGATGAGCGACCGGGTTTCGCCAGCGCCTTGCCGCGATCACTGATGATGGGGTTGGCGGCGTTGAAGCCGCCGCTATCGAGATCGCCAGGGGCCGCGAGCAGGCTAGCGGCGTGTGCCGCCAGCAGCAACGCAACAAGTGCAAACGGCCAGCGACGGGCGGAGCGGCCAGCGCGACGAGCGCAAAAGGCTTGCATGTTTCATGTCCTCAGCGCCCCCGCGTTGGTACAAGCCAATAGTATCGCTGCTTTGCGGCGGTTTGCCACAGCTGCCCATCAGGGCAGGCAATCGGTGCCGTGCGTCGTGCGGATCCAGTCCAGCACTTGTGTCGCGTTGCGTACGTTCGGGTGCTGTGCGTTGCTCGCGCCTGCCGTCAGCGCGGTGCCGCTCAACCCCAGCAAGGCCCGCACGACCAGCAAGCCGTCGGTGATGGCGCGTGGCTGGCCGTCGTTGTCGGCATCGAGCGCTCCGCCAGTCAACAAACCGGCGAGATGAGTCTCGATCTGCGCCGCATTGCGTCCGGGGCTGACGCCAGTCGCGCCGGTCACCAGCGCCGTGCCGCGCAGCCCGAGCAGATAGCGCGTCACCAGCAGGCCGTCGGTGGCTGCGTCCACCACCGGGTTGGCGTCAATGTTCAGCGTGCACGCGGGCACCGGCACCGGGCCACCCTTGAAGCGGGCGAGGCAGAACTGTTCCGGTGCACCGCGAAAGCAGTTCCCCGCCACTACGATGTCACCGTCCGGCTGCAACAGTGCAGCCACGGAAATGTCGCGCTGGTTGGCGACAGCGGCCACCGTCGCCTGGCCGCCGCTGCCGAACGTTGCGTCCAGACTGCCATCGGTGCTCAGGCGCAACAGGCAGAACACGCCGGTGCCCTGTGCCGGGTCGGCGTTGCAGCGGCCCACCAGCACCAGCTTGCCATCGCTTTGCACCAGCAGTGCATCGGCGCCATCGTAGGTGCTGGCGAAGGCCAGCAGCCGCTTGCCACGGTCGGCCGGTGCGGCGCTGGCGTTAAAGCCCGTGGTGTCGAGCGCGCCAGTGCTGAGGTAGCGGGCGACGCAGAACTTGGTCACGCCCGCGTTGGAGTAGGCCCAGTGCGTGCTGCAGGCGCCGGCCACCACGATCTTACCGTCCGCCTGCACCACCACGCCGGTGGCGGCGTCTTCGTCGCTGGCGATGGGGGTGATCACCTTGCCGCCGCTGCCGAACGACGCGCTGTCGAGCGCGCCTACGGTGGTCAGGCGAAACAGGCAGAAGTCGGACGTGCCGGCGTCATCGCAGCTGCCTGCCACCACCAGCTTGCCGTCGCTCTGCCGCGCCACGTCCGTTGCGTATGACGAATTGCCATCGCCGATGGTCTCGACGCGGGTGCCGGGCCGGGTGCCACTGGCGTTGAACGTGATGTCGAGCGTGCCATCGCTGTTGTGCCGGGAGATGCACATCGCGGTGGCCACGATGGTCACGCCGCAGGAGCCAACCAACACGATCTTGCCATCAGGCTGCAACAGCATCGCCCGAGCCGTGTTGTAGAAATTGCCCGGCGCCACCGTGGCCACACCCGGTGTGCTGCCGGCGGCGTTGAAGCTGGTGTCGAGCGTGGCATCGGCCAGCAGCCGCGCCACGCAGAAATCGTTGTAGCCGGTCGTTGCGTTGCCACAGGTACCGCCGACGATGATGCGGCCGTCAGGCTGCACTGCCAGCAAGGCCCCGTAGCCGGTGTTGGGCGCGGCCTCCAGGATCAGCTCGCCCGGCTGCAGATCAGGCTGGGTGCCGCCCTGCGTGGCATCGGGGTTGAAGGTGGTGTCGGCGCTGCCGTTGCTGTTGAAGCGCGCAATACAGAGCTTGCGCACAAATACGCCACGGCAATCACCCGCGATCAGCAGTTTGCCGTCGGTCTGTCGCGCCACACTCATCGCATGGTCCGCCTCGAACTGCGATCGGCCGATCTTTTCCACCACCTTGCCGCGGTTGCTCGGCACCGGGTCGCTGCTGTTGAAGCCGGTGACGTCAAGATCACCGGGCGCAGCAAAAGCGGTGCGGGTCAGTGCGAGCAACAGCACGCAGGCGAACCGTGCGACGAATGCGGGCGTCCGCGAACGCATCGCACGCGGCGCGCATTCCCGCTCATACACGCGCGCGCTTGCTGGCGATGCCTCGTCAGTGGTCAGGCCTGATGTTCGTTGTCTCATCTCCGTGGCTCCGGTTGCGGCGGCGTGTGCTCTGGCGCAATTGTCAACGGCGAACGCCGTCGCGATCACAGCCCACTGCCTGCCAGAAGCAATTACGGATTTCCGTGCGATGACGCGACATCCGTGCGAGACGGGCACGATATCGCAGCGTCGAAAGTCTCCTCAAGTGAGGCAGTGGCTCAACAGTGGAACCCGCATGCGCTATGGGCTTAAATGCCGAAAAGCCTGAAAGTCGACTTCAGCCGATTTCGATAGCCGAGCCCAATGTCGATGAGCATTTCAATTGAAAGCCAATGCGCGCAACGGCACGCTACGGTAAGCAGGCCACGCCGTGCGTGGATTCGATCCAGGTGAGGATTTGCTGCGCGTTGCGCGCATTCGGATGCGCCGTGTTCACCGCACCCGCGGTCAGCGCATCACCGGTGAGCCCGAGCATCGCGCGCAGGATCAGCAAGCCATCAGTCATCGCCAGCGACTGGCCGTCGCCGTCGGCGTCGAGGTTGAGTGAGGCAAGGTGGCTTTCTAACGCCTGGCCAGTGCGGGTTGGGTTTTGGCCGAGTGCGCCGGTCGTGAGCGCGTCACCGCGCAGGCCGAGGAGATAGCGGGTGAGCAGGAGGGAGTCGGTCGCAGTGTCAATCGCCTGATTCGCATCGGCGTTAAGAGCGCACGTTAGCGGGTTGTAGGGGCCGCCTTTCAGGCGGGAGGCACAAAACTCCAACCCGAGATAGATGCTAAAGCCCGGAATGAGTGTCTGATAGTTGTCGCAATATCCGACCACGACGACCTTCCCGTCTGGAGCCGCAGCTAACGCCGTTGCATAATCCAGCCCCTGACCAACGCGATAACTGGCGAGTCCGCCAAGGCCGAATGCCGCATCTGGCGTTCCGTCAGACGAAAATCGGGCAACACAGAATTGGAGACTGAGAGTCGCGCCTTCGCATTGCCAAAACACCAGATAGTTGTTTCCGTCAGTTGTTGCACCGGCGAACGGCGGATTCGCTGCGCGACCGACAAATGAGCGTACAACGCCACCCTGACCAAACGACGCGTCCGGCGTTCCGTCTGGCAGCACACGATAGAGACACAAACCCGTCAACGAATCACTGTTGCGCGCACAGTGCGTCGCGAAGACGAGCTTGTGGTCGGGTTGCTCAGTTGCGAAAACTGCATCGAGTGTCTGCCCGGCTAACGCGACGATTAGTCCACCGTTCGCGCCGAAAGTCGGGTCCGGTTGACCGTCCCCGAGCAGGCGAACAGCACAGAGGTCACCACCATAAACCGATCCGCCGCAGTAGCCCGAAATCACCAATTTTCCGTCTGCTTGAACGAGCCCGTGCCGCGCATAGTCAATGCCGCTCGAGACGCCCAAGGCAACGGGCACGCCAGATCCATATGTCGCATCCAGCGATCCATCGTTCATCAGCCGCGCGGGACAAAGGCGGTTGCCTGTCGCGCTGGAAAAACAAGTGCCAATGACCAACCACTTGTGATCGGCGGTTTCGATCAATTGAGTGATCGATATGTTTGGTGCGTTTGCGATAGGCCCGACCTTGCCGCCAACTCCGAACGTAGGATCCAACGCGCCGGAGGAATCGTAGCGCGCCAAACATGATGACCAGACCGACCACAACGCGATGAGGCACGGGCCGGCAATGACTATCTTGCCGTCTGATGCCACGACGATGGCATTGCCAGATGCGTCGCCGTCTAGAGTTGTCCGCACCGTGCCCGCGCTACCAAACGCAGGATCAGGTGTGCCGTCGGTACGCAAACGCGCCAGACATAGCTCCCGCCTGGTGTTTTGAGTCGTCTGGCAATTTCCGGCCAACACGAGTTTTCCGTCAGACTGAACAGCGACGGCCCCCGCGACGTCCGCTCGCGGCGTCACCGGAATAATCGATGCTCCGCCGATCCCAAACGTCGGATCAAGCTGGCCCGGCGCGGCAACGGATGTGCCGCTCAACAGCAGACACGCAAACGCGGCCCAAACGCTCGCAATGAAGCGACTGCGGCAAAGCGCAGGGCGTCGAAAATGCAGGGAGTTGAAGGGCATGCTTGGTGCGCCAGGGCGGAGTCAGGGGCTCAATCAGTGTATCCAAGCCTTGGCGATGACGAAGCGGCTTTTCGTCGAAAGCGTCATTCGGTTGGGGTGCGCAGTCGCTTCTGGCGAAAGTCGCTCTGAATCGTCTTGTCCCACCCCTCAACGTAGCGCAGGTGCGTCCCTCTTTTCTGCAGAGGCGCGGACGTCAGACAGCCGTGGTCAGGGCAAGCAGGCCACGCCGTGCGTGGATTCAATCCAGGTGAGGATTTGTTGCGCGTTGCGCGCATTCGGATGCGCCGTGTTCACCGCACCCGCGATGAGCGCATCACCCGTGAGCCCGAGCATTGCGCGCAGGATCAGCAGGCCATCAGTCATCGCCAGCGACTGGCCGTCGCCGTCGGCGTCCAGCTTGCCCTGCGCCAGCAGGTCAGCGAGGTAGCTCTCAATCTCGGCGTTGCTGCGACCGGGGTTGGGGCCGACAGCGCCGTTGGTGAGGGCGGTGCCGCGCAGGCCGAGGAGGTAGCGTGCAATCATTTGCCCGTCGCTTACGGCGGCGAGCGCACCGTTCGCATCGCCGTTCAGGGAACAGGTCATCGGATCGTAAGGACCACCACGCAACCGCGCCATACACGCATTCCACTGCGTCGTTTGCGCGCTGTCCAGGCACTGACCAAACAGACTGGGGCGATCGAATTGATCGAGCCTCATGGCCCCGGCACGTTGATGGTTTGAGTCGACACTACCGTTCACCCAAACCGGGAATGCAAGGGAAAATCCATTGGCACCGAAATCCACGTCCGTTGCGCCGTTGGACATCCAGCGTCGTAGGCACCACTTCGCAAAATACGAGTTTCCAGTAATTCCCTCGCATGTCGCGAAGGCCAGTATGCGCCCAGACCTGTCAACGTCCAGGGAACGAACATGACCGGCGCCTCCAGCACCACCCGTAGCAACACCATTGACGCCGAACGCTGTAATTGGAATGCCTGCGTTGTCCAGTTTCACAACGCTGATCACACTGGCATCTCCCACGCCGAAGAGCGTTGAACCATCCAGCAATCGCTTGGCACTCGTCGTGGCAAGACCGTTGCCGTAGACCTTCGTGTATTGAAAGCCATTCACGCCAAATCCAAGATCAAGACTGGCCGACGAAAGACTGAATCGTCCGATGCAAAGCTCGAACGAGTAGCCGACAGATGACTGCGGGTGACACCAGCCAGCTTGTAGATAGTGGGTTGGAGTGGCTCTCGCAAGGGCGCCACCAAGCAACACCGTATTTGCGAACGATGCATCGAATTGGCCCGGTGCGTTCCATTTGCGGACCGCTCCCTGCGTACAGCTGAAACACTGGACATTGACGAGAATGTCGTTGCTTGCCATCTCGGCGGAGCCACCTGCGAAGAAGGTGCCGGCAAGCGATGCGTCGAACGGTGATGTACCTCCGACACCGAAGGTAGTGTCAACATTGCCACTCATCGGGTCAAATCGCGTGAGGCAAATGAACATTTGGCCAGTGCCAGTCTCGCACGAAGTCACCAGGACAATGCCGGCCGTTGTCACGAGCGCTTCCGAGCCGCCATACTGCCCACGAATCAGAGGTGCGAGCGCAACGCCGTTGTCGCCAAACGTAGTATCACGCGTCCTCGGGTCGATCCAGCGCTCAATGCAAATTCGGCGCACCCCACCTACTTCACACGAACTAAACGCATAGTTCCAACCCCCGGCATTGGCTATCGCCAGCACACCGGACGAAGACGTTCCAAGGTTCCACTCAAAAAATCCATTGGGTGCGAAGGCTTTGTCCAAATCGCCGGGTGTAGCCCATCCGGAGCACACCTGAAGTTCTGCTAACACCAAAACGAACGCACGTAACCAACAGCGCAGTTTCGGTGACCATCCCACTCGGTGAGACATTTTCATTTGCGTGTGGTGAGACTCACCGAGCGGAGTTGTTTGTCAGCGAAAGCATAGCGCGGTCAAGTAGTAGCGGCCAGTATCGAGCACGAGGAGCCCGCAAAAAAGGCCGCAACGCGGCCCTTTTCTGCGGGTAACTTAATCCGCTACTTCAACAACGACTTCAACAACTTCCCCATCTCCGCCGGATTGCGGGTGATCTTGAAGCCGCACTCTTCCATGATGGCGAGTTTGGCGTCTGCGGTGTCAGCGCCGCCGCTGATCAGCGCCCCGGCGTGGCCCATGCGCTTGCCGGCGGGCGCGGTGACGCCGGCGATGAAGCCGACGACCGGTTTCTTCATGTTGGCTTTCACCCAACGCGCGGCGTCCGCCTCGTCCGGTCCGCCGATTTCGCCGATCATGATGACGGCGTCGGTTTCGGGATCGTCGTTGAACATGCGCATCACGTCGATGTGCTTGAGTCCGTTGATCGGGTCACCGCCGATGCCGACGGCGCTCGATTGGCCCAGGCCCAGCTCGGTGAGTTGACCGACGGCTTCATACGTGAGCGTGCCCGAGCGCGAGACGACACCGATGCGGCCCTTCTTGTGGATGTGGCCGGGCATGATGCCGATCTTGATTTCTTCCGGCGTGATCAGGCCGGGGCAGTTCGGTCCGAGCAGCAGCGTCTTTTTGCCCTGCATCTTGTAGCGCGTCTTCAGCATGTCGAGCACCGGGATGCCCTCGGTGATGCAGACGACCAGATCGAGTTCGGCGTCAACGGCCTCGTCGATTGCGGCAGCAGCGCCTGACGGCGGCACATAGATCACGCTGACGGTGGCGCCGGTTTGCGCTTTGGCTTCCTTGACGCTGGAGTAAATCGGGATGCCTTCGAAATTCTCGCCGGCCTTCTTCGGGTTCACGCCTGCGACGAAGCAGTTCTTGCCGTTGGCGTAGGCCGCGCAACCGTGGGTGTGGAACTGGCCGGTCTTGCCGGTGATGCCCTGGGTGATGACTTTGGTGTCTTTATTGATGAGGATGCTCATTGCTGTTTCTCCAGGGGACTAGGCGGCAACTTCGGCGTCGGCAACACCGGCGCTGGACTTCTTCTGCTCGGCTTTCGGCGCGTCAGCTTTTGGGGCTTCGGCGGGTTTGGCCGCGTCGGTCTTGGCTGGCTCGGGTGCAGCAGCGGGAGCTGCCGTCGTTGCCGGTGCAGCGCCAGGAGCGGCCGCAGGGGCGACTGCAGGGGTAGCAGGCGCCGTGGCCGGTGCAGCAGCATCAGCCTTGGGCGGCTCCGCCGGTTTGGCGGCGTCAGCCTTCGGCGCTTCTGCGGCAGGCTTGGCGGCCTCTGGTGCCTTGGGCGCGTCTTTTGGCGCGTTCAGCGTGCGCAACAACACCGCGCCAACAATCACGGCCACGATGATGGCCAGCCAGCGCATCCAGCCAGCGGCGGGTGCGGACGGCTCCAGCGGTGCGGTGCCAGCGGCGGCGGGCGCAGCGGTGGCCGCGGGCGCGGCAGGTGCCGCAGCAGCCGGCGCTTTGGCCGCGTCAGGCTTGTAACCCTTGGCGGCAGCGACCACCTTCTCGGCCGCTTCACCCATGTTGTTGGCGGTGATGATCGGCAGGCCCGATTTGGCGAGGATTTCCTTGCCGAGGTCTTCGTTGGTGCCCTTCATGCGCACCACCAGCGGCACTTTCAGGCCCACCGCTTTCGATGCAGCAACCACGCCTTCGGCGATGGTGTCGCACTTCATGATGCCACCGAAGATGTTCACCAGAATCGCTTTCAGATTCGGGTTCTTCAGCATGATCTTGAACGCTTCGGTCACTTTCTCGGTGGTGGCACCGCCGCCCACGTCGAGGAAGTTGGCCGGCTCGCCGCCGTAGAGCTTGATGGTGTCCATCGTGCTCATCGCGAGGCCGGCGCCGTTGACCAGGCAGCCAATGTCGCCATCGAGCGAGATGTAGGCGAGGTCAAACTTGCTGGCTTCGATTTCGGCCGGATCTTCTTCGTCCAGGTCGCGCATGGCGACGATGTCCGGGTGACGGAACAGCGCGTTGCTGTCAAAGTTGAATTTGGCGTCGAGCGCGATTACCTTGCCGTCGCCAGTGACGATCAGCGGGTTGATCTCGGCCAGCGACGCGTCCTTGTCCATGAACGCGTTGTAGAGGCCCTTGAGCGCCTTGCGTGCTTCGCCGAACGAGGTGGCCGGAATGCCGATGCCACCGGCGACTTCATCGCTCTGCGCGTCGGTCAGACCAGCGGCCGGGTCGATGAACACCTTCTTGATGGCGTCGGGGTTCTTGTGCGCCACTTCCTCGATGTCCATGCCGCCTTCGCTGGAGGCGAGCAGGGCGACACGTTGCGTCGCGCGGTCCACCACCATCGAGACGTACAGTTCCTTCTTGATGTCGGCACCGTCCTCGATGAACAGGCGGCGCACCTTCTGGCCCTCGGGGCCGGTCTGGTGCGTCTTCAATTGCATGCCGAGGATGGCCGAGGCCTTCTCGCGCACTTCCTCGATCGACTTGGCCACCTTGACGCCGCCGCCCTTGCCGCGGCCACCGGCGTGGATCTGCGCCTTGACCACCCACACCGGGCCGCCCAGCTCCTGTGCCGCTTTCACAGCCTCTTCAACGGTGAACGCCGGAATGCCGCGCGGCACGGGCACGCCGAACTCACGCAGAATCTGTTTTCCCTGGTACTCGTGAATCTTCACGCTAACCCCTTCTTGTTTTCAAAGTCAAAAAAGTCTGTGCTGCAAGCCTGCGTGGCATCGCCACGCCGCCAATTTCAAGTCGCGAGGCCGCTCCGCTAGGTCGCCTCGACCGTTTCACCCGCGTACCACTTCGGGTAATAAATGCGCACCGTTTCCGTGTCGGTCGCCAGCGCATGGCAGGAGTCGAGCTGGAACGGCTTCTTGCCGGCGGGCGCATCGGTCTCCCGACGCTCCCCGGCAAAGGTCTGCACCGCCGCCGTTGGCAGATAGCCCAACAGCTCCGACAAATGGGTGCAACCCTTGACCCCGCCCATTTTTTCAGCAATCACCTTGCGGAAACCTTTCAGCAGGTTGCTGCCGATCAATTTTTTGTAGTCCGGGCCAATCTTGTTGCATTGGCCGGGGTAGGGCATCTCTTCGGTGGTGGCTTCGATGTCGATCACCTCGAAGCGGCGGTCGATGGTCACCCGCACCAGCATGTCGTGCACGGGGATGTCCTTGCTGCGGGTGCCGCCGGCGAGCGGATAGTCGCGATCCTTGCTGTCGGTGAGGCGCGCTTCGATGTCATACAAGCCATCGGCGCGACGGTAGCCTTCGTAACTCACGCGGCGCAGATGCAGGCGCTCGCGGGCGGCAGGGGAAGACAGCGGCATGGGAAGCAAGTCGCCAGCGGAAAGAGGTCGTGGCGACGCTGTAGACTGTGTTGGGACAATGATTCTAGCGCGCCGCCGCCGCTTCGGTTGTGCGGTGCAGCGAGGCTGTGGGAGGACTTCTGAATGACCAAAGACTCGTCGCCGATCGGGTCGGCGCGGTTTGTACTGGCGCTCGATCAAGGTACGACAAGTTCGCGCGCCATCCTGTTTGACCACGCCGGCACGCCGGTCGCCTCGGCGCAGCAGGAGTTCCGCCAGCATTTCCCGCAGCCGGGCTGGGTGGAGCATGACGCCAGCGAAATCTGGGCGACCCAGCGCGCGGTCATGACCGAGGCGATGCACCGTGCTGGTGCGCGCCCGCAGGACGTTGCCGCCATCGGCATCACCAACCAGCGCGAAACTACGGTGCTGTGGGACCGCGCGACCGGCAAACCTGTCGCCAACGCAATCGTCTGGCAGGACCGGCGGACCGCCGCACTCTGCGACCGCCTGAAAGCGGAAGGCAAGGCGGCGCTGATCCAGCAGAAGACCGGGCTCGTGCTCGACGCCTATTTCTCTGGCACCAAGCTGAAATGGCTGCTCGACAACGTGCCCGGCGCCCGCGAGCGGGCGCAGAAGGGCGAGCTGGCCTTCGGCACCATCGACGCCTGGCTGATCTGGAATCTCACTGGCGGCAAGACTCACGCGACTGACCCGTCCAACGCCAGCCGCACGCTGCTGTTCAACATCCACCGCAACGCGTGGGATGACGAGCTGCTGCAACTGCTCGATATTCCACGTTCGGTACTGCCCGAGGTGCGGCCGTCATCCGGCGCCTTTGGTGACGCCGTGCTCGATGGTGCGGCCATCCCCATCTCCGGTAACGCGGGCGACCAGCAGGCCGCGCTGTTTGGCCAGGCCTGCCACGCGCCGGGCATGGCCAAGAACACCTACGGCACCGGCTGCTTCCTGCTGCTCAATACTGGCGCCGAGGCGGTGACGTCCAACAACAACCTGCTGACGACGACGGCGTGGCAACTGGTCGGGGCGAAGCCGCAGTACGCCCTCGAAGGCTCCGTGTTCATCGGCGGCGCCGTCGTGCAATGGCTGCGCGACGGCCTTCGCGCCATCAAGACAGCCGCTGACGTGGAAGCGCTGGCCGCGGAAGTGCCCGATTCCGGCGGCGTTTACCTGGTGCCCGCCTTTGCCGGCCTTGGCGCGCCGCACTGGGACCAGTACGCCCGTGGCGCCATGTTCGGCCTCACGCGGGGCAGCGGCATCACCCACATCGCCCGCGCCGCGCTGGAATCCATCGCCTTCCAGTCGGCCGAAGTGCTGGCCGCGATGGAAAAGGACGCAGGCATCAAGCTCACCGAATTGCGCGTTGACGGCGGCGCCACCGCCAACAACCTGCTGATGCAGATTCAGGCGGATCTGCTCGGCGTGCCGGTGGTGCGACCGAAAGTGCTGGAAACCACGGCGCTGGGCGCCGCCTATCTGGCGGGTCTCGCGGTCGGCTTCTGGCACGACGCCGGCGACATCAAGGCGAACTGGCAGGTGGATCGTGTCTTCGAGCCAACGCTGTCGCGCGACCGTGCGGCCGAGATGATGGCGGGCTGGGCGCAGGCGGTGGAACGAAGCAAGGGTTGGGCACACTGACGCCAGCGATCGATCAACTTTCTCCTGAAACGACCATTGCATAGGGCCTGAGCCAATAAATCGCCAGAAATCGACTTATGCCAATTTCAACTTCTAGCCCGCATTAAATGGGGCTTGCAGCGAAAAGATGATGTCTCACCAACTGGCTGGCGCGACGTTCTGACATCTAATCACGAGGGTCTGATCGTCAATAGCGCGTTCCGCCGCTTGACCCAGACCGCCGCCCCTGACGAAACCGGATAACTCTTCAATGACAAGCAACAACCGCATCGTCCTTTCCAGCGACCACGCCGCCATCGCGTTGCGGCAGGCCATCGCCGCTCACGTCGCCGCCAAGGGCTGGGACGTGGTGGACATCGGCCCGACCACGCCCGAGAGCACGCCTTACCCGAAGCACGGCGAGGCGGCGGCGCGGCTGGTGGCCTCCGGTGATTGCCGTCTTGGCATCATCCTCTGCGGCACCGGGCAGGGCATCATGATGGCGGCGAACAAGGTGCGCGGCATCCGCTGCGGTGTCTGCGCCGACACCTTTTCTGCGCGCATGATCCGCCAGCACAACGACGCCAACATGCTCTCGCTCGGCGCCCGCGTGATTGGCGAAGGGCTGGCGCTCGACATCGTCGACGCCTTCCTTTCCGCGCAGTTCGAAGGTGGCCGCCACGCCACGCGGGTGGACATGATCATTGCGCTGGAGCAGTAGTCCGCTGCGCCGGGTCGCGAATTTGACGAGAGGTTTATCAATGCGCGATTTGTCGAAACCGAACATGTTGTTGGCGCTGTGCGCAGCACCGCTGCTGGCAACAAGTGCGCACTCCGTCGAGCCGTTGCGTGTGTTTGACGCCCACTTGCCCTAGTGCCACATCGAAGCGCAAGCGCCTTATCCCTCGCACAAAAAATGCCGTCCGCGACTGCGGACCTGGCCAGATTGTTCGCAGGCTTTTCTCACGTCGTCGGCGACACCAAGGCCTACCGCAGGGCGTTCGCACGTTCGAACTGATCGCCGGGTGGATCAGGACGGTGGCTTGGGATGGAGTTTGGGTCGGTCAAAAAACAAAAAGCCCACCAAGGCGGGCTTATTTGCTGCCATCAGGGTAGCGTCAGGGTTGAACTGGAATCCAGTTCGCACCACTGACGGTGGACACGAACAGCATTGCTACCGCGCGGCCAGGGTTGATATTGAACGCGCCTGCCGTAGTGTTGGTCACCGTGACGACGGCGCCAGCATTGTTCACCACGTAAATCCGCGCGCCGTCAACAAGCGGGGGACCAGTGGGGATGGTGACGTTGCCTGCCGTGGTTACAACCAGCGTTGAATCATCAATGACGGTATTGGATGCATAGGGGTGTTGGTACGAGTAGGCAACGGTACCGTTGGCAACGGTAAGCGCATTGCCGCCCTGCCCAGCGGTAGTGGAAATTCGCACGCCGCGCGTTGCGCTGGAGTTGTTGGCGTTGCTGAAGTTTCCAGCCCAACCAGTACCGTTGGTTGCGGCCTGAAGGGCGTCATTGCCATTGGCGGCGTTCACGTTCTCGAAGCGACCACCAACGCCGGTACCGCCCGAAATGCCCGCCTGCCCAAGAACACCGATACCGTTTTTGGTGTTGAAGCCACGCACACCGTATCCGGCGTCGTCGTTGCGACCAACCACCGCACCAACTCCGTTGCCGCCGCGGTTACGACCAACAACGGCCTCACCAAATGTGTTATCACCGATGACACCCGCAGCGCTGATCGACGAAGTGATGCCCCACACCGCGTTGCCGCCCGCACTGGTGGCGAAGACGCCCGGCCCGACGCCAGCCTGAAGGACATCAACACCGCGCGCGCCATTGCTGACGTTGGTCAGCTGCACCGTCACGCCGGAGCCGATGCCGTTCGTCGTGACGTTCACTGTGCTCGATGTACTTGCGGCATTGCTGATCTGGAAGAAGCCGGCATTGCCATTGCCAGTGGCCTGGCCGAACACGCCGTAGCCACCGCCATTGGTCTCACCGCGAACAGCAGCCACAATGTTGGATGCATTATTGATAGCGCCGTAAACACCACGACCCAGGCCTGCCTGAGTGGCGCGAACCGCGTCCCCCGTGCTGGCTGCATTGGTGACGTCAAACTGGCCGGCATTGCCAGTCTGGCTAAAACCGAATACCCCAACTCCCCCGCCAAGGCTCTGGCCTTGCACACCATAACCGCCGGCGACGTCGTTGCGGCCTGTCACGCCGCCGAATCCCGACACAACACCGACACCCCACACACCATGGCTTGCGGTCGAAGTTCCGTAAACACCGGCAACTCCGCCTGACGTTCCTGCGACGCCAACCCCTGTACTACTGTCGCCGAGAATGGCGCTGCCTGAGCCCAAAACGATGCCGCTCGATCCACGCCGTCCAACGATCGCCGCCGACGTGCTGGACGAACCATTTTGTGTGATGTCGAAAAGTGCAGCGGAAGTATTGCCCGACCCGGCGAACGGCAACGAGAACCCCGCATTGGCCACGCACGGCCCGAGCACACCGACTGCATCTGCGCAAAGCGCAATCGACTGGACGGTCGCGGAAGGGACGGCGGGCATCGCCACTGCGCCCGCCTCATTGACCCGCAGGCGGTCAGCTGAGCCAGCGGAGTTTTTGACGACGAAATTGCTTCCGGCGCTCGGCGTCACTACGACATCAGCCGCTAGTGCCGTGTCGACAGACAATGAGTTGATCGAGAGCACGACGATCGAAGCAATCGCAGTGCGTTTGGCAAGGTGATGTAGTTTCATGGATCCCCCTGGAACAAAAACGAAGAATGCTGAACCGAGCATGCGATGCGGCAGCGAGCGGGCATTGGCACCGAGTTGGCGTTACTTTGTTGCAGCAGCTTGAGGAGCGGCGGCTTGTGGCGCCGCAACCGAACGCCCACCGGACGCCGTTGCGGTCGGTCCGACAGAGGCCGCTGCGCGCTTCGGTGCGGTCGACGCTGGTTGACTGGATGCCAAAACGGCCGACGAGTCGCCTGCAGCCGCCGGAGCGGCTACCCCAGCCGAAACGGGCTGAGCGGAAGGCAACGCAGAGGTGCCTTGGGTCTGCGCCACGTTGGCTGGCGTCTGTGGCGCCGGTGCTGGCTGATCAGAGGCTAGTTGTGCGAAAGCAGCCCCACTGGCCATGCTGGCAACAATCACAGTGGTGAGAAAGGTCTTCATGATTTCAGCTTCTTGAGATTTAGCGATGGGCGCGATTGCCGCTGGCGGTTAGCTGCGCCGATCGACGCCCATGCAATCCGTACCCCACCACCAGCAGGCTCAACAACATCAGGCCCACAGCGGATAGCGCAGGGATGATCGGCAACACATCAAACCAGTTAAATACGTTGCCGCTGTTAACCGAATTCGAAGCAGACGGGAGTCCAGGTGCCAGCGTGAGGCCGGTGCCATGATTGTCGGCAACGTCCACATAGCGAATATTCTGGGTGCCCAGCAGATTGAGCTTCGCAGGTGTGCCCGGCACGGTTGACCGCACTTTCAGCAAGTTACCAGGCGCGCCTTGCAATGTCAAAAGACCGGGGCTTACCGAGGTTGTAGCGCCCGCCGTGAAGAGCAGGGTCTTGCCGGTAGTTGTGGTCACCGAAAGCGCCGAAAAAGACTGGCTGCCGGCGATGGTGGACGTTGTATTGCCGCAACCATCGGCAATACTCACCGTACCGGTTCCTTTCGAAAACGTTCCAGCGTTGGAAAAGTCGCCCGTCAATCCCAGCGTTCCCGTGCCACCGTTGACAGTGCCACCAGCATTGATCTGCACGGAATCCGTATTGCGGACGTTGGCGGACGACACATCCAGCGTGCCGTTGACGGCCAAATCGGCACAACCAAAATCAACAGCCGCGTCGCCCAATGACCAAGTGGATCCTGCGCCAACGC
Source organism: Casimicrobium huifangae (assembly GCF_009746125.1). NCBI lineage: Bacteria > Pseudomonadati > Pseudomonadota > Betaproteobacteria > Casimicrobiaceae > Casimicrobium > Casimicrobium huifangae. Next base: position 272,709 of record NZ_CP041352.1, read on the forward strand.
TGACCTGCGCAGCCGCAAAGCCGCTGATTCCCGTTGATAGCAAACACACCGCAAAAGCACGTAAAGCACTTGCTCGCATATCCCCCCCGCAGTAGCTATTTGACGCAAACGTTATACCAAGCACAGCAATTGCGCAAGAATGTTCTGATGCAAGATTCCAGTAATTCGGCGCGTAGCGTCGCCGTCACCCGATCCGCGGCTACCGTGCGTTCCGCAAGCAATCTCCGAATGCCGCTCTCGCAGCCTCCTGCCCCATTGATGCGCACTTGGCGTAGAGTTTGGCCTCGCCATCATGTCAAGGGGCAATGCGATGTTTGCCGCCGTTCGCCTTAGTATCCGCCGCAAGGTAGCGATGTCCCTTGTCGCGACGACCGCATCAACGGTGTTGGCGGCCCAACCGGCCCCGATCTTCGACGCCCACATGCACTACAACATTGAGGCGCGTGACCCCTATCCGCCCGCCAAGGTGCTGGAGATTTTCCGCAAGAACAATGTGCGCGGAATCCTCGGTAACTCGCGGCCGAACGAAGGCACCGAGCTGCTGATGAAGGCCGCGCCGGCGTCGCTGACTGTCGTGCCGTTTATCCGCGTCTATCGCGACCGCGCCGACTACGGCACCTGGCATCGCAACCCGGAAATCGTCGCCATGATCGAGCGCGAGTTCACGCAGGGCAACATGGCCGGCAAGGTGCGCGGCATCGGCGAGTTTCATCTTTATGGCGACGAGGCGAAATCCAAGGAATTCGCGCAGATCGTCGCCTTCGCGCAGAAGCACGACCTGTGGCTTCACGCGCACAGCGACGAAGCCGCGCTGGCGCACATCTTTGCGCTGGCGCCGAAAGCGAAGGTCATCTGGGCGCACACCGGCTTCAGCGTCGCCACTGAACGCGTCGCGGCACTCATGAGGCAGCACCCAGGGCTGATGGGCGAGCTCAGCTATCGCAACGACATCACCGATGGCGGCAAGCTGTCGAAGCAGTGGCGCACACTGTTCACCGCCTACCCCGACCGCTTTGTTCTCGGCTCCGATTGCTGGGTCACCGAGCGCTGGGCTCAGTACGGCGAGATCATGGATTACTACCAGCGATGGCTCGCCGAGCTGCCGCGCGATGTCGCGGTGAAGATTGCGCATGGCAACGGCGAGCGCATCTTCGGCATCAAGCTAAGCCCCTAAAGTTGGCACACGACCAACCCTCCTGACACAATGCTGTCAGGAGCAGGTGACAACAATCCTTTCTGTCAGTCACGACAGCCAAACAAAGGAATCATCATGGTCGGCAATGCAGTGTGGTTTGAAATCCCGTCGAGCAACTTCGAACGGGCGGTGAAGTTTTACGAAGCGGTGTTTCAGGTGACGTTGCGTCGCGAGAACATTGGCGGCGATCTCGCGGTCTTTCCCGGTGGCGAAGATTCGGTCAACGGTGCAGTGGTCAGTCAGGAGGGCTACGTCCCGGCGGCGAATGGCGCCGTGGTGTATCTCAACACCGGCGACAACCTGCAACCGTATCTGGATCGCGTCGTCTCCAATGGCGGCACGGTCATCGTGCCGAAGACGGCACTGCCGCCGGGCATGGGTCACTATGCGCACTTCGGTGACACCGAAGGCAATCGCGTCGGCCTGTTCTCGCAGAACTGATCATGGCCCCGCGCGAACCGGCGGCGAACGAATCGCAAACCGCCACGCGTTACTGGGTCGGCGTCGCTTCGCAGGATCACGTCGCCCGTGGTGTGGCGGGTGGGTTCTGTCAGCTCTGCCACGGCAAGGCCGCGCCACTGCGCCGCATGCGGCGCGGTGACTGGATCGTCTATTACTCGCCGAAGGAGCGTCTTGATGGCGAAGCGCTGTGTCAGCAGTTCACCGCCATTGGCCAGGTGTTAGGTGACTGTGTATATGTGTTTGAAATGGCGCCGCGCTTTGCGCCGTTCCGTCGCAACATCCGCTTTCTCGAAGCGCAGGCTACGCCGATCCGTCCGCTGGTGGAAAAGCTCTCGTTCATCCGCGATCCCAAGCGCTGGGGTTATGTGTTTCGCTTTGGGCATTTCGAAATGTCGCGTGCAGACTTCGTGCTGATCGCGCAGCAGATGTTGGGACAGGTGCCGGATCACGCCGCTACCAGCGCACCGCCGCCGCTGGAGCCCATGCAACTGGCGCTGGCGGCATGACCGGCATGCTCCGCTGACCATGCGCCGCGCAGACCGACTGTTCCGTATCGTCCAGTTTCTGCGCGGCCGTCGTCTCACCACGGCACAGCAACTCGCCAAATGGCTGCAGGTCAGTGAACGCACGGTCTATCGTGACATTCGCGATCTCTCACTCACTGGCACACCGATCGAGGGCGAGGCCGGCGTTGGCTATCGGCTGCGCGGCGGTTTCGAGCTGCCGCCGCTGATGTTCGAGCTTGAGGAAATCGAAGCCCTCACGCTGGGCGCACGCATGGTCGAGGCGTGGAGCAGCCCGCAGCTTGGCGCAGCGGCGCTCTCCGCCATCGCAAAGATTGCCACCGCGCTGCCCGTTGAACGAAGGCAGTGGCTGGAGGCCAGCCGCACCTACGTGCCGCAGTTTCACATTCCCAAGCAACTGGGTGAACGCTTCGAATTGCTGCGCGGTGCGATTCGTGATCGACGCAAAGTGCATTTTGTTTACGCCGATGTCGAGAAAAAACTCAGCGAGCGCCGCGTACGTCCGCTGTCGCTCTATTTCTGGGGCGAGCACTGGACTCTGGCCGCCTGGTGCGAAGCGCGCGACGACTTTCGCAGCTTCCGCATTGATCGGGTGATCCGCCTGCAGGTGACGGATGACGTGTTCGATGACGAAGCAGGCAAGCGGATTGCGGACTATGTGCGGGCACAGCAAGTTGCAGCGGCGGCGTGGGAAACGTCCGAGCGGAAAGCAAATCACTAGCGAGTGGCGTTAGTCGCTATACGATCTCACGCTGGTTGACGCGTTTCGTTCTCTCAAGATCGCCATCACGAAACATCATCGCAACCGCTAGACTGCATCCAAAGTCTGGAGAGCCGCGATGAATGGTGCAAAAAGTCTCGTCGAAACCCTGCTGAAGTCCGGCATCGACACCTGCTTCGCAAACCCCGGCACCAGCGAGATGCACTTCGTCGCCGCGCTGGACCAGAGCGCCGGCATGCGCTGCGTGCTGGGCTTGCAGGAGAACGTGGTCACCGGCATGGCCGATGGTCACTACCGCATCAAAGGCAAGCCTGCGGCCACGCTGCTGCATTGCGGGCCGGGCCTTGCGAACGGGCTCGCGAACCTGCACAACGCGCGGCGCGCGCGAAGCGGCATTGTCAACATCGTCGGCGATCAGGCCACCTATCACCGCCCGCTTGATGCGCCGCTCACGGCTGATACCGACGGCCTTGCGCGCAGCGTGTCGGCATGGGTACGCACCAGCGAGCACGCCGCGAATGTGGGGCGCGATGCCGCCGATGCCGTTCAGGCGGCGCGCACCTCGCCGGGACAAATCGCCACGCTGATCCTGCCGTCCGACACGTCGTGGGACGAAGGCGGTGTGGTTGCTGATGCATTGCCCGCACTTGCTGCGCCGGTGATTGATCCGCATGCCGTGCAAAACGCCGCGCGGATTCTGCGCTCGCAAAAGAATGTGCTGATCCTGCTGGCGGGCCGCGCGGTGCTGGCAGATGCCCAGCGCGATGCCTGGCGTATCGCGCACGCCACTGGCGCGGCGCTGATGGTGGACTATGTGGCTGGCCGTGTTGCGCGCGGCCAGGGCCGGCTGCCGCTACCGCGTGTGCCTTACAACACCGACATGGCGGTGCAAACGCTGAGCCGTTTTGAGCACATCATTCTGGTGGGCGCCAAGCCGCCAGTCGGCTTTTTCGCTTACCCCGGCAAGCCGTCGAAGCAGTATCCGCCTCAGGCGCAACTGCATGTGCTCGCGCGCGTGGAGCATGACGGCGAGGCCGCATTGCGTGCGCTGGCGGACGAACTGGGCGCCCCCGAGGTGGCGCTGCCCGACGTCGGGCCACGCCCGCAGGTGATAACTGGAGCGCCCACGCCCGAAGGCCTGGCGCAAACGCTCGCCGCCGTGATGCCGGAGCAGGCAATCATCGTGGACGAAAGTGTCTCTTACGGGCGCGGCTTTTACCCGCACACATTCGCCGCGCCGGCGCACGACTGGCTGCATCTGGTCGGCGGCGCGATCGGTGCAGGCCTGCCTATGGCCACCGGTGCCGCCATTGCTGCGGGTGACAGCGGGCGCCGCGTAATCAGCCTGCAGGCAGATGGCTCGGCGATGTACTCGTTGCAAGCGCTGTGGACGCAGGCGCGGGAGCGGTTGCCGGTGACGACCATCCTGCTCAACAACCGCAAATACAGCATCCTGATCGGCGAGTACAAAGCGGTCGGCGCAACACCCGGCCCCACCGCCATGAGCATGCTCGACCTCGGTAACCCGAACCTCGACTGGGTCAAACTCGCCAACGGCATGGGCGTAGAAGCTGCGCAGGCCACCACACTCGAAGCCTGTGCCGATCTGATGCGGCAAAGCTTTAGACGCGAAGCACCGTTCTTGATTGAGCTGCTGGTGTAGCTACTGTTTTCTGTAGGAGGGGCTCTGCCCCGACCTTTGCTTGTGGGCACGCCGGTCGCGGCGGAGCCGCTGCTACAGAAACCTCCCGCAGTCATTCCCGCAAAGGCGGTAATCCAGACCGCGCAACGGCGGCGTCAGTTCGGCAGGATGGCCAGCGCTGGTAGCGAACGCACAATCGCCATCGTCTCCAGGCTCACGGTAGTCACGCGCAGGAACAGTTCCAGCGGATAGCGCGGGTTGTTCATCGTCTCGATGGCCCAGTCGTTGGCGTCGTTGACGATGCCGGAATCCTTGTCGGTTTTCACGCACTGGCGCTCCACCACCCAGTCCAGCGCGGGCTTGCCGTTCACCACGTAGTCGTAGGCCGCGAGCGGAATGCCGGCGACGGTGATCTTCGCGTTGTAGATCAGCGTGGTCAGGTCTTTGTCTTTGCCGCGCTTGCCGTACTTCATTTTCTCGACGCGATAGTCAGCGTCCGTCAGCGTCTTGCCACCGCTGTCGATCTTCGCGTCGGCGTACATCGGCACGGTCTCGTAGTTCAGATGCAGGTCCGCCAGATCGCGCCCGGCCTTGCTGAACGCCCAGAAATCCACCGCCGACTTCACGCGCGGAATGCGCGGCAACTCCTTGCTCAGATTGTCGGCATAGCGCTCGCGATAGTCCGGCGAATGCAGCAGTCCGTAGACGTAGTAGAAGAGGTCTTCCTTGCTGATGGCTTCGCCGGGATAGGCGGATTGAAAGTGAGCGAGGCCGGCGTCGGTGATGGCGTCGCGGCGATCCGGATGAACGCTTGCTTGATCTGCAATCAGGTCAAGAGCCGATGCATCAGGGAGAGTTTCGTAGAGGTAAAGTGGGAAGCATTGAGCGTCGCCGTTGCTATGCAAGTCGGGTGAGGAGTTCGCCATCAGCGCAATATTGCCCGTCTCTTTCCAGTTCTCGTTGATGATGATGACTACGTTGTCAGTTGTCGCGTCAGGGAACAGTCGCGGCATTTGATACAGGCGAAGATTGATGTTCTTTTCAGAGTAGTACCACTGCTTGTTAAAGGGACGGTAGAGAGCAATCTGCATCTTGTCGGCATCGAACATAAGGCTCTTACCTTTTGCGCAGGCGAGTAACAGCTCACCATCCCAGGCAATCCGCGTTGGGTCTCTGTCGAAAAAATCGCTTGGCGACGGAAGTTCGAGCTTGCTACCAGTGAAAACACTCTGATATCGCTCCTGTTCGCTGGCATAGAAATCAATCATTGCTTGCGCGTTTTGCGTTAGCTTATTGCGAGAAAAATTGAAAAGCCAGGAGTCTTTCGATGTCATCACGCCACGCGAGTGATTTGCGAAGATCGTAAGTTCTGAGCCTTTCTTCTTATCACCTAATGCGACTAACCGTTCGAAGTTATCGTTGCGTTGATTCAACCAATCGCCGTGCTTATCGGGGCTAATCGACAACCAGTTGGCGATGTTGGCCACACTGGCGTAGTTCGCTACCTTGTTGAGCTTTTCCTCTCGCGTCAAGTAGTCTCCAACGTCGTGAAAGAAAATCTCCCCGCGCCTGTCAGAGTCAGGGCTTTTTACAAGCAATGAAATTGCAATCGGAGCACGGCTGCCACTTCCAAAAATCTTGCCGCCTTCCTTGCGTGATCGCTCTCCGGATGTGCGTTGATTCCCGCGCAAGTGGAAAACATAGATGCTGCTGAAATCCTCCGCCAGACATTTGCGCAGACCGCTTGCGGCGTTGGCTTCGAGAAATCCAGCGTTGGTTGTGAAGCCGATTACTCCCGACTTGCCGATGCGATCGCTTGCCCAGCGGATGGCACGTATGTAGCTATCGTAGAGTGAGTTTTTCAGCGTGGCGTCTGAACGAGCAGCGTACGTATCGCGGATACGGGCATCCAGTGCGACGTATTCGACGTTCTCGTTGTTGTCGTTGGCATCGCCCTGACCAACGGAATATGGTGGATTCCCAACAATCACGCGAATGTCGAGTTTTTTCTGCCGTCTACGCCGCGTGCTGTTGTCAACCAGCAGGTTGTCGATCAAATCCTCCTTCTCATACATCTGGAACGTATCAGTCAAACAGATACCGTCAAACGGCACGTAGTCACCGCCCACAATCTCGTGATAGGTCGATTCGATGTTGATCGCGGCGATGTAATAGGCGAGCAGCACCAGCTCGTTAGCGTGAATCTCGTGCTTGTACTTGTGCTTCAACTCGTCAACGGTGAGCAGGCCGCTCTGCATCAGGCGCGTGACAAAGGTGCCCGTGCCGGTGAACGGGTCGAGATAGTGCACATTCCTGCTGCCGAGCGTTTCGCCGAACTCGGTCTTCAAGATGTGATTGACGCTGTGGATGATGAAGTCCACCACTTCGACGGGGGTGTAGACGATGCCGAGGCGTTCGGCCATTTTCGGGAAGGCGTTGCGGAAGAATTTGTCGTAAAGCTCGACGACGATCTTCTGTTTTCCCTGTGCGCTGTCGATGCCTGCGGCCCGCATCTTCACGCTGTCGTAGAAGGATTGCAGCGTGTCAGCCTCCTTGTCGATGCGGTGCGCGTGCAGCAGATCGAGGATGCCCTGCATCGCCTTGGACATTGGGTTGTGCGAGGCGAAGCTGTATTTCTCGAACAGCGCATCGAAGACCGGCTTGGTGATGAGATGCTGCGCCAGCATTTCCACGATGTCGGCGTCGGTGACGCTGTCGTTCAGGTCATCACGCAGCTCGGCGGCGAACTGCTGGAACGCCTGTTTCTCCTGCGTGTTGGCCGGGTCTTCGAGGATCGCTGTGATGCGCGCAATGTGCGTCTGCGCGATCTTGGCGATGTCGTTGGCCCAGTCTTCCCAGTGGTGGCGGTTGCCCACCTTCTGCACCAGCTTGGCATAGATCGCGCGCTCGATTTCGCCGATTTCGAATTGCAGGGCCGTCTGCTCGGGGACGTAAGGCTTGGGCGCCGGTTCTCCGATGCTGTGCCCAGTCTTTGCAGCGTGCCGCGTCTTTTGTTCAGGCGTCGCTTTGGTTGGCTTCTTCGCGATCTTGTCGGTGACCGCGATGATCTCCATCTTGCTCGTGTCTTTGCCGATCAGGTCGAGCTTGTTGACCATCGCGTCGAAGCGGTCGTCGTGTGAGCGCAGCGCCTGCAACACTTGCCACACTACTTTGTACGTTTTGTTGTCGTTCAGCGCTTCGTGTGGCTCGACGCCTGCGGGGATGACCACCGGCAGCACGATGTAGCCGCGCTTCTTGCCCGGCGCATTGCGCATCACGCGGCCGACCGACTGCACCACATCCACCTGCGAGTTGCGCGGCGTGAGGAATAGCACCGCGTCGAGCGCGGGTACGTCCACGCCTTCCGACAGGCAGCGCACGTTGCTGAGAATGCGGCAAGTGTCTGCCGCCGTCGGCGCTTTGAGCCAGTCGAGCTTGGCTTCCTTTTCACTGGCGTTCATGCCGCCGTCAACGTGTTCCGCCTCACAGGTGAGCGTGGCTGCGACTTCATCGTCGTCCGGGTCGCGGCTCTCCTGGTACGCCTCGACCACGGCCTGGAACATATTGGCGATGTTCTTTGAGCTGACCTTGTGTGTCTTCGCGCCCTTTTGCAACTCAATCACCTGGCAGAAGGCCACGGCGCGCTGCATCGCCTGCTGGTCGTCGGCGACGTCGTCGGTCAAGCCCTGTTTCGACAGCGCTTTCCAGCAGCCGATGATCTTGGCGGCGTCGTCGACCTTGAGCTGGTTGTTCTCGTCCTTGAGCAGATTCTGGATGCGGCGGCTGACGTGCGTTTCTTCAATCGACAGCACGATCACCTTGTAGTCCACCAGCAGCCCGCGCTTCACCGCCTCGGAGAAAGTGATGACGTACAGCTCGCGACCGAACTGCACCACATCGTCCATCGAGTAGAGCGCCACGTTGTCACGCTCGGCCGTGGCCTTGGCGCTGTCGCCGTAGATGCGCGGCGTGGCCGTCATGTACAGGCGCTTCGCCGCGCGGATGAAGTCGGCGTCGTGCACCTTGACGAAGTGGCTTTCGTCCTCGCCATCGAACGTGGCGCCGGTGGTGCGGTGCGCTTCGTCGCAGATGATGAGGTCGAAGTCGGCGAGCCCGTACGTTTGCTGCGCTTCGCTGACAACGTCAATGGACTGATAGGTGCCGTAGACGACGCTCAGGTGCCCGCTGTCGTGGCGTTTGCCAATCTCCTCGGCGAGGCGCGAAGCGCTGGTGGTGGCGGGGTAGCGCAGTTCGTGCACGAGCGTCTGCACGCGGTCGTCGTCGCTGTCTGCCTTGCTCTTCTTCTTGCCAACGTCGCTATCGGAGCAGACAGCGAAGTTGTGCAGCGGCGTTTCGCTCTCCTGCGTCCACTCGGTCAACGCCTGTGAGAGCAGTGCGAGGCTCGGGACGAGGAAGAGCACGCGGCCACCGCGACCGGCGAGCGTTTCGGCAATCTTCAGGCTGGTGAAGGTTTTGCCGGTGCCGCAGGCCATGATGAGTTTGCCGCGGTCGGCCTGCGCGAGGCCCGCGAGCACGGCCTCATGCGCGGTGCGCTGGTGCGGGCGAAGGGACTTTTGCGCCTTCAGGCTCGGCTGCGCTGCCGGCTGGTAGCGTGACCAGTCGATCTGGCTGTTTTCGAGATCGTGCAGGTCGATCTTGCTGACCGGCGTCTGCTGGTCGCGCAGCGCCTCCTCGGCGTGCTCGCTCCAGTGATTGGTCGTGGCGACGATGATGCGGTGCTTGAAGGCCTGCTTGCCGGACGCAGTGAAGAAGCTGTCGATGTCTTTCTTCTGGATGCGGTAGTCCGGCGCGTAGTTTTTGCACTGGATGGCGTGCAGTTCGTTGGTGCCCTGGGTACGGGCGACCAGATCAATGCCAGTGTCGCGCGCGTCCAGTCCGTGCGATTTGGCCCATTCGCCGTAAGTCCAGACCTCGGAATAGAGATCGCGGTAGCTCGCCTCGTTACGCAGATAAGTGCGGATGAGGTCTTCGAAGTAGGTGCCCTTTTCGCGCTCGGAGGCGGCGGCGTGGCGATAGCTGGCGAGGACGTCCTGGAGCGGGCTCATGGCGGGCCGGATTGCTAGTGGCCTGCCCAGGGCCGTTGTTGCGAACGGCGGCCGAGTGGTTGTCAACGGCCGCCAGGGGCGGTCAGTGAGCGTAACTGATCCGCACGTTACGAATGTAACTATTGGTGGTCCGTACTCTGTGGTGCGCGGCGAAGGCTAGCTTCGTCACATGGACAAAGATGCCAAGGCGGACAAGGCGCTGTTTGCGGAACGGTTACGTCGCGCGATGATCGGCGCCGGGCTGGAACCGAAGGCGGCGGTGCTTGAGCGTGGCTTCAACCAGAACTTCTACGGCGAGCCGATGACGCTGCATGGCGTGGCGCGCTGGCTGAAGGGCGAGACCGTGCCGCCGTACGCCAAGGTGGTAGCGCTGGCCAAGTGGCTCAAAGTCCCGGTGGAGAACCTTTACGGCGCCGGTGGCCGGCACGCGGCGGAGGAGGCGCGCCCGAAGTTCGGCCCCGAAATCGGTTATCAGGAGCGTGAGCTGTTCGAGGCATTCCTCAAGCTGCCGGCCCCGCAGCGGCGCATTGTGCGCGAGATCATCGTGGCTTTCTCGAAGTCAGTGGGCCAGTAATCAGGCTAGTGGCTTTTTGGTGAATCCCGCATCTGATCTGGGCTTGAGCCGCTAAAGTGCAGTAGGTCGACTTTCGCCAATTGTGGCGTTCAAGCCCTTATCGGGCGGCCATTTCGCCAAAAAGATGTTGGGTCCGCAACGCCAGACAAAGCGGCTAGGTTGAGCCTCAAGACTTGAACGCGATTTTGTCCACCGCGTCAGTAATCACGCTGTCCACGCCCCAGCTCCAGAGCCGCTCCGCGTCGGCCGGGTCGTTGCAGGTGTAGCAGGCGACGCGCAGGCCGTTGGCGTGGGCTTCGTTGACGATGTCCGGGGTGAGCGTGCGCCAGTTGGCGTCGAGCGCGATGGCGCCGACGGCTTTGCAGCGCGCCAGCCAGTCTGTCGGTAGCGGGTTTTCGAACAGATGGGCGCGGTCGAGCTCGGGCGCGGCGTCGCGGGCGGCGATCAGCGCTTCGGTGGAGAACGAGGACAGCAGCGGCTTCAGGTGCGCGTGTTCAGGCGCGCTGAACAGGGCCTGCGTCTCCAGCGCAACGGCGGCGCCGGTCTCGCGTTCACGGCCGATGCAGGGCTTGATCTCGGTGTTGAGCATCACGCCGTTGGCGATGCAGTATTTGGCCACGCGCCAGTAGGTCGGGATCGGCTCGCCCGCGTAATCCTTCGAGTGCCACGACCCGGCGTCGAGCAGGGCGAGCTGGTGCCAGGTCTTGGCGGCGACGCGCCCACGCCCGTCCGAGCAGCGGTTGGTGGTGTCGTCGTGCATCAGGAGCAGCGTGCCGTCGCCGGAGAGCTTGACGTCAATCTCGGTGGCGCGATAGCCGAACGAAACGCCGTGGCGGATCGCGGCCAGCGTGTTCTCGGGCGCCAGTTTGCCGGCGCCACGGTGGGCGATGGTTTTGGGGTAGGGCCAGGCGGGGAGAGTCATGGCCGAAGTTTAGTCCGGCCTTGCACTGTAGGAGTGGCTTTGCCGCGACCCGCTACCGACCACCGGGGCGGTCGCGGCAGAGCCGCTCCTGCATTAGCGAGCCGCTAAAGGTCGAAGCGAATGCCCTGCGCCAGCGGCAGTTTGCTGCCGTAGTTGATGGTGTTGGTGGCGCGGCGCATGTAGGCCTTCCAGCTGTCCGAGCCTGACTCACGGCCGCCGCCGGTTTCTTTCTCGCCGCCAAACGCGCCGCCAATCTCGGCGCCGCTGGTGCCGATGTTGACGTTGGCAATGCCACAGTCACTGCCGGCCGCGCTGAGAAAGCGCTCCATCTCGCACAGGTCGTTAGTGAAGATGCACGACGACAGGCCGTGCGACACTGCGTTGTTGAGCGCGATGGCCTGTTCGACATCGCCTTCATATTTGACGACGTAGAGAATCGGCGCGAAGGTTTCGCGGCACATGGCGTCGGACTGCGCCGGCATCTCAACCATTGCGGGCTGCACATAGTACGCATCGGCACCGAGCGACTGCATCACTCGCTCGCCACCGGTCACGTGGCCGCCCGCAGCACGCGCGTCCGCCAGCGCGGACTGCATCGCATTGAACGCGGCGGCATCAATCAGCGGGCCCACCAGCGTTCCTTCGTCAAGCGGCGTGCCGATGCGCAACTTGCCGTAGATCGCTTGCAGTCGGGGCACCAGCGCGTCATACACGCTCGCGTGCACCAGCAGGCGGCGCAACGTTGTGCAACGCTGGCCTGCGGTGCCCACTGCGGCGAAGGTGACTGCGCGTTCCACCATTTCCAGCGTCGCCGTGGGCGCGATGATGGCGGCGTTGTTGCCGCCGAGTTCGAGGATGCTGCGGGCAAACCGCTTGGCGCAGGCTTCGCCCACGGCGCGGCCCATGCGTGTGGAGCCGGTGGCCGAGACCAGTGCGACGCGGCTGTCGGCCACCAGCGTGGCGCCAACGTCCGCGCGCCCCAGCAGCACGGCGGAGAGGCCATCCGGCGCTGTGTGCCCGGCATCGCGGTAGCGCTTCACGGCACGCTCGAACACGGCCTGCGTGGCGAGCGCGGTCAGCGGCGTTTTCTCGGAAGGCTTCCAGATCACGCTATTGCCGCAGACCAGCGCCAGCGCGGCGTTCCACGCCCACACCGCCACCGGAAAGTTGAACGCGCTGATCACCAGTGTCGGCCCCAGCGGATGCCAGGTTTCCATCATGCGGTGCTCGGGCCGCTCGGACGCGATGGTGAGGCCGTAGAGCTGACGCGAAAGACCGACCGCAAAGTCGCAGATGTCGATCATCTCCTGCACTTCGCCCAACCCCTCCTGCAGGATCTTGCCGGCCTCGATGGTGACCAGTTGGCCGAGTGCCTGCTTGCTGGCACGCAGCTCTTCGCCGAACAGCCGCACCAGCTCGCCGCGGGCTGGCGCCGGCACGTTGCGCCACGCGAGGAATGCGTCGCGGCTCTGCGTCAGCGCGTTCTCGATGCTGGCCATCGACGCACAGCGCAGGGTAGCGATGACATCACCCGTGATCGGTGTGCGTGCCACGAGGCTGTCGGCGCCTTCGGCCGTGGGCAAAGTCACACCAAGTTGTTGGCAGAGATCAAGGGTGGTTTGTTTCATGCTGAGGGCCCGGAAGAAGAAATCTCCTGTCGCACGGAGGAGAGATCGTGCGCCAGGAGCAAACAGTATCAGGAGGACTAAGAAATGGATTCGATGCGCCGCGACTGCTCGTAAGCGATGCCAAAGCGGTTGGCCAGAAAGTCGGGCAGCGCTACCTGTTCCTGGCGAATGAAGCCACGCTGCGGCAGCTTGCCGGTGCGGAACAGGTCAACCGCAGCGCAGATGCCAGCGGCGGTGGTGATCTGTATGGCCGAGACTGCCTCGGCCTGACCGCTGGCGCGCTGGGCAAAAATCTTGCGCGCAAACACTTCCTGCACGTAGGCGCCGCCGCGCATGCCGCTCACCGTGACGAACACCAGCACCACGTCCTGCATGGTGGTCGGCACCGACTTGCGCATGATGTCCTTGAGCGCTTCCTGATCGCTCGCCAGGCGCAGCTCGGACAGCAAAAACTGCATCAGCGCGCGATGGCCGGGGTAACGCACGCTCTTGTAGTCGAGATTGCGCACTTTGCCGGAGAGGGTTTCGCACAGCGTGCCGAGACCGCCGGAGGTGTTGAATGCTTCGTACTCAACGCCGTCGAGCGAGAAGTGCTCCAGCCCTTCCAGCGGCAACATCGCGGTCATCGCACCTTCGTGAATCGCTTCGCAGGGATGGCAATACTCGTTGATGAGGCCGTCCACGCTCCAGGTCAGGTTGTACTTGAGGGCGTTGGTCGGAAAGGCCGGCAGTGCGCCGACGCGCATCTTGATCTCGTCGAGCGAATCAAAGCCCTGCGCCAGGTGATGCGCCACGATGCCGATGAAGCCGGGCGCGAGTCCGCACTGCGGCATGAAGGCAGTGCCGGCGCCTTCTGCCATCGCCATGATGGCCTTGGTGGCAGCGACGTCCTCGGTGAGGTCGAAGTAGTGGCAGCCCACGTTCTTCGCCGCCGTCGCGATGCGGATGGCGAGGTGATAGGGCAGCGCGTTGATCACTGCGTCGTGCCCCTTGATGGCGGCTTCCAGTGCGCTGGCGTTGCTGGTGTCAACCACGGCGGTGTTGACATCGAGCTTGGCCAGCTTGTCCAGCGAGGTTTTTGACTGATCGACGACGGTGAGCTGGTAGTCGCCAGATTCAACCAGCAGGCGGGCAATGGTGTGGCCGATATGACCGGCGCCGAGGAGTGCGATTTTCATGCGGTGAGCGAATTGCAATGAGCGAATCCAGAAATTCTAGGAAGCGGCATTGACGATTGATAGGCACAAAATGACGTAATGCAAATAACATTGAGACAATTTGTAGTCAGCCAATGACGTATTGACGGATTTGTCACCGATGGCCACCACCACCCGCAAGATCGCGCCACGTTCTGCCGCCGAAGCGCCGTCACTCGACACCACCGACCGCGAGCTGCTCGCACTGCTGCAAGCCAACGCACGGGAGAGTGTGACGACGCTGGGCAAGAAGCTCGGCATCGCGCGCACAACGGTGATCGCACGCATGGAGCGGTTGCAGAAAGGCGGCGTCATCACCGGCTACAGCGTGCGCCTCAACCAGGCCACGCTGGAGAAGTCTCTGCAGGCCTACGTCGGGCTGGCGGTCGCGCCCCGCGCCGGGCGCGATGTGCTCAAGCGGCTGGCGAAGATGCCGGAGATCAAGCTGGTGTGCAGCGTCAGTGGCGAATTCGACTACGTGGCGTGGATCCGCGCCGACTCACCCAACGCGCTGGACCGATTGCTCGACGAGATTGGCGAGACCGAAGGCGTGAGCAAGACCACCACCTCGGTGGTGCTGGCGGAGCGGATCAATCGGGGGTAGTGGCCCGTTCGTGGTGAGCTTGTCGAACCATGAACTCTTCCGCGTGACTTGTGGTTCGACAAGCTCACCACGAACGGTGATGCACTACAAGCGAGTTACCACTAAATCCGCTTCCCCGTCTCCGCATCAAACCAGTGCACGCGCATCGGGTCGAACGACAGCGGCAGCCGGTCACCGACCTTGACGCTGGTGGCGTTGTCGAGCCGGCAGATGATGCGGTAGTTGGCAAACTGGCCATAGGCGTAGGCGTCGGCGCCGACCCATTCGATCATCTGTACGGCGATGGTGAAGCGCGCCTGCGCATTGGGCACCACCTGCAGGTGCTCCGGGCGCACGCCGAGCGCGACGCGACCGCCGTTGTCGATGGTGGACGGGAATTCGCCGACGTGGAACATGTCGCCCTGATCGGTCTTCAGCGACTGCCCGGCGCGCGCACCCCAGAGCTGGTTCATCGCCGGGGTGCCGATGAAATTGGCCACGAACAGCGAGGCGGGCCGTTCGTAGACCTCTTTCGGCGTGCCGACCTGCTCGATGATGCCGCTGTTCATCACCAGCATGCGGTCCGATAGCGTCATCGCCTCGATCTGGTCGTGGGTGACATAGAGGCTGGTGACGCGCAGCTCCTGATGCAGCTTCTGGATCTCGAGCCGCATGTCCACGCGCAGCTTGGCGTCGAGGTTCGACAGCGGCTCATCGAACAGAAAGACCTTCGGATTGCGCACGATGGCGCGGCCCATCGCCACGCGCTGGCGCTGGCCACCGGATAACTGCTTCGGCTTGCGGTCGAGCAGATGTGACAGCTCAAGGATTTCCGCCGCCTTGGCGATGCGCGAGCTGATCTCGCTCTCGCTCATCTTGCGGATTTTCAGCCCGTACGACATGTTCTCGCGCACGTTCATGTGCGGGTACAGCGCGTAGTTCTGGAACACCATCGCGATGTCGCGGTCCTTGGGCTCCAGGTTATTGACCACCTTGCCGTCGATCAGAATCTCGCCGCCGGTGATGGGCTCAAGCCCGGCCACCATGCGCAGCAGCGTGGATTTGCCGCAACCCGACGGGCCGACGATCACCACGAATTCGCCATCGGCGATGCTGAGATCGACACCGTGGATCACGTCCACATTGCCGTAGGACTTTTTGACCTGCTTGAATTCGACTTGAGCCATAGCGGCACACTATATCAAGGGAAACGCTGAACAAGTCCCTCACGAGCCGCGCATCGCCGGACTCTGGCGGCTGGCTTCGTTGCATAGCCTCATCGTAGCCCCGCTACGACTGCGTTTTGCGCCTCACCATCCATCCCGATCCGCCGCGCGCAGCTTCGCGGGGACTTGTTCAGCGTTTCCCAACCGTCGGACAGGCCATCCATGCGGCGGTGCAGCATGAGCAAGGGAAACCCGCGTTTGCACGGTCATGCGAAAAGTGTCACATTAGTTGACTACGCTATCGCGTTGACCAAAACAACACACAATCAGCACGACTGAGGAGACAAGATGAAAATGATTCGCAAAGCGCTGGCCGTGGCCATCGCCGGGACTGCGCTGCTGGCCGGCACCGCCTCGGCACAGAACAAGCCGATCGAGATCCAGATGTGGATGGGCCTGACCGGGCTCGGCGGCGAAACGCTGACCAAGTACGGCGAAGAATTCAACAAGATGCAGAACGAGTACAAGGTAGTCGTCTCGTTCAAGGGCCAATACCCCGAGCAGCGCGCCGCGGCCGTGGCCGCGTTCCGTGCCGGCAACCCGCCGCACATCATGCAGATGTTTGATGCCGGCTCGGGCGACATGATGGGCGCCAGCAAGGCCATCGTCCCGGTGTCGGAAGTGTTCAAGCGCGCCGGCATGCAGTTCAACCCCGGTGACTTCATCGCGCCGGCCCGTGGCTATTACGGCCTGAAGGATGGCAGCCTGCTGTCGATGCCGTTCAACGTGTCCACCTCGGTGCTGTTCTACAACAAGGACGTGTTCAAGAAGGCGGGGCTCGACGCCAACAAACCGCCAGCCACCTGGCCTGACCTGATTGCGGCGGCGAAGAAGATTCGCAGCACCAACGCGGCCAACTGCGGCTTTACCACCACCTGGCTGGCGTGGATCCAGCTTGAGCAGCTGGGCGCCCGCCACAACCTGCCGATCGGCACCCAGGCCAATGGTCGCGGTGGTCTCAACGCCGAGCTGAACTTCAGCAATCCGCTGTTCGTCAAGCAGGTGCAGACGCTGGTCGACATGCAGAAGGACAAGAGCTTCGACTACAAGGGCCGCAGCAACGATGCCTCGGCCTCGTTCCAGTCCGGCGAATGCGCGATGATCACGCAGAGCTCGGGCGCCTACGGCGGCTACGTGCGTGATGCCAAATTCGACTGGGGCGTGGCGCCGGTGCCGTACTGGCCGGAGGTCAAGGGCGCGCCCTACGCGACCACCGTGGGCGGCGCCTCGCTCTGGGTGTTCAATGCGCCAAACCGCAGCGCCGCCGAGTTCAAGGGCGTTGCCAAGTTCCTCGACTACCTGAAGTCGACGCCGGTGATGACTGACTGGGCGAAGACGACTGGCTTCCTGCCAGCCACCAACGCCGCGTTCAAATATCTGACCGACGAAGGCTACTACGCGCAAAACCCGAAGACAGCCGTCGCCATTGGCACGCTGGCCAACGGCAAGCAGGGTGAGCACACCGGTGGCTATCGCTTTGGCCGCTGGACCGAGATTCGTGACTACTACCACGAGGAAGTCGAGAAGGCGCTGCAGGGCAAACAGTCGGCCAAAGAGGCAATCGACAACAGCATCAAGCGCGGCAATGCTGCGCTGCGTGCGTTCGAGAAAACTGCCGCGACCAACTAAGACCGCCGGCACAACGGAAAAAGGGGCGCTCAACACGCCCCTTTTTTGTTAGATTCGATTCATGCAACGCCGCGTCATCTTCAACGAAAAGCTGCTGCCCTATCTGCTGCTGGCGCCGCAGCTGGCGGTGACGCTGATTTTTTTCTTCTGGCCCGCCGGACAGGCGATCCACATGTCGGTGCTGTCGCAGGACGCGTTCGGCCAGTCAGTCACCTTCGTCGGCCTCGACAACTTCAAGGAAGTGCTGGGCGACGCCGAGTATGTGAAGACGCTGTGGCGCACGGTGCTTTTCTCGTCAGCGGTGGCGGTGACTGCGCTGTTCCCGGCGCTGCTGTTCGCGGTGATGGCGGAGCGGGTGATTCGCGGCGCGACGTTCTACCGCACGGTGCTGGTGCTGCCCTACGCCATCGCGCCGGCGGTGGCGGGCGTGTTGTGGCTGTTCATGTTCTCGCCGTCGATTGGTGTCGTCGCCTACGGGCTCAAGAAGCTCGGCATCGACTGGAACCCCAAGCTTGACGGCAGTGACGCGATGATTCTGGTGATCATGGCGGCGGCGTGGAAGCAGATCAGCTACAACTTCCTGTTCTTCCTCGCCGGGTTGCAGTCGATCCCGAAGGCGCTGCTGGAGGCCGCGTCAATTGACGGCGCCAGCGAATGGAAGAAGTTCTGGACGATCACTTTCCCGCTGCTGTCGCCGACGACATTCTTCCTGCTGGTCGTCAACATCGTCTACGCCTTCTTCGATACCTTCGGCATCATCGACGCAGTCACCAACGGCGGCCCTGCCAAGGCGACCGAGGTGCTGGTCTACAAGGTTTACTACGACGGCGTGCATTCGCTGAACCTCGGCTCATCATCGGCGCAAAGCGTGATCCTGATGGCGATCGTGATCGTGCTCACCGCCGTGCAATTCCGCTACGTCGAGCGCAAGGTGCACTACTGATGCTGGACAGCCCGATCACCGCCGCCGTTGGCCGTCGCAGCAACTGGGTGCCGCATGCCGTGCTCTGGATTGGCGTGTTCATCACGGCGTTCCCGCTCTACGTCACCTTCGTTGCCTCAACGCTGCTGCCGCAGGACATCGCGCAGGTGCCGATGCAGCTGTTCCCCGGCACGCATGGCTGGGACAACTATCGCGAGGCCTGGAGCAAGGGCTCGGCGGGCACCTATCTGTCGCCGCCGGCGGCGACGCTGCTGCTCAACTCGCTGATCGTGGCGCTGGTGGTGACCTTCGGCAAGATCAGCGTGAGCCTGCTGTCGGCCTATGCCGTGGTGTTCTTCAAGTTCCCCGGCCGCATGATCTTCTTCTGGATGATCTTCATCACGCTGATGCTGCCGGTGGAAGTGCGCATCCTGCCGACCTATCAGGTGGTGACCGATCTCAAACTGATCAACAGCTACGCCGGGCTCACCCTGCCGATCATCGCCTCGGCAACGGCAACACTGCTGTTCCGGCAGTTCTTCCTGACCATCCCCGACGAGCTGGTCGAAGCCGCCAAAATTGATGGTGCTGGCCCGCTACGCTTTTTCAAGGATGTGGTGATTCCGCTGTCGCGCACCAACATCGCGGCGCTGTTCGTGATCCTCTTCATCTACGGCTGGAACCAGTATCTGTGGCCGCTGCTCATCACCACCTCGAACTCGCTGGACGTGATCGTGGTGGCGATCAAGAAGATGATTGGCACCGGCGCCGAGCCTACCGACTGGCACATCGTGATGTCCACCACCATCCTGGCGCTGATCCCGCCGGTGCTGGTAATCATCCTGATGCAGAAGAGCTTTGTGAAGGGCCTCACCGATACCGAGAAGTAAGGGCCCGGGCGCAACGACTTTTTCACGAAAGCCTTGTCCGATATGGGCTCAATGCTGGATTCGGTTAGAAGTCGATATTTGCTTTTTTCACGCTCCGAGCCCACATTAAATGGGCATTTTGGCAAAAAGCCGCTTCATCCAAAGCAGCGAACTGACAGTCTCCATTTCTAGAATTTCCGCAAGCAAACAAGGGGGACGCGCTTTGGATCTCGTACTTTTCACTGGCGCCTGGTGGGCGGCGCTGGGCTCCATCATTCTGGCCAACATCGTGCTCTCCGGCGACAACGCCGTGGTGATCGCGATGGCCGCGCGCAAACTGCCCGACGGGCAGCGGCAGAAGGCCGTGTTCTGGGGGTCCGCCGCTGCCATCGTGATGCGGATCATCCTGACGCTGATCGCAGTGCAGTTGCTGCAGCTGCCCTACCTGAAGATCGTCGGCGCCTTCCTGCTCGTCTACATCGGCGTGCAACTGATGGCGGAAGGCGATGAAGACGATGCCGGCGATGGCCACGATGGCGGCAAGGAAGGCATGATGGCCGCCGTGCGCACCATCCTGATCGCTGACTTGGTGATGAGCCTCGACAACGTGATCGCGGTGGCTGCCGCCGCCAAGGACAACAACACGCTGCTGATCATCGGCCTGGCGGTGAGCATTCCGCTGATCGTTTTTGGCTCCACGCTGCTGATGAAGGTGATGGACCGCTTCCCGATCATCATCACCGCCGGCGCGGCGCTGCTGGGTTTCCTCGCGGGCGAAATGTTTGTCACCGACCCGGCCGACAAGGATTTCTTCGACAAGCTGACCGATTCCCACATGTGGGCTGGTGCGCTGGGGGCCATCACCGTGGTCGCGATCGGACTCTACGCCCGCCGTCACCTCGCCGCAAAGATGGCGGCCAAAAACAACAAGTAGCCCGATCAGGCGGGCGCCCGCGAGCCTATTTCGCGGTGCGCTCGATGGTGACGCCAACCAGCGCCGCATTGCGTACGGCGCCTGGCTTGCCAATTGTCACCTTCACCCAGGGCGCGTGAAATTCGCTGAGCACGGTCTGCGCGACGTGCTCGGCCAGCCGTTCCACCGTACGGTAGGTCAGCGCGGGCAAAGTCTCGCTGAGCCGGCGCGAAATGCTGTCGTAGTTCATCAGGCCCTTCGCGCTGTCATGTTCAAAGGCCTCGTGCGAAGCCGCGCCGATTTCGAGGTCAATGACCACCGGCCGCCGCGATACGCGCTCCCAGTCGTACACGCCGAGAACCGTCTCGCATTTGAGGCCGCGAATGAAGATGATGTCCACGTCAGAGCTTTCTGGCGCCTGTCATTTCGCGGCGCTACACTGGCAAGCATTCTAGATACGGTACCGGGGAGCTGGCGCATGTTCACAACCGCAGACATCGCGGCCGCGGTGCTCGCTTATCTGATCGGCTCGCTGTCGTTCGCGGTCATCGTCAGCCGCGCGCTTGGCCTGCCCGATCCGCACAGCTACGGCAGTGGCAACCCCGGCGCCACCAATGTACTGCGCAGTGGCAGCAAGAAGGCGGCACTGCTCACGCTCGTGGGCGACACGCTGAAAGGCGTGCTGGCAGTGCTGCTCGCGAAGGCGTTCGCGGCGCATTTCGGCATCACCGTCAATGGCATTGCGCTGGTCGCCGTCACCGTCTTTCTTGGCCATTTGTTCCCGCTGTTCTTCGGCTTCAAGGGTGGCAAAGGCGTGGCGACGGCAGCAGGCGTGCTATGGGCGCTCGACTGGCGCGTCGGCCTTGGGCTGACGGCCATCTGGGCGCTGGTGTTTGCGGTGACGCGGGTGTCGTCGCTGTCGGCGCTGATCGGTAGCGCCGCCGCGCCGGTGCTGGGCTACGTGTTCTTCGGTAACGGCGCCGTGTTCTACGCCACGCTGGTGATGGCGGCGCTGCTGTTCTGGCGGCACAAGGAGAACATCCGCCGCCTTGCTTCGGGCGAAGAGGCGGCGTTCAAGAAGCGCTGACTGAGGCGGCCGTAGCTCCGCTGCGGCCTACTTCTTCGGCGGTCCGTCGAAGATCTCGCGGGTGACGATGGTCAGCAACTTGTTGGCGGGCGAAGTGGCATCGTCGACGTACCACTGCAAAGCGCCGTCAGCCGCACGCGCCATGCGATAGCACTCCCAGCGATGCGGATTCGGCGGCCCCTTGATGCAGAGCTGGTCGCCGTCCACCCGCCAGCGATCCTCAATGTTGGGCGGTCGTACGTAATGGGTCGGCGCTTCAACCAGAATGAACTGGCCATCCGGTGCGAAATGGCGCTGCACGACGTACGGCCCCTGCAGACCCGGTGGCGCCTTGTCGTAGCGGTTGACCAGCGTCTTGCCAGCGATTGCCGCAGTCAGCGTCGCGGTGGTCAGCGCCGTGCCGCGCGCCGTTTGCTGGGTCGAAAGCTTCATCGACTCCGCCGCCCGCTCATTCGCCCGCCGGCTCTGGTCGGCAGAGTACTGGGCATCGCTCTTCAGCGTGCAGCCCGCGATCAGCGTTGCGGCGAAAACGAGGGCGGCGATCAGCAAGGGCTTGTTCATATCGGCTCACTCAACGGGCAAGGGGCGGAGACAGTTCCATCAGCGGCCAGCGCGGTCGCACATTGATCGCGTAGTCGGCTTTCGCCTCGGTGAGCCGCAGCGCGCCGACGTGCGCGATCATCGCGCCGTTGTCGGTGCAGAGCGCGACGGGCGGATAAAAAACTCTTGCGCCAATTCGGGCGGCCCCGGCCGTCAGCGCTTCACGCAGCCGCGCGTTGGCGCCCACGCCACCGGCCACCACGATCTGCTTGAGTCCTGTCTGTCGTAGCGCAGCCAGCGACTTGCTCACGAGAGAGTCCACGATCGCGGCCTGCACGCTCGCGGCGAGATCCGCGCGCCGCAGATGGTCGGCTGGCAGCAGCGGTTGCGGCGCCGACACTGCACCACGGACCGGCAATTCGGTGCCGGTCAGGCGTCGCACCTCGTTGGCTACGGCTGTCTTGAGCCCGGCAAAGCTGAAATTGAGGTCGCCCGAGTGCAGCAGCGGGCGCGGGATGGCGAACGCTGCAGTGTCGCCGCTTTCGGCCAGTTTGGCCAGCAGCGGCCCACCGGGATAGGCCAGGCCAAGCAGTTTGGCCGATTTGTCGAAGGCTTCGCCCGCAGCGTCATCAATGGTGTCACCGAGAAGCGTGTACTGACCGACGCCATTGACCCGCATCAACTGCGTGTGCCCGCCGGAGACCAGCAGTGCAATGAACGGAAACGCCGGCGCCGGATCGGCCAGCAGCGGCGACAGCAGATGCCCCTCCATGTGGTGCACCGGGATCACCGGCTTGCCCCAGGCAAAGGCAAGGCTGGCAGCCAGCTGCGCGCCCACCAGCAACGCGCCGGCCAGTCCGGGGCCTTGTGTGTAAGCGATTGCTTGCACGTCCTGCCCCGCCACACCAGCCTGCCGGAGTGCCTGATCGGTCAGGCGCAGCCCGTAGCGGATGTGGTCGCGGCTGGCCAGTTCAGGCACCACACCGCCGTAGGGCGCATGCAGCGCGATCTGCGAATGCAGCGCTTCGGCCACGACGCGTCCGGTCGCGCAGTCAAACAGTGCCACGCCGGTTTCGTCGCAGGAGGATTCGATGCCGAGCACCAGTCCGGTTTGGCCAGCAGGCGTCGGTGTTGAAAGTTCAGCCATTTCGGGGTATATTATCGGGCTACTCAGCGAAAACACCGCCTCCGGCAACTATCAGCATGATCATCAAAGTCCGCGAAAACGAACCCTTTGAAGTGGCAATGCGCCGCTTCAAGCGCTCCATCGAAAAAACCGGCCTCCTGACCGAACTGCGCGCCCGCGAGTTCTACGAGAAGCCGACGACCGAGCGCAAGCGTAAACACGCTGCTGCCTGCAAGCGCCATTTCAAGCGCATCCGCAGCATGCAACTGCCTCCGAAGCTCTACTAAGAAGCTTTGTTCGCTGAGTCTTGATGCGGCCCTTCGGGGCCGTTTTCGTTTCTATTTTCCGTTCGTGGTGGCCCTTCGGTTCCGTTCAGGACTAAAGGTCACGCTCAGCACTCACTTCCGTTCGTGGTGAGCTTGTCGAACCACGAACCCTGACCAAGGATTCATCATGTCCCTGAAAGAAACCATCACCAACGACATGAAAGCCGCCATGAAGGCGGGCGACAGCCAGAAGCTTGGCACCATCCGCATGCTGCTGGCGGCGATGAAGCAGCGCGAGGTCGACGAGCGCATCACGCTGACCGATGGTGACATCGTGGCGCTGGTCGAGAAGGCGATCAAGCAGCGCAAGGAAGCCATCGCGCAGTTCAGCGCCGGCGGTCGCAACGATCTGGTCAACAAGGAAACCGCCGAAATCGCGGTGCTCACACCCTATCTGCCGGCACAGATGAGCGACGCCGAAGTGGACGCCGTGCTTGCCGCCGCCGTCGCTGAAGTCGCCGCTACCGGCGTCACTGGCAACGCAGCCATGGGCAAGGTGATGGCCATCGTCAAACCCAAACTCGCCGGCAAGGCCGACATGAGCGCGGTGTCGGGCAAGGTGAAGGCGAAGCTGGGCTAGTCGCCCTTTGCGATTTCCCGCGCTTCGCGCAGCATCGCAATCTTCGTCAACAGCACTTTTGCTTTGGCGACGCGTTCGTTGTCGGGCAAGCTGGCGAGCTCCTTTTCGAGATCAGCGATGGCCTTCATGGCGGCGATTTCCGGCGGTGAGTAGCCGGCGTTTTTGAGCACCCGGTGAATGGCACGCAGTTCGGGCGGTACCAGCGGGTCCTCACTCAGGTCGAGCGGTACACCTTCGCCATCGAGCCCGCTCAATTCGCCCTTGCGCGCCGCCTCGTTCACACGCTGTTCGGCAATGATGTCGGCCCAGTGCATCGGGTTGTTCCTGCATTGATTCCGTGGTGATGGACTGTATCTTAGGCAGATGAAGGCAATCGTCAAATGGCTGCTCGGTGCGGCTGTCGCTGCCGGCGCGGTGGGCTGCGCCACGTTGCTGTCGCACGGCGGCAATCCCTACTTTGATGGCAGCAAGCAACATCACACCTCAACTGGGTTTCGCAACAACTATCCGCACGCGACCGACCAGAACTTCTGGAAATGGCAGTACGAGCGCTTCATGGCGAATGTGCCACCAACGGCACCGCCCGGTGGTTGGGGCAGTGTACTGCCCAGTGTGCGGCCGGACGCCGCCTTTCTGCGCGAGAACCGCAGTGTGCGTACGCTGACCTGGCTGGGCCATGCCACGGTGCTGCTGCAGACCAGCGGCGTCAACATCATCACCGACCCCATCTTTTCTGAGCGGGCGTCACCCGTGCAGTTCGCCGGGCCGAAGCGGCAGGTGCCACTGATGCTCGCGATTGATGAGTTGCCAGTGATCGACGTGGTCTTTGTTTCGCACAACCACTATGACCATCTTGACGCCGCCACCATCCGTGCGTTCAGCGCGCGCTTTCCGTCGGCGGTGTACCTGGTGCCGCTCGGCTTCAAGCCGTGGTTGCTTGAACATGGGGTGCCCGAGGCGCAGGTGCGCGAGCTTGACTGGTGGGATCGCGTCCGCGTCCGCGGCCTTGACTTCACGCTGGTGCCGGTGCAGCACTGGAGCAAGCGCACGCTGACCGATACCAACCGCATGCTGTGGGGCGGCATTGCGGTGGAGGACCGTCTGGTACCGGGCGCGGGCGAGCCGCGCAGTGATGCGCCACCCTGGCGCTTTCTCTACACCGGTGACACCGGCTACTCACAGGATTTCCGCGATATTGGCGCACGGTTCGCGGGCGGCTTCGACTGGCTGGCGGTGCCAATTGGCGCCTACGAGCCGCGCTGGTTCATGAAAGCGCAGCACGTCAACCCGGATGAGTCAGTGCAGATCATGAAGGACGTCGGCGCGCGGCAGGCAATCGGCGTGCATTGGGGCACCTTTGTGCTGACCGATGAGCCACTCGACCAGCCGCCAAAGGATCTGGCGACGGCACTTGCCCGCCACGGCGTAGCGCCGGAGCGCTTTCACGTGTTCAAGAACGGTGAAACGCGGCGTTTGTCCGACTGAGCGCCGGCAATCAATGCTTGAGCAGAAGGAAAGCGGGTGCTGAACTGGCGCCGCTACGCCGCGCGCATCAGCTTCTTGTGCGTTCTTGCCAATGCCTGCAAATATTCCATCTGGTCGGCGAGGATGTGACGGTTGGCGAGGATCAACTTCTCGCTCTTGACCGGGCGATATGGCACGTAGAGCAACCGCAAGCCGGCCTGCTCCGGCGTGCGGCCCGCCTTGTCGAGATTGCATTCGCGGCAGGCGGTGACGCAGTTCTCCCATGTATCGCGCCCGCCCTGTGAGCGCGGCACGATGTGGTCGCGCGTGAGTTCGGTTTCGCTGAATTCGTCGCCGCAGTAGGCGCAGATGTGACGGTCACGTGAGAACAGCAGGCGGTTATCACGGCCGGGCAGCGCCGACACCGGGCTCCAGGTGCTGTGCTTGTGTTCGCCTTCGCAGGCGATGATGGACGCCACCTCAATGACGCTGCGTTCACCGTTGCAACGCTGGATGCCGCCACGAAAAGTGAAGATGACTTGTCCCAGAGACCAGACAACGGTGCCACGTGCGTACTGACAGACGGCGGTTTCCGGCGTCATCCAGCCCTTGGGCTGGCCACCGGAATCAAGTGCCAAGATCGCTAACGACATCGATTCGCTGCTCCCCCTGCGCCGGGTTGGCGCAGTCAACGGTCACTTCTTGCGCAACGCGGTCGCGTCACTAGGACGAAACTTACCACGTTTCGGGGAACGGCGTATGACGATGGGTTGTGCCGCGCCGCAGCCACCGCAGCGTGCGCGATCTTAGCCCTGCAACTGCAACGACGCCAGCCGGCTGTAGAGCGGCGAGTTATTCATCAGCTCGACATGCGTGCCCTGCGCCATCACGCGGCCTTCGTCGATGACGACGATCCGGTCAGCGTTCTGCACTGTGGAGAGGCGGTGGGCGATGATGAGGGTGGTGCGCACCCGCTCGCCGCCGCTTGGGCGGGCGAGCTTTTCGATGGCGTCGGTGACCAGCGCTTCGCTCTCGGCGTCGAGTGCGCTGGTGGCTTCGTCGAGCAGCAGGATCGGGCGGTTGGCCAGGATGGCGCGGGCGATGGCGACGCGCTGGCGCTGGCCCCCGGAGAGCCGCACGCCGCGCTCGCCGAGCTCGGTGTCGAAGCCATTCGGCAGCGCACCAGCGAACTCAGTGACGTGGGCAGCGTCGCAAGCAGCGCGCACGTCGGCGTCGCTCGCATCCGGATTGCCGTAGCGCACATTGTCGGTGACGCTGCCGGAGAAGATCACCGGCTCCTGCGAGACGAGTGCAAAACGTTCGCGCAGCGCGTTGAGATCAGCGGCCTTGACGTCAACGCCGTCCACCGACACCACGCCCGCCCTCGGATCATAAAAGCGCAGCAGCAGCTGAAACACCGTGCTCTTGCCGGCGCCACTCGGCCCGACCAGCGCGACAACTTCGCCGGGCTTGACCGCAAGCGAAAAGTCTTTCAATGCCTCGACTTGCGGTCGCGTCGGGTAGCTGAATGTCACGTTGTCGAAAGTGACCTCGCCGCGCGGTGCAGGCAACGCCAGCGGAGTTGCGGGCGCGGCAATTTCGGTGGGCGTGGCGAGCAGTTCACGGATGCGTTCGCTGGCACCTGCTGCGCGCTTGAGTTGCCCGAACACCTCCGAGATGGCGCCCACTGCCGTCGCCACCATCACGGCATAGAAGATGAATGCAGAGAGCTGCCCGGCTGTCATGCGGCCAGCGAGCACGTCGTGACCACCGATCCAGAGGATCACCGACACGCCAGTGAAGGCCAGCACCACGACGATGGCCGAGAGCATGGCGCTGGTGCGTTCGCGAGCCGCCGCGTTGGAAAAAACGGCGTTGATGCGCTCGGAGAAGCGCTGCCGCTCGAAGCCCTCGCGGGCGTATGCCTGCACCGTGCGCACCGCGTGAATCGTCTCGTCGCCGCGCGCCATCGCGTCAGCGAGCCGATCCTGGCTCTGCTTGGCGAGGTTACGCACCCGGCGGCCAAGCAGCACGACCGGCGCGATCACCAGCGGGGTGCCGACCAGCACGTAGACCAGCAACTTGGGTGAGGTCAGCGCCAGCATGATCAGCGCGCCCAGCATCATCACCAGATTGCGCAGCGCCCACGAGAACGCGTTGGAGACCACGCCTTCGAGCACCTGCGTGTCGTTGGTCAGGCGCGACAACACATCGCCGACCCGCTCGCGCTCGAAGAACGCGGGTGACAGCGTCAGCAGGTGGGCATAGATACGCTGCCGAATGTCATTGACGACACGGTTGTTGACCCAGGCGATATTGGAGAACCGCACGTAAATGCCGATGCCCTGCGCCAGCGCGAGGGCCACCATCACCACCAGAATCTTGTCGATCTCGGCGCTGCTGCCAGCGGCGAAGCCCTGATCGATGACCCGCTTGAGGCCTTCGCCAATGGCCAGCACGGCCGCAGCGGCGACCGCCAGCCCAAGCATGGCCACGGCGATGCGCCGCCAGTACGGCCGCACAAACGGCCACATGAATTGCAGGACGGCGGAGCGATCGTTCATCGAGGGGACTTATGGGCGATTGCTGGCATTGAAAGAGGCACCGGCAAACAATCGGCGGCAGCAACTTTGGTATGAAACACCCATTTGATCTGGGCTCATCGACTGTTTTGCCATGAAGTCGACTGTCGTCATTTTTGCCCATTGAGCCCAGTTGGAATAAGGATCATGAGCGAAAGATGCATCGTCGCAACCGTGCGACGGATGCACGCAAGCAGTGCGTGGTCAAGCAAAACGACAGCCAACGCACCAATAATCGCCGCCGGTGAATACGGATACGCGTCCGTGAAGGAGGTTTAGCTGATGAAACGACGTACTTTCCTGCAGGCAACTGCAGGCGCTGCACTGTTGCCGGGCGCGCTGTTCGCGCAGGACAAATATCCGAGCAAGCCGATCACCTGGATCAGCCCCTATGGTGCTGGCGGCAGCGCCGACAGCCGGGCCCGCCAGGTTGGCAAGCTGATGAGCCAGATCCTCGGGCAACCGATCATCATCGACAACAAGGTCGGCGCCGGCGGCAACATCGGCACCGAGGCCATTGCCCGAGCCAAACCGGACGGCTACACCATCGGCATGGGCAACTTCGCGCCGCTGGCCGTCAACCACGCGCTGTTCAAGAAAATCAACTTCGACCCGCTCAACGATATCGTACCGATCATGCTGATCGAGAAGGGGCCGCTGATCCTGACCGTTCGCGCTGATTCGCCGTTCAAGACGGTGGCGGACATCGTGAAGGCGGCCAAGGCCTCGCCGGGCAAGCTCTCCTACGGCTCGGGCGGTATCGGTGGCACCCATCACCTGAGCGGCGCGCTGTTTGAGCACGTGGCCGGTATCGACATGATCCACGCGCCGTACAAGAGCGGCTCTGCTGCTGCAACCGACTTGCTCGGTGGCCAGGTGCAGATGATGTTCGAGCAGATGTACGTTGCCGTGCCCGGTGTGCAATCGGGCAAGACCCGCGCCATCGCCGTCACCAGCAAGACACGCTCGCCGATTCTGCCGAACGTGCCGACGATGGCCGAGTCCGGCTTCCCCACCTTTGAAGTGCTCAACTGGCAGGGCATTGTGGGCCCCAAAGGGCTGCCGGCCGACATCGTGAAGATGCTCAATGCCGCAGGCAACAAGGCCTTGCAGGACAAGGATCTGCGCCAGAAGATGCTCGATCAGGGCAACGAAATTGCAGGCGGCACGCCGGAGCAGTTCGCGGCGCTGATCAAGGCAGAAATGCCGAAGTGGGGCAAGGTCGTCAAGGACGCCAAGATCGAGCCGGAATGATCCCGGCTACCGCCGTCTGCTGCATCGCCAGCAACGGCGGTTAACCGTTTCGGCGCACCACTGCGCCGGATATCCAGAGTCCAACCAAGGGGAAATATGTGATGAAACTTCACAGACATTGTTATGCGCTTTCGGCGGTGGCAGCAGCGCTGCTTGCGACTACCGCTGGGGCACAGACGTCGAACGTGTCGCTGTTCGGCTTGATCGATACCGGCTTGCAACGCTACAGCGCGTCGGGCGCGGCATCGCTGACCCGCATGGGCACCGACGGGCTCAGCTCGACCCGTTGGGGCATGCGTGGCACCGAGTCGCTCGGTGACGGCCTGTCCGCCAGCTTCTGGCTCGAAGGCGCATTCAGCGGCGACAGCGGCAGTATCGGCTCGACCAACACCAACAACCAGTCAACCGGCTCCGCCACCGGGCTCTTTGGCCGTCGTGCCACCGTGAGCCTGTCGGGCAATTTTGGTGAAGTTCGTCTCGGTCGCGATCTCACGCCGGCGTTCTTGAACCTGTCCGACTTCAATCTGTACGGCACCAACGGCACCGGCAACGCTGGCGCCATGTTCTACCCGATCTTCTCGAGCCAGACGCACGTTCGCGCATCGAATGGCATCAGCTACTTCACGCCGGGCGGGCTTGGTGGTGTGTACGCGCACGTCACCTATGCGTTTGGCGAAAATTCGACCAACTCGGATGGTCGCTACGCATCGGGCCGCATCGGCTACAAACAGGGGCCGTTGCATGTCGCCGTTGGCACCGCGCGTACCAACTATCTGGCCGGTAACCAGACGCAAACCACCGCAGGTGCCAGCTATGACTTCGGCGTGGCGCGTCTCAATGCGCTCTACGGCGTGAACAAAAAGGCCACCGTGGAAAACTCGGCGTTCCACGTCGGTGTTGCGGTGCCGCTGGGTGCATTTGAGGTGCGTGCTGGCTACACCGACGCCCGCGTGAAAGGCGGCGACGGCGCCCGGCAGATCATGGGCGGCGTGCTTTACAGCCTGTCCAAGCGCACCACGCTTTACGTCGATGCGTCACAAGTGGACAACAAGGGCGTTGGCAAAAACTTCGCAGTGGGCGACGGCCTGAAACCCGTCACGGCAGGTGGCAATTCGACCGGCTTCGAAGCCGGCATCCGCCACACGTTCTAGGTCAATCCATGCCATTCGCTGCATGAATGCGGCGAATGGCACGTTTACCGAACCAGCAGCTCATTCAGGGCCGCCGCGGCAACCGCCGGGCGGCTTTTTTATTTGCTGCCTACCGGCTCCAGCCCGGTTTTGGCGATGACTGGCGCGGCCTTGGCTGAGGTGAAGAACTTGATGAGTGCACGAGCCGCCTCCGGCTCCTTCGCGCCGGTCACAATGCCGGCGGAAAAGAACGTTGCCTGCTGCACTTCGTCGGGCAGCGGGCCGATGTAATCGATACCGGGGATCGGTACCAGTTCGCTCACCTGCTGCAGCCCCAGCTCGGCGTCGCCACGCGCGACCACGGTGCCTACCCGTTCGCTCAGGATGCGCTTGCTCTTCGGCAGCACCTGCTCGGCGATACCCAGCTTCTGCACCAGTTGCGTCGAGAAGTAGGTGCCGCTGGCACTCGCTGAGTAGGCGATGGATTTGGCGTCGAGCAGCGCCTGCTTGAGTTTCGGCACCGTGCTGATGTCGGGCTTTGGTGCGCCGCCCTTGACTGCGAAACCGATGGTCGAGCGCACCAGATCCACGCGGCTGCCGGCCACGGCCTTGCCTTCCTTGATGAAGCCGTCGAGCGCCGGACCGGCGAGGATGATGACGTCGAACTGCTCGCCGCGCGCCAGCCGCGTCGGGATGGCGTCGGGCGCGTTGCCCATCGAGGCGCCAAACGACGAGATGACCTTGTGCCCGCTTTCTCTCTCGAACAGCGGCACGAGTTGTTTGTAGGCTTCGGTGAAAGCGCCTGAGGTGATGACGCGGATTTCCGCACTGCGGGGCGCTGGCGTGGGTGTCGGCGCGATGGCGCACGCCGCCAGCAATGTTGCGGCGCCCAGCCCCAGCAGGGCGAGTGCGCCACGAAGTGTTTTGCGGCGGAGGGGCAATATCGGTTGCATACGGGTTCCTGTCGCCGGTAGGCGGAAGTGTGGGGTCGGCTGACGCGGTGGCTGCGCCGTCGTCTGTCAGGGATCAGTCTAAGCCAGCGTCCTGTCATGGTGACCACGTCGTCCCGCCGTCACCTTCTCCAACCTGGGCCTCATGTCCGACATCCGGCACGAATTCCGTATCAAGCCGCATCGGCAGCCAATTCGACAGGAGGTTTACGTCATGGCACACGGTATCAGCGAGCGGATTCAGGGGCTGCTGACGCGGGCGTTCGTCACGCTTGCGTGCGTCACGGTGGCAGCGACTTCGCTGGCCGCAACTACGTTTCCCGGGACTGGCACCGGGCTAATTCCAGATGGCCCCAGCAGCACACCATCGGCGCCCACGACGCCGCTGACCATCAGTTTCGCGGTCAGCGGCGTCACTGCTCCGTTGACCGATATTCGGGTCAGCATGACGCTGACGCATACTTTTGTGGGAGATGTGGAAGCGCGACTGATTTCACCGGGCGGCATGGTCTCGTTCCCGCTGTTCGGGCGGGTAGGCGTGACAACCGCAACCGCATTTGGCAAGAGCAATGACCTTAACGGCACTTACGAATTCGTGGACCCGGCGGTCACGCTCGAGAACCTATGGAGCGTCGCGGCGGCATTGACCAGTAGCGCGGATCCAATCCCTGCAGGCACCTATGCCACCACTCCGGTGGGAGGCGCTGGCGTGACCGACCCGCCAGCCTTGACCAACCTTGTCGCCGCGTTTGCTGCCTTGCCGACCGCACAGGTAAATGGCACCTGGCAATTGCGGATTGGGGACTGGACCTCCTTTGATACCGGCACGGTGACAGCCGCGAGCCTCACGCTGGAGTCCGCGCCGCCGCCGGTTCGGCTGGCAACGGCCCCCTCGACATTGCGCTTCGGTGCCAATCCCGCCGTGGGTTTCGGCCCCGCGCTGCCGGTGTTGCTGAGTGCGCCGACCGCAAACGGCGCGACCGCCGTCAATGTCAACACCGCCGCGAACTGTTCCATCACCGGTGCCAACGCGGCGCAATTTGCCGTAGTGTCGGACGCGGTGACCGTCGCGGGCGGTCAAACGCGGCAGTTGCTGGTGCAGTTCCGGCCGGTGGGCTCCGGTGTACGCACGGCGTCGCTGAATTGCCCGCTGACATCAACCCCAGTGACGACGGTCTCACCGGCCACCGTGCAGGTGGCATTGGTCGGGTATGCCGGCGAGGAACCGAAGCCAAACTGTTACGACCTCGACGGTAACGGCACGGCTGCCGCAACCGTGGATGGCTTGCTGATCGTGCGCCAGATGCTCGGCATCACGGGCGCGGCAATCGGCCAAGGCATCACGCTGTCGGCACCACGCAACAGCCCGAAAAAGGCGCTTGCGTTTGCGAGAACGCAGTGCGGGCTGCCTGACTGAGGCCCGGCGTTGTCAGCAGCGGGTCATCCGATGCCTTCGGCACGGAAGGCCCAACCCGTGAAGCGCCGCTCAACAAGTGCAGTGATCGCATAGAGCGCAATGCCAAGCACGGCGAGCGCCGCCACACCGGCGAACACCAGCTCCACATTGAAGCCCGCCTGCGCGTCGAGCATCATCTTGCCAAGCCCCGAGTTGGCGCCGATGGTTTCTGACACCACCGAGCCGACGAAGGCGAGGGTGATGGCAACTTTCAGCGAGCCGAAAAAATACGGCATCGAGCGCGGAATGCCGACTTTGCGCACGACATCGAGCTTGCTGGCGCCGAGGGCGCGCAGTACATCTTGCAGCTCCGGCTCGGTGGTCGCCAGCCCCGTGGCGACGTTGACCACGATCGGGAAGAACGAGATCAGGAACGCCGTGAAGATGGCCGGAATGGTGCCGATGCCGAACCAGATGATGAGGATGGGCACCACCGCCACCTTCGGCACCGCGTTGAAGGCAATCATCACCGGGTAAAGCGCGCCGTAGATCAGTTTTGACCAGCCGATCGCGACGCCGAGCACGAGACCGAACACGATCGCGAGCCCAAACCCGAGCAGCGTAGTCATCAGTGTCTGCAGGCTGTTGTCCCGGATCGCAGGCCAGTACTGCACCAGCGCCTTCGCGACTGCGGAGGGCGTGGGCAACACCGTCGCTGGCAGGCTGAACAGCACGCAGGCGAGCTCCCACAGCAAAATCAGCGCAGCGGTGAAGGCGAGCGGGGCGAGGAGGTTTTCTTTCCAGTGTTTCATCGCTGACTCCTAGTGCTTGCCGATGTGTGAGCGCAGCTCATGCACCAGGTCCTGAAACGGCTTCTCGTAAGTGATCTCGAGATCACGCGGACGTGGTAGATCAATCGTCTGCACCTTCACAATCTTGCCCGGCCGGTCGCTCATCACGTACACGGTGTCGGCGAGGAACACGGCCTCGCGCAGGTCATGGGTGACCAGCATCGCGGTGACGCCGCGTGACTGGTGGATGTCACGCATCATGCACCACAGTTCCTCGCGAGTGAAGGCGTCAAGCGCGCCGAATGGTTCGTCAAGCATCAGGATTTCCGGCTCGTGGATCAGTGCGCGGCAGATGCTGGTGCGTTGCTGCATGCCACCGGAAAGTTGCCAGGGAAATTTTTCGGTGAAACCGCCGAGACCGACGGACGCGAGCAGCGCGCGCGCCTTGTCGCGATAGGCCGCTTTCTCGCGACCGATGCGCGAGCGGTGGGGCTCGACGATTTCCAGTGGCAGCAGCACGTTGTCTACCGCCGTGCGCCACGGCAGCAGATTGGCCGCCTGAAATGCCATGCCGACCTTGTTGATCGGCCCGGTCACCGCTTTGCCCTCGATGGTGAGCCGGCCTTCGGACGTTGGCTTGAGCCCGCTGATCAGCTTCATCATCGAGCTCTTGCCGCAACCCGAAGGCCCCACCACCGCGATGAATTCGCCCTTGTGAATGGTCAGCGTCAAATCGTCAACCGCTTTCACTGCCTGCTGGCCGTGGCCATACGTCATGCTCACGTGGTCGAGCACTACCAGCGGATCGCCCGCGTTCACCATCACACACTCCGCAATGTCTGTTTGGCCACGGCACGCAATTTGCGTACCGGAGCCATCGATCAACAAGACCTGACAAGACGGAGATTTCATGAAACGTCGCGCCCTGTTCGCAACGCTCACCCTCGGTGCGCTGTCGTCATTCGCCACGCTCGCGCCCACTGCGTTTGCCCAGACACCGATCAAGTTCGCCCTCGATTGGCGCTTCGAGGGGCCGGCGGCGCCCTATTTTGTGGCGCTCGACAAGGGCTACTACAAGGCCGAAGGGCTGGACGTGACTATCGACACTGGCAACGGTTCCACCGAGGCCATCAATCGTGCTGCATCGGGCGCGTATCAGTTCGTGTTTGGCGACATCAACACGCTGGTGCGCTTTCGTGACAAGCCCGAGAGCAAGAAACTCAAGGTTGTGGCGATGATTTACGACGCGCCGCCGTTCGCGATCGTGTCATTGAAGAAGGCTGGCATCAGCAAACCGAAAGACCTGGAAGGGAAGACGCTCGGCGCGCCCGCCGCCGACGGTGCCTACGCGCAGTGGCCGGCCTTCGTGAAGAAGAACGGCATCGACGCCAGCAAAGTGAAGATCGAAAACGTCGGCTTCCCGGTGCGTGAGCCGATGCTTGTTGAAGGCAAGGTGGACGCCATCACCGGCTTCTCGTTCTCGTCGTACATGAATCTGCGCGGTCGCGGTATCGCTCAGGACGATATCCACGTGATGTTGATGCGCAACCTCGGACTGGAGCTTTACGGCAACGGCATCATCGTTGACAGCGAATACGCGGCGAAGAACCCGAAGATCGTGCAGGGCTTTGTCAGGGCCACCCTCAAGGGCTGGCAGGACGCGATTGCCGACCCGAAGGGCGCGATTGCCTCGCTGATGAAGCGGAACTCGATCCTGAACGACGGCCAGGAATTCGTGCGCTTCAAGATGGCGATTGACCAGAACGTGCTGACACCCGAAGTGCGCGCCAACGGCATCGGCGGCGTCGACATGAAGCGCCTGGCGCGTTCAATCGAGCAGATCGGCGAGGGCTTCAAGTTCAGCAACAAACCGAAGGCGGAAGACATCTTCGACGCAAGCTATCTGCCGGCGAAACCGGAGCGTACAATCAAGCAATAGCTTTTCGGAAGATTGGCGTCCGAATGCGGCATGGCCGCCGAAATTGCAGAAAGTTGACTTTAGCCATTAATAGGTGTCAAGCCCGCATCAAATAAGCGCTTTCTGAAAAAGCCAATGACGATTCATGCCTTCGTCATGGCCGGTAGAATGACGTCATGAACAAGCTTCTTGATGTCGCCGAATACATGCACTTGGTCGGGCGCTCCGCCCGCTCGGCCGCGCGGGTGATCGCCCGCGCCAGCACCGCCAGCAAAAACGCCGCCCTGCTGGAGATCGCCGCCACCATCGAGAAGCGCGAAGCCCACATCCTGGAAGAAAACGCTGCCGACGTGCGTGACGCCAAGAAGGCCGATCTCACCCCGGCGCTGATCGACCGATTGACGCTGACCCCGAAGTCCGTTGCTGCCATGGCCGAGGGCCTGCGCCAGATCGCGCAATTGCCCGACCCGGTGGGCGCCATCGACGGAATGCGTACGCGGCCATCGGGCATTCAGGTCGGCAAGATGCGGGTGCCGCTCGGCGTCATCGGCATCATCTACGAATCGCGCCCGAACGTGACGGCCGATGCCGCTGGACTTTGCCTGAAAAGCGGCAACGCGGTCATCCTGCGTGGCGGTAGCGAGGCTGCGCGATCCAATCAGGCGATCGCCGGCTGCATCGACGCCGGCCTCAAGGCCGCCAAATTGCCGGAGACGGCGGTGCAAGTGATCGAAACCACCGACCGTGCGGCGGTGGGGGAAATGATCACCCGCCCGGAATACATCGACGTCATCATTCCGCGCGGTGGCAAAGGCCTGATTGAACGCATCGCGGCCGACGCCAAGGTGCCGGTGATCAAGCACCTCGACGGCAATTGCCATGTGTATGTGGACGAGCATGCCGACCTCGACAAGTCGGTGCGCATCGCGGACAACGCGAAAACCCGTCGCTACGGTGTCTGTGGCGCGATGGAGTCACTGCTGGTGCACGAGGCGCGCATTCATGACGTGCTGCCGCGCATTGCCAAGGTTTTTGCCGACAAGGGCGTGGAGATGCGCGGCTGTGAACGTACCCGCAGCGCGCTTGCCGCGTTCGATGTAAAGGCAGCCAGCGAGGAAGACTGGTCAACTGAATATCTCGCGCCAATCGTCTCGATCAAGGTCGTGGCCGATCTCGATGCGGCCATCTCGCACATCGAGCAATATGGCTCGCACCACACCGACAGCATCGTCACCGAGCATTGGAGCCACGCCCAGCGCTTCCTGCGCGAGGTGGATTCGGCGAGCGTCATGGTCAATGCCAGCACGCAATTCGCCGATGGCTTTGAATACGGCCTCGGCGCCGAGATCGGCATCTCGACCGACAAGCTGCACGCGCGCGGGCCCGTCGGGCTCGAGGGGCTCACTACGCAGAAGTATGTGGTGCTGGGTGATGGTAGTGTGAGGGCCTGAACGGCACGCCAATGTTGACCTGGAGCCTGCAGAACGTGCCAACCAGTGCTGGCACCTGCCACGGCTGCGGTGCCGCTGGCACCCTGCACGCCCACGTAAAGACGGCGCACCAGGCGGACGCTGGTACCGACTGCATTTTCGACCGCTGCAGCAATTGCGGTAGCCTCTCGCTACGTGGGCAAATGATTGCCTTCGAACATCTCTACGACACGGACGAGGCATTGTTCGTGCGCAGCTATGTGGAGAGCAGTGGTGGCCTGTGGGAGATGCTGTGGCCGGTTGCGTTGCTGGCCGATGCTCGCGATCGGTCATTTCTGGAGGTGGGCTGCGGCTTCGGTTTCACCGTCGACTGGTGGCACCGGTGCATGAATGCAGACGCCATCGGCTGCGATCCGGCGATCTACTCAGCCGTGGGGCGCAAGCTGCTCGGATCGCACATCCATAACGCCCTGCTTGCTGATGTCCCGGAAGCGCGTGGTCGCCAGTTTGACCTGATTTATGCCAGCGAGGTGATCGAACACGTCGACAATCCGGTGGCGTTTGTACATGAGCTGGCCGCGCGCCTGACGCCGCGTGGCGTGTTGGTGCTGACGACTCCGGCGGCTGAATTTGTCGCACCCGAAAACTCGGATCACACAGTGACGGCTGCTTTGGCGCCGGGCTTCCATGGCGTGCTTTTCTCGGAAAAGCAGCTCGGTGCCCTGATGCGGCAGAGCGGTTTCGCCTGCGTTGAAACCCGGCGGTACAACGAGCGTCTGGTGTGCTGGTGCAGTGCCGAACCGGTCAGGTTCCTCGGCGGCGCCGACGCGGCGCTGCCGGTTTATTTTGGTTATCTCGCCGATATCGTCAACCGGTTGCAGGTGCTGCAAAGTACCGACAAAGACATCGACTCACAGCGAATCAGTCTGCGCGCCGGAGCGGCCTATCGTCTGTACAAGGAACTGGTGCTGCGTGGGCAAGTAGCGGAAGCGCGTAAGTGGCGGCACGCAGCCCACCGTGACCTGCTGCTGGAGCATCGAACGGGATCGTCGACCGAAGCTGCTGTCGACGCGTTCCTGGCAACCGCCGACGGCTCCTTTGAGACATTCGTGGCTGGCGCCCGTCTTTACCTGCCGCAACTCTGCTTTGTCGAGGGGCAGGTTGCGGAACGCGAAGGCGATGTCGCGTCTGCGGCACGCTGGTACCGTCGCTGCGAAGCAGCCACACGCTGGATTGTTGCCGGCAGCCGGCTGGGCAACATTGAGGCATCGGCCTTCGTGTGGTCGGCGATAGCGGGACTGGTGAGAACTTTCGCCGCTGGCAAGCAACTGCAGGAACTTCAAGGCGCAGCCATGGCAATAGCATTTGCCGTGATCCGGCGCGACTCGCCATATGCATCGGTACCCGATCCGGTGACTGCGGCCAACGGCTTGCTGCAGGCGTTCGCGGCGATGCAGGAAAGTGGCGGTAATCACTTTTCGGGGTTGATCGAAGCAATGCAGCAGCAGAATGTTCCGCCGCATCCGCTGCTGTCCGCCGCTATTGCACTCGCGCGAGCTCGCCATGCGCAGGACATACTTGCTGACCAGGCACTCGCAGGTCGTATCGCGGATGACGCTCGCAAGGCGCTCGACCTGCAGGCGGAAACTCCGGCCGGACGCTGGCTTGGCGCGGACGTCACTGCCAGCCTGCGGCAGGCGCTGACACGCTATGTTCCGACACCAGCGAGCTTCTCCTCGTTGTTCGCACGTTGAGCGACCCGGTGGAGCTGGACAGTACTGCCTTCCGGGGCGCGCGCCGCGTGATGCTGCTGGCGGACGGCCTGATCGCCACGACGGAAATTGTGCGGCGAATGCTGGTACGAGCTGGATTCGAACCAGTCGTGGTGACGCCAGAGACACTCGCGTCGAATCGCCCCTTTTCCCCGCTGGTCATCTCTCGGCTGGCATTGCCCCGTTGCGGCTGGCTCCCCCAATACCTGCGTACTCATGGCGTCGGATACGCGTACTTCCTGGATGACAACTTGTTCGAGATTGATAGCAGGCAGGATCCATACAACGCCGCGTATTTCCGGCGAGCGGGCGTGCGCGACACCCTGTCAACATTTCTGTTGAATGCGCAGGTCGTGTGGGTACAGTCGCCGCCGCTGGCCACCTACTTGCGCGAACAGTTTTCGTCTACTGCGGTGAGCCAGATCAATGCGGGGGTGGACACCGACCTTTTCGAGGCAGCCAGGCAGCGCGCGACGACCGCCGACAAAGAAGGGGATGCATCCACACTGCGTGTTGGCTATCCGACAACGCCCCGCTATCACCTGGCGACACTGATTGCCGGGATTGTCCGCGCGGCCGAAGCTCGATTCGGGAATCGGGTGATATTCGAGTTCGTAGGTTGGTGGCCTGACGAGGTGGCCACGGCAGCCAATGTCCGTACCTTCCCTGCGATTGCCGGATATGACGACTTTGTCAACTTCGCTGCGTCTCGACAGTGGGATGTTGGTCTGGCACCGCTTGGGGACAGCCTGTTCGAAAACTGCAAGACCAACCTCAAGTTTCGCGAGTATGCTGCACTGGGTGTACCCGGTATTTATAGCGATGTGGCGCTTTACAGAAGCTGCGTGGAAGACGGGATCACCGGCCTGCTTTGTGTCAACGACCCCGACGCATGGGTTGCAGCGATCTCAAGGCTGCTTGATGACCGCGATTTGATCGGATCGATCCGTCGCGAATCGGGCGTCTCCGTGTTGACGAGATACAGCAACGCCAGCGTGGCCGAAGCGGTGGCGAATCTATTGCAGCGTCTCGAGGGCGGACAATGACCACCGTATCACGCAACTCACCCTGCCCATGTGGCAGCGGCAGGCGCTACAAGGACTGTTGCGGAGTAATCGCGGCTAGCGGGACCCGCAATCCGGTGGGCCATTCAAGCCCAGCCGGTAGCGGTGAAGCGCTTCTGTTGCGTGCGCTGGAAGCGCAGAAAGCCCGTGATCTGGCAGGTGCCGAGGTGCTATACCGGGACGCCCTGAAGGTTGTGCCAAATCATGCCGACGCCCTGCATATGCTGGGTGTCATTCGCATGGAACGTGGTGATGACGCGGAGGCGGCGCGCCTGATCATGACGGCGCTCGACGAGACAAATTGGCAGATTGGCAGCATGCAGCATAACCTCGGCCTGGCGTTGTCGCGCATGTTGACCGCGCAATCGCTGGCGCATTCCCGGCGCCAACAACCCTCTCCGCGCCGTACACCATCGAATCCCGTGTCGGGTCACGCCGGCGCGACGGTCAGCGTCGTGCTGCCCGTCTACAACCACGAACGCTATGTCGGCGACGCCATCCGATCCGTGCTTGCGCAGGATATACCGCCGCTGGAACTGATCGTGATTGATGATGGATCAACGGATCAGTCGGCAAGCGCCGCTCGACAAGCCATGGAAGGCGCGACGATCAGGTGCCACTTTCTTGCGCGCGAGAATCGCGGCGCTGCGGCAACCCTCAACCAGGCAGTTCAGCTCGCTCGCGGAGACTTCATTCAACCGCTGAACAGTGACGACCTGCTAGGCCCGGGCCGACTATCTGCGATGCTTCGGTGCGTTGCCGAAACTGGCGCCGAGCTTGCATTCTCTGCGGTCGACTGCATCGATGCTGCAGGCTCGCGAATAGACGAATTCGATGACCCCCGGGTGTTCGCCCTTCGCTGCAGCCAGTCGAATATTGCTGACAGCGAGACGGTCGGACTGTCGTTCATTGCCGCCAATCCGGCAGTGTCGACGGGTAACCTGTTCTTTTCCCGGGCACTCTTTGATCGCGTTGGCGGCTTTCAGGACTTGCGCTATCACCATGACTGGGACTTCGTGCTGCGCGCTCTATGGCATACCGAGCCCGAGTACATAGGCAAAGTCCTCTATCGCTACCGTTTTCACGAGCGCAATACGATTTCGGAGCTCGGACCGGCAAAGCGGGAAGAGGTCGACACCATGATGGGAAGTTTTCTTCAGGAGGCACTGTCGCGAGCGCCTACCCATGCTCTTGCGCCTTGTGTCGCCAACTGGGGCAGTACGATCATAGAGACGATATTCAGCAACGGTCTGGCCCGGTTGATACCTCGGACTACGATGACCGACTTCTACCAGCGTATAGTCGCTGCGCAGCCCACCCATCTGGGGGCCGGGATCACTGTCGTCACTGGGTGAGACAATCCGGCGATGCAATTCTTCAAGTATCACGCCCTCGGCAACGACTATCTGGTCATCGATCCGCGCGACTGGCCGACGCAGTTCACCGTGCCGCAGATCGTGCGCATCTGTCATCGCAACTATGGCGTTGGCTCCGACGGCATTTTGTGGGGGCCGCTGCCGGCCCGCGATGGCGCTCCGTTTGCGCTGCGCATCTTCAATCCGGATGGCAGCGAAGCACAGAAAAGCGGGAATGGATTGCGCATCTTCTGCCGTTACCTGTTTGATCGTGGATTGGTGAAACCGGAGCCGTTTCGCGTTCATACGCCCGGCGGCATTGTTGAAGCGACCGTTCATGATCAAGGCCGTAGCGTGACCGTGCAGATGGGCAGGGTCAGTTTTGATTCGACGAAGATACCGGTCGCGGGCGTGCCGCGCGAAGTGATCCGTGAGCAGTTGGCGGTCGATGGCGAGACGCTGCAGTTCACCAGTGCAACCGTCGGTAATCCGCATTGCGTCGTCGAACGCCCGGGCACGACCACGGCGGATGTACATCGACTTGGGCCGTTGGTCGAAAGGCATGCCAACTTTCCCGAGCGCACCAATGTGCAGTTTCTGACGGTGCGTGATCGCGCCAATATCGGCATCGAGATATGGGAACGCGGCGCCGGGTATACGCTGGCATCCGGGTCCAGCTCCAGTGCGGCTGCTGCGGTTGCGCACCGTCTTGGACTGGTCGATCCCGATGTGACCGTACACATGCCAGGCGGACGTATCACGATCAATATTGACCACAACTACGGCATCACGATGACTGGTCCGGTGACGCGTGTCGCCGACGGCACCATGGCCGCAGAAATGCTGGAGGACGCACAATGAGTGATGCAGAGATGGTGAGCGGTGATGACGTCGCAGCATGGCTGAAAGCGAATCCGGATTTCTTCATGGATCACGCCGACGTGTTTTCGGCAATGCGGGTACCGCATCCGCAGGGTGGGCACGCCATCTCGATGGTGGAGCGCCAGCTCATTTCACTGCGTGACCGCAACAGCCAGCTTGAGAAGCAATTGCTGGAGTTGATCGGCTACGGTCAGCACAATGATGGACTGATTGAAAAGCTGCACCGCCTCACACTGGCGCTGCTACGTGCGCCTGATGCTGCACTGACGCTGGCTGTCGTGCAGGAGAGCTTGCGCTCCGACTTTGCCATTCCGTTTTGCGCCGTGCGCTGGTGGGGTTCGTCGCTCGGTGAGCACGGACTTGAGGAAATGCTCGCGTGCAGCGACGAGCTGCGCAGCTACATCGGCGGTCTCGACCGTCCATATGTGGGGCCAAATGCAGCGCACGAGTCGCGTGCCTGGCTGGGTGCGGGCAGTGGCGACACCCGATCATTCGCTTATGTGCCTCTGGTTGACGGCGGAGTGACGGGGGTGTTGATGCTGGCCAGCGAGGATGGCGGACGCTTTACGCCGGACATGGCCACCGACGTCGTCACTCGGCTCGCGCAATTGACCAGCGCTGCGCTTTCCCGCTTTGCGCAGCGCGGGTTCGAGCCGCAGCTCGCCTGAACTGCCTGAGCTGACAGGCGACCACCGGCAGCACCTGGCGATGGATCATCAGGCCGCGCTTGCCTCATTCATTGCCAGCCTGCGCGCGCGCGGCTCCGAGCAAACCCTTGCCCGCTACGAACGAGCTTGCGTTGCCCTGCTCGAGCAACTGGGTGACAAACCTCTGCAGCAGGCTACTCGACACGATATGCAGCGGGCGCTGGCCCGTCTGCATGCCGGCGGCCTGGCGCCGCGCACGCTGGCGGTCACGCTTTCCGCATGGCGCACCTGGTTTCGCCACCTCGCGAAAGTTGGCGAAGCCGACCCGGCAGTATTCAGCGGCATCAAGGCGCCACGAGCGCCAAAGCGGCTGCCAAACGCGTTGACCGAGAGCGAAGCGATGCGGCTGGTTGACGCGCCAGCCTCGGCAGCGGAGCCGCATTCACCCGCGATCGCCGCGCGCGATCAGGCGATGTTTGAAGTGCTCTATGGGTGCGGCATCCGCATCGGCGAACTGGTGGGGCTGGACGTTCGCGATGCCGATCTCGATCGCGGTGAGATGCGCGTGTTTGGCAAGGGGCGAAAGGAACGCGTCGTACCGTTGGGGGCACCGGCGTGCACCGCGATCCGGAAATGGCTCGATCTCAGGTCATCGCTGGTGACCGGGGTGGGATTGCCTGCCCTGTTTGTTGGTGCCCGTGGTGAACGCATCAGTCCGCCAGTGGTGCGGCGCGCACTCAAGCTGCGCGCATTGCAGCAGGGCATTTCCAGTCACGTTTATCCCCATCGCCTGCGCCACTCGTTTGCATCGCACGTGCTGCAGAGCTCGCAGGATCTGCGCGCCGTGCAGGAATTGATGGGGCACGCCAGCATTGCGTCGACTCAGGTCTACACGCATCTGGACTTTCAGCATCTCGCCAAGGTGTACGACCAGGCGCATCCACGCGCTCGCAAGCGCAAGGCGTGATCAAGAGCGCCGAAGCGCAGGTAAAGGCCCTAACGGGCCCGAATGAACGTCACCGGATTGCAGTTCAGCGTCGCCGGATTCAGCTCGCGTCCGCTTTGCGGACGAGCACCGAAGACGACATCCAGCACATCTCCGCGCCATTGCACCCGGTAACTTCCGGCATCGGTGACGTCGTAACCGCCCTGCAACGGGGCGCGGAAGCGGTAAGTCTTGCCGGCGGGCAGCAACAGGTACTCCGACAGCGACGGCGGCATGCGTTTTGCCATTGCACCGATATATGACACGGGCTTTTCGTCACGCTCAACGGTGACGCTATCAGCCAGCCAACCTTCGAACGGCGTATTGCGGCGAAGCAGATATGCAGTTTGCCGGCCACCATTGCGCAACGTCAACGTCAGCATGGCGGCCTGCCCCGGTCGCAAGCGGGCGGGCATCGATGCGCTGCAGGAGAGAGACTCAGGCATCGACACCGTCGCCGCGCCACCGATACCGGGCAAGACACCCGATACCAGCAACGCGGCTGTCGCCAGCGCGTGACGAACAGCGCTGCGGCGGACGTGCGCACCAGTCGGCGACAATCTGCCGCAAGGGGCTGACACGACCGACCACCGCATCAGCCGCTTACTGCTGCGCCGGTGTGTTCTCGGCGAAGTACTCGTGACTGTCGGCGTTCATGATCGCCTGTGACGGATTGCTGATTGCGAGGCTCTTTGCCGCACTCTGACCGTAGGCGTAGTCCTGGGTGCCAGCCACCACCGTAAAGTGCGAGGTCTCGTGAACGAGCGTTCCCGCCTTGGAATCGGTGCCGGTAGCCGGGGCGTTCCAGAACGCGCCGCAGAGATAAATCTTGTACGGTTGCGACGGATAGACGTAGGCGTAGGTGTTGGTCTTCTTGCAGCTGCAGTCAAACACAATCGGCTGTGTGTTGTAGACACTTGAAATGTTGGTGTAGTGCGACTTCACCGTATTCCAGTTCGCCGACGAATAGGTGCCGAACCACGTGCTGTAACGCGGCGTTCCCGACGGCGTGGTGTTGGTCAGGTAGTTTTTGGCGCCATCGGAATAGACCAGCGCATTGCCGAGCGCGGTGACCAGCGACGACTTCTGGCTGGCGGTGCACTTGCCGGTGTAGCTGATGCCGCCGGCGCCTGCGGCCTTGCTGTAGTCGATATCAGTAATGATGTCGCGGAACGGATTTGCCTCGACGCCAATACTGATGCTCTCCGACGGTTGCACGTTGCTGGTTGCAGCATTCTGCGCGACCGTGCCAAAGCTCACCTCAAACGAACCGCCGGAGCTGAGATCGAATGTGCTCGACAATTCGTAGGAAGCAGTGATCGACTGCCCCGGCATCAGCACCACCAGCTCATCGGCCGTCGGGTGGGCGCGTT
This sequence comes from Casimicrobium huifangae, assembly GCF_009746125.1. NCBI lineage: Bacteria > Pseudomonadati > Pseudomonadota > Betaproteobacteria > Casimicrobiaceae > Casimicrobium > Casimicrobium huifangae. The sequence goes on from NZ_CP041352.1 coordinate 317,433, forward strand.
TGACCAGCGCGGCCGTATAGGGCACCGCGGCGCCATTGCGGGTGACTTTCAGGAAGGAGCGATCGACTTCATCGCCATCGAGCAACCATTGCGGCAGCGTGACTGCTGCAGAGCCAGTGTTGGTGAACTGCACGCTGACCGTCACATCATCGGCGGCGCGGTGATAGGCCTTGGCCGATTGCACGGAGGTTTGCACGGACGCAACGTCCCCGCCCTGCACATTGTCGAGAGAGCGATCGCGCGGTGCTGCGTGAGCGGATGCGATACCAGCGGCGAGCGCCGTCAGGGCGCACAGTTGCCAAATGCGTTTCATCAATACTGCTCCTTATGCCTTGTTCATTGGTATTTGTGATGTTTCGGCGGGCTTTTGGCCACGAAACATCGCAAAACTATGACATTTGCATTGGGGCGTCAATTGCTTGCCGCATTTCAAACGGGGCGAGGTAAACGACTGCGAATCCGCCGCATGCGTGCCACCGCCGGACGCAACCACCACCACGTAAACAGCAGGTAGCCATTCAGTGCGAACCAGAATCCCATCACCGGCAGACCAATCACCACGGGCCATCCGAGTGCGCTTACCCACTCACTCAAGGCCGGCAACCAGCCGCTGGCGCCTGCGGCAGCGTGGTTGAACACGGGCATCACCTGTTCGCCGGGTAGCACGGCGCTGCCGATCTGGAAGGCCAGCGCGTAGAGCGGCACGATGGTAAACGGGTTGGTGTAGAACGTCGTCGCCACCCCCATCACCACATTGGCCCGCAGCATCGAACACAGCACGATGGTTGCGGCCACCTGCAGCGGCCCCGGAATGAGTCCGCAGAGCAGGCCGATGGCGAGGCCACGGGCAAGCGGCCGTCGCGTAAAGGCAAATAGCTCATGACGGTCGAGCCACGGCTTCGCCCAGGCCAGTGATGGCCGGTCCAGCTCGGCCAGTATCCGCGGCTCAATCTGTCGCAACCAGCGCCTGATGCGCATGGCTCAGCCCTCCTTAGTACGGGAGGCGTTGCGGGAAGTCCACAGCGACGCCAGCATCGATGATGCAATGATCGCAGCGGTCACCGCGAGTGCAATGCCAACGGGAATCTTGTAGACATCCAGCAGCAGCATCTTGCCGCCGATGAACACCAGCACCAGCGCCAGACCGTAGGCCAGCAGGTGGAAGCGGCCGGCGAGGTCGGCCAGCAGGAAGTACAGCGCGCGCAGGCCGAGAATGGCGAAGATGTTCGCGGTGAGCACGATGAACGGGTCATCGGTAATGGCAAAGATGGCGGGGATGGAGTCCACCGCAAAGATCACGTCGGTGGTGCCGATCATCACCAGCACCACAAACAGCGGCGTGTAGTGCTTGACGCCATTGACCATGGTGGTGAGCTTCTCGCCGTCAAAGTTCGGTGCAATTTTCATGTGTCCGCGCAGCCACTTGAGCACCGGGTTCTGGTTTATGTCCGGCTCCTTGCCGGCTGCGAGCCACATTTTGGCGCCGGTGAAGACCAGGAAGGCGCCGAACAGATAGAGCACCCAGTGAAACTTGGCCAGCAGCCACGCCCCCACCAGGATCAGGATTGCGCGCAGCACGATGGCGCCAATGATGCCGATGATCAGCGCGCGCTTCTGGAACTCGGCAGGAACCGCGAAGTAAGTGAACAGCATCAGGAAGACGAAGATGTTGTCCACCGACAGGCTCTTCTCGACGAGGTAGCCAGTGATGAACTGCATCGACGTCTCGTTGGCAACGCTTCGACCCTGCGTACCGTCGAGGTACCACCACAGCAGGGCGACGAAAACGAAGGCCAGCGCGAACCAGAGCAGGCTCCAGCCGACGGCCTCGCGGGTGCTGACCCGATGCGCCCCCTGCTTTTGCATGACCAGCAGGTCAACCGCAATCGCAATCACGACAAAGACGGCAAAGCCCGTCCACATCCACCATGTACCAATGGTTTCCATATTCGTTCCAGATTGTGCGCCGCCCGGCCTGACGTAGCAGGCCGTCTTCAGCGGCAATTGAGGGATGCGTCCGTCAGGCGGCGCCGCTGATCGAGGCGACGGCTTTGGTCTGCGTCGCGCGGTTGCGACGGTGGCGCAGGATGAACGCGCCGAGAATGGCGAACGTCAGGATCGCGCCGCTCACTTCATCAAACCAGGAATGCGACGGCAGATACTCGCTCAGCAATTTTTCATCGAGGATCATCTGAGTCGCGGTCCAGATCAGCACGCCAGCGCCGACGGTGATGATCCACGGATGACGGTCAACCAGCTTGAGCACCAGCGTCGAGCCCCAGATCATGATTGGCACACTGATCAGCAGGCCAAGGACAACGAGCAGGAAGCTGCCCTGCGCCGCACCGGCAACGCCCAGCACGTTGTCGACGCCCATCAACGCATCTGCGACGACGATGGTCTTCAGCGCGCCCCAAAAATTGGTGCTCGCGGTGACGTGGTCATCACCGGCATCGTCGGGCGGACTCATCAGTTTGTATGCAACCGGCAGCAAGAGCAGGCCACCTGCCAGCATCAGGCCGGGGATTTTCAGCAGCCAGACGATGCCAAGCGTGAACGCGATGCGGATCGCGATCGCACCTGCGGTGCCCCAGAGAATCACCCGTTTCTGCAAATGCGCCGGCACGTTGCGGGCGGCGAGACCGATGACCAGCGCATTGTCGCCAGCGAGCACCAGGTCAATGACGATGATGGTCAGCAAGGCCATCAGGAAGGTGGTGGAAAAGATGTCCATGGGTAGTAGTGGTTCGCGATTGCGCTGATAACAACAGTCTTTCGGCGCAGGGCAAGGACCGCCGCCGGGGAACGCACATGGAATGGTCAGGTGACCCGTGCCTTCGCCAGCAGCCGCACATGCCGTGCAGTTCAATAGCGAAGGTCTTGCTAGACGGCCCGGACGCGGACCATCCACCACAACCGGAGGACCACCGGGGGTGATCGCTCGTACTGACGACTGTGGTGCGGGAGCTACTCCCCTTCAATTCTGCGATTTTGACACGGCAGGACTAATTCGCAAACAGAAATTTGCGGCTACTTTTTGTTGAAATCCAATACACGTAAGGCCTGCAGCCTGATTTACGAAATTTGCGACTTTGTCGAAATTGCTCTCTGAGCCCTCGTCAAATGGTCATTTCAAAGAAAAGCCATTAAATATGTAAAAACGAGACGTAGTGTTTCGGTAATTGCGTCATTGGTACCAAGGCGATTCTTTGATGTCCAGGCTGCGATACAGGTGGCCGGTCGGCGCTGACACCGCAATCAACGCGCTGAGCACTGCTCACGCAGCGGCGGAAAGGGAAGTGCCCGCCCTTTGCCACGCCGTCCCCACGATTGGGCGCTTGTCCAAAATATTTTCAATCTGTCGCTGGATGACAGCGCTAACAGGAGACTACAGCGGATAATCATTGGCGATGGCAATGAGGAGCGTTGCCGTATGCACATGTTGCAAAACACAGGAGGAAACCCCATGACCCGCACCACCCGCGTCGCGCGTACTGCGCTCGCCATCGCCACTGCCTGCGCACTCGCTGCGCCCGCGCTGGCCCAGGAAAAAGTCACCGTATGGTTCACCAAAGGCTTCTACAAGGCCGAGGATGACGCGCTCTACGAAGTCATCAAGAAGTACGAAGCGAAGAACCCTGGAGTCAAGGTCGATCTCTCGCTGTATGGCACCGAGGACTGCAACACCAAATCGGTCGGTGCGGTTGATTCCGGCACGCCGCCGGACGTTGGCTTCTGCACGACGTATGACTTCCGCGTCACTGGCAAGTGGGCCTACGAAGGCAAGCTGGAAGACGTGACCGACATCATCGCGCCGCTGTCGGACAAATTCCTGCCGACCACCACGTCGACGACCTATCTCTACAACGACAAGGCCAAGCGCAAGGCGTATTACGCCATGCCGATCCAGCGCCAGACGATGCACTTCAACTACTGGAAGGACATGCTGGAGGAAGCCGGATTCAAGGAGAACCAGATTCCCAATACCTGGAATGAGTTCTGGGGCTTCTGGTGCGACAAGGTGCAGCCGGCTTACCGCAAGAAAACCGGCAAGCGCATCTTCGCCATTGGCCATCCGATGGGCGTGGCGGCGTCCGATACCTTCTATTCGTTCCTGACCTTTGCTGCTGCCCACAACGCGCAGATCGTTGATGAGAACGGCAAGATCGTGCTCGACCAGCCGAAAAATCGTCAGGCGATGATCAACGCGGTGCGCGACTATTCGAGCATTGCCGAGAAGGGCTGCACGCCGCCGTCGTCGGTGAACTGGCTTGATCCTGACAACAACGTCGCCTTCCACAACAAGCAGACGATTGCCACGCACAACGCGACGATCTCGATCGCCGCCAAGTGGCTGGACGATGCGAAGAACCAGTCGCTGACGGCTGAACAACGCGCCCAGGCCGACAAAAACTACAAGGAAAACGTGCGCACCATCGGCTTTCCGAAGAAGCCCGACGGCAGCACCATGACGCATCTGGTGGCGGTGAAGACGGCGGTCGTGTTTGCCGAAGGCAAGAACAAACGTCGCGGCAAGGAATTCCTTGCCTTCCTGATGCAGGATGAAAACCTGACGCCGTTCGTCGAAGGCTCGCTCGGCCGCTGGTATCCGGTAACCAAGAGCGGCGCAACACGCCCGTTCTGGACTGATGGCACCGATTTCCATCGCGCCAAGGTCTATGGCCAATTCAACGAATACACGCAGCCGTTCCAGTTCGTCTACAACTACAAGTTCACCATCGTGAACTCGGAAAACGTTTGGGCCAAGGCGATTCAGCGTGTGGTTAACGACAAGGTGAAGCCTGAGCAAGCGACCGACGAGATGATTGCCCGCATCAAGCAGCTTGCCGGGTAGTTCATCCAACGCCCGATGGGTGACCTGTGACGGGTGACGACAGCCAACGGCTGCCGTCGCCCGCCCATATTGCTAGGACTCCGCCTTGAATACAGCTGCCGCCACCGGCCACAAACGCTTCAACTCATGGCAAATGTGGGGCGCGCTGCTGCTCGTCCCCTACGTGCTGGTGTTCGCCGTATTCGTGATCTATCCCGTTGTCTACGGCCTCTGGGTGGCACGCAACCCGGATAGCTACGTGCGGCTGTTCCAGGACCCGGTGTTTCCGCGCACCGTCGTCAATACGCTGATCTTTCTGCTGGTCGGCGTCAATCTGAAGTTTCTGATCGCGCTTGGTCTGTCGGGCTTCTTCGTGCAGCAAAAGCGCTGGATTCAGGCGCTGCTCCTGCTGTTCCTGCTGCCGTGGGCGATCCCGAGCATTCCGACGATCCTGTCGTTCCGCTTCATGCTCAACCCCGAGTGGGGTTTGATCAACAACACCATATTCCGGTTGTTCGGCATTGACGGTCCGGGCTGGTTGACCGAGCCTGCATTGGCGTTTGCCAGTTCGGTGCTGGTACACATCTGGAAGAGCCTGCCGTTCTGGACGCTGATTCTGATCACCGGGCGCCTCGCGATTCCGACCGAGCTCTACGAGGCCGCGAGCGTTGATGGCGCCAGCCGCTGGCAGCAGTTCCGCTTCATCACCTGGCCGGCGCTGGCGACGCTATATCTCACCTCGACCATGCTGTCGATGGTGTGGACGCTGGGCGATTTCAACAGCGTTTACCTGCTCACCGGCGGTGGGCCGGGTGACCAGACGCATGTGCTGGCGACGTTGGGCATTCGCTATCTGCGTATCGATCAGCTTGATCTGGCGATGGCCAGCATCGTGATGGCGATGCCGCTGGTGCTGCCACTGGTGATTTTCATGGTGCGACGTCTGGCCGCCGGCGAAGCCAAGTTGGCGCACTGAGGACTGGAGACCATGCGCAAATATCTGAACGAGGCCGGGCTCTGGCTGATCGGTCTGCCGGTGTTCCTGTGGACCGTGATTCCGATCTGGCATCTCACGGTGCTGTCGTTTTCACCGAAGGACGACGTGACTGCCGGCACCTGGCTGCCGAGCCAGTTCACGGTGCAGAACTTCGAAATCATCGCCGGCCAGAAGCACTACTACCTCAATCACTTCTGGCAGCAGTTCGGCAATTCGCTGTTCATCGCCGTTGCTGCTGGCCTGCTCACGTTGGGTATCGCCACTTTCGCCGCCTTTTCCATCTCGCGTCTGAAGACGCGCGGAGGCAGTATGGTGATGAACTTCGCGCTGGCGACCTATCTGATTCCCGCAGCGTTTCTTGCGGTGCCGATGTACAAGGTGATGGGTCAGTATGGCCTGCTCAACTCGCAGTGGTCGCTGATCCTCGCGATGGTCACGCTGGCGTCGCCGTACGCGATCTGGGTGCTCAAGCAGGCGAGTGACAAGCTGCCTTACGAGCTGGATGAAGCCGCCATCATGGACGGTGCCACGCCACTGCAAATCCTGCGGCTTGTGTATCTGCCGCTGATGAAACCCTCGCTGGTGGCGATTGGTACCTACGCGCTGCTGCTGGCGTGGAATGAGTATCTTTATGCCTTCCTGTTGCTGTCGAAGGATTCCGATGTCACGCTGGCGGTTGCGCTCGGGCACTTTCTCAGCGCCGACGATTCGCCGTGGAATCTGCTGATGGCGACCGGTCTCGTCTACGCACTTCCGCCGGCCGCCATTTACTACGCGTTCCGGAAATACATGGTGGGTGGTCTGACCGCAGGAGCCACGAAAGGATAATCGTCCGCAAGGAGGATATCCATGCGTCCCATTCACGCTGCAAAGGCAGTATGTGCGGCGACGGTCGCATTGACCATTGCGTTGTTCGCCGCTGGTTCGGCTACCGCGCAATCGCCACAGTGGCCGATTCCCGGCAAGACCATCCGCATCGTGCTGCCGTTCCCGGCCGGCGGCGCCGGCACCGACATGATGGCCCGTCTCGTTGGCAAGAAACTATCCGAGGACGTGGGCGTGCCGGTCGTGGTCGACAACAAACCTGGCGCCTCGACCATCATCGGCGCGCAGGAGGTGGCGAAAGCCTCGCCGGACGGCCATACGCTGCTCTACACGATCGTCATCACCCACACGCAGAATCCGCATCTGTTTGCGAAGCTGCCTTACGATCCCTTCAAGGACTTCACGCCACTATCGCAGGTGGCGCGTTCCGCCACCGTACTGGTTGCCAACAAGGATGCGCCCTTCAATGATTTCAAGGGCATGCTTGCTTACGGCAAGGCCAATCCCGGCAAGCTGAACGTGGCGTCGTACAGCCCCGGCTCCACGGCGCATCTGAATGCAGAGATGTTGCGAGTTGCCTCTGGCATCGACATGGTGCACGTGCCGTACAAGGGCGTCGCCGACGCCCAGAAGGCGCTGATGGCGGGTGAAGTGCAGCTTTACTTTGATGGCACCGCGAGTGCGGTGACCGCTATCAAGGCCGGCACTGCCAAAGGCATGGCAACGGCGACCGACAAGCGCGTACCGGTGCTGCCTGATCTGCCCACCATCGCCGAACACGGCGTTGCCGGCATCGACATTGTCGGCTGGCAGGGCTTCTTTGGCCCAGGTGGCATGCACCCCGACGTGGTGAAGAAAATCTCGGCAGCGCTGGCGAAGATCGTCAAAAGCGATGAGATCAGCAACCTGATCCGCAGCCAGGGCAATGAGCCCACTGGCACAGGTAGCGACGAATTCTCAAAGATCGTACGCAATGACTACGAACGCTGGGGCGCGGTGATCAAGCGCACCGGCATCAAGCTGGAGCAGTAAGCATGCATGATCTGGTGATTCGCGACGCAAAGATCGTCGATGGCTCCGGCGCCGCCGCTGTCTATGGTGACGTTGCCGTGGACAATGGCCGCATCGTGCAGGTCAACGGCAGCAAGGCCGGTGCCGGCAAGCGAGAGATCAACGCCAATGGTGCGCTGCTGACGCCGGGTTGGGTGGATGTGCATACCCACTATGACGGTCAGTGCACCTGGGACCCCTATCTTTCGCCTTCTTCCTGGCACGGCGTGACGACGGCGGTGATGGGCAACTGCGGCGTCGGCTTTGCACCGGTGAAGCCGCAAATGCGCGAATGGCTGATCCAGTTGATGGAAGGCGTGGAAGACATTCCCAACGCAGCGCTGTCGGAAGGCATCAAGTGGCAGTGGGAGACCTTCCCCGAGTACATGGACGCGCTGGAGCGGATGCCGCGCGCACTCGACATCGGCTGCCAGGTGCCGCACGGCGCGTTGCGGCCCTACGTGATGGGCGAAAACGGCGTGGAGAGCAACGATGCGACACCGGAAGAAATCGAAGAGATGCGTCGCATCACACGCGAGGCGCTGCTGGCTGGTGCGCTTGGCTTTTCAACGTCGCGCACACTGATTCACAAAGGCGCCGACGGCAAGTATGTGCCGGGCACCTTTGCCCGACTCGACGAAGTGTTTGGCATTGGCCGGGCACTGGGCGACACGCATCGCGGCGTGTTCCAGATGACCTCGAACCACGTCGGCATGGATCAGGAAACGGTCTGGATGCGCAAGCTCGCCGCCGAGACCGGGCAGCCGGTCGCGTTCAACGTGCAGCAGATCGACACCCACCCGGAACTGTGGCGCACCCTGCTCAGCCAGATTGAAGATGCGGCGCGCGACGGCACCCCCCTGTATGGCGCGTTCTGCGGTCGGCCAGTAGGCTTGCTGTTCTCCTGGGGCGGGACCTTCCACCCATTCATCGCCCATCCGTCCTACCAGCCGCTGCGCAAGTTGTCGGCGGAAGAACGTTACCGGGCGCTGCTGGATCCGGCAGTTCGCGCCAAACTGCTGTCCGAGCAGCCGTACGGCCTTGATGACTACACGAAGATGAAGGCGCTGGCCTTTCACAAGATGTTCCGCCTCGGCCCGCGCCCCGATTACGAGCCGGATCCAGCCGGTAGTGCGGCGGCGGTGGCGGCCCGCGAGGGGCGCCAGCCAAACGAGGTCGCCTACGACTGGATGCTGGAGGACGAAGGCCGCGCCATCATCTACTTCCCGGTGTTCAACTACTCCTACGAAAAGCTTTCGCATACGCAGCAACTGCTGCAACACCCGCGCACCATGCTCTCGCTGGGTGACGGCGGTGCCCACTGCGGCTACATCTGTGACGCCTCGTTGCCGACCTTCATGCTGACGCACTGGACACGTGATCGCACGCGAGGCGACAAACTGCCACTGGAACTGATCGTGCAGCGGCAGACCAGCAGCACGGCGGTCATTTATGGGCTCAATGACCGCGGATTGATCAAACCCGGCTACATCGCCGATCTCAACCTGATTGATTACGACCGTCTGGCGCTGCGCGCACCGCACTTCATCGCTGACCTTCCGGCAGGCGGGCGCCGCATCGTGCAGGAGGCCGATGGCTATCTGGCCACGATCAAGGCGGGCGAAACCATCTTCGAGAATGGGCAGCCGACCGGGGCGATGCCGGGCAAACTGGTTCGCGGGCCGCAGCGGGTGTAGCGCGCAGGATAGCGGCGCCAAAAGGGCCGGCGCTGGAAGCGAAAATTTCCGATTCCAGCGCCGGCCTTTGCTTAGAATCTGAGCAGACACTTACTCACTTCGCTGCACTCCCCCATGCCCCTCTCCGCCGCTTCCGCGTCCGATCGCGCGCAGATTCTTGCCGACGCGCTGCCCTATATCCGCCAGTTCCACGACAAGACGCTGGTGATCAAGTACGGCGGCAATGCCATGACCGACCCGTTGCTCAAGAAGAGCTTCGCGTTCGACGTGGTAATGCTCAAGCTGGTCGGCATGAACCCGGTTGTCGTCCACGGCGGCGGGCCGCAGATCAACGACATGCTCGACAAGACCGGCAAGAAGGGCACCTTTATCCAGGGCATGCGGGTGACCGACGACGAGACGCTGTACGTCGTCGAGGCCGTGCTCGGCGAGCTAAATCAGGAAATCGTTGGCCTCATCAACCAGGCGGGCGGCAAGGCGGTCGGCCTCAACGGCCAGGATGGTGGTTTCATCCGCGCCAAGAAGATGATGGTCGAAAGCGAGACCGAGAAGGGCAAGATGCTCGACATCGGCTTCGTCGGTGACATCTACAACATCGACCCGACGCTGATTCATCATCTCGACGCGGCGGATTTCATTCCGGTCGTGGCACCGATCGGCGTCGGCGAGGACGGACAGGCGTACAACATCAACGCCGATCTCGTGGCCAGCGAGCTCGCGCAGACACTCAAGGCCGAAAAACTCGTACTGATGACCAATACGCCAGGTGTGCTCGACAAGGGCGGCAAACTGCTGACCGGGCTTACGTATCGCGAAATCAACGCTTTGTTCGACGACGGCACCATCAGCGGCGGCATGAAGCCAAAGATTCAGGGCGCGCTGGATGCCGTGCAGCATGGCGTTAAAACCTCGCACATCATTGACGGTCGCGTCGAGCACGCACTGCTGCTGGAGATTCTCACCTCGGAAGGGGTAGGCACGATGATTCGGGCCGAGTAGTTTTTGAGGAAGCCATGACGTTGCGCAGGGGATGCAGCGTCATGTAGAGTGTTGTGTCGTGGCGGGAACGGGCAGAACAAAAGGGGAAACGACGATGGCATTGAAGCCGGGCGAGCGAAAAACACAAATCCTGCAGACGTTGGCAGGCATGCTCGAACAACCGCAGGGCGAGAAGATCACTACCGCAGCGCTGGCCGCGAAAGTGGGTGTTTCGGAGGCGGCACTTTATCGTCACTTTGCCAGCAAGGCACAGATGTTCGAGGCGCTCATCGAGTTTGTCGAAGAGTCCGTGTTCACGCTGGTCAACCAGATCGCCCAGAGCGAACGTGACGGACGGGCGCAGGCCAGCCAGACCATCGACATGCTGCTCGGCTTCGCCGAGAAGAATCCGGGCATGGTGCGGGTGCTGATTGGGGACGCCCTGGTCAACGAAGATGGCCGCCTGCAGGCCCGTATCAATCAGCTGACCGATCGTATCGAAGCGTCACTCAAGCAGTCGCTGCAACTGGTGCCGCCGCCAGGCTCGTTGCCTGCTGGCGAAGCGGCAAACGCTTTGGTCGCGTTTGTCATCGGACGCTGGCACCTGTATGCCAAGTCCGGCTTCCGGCGCAAACCGACGAGCGACTGGACGCAGCAGGCTGCCTTTCTGCGCCTAAGCGCGTAGGTGCTTCGCCGGAAGGCTCAGCCCTTCAGTCCGCCTGCGGTCAGGCCGCCTACCACCCGCTCCTGAAAGATGGCGATGACAATTGCCACCGGCACAATCGCCACAATCAGCGCTGCTGAAATGATTGGCCACGGGAAGGTGAACTCACCCTGATACAGGGTGATGCCAACCGGCAATGTACGCATCGTAGCAGTCGAATTGAGTGATAGCGCCAGCAGGAACTCGTCCCATGCGTTGACGAAGGCGAGAATGCCCGCCGTAAATACGCCGGGTGCTGATAGCGGTAGCACCACGCGCCACAGCGTGCCGAATCGCGTACAGCCGTCAATCATCGCGGCGTTCTCCAGGTCGCGCGGGATGCTCTGGAAGAAGCTCACCAGCACCAGCGTGCACACTGGCAGATTCAGCACGACATACGGAAACACCAGCGCGAGGTAACTGTTCAGCCAGCCCAGCGCCCGCATGGTCTCGAAGATCGGTACCAGCAGCGTGATCAGGGGGAACATCGACGAGGCGATGATCGCGGTCAGGATCAGTTGCCTGCGCTTCAAGTTCAAGCGTGCGATGGCGTATGCCGCAAACGCGGCCACGACGAGTGAAACGACGGTTGCCAGCAGTGCCACAACAATGCTGTTTTTCATGAACACCTGAAACAGCGGTTGATCCACTGCGGCGGCGATGTAATTTTTCAGCGTCGGCTCATGCGGAAAGTAAGTGATCGGCTTCCGGAACAGCTCCGTCTCGCTCTTGAGGGATGTGAACAGGATCCAGATCGCCGGAAAAAAGCCGTTGATGACAACAATCGCCGCCGCAACAAAGCGCAGCCCACCGGCACTGAACAAACTGCGACGATCACCCATCAGGCACTCTCCTGACGGCTGATGTGCCGCAAATAAACGGCAGTCAGGATCAGCGACAGCACGAACATGCCCACCGCGAGCGTGGAACCAAAGCCAACGTCAAGGTAGTCGATGGTGGTTTTGTGGATGTACATCGCAAGTGTTTCGGTCGCGTTGCCCGGCCCGCCCTTGGTCATGGTGTAGGGGATGTCAAAGGTCTGCAATGCCGTGATGGTGCGAAAGATCAATGCCACGACGATGGACGGCATCAGCATCGGGATCGTGATTTGCCAGAACTGCTGCCAGCGGCTGGCGCCATCCACTTCTGCCGCCTCATAGAGCGACTTCGGGATCATCTGCAGACCAGCAAGCAGGATCAGCGCCATGAACGAGGATGACTTCCAGATGATGGCGATGCAGATGGCCGTAAACGCCGACACGGGCGACAGCAGCCACATGCGCGGCTCACCGCCAAAGCGCATCCAGACATCATTGATGAATCCGTATTCGGTGTGGAAGAACCACGCCCAGATGAGCCCTGCGAATGCAAGCGGCAGCGCCCACGGCAACAGCAGCGCCAGCCGCACCGGCCATTGCCGTTTGAACGGCAGGTTGGCAAGCAACGCGAGGCCCAGGCCAACCAGCAGTGCGCCCGGTACCGTCACCACGGTGATCAGCACCGTATTCCAGGTGGCCTCCCAGAAGGCGCCATCCTTGATCATGTCGGCATAGTTTTGCCAGCCGACCCATTTCGAACCCTGTCCGCCGGACAGGCGCATGTCGAAAAAGCTGTTGTAGAAAAGTTTGCCGATCGGATAGACAACGATCAGGGCGAGCAGCGCGAACGCCGGCGCCAGCAGGATAACGCCGAGCGTTTTCTCGCTCGGGTCACGCAGCCGGTCAAACCACGAGGTCACTATGCCCGCCCTGCTGATACCAGCGACGCCACTAGCGCATCACGCGCCGCAGCTTGCCTTCGATGTCGTTAACTGCGTCGGCCGGCTTCACGGTGCGGGCCAGCACGGCGTTGGTCGACGTACGCACGGCGTCGGATACTTCGCCGTAACGATCAGACATCGGACGGCCCTTTGCCGCCTGCACCACCGGCAACGAGTCACGGTAGTGCGGCAATTTCTTCAACACATCGGCGTCGGTGTAAGTCTGCGCGAACACCGGCAGCAGTGAACCCTCGATAGCGAGGAACTTTGCTGACTCGGGCGAGCTCATGTAGCGCACCAGCTTCGCCGATGCTGCCTTGTTTTTCGAGAACGCGCTCACCGCCCATTGCCAGCCGCCGATGCAGGTGGCCGACTTGCCGCCCGCCATTGCCGGCAGCGGCAGTACGCCGACCTTGCCCTTGACGGTCGAGTCGGCCTGCGATTGCAGCTGGTCCCATGCGAAGCCCCAGTTGACCATCGCCACCAGATTGCCGGCCTTGAACGCGTTGACCATATCGGCCGGCCGCACCTCACCGATGTTCTTCTGCATCACGCCACGGTCCACCAGCGACAGCCACATTTCCAGCCCCTTCTGGGCAGCAGCCTTGTCCAGTGTCATGCGGCCAGCGGCGTCGTTGAATTCCTTGCCCTGACTCCAGTACGGCTTGAGGAAGGTGCAGACTGCACCCTCGATCGCAGCGCCGGTGGTGGCGACACCGTTCATGGCCCCGTTTTTCTCGCCGTCGAGGATCTTCTTGAGCCCTGCAGCGAGTTCGTCCCAGGTCCCCGGCGTCTTGACACCGTACTTGTCGAACAAATCCTTGCGGTAGTACAGGAACTGTGCGTCGGCAAACGCTGGCAGTGCAACGATCTTGCCGTCCACGACGTTGGCAGCACCGTAGGCCGGCAGATAGGTGTTCATGATCGTATTGGCTTCGTTGCCAAGGTAGCCGTTGAGTGGCTCCAGCCAACCCGCTCTGGCGTACTGCATGGGGTTGATGATGTCGATCATGTAGATGTCGATGGCAGCATCCTTGGCGTTCAATACCGTTGAGAGGTATTGCCGCTGCAGCTCTGACGTTGCGCCACCCGTCTCAATTTCAATCTTGACGCCGGGGTTCTGCTTTTCATAGTTGTCGAACAGTTTGCGCATCAGATCGGGGCGCTGGTTGGCGCCGCCCGAGAACACGCGCATCGTCTGTGCCGAAGCCGCGCCGGCGGCGACTAGTCCGAGCGCGAGCCCGGCAATCATGCCCGCTTTCCAGAGTCGTTTCATGGTCATGGTTCCTCCTTTTGCTTTTGTGGTTCGGCATGCAACGAGTACGTCGCCGAAGTTGGAAATGGCTATCGAAGCGCGATGCCGCTTTCGGCATCGAACAGGTGCATCTTGTCGAGGCGCATTCGTGCATCAACGGTTTGGCTGGGTTGCACGCCGACATCGGGTCGGGCGCGGCAGACCAGCTCGTGCTCGCCGATCCGCAGGGTGACCAGTGTCTCGGCCCCCAATGGCTCCAGCACCACAACGGTGGCCGGGACGCTGGCGACGGGATAGTCGTCGCGCTCGCTGGCGATGGCGAGGTCTTCCGGGCGAATCCCCAGATCGACGGATTGTCCTGCGTGACTGCCGGCGGCTTTGGCCAGTGCTGGCGGGAGAGCGATGCGCACTGCACCGGCCTCAAAGGTGGCGGCATCGGGTGAGAGCCGACCACGAAGAAAATTCATCGCAGGCGATCCGGTAAAGCCGGCAACGAACCTGGCAGCAGGTCGATGGTAGATCTCGTCAGGCGTCGCGTACTGCATGACACGCCCGCCGGAAAGCACCGCAATGCGATCCGCCAGCGTCATCGCCTCAACCTGATCGTGAGTCACGTAGATGATGGTCTTGCCCAGCCGGGCATGCAACTTCTTGATCTCGGTTCGCATCTCGTTGCGCAACTGCGCGTCGAGATTCGACAGTGGCTCGTCGAAAAGAAAGCACTTCGGATCGCGCACGATGGAGCGTCCCATCGCCACCCGCTGCCGCTGGCCGCCCGAAAGCTGACGCGGCTTGCGCTCGAGCAGGTGCTCAATGCGCAGGATCGCGGCGGCCTCGTTGACGCGGCGCTGGATTTCCGCCTCTGGCGTCTTGCGCAGGCGCAGGCCAAACGCCATGTTTTCAAACACCGATTTGTGCGGATAGAGCGCGTAGTCCTGAAAAACCATAGCGATGTCGCGCGCCCGCGGTGGCAGATCATTGACGCGCGTTTCACCAATTGCGATATCGCCGCCGCTGGTGCTCTCGAGCCCGGCAATCATGCGCAGCAAGGTCGATTTGCCGCAGCCGGATGGGCCGACAAAAACGACAAACTCGCCATCACGAATGTCGAGATCAATGCCGTGAATGACCTCAACATCACCGAAGCGTTTGACGACTTGCCTGATCGAGACGCCAGCCATTGCAGCTCCTCAGTCGGTCACTCGGCGAATCGCCGCACGTGGCCCACACGCTGGCCATAGCTACGCCAATACTGGCCATCGCGTTTGAGTGCGTCGCCACGGGCGCAGACGGCGTAGCCACTTTTTGCAGCATGACCGAACTCCGCGACCGCGACGACCGGCGTCAGACCTTCGAGCGGTCGTGTCGACTGCACGACCGGGCCGATTGGCAGGGCGACACCGGCCTTGACGAAGACCGGGATGCGTTCCAGATCGTAGTTGAGGCTGACCACTTCACCGCCATCGACATGCATGCCGCTCCACAGGTCGTACCAGCCGCCGTCGTGTTCCGGCAGGTAGCCTTCGACGTCGCCGTCGCGGTTGAGTACCGGCATCACCAGCAGATGCGGCCCGCAGTAAAACTGCGTCTCGAAGGCGCGCGCCACGCGATCGTCCGGATGCGACAGCGCCATCGAGCGCATCACGGGCAAACCGATCTTCACTGCCAGATCGCAGGCACCACGCAGATAGGGCAACAGTTTGTAGCGAATCTCGAAGAACTCGCGCGCGATACGCTCAACCTCAGCGCCGAACGCCCACGGTTCGCGCGGTCCGATGCCGTGAATGCGGAAATGCGATGCAAAGATGGCGGCCTGTACCCAGCGCAAGTAGAGTGCAGGTTCCGGCTGCGTGGCCCCGTAGAAGCCGCCGACGTCGGTGGCATGGAAGGGAGATCCCGAGTGCCCGTGGTTCATGCCGGCACGCAGGCTGGCGGCCAACCCTTCCCAATCACTCTGCGGATCACCACCCCATTGCAGCGGATGACGTTGTGAACCAATCCACCCGGCGCGGCCCCACACGCAGGCCTCGTCGCCATGAGCTTCCAGCGACGCCTCGTAGACGCAACGGTTGTAAAGGTGTGCGTTGACGTTATGCACGCGGGCACCGGTGTCGCCATTGTGCGCCAGCGCATCAGCAGGCACCTGCTCGCCGAAGTCACTCTTGATGGTGTCAACCCCGACCGCCCACAGCGCCCGGTGCGAATCGCGCCACCAGGCGTAAGCCGCAGGGTTGGTGAAGTCCACCAGGCCGGACGGCGGCAGCGGCGTCAGCGTCGGGCCAAACGGCGTGGTTTTCTTGCCAGTGTCCCACTCGAACACGAGTTCGCTGCCGTCGCTGCGCTTGAGGAAATACCCTCGCTGCAAGTAGTTGCCGTACTCGGGGTGATTGATCGAGACGAGCGGATACTCCCAGCAGCAAATCTTGTAGTCGAGCGCCTTGAGCTGGTCAATCACACGCTTCGGATCGGGATAGCGCGACGGGTCGAAGTTGAAGTGAAAGCGGGTCGGCGTGTCCTGCCAGGCGCGGCCATCGAAGGTGATCACGTCCGCTGGAAAGCGGCGCTCGCGCACCTCGTTCGCGGTGGCCATGATGTCGGCTTCGTCGCGGTAGTAGGCGCGGCTGACCCAGGCGCCGAGCGACCACAGGGGCACGTTCTCCGGCTTGCCGGTCAGCCGGTGATAGGCGGCCAGCACGCCAACTGGTGTATCCGCTGCAATGAAGAAAAGGTCCAGCTCCGACTCGTTGCTGACCACTGCGTAACTGCGATTCGACCACTGCGCATAACCGACGCCATGCATCACGTCCACTGTTGTATGCGTGAGCACACCCCAGCAACCGTGCGGGGTAATGGCCCAGGCAAACGGCGTGTTCTTGTACGACAGATCGGTGTTGACACCCAGCGCGTCCTCAACACGGGAGCTGACCAGCTGCCCGCGCTTGTTCAGCGCGCCGCCCTTTTCGCCAAGGCCGTATACCGGTGTGTCTGACGCCAGCGCAAAAGCTGCGACCGTCATGCCGACGGCGATGCCGAACGGAGCGATGCGCGTGGCTTCCAGTGGCTTCGCCATGCCGCGGAAGTGCTCATCGGTGAGGCTGGTCAGCAGCGGCTTGCCGCGCCAGTTGAGAGCAAGGCCGACCGGGTGAGTGGCATCGCTCGACAGCGTCAGCGCAGCGCGACCGGCGGCGATCGATAGCGACGAGCCATCGGTTGTCGCGACGGTGTCGTCTGCATGCGCGAGCAGCAGACCATAGTCCGGCTTCGCGGACGCATTCATGCGCACCCGCACGACACCCTCGCCAAAGCTCGCGACCGACAGTGTGACCTTGCGGCCATCAAGTGTGGTGGCGATAGCCTCGTTGGGAGAGGCCGACGCCGGCGTCAGGGAAATGAGGCGATCAAACTGCGTGAAGTCCATAACGGGGAAATGAGCAAATCACCGACGATTGCAAATGTTGAAGCTGGATTCAGTAGGCCGCAGGCGCCGAGGTCGGCGCCGTTTGCGTGGGCGGATCAGTCATGCGGGCATCAACGGAGAGTTCGCGGATGCGCTGCACGCCAGCCTTTGCGCCACCCATCAGCAGTCCGAGATCGCTCGCGTGCGAGACAAAGTTGTAGCCCACCGAATACGCCCACGATACCGTCTCCGGCGTCGGCATCACCGTGCCCAATGGCACGCCGGCGCGGCGACAGAAGCCACCGACTTCGGTCATCAGCTCGCGCACCTGTGGATGCATCACGTTGCCGCCGTGGCCCAGCGCGACCGCTAGATCGCCCGGCCCGACGAATAGTCCGTCGATGCCCGGCACCCCAGCAATCTGCATCGCGGCGGCCATCGCCTGCGGCGTTTCCAGTTGCGCGATGACGCACACTTCCTGATTGATGCGCTCGAAGTAGTCGCCGATTGTGTTGTAGCGGCTGCCGCGGTGCATGCGCGCAAAGCCGCGATCGCCGAACGGCGGGTAACGGCAGGCGCGGGCCAGCGCCACCGCTTCGTCTACCGTGTTCACCATCGGGAAGTAGAGCGATAGCGCACCGATGTCGAGCGCGAACTTGATCTGCGTCTTGTCGTGCGACGCCATGCGCACCACTGCTGGTGTCTGCGAGGCGGCGCAGGCCTGCAGCAAGCCGTGCAGGTCATGCGTGCTGGCGGTGGAGTGCTCAATGTCGATGACCAGAAAGTCGTAGCCGGCATTCGCCATCAGCTCGGCAACAACCGGCGAAGCTGACATGAACCAGCCGCCGATCAGGCGCTCGCGCTGGAGCAGGGCATGTTTGAAGGTGTTGTGCAGTGCCATGATGGTTAGAAAATGGTGGGCTCGGGCAGCAATTCTGCGCCTTGCAGGAAGTCGAAGTCAGCCCCTTCGTCGGCTTGCGTCACGTGTTGCTGGTAAAGCGCGGCATAACTTCGACGGTAGCGTCGCGCAGCCGGGGCGGCCTGCTGCGCTAGTTGCCACTCGGCATGACGGCGGTCGAGCTCCTGCACTGGCACTTGCAGCGTGATGCTGCGGGCTGCGACGTCGAGTGCAATCAGATCGCCATTTCGCACCAAGGCCAGCGGTCCGCCCACGGCGGACTCCGGGCAGACATGCAGCACACAGGTGCCATAGTGGGTGCCGCTCATGCGGGCGTCGGAAAGGCGCACCATGTCGCGCACACCCTGTTCCAGCAGCTTCTTCGGGATCGGCAGGTTGCCGGCCTCGGGCATGCCCGGTGCGCCGACCGGCCCGACGTTCTTCAGTACCAGTACCGAGTCTTTGCTGACGTCGAGATCGGGCGAGTCAATACGCGCCTGCATGTCGGCAAAGTTCTCGAACACGACGGCAGGCCCACTGTGCTTGAGCAGGTGGGGCGATGCGGCGGACGGTTTCATGACGGCGCCACGCGGCGCCAGATTGCCCGTTACAACGGCGATAGCTTCCTTCGATACCGCATTGTCCAGCGGACGGATGATGTCCGCATTGAATATTTCTGCGTTGCTGATGACGTCGCCCAGCGTGCCGCCGGTGATGTTGCGGCAGCTGGTGTCGAGATGCGGAGCGATCTGCTTCAGCAGGGCGGGCAAACCGCCGGCGAAGAAGAAGTCTTCCATCAGGGCCGTACCTGCCGGCATCAGGTTCGCCAGCACCGGAATCTCGCGGTTGTATTGCTCCCACACCGAAAGCGGCAGCTTGATGCCGAGGCGCCCCGCCATTGCCGGCAGATGCACACAGGCGTTGGTCGAGCCGCCAATCGCGAGCACCGTCTTCACCGCATTGTGAAAGCTGGCCTCGGTACAGATGTCGCGCGGCTTAAGGTCCTCAAGCACCATGGCTACGATACGTTCGCCCGCCTTTGAGCACATGCGCGGGTGATGCGAATCCACCGCCGGGATCGAATGGGCGCCGGGCAGCGAGAAGCCGAGCACCTCAGCCACCGCCGTCATCGTGGTGGCTGTGCCAGCGGTGTTGCAGGTGCCGGGGCTGCGTGTCATGCAGCTTTCCAGCTCCTGCCAGTCGTCGTCCGGCAGTCGCCCGGCGCGGCGCTCGTTCCAGAATTTCATGGTGTGGGTGCCAGTGCCGACCTTCTCGCCCTTGAACGACGCATTGGACGATGCGCCTGCCGGGATGAAAATCGCTGGCAGGTTGCACGAGAAAGCGCCCATCAGCAGCGCCGGCGTCGTCTTGTCGCAGCCACCCATCAGCACCACGCCGTCGATGGGATGCGAACGGATCAGCTCCTCGGTCTCCATCGCCAGAAAGTTGCGGTAAAGCATGGTGGTGGGCTTCACCCACACTTCACCCAGGCTCATCGCGGGCAGCTCGATCGGCCAGCCGCCGGCGCGCAGCACGCCCTCACGCACCTTCTGCGCGCGCTCGCGCAGGTGCGAGTGGCAGGTGGAAATGTCGCTCCAGGTGTTGATGATGCCGATTACTGGGCGACCCATGAAGTCGCTGCGGTTCCAACCGGTCTGGGCCAGGCGCGCGCGATGCGAGAACACGCGCATGGTGTCGCCGGCCAGCCAGCGCTGGCTGCGCCATTGGTCGATGCGTTTTCCCGGATCACTCACGCGGACGCTCCTCCACAAGCGAATTGCGAGAATAGCACAGAAAACACCTAAACATCTATATCATCTAGATCATCTATATGACTCAAGCAACCGCTCAACCCCGCCGCCACCAGGCCACGCTGGCGCTGGACGCCCGCGCCACGCTGGGCGAATGCATCCGCTGGGACGAGCGGCAAAAGCTGATTTACTGGGTCGATATTCCCGGCCGACAGCTGCACCGCTACGACCCGGCGACCGGGCGTGACGACGCCATGCCGCTCGCGCAGGAGATGGGCTGCTTCGCGCTTGCCGAACGCGGTGGCTTCATCTGCGGCATGCGCTCGGGTTATGCACGGCTGGATCGCTTCGGCGGCGATTTCACGCCGCTGGCCAGCCCTGACTACGACCCGGCCAAGGCCCGCTTCAACGATGGCCGTTGCGACAGTGCTGGCCGCTTCTGGGCCGGCACCATGTGGGAGCCGCGCGACCGGGCGGGCGGCATCGTCTACCGGCTGGATGCTGATGGCCGCTTCGGTGCGCAGTGCAACCCCGTCATCATCGCCAATGGCATCACCTTCGCGCCCGACGGTCGCAGCATGACCTTGGCCGACACCACCAACCACGTGCTCTGGGCCTTCGACTACGATCTCGTCACCGGCATCCCGTCCAGCCGCCGCGAGTTGCGCAGCTACGAGCCTGCCAGCGGCCGCCCGGATGGCGCCTGCGTGGACGCCGAAGGAAATGTCTATGTGGCGATCATGGCAGGCGGACGTGTTGAGAAAATTTCACCGACGGGCGAATTGCTCGCCGTGATCGAACTGCCGATCCCGAACATCACCTGCTGCACCTTTGCTGGCGACGATCTGCGCACGCTCTACATCACCACCGCCCGCACCCGGATGACCGACGCCGAGCTTGCCGCGCACCCGTATGCCGGCGGCCTGTTCGCGTGGCGCTTGCCGGACGGCGACGCACCGGGCATCATCGAACCACGCTACGCCGGCTAGTGCGTGTCAAGCAACCCCCTGCGGAGAACCCTCATGCGCCAGACCAATCTCTACCCCTCGCTGCGTGGCAAGCATGTCTTTGTCACCGGCGGTGCCACCGGCATTGGCGCCGCGCTGGTGGAAGGCTTTGTCGCCCAGGGGGCGCTGGTCAGCTTTCTCGACATCGACGACGACGCAGCCAACGCGCTTCGCGCGCGGCTAAACGCGAAGGAGCGACTGCGCTACTGGCATTGCGACATTCGCGACGTGGCAGCCCTGCAAGGCACCATCGCCACCGCCGCAAAGACGCACGATGGCCGCCTTGACGTCTACATCGGCAACGCCGCCAATGACGTGCGTCACAAATTCGATGAGCTGACGCCCGAATACTGGGACAACAACGTCGCCATCAACCTGCGTCCGCAGGTGTTCGGCGCGCAGGCTGCCGCGCAGGCGATGACCGCATCGGCAA
Organism: Casimicrobium huifangae; assembly: GCF_009746125.1. NCBI lineage: Bacteria > Pseudomonadati > Pseudomonadota > Betaproteobacteria > Casimicrobiaceae > Casimicrobium > Casimicrobium huifangae. The sequence goes on from NZ_CP041352.1 coordinate 339,017, forward strand.
GCGGCGGCAGCATCATCATGATGGGCAGCGTCAGCTGGATGCGCCGGCGCCCGGGCTTCGTCAGCTACACCACCAGCAAGGCCGCGATCCACGGCCTCACCCGCACGCTGGCGCAGGAGCTTGGCGGGCGGAACATCCGCGTCAACTGCGTGGTGCCCGGCGCCATCCGCACCCCGAAGCAAATGGCGCAGGTAGTCACGCCACAACTCGAGCAGGAGTTTCTGGACGCTCAGGCGCTCAAATTTCGGCTTGACGCCGAGGACGTCGCCGCGATGACATTGTTCCTCGCCAGCGACGATTCGCGCGGCTGTTCCGGGCAAGCGTTTATTGTTGATGGCGGAATCTCCTGAAATTCAGGAGAATTGGCAGGCAACTTTTGGTGGAAATGGCGTCAGCATTGGGCTTGACGTTCCAAATCTGCAAAAGTTGACTTGCCAATAAATCAACGCTTGAGCCGTGTCCGGATGCGGCTTTACATAAAAAGCTGAACCCTCATGACCGCTACCATTCCCGGCCTCCGCTTCGGCGAATTTCAGGGCCTGCCCGCGCTGCTGGTGAGCACGCCGTTCTCGCGCGCCGCCATCAGCCTGTTCGGCGGCCACGTGCTGTCGTGGACGCCGCAGGGGTTTGACGACGTGCTCTGGCTGTCGCCCATCACCAAACGCCCGCCAGACCCGATTCGCGGCGGCATCCCGGTCTGCTGGCCGTACTTCGCCAAGCAGGGGCAGCCCGACGATGCGCCGATGCACGGCTTCGCGCGCACTGCGCAGTGGCAGGTGACGCACGCACAGCAAAATCCGGATGGTGAGATCGTGCTGGCGATGGCGCCGCCGGAGTTCGGCGAAGTGCCGATGAACCTGATGCTGACCATGCGCATCGGCCGCGCGCTGGAGCAGGCGCTGACCACAGTCAACCTGAGCCAGCAGACGGTGCGCTTCACGCAGGCGCTGCACACCTACTTCCGTGTTGGCGATGCCGAGCGTATCCGCGTGACCGGGCTCGACGGTCTAACCTACGCCGACAAGTTCGACGACTTCAACGAGCACCGGCAAAGCGGCGACTGGCAATTGCACGGCCCGCGCGACCCCGGTCGCAGCGACCGCATCTACATGAACGCCGGCAACCGCTTCGAGCTGATCGACCCGGCGGCGCAGCGCAAGATCACCCTCACCACTGGCGGCAGCAAAACGCTGGTGGTGTGGAACCCCGGCAGCGAATGGATCAAGACCTTCGCCGATCTGCCGGGCGACGGCTGGAAGCAGTATGTCTGCCTCGAAGCCGCCAACTGTGGCAACGACGTGATCGAACTTGGCACCGATGATTCGCATGTGCTGCAACAAACCATCACCTGCAGCGCGCTGACCAACCACTAGCGCGCAAACACAATGCGGCCACCGATACGCCGTGCAGCTTAGCCATGACTTCTGCCCACGACCACACCACTCACGACACCACCCGTATCGACGACACCCGCATCGCGCGCGTGCGCCCGCTGCTCACGCCCGCGCTGCTGGACGAGAAATTGCCGGTGCCAGAAGCGGCAGAACAACTGGTCGAAACGAGCCGCGCGGCAATCTCGCGCATCCTGCATGGCCATGACGACCGGCTGCTAGCGATCGTCGGCCCCTGCTCGATCCACGACCACGATCAAGCGATGGAATACGCCCGCCTGCTGAAAGCCGAAGCCGACGCCCATGCTGCCGATCTGCTGATCGTGATGCGCGTTTACTTCGAGAAGCCGCGCACTACGGTGGGCTGGAAGGGTTACATCAACGACCCGCACCTCGACGGCAGCTTCGCCATCAACGAGGGGCTGGAGATGGCCCGCCGCCTGTTGCTTGATGTGCTCGCTGCGGGGCTACCGGTCGGCACCGAGTTCCTGGATCTGCTGAGCCCGCAGTTCATCAGCGACCTGGTCACCTGGGGCGCAATTGGTGCCCGCACCACCGAGAGCCAGAGCCATCGTCAGCTTGCCAGTGGCTTGTCGTGTCCGGTCGGTTTCAAGAACGGCACCGACGGCAGCGTGAAGATTGCTGTCGATGCAGTGCTTGCGGCACAGGCCAGCCACGCCTTCATGGGCATGACCAAGATGGGGCAGGCGGCCGTGTTCGAGACACGCGGCAATCGCGATTGCCATGTCATCCTGCGCGGCGGCAAGCAGCCGAACTACGACGCGGCTTCAGTGCAGGCTGCTTGCGACGCACTGACTGCCGCCAAATTGCGGCCGCAAGTGATGATTGACCTCTCGCACGCCAACAGCAGCAAGCAGCACCGCCGGCAGATCGAAGTGGGCAGCGACGTGGCGAAGCAGATCGCGGCAGGCGATCAGCGTGTGGTCGGGGTAATGATTGAAAGCCATCTGCACGAGGGGCGGCAGGACATCGTGGCCGGGCAGCCGCTGGCGTGGGGCGTGTCAGTCACCGACGCCTGCATCAGTTTCGAGCAGACAGGGCCATTGCTTTCAGAGCTGGCCGACGCAGTACGCCGCCGGCGCGCGGGCAAGTAGGCGCTAGCGACTGGGGGCCACCGCGACCGGTGGCCGCGTGACCCGCTTTGCCTGCTGATACGCGCGAATCTCGGCGCGGGTGACCACGCCATCGTGGTTGCGGTCCATCAGATGGAAACGCTTGCAGATGCGCGGCGTTTTGCCGGCACAGGCCTCCGCACGGGTCAGGGCACCATCGCGATCACGGTCAGCACGCGCCATTGCACTTTTGCGTGCCATCGGGTCGCCAGGGGCGCCGACCGCCGAACTGGACAGAGGCACCGATAGCGCAAATGCAATGCCGAACAGCGCAGTGACCTGCGCTGTTCTGATCGAGGCTGACTTGATCGTCATCGGGCCGTCAGACGTCTAGTGCGTGCGCCAGCCGGCGACTTCTTCGCGCGTCAGATAACCGTCGTGGTCGCGGTCGATGAAGCCGAAATTGCGCTGCCAGTGCGGGTGCACAGCGGCTTCCTGATAGGTGATGAAACCGTCGCGGTTGACGTCAGCGTAATCAAAACCATCGGCAGCCATCGGCGATACGTTCACCGCCATCGGGCTGGCGTAGCCATAAGCGACCGGTGCCGGCGGAGCGACATAGGTAACGGTTGGTGCAGCGTAAACCGGTGTGGTCGCTGCGTAGGCGATGCCACCGATGGCGGCCGCCACAAACACCGGCGCGATCCAGCGGCCGCTGTGCCAGTAACCGGGACGCCAGTAGCCGTGGCCGTAGCCGGGGCGATAGTTGTGCGCCGGAGCCACGTAGGCCGGGCGCACGTGGCCACCACCGACCACCACCGGGCCGCGATAGAAATGCTTGCCACCATCCGCGTTGGCTGCCGTGCCGGCAACGGCCGCGAGTACTGCGGCGCCGAGAGCGATCAACTTGTTCATCAGAAAACTCCTTGTTCGGTTCGGGCAAACTGTCCCGATGGCTTGGTTAACGGATTAGACGCAGCGGTGGCGGACAAAGCGACATTGGCGTTACAAATGATTACGACTCCCGCCGCGCCACCCGTCTGCAATTGGGTCCGACAAAAGCGCATAAGTTCCGTAAAATCAAGGGTTTCCAGCTGTTTCAGAGTTTCCTGTGACCGCCACGCCGCACACGGCCGAAGTTGCGCGCCGCCGCACTTTTGCCATCATTTCGCACCCCGACGCCGGTAAAACCACGCTGACCGAGAAGCTTTTGCTGTTCTCGGGCGCCATTCACGTCGCCGGCAGCGTCAAGGCGCGCAAGGCCAGCCGTCACGCCACGTCCGACTGGATGGAGATCGAAAAGCAGCGCGGCATTTCGGTCGCGTCCTCTGTGATGCAAATGCTTTACCGCGAGCATGTCATCAACCTGCTCGACACGCCGGGTCACCGCGACTTCTCGGAAGACACCTATCGCGTGCTGACCGCCGTTGACAGCGCGCTGATGGTGATCGACGCCGCCAACGGTGTGGAAGCGCAGACCAAGCGCCTGATCGAGGTGTGCCGCCAGCGCGATACGCCGATCATGACCTTTGTGAACAAGATGGATCGCGAAGGCCGCGACCCGATCGAGCTGCTCGACGAGATTGAGGCGGAGCTCGGCATGCCCTGCGTGCCGATGACGTGGCCGGTTGGTCAGGGCAAAGCCTTCGGCGGCATCATCAACCTGCGCACGCAGACCATGCGGGTGTTCCAGCCCGGCGAGGATACTGTCGAGGCGTCAGCCGCGGAAGAGATTCCGCTGTCCGACACTGCCACCCTCAAGGCCCGCTTCGGCGCCGACTTCGAGCACGCGATGGCGAACATCGAGCTGCTCTCCGGCGTGTCGCCCGTGTTCGACCGCGAGGCCTTTCTCGCCGCCAGGCAAACGCCAGTGTTCTTCGGTTCTGCGGTGAACAACTTCGGCGTGCAGGAGGTGCTCGACGCGCTGGTTGACCTCGCACCGCCGCCGCACCCACGCGCATCGAGCAACGCCGATGGCTCTCTCACCGAGATTGCGCCGGATTCGGAAGGCTTCTCGGGCGTGGTGTTCAAGGTGCAGGCCAATATGGACCCGCAGCACCGCGATCGCATCGCCTTTGTGCGCGTGTGCTCCGGCAAGTACGCCTCAGGCATGAAGCTCAAGGTGGTGCGCAGCGGCAAGGAGATGCGCCCGACCAGCGTGGTGACCTTCCTCTCGCAACGCCGCGAAGCGGTGGACGAAGCCTACGCCGGTGACATCATCGGCTTCACCATTCACGGCGGCGTGCAGCTTGGCGACACCATCACCGACGGTGCCAGCCTGCAATTCACCGGGCTGCCGTTCTTTGCGCCAGAACTGTTTCAGACCGTCGAACTGAAAAATCCGCTCAAGAGCAAGCAACTACAGCAGGGCCTCGCGCAGTTGGGCGAGGAGGGCGCCATTCAGGTGTTCAAGCCACAGCTCGGCTCGCTGATGCTGCTCGGCGCCGTCGGGCAGCTGCAATTCGAAGTAGTGCAGCATCGCCTGTCCACCGAGTACAAGGCCGAGATCGCGCTGAAGGGCAGCCAGTTCGTCGGCGCCCGCTGGGTTACGTGCGACGACCCAGCCGAGATGAAGAAATTCATGGACTACAACGCCACCAAGCTCGCCTACGACGCAGCCAACACGCTGGCCTATCTGCTCACGTCCAACTACGACCTGCGCCTGACGCAGGAACGGCACCCGAAGATTCAGTTTCATCCGCTGCGCGAGCACGCAGGGTTGAAGCTGGAGCAGGCGGCGTAGCGGACGTGTCCCCTCTCCCCGTGCGGGAGAGGACCAGGGAGAGTGGTAAGGTGGTATGCGGCGAATTGTGCTCACCGCGCCATTCGCCCTGAGCTTGTCGGAGGGTCAGACAGCGGAATAGCTGGCAGTGCCCGTTCTACGCCGTTTCAGCAGGTCTCGGTTCGCAAAAAAAAAAGACCACCCGAAGGTGGTCTGGCTGGCATCTCGTCCGGGTGGACGAGATCACTAGTTACATGTGCAACCGAAGCCAACGCCGTTGTCGTTGAATTGGGCACTGAACTTCGGAATATCCTTGTCAATGGCGTCAGCATATTTACCCGACGCAAGCACCACGATCAATTTGCAGCTTTTGGGAACCTTCACGGATGACACCTTTCCGTGCCATTCCGGTTGCATAAAAACGCGCCCCTTGAAGCCCTGCTTGTAAACACTCTCAGGCTTCACATTGGGCTTTGTCGTAAGCGCATCGCCCTTGAACAGCCCAAAATGCTTGCCCTTGTAGTCAGTGTTTTCGTAGAACAAACAGGTGTTCTTCTCTGGCGCAGTCTGAGCTGCGCTCACAAGCGGTACCAACAGCGCGGCTGTTCCAACCAACGCAGCTAGCGCGTTTAACCCAAAAGTTGTCATTACAAATTTCCTCTGCGGTCGTGAGGTAAAAACTTATCAAGTGCGCCGACCGACAACCCCCTCGCACCCAGTGATCTTATATGGGCATTGAGCGCGAAGACATTGGGGAAACCATATGCTCAAGCGGTGTAGGACGAGTATCAAAGTGCACACTGTCGTTGCAAGGGATCAATATGGAAATTGCGAACTAGTGGTGCACAAACTACATATATTGAACTCCACGTTTGAGCTTTGAGAACACCATGAACAACGCGACCAAAACATCACATCGCCCCCTCCGCCTCGCCGTCATCGGCGGCGGCCCCTCGTCATGGATCGGCGGTCAGCATCGTCGTGCGGCGCAGCTGGATGGCTGCTGGCAGGTAGTGGCGGGGGTGTTTTCTTCGCATCCTGAGCGCGCAGCGTCGGCGGCTCAGGCGGTGGGAGTGGACCCGGCGCGCGGATACGTGGATGTGGCGACGATGCTGGCGGTAGAGGCGCAGCGGACCGATGGCATTGAGGCGGTGACGATCATGACGCCGAACGATACTCACTATTCCTTTGCTGCTGCTGCGCTTGATGCGGGACTCGATGTGATTGGCGACAAGCCGGTGAGCACGACGGCCGCCGAAGCGCGTGACCTCGCGGCTCGTGCCCGCGCGAAGGGTCGCGTGTTCTGTGTGACGCACGGCTACTCGGCGTACCCGATGACGCGTCATGCCAAGCAGCTCGTCGCCGACGGCGTGATCGGCCCGGTGCGCTTTGTGCAGGTGGAATACATCCAGAGCGGTCTCGCCAAGCCCATCGAACAGGGCACGATGACCGACAGCCAGCGCTGGAAGTTTGACGCTGATCGCAGCGGACTCGCGCTGGTGTTCTCGGCGATTGGCTGTCACGCACAGCATCTGGCCTGCAATGTTGCTGGCCTTGCGATTGAGGCGGTGAGCGCCGACGTCGGCGCGCTGATGCCGGGCCGAAGTGTGACCGACACCGTGCTCGCCAACTTGCGTTTTGCCGGTGGTGCGCGCGGGCAATACACCATCACGCAGGCCGCCGCCGGCAGCGAGAACGACATCCGTCTGCGTGTTTACGGCGAACGCGGCCACCTCGACTGGTCACACCGCCAGTCGGCCTATCTGCACCTCAACATCGAAGGCGAGCCCGCGCGCACCGTCGGTCGTGGCGATCCAGGCTTGCCCGCCGACATCGCCCGCCTCAGCCGCACGCCGCGCGGCCACCCGGAAGGCCTGCTCGAAGCCTTCGCCAATCTCTACCGCGAGGCCGCAGAAGCCATCCACGCGCGCAACGCGGGCGCGCCGCTCGCGCAGGTGAGTTTTCCGACGATTGATGACGGTGTGGAGAGCATGCGGTTTATTGAGGCTTGCATTGCCTCGCATGCGGCGGGTGGCAGATGGATTGGAACGTAAACAGTGTTTACACAATTGCCGGGAAAGTACTTAGAATCGCTGTATGGATCCACATAAATCTCCCGCATGCGAATTCTCGGCGTTCGTTGCTGGCAATCGATTCAAAACTGTTCTTGCTGATCCGCCTTGGCAATTCCAGAACCGTACTGGAAAGGTCGCTCCGGAGCACAAGCGGCTGAATCGTTACGGGACGATGACGCTCGACGACATAAAGGGGCTGCCTGTAGCGGACGCGGCCGAAGAGACGGCGCATTTGTATTTGTGGGTTCCCAACGCGCTGTTGCCTGATGGACTTGCTGTAATGCAGGCTTGGGGGTTTAACTACAAGTCGAACATCGTGTGGCACAAACTTCGCAAAGATGGTGGTAGCGATGGGCGCGGCGTAGGTTTTTACTTTCGTAACGTTACGGAGCTACTTCTGTTTGGGGTACGCGGCAAAAATGCTCGTACCTTGCAGCCTGGCAGAACCCAAGTTAACTATCTGGGCACGCGCAAGCGCGAACACAGCCGAAAGCCCGACGAACAATACGAATTGATCCAGTCCTGTAGCCCTGGGCCGTATTTGGAGCTATTCGCGCGAGGAACGCGGCCTGGTTGGGCCATCTGGGGCAATCAAGCGGACGAATCCTATTCGCCGACTTGGCCAACGTATCGCAATCACTCACAACGCCAGCAGGATAGTCTGCCGCTCGGGTAGTTATTACTCCGACGGAGAATTCTCCTCGTCCAACTGTTCCACAGTCGCGTTATCGAAAACCACAATCGAAGCTGGTATTCCGATTAACAGCAGTGGGCAAGGATTGCCTACCCCACGCGACACTCGCGCCTGCAATTTCTCCCAGTGCGTGGTTGCTGCACCAAATTTGTTTGACACAAAGTTGCTTGTCCAGGCTTCGGCGAAATCAATAGGGTCTTTTGCCCTGTTCGCTCTGTCACTGATGTGCGCCCGTTGCTTCGGGGTCGGTTCAACGCCCGCAGCAGCCAGCCAAGCAAAGTTGACGATGTTGCGTTCACTAGCAAACCTTCGGACCAGTTCCATCATTTTCGACTGGAGACTACTTCCCCGAGTAATGATGATGCCAACACTGATGGCGCCGTCCGCGTGCAAACGTTTGAAATTTTCCAGGTCTCGATCAAAGAACGGATCCTTGTTGTTCCATTCAATTTCACAACCTATTGTGCCAACGCCCGGCACCGTCCGCACGTGGTCAACCTCGTGCGAGGTCGCTTCGCGTTCGAGCCCATCGATTGATTTTGCAACGACAAAGTTGTGCTTCTTCCAACCCCGGGCGTCGAGTGATTTTCTTGTTCGTTGCGTAAATTTGGTCTCACCACCACCTGATCCAATGATTTCAGTCATCGGAAGAGATAGCGCAGAAAGCACAGCAGCCAATTCGTGTACCTGCTCACCAAATTCGCCGAACAGAATTGACTTGGCGTGAGAAAGATATTGGATGTCGAAGCCCCGTTCTTCGAGCGCTGATATTGGATCAACTGCAAGTCTTGTCATGTCGTGGATCTTACTCAACCATTGGGCGCAATGGGTCAAAGCGCGGCGTGACACGCCGTCCGCGCTATCATTCGCCCCGGGTCTGCAGTTCACCCAGACGTTCCCGGCCGAAGTTCCCGCTTCGGCTTTGCTAAACCTGCTGATCGTTCACTCGCTGATCAACACGCTTTGCGCGGCGGCAGCACCGATCGTTTTTCTGCACTGACTGTTTGACGCTTTGCTTGCGCCGGGTCGTGCTGGAAGGGGAGCTCCCAGCGTTTTTGTCGCCCTGGCCAATTTCAAAACCTGAAAGGCAGGCTCATTCATGTCCACGCTTCTCGCTGCGGATGACGCAGCACACACCATCACTCCCGCCCCGTCGCGCCCTAGCGCCAATGCGCGCCCCAATCCGCGCACCAAGGCCGACGACCGTGCGATTCCCCTCTATGTTGACAACCTGAGCGCGCTGGCAAAGTCGTTGCGCGAACAGCTCGCGCCGTTTGCGCAGGCGGCAACCTTGCCGTCGCATGTGCAATTGCTGAACTGGCTGGCGCGCGCGGCAGGGCATCGCAATTATCAGGCGCTGCGTGCAGCGGCAACGCTGCAGCCCGCATCGCCACCCGCCAACGTGCTGCCCGCCGGGGCGTTCGACGCGTCGCTGACCGCGCATGCCAGCAAGGCACTCACGCAGTTCGACGAACGCGGTCGGCTCAGCCGCTGGCCGCACAAATTCGCCGTGCAGCGTGTGGCGATGTGGGCGCTGTGGCAGCGCTTCGATGGGCGCCGCACCTACACCGAGCGCGAGGTGAACGCGGTGCTCAACACCTGGGCCACCTATGGCGATCACGCCACGCTGCGTCGTGAGCTGATCAACATGAAGCTGCTCGGGCGCAAGCCGGATTGCAGCGAGTACTGGAAGGAACCCGTGCGCGCCAGCGACGAAGTGCGTGCCTTCCTGCGCGCGCTGCGCGAGCAGACGCAGGAGGCGCTGCCGCCGGGCTCGGCGCGACGTCAGACCACCGCCGTCGCAGCAACGAGCGAGGCTTAGCGCAACGCGCGTCGTGCCGCCGCAGCAATGTGCACGGCATCGACGCCGAAGTGGTCACGCAGCGCCGCGCGGGTGTCGCTGCGGCCAAAGCCATCGGTGCCAAGCGTGACGTAGCGTCGCCCTGCAGGCACCCACGCGCGAACGCTTTCCGGCACCAGCCGCGCGTAGTCGGTGGCGGCGATCACCGGCCCCTGTGTGCGGGCGAGCAGGTCGCTCAGGTGGGGCGTGAGCGTGTCGTCCGCATCGCAACGCATGCCGTCGCGCGCCAGTTCGCTCCAGCTGGTGACGCTAATGACTGTCACGTGAGCGCCTTCGTCTGCGAGTTGCTGCGCCGCCTTGATGACTTCGGTGAGGATGGCACCGGAGCCGAGCAGCGTGGCGTGCTGGCCACGGTGTGGTTCGACAGGCTCACCACGAACGGGAGATACGGACTCCGGTCGTGGTGACCCATCGACAGACGCCGGACCAGGCACCGCGCTCCCCACACCCTCCGTTCGTGGTGAGCATGTCGAACCATGAACACCCGTCGGCGCGAACTCGGCGAACACATACGCCCCCCGAATCACGCCATCGCGCTTGTCGTCGGGCAGATCAGGCTGCGCGTAGTTCTCGTTCATCAGCGTGACGTAGTAGAAAACGTCGCGCTGTTCGCTGAGCATTTCGCGCATGCCGTGATCGATGATGACGGCCATCTCGCTGGCAAACGCCGGGTCATAGGCCTTGCAGTTGGGTACCGTTGCAGCCCACAGGTGACTGGTGCCGTCCTGGTGTTGCAAGCCCTCGCCGCCGAGCGTGGTGCGGCCCGATGTCGCGCCGAGCAGAAAGCCACGTGGCTGCTGGTCCGCCGCTGCCCAGATCAGATCTGCCACCCGCTGGAAGCCGAACATCGAGTAATAGATGTAGAACGGCAGCATCGCAAAGCCATGCACGCTGTAGCTGGTCGCCGCTGCCGTCCAGCTTGAGATGGCGCCTGCTTCGCTGATGCCCTCTTCGAGAATCTGCCCGTCGAGTGCTTCGCGGTAGGAGAGCACCGAGCCGATGTCCTCCGGCGCGTAGCGTTGCCCCACGCTGGAATAGATGCCGACCTGCTTGAACAGATTGGCCATGCCGAAGGTGCGCGCTTCGTCGGCCACGATCGGCACGATGCGCGGGCCGAGTGTCGCATCCTTGAGCAGATTGCCCAGCATGCGCACGAAGGCCATGGTGGTGCTCATCTCCTTGCCGTCGGGCGCGAGCGCGAACTGTGCGTACGAAGCGATGGCAGGCACGGGTAGTGCCTGCGCAGCCGTCTGCCGGGTGGGCAGGTAGCCGCCGAGCTTCGCGCGCCGGTCCTGCAGGTAACGCAGTTCGACGCTGTCACTCGCGGGCTTGTAGAACGCGAGCGAGGTGGCTTGCTCATCGCTGAGCGGCAAGTTGAAGCGGTTGCGGAATTCGATCAGCGCGGTTTCGTCGAGCTTCTTCTGCGAGTGGGTGGTCATCTTGCCCTGGCCGGCGCTGCCCATGCCGTAACCCTTCTTGGTGTGGGCGAGGATGACCGTGGGCTGGCCGCGATGCTGTGCGGCGGCGGCGTAGGCGGCGTAGATCTTCACGATGTCGTGGCCACCACGCTTCAGCCGGTCGATCTGCTCATCGGTCATGCCCTGCGCCAGACGACGCAGCGCCTCGCTCTGGCCGAAGAAGTTCTCGCGGTTGTAGCGGCCGTCGTTGGCGGCGAAGGTCTGCATCTGCCCGTCCACCGTCTGCGCGAAGGTGTGCAGCAGCGCGTGCGATTCGTCGCGGGCGAAGAGGCCATCCCAGTCCGAGCCCCAGAGCAGCTTGATCACGTTCCAGCCAGCGCCGCTGAAGAGTTTTTCCAGCTCGTCAATGATGCGCCCGTTGCCGCGCACCGGGCCGTCAAGCCGCTGCAGATTGCAGTTGACTACCCAGATCAGGTTGTCGAGCCCTTCGCGCGCGGCGAGGGTGAGCGCGCTCATGCTCTCCGGTTCGTCCATCTCGCCGTCGCCGAACACGCCCCACACTTTGCGGCCCTCGCAGTCGAGCAGATTGCGATGGCTGAGATAGCGCATGAAGCGCGCCTGATAGATCGAGCTGATCGGGCCGATTCCCATCGAGCCAGTCGGGAACTGCCAGAAGTCGGGCATCAGGTAGGGATGCGGATAACTCGACAGGCCACGCGCACCGGCGGCACGGGCGCCCAGTTCGCGGCGGTAGTAGTTGAGATCGTTCTCGCTCAGGCGACCTTCGAGAAAGGCCCGCGCGTAGACGCCCGGCGCGCTGTGCGGCTGGAAGAACACGAGGTCACCACCGTGGCCAGTGGCGTCGTTGCGGGCGTGAAAGAAGTGGTTGAAGCCGACCTCGAACAAATCCGCCGCGCTAGCGTAGCTCGCGATGTGCCCGCCCAGCTCGCCATAGGCCGCGTTGGCCCGCGCCACCATCGCCAGCGCGTTCCAGCGCATCAGCGAGGCCAGCCGCTCCTCAATAGCGAGATCGCCCGGAAAGTTGGGCTGTGCCTGCACCGGGATGCTGTTCTGATACGGCGTCGCCAGCTCCGGTCGCCAGGCGATGCCGGTGGCGCGCACATGCTCCACCAGCCGGTCAAGGATGAAGCGGGCGCGCTCCGGCCCGGCGGCGGCGACCAGCGTATCGAGGGCATCGCGCCATTCCCGGGTTTCGGCGGGGTCACTGTCGGCGGTGGCTTGCAGCAGTTCGGGTGGGGTAGGCATGAGCATCGTGGCAATCCAGGGAGAGGCGGGATTGAGCCACGAAATTGTGCCGGGCGGAAGGCAGCAGGTGCTGTTGAAAGCGCTTTGCTTTTGCCGTGATCAGGCATTTAATGCTGATAACAGCAAAGAAAGCGGCGCATTGAATTGCAAGACCATCTGGACACCATTGATTTGCGCATCCTGCGCGAGTTGCAGCAGGACGGCTCGCTCACCAATGTCGAGCTCGCGCGCCGGGTGAATCTGTCGCCTTCGCCCTGTCTGGCGAGAGTGAAGGCGCTCGAGACGCGCGGCGTGATCGACCGCTACGTGGCCATTGCCAACCCGCATGCGCTGGGGCTTGGGCTCAATGTGTTCATCTCGATCAGCCTCAAGGAACAGAGCAAATCGGCGCTGGCCGCATTCGAATCGCGTATCGCCGAGCACGACGAGGTGATGGAGTGCTACCTGATGACCGGCGACAGCGATTACCTGATCCGCGTGGTGGTGGCCGACATCCAGGCGCTGGAGAAATTCATCCTTGAGCAACTGAGCCCAATCCCCGGCATCGAAAAAATCCGATCAAGCTTCACGCTGAAGCAGGTGCGCTACAAGACGGCGCTGCCGGTGCGGGCAGCGTAACGGTTTGCACGCGCCTACAGCTTTTTCAGCTAACCCGCATAGCAATTGGGCTTAAGCTAATAAATGTGTTGAAGTCGATATTTGCAGAAAACAGGCTTTGAGCCCATATAGAACGGGGCTTTCATCAAAAAGCCACTGCTTTTGTGCGTGGCGTTTGCATGCAGGATGGCGCCGCGCCGCCGCTTGGGATAATTGCGGCTATGCAAAAAGAACAATTGATCGAGTGGCTGACCTCGGCCATTCGCAAAGCAAACCTCTCCGACACCGCCGTCCCTGCGCTGGAGCGCCCGAAGCAGGCCGAGCATGGCGACTGGGCAACCAATATTGCGCTGCAACTGGCGAAACCGCTGGGCAAAAACCCGCGCGAAGTCGCGACCCTGCTCAAGGCAACGCTGGACGCGCAGCCGAATGCGATGGTCAGCGAGGTCAGCATCGCTGGCCCCGGCTTCATCAACATCCGACTGAATCCTGCGGCGAAGTTCTCGGCGGTGGCCGATGCGCTGCGGCTCGGCGACGCGTTCGGCACCAGCACCGCACGCAAGGGCGAGAAGGTGATGGTCGAATTCGTCTCGGCCAACCCGACCGGGCCGCTGCACACCGGGCATGCGCGTCAGGCCGCCCTTGGCGACACCCTGTGCAACCTGCTGGAGACGCAGGGCTGCACGGTGCATCGCGAGTTCTATTACAACGACGCCGGCAACCAGATCGACAACCTCGCACGGTCGGTGCAGCTGCGCGCGATGGGCGTGGAGCCGGGCAGCGCGCTGTGGCCGGAGGATGGCTATCGCGGTGACTACATCGTCGAGATCGGCAAGGCGTATCTGGAGCGCGGCGGCGACGTCAACGATCTCAACGCGATCCGGAGCTACGCCGTCAACGTGCTGCGCAATGAGCAGGACAAGGACCTCACGGCCTTCGGCGTCAAGAAATTCGACTGCTACTACCTCGAGAGCTCGCTCTACACCGATGGTCGCGTCGACAAGACGGTCGCCGGCCTCAAGGCCTCGGGCCACACCTTCGAGCAGGACGGCGCGCTGTGGCTGAAGACCACCGACTTCGGCGACGATAAAGATCGCGTGATGAAGAAGGCGACGGGCGGCTACACCTACTTCGTTCCCGACGTCGCGTATCACGTTACCAAATGGGAACGCGGCTTCACGCAGGTGGTGAACATTCAGGGCACCGACCACCACGGCACCATCACACGGGTGCGCGCCGGTCTGCAGGCGATGGATGCCGGCATTCCCAAGGGCTATCCGGACTACCTGCTGCACAGCATGGTGCGCGTGATGCGCGGCGGCGAAGAGGTGAAGATCAGCAAGCGCGCCGGCAGCTACATCACGCTGGGCGAGCTGATTGAGTGGGTCGGCAAGGATGCCGTGCGCTTCTTCCTCGTTTCGCGCAAGGCCGACAGCGAATTCACCTTCGATATTGACCTCGCGCTGTCGCAAAGCGAAGAAAACCCGGTGTACTACGTGCAATACGCGCACGCCCGCATCTGCTCGGTGCTGCGCGAGGCAGCGGTGAGCGACGAGGCGCTGCGCGCGGCCGATCTCGGCCTGCTCACGCACGAAAAGGCTGAGGCACTGGCGACCAAACTGGCCGACTACCCCGCCCTGCTGGCCACCGCCGCGCGCGACCTCGCGCCACATCTGCTGCCGTACTACCTGCGTGAAGTCGCGGCAGCGTTCCACGGCTACTACGCCGCCGAGCGTATCCGCGTGGAGGACCCGGCATTGCGCGCAGCGCGTACCGCATTGGCCGCCGCCACCGCCCGCGTGCTGAAGAATGGCCTGCAACTGCTGGGCGTCTCGGCGCCCGAGAAAATGTAAGAATCAGCGCCGTGGATACTTCCCCGCAGAACAAGACAGCGAGTTTTCTCTTCGGTGGCCTGATCGGCTTTGTGGTCGGTCTGGTCGTGGCGGGTGTACTGGCGATCTGGATCTACAGCGCCTCGCCGTTCCGCCCCGAGACCACGCCGCCGCCAAAGCTGGACCCGATCCGTCCGAAGTCCGAGGCAAAAACCGAAGCCAAACCCACCGGCCAGACCGGTGCGCTGGCGAAGGACGAAAACAAGCCCGACGCCGAGCGCATCGTGCAGCCGGGCGCTGCCTCGACCAGCACGCCTGCGGCGCCGGCCGCGAACGCCGCTGCCAAAACACCGGCCAAGCCAGCCGATCCCGAGCCGTCGCCCAGCGCCGAGCCGCGCGGGCGCCTCTGGCTGCAGGTGGGCGCTTACGCCAACAAGCAGGACGCCGAGAATCAACGTGCCCGCTTTGCCATGCTGGGCTACGAAGCAAAGATCGAATCGGCCGACGTGCCGGACAAAGGCACTGTGCATCGCGTCCGCGTCGGCCCCTATCGCGACCCGGACGAAGCCGGCAAGGTGCGCGGCGACCTCGCCCGTCAGGGCATCGAAGTGACGGTGGTCAAGCCCTGACCGCCGCTGGTCGCCGGGGTGTCATCGAATGGCGCTGTCGGCGAACCAAACCCCCTGCCCGTTAGTCACAGGCAACTGCTACCCCAAACAGACAACACAAGAATACGGAGACAACATGGTTCGCTGGGTCAAATCCCTCAAATGGCTGGCACTGGGCTTCATGGCCGCATCGGTCACCGCTGGTGCGCAAGAGCAGCTGACGGAAGGCAAGGATTACCTCCGCCTGAAACAACCGCAGGCGATCGAATCGGGCGCCAAGATCGAAGTGATCGAGTTCTACAGCTACGGTTGCCCGCACTGCAAGGACCTGGAGGAATACCTCGGCCCGTGGATCAAGAAAGTCCCCGCCGACGTCAGCTTCAAGCGCATTCCGGTGGCCTTCCAGCCGGCGTGGGTGAATCTGGGCAAGATCTACTACACGCTCGAAGGGCTCGGTCGCGAGGACTTGTCGGGCAAGGTGTTCTCGTCGCTGCACGGCGCCGGTGTCAAGCTGAACGAAGAGAAGGTGTTCTTCGACTGGGCCGCGAGCAACGGTCTTGACGCCAAGAAGGTGCAGGAGATGTGGGGCTCGTTCGCGGTCAACAGCAAGATGAACCGCGCCAAGACGCTGGCCGGCAACTACCAGGTGGACAGCGTTCCGATGCTCTTCATCGACGGCAAATTCAAACTGCAGCCGCACCTGCTCAAGGGCCAGCACAAGGATGTACCGGCCGCGCTTGACTTCCTGATCGCCAAGGCACGCGCCGAGCGCAACAAGAAGTAGTTCCGCCCGCAGCACAGCAAGGCCGCCGCGTCACACCGGCGGCCTTTTGCTTTCCGGGGTTTTGCTTTGCAGCGCCGCCCCCATCTCGGTGCGATGACTCATCTGCCCGATGCCATTGGCCTGCGCCACGCGCGCTTCCACTCCCCCGCCCGCCTGCGCATCGCCTGCCTGGTGCCATCGATCACCGAGACGCTGTTCGCGCTGGGGCTTGGCGACCGTGTAGTCGCGCGCACCGGCTTCTGCATTCACCCCGAGGAGGGCGTGCGCGAGGTGCTGAAGGTCGGTGGCACCAAGGACGTGAATGTGGCGAAGCTGATCGCCACCGAGCCGACGCACGTCATCGTCAACATCGACGAAAACCGCAAGGACACCGTTGACCATCTGCGTCGCGTGATCCCGAACGTGATCGTGACGCACCCGCTGCTGCCGGAGGAGAACGCCACGCTGTTTGCGCTGCTCGGGCATGTCTTCAGCGCAGAAGATGCCGCGCTCGGCCTCGCGCGCGAGCTTGCCGCCGCCCTGGCCAACGCGCGCAACGTCGGCGCCACGCGTGCGGCCGAAACTGTGCTGTACCTGATCTGGAAGAACCCGTGGATGACTGTCTCGCGCGACACCTACGTCAGCGCGATGCTGGCCACCGTCGGCTGGAAAACGCTGCCCATGCAGGCGGAGAAGCGCTACCCGGAGATCGCGGCGGACGACAGCGTCTGGCGTAACGCTGATCGCGTGTTTCTGTCCACCGAGCCCTATCTGTTCGACGACGGCCACATCGCCGCGCTGCGCGACGATCTGCACCTGCAGCAGCCGATCGAACTGATCGACGGTGAAATGACCAGCTGGTACGGCGTGCGGGCAATTGCCGGGCTCAAGTACCTCGCTGATTTGCGACGCAGACACGAGCAACTTTCAGCCCCGAGCCGCGCTGTGCAAGGTCTTATTGCCTGAAACGGTGAAAGTCGACTTGTAGCCAATTAGCCAGTCAGGCCCAATCGCAATGCGGTTTGGCGCCTGATGCTGATCGCGTCAGGCGGCGGCTTTGCCTGCCGGCACCGCAGCGTTGGCAATCACTGCGTGAATGCTGCGCTCGACGCCAGCGGCGTCAAGCCCGACCGAGGCCAGCAGCACGGCCGGGTCACCCTGATCGATGAATTTGTCGGGCAAGCCCAGCATCAGCAGGCGGTTGCCGAGGCCGGCATCAGCGAGGAATTCGGCGACGGCGCTGCCGGCGCTACCGGGTACTGAGGCCTCTTCCACCGTCACCAGCAGCTCGTGTGAGGCTGCGAGTTCGCGGATGAGCGCCTCATCGAGCGGCTTGACGAAGCGCATGTTGGCGACCGTCGCGTCGAGCTTGTCGGCAATGGCGAGGGTCGGATGCAGCATCGAGCCCCAGGCGAGGATGGCGATTTTGCTGTTGCCGTTGGCCTTGCGGGCGATGACGCCCTTGCCGTGCGCCAGCGGTGCGATCGCAGCATCCGGCGCACCGTGTGCCGCGCCACGCGGGTAGCGCACGGCGGCGGGGGCCGCGAGCGCGACGCCATGTGACAGCATCGCACGGCATTCAGCGGCGCTGGACGCACTCATGATGGTCATGTTCGGCAGGCAGCGCATGAAGGCGACATCGAAGCTGCCCGCGTGGGTGGGGCCGTCAGCGCCGACCAGTCCGGCGCGGTCGATGGCGAACAGCACCGGCAGGTTCTGCAGCACCACGTCGTGCACCAGCTGATCGTAGGCCCGCTGCAGGAAGGTGGAATAGATCGCCACCACCGGCTTCAGCCCCTCGCAGGCAAGCCCGGCAGCAAAAGTCACGCTGTGCTGCTCCGCGATGCCGACATCGAAATAACGATCCGGGAATTCTTTCGAGTAGCGCACCATGCCCGAGCCTTCGCGCATGGCCGGCGTGATGGCCACCAGCTTGTCGTCGCTGGCGGCGGTGTCGCACAGCCAGTCGCCGAAGATGTCGGAGTAGGTCTTCTTCGGCACCACGGCAGGCGCCGCCGGGATGCCGGCGGAATGATCGAACTTCGGCACCCCGTGATAGAGGATCGGGTCGTCCTCGGCGCGCTCGTAGCCCGCGCCCTTGCGGGTGACGACGTGCAGGAACTGCGGCCCAGTGCGGTCCTTCACCTTGTTGAGCGTGTCGACCAGCAGGTTCACGTCGTGGCCATCGATCGGTCCGATGTAGTTGAAGCCGAACTCTTCCCACATGGTGCCGGGCAGCACCATGCCCTTGGTGTGCTCTTCCCAGCGTCGGGCAAAACGAGACACCGGCGGGATGGCGGACAGCATGTTCTTGCCCATGCGACGCACGGCGCCATACATGTTGGAGGCCAGCAGCCGCGCCAGATAGTTGTTCAGCGCGCCGACCGGCTCGCTGATTGACATCTCGTTGTCGTTGAGGATCACCAGCAGGTTGGCGTCCATCGCTCCAGCGTTGTTGAGCGCTTCGAATGCCATGCCGGCGGTCATTGCGCCATCGCCGATGATGGCCACCACGCGGCGGCTCTCGCCTTTCGCCTTGGCCGCCACGGCCATGCCGAGCGCGGCGGAAATGCTGGTCGATGAATGCGCCACGCCGAAGGTGTCGTACTCGCTCTCGTCGCGCTTGGGAAAGCCGGCCAGACCCTGCCACTGGCGCAGCGTGTTCATGCGCTCGCGGCGGCCGGTCAGCACCTTGTGTGGATAGCACTGATGGCCGACGTCCCACACCAGCCGGTCGTGCGGGGTGTCGTAACAGTAATGCAGGGCGACGGTCAGCTCGACAACGCCCAGGTTTGACGACAAATGGCCGCCCGTCTTCGACACCGAATCGAGCACGTAGGCGCGCAACTCGTCGCAGAGGCCGCCAAGCTCGCTCTGCGGCAGGGCGCGCAGTTCGGTCGGCAGGTTGATCGTTTCAAGCAGTGACATGGGCTTTCCGTTACGCGGTGCGCTGCGCCATCGCACGCGCAAGTGCGGCCAGACGGTCGCTGTTGAGGTGGGTGGGCAGCGCGGCGACGGCGTCAGCGGTGAGCCTGTCCGCATAGGCGCGCGCCGCGTCAATGCCCATCAGCGACACAAAAGTGGGCTTGTCATTGGCAGCGTCCTTGCCTGCCGTCTTGCCGAGTGTGGCGCTGTCGGCGGTGGCGTCGAGCACGTCGTCTACCACCTGAAAGACGAGACCGATCTTCTGCGCATAAGCCGACAGCGCGGCGATGGTTGCCTCATCTTCTTCCGCCAGCAGTGCCGGCAGGATCACCGCTGCCTCGAACATGGCGCCGGTTTTCAGCGCGTGCATTTCTTCCAGTGCGGTCTGGCCCATCGGCTTGCCGACGTTGGCGAGATCAATCGCCTGCCCCCCCGCCATGCCGTACGCGCCCGAGGCGTCTGCCAGCTCATGAGCCGCAGCGACGATACCGGCAGGGGATGCCGGCGCCGCCAGCAGCACGGCGAACGCCAGCGGCTGCATGGCATCGCCGGCGAGCATGGCGGTGGCTTCACCAAACACGACGTGATTGGTCGGTTTGCCGCGCCGCAGGTCGTCGTTGTCCATGCACGGCAAATCGTCGTGGATCAGCGAGTAAGCGTGGATCATCTCCACGGCGGCAGCGGCGTGATCGGCAAGCTCAGCGGTGGCGCCAATGGCTTCGGCGGTGGCGTAGGCGAGCAGGGCACGCAGCCGCTTGCCGCCGCCGAGTGCGCTGTAGCGCATCGCCTCCAGCAGGCGACCGGACGCGAGTTCACCTGCGGGTACCCAGCGGGCGAGTGCGGCTTCGGCGCGCTCGCGATGCGCCGCACTCCATTGATCGAGACTGGCGATGGACATCAACAACAACTACTCTTGCTTGAACGGCTTGAGCACATCGCCTTCGAGCACGCGCACCTGCTGCTCGACCTGCGCCAATTCGCCCTGTGCGTACTTCAGCAGTTCAGCGCCACGCTTGTACGCCGCGAGCGAATCTGCCAACGGCAGGCTGCCGCTTTCGAGGTCAGCGACCAGCTTTTCCAGCTCGTCGAGCGCGGCTTCAAAGGTTTTCGGGGCGGTTTTGGCCATGACGCGGCAGTGCACCGGGAGCCGGCGGATGCGAAATCGTAAACATTCGATTTTACGGGCCGAACGCCGGGCCGCCCCGCTCTACCTGCCCTGCAGACGCTGGCTGGAGTAAAGCGCCTACTGCCAGGGCCGGAAGAACGCCTGATCGGGGCCACAGGCCGCCGCGGCACCCTTCAGCGGCTCACCGCGGATGGGGATGCGCGCCTGCTGGTCGCCGGAGAGCTCGGTGAGGATGTCAAAGCTGCCATCAGCATTGACCTGCACACTCACCCGATGCTCGATGCGGAACACGCGCCCCATGCCCGGCTGCGAGCAGACGCCACGCCAGCTGGCGCTCCGCTTGCCTTCGCGCACATCGGTCAGCGTACAGACGACGCCCAGTGCGGCCATCACGCCCTGCCAGTCGCGGGCGGACAGATCGTCGTTGCTGTAGGTGTCAACGCAAAGATCACGCACCTTGCGGTTCCAGTCGACCCGATAGGCACCTTCCTTCAGTTTGGGCGCGGCCAGCACCGGCGTGGCACACCACATGGGCACCGCAAAAACCAGCAAGGACAGAAAAACCTGGCGCATCGTAAATTCCTGGGCATCAGTCGCGGCGAGCCAACAGTCACCGCGCAACAGCCTGTCTGTGTGAGTTGGGCAGCATAATCCTTACAGAGGAAGCACGCCGTAACGGGCGCAAGGAGGAGACCATGCAAGTCTGGTCGTTACCGGGGTCACCCGCTGCGGGGGTAGCCAGCGTGCTGCCGGCACTGGTCTCCGGGATTGCCGGCGCTGACTTTGCCGCGCGAACGCTGGCACGGCTCAACGATGCGTTGCCAGCAGCGTCATGGTCGGTGTACCGCCTGCGTCGTGATGGCCCGCCACGCCTGCACCTGTCGGCGAGCCATGGTGTCGCCGACACCACAGTCGACTGCTTTGCTACCTACCGCAACAGTGGGCTTTATCGTGACGACCGCAGCTTCGCCGCTGCCGAAGCGTCGGCGCAGGCGCCGGTGATGATCCGCACGACGCCGGATGACCTGCCCAGCCCACTGCACCGGCAGGCGATCTATTACCGTCACGCCATGCTGGAGCGGCTCTCGGTGGCGGGCCTCGACGACGACGGCTCGCTGCTGGCGATCAATCTTTACCGTCACCATCATCAGGGTTTGTTCGGCGATGCCGAAGTCACGCAGTTTGCTGCGATGGCGCCGATGCTGTTTGCCATCGTGCGTCGGCATCTGGAGCTGGATGCAGGTATCACAGCGACACCGCTGGTCGATCGTGCATCACAATGGCGCGCCTCACTCGGCCGCCGCTGTCCGGCGCTGACCGCACGCGAGCTGGATGTGCTGACCGCCGTGCTGCGCGGCCTCACCTATGACGGCACCGCCGCCGAGCTTGGCCTCAGCGTCGCCACCGTGAAAACCTATCGCGCCCGCGCCTTCACCCGGCTTGGCATTCACTTCAAGAGTGAACTGTTTGCCGGATTGATGCAATGAGCCTTCCGGAACCGCGAACCGGCACGGCAAAGATGCAATCACTGGGCGCGGACGATCTTCTTCACGAGCGTCTTTGCGAAGGCCAGAGCGGTAAATCAACTGGACGAGGAGGGCCGTAGTTCAATGCGGCAGGAAATTTTTTTTGCAATCGCGGCAGCGGTTTTGTTTGGTGCCAGCACTCCTTTTGCCAAGCAATTGCTGGGGGAAGTGCATCCGCTATTGCTGGCGGGTCTGCTCTATCTTGGAAGCGGGCTTGGACTGACCAGCGCGCGGGCGATTCGCGACGGCGGATGGAAAAGCACGGGTTTGTCGCGGACCGAATGGCCGTGGCTCCTCGGTGCGATACTTTTCGGCGGCGTTTTGGGGCCGGTCGCCCTGCTGTTCGGGCTCAGTCGCATCGATGCGGGGTCGGCGTCCCTGCTGCTGAATCTTGAATCCGTCCTCACCGCGCTGCTGGCGTGGATTGTCTTTCGCGAAAACGCTGACCGGCGAATCATCGCGGGCATGCTGCTAATCGTCGGTGGCGGTGCGGTACTGTCCTGGCCGTACGGCGGCGGCACAACCGCAAGTGGAAGCAGTATGGGTCAACTACTGGTTGCCGGCGCATGCCTTTGCTGGGCCGTTGACAACAACCTGACGCGAAAAGTGTCAACGGTCGATTCGCTGTTCATCGCCGGCAGCAAGGGGCTGATGGCTGGTTTGACCAACACCGCGCTGGCCTTGGCGACCGGCGCGCAATGGCCATCGTTGGGCGTTGTGACCGGTGCGCTGCTGCTGGGGCTGCTCGGTTACGGCATCAGTCTGGTGTTCTTTGTGCTGGCATTGCGCGGCCTCGGCACCGCGCGAACGGGCGCCTACTTCTCGACGGCACCATTCATCGGGGCGGCGATCTCGTTGTTCTGGCTTAGCGAAAGTGCCTCGCCGGCGTTCTGGCTGGCCGGCGCGCTCATGATCGCCGGCGTATGGCTCCACCTGACCGAGCGCCACGAGCACGAGCACACGCACGAGCGGCTTGAGCATTCGCATCGCCATGTTCACGACGAGCATCATCAACACTCGCACGACGATTCGATTGAAGACGGGGTGCCGCATGAGCACATGCACGTCCACAACCCCCTGACGCATCAACACGCCCACTTTCCCGACATCCATCATCAGCACCGACACTGACGGAGGCCGGTGTCAGAGCAGGGAAACCGGGTCAAGTGACAGCTCCCGCCACAACAGGCATGATGAGTGTGACGAAGCTCGGGCTGACAGATGGGCTATGTCGTCATCCTCGCGGAGGACAGACAGCACCGGCGCTTGCGACGACACTGCTGGGCGCATGTCCAGAAGGAGGATTCATCATGCCCGGCAATCGCTTTTTTACTGCGCTGGCGCTCGCCGTCGGCGCGCTTTGCACACTGGCCAGTGGTGGCGCGTTGGCCCAAGCCTTTCCGAACAAACCGATTCGCCTGATCGTCGGCTTTCCGGCCGGCACCGGGCCCGATCTGGTGGCCCGCGTGGTGGCGCAAAAGCTGCAGGATTCGCCCGGCTTCAATGTGGTGGTCGACAACAAACCCGGCGCCGGCGGCCTGATCGCCGCGCAGGAGGCCGCCCGCGCCGCGCCTGACGGTTACACCCTCATGCTCGGAGAAGTGGGGCAACTGGCGATCGCGACCAGCAGCTACAGCCGCCTGCCGTATGACGTGCAGCGTGACTTCGCGCCGGTCAGCCATATCGCCAACACCGATTTTGTGTTGCTCACCAACCCCGACAAGAACCCGGCCAAGACCGCGCGTGAATTCGCGACTTGGGCCAAGGCGCAGCCGAAGTTCTTCATGGGCACGTTTGGTGCCGGCACGCCAGGACATTTCGGCGCCTACATGTTTGGCGACGCGGCTGGTGTGAGCGTGGAACCGGTGCACTACAAGAGCACCGGTGACGCGGTGGGCGGCTTGCTGGGCGGTGACATCCCGGCCATGTTTGCCACCGTCGCCCTGGCAGCGCCAAACGTGAAGGCCGGCAAGATGCGGGCGCTGGCGGTCAGCAGCGACAGTCGCGCGCCGGCTCTCCCGGAGGTGCCAACGCTACGTGAACAGGGCTTCGGTTCACTCGAATTCTCGGCGTGGTTCGGCATCGTCGCGCCGGCGAAAACGCCCGACGAGATA
The DNA here is from genome assembly GCF_009746125.1 of Casimicrobium huifangae. Lineage (NCBI taxonomy): Bacteria > Pseudomonadati > Pseudomonadota > Betaproteobacteria > Casimicrobiaceae > Casimicrobium > Casimicrobium huifangae. The sequence goes on from NZ_CP041352.1 coordinate 363,008, forward strand.
CTGAAGCGGCTCAACACCGAGGTGGTCAAGGCAGTAAGCGGTGCCGAGGCGCGCAGCAAACTGCAGGAGATGGGCTTCAAGGTCACCGGCAGCTCGCGCGCCGAGTTCGCCGCCATCATTCGTGATGACACTGCACGCTGGGGCAAGGCTGTCGCCGCGACCGGCTTCAAGGCCGATTGATGACTGATCCGATACTGGCAACGCCATTGCTGGAGCCGGTGGCCCAGCTGACCGTCACGGTCGGGGCGCCCGTTGAGGCGGGCGCTGTGACCGGCGTCGAAACGCGTGGTCAGCGCCGCATCATCCCGATCACTGGCGGCAGCGTGCGTGGCCGCCTGCAGGGGCGGGTGCAGGCAGGGGGCGCTGATTTCCAGATCATCGTTTCGCCGACGATGGCCGTGCTTGATGCCCGCTACGTGCTGGCGCTCGACAGTGGCGAGCATGTTTACGTGCAAAACCACGCACTGCGGCGGGGGCCAGCTGAAGCCATCGCCCGGCTGGCGCGCGGCGAGCCGGTGGACCCGGCAGCGATCTACTTTCGCTGCGTGCCACGCTTTGAGGTGTCATCACCCGCGCTGGGCTGGTTGACCGAGAGCATCTTCATCGGGACTGGTGCCCGCTTTCCGGATCGGGTCGAGCTGGCGTTCTTCCGCGTCGGCTGAACGCGGCTGCTGATCGCGAATCCCCACCCGGCAAGGCCCGGTGGGGAATCATGGGATAATTCAGGCGTTTGACGACGCAGCCTCCGGCCCCCAGGGTAGAGGTTGACTTAGCAAGGGTTGGGTGCCTTCCGTTAATTGCACCTGGTTTGTGTTGGGTTAACTCCTGTGACTGGAAAGGTTTGCGATGAGCCGCCTTCTTTCCGCTGCGGAATTGTCCGCGCCGGTTTCACAACTTCCTCCTGCCGCCTACTTCGACGAGGCGCTGCTTGCGCGCGAGCGTGAACTGCTGTTCGCGCGCGGGCCGGGCTATGTCGGGCACGAGCTGATGGTGCCGAACGCTGGCGATTACGCCGTGCTCGCCAGTCGCAACAACGCCCACGCACTGACCCGCACCGAACGCGGCGTCAACATGATCTCCAATGTCTGCCGCCATCGCCAGGCCATCATGCTTGACGGCCGTGGCTCGCTGGCACAGAACGGCGGTAACGTGGTCTGCCCGCTGCACCGCTGGACCTATTCCGGCGAAGGTGAGCTGATTGGCGCGCCACACTTTGCCTGCAATCCCGAGCTCAACCTGCAGAACAAGGGCTTGAAGGCCTGGAACGGGCTGCTGTTTGATGGCCCGCGTGACCCGGTGGTCGATCTTGCCGCATTGTCGGCACAGACGCGGCAGACGCTCGATTTCTCCGGCTACGTTTTCAACCGCAGCGTGGTGCACGATTGCGACTACAACTGGAAGACCTTCGTCGAGGTCTATCTTGAGGACTATCACGTCGGGCCGTTCCATCCGGGGCTCGGGCAGTTTGTCACCTGCGACGATCTGGCGTGGGAGTGGGGACGCGAGTTTTCGGTGCAGACGGTGGGCCTGTCGCGCGGCTTCGACAAGCCCGGCTCGCCCACCTACAAGCGCTGGCACGAGCAGGTGATGCAGTTCCGCAACGGTGTGCCGCCGGAGCAGGGCGCCATCTGGCTGACCTACTACCCGAACATCACGGTGGAGTGGTATCCGCACACACTGGTGGTGTCGTCACTGTGGCCGCAAAGCGTGAGCAAGACGGTGAACGTGGTCGAGTTCTACTACGCCGAAGAGGTTGCCCTGTTCGAGCCCGACTTCATCGTCGCGCAGCAGGCAGCCTACATGGAAACCTGTGTCGAGGACGACGAGATTGGTGTGCGCATGGACGCCGGGCGTCGGGCGCTCTGGAACGAAGGTCGAGTAGAAGTTGGCCCCTATCAAAGCCCGATGGAGGACGGCATGCAGCACTTCCACGAGTGGTATCGCGCCCGTATGGGTGACGCGGCGGCTGGGCTCTGAGGCCTTGGCGTAACGGCTTTTACCGGGATTGACGGCAGCAGGGGGCGTGAACCCCTGAATTTCGACTAATCGACTTGCTGACGTTTTCGGCGCTTAGCCCTTATCCAACAAGGCTTTCGCCGAAAAGCTGATGGCGGTACCTTGCGCGCACAAGGTCGATGGCGAAAGGGAAGTTCGCGATTTTCAGACCGCCTGCGGCCCCGCCAGCAGTGTCTTGCGGTACTTGTTGAGGTCGTTCAACGATTCCAGGCTCTTGCCGAACAGATTTGACAGGTTGTGCAGGATCATCTTGACGACCTTGCCTTCCCATTCCTTGTCGAACTTGATCTGCACGTCGAGCCAGCGCTCCAGCCATTCCGGGTCGGGCAGCTTGCTCTGCACGGTGTCGTTCGGGAACAGCGCCTGATTGACGTGCAGGTTGGTCGGGTGCATCGGCTTGCCGGAGCGACCGCTGGCCGCCATCAGGAAGCCGATCTTGGCAAAGCCGGCCTTGACCTCGTTGACCTTGTCCACCGCGGCGCGGGCGATCGCCTGCTTGAGGTATTTGAGATAGGCGCCAGCGTGGCGGGCCTCGTCCTTCGCGATCAAGCCGTAGATGTGCTTGATCAGCGGCTCGCTGTGCCATTCGGACGCGCGGCGATACCAGTGGTTGAGGCGTACTTCGCCGCAGAAGTGCATCATCAGCGTTTCCAGCGCGGGCGCCGGGTCAAACTCGAAGCGCACGTTGTCGAGCTCGGCTTCGGTCGGCACCAGCTCCGGGCGGAAGCGGCGCAGGTATTCCATCAGCACCAGCGAGTGCTTCTGCTCCTCGTAGAACCAGACCGACATGAACGCCGAAAAATCGCTGTCGCCACGGTTGTCGCGCAGAAACATCTCGGTTGCCGGCAGCGCCGACCACTCGGTGATGGCGTTCAGCTTGATCGTCTGCGCCTGCTCATCGGAGAGCTTGCTGGCGTCAAAACTGTCCCACGGCACGTCGGTCTCCATGTTCCAGCGCACGCGCTCGAGATCCTTGAACAGTTCGGTGTAAAGCATGACGGGGAGACTTTCGGTGAATTGCCGGGCACGCCACCGCAGACGGTGATCGCTGCAGGTATTGACGCGTGCCGATTAAAACGCAATGACGGGGCACGATTGTATCGGCGTAATACGAAGCATCTTCGGTGCCGGTTCTTACAGTGTTCTTACTGAACCGTGACGCAAGGGTTACCGATAGTCGTTCGCCGGTCGGCGCGCTTACAGCCGGTCCAGGTCGGCGAGCATTTGCTCACCGTGTACATCAATCGCAGTGCGCTCGTCTTCGCCCAGGCGCGCCAGATTGCGCACCATCAGTGCCGTCCGCGGGTTGCCGGCGAACTCGCGCTCGTGCCTGATCAGAAAGCGCCAGTAGAGCGTGGTCATCGGGCAGGCGTCGGGGCCGGTTCGCACGTCGGGCCGGTAGCGGCAGCCGTAGCAGTAGTTGCTCATCCGCTTTATATAGGCACCGCTGGCGACGTAGGGCTTGCTGGTGAAACGGCCGCCGTTGGCGAACAGCGCCATGCCGGCGGTGTTGGGCAGCTCCACCCAGTCCACGGCGTCTACATACACCGCGAGATACCAGTCGGCCAATTGTTGCGGCGAGATTTCCGCCAGCACGCCAAACATGCCGGTCACCATCAGCCGCTGGATGTGGTGCGCGTAACCATGTTCCAGCGTTTGCCCGATGCACTGCCGTATGCAGTTCATGCCGGTGTCGCCGGTCCAGTACCACTTGGGCAGCGCGTTGGCGTGGCGAAAGTGATTGGCGTCGCGCAAGGCCGGCATGTCGAGGTAATACACACCGCGGATGAACTCGCGCCAGCCCAGCACTTGCCGGATGAAGCCCTCTACACCGGCCAGATCAAGCTTGCGCTCGCGCCACGCCGCTTCCGCTGCGGCGATCACCTCGCGCGGGTTGAGCAGCTTCAGGTTCAGTGACGACGACAGCAGCGAATGCCAGCCGAACGGCATGCCAGCCCACATGGCGTCCTGAAACGGGCCGAACACTGGCAGGCGGTCCTCGATGAAACGCTGCAACGCGACCAGCGCCTGCTCGCGCGTGACCGGCCAGTTGAAGTTGCTGAGCGATCCCGGATGACCAGCAAACTCGCGCTCGACCAGCGCCATGACCGCCTGCGTGGTGGCGTCGGGTGGGAATTGCGGCGGCGCCGGCAGAAAGCCCGGGCCATCGCGACCAAATCCACGCCGGTTCTCGGCGTCGAAATTCCAGCGACCCCCGACGGGCTCCTTGCCCTCCATCAGCACGCCGTGCTGGCGCCGCATGTTGCGATAGAAGAATTCCATGCGCAGCGATTTGCTGTCGCCAGCCCAGGCGGCGAACTCGTCGCGCGAGCACAGGAAGTGGCGATCGCTGCGCAAGTCGAGCGGCACCCGCGATGCCGCCGAGAACGCGTTGAGCCGCTGCCAGACGCGCCAGTCACCCGGCTCCACGCAGATCAGCAGTTGCGGTCGCATGCTGGCGACTGCGGCCTGCCAGCCGTCGGCCAGCGTCGCGTCGCCGTGATCGTCAAGGCGGCGATAGATCACACGGCAGCCGCTTGCCGTCAATTCGTCGGCGAAATGCCGCATTGCGGAGAGGAACAGCGCGGTCCGCGCCTTGTGTGACCAGACGTGGGTGGATTCCTCGCGCGCCTCCACCATCAGCACGGCGTCCTGCGCCGGGTCAAAGCCGTCAAAGGCGGCGGAATCGGCATTCAACTGGTCGCCGAGCACCAGCACCAGATGACGGCAGTCGTTCACTGCCCATCCCCTGTCGTCGGTGCCGCGCTGCGGGCGCGACGGCAACGCTCCGAGCAGTACTTCACCTCGTCCCAGTTTTTCGCCCAGGCCTTGCGCCAGACCATATCGCGGCCACAGACCGTGCAGGGCTTTACCGGCAACGATGCCTTATTGCCACGGAAGGAGTTGCGTTGTTGCGTCATGCTCCGGCTGTTTCTTTGCTGGACATGTGGAGCCGGGCATGCCGCGCGATATCGTCAACCGAGGCGATCAGGGTCACGCCCGCTGGCTCACGCCGAAGCCGCCCGATCAACTCACCGACAGCCCACACCGGTATCGCCGCCGGCAGTGCCTCGCGCAGGGCCTCCAGGCTTGCCATTGCTATTTTCGGACTCAGCGACGCGGCGAACGAGGGCACCACAACGGCCGCACCCAACTGGTTGGCCGCTGTCGCGATGTCGGCCACCGGTGCCTGCATGCCCAGCGACAGACAGTGCATTCCTTCACCGAGCAGCAAAGCCTCGGCAGCGAGCAGTGGCAGGTCGTCGGTGTCGTGCGGCAGCGTTGCCAGCACGGTTACGGCCTGCAGTTGCCCGGCGCCGGCAGCGGGGCGCATGGCCAGCAGGCCGCGCGCCATCAGTAGCGTACGGCGAAGCTGCTCACGGCAGTAGCGTTCGGCGAAGGGAGGCATATCGCCATGCAGTCGGGCATCGTCGATCTGTTCAAGCAAAGGCAGCATCACATCGCGAACGAACGCGGACAAGCCGCGCTGCAGCAGTGCTGCGGCGAGCGCCTGCGCCAGCAACTCGGTCTCGCAGGCGCGCGCATGCGCCATCAGCACGGTAACCACGCTGCCGGTTGCGAGGTTGTCGCCGGATTGGGAGGCAAGCCCTCCACGCGCAGTGGCAGTTGCGCCGCGCGGGCGCGACAAGGCCAGCAGTTCAGCCTCCGTCAGCGTCAGCAAGCGGCCCGGTCGGTGCCCCGCGTCCATCAGGCGACGGATGGTGCGCAGCCGCTCCACCTGCCTGGGCGGATACAGCCGTTCGCCGTTGCCATCGCGTAGGGGCGTCGGAAAGCCGTAGCGGCGTTCCCACACCCGAAGCACGTCTTTCGACAAGCCGGTATCGCGCTCGACGGCACTGATGGTCAGGTGGGAGGTGATGGAAGCGGCCAAGGCGGATGCTCGGGTGGCGGAGGTTGTCGGGCCAGCTCGGTAGGCCTGTGCACAAAAGTCTAGGGGGCGGGGGCAGTTTTGTCCATGACAAACTCTGCTGGTCACGGTGAGCGTTGATGTCGTCCAGCGGGCGGCAAGGCCCTGCTGGCGACGCGTTTGAATTTCGCCCGGCAGACCCAATGTACCGCACTAGTGCAGAAAATTTGATGCGCTTGCTCTACTGTGGCGACCGTTGCGGCGCCCGGTCCGCCGCTAAACTACGCCCATGAACGCTTTCGACCGCGCGCTGTATCAGGCGGCGCCCCCCAACGCTCTCGACGATACGCAGTCGCTGCCCGACGCGCGGCACCTGCCGATCCAGCGGGTGGGCATCAAGGCGCTGCGCTATCCGATGCAGATCGTCGCCGGCAACGGCGAGACGCAGGGCACGGTGGCAACCTTCGCCATGTACGTCGGCCTGCCGGAGCAGGTGAAGGGCACCCACATGTCGCGCTTCATCCAGTTGCTGGACGAAACCCGCGCCCCGCTTGACGCCGCCGGTTTTCTCGCGCTGGAAAAGACCATGCGCCAGCGGCTGGAGGCCGAGACCGGTTACCTCGAAATGTCGTTTCCTTACTTCCGCCGCAAGGCCGCGCCGGTGTCGGGCGTGGAAAGCCTGCTCGACGCAGACGTCAAGCTGATCGCCGAGACCACCGCCACCCACGGCACCCGGCTGACACTGCAGGTAGTCGCCCCGGTGACCAGCCTGTGCCCGTGTTCGAAGAAGATCTCCGACTACGGCGCCCACAACCAGCGCTCGCACATCACCATCCGGGCCGAGGCTGGTCCGGCGCTCAGCGTTGATGCGCTGATCGACATCGCCGAGCGTGAAGCTTCCGCCGAGCTGTACGGCGTGCTCAAGCGCGCCGACGAAAAGTTCGTGACCGAACAGGCCTACGACAACCCGAAATTCGTCGAGGATCTGGTTCGCGACGTTGCGCTGGCCTGCCACTCGCACGAGCAGATCGGCGATTTCGTCGTTGCCAGCGAGAACTTCGAGGCGATTCACAATCACTCGGCCTACGCCGAAATCTACGGTCGCGGCAAGCTGCCCGCCGCGTAAATCGGCCTCAACATCCGACGCCCGCTTGCCGAACCAGAGAAAGTCTGGTTATAATGGAAGGCTTCGGGACGTTAGCTCAGTCGGTAGAGCAGCGGACTTTTAATCCGTTGGTCGGCAGTTCGAGCCTGCCACGTCCTACCAATCGCCTTTGGGTGATTGCAAAAACAAAAAACAAAATAGCCCGGTTTTCCGGGCTTTTTTACGTCCGTTACTGGCAACAGCCCCTTTAGCAAAGCCTCATCTGCAAAGGGCGAAAAGCGTCAAAAGCCGCAAAGTCGACATTTCGACAAATGGCCTGTCGAGCCCACCCACAAAGGGTTGCAACGCAAAGCTGATACGCGTGTGCTGCTGTTCAGTGTCTGCGATCCCGTCGCGCCTCTACCTGCACTCCCGCCCGCACGCGGGGGATCAAACGCTGAGCCTGAAGCGGATCGTGCGAGACGGTTCTCACCTGCCGGTGGATTGACTACACTCGCGGCAACCGGAGTCCATCCGATCAGACGCCAGCAGCGCAGGCGCATCGCGATGGAACGCAGAAGGGGACGATCATGATTTGCCGCATCCACCTGCGTCGCGCCGGCGGCGCCCTGTCAGCTCTGGTGTTCGGGCTGGTGATGGCTGCTACCGCCACCGCCCAGAGCAGCGAAATGCCAACCGTCGATGAGATCGTCGGCAAACTCAATGCTGCCGCACAGGGTAGCGCGCAACCTGCCCGCAAGAAGACCCGCGGCATCAGCCTCGATGGCACTGCCAGCAGCGGCGTCGAACGCGTTGAAAAGATCAATTCGACCAGCTACAGCGAAACCCGTATCCAGTTCGAGTTCGGCTCTGATCGCCTGACCGAGCAATCGCGGAACGTGCTCGACGTTTTCGCCTCGGCAATCATGTCGCCATCGCTGCAATCGATGAAGTTCGTCATTGAAGGCCACACTGATGGCGTCGGCAGCGATCAGTACAACCTCGACCTTTCACGCAAGCGCGCCACGGCGGTGATGCGCTATCTCACCAGCACCCGCGGCATTCCTGCCAAACGGCTGTCGGCACGCGGCAAGGGCAAACGCGAGCTGGCCAATCCGGACGAACCGGCGTCGGCAGAAAACCGTCGCGTCGCCTGGGTGCCACTGCGGGGATAGCAAGGCGGCGGCGAGCATCGCCGCCACCCGCCCGCTGGCCACGATCACCGTTGTCCGGCAACACAGTTTTTGAGGGGGAACACCATGTTGAATGCACTGCACCGAAGTTGTTGGGCGGTAGCGATGTGCGCGTCCGTGCTGGCTGCCAGCTTCGCCGACGCGCAATCGACGTGGGCTGGCCGCAAGCTCGCCGCCGGTGAATTTTTCAGTGCACAGCTCGCCGCCGACGGCACCGTCTGGTCGTGGGGCGAGAACACCAATGGTGAGCTGGGCGACGGCACCGTGCTCAACCGCTCGCTCCCGACCCTCGCAATCGGGCTCGCCAATGTGACGTCAATTTCTGCCGGCAACAATCACATGCTGGCGCTGACCACCGGCGGCGATGTCTACGCATGGGGTGCCAACGATGACGGCCAGCTCGCCAGCAATCGCACCGCTCGGCTCGAAGTGCGGCCACTCAAGGTCAGCGCCCTGACCCAGGTCGTCGCAGTATCTGCCTACGGCAGCACCAGCGCGGCGGTGGCCGGCGGCAATGTCTGGCTCTGGGGGCGAGCGGTGACCCGCAGCGTGCCGGCGCGGATGACCGGCGCGGTGCAATCTGGCGAAACGCCAATCGGCGTGGTGATCGGGCTGGACGCCGGCATCACCGTGCTCAGCAACCGCACCATGCGGGTGTGGAGCATGTCGCCCTCGCTCACCAGTTCCTCAGCAATCGTGGCCCGCAGTGACGGCTCACCGCTCACCGGCGTGGTTCGGGTGGCGGGCGACGACACCACGTTTTATGCCGTCACCGACGACGGCCAGGCGTGGAAATTCGGCGGCGCGGTTGCGGAGAAGATCACGCTGCCGGGATCAGTGGCGGCTGCCGACGTGGCTGCCGGGCGCGGACAGGTGGCGTGGGTCAGCGCCGCCGGCGCGATGTTCATGCAGGGTGACAACACCTTTGGCCAGCTTGGCATTTCGATCGTGTCCGGTGTCACCACCGCGCTGTCACAAGTGCAGAACATCAGCAACGCACGCGCCGTCGCCGCCAGCCGCTATCACACGGTGGCCAGCACCACCACTGGCAAATTGTTCGCGTGGGGATACAACGCATTTGGCGAGCTGGGCAGCGGCGCCCGGCAATACGTCTCGGAGCCCCTGCACGCCATTGACCTTGGCAGCTACGCATTGGTGTCGCCCGGCCGCAAGCACACGCTCGGCCTCGCCTCGGTGTCGCCATCCACGGGCGCCGGCGCGCTCTACGCCTGGGGTTCCAACGAAAACGGTCAGGCTGGTGCATCCCTATTTCTCACCGGCACCGTCGCCACGCCGGGGCGGGTGCTGTCCGGCACCCAGTTCATCGACGCATCGGCAGGCAATGCCCACTCTGCGGCGGTAGCGGAGGATGGTTCGGTCTACACCTTCGGCTCCAACGCGCAGGGCCAGCTGGGTAGCGGCACCTTTGGCGGGCAGGCGCAACCCGCCAAAATCAGTGGCGTGTCGGCAGTACGCGCGATCGCTGCAGGCGCACAGTCAACCCACGCATTGACCGCTGACGGCCAGATCTACAGCTGGGGCAATAACTCGTCCGCCCAGCTCGGCACCGGCACTGCCGATTCAAGCGCGTCACCGGTGCGCACACTGGCCCCCGGCAGCGCGCGCTACACCGCAGTCGTCGCTGCCGCCACCCATGTTGCGGCGCTCGCCAGCGATGGTGGCCTCTGGGTCTGGGGTGGCAATCGCTTTGGCCAGCTGGGCAACGGCAATATTGCGGTGGCCAGCGACGGCACGCCGAAACGGGTGAGCTTTCCTGACGGCAGCACCGCCCGCGTGATGGCGGTGCGACTGGGTTTCAGTTCCACCCTTGCGCTGCGCGAGGATGGCACCGTGTGGCTGTGGGGCGAGACGCGACAGGGCGGCACGCCGACCTATTCACCGCAGCAGATGAGCGGTTTGCCGAAGATCGTGGCCATTGCCGCATCCGGCTATTCCTACTCGGCACTTGGCGTTGACGGCTCGCTCTGGGCGTGGGGACGCAATGCGTCGATCAGCCCCACCACCTTCCGCTCCACCATGTCGTTCGCGCAGGCCGCAGGCGGTCCGTTTGCCGATTCGATGTTTGCCCGCGACACCGGTGGCCGCTGGTGGGCAACCGGCTACAACGGCTATTCGCAACTGGGTCTCGGCGACCCGTCGCGGGTGCAGGAGACGCTGCCGATCGAGGTCTATCTGCCGTTTGCCAGCACCAGCACCGTCACCACCGTGCAGGAATTGTTTACCGACAAGATCGGCCCGGCCGGCGAGCGCTTCTTCCTCTCGGCCGACGTTGCCCAGTCCGGGCTGCTGGACACCCTCAAGGCTGCGGATGGCACCTACTTCTGGGGCCGCACCGGACGCGGCTTCCGGGCATGGCCCACGCGCGATGGCGCGCCGGCCAACGTCTCCGAGGTGTATCGCTTCTACTGCCTGTTCCCGGACGGCAAACCCAACACCCACTTCTACACTGCCAACCCGGCCGACAAGACGGCGCTGCAGGCCACCAACCCGACCAACGAAACCGGCAAGGGCTGCCGCTATGAGGGCGTTGCCTTCTACGCCGTCGCACCCAGCTTCACCGCCTACACCGGTGCCGCGTCCGCCGGCTTGGTCGGCCAGAGCTGCCCGAGCGGCTACCAGCCGGTCTATCGCGCCTACAACAATCGCAGCAACCTCAATGACGGCAACCACCGCATGAGCACCAGCTGGGTTGACCATCTGCGTGCCGTGCGCTATCTGGGCTACACCGACGAAGGCGTGGTGTTCTGTTCGCCGACGACCACCGTTGCGGGCGGCGACCTGCACGCCTATCACTCCTATCCGGGGCCGGAGGTCAAGGCGGGCGACCGCATCCGGGTCGAATATGTGTTCGCCAACAACGGGCCGGGGCATGGCAACGGCGCCCGTGTCAGTGCTGTGATCCCGACCGCAGTGACAGACTGGACCATGTCCTGTACGTCCCGCCTCGGCGGCATCTGCCCCGACGCCGGTTTCGCCGCGCTGCGCACCGGCGTCACGCTTGACGCACTGCCGGCCGGCGGTTCCGTCGTGTTCACCCTCAACGGTACCGCGCCATCATTGCCTGCGGGTAGCACCGCCACCACCGAGCTGCGCTTTGCCAACTCGATCGTCGCTGCGGCCAGCGCTCCCGACGTCTACGACGCCAACGACACCACGCGCTACAGCAGTACCCAGGTGCGTGCCCCGCAGCTCTGCAGCTACGGGCTATCGGTGAATCAGGTAGCGATTGCCGCGGCGGGTGGCTCTGCCACGTCGGCGGTGGTAACCAACGCGGCCTGCGCGCTCAGCGCCAGCGTCACGGCGGCTACGCAGGGCGGCGTCGCCATTCCGTCGAGCTGGCTGACTGTCTCGCTGCCCAATGGCGCGACGGGTGCTGCGAACTTCGCCAACAACGTGGTCAAGGTCGTTGCCACGACCAATCCAGGCCCGCTGTCGCGCAGCGCCACGGTCACGGTGAACGGTCAGGCGCTCACGGTCTTCCAGGAAGCGCCACCACCGGCAGTGCCGTCGAATTGCGTCAACCAGTTGCAACCGTCGAGCGAGCATGCTGCGGTCACCGGCTACAACTCGCGGACGGTCGCTGTGTCTGCGCCGTCGCTCAACTGCCAGTGGAAAGCAGCGCCCGATGTTGACTGGATCACCATCGTGTCCACCGCCAACGGTACCGGCGCTGGACTGCTCACCTACGCCATCCTTGCCAACGCGACGGGCGCTGCGCGCTCCGGCCGCATCGTGATCGGCAACACCGCGCTCGAGATCTATCAGGAGGGCACCGGCGGCGGTGGCGCAGAAGGCGGCGCTGGTGATGGTGGTGGCGAAGGCGGTGGCTCGTCAGGCGGCGAGGGCGGCAGCGCCGGGTCGTGAAAGCGCTGGCGCGTCGCCTGCTGTGTGCGCTGCTGATGGTGGCGCAGTGTGCGCTGCCGGTCTGGGCAGCGCCGCTGTATGACACCGCCAGCACGGATGAATCGCGCCTCGCACTGGTGATTGGCAACTCGGCGTATCTCGTCGATCCGCTCGACAACCCGGTCAATGACGCCAATGCCGTCGCACGGTCGCTGGAGCGCCTTGGCTTTGAGGTGATGCTCGCCATCAACCTGCCGGGGGCCGAGCTCAAGCGGCGGGTGCGCACCTTTCAGGCGCGGGCTCGGGCCGAACGCGGCACCGCGCTGGTCTACTACGCCGGGCACGCCGTGGCGCCGGCCGGCCGCAACATCCTTTTGCCGGTGGACATCAACTTTCGTGATGTGCTTGAAGTGGAGGACGAGGGCATTGATGTAGCGAAGATGCTCGCCATCCTTGAGGACTCGAAGAAGCACACCCGCATCATGATCTTCGATGCTTGCCGCGACAACCCGTACGGCCAAGTTGGCGAGGCGCTCATCCGTACCACGGCGCGCGCTCGTGGCATCAGCAGTGGCGGCGCCCGAGCCAACGCGTCCGACGCCACTGGCGGGCTTGCCGCGATGGCCGGCAAGGGCACGCTGGTGGCCTATTCCACCGCGCCCGGCGCCGTGGCCGAGGACGGCGAAGGCCGCAGCAACAGTGTGTTCACCGCCGAGCTGGTTGATGCGCTGGCGCAGCCGGGCCTCACCGCGCAGCAGGTGTTCAGCCGCGTGGCCGAACGGGTGCGCAAGGAGACCCGCGGCCAGCAGGTGCCGTGGATCAGCGGCGCACTTGACCGCAGCTTCGTGTTCAGTGCCGCCCGCGTGGAGCCCGCGTCGCTGGTGGTGCCGGGCGAGCGTCGTGAGCAGACCGAAGCGCAACTGCGCACCGAGATGAGCCGCCTGAAGCGTTTGCAGCAGAACGAGAAGGCCGCTGCGCAACAGGTGGCCGTGACCCTGCTGGAGCGCGAGCGCGTCGCCACCGAGCTGGACGAAGCTGCCCAGCGGCTCAAGCTGGCTGCGCAGGCTGAAGCAAAGGCGCTGGCTGACGCCGCGCGGGCGCAGGCAGAGGCCGCGCAGCGGGCAGCGGCGGAGGCGCGAGAGACCGCCCGCCGACAGGCCGCGGAGGAGCAGGCGCGGCTGGATCGTCTGGCGCAGGCCGCGCGCGAAGCGGAAGCCCGTGAACAGGCGGCGCGGCAGGCATTGGCCGCACAGCGCGAGCGCGACCTCGCCGAACGCCGGCAGGCCGAGCAGGCGCGCCTCGCCCTGCTCGCCGAAGCGTCGCGTCCCGAAGGCGTCGCCGCATTGCCGGCAGCGCCGATCGCTGTGCGCCGCGACGCCGACGGCAACCTGTTGGTGCGCGGTGTCCGTCTGCCGGCGGACCTGCGTGTACGCGATTTGACCGCCGGGGTGCCGGCGGCCTGCGCCGCGTTCTACGGCGCCTGGGGCCGCGCCCGCTGGGAGGGCCAGCGCAGTGCCGAGGTATGGGTGGAGAACGTCACCCCCGCCTGTGACGCCACCGTGGTGTATGCGCGCGGCGGCGACAGCGTGGACCGCGACGAGCCCGCGTTCGAGCGCCACACGGTGCGCGTGCAGCGCGACGAGCTGCGCCTGCGGCTGCGCGGTGGCGCCGAGCTCACCCTGCGCGCCACTGCGGACCGTACGCTGACGGCCACCTGGTCGCGCGGCAGCGTGGTGGCCAATGTGGAGTTTGAGCGCATCGCCAGCGACCCGCTGGCCAGTCAGGCGTTCGCTCTGGAAGATCGCGACGACGGCGTGCGTCCGCCATCGGTCATCACCGCCCGCAACTACAGCCGCCGCCTGCCGGTGGCGGCACCGGGCGCAGCCACCATCAGCACCGCGCAATTGCTGCGCATGCTCGGTGAGGCGCAGCCACCACGCCTGATCGACGCCCGCGCCGGCGCCGCCAAACCGCGCATCAATGGCGCCGTCTGGTTACCGGAGCTCGGTGCGGAGCAGCGACTGGGTGCGGTGGAGCGGGGGGCCATCGAGGCCACGCTCAGCAAGCTGGCCGGCAGCGACCGCAGCGTGCCGATGGTGGTGTTTGACCGCAGCGTTGACTGGGGCTGGATCGGCTATCACGCCGTGCTGCGCCTGCGCGAGATGGGCTACAGCAATCTCTACTGGTATCGCGGCGGCTCGGACGCGTGGCACGACGCCGGCTTGCCGCTGGTGGCGGCGACCAGTCCGGCGCGCTGATGACGGAAGGCACGCTGAGGCTCGCTACGGTGCTGCCAGTGACTAGCATCTTTTGCGTGAAACCCGCATTGCAATTGGGCTAAGAGCCTGAAAACTCAATAAGTCGATTATTGGCCGTTTATGCGGTTAAGCCCAATGCCAATAAGGGTCTGCGACAAAAGCTGAAGCACCAACGCTACGGCTGCGCGGTCGGCGGCGTTGCCACTGGATGGTCCAGATCCGGCCGCTTCCACGGGTCCACATGGGTCATCAGGTTCAGCACGCGGTGCCGCTGCATCACCCGGCGGCGCGCCTCCACGGCGATGTCGTGCCCCGCCTCCACGGTGAGCTGCGCGTCCACCTCGATGTGCGCGTCGGCCACGATCATGTCACCCATCTTGCGGGTGCGGATGTCGTGCACCGCCTTCACGCCCGGCGTGTCGGCAATGGTGCTGCGGATCGCCGCCGTCTCGGCCTCGTCCACCGCGCGGTCCATCAGGTCGTGCAGCGCGTCCCAGCCAAAGCCCCAGCCCATCTTCGCCACCATGAAGCCCACGATCAGCGCCGCAATCGGGTCGAGGATTGGGTAGCCGAGCAGGTTGCCCACGATGCCCACGCTCACCACCAGCGACGATGCCGCGTCCGAGCGCGCATGCCACGCGTTCGCCACCAGCATGCTCGATTTCACCCGCTTCGCCACCTTGAGCATGTAGCGGAACAAAAGCTCCTTCGCCACCAGCGCGCCCAGCGCCACCCACAGCGCCACCACATGCACCTGCGGGATCGCCTCCGGGTTCTCCAGCTTCACCGCCGCCGACCACAGCATGCCCGCACCCACCGCCAGCAGGATCACCCCCAGCGCCAGCGATGCCGCGGTCTCAAAGCGCTGGTGCCCGTACGGATGGTCCTCATCGGCATCCTTCTGGCTGTGCCGGCTGGCCAGCAGCACCACAAAATCCGACACCAGATCCGACAGCGAGTGAATGCCATCCGCAATCAACCCCTGCGACTTCGACAATACCCCCACCACAATCTGCGCGGTGGAGAGCAGCACATTCACCACCACACTCACCCAGGTGGAGCGCGAAGCCGCCGCCGAACGCTCGGCAGGCGAAATGGGGGAATCGTCGTCGGATTCGGTGTTGATTGTGGGGATGGGCATGGCGTGCGACGAGGGTTTGACTTATCCGAAGATACGGTGACGACCTTACCGGAAGATTAGCGGCGGGGTGCTCCGCCCGACGTGCTGCAAGACTGCCACCACCTGCTGCCGCTTAACGCCTGGAAACCAGTTCACAAACTCGTCAATCGTGGCACCTGCTTCGAGGTTTTCAAACAACGCAGTCACTGGCACTCGCGTGCCAGCAAACACCCACGCGCCGCTCATTTTCTGCGGGTCTTGCTCGACGGCGTTGCAGTCGTTCCAATGCATTGAAAATCTCCGTGATGCGTCACGGTTGTGACCTTGCTGTGCGATCTTGCGTAATTCCTGAATACGGTCGCATCGGGTACGGGAGCGGGGCGATCAATCTGGTGCAGTTACCTTCTGGCTTTTGATTGTCTGGTTAGGACCCTGTCGCAGTTTGCACGATGCGTGAACCTGGTAAAGTGCGAGATTGAACCGTCCCACCGAGGAGCCCCGAAAATGATGTCACGCATCCCAAACCTGCTGGACACAAGTGCAGCGTCTGTGCGCTCATGGTTTCAATCATTGCACGACAAGGGACTACTGTACTGTCTCGATGACGATCCGGTATCTCTGGTTCGCATTGACAACAATGAAAGGCTGTTCTCCGACGCGGCAGCGCTCGAAGTCAGCGTGACAACCAGCCGCATACTGGATTCACTCGGAGACCGGGCGCACGACATTGCCCTGGATGTGCTTCGCCGCACTTTTCTCACCCCTCAAGAATATTCGCTCGCGAACATCGCGCGTGGTTGATGTTGTCGACGCGGCTACGCGAAGCCGCATGATGGCAGGGATCAAGTCGCGCGACACAAAGCCCGAAGTGCTGGTTCGCCACGGCTTGCACGCGCGTGGCTTCCGGTATCGGTTGCAGTCGGGCGATCTGCCCGGCAAGCCTGATGTTGTCTTGCCGAAGTGGCGCACCGTTGTATTCGTGCACGGTTGCTTTTGGCATTGGCACGGGTGCGCATTGTCAAAACTACCGGGCAACAATGCGGCTTTCTGGCTTAAGAAGCTTGACACCAATCGACATCGCGACGACTACGTGAAGCGTCAGCTTCTTGCCGAAGGTTGGCGCGTTGCGGTCGTGTGGGAATGCGCTACGCGTGGCGCGCGTGCAGCCGTTGCAGTACCCCGCGTACTCGACCAGCTCGCGCAGTGGATCCGCGCATCAGGTCGATCGAGGTTTTTCGAAATAGGCAACGCCACTGTTGCCCGGATGGAGACATCGCCGCGATGACGATTGATGTCATTGACCTGTTTGCAGGTCCGGGTGGTCTTGGCGAGGGGTTCGCTTCACTTGATGAGGGGCGCAGATTCAAGATTGCCGTCTCCGTTGAGATGGAGGCCAGCGCACATCAGACGTTGATGCTGAGAAGCTTCTACCGTCATTCGCAAGGGGATCAGCGTGCACTTCAGGCGTACTACAACTATTGCAACCGCAGCGATGCTCCGCACCCTCGCGAGCTTCATCCAGCGCTCTGGCGTCATGTCGAAGATGAAGCTCGTCAACTGACGCTCGGTGTAGAGCGGGACAACAACGTTCTGCGCCGGATTCTGGACGAGCGAAAACTTGATCCTGACAGAACGATAGTGATTGGCGGACCACCTTGCCAGGCGTATTCGCTGGTTGGCCGTTCAAAGAATCAGGGCACCGCGGGTTATGTGGCCGAGGATGACCATCGCCATTTCCTCTACCGCGAATACCTGAAAATCCTGAATCACACACAGCCTGCCGCGTTCATCATGGAAAACGTGAAAGGCATACTGTCGTCAAAGGTCGGCGGGCGACGAGTTTTTCACGACATCCTGCGCGACCTGTGTCACCCGGGGAGGGCTCTACGCCGTCCCATCGACGAACAGGGAAATGGCTATCGCATTTGTTCGCTGGTTTCACCCACGTTCTACGCGGAAGGTATGGACCCGTCCGCTATCAATGCCAGCGACTTTGTTATCAAGGCGGAAGAATATGGCGTGCCACAAGCTCGCCACAGGGTAATTCTTCTTGGTATTCGCAACGACCTGGCGCACAAGGCGATCGACCTGTTGCGCACGCGTCCCCGAGTCTCGGTGCGCTCTGCGATCGCCTCGCTGCCGCCGCTGCGAAGCAGATTGAGCTCAGGTGATGATGCTGCAACGTGGAGTAGAACAGTCAAAGGCTTGGTGCTGGATCAGGCGAAAGATGCGGCGAGAAAGGGATTGGACGACCTGAGCAAGCACCTGACGGCCTGCCTTCATGGGATAAATGGCGGCTTGCCAACCGGCGCTCTACGTGTTGCATCGTATGTTCCGCCCGTTGCGCAGGACGACGTTGACAAATGGTCTTGTGACAGCCAGCTATCTGTCTGGTTGAACCATGAAGCGCGTTCGCACATGAAGTCGGATTTGGGGCGATATTTCTTTGCAGCCGCCTTCGGCGAGAAGTTTGGGAGATCACCGAAAGGTCACACAGACTTTTGTCTTGAGGGCCTGTCGCCCAACCACGCGAATTGGACGACCGGAAAGTTCGAGGACCGCTTCCGGGTGCAGTTGTACGACCTGCCTGCGACAACAGTTACCAGCCACATTGCCAAGGACGGGCACTACTTCATTCATCCCGACCCGACGCAGTGCCGTAGTCTCACGGTTCGCGAGGCGGCCCGCCTGCAGACGTTTCCGGACAACTACTTTTTTCAGGGTAATCGGACACAGCAGTACCACCAAGTTGGCAATGCTGTGCCGCCTTTGCTTGCTCTCGGCATCGCGACGACGGCAGCCCGATTTCTAGCAAATCGCACTGCGGCTGGACGTGGGTATGTGGCCTGAAACTGAGAACGGCTCAAGTCTGAGGTTGCCACATGGTCAAGATATTGAAGTTGCTGCTGCTTTCTTCCACGTTCCTCTTGACTGCGAACCACAGCAAGATGGATTGCAAAAACTGATGACGCGGGTTGTGCTTGGCAGTTTGCCGATAGGGGGCGCGCACCACAGCCCTTAACCGAGTCCCGCGCTACGCCCCGCGTACAAAACTGTAGGAATCAAGCCAGCGCTAGGGTCAGGTAGGCTAGCCAAACTTCTCGAGTGCGCAACCGCCCGAAACCACATCGATCTGACTCTAAAAACCTCGACAGGATTCCCTGAAGATTCACGCGTACTAGTTGTAGAGCGGATGCGGAACAATGTCTGTGCACGAAAATCACAAACCGATCTGAAATCCTGCCAATTCCAAGCGTTGACGAATCTGAAGAATCGCAAACGCTTGTCGTGAAGTTGGAATGCGCCCAGCTGAACCAGCCAGCATCAACAGTTGATCTTCCTTGGGCGTCAGCTCGTTACTCTGGATGCCCCAATCGCGCAATTTGCGCCAATTTGATGCCTTGTAGTTCATTACTTCTGTAATTGCCGCAATGTCCGAATCGATGCGTGCAACCCCAATCGCATCTTCTTTGCGCTGCAATTCATCCGCCTCGGGTACTAGTTCTGCAGCAAATTCTGATATTAGTGAGATTCGCTGCTGATGGGCACGCTGCCATGCTAGCTCCTTCTTGCACCACTCGGTGACGTTCTCCAACCCCTGTTCGGGAGCGGTAATGACCGAATACATTGCGCGAGCGATAACCTTTAGCTGAGCGGAAAGCGCTGGAGAGATCGCTTGCGTGCGCCAGATGGACTGGACATTCAACGCGTTACCTGCGCCCTGTTCAGCAATCATTTGCGCCAACTTTGCAATCGTGAAAGTGACGATGTTTGCGCGGTAACCTCCGTCATACCAGTCCGTTTCAGCGGGAATAAGCTGCTCCAACTCTCGGAACACGATGGTATGGCCCACCGATGACTTAAAGAACTCGTCGTTGAACTGCAGCGGCCTGCGCTGCCACTCTTCCACGACGAACTTGCTGTAGACGTCGAAGTTCTTCTGCGCACCTTTGCTGACTTCATGCGGCAACTGCCGCCACGAGTTCTCGATCTTTGCTAGGTCCGTTTTCGTGATGACCTGCCGCCTCGGATTATCGGACTCGAAACGAAGCTTCTCAGCGGGACTCATCTTCGATGTCTCAATGCGGTACTGACCTTTTGCGCGCTCGTAGAACCATGTTGTTGGCCTCTGCGACCCGGGTCTTGGTGGAGCTTTGATCCGCCTGGACAGCTCCTCCATCTTGCGGTGAAAGGCGTGATTTGAGAAAAGGTCGGAATCAGAGACCTTGGTCTGCCGGTTCGCGTACTCAGAAATCTTGGGAATCAGGTCCGCTGACCTATCGGTATCGACAACGGACAGCTTCATCTGTACGAAGATCCCGTTGAGGTCTGCGCCATCCTTTCGGCGCGCGAGAGCAAGGGATGCCGTGGTCTGCCCGCCGTTCACGATCTGAAGGTCCGTCGCAGCAAGAAGTCTCGGACCGCCTGGCGTGTCCTGTGTTTCAACCGACGTGGCCGTCGCGGCAATTCCGTTGTTAAAGGCAAAAAACATTTCCGGGCTCCGAAGGATCGTCTCCCGGATTGCCTTGTTCACCCTCACCGCTTTGCCGAGAAAACTTCTTACATTCCCCTCAAGAAGTCGGCTGCCGTATTCCTCGTACATGCGTGCCAAGGTCTCGCCGGGTAGCACGCAAAGGTAGCCGCTGTACTCTGACTGGTTGAGGCTCGCCTTGAGGCAGGGAATCCCGCCTTCGACTAGGCCGC
Source organism: Casimicrobium huifangae (assembly GCF_009746125.1). Taxonomy (NCBI): domain Bacteria; kingdom Pseudomonadati; phylum Pseudomonadota; class Betaproteobacteria; family Casimicrobiaceae; genus Casimicrobium; species Casimicrobium huifangae. Next base: position 383,115 of record NZ_CP041352.1, read on the forward strand.
CGAAGTCGACTGTTAATGCCTCGCGCCCGGATCGCGACGAGAGTACATCATGAAAACGGACAATATCCCAAATGTGGAACTCGGCTGGAATTCCGTCAACGCTTTGCTCTGGCCAGTCGCGTATCCGATCGCTCAGGATGCCGTCGGTGGCCAAGTAAAAACGCAGCCTCGTGATGCTTGGTTTATGCGTCTGCAGGAGGGAAAAGAAGTCGGACGCAGGATGGTCATCTGCCGAGAGATGATCGTCGTTTCTCGCGAACGCTTCCTCGACGAAGGAAACAGGTTTGGAGAAGATCGCCTTTGCGATAGTTTGAGTCAGTGTGAATGGCTGCTTTTCGCCCCCGAACTCAGCGATGACGATTCGCAGGGATCCGTCTGCTTCGTCAAATGCATATCCGTCAATGCCGAGGCTTCGTCTCCTCGCCCCAAATCCGCGATACGGACAGGGCACGAAATCAATGAGCTCCTCCGCCTCCTCCAGCATTTGTCCAGCCACGGAACCGAAGCCGGCTTCGCGATCTCGTCCCCCAAACACATCTGCAGCGCGGGCAATTACTTCATCGCGAAATGCCCCCAAGTACTCTTCCATTCAGAATGCCCCCAAAATGACCCTAAGCTCAGAGCCTGTTCGTCACAATTGAAAATCAGAATTCTCAAAAGTCTCGAGTCAATCATAATTCGATCCACTATAAAAATAGGGAGGAGTGGCTGGACCTGTGCTCATTGATGTCGACGAAATATTGATCGCGCTACGGCGCAGCGACTTGGCTCTAGTAACCGGTGGCAAGTCGATTGCACCTCCTCCATGGGTCGATTGGCTTGTGTGGCTTGGTCAGTGGATGCGAGTCCAGGCTGAGCTTGAAGGCCGACGGATAGCGGTCGTTAGATTACCAAGTAGAAGGCTCGCCGCCGCGTTCGTTGCTATCGGTTCTGTCTTCGCATCTGCACGACTTCATGACGAATCGCTCGACTGGGATGGTTTACGGAGCCTCGCTCCCGGAACGAAGGTATTCTGGCGAGAATCTGCATCTGGCAAGACCGTGCGCCGGGCGGGGATCGCGGTCGGCGTAAGCCAGATTGACGGTGGTGACTTCTTGGAAGTCACTGTCGACACCCAAAGGAGAACTCAGCAAGGAAAGCGCTTTTTCGCCAAATCTGCGGCGTTGTCCTACGGGATAACCCTCGGAGCGGTTAGCGCGGTTGCCGATGAGCGACTGGCCTGTGCAGAGCGCTGTATCAACGCGGCATTGACGGATGCTCCTCAGGGTTGGATTCGGTCGCCGGCCGTCGAGTGCAACATCATCACCGAGCGAGCCTCATTTCTGGGTGATATTGAGAACCTCGTCATCCGCGTTGCCGGAACAGTGGGCGCGGCATGCTCTGATGTTCTGGCCATAGCCGACTCCGGCGGGCGATCACATGGCAAGACAAGATTGGCTTCAGCGCGAAGCGATGGGGTGCTCGACGAGTCGGGCTTCGTCACGATTCTTGACGGCGCGGCCGCAGCACTTCGCTTGAAGGACTCCATCGCACGCAGCGTCGTGGTCCTGCTTGACCAGGCCGAGTACGACGAAGAGGTCGAGCAACTGCTTCTGACTTTCTTGGGCTATTCAGTCGATGCTGGCATCGACCCACCCTCGAGCGGAGTCATGGCGCTGCCGGAGAGTGTCGAGTGCTTCATCTTCGGTCTGCCTCTAGAGTCTCAGTCAAACTATGAAGCGCACTAAGAAAGCCACTAACGGCCAATTGATTCGTCCGACCATGGGTGCGTCTGACATGCTGGCTGCGACAGGGCCAACCGAGTCGATCCTAGAGCTCGTGGCTACTCACCATGTAAACGCAACCAGATGCCAAACGGCAAGAGTAGTGATCGACTTCCCGCCGATGCGAGAAGTTATGCGGGCGTGCTCATCGATTTTTGCTGAAATTGATCGAGAGGATCCCCTGCAACGCGCGATCTCGCGAGACGTGTGGCTTGTGAAGTCGTCGCTAATGCTGACCGCTCTACCATTCAATGATTCGCGCCTAGGCCTAGACGAATTGCTGAATAGACTAGCTACCGCCACCGAAAGCGTTCCGGCAATCCGATCTCCAGTCAGGGCTTTGACTGGCTTTGCACAACACCTAGCCTCAGAGCGGTTCAATCCAAAGCGAGAGCGCTTGATGGAATTGCTGCAAACTTCAAAGCTTGGCGGCCGTCCTGTTGGACTTCTCGCAAATATTTGCGGGTCTCCGACCCCAGGCTGGCCAATCTCATTAGAGGTGGAAAGCGACTTCGGCGCCTCAGAGTTGGACCTCATTCGACGAAGACGACAGGTGAAGAGTTCGCTTTACGAGCTATTAGTTATTCCGGGCAATCCGTGGTTCGCTTCCAGAGGCCTTCTGTTCGATCTGCTCTATGGCGGAAGAACTTCGGAGGTCGTCGTCGTTGCGTATCGATCAGAACCGGTTTCTTTGCCGATCCCTAGCGAAATGCCGAGAGATCGCTATTTCCCACCAACCCGACGCCAGCCGAAGCAAACTGTCGGGGAGAGCGAGCAGGGCGACAGCGCTCAGCTAGACAAATGGGCTAACGAGTCATTCTGGTCATCGATTCACGCCCAGCAGGCTGACATTACTCCGACCTCGGACAGAGACGTCACCACGGACGCCCAGTTCGTATTGTTTGCCGATGGGAGCGGCGCATTCCTCCCGGCAGATGGACGCGTTGTCGAGGTATCGGAGCTGTTTGAGACGGGAGCAAATTTCGACGTCACGGAAGACAAGCTTCCCCGGGTATCGGTCAGGGACCTTGAGGAAGGTGATCTTGTAATGCTCAGGCTTTCGGGTAGCGGAAACTACCTCGACGATGTTGCGGACTCGCTCATTCAGCGAGCCGGTGAAAATGCTCTGCGCCATCGTGCGCTGGAGTGGAAGGATATGCTCCACGATGTGATTAATCGCCAAGGCGAGGGCGTAGTGGCGATGAAGCTGCGAAGCCTTGGCGTCAGACTCCGGTCCCCCCAGTATCTTTGGGTTTGGGCGGGTGACGCTGTCATGGCGCCCCACGACCGACAGACGTTTCACAGTTTGATCACAACCATCTGGCAACTGGGGCGCCACACTGGCGACGGTGAGCCGGAAGCCTACGCCAACGCGCGATGGGACGACATGGAGCGCCTTAAGGCGTACCATCATAAGGCTGGTGTCGAAATTCGCGCTGCGCTGCTAACCCGAGTGCGGGGCTTGGTTGCCGAGCGCCGCCGCATCGACACGATGGAATCGATCGAACTGCCGGGGGTAGCAGCCGGTCGGATGGGCCTTCTACGCGTGGCGGCAGTCGACACAAAGACTAGAAGGGTGTCGGTGTCTAGGCTGTTTCATCTGGGAAAGGTGAAGGCGGCGTAGTGGCCAGGATGATCCCGCCTCTAGTAGCAGGCGATGCGCCCAAGGGCGAAAGGCAGTTGTTCGCCAAGCTGCGTGACGATCCCAAGACAGGGGACTGGCTGGTACTTCATTCCTTCGACATACGCCGACACGTTGCGCGGGCCGAAGGCGAGGCGGACATGCTAATCGTGGTTCCAGGCCAAGGCGTGCTCTGCGTCGAGGTCAAGGGATGCTGCGTAGTTCGAGAGGGCGGGCTCTGGAAGTACTCCTACGACCCACCCAGGACGTCCACGGTGGGCCCGTTTCGCCAGGCTAGTCAGGCCGGACACTCCATCCGGCAATACCTTGCGCAGAAGGATTCATCGCTTGGATCGCTGTTGTTCCACTCGGCAGTTCTCTTCACCGAAGTGGACTTCACCGAAAAGTCCCTTGAGTGGGAGCCGTGGCAGGTCATCGGGCGTAGCGACTTCGTGCGGCAGCCCATCTCCACGACCGTGACCCGCGTGCTGGAGGCGGCGCACTCCCAGTGCCGCTCTAGAAAGCCGGTGCCAGCCTGGTACGGAAGTCATAGTCGGCCATCTGTTCGGCAGCTGGACTCCATCCTCAGACTGTTGCGTCCGGACTTCGAATACGTGGTTTCCGGACGAAACGACGTGGAGCTTGCCGAAGCTGCAGTACGCAAGTTCACGGAAGAGCAGTTCGAGGCGCTCGATCATCTCGAGGACAACCACCGGGTGGTGTTCAAGGGACCCGCCGGAACTGGCAAGACGTTCCTCGCAATGGAGGCAGCCCGAAGGGCTGTGCGTGACGGGCAAAGCGTGGCGCTCCTGTGCTTCAACAGCCTTCTCGCAGCATGGCTGAAGCACGAGACCGCAGTGATTGCGCAGGAAGCGCAGGCGCGATCGCTGCCCTTCTACGTCGGCAGCCTCTCCGGGCTCATGCGCAGCGTTGCAGACATCGACGTTCCGCCAGAGCCCGACAGCAAATTCTGGGAGGCTGAACTTCCCATGCGGGCGGTGGATGCCCTGCTGGCCGACGGGCGCGGCACGCCGAGCTTCGATCTGCTGCTTGTTGACGAGGCGCAGGACCTACTGTCTGACGCGTATCTCGACGTCATGGAACTTCTGTTGGGCGGTGGTCTGGCAAGCGGCCGCTGGGCGCTGTTCGGCGACTTCGAACGGCAGGCGATCTACGCGGACAAGGGTGCAGCTCTGGGACTCGAAAGGCTCCGGAGCCGGACCGCGGACAGCGTTTCAACGTACCGCTTGCGAGTCAACTGCAGGAACGCAGTCAGGATCGCGGAAGCGGTCACCATTACCAGCGGACTATCCCCTGGATACAGCAGGGTTCTCAACGATGCGGAATCAGCGGACGTTGAACCTGTCTTCTACCGCAGCGCTTCCCATCAAGGAGAACTGCTGCTGGCGACCATCGCCAGACTCCTCACATCCTTTGCTCCGTCGGAGATAGTCGTGCTCTCCATGCGAGCCGACGCATCGTCGTGCGTCGCCCGGCTGGCACGTGAACAGGCCGGCTGGCACTTTGCTTCCTGTCGCGAAGAGGCGGAGGACGGAGTCTCGATACGGTACGCCAGCGTCCATGCGTTCAAGGGGCTGGAGGCTCCGGCCGTCGTGCTGACGGACATTGATGGCATCGGCGACGAGCAGGCCAAGTCCCTTCTCTACGTGGGCATGTCCCGTGCACGGGTCAGGCTGCACATCCAGATGAACGAGCGACTTCGTTCGAGCTATGACGCGATGCTGACGGTCGGCTTGAAGGCAGCGCTTGGGAGGTCTACCTGATGTCGCCCCTCGACAAGAACCTAGCGAACAGAGAGCAGATGCTCGCGCGACTGCGAGCGGAGATTGTCGGTCCGGATCCGGCGGGGAAGCCGGTATCACTTGGCGACAAGCAGGCCATGACCTGGGAGGAGTACCGGATCCCGCAGATGCAGGCGGACGGGCAGGAGATCGTCTGGCAGGACCCGCCGACGAAGCGATTCGGTGCTGGCATCTTGTTTCCGCTGGGCGCCACCGAAGAGGCGATCGTCAACGCGACCGAGGCGGACGAGGTGGTCCCGCTCACTTCACCCGATCTCGCGCCGCCTGGACAGCAGCCGGATGAAGAACTTGCGGCGAGGGAAAGGGCGCCATCGTATGGTGGACCTGCCGATGACGCAGAGGAAGAGGACGTCACACTCGCCAACGCCTTTCGCCCGTCCGCCATCGGACTCAGCTTCCTGGCCGATCTTGCAGCAGAAACCAACGGGATCGTCGTCGAATTGGTCAACGTCGGACGCATAGGTCTGGAGCGAACCGTCGAAAGTCCTTGCGGCTCGTACCTCCCGTTGACTCTCCATCTTGGAGGGGCGGTCGGTAAGCAGCCGACGCCACGCAAGGTGTGGCTGCGCAAGCCGGTACTTGATGACCAGGGCAAGGTGCCTGCGGTTTCCATCGCCGCCAAAGAGCTGCTCAACGCCGCCAAGCCCCTGCGGCACCCGATCGGACCTGCCGCCCTTGGTCTGGAACTTGTCGTAGTCTCGCGGACTTGGCGTTCGGCTCCAACCAGTGGGCATCGGCTCCTGACCGTGTCCGTCGCGAACAAGAAGAGGGCCAAGGAGACGGAACTTGATTCCCTGTGTCTGTTCCAGGCTGGAATCCGGGTCAGCGGTGCGAGCGGAAATCAGTGGATCGACGCGTATCCCGAGAACTTGATCGCGGATTTCCAGGACGATGATCCGCTTGCAGACGAGAACGTCAATCGTGTACTGTACAGGGAGAACCGGACCTTTGCCATCGGTCATGGATGTGGCGCCGACTGGATCAGTGGCCGCCCGCAACGTGTGACGACGGTGTGGTCGGATGTCCTCCCGGTATTCGAGACGCCAGCTACAAGCGCAGATCTGCAGATCAAGGGCCCCGGAGGCCGATCGCAGTCCCTGCGCGTCAGCATGCGTCTGCTGGCGGGCCTTCAGCCAGGTGATGACGGGCTTGGCGACGTCGACCGGTTGCTGCAGGAATACGAGGGCTGGATTGCTGCGCTTGACTCGAAGGTTGCCACCATTGCCGAAGGGTACCGGCCGACAGCGACTGAACTGATCAGGAAGTGTCGCGAGTGCGCTGCTCGGATTGCGGACGGGCTTTCGATCTTGCGACAGGCTGGCGCTCAAGGCGATGTGGCACGCAAGGCGTTCAGACTTGCAAACCACGCCATGCTGGTTGCGCAACTCCGGTCACGGCAGGAGCTGCGAGTGCCAGATCGCGACGCAAACAGCCGGCTGACGTGGTCCCGCCCGATCGCGGTGGTCGATCCCGCGGTTCCCAACGAGAGACAGGGCTTCTGGAGACCATTTCAGATTGCCTTCCTCCTCATGTCACTGCGGGGCATCTGCGACTCGAGCCATCCGGACCGGAAGGTGGTGGATCTCATCTGGTTCCCGACAGGTGGTGGCAAGACCGAGGCGTACCTCGGTCTGACGGCGTTCACCGTCTTCTTCAACGCGCTGTCGGGGACTGCCAATGGGGGCGTCGATGTCCTCATGCGATACACGCTGAGGCTGCTCACTGCCCAGCAGTTCCAGCGCGCAGCAACGCTGTTCTGCGCAATGGAACAGCTGCGTCGCTGGGACGTGGTGGCTCTTGGCAATCGGCCGTTCCGGATCGGCCTGTGGGTAGGCAGCGCGGCCACGCCGAACAAGCGTGACGATGCCGTGGAGAAGCTGAAGGCGCTGCAGCGGGACTCCGACGCCGAGAATCCCTATGTGCTTCTCAGGTGCCCATGGTGCGCGGCGAAGTTCGGACCGCATGAGGCAGCCTCATCGCCCGTTCAGCGAAAGGCAGGCCGCGGCCGCCAATCCTCGGGCGGACACGTCTACGGTTATGCAAGGGAGAGAGGACCGTCGGGAGACACCGTCGTCTTCAGATGCGGAGATCCCGGGTGCGAGTTCGGCGGCATGCCCGGTCCGGGAACGCCCCCACTCCCGATCGTGGTCATCGACGAGGATCTTCTCGATGCTCCGCCCAATCTGCTGATCGGGACCGTCGACAAGTTCGCGATGCTTGCGTGGACTCCTGCGGCGCGCAGCATCTTCGGACTGGATGACTCGGGTCGCCATCGCGGCGCACCGCCAACGCTGGTCATCCAGGACGAGCTGCACCTCATCTCCGGGCCGCTCGGCTCGATGGTTGGCGCCTACGAAACCGTCATCGAGGCGCTGTGTGTCGATCCTCTCGGGGGGATGGTCCTGCCGAAGATCGTTGCATCGACGGCGACCATCAGCCGGGCGCGTGAGCAGATCGCAGGGCTCTACGCGCGTTCAGGGGTCATGCTGTTCCCGCCTTCGGGCCTCGATGCAGCCGATTCCTTCTTCGCACGCGAAGCGGTCGACGACGATGGCAGACCCAAGCCAGGTCGGCTCTATGCCGGGGTGCTGGCACCCGCGCATACGTCGCTTCAGACTTCAGAAGCGCGGGTGTTCGCCACGTTGATGCAGCATGCTTCCCTGCTCGAGGGAGAGCCACGAGAACTGGATCCATGGTGGACATTACTCGTGTTCTTTAACTCCCTGAGAGAGCTCGGCGGCGCCGCAACGCTGTTCACTGCAGACACGCGCGAATACCTCAAGGTCATCCTGAATCGCCACGGTATCGACTACGGCAGGATCCGCCAGCTCTTCCATGTCGAAGAGCTGACCAGCCGGATCCGAGGAGACCACATCCCGCGCCTGCTGGAGCGACTCGAGGTCCCTGTCACGGTCCGGGAGGGAGCCGGCGCCGCTATACCCAGTCCGGCGCCTATCGACGCCTGCCTTGCGTCGAACATCATCGAGGTCGGAGTGGACGTCCCGCGTCTTTCGCTGATGGCGATCGTCGGACAGCCCAAGACCACGTCCCAGTACATCCAGGTCTCGAGCCGGGTTGGCCGGGACCTGGACAAGCCAGGTTTGGTGGTGGTGATCTACGGTCAGACGAAGCCCAGGGACCGCAGCCACTACGAGAGGTTCCGCTCGTACCACCAGCGCCTGTATGCGCAAGTCGAACCGACCAGCGTCACCCCGTTCAGCCCACCAGCAGTCGATCGTGCTCTCCACGGTCTCGTTGTGGCACTGGTACGACAACTGGGACGCAGAGGCCATGAGGCGGATACGCCCGACCCGTTCCCGCTGACTGCTGGCAGCGACCTGCGGCTGAAGGTCGAGGAAGTGATCCGTGATCGAGTGCGTTCCATTGCGCCCGATGAGGAGGCTTCCGTGATGGCCAAGCTCAAGCTCAGGCTCGATCAGTGGAGCGCCCGGAAGCCGGCCGAATACGGTGATTTCTCGAAGACGCCAGAGCACCCGCCGCTGATGCATCCTGCCGGGCGAACCGAGCTTGCGCAGTGGGAGGGTCGCAGCTGGGCAACAATGTCGTCCCTCCGCAATGTCGACGCGAGTTGCGAGGCGGATCTCACGGCTCAGTACAACAACATTCCCGAGGCAAACCAATGAGCCGCCCTGTCAGACGGTCGCAGGCCGTGTCCCCCTTCGGTGTGGGCGCGCTTGTGGACTTCCCCGGTCCGGTGTCCCTGATCCATGCCGGACTCGACGCGTGGCCTTTCGACGAGAGGAACCCGGCTCACCGCGAGTTCAGAGTTGACGATGAGCCGAGGCTTGCCAGGCGGCTCGGGGTCGACTTCTTCGTGCAGCCTCCAGACTTCAGGCAGGTCGAGAGAGGAGGCTCAGGAGAGGCAGTCAACCTTGGACTGAAGCTACCCTTCCTTCGCTTTCCACTGTGGCACTCATGCCCTCGCTGCGGTCGAATGTACGAGGCTAAGTACCACCATCGGTCTCCGCCGGAGTGTGAGGGGCCTATCGGAAGCGGAGCAGAGAAGGGCAAGGCGCACAAGAAGCGGCGCGCCATACAAGTCCGTTTCGTCGCCGTATGTCGATCTGGCCATCTTCGTGACTTTCCCTGGATCGAGTGGCTACGTCTCGATCGAGCTGACTGGGATGGCGTCAGGACTGACCGCTGGCTTCGCCTGTTGTCCACGGGATCTGCATCAATTGCCGGCGTCGTTGTCGTTGCAGAACGGCGCGACAGTTCCGGAGTCGTCGAGGTCGCGCGCGAGTCCCTCGCCGGTGCGTTCAGTGTCGAATCGAGCGGTGCCACAGCCTTCACCACCATCATCAAGCTGACATGCGACGGCCAGAACCCAGCGATTGGCCTCGGCGACGGCGGCGACGTTCCGATCGAGCCTTGCGGTCAGGACCTGAGGGCCGTGCTTCGTGGCGCGAGCAACCTCTACTTCGCCGACGTCCGGAGCTCGATTTACGTCCCGGAAGTGGAGGACAGCGGACTGCCTCAGGCCGTGCTGGATCTGCTCGAGGATTACGCACTGAGGCAGGAACTGTTGGGTGGAGCATTGGCATCGGAGACCGATGGAACCCTGAGTGTCAGGGCAGCGGGTGCGACTCTCCGTCGCCGCTATCCGGAGTCGGATGTCAGGGCAGAGGTTCTTGCGGCAGCAGTCAACAAGCACGCGCTGCACGAGATACTGACTCAACCACGACTCATCGCTACGACCCTGGTCCAGAAGGCGAAGACCGCAGTCGACGGAAAGGTCTCGGCGGAGATCCTCAAGGGTCTGATCGAGACTGCGCAGCCGGACTGGCTGATCGACCCGAATGTACTGGTGGAACCGGTGAATGCGTGGCTCAGGCGTCGCGAGGGTCTGGAGGCCGAGGGCGCACCGCAGCGCACGGAGGACGTCTCCGACAGGACCTACCGCGCAGAGGAATACCGCGCATTCAGTCGCGATGGTCAGGATGGGCTGCCGAAGGTCAATCTGCTCGTACGGAGCAAGCCACTCGATCGCTACAGTGATCTCGTCAGGAGGAACTTCTCGCGCGTGGCCCTGTTGGACAAGTTGCGCGAAACACGTGCCTTCGTCGGATTCAGCAGGATCTATGCAAGCTCGAACACCCCCCCGGCGCAACGCTGGAAGCTCATTTCAAGATCTCAGCAGAACTGGCTTCCAGCCGTCGTCGTCCGTGGCGAGGGCATCTTCCTAATGTTCAATCAAGAGCGCCTGGCGCAGTGGACCAGAGAGTTCGGCGAGGTGCACAAGGATCGGCTGCGTCAGGTCAATCTCAATCTACAGGCCCAGGCGCGCCGACGTCAGGTGCATGCCGATGACGCCTCGCCCGCCCTCGTGCTGCTGCACACCTTCGCGCACGTGTTGATTAGCCAGCTCGTGTTCGACTGTGGTTACGGCTCTTCGTCTCTGAGGGAGCGGATTTACTTCTCCGAGACGCATCCGCAGATGACCGGTGTGCTGATCTATACCGCCGCTGGGGATTCCGAAGGAACCATGGGCGGCCTTGTCAGGATGGGCGAACCGGGTCAGCTCGATCGAATTATCGCCAGGGCGCTCGACCGAGCCCGGTGGTGCTCAAGCGACCCCGTGTGCATCGAGAGTGCTGGACAAGGGCCTGACAACTGCAATCTCGCGGCCTGCCATTCATGTGCCCTACTGCCGGAAACCTCTTGCGAGATGCAGAACCAGCTGCTTGATAGGGGCATGCTGGTCGGGGTACTGGACCGCCCGGAGATTGGTTTCTTCTCATGATCGTCGGCTCAGGGATTGTTCGGCGCGAGGACAGGAGAAGTTTGCTGACGGCAGCGCGACGACAATCAAAGTGGAAAGCGAAGTTATTTCCAACAAGCTATACGCCACGTACGCGGTGTTAGGCGGATATCCGCTCGATCAGTATGTCCGGCGCTTGGCGTGGCAAAGGCAATAATGTACGTTCACACTAAGACACTTAAGTCCGATTCAAGTAAGCCATTTCATCGCAAGCGCCGCCAGCTCCATAACCTCAATGTCGCGATAAGGGTTCAGCACCAGCAGGTCGTCGTCGCTTGAGATGATCGCGCTGGCGTTCGCTGCCAGCGCGAGCGCAAGGAACTTGTTGTCCCTGCTGTCGCGGCAATCGTTCACCGTTTCGGTGACGGCGACCATCTGAACCACGCCAGCGTAGCGGCGGACAAATTCGGCGCGGTCGGCCGCTGCGCGGTAGCGGTCGAACTTTGGCCGGGAGAGAACCTCGACCAATTCCTGCATTGTGTCGGTGGACGCTACCGCCTGATGGCGAGCGATGGCATCGCGAAATGCCTGTGCGTGCGCGGACTGCGGATAGAGCAGCACGCCGACGAGCGTGCTGGTGTCGAATACGATGCGTTTAAGCGCGGAGCTCATGCACGAGGTCGGTGATTTCCTTCGTGCTCAGTTCCGGCGCGTTTGGCTCGACAAATCCTTCAGGCAGGCCGTCGAGAAATGCGCCCATGCGTTGCGCCGCGAGCAGACGCAAGGCTTCCTGACCCTGCGCATAGGGCAGGATCATCAGGGTCGGCCGCCCATGCTGCGTCACGGTCACGGGCTCGCCGCTCTTCACAATGTCAGCGATGCCGCCAAAGTTGTTTTGCACCGTACGTGATGCGAGCGTTTTCATTGCTGCGACCGGTTTGGATTGAGTTTGAATTATAGCTAATGTAGCTACATTAGCTATTGCCGCTACAGCTGCTTAATCCATGCAAGCAACTCACCACCGCTTTCGGGTCACGTGGCTTTGTGTATGCAATCCATAGGCGCTGGTCACAAGATCGCCACACCCGCAGCGATCGCAGAGCGACGCAACGCATCATCGAGCGTCGCCAGCGGCAGCGCCTTTCGCTGTGCCAGTTCGAGATAGCTGGCGTCGTAGCTGCTGAGCCCGTGTCGTTCGGCCAGTTGCAGCGCGTTGCTCCAGGTGAGCGCAACGCCTTCGGTATCCACGGCGATGGGTAGCGCGGCGATGCGCTGCGCTACCTGGCTGACGGCTTCCGCAGGGATGCGCTTGCGGCGAGCGGCGCCCAGCAGGACGTTGCAGACTTCCAACGGCCAGATTGCGGGTGCGACGGCGCCGGATTCGATCACGCGGGCCAGCAGCCCGTCGGTGGCCGGCGTGTGCTCGTCCTCAAAGCACCACGCCATGGTGACGGAGCAATCGATGACGAAGCTCATCGCCGTCCTTCGTCGCGCAACTCGTTCACGGTCACGCCGTCAAGCCGCCAGCCACGCGTCGCCGCGAGCAGCGCGTCGGCCGCGCGCTGCGCGGCGGCGCGGTCATGCCCGGCGTTGGCCGAGACGAGGCGCGCGACCGGCCGGCCGCGACGGGTGATGAGTACCTCGTCGCCTGCCTCCACCCAGTCGAGCAGGGTGCCGAGTTTGTTCTTGGCCTCGAAGGCGCCGATTTCATGTTGGGCAGGGATGCTCATGGTGGTTTCGTACAGTTCACAGCTCTATTGAGCTAGATTGTAAGCTGGTTTATTGAGCGGGTGTTCCGCTCTGCCTGGGTAGTGCCAAGCACATATATCCAAAACAATATAATATGCGAATGAAGCCCGTACAGTTCCTTGGCGACTCGCTGAAGCGACTCCGTGAGTTCCCGGCAGACGCGAGGCAAGATGCAGGTCGCCAACTTGATCGTGTTCAGCGTGGAAAACAGCCCGACGACTTCAAGCCCATGTCGTCTATCGGCAAAGGCATTCAAGAAATTCGGGTTTGGGACGACGCTGGCACCTTTCGCGTGATTTACACAGCGCGGTTGGCGGATGCGGTTTATGTGTTGCATGCGTTCCAGAAGAAGACGCAGGCAACCTCCAGACGAGACATCGAAATCGCGAAAGCCAGATTTGCAGAATTGATGAGAGGTTTGACATGAAATCGCCACAAGCTGACCGTTTCGCGAGTGTTTGGGATGCGATCGCAGACACGCCGGAAGAGGCTGCCAACCTTCGCTTGCGCTCCGAATTGATGGACAAAATCTCGGAACTGATCGCAACCAGTGGTTGGACCCAGTCGGAAGCTGCGGCACGATGCGGTCTGACCCAGCCGCGAATCAGCGACTTGTTGCGTGGGCGTATCTCGCGGTTCTCTCTCGATGCGCTCGTGAATATTGCGTCCGCGCTCGGGCAGCGCGTGCATGTGGAGCTGGAAGCGGCGTGATCAAACAATCCCGTTATTCGTTCGCCACGCGATAGATTTACGGGATTGTTTCGCGGGATGACAGCATGCCAATGGCTTACCCAAGTACGACCGGCTGCTGAACGGGCTTCTGCCGTTGAGGTACTGAATAGCTGTCAGCCGATCCCCGCCAGCAACTCATAACTCCGCTTCCGCGCCGCATGGTCGTGCACGGCGCCAGTGATGATCAGTTCGTCTGCTTGCGTCTGCGCGACGATGTCGCTGAGGCGGCCGCGGACGGTGGCGGGTGCGCCGACGGCGGTGACGGTCAGCATTTGCTCCATGCCGGCGCGCTCGGCGGGCGAGCCCAGCGCGTTCATTTCGGCAACCGGGATGGGGTGCGGCAACGGGCCGCGCTTGCCGGTTTGCATGCCGAGGAATCGCTGTTGCAGGGACGTGAAGAGATACGCCGCTTCGTCGTCGGTGTCTGCGCAGATGACGTTCACGGCCACCATCGCATGCGGTTTGGTGAGCGCGCCGGGCTGGCCGTTCGGGCGGAAGCGTGCGCGATAGATCTGCAGCGCCTGCTTCAGCATCGCCGGTGCAAAGTGGGACGCGAACGCGAACGGGTAGCCCAAGTGCGCTGCCACCTGTGCGCTGTAGAGACTGGAGCCGAGCAGCCAGATCGGCACGTCACATCCGATGCCGGGAATGGCGCGCACCGGGCGGCGTTCATCGGGCGGCGGCTTGAAGTATTCCGCGAGCTCGACCACGTCGCCAATGAAGTCATCTTCGCTCTGTGTTGCCAGCGTGCGGCGCAGCGCGCGCATGGTCATCTGGTCGGTGCCCGGCGCGCGGCCGAGGCCCAGGTCGATGCGGCCGGGGTACAGCGTGGCGAGCGTGCCGAACTGCTCGGCGATCACCAGCGGCGCATGGTTAGGCAACATCACGCCGCCGGAGCCGACGCGGATTGTCTTCGTGCCCGCCGCGAGATAGCCGATCAGCACCGACGTGGCGGAGCTGGCCACGCCGTCCATGTTGTGATGCTCGGCCACCCAGTAACGCTGGTAACCAAGTTGTTCGGCATGTTGAGCGAGATCGAGCGAATTGCGCAGCGCGTCAGCGGCGCTGCCGCCTTCGACGATCAGGGAGAGATCAAGGATACTGAGAGGAGGGAGTGCGGCCATGCCGATACTCTACCCGCTCCGCAAAAACCGCACGTCAGTCGGGGTCACTCGTCCCGACACCCAGCCGCTCGATCATCGCATCCAGCGCCCGGTAGGTATCGTCGGTGAATGCCTTGCCCAGTGCCGATTCGATCTCGGCGTACACCGCCTCGATTTGCGGCGCCATGGTTTGCGCCAGCTTGCGACTTTTCGCAGTGAGTGACACGGTGACGCGACGCTGGTCGCCTGCCACCGGGGACTTGCGGATCAGGCCAAGATCGTCCATGCGGGCGAGGATGCCAGCCAGGCTTGGGCTGGAAATACCGCACAGGGCAACGATCTCGCGCGGCTCGCGCGGACCCGTGTCGATCAGCGCCCGGACGATGCGCCACTGCTGCTCGGTCAGTCCGTGCGCGTTGAGGATGGGCCGGAAGCGCGCCAGCACCGCCTCGCGCGCGTGCAGCAGCAGCAGCGGCAGGTTGCGGTGGTGAATGGGGCGGTCGGCAGGCATCGGGGCAATCGGCAATCGGAACGGTGGATTGACAGTGTCGAGAACGTAACGCTATATTACTCACATATTAGTAATCAGGCAATGGCGATCATGCTTACCGCTTTGTCCATCGACATGCCCATGCGCCCGTGGCGGTTGAGCGGGACGGTTTACGGCACGCTGCTCAATCACGTGCCGGCGCTGGCTTCGCTTGGCGACGCTGCGAATGCCGCGCCATACAAGGCGGCGCCGAAGGCCCCCGTGCTGTTTGTCAAGCCGCGCAATACGCTGCTCGCACCCGGACAGCCGGTATGTGCGCCGGATGGCGACGGTGTGTGGCAGGTCGGTGTGTCGCTGGGCATTGTGATCGGCCGCACTGCCTGTCGCCTTGCTGAAAGCGACGCTGCCAGCGTCGTCGCTGGTTACACGATGGTCGTGGATTTCAGCGTGCCACACGAGAGCTTTTATCGTCCGTCGGTGCGCTTCAAGGCGCGAGATGGTTCGTGCGCTATTGGTCCGCGGGTGGTTGCGGTTGCGGAGACTGAATCGCCCGACGACCTCGCGATCACGGTCGCGGTCGATGGCGCGCTGGTGCAACAGGCCAGCACAGCGAACATGATTCGCCCGGTCACACGCCTGCTCGCGGACGTGACCGACTTCATGACGCTGGCACCCGGTGATGTGCTGATGCTCGGTGTGCCGCACGGCGCGCCACTGGTGCGTGCGGGGCAGCGCATTCGCGCCGAGATCGCGGGCATTGGCGCTTACGAAACGGTGATCACGGCGGCCACGGTGCAGGAGGCCGCATGAGAACTGCGCGCGTTGCCTACGGCGGGGCGATTCACACAGCGTATCCGCACGAGCGCGGCGTTCAGCTTGCGGACGGCCGCGTGCTGGCTGACGCTGACGTGGTGTGGCTGCCGCCGTTCGAGGTGGGCACCATCATTGCGCTGGGCCTGAACTACAGCGACCACGTCAAGGAGCTGTCGAAAGAGCTCACCATCACCACCAAAGACGAGCCGCTGGTGTTCCTCAAAGGGCCGGGCGCCGTGATCGGCCATCGTGGCTTTACGCGGCGGCCAGCTGGCATGAGCTTCATGCATTACGAGTGCGAGCTCGCCGTCGTTATCGGCAAACCGGCGTACAAGGTGCGCGCGGCCGATGCGATGCAGCATGTGGCGGGCTACACCGTGTGCAACGACTACGCCATCCGCGACTATCTCGAGAACTGGTATCGCCCCAACCTGCGCGTGAAAAACCGCGACACTGGCACCGTGCTGGGTCCGTGGCTGGTGGATGCGGAGGATGTGCCGCATCCGCATGATCTTGCCCTGCGCACGCTGGTCAACGGCAAGGTGACGCAGCAGGGCCACACCGGCAACATGATCAACGACATCCCGGCGCTGATCGAGTATCTCAGCGGTTTCATGACGCTCGCGCCCGGCGACGTGATCCTCACCGGCACGCCGGAGGGCGTCGTCAACGTGAATGTTGGCGACGAGGTTGTCACAGAGATTGACGGCATCGGCCGTCTTGTCAACACCATCGTCGGCGACGAAGCGTTCGGCCGTTAATCCTCGAATTCTGGAAGCATGCACATGCAGATTCAGCACCTCATTAACGGCAAATCACAGACAAGCCGCGACACCTTCGAAACGGTCAACCCTGCCACGCAGGAGACGCTGGCCGAAGTCGCTCGCGGCGGTGCAGACGAAGTGAACGCCGCCGTTGCCGCCGCTAAGGCCGCCTTCCCGGCGTGGGCGTCACGTCCGGCCGTCGAGCGCGCCAACCTGATGCGCAAGCTGGGTGACCTCATCGCGAAGCACGTCCCGGAAATTTCGCAGACGGAGACGAAAGACACCGGGCAGGTCATCGCACAAACCGGCAAGCAGTTGATCCCGCGCGCGGCCGACAACTTCTACTACTTCGCCGAGATGTGCACCCGCGTGGATGGCCACACCTACCCGACGCCGACGCACCTGAACTACACCCTGTTCCACCCGGTCGGCGTCTGCGCGCTGATCTCGCCGTGGAACGTGCCGTTCATGACGGCCACGTGGAAGACGGCGCCTTGCCTAGCTTTTGGCAATACGGCTGTGCTCAAGATGAGCGAACTGTCGCCGCTGACTGCCGCGCGCCTGGGCGAGCTGGCGCTGGAGGCAGGCATCCCGGCAGGCGTGCTCAATGTGGTGCACGGCTACGGCAAGGAGGTGGGTGAACCGCTCTGCGCCCATCCGGACGTGCGCGCCATCTCGTTCACTGGCTCCACCGTCACCGGCAACCGCATCGTGCAGGCGGCGGGTCTCAAGAAGTTCAGCATGGAGCTGGGCGGCAAGAGCCCGTTCGTGATCTTCGACGATGCCAATCTCGACCGCGCGCTTGATGCCGCCGTGTTCATGATTTTCTCCAACAACGGCGAACGCTGCACGGCAGGCAGTCGCATTCTGGTGCAGAAGTCGATCTATGCAGACTTTGTGCAGAAGTTTTCCGAGCGCGCGCGCCGTATCACCGTGGGCGATCCGCTCGACGAGAAGACCATCGTCGGCCCCATGATCAGTCAGGCCCATCTGGCCAAGGTGAAGAGCTACATCGAGCTCGGCCCGAAAGAGGGCGCGACACTGGTCTGCGGTGGTCTCGACCGGCCATCGTATGCACCGGAATTGCCTGCCACGATGGGCAAGGGCAACTTCGTGTGGCCCACCGTCTTCGCCGATGTCGACAACCGGATGAAGATCGCGCAGGACGAAATCTTCGGCCCTGTCGCTTGCCTGATCCCGTTCACCGACGAGGCCGAGGCGATCCGCCTTGCCAACGATATCCAGTATGGTTTGTCGAGCTACGTGTGGAGCGAGAACCTTGGCCGCGCTCACCGCGTCGCGGCGGCAATTGAGGCCGGCATGTGCTTCGTCAACAGCCAGAACGTGCGTGACCTGCGTCAGCCCTTCGGTGGCACCAAGGCCAGTGGCACTGGCCGCGAAGGCGGCACCTGGAGCTACGAAGTCTTTCTTGAGCCAAAGAACGTAGCGGTCAGCCTCGGCAGTCACCACATTCCGCACTGGGGCGTGTGATGGACCGTCGCGCTGCGCTCTCAGGTTTGTCGGCAATCGGCGCGCTGGCGGCCGCTGGTGTGTGGTCGCGCAGCGCCGCTGCACAGACGGCAGACTGGCCGGCAAAGCCGGTGCGCATCATCGTGCCATTTCCACCGGGCGGCACGACGGACCTCGTGACGCGACTGGTGGCAACCGAGCTCGCCAAGGCCATTGGTCAATCGGTGATCGTGGAAAACCGCCCCGGCGCCGGCACCGTGATCGGTGTTGATGTGGCGGCGAAAGCGCCTTCCGATGGCTACACGTTTGTCACCGTCGCCAACAGCTTCTGCGCCAATCACACGCTGGTGAAGAGCCTGCCTTACGACACGCTGCGCGATCTGCGACCGGTCGGCCTGATGGGTATGAGCGAGCATGTGCTGGCGGTGCATCCGGGCAGCGGGCTGCGTACGGTGGCCGACCTTGCCGCTGCGGCGAAAAAATCACCCGGCAAACTCACCTATGCGTCGTTCGGCAATGGCACCTCGGCCCATCTTTCCGGCGCGATGCTGGAACACGCGCTCGGCGTGCAGTTGACGCATGTGCCTTACAAGGGGCAGGCGCCGGCCCTCAACGATCTGCTCGGCGGGCAAGTGACGATGATGTTCGGCAACTGGCCGGAATTCCGCCAGCACGTGAAAGCTGGGAAGCTGATCGCGCTCGGCATGGCCACAGCAAAACGTTCGGCGCAGGCGTCGGAGATCGCCACGCTGGCCGAGCAGGGCGTGGCGCTGGAATCCAACTCATGGAGCGGCGTGCTGGCGCGCACGGGCACCTCGGACGCCGTCGTTGCGAGGGTGAACGCCGAGATCAACAAGGCACTGCTATCGCCAGCGGTGACCAAAGCGTTCGCCGATGGCGGCATCGTATCTCTCGCGGGATCGCCCGCACAGTTCGGTGCGTTCATTCGCAGCGAAATCGACAAATACGCCGACATCATTCGCCGCGCCAACATCACAGCGGACGCCTGAGGAGCAAGTATGGGAAAGCTGGCACTGGTCGCCAAGATCACGCACGTACCGTCAATCTATCTCTCCGAGCTGGACGGTCCGCGCAAGGGCACGCGGCAGGATGCGATCGACGGCCATCGCGAAATCGGTCGTCGCTGTCGTGAGCTGGGGGTGGACACGATCGTCGTGTTTGACACGCACTGGCTGGTGAATGCCAACTACCACATCAACTGCGCGCCGCACTTCAAGGGCCTCTACACCAGCAACGAGCTGCCGCACTTCATCAGCAACCTGCCCTTTGAGTTTTCGGGCAATCCGGCACTGGGCAAGATTCTGGCGAAGACCTGCAACGAGATGGGGGTGGAGACGCTGGCGCATGACGCCACCACACTCGACCCGGAGTACGGCACTCTGGTGCCGATGCGCTACATGAACGCTGATCAGCACTTCAAGGTGGTGTCGGTCTCGGCGATGTGCACCGTGCACTACCTCAACGACAGCGCACGTCTCGGCTGGGCCATGCGCCGAGCAGTGGAAGAGCACTACGACGGTACTGTCGCCTTTTTTGCCAGCGGCAGTCTCAGTCACCGCTTCGCGCAGAATGGCCTGGCGCCGGAGTACGCGTTCAAGATCTGGAGCCCGCTGCTCGAATCGCTCGATCACAGCGTGATTGACATGTGGAAGCGCGGCGAGTGGAAGAAGTTCTGCGAGATGCTGCCCGAATATGCGGTCAAGGGACACGGCGAAGGCTTCATGCACGATACTGCGATGATGCTGGGCGCGCTCGGCTGGTCCGGTTACGATGGACAGGCGGAGATCATCACGCCCTACTTCGGCGCCTCGGGCACTGGGCAGATGAACGCCGTGTTGCCGGTCACCGCGAACGACGGCAGCGCGATTCCAGCGGCGCAGGCCTCAGCGGCGCTAGGCTATCAGGCGGTCAGCCGACTTTGACCGCTTGTACCCCTCCCCCTTGAGGGGGGAGGGGCAGGGGAGAGGGTGAACGCAGCCGAAGAGCAATATCGATTTCTTCCGCAGCAGCCCCCTCTCCCCAACCCCTCCCCCACGAGGGGGGAGGGACTCACTTTGATACTCAAACACCATCAGTCTTGTTGCAATGCCTCACCTCGTCATCCTCTACACCGGCAACCTCGACCTGCCTGCCGCGCAGGGCGGTAGTGACATGAAAGCGCTCTGTCGTAAGCTTGCTGACACGATGCTGGCAGTGCGCGACGAACAGGGCAAACAGGTGTTCCCCACAGGGGGCACGCGCGTACTCGCGTTCCCGGCGGCACACTATGCGGTGGCGGACGACGGCTCGGCCGGACGCAGCGCAGGTGGTGACGGCAACTACGCCTTTGTGTACCTGAATCTGCGCATGGCCAAAGGCCGCAGCGCCGCCGTGCATGAAGCGGTGGGCAAGGCAGTGGAGGCCACCACCAAAGCGCACTTCGCCGAGCATCTCGCCACACGCCACATCGGCATTACCTTGCAGATTGACGAAGGGCACGAAGTGTTCGATGCCAAGAACAGTTCGCTGCATCCGCTGTTTCAGCCGAAGGCTTGATCGTGCTGGCTTCTGACCTCACACAGTCGCTCGCGCGCCAGCTCTACGACGCACGCAAGTCGCGCACGCAACTCCGGCACTTTTCAAAGCAGTATCCGCAGATGACCATCGAGGATGGCTATGCCATCCAGCGCGAGTGGGTGAAGCTTGAACTTGCCGATGGCCGCAGCATCAAGGGCCGCAAGATCGGCCTGACTTCACGCGCCATGCAGCAGGCCAGCCAGATTGACGAGCCCGACTACGCGCCGCTGATGGACGACATGTTCTTTGCGGCGGATAGCGACCTGCCGCTAGAGCGTTTCATCGCGCCGCGCGTCGAAGTCGAGCTGGCGTTCCTGCTGGGTAAGCCGTTGAAGGGACCCGATGTCACGCTGGATGAGGTGCTGGCCGCGACCGAACACGTTGCTCCGGCAATCGAGATCATCGACGCCCGCATCGAGCAGTTCGACCGCGAAACGAAGGCGATGCGCAAGGTGTTCGACACCATCAGCGACTTTGCCGCCAACGCTGGCATCATCGTTGGGCCCGGTCGCGCGCGGGTCAGCGAGATCGACTTGCGCTGGGCGGGCGCGATTCTCAGCAAGAATGGCGTCGTCGAGGAAACCGGCCTGGCCGCTGGCGTGCTCGGCCATCCCGCCATCGGCGTGGCGTGGCTCGCCAACAAGATCGCGCCCTATGGCGAGCAGTTGAACGCGGGCGATGTGGTACTCGCCGGTTCGTTCACGCGGCCGGTAAATGCTGTTCGCGGCGACTCGTTCGAGGCAGACTACGGCGCACTCGGCAGTTTCAGTTTCAGATTCGTATAGATCCGTTTCAAGGAGGACCCCGCATGATCCCGACGTCCAACCCGTTCAAGGAAGCCATCAAGGCCGGCAAGCCGCAGATCGGCTTCTGGCTCATGCTGGCGAGCCCCTATGCCACCGAGATCTGCGCGAGCTGCGGGTTCGACTGGGTGCTGATTGACGGCGAACATTGCCCCAATGACGTTCCCCTGATGGCGGCAAGCCTGCAAAGTGTTGCGGGCTATGGCCCGCAGGCGGTGGCGCGGGTGCCGATTGGCGACTCGACGCTGATCAAGCAGTACCTCGACATCGGCGCGCAAACCATTCTGGTGCCGATGGTTGACACCGCCGAGCAGGCGGCCGACATGGTGCGCGCGATGCGCTATCCGCCACACGGCATCCGCGGCGTCGGTGCCGGCAGCGCCCGTGCGTCGCGCTGGGGCGCCATCCCGGACTATGTGAAGAAGGCGAACGACCAGGTCTGCCTGCTGGTGCAGGCCGAGTCCAAGACGGCGATCGACAACCTCGACGCGATTCTCGCGGTGGAAGGCGTTGATGGCGTGTTCTTTGGCCCGTCCGATCTCTCGGCGTCGTTGGGCTACATCGGCAATGCGGCGCATCCCGAAGTGCAAAAGGTGATTGAGGACGGCATCCGTCGCGTGCGCGCCGCGGGCAAGGCGCCCGGCATCCTCACCGCCGACGAAACACTGGCGAAGCGCTATCTCGAACTCGGCGCGCTGTTTGTCGCAGTTGGCATTGACGTCAACCTGCTGACCAAGAACGCCCGCGCACTGGCGCAGCGCTTCAAGACGGCCTGAGTCGCCTGCCAGTCGATGACGACCCTTTCATTCACGCGCCCGTCACGCTTTGGTGCCGAGGAGTGGGACGCCCGCGTGCAGCTCGCGGCCGCCTATCGCATCTTCGCGATGCTGGGCTGGAACGAGCTGATCTACAACCACATCTCGCTGCGCGTTCCCGGTGAGCCGCGGCACTTTCTGGTCAACCCGTTCGGGCTGCATTACACCGAGGTCACGGCATCCAATCTGGTGAAGGTGGACGTTGACGGCAACATCATCGGCCACAGTGACTGGCCGATCAACCCGGCCGGATTCACCTTCCACGGTGCCATCCACGCCACGCACCCGAGCGCGCACTGCGTGATTCACGTGCACACCACGCCAACGATGGCGGTGTGCTGCAGCGAAGACGGCCTCTCGTTCACCAATTTCTATGCCGCGCATCTGTGGGGCAAGATCGCGTATCACGATTTTGAGGGCATCACCGTGCATCGCGATGAGGGCGCGCGCATTCTCGCCAGTGCGGGTGACAAGCCGGTGCTGCTGCTGCGCAACCACGGCCCGGTCGCGATCGGGCAGACGCTGCCGATGGCGTTCAGCTACATGTGGGTGCTGCAACGCGCCTGCGAAGTGCAGCTCGCCTCGTCACAACTGGGCAAGCTGCGCGCAATCCCCGAGCCGGTGCTGGAGAAATGCGTCCGCGACGCACTGAACTTTGACCCGAAGTACGGCGCCGGAGCAGACTCGTTTGCCGCGCTGCAGCGCCTCGTGGATCGCATTGACCCGGGATATCGGGCGTAGCGACGTTTGCCCAAAAACAAAACGGCCGGATAACCGGCCGTTTGTCTTTGCGCTACCAGAGCAACCGGGGCGATCAGCCCTCGATCTCTTTGCGCATCTGCTTCATCGCCTTTACTTCAATCTGGCGGATACGCTCAGCGCTTACGCCGTATTTGTCGGCGAGCTGCTGCAGGGTTTCTTCCTGATCTTCAGCCAGCCAGCGGCGGGTGATGATGTCGCGTGAGCGGTCGTCGAGCTTGACGAGCGCGCGCTTGAGGCCTTCGCTATGTACGCGGCCCACTTCTTCGGCCTCGATCACTTTGGCCGGGTCAGCAACATCGCTGTCGGCCGCCAGATAGGCGACTGGCGCGACGGCTTCGCTTTCGCTGTCATCCGGCGTACCGTCCATCGCGATGTCGCGACCGGACAGCCGCATGTTCATCTCGAACACTTCTTCCGGCTTGACGTTCAGCTCTTTCGCGATGCGCTTGGCTTCGGCTTGGGTGAGCGGATGCTCGCCCGAGCGCATGGCGCGCAGGTTGAAGAACAACTTGCGCTGCGCCTTGGTCGTTGCGACCTTGACCAGACGCCAGTTCTTCAGGATGTATTCGTGGATTTCGGCGCGGATCCAGTGCAGCGCAAAGCTCACCAGACGCACGCCGCGCTCCGGGTCAAAGCGGCGCACGGCTTTCATCAGGCCGACGTTGCCTTCCTGAATCAGGTCACCCTGCGGCAGGCCGTAGCCCATGTAGTTGCGGCTGACGCTGACCACCAGGCGCAGATGGCTCATCACCAGCTGGCGGGCGGAATCGACGTCCTGCATGTACTTCCAGCGCAGGCCGAGCTCCTGCTCCTGCTCGGGTGTGAGCAGCGGGTATTTGTTGACGGCGGTCACGTACTGGTCAATGGTGCCCAGCGCGGACGGAACCGGAAAATTCAAAGTGGCGGTCGGGTTGGACATTGCAAAATTCCCCTAAACAAGTGCCGTCTGCCTGATTGCGCGGACGGCGCGCCGTGTATCTCTACCCCCACGAGGGGGCGGTCGTGCAAGCAACGATCGCTTGCCGAGCCCGCCGAGCCGAACCGGTGTCTCCACCGGCGTCGCCCGAGTGCATCAGGTGACTGATTTGCACACCATATTAGCACTCACCATATGAGAGTGCTAACAATTGTATTTAGTTCCCGACTTTTTTGCTCGGGATTACAAAATATTCCGGTGTGAGCGCACGCTGACGTCGTGAAGGCTACATGGCGGGCGAGACACATGCCCCTTTGACGCCGGAGGAGGCAAGCTCATTACACCGATTCATCGGCGCGGTCGTCGTTTCGTCGCAGAAATCCGGCCTGGTCGGTCTGATCGAGGCTCGCCTGAGCATTGGCTTTTCTTGGAAAGCCCTATGTAAATAGGGCTCGAAGCCTCAAATCATCGAAAGTCGATAACTGCCTGAATCAGCACTTGAGCCCAACACCGGCAGGGGCTACGTCAAAAAGCTGCTCCTGCCAAGCGCGTCAATTCCGCCGCTGCAGGTAGCGATCGAGAAACAGCGTCTGTGCGGCGAACAGGTAGTCCACGTTCGACTTTTTGGTGAAACCGTGCCCTTCGTCCTCGGCCAGCACGTACCAGACCGGCGTGCCATTGCCGCGCACCTTGCGCACGATCTGCTCCGCCTCGGTGACAGGCACCCGCGGATCGTTGCGGCCGTGGCTTACCAGCAGCGGCACCCGGATCTTCTCGGCGTGGCTCAGCGGCGAGATGGCATCGAGGTAGCGCCGCATGTCAGGCTCGCGCTCGTCGCCGTACTCGGCACGCGCCAGATCGCGGCGATAGGTTTCGGTGCCTTCCAGTAGCGTCACAAAATGCGAAATGCCCGCAGAATCGATCGCCGCCACCAGTCGTGGCGCATAGGCCACGCTGCTGGCCAGCGCCATGTAACCGCCATAACTGGCCCCGACCACGGCAACGCGGGTGGGATCAAGATCGGGCTGGGCGTGAATCCAGTCGAGCAGCGCGCCGATGTCCTTCACCGAGTCTTCGCGCTTCTTCTGGTTGTCGGCTTCCATGAAGCGGCGCCCGAAGCCGGCCGAGCCACGCACGTTCGGGTAAATCAGCGCATAGCCGCGCTCGTTGATCCAGAAATTGGCGCGGCCCCGGAACCCCGGACGCGCCAGCGATTCCGGCCCACCGTGAATGGAAATGATGACCGGACGCTTGCCGGGAAACTCGCGCGGATTGGGCCGGTGCAGGAAGCCGGTAATGATCATGCTGTCGAAGCTGCGCCAGGAGATCGCCTCCGCCTCGACAAACGGCCGCCTGACGCCACCGACCGCCGAATGCCCGGTCCAGCGGGTCACGATGTTGTGATCGGTATCGAGGGCAAACACCTCGCCGGGCGAATCGGCCGATTCGATCGACAGCGCCAGATCGCGCCCGTTGCGGTGCCAGCTCACTGCGGTGATGACACCCGGCGGCAGCGCCGGCACCGTCAGCGGCTTCAGATCGCTATCGTAAAGCTTCAGTTTGGTGCTGCCGGCGACGTTGGCCAGCACAGCGATGCGCTTGCCGCCCTTGGCCACCGACCAGCTCTCGATGTCGAAATCAAAGTCGCGGGTGATCCACTGCCGGTCGCCACTGCGAACGTCAACACGGGTCAGGCGCGCGAAGTCACCGTCAAAGCGCTTGCGGTAAAGCCAGCGGTCGGACGCGTTCTCATCACCGCTCTCGTAGTCGCTGAGCTCACTGCGCTTGCCGGTCGCCATGTCCAGCGACCACAGCTTGGCGCGGGTGCCGGACGCAACCTCGGAGAGGATCAGGCGGTTCTCACGGTCCAGCCAGCGCAGCACCCGCCAGCCGGCGCCGGCGAGCGTTGCCAGCTTGAAGCGCGCCTCCGGCTGCATCGGATCAATGGCGTAGACATCGACCACCGCCTGCGCGCGACGGCCATTGCGGTCGAGCGGGCGCGAGGTCACGACCATTTTGTCCTGCGCGCTATTCCACGGCCCCGGCGAGTAGAACTCGCCAGCGGGGGTCAGCGGCGTCTCGGCCAGCGTCTTCGGGTCCAGTCGGTAAAGCTGGGTCGCCTCGTCGCCCGAAGAATCGCGGGTGAACAGGATGTAGTCTCCGCGCCGCGGCTCGAACAGCGCATCGCGCACCGGATCGCGACCGCGGGTGAGCTGGTGCGGCTTGCCCATCGGATCGGTGAGCAGGAACAGTTGCGCGGTATTCCCCGCGCGTCGCATCACCAGCATCTCCGGCGCGGACGGATGCCAGCTCACAAAGCGGGTGATCGAAAAATCGCCATAGGGGGCGATCTCGCTCGCCAGTGAGGCCGGCACCGGCGGCAAGCCATCGACCCGCAGCGCAGCGGGCGGCGCCAGCACGGCAGTGGGCGTGCCATTACCGGCGGGTGGGGGCTGCGGCGGTTGCGCCTGTGAGCCGCCTGGCGCAAACAGCAACGCACCGACCGCGAGTGCGGGGGCCAAAATCAGCCGCATACAATGGTTCGCGTGAACGACGCGCCCGTACCTCCTGAGTTCAAGACCGCCGCACCTGCGGGCGATCCGTTCCCGTCTACTGGCGGGTTGCTCAAAACGAGCGCGATTGTGCCAGAACCCATGCCGGACGGGGCTTCCCGCGCGAAAGCTGTCGCCAGTTTGCGACAAATCCGGACCTTGCCGGATCATCTGGTCAATCAGATCGCCGCCGGCGAAGTGATCGAACGGCCCGCAGCGGCACTGAAAGAATTGCTGGAGAACGCGGTCGACGGCGGCGCACGTGCCATCGACATCGAGCTCGCGGGCGGCGGCGCTACCCTTATTCAGGTCAGCGACGACGGTCGCGGCATCGAGCCCGAGCAGCTGCCGCTGGCCATCGCGCGGCATGCGACATCCAAGATCGCCAGCTTTGACGATCTCGAATCAGTCGCCAGCTTTGGTTTTCGCGGTGAAGCACTGGCTTCAATTGCCTCGGTCGCGCGGCTGGCGATCACCAGTCGCACCCAGCGCGGTCACAGCGCCTTCCGGCTGAAGACGGAGGGCGGCACCAGCGATGCAGCAGAACCGGTCAGCGCGCGACTCGGCACCACCGTCACCGTCGCCGAGCTGTTCTTCAACACGCCGGCGCGGCGCCGCTTCCTGAAATCCGAATCCACCGAATACGCGCATTGCCTCGACGCCGTGCGCCGCCTCGGTCTGGCGCGCAGCGACATCGCCATCCAGCTCAGTCATAACAATCGCGCCGTGCTGCGCTGGCCGGTGCAGGCGTGGCCGGCGCGGGTGGCGGCAGTGCTGGGCGATGAGTGGCTGGCGGCGGCGACTGCCGTCGAGGCCGACGGCGGTGTGCTGGCGGTACAGGGCTTCGTGCTGAAGCCCAACAGCGCGGTGCCCAACCGCGACGCGCAGCATCTGTTCGTGAACGGCCGCTGGGTGCGCGACAAGGTGGTACTGCACGCTATCCGCGATGCCTTGCGCGACCAGATGCACGGGGCATCAGCACCGGCCTTCGTGTTGAAGCTGACGCTCGACCCGCGTGCGGTGGACGTCAACGTGCATCCCGCCAAGACCGAGGTGCGCTTCCGCGACTCTCAGGCGGTGCATCAGTTTGTGCGGCGAGCGGTGGAACGTGCCATGAGTGGGGCAGCGGGGAGTCACGCCACCAGCGCTGATGCACCCGTGGCAGAGGGCGCCGCGTCAGTATCGGCGGCAGCACAAAAACTGTTTGGCGATCGCGTTGCGGCGGCGTTCGCGCGCGCCGCTGACGGCGCCGAGGCCGCGTCGCGACCGTACCCAACGCGGCCCACTGCGTTCGACTTTGGTGTTGCCGAACGAGCAACGCAATATTTCTTTGCGCCGCCGGAACCGGCAGCCGCATCAAGCGTGACGGCGCGGTTGCCTGCAACGGAAAACGCACCGACGCTGCCAGCGATCGAACATCCGCTCGGCTTCGCGCTGGCGCAACTGCACGGCGTCTACATCCTCGCGCAAAACAGCAACGGTCTCATCCTCGTCGACATGCATGCCGCGCATGAGCGCATCGTCTACGAAGGCCTGAAAGCGCAGGCCGGTGCGGCGATGGCAACGCAGCGGCTGCTGATTCCGAGCGTGGTCAGCGCCAGCGAGAAGGAAGTCGCCGCCGCCGAGACGCATCGCGAAACGCTGCAACAACTGGGCTTCGATGTCAGCTTGGGCGGCCCGCGTTCACTGACCCTGCGCAGCGTGCCCACGTTGCTGGCTGATGCGGCGCCGGAGGCGTTGCTGCACGGCGTGCTGGCGGAACTGGACGAACTTGGCGTCAGCGCTGCCATCGAATCGCGCCGCGACGAACTGCTGTCCACCATGGCCTGTCACGCCGCCGTGCGCGCCAATCGCGCGCTGACCATCGCCGAGATGAACGCCCTGCTGCGCGAAATGGAAGCCACCGAACGCGCCGGCTCCTGCAATCACGGCCGCCCGACGTGGTACCAGCTCACCCTGCGTGAGCTGGACGCGCTGTTCATGCGGGGACGCTAGTGGTCACGGCGGGCGCGTAGGCTGAAAGCTGCCTGACGGGCGGCAGCAATTGTTCAGCGGTGAGTACCGGGTAAGTCCACTGCGTGGATGAGACGATTTCCACCACACTCATGCCACACTCGAAGCAGGCTTGCCGATGCAGCAATTGCAGCGGATCAATGCGATGAGTGGTTACCCACTGTTGGCGCGTGCTGATGATGCGATTGAGCACCGGAGACACCGCGGCGCGGACCGCTGGCGTGCGCGCGCGGAAGAAAACAATCGCGGCGGCCGTTGCATGCACGGGATCGAGAAGCTGTTCGCGAGCGGGCTCATGCCAAAGCGAAATCAAATGATCAGCACCCGACTCCGACGCTGCCAGCGCCGCTTTGCGCCAGAACGTTGTAGCGAAAGAACGGCGTTCACCGTGCCGCTTCAAGGACCGCACGCCAGCAGGCAATCTTGACGGTGAACTCATGTCAAGGTGGGGGCTTTGCAAGTCATGCGCGGCGAGCAGCAATGCGAAGTCGTCGCCGATCAAAGACGCTTGCGTCGACAACCGTTGTTCGACGTCGATCAGAATCCCGCCCAGTCGCTCGCCGCAATCACTGTCGCGCGCAAGACCAGCCAACTGGCGAAACCATTCATGCAGGGCGGGCAATCCCACTGCCCGTGAATGATCGTAAGCGCCTTCACGTACAACCTGCTGGCACACTCGCCAGAGCACCGGGGACAGAAGCGCCAACGTATTCTGCTCGGCTTGCTCGCGCGCGACCACAGCAGCTGATTTCACCGGGGTGAACGCACGCAAGGTTGAAGTAGCCATCACATCGGCCGGCGGCAATGCGGTGGGGGCGTCGTAGCCCAGCGTGTGACGCAACAGCTCCGCGTAACGTATCAGCGTTGGGTCATCCGCCCGTCGGCCGAAGCCGCGCACGGTCGCCCACAAGTGAAGCAGCACGGTAGTGGATTTCAGCCCCAGCGATTGTTGCCAGCGGGTCATCCGCTTCTGCATCGCCTCGTAACCCAGGGACAACTCGAAACAGACGGCTTTAACGCTGTCGCCGCGTGCCACACGATCAAGCAACCGCTTGTCGTCGCCGGAGAGCCCGGAGGTGAATTTGCCCCAGCGGGCAGCCGCGCGCGCAAGCTCAATATCGGAAAGCATGGCGGGCGAAGACGTATCTTGATGCGACCGGCTATACATGAATTGTTCGATTGCGAAAGGCGCTTGTTCCAAATTATGCGGTAAGCCCGTTGTCTGAAAACGGACAGTCATGCGTCTGAAAAGAGACGCAGGAACGTCGCAAAACGGACATCACCGCCGGCACGAAACGCTCTAGATTCATCACTGTCGGCGCTTCGACGTGAAGCTGGCCACACCGACCAGACGTAACGCCTTAGCTGATGACGCCACTTTTCCGCCCCGAAGCCCTTGCCGCACGCCAGACGCAATGGCTCGGCAGCGTGCGGCTGTCGCAGCCGATTGGCTACAGCCTGACGGCAAGCGTTGGGCTGGCGGTTGCGGTCGGCATTGGGCTCTTCGCTGCCTTCGGCACCTACACCAAGAAAGCCACCGTACCCGGCCTGCTCGCGCCGGGATCAGGAGCGTTGCGCCTGACCGCCGCCACCGCTGGCACGCTGGTGGACCTGCGCGTGAGCGAGGGCGCACGCGTTGCGGCGGGTGATGTGCTGTTCGTCATCAGCGGCGAGCGCGTGAGTGAGCTGGGCGAAACGCAGGCGCTGATCGCCCGTGAGCTGAAGCGCCGGGCGGAATTGTCCGGACGTGACGTACTGCTCTCCAAAGCGCGCGCCGAGGAACGCATTCGAAGCCTCGGCGACCGCATTCGCGCCATTGACACCGAAATCAGCAGCTTCAGCCGCGACGCAGAGCTCTACGCCGCCCGAGAACGCATTGCCCGTGACGGCTTGACCCGCTTCGAGCAACTGGCGAACACCGGATTCATGTCCAGTGCGCAAACCGATGCCCAGCGCGAAACGCTGCTCGGCCTGCAGGCGCAGCAACAGGCACTAAACCGCAACAAGGCTGCGCTGGAGCGAGAACGACTCGCACTGGGTGCCCAGATCGACGAGGTTCGCCAGCAGCAGCAAAGTGAAGCAAGCGAACTGGCCAAGGCAGCAGCCTTGCTGGCGCAGGAAACCACCGAGAACCAGGCGCGTACGCGGCTCGTGGTGACGGCGCCGACTCACGGCACGGTGACTGGCCTTGCCGTCCAGAGCGGGCAGGTGCTCCCGGCGGGTGGCCTGCTGGCGACGCTGATTCCGCACGAAGCCGTCACAGCAAAGGGAAACAAGGACGCACCCGCAAGCGGTGAACCACTACCGCTGGAGGCGCAGTTCTTTGCCACCACGCGGCAGGCGGGGTTTGTGGAGAAGGGGCAAACGGTACTGATCCGCTACGCCGCCTACCCATACCAAAAGTTTGGCATGGGCGAAGGCGAAGTGACCGAAGTCAGCAAGAGCCCGTACGCCGTTCAGGAACTGCCCACCCACGTGGCCGCCACCATGCAGGCGCTCGCGCAAGCGGGTGACCCGGTGTATCGCGTCACCGTCAGGCTGAAGGATCAGCGCATCAATGCCTATGGCACTCAACACGCGCTCAAGCCCGGCATGCTGGCCGAGGCCGACATCGTGCAGGACACCCGAAAGCTGTGGGAGTGGGCGCTGGAGCCGCTCTTTAGTGTCAGCGGGAAGGTGTTGGCGCACCGAGACGAATCGAGCAACAACATCTCCAGTCACGCATTGAACGAATCAACACGCAAAGGAAGCATCTGATGAATCTACTCTCCCCTGAACACACGCTGCTGGTTACAGGTGGTGTCGGTCGCGCATCAAACATCCCTGACAAGGGTCGATTGGCCATCCACTCCACGGTACAGGAGACGCTGTCGTCCGAATCGTGCGCGGCCGACGATCTGGGACGGTCCCTACCTGCTGCCCTGGTCATTGTCGCTGCCGACGAAGCCTCCTCAGGGCTGATTCATACCCAACGCTTCGTCCGCTTCGATGCCAATCGGTTGGCCCCGGGGGAACCGGATGTCGATGATTTCAATGGCTTTAATGATCAAGGTTTGAGCGTCTGAAAAAGGTTAGATGCTCAACCATGAACGAGGCGCCACGCTCGTCTTCAGTGGTATTTGCAGGACACTTTGACATGAGAGTACTCACGATTCAAGAACGCGTAATCGCTGGCGGTGGCGAGACAATCGTCGACGTCGACGAAAATGGCCATACTTACATCGGGCCGGACACGGTCACGACGACCTTCTATCCAGATGGATGCTATGTAAATGGTGACACGCCGAACACGGCTGTATGCACAGGAACAGATGGTTCCGTTACGATAACGAATATCGGCGTACTTGGAGGTGATTCCTCCACAACTACAAATTCATGGACTGGCACCGGCGTGGATTTGAGCAATCCAAGCTCTCCGGGGCTGGATCTCTCTCGGCCAGGTGGTATCGGTTTGCGTTTATGACTTGCTGGGTGAGACCTCGACTGGACTAGCTTTGCACGCTCAATCGAGGGATGCCGCACAAATATGCATTCGCGCGCTACTTGTTGCCAGTGCTGACTGAAATCGAATCGACAAGGCGGCTAGCACTGGCAAGTAGCGCTATGTGCGTTTGCGAGCTTGTGCCTTGTCCGCCGAGTCGCCTTTCGATTTCGATTTAGCCGTAGCCTAGCTCATTGGCGAAATATGTAGTCGTTGGTTTCGAAATGGAAATTATGCACAGGATTTGTCCGCTTGCTGCAGCGTCAATTTTGTCTTTCCTGTCGTTTACGCAAGCAAATGCCAGAGAGACAGTTACTTCAGCCGTAACGAACTGCGAAGTTATTGATTACAACGCTGATGCGCAAACTATGGCTAACGTGCGGAAAAATGGTGTTGTCCTTGCATTTAACGGTCCAAGCGTCAACTTGACGGCGGTTGTCCGATGTAGCAGTACCGCAGGGCGACCAGTTCGAGTGGGTTGGGTACAGTTCGTTGACGGATGGATTCTTCGCCGCCAATATGGTCATGGCGAGATTGTTATTGACGCACCTCATGCGCCAATTTGGGACGGTTACTTAGCGCCGTACCCATGGTATGACCATGGGTACAAAACACTAGATGGCGGTGAGCGCCTTGTTGCAACCGTCTCACTTGTTGATTCGCCGGGTGGTCGTGCGCCGCTCGTCGCGTGGGCAAAAAAAAGGGACGAGGGTGCACACCAAACACCACTTCTCAAGGTACACGACGAAAATTGGTTCACGAGCGCCCTTGTTGCTCAGGATGTCACGACAAACGAACTACGCGTTCTCGGCATAACGCGCTGGCATCGCCAATTGGTTTTGGCGGTAAGCCATAGCACTAGTGAACGACCTCAGGTTGAGGTGCAGTCCGAGTGGATCAAGCTGCCTGCTGATTTGGACAAGTCGCAGTTGGCTATTGAAAGTTACAGAATTCCAGATTCACCAAAGCTGAACTTCACAAAAGCGCAATTCGCGACATGGATTTCACAGGATCCACTATATGTTTCACCGTTGCGGATGGTCGCAGCGGGAAGCGGCCGCGCACAATAATTTCCCCACTAAGACTCCCCACAATATTTCCTGTTACTTCGCAAGCGAGTTTTCAAGTGCGAGTGACCCAGTATTTCGCCGAACTTCTTGCCGTTTTGCGAGTGGTGCAAGTCATGAAGAGTGATGCATCTAATGGTCAAATCCCAACTCCAAAGCGAAGCCGCAGAATGCGGTTTGGCGTGTCTGGCGATGTTGTCCAGTGCACACGGGCTGCGCATTGATCTGGCCGAGCTACGGCAACGCTTCTCGATCTCGCTCAAAGGCGCCAATCTCGCGCAACTGATCCGTCACGCTGAAGCGCTGGGCTTTGCCACCCGGCCGCTGCGCCTTGAACTTGATGAGATGAACCAGTTGCAACTGCCCTGCATGTTGCACTGGGATTTGAACCATTTTGTCGTGCTGACCAAAGTCTCCACATCGGGTGGCGGCAAGATCACTATTCTCGACCCCGCCGTTGGCAAGCGTGTGCTGCCGATGAATGAGGTCAGCAAGCACTTCACGGGTGTCGCGCTGGAATTGACGCCCACGCCGGAGTTCAAACCAGCGGACCTGCGCCGCAAGGTGCGCCTGCGTGATTTGGTCGGCAAAATCTTCGGACTCAAGCGCGCCCTTATCAACATCCTCCTGCTCGCGGTCGGGCTGGAGGCGGTGGCGCTGGTCTCACCACTGGTGACGCAATGGGTGGTGGATGGCGCGCTGGTGAGCGGCGACCGGGATTTGCTGCTGCTCACGGTGCTTGGCGGTGGCCTGCTGATGATTGTGCAGTTCCTGCTCTCGATGGCGCGGGGCTGGATATCGCTGCGCATGAACCAGCAGCTCTCGATCCAGTTTACGGCTAATCTCTTCGCCCATCTCCTGCGGCTGCCACTCGCCTTCTTCGAGAAGCGGCACGTGGGCGACATCACTTCACGCTTTGGTTCGCTGGCCGCCATTCGCGGCGTGCTGACCCAGAGTAGCGTCTCGGCGGCACTGGATGGCGTGATGGCGATCGTCACGCTGGCGATGATGCTGCTCTACAGCCCCAAGCTCTCGGTGGTCGTGCTGGTGGCGCTCGGGCTCTATCTGTTGCTGCGCTGGGCGAGCTTCGCGGCGTTTCGCGCCGCCAATGAGGAGCGCATTGTCCTCTCCGCCAGGGAGCAGAGCTACTTCCTCGAAACTATCCGTGCCGTTCAACCCCTGAAGCTCTTCAACCGCACGCCGGAACGGCTGGCGCGCTGGCAGAACCTGATGGTGGATGTGCAGAACCGTGACCTCACCACCCAGAAGATGGACTTGTGGTTCAGCTCGGCCAATACATTGATCTTTGGTGTTGAGGGCATGCTGATTCTCTATCTGGGCGGTACCGCCGTGCTGGAGCGCAGCATGACGCTGGGCATGCTGCTCGCCTTCATGGCCTACAAGGGGCAGTTCGCCGGACGGGCATCATCGCTGATCAATCTGGTGATGCAGGTAAAAATGCTCGGGTTGCACGCCGAGCGACTGGCCGATATTGCACTGGAGGCACCGGAGGACGACCGGACGAGGGAGACCGATACCAGCCGGCTGCTGCCCAAGGTAGAAGTGCGTAACGTGAGCTTTCGCTACGCCGAGGGCGAGCCCTGGGTACTGCGCGACTGCACATTGACCATTGAACCGGGCGAGCATGTGGCGATCTGTGGCCCAAGTGGTTGCGGCAAGAGCACACTGCTGAAACTGATGCTTGGACTGCTGAAGCCGGATGAGGGAGACATTCGCATCGGCGGAGTCAGCCTAAAGCAACTGGGGCCGTCACAGTATCGCGCGCTGATCGGCACGGTGATGCAGAACGACGCCTTGATGGCGGGCTCATTGGCTGAGAACATTGCCTGCTTCGACCCGGTGCTGGATCAGGCGCGTGTCGAGGCGGTGGCCGCGCTGGCGCAAATCCACGAGGAAATCGTCGCCATGCCGATGGGCTATCAGACACTGGTGGGTGATATGGGCAGTACTCTCTCTGGCGGGCAACGGCAACGCATCCTGCTGGCGCGAGCGCTTTACAAGCAGCCCATGATTCTGGCGCTGGATGAGGCGACAAGCAGCCTGGACGCAGACAATGAGCGGCATGTCAATCAGGCCGTGAAGACACTGCCGTTGACCCGCATCACCATCGCCCACCGGCAGGAGACCATCAACGCCGCGCAACGGGTGATTGTGCTCGGGCGCGGGCAGGTGGAGCGGGAGATGCGGGCGGCCTAAAGACTCTGGGTTGCCGCGTTTGTAGCGACGTCGCACGAATTGGTGTGACCGGCATCGGCATAATCGCTTGATGCCGTTTGAGGAACCGAACATTCCGCGTAGTCCGCCCGTCGTCGTGCTCGTCGGCCCCACCGCGTCGGGCAAGAGCGCGGCGGCGCTGGCGCTGGCGCGGCAATTTGGCGGCGAAATCGTCAGCATCGACTCGGCACTGGTCTACCGCGACATGAATATCGGTACTGCCAAACCAACCGCTGCCGAGCGTGCCGAGGTGCCGCATCATCTGATTGATCTGATCGCGCCGACTGAGTCTTATTCCGTGGCACGGTTTGCGTCCGATTGCCGGGCCGCCATCGACAGCGTTCATGCTCGTGGCCATCTGCCTCTGCTGGTGGGCGGCACCATGATGTACGCCAACGTGCTGGTACATGGCATGAGCGATCTGCCGCCCACCGACGCGGTGGTGCGGGCGCAAGTGCAGGCGCGGTGCGCGGCGGAAGGCATCGCGGCACTGCATGCGGAGCTGGCACGGGTTGATCCGGTCACGGCCGCGCGGCTGCCGGCGACTGATACCCAGCGCATCGAACGTGCGCTGGAAGTCTGGCTGCTCACCGGCAAGCCCCTGTCCAGCTTGCAGGGGCAGCGGCGCTCAGTGCTCGCCGATCTCGACCTCTTCATCATCCGCTGGTTGCCGCAGACCCGTGCCTGGCTGCATCTGCGCTGCGAGGAGCGGCTGAACACCATGTTTGCACAGGGCTTCGTCGCCGAAGTGGAAAGCCTGCGCAGCCACTATCCCCTGCATCCCGATTTGCCGGCCATGCGTTGCGTCGGCTACCGGCAGGTGCTTGACGTGCTTGAACAGCGCTCGCCACGCGAGCAGATGTTCGACCGCGCGCTGTTTGCCACCCGGCAACTGGCCAAGCGCCAGCTTACTTGGCTGCGCAGCTTCCCTGGCGTTGAGGTCGCCTGCGATGCGCCAGATGCGTTGGTGAAGGCGCAGGCGCTATTGCAAAGCTGGTTGCACCGGTCAGGCATGGCAGGCCAGGCATGACCGGCGGCGATCTGCTGAGCTTTCCTGAACGCTCGCTGCGCGTCGCGCTGCGCCGCCTGCTGTCGCTCTGGGTGCAGGTACAGGTGTTCCCTGAACCCTTGGCAATCACCGGCGATGCGCCGGTTTGCTATGTGATGCCGCGACCGTCGGTGACCGATGCCGCGATGCTCGATGCGCTGACCCGAAAGCATCCGGTGCCCGCCTCACACGATCCGATGCCACTGCTGGCCGAACGCTACTCGGTCTTCGCCCTGCACGATGACCGAAGTCGCGACGCGGCCAGCCGGCTCACCCGACTGGTGGACGCGGTACTGGAGCAACGTAATAGCGAAGTGCGGCTGATCCCGGTGAGCATTTTCTGGGGACGGGCGCCGGAGCGCGAGGAGCGCGAAGATTCGCCGCTGCGCGGTATCCGCCTGCTGCGGCTGTGGGCGGCCGAAGGCTGGGGCGGCCGCTCGCGACTGCGCAAGCTGCTGTCGATCATCTTTTACCGCCGCGCGGTGGTGGCCAAGTTCGGGGCGCCCATCTCGTTGCACGAGGTGATTCACGTTGCCCAGGTGGAGGGTCTTGATCGCGAACGCATTCTCCGTCGCGTGGCACGGCTGCTGCGCACCGAGTTTCGCAATGAACGTGAGGCCGCCATTGGTCCTGATCTCTCGCACCGGCGCACGCTGATCGGTGCCATGATGCGCGAGCCACGCGTGCAGGCTGCCATCGCGCAGGAGGCGATCG
Source organism: Casimicrobium huifangae (assembly GCF_009746125.1). Taxonomy (NCBI): domain Bacteria; kingdom Pseudomonadati; phylum Pseudomonadota; class Betaproteobacteria; family Casimicrobiaceae; genus Casimicrobium; species Casimicrobium huifangae. The sequence continues at coordinate 420,148 of NZ_CP041352.1, forward strand.
AAAAGAAACTGCCGGTGCCCAGGGTCGAGCGCCGCGCCGAGGCCATCGGCCGCGAAATCGCCGCTGACTATTCGTATCTGGTGGTACGCCTCGGTGAGCAGTTGCTCGGTCGTTTGTGGAACCGTATCTACGACGGCGTCGCGGTGCGCGGCGCTGATCGCCTGCAGGCGCTGGCGAAGGACAACACGCTGGTTTACGTGCCCTGTCATCGCAGCCACATCGACTATCTGCTGCTCTCTTACGTTGTGTATCGCGTGGGGCTGACGGTGCCGCATATCGCAGCGGGTGCCAATCTAAACCTGCCCCTCGTGGGTGGCATCCTGCGTCGTGGCGGCGCTTTCTTCCTGCGCCGCTCGATCAAGGGCGACGAACTCTACGGTGAAGTCTTTGCCGCGTACGTGCACGAGGTGCTCCGGCGCGGCTTCCCGATGGAGTATTTCGTCGAGGGCGGCCGCTCGCGCACCGGCCGCATGTTGCCGCCCAAGGCTGGCCTGATCTCGATGACGGTGCAGAGCTACCTGCGCGAACACTCGCGGCCATTGCTGTTTGTGCCGGTCTACATCGGCTACGAGAAGCTGATCGAGGGTGGCAGCTACACGCAGGAGCTGGCCGGCGCCGCCAAGCGCAAGGAGTCGGTGTGGGGCTTGCTCGGTGCCATCCGCGACCTCCGCCACGAGCACTACGGCGAGGTCGGCGTCAGCTTCGCGCGGCCCATTGCCTTGGGCGAGCTGCTCGACGCCGAGGGCGTGCGCGACATGGACAACTGGCTTGCCGACAAGAACCTGCGTCGCCGGACGCTGACCGAACTGTCGCGGCAGATTGCCGAGCGAATCAACGGTGCGGTGCATCTGAACCCGGTTGCGGTGGTGGCCACGGCTCTGCTGGCAACGCCCAAGCACGCGGCCGACGCTGCCCAGCTCGCCGATATCGTCGAGCGGCTGCTACGGCTGGCCGCGCAGGCGCGCACTGCACCGGAGGCCGTCGCCACTACGGTAAGCGGCGTCGAAGCCATCACTCACACGGCGCGGCTGGGTTACCTGCAGCGGCAAAGCCATGCGCTCGGCGACGTGGTGATGGCCAGCGACGACGCGGCCGTTGCGCTCACCTACTTCCGCAACAACGTGCTGCACTGTTTTGCGCTGCCGGGGCTGATTGCCTGCCTCATTGTGCAGCATGGCGTGATCGGCAAGACCAAGCTGGCGCGGCTTGCGCGAGAACTTTATGTGCTGCTCGAATCCGAGTTGTATCTGCCGCCCTGGCGGGCCGAGACTGTTGCGGCAACGCATGACGATGTTGAACCGGTAGCGACCGCCGCCGAGCGCCCCGATGCGACACTGTTCCCGCCGTTTGAACGCACGCTCGCCACGATGGCCAGTGATGGCTGGGTAAGCATGGAAGCCGACGCCGCTGTGGTCAGCGCCTCGCCTGCCGGCACCGACGCCGCGATGCATCTCGAACTGCTCGCTGCCACCATCCGCCCGGCGCTGACCCGCCACGCGCTGATGCTGGCGCTCGCCGGGCGCGCCCCCAGCGGCGAGCAAAGCCGCGAAGCCGTGGAAGCGCTGTGCCAGCAGGCAGCGCAGCATCTGGCCATGACCCATGTATTCAACGCGCCGGAGTTTTCGGATCGCAGCCAGTTCCGCTCCGCGTTCGATGCCCTGTTGCGCGTCGGTCTGCTGCAGGTCGACTCGGCGGATTCCGTGCATTACGGGCCTGAACTCAAGGCTCGCGCGGATGAGGCGGCTTTCCTGTTACCGCCGGACACCCGTGCTGCCGTGTTGCGCGCAGCGCAACGGCGGCCGGGGCAAATTGCTGCAACCGCATAAAATCAGGGTTCGCGCATCGGGCGCGGCAAGATTTCCGGTTTCGTTTCAGGGTTCTCATGGCTGGCCGCACGCTTTACGACAAACTTTTTGACGCACACGTCGTCCGTACCGAAAGCGACGGCACGGCGCTGCTCTACATCGACCGCCATCTGGTGCACGAAGTCACCAGCCCGCAGGCGTTCGAGGGGCTGAAGCTGGCCGGCCGCCAGCCGTGGCGCAAGGCCAGCATGATTGCGGTGCCCGACCACAACACACCGACCACGCCGGGGTTCAAGACGATTCTCGATCCGGTGTCGCGCACCCAGGTGGACACGCTTGACGCCAACGCCCGCGAGCAGGGCCTCGTCTACTTCCCGGTGGGCGACGTCCGTCGCGGCATCGTGCATGTGATCGGCCCGGAGCAGGGCGCCACCTTGCCCGGCATGACGGTTGTCTGCGGCGATTCGCACACCTCCACGCACGGTGCCTTCGCGGCGCTCGCGTTCGGCATCGGTACCAGCGAAGTCGAGCATGTGATGGCAACGCAATGCCTGCCGCAGAAGCGCTCGAAATCGCTGCTGGTGCGCTGCGACGGCCGCCTGCCGACGGGCGTGACCGCGAAGGATCTGGTGCTCGCCGTCATTGGCAAGATTGGTACCGCTGGCGGCACCGGCTACGCCATGGAGTTCGGCGGCGAGGCGGTGCGCTCGTTGTCGATGGAAGGCCGCATGACCTTGTGCAACATGGCGATTGAGGCCGGCGCCCGCGCCGGCATGGTGGCCTACGACGAAGTGACCGAAACCTACGTGAAGGGCCGTCCTTTCGCGCCGAAAACCAGCGAACAATGGGAAGCCGCGACCAAATACTGGCGCACGCTCAAGAGCGATGATGATGCGGCGTTCGACCGCACGGCGGTGCTTGATGCCAGCTCGCTGATCCCTTACGTCACCTGGGGCACCTCGCCCGAGATGGTGATCACGGTGGACGACCGCGTACCCGATCCGGATAGCGAAAAGGACGCCGTCAAGCGTGAAGGCATCGCCCGCGCGCTTGCCTACATGGGCCTGACGCCGAACACACCGGTCAACGAAATCAAGATCGACAAGGTGTTCATTGGTTCCTGCACCAATTCGCGCATCGAGGATTTGCGCGCTGCGGCGGCCGTGGTCAAGGGCCGTCGCCGTGCCGACAACGTGAAGCTGGCGTTGGTGGTGCCGGGCTCCGGCCTGGTGAAGGCGCAGGCCGAACAGGAAGGCCTCGACAAGATTTTCCTCGCCGCCGGTTTCGAATGGCGCGAGCCGGGCTGCTCAATGTGTCTCGCGATGAACGACGACCGGCTGGAGCCGGGCGAGCGCTGCGCCTCTACCTCGAACCGCAATTTCGAAGGCCGTCAGGGCGCTGGTGGCCGCACCCATCTGGTGAGCCCGGCGATGGCGGCAGCGGCGGGCATCGCCGGTCACTTCGTTGATGTTCGCCGCCTCGGCTAGCGCAGCGACAGTTTTTGTTCCTTACGTTCCCATCACCTTCCAGTAACAAGGAGTCAATCATGAAACGTATCCTCGGTGTTGTCGCGCTGGTTCTGTTCGCAACCTCGCTCGTTGCTTGCAACACGGTTCAGGGTGTCGGCAAGGATGTGCAGAAGGCGGGCGAAAAGCTCGAAGACGCGGCCAAGAAGAAATAGTCACTCAAGCGCTGCGCGGCCGCATGTCTGCGGCTTGCAGCGTCATCGGCGCGCGCGGCGACGTGTGCGCCACCGGAGCATGTTATGGATAAGTTCACCGTTCACACCGGTCTCGTCGCGCCAATGGATCGCGCCAATGTCGACACCGATGCGATCATCCCGAAGCAGTTCCTGAAGTCGATCAAGCGCACCGGCTACGGGCCGAACTGCTTTGACGAATGGCGCTATCTTGATGTTGGCCAGCCGGGCATGGACAACAGCAAGCGCCCGCTCAACCCGCAATTCGTGCTCAATGAGCAGCGTTTTCAGGGCGCCTCGATCCTGCTGGCGCGGCAAAACTTCGGCTGCGGCTCGTCGCGCGAACATGCGCCGTGGGCATTGCAGCAGAACGGCTATCGCGTTGTGATCGCACCGTCGTTCGGCGACATCTTCTACAACAACTCGCTCAACAATGGCCTGCTGGTGATCCGCTTGCCGGACGCGCAGGTTGATCGCCTGTTTCACGACTGCGCCGCGTTCCCCGGCTTCCAGTTGACGGTCGATCTCGACCAGCAGGTAGTGCGCGCCACCGATGGCAGCTTTGCGTTTGCCTTCGACATCGATGCCTCGCGCCGCGAGCGTCTGCTCAACGGCTGGGACGACATCAGCCTCACGCTCAAGAACAGCGACGCTATCCGCGCGTTCGAGGCGAAGCACTACGCGGCGCAGCCGTGGCTGGCGTAGCGCGGGACTTCCTGCCATCGTTGAAGCACTGACTTGCCAACAGCTCCGCTCGTAAACGCCCATTTCATGTGGGCTTTATGCGGAAAATTCGGACAAGTCGATAACCGGCCATTTATGGCTTTAAGCCCTGATTGAACGGGGCTTTCAGCAAAAAGCTGATGCGCACGGCGAGCGCGCAGATGGCTTCCAGTCCTGACGCCCGCCGCCATGTTCACTGCGCAATCACCACAACCACACCATGAAGATCCTCATCCTCCCCGGCGACGGTATTGGCCCTGAAATTGTTGGCCAGGCCGTTCGTGTGCTCGAAAAATTCAAGGCGGAAGGGGTGCCGATCGAGCTGTCGCACGGTCTGCTCGGCGGCGCGGCGCACGACGCGCATGGTCACCCGTATCCCGAGGTGACGCAGCAGCAGGCGCGCGCGGCGGACGCCATCCTGCTCGGCTGCGTCGGCGGTCCGCAGTACGACACGCTGCCGCGTGCTGTACGGCCAGAGCAGGGCCTGCTCGGCATCCGCAAGGATCTCAAGCTGTTCGCCAATCTGCGCCCGGCAATGCTCTATCCCGAGCTGGCCGCGTCGTCGTCGTTGAAGCCCGAAGTGGTGGCCGGCCTCGACATCATGATCATCCGCGAATTGACGGGTGACATCTACTTCGGCCAGCCGCGCGGTCGCCGCACCAATGCAGCGGGCGAGGACGAAGGCTTCGACACCATGCACTACGCGAAGAGCGAGGTGGAGCGCATTGCGCACGTCGGTTTCCGTACGGCGATGAAGCGCAACAAAAAGCTGTGCAGCGTCGACAAGGCCAACGTGCTCGACACCTCGATCCTGTGGCGCGAAGTGGTCACCGAGATCGGCAAGCAGTACCCGGAAGTTCAGCTCTCGCACATGTATGTCGACAACGCGGCGATGCAGCTGGTGCGCGCGCCGAAGCAGTTCGACGTGATTGTCACTGGCAACATCTTCGGCGACATCCTCTCCGACGAAGCCTCGATGCTGGCGGGCTCCATCGGCATGCTGCCTTCGGCGTCGCTCGACGCCAGCAACAAGGGGTTATACGAACCGATCCACGGCTCGGCGCCGGACATCGCCGGCCAGAACAAGGCCAACCCGATCGCCACGGTACTTTCGCTGGCGATGATGATGCGCTATTCGTTCAGCCGGGAAGATCTCGCACAACGCATTGAAACCGGCGTCCGGAAAGTGCTGGCGAGTGGCGCGCGAACCGGCGATATCGCCCTGCCGGGTGAGGCCGTCATCGGCACCAAGGCGATGGGCGACGCACTGGTTGCCGCCGTGTAGCGAAATTTCAACATTTCTGTTGCATGACGCTGACATGGCGCTCACAATGGCGCCATGCACAAGATGTGGTGTCTGGCTACCGCATCAAACACAACATATTGGGGCCAATCCCGCCATTTTTCTGTCGTAAGTGAGCGCACACTCATCCATGCCAACACTTAAAGTTGGTTCTGAGCTTGCGGCGGCAACCCCATGATGTTATTTTTCTTCTAGTTTCAGAAATCAGAGGGCGGCATGCTGCGCCAAAAACCACTCGTCGTATCACTCGTCCTGGCTGGTCTTATCGCGGCCTCAGATGTTTCCGCGCTAGGGCTCGGACGCCTCAATGTGACGACCGCGCTTGGCCAGCCGCTCGTCGCTGAAGTCGACCTCTCGGTCGCACCGGGTGACGACGTCGATTCGATTCGCGTCAATGTTGCTTCACCAGCGGTGTACCGCGCTGCCAACGTTGAGTATCAGGGCGTGCTGCAGACAGTGCGCGCGCAGGTGCTCCGGCGGCCGAATGGCACGCCGTATGTGCGCCTCGCCAGCAGCCAGTCAATCAACGATCCTTATCTGGACATCCTGCTCGAAGTGAACTCGAGCACCGGGCGCCTGGTTCGCGAATATGTGTTCCTGCTGGACCCTCCCGGGGCGGCAGCGGCACAAACCATTGAGCCGGCGCAACCCGCGCGGCCGCCGATGGCGCCATTGTCCGCCCCCACTCCGGCACCCGCTCCGACCGGGCGTCCTGCGCCCGCCTCTGCGCCTGCAACGGTTGCCCCGGTTAACGCTTCGCGCAGCAGTGACGGTGGCAGTTACACAGTGAAATCCGGCGATACGCTGTCCGGCATCGCCGGTCGCAACAGCCTGCCAGGGGTGTCGGTTGAGCAGTTGATGATCGCCATCCAGCGCGCCAATCCCGACGCCTTTTCCGGTGGCAATATCAATCGTCTCCGTGCCGGCGCCACGCTGAGCCTGCCCCCTGCGTCCGACGCGCAGGGCATCACCCAGAACAATGCGGTCAGCGAGGTGCGCGCCCAGGCGGCCAGCTGGCGCGGTTATGTTGCACGCGTCGCCGATTCCGTGCCGAACGTAGCCGCTGATCGCCCGACGGCGCGCGCCAGTGGCCGCGTGTCCGGCGCAGTTGCCGATACGGGTACAAACGCAGCCAGCGGCGACAAGCTGAAGCTGTCGCAGGGCGAGCGCGGCAAACAGGCCAATACCGAATCGAAGGTTGCTGCTACCAAGGCGCTCAAGGAAGAGCAGTCGCGTGCGGCGCAACTTGAAAAGACCAAACAGGATCTTGAAAAGGCGCTGACGCTCAAGAGCAATACGATGGCTGACGCGCAGGCGAAGGCCAAGGAGGCAGCCAAGGCGCCGCCAGCGCCGCCTCCGGCACCCGCTGTTGCGGCGAAGGTTGAGCCACCGAAAGCCGTTGCGGTGGCACCTGCCGCGCCGCCGAAGCCGGAACCGGCCAAGGTCGAACCGCCGAAACCTGCTCCGGCGCCAGCTCCCGCTCCGGTAGTTGCGCCGCCGCCCCCGCCGCCTGCACCGGCTCCGGCGCCAGTCGCGCCGCCACCGCCGCCGCCACCAACGCCGGTAGCACCACCACCTGCGCCCGTCGCAGCGCCGACGTCCGCTCCCGAGCCGGCGCCAGCCACTGCGCCTGCGCCAGTCACCCCGCCGCCGGCACCGGTGGCGCCGCCGGTCGCCAAGGCTGCACCGAAGGCACCGCCGCCCCCGCCGGCTGACGATGGCATCATGGGTTTTGTCGGTGAGAACCCGATTCCCGTGGCTGCTGCCGGCCTCGGCGTGCTTGGATTGGGCGCCTATTTCCTGTTCGGTCGCCGCCGCAAGAACGACGTGCCGACGGTCACCTCGAAGATCGCCGAGCCGGTGGTCAACACGATGAATCCGGACACCGTCTTCGGCACCTCGGGCCTCGGCGTGGTCAAGACCAATGACGTGCCAGTGCAGAGCCAGTTCAGCCGCTCTGGCATGGGCACCATCGATTCCGGTGAGGTTGATCCGGTGGCCGAAGCCGAGGTGTACATCGCCTACGGTCGCGAAGCGCAGGCCGAAGAAATCCTGCGTGAAGCCCTGCTGCGCGATTCCAGCCGTGCCGACGTGGCCACCAAGCTGGCCGAGATTTGCGCAGCGCAAGGCAAGCGAGACGCTTTCGACAAGCTCGCCAACGACATTACCGCGATGGATTCCAGTGGCGAATATCGCGCCAAGCTGGCAGATATCGCCTCAACACACTTCCCGGGCCATCCTCTGGCAGGTGGCGGTAGCAGTGCTGCCGCGCCGGTCAGCGCTCCGGTGGCCGCACCCGCGCCCTCGCCAGTGGTCGCTGCGGCCCCCGTCGTTGCTGCCACAGCCGCTGTGGCCAGCATGGCTGCGCTCGATACACCGACGGCTCCGGGCTTGCGTGCCGCAGGCCCTGACTTGGCCTCAGCGCCGAGCGCCAGCTCGCTGGACTTCGTGCTTGATGGCATGACCATCGCCAAGCCGTCCAGTTCGCCCGCACCGGCGCCGGCCCCCGCGTTTGTTGCCGCACCGGCAGCGGCACCGGTGGTGCCTGAAGTGGCGCAACCGGTCGCACTGGGCAGCGGCAAGAAGTCGCTGGAGCAGGATCTTGCCGAGCTCGAAGCATCGTTGAAGAAGGCAACGTCGTCGGGTCAGCTCCCGGAATCGGCGATGGACTTCACCGACTTCTCGACTGCGACGCCGACCAACCTCGGTACGGTCGGCCCGTCGATGCGTCCGGAAATGCTCGACCTCAGCTTTGATGCTGGCCGCCAGGGCTTCGTTGACCCGACGCCGTCGATCCTTGACGGTCAGTGGCACGATGCCTCGACCAAGCTTGACCTTGCCCGCGCCTATGAAGAGATGGGCGATCGCGAGGGTGCCCGCGAAATCCTGCGTGAAGTCATTCACGACGGTGACGAGGCGCAGCAGGCCGAAGCGAAGTCAATGCTGGCCAAACTGGGCGGCTAACCCCACCCGGCAAACCACGCACTGAGTCCCATGGAACCACCCCAGCGCGCCACTCAGCGCTGGGCGCTGGGGCTTGAGTATCGCGGCACTGCATTCTGCGGCTGGCAGCGCCAGGTCGCGCAGCCGTCGGTACAGCGGGCGCTCGAACTGGCGCTGTCACAGATCGCGCAGACCGAGACCACCGTCATCGCCGCGGGCCGCACCGATACCGGTGTGCATGCGTCACTGCAGGTCGTTCACTTCGACACCACCGCCGCGCGCGAGCCGACAGCCTGGGTGCGCGGCGGTAACCAGTTCTTGCCGGACGATGTCGCGATCCGCTGGGCGGCGCCCGTGGACGAGCAGTTCCATGCGCGCTTCGCGGCGCGCTCGCGCCGCTACGTCTATCTGCTGACCTCAGCGCCGCAGCGGCCCGGGCTGCATGCCGGCCGCGTCGGCTGGACGCACTGGCCGCTCGATCTCGCGCGCATCGAGGCAGCGCTGCCCGCGTTGTGGGGCACGCACGACTTCACGAGCTTTCGCGCCGCCGAATGCCAGGCCAAGTCGCCGGTCAAGACCATCCATTCGGCCGTCGTACAGCAGCGCGGCGCGGTGCTGCGCTTCGACTTTCATGCCGACGCCTTCCTGCATCACATGATCCGCAATATCGTCGGCGCGCTGGTCTACATCGGTAGCGGCCGCCAGCCAAGTGGCTGGCTGCGCGAACTGATCGCCCAACGCGACCGCAAGCTGGCGGCGCCGACCTTCGCGCCGGACGGACTGTATCTCGCTGGAATTGAGTACGATCGCGAGCATCAGCTACCCGAGCAATTCGTCGATCCATGTCTCTGATTCCTTTTCCAATTCAATCCGATACGTCGTTGCTCCTCCTTGCCGTGCAGCAGCACTGTCTGCGTCGTCGCGTCTAGTCTCGAATTGAATTGGAAAAGGAATGAGCTCACTCGCCTCGCAAGCACGGACCCGCATCAAGATCTGCGGGCTGCGTGAAGAAGAGCACGTCGACGCGGCCGTTGAATCGGGCGCGGACGCAATCGGCTTTGTGCTGTATCCGCCCAGCGTACGCGCGATCACGCTCGCCCATTGCGCTGCGCTTGCGCGCCGGGTGCCGGCGTTTGTGAGCACGGTCGCGCTGTTCGTGAACCCGACGCGTGACGAGGTCTCGACGGCGCTCGCGACGGCGCGCATCGACCTGCTGCAGTTTCACGGCAGCGAGCCCGAGGACTTCTGCGCGAGCTTCGGACGGCCCTATCTCAAGGCATTCGCGGTCTGCGAGGGCTTCGATTTACTACAATCGGCAGTTCAGTACGCCTCCGCATCGGCCCTCCTGCTGGACACGCCGAGCGCTGGACACGGCGGCAGTGGAAAGACCTTCGATTGGCAGCTAGTCAACACTCCAAACATCGCAAACGCGCCCGTGCCTCGGGTCGTTTTGTCTGGTGGCTTGACTGCTGCAAATGTGGCCGACGCGCTTAGCGCGGTCCGTCCCTTCGCGGTGGATGTCTCGAGCGGCGTAGAAGTCTCGCGCGGCCAGAAGTCCACCGATCTCATCAAGCAGTTTTGCCGCGCCGTACACGCGGCTGATGTCACCAGCCCTTGACGCAGATTGCCGCAGATTTCGCGCTGACTAGCGCTGATTTCCGTCGGGTTTGAATCTGTTGTCACCTGCGTGACGTCAGCGCAAATCTGCGTCAAAAGGAAGATTCATGAAACCCTACGACCTGCCCGATAGCCACGGCCACTTCGGCCCATACGGCGGCACTTTCGTTGCCGAAACCCTGATTGCCGCGCTCGAAGAGCTCAAGGCGCAGTACGCGAAATACCAGCACGACCCGGCGTTCAAGGCCGAGTTCGAGCACGAGCTGAAATACTTCGTCGGCCGTCCCAGCCCCGTTTACCACGCCAAACGCTGGAGCGACATGCTCGGCGGCGCGCAGATCTACTTCAAGCGCGAAGACCTCAATCACACTGGCGCCCACAAGATCAACAACTGCATCGGCCAGGCGCTTCTGGCGAAGCGCCTCGGCAAACCGCGGGTGATCGCCGAAACCGGCGCCGGCCAGCACGGCGTAGCGACCGCCACGATCGCCGCGCGCTATGGCCTCGAATGCGTTGTCTACATGGGCAGCGAGGACGTCAAGCGCCAGGCGCAGAACGTCTATCGCATGAAGCTGCTGGGCGCGAGCGTGGTGCCCGTCGAGAGCGGATCGAAGACGCTGAAAGACGCGCTGAACGAAGCGCTGCGCGACTGGGTGACCAACGTCGACAACACCTTCTACATCATCGGCACCGTTGCCGGTCCGCACCCGTATCCGATGATGGTGCGCGACTTCCAGTCAGTGATCGGCACCGAATGCATCGCGCAAATGCCCGAAGTCGCCGGTCGCCAGCCCGACGCGGTGATCGCCTGCGTCGGCGGAGGCTCCAACGCGATGGGCATCTTCTATCCGTACATCCCGTACGAGAAGACGCGCCTGATCGGCGTCGAGGCGGCGGGTGAGGGTATCGCCACCGGCAAGCACTCGGCGTCGCTCACGCAGGGCGTGCCCGGCGTGCTGCACGGCAATCGCACCTATCTGCTGCAGGACGAAGACGGCCAGATTATCGAGACGCATTCGGTCAGCGCGGGCCTCGACTATCCGGGCGTCGGCCCCGAGCATGCCTATCTCAAGGACAGCCACCGCGCCGAGTACGTGAGCATCACCGACGACGAAGCACTGAAGGCATTCCACGACTGTTGCCGCATCGAGGGCATCATCCCCGCCCTCGAATCGAGCCACGCGATCGCGCACGCAACGCGCATCGCGCCAACGATGGCGAAAGACCAGATCCTGCTGGTGAACCTTTCAGGTCGCGGCGACAAGGACATGCATACCGTGGCGCAACGCTCCGGACTGGAGTGGAAGTAATGAGTACCAGCAACAGCAACCGCATCGACGCAACCTTTGCTGCGCTCAAGGCAAGCAACAGAAAGGCGCTGATCCCGTTCATCACCGCCGGCGACCCCTCGCTGGATAGCACCTTGCCGACCATGCACGCACTTGCCATGGCGGGTGCGGATGTGATCGAACTGGGTGTGCCATTCTCCGACCCGATGGCCGACGGCCCGGTGATCCAGCGCTCGTCCGAACGCGCGCTGGCCAAAGGGATGTCGTTGCGCAAGGTGCTCGCGATCGTCACCGAGTTCCGCAAGACGAACAGCAAGACACCCGTGGTGCTGATGGGCTACGCCAATCCGATTGAAGCGATCGGGCAGGCGAAGTTTGTCGATGCCGCCGCTGCCGCAGGTGTTGATGGCGTGTTGGTGGTGGACTATCCACCCGAAGAAGCCGACGACTTCTCGGCGTTGCTGCAAGGCAAGGGACTGGCGCCGATCTTCCTGCTCGCGCCGACGTCCACGCCGGAACGCATCGCGCATGTCGCACGCCTCGCACGTGGCTACGTGTACTACGTGAGCTTGCGTGGCGTTACTGGCGCTGGTCATCTCGACGTTGACGAGGTGGCCGGCAAGGTAGCGGCGATCAAGGCGGCCGTGCCGGTGCCAGTCGGTGTTGGTTTCGGCATTCGTGATGGTGCCACCGCCAAACGCATCGGCGCGTTCGCTGACGCCGTGGTGATCGGTTCCGCGCTGGTACAGACGATGTTCGATGCACCGGCGGATCAGGTCGCCAACGCTGGCGGCGCGTGGCTGGGTGAAGTGCGCAAAGCAATGGATGCCTGATAGCGGGGCGAGTCTCGTGCTGAACCTGCTTCAGGACGAGACTCCGCATCGTTCACTGCCTGTCAAGCCGGTACCATCACGGCAAAGGAGAACGGCATGCGATTGAAAAACAAGGTTGCCATCGTCACCGGTGGCGCACAGGGGTTCGGGCTCGGCATCGTTGAGCGCTTCGCTGCTGAAGGCGCGAAGATCATGATCGTCGATGTGCAGGGGGACGCGGCGATTGCGGCCGCAGCCAAATGCCCGGACGCGCACGGCATGCGGGCGGACGTGTCGAAGTCGGCGGACTGGGCCGACATCGCGCAGTCAACGCTCGACGCTTTTGGCCGCATCGACATCGTGGTCAACAACGCCGGCGTGTCGCACCGTAACCAGCCGATGCTGGAAGTCGACGAGGCTGAATTCGACCGTGTTTACGCGGTCAACGTGAAGTCGATCTATCTCTCGGCGCAGCATTGCGTGCCGGTGTTTCGCCAGCAGGGCGCCGGCTGCTTCGTGCAGATCGCGTCCACGGCTGGCGTTCGCCCACGCCCCGGTCTCACGTGGTACAACGGCTCGAAGGGTGCGGTGATCCTCACCAGCAAGTCGATGGCGGTGGAGCTGGCGAAGGACAACATCCGCGTCAACTGCATCAATCCGGTGGCGGGCGAGACGCCGCTGCTGGCCACCTTCATGGGTGAGGACACGCCCGAGAAACGCGCTCTGTTCCGCGCTTCCATCCCGCTCGGTCGTCTTTCCACTCCGAAAGACATTGCCAACGCGGCGCTGTTTCTCGCCAGCGACGAGGCGGAATTCATCACGGGTGCCTGCCTTGAGGTGGATGGCGGGCGCTGCGTCTAGCGTCCCCGCTTTCCGGGGCTGACAGAGTTTTCGTCTATCCTCCTCCTTGAGGAATCAGGAGGATTGCAACATGGCGACGCGCAACAAGGGCGAGGGCAACGGCCGCGCCGGACTGTCCGGGCTCGACGCATCGTTTCTCTACCTGGAGACGCCGGAACAACCGATGCACGTCTCCAGCCTGTGCATCTACGAAATCCCTGACGCACTCCGACGCAATTTCCCGAAAGCCGTCACCGAGCATCTGAAGAAGCGGCTGCACCTGGCGCCGATCTTCACCAATGTGCTGGCTTACGCACCATACGGCCTTGGGCACCCGCACTGGGAGCATGCCGATGAACTGGACTTTGACTATCACGTCCGCGTGATCGAGCTGCCGAAGCCGGGCACCATGCGCCAACTCGAAGCTGCCGTCGCGAAGGCGCATGCCGAACTGATGGACCGCTCGCGGCCGCTGTGGCAGTTCACCCTGTTCACCGGCCTCAAGAGTGGTGAAGTCGGCCTCTACGGCAAGGTGCATCACGCGGCGCTCGACGGCAAGGGCGGCACTGTGCTGGCCAATTCGATTCTCGATTTGACGGCCACGCCGCGCGAAGTGCCGCCACCACCGCAACACGCCAAACCGGCCGCCGAAAAACCTGCCAGGGCCGACACCAAAATCGGCGACATGATCGGCGCCGTGTTCTCCAATTCGCTGGCGCAATACGCCAAGATCGTGAAGTCGCTCCCGAGCGTTGCCGGCGCGGTGATCGAAGCCGCCGCGCCGGTGCTCAAGAAATCGGTCGCCGAACGCGAGACGCCGTTTCACTTCGCGCCGCGCACGCCGTTCAACGTCAACATTTCGACCAAGCGCAACTTTGCCACCGCCACGCTCTCGTTCGCCGAGGTCCGCAACGCGGCGCGCACGCTGGGAGGCTCGGTCAACGACGGCGTGCTGTTCATTTGCGCCTCGGCACTGCGCACTTACCTCAAGCAGCATAACGCGCTGCCCAAGCGCACACTGGTTGCCGCCATGCCGGTGAGCCTGCGCGAGGAGAGCAACAAGGATCTGAACAACCAGGCCTCGATGGTGCTGGCCGAACTGGGCACCAATCATGGCGACGCCGCCGTGCGCTGGCAGGCCATCCTCACCTCCACTGGCAAGATCAAGGAGTCGCTCAAAAGCCTGAAGAGCGTGCTGCCGACCGACTACCCCGGTCTGCTGGCGCCGCTGCTGGTGTCCCGCCTCAACGCCGCCGTGGCCAGCACCAAGCTGATGGAGCGCATGCCACCGGTGGCTAATGTGGTCATCAGCAACGTGCCCGGCCCGCAGGTGCCGCTGTATCTCGCCGGCGCGCAGATGAAGACCTTCTTTCCGGTCTCCATCGTGGTGCATGGCATGGCGCTCAACATCACCGTGCAGACTTACTGTGGCCGCATCGACTTTGGGCTGATCGCCTGTCGTGAAGCGATGCCCGACCTCAACGATCTCGGCACCGCGATCGAGGGTGGTTTCGACGAGTTGGTCGCACTGGCGACGGTGCGCGCCGAGATCGACCGCGAACGTGCCGGCGAGGCCGCTCGTAGCGAGGCGGCAGACGCAGCCGCCGCAGTGAAGGCCGTGAAAAAGTCCGCCGCCAAGCGGGCAGCCACGACGGCAGCAAGCAAGAAACCGGCGGCGAAGAAACCTGCTGCGAAGAAGCTCGCTGCCAAGAAGCCCGCTGCCAAGAAGCCCGCGGTGAAAGAGCCAGCAACCAAAACGGCTGCTGCAACTGACGCAACAGGCCGGTCGAGCAAACACTCCAGCACCCGCCGCTAAACTGATTCGCGCTATGCGCCCGTCGCTGTCGCGTTGGCGGCGTCGAGCAGGAGAACACATTGACCCAGCACCCGAGCCACGACAACCGCGAGAGAGCGCCCAATCCCTTCCTGATGGCAATGGAGGCGCGCGCACCGTGGGAGTGGGGCGCCGCACTTGCCGCCTGGCCGATGCTGCGCATGGCTGGCATGTGGCCGCGGCCCACGCACGACACACCGCACCACGTCATCGTCTACCCCGGCCTCGCTGCGGGTGACGGTTCCACTGGCCCGCTGCGCGGCTTTCTGAAAGACCTTGGCTACGAAGTGCACGGCTGGTATCAAGGCGTCAATCGCGGCCCGCGCAAAGGCGTGCTTGAGCGCATGCGTGAGCAGCTCGTGGCCGTGCATCGTGACTATGGCGAGCCGGTGTCGCTGATTGGCTGGAGCCTCGGCGGTGTCTACGCACGCGAGATCGCGAAGGAGGTGCCGCACGCGGTACGCAACGTGATCACGCTCGGCACCCCGTTTGCCCAGAGCCCGCGCGCCACCAACGCCTGGCGTGTGTACTCGATGCTCTCCGGCGAAACGCTGCCTGACGAACTGATGCTGCACAAGCTCACCGCGCCGCCGCCGGTGCCTTTCACCAGCCTCTATTCCAAAACTGATGGCGTGGTGGCGTGGCCGGCCAGCATCCAGAAGCAGCCGCACGATCATCCGCACGGCATCGAGAACATCGAAGTGTTCGCCAGCCACCTCGGCATTGGCGCCAACCCGGCTGCGTGGTACGCCATTGCCGACCGGCTGGCGCAGAAGCATGGCGAGTGGGCGCCCTTCGTGCCGCCGCTCGGGGCACGCTTCCTTTACGGCTAGTCCACGATGCGCGTCGCTGCCAATGGCCTCGAATTCGAGGTCGAGATTGACGAGCCTGCGCCCGCTACGCTGCGCGAGGGCGTCGAGCCCGCCAGCGTGTTGCTGATCATGGGCCTGGGTATGCAGCTGATTGCTTGGCCGGAGGCGCTGGTGAGCGCGCTGACCGGCGCTGGCTACCGCGTGATCCGCTTTGACAACCGCGATATCGGCCTGTCGTCGCACACACCGGGCAAGGCGCCGAATCTGGCGCTGATGACCATCAAATACCGTCTCGGTGTGAACATCCGCACCGCCTACACGCTGCGGCACATGGTCGACGACACCGCTGGCGTGCTCGATGCGCTGGGCGTGACGCGCTGCCACGTTGTCGGTGTCTCGATGGGCGGCATGATTGCGCAGGGGCTGGCCAGCCGATACCCCGATCGCGTGCAGTCGCTGGTCAGCATCATGAGCACCACTGGCGCGCGGCATCTGCCCAAGGCAACGTCCAAGGCCTCGTTCGCCTTCATCGCCCGCCCGCGCAGCCGCGAGCGCGATGTGGTCGTCGAGCATCTGGCCAAGGTGATGCGGGTGATCGGCAGCCCGAAATACCCGACGCCGCTGCCCGAGCTGCGAGAGCGCATCGGCGCCGCTTATGACCGCGCCTACTATCCGGCGGGCATGATCAAGCAGCTCGCCGCCATCGTCGCCTCCGGCGACCGCACGGATGAAGTGCGCGCCATCAAGGCGCCCACGCTGGTGATCCACGGTCGCGACGACCCGCTGGTGCCGGTGCAAAACGGCGAGGAAACCGCGCGGCGAATCCCGGGCAGCGAAATCGTCACCATCATCGGCATGGGCCACGACTTCGGCCCGCTGCCGCAGATCACGCAGAAAGTGCTGGCGTTTCTCGCCAAACACGCGGGCAAAACAGCATCAGCTTGAGCGTCAAATGGCGTCAGCGCTGGGCTCAATGCATGATTCGACCAAAAGTCGACAAAGCATCATTTACGGTGATTAGCCCAGCGCGGATGCGGCTTTCAACGAAAAGCCGCTAACCCGCCAGCCACAAAATCGCGTGCAGCGACCCCATGCCGACGATCAGCGGCACCAGCATGCCGCCGCGCCACCAGGCGTAGATGCCGGTGAGGATGGCCGCCACCACGTGCGGCCAGCGAGCGTGCAGGTCAAACGCGCCGCCGTTGAGCAGGATCAGCGGCAGCACCAGCGCCGCAAAGATCGCTGGCACAGCCAGTTGCAGCGCCCGCTCAAAGCGCGGCGGCAGCTTCTTGCCAGCCAGCAGGCCGATGAACGAATAGCGGATCGCAAACGTGCCCACCGCCAGCAGTGCAATCGCCAGCCAGCCGCTCGGTGTGCCAAAACTGCCCCAGTTCATGGCGCCGCTCCCGCCTGCGCACGGCGCGCGAGGAGCGCATCCACCGCGAGGCCCACGGTGGTGCCCACCGCGCAGGCCACAATCAGGCCCAGCTTCAGCGGCAGCGCGTAGAGCACCACGCCCGCGGCGCCGCCCGCCAGCGCCGCCACCACCTGCGGCCTCGATTTCAACAGTGGCACCACCAGCGCCACGAATGAAAGCGGAATGGTGAAGTCCAGTTGCCACGAGGCGGGCAGCTTGGCCCCGGCAAACGCGCCGACCACGTTCATCAAAATCCACCACGGCCACAGCACCGCCGCGCAGCCCAGATAGAAGGCAAAAGCGTGCTCGTTGTGCTCGCCGCGCTGGTGCCGTGCTTCGTTCGAGATGAAGGTCTGATCCACCAGAAACGCCGCCCACAGCAGCCGCTCCTTGCGTGTGGCGCCAGCAATGCGCGGCGCGATGGCGGCGCTGTAAACGGCCATGCGCAGGTTCACCACCAGACCGGATGCCACCGCGATCAACAGCGGCGCGCCGCTGGAGAGAAACTGCGTCAGCACCGCCTGCGACGAGCCGGCGAAGGCAAACGCCGCCAGCGCTACCGCACCCCATTCGCCGAGGCCCGCCTGCACGGCCGCCACGCCGCACACCAGACCGAACGGCATGTAGGACGGCAGCAACTGTCCGCACTCCAGCGCCCCGGCGCGAAACGCTGCGCGCCGCGCCGCGTGGTCATCGGCGTTGCGCGGCGTGGGGTCAGCGCCGCCGCTCATCGCAGCCGCTCGTAGTGCACAAATGCGTACTGCACCGGCGCCGCATCAGCGGCCAACGGCCCGCTTTGCACATCGCGCGACACTTCACGGAACTGCGCGCGGTCCCACGCAGGAAAGTGCGTGTCGCCCGGCACATCGGCATCAATCTCGGTCAGAAACAAATCGTCCGCCAGCGCCAGCGCCTCGGCATACATCGCGTAGCCACCAATCACCAGCACCGGTTGCTCCGCAGGCGCGGGCAGCGCCAGTGCCTCGGTAAGCGTGCGCACCTGCGTGACATCCGCCGGCAGCGCGAGCGCCCGTGACGACACCACCACGTGCTCGCGATTCGGCAACTGCTTCGGGAGCGATTCCCACGTGCGCCGCCCCATCACAATGCGCTTGCCGCTGGTCAGCGCCTTGAAATATTTGAGATCTGCAGAAAGATGCCAGGGCATGGTGCCATCACGGCCGATCACGCCATTGCGCGCCACCGCTGCGATCAAAGCCAGCCGCGGTTGGAGAGGGGTTGTCATAGGGAGAGATTGTAAGAGCCCGCTCGGATATTCGCGTTGCGTGAGCTACGTTTAACCTTGTCACCTAATGTGCAGCACCACGAAAAAGAGGGAAGCACGCCGCGAGTGCATTCTGCAAGTTGCGACGTGCAACGGACCGTAGGCACATGAATGCATTCGTATGCGTCACATACGTTCTGTCGCATTAACTTCGCAGCAGCCCCAGCGCAGTAAATAATGTGGGGAGACGGCATACGATACAGGGTTCAAAATTCTGCTGATTCGGCCCTAAGCCAAATTGGCCAGTGTGCGCAAGTCGCAAATGTGAGTAGTTGAGCTTAAGCTTAAGAATGCCAAATGACTGATCTATCAAAGAAACTAGCCGAGCAATTCGCCGTGAAGAATCGGTACGCGAACTTTGGCCCCTGTTTGCGTCAGTTGCAGGTCCATGGATTCCGCGGTATTCGGGGGATGTCAGTGGACTTGGAATTTCCGATAACCGCCATTTCTGGATTGAACGGCGCCGGAAAAAGCACACTGGGGCAATTGGCAATTTGTGCTTATCGCAAACCGATGACGTCAGGGAGCTACAAGCGGCATTACATCAAAGACTTTTTTCCTGTATCGCCCGCTGATCCCAAGCCGATTTCCGACGATGCGAAATCAGTCTACATTTTTGAAACGAGAAGTGGCCCCACATTTCAAGACAGCAGGATAAGTGGAAACTCGGATAGCAAATGACGCGGCGGAAGCCGCGAGAAAGACTATTCGATGTCAACGAAGAAGAGCAGCGCAATTCGGCGCCAGCGGCGCAAGCTCACACCGGAATTCAAAGCCAGGGTTGCCCTGGCAGCGCTGCGGGAGGACGCAACGACAGCCGAGTTGGTGGCACGTTTTGACGTTCACGCCAACCAGATCAGCGAATGGAAGAAGCTATTGCTGGAGCGCGCCACACTCGCCTTTGGCGGGAGCACGACGCTGGCCGCTGGCGACGACGAAGCGCTCGTCAAGGCCCAGACCAAGATTGGGCAACAAGCCTTGGAGATTGATTTTTTAGAACGCGCGCTCACCAAGGTCGGATTGCTGAGCGCCGGGAAATGATCGACCGGACGCACAAACTATCGCTGACGCGGCAGGCCACGCTGGTTGGCATCAGCCGCTCGGCGGTGTACTACCAGGCCGTGGCGGTCTCCGAGCGCGATCTGGCGCTGATGCGGCGCATCGATGAGCTGCATCTGGAGCAGCCGTTCTGGGGCTCGCGGGGCCTCTTGCGCATGCTCAGGCGCGACGCATCGATCAAGCCCTGGATCGAGCAACAACCCTTGGGGCGCAAGCACGTCGCCACCCTCATGCGGCGCATGGGGATTGAGGCGCAGTGTCCAAAGCCCGGCACCAGCAAGCGAGGGCGTGGCCCCCGGCACAAGGTGTTCCCCTACCTGCTCGGCAGCATCAACTTCGAACAGATGGACGCCAACACGGTCTGGGCGCTCGACACCACCTACATCCCGATGCGTCACGGCTTCGCCTACCTCACCGCCGTGATCGACGTGGCCAGCCGCCGAGTGCTCGCGCACAAGCTCTGCACCACGCTGGAGGCGTATCACGCCGTCGAGATCGTCGAGCAGGCGATCCATCGCTTCGGTACGCCCGAGATCGTCAACACCGATCAGGGCAGCCAGTTCACCGCGCTCAAATTCGTTGAGGCGATCACGACGCGCAACATCAAGCTATCGATGGACGGTAGGGGGGCGTGGCGCGACAACGTCTTCGTCGAACGCTTCTGGCGAACAATCAAATACGAGCGCATCTACAAGCGTGCCTACGATACGGTGAGCCAGGCACGCGCCGACGTGGCTGAGTACATCGACTGGTACAACGAGCAGCGACCGCACACTTCCAACGAAATGGAGCAGACGCCGAAACAAGCCTACGACAATTCACGGGAGAAACTGGCGGCACGGAGCTTGAAGGCGGCTGCGTAGAATGAAGCGAACCGGCGTGCTCCGCGTTACCCACGGCGCGCGCGAAACGTGCTCTATACGACGAGTTTTCGCGCGCGCCGTGGATAACGCTACGCTCTCAACCCACCCTCCGAGTTCCACTTATCTTTCGGGGTTTGTTGTCTTGACGAATGGGGCCACTTCTACGGATGACTACAAAAAGCCGCAAGAGGTAACTATTTCGCGCGTGAATTCTGCATGGTCAGGATACAAACGCCAACCAGAGCGGCACTGCTATTACGTCGGTTTTACTGTCTACATACCTAAGGTCGAACGTCGAGACCTAAGTGTGTACGGTGGCGCCAACCTACTATTTACAGAGCAGCGTAAGATCGACGCGAACGTTATATCGAGAATGGCCAGAATCATCGGCCATCAGTACGACGAAGTGTCCTTTCAGGGAATCTCTCACAAGGACAAGACATCTGAAATCGGCATCGCCGTCCGACTTGGCTACTCCTACTCGGAAAATAATATGGGCTTTGGTGAAGGTAGAGTGCTGTACACAGTTGATTTGCTGGAGACGTCACCCGAACAAAGTCTGTTTATCTTGGAGGAGCCGGAAACGTCGCTTCACGAAAGCGCGCAGTACGAGTTTGCAAAGTATCTCCTCGACGTATGTGCGAGACGTCATCACCAAATCATCTTGTCAACGCACTCGAGTGTCATCCTGAAAGCATTGCCTTCGCAAGCTCGTAAGCTGATTGTGCGAGATTCGAACGGCGTGGAAATCCGGAATGGCATATCTGCCGACCAGATACGTTCGATCCTGTCACGTGGACGTGAGGGCCAGCTGCACATCTGCGTGGAAGACGTATTCGCGCGGGTGCTTCTTACTGAAGCAGTTCGCGTCAAACGCCCGAACCTGTTGATCGCAATTTCCGTACACGCTATCGGTGACAAAGGTGCAGTTCGCGAGGCAGTAGGCGTTTTACGACGCGCCGGTTTGAAGGCCATAGGCGTTCGAGATGCCGACGTCGGTCCGGCACCGAAGGAATGGTTGTACTCATTTCCCGGTACGCTTCCGCCTGAACGAGAAGTGTTTGACAACACCGCCGTCAAGGATTTTGTCGCGAAAAAGTATGACGTCGACCTTGATTGGCTGCTTGCCCGCGATGAAATTTCCGATCACCACAAAATCGCTGAGCACATTGCGCGTGAAGCAAAAGTAGATGAAGAGTTCGTTCGAGCGTTGGTTATCGAGAAATATATTGACGCGATTGGTACAGAATTCGATGACCTTATGGTGAAGATTGATGCTGCTGTAGCGTCCTAACGAGGCGATACTATCGGCAATTGTTGCTGGGAGCTCAACATGGCAACTGTACGATCCGTGGAAAAACTCGTATTGATGGTCGTGGACGTGCAGGCGGGCGTGATGCAGGAATGCGAGAACGCCGCGCAGACCATCGCCAATGTGGCCCGCACGGTGGAGCGCGCCCGCGCGGCGCAAGTGCCGGTGATCTGGGTGCAGCACGAGAGCGATGAACTGAAGCGCGACAGCGATGCCTGGCAGTGGGTGCCCGCGCTGGTGCCGGCAGCGGGCGAGGCGCGCGTGTACAAGCAGTTCAACTCGTCGTTCGAACAGACCAACACTGACGAACTGCTCGCGCAGGCGGGCGTGTCGCACATCGTGCTGGCGGGCGCGCAGAGCAACTGGTGCATCCGCGCTACCGCATACGGCGCACTGGAGCGCGGCTACGACCTCACGCTGGTGAAGGACGCACACACCACCTCAGACCTTGATCTCGGCAATGGCACCAGGATCGACGCTGCAACCATCGTGCGCGATCTCAACGTCACGATGAAGTGGCTGCAGTATCCGGGGCGACGCAACGCTGTTGCAGCGGCGGAAGAGGTGGTGTTTGGTGGAACCGGGGGAAACAGCTAGCCAGGCAGGATTGACTGCGAGCCCAAGCGTTTTGTAGGCTGGGTCATGACCCAGCCTACATAGTAGGTAGCGGTTGGTCAGCCCACCCAGCGGGTGAAATCCTCGGCCGCCACCCGTGGCGTGTGAAAGGTGTTCACCTTCGCGCTTTCATCGGCATGACCGAGCGACATGCCGCACACCATCAGCTCGCCCTCGCCCATGCCGATGATTGGTGCGATGATCTTCGCGAAGCCGTTCCACGCCGCCTGCGGGCAGGTGTGCAAACCGCGGGCGCGGGCAGCGACCATCACGTTCTGGATGAACATGCCGCAATCGACCAGGCTGCCGCGGCCCATCACGCGATCAATGGTGAAGAACAGTCCGACCGGCGCATCGAAGAACTTGAAATTGCGCTGGTGCTGCGCGTGCATCGCATCCTTGTCGCCCTTGGTAATGCCGAGCAGCCCATAAAGCCCCCAGCCGTTTTCGCGACGACGATCGATGTACGGCGACACCCATTGCTCGGGGTAGTAGTCGTAGCTTTCGCGGTAGTCGCCCGCCAGCGCCGGGTTGGCGCGAATGGCATCGTGCGCAGCGCACACTTCACGTTCGATGCGCTGACGCGGTTCGCCTTCGACCACGTACACATGCCACGGCTGCGTGTTGGTGCCGCTGGGCGCGCGGGCTGCCACGCGCAGGATGTCGGCAATCGTCTCGCGCGGTACCGGTGTGGGCAAAAAGGCGCGCGCCGAAAAGCGGCTTTCAATGGCGGCGTCCACGCTTGCCGGGTCATGGATGCGAGTGGTTACCTGAAGTTGACTCATGCGGTTTGACTGTATGCGTGTCTGTAAAGATGGCGATCTGCCGATGAGCCGCAATCGTAGCGAGGAACGTGGCGAAGCAGGACATTGGGGCGTGTGTTCGGCGCAGCACGACGTATATACTTGACGTATATCCTTGCTCGGAGGCCGCCATGACCATCGCTCGCATCTTCCAGTCTGGCAACAGTCAGGCGGTGCGTTTGCCGAAGGAATTCCGGTTCAAGTCGGATCGCGTTGAGATTTTCCGAAAAGGCGACGACATCATCTTGCGCGAACGGCCCGCTACTGGGGCCGTGATATTCGATGCGCTGGCTGAGTTCCCAGACGACTTCATGGCCGATGGGCGCGCGGATACGCCGCCGCAGACGCGCGAGGGGCTGTAGATGGGTGTTCGCTACCTGCTGGACACCAATATCTGCATTTACATCGCGAAGCACAATCCCCCGAATGTTCGAGCGCGCTTCGCAGCGCATGCGGCTGATGCGCTCGCAATGTCGGTCATTACATTCGGCGAACTTCAGCACGGCGCAGAAAAGAGCCAGATCCGAACGCGATCACTCGACGCACTCCATCAGCTGGTGACGCTGATTCAGGTGATGCCACTCACTGAGGCAGCCGGCCGGCACTATGGCGAGATTCGCGTCGCGCTGGAGCGGGCCGGGCAGCCAATCGGCAACAACGATCTGTGGATCGCCGCCCATGCTCGTGCGGAGGGCTGGGTACTGGTGACCAACAACGAGCGCGAATTTCGCCGGGTTGAAGGTCTGGCGGTGGAGAACTGGGCCGCTTAGGTTTGTTTTGTAGCGCGGCGAGTCACGCTGCGCTACTGATTTCGCGGGTGGGACAGAAGTGGGCTTTTCGGAAACCGGTCAGAACCCCACCGCACAACCGTCGCGGCGCGGGTCGCTGCCGGTGATGTAACCGTCGGCCGTTTTCCAGATGATCTGGCCGGAGCCGAAATCCATGTAGCTGTCCTTGTTCTCTTTCAGCTTGTGGCCGCGCGCGGCGAGCTCGGCGCGAACGTCAGCGGGCGTCCACGGCTCAAGGTCCACTTCCAGGCCCTGCTCGACTCGGAAGCGCGGCCCGTCGAGCGCGGCCTGCGGGTTCTCGCCGAAGTCGATCATGCGGATCGCCGTCTGCATATGCCCTTGCGGCTGCATGTGGCCGCCCATCACGCCGAATGGCCCCACCGGCTGGCCATCCTTCAGGATGAAGCCGGGGATGATGGTGTGGAACGGCCGCTTGCCACCGGCGACGCAGTTCGGGTGTGCTGGGTCCAGCGTGAAGCCGTAGGCGCGGTTCTGCAGCGAGATGCCGTCCACGACGACGCCGGAGCCGAAGCCGTAGTAGTTCGACTGGATCAGCGACACCATCAGACCGCTCTCGTCGGCCGCGTTGAGGTAAACGGTGCCGCCGCGCAGCTCGGCGCTCGGCGAGAAATCCTGCGCGCGCTTCAGGTCGATCAGCTTCGCGCGGCTCTTCAGGAAGTCGCGATCAAGCATCGCGCTGGCGGAGACGTTCATGTACTCCGGGTCGGCCACCTGCGCGTGCACGTCGCGGAAGGCGAGCTTCATCGCTTCAATCGAAAGATGCCAATAGTCGGGGTGATTCGGGCCGAGTGCCTTGAGGTCGAAATCGTCCAGCATGCCCAGTGCCATCAGTGCTGCGATACCCTGGCCATTCGGCGGGATTTCGGCAACTTCGTAGCCACGATAGCCCATGCGGATCGGCTCCACCCAGTCAGCCACATGGGCTGCGAGGTCGATCCCCGTCATCAAGCCACCATGCGCCTTGGCATGAGCGACGATGCGCGCGGCGAGTTGGCCACGATAGAAAGACTCGCCCTCGCTCTCGGCGATCAGCCGCAGCGATTCCGCCTGCGCCGGGTTGCGGAACAGTTCGCCCGGCAGCGGTGCGCGACCATGTGGCATGAAGTGCTCGGCATAACCGGGCTGGATCTGCAGGATCGGCACGGCGCGCGCCCACTGGCTGGCGATGATCGGCGTGACCATGTAGCCGCGCTCGGCGATATCGATGGCGGGGGCGAGCAGATCGGCGAACGGCAGCTTGCCGTAACGCTTCGACAGCGCCACCCAACCGGCAATGGCGCCGGGGACGGACACGCTCATCCAGCCGCGCATCGGCACGCTGTCCATGCCCTTGAACGTGTCTGGCGTCCATGCCTGCGGCGATCGGCCCGACGAGTTGAGGCCATGCAAAGCCTTGTCCTGCGGGCTCCAGATCAGCGCAAAGAGATCACTGCCGAGGCCGTTGCTGCAAGGCTCCACCACGGTGAGCACTGCAGCGGTGGCGATGATGGCGTCGATGGCATTGCCCCCCGCCCGCAGCATCTGCAGGCCTGCCTGTGCAGCCAGCGGATGCGTCGTTGCGACGGCGTTGCGGGTCATCAGCGGCGAACGGCCACCGGGGTACGGGCGGGTGTAGTTGAACGACATGAAGTTCGGTGATCTGGGCGTCAGCCATGATTATCGTCGGCGTAGCGGTGCCGTCGCTGCCTGTCTCGTTTTCAAGGCCCCGGCTTTGCGCCTGCGTGCCTGTGACTCCTCAGCTTGCCGGCTTTGCGCGCGGCAGCAGCAGGGATAGCGTCATGGCCGACGGCGCGCGCTGCCATGTGAGTTCCGCTCCGATCCGTCGGGCACGGCTTTGCAGCGTCCCCATGCCGCGCCCGTGCCGTACCGTTGACGGGTCAAAACCGGAGCCGTTGTCAGCAATCTGGATGAGGGTGCCGTCAGCGGTTGGGCCGAGCGACATGGTAACCACCGATGCGCCGCTGTGCTTAAGCGCATTGCCCAGCGCCTCCTGCACAAGGCGCAGCAGATGCAGCGCCGAGGACGGGTCAAGCACCGGCAGTTCACGAAGGTCATCAGCGACTTTCCAGTCCAGCCGCACGCCGAGCGCTTCGAAGCGGGGTGCCATGCGAAAGCGCAGGGAACCGAGCAAAGCCAGCGGATCCCGCTCGTGCTCGTCAAGGGAATCGACGGCAACGCGCAATTCGTCCATGCAATCCTGCAGGGTGCTGGCCAGCACATCCCGAGGCGCATCCTGCGCGCGCGCCTGCCGCAGTGCGGTCGCGAGATGCATGCCGAGGCCATCGTGCAGATCCCCCATCACGCGGGCGCGCTCCTGGGTACGCGCCTGCTCCCGCTCAGCCTCGCGCAGTTGCTCGAAGCTGCGCTCAAGTTGCAGACGCTGCGCGTCCACTTGCGATTGCAGCGACGCGGCGAGGTCACGGGTGCGCTGCAGCGAGCGCATGTAGCGCTGCGCGAAGGTTGCCGTGATGGCAAAGAACAGCGGCAACGACGCGTACTGACGGAGGAAGATCTCGCCCAGACTGCTGCTGTTGGTGCCGATCTCGTAGTCGTTGAGCAAAAACACGAGGTAGATCAAGGCACCGCAGGCAACCGCTGCCATGTCGGCCGACGGTCGCGCAATGGCGAGCAGCACCAGCCGCAACATGCTCCAGGCCGTGAGCGCAACGCCGACCGCCGCAAGCGCTGCAAAGCCTGCGTTGGCGCGGCCGTAGTCGGCAGCGGATACAAAGTAGAGGGTTGCCACCACTGCGTAGACGAGTGCAGTCTTGGGTAGCCAGCGCGGCCCCCGGTAGCCGGGCTGATTGGCCTCCGCGAAGCGCAGCGCGAAGATCGCAAACAGTGCCGTGAACCAGGCCGCGCCGCTGACGCAAAGCTCGGCGAACAGCAGATCGGGAATCGCGGGGTTGGTCACCCAGTAGTTGAGGTTGCGCAGCGCCCACACCAGCGCGGCCGCACCGAACCAGACGTAAGCCCTGTGCTCCCGGTCACGCCAACCGATCACCAGCACGAACACCGCAATCGTGATGTTGACGATAATGGTGGCCGCATTGCCTTCGGTCTGCCAGAAGCGACGCATCCGGAAGGCGTCGTACAGATCGTCGTGCTCACCCAGCCATACTGGCGCCAGGCCGCTGCGATAACCAGGGTATCCGGCGAGCAGCACCAGCAGTTGGCCATCTCCGGCACCTGCCATCGCAGAACGTGGCAACTCGATCAGTTGCGGTGTGTAGAAATGACGCGACACTGGCATGCTCATATGCCCGGCGCCGCCGACACGCTCGCCATTGAGCCAAAGCTCGGCGTTCATGCCAGCCGCTGGCAAATAGACCGCCGGTCGTTGCCACTGTCGTGCCGAGGGAGGCAACGCGAATCGATACCAGACATAACCGCGATAGTCTGGTCGGCGTCCATCCCAGTTGTCGGGAAGTGTGATTGAGTGCCATGAACCCGTGGGCGGCGGCATCTCCGGGCGCGCGGCTCCGGCCTCAAGCACCTCGGCCGTGACGACCGACACCGCAGCGGAAGCGGACACTTCGAGGCCACGGTGCAGACGCGAGGCGATGATGATGATCAGGGCTACCAGCAGACAGGCAGCAAGTGCCAGCAGCACACGGCGGCGGCCAGTCACGCGGTCGGGGGCAGGCGAAGATGTCAACGGATGGTGGGCCGGCCCTGCTCGGTCATGCGCCGGTTGTATTCGTAGAGTGCTTCCACCCGCGAGTTTACTGACAGCTTTTCATAGATGCGCCGCACATGAGTGCGCACCGTGTTGGTGGTGATCTTGAGTGCATCGGCCACCTCGGCATAGCTGAAGCCCTTGCCGATACCGGTGAGCACTTCGCGCTCACGTTCAGAAAGCAGCTCCGGGCCTTCGCCCGTGGGCGCGACGCTGCTCGTGGGTGGGACGGCGCGGGCGCGCCGAATCAGGGTGCGGGCGATACGCGGTGACAGCGGCGAACCGCCACTGCGCAGGCATTGCAGATGTTCGCGAATGGAATCAAGGCTGCCGTCCTTCAGCAGGTAGCCGCCTGCGCCGGCGTCGATCGCGGCCAGCACATTGGTCTCGTCGCCGAAGATCGACAGCACCAGCACCTCTCGCCCCGGCTGGCGCACGGCCTCGCGGATGACATCAAGACCGCTGCCATCGGGCAAACCCAGATCGGTGAGCACGATGTCCGCGGGCTTGCCGCTGCGCAACCAGTTCAGCGCCTCACGCACGCTGCCACAGGCGTGAGCGAGCTGTGGCTCACCACCGGCCGACAGCACCTCTGCCAGCCATTCGCGGGTGGGAACGTCGTCTTCGACAAGCAGCACCTGATCCATGAGACGACCAGTTTAGTCCGCCGCTCGCCATCAACGGGTCGCATTGTCATGCGATGCCCGGACCCGGTCGCGACACGAACGCTTCATCGCAATGAAACGTTCGTTACTGCATTCAGATGTTCGTTACAAACGCTTACAGGCACCCTGTCGCCAACCTCACATTTGACTGCGTCCATTCCGATACCAGCATGTCGCTGCAACTGTCTTCACCACACATCCAGGAAAGCACCATGAAATTTGCCAAACACATCATTACCACCGCTGTCGCAGCCTGCATCGGCTTTGCAGCCACCGCCGCGTTCGCGCAATCCACGCCGGTAGCTGACCAGCGTCAGGCTAACCAGAGCGCACGCATTGCCAACGGCGAAGCCAGCGGCGCACTGTCAAAGCGTGAAGCTGCACGCATGAAGGCGGGCCAGGCCAAGGTGCAGGGTATGGAGGCCGCTGCCAAGGCCGACGGCAAGGTGACTCGCGCTGAGCGCCAGGCGATCCAGAAAGAGCAGAACAAGCAAAGCCGCCGCATCTATCGCCAGAAGCACGACGGCAACAAGAAGTAACCATCCGCAGGTGCGCGCAACCGCCTGTGCGGTCGCGCACCGGTGCTGAACAAAGTCGCCATCCGCCTTTCTTGCTCAAGGTCCTCTCGGGTGGCGACCTTTTTCCGCATTCACGCATAGGTAGACCTTCCGGACTGGTGCTACTCGTACTCAGGCACGGGGAACCATCCTGCCTGCCCGCGGCTTCAATACGAAAACACATGCTTGAAGGGCGGTTGCTGGTGTGCCTCTTGTCCAATCGTGTGCGGGACTTCTCACCACCCAACAACAATTTCATTCAGGGGATAAATACATGTTCATTGCAACGTACAAAGCACGATGGCGAGCATTGGCCACGATGATCAGCGTGCTGGGCATTGCTGCCTGCAGCGCAGCGACTTTTACGGCGAACAATGTCGGCGCGATACCCGACGGCACGAGTTCGACCTGCCCGGCGCCGGGCGCACCGCTCAACATCACCTTTACCGCGAACGGGTTGACGTCAGCGGCGTTGACCGACATTCGCGTCAGCATGACGTTTGGGACGGCACACCCCTGGGGAGGCGACCTGACCGCAACGCTCGTTTCACCCACGGGTATCAGCTTTCCGTTGTTCGGACGCATCGGCGCCGTCTCGGTGTCTGCGGTCGGTAGCAGTGCCGATCTGTCCGGCAACTACGTGTTTGTCGATCCGGCAATCACCAGCAACAACATCTGGACCGCCGCAACCAACGCGCCGAATCCCGGATCGATCATGGAAGGCACTTACGCGACGACGCCGGTGGGCGGTGCGGGCGCAGTGAATCCGCCCACGCCAACCGGTTTTCTGGCGGCCTACAGCACTCTGACCACGGCCGGGGTGCTTAACGGCACGTGGACTTTGCAGGTGATCGACAATTGCGCTAACGACACCGGCGCGATCAGCGCGGCCTCACTCACGCTGGAGCAGGCGGCACCGGTCTTGCAATACTCGTCCGCCCCGTCGTTTATTCACTTCCCCACGATTCCGGCCAACACACCGAGTTACGCCTATCCCGTGGTGGTGTTCGCACCCGCGACCAATGCGCAGAACGTGGGCTTCGCGGCCAATGCCTGCGTGATGACGGGCGCCAACGCGGCTGACTTCATGCGATTGCCCGATGCGGTTAGCGTGGCACCCGGCAGCACCGGTCAGCTGCTTGTGCAATTCCGGCCGTCGAGCAATGGTTACAAGACGGCGACCATGACTTGCACCGCACAGCCGTCGGGCGTGACACCGGCGCAAATCATCGTACAGCTGGACGGGGCAGGCGGCGATGCCTTGCCGCCACCGAATTGCTACGACGTCGATGGCGACGGCGTGATGAACCCGCTGGTGGATGGCCTGTTCATCACTCGCCTGCAGCTCGGATTGCCGCCGGGCGTTGCGGCGAACAATATCGCCTTCCAGTCGCCACGCAACAGCGCCAAAAAGGTGGTGGGCTTCATGCTCGAACGTTGCGGCTACGTGGTGCCGTCAACGCCGTAACCTGCGCCGCTGGTAGCAGCGTGGCACCGAGCCAATAAAATCGGCCGGTGCCACAGCTGATCCTCTCCACCCTCAACGCCCGCTACGCCCACGCTTCGCTCGGGCTGCGCTACCTGTTTGCCAACCTTGACGACGACCTGCGTAACCAAACGAAGATCGTTGAATTTGTGATTGGCAGCAAGACCGAGACACTGGTCGAACAGTTGCTGGCGCTGTCGCCCACGGTGATCGGCTTCGGCGTCTACATCTGGAATGTCGAGGAGACGACCAAACTTGTCGCCATGCTGAAGACGGTAGCGCCGGAGGTCAGGATCGTGATCGGTGGCCCCGAGGTGAGCTTCGAAACGAAGGAGCAGCGCATCGTTGCGCTGGCCGACCATGTGGTCACCGGTCAGGGCGATGTCACCTTCAACAAGCTCGCCCGCGCACTATTGCACGGGCCACGACCGTTGATGAAGGTGCACGTGGGTGAAGAGTTCGAACTCGACGACCTGAAACTGCCTTACGAGCATTACACCGACGAAGATATCGCGCGTCGTCACCTATATGTCGAGGCCTCACGCGGTTGCCCGTTCAAGTGCGAGTTCTGTCTCTCCGCGCTGGACAAGACAGCGCTGCCATTCGATACGCAGCGCTTTCTTGCCGAGATGGCGAAGCTCTACGACCGTGGCGCACGCACCTTCAAATTCGTTGACCGCACATTCAATCTGAACGTCAAGACTTCGCAGGCGATTCTCGAATTTTTCCTCGAACGCATCGAGGCGAAACCGGACGACCCCTGCTTTGCGCACTTTGAGCTGGTGCCAGACCATCTGCCCGACAAACTGAAAGACACCATCGCCCGGTTCCCGGCAGGCACTCTGCAATTCGAGATTGGCATCCAGACGTGGAACCCGACAGTGCAGGGTCACATCTCACGCAAGCAGAACAACGACAAGGCGAAAGACAACCTGCGCTGGCTGCATGCGAATACGCATGCGCATATGCACGTGGACCTCATCGCGGGCCTGCCGGGCGAGTCGCTCGCGAGTTTTGGTGAAGGATTCGATACCCTCGCGCGCCTCGGGCCACACGAGATTCAGGTAGGCGTGCTGAAGCGCCTGCGCGGTACGCCGATCATCCGTCATACCGATACGTTCGCGATGCGCTACAACCCGGAGCCACCGTACAACATCCTGTCGAACAATGAACTCTCGTTCGCTGACGTACAACGCGTGAACCGCTTTGCACGCTTCTGGGACCTGATCGGCAATTCCGGGCGCTTCACAAACACGCTGCCACTGATCCTGCAGGAAGCGCCGACCAGCGCTTTTTCACGCTTCATGGCGCTCGCCGACTGGCTCTATGCCGAGACCGGTGCCACGCATCAGATTGCGCTGGAGCGGCTGTTCGATCTGGTCTATCGCTGGTTGCACACCGATGGCGCTGTTGCACCGGAAGCCGCGCAGCAGGCCATTTTGGCCGACTACGTGAGGAGCGGCAGCAAGGGCCGGCTCTCGTTCATGACGCGCGGGTTGACGGTTGCAGACGACTCGCGGCAGGCTGGGCGCCACGCTACACCGGCCCGGCAGCGAAGACATTTGATTCAAGCAGACACGCGAGATCATTCGTGAGCGACTGGTAGTACTTTCAATCAGCAAAGTGCCGTTACATTCGACCTCTGGTTCCAGCTGGATGCAAAATTTGCTTCGACGGGGCATTCTCAACTTCGAGCAGTAGCCAATTGCCGGTTCTGGGGTGGCTCCAAGCGTGTTTATGTAGCGCAAATGCATCCTGTTGTCGCATACTCCGTACCACCAGCGTCTTAGTGAACACTTACATAGTCTGGGATATACAAATGATCGCTCTCTCCTCAATAGCGCGCGCGGCTCTGATTGCAGGTGCGCTAGCTGCGCTACCCAGCGCAGCCGAGCAGCTCGTCAGCTGCGCGTTTTCCCCGGGCGCAGCGGTATCGGGCGACCTGATCAGCCGCGGTCTCTATCTGAACAATTTCCGCGGGCAGAGCCTGCGTTCCATCAAGCTGCGGCATACCGCCAGCGTACCTGGCAGTTACAAAATCACGTTGACCGCGCGCCTCGGCGACTTCGCGGGCTCGGTAATTGGCGAACCTTTCACCGCCAGTGTCAATCTCGGCACGACTGTCGGCACCGATGTCACCTACGAATTGGGAGACATACCCGTTACCCCGGGCAGTACTGTCACATTCGCCATGACGGCGACGGGGCCGGGCGCTGTTTTTTATGACACCGGGACAGTGCTGTGCGCCGATGTATACGAAACCGAAGATACTTCGTTGCCGCTGAGCACCATCCGGCGTAACGGCATGGGACTGGAGGTGCGTGGACGCGCTGTGCCGCAGACGTTTTACGATTGTGCATTCGGATCCGGCGGCGATTTTGTTTCGCGGGGCATTTTTCTTGCGAACTACCCTGGCCAGACGCTACGCAAAGTAGCGTTGCGGTATGAGGCGTCGAGCGCCGGCGCGCGGACGCTAAAGCTGACCGCTCGTCAGGATGGTTACGACGGCAGCGTCATTGGCGAGCCGCAGACGAAAATCCTCAACTTCGGGGTTCCTGGCGTTGGTGGTGGCCAGGTTGTGGAGTGGGATTTTGGTGGCGCGTTTGTAAAGCAGAACGGGACGATTACGTTTACCCACGAGCTTGTTCGTGGAGGCGATGTATTTCACTCCGGCACCACGCTCGCTACATGCCCTGACGTCATCGAAACGGAAGGTACTACAGGGACGTTGGATATCAATCGCGGCACGCGCGGCATACGCGTTACCGGGGATCGCGAGGCTGGCTACCGCAAAGTGGTCGAATATTATCAACCCGGCTTGAGGCACTACTTTGTAACCGGCCGCCCCAGCGAACAGGCGCTGCTTGATCAGTACCCCGAGCTGTTTCAGCGCACTGGTGCAACTTTCCTGGCCTTCCCATCGCAGGGGGCTCCCTTGGGGAGCGTGCCGATCTGCCGTTTCTACCTTCCGCCAGCGCGAGGTGGATCGAACTCGCACTTCTATGGCCAGCCGGCAGATTGCAATGCGGTGATCGCCACAGGTAATCCCACATTCCAGTTTGAGGGCTATGACTTTGCGCTCTACACGCCCATCTCAGGTAATTGCCCTGGCTATGCCCCAAACAAAATTTATCGGTCGTTCAACAACCGTGTCGCGCAGAACGACGGCAACCACCGATACACCACGACGGTGGGCAACTACAACAGCATGACTGCATTGGGCTGGGTTGCGGAGGGCGCGGTGTTCTGCAGCGACACAACGGCGCCGTAAGCGATGCAATCCTGATACGCCACGCTGGTGGATCAGACAGCTGATCGACCGCAATGAAAAGGGCCGCTTCTGCGGCCCTTTGTCTTTTCGGGTGTCGGAACGTTACGGCTTGCCGAGGTGCCTGGCGAAGAACTGCTCAGTGCGCGTGTAGAAGTCAATCACGTTCCCGGGCGCATTGAAGCCATGTGCCTCGTCGAGGTAGACCTTGTAATCGAGTGGCTTGCCGGCTTTCTCCATCGCGTCGCGGAAGGTGGTGCCGTGGATCAGCGGAACGCGGATGTCCTGACCGCCCATCGTCAGCATCACGGCGGCCTTGATCTTGTCGGCATTCTTGGCCGGTGAGGTGGCGTCGAAGCGGGCGCGATCGGCGCTGATATCGCCGATCCAGCGCTTGAAGTCGGTCTGGTAGTAGTCGCTGTAGCGTGCGGTGTCAGACCACGTCACGTTCTGTTTGAGCTCGATGTCGGTCACTGCCACGTAGGCATGGCTGCACTTCCAGAGATCGGGGTCGCGCACCAGCCCCTGCAGCGCGGCGTAGCCGCCATAGCTGCCGCCGAATAGGCACATGCGGCTTTTGTCGACAATGCCCTGCGCCACCAGATGCAGCGCGCCGTCGGTGATGTCGTCCTGCATCGTCAGGCCCCACTGCTTGAAGCTCGACTGATAGTGCTTCGAACCGAAGCCGGTGGACCCGCGCGGTTCCGGCTCCAGCACCGCGTAGCCGCGTGACGCGAAGAACTGTGCAGTTGGCCAGCGCCCCCACTGGATGCCGTGATAGCTGCGCACCCAGGGACCGCCATGAATGTGCACCACCAGCGGCAGGTTCTTCGCTTCGCTGCCGCGCGGCACCGTCAGCCATGCCGGGATATTGAGGCCGTCACGCGCCTTGTACATCACGAAGCGGCGTTCCGGCATCAGTGCCGATGGCAGCCACTCGCGGGTCGCAGCGATCTTGCCCAGCGAACGCTGCTGCGTGTCGAAGATGTAGTAGCTGCCTGCGTCCGTTGCCGAGCGCGCGAAGACGAGCGCATAACGTGCAGCATCGTCGCCCGGCGTAATGTGGTTGACGGTATCGGGCAGTGCCTTGTCAATGCCGGCCTGAACGGCGGCATAGCGCTCGTCGAACCAGCTGGTACCTGGCATCTCGGCGCTGTGGCGGATACCAAGTACTTTGCCGCTCGCAGGGTGAATTACCAGACCATCATCGAGATCGAGCCAGGGATGCTGTGCAACCACCTCTCCCAGTTGCTTCTTCGCGATGTCATAGCGGTAGATGGCGCTGCGGTCGCCGCCGTGACGGCTGGCAACGAACAGTGTCTGGTCGTCGTCGAAGGCAAGCGGCCGCAGTCGGTCGAGATCGCCACTTAGTTCACCGATTTGCAGCCAGCTATCGGCGGCGGATTGGCGGTGCCAGAGCGTGCGCTTGCGGGCCTTGTCGGCGGACTCACGTGGCTCCACTCGCATCGCGATGCGGGGCTCAAGGCGGTGATCAAGTACCCAGTCGGCCACGCGGCCGGGTGAATCAAACGTGAGCAGTTTGGTGCGGCCGGTTCGGGTGTCGTAGCGATAGACGTCCTCCGACTGGATGTCGCGCAGGTGCGTGCTGATGATCAACTCGCCGCTGCCGTCGCGGGTGCGGGCGAGGATGTCGAAGCTGCCGCGTACGTCCTGCGCGAGGTTGCGCGAATTCTTTCCATCAGTGTCGATGGCGATCATCGCCCCGCGTCGCCAGACGCCGGTTTCCAGTTCACGGTTTGACGCGCGGAAAATCAGCCTGCCATCGTCCACCCAGGTGAACCAGTTGACGTCCACCGTCTTGAAGTCAGTGACTGCGGTCGACTGTTTGCTGTCGAGATCGATGACGACGAGGTTTTCGCGACCGTTGACCGGCGCGACTGCTGCCAGCTTGCGGCCGTTCGGCGACATCGCCATTTGCGAATAGCGTGGCAGCCGGAAGAATTCACCGACCGGGATATCGGCGGCGGTCTTGTAGCCGCTGCCGGCTGTCGTAGCTTGCCCTTGAACCGCCAGAGGCACGCAAATGACAAGCCAGGTGAGCGCGAGGCGGGGCAAACGGGAGAGGATTTTCATCGGGTCATGGGCGTAACCTGAACGGCGCGCGAACCACGCGAAGCTACCGTTATCAGCTCTACGCTGGAATCCTTGTTTTAATGGGGCTCAGCGCGGAAAGGCGCTAAAGTCGACACAACGTCAAATCGGGCGCCACGCCCATTGAACTGGCGGTCTCGGCGAAAAGCCGTTAACCGCCAGTTGCCTTGGATGGCTAGAACTTCTTCCAGAAGCGGATGAAGTAGCTGGCACCGTTGAGGCCGAACTGCACGCTGTCGTAGATGAAGCCGTTGTCGGTTTCGTTCGGGTCCTGTTTGCTCGGCTTCACGTTGAAGATGTTGTTGCCGCCAATGGTGACCTTGGTGTTCTTGTCGAACGCGTAGGTCAGCGCCAGATCGGCCGAGGTCTTCGGCGCGTAGCGCGCATTCGGTACGCCTGCGGCAGTGCCCGAGAAGGTGCCGAGCGTCTGTGAGCCGAAGTGAATGACCTTGAGACTGGTCTCCCACGGGCCGAGTGCATGATCGAAGCCAAGCGTAGCCTTCATGCGCGGGCCGCCCTGCTCAATGAACAGGCGCTCGCGCTCAGACAGCAGCACATCTTCAAAGCCGGCCAGTGACGCTGGCGTCTTGACGCCGGTGACGCGGGTCTTGCTGTAGTTGAACGCCAGGAAGGTATTCAGCTTGCCGCGACCCAGCTCGCCCTTGTGCGCGACGGTGAGATCGAGCCCCTGTGTGCGGGTGTTGACCGAGTTGACGAAGAACTGTGCCTGACCAACACCAAGCGCGGCGAGCGTGGCGCCGAGTGATGGGTAGTTGTCGGCGTCAAAGCGGCCGGAGAGCACGATGCGATCCTTGATGTCGATCTGGTAGAGATCGGCGGTCACCGCCAGCGCGCGCGACGGATTCCAGGTCATGCCCAGCGTGAAATTGTTCGACTTCTCTTCCTTCAATTTCGGGATGCCGGCGGCATTGGCGATTGCGCTGCCGTTGGGTGCCAGCACCACATCGAGTGGCTGGCCGCTGATGAAGTCGGTAAATGTCGACGAGAAGTAAACCTGCTGCAACGAAGGCGCGCGGAAGCCCGTGCTCGCCGAGCCGCGCAGCAGCACCTGATCGCTGGCCTTGAAGCTTGCTGCCACCTTGCCGGTGAGCGTGGAACCGAAGTCGCTGTAGCGCTCGCCGCGCAACGCGGTCGCGAGTTTGAGGCGCGTGGTGAGATCGGTTTCAACGTCCACATAGCCGGCAACGCTGTTGCGACTCTTGCTGGTGGCGTCGCCCGGCTGGAAGCCCGGGAAGCCCTGGCTGCCGGCGTTGCCGCCGAAGCCGACGCCGTCGGCGTCGTTGTAGGAGCCCAGTTCGCCAGCGAAGATCTGGTAATTCTCGCGCCGGTACTCGGCACCGAAGGCGACGTTCATGCCGTTGGCCACGCCCGGGAAGAAGCGGCTGAAGTCGGCGTTGGTGGTGAGCTGCGAGAACGAGAAACCACCGGCGTTGAATGCGGTTGGGCTGCGCCCCGCGCCGCCGTGCAGCAGGTCGTAGTTGGCGATGGAGGCGTTCAGCGTGTTGCTGATGTTGTACTTGAGTTTGTTGTAGCCATAGGTCTGCGAGAAATCGGCATTCCACTCGCCGATCTGCCGCTTGTAGCCGACAGTCATGTAGCGGTCTTCGATGTCGCCGTTGATGAACGGCACGAAGCCGTCCGGGTACATGGCCGCCGAGTTGCGCGAGGGGATGTCATCACTGCCGATACCGCCGCGGGCGAACGCCGCCGAGGAGGCGTCGCGGGTTTGGTAGCCGAAGGTGTAGTAGAGCTTGGCGGCGCCGCTGACCGGCACTTCGCCGTTGACGTACAGCGTGGCGTTTTGCGTTTTGGTGTCGCCGATGATGCGCGGGTTGCCCGGCTCGGCGCGGTTGCTGCGGCCGCGGTCAAGGAATTCAGCGGTGATGCCGGTGGTGCCGCCGTTGCCGGTAGCGAAGCCGCAGTAGGCGGAGGCGAGATAGTTCTTGCCGTCACCCGCCGAATATTGGCCGTAACCGAGTACGGCCTCACAGCCGGCGCGCTTCTTGAGCGTGATGTCGATCACGCCGGCGATGGCGTCGGAGCCATATTGCGCCGCCGCGCCGTCGCGCAGCACCTGCACGCTGTCGATGGCCAGCATCGGGATGGTATTGAGGTCGGTGCCGGTATTGCCGCGGTTGCGGGCGCCGAACAGGTTGACCAGCGCCGTGGTGTGCTTGCGCTTGCCGTTGACCAGCACCAGCGTCTGGTCGGAGCCGAGTCCGCGCAGCGCGGCGGAGTCCACCAGGTCAGCGCCATCGGCGCCGGTCTGGCGCGTCGAGTTGAACGACGGCGAGATGTACTGCAGCGACTGCGCGAGGTCGAACTGCCCGCCCTGTTCGGCCGATTTCGACATCGGAATGAAATCCACCGGCACCACGGTGTCGGTGGCCGAAGCGTTGACGCGGCGGGTGCCGACGATGGTGACCGTTTCGACGACGGTGGTGTCCTTTTTCTCGGCAGCGGGCGCCGTTTGTGCCGTGGCGATGGTGGAGGAGAGACCAGTGGCGCTGGCGGCGCCGTAGAGGCTGAGCAGGATAGCCCGCCGCAGTGTTGTCGTTGTTGTCATTTCAGGGTACCCCGTGCAGGATGTGAGTGAGGTCGCGGCGGCCAACTGCACACATCGGGGCCGACGCTCGGAAAATTCAGTGTACGGGGCGCAAGTGGCTGCGGTCAACGATTTGCAACGGCAACAGCCTTTGCCGTCAAAGCCCGTCGCATAAGGGCATCGTCTCCAAATGGCAGAAAGTCGACTTTTCAGTTAATGAGAAAAAAGGCCGCAATCGGATGCGGGTTTCATCAAAAAGATGAATACACGAATCCGCCAAATGCTGGCGGGACAAACTGCGGTCAGGCCAGATGAGTTTCCATCGCTCGCCGGAATTCGATAGCGCGCTGCTGCAGCGCATGGGCGCTGTCGAATTCGATGTCGTCCCAGCGTACGGTTTCGTGCGCACCGACGTTGCGCTTGAGCCGACAGCCATGCGCGAGGCCCAACGGCAGCGCACCGGTATCGACTGATTCCCGCGCCGGCAGGATCTTGCCGTACACCGTGAAGCCGCCTTCGCCATCGAGCGCCTCGCCGTGCTTCAGATCGCGCTTGGCGGTGGCCACCACGTCGGCACGCCAACGCAAGTCGCCATCGTGCCACCAGGCCAGCGGCGCGCCCGTTGGTTCGCCACGCAGACCAGCGCTCGCCACACTGATGCCAAGCTCCAGCCCGATCAGGTGATAGGGCTTGTACATCGCCGTGTACTCGCCAGTCTTGTCGGTCACCAGACCGTATTCCTTGAAGCAGC
The DNA here is from genome assembly GCF_009746125.1 of Casimicrobium huifangae. NCBI lineage: Bacteria > Pseudomonadati > Pseudomonadota > Betaproteobacteria > Casimicrobiaceae > Casimicrobium > Casimicrobium huifangae. The sequence goes on from NZ_CP041352.1 coordinate 459,072, forward strand.
GGCGCACATACTCGCGCCCGGCGTCGCTGCCGGCGCGGAACACCACATATACGCCCCAGCGCAAATCGCGAAACACCGGGCGACCGTCGCGCTCCACGCTCGAAACCACCTCCACCATGCCATGACCGTCGAGCAGGCCGCCGACGCCGCGTGGCCGCATCACATGCGCGAGGTCGTCGACGCCACAGGGAGGGAACAGCAGGCCACGCGGCGGCGTCAGGTCACAGGCATTGGCGATCGCGGTCATCTCGATGGCGCTCTTGGTGCCGTCGAGAAAACTGTTGAACATCTGCGGGTTCATGCCGCCTTTTGCAGCGTCCTCGGGCGCGATGCCGTAATGCGGCCACACGGTCGCCGGCGTGCTCTCGTGATACTGCGGCAGATACTTGGTGCCCTTGCCCGCAGCCACCACCTCGAAACCCGCTGCGCGGCACCAGTCCACCATCTCGCACACCAGCGCCGGCTGGTCGCCGTAGGCCAGCGAGTACACGATGCCAGCCTCGCGCGCCTTGCGTGCCAGCAGTGGCCCGGCCAGGGCATCGGCCTCGACGTTGACCATCACGATGTGCTTCTTCGCGTCACAGCAGGCCAGCACATGCGCGATGCCGTGTGCGGGTGAACCGGTGGCGTCGATGATGACATCCAGCTCTGGCGCGGTGATCATTGCAAAGGCATCGTTGCCGACGAAGGTGTTGCCAGTGGCCTGGGCGTCACGGAATGATGTCGCTCCGAGCCTGGCTGCGTCCCAACCGACATTCAGGAGCGCCGCCTTCGCACGCGCAGGGTCGAGATCGGCCACCGCCAGCAGATGAATGCCCGGCGTGTGCTTCACCTGCGACAGATACATCGAACCAAACTTGCCAGCGCCGATCAGGCCGACGCGGATGGGCTTGCCAGCGGTTTGACGCTGGTTGAGCAGAGCGTGCAGGTTCATCGCAGTCTTTCTATTTCAAAGCAAACAACAAACCTAGCGGAATGAACACTATGCTCGCAATATTGCCCACGAGCACGATTGAGGCCACCTTCTCCGGTTCCTGCTTGTAGTAGTCGGCCACCAGAAAGTTGAGCACGGCGGGCGGCAGCGCGCCGAAAAGATAGACGAGCCCGATCTGCTCCTTGCTCATCGGCAGATACTGCACGATGATGCCTGCCATCAACAGGCCGGTGAGCGGGCACACGGCGGCGCCGAGCAGCGAATTGGAAAAGTCCTCGCGCTTGACGTCCAGCATGCGTACGCCCAGCGAGAGCAGCATCACCGGGATGGTGCAGTCGCCGATCATCTTCATCGGCGCATGCACGCTGTCGGGCAAATGCGTGCCGGTAAGGCCCAGCGCAGCGCCGATCACGGTGGCCCACACCATCGGGCTTTTTGCCAGCAGCTTCAGTTCGGCGTGTTTATGCACGATGAAGGCCCCGAGCGTGAAATGCAGCAGGTTGGATGTGGTGAACAGCGCCACCATGCCGGCGACGCCAATCGGCCCGAAGGCGAACAGCGCCAATGGCAACCCCATGTTGCCGCAGTTGTTGAACATCATCGGCGGCACAAAGGTGCGCGGGTCTTGCCGCGAGACTTTGGCAAACGGCCAGGCGATCAGCCCGGAGCCGATCACGATCACGATCGATGCCACCACCAGCGGCCACAGCGACACCAGATCCACGCTCTTGTCGGAAAGGTTTGCGAGCACCAGAAATGGCCCAAAGACATCGAGGTTGAGGCGATTCACCACCCGCATGTCGGGCTTGTTCCAGAGCCGCCCGATGGCATAGCCCATGACGATGATCACCAGCACCGGCAGGACGATTTCAACGATCCGGAGCGCGATGTTCACGGCTGCACCACCCCTTCGTTGCGCACCGCAGGGTTGCGCAGACGCAGCAGTGTCCACACCACACAAAGCGCCTGCAGCCCCCACAGCCACAGGAAGGCCTGTTCGTAACCAGCCGCCTCATAGCGGCCCGGCGTGCCGGTGGGATAGCGGTTCACGATCAGCCCGATGCCCCACTGCAGCGCGAAACCAAGACCGAACATGAGGAAGTTGATCAACGTCGAGACGCGTCCGTGAACCGATTTGCCGAAGCGCGTAAACAATGCGGCGAACAGCAGGTTCCCCGATACATGGGTTAGTCCGAAGATCGTCATCACCAGCGCCGGTGAACCACCCCACGAGTGCAGAAAGGCCCATTGACCGATGCCGGCAAACAAGCAGGCGACGAAGCAGAAGATGACCGGCGAGATACCGCGCTGCATCAGTCGCCCCATCACGTTGCCGAGCGCGATATTGGCCACCAGCATGCCGGCCGAGATCAGCAGCAGATCGCCACCGATGGCATTGGCTGGCAGTTTCGCCACATCGACCAGCCACGGCCCGGCCCACAGGCCCTGCACGGCAAGGCCAATGGCATTGGTCAGGCAGGGCAACGGCACAATGGCCCAGAACAGCGGTGAGCGCAGCACAGCAGACCATCCGGCCGGTTGCGCTGAAGGGTTGCCGCTGGTGGCGGTCTTTGGCGCCGCCGGTGGATCGGGCACTGCAAACGCGAGCCAGAGCGCGACGACTACCGTCAGCACTGCCACCGAGAGGAACAGTTGGCGCCAGGTGATCATGCCCAACAGCCAGAGCACTGGCGCGGTAGACAGGATGGCCCCCGCATTGCCTACGGCCAGCATCAGACCGTTGGTTGTCGGCAACTTGCTGGCATCAAGCCACAGGCCGAAGGTTCGCAGCGCCGCCATCAGGCAGGCCGCGACACCAATGCCAATCAGCGCGCGCCCGAGAATCAGTCCCCACGTCGCTTCTGCGGTCGCGAACACCACACAACCGGTGGCGCAAGAGATCAGCAGCGCAGCTTCGACGCGGCGCGGACGGAAGCGGTCAAGCATGCCCCCCAGCGGCAACTGAGTCAGCGCGAATGACAAAAAGTAGGCAGCCGTCAGCAGGCCGAGATCGGCAGCGTCGAGGCCAAACTCGCGCGTGAGCGTGGGCGCGATGGCCGCGTTAACCGTGCGCAACCCGTAGCTGATCAGATAGGCGATCGCCAGCGGCAGGCTGACGCGCAGCAGGAAGGGGCCGGTGGCGAGCGAAGGCACCGCCCCGGGGGTGGCGGTGTGGGTGGGGGCTGAGTTGGTCAAAGGATGAACTGCGAAAGGTTTTCGTCGCGGACGATGCCCGCAAGTTTGTCATCGACGAACGCGGCATCGATGTGCACCGTTTCACCGGTGAGTGAATCGGCGGTGTAGCTCACATCCTCCAGCAGCCGCTCCATGACCGTATGCAGGCGGCGGGCACCGATGTTCTCCTGCCGCTCGTTGACGGTGCAGGCGATCTCGGCGAGGCGGCGGATGGCATCCGGCTGGAAGTCCAGCGTCACCTGCTCGGTGGACAGCAGGCCGGCGTACTGTTGCGTCAGACTGGCATCGGTACTGGTCAGGATGCGCTCGAAATCCTGCACGGTCAGGGCGCTGAGCTCGACGCGGATAGGAAAGCGGCCCTGCAGCTCGGGGATCAGATCGCTCGGCTTGCTCAGGTGAAAGGCACCGCTGGCGATGAACAGGATGTGATCAGTCTTGATTGCACCGTACTTGGTGTTGACCGTGGTGCCCTCGACCAGCGGCAACAGGTCGCGCTGTACACCCTGGCGCGACACGTCGGCACCATGTGTGTCCTGGCGGGCGGCGATCTTGTCGATCTCGTCGAGGAAGACGATGCCGTTCTGCTCGGCGTTATCCAGTGCGGTCTGCTTGAGCTCTTCCTCGTTGACGAGCTTCGCCGCTTCTTCGTCCTGAAGCAGCTTCATCGCCTCATCGACACGCATCTTGCGCATCTTGCGTCGGCCCTGCTGCATGTTGGAGAACATGCCCTGGATCTGCTGCGTGATTTCCTCCATGCCCGGTGGCGCCATCACTTCCATCTGCGGCGCGGCCACGGCGACTTCGATCTCGATTTCCTTGTCGTCGAACTGTCCCTCGCGCAGCATCTTGCGGAATTTCTGCCGCGTTGCGTTATCGGTCGGCTTCAGGTCGTCGAAGTTGACCGCACTCGGCGGCGGCAGCAGCGCATCAAGCACCCGCTCCTCGGCGGCGTCGAGCGCGCGGTCACGCACCGCTTTCATCGCCTGTTCACGGGTCTGTTTGATCGCGACCTCGGCGAGATCGCGGATGATGGTGTCGACGTCGCGACCCACGTAGCCGACCTCGGTGAACTTGGTGGCCTCAACTTTTACGAAGGGCGCATTGGCCAGCCGCGCCAGCCGTCGTGCAATCTCGGTCTTGCCAACGCCAGTCGGCCCGATCATCAGGATGTTCTTCGGCGTGATCTCGTGCCGCAGTGGCTCCGGCACCTGCTGCCGCCGCCAGCGGTTGCGCAGCGCGATGGCAACCGCCTTCTTCGCCGCCGCCTGCCCGACGATATGCCGGTCCAGCTCGTGGACGATTTCTTTCGGGGTCATGGGGAGCGACATGGAACGGCGGAGAAGACGGCAATAGAGCGATTTTATGGGGCGGGCAGCCGCGCCGGCCGACCACAGGTCATCCGCCTACAATCGTTGTCAGTCAAAACGAAACTATTCGGGTGGCCGCGGCCAGCGGCGAACGAGAAAGAGGAGCGCCATGCCCATCCTGCAAGACAAGAAAATCCTGTTGACCGGACTGCTGTCCAACCGCTCCATTGCGTACGGCATTGGCAAGGCGCTGAAGCGCGAAGGCGCGACGCTGGCCTTCACGTACGCCGGTGAAGCAATGAAGGAGCGCGTGGAGAAGCTGGCGCCGGAGCTGGGCGGCGGCCTCATCATGAGCATGGACGTGACGAAGCAGGACGAGATCGACGGCGTTTTCGCCAAGCTCGGCACCGAATGGGGGGGGCTCGACGGCGTCGTGCACTCGATCGGCTACGCGCCGCGCGATGCCATTGCCGGTGACTTTCTCGATGGCCTGTCGCGCAGCTCGTTCATGACCGCGATGGACATTTCCGCCTACAGCTTTGCAGCGCTGGGCAAGGCCGCGCGGCCGCTGATGAAGGGGCGCAATGCCTCGATGCTGACGCTGACTTACCTTGGCGCAGTGCGCGCCCTGCCCAACTACAACACGATGGGCGTGGCGAAGGCGGCGCTGGAGGCCAACGTGCGCTACATGGCGGCATCGCTCGGGCCGGAGGGCACCCGCGTCAACGGCATCAGCGCCGGTCCGATCAAGACACTGGCGGCATCGGGCATCGCCGGCTTCTCCACCATGCTCAAGAAGTTCGCTGACGCCACACCGATGAAGCGCGGCATCACGGCCGACGAGGTGGGCAACGTGGCCGCGTTCCTGCTATCAGACTGGGCGAGCGCGATGACCGGCGAAATCCTCTACGTCGACAACGGTTTCTCGCACATGGCAACCGGCCTAGACGACGGCGGCGAAAAGCCCAAGGAATAGGGCTACCGCGTTCTGCGCGCTCAGATGAGCGCCAGTTTCCGGATCAACTCGCGTTTCAATGGCGGCACCAGTTGCAGGGCCGTCAGGCCCAGGCCGCGCGGCACATCGGCCAGCCAGCCACCGCGATCAAAACCATAGGCCAGCGCACCGGAGAACCCAATGCGCAGCACACGATCGATACCTCGGGCACGGGCGTAGCGGCTGAGCGCCGCAGCAATCGCGGGCGCACCACTCGTGCCGCTGACCGTTTGCAGGCAATCAGCTAACTCCATCGCATCGCGCAGACCAAGGTTGAGCCCCTGGGCTGCGACCGGATGCAGGCCCTGGGCGGCGTTGCCAATCGCCACCACGCAGCCGCTGGCGCGCGGCTCTACCACCCGCCACAGTAACGGGTAGCTGCTGGCCTTCGCCTGCACGGCAAGCTCGCCCAGGCAGCCGCCGGCGGCCACGTTGATTTCGGCTTGCAGCGATTTGGCGTCAAGCTGCAGCAGCCGTTCACCCTCGACCTGCGGTCGAGCCGAGATCATTGTCCACTGCTGGTCAGCCCGTGGCACCAGGGCCAGCGCACCGCCTGCCGTAAAGCGCTCAATCGCCACGCCGGGCCGCGGGCGTGCGGCACTGACGCGGGTGATCACGGCGAGCTGCCCGGAGTTGCGCTCGATACGCCGGAACTCGGGCAACAGATCAGAGCCCGCGCCATCGGCCAGCACCACACAGTCCGCGCGCAGCGATTCGCCAGTTTCGAGGCGTGCAACGGCATGCGTGCCTTCATGACGAACCGCAACTGCTTTCGCGCTGTAGAGGATGTTGATCGCGGCTGCGTTGGCCGCGTCGTCGAAAGCGGTCTTCAGAGCCGGATACGGGCTGGCGGCACCGAGCATAGGTGCGCCAACCTCGCGAGCGTCGAGCCGCAGCAGGCCAAAAGCGCCCCGCTGACTGACTTCAACCTCGTGAATCGGCGCCCGCTGGCCGTCCGGCACCGTCACGCCGATCCGCTTCAGGAAGCGCCACGATGCCGCGGACAGCGCGATGTTGCGATCGCCAAAGGTCTGCTGACCACGCGGCGCCGCTTCGAGCACGGTGATGTCGCTGGTGACGCCGCGCTCGCGCAACGCGAGCGCCGCAGCCAGCCCGACCGGACCGCCACCGATGATCAGCACTTTCACGGCAATGCGCCAGCTCGACTACGCCGCTAGCGTGCGCAGGCTGCCTCGACCTCGGCCACCGTCTTCGGCGTCTTGATCGTGAGATTCTCGTTGCCGTCCGCCGTGATCAGCACGTCGTCTTCAATGCGCACCCCAATGTTCCAGAAGTGTTCCGGCACGTCGGCATCGGGGCGGATGTACAGGCCCGGCTCGTTGGTCAGCACCATGCCTGGCTTGAGGGTCTGCCAGATGCCCTTTTTGCGATAGTCACCGGCATCGTGCACGTCCATGCCGATCCAGTGGCCCGCGCGGTGCATATAAAACTTGGTGTAGGTCTTTTCCTCAATGACCTGATCGAGCGTGCCCTTGAGCAAGCCTAGGTCCAGCATGCGCTGCGAGAGCACGCGGATGGCCACTTCGTGATATTCGTTGAACGGATTTCCCGGCTTTAACGCCTCCATGCAGGCCAGCTCGGCGTCGAGCACTGCCTGATACACGTCCCGCTGCGGCCCGGTGAATTTGCCGTTGACCGGGAAGGTGCGCGTGATGTCGCTGGCGTAGCCGGCATATTCGCAGCCGGCGTCGATCAACAACATATCGCCGTCCTGCATCTTGCGGTTGCTGTCGTTGTAGTGCAGCACACAGGCGTTCGGGCCACTCGCCACGATGTGGTTGTACGCGGGGGTACGCGCACCGAAGCGGATGAACTCATGCGCGATCTCCGCTTCCACTTCGTACTCGAACTGCCCCGGCCGCGCAAAGCGCATCGCACGAGCGTGCGCCTGCGATGCGATTTCGGCGGCGCGACGCATCAGCGTGATCTCGTGGCTGTCCTTGATCAGGCGCATGTCATCGAGCACCGCGCGGATGTCAACGACTGTGTTCGGTGAAGACACGCCGGTACGAGCCATCCCACGCACGGCGTTGATGGCGGCAGCGATTTCGGCGTCCCAGGTAGCGGTCATGCCGACGGGCGTATGCACGGCCGCGCGGTCGCTCATCAGCTTCGGCAGTTCTTCTTTCAGCTTTTCGATCGGCAACGCCTCATCGAAACGGAAGATCTCTCGTGCTGCATCGGGGCCGTAGCGATAGCCGTCCCAGATCTCGCGTTCCAGATTTTTCTCGCGGCAGAACAGGATCGCCTTGCGCTCGTTGCCACCGACCAGAACGAGCACGGCCTCGGGCTCGGCAAAACCGGTCAGGTAGTAGAAGTAGCTGTCGTGGCGGTAGAGAAAGCCGGTGTCGCGGTTGCGCAGCACTTCTGGTGCTGTCGGAATGATCGCGATATCGTCGCCGATAGCGGCGAATACGCGGTCGCGACGCGCGACGTACGGGGATGTGTCAACGAGCGCGTTCATGGCAAATGACAAAATAGCGTCATGGATGAAGCCCACGATTATAGGTTTGGCCCGGTGCTGGAGCCGGAGCCAGGCGAGCAGGAGCCTGCCGGCGAAATTGCCGTAGCCGAGTTGCCGGTGCAGGAAGACATCGTCGTCGCTGCCGAAACTGAAACCAGCATCAAGCCGCAGTTGCGCGCCGAGGTGCGGGCAAAACGCGACGCGATGAGCGACCGCGAACGCAATGCCGGGGCGCGTCGCATCGTCGAGCGCCTGCTGCACCACCCCGACGTGCATCGCGCCAAGACGGTACTGCTGTACGCCCACCACGGCTCCGAGGTTGCCACCGACGATCTGGCCAAGGAGCTGATCAAGCGCGGCAAGGCGGTGGCCTACCCGAAGATGACGACAGTGGTCGGCCTGATGACGCTGTGGCGGGTGAAAAACCTCGACGCCCTGATTCCACACAAACATGGCATTCGCGCCCCGGACGTGACACGCTCGGCACCGATTGAGCCGCTGGCACTGGATTGCGTGATCTATCCCGGCATCGCATTCACCCGCGGACTGTTGCGTCTTGGACAGGGTGGCGGCTACTACGACCGGCTGTCAGCAAAACTCGCCGACAACTGCGCCCGCATCGGCATCTGCTTCGAATCGCAGCTTGTCGATTCGCTGCCGCAGCACGACCATGATGCCAGCGTGCACTGGGTTGTCACCGAGGCGACGGTGTATCCGTATGTTCCCGATCCGCCGGTGATTGCCCCGGTTGCGGTACCGGCCTCGCCCAACGCGGGCGCTGCTGATTCACCGCCGTTCGACCCATCTGCCATCGTCGCTGTTGCACCATCGGACGAACAGTCCACCGTGCCGACGGTAAATTCCGATTCACCTCCTGATCCAGCCCAATCGCCATGACCGCCATCCGCATCGACGGCAACGTACTCGCCGCCAAAGTTCGTGACCGCATCGCGGCCGAAGTCTCAGCGCTCAAGGCGCGTGGGGTAACGCCCGGTCTGGCCGTAGTGCTGGTGGGCGAAGACGCGGCCTCGCAGGTTTATGTGCGCAACAAGGTGGCGGCCTGCGCCAAGGTCGGCATGCACAGCGTGATGCACAAGCTGCCAGCGGCGACCACCGAGGCAGAACTGCTGGCGCTGATTGATTCGCTCAACCGCGACGCCACGATCCACGGCATCCTCGTGCAACTGCCGCTGCCCAAGCACATCGCCGAAAAGAAGGTGCTCGAAGCGGTCGCCGCGCACAAGGATGTTGACGGCTTCCATGCCGAAAACGTCGGCGCACTGATGATTGGTGAACCGCGCTTTGTCAGTTGTACCCCGGCCGGTTGCATGGAGATGCTGCGCGACATCGGCATGACCGATCTGCGCGGCAAGCACGCCGTAGTGGTCGGTCGCAGCAACATCGTCGGCAAGCCGATGGCCATGCTGCTGCTGCACGCCAACGCCACCGTCACCATTTGCCACAGCGGCACCAAAGACCTCGCCGCGCAATGCCGGCAGGCCGACATCCTGGTCGCCGCCGTCGGCAGACCACGTTTCATCAAGGCCGACATGGTGAAGCCGGGGGCAGTGGTGATCGACGTCGGCATCAACCGCTTGCCTGAAAGCGAGGGTGGCAAGCTGGTCGGCGACGTCGATTTCGATGCGGTCAACGAAGTGGCGGGCTATCTGACGCCAGTGCCAGGCGGTGTTGGTCCGATGACCATCACCATGCTGCTGCAGAACACGCTGGTCGCGGCGAACCGCGCGTAGCCACTACGCTTTCGGCGGCAGGATCGCCTGCAGCGGGTGTTGCAGCAGACGACGTAGCACCAACCCTTGCAGCAGCCGACGCATGCCAGGCTTCAGGCCGTGCGAGCGCAAGGCCATCGAGAACGCCAGTGCAAAGCTCACTGCCAGATTGAGTACACCCATCGAGGCGATGCCACCGACAGCCCACCAAAATGGCGCGGTCAGCATCGTATCGAAGCCCAGTACACCGACCGACGCAGCCACTGAGCCCGTACTCAGCGTGACGTGACGGACATCGAGCGGAATGCCAATGAAAGCCAGCACCGTGGGGACCAGCCCCAGCATCAAGCCGAGCGACACGTTGGCGGCAACACCGGCGACATGCTTCTTCGCGAAATCGGCAATCGCCTGTGCCCGGACTGCACCAAACACCCACTTCAGGCGACGCTGATAGGCCAGGGCATCATGCAGCCGATGCAGTGCAAACCAGTTGTCGGCCCAACCTGCAGTGAGGCTCGATAGCCACAGCAACACGCCGGTGAACGCCGCATAAATGGGGGTCGGCCCGAGCAACGAAAACGAAGCAATGGTCGCTTCGGCTTTCTCCTTCGACAGCAAATTGCCACCGAAGGTATGGAGCACCAGCAGCTGCGCACCCAGCGCAACCGGAAACACGATGGCCAGGTTGCCGCTGATCGCCGCCATCTGCGAACGGATCAATGCAATCGTCTCGTCAACGAACGCCGCTCGGCCCTCCGGCCTGGTGACATCATCGAGCTTCTGCGCCAGTGCCGGTGCCGTCATGGCTGGCTGCTTGGTCGCCAGCGTGAAGTGGGCAAAGTGGATCGCCAGAAAACTGCCGACATAGTCGAGCGAAAACAGCACGCCCTCGACGAACTTGTTCAGATGCAGCGCAGCGATGAAAAACTTCAGGTAGACGGTGCCCGCCGTCAGCAATCCGCCGCCCGCCGCCATGCGCCACATGCCGAAGTAGTCGCGGCGGGTGCGGGCGATGTAGTGCTCGCCGGTTTCGGCGCTGCGCTCGACCACCTTGCGGCCCAGCAGCTGATAGGTCTCACCAAGCAAGGCACGCACGCTGCTGCGCTGCTGGTTGGCGGTGATCAGCTGCGCCACCAGCGCCGTGTGCGCGGTCAGTCCACCCTGGCCAGTCCAGACCGCCAGCAACTGCTCCACGCGCTCAATGCGCAGGCGTGTGCGCTCCACCTGAAACACCACATCCACCGAGACGCCGAAACGCTCCAGATGGTCATAAACGCTGTTCACTGCGGTGCGGGCACGCTCGAGAGCTGCGCGCAACTGGTTGAGCAGTTGCAGCCGCTGTTCGCTGCCACTTTCGCTGTGGATCAGTTCGTGCGCGAGGCGCGGCAACTGCATCAGCACTCGCGTGCTTTCCTGCGGTGAATCGAGTCGCATGCGGGTCGGCGCTTCCAGCGCGGCGGCGGCGATCTGGCTGCTGAGCAGGGCGATGCTGTCCGACAACGCAGCGCCCAGCGTCGAAAGCACGGAGGCGTGATCGTCATCGCCATCAAGGATTTGCGCCAGCCGTGCAATGAGTCCCTCATCGAGCGCCGCCACCCACTCGGCATCATGTTCCGAGATGAAGAGCAGCGCAAAGACATCGGCCAGCTCCGCCCGATTGGGCGCCACGGGCAGCACTTTGGTCTGCAACCGTGCTACCAGCTCGCCGGCGAGACCCGGACGCGCGGCCATGCCGGTATCGGCGAACAGCGAACGGGCGTCGTTGTCGCGCAGGATGCTGCGCAAGCACGCCGCGAAGCGCTTTGCCTGCTCTGAATTGCGATCGAGCACCTGCAACAGCAGTCGCAGTCGTGTGTGCTCGGCAAATGCCGTGGCGCTTTCGCTGCTGGCTGGAACCGGTTTGCGCAGCCAGTAGCCAAGCTCCATCAGCCATTCGTTGCGGGCAGCAAGCGGCGCGCTGGCATCCGCCTGCGCCAGCAGCAGATCAAGCTGGTGACTGGCGTCGCGCGCAGCACGCCAGCGGGCAAGAAAATTCAATTGCATGGTTGTTCAAACGATAGCCAGCGCGGGCGGGGTTGTCTGTAGGACGACGGCTATTGCCGAATTTCTGCAACAGGAACAGCCCAAACTTCGGGGAACAAAGGGTGCGCGAGCGGGCTGCCCGGCGCAAGCTGCTCTTTCAAACCAGGGATTTCCGGTGAAGTACGCCACGACCGTGGCGCGTGCACCATGTCGTCACCAAGGTAGCGGGCGCTGAACACACGGCGGCGGTTCGCGCTGCCCGCACTGGCGTGCAGGGTGAGCATGTGGAACGCGACGAGGTCGCCCGGCTGCAGCGCCCAGCCGATGACGCGGTTGCGATTTTCCTGCAGAGTCATGTCGGGAATGTCGGCGAGCGAGCCTTCCGGAAACCATTTCGCCTGTTGCGTCATGAAGGTGCGCGGCATGTACCAGGTGCCATCGCTGGACCCGGCGAGAAATTCGAGCGTGCTTTCGCGCGGCACCGGATCGACGGGAATCCAGAAGCTCACGTTCTGCCGCCCGTCGACGTTGTAGTACGGCTGGTCCTGATGCCAGGGCGTGGGTTGCCGGGTGCCGGCCTCTTTCACCAGCAGGTGATCGTGATACAGGCGCACGCGCTGGCTTCGCATGAGTTGCGCGGAGATCGACGGCAACGCGCTGTGGCGCATGATGTGCTCGTATTCGGGGATTCGCTGCCAGTTGCAGAAGTCCTCGAAGAAGTGGCCGGGGTCGTCGGCCGCGCTGGCCACCGCTGCCAGCGGGCCGGGCGCAGCAAGGTTGGCTTCGATGCCGCGTTCCAGCAACGCCAGCTCGCCGGCATCAAGTGCGCCGCGGATCACTACGGCGCCATCGCGCTGATAGTCCTCAATAACCGACGGCGACAGGCTGAATGTCTTCATTCCCGTAGGCTATCGCAGTGGCGGGAATTGCTGACCGGCGCATGACGCGATCGCAGGCACAATGCCGTCATCGGTTTGTCATCCGGGTATCACTTCATGGACATATCAATCAGCCGACGGCAGTTGCTGGCGACGTTGGCAACAACCCCGTTGCTTGCGCGCGCCGGCGCGCAGACGGCCGACGTGCCGACTGCGGCGGCCGCTGCACCCGCAGTTGGCGCCGCTCCCATCGTCGAGGAGGTCCCGTACGTGCAGACGCCGCCACATGTGGTGCACCGCATGTTGCAGCTCACCGACCTTGCTGCTCGTGACGTTGTGTGGGATCTTGGCTCCGGCGATGGCCGCATCGTGATCACTGCCGCGAAAAAATTCGGCGCCCGGGCGGTCGGCTACGAGATTGACCCGGCACTGATCCGCGAAAGCCGTGAGCTGGCGCTTCAGGCGGGCGTGTCAGGCCGTACCCGCTTCGAGCAGAAGGATCTGTTCACGCTGGCATTCAGCGAGCCTTCGGTGGTGACCATGTATCTGTTGCCCGAGTTCAACCTGAAGCTGCGACCGCTGCTGCTCGCGCAGATGCGCCCCGGCTCGCGGGTGATCTCGCACGAGTGGGACATGGGCGACTGGCGGCCGGATGAAACGCTGATCATTCCGTCGAACGAAAAGCCCTACGGCACGGCGCGCGAGAACCGGGTGATGCTGTGGGTGATTCCGGCGCCGGTGGCTGGTGAATGGCGGCTGAGCACCCCGGACGTTCGCTTCACGCTGACGCAGCGGTTGCAGGAGGTGACCGCCACCCCATCGCAGGGCAAGGTGTTGTGGGCCAGCTTGCGTGGCACCGAGCTCGCGATCGCCTGGCAGGACGGCAGCAAGCGCAGCGTGTTTCGCGGTGAAGTGCGGGGCAAGCGCTGGCAGGGGCGGGTGCAGCGTCTGGGCACTTGGGCCAACACGCAGTCGGGGCCGCCGGTGTACTTCACCGCGACGCTGGTTTAGCGACGCTCCAGACCATCAGCTTTTCCAAAAAGTGGCGTCCGAACGGGGATTAAGCGCAAGAAAAGCCGAAAGTCGACAATTGATTTATTGGTGGCCTAAGCCCAAATAAAACGGCAATCTCAGCAGAAAGCTATAGCGACTGGAAATGCGCCGCAATCATGCCCGGCGTGACCTGCGACCAGTCGGCCGGAGACCATTTCGGCGCGCGATCCTTGTCGATCAGCAGGGCGCGCACACCTTCGCTGAAGTCGTGCCGGCGCTGGAACTGCCGCGCCAGCACGAGGTCGGTCTCAAGGACCGCAGCGACGTCGAGGCTGCGCGTACGGCGCAGGTACTCGAAGGTGACGCCGGCGGAGGTGGGCGACCCCTGCGCCAGATTGCGCGCTGCGGTGGCGAAATAGGGCTCCTGCGCCGCCAGGGAGGCGAGTGTGTCACGGCAGGCTGGCGCGCTGTCGCAGGTCGCGAGCCGCGCAATGTCCGCTGCGTGTGTCATCAATGTGCCAGAAGGCGCATGGTCCGTCGAAACGGCAAAACCCCTCACTACGCCAGTCACGACGACCTTGTCGCGGCTGCCATCGCCGGACCATTGGCATTGCTGTAGCGCTGCGCAGAGACCGGTACGCGTGTCGTCCGCGACTACCGCGTCGGCAAGACCAATATCCAGCGCATCTTCCGCAGTGATGACGTGCCCGGTCAGCGCCAGCAATGCACCGACGCCCGCTGGCATGCGATTGAGAAAGTATCCGCCCCCAACGTCCGGGAAGAGGCCGATGTGAATTTCCGGCATCGCGATTTTTGAGCCCTGCACAAAGGCGCGATGGCTGGCCCCCGCGACCAGACCCAGTCCGCCGCCCATGCACACGCCGTGGCTGACGGCGACGAACGGCTTCGGGTAGCGATGAATCAGCAGATCGAGCTCGTACTCGACGCGAAAGAAGGTGTCGCCGTAGACGTAACGGGCATCGCCCTCAGTGCCCGCCAGACCGCGCAGATGGCGCACCACGCCGGCCACGTCACCACCCGCGCAGAAGCCCTTGTCGCCGGCGCCGTCCAGCATCACGCACACGATGGAAGGATCGGCTGCCCATCGTGTGAACTGCGCCAGCATGAGTTCGCACATCTCAAGATCAAGCGCATTCAGCTGCCGTGGCCGGTTCAGAGTGGCAATAGCTATGTGGTGCCCGCTGACCGTGGGCTCAGTGCGAAACAGGACGGGTGACTCAACAGCGACAGACATTGATCAGGGAAACCGCACGTGATGCGGTAGCGAGAAGACAAGTCGAAATTATCCATGCGGCCCGGCACAGCGCCCGATACAGCGCAGTCCCGGCCCCCGCTATAGATCGCGTTCCCAGTTCTGCCCGACCAGATCGAGACCGAACGAGTGGTGCCTTTCTTCGGCGACCAGCTGAAACCCCTCGGCGACGTAGATGGCGCGCGCAGCGTGCAGCACATCGTTGGTCCACAGCGTCATCCGGCGGTAACCGGCCTGCTGCGCGAATTCGATGCAGGCGCGCACCAGCCGCTTGCCGATGCCCAACCCGCGCGCCGCTGGCACCAGCAGCACCATGCGCAACTTGGCGACGGTATCGTCCTGCTTCACCACGAAGGCGCAACCGAGCCGCTCCTCAGCAGCGCCTTCGCCACGCACGGCGAGGTAACAGACTTCGTGCGCTGCATCGAACTCATCGACAAAATCGGCCGCGATGCGTGCGACGAAAGACTCGAAACGGATATCCCAGCCGTACTCGCGAGAATAAAGCTCACCATGCTGGCTGATCACCCAGCCGATGTCACCGGGGCGGTGCGTACGCAGGCGGATCCCGCTATCGGCGTTCATCGCGCACGCGTTGCCGACAACTCGGACGTGCAGCGCGCCATGAACAGCGCGTCAACATAGCCACCCTCGCGGAACGAAAAGTCACGGTGCTGGCCTTCGTGCAGAAAACCGAGCGACTCGTACAGCTTGATGGCGCGGGCGTTGTCAGCGTGGACGGTGAGTTCGATGCGGGAATAGTTGGCCCAGCGCTCTGCAAAATCAAGCGTCATGTTCATCAGCATGCGGCCAATGCCGAGGCCCTGATAGCGTGTCATGATCGAAATGCCAATGCCACACACGTGACGCAACCGGGGATTGTCGGAGACGGGATGTACACCAGCATTACCGACCATGCGGCCGTTGACCAGCGCGACAAACATCGCCTGCCGGTTACCCGGCCCGCTGGCGGTGAGGCGTGTGCGCCAGAGTTCTGCGGTGGTGTATGGATGCTGCAAGGTGCCCAGTGCAGCGCTGCGGTCGGCAAACACGCGCGCGAAACCTTCGGCATCGTCTTCGGTCGCCGGGCGGATGACGACCTTGACAGGCGCGCTCCGCCGCGTGCGTTTCGCATTGGGCAGTGCCGGTGATGGTGGCGCTGGCATCGTCGCCGCGTTGATACGTGCCATTGTTGCGCTATCGGCGTAACCATCAGCGTGCGCCAGCTCACAGCGCTTGACGCCCTCCGGTTCAAAGCCGAACGAGGCATAAAACCGCTCCAGCGGCGTTGGTGCGGGGTCGACATAGTCAACACGGCGTGGCACGTTGACCTCAATGCGCCGCAGTTGCAGGCCCTCGTCAGCAGCGCGGATCGCGGCATTGAGCAGTGCACGACCAACACCGTGACGCCGATGATCCGGTCGCACCGCAAGCAGGTCGAGCACGCCGGCATGCTTGCGCCGCACATGATTGGGGAACGCCCGCAACAGCAGTACGCCGACCAGCGCCTCGCCAGCGAATGCGACAAGCGGAAGACAGGCCGCGTCGGCATATTCGCCCAGCCGTTTGTCCCAATGGGCGCCACTGCTGTACGGTGGAATCAGCGTGAATGGCAGCATCGCGCTGTCGCAGAACAGCGCAGCGAGCAAGGCGGCATCGCGTGGCTCGGCACGGCGAACGGTCAATGAAGAAACGGCGGCAGTTGTCATGCCGCAACGATAACGCAGAGCCGGGAGATTGGGTAGGCGCGAGCAAGCTCGCGCACACGGGCTAAAGTTGGGTCGCGGCCGAGCCGCTTCCACATTGCGGCGCGGCAGTTATGCCTTCGCCTTGCCCTTGCTCGCTGGCGCCTTGGCTGCCTTCGGTTCTCTCGGCGGGAACTCGAAGCCCACCTTCACTTCGTCCTTCTTGCGCTCAATGACGAGGAACGCCTGGAACGGTCGCTTGGTGCGCGTGGAGATGAACTTGGTCAGCAGATCGGTCTTGCCATCGGTGAGCAGTTTCACCATCTGCTCACGCTCGATCGGCTGCTGCAGGATGATGCGGCCGGATCGGAAATCGCACTTGCGCGGCTTCTCCTTTTTGGCCGCCACTTCGCAGATGTAGGCGGATTCGAGTTCAAACACGCCACTGCCGCATTTCGGGCACTTGCCCACCGGCTCCATGGTGCTGAAGTCCACTGGGTCAGCGCCTTCGCCGACCTTGCCTTCGTCTTCGTCCCAGTAGAACTCGATTTCCTGCGCATCGTTCATGCGCAGGTTGGCGTTGAAAGCCCGGCCCAGCTTGGAGCGGAAGCCTTCCAGCCCCTCAATCTTCTTGTCACGGATCAGCGTTTCGGCTTCGTCCACCGAAAGCTGGCGTCCGGCGAGAATCTTCCAGAATCCGAAGTCGCATTTGGTGCAGGAGAATTTTTTGTAGTTCTCCTTCATCGCGCCGCCGCAGCGGGGGCACGGTGTGGCGAGATCGGCGAAATCACCGGGCACCGTGTCGCTCTCGTGGCCTTTCGCCTGTTTGACAATGTGCTTCGCCATGGCGGCGATTTCCGCCATGAACTTTTCACGGCTGATTTCACCCTTTTCCATGCGCGCGAGCTGGGTTTCCCAGTTCGCGGTCAGCTCAGCCTGCGTCAGTTCCGGCACGTTGAGACCGTTGAGCAGCGTAATCAGCGAGAACGCCTGCGGGGTAGGTTTCAGCACCTTGTCCTCGCGGACCAGGTATTTCTGCAGGATCAGGCCTTCAATGATTGACGCGCGTGTGGCCGGCGTGCCGAGCCCCTTCTCCTGCATCGCCGCGCGCAGCTCTTCGTCGTCGATCAGCTTGCCCGCACCTTCCATTGCCGACAGCAGCGTCGCCTCGGTGTAGCGCGCAGGCGGCTTGGTCTGCAACTCCTTGGCGGTGACTTCGCTCGCCTTCGGTTTCTCGCCAGCGGCGACCGGGGTCAGGTTGCCGGTTTCCTCGGTGTCGGCTTCCTTGCCGTACACCGCAAGCCAGCCGGGGTTCACCAGCACCTTGCCTTCGCTCTTGAACGCTTCGCCTTCGACGCGCGTAATGCGGGTAGTTTGCTGGAACTCGGCCGACGGATAGAACACCGCAAGGAAGCGCTTGACGACCATGTCATAGAGCTTTTCTTCCAGCTCGTTCAAGGCCTTGGGCAGTTGCAGCGTCGGGATGATCGCGAAGTGATCGGAAATCTTGGTGTTGTCGAAGACGCGCTTGTTGGCTGGCCGCACGTATTTCTTGTTGCGGATTTCACGGGCGAACTGGCCGTAGCGATTGGTTTCTTCCAGTTGCTCTAGCGTCTGCCCTACCGTGCTGACGTAGTCCTCCGGCAGCGCGCGTGCGTCGGTCCGTGGGTAGGTCAGCACTTTGTGCTTTTCGTAGAGCGCCTGCGCCAGCGAGAGCGTGGTACGTGCCGAGAAGCCGAAGCGGCTGTTGGCCTCGCGCTGCAGGCTGGTCAGGTCATAAAGCAGCGGCGGCGCCTGCGTGGTCGGCTTGCTTTCTTCCTCGACGATGCCCGGCTTGCCGAGGCACTTGAGTACGATGGCCTTGGCGCGTGCCGACGCTGAAGCTTTCGCTTCCGGGGTATCGAAGATGCGCTCGGCGCGGGCGTGTTCGTCATCGCCCTTTCTGAATTTCTCGTCGAACCAGCGACCAGCGTATTGCCCGGCTTTGGCATCAAACGTGGCGTGCACTTCAAAGTAAGTGCGCGGCACGAACTTGCGAATCTTCTCCTCGCGCTCCACCATCAGCGCCAGCGTCGGCGTCTGTACACGACCCACCGTGGTCAGGTGAAAGCCGCCGCTCTTGGAGTTGAAGGCGGTCATGGCGCGGGTGCCGTTGATGCCAACCAGCCAGTCGGCCTCGGAGCGGCTACGTGCGGCGTCGGCGAGACCCTGCAACTCCGCGTCGCTACGCAATTTGGCAAAGCCGTCGCGGATCGCCGTCGGCGTCATTGATTGCAGCCACAGCCGCTTGACCGGCTGCTTGGCCTTTGCATGCTGCTGGATCAGGCGGAAGATCAGCTCTCCCTCGCGCCCTGCGTCGCAGGCGTTCACCAGTTCGGTCACATCCTTGCGCTTGATGAGCCTGGTGAGCTGTTTCAGGCGGTCAGCGGTCTTCTCGATTGGCTTCAGTTCAAAGTGCGTCGGCACTACTGGCAGCTTGGCAAATGTCCACTTGCCACGCTTGACTTCTTCGGCCTCCGGCTCGCCGATTTCGACCAGATGGCCCACCGCAGAGCTGATCACATATTGATCATTCTCGAAGTGGTCGCCGTCCTTCTTGATATTGCCGAGTGCCTTCGCGATATCGCTCGCGACCGATGGCTTTTCAGCGATGATGAGTGTCTTTCCCATTTTTTCAGTGTAACCAGAAATGGGTTTCGGGCCGCTTTGCGGTTGCTTTGCGGCCTCATCGGCAGCGCTTATCCGGTATCAAGCAGGCGTGCGGCGCAGACTGACGCAACCCAGCGCGGCTCGATGTTTTCGCTGATCGCCAGTCGCAGCAAAGCAGCGAATTCGTCGCGACAGGCCCAGAAGCAGCCTTTGATGTCAATGCGGGCGGCCACCGACAAAGCCCGTCGCAACGGCACGACAGCCGCTGCGCGGTCTTTCCGGTCCAGCGCGGCAAGCGCCTCAATCAGCGCCATGTCCACTTGCCAGGCGTCCGGACGCTGCGTCCGCATCTCGAAGACGCGCAAGGCCGATTCGTATTCGCCAACCTGAAGCAGCAACTGCGCTTGCAGTGAGGGTGTCGCCAGCGACATCACGCCATGTTCATCGATTTCCGCAAACAGACGGCACGCAGTGTCAAGTTCGCGCTGGGCGCTCACCACATCCCGCCGCAGGGCATGCCACCAGCTTCGCTCATAGTGAACATTGGCGCGCAGCATCAGATGGCCATCCGGAATCGCCTCCTGCTCAGCGAGCAGGGCACGTTCGGCCTCAGCAACCTCGCCCCGCATCAGGTGGCACAGCGAGACTGTAATGCCCGCCTCACGCGCCGCACGCTGCACGCCGGCGGCATGCGCATTGGTGACTGCTGAAATGCTCTGACCCAATGCTCCTGCGTAATCGCCACGCCGGTAGTGAAAGTAGAACCCTCGCCGGGCGGATACCCGAGCGCGCGCTACCGCTCCGAACCCGGGGTCGCCGTAAAGCTCATCAATCGCTGCCACCAGCGAGTGAGCCGGTTCCCAGCGGCGCTGGCCACTGAAGTATTCGAGCGCGTAGCCGAGCGCGTTGCCGCGAACGGTGGCGGATACGGCACTTGCATCACCGACCCAGGGCAGCACGGCGTCCGCGACCTGTGCGGCGCTGGCAAGCGCTTCACCGAACAGATCTGCGGCCAGTATTCCGGCCGCGATTTCGAGCCGGGGCTGCGGGTCAAGTGTCGCCAGACGGGCAAATGCAACGTTACGCAGCGCATCGAGCCAGCGGCGCGCTTCGCGGGAAGGGCGCCAGTCGCTGTAGAGCGCATCCACTACGGACGCACCGATGCGGGCCAGCGCAACCTGGTCGCCGGCCGCACGCGCCATGCGTTCGGCTTCGCGCACCGAGACATCAAGTGTGGGGCGCTCGAACACCGAATCGGCGTAAACACGCTGCAACCAGTACTCAAGCGAAGGCGTATCGGTCTTTTCTCGCCAGGCGTCGAGCGCTGCAACGACGCGGGTGTGGTCGGACTGCAGCCAAGCGGCGCTGACGGCGTCCGGCACCGCCGGGTCCAGCCGGCTCACTCGCCACCTCCACTCATTCCCAGCGCCGCCAGCAGGCGGTCCGAGTCAAGCGGTTTGTGCAGCACCGGGAAGCCGCTGGCGGTGAGGGCGCGCAATCGTTCTGCAGAAGTGTCCCCGGTGATGAGCACAATTGGCACGACAGCGCCCACCACCTCGCGCAACCGGTTCGCCGCTTCAATGCCGGTGAAACCATCAAGCAGCCGGTAGTCGACAACGATTGCCGCAACCGACGCTTTCTCCTGTCTGGCTACGTCCAGCAGCGGCGCAATGCTGGCTTCGGCGTGAACGCTGACGCCGAGAGCACTGAACAAGGTCTGCATCGAACTGCGGATCAACGCATCATCATCAAGCACCAATACCAGCTGGCGATCATGCGTCACCGGTCTCATCACCGACGTCACGTGGTTGCGCCGGGGCAAAGCAGTTCCAGGCAGGGTGACGGTGAAACAAGTGCCACTGCCGAGACGGGAACTGACCTTGATGTCACCTCCGAGCAGTCGAACCGAGCGCGCCACGATGGCGAGCCCGAGCCCCATTCCGCCCTGCGCCACATCGCTGCGCTTGACCTGGTAGAACTCGTCGAAAATCAACGGCAGATTGGCCGCTGCAATACCGGAGCCCTGATCCCAGACCT
Organism: Casimicrobium huifangae; assembly: GCF_009746125.1. Taxonomy (NCBI): domain Bacteria; kingdom Pseudomonadati; phylum Pseudomonadota; class Betaproteobacteria; family Casimicrobiaceae; genus Casimicrobium; species Casimicrobium huifangae. Next base: position 480,255 of record NZ_CP041352.1, read on the forward strand.
GCAGCAGCACATGGTCGCGACGCGGGCGCAGCGCCACCAGAATGCCACCAGAGCGTGAGAAGCGGATAGCGTTGCTGACCAGGTTATCGATGATCCGCCGCAGCAGGGTGGCGTCGGTATGCAGCGTCACGTCGGGAACCCGCGAACGCAGGCGCAACCCCCGTTCACTTGCGCCCGAGCGCAACACTGTCAAGGCTTCGTCGATCAGTGCCCGGGCACCGACTTCGGCGGCCTCAGCTGAAACTACGCCAGCATCGAATCGCGAGATGTCCAGCACCGCGTTCAACAGGGCATCAAGTGATCGTGAAGCCGCCTGAATGCCATCAACCGCCGGCATCAGCGCAGCACTGACATCCGATCCTTTCATGCGCAGCCCCTGACGCAGCGCGGCGACGTAGAGCGACAACGCATGCGCTGGCTGCCGCAGATCATGACTTGCCGCCGCGAGAAAGCGGCTCTTGGCGTTGTTGGCAGCCTCCGCCTCGCGCGTGCGCGCGTCAAGTGCAGCGGTCGCCTGCGCCACGTCGTCGCGCAAGCCGCGGCGGGCAGCATGCAGCGCCCGTGTCATGCTGTTGAAGTCAACGGCGAGCCGCCGAAATTCGCCGCGTCCGGTCTCCGGCAGTTGCGCCGAAAAATCATCCCGCGCCACTCGTCCCATCGCCGTAGACAACGCCGCCAGTGGTTCGGCGACGGCCCTGGTCGCGGCTCTTGTCAATGCCAGCGAGAGCAGCACCGCAACCAGCAGGATGGCAGCCCCCGTCCACCACAACCGGGCAACGCTACGCCGCTCGTCCTCACGCGAGACGCTGAGCGCCACATAGCCAACGCGTTGCCCCGGGCTCGCCCCGGCGTTGACGGGTGCGCTGCCAGATGACGGCAACGCGAAGAGTACGACCGGGTGCACCACACTGACCAGATGGGGATCACGTTCTACCTGCACCGACAGCGGCTTGCCGTCCAGCATGCGCAACGCTGTGGCGCCGACGTTGCCACGGTTGTCGACGGTCGCGCCATCGCGATCAGTGAGCGAGAGTCCGACAATGCCCACGCTGCGCTCGACAAAATCGGCCACCGCCTGCACGTTGGTTCGCGAGCCGGTTGCCAGTGGCAGCTCGGCGAGCATGGCGGCCTGTCGCGCCAGTGACACCGTGCGCTCGACGAGATTGCGCTCGATTTCCATCGCGTGCCGCGTCAGCAGCAGGGCTCCGACGGAGATGACAGCCAGCACCAGCGGCACCAGCGCGGCAAGCAAAATGCGGCTGCGGATGCTGCCGCTTCTCACTCGCATGCTCCGGCAAATGCCGTACTTCGGTCGCCACCGGCAGGATGGCAAAATCTGCGCATCGACGTGGCGACGCTGTACAGGCAGTGCGTCGCGAGAATTAACTCACCGGAGCGACGGACTTGCAGCGCGGAGTGACTCATGGCGGTGAATACTAGCGCGACTGGCGACGCCGTGTCGCCCGCCAGTGTGGTGATTGTTGAGGATCATTCGCTGATTCGCGATGGCTTGCGCATGTTGCTTGCACTCGAACGCAATTTCCGTCTGATCGGAGAGGCCGGTTCTCTCGCTGAGGCGCGGCGGGTTGTCGCGGACCAGCAGCCAGACATTGTGATGCTCGACGTCGGCCTGCCCGATGGCGACGGCATTGCGCTGGCGGGCGAGTTGCTGCAACAGCGTCACGACCTGCGCGTGCTCATTCTGACGGGTGATCTCGGCAGCGACACCGTCGCACGTGCCCTGGCAGTGGGTGCGCATGGCTATGTGCACAAACAGCACAACGCTGATGAGCTTTTCGCCGCGCTCAATACGTTACGCAACGGCGGTCGCTACGTGAGTGAATCGGTCGCGGCGTCGTTCGTCGCGTCGCGGCCGAAGGCGGCGCCGTCGCCGCTGGCGGTACTCACCGAGCGCGAACGTGAAGTTGTGGGCCTGCTCTGCGAAGGTGACTCCAGCAAGCACATTGCGCGCAAGCTGGATCTCAGCGTTGGTACTGTCCGCAAGCATCGCGAAAACATCATGGCAAAGCTCGACGTACACAGCGTCGCCGAGCTGATCGCGCTGGCGCTCAAGCAGCGTTAGCGGCGACCATACGGCAACTGCCGTATGGTCGCCGAAGCCGCCGTTACCTAAAGTTTGATCATCGTCACGCACGGCGCGTGGCATCGATCAAGCCGGACGGTACGTCATGTTTTCTTTGTTCACGTTCAGTGGGATTTGCAGCCGGAGGGCAGGCGTTGGCAAACTGCTGCCGGGTGCCGTTGCGGTCCTTGCTGGTTGCGTGACGCTGGCGTGGTCGGCGCTGGCCAGCGCCGCTGCCAGCGATGGTGTGCGCTGCCCCAACGGCTACGACACCCACTACGACGCAGCGCGCAAGACCATGCGTTGCGAGCGCAGCACCCCCGTGTATCGCCCGACCGTGTGCGACCCGGCGGCACCCGAGCATGTTCTCTATCGCGCCAGCAAAGGGCGTGACTTTTGCGTTCGCCCGACCGATGGCGCGCTGCCAGCCAGCGTGCTCCCCGACAACGATGCGCGGCGGCGCCCGGCGGTCTGCGTCGGCGACGACAGCGAAGGACTCAAGTGGCAACTCAACATTGACGCCAGCCCCAATGAGCGCGATCGCTGCCGGGCAGCCCGCGTCGACTGGATTTATCCGAGCCAGCAATAGCGCTGGTACGACTGGACCGAGGGGCCATCATGCAGACTCATCATCACCGCAGACCGCTGCTCCGTGCAGCGCTGGCAATCGGACTGTTCGCAAGCGCTGCTGGCGCACCGGCAGCGGCTCAGGTTGCCGGCGTACCGATCGCGATCGAAAAGCCGACGTTCGCGGGGCAAACCATCAAGGCTGGTGACACACTGGAAGTGAAAACTTCGCGCGAGCTGACTCCGGCAGACGGTCAGATCGCCATCTGCATCGGGCCGCTCGATCTGTCAAAGCAGACCCGCGCCATCAACGCCACCACCTTTCGCGCCGAACCCGCTGGCGCGACGTTGCCACCAGGCCCGCAGGAGGTGGTGGTCCATCTCATTCGTGGCGACCAGTGGATTGACCTTGCCAAGTTCACGGTGAACGTGGAAGGTCCCGCCAGCAGCGATGCCGGCACCGCCAGCAAAGGGCTCGAAAGCCGCTTCACCATCGGCATGAAAGGGCAGTTGCATGAGCGCGTGTCGGGCACGACCAAAGCTGGCACACGCGCACAGTTTCAGGATCTCACCACCACGGGGGCGCTCAACTGGGAAGGCAAGCCGCTCGGGTGGGATACGAAGACCAGCGCCAATCTGACCGGTGTCAGCAAGCGCAGCGAGGCACCACGGTTCGGCACCGAAGGCATCAACGCAGAGAAGCTTGATCTCAACGACTACAAGGCCGAGTTCACCCGCGGTGATGCGAAATTCGCGATTGGCCATCTGACCTACGGCAACCATCCGCTACTGATCAACAACCGCGACAGCCGTGGCGTCACGCTTGGCTACGCGATCACGCCGTGGCTCGACGTATCAGCCAGTGCCATCCGCGCCACCAGCATCGTGGGTTTCGATGATCTCTTCGGTCTCTCGACGGTGGATCATCGCATTTACGCCACCACGGTTGGCGTTGAAATGCTGCCTGCGAAGAAGGGGCTGCTGCGCGGTGAGCTGATGTTTATGAACGCTCACGCGCAGCCGCAGGCGAACGTCAATCAGGGACAGATCCCCGATGCCGAGAAGAGCCGTGGCCTCGGCGTACGCCTGCTGTCCACCGACCCGGATGGCCGCTGGAAGGGCGACGCCATGTGGGCGCGCTCGCGCTACGTCAACCCGACGCATCCTGATCTCGCGCAGGGCAGCGCGCTGGTCGCGGTGAAGCCGGAGACGCGCGACGCCTGGCAGGCCGAAGCCTCCTATCTTCTTGTCAAGGACGCCAAGTGGCTGGGCGACAAATACCCGGTCAATCTGCGCGCGATTGCCCACTACGAATATGCCGAGCCGCTGTTCAAGAGCCTGGGTGCCAGCTTCCTTGCTGACCAGCAGCTCACCCGCTACAGCGCCGAGGCACGAGCGGGCGAGATCGCCCTGACGCTGGTGGGCAGCGAGAAGAACGACAACGTCAAGACCATCCCGACCATCCTGAAGACGGGCACCTACGAAAAGCTGGCGCAACTCACGGTACCGTGGCCGAGCGTGTTCGGCACTGCCGAAAAGCCGGCCACGCTGCTGCCGCAGATGCAGCTGGAATCGCGCCGTGTGCGGCAGTACACGCTGCGCATTCCGGACGGCACCAATGCGCGCTCCTCGTTCTGGCCCGACCAGATCAACTACAGCCACAAGGCCGCGCTGAACTGGAACCACGAGCCCTACTCGGTGAGCTACACGTTCGAGATTGGTGATCAGGACAACCGGCAGCCAGGCCGCGAGGCGGCGGATTTCCTCATTCACACGCACGGAATCACTGTTGCCTGGCGCGTGAATGACAAGCTCAACCTGAACCTTGGCTACAACCGCAGCCGCAATTACAGCTATGAGAAGTCGCAGGCCACCTACAACAACGGTGGCACCGCAGGTATCGAATGGCAGTTCGCCGACGTCTGGTCGGTGAAGGGCGACTACGCCAAGGCGCTCGCCTTCGATTCGCTCAACCAGCAATACAGCAACACGCTCACCACCGCGTTGCAACTGGCCCGCAAATTCACGCTTGAGCAGTTCGGCAAGAAGCTGCCGGGGCAAATATTCGTCCGTGTTGCCTTCGCCCACAACCGCGCGCTCGACACCGTCGTTGCGCAAGTGCTCTCCGGGCGGCAAACGCTGGTGCAAACCGGGCTCTCCCTCAATTTCTAGCCGGATCGGGAATGATCATGCTCAAGTTCATCGCGCCGTCGTTGCGTGCTACTACAGGTGTTGTAGCAGCACTGTTTGCCACATACAGCTTTGCCATCAGTGCCGTCAACCCCACCGGCGTCAACGTGCGCAGCAATGCGCCAAACACGGTATTCATCACCTTTCAGGGGCTGGAGCCCAACGAGCGAGCGATTGAGGCGCTGTGGTGCGGCACCGTGCAACCTGGCATCGGTGCCGGTTCGGTCAGCAGCAGCGACCCCTGTGTTCCCGGCACGTTGTTCGGCCGCCTGCCGCTCAACTTCGACCGCTCGCGTGCTACGCAGGGCATAGGCCAGCGCAACTTCAGCGACATCATGGTGATCCCGGAGTCAGTCGTGCGCCGCGCCGTGCAGGAAGGCATCGAAGGCAAGAACAGCGATTTCTTCTACGTGCGCCACTTCACCGGCGGCAGTACCGGCGACAAGTGGGTGGTGGTCACCTGCCGCCTCGGCGCTGGCGGCGCCCGCACGCCGCTGTCGCTGATCGACGTGAAGATCGTTTTTTCGGGGCAGGCTGATCCGACCCAACTGTTCGTCCTCCGCAGTGGCGAGCGCCTGCCCCGTTTTTCTGCCGAGATCCAGTACAACGGCTCGGGCCAGCTGAAAGGCCGATGGGAACTGGTGCGTCCTGGTGACAGCGACCCCGAGGTCAACGATCTGCTGACCGAAGCGACGCTGCCGCTGGAGCTGCGCGCGCTGCAAAAGCGCTACACCACGCTGAGCCGCTTCTCGCAGTTTGTGATGCCGAACAGCAGTGTGCGCATTGATGGCCCGGACCCGGCGCTGCTCGACACCCGCGTCGAAGGACCGTATCAGGTGCTGCTGCGCATTGAGGCCAGTGACGACAAGGAGGCCAACTCCGAGATCGGCAACGGCGCGCTGGTCAAGACCGGTGGCGTTGCCGGCTTTCCGATGCCCACGCTGAAGTATTTCGTCGGCGACGTGGCAAATGCGCGCAACGCCGCTCCTGGATCCAATGCAGGGGCGAAGGCGGTTGATCTCATGTTGCCGCTGACCGATACCACGGTCGACGCAAGCCGCGCCGTCACCTTCGAATGGATCGAAGTGAGTGGTGCTGCGAGTTATCGCATTGACGTCGAAAGTGCCGACAAGCTGATCGTCACCAGCACCGTGCAGGGCACCCGCTATGCACCTCCACCCGGCTGGCTCGCGGCCCGCGTGCAGGGCGGCGCGCTGTGGCGCGTCACGGCGCTCGACGCCGGTGGGCGACCGATCGCGCAGAGCAATACGCGGCGATTTGTGCTGAAAGGCTGAGCCGCTGCAGTCCATCGCACCTCGCCTACCGCGTCAGTTCCACCACATTGCCGCTGCCGGAAACGGCAGCAACAACAACCAGGTCATCTTATGAAACAAAGGATCATCACCATGAAACTATTGTCTAAACCGCTCTGGCGGGTTGCTACCACCAGCCTCGCCGCTGCCGCGGTTCTTGCCGTTGACGCTGCTCATGCCGCCACCGAACTGCTGGTCACCAGCGATGTCAGCGGCGACCAGGCGCCGGCCACCTGCATGTCGCGCGAAGTCAACCTGGTCAGTGGCATCACCGTGCCGATGCGCCGTGGTGGCCGTAACACCATCCGCCTGCAGGAGCCCGGCATCAGCGCCAAGCTCACCGCCGTTGCGCTCAGCAACTGCCCGTCCTGCACCAGCAACATCCGCCGCGCTGGCGACACGGCGCGGGTGGACATCACGGTGCCGGAAACCACCCCCGTTGGCACCGGCCCGAGCGTGGTGCTCAAAATCACCGGCCGCCCGGACCCGGTGATCAATCTGTCGATCAACCCCGGCTACAGCATCGCCACCAACATGATGCCGCAGATTGGCACCGTGCGAAAAGGCGACACAGTCACCCTCGCGGGCCGCGACCTCGATGCCGGTTCGATGAAGGTTGAGCCCGCCTGCGTTGCCATCGCCGGGCGCACGGCCAACAGCCTCAAGCTGCAATACAACTGCGAAGTGCAGTCCGGCTTTCAGGGCACGCTGGTCACCGTGAAGATGTTCCACAACGTGCCCGCTGCGCAGCGCTGCGAGCTTGCGCAGGACTGGCGCATCGCCAACTTCGATGCCAACGCCAAGCCCGATCTCACCCCGGCGCTTGACCAGTTTGGCTCGAAGCCATTTCGCCCGGTGACGCCCGGCAGCAATAACGTCGACGCCTCGTTCTGCCGCAACCTGCCGCCGCCGGACTCGGTATGTGACCGCATCTTCAATTCGACCGACGGCACGGTGCGCGACGTCAACTGCCGACCGGGCATCGCGCAGGGCTTTGTCGCCATCCCGGCGCTGAATTTCTCGGTGAAGAACATCGGCGATGCGCCTGCTGCGCCTACCGTCACCAAAGTCACCGATGGCACTGGCCGCGAGCTGGTGACCAACAACACGCTCGCCGTGCCAAACGGGCAGGCAATGCCAGTGAAGGTGCGCGACGCCAAATCGGTCCGCGTGACCGCCGCGGGGCCAACTGGCTGCCAGCTCGATGTCGTCGGCCTCACGGCCAGCCCGTTCGACGCGGATGTTTACGTGGTCAAAGTCGACACCGGCAACGTGCTCAACGAAGGCGGCGCCGGCAAAGCCAACAACGAGGGGCGGTTCTAGTCACCTGGTTCGCATTTGCTCACGATCGCCGCCTGCGGGCGGCGCGTAGCTGACGCCTCTGCGCGACGGGAGCAGACGCGCGCTCTCACGCGGGCGAGCTTATCGGCGCTGGCGCGGGCGCGCGGCAGGCACATCACCTTTTGTGTCAAATGGCGTCAGTCTTGGGCTTGACCGCCGATTCGGCACAAAGTCGACTTGATGCCATTTCATGCTCTGAGCCCTAATTGAATAAGGGTTTAACAAAATAGCTGATCGCCGGGATCACGCAAATTTCTCCCTAAACGCTTGACGTTTTCGATATTTCTATGAAAATAGAATTATGGAAACCAACAACGCCGCCGCCAAACTCGCCGCCCTTGCCCAGCCGACGCGGCTGGACATCTTCCGCGCCCTTGTCGTTGCCGGCGCGCCGGGGCTGCCTGCCGGCGCGCTCGCCGAGCAACTGGGCGTGGCGCCGCCGGTGCTCTCGTTCCACCTGAAAGAGCTGCGCTTCGCGGAGCTGGTGGATTCCGAGACACAGGGCCGTTATGTGATTTACCGGGCGCGCTTCGACACCATGAACGCGCTGCTCGCCTTCCTGACTGAAAACTGCTGCGCGCGCAGCACGACGCAGGACGCATCCTGCTGTGTGCCGGATCTGGCCAGACCGGCGCGCGACCCCAAAACCCCCTGAAAGATCAAACATGAAACGATTTCACGTTCACGTTGCGGTTGACGATCTGGCGCAGAGCACGCGTTTCTACAGCGCGCTGTTCGGTGCCGCGCCGGCTGTTGAAAAGGCGGACTACGTCAAGTGGATGCTCGACGATCCGCGCGTCAATTTCGCCATCTCGGCGCGCGGCCAGTCGCCGGGTGTCAATCACCTCGGTCTGCAGGTCGACAGCGACGACGAACTGGCCGCGCTCAAGACGCAGCACAACGCCGCCGCGTTGGCGCTGTTTGACGAGGGCGAGACCAGCTGCTGCTACGCGCACAGCAACAAGCACTGGCTGACCGACCCGCAGGGCGTGGCCTGGGAGGTCTATCACACGATGGGCGAGGTGGAAACGTTCAATGGAGCGGTGGCACCGTCCTGCGGCAGCAGCGACACCGCGAAGGCGAGCGGTTGCTGCGTACCCGCTGCGTCGTCGGCCAACGCCGCACCGACTGAGGCGAAGCGCACCAGCGGTTGCTGCGCACCGGCCTGAGCCAGCGGACCCATCATGAGCAAGACGTACAACGTGCTCTTTCTGTGCACCGGCAACTCCGCCCGCAGCGTGATGGCCGAGGCGCTGGTCTCGGTGATCGGCGGTGGGCGCTTTGTCGGCTACAGCGCTGGCAGTCATCCCACCGGTCGAGTCAACCCGTTCGCGGTGGAGCTGACCACGCAGATTGGCTATCCGGCCGACCGGCTGCGCAGCAAATCATGGGACGAATTCGCCACGCCCGACGCGCCGCAGATGGACTTCATCATCACCGTCTGCGACAACGCGGCGGGCGAAGTGTGCCCCTATTGGCCCGGCAAGCCGGCCACCGCGCACTGGGGCTTTGCCGACCCGGCGGGGGTTGAGGGTAGCGATGAAGAAAAGCGGCAGGCGTTCCGCCACATCTTCAACGAGATCACGCAGCGCGTGCGCGCGTTCGCCAGTTTGCCGCTGGCGGCGCTCGATGCGCAGTCGCTGCAACACGAAGTACGCAAGATCGGCGAAACGCAGGCGGCGACGGTGTGATGCTCCGGCGTGCGCTGGTTGCCGAGTTTCTCGGCTCGCTGCTGCTCGCCTGCGTGGTGGTCGGCAGCGGCATCTTGGCCGAGCGGCTGGCGGCGGGCAACGCGGCGGTTGCGCTCCTGGGCAACACACTGGCGACGGTGGCGGCGCTTGGCGTGCTGATTGTGCTGTTCGGCCCGCTCTCCGGCGCGCAGTTCAACCCGATCGTATCGCTGGTGCTGGCGTTGCGTGGCGAGCAGGGGTGGCGTGTCGCAGCCGCATATGTGCCTGCACAGGTGGTTGCCATGATCGCCGGTGCATGGCTGGCGCACGCCATGTTCGGTTTGCCGCTGATGCAGTCGGCCACCCAGGCGCGTGGCTCGTTCGGCGAAGCGCTGGGTGAGTTTGTCGCGACCTTCTGGCTGTTGCTCACCCTTCTGGGCACCCTGGCGACGCGGCCAGTCGCCGTGGTGTTGACGGTGCCGGCGGCCATCGCGGCGGGCTACTGGTTCACCTCGTCAACGTCGTTTGCCAACCCGGCGATCACCATTGCGCGCTCCCTCACCGACACCTTCGCCGGGGTCCGCGCCGACGACGTGACGACTTTTATCGCCGCGCAACTGCTGGGCGGAGTCGCTGCCTTGGCGGTAGCGCGGCTATTGTGGCGAGCGCGTTGACGCCATCACCGGCGCCGACGCCGACGATCAGCGCCGCGGGTCGAGGCGCGGTCTGCCGTCGCCAGTCGTGGAGAGCCCGCGAACCTCTGGCAATAACTGCTCGGCGGCCAGCGCCAGTAGCCGGTCGCCGCCGGGCAGCAGATAGCGCTCGGCCGGTGCCGACACGCCGCAATCAGTCAGTGCAATCGAATCGAGCAGGCGCGTCGGATGCACACCCAGCGTCTCGGCCAGATGGGCACGGCAACTGATCAAACGGTTGAGCAGTGGCGAAATCATGGCCCGCAGACCGGGTGAATTCGAACGGAAGAATGCCAGCGCCACCGAGAATCCGGTGAGCGGGCCATAGTCGATGCTGTCATCGACCGCGCACAGCAGCCGTTGCACCGCTGCGGTGTTGCCCTGTTCGAGCAGGACCGAAAGCTCCGACGCGAAGCGGAAATCGCGGGTACTGTCGAACGCCCCATCGGAGAACACCGGCGGCGCCTTGGCGCGATCACTGGGCCAGGGCAACGGTGGCGCCGACACCAGCAACGGCGACTCGACGGTGCCAAACGCCAGCATCGGCCGCAGCCACGGCACATTGCCCAGATCAAGCGCACGATCCAGTGACGCGACCAGCTTGTCCGACAGTTCCGCGCCGGAGGCGACCAGCACCAGCCGCTGGAAGAGCTCGTGTTGACCGTTTACGTGCGGCCATTTGTCCGCCTGCCAGTAACCACTGGTGGCTACCAGCAGCACGGCATGCCAGGCGGCGGGCGACAGCAGCGAGATGGTCATTGCCTCGGCGTCCGCGCGGTCGCGAGCAGCCGCGCTCGGGGCCGGACGCCACGCGCGCGATCGCAATTGCAGCGCCATGGCGGACGTTTCGGGCGAGGGCAGCACCATGCTGGGCGAGTAGCCGAGCGATGCGCGCAACAGCTCGGCGTAGCGCAGCATCGTCGGGTCCGCGGCGGTGCGCCCCAGGCCGCGCACCGTCATCCAGAAATGCAGAAAGGTCGCCGTCGAAGGCAAGCCGAGTGCATCCTGCCGGCGGACCAGCCGCTTGCGGATCGCGTCGCAGCTGAGGCCCAGCTCAAAACAGATGGATTTGAGGTTGTCACCGAGCGCGAAACGGTCCAGCAACTGGCATTCGTCGTCGTCGATGGACGCAAAGAATGCGCCCCAGCGGGCCGCTGCCCGCGCAAGGGTGACATCATCAAGATAAGTGGCGGAAGCGCCGACGGACACACCGGTCATTTTTGTTGTGCTTGTTCTGTTGTGCGAACGCAGAATATCGGAAAAATCCCGCCCGCAAGTGTCCCAATTGAGACAAGAAAAAACACTTCAGACCAACGGCACCTGTGTGGCGATCAGGTGCTACGCGACCGGAACCAATCCCGGTCGGTGTTGAGGGGGACTACTGCGGTTTGTACTCCGCGATTGCCCTGGCCAGCAGCTTGTATTCCTCGCAGTCCTTCCCGCAGAGACCATCCAGGGTGGCGAGTTCGGCGCGCGCTTTGGCAAGGTCATTGGTCCGCACGTAGGCAGCGCCGCGATAGCTGTGCGCGCCGCGATGATGTGGATCAAGCGCGAGGGCACGCTCGTAGGCAGCGAACGCCGCCTTATAGTCGCCCGCCCAGCGGCTTGAGTAGCCCAGCATGTTCCAGGCGTCGGCGTTCTTCGGGTCTTGCAGCGTGGCGCGGGTGAAGGCGTCCACCGCAGCTTTCCACTGTTTGGCTTCGACGGCCTGCTGACCAGCCACGTAGTCGGTAGACGCGGCGTTTTTGGCCGGGCTGGTTTCGGTGTCAGCAGCGTGTGACAGCGTGATGGAAGTGAGGGCGCCGAGCAATGCGGCGGCATGGCGAAATCGGGTGTTGGTGGTGGGCATGGTTTGCTCCGCGATGTGCGCGAGGGTACGCACTGGCGCACCCTCGGCATGGCTTATTCGTTGCGCGTCTTGATGTTGCCGAAGACCGTACGTTCCTTCTCAGCCTGACACTTGTCGCGCGCGCCGCGGTTGATGTCCATGCGCTGGCCGATGCCGCAGGGCAGGGCCGGCAGGCTCGACATCTGTTTGCCAGAGACGGTCTCGTAGCAGAGATCACCGCCGTCACTGGCCTCGGTCTTGCCCGCAACGTAGGCGGTGCCGGGCGGGCAGGCACGGCTGCCGACGTCGTCCCAGAACTTTTCGGTTTTGGCGCAAACAGCTTTGTCGCCGGAGACTTTCTGAATGTCAAATCCGGAGTCGCAGTAGGCGACTTCGCGGGCTTGTGCGCTGCCAAACAGGGCGATGGCAGCGAAAGTAGCGAGCAGATAGCGTTTCATGATGGTTGACTCCTGTAGTTCGTTCAAGTGATGTGGCGGTGGTGCCGGACGCACATCCGGCATGGGATGAACTTTAGAAGTGCAGACGCGGGCTGAACATACGCAGATTGCCGTAGAGCGGTTGCCGTATTGGCGTATGGAAAATCACCGGAGCATGGCAATCTCAGCCACAAAAAAAAGGGCCGCCCGCAGGCGGCCCCGTGTCGTGTGCCCGACGCTCAACCGCCGGGTGTCTGGCGCGAGCAGCGCGTCGCAGGCGGCAGTGACGGCGGTGGCGCCCAGCTGCGCTTCGTGGCCCATCGTCGCCCATACTGCGGCGCGCTGCGGCCTTCAGTCCTGCTTTGCTGCGTTGAGTGAAGCACGTCTGCTTGTTGCAACCGCGACGGCGGAAGGTATGTGCGCCCGGCAGCAAGGCAACAAATGATGGGCTAGCGCCGCCACCCGGTGCCGGTGCAGCCAGCGTTGGTGCATTTCAACGCACGTAGGCTCCGGTTCAGCGGGTCGTAATAAGCGAGTACCGGCAGCCCATCGTTGCCTACCGTGAGTGACAGGTGCAATCGGAAGCCATTCAAGGCGCCAGGCCCGACGGATCTCGGCAGCGTCACCGGCGTGCTCACTGACGCGATTGCCGCGCAATCGAAACTGGCGCAGCGGATCACCTTGATGGTACCCATTTCCGGATCGCCGATCGCAACGACTGGCAAACCATCGGCGCCGAGTGTGATGGCCAATGAGGTGTCGGCAGTGTTGAAGGCTGCGTAGTTTGCCACGACATTCACTGCCCCTGGTTGCAGCGTACTGCTGTTGTAGCAATTGGCGTCAGCACAGGCCGTCACGACGAAGCGCTTGTTGGTAAAGTCCAGATAGCTTGCGACCGGCAGCCCGGACGGCAACACGGCAAGCCCTGGCGCTAACTGGGAGGCCGTTGCGGACAGCGTACCGGTGGTGGTTGCGGTGCACTGCATTGTGGTGCATCGGGAGAACCGAAGATTGCCGTTGAATTGAGCCTGTACGACCAGCGGCACGCCGTCAGTCCCGATGGCAGTCGTCGGTGGACCGTCGGTGTTGGGTAGGATGGAGCCGGTGCCAGTGCAGGCCGGGTCAACACATTTGACGATCTTCAATCCATTGCTGACAAGTTCGGCCACCACCGGCAAGCCGTCACCGGCGATTGCGACTGAGGTGTACACGCCCGCGTTGAGACTGGTATCGACCGACGATACCGTCGCGCTGCCGCTGCAGTCCGCGTTGGCACACTTGGCGACCTTCAGGTACTTGGCGGTGCTGTCGGCATAGCTGATCACCGGCAGACCGTCGACGGGCACGGTGATTGAGGAGTAGCGGCCGACGTTGTTCGCGCTGTTGTCCACCGTGGTGACGACTGCGGTGCCCGTGCACGCAGGGTTCGCACATTTGGCGACCTTCAGGTTGCCGTTGGTCATATCGTAGTAGCTGATGACCGGGTTGCCATCCAGACCGATCGAGATGGCGTTGTATTGCCCGACGTCGGGTAAAGAGGGACCACCATCAATGAGCGTGTTGCTGCCGCTGGTCTGCGCCACTGTGCCAAACAGCTCGGCCTGCACGGCACGCAGTGCATAGGGCGCCGCAGCCAATGCCTGCCGTGGCGTCATCTCGCTGTCCCCGTTGATCGCTACACCGAGAAAATAAGGTCGGTCGAAACTCAGCGTGAGCGGGGTCACTGCGCCGATCTGCATGCTGAACACGCCGTTGCTGACGGCAACATTTTGGGTTTCGGTGAACAGCAGGTTGCCGCCACTGGCGGCGTCATAGAGCTTGACCACTACCGGCAATGCAGCGTTGTTCAGCGGCGCACCGTTAACCGTCGTGAGGTAGCCCTGGTAGTTGATCTTGCGCGGAATTTGCGCTTCACCGGTCGCAGGCAGGACCGCCGCTGCCAGCAACAGCAACGCGCAGGCCCAACTGGCCGTGATGACGGCGCTGCGACGAAGCAGCTGACTAATGGTGCAGATGCGCATGATGGAGACCCGTGAGAAGGATGGTTGCAACGAAGACTTCAAATGGGGGCAATAGCGGCAGTGACGTGGCTGTCATCACGGTAGCCAGGTAACGCCACATTCGCTGTTCAGGTAATCGCGAACGCTGGACCACGCAACGCTGTTTGTCGCAGCGCCGCTGGTGACGTTGGCCCCACGCATGCCGAACATCGCCCGCAACAGCATCACGCCATCGCTGGCTGCGGCAGCATTGCCGTCACCGTCAAGATCAAGGGCGGCAAGATGGACGAATGGCTCAATCCGTGCCGCTGTGGTGCGCGTGGCTCCGGCGCCAACAGCGCCAGCGATGAGGCTGTCGCCACTCAAACCGAGCAGCGCACGCAGGATGATTACCCCGTCGGTGAGCGCATTGACCGTTTGATCGCCATCCACATCAAGCACACAGCCTTGCCGAAGGCCCACGACAGCGCCCCAAAACCCTCCCCGGAGCCTGTAGTTGGCGCTGTTGGCGCGAAGTGGCAAGACCGCATCGCCGACCGAGGCGGACAACAGGTACTGGCTGGACGCTGAGGATGCCACCCCCGCGTTGGTGATCCCGGCCCACTCAACGTACTGCGCGCTGCTGGCAGCGCAAGCCTGCGCAATGCAGTACACGCTAATGAGCGCGACTACCGCCGAACGCAAAACCCTCATGCTCGCTCTCTTTTCGCGCGGCGCTGCCAGAGACCACCGGGCAGCGACTCAACATTGCCTGCCAGTTCGAGCAGGGTGAGTTCCGTCACCACCTGATCGATTGGCAGCGAGCTACGTGCAACCAGCGCGTCGACATCGATCGGTGTATGTTCGATGTACTCGAGTAACGGCGACATGCCGGTCGCTTCGTTGACGGTAGCCGCCGATTGCCCGGCAGCGGCGGAAGACGCTGCGCCCAACTGCAGCTCTTCAATCACATCCTGCGCCGTTTCCACCAGCTTCGCACCCTGCTTGATCAGGTGGTGGCAGCCCTTGTGGAACGTGGAGTGGATGGAGCCAGGAATCGCGAATACTTCTCTGCCCTGTTCGCCCGCGAGCCGGGCCGTGATCAGCGAGCCGGAGGCCATTGATGCCTCAACCACCAGCACACCTCGCGCGAGGCCGCTGATGATTCGGTTGCGGCGCGGGAAGTTCTCTGCCAGTGGTGGCGTGCCGAGCGGGTACTCGGAAAGTATCAAGCCCTGTTCGGCGATGCTGTGCGCCAGTACCTTGTTTTTGGCCGGATAGACGCGGTCGATGCCGGTGCCGACTACGGCAATGGTTGATCCGGCGGTGGCGGATTGTTTTGCCGCAGCGCGCAGCGCACCGGCGTGAGCGGCGGCGTCGATACCCTGCGCCAGCCCGGAGACGACGGTCACACCGCTGGCTGAGAACGCTTCGGCGAACGCCTCCGCGGTGTCGGTACCGCCCTGCGAGCAGTTGCGTGATCCGACCATTGCCAGCGCCGGCCGCTCAAGCAGGTCGAGACGGCCCTTGGCGAACAGGATGACCGGAGCGTCGCCACTTTCAAGCAGCAGCGCCGGAAAGGCCGGATGCGCCCAGGTCAGCAGATGCTGGTCTTCCGCTTCGTTGAGCCAGGCGAGCGCTGCGTCAATCAACGAAGCGGCGGTGCCGTCCGGCGCTGTGGTCAACGCGCGGGCGACGGCGTCACCGGCGATGCCTGCGATCGTGCTGGTGCTGGCAGCAAACAGCGTGTTGATGTCGCCCAGCTCACTCAGCAGCTTGTGCGCAACGCGGGCGCTGACGCCGCGGGTGAACGCCAGGCGCAGGAAGAGGGGATCGTCTGCGTGTATGGTCATCGATCAATTTTCTGCCAGGAGCGGATGCACGTCATGTCGGATGAAGACGACCGGTAGCCAAAAACGACAAAGGCACCGTGAGGTGCCTTTGCATTCGCCCGGCGCGCGCGTCAGGGGTTACGCACCGGATAGCCGGCGCGGACGTTGTCAACGCCCGAGTTCATCACCATCCCGTAGGACACGCCGTCGAACACGGTGAAAACGAACACCAGCGCGATGCGTTCCTCAGGGATTTGCAGCGTGACCGGTTCAGAGCCGGAAATCTTGGGCCAGCCCGGCACCCAGTTCATCGGATGTTCCTTGTAACGCGGGTTGGCGAAAGTTTCGGCCGACTTGTACACGGCCAGCACATGGCCGACTTCAAGGCCGTGCCGCTTGCCGAGATTGAGCGTGACCACGTTGGTCTTGCCCGCTTCCGACACGCCATTCGGCAGCGTCATCACGAAGCCTTCAACTTTGACTTCCGGGGCGTGCGGCACCCATGCCATTGTCTCGACGGGCGGCGCCGGGATCAGGTAGTCGCCGATCTGCACTTCCTGCTTTGAGGATACGATTTCCAGCCGGGCGACTTCGCCTTCACGCAACAGGCGGGCGTCGCCGAGATAGCTGGCTTCGTAGCCAATGATCTGGGGGTCGGGGTTGGCGTGATGCCAGCGGTACCACGGACGCGGCGCGATCGCCGGGTCACGCAACTCGCGGCCCTTGCGGAAGATCTGGAATACCTTGCCCATCGCCGGCTTCACGCCGACGGCGTAGATCGCGTCAGATTGCGAAAAGGCGACGCGCTCACCCACCGACTTCACCACTTGCGGCGCGTCGTCGAAGGTTTCCGCCCCAATCACCCGATTGCGCAGCATGAACGGTTCAATGTCTTCCGGCCGTATGGTCGGAATGGCCTGTTCGGCACGCGCTTCGGCGCGAATTTGCGGTGACAGGCGGACAACGCTGCCGGGGCCGACGTCGCCCGGCTGCTGGAGGTAGAGGCGCGGACCACCCGGTGCATTGGGATCGAACAGGATGACCTGACCGGGGTAAATCCAGTGCGGGTTCTTGATCTGGTCCTTGTTCAGACGCCAGACTTCAGGCCAGCGCCACGGCGTCTTCAGAAACTTGCCGGAAATTCCCCACAGCGTGTCGCCCTTCACCACCGTATGACTGCTGGGCGCATTCGCTTGCACCTGAACGGGGCCGGCGGCCGGGGCCGGCCCCGGTGTTGCCTGCGCGAGCGCCAGACCGGCGATCAGGCCAGTCGCAGCGGCTGCGAGCGCAGCAACGCCACGGCGGGGCTGCCGTTCACGGGATGAAGATTGCATGTGGTTCGTTAACATTCCGTATCCTGGCGAGTGGGTCGGGCGTGGCAAAAAAACAACGACGTTGTCATATGCTGTCACATCCAGCGGTTTCGGCCGGCTGTTTTGGCGCGTACGGACTCCACTGAATGCTTCGCAAACGCGCTAGAGCGCATCGCCGAATCAGGCAGGGGAGTCTGGAAACGCCGGAAAAGGCCCCAACCTTGAGAAATTACATGAAGATTGTGCAACCAGCCATCTGATTTGGCAAGTAAATGGCGCTTTTACCCATCCTCGAATACCCCGATGCGCGGCTAAAACGCATCGCCAGCCCGGTGACCGAGTTCACCCCGGCGATCAAGAAGCTTGTCAACGACATGGCCGAGACCATGTACGCCGCGCCGGGCATTGGCCTCGCGGCCACGCAGGTCGATGTCCACAAGCGAGTGATCGTGATCGACGTGTCGCAGGACAAGAGTGACCTCAAGGTCTTCATCAACCCCGAAATCATCGAAGCCGACGGCGAGATCGTTGGCGAAGAAGGTTGCCTGTCGGTGCCGCAGTATTACGACAACGTGCGCCGCGCCGCGCATGTGAAGGTGCGGGCGCAGGACGCCAGCGGCACACCGTTCGAACTGGAGGCGACCGAGCTGCTCGCGGTGTGCATCCAGCACGAGATGGATCATCTGAAAGGCATCGTGTTCGTCGATCATCTGTCGCAGTTGAAGCAGATGCGCGTCAAGAGCAAGATGATCAAGCGCCATCGCGAGGCTGCGCGCGCCTGAGCGCTGGCCGCCTGCTCTTCGCCCGGCTCGCAACCGAATCCAAACCGCCTCTGAATCGAGTTGTCATGCGCGTCGTTTTTGCCGGCACCCCTGAATTTGCGGCGCGCGCGCTGCGCGCACTGTTGCACGCCGGGCCGGATCACGGCCTGCATGTGGTGGCCGCGTACACCCAGCCTGATCGCCCCGCCGGTCGCGGCATGAAGCTCACCGCGTCGGCCGTGAAAGAAGTCGCGCTCGCGCATCACCTGCCAGTGCTGCAACCGGCTACCCTGCGCACGCCGGAGGCGGTGGCGGAGCTGGCCGCGCTGCAGCCGGACGTGATGGTAGTGGCGGCGTACGGCTTGATCCTGCCGCAGGCCATTCTTGACGTGCCGCGCCTCGGTTGCCTGAACATCCACGCGTCGCTGTTGCCACGCTGGCGCGGCGCGGCGCCGATCCACCGCGCGATCCTGGCGGGCGACGCCAAAACCGGGGTTGCCATCATGCAGATGGAGGCCGGGCTCGACACCGGCCCGGTGCTGCTGGAGACCTTTACGGCGATCGGCGCCCGTGAGACCACCGGTGAACTGCACGACCGTCTGGCCACCCTCGGCGCCGAGGCGATCGTGCATGTGCTCAGCCGTCTCAGCCGTGGCGAGGAGCTGGCGGCGGCCACGCAATCGACGCATGGCGTGACCTACGCCAACAAGGTGTCGCCCGAGGAAGCGCAGATCGACTGGTCGGCGAGCGCCGTCGAAATCGATCGCAAGGTGCGTGCGTTTAACCCCACGCCGGGTGCATGGACGACTTGGCACGGCGAAAAACTGAAAGTCTGGGCGACCGGTCTGGTGCCGGTGCCTTCCTGTCTCGGCAGTGAGCCGGGCAGCGTGACCGCCGCTGAAGGTGAGCACTTGCTTGTTTCTTGTGGCTCATCCGTACTTGCAGTCACCGAAATCCAGCGCGCTGGCGGCAAACGCATGGCGGTGGGGGCTTGGCTGCGCGGCGGCGGTCATCCAGCCGTTGGTGAACGTCTGGGCAACTAACGGCTCTGACCCAAGATGCCCATTCCAATTGGGCTCAAGGCCATATTGATTCGCAAGTCGACTTTCGACAAAAAGATGCCCTGAGCCCTTATTGAACAAGGGTTTCAGTCAAATCCTGCTGACGAAAATCACGTTATCGAGAGCCCCCACGGCTTGCGCTGCAGCAAGGCAACGGGGCGGGCGCCCGATATGATCGCGACGATGTTGCTGGAAACGCTCGATACCGCCCGTGACCTCGGTCGCCTGAACGAGATCGCTGGCGTCCTGCTGCGCCACGGCTTTGGCGATGCGGTGCGCCGGCTTGGTCTTGCTGATCGTCTGCAGCGCGCCGGTCATGTGCTCAACTGGGAGCACGCCGCCGATCTCGCGCGCATCGAGCCGCCCGTGCAGGTGCGCCGGCTTGGTCTTGCTGATCGTCTGCAGCGCGCCGGTCATGTGCTCAACTGGGAGCACGCCGCCGATCTCGCGCGCATCGAGCCGCCCGTGCAGGTGCGCCTCGCGATGGAGGAGCTGGGGCCGACTTTCGTCAAGCTCGGTCAGGTGCTGGCCGGACGCGCCGATCTGTTCGGCCCGGAATGGATTGCCGAATTCGAAAAGCTGCACAGCCACGTGCCGGCGTTGCCGCTGGACGCACTTCGCCCGCAGTTGCTTGAGGATCTGGGCGCCGAGCCGGAGGCGGTATTCGCCCGTTTCGAAATCGAGCCACTGGCTGCCGCGTCGATCGCGCAGGTGCATCGCGCTGCACTGGCCGACGGCACCGAGGTGATCGTCAAGATTCGCCGTCCAGGCATCGAGACCACCATCGAGTCCGACCTGCGACTGCTCGCCCGTCTCGCGGCGATGGCGGACGCGCAGATGCCGGCGCTCCGGCCCTATCGCCCGCAGCAGCTGGTGCGCGAGCTGGCGCGTTCGCTGAAGCGGGAACTCGATCTGGCGGCAGAGTGCCACAACGCCGAGCGCATGGCGAAGAATCTGGCAGCGCTGCCCGACATCGTGATCCCGCGCGTGCACTGGGCGTATACAAAGAAGCGCATCAATGTGCAGGACTTCATTGTCGGTGTGGCTGGCAGTGATCTGGCGCGGCTTGATGCCGAGGGCTTCGACCGCACGCTGCTCGCCAAGCGCGGCGCGCACGCTGTGCTGAAGATGATCGTCGAGGATGGCTTTTTTCACGCCGATCCGCACCCGGGCAACGTGTTCTATCTGCCGGTCAATCGCGTGGCCTTCATCGATTTCGGCATGGTCGGGCGGCTCTCCGAGCGGCGACGCGAGGAACTGCTGCAACTGCTGCTCGGCCTGGTCGAGCGGCAACCGCAGGCAGTGGCGGATGTACTGATGGACTGGACCGGCGATGATCACGGGCTCAACCTGTCGCTGATGGAGACCGAGATCGAGGCCTTCGTCGATCAGTACCACGACACACCACTTGCGAGTCTGAGCCTTGGCGGCATGCTCGGAGACGTCACCGCCATCCTGCGCGAACATCATCTCGCCCTGCCGTCGGACCTCGCGTTGCTGATCAAGGCCTTCATTTCTCTCGAAGGTATGGGCCGTGGTCTCGATCCCAATTTTCATATGGCCAGCGAGGCGCTGCCGCTGCTCCGGCAGGTCGTACGTGCGCGCTATCAGCCGAACGTCATGGCGCGACGAGGCTGGCAAACCATCCGCCGTGCGCTGGCGGTGGCCGAGCAATTGCCGCACGACATGTCGAAGCTGCTGCGTACCGCACGCCGCGGCCGCCTCAACGTCGGTCTGGAGCTGATCCACCTCAAGCGCGTGGGCGATCAGATCGATCGTGCGGCCAATCGCATGGCAGTCGCACTGGTGATCGCCGCGCTGATCATCGGCTCGTCGATTGTGATGACGGTGTCGGGCGGCCCGACCCTGTTCGGGTTGCCAGCCTTCGGGTTCCTTGGGTTTTGCGCTGCCGTCGTTGGCGGCATCTGGCTATTGCGTTCGATCTGGCGCAGCAACCGCGCCGATCGCGACGACGACGTTTAGCGCACTTGTCAGCCGTTGCGCTGCTTAGTCTGCATGTCTGGTCCCGAGTCTTTCACAATGCCCAGGCAGAGTAGCCTGGCGATACCGTGGTGCCGACACTGAACGTGGCGCGCCCGAGCCCGACACAGCACACCATCGTCGGTCGCTGCGCCTACGCTGCCGCCCGCGAAGCGGCAATCGCCAAAATTCGAGGCGCGAGCGATGACCCGCAAAGCGGTGGCAGGCTGCATCAAACTGCCGTCAGGACGCTGAGCTCTCGCGCTCCAGCGCGTCAACTTTCGCCGTGAGTTCATCGATTTGCTGGCGCAACGCGGCCAGCATTTCGCGCTGCACGTCAAACTCCTGCCGGGTCACCACGTCCATGCGGGCGAGGCCCGCGCTAAGTGTTGCGCGCAGGTTCTTCTGCAGGTCTTCACCGGGATTGCCGGCCAGCACAGCTTTAAGCTGTGCTGCAAGTTCATCGAGGGTCATGGGAAAAGTTTAGCAAACCACTGCTTTCGTCTTTCTCTGTGGTCGCCCCAAAACGGAGCGCGCGTTGCTGCTGCGCAGCAATCGGCACCAAAACGATGCCCAAGGCGCCCGGCCTGCGTGCCGTGACTGGTGCTGGTGCTGGCACGGCGTTTGCGAAGTGCTGCCCAGTCTTGCTGTTTTGACCTTTCCTCCAGGAGATTCACGATGAAACTAAAACGCACCCTCGTCACCACCGCAGTGACCAGCCTGCTCGCCAGCTTCGCGCTGGCGCAAACCCCTCCGGCGCCCGCTGCTGCGCCCGCTCCGGCACCGGCTCCCGAGCCAGCGCCGTTCTCGGTCAATATCGGTGTCGCCAGTTCCTATATCTATCGCGGCCTCAATCAGTCGGACTTCAAGCCGGCACTGCAAATCGGTGCCGACTACGCGCACTCGAGCGGCTTCTATATCGGTACCTGGGGCTCCAGCATCCGCTGGCTGAAGGACTACGGCATCAGCAGCGGCAGCGCCGAGATCGACCTCTATGCGGGGTACAAGGGCGAAGCCGGCCCGATCGCCTACGACGTCGGCGTGCTGCAGTACTTCTACACCGGCTCTGTCGCCCCCGGCGCCACCAAGCCCGACACCACCGAGCTCTACGTTGCCGGCACCTTCAAGATGTTCACGCTGAAGTACTCGCACGTGGTGTCGAAGTCGATCTTCGGTGTGGCGAATTCACGCAACAGCGGCTACCTTGACCTGACCGGCACCTTTCCGATCATGGACAACCTGACGCTGACGGCGCACGTGGGGCACCAGATTGTCAAGAACACCGGCGGCGCCGGCACCTACACCGACGGCAAGCTTGAACTTGGCTACGACTTCGGCAACGGCTTCGCGCTCTCCGGTGGCGTCACGGCAACCGATGCTGACAAGGGCTTCTACACCCCGCTCGGCAAGAAGTTCACCGGCAAGACAACGCCTTACGCGTTGATCAAGTACACCAAGTCGTTCTAAATCCAACCGGGGGAACCTGTCATGAAACTGGTTACTGCCATCATCAAACCGTTCAAGCTCGACGAGGTGCGTGAAGCCCTCGCCGGCGTGGGCGTGCAGGGCATCACCGTGACCGAAGTCAAGGGCTTCGGGCGCCAGAAGGGTCACACCGAGCTGTATCGCGGTGCCGAATACGTCGTCGACTTTTTGCCTAAGGTGAAAGTGGAAGTCGCGGTCAAAACCGAGCTCGTCGAGCGCGTGATCGAAGCCATCGAAAAGGCCGCCAACACCGGCAAGATCGGTGACGGCAAGATCTTCGTGTTCGAGGTCGAACAAGTTATCCGTATCCGCACCGGCGAAACCGGTCCGGACGCGCTCTAAGCGGGGGTCATCCAACATGAAACTACGTCTCTTTATCGGCGCCCTGTTTGCCGCGCTCTCGCTGGGTGCAAGCCATATCGCGGTCGCACAGGCCCCGGCTGCCACGCCAGCGCCAGCCGCCGAAGCCAAACCGGCTGACGCCAAACCGGCAGACGCGGCCAAGCCGGCCGAAGCGGCGCCAGCGGCAGCGGCGGCCCCCGCTGCTGCCGCGCCCGCGGCGCCTGCAGCCAAGGCTCCAGAACCCAACAAGGGCGACACCGCCTGGATGATGGTGTCGACGCTGCTGGTGATCATGATGACTGTGCCTGGTCTTGCCCTGTTCTATGGTGGTCTGGTGCGTTCCAAGAATGTGCTGTCAGTGCTGATGCAGGTGATGGTCACCTTCTCGCTGATCGTGGTGCTCTGGCTGATCTACGGCTACAGCTTCGCGTTCACCGAGGGCAATGCCTTCTTCGGCGGCACCTCTCGGCTGTTCGGCAAGGGCCTGTTCGACAACATCGCCGGTACCTTCGCCACCGCTGCAACGTTCAGCAAGGGCGTGGTCATTCCCGAGATCGTGTTCATGGCGTTCCAGGCGACGTTTGCCGGCATCACCTGCGCACTGATCGTTGGTGCCTTCGCCGAACGCATGAAGTTCTCGGCTGTGCTGATCTTCATGGTCATCTGGTTCACCTTCAGCTACATCCCGATCGCCCACATGGTCTGGTTCTGGCCGGGTCCGGATGCCTACACCGATGCCAAGCTGGTTGATGGTCTCAACGCCACCGCCGGCAAGATCTGGCAATGGGGCGCGCTCGACTTCGCGGGCGGCACCGTGGTGCACATCAACGCCGGTGTCGCCGGTCTGGTTGGTGCTTATCTGGTCGGCAAGCGTGTCGGTTACGGCAAGGAAGCCTTCCCGCCGCACTCGCTGACGCTCACCATGGTCGGTGCCTCGTTGCTGTGGGTGGGCTGGTTCGGCTTCAACGCTGGCTCGGCGCTCGAAGCCAACGGTACGGCCGGTCTCGCCTTCATGAACACCTTCGTTGCAACCGCTGCGGCAGTGATGTCGTGGATCCTTGCTGAGTGGTTCCTCAAGGGCAAGCCCTCGATGCTGGGTGCCGCCTCGGGCGCCGTCGCGGGGCTCGTTGCGATTACTCCTGCTGCTGGCAACGTGGGCCTGATGGGCGCACTGATTATCGGCATCCTGGTAGGCCCGCTCTGCCTGTGGGGTGTGTCTGGCCTGAAGAAGATGCTCAAGGCTGACGATGCGCTTGATGTGTTCGGTGTCCATGCGCTGGGCGGCATCTTCGGTGCACTGGCAACGGGCATCTTCAACAGCCCGAACCTGGGTGGCCCGAGCTTCGTGGCCGATTGGGTGAAGATGGAAATGACCAAGCCGGCGGACTACTCGGTCATGGGCCAGCTCATCATCCAGGCCAAGGGCGTCGGGCTCACCATCGTGTGGACGGCTGTGGTTGCCTTCATCGCGTTCAAGATCGCTGATCTGATCGTCGGTCTGCGGGTCAGCGATGATGAGCAGCGCGAAGGCCTCGACATCGTGTCGCACGGCGAAAGCGCCTACAACCGCTAGTCGTTGCAACGACTCGAAAGCCCCCGGGTTCCTCAGCCGGGGGTGGACGACAAAGGCCCGCTTCGGCGGGCCTTTTGTTTTTTGAGACGTTGCGACCAGCAGATGGCAACAAGTCCGTCGCCCACGCCTCGCCGCCGTACGTCGTCCTGTCACGCATCCCGTCGCCGCTGCCGCGTGCCGGTCGCCCGCAGGTATTGACGGTCAACACTTGCGCGTATGGTCCGTTGTTTGGGCGCTGGGCATCACCCGATGCCATTGTCCGCCCAGGAGGGACCATGAGATATCTACTGTTGCTGATTGCCTGGTGCATCCTGTTCGTGCTGAGTTGGCCCATTGCCCTGCTGGCGCTGGTGTTGTGGCCCATCTTCTGGTTGCTGAGCTTGCCGTTCCGCCTGATTGGAATCACCTTCGACGCACTGTTTGCACTGCTCAAGGCCATCCTTTTGCTGCCGGCGCGATTGTTCGGCTACCGCGCCAGGTCATAAAGCGCCGCACTGCCGACGGGAGGTCGTCAAAGCTTGATCTGGCTGCTCGCAAACGGCGCCGATTGTTGCTATAAACCGGCAAACGTTTTGCCGCGCGGCGATTGGGGGAGATGGTGATGCGAGTTTGTCTGGCCGGGCGCCATGCGCCTGCACTCCTGCGGATGGTGGCAGTCCTGCTGGGGGCTATGACCTTTTCCGCTGCATCGTCGTCGGCGAACCTCTATGTGACCACCACTGGTAACAACGCGGGCAATTGCCAGACGCTGGG
This sequence comes from Casimicrobium huifangae, assembly GCF_009746125.1. Taxonomy (NCBI): domain Bacteria; kingdom Pseudomonadati; phylum Pseudomonadota; class Betaproteobacteria; family Casimicrobiaceae; genus Casimicrobium; species Casimicrobium huifangae. The sequence continues at coordinate 505,455 of NZ_CP041352.1, forward strand.
TGCACCCTGTCTCACGATTGCCTATGCGTTGTCGCAGGCGGCGGCCGGCGACACGATCAATATTGGTGGTGGCACTTTCACCGAAGAGTTGACCATCAGCAAAAGCGTCGTGCTGAATGGCGCCGGCATGGCCAGCACGATCATCAAGGCGCCCGCAGTACTGACCAGCAATCCGGCTGTGCCGGGTGGCAGCCCGGGCCAGCAGACCACCATCGTTTTCGTCACCGGCGCGACCACCTCCGCCACCATCCAGAACCTGCAGATTCAGGGGCCGGGTTCCAGCACCTGCGGCTCGATCGGCTATGGCATCTTTGCCGGGGGTGGTGCCAATCTCACGCTCAGCAACAACCATGTGCTGATGATTCGCGACATCTCGCCGCCCTTGAGCAGTTGCCAGAACGGCTCGGCGATCCGTTACGGCGCGCCGAGCACCTCACAGTCTGCCAGTGGCAGCATCAGCAACAACATCATCGACACCTATCAGAAGAACGGCATCACGCTGTCCAACACCGGGACCGTAGTGACGGTGACTGGCAGCAGTGTGACGGGCGAGCTGCCACCGCCCAATACTGCGCAAAACGGCATCCAGATCAGCAGCGGCGCGATCGCCACGGTCAGCAACAATATCGTCAGCAACAACCAGTGTGGTGCCGTCGGCTGCGGGCCAGGCGTCGCTGATGTCTGGGCGACGGGTATTCTGCTGTTTGACGCTGGCGCCGGGACAGCCATCAACAACAACGCGATCTCCGGTAATGACGGCGGCCTGGTGGCAGTTGCCACCACGGTCGGCCAGAGCTTTTCCGCCAGTGGCAATACCTTTTCAGCCAACCGTTACGCCAACATTCTGGCCAGCGCGCTGACGCTCAACCTCACTGGCAACACGATCACCGGCAGCAACTGGGGGGTGGTTGCCCAGGCGTCGAGTCCGGCCAATACGGTGGTCAATCTGTCCGGTGGCAATGTGGTCAGTCAGGCGGCAGCCGCCGGTCTCACCGTATTCGACGACAACCTGGCCGATGCCTTTGCCGCCACCATCCAGGGCAGTGGCAACCAGTTTGTCAACAATGCAGTCGGTGCTGCCAATACGCCGGTTCAGGGGACGGTGAGCCTGGCGTGCAACTGGTGGGGCAGTCCTTATGGCCCGATCAATCCGGCGAACCCGCTGGGCCAGGGCAACCCGGCGACGGTGAATACGACATTCACCAATTGGGCAATCGACAACACCACGTTTGCCTGCACCGGGAATCCGCAGAACAACATTCTCCTGGCGTCGCCACAGATACCGGTGCCAACCTTGCACCCCATATTGCTTGCGGCTTTGGTGCTGACGCTCGCCATCTTCGCCGCCGCCGGTGTGCCCCGCAGGCGGCGCTGAGCGAACCCGCCGTTCAATCCTTACCCAGCCAGCTACTCCGATGCCGCATTCAGCCAATACCCTGCTCTGGAACGCCCGCCTGCTGCTCGTAGAGCGCGCGACCGAAGATGCGCATGCCTGTGCGGAGTGGTACTCGCAACTGCTTGGTGATCCGGTGGAGCAGGTGGCAGACGATGTCTGGCAAGTGCGCGGCGCTGATCGCTGGATGCTGTTTCGCACTGGTACGCCAAAGACCGTGCCGCTGGTGGTCTATGCCTTTCCCGGCGTCGAGCAGTGGGCGGCCTATCGGGCGCAATTGCAGACCATGGCGATTGAGCTGCACCCGGTCGCGGCCGGTCTGGCGGCCATCGTCGGTGACAACGCCTTCGGTCTGCGTGACCCGGATCGTCGTATGGTTGTCTTCTGCGTTGCACCGCAAACCGAAGCCGCGCCACCGGAAGTCGCCGAGTATCTGCCAGCCCGTCTTCAGCACTTCGTGGTTGCTTCAACGCAGACGGTTGCCATGCTTGAGTTCTATCGCGATGCGCTGGGCTTCATCGAGTCGGACCGCGTGGTCGACAACGACGGCGATCTGTCATCGGCGTTCATGCGCTCCGACGCCGAGCATCACAGTTTCGCGGTGTTCCGGGCGCCACAGCCGGGGCCTGATCATCACGCCTATGAAGTACCGAACTGGAACGCGATCCGCGACTGGGCCGATCACTGCGGCGACCTGGAAATCCCCATCTGGTGGGGCCCGGGGCGGCATGGCGTCGGCAACAACCTGTTCTTCATGATCGAAGATCCGGACGGCTACAAGGTCGAATTCTCGGCCGAGCTTGAGCAGATGACGGCCGATCAGGCCTATCGCGAGTGGCCGCACGGGCCGCGGGCGCTCAACCTGTGGGGCAACGCCTGGATGCGCAGCTAGCACGTCCCGGACCACGCCGGGGCGTGACCTGATGTACGGGCGACCGTAGCGCGATGGTGCCAAACCCCGGCTTCTTCCGCATTGCTATTCCCAGCCGTCAATCTCGCAGTTCGAGCGATCTTTAGTTTACGCTGTAAGATTGTGGCTTTGATCCAATGAAATTTTGATGATGTCGCAACGCTTGGCACCCGGCCTGACTGCGCTCGTGTTCTTCGCCACCAACCCGATCACCATCTCCGCCGCGCAAGCGGTCGACACTCAGTTCGAAGAAGTCATCGTCAAGAGCCCGAAGAACGCGGCGATGATGCCGTACGATGACGTCTACGTTCGCCTGAAGCGGATGGAGGAATCGAAGCTCGACCGGGTGCGTATGCAGATCAAGGTGACGCCGAAGGATGAGTCGGTCAAACTTGCCGATGTACGGGTGGCCATCGTCAACGACGCCACCAGCCTGCCGGTGCGGCTTGGTGCCGACGGCACGGTCACAGTGCCGATGCGTGCCGAGCTGTACAAGACCGACGCCGAGATTCGCAGCAATCAGCCGAAGGGCAGTCTGGCCGCGTCGCTCACGCTGGCCGTTGCGTGGTCGGGCGGGCAGGAGATTCCGTACTATGAAATCGAAGAAACGGTGCGGCAATTGCAAACTGCGGGCAAGGACTTGCTCGGCTGGTTCGGCTATATGCTGTTTTTCCCCTCGTTGAGCAACTTCGAAGTGCCGCTGCAATATCCCGAGCCGCGCGGGCAGACGATGCGGGTGGTGAAGGACGGCAAGACGCTTGAAACCTTCACTGCCGATGAGAAGGGGGTGCTCAAGTTCAAGCTGAAGCCGGGCTGGGCACAGTTGCAGCCGACGCTGGTATTCAGCGAGGCGCCGCCGAAGCTTTGATGGCGGTTGTGGCAGACGGCATCTACCGCGACGCGCTTGCTGCCCATGCCTGCGGATCGTCGCTCCGGGCGATCAGTGCGAGACCGTAGGCAATTGACTCCAGCTGGTCGCCGGTTTCGATGCGGGTTGGGTCAAATCGCTGGTCGAAGATGGCACGCACCGCCGGCACGAACGAAGTGCCACCGGTGAGGAACACGCGGTCGATGTCCTTCGCATCGAGCCTTGCTTCGCCGAGCGCTTCGTCCACCGCATCTTCGATTTTCTGCAGGTCATCGGCGATCCACTGGTCGAAGGCGGCGCGCTCGATGGTGGCGTCCAGCGCGAGGTCGTAGCCGAGCCCTGTCGCGCGAAATGCCAGCGTCGCTGACGGCGCATTCGACAGAGCGGCTTTCGTATCTGCCACCGCCTTGTAAAGCGGATAGCCGAGGTCGTTTTCGATCAACGCGATGAATTTGCCGAGGCCGTCTCGCTCGATCGCGTAGCGCAGGTATTCGCGCAAGTCGCGCAGCACCGCAGGCGACTTCATCAGCGCGAGCTGGTTCCACTGTGCAAAGCGATGATGGAAATGCGTCGGCACTTCGAGAATCTTGTCGATGCTCCGGTACTTCGCGCGATGACCGAGCTGCGGCAGGATCGCATGTTCGAGGATGCGATAGTCAAACACGTCACCTGCCACCGCCACGCCGGAATGCGCCAGTGGAATCGACTTCAGCGCACCGCCTTTGCCGCTGCCCGGTTCAAAGCGGATGATCGAGAAGTCGCTGGTGCCACCGCCGAAGTCGGCCACCAGCACCGTCGCCGCCTGGGTGAGCCGCTGCGCAAAGAAGTACGCTGCCGCCACCGGCTCGTAGACGTAGAGAATCTCGCCGAAGCCGACGCGCCGGAACGCCCGCTCATAGCGCTCCAGCGCCAGCGCTTCGTTCGGGTTCACGCCGGCGAAGGCGACCGGCCGGCCGGCAACCAGTCGTGGCGGCAAGTCATCAAGCGCACCGCCCGCATGGGATCGCATCTTTTCGATGAACGCTGTCAGCAGATCCTCGAAAGTGAACTTGCGGCCGTGGATGTGCGTCTCGGTGAAAGATCGGCTCGCCGCGAACGTCTTGAACGACTGCAGGAAGCGGCAATCGATCGGGTCATCGATGAAGCGTTCGATCGCCCACGGCCCGGCCTCAAAGCGCAGGTCGTGCGCAGCACCGGTGTCTTCATCCCAGAAGCACATTGCCGAGCGGAAGGTGGCATGGGTATCGCCGGCCAGTGTGAAAGGCAGCGTGCGCGCCACGCCGGGTTGGGTCGAAGCAGCGATCACGGTATTGGTGGTCCCGAAGTCCAGACCAAGCGCGATGGCAGCGGAGGACGACGACGAAGGGGAAGGGCTGGGCATAAAAGCAATACACCGCCCTTCGTCGACGCATGGCGTGACGAACTGGCGATGTGCGGGCTGGCTGGCGGGCTGCGGATTCTACGGCATCGACTGAGTTCACCGACTGATGCAAAACGGTGCATCGACATCAGCATCGGCCCTACACTAGCCGCGTGAACATCGTCTCGTCTCCGCCACCTGCTCCCCCTGCATCGCCACCCGGCCCGGGCGCAACGGTGACGCCCATCGGTACCGGGCGGTCGTGGCTGGCGCGAATGCCGCCGGGGCTGTTCGCCATTCCGTTCGGCCTGCTTGGGCTGGCGGGCGCATGGCGACGGATAGCGGCAGTCAAGTGGGAATACGCCGACGCGATCGCTACGGCGTCGCTGAATGTGGCGACCGGTCTGCTCGAGTTGCTTCTGGTGCTCTGGGTGGTACGCCTGATCCGTTTCCGCGCTGACGTTGCCCGGGATTTCAATCATCCGGTGCAGGGGGCGATGCTGTCGCTGGCACCGCTGAGTGTGATGCTGGCAGTGGCGCTCTGGTCCTCGCCTGGCAGCGCGATGACCGCAGGCGGCTGGGGCGCGCCGATCGTGGCACTGGCGCTGGCGGTGCAGGCGGTGATTGCGGTGCGAGTGGTGTCGCAGGTGGCAACCGGCGGCATCGCGGGTGACACCATGACGCCAGCACTTTATCTGCCGCCAGTAGGCGGTGGGCTGATCGGCGCGATGGCGCTCTCCGCGCTGGGCCATCACGGCTGGGCGGTGCTGCTGTTCGGCATGGCGCTCGGCGGTTGGGCCCTGCTTGAGGTGCGCGTGCTGAACCGGCTGTTCGCCGGGCCGCTGCCGCCACCGCTGCGTCCGACGCTGGGCGTCGAGATTGCGCCGGCGCCGGTGGCCACGCTTACCGCGTCGATCCTGTGGCCTGCGTTGCCGGCTGATGTGCTGTTGATTGGTCTCGGCGTGGCCTGCGGGCCGATCCTCGCGGTGCTGGCGCGCTGGCGCTGGTGGAGCGGCATACCGTTCTCGGCAGGGTTCTGGTCGTTCTCGTTCCCGGTGGCTGCGTTCGCCTCGGCCATTGCCGAGACGGTGCGGCGCGGCGGCTGGCCCCCGGCCGTGGCCTACGCCGCCGCGCTGATCGCGACGGCGCTGATCCTCTTTCTGGCGCTGCGCACCTTGCTGCTGCTGCTGCGCGGACGGCTGATTCCGCCGGGTTGACGCCTCAAGAGCGTAGCAGCTTTTGTGTCAAACAACCGTCTTATCGGGGCTTGGAGGCGATTCAGTGAAAAGTCGACTATTGCCGATTCACCTCGTCAGGTCCGATGAAATCGTCATTTCAACCAAAAGCTGATTGTTCCAGGAAATGGGCCAATGCTGTGTTTCGGCAATCCGCAAACGCGCAAAGCGGGGGCGAATCGCGATGACAGCACCAGTCACTATCCAACTTCGCCGCAGTCTGCTGCTCGTCGTTGCCTTCGCGGCATCCTGTGCCGCAACTGCCGCCGAGGTGAGCGTGCTGGCAGCGGGCGCAGCCAAGGCGCTGCTGCACAGCATCGAAGCGGATTTCACCGACGTGTCGGGCGACCGCCTGCAGGCGCACTTCGACACGGTTGGCGCGCAGCGCGAACGCGTGGAGCGCGGTGAACGGCCCGACGTGGTGATCCTCAGTCAGGCCGCCATTGCACAGCTGGCAAAGCTTGATCTCATTGACCGAGACAGCATTCGCGACATTGGCGACGTGCAGGTGGGGCTCGCGGTGGCCGCATCTGCACCTGCGACGGCGCTGCCAGCGATCAGCAGCGCGGAAGGCCTGCGCGCCACCTTGCTCGCTGCGAAGAGCATCGCCTACGCCGATCCGGCGCGCGGCGCCACGGCGGGCGCGCACTTTGCGACGGTGCTGCAGGCACTGGGCCTGCGCGAGCAACTGGCCGCACGCATCACCGTGCTGCCGTTCGGCGTTGACGTGATCGAGGCCGTCGCCGCTGGTCGCTTTGAGCTCGGCATCAGCCAGTCCAGCGAGATCGTGCAGCACGCCGGCGTGCGCTACGTGGGCGCGTTGCCGGCGCCGTATCGTCTTGCCACGCGCTATCAGGCCGCCGCGCTGAAGGGCCGCACGAATGGCGCCGCATTGCTGCGCTATCTTGCCGGGTCGGCGGGACAGGCGGCAAGCCGCAAGAGTGGCTTTGCTGCGCCCTAGCCGACCGCGCGAACCCGCATTCATCATCGAACAGGCCGACATCACCCATGGATCTCGAACTCAGCAGCAAACACGTTCTCATCACCGGTGGCAGCAAAGGCATCGGCCTTGCCTGCGCGGCGGCGTTTCTGGCGGAGGGCGCGCGCGTTACGCTGGTGTCGCGCAGCGAAGCGCACTTGCAGGCGGCGCAGGCGTCGCTGCGCGCTGCCAACAAGAACGCCATCGTCAACATCATCGCTGCCGACCTGCGCGATGCCGCCGCAGCCGAGCAGATGGTGGACGTCGTCGAACGTGACTTTGGCGTGGTGGACGTGCTAGTCAACAGCGCCGGCGCCGCCAAACGCACGCCCGCTGCCGAGCTCACCGCTGCCGCGTGGCACGACGCCATGCAGGCCAAATTCTTCACCTACATCCATGTCACCAACCCGCTAATCAAGCGCATGGGCGACCGCGGCAGCGGCGCCGTAGTCAACGTGATCGGCTCCGGTGGCAAAGTCGCCGCCGTCACCCATCTCGCGGGCGGCGCCGCCAATGCCGCACTGATGCTCGCCAGCGCCGGGCTCGCCGCCGCATATGCCGGCAAGGGTGTGCGCGTGAACGCGGTGAACCCCGGCCGCACCTTCACCGAACGCCTCGCCGAAGGCATGCAGGCTGAAGCGCGCCAGCAGGGTGTCAGCGTGGAAGAAGCCATCGCGAAAGCCAACAAGAGCCTGCCGCTCGGCCGCTTCGCCAAACCCGAAGAAATCGCCGACGCGGTCGTCTACCTTGCGTCAGCCCGCGCCAGCTACATCAACGGCGCGCTGGTGGCGATGGATGGCGCGCTGACGCCGATGGTGGTGTAGCGCGTCACATCCGTTCGTGGTGAGCCTGTCGAACCATGAACGCGCGACAAAGTCACTCGTAGCCTCAATTCCGCAACGCTCGATCGCAGCTACATCGACACGAGTAGGTCGGGACGCTTGCGGTCTGGACGGTCGCGAACTCAGCGCTTGGTTCCGTAGGGTGGGCAACTCGTTGCCCACGCGTCGGCGTTAGATCAGCTAGTGCCCGATCCCCCGCGCCATCAGCGCCGCGCAGATCATCACGCCGGAGAGCGCGTGCAGCTCCCACACCACCAGCTTGCGCGTGGTCAGCCACTCTGCGGCGTCGGGCAAGGCGCCAGTTGCCCGCAAGGCGCGTGACCAGCGGATGAAGCGAATAGTCGGCGGCACCGACAGCAACCCGGCCAGCGCAAACAAACCAACCTTCAACCAGAACACCGGATTGCCGGTGTAGAACGCGTAGCCCTTCGCGCCATAGATCACGCGCAGCGCACCGACGATCAGCAGCCCCACCGCTGCAATGCCGTAGAACAAATCAATCTTGGCAATGCGCGGCAACACATCCGCCGACGGCGGCCCGCGCAAGATCGCCCACTCCGCCATGATCAGACCGACCAGGCCGAACGCGAACAGGTGATGGAAGATGGCTAGCAGGGCGTCGGTGGTCATGATGCGCTCTTGTCGGCAGGGGACGGGGTATCAATCATCGCAGCCAATTGGCCCGCAATCAATTGCGCCCAGTCCGGCGCATTGCGGTGTTTGTGAACATCCTGCCTCGCCGCGTGCGCCAGCCACACCCAGTTGATGACGGACTTATCACTAGTCGAATCTCCGAACACAATCAGACGCGGGTGACGCTCACCCGCCATCACTGCCCCTAGAGGCGCGGCACGTTGAACTGCTTGCGCAGGTACGCGGCGCGAGCCTCAGCGGCGCGAACTTCCGCAGCAAACCGCCCCTTTGCCTGCTCGGCGGCCGCCGCGCGCTTCTCACCGGCAACACGCGCCACATCGGCCATCACCTCCGCAAGCTCGGCATCGGTGGGTTCGCATTCAACGGCCAAAGGATCAGTGCCTGGCATTTGATCGGTAGACATGCTGAACGCTACTCGTGGACGATGAGCGGATAGTAGCGCAGCGCGTGGTACGGCGAGCGTTGGCGACAAGCTGATACGAGACGGCTTTGTTCGTGCGGTAAACCTCACACAATGGGCTAGTAAGTGAGATATCACCCTTTCAATATGTTGGCTGCTGACATATCGGAGATAATTCGCCGAAATGAACAGGAAAGCGGCACTCGGAATTTACGCCTTGCACGAAGCTGAAAGGCTTACGGGCGTGAAGGCGCGTTCGCTCCGTCGGTGGCTTTTTGGGTATTCGTATGCGAGCCGTCTTGGTCGCGACGGCAAAAATTTTTCAGCGCCTTTGTGGCGATCTCAATATTCCAGCGAAACTTTTTCCGAGCCAGTAGTCGGTTTTCATGATTTGCTTGAAGCTCGTGTTGTGGGCGAGTTTGTGAAGGCGGGCGTTCCCTTAATTGTTATTCGTTCTTGCCTGCAGTCAGCGCGTGACCTATTTGGTATCGATTACCCATTTACCGCGCATAGATTTTTGACTGATGGTCGCACCATCTACCGCGATGCTCTGAAAAGTGCAGAAGACGGGGCTCTGTTGAATCTAAAGAGCCGCCAATTTGCCTTTGGATCTGTAATCAGACCTTCGCTTTACGCTGGTATCGAGTACAGCGGCACTGCGGCTCGCAGGTGGTTTCCCGATGCGAGAGTGAAATCAATTGCGCTTGATCCGACTATTGCATTCGGAAAGCCACACGTTGTGGACGTTGGCGTACCGACCGGTGCTGTTTACTCAACCTATCTGGCAGAAGATAAGGATGCAGTGCGCACAGCGAAGATCTTGGAGATCGATAGGCGACAAGTTGAATCTGCTGTTCGATTTGAAGAACGACTGGCGGCTTGAAATTTCTCGTTGACAACAATCTTCCGCCAGCGCTCGCACGAGCGCTAGACGCGCTTTCGCGCGACAGCGACTTACCGGTTGATTGTGTTGTTGCTTTGCGAGACCGTTTTGCCCCGAATACGATTGATGTTGAGTGGATGTCTGAGCTTGCTGCGGAGGGCGGTTGGAACGTTGTCTCAACGGATAACTTCCGAAAAAGCAACGCGGAACGTGAGCTGCTGCGTCGTGAGGGGTTCAACGTATTCGTCTTGCAAAGAGCTTGGTCAAGTCAGCGATATTGGCAAAAGTCTGCCCAACTGGTGATGTGGTGGCCCAAAATTGTTGATTACGCACGTAACAGTCAAAAGGCGGCCGTAAGAGTACCTTGGCGACACACTGGCAAGTTTGAGCAAATTCGCCTCTAGCCGTCACATACTCCTCCGATACTGCCCCCCCACCTCAAACAGTGCGTCGGTGATCTGACCTAGCGAGCAGACCTTCACGGCCTCCATCAGTTCGGCGAAGACGTTACCGCCGTTGATGGCGGTTTGTTTGAGCTTGGCGAGGGCGGCGGGAGCGGCGCTGGCGTGTTTGGTGTGGAAATCGGCCAGGCGCTTCAACTGGCTCTGCTTTTCTTCGTCGGTGGAGCGGGCGAGCTCCAGCGTCTCGGGAACCGCATCGCCATGCGGGTTGCGGAAGGTGTTGACGCCGATGATCGGGTACGAGCCGTCGTGTTTCTTGTGCTCGTAGAACATGGACTCTTCCTGAATCTTGCCGCGCTGGTAGCCCGTCTCCATCGCGCCGAGCACGCCGCCGCGCTCGCTGATGGCTTCGAACTCGCGCAGCACGGCCTCCTCAACGAGGTCGGTCAGTTCGTCGATGATGAACGCACCCTGATTCGGGTTCTCGTTCTTGGCCAGGCCCCATTCGCGGTTGATGATGAGCTGGATCGCCATTGCGCGGCGCACTGATTCCTCGGTGGGCGTGGTGATCGCTTCGTCAAAGGCGTTGGTGTGCAGTGAGTTGCAGTTGTCGTAGACGGCGATCAGCGCCTGCAGCGTGGTGCGAATGTCGTTGAACTGAATCTCCTGCGCATGCAGGCTGCGGCCACTGGTCTGGATGTGATATTTGAGCTTCTGGCTGCGGTCGTTGGCGCCGTATTTCTCACGCATCGCCACCGCCCAGATGCGGCGCGCCACGCGGCCGAGCACGGTGTATTCCGGGTCCATGCCGTTGCTGAAGAAGAACGACAGGTTCGGCGCGAAGTCATCAATGTGCATGCCGCGGGCGAGGTAGGCCTCCACAAACGTGAAGCCGTTCGACAGCGTGAACGCGAGCTGCGAGATCGGGTTGGCCCCGGCCTCGGCGATGTGATAGCCGCTGATCGACACCGAGTAGAAATTGCGCACCTTGTTCTGCACAAAATACTGCTGGATGTCACCCATCACCTTGAGCGAGAACTCGGTCGAGAAGATGCAGGTGTTCTGGCCCTGGTCTTCCTTCAGGATGTCCGCCTGCACCGTGCCGCGTACGTTCTCCAGCGTCCACGCCTTGATCTTGGCCAGCTCGTCGTCGGTCGGTGGCCGGCTGTTGTCAGCACGGAACTTGGTGAGCTGCTGCTCCATCGCGGTGTTCATGAAGAACGCGAGGATCGTCGGCGCCGGGCCGTTGATGGTCATCGACACCGACGTGTTCGGCGCACAAAGGTCAAAGCCGTCGTAGAGCACTTTCATGTCCTCGACGGTGGCGATCGACACGCCCGAGTTGCCCACCTTGCCGTAGATGTCGGGGCGGATCGCCGGGTCGTTGCCGTACAGCGTAACGCTGTCGAACGCTGTGGACAGGCGCTTGGCAGGCATGCCCTCAGATACTTTCTTGAAGCGGCGGTTGGTGCGGAAGGCATCGCCCTCGCCCGCGAACATGCGCGTCGGGTCCTCGTTCTCACGCTTGAAGGCGAACACGCCCGCCGTGAACGGGAAGCTGCCGGGGACGTTTTCCTTCAATTGCCACTTGAGGATTTCACCCTCGTCCTCGTAGCGCGGCAGCACCACCTTGCGGATTTTGGTGCCGGAGAGTGACGTGTAGGTGAGGCCGGTGCGAATTTCCTTGTCGCGGATCTTCACGATGTACTCGTCGCCAGTGTAGCTGGCGACGGTTTGTGGCCACATATCGAGGAGCTTCTTGGCGCGCGGGTCGAGCGCCTGCGTCTTGTGTTCGATCAGCGTGTCGATGGTCGCCGGTACGGCGTCCTTGCACTCGATCAGCATGCGCTTTGTGGCGGCAAGCTGCTGCCGTTCCCGCGCAATCCGCGCCTGGCCGTCCGTCCAGCGGTGATAGCCGCGTACCGTGTCGGCAATCTCGGCAAGGTAGCGCGCGCGCGGGGCTGGCACGATGGCATGCGTCTGCGAGGACGCATGCGTGGTGACCGGCGCCAGCTTGCCTGCCGCCAGTTTCAAAGCGCCTTTCGACTTTGCCACCAGCACTGGAGCGACCGCTTGATACAGCGCCGTCACGCCGTCATCGGCGAAGCGGCTGGCCATGGTGCCGAACACCGGCATCTGGTCTGGCGAAGTGTTCCACGCCTCCTTGTTGCGCTGCACCTGCTTGCGCACGTCACGCAGCGCATCCTGCGCGCCCTTGCGGTCGAACTTGTTGATGGCAACGAAATCCGCGAAGTCGAGCATGTCGATCTTCTCGAGCTGGCTGGCAGCACCGAACTCGGGGGTCATTACGTAAAGCGTCGCGTCAACATGCGGCACGATGGCTGCGTCGCCCTGACCGATGCCGGAGGTTTCGACAAAGATCGCGTCGAAGCCGGAGAGCTTGCAGGCTGCGATGGCGTCTGGCAGCGCTTTCGAGATTTCCGAACCACCGGAATCGCGCGTCGCCAGTGATCGCATGTAGACGTTGCCGTGATTGATCGCGTTCATGCGGATGCGATCGCCCAGCAGTGCGCCGCCCGATTTGCGGCGCGACGGATCGATCGAAATGATGGCGATCTTCAGCGCGTCGTTCTGGTCAATGCGGAAGCGGCGTACCAGCTCGTCGGTGAGTGAGGACTTGCCGGCACCGCCGGTGCCGGTGATGCCCAGCGTGGGCGTGGTCTTTGTCGCGACGGCATCGTGCAGCGCTTTCAGTGTGGCGGCGTCCACGGCGCCTGCTTCGAGCAAGGTGACCCAGCGGGCCAGCGCGTTGCGATCGCCGGATTTCAACGCATCAAGCGTCAATGGCTTCTCGGCGAGGTTCTGGTCGCAGGCGGCGATCATGTCGTTGATCATGCCCTGCAATCCGAGCCTCGCGCCGTCCTCGGGCGAGAAGATGCGCGCTACGCCGTAGGCATGCAGCTCCTTGATCTCCGCCGGCACGATGACGCCACCGCCACCGCCGAACACCTTGATGTGGCTGGCGCCGGCCTCCTTCAGCATGTCGATCATGTACTTGAAATATTCGACGTGCCCGCCCTGATAGCTGGAGAGCGCAATGCCGTGGGCGTCTTCCTGCAACGCGGCGTCGACTACCTCTTTCACGCTACGGTTGTGGCCGAGATGGATGACCTCGCAGCCGGAGCCCTGCAGGATGCGGCGCATGATGTTGATCGACGCATCGTGCCCGTCAAACAGACTGGCCGCAGTGACAAAGCGCACCTTGTTCTTCGGTTTGTAGACGAGATGCTTGGTGTCGAGATTGGACATGCGTTCCTCCATCGGCCCGGCTCGGCCCGTTTGCCCGAAATTGTCGCAGAAAACCGGCACAAGTTGACGTTAACGTCAACTTGTGTGGACGCTGCCGCTTGCGTATCGTGCGGTTCGCAGCCTGATCGAACTTGATCGATGTCAGGGTATGCGCCAGGCCACAGTGGACGCCGTGGCTCACCACACGGATCGTTGTTCTACGTCAATGGGCAACGCCCGCAGTGGGGCCACATTACGCCCTGTACCAATAACTCATCGCAACAGGAGTCCTCCATGTTCAAGAAGATTTTGATCCCCGTCGATGGCTCTGATCTCTCGCTGCGGGCGGCCGCAACCGGTGTTCAGCTCGCCAAGGAAGTGGGTGCACAGGTGGTGTTCCTGCATGGCATGGCGCCGTATATCGCGCCCTATGCGGCCGAGATTTCGATGGTCGACGACAAGACGCAGATCGCGTTTGAGAAAAGCGTCACGGACGGCAGCAGCAAGATGCTTGCGGACGCCAAGAAGATTGCCGACGCGGCAGGTGTGGCCTGCGAGACGGCCCATGCCGTCAGTTCACGTCCCGAGATGCTCATCGAGAAGACCGTCCATGACAAGGGTTGCGACCTGGTGGTGATCGCCACACACGGACGCGGTGCGGTCGGCCGCTTCGTGATGGGCAGCGTGACCAGCCGTCTGCTGCCGATTTCGTCCGTGCCGGTGCTGGTTTACCGCGACGCCACGATGGCGAAAGACGCCTAGATTCCCGTTCATCCGGCGCGATTCCATCGCGCCGCCCACGGCCCGCGCCGGACTCCGCGGGCCACCCCCTCTGCATCCACCTCACGGAATGGTTGTTACAAACCGTTACCGAGCGTTCATCAATGGTTTGCAGACGGCGGAGATAGTTGATTCATGCCAGATCGGTATGCAATCAGGAGTCAGTCATGCAGTCACACATTCAACCAGTCACGCAGCAGTTCCGCGTCGGTAACACGGGTCTGATGGCTGCCTCACGCAACGCGTCGCGCGACGCCGTGCTGGAGCAGGTTGTCGCTCTCGGCCGTGCCCGCGTCGTTACCGAAGGCACAGCGATCCATCGTGCCGGTGATCCTTTCCGTTCAGTCTTCTTTGTCAAATCGGGTGCCGCCAAGCGGATGCTGATCCAGGAAGACGGTCGTGAGCAGATTCTCGGCTTCCCGATGCCGGGCGACATCGTTGGCATGGAAGCGATTGACGCCGGCGTACACACGACGACGGTGATTGCACTTGACCTCTGTGCCGTGGTGGAAATTCCGTTTGAAGCCATCGAGGCGCTTGCGGCAGAAAACCCGGCTGTGTCCCGCTTCCTGTATCACCGCATGAGTGCTGCGCTGCGTGACGAGCACGGCTGGCTGGCTGCGCTTGGCCTGCTCAATGCCGACGAACGCGTCGCTGCGTTCCTGCTTGATCTGTCGCAACGCTTCTCGGCGCGTGGTTTCTCGGCCCGCCGCTTCATGTTGCGCATGACGCGTGCCGAAATCGGCAGCTTCCTTGGTCTGACGCTGGAAACTGTCAGCCGCGTGTTCTCGCGCTTCCAGAAGCTTGGTTTGCTCAAGGTGACACGTCGCGACATCGAGTTGCTCGACATGGACGCGCTGGCATCACTGGCGCATTCGCAAACGATGAACTGATTGTTGACCCCGGCAACTGTGCTGCCGGGGCTGACTACCGCTTGCCGTCGGGCTCGTCTGACAGCACTTTGCGGACCGCCTGTCCAAGCTGGTCGCGAGAGTAGGGCTTGCGCAGAAAGGCGATTTCGTCATTGAGTCCGAGCTGCAGCGGCAGCGCACTCTTTGCGTAGCCTGAGGCGTAGAGCACACGCAGGTCGGGCTTGATTTTCTGCAGTGACGCCGCAACGCGCGGGCCGGTTTCATCGCCTTGCAGGACGACATCAGTGAACAGCAGTGCGATGTCCGGGTGCGCGCGCACTCGGGTGCTCGCCGTGCGACGGTTGGTCGCAGTGAATGCGCGATAACCCAGGGACTGCAGGAAGCGCACGGCAACCGCCAGGACATCGGGATCGTCCTCGACCACCAGCACTGTCTCGTTGCCAGCGAGGGAGGCAGTAGCCTTGCGTGATGATGGGTCGCGATGCAGCGATATCCCCTCGGCTACTGGCAAGAACAGATTGATGGTCGTTCCCACACCAATTTCGCTGTATGCGGTGACGTGTCCGGCGCTTTGTTTGGCAAAGCCATAGACCATGCTGAGCCCGAGCCCGCTGCCTTTGCCGACGGCCTTTGTCGTGTAGAAGGGCTCGAATGCACGCGCCAGGGTTTCGCGCGACATACCAGTGCCGGTGTCGGAGACACTGAGCCGTACATACCTGCCAGCCCTCAGATCGTCGGTTTCGTCGGCACCGCCGCCTTCGAGCACCACTTCGCTGGCTTCGATACCCAGCTTGCCACCTGCGGGCATGGCGTCGCGGGCATTGACGGCGAGATTGAGCAACGCCGTCTCCAGTTGTCCGCTGTCTGCCAGCGCCAGCGGAAGCTCGGGATCGGTCGTTACGATGATTTCAATGTTGGGCCCGAGGGTCCTTGCCAGCAGGTCGCGGAATGCCGACAACAGCTCAGGGATGCGTATCGGCGCCGGCAACAAGGTCTGGCGCCGGGAAAATGCGAGCAGCTTGCCGGTGAGCTCTGCACCACGCCGCGCCGCGCGGTGCGCCGAGGCGATGGCACGTTGCGCGAACGGGTCGGGCAGTGCCATGTCTTCCAGGATTTGCAGGTTGCCGGAGATCACCGTCAGCAAATTGTTGAAATCGTGGGCGACACCACCGGTCAGCTGGCCGAGCGATTCAAGCCGTTGCGACATCAAGAGCTTGTCTTCAACTTCCGCACGTTGCAACGCGTTGGAGGCGATGTTGGCGATCGCTTCAAGAAAAGCAATGTCGTCGGTGGCAAAGTGATGTGGTGTGCGCGACGCAGCGACCAGCACGCTATGGTGATCGGCGCGGTCACCGATCGCCGCCAGCATTAGTGAGCGCATGCCGGCGTTGATGAGATCGGGCCAGATACTGATGTTGCTGGTCTGGACATCACCGACCAGTGCTGGCGCTCCCGAGCGCAGAATCGAACCACACAACAATGCGTCGGTATCGGTCACAACAAAACCGAGCAGTGGCGCGGCCAGCGGTCCAGCGGCGCTAGTGCAGGTTGCGGTGTTGGCGCCAGGCGCCTTGCGCAACAGCAGCACCGCATCGGCCGCCAGAGGCGGCGCGGCCAATTGCGTCGCCTGATCGCCAATCGCGTCGAAGTGCCGCTCACGCAGCGCAAGCTGGCTGATCCGGGTGAGCGCCTTCGCCCGCTCGAGCTCGCGCTCCTTCTGACGAGCGAGCAGTCGGTCAGTGACGTCCCGCATGGTCACGATGACCTCGGTGCCCGACGAAGTTTGGGTCGGTGCCAGGGATATCTCGACGGGGAACTCGCGACCACTCAGCTTGATGGCACGCAGCGTGCGGCCGACCCCCATTGGTCGCCGCAATTTCTGTGCAACGAACTGTTCTCGCAGGGGAACATGCGCCCGCCGTGATGACATCGGGATCAGGCGCTCGACCGGAAGCCCGTGCAACTCGCCCGGAGCGGCATCAAGCAGATGTTCGGCCTCCGCGTTGTTGAGCCGGATACGCCCGGCAGCGTCAACTACCAGAATGGCATCGGGCGCAAAGTCAAACAGTGCCTTGTACAGGTCGCCGGGCGCTGGGGCGGCGTTGGGTGCGCGTTTCATCGTTTGTGCGGTGTCGTTGCCAGCATGTAACCGGCGCCACGAACGGACTTGATCAATCGCGGCTCCTTGCCGTTGTCGCCCAGCTTTTTGCGCAGGCGACCGATCTGCACGTCAATGGTGCGATCGAATGGCCCCGCGTCCCGGTGATGTGTCCTCTGCAACAGCTGGTCACGGCTCAGGATGTGCCCTGCCTGTTCCAGCAGGACCAGCAGCAGCTCATACTCACCGGTGGTCAATGTGATCGGGTTGCCGCTGCGGTCGCGCAGCTCCCTGCGCTGGCGGTCGAGCACAAAATTGTCGAAGGCGATGGCATCAGCGGCATTGGTTTCACTCGCAGGGCTGACCGCCGGGGAGGCACCAGCCGCTGACCGGCGGCCAACGCTCCGGATGCGGGCCAACAGCTCGCGCAGCTCAAACGGCTTGGTCACGTAGTCGTCGGCTCCGATTTCGAGTCCGACAACACGGTCGATCATGTCGCCGCGTCCGGTAACCATCAGCAGGCCGCCATGCCAGTCCGCCCGCAGCCGGCGCGCGATGGCGAAACCGTCCTCGGCGCCGAGGTTAACGTCAAGCAGAATGACTTCCGGTGAGTGTTCGGCGATCTGCAGCCGCAGGCCGGCTTCGCTGCTCGCCTCAAACACCGCGATACCCTGTGAACCGAGGTAAGTAGACACAAGATCGCGAATATCTTCGTCGTCGTCGACGACAAGAACGCGGAGCGGCGATGAGCTGTTCAACGGATTGGGCGCAATACAGACGCGGGGAATGCGTCATTATGTCGCGCCGCAGCCGTAACCGGGATGGGCGGTTGCGCTCAGCTACGACTGGACGTTGCCCTAGTTTCGGCCTTTTGCTGGCAGGCCAGGCAGCGCCGGGCTGCGGGGTAGGCCAGCAGGCGCGGGTAGCCAATCGCTTCGCCGCAGGCCTCACAGACACCGTAAGTACCTTCGGCGATTTTTTCCAGCGCTGCGGAGGTGGCGGCAAGCTCGCGGGCATCACGCTCGGCGCGCGCCAGCAGGTCGTCCGATTCGGCATCTGCCGTCGCCCAGTCGGCATCGCTGCCGCCGGTAATTGACGTGTGGGTGCGATCATCGGCGTGCAGTTCGCTATCGAGCGTGGTCTGCAGCTGCCTTTCGTGCTGCTGCAGCAACTGCTTCAGATCATCAATTTGTCTTGTGGTGAGTGCAAACTGCGACATATCATCATTCCTGCCTTGGCCGCGAATGATGTGTCCGCCGCCTTCCGGTTGCCTTGATGGACATCAACACACGCGCGGCTAGCCAACTTTAGCCTTGTGTCCGATGTCGTCACCTGCAAGCTGCGCCGCCGCGCCGGATTCCCTGTTGTCAACGCCGCCGGCTGCGGACGCGGCGTCGTCTGGCGCATTTGGCACGCCCGCGCTGAGCCGCGCATCGTGCGTGGTTGACGTTTTTGACATGCACTGCGCGGCCTGCGCCGTGACGGTGGAACAAGCCCTGCGTGATCAGCCCGGGGTGCAGTCCGCCCGGGTTCACTATGCGACCCAGCGGGCCCAGATCAGCTTTGATCCAGCACAGGTGACGCTGGACAGCTTGCTCCGATGCATTGAGCGCATGGGCTACTCGGCCGATGCGGCCGGTAGCGAGAACCGGGCCGAAATCGTACGCAGGCAGCGGCATCGTCGTATCTGGGGCTTCGGGCTGGCGACCTTCTGCGCCATGCAGATCATGATGCTCACGCTGCCGAGATTCCTTGCAGGAACCGACATTGAACCTGAACTGGCGCCTTTGCTGGACTGGTCGGCGCTGGCGCTGGTGTTACCGGTGATGTGGTGGAGTGCAAGGCCGTTTTACCAGGGGGCGGCCCGCGAGCTGCGGCTACGGCGCCCTGGCATGGATTGCGCCATTACGCTGGGCACCGTGACGGCTTTCGCTGGGTCGGTGTGGCATCTGCTGGCCAACACTGGCGCGCTGTACTTTGACTCGGTGGCCATGTTTGTTGCCCTGCTGCTTGGCGTGCGCTGGCTGGAGTGGGAGCAGCGCGAACGCAATCAGGCAGTGATCCAGCAGGCCGCTGGCGCGGCTTCCCGTGGCCAGGCCTTGCGTGTGCAGGAGGGGGTTGATGGGGTTCGGATGGTCCCGACAGACGTAGACGCGCTGCAACCGGGGGACCGTGTCTGGGTGCGGACGGGCGAAGCAATCCCTGTGGATGGTCGGCTCGACAGCGAGATCGCCCTCTGCGACGAATCCCTGCTGACCGGCGAGTCCGTGAGCGTCCGTCGTCAGCGTGGCGAAAACGTCGTTGCTGGCGCCATCAATCTGGGCGCGCCGATCACCGTGCGAGCAACCGCCACGGCCGCGACCAGCACCGAACAACGCTTGCTGCTGCTCGCCGACAACGCGACCAAACCCGAGACGCTGGCATTTGCCGACATCGTCGCACGTTACTTCATGCCAGCGTTGCTTTTGCTGGCAATTGGCACCTTTGTCGCGCTGCTGCCGGCGGGCGTTGCCACTGCTACTGAACGCGCCATTGCGGTGCTGATCATCAGCTGTCCCTGCGCCCTGGCGCTGGCGGCCCCGGCTGCGCATGCGCGAGCCTTCTCTGGCCTGCTCGCCCGTGGTGTCGTATTGCGCCGTGCTTCCGCGCTCGAGCGCCTTGCCCGCAGCAACGCCTTCTTGCTGGACAAAACCGGAACGCTGTCCGATCCCGCAGTGGCGCGGGTCAGCGAATTGCGTCCTGGCTATCCGGAACAGCGGGCGCTGACCGTAATCGCTGCGCTGGAGCAGGCAGCCAACCACCCGCTTGCTGTGGCGCTGCGCGGCGCCCATGCATTTGATGTCGTCGTGACTGACGCTGACTGGCAGCCCGGCCATGGTGTTTCCGGGCGCATCGCCGGACGTGCTTACCGGTTCGGTCGGGCGGACTACGTCGGCCTCAATGACGAGTGCTTGCGCAGCGACCGGCGCCTCTGGCTGGCAGACGATGAAGGCGCGGTGTGCGCGCTTGATCTTTCGGAACGACTGCGCGAAGATGCGTCGGCACTGGTGAAGCAGTTGCTGGCGAGCGGGCAGGTGGAACTGCTTAGCGGCGATCATCCGGAACGTGCTGCCGCCGTTGCACGTACCCTGGGCATCGAAGTTTCGGAAGGCAGTGCATCGCCGGAGCGCAAGGCCGCCCGGGTGCAGCGCTTGCGGCAGGAGGGGCGCATAGTGGTCATGATCGGAGACGGTGTCAACGACAGCGTAGGGTTTGCCGGCGCCGATGTTGCCATCGCGGTTCATGGGGCAACCGATGCGGCGAAGGCAAGTGCTGACCTGATTTGCGAGTCACCTGGATTATTGCCGGTTGCGGAGGCCGTCGCCTATGCGCGGCGCGTGGTTCAGGTGGTGCGCTGGAACTTTGGCTGGGCGATTGCCTACAACCTGCTGGCCATTCCATTTGCCATCGCTGGTGCCGTCAATCCGCTGGTTGCCAGCGTTGGCATGGCGGGCAGTTCGGCGATTGTGCTACTGAATGTCATGCGACTCGGCGGTGGTCGGGAGAAATTTTCGGACCCGGCGGTGGCGCGCTGATGGAGTCGCTGTTTATTCTGGTGCCGTTGGCGCTGGTGCTTGCCGTGATCATCGGCGCCGCATTCTGGTGGTCGACCACGTCCGGCCAATTTGACGACCTTGAGCGCCACGGTCGCAGCGTTGTTGAAGATGACGACCGTTAGTCGATGCGCAAAAAAAATGTTGCAGTGCGATTGATTGTCGTCAAAGTCCCTACTTCCAGTCGGGGCTATTGTTTCTGCTTGTAGTAATGCGTCATGAGAATGGAGTCAAACGATGGGGAACACTCGCGCGTTAGGCGCTGATGGAGAGGTATACAACTACAGCGTTGTATACAAATTTGCCCTGATGACGGTGGTCTGGGGCATCGTCGGCATGCTGGTGGGGGTGATCATCGCCTCGCAGCTGGTATGGCCGCAACTTAACGTTCACGAGTTCTTGAGCTACGGCCGCCTGCGTCCGCTGCACACCAATGCCGTGATCTTCGCCTTCGGCGGTTGCGCCTTGTTCGCAACGTCTTACTACGTGGTGCAGCGAACCTGTCATACCCCGCTGTTTGCGCCAAAGCTGGCCGCATTCACATTCTGGGGCTGGCAATTGATCATCGTTCTGGCGGCTGTCACGCTTCCGCTGGGCATGACCAGCGGTAAGGAGTACGCCGAGCTTGAGTGGCCGATTGACCTGCTGATCGCGGTTGTGTGGGTTTCCTATGCGGTGGTGTTCTTCGGGACGGTCGCGAAACGCAAGACCTCACACATCTACGTTGCCAACTGGTTCTTCGGCGCTTTCATCCTGACGGTTGCCATCCTGCACATCGTCAACAGCGCCGAAATGCCGGTTTCGCTGACCAAGTCCTACTCGGCCTATGCGGGCGTGCAGGACGCCATGATCCAGTGGTGGTACGGCCACAATGCGGTGGGTTTCTTCCTGACCGCCGGCTTCCTTGGCATCATGTACTACTTCGTGCCGAAACAGGCCGAACGTCCGGTCTACTCGTATCGTCTTTCGGTGGTGCACTTCTGGGCGCTGATCTTCACCTACATGTGGGCCGGTCCGCATCACCTGCATTACACCGCGCTGCCGGACTGGACGCAGTCGATCGGCATGCTGTTCTCGCTGGTGCTGCTGGCGCCATCGTGGGGTGGCATGATCAACGGCATCATGACGCTGTCAGGCGCCTGGCACAAGCTGCGCGATGACCCGATCCTGAAGTTCCTGGTCACCTCGCTTTCGTTCTACGGCATGTCGACCTTCGAAGGCCCGATGATGTCGATCAAGACGGTCAATGCCCTGTCGCACTACACCGACTGGACGGTCGGCCATGTGCACTCCGGCGCGTTGGGCTGGGTCGCATTCGTCTCCATCGGCGCGATCTACTACATGATTCCGCGTCTGGTCGGCAAGGAAAAGATGCACAGCACCAAGCTGATCGAAATCCACTTCTGGATCGCCACGCTCGCCATCGTGCTCTACATCGCATCGATGTGGATCTCGGGTGTCATGCAGGGCCTGATGTGGCGCGCAGTGAACCCGGACGGCACGCTGACCTACAGCTTCGTCGAATCGGTGAAATCCAGCTACCCATTCTGGTTCATCCGCTTCCTCGGCGGTGCGCTCTATCTCGGCAGCATGTTCATCATGGCCTACAACGTGTACATGACGGTGCGCGGTGCCAAGGTATCAAAGGCGGTAGTGCCGCCTCCGGCGGCTGGCACGGCGGTCGCTGCGTAATCGAGGAGAACAACAATGGCAATTACACATGACACCATCGAACGCAAGACAGGACTACTGATCGCGCTCGTCATCCTCGTGGTCAGCATCGGCGGTCTGGTCGAGATCGTCCCGCTGTTCTTCCAGAAAAACCTGATTGAACCGGTTGCTGGTCTCAAACCATACGAGCCGCTGCGCCTGGTCGGTCGCGATGTCTACGTTCGCGAGGGCTGCTACAACTGCCACTCGCAGATGATCCGTCCGTTCCGCGCCGAGACCGAGCGCTATGGCCCGTACTCGGTTGCGGGTGAGTTCGTCTATGACCGTCCCTTCCAGTGGGGCAGCAAGCGCACCGGCCCGGACCTCGCCCGTGTCGGCGGCCGCTACAGCGACGACTGGCATCGTCTGCACCTGACCAATCCGCGCGATGTGGTTCCGGAATCGAACATGCCGCCGTATGCCTTCCTTGATCGCCCGATCGGTGGTCCGGATGTCTCGGCCCGCATGAAGGCGCTGAAGATCCTCGGCCATCCGTATTCGGATGAAGAAATCGCCAAGGCAGGCGAAACCATCAAAGGCAAGACCGAGATGGATGCTCTCATCGCTTACCTGCAGGGTCTCGGTACGCAACTGAAGACGGTGAAAGGCTGATCATCATGGAAGAACTCAGAAGCGCGTTCACCGTGATTTCCTTCGCTACCTTCATCGGTATTGTCTGGTGGGCATGGCGGCCGGGCAGCAAGGAGAAGGGGCAGCTCGCCGTTGGCGATCTGCTTGCCGACAACGATCACGATCCGCACGTTCCGTCTGCCGCCCGAGGAGTACAAAAATGAAAGAACTACTGTCACCGGGGTGGGGCTGGTACGTCGCCATCCTGACACTCGTCAGCCTCGCCGTGTGTCTTTGGGTATTGCGGGCCAACAGCGTCAAGAAGGAGCACGGCGGCGACCCCAAGCTGCACGGGCACAACGAGTGGGACGGACTGCGTGAGTATGACAACCCGCTGCCGCGCTGGTGGTCGAACCTGTTCTACATCACGGTCTTCTTCTCGCTCGGCTATCTGATCCTGTATCCGGGTCTGATCGTCTTCCCTGGCCTGCTCAACTGGAGTACCGATTCGCTGTACAAAGATGAAGTGAAACAGGCCAAGGCCGAGTTCGACCCCATCTTTGACGCCTACGCCAAGCAGGACGTGAAGACCGTCGCGGCCGACAAGGGCGCGCTGCAGATTGGTGGCCGACTGTTCCAGACCTATTGCGTACAGTGCCACGGCACCGATATGCGTGGGTCCAAGGGCTTCCCGAATCTCGTGGACGGTGACTGGCTGTACCCGGGTACGCCGGAAGGCATCAAGCAGACCATCATGGAAGGCCGCAACGGTGCGATGCCGCCGTTTGGTGCCGCGTTCAAGCCCGAGCAGATCACCGACGTCGCGCAGTATGTGTTGTCGCTCTCGGGCCGCTCAACGGCGGCGGACGCTGCCAAACGTGGTGAAGAGACGTTCAAGACCACTTGCGCTGCGTGTCACGGTCCGGAAGGAAAGGGCAATCAGGCGCTCGGGGCCCCGAACCTGACCGACAACGTGTGGTTGTATGGCGGTAGCCTGGCAACGGTGACCGAAACGATCGCCAAGGGTCGTCAGGGGCAGATGCCGGCACACAAGGATCTGCTTGGTGAGCCACGCGTTCATCTGCTGGCGGCGTACGTTTATGCCCAGTCACAGGAGCAAGGCGCCGCCCCCAAGAAGTAGGGCTTGACAATGCCGGGGCGGAAATCGGTTTTGTTCCGGCGGCTATGATCAACTGCGGTTGATCGCAACACCCTCGGCGGAGTAACCTCCGCCGAGCGCACCATGGATTGATGATGAGCAGTACCACGGGCGAGACCAAAGTCGTTTCGCTTTACCAGTCGCAGAAGAAGATCTACGCCAAGTCGGTGACCGGGCGCTTCGCCAACCTGCGCTGGCTGATGGTGTTTGTCACACAGGCAATCTTCTACGGCCTGGCCTGGCTGCCCTGGAACGGTCGTCAGGCGGTGCTCTTCGACCTTGGTGCCCGCAAGTTCTACATCTTTGACTGGATATTCTGGCCACAGGATGTGCTCTACCTGACGTTCATCCTGATCGTCTCCGCGTACTCGCTGTTCTTCGTCACCGCCATCGCCGGTCGCATCTTTTGTGGTTACGCCTGCCCGCAGACGGTTTACACCGAGATCTTCATGTGGGTCGAGAAGAAATTTGAAGGTGATCGTGCCGCCCGCATGAAGCTCGACCAGGCGCCAATGTCGTTTGAGAAGGCATGGCGCAAGGGTGGCAAGCATCTGGCTTGGGTGCTGATCGGCCTGTGGACCGGATTCACTTTCGTTGGGTACTTCACGCCGATAAAAACCCTGGCGCACGAGGTACTGACCGCTACGACCGGCCCGTGGGAGACCTTCTGGATTCTGTTCTACGGCTTTGCAACCTGGGGCAACGCCGGCTTCATGCGCGAGCAGGTGTGCAAGTACATGTGTCCCTACGCACGCTTCCAGAGCGTGATGTTCGACCGCGACACGATGATCGTCACCTACGACAAGGAACGCGGTGAGCCGCGCGGCGGCCGCAAAAAGAGCGCCGACACCAAGGCGCTCAACCTTGGGTCCTGCGTCGACTGTTCGCTGTGTGTGCAGGTCTGCCCGACCGGGATCGACATCCGCGACGGTCTGCAGTACGAATGCATCGGCTGCTCGGCCTGCATCGATGTCTGCGATACGGTGATGGACAAGATGAGCTATCCGCGCGGGCTGATTCGCTATTCGACCGAAAACGCCGTCGAAAAGCACTGGGATGCTGCCGCGATTCGCCAGCACATGCTGCGCCCGCGCATCCTGATCTATTTCGCCGTGCTGGTGCTGCTGGTTGCCGGGTTGCTGATGTCGCTGGCGTTGCGCAACCCGCTCAAGGTGGACGTCATCCGTGATCGTCAGGTGCTCGCCCGCGAGGTGGAAGGGCGCTACATTGAGAATGTCTACAAGCTGAACGTCATGAATACTGCGGAGCAGACGCAGAAATTTGTAGTGACTGCCGACGGTTTGCCCGACATCAGCATTGCCCGCGGCGCGCAGATTCTGGCCGACCCGGCATCGACGGCGGCCGCTGTGCTCGCTGTTCGTGTGCCAATTGAGACGGTAAAACCAGGCAGTCATCCCATCCGCTTCAAAATACAGTCGGAAACTGATGCGTCGATCCACGTTGACGAGAAATCAGTGTTCCTGATCCCGAGGTAATTTCATGAATAGCGCAACTCTCGTTTCATCCGCAGCGCCCACTGCCGCAAAAGCCGTCAGCCCGTGGATCTGGCCTGGCCTGTTGATCGCTGGCCCCGCTGCGGTGGTCGTCGCTTGCGTCATTACCGCGTATTTCGTCCTGCAGCACCCGGATGGCCTGGTGGCTAGTGACTACTACAAGCAGGGCAAGGCGATCAACGCGCAGTTGTCGCAGCTTGATCGTGCCGAGCAGCTCGGCATGGACCGGATGGTGATGACGGCGACCGAGCGCACGTTGACGCTATCTTTTCCCGCAGGCAAGGAGACCGGCTCCATCGAAGTCATCCTGGCGCATCCGGTTGATCCCGCACGAGACGTCCGCCAGGTGGTCGTCCCGGAAGCACCAGGGCGCTACGTCGTACCCTTGGCAGCACCATTCGCAGAGCGTCGCCGCATCATCGTCACCGACGCCCCGGCGCGCAGTTGGCGCGCTGAAGCCCTGTATATACCCGGTCGCGGCTGAGCACGGGATCGCCGCTCAGGTTCGCAAACACAGCCAGACGCGATGGAGGATGCATGAAGTGGGACGCAGCAACCATTGGAGCCGTCATGTGGCCAGCCTTTCTGGGCGCGGCGCTGGCCGATGGAATCATCTTTACGCTGATTGATCCGGAAACCATTGAGGTCTTTGGCTACCATGCGGTTTCCAGACAGGCCGCCTACACCGTCGGCTTTTTCCTGTTCTGGATCGTCATCGTCGCTGCCAGCTTGCTGACGCTCTGGTTGCACGGCGAGAATCTGGAAAAGTACAAGAACACGACGCCGCGCCGATAGCCGAAACGGCGGTGCTGGCGGCCCGCTGCCGGCGGCGCCGGGATTTTGCGCTGGGTCAGCGCGACGTTGAGGTTGCCGTCCCGGCGGCGGTAAGTAACGGTCACGCCTGATTTGCGTCAAGGAGCGATGCGTTTTGGCCGACGATACTGCGGGCTCATTCCCATCGCCCGGAACAAGCAGCTGTGTTTCCCGCCGAAGTTCTCAAGCAATTCGATCTCAACGGTCCGCGTTACACCTCGTACCCGACCGCTGACCGGTTTACCCCCACTTTTCAGCCGACCGACTACGACCGTGCACTGCGCGATGCGCAACGCAAACCGGTGTCACTTTACGTGCATGTGCCGTTTTGCCGCTCGCTCTGCTACTACTGCGCCTGCAACAAGATCATCAGCAAGAGCGCGACGATCGCCGACGAATATCTCGACGTATTGACTCTGGAGACCGCACTGGTCGCGCAGGCGCAACCGCACTTGCCGGTGGTGCAACTGGCGTTCGGCGGCGGCACGCCGAACTTTCTGTCGGTGGCGCAACTGACGCGCCTCATCCGTGATCTCGAAAGCAAATTCGACTTCCTGCCGGACCGGGAGCAGGGCATTGAGCTGGACCCGCGGTACCTTGACGCCGCCTACATCGGCGCGTTGCCGGGCCTCGGTTTCAACCGGGTAAGTTACGGCGTGCAGGACTTCGATGAGCGCGTACAGAAGCTCATTCACCGATTCCAGTCGTTCGAACAGACTGCACAGGCGGTGCAGGCGGCCCGCGCGGCGGGCATCAACTCGATCTCGTTCGATCTGGTCTATGGTTTGCCAATCCAGTCACGCGAAACCTTTGCTGCCACGCTGGAGCGTGCGCTATCGCTTGAACCTGATCGGCTGGCCCTGTTCAACTACGCGCACATTCCGGAGCGTTTCAAGGCACAGCGGCGCATCCCGACCGATACGCTGCCCTCAATCCAGCAGCGCACTGAGCTCTTTCTCTACGCTACCGAACGCCTGGTTGACGCTGGCTACCAGTCAATCGGACTCGATCACTTCGCCAAGCCGGGTGATCCGCTCGCTCTTGCACATGCGGATGGCTCCCTGCGCCGAAATTTTCAAGGCTACAGCACGCATCAAAGTACCGATCTCATCGGCCTCGGCGTTTCGGCGATCAGCAACGTCAACGGTGTGTTCGCTCAGAACAGCCCGCAGATGGATGTCTACCGCGAGCGCGTGTCCTCGGGTCAGCTGGCCACTGTGCGTGGCATCAAACTCAACCGCGACGATGAAATTCGCGCCCGTGTGATTGAGGAGATCATGTGCGTCGGCAGCGTGGACTGGCGGGCGGTCGGCGAACTGTTCGGTATTGACCCGGTGACCTACTTTTCCAGTGAGCAGGCCGATCTGGCTCGCTTTGCCAGCAGCGGCATCATCACCAGCAGCGCCGAGCGGCTGACGGTGTCGCCCCAAGGCAGGCTACTATTGCGCGCTGTTGCCATGGTTTTCGATGCTTACAAGAACATCAAGCGCGAACAGGTCATCACGTTCTCACGAATTGCCTGACGGCACGCACCCGGCGCTGGTGGCGAGCAGCGTCGCAGTGGTCCGCTGCCACCGGATAGTGCGATGACGCTTTCCCTGCTGACGTCCGCCATTCTCATGGGGCTGATGGGCGCTGGCCATTGCGCCACCATGTGCGGCCCGATCACCCTTGCGCTGGTCACGCGTACACCGGAACGCCCGCGACAGCCGCTGGCATCACATCTCGGGCGCATCACGACGTACGCCGTGCTCGGCGCGCTGGTTGCGATGTTCAGCGCATCCGCCACCAGCTTTTTGCGCAATGAAGTGCTGCAGACCGCCTGGTTGCTGCTACCCAATCTGCTGCTGCTGTTTTCTGCGCTGTACCTGATGGGCTTTCAGCAAGCCTACGCGCCGGTCGAGAAGGTCGGGCGTCGTGTCTGGCAGGGGCTTGAGGGCGCGCGCGGTTGGGCGGCGGCACGCGGCGGCGTTTGGGGCGACTTTTTGCGCGGCGCGTTATGGGGCATGCTGCCCTGCGGCATGATCTACAGCGCGCTCGGTCTGGCGGTGCTAGCGGCGCAGCCGTTCGACGGCGCCTTGGTCATGGCAGCCTTCGGTGCATCAACCTTGCCAGTGCTGCTCGCGTTGGGCATGCTGTCACAGAGTGCGGTGCGCCGCCTGCAGACCAAAGCCGCGCGACGCTGGATGGGGGCAGGCTTGCTGCTGCTGGTCGCGTGGAATCTTTACCTGTTGCCGGACCGCCTGCACGGCGTCAAGTTCTCGTTCTTCTGCTGAGCCGGAGTGAACTGGCCCCCGGTTTTGCTAGCCAGCGACTGGCGCCTGCCACAGCTCGAACTTGTTGCCTTCAAGATCGTAGGCCCAACCGAAGCGACCCTGTTCTGATTCCTCGATCCGGTCCTCCACGCGCACATCGGCGGCGCGCAGCTGGTCAAGCATCGCATCGAGATCACCTACCCGCCAGTTCAGCATGGTCGACTGTCGGCGCGGCATGTAGTCGCTCTTTTCCTCGAACACACTCCAGTAAGTTTCCGGTGTGTCGTTCTGCAGAATCGCACCACCCCATTCGGTGATATCGAGCCCGAGGTGACGGAAATACCACTTGCGCAGCGCTTCGGCATTTTTGGCCCGGATGAACACACCGCCCAGCCCGAGGACTTTCTGCCGGCTCACGACTTGTCTCCGTTTTGTGGCTCATTGAGCACCCGATGCAGCTTGCGACCGAGCCGCAAAAGCAGGAGGGTGAAGACAATGGCGCCAACCACGGCACCCGGCCACTTGCCCGATGACGAGTTGGCGATCAGGGTGCCTGCCACCATGCCAATGGCACCGCCAGACAGCACGCCGGTCAGTACGCAGGCAAAGTAAAGAAAACCGCTCACGACTGCGCCTTCTTCTCTGCCGTCGCCGGTGCGCCGGAACGTACCGCTGCGATCGCTTTCTTCACCATCTCTTCCACATACGCTCCATAAAAATCGAAATTGGCGATACCCACCAACGGCTCGCCAAGCAATTTGCCATCGCCGTCAACCATCATCACGGTCGGCGTGAACCCGCCCTTGCGCGCTCTTGAAAATTCAATTGATTCGATGCTGCGACCATCAAAATCGATGAATTTGCGACCATCGTCGATGGTGATCTGGCGAAATTCGACGGCCGCCCGCCAAGCGGCGTCGCGATACATCGGCACGATCACTTCGCGCAGGGCGCCGCGGCAATAGTGGCAGCCAGTCAGATTAAAAAACAGCAGGATCGGTTTTTTCGCCGCGCTGGCGGCAGCACCGTCGGCCTTGAGGTCAACGGCCAGCGGCAGGATCTTCTCCCACTCGCGGCTGGAGGGCGCCAGTTTCGAGGTGTCGGGCACTGCGGTAGCAGTGCTGGCGCTCTGGGCGGCGGCCAGGCCGGGGAGCGCGTTCAGCATCGCCAAAAACACCGATGCGATAATGGCCCCGAACCAGCGAGTGGCCACACCGGCGTTGTCCGGCGCAGTCTTCGTCCGCCCCAATCTGTCAATTGCGCACCGCATGAGCGAATCCCTCATCATTGCTACCCGCGAGAGCCCGCTGGCACTCGCCCAGGCCCATCACGTCAAGGCCGAACTGGAAAGTGTAATTCCCGGCCTCGCCGTCACACTGCTGGGCATGACCACCCGCGGTGACCAGATCCTCGACAAACCGCTGGCGAAGGTGGGCGGCAAAGGGCTGTTCATCAAGGAGCTGGAAGTGGCGTTGCAGGACGGCCGCGCCCATCTTGCCGTGCATTCGCTGAAGGATGTGCCGATGGTGCTGCCCAAGGGTTTTGCGCTCGCCGCCATCCTGCCGCGCGAGGATGCCCGCGACGCCTTTGTGTCGTCGCGCTACGAATCACTGGCCGCGATGCCGGCCGGGGCGGTGGCAGGCACTTCCAGTTTGCGCCGTGCGGCGGTCTTGAAACGCGCCTACCCGACGCTCGATTTCAAGCCGGTGCGTGGCAATGTCAACACCCGCCTCGCCAAGCTCGACGCTGGCGAGTTCGATGCCATCATCCTCGCCGCCGCCGGCCTGATCCGGCTGGGCTTCAGTGATCGTATTCGTGCCCGCATTCCGATCGAGGAGTCGCTGCCGGCGCCCGGTCAGGCGGCGCTTGGCATCGAGATCGTTGCCGACGACGATGACACCGCCGATCTGGTTGCCGAGCTCGATCACGCCCCTACCGCCATTGCCTGCACTGCCGAGCGCACGGTCAGCCGGCTGCTCGGTGGCAGTTGCGAGCTGCCGCTTGGCGCCTATGCCGACTGGGTGGATGGCGAACGGCCGCTGCGGCTGCGCGCCTTCGTTGCCAACCTGGATGGCAGTGAGTACGTTACCGCCGAGGCCCTCGGCACACCAGACGCACCGGAGGCACTGGGCGAGGAGGTGGCGGCGGCGCTGAAGGCACAGGGCGCTGATCGCATCATCGCCAGTTTGAGCGTGTAGCGCGACGAAGGAATTGAGCAGCATGGCCGGTACTGATTTTCATTTGCAGTCGACACCGACCGCCGGCAACACCGGGCCGCTCACCGGGGTGCATTTGCTGATCACCCGGCCGGTGATGCCTGCCTCGCGCACGGCGGCTCGTGTCGCCGCGCTTGGCGCGACGCCCTACGTGTTCCCCACCACCATCATCGAACCACCGGCAGACGGCGTGCCGCTTGCTGCTGCGCTCGCCGATTTGCCCCGCTGCTACGCGGCGATCTTTGTCAGCCCGAGCGCTGCCGAGATGACGCTGGCGCCGCTGGGTGCCGCGCCACGCAAATTGCCGCTCGGCCTGCATGTGTATGCGCCCGGGCCGGGCACCGCCGAGGAGCTGGCAGCGCGCGGTGTCGAGGCCGTTGAGATTCCGGAATCAAGCTTTGACAGCGAGGGGCTGCTGGCACTGTCTTCCTTGCAGGCGGCAGCGGTCAACGGCAAGCGCATCGTGATCTTTCGCGGCGACGACGGTCGCGAGCTGCTGCGCGAGGCCCTGACGGCGCGCGGTGCCACCGTGAGTGCAGTCACGGCCTATCACCGCCGTGCCCCCAACACGCCACCGACTGGTCTGCTCGAACTGCTACGCGGCGGCCAGCTCAATGCGATCTCGGCGATGAGCAGCGACGCCATTTCACATCTGGTACCGCTGGTGCCGGCCGCCGATCGCCCGGCTCGGCTGTTCAACTTGCCGGTGCTGGCGAGCCACCCGCGTATCGCCGCCACGGCGCGAGCCGCCGGGTTTCACCAGGTGATCGAGACGCCGGCCGGCGACGCCGGCCTGATTGCGACGCTGTTGCAACGAGCCGACAGCGAGCTACCTCATCATTGATATCTGCTGTTCAACTGCTTTTCCGAGAAACTGATGTCAAAGCCTGAAATCGTCGCCATCGCCCCGCTGCCCGCGTTCTTCGCCAAACCGCTGCACGAGAATTTCACCGTGCATGATCTGCATGGTGCCGCTGACGCCGAGGCGCGCCGCGCGCTGATCGCGAAGATCGCACCGACCACGCGCGGCATGGTGGCCTTCGGGGGCTCGCAACTGGCGCCGGACCAGCTCGCCAAATTCCCCCATCTCGAAATCATCAGTGTGTTCGGCGTTGGTTACGACGGCATGCCGCTCGCCGCCTGCGCTGAGGCAAAAGTCAAGGTCACCAACACACCTGATGTGCTCAATGACGAGGTGGCCGATACCGCCGTGGCGTTGACACTGATGACCTGTCGCCAGTTCGTCGGCGCCCACAAGTTCGTTGAAGCGGGTGACTGGCTCAAGGGCCAGTATCCGTTGACCCATTCGCTGTGGGGCAAAACGGTGGGCATCATCGGTCTCGGCCGCATCGGCAAGGGCATTGCCGAGCGGCTGGCGGCGCACAAGATGAGCGTGGCCTACTTTGGCCGCAACAAGCAGGACGTAACCTACACCTACTACAGCAATCTGGTCGAGATGGCGGGCGACGTCGATGTGCTGATCGCCATCACGCCCGGCGGTGCCGCCACGAAGCATCTGGTCAATGCTGCGGTGCTGCAGGCCCTCGGCCCGACCGGTTTCTTCATCAACGTCGCCCGTGGTTCGGTGGTAGATCAGGACGCGCTGGTCAAGGCGATTGAGGCGGGCACCATCGCCGGCGCCGGCCTGGATGTTTTCGAGGCCGAGCCGAAGGTACCGGAAGCCCTGTTCAACCGCCGCAACGTGGTGCTGCTGCCGCACGTGGCCAGCGCCACGCACGAAACGCGGCAGGCAATGGCTGATCTCGCTGTCGAAAATCTCGCTCTGCACTTTGCCGGCAAACCGGTGAAAACGCTGGTGCCGGAGCTGGCAGGCAAGGTCAGTCCGTAGGCCGCAAGGCCGATAGCTTTGCGGTGAAATGCCCATTCGCTTGGGGCTCAAGCGTATAAATGGCAAGAAATCGACTTTGCATCAATTTGGCTGCCTAGCCCAATTCCGATGCGGGTTTGAGTAAAAAGTTGATTAGTCCGATCAGGGCTGATCGGCTGCGTCAATCCGCGCCAGATGCCAGCGCAGCACATGCAGCAGATTCGCCTCGCTGGCGACGCCGTGCCCGGCGATGTCGAACGCGGTGCCGTGATCGACGCTGGAGCGCAGGAACGGCAGGCCGATGGTCACGTTCACCGCCGCGTCGAGCCCGAGCAGCTTCACCGGGATCAGGCCCTGGTCGTGATACATCGCCAGCACCACGTCGAATTCACCCGTGCGGGCGCGCATGAACACGGTGTCCGGCGGCAGCGGATCAGTCACCCGCAGCCCCAGCGCGCGCGCCTGCGCAATCGCCGGCAGCAGCACCCGCGACTCATCGTCGCCCAGCATGCCCGCTTCACCGGCATGCGGGTTGATGCCTGCCACTGCGATCAGTGGTGACGCTTTGCCGAGCCAGCGCCCGGCGTCGTGGGTGAGCTGCAATTTGGCGAGAACCAGTTCTGGCGTCAGTGCCTTGAGGGCATCGGCCAGCGGCAGATGGATCGTCGCCAGCACCACCTGCAGGCGCTCGCTGGCGAACATCATTGCAAACTGGTCATCACCGCTGCGCCCGGCAATCCGGGCGAGAATTTCAGTGTGGCCCGGCTCGCTCACCCCCGCCGCGCGCAACGCGAGCTTGCTGATCGGCGCCGTCGCCATGCCGCAGGAGTGCCCGTCCATGCTCAGTGTCGCTGCGGCCACGATGGCCTGATAAGCGGCGCGTCCGGCGTCCGCACCCACCTTGCCAGCCTCGGGCAGGGCGCTTAGACAGGGCACCGGATGAATCGCAATCTCGTGCTCCTGCAGATCGTCGGGCAGGGCGTCGCTGTCGCGCAGATCGACCTCACGCAGCCGGAACCTCGGCGCGTAACGGGTGAGCGCATCACGCATCGGCAGTGGGTCGCCCACCACGACCACACGGCCGCGCAGGATGGCGTCATGCGCCAGCGCCTTGGCGACAATCTCCGGCCCGATGCCGGCCGGGTCGCCCGGCGTCAGCGCCAGAGGCCTGTCGGCCAGTGCGCGGTCAGACGCCATGACACATGCGGCAATACGCCCGCGTGGTTTCCGCGAGCCCCATCATCAGCGCATCGGCGATGAAGGCGTGGCCGATCGACACCTCGTCCGGCGCCACATCACGCAGCAACAGCGGCAGATTGTGCAGGTTCAGATCATGCCCGGCGTTGACCGCGAGGCCCGCCTCACGCGCCTTGCGCGCAGCATCGGCGAACGGTTGCAGCGCCTCACGCACGGTGGCGCTCGCGGCTGTGTTGCTGACCTGCGCGCACGCGTGTGCGTAAGGCTCGGTGTAGAGCTCGATCCGATCCGCGCCAGCAGCACGGGCTGCAACTACCGCCGTGACATCGGCGTCCACAAACACGCTCACCCGCATTGCCATCGCCTTGAAGTGCGCGATCAGCGGCTGTACGGCATCCATCTCGGCGCCTGCTGCAAAACCACGATTGGACGTGGGCACATTCAGCGCGTCGGGCACCAGCGTCACTTGCCGTGGAGCAAGGTTCGCCGCGGCAAGGCTCTCTACAATCTGCACCAGATTGTGGTGCGGATTGCCCTCGACGTTGAACTCACGGTCGGGGTACTCGCGCACCAGCGCGGCGATTGGCTGCATGTCACTGGCGCGGATGTGCCGCTCGTCAGGGCGCGGATGCACGGTGATGCCATCAGCACCGGCGTCGAGCACGATGCGCGCGCAGGCGACCAGATCGGGCAAGCCGTTGTCGCGGCTGTTGCGCAGCAGCGCGATGCGATTGATGTTGGCAGAGAAATGAGTCACGGCAGGTAAACCATGCAAACGGTTGCGAACAAGACTGACATTGTGCAAGAAATGCAGGCGCGAGGCTTTTGCCTGATCGCACCGGCGCAGCTCAGCGCCGTTACCGGCATCACGCCCGCCGCGCTTGACCCGCTGCGCCCGAGCTGGGAAGCGCTGCCGCGTGACGCATACCTGCGCGATGGTGGGCGCTATCGCTCACGGCGGCACGCGTCGTATGTGCAGACCATCGCCGCCGGCACGCTAGGCGACGTGCCGCACCGGGCGCACTGGCAGCCGGTGGACTACAACGCGCTGCATGGCGGCATCGAACGCTGGTTTGAGCCGGTCACGCCCGAAGTATCTACCGACACCACCTGGCGCACCTTCATCCTGCGTGTCGGCGAACTTTGCGCCAGCACCCTCAGCGCGCCGCCGGATCGGTGGTACATCGAAGCACACCAGTTCCGCATCGATACGGCTGAGGGTATCGGTCGCCCCACGCCCGAAGGCGCGCACCGTGATGGCGTTGATTTCGTTGCTGTGGTGCTGGTCAATCGCCGTGGCGTCAAGGGTGGCGAGTCGCGCGTGTTTGACGCGCACGGCCCGAGTGGCGTGCGCTTCACGCTGACCGAGCCGTGGTCCGTACTGCTGCTCGACGACGCCCGCGTCATCCACGAGACCACGCCTATCCAGCCCGATGGTGAGCCGGGCGTGCGCGACACGCTGGTGATCACTTATCGGCGCAGCGGCTTTCAGGATCCGGTGTAGTTAGGCTTGCGTGGCGCCAGTCTCGCGCGAGCAAGCCATACAGCGCCGAATCAGAAACCTCGTCGCCAACAATCCAGCGCTCGCGCAACAAGCCTTCGCGGATGAAGCCAAGCTTCTCCAGGCTGCGGGCCGAGCCGGCGTTGCGCGGATCAATATCCGCTTCAAGCCTGTGCAAATCCAGTTCGCCAAAAGCAAAGCCAATCAGCGCGCTGACTGCCTCAAACATGTAGCCCTTGCGCCAGTGCGGGCGGGCGATGCCATAACCCACTTCGCCACGACGGCATTGTGCGTTGAGATTGAAGAGTGAGCAGGTGCCGATCAACCCATCACCATCGCGCAGAAAGATGCCCAGCCGCACGTGTTCACCGGCCGCCAGTTCACGCAGATCACGCTCAATTAACTGCGTTGCCTGATCCATCGATGTCCACGGTGCCGAGCTCCAGTAGCGCATGAAATCGGGGTCGGAATAGATGTCGTAAAGTGGTTCGGCGTCGGTGGCGGCAAGCGGCCGCAACCGCAATCTTGGCGTCAGCAGCGCAACATCAGAAAATGGCTTCACAGAGTTTGCCGTAACGAAGTGCAAACCGGCAACGTTACTGTCCGGCCGGCGGCTGCCACAACTCCACCTTGTTACCTTCGGGGTCCATCACCCAGCCAAACTTGCCGTATTCCGAGTCGTCAGTCTTGTCGAGCACGTTGCAGCCTTCGGCGCGCAGCGCCGCGAGCAGTGCATCAAGATCATCAACGCGGTAATTGATCATGAACGGCGCCTTGCTTGGCGCGAAGTGATCGCCACCAGCCTTGCCAATTGACCACACTGTCGTGCCCTTCATTGCATTGCCGTCGCCGTCTGCCCAGGTGAATGCCGTGCCGCCCCAGCTTTGCACGTCAATGCCCAGGTGAGCCTTGTACCAGGCATGCATCGCTGCCGGGTCCTGCGCCTGAAAGAAGATTCCACCGATGCCGGTAACGCGCTTCATTGTGATCCCCTGCTGGATTGATGAGTGCCTAGCGTAGCGCGTTTGGGAGCGAGTAACGCTCCGGTCAGCGCACTAGCGCGGACAGGTTCTGTTGGCCCACTCGTCGATGGAGTTAAACGTCGGCTCGGGTGCATTCGACCGTGCCACTCCATACTGACCAGATGTCACATAGACATTTCCGCTCACTGCGCCCGATGCCGTGTCGACAGCGTAAGTCTCCTTGACGTAAAAGCTGTCAAGCAGAGCCTCTGTGGCCGAAGCACGTTTGCGAAAGCAGAGCAGCTCAAGCTCATTGTCCAGAACCGGATTCTTCGGCATACGCCGTGCGTAGGCCAACTCAATCGGTTTATTGCCTCGCACCGCCCCTTTGCTGACTTGCCAAAAACTGCCGGAATCGCGCTGCAGTGCTTTTGCGCAAGCGGCGAGGAAACGCAGTTCGTGTCGCTCGCCGGTCGATTGGGCAGAAGGGCAGGCCTGCGAGCAGGCGCCCTTGTCACCGGCAAGGCATTCGTCGGTCAGATGTGACTTCACATTCCGCGCAACGGGTTCGAGTTTCTGGGTCAGTGACTTGTAGTAAGCGCGCTCCATCTTGTCCCATTCGGCACATGCGCTTGCGTTACCAGCGTCGCATTCCTTCTTTTTCTCGCGAAGGGCTGGGGGCTTCGGGTTCTCCTCGGCGATCTGATGAAACTTGTCCATCGCCTGTCGCGATTTCGGCGCGGGCGTGGCTGGCGGCGCAGGCGCCACCGCAGCACCCGCGCACGGTTGATCTGAATAGGTCACCTTGCCGTCGGCCGACTGGCAGCGATGCACCTGAGCGTTAGCGACACCGCCCAGCATCACACCTGCCAGGAAGAGCACACGCAAGCCAATGGCCATGCGGTCCAGCACGTGTGTAGCGTCAAGTGCGTGGCAGGACGGGGTGGGCCGCGATTGGTGATCGCGCCGGGTCTGTTCAGTACTCATTCGCAGAAGAGGATTCCAGTCAATCGCTTGCGGCACAGGAAGCAACCGGTGCCGCACTTGTGTTGTGGTTGGGACGTCTTGGGAATGATTCCGCACACTGGTGTGCATTCACCCGCAGCCGCGTTTCGACACCAGCGTGATCGCCGATGTCAGGCGTGGAAAGTATAGAGTCCGCACTTCACGTGGAGCGCGCCTTGTTTGCGCCATCGCTTGATAAGGATCGAGTTTCGGACTATTCCCGGCAGCGAATCCTGGGCAACGTTCCGGTGCTGCTTCGTAAGCGCACCTCGAAGGTCACCGAGCAGCCAATGACGGCCCGACGCTATCGGCACCCCGCCACATACGCCGCCACTCCCGAGGCTCCATTGAGCAACGTACCCAGCGGCCCAACACCGCTAGCCAGCGCGCTGCTGGTTACGCCGCGCATGGCACGCTGAACGATGGTGCCGTCGTGCAGCGTGAGCGTGTTGCCGCTGCGGTCGAGGTCATAGTCCTTGCTGGCTATGTAGCTCTCGATCGTTGCCGGTTGCGTGCGCGCCGCGCCTGCCTGGTTGATGCCGGCAATCAGCGCATTACCGCGCATGCCGAACAGGTAACGCAGCAGCAACACACCATCGCGATCCGGCTCAACGGTGCCGCTGCCATCAATGTCGAGATCACAAATCTTGCTTGACGGATGCCCTGCCGGCAACGTGTGCATCGCCCAGCTGGTCGGGCTGGAGCCGTTGTAGGCGCAGGCCGTGATGCCGTCGCGCGTCAGGTTCATGCGTGTGCAGTTGCTGTCGTAGTCAGCAGTCACTGTGGTGGCATTGATGCGCCAGCCCGAGAACTCGCTCTGGTCAATCGCCACTTGCGCGCCGCTGGCGAGCAACGTCACGTGCGTGTGTGGCCCGGTCGAGCTGCCGCCCTGGCAGAGCGCCTGCGCCTGATTGTCGGCATAGTCTGCCAGCCGCTGGCCGGTGACTACCGTGGCACCGTTGCTCACCGCCACATTGGACAGGTGGTAATAGTTGGTGGCCCAGCCGTTCGCATTGGTCACGCGAACATTGCACGAAGAGTACACAGTGACCGTACCGCCATGCGCCGCATGCACAGGCGCATTGGTTGTGCTTGTGGTCCACTGCGGCCAGCCTCGCGAGAAATCGATGGACGATTGCGGCGACGCACAGGGCGTGGGGTTGCAACTGCCGGATGTGGTGTGCACGCCGTTGAAGCTCCAGCCGGATTGCCCGGCCAGCCAGGGCAGGCGCAGGAAGAGCGCGGGCGCTGCCTTTTCTGATTCGGCCTCAACGGCAACCTGCGGTGCGCCGTAGCGCGTGCGCCAGCGCTCGCTCAGTTTGCGCGCATCGCCATCGCCCGCGAGAAACGTCGCCGCCACCGCCCGTGCGCCAAAACTCTGCCCTGCCAGCGCCAGCACCCGTGCGCGGGTGCGCGCGATACCGCCGTCCTGCTGGCTACGGCCGGTCTCGAACATATGCGAAACAGCGCCGACGAACTGGTCCAGCCGTTCGCCAGCCGCAGTGCTGTCAAGCCCATCCAGATTGCCCAGCAAATCGCTCTCGTCCGCCAGCAAGGCCAGCAGCCGCGGGTTCACGCTGTAGCGGCCAGCACGATCAATCACCCGGTCAACCCAAGGCGCCAGCTTTGCCGATTGCGCCACGATGCGCCGCGCCTCCGCCACGTCCAGCACGCGCGTGTCCCACACCAGCTCGGCGTCGGTGAGGGCTGCAGCTGCATCGACTGGCGCGGCAACTGCCGGTGCAGCGTACAGCGCGTTTGCCAGCACACCGACGACAAGCGGCGCGAGATATCGACGACGTTGCCGCTGGATTGGTCTCATCACCGAAAAAAGTGTGGTTGTCATCGCCTGGCTCTTTGCAAACACGCGCCCGTCGTGCAAGCTGGGCAGGATAGCAAACGAGAGCGGCGAATCACGACAGACAACCTGTGCGAGAACGGCCGCCCGACGTAGCCGCGTCGCTGCGCGGCCGGATCGCGGCGATTTTCGGCTGCAAACGACGACTCACCAGAAAGTCATCTCCCGCAACGGCAGACGGATGGGGCTTGCAACCCCATCTCGCGATCAGTGACGTAGCGGGTGGTGAGCATCTCCGGGAATACGGTGAGCTGGTTGAGGCTGACGAGTGGGTGCCACGCGGCCTCGGTGATGTGCTCGGCCACGGCTTCGGGGTGGGTGCAGTCCAGGTGCCCGCCGGTGAGCCGCGCGGCGAACCAGAACTTGACGGTGCGGCACTCGGGGCTGAAGAACTCCTCGATGTAGAGGAGCTTGCCAATCGCCACCTCCACGCCCGCCTCCTCACGCGCCTCCCGCGTGGCTGCGGTCTCGAGCGTCTCCGCCCCCTTCACGCCCCCGCCCGGCGCCACCCAGAAGTCATACGCGCCCGGCTTGACGTGACAAACCAGCAGCACGCGGTCCTCGTGCTCGATGATTACGCCGGTGGAGATTAGGTGTTGCATGGGGACGAGCGAAGTCCTTGGTTGACAAGGTATTAGGCTTTGACACGGTGTTCCTCGGAATCCTTCAC
Source organism: Casimicrobium huifangae (assembly GCF_009746125.1). Taxonomy (NCBI): domain Bacteria; kingdom Pseudomonadati; phylum Pseudomonadota; class Betaproteobacteria; family Casimicrobiaceae; genus Casimicrobium; species Casimicrobium huifangae. The sequence goes on from NZ_CP041352.1 coordinate 545,230, forward strand.
TTCGAGTCGGCGAAGCAACGCGAAAAGTCGAGCCCCTTTGAGTACAGCCCGGACGTGTGGCAAGGAGGTCGAACCGAGTCTTGCAATCACGTTGGCAGACGTATTGGGAACGTACAATGCACGTTGCGCTAACGACAAATTCGGAAGGCATTTGCAGTATCGCAAGTTGCCTTCCACGCCACAATTCAGTCCAATCGAACAGGCACTTGGAGTACTAGCAAGATGTCGGCCTCAAATGTTTTCCCTCATGCGATCCTCGTGGCGATGGCCATCGCGATTGCTGGCGAAGCAAATGCTGGGTATTTCAATGGAGCTAGACTGAAGGACCTTGTCGATGCTGACGACAGAGTAGAAAGCGCGAACGCTAGCCCTTCGGATTTTCAAAAGAGCGGCCTACTTTTGGGATTTGTTGCCGGTGTGCACGATACAGCTAATGGCACGGCATTCTGTGGGCGGTCGTATGTGACAATCGGACAAGCGGTCGCAGTAGTTAAGAAGTATTTCCGTGAAAACCCGAATAAATGGGATCAACAAGCTAGTGATCTTGTGTCCAATGCATTGTCGTCGGCGTTTCCGTGCCGGAAATAGTCATGAATTGAGAGGCGCTGCAACTTCGCAGAGGCAGTGAATTTGTTAGTCCAGCGCGTCTACCCTTCTATGCAAATCCATTGATCGAAAGTGGTATCACTTATTGCCACCGTTTCAGGTAATCACGAGGCGTTTCTGCAGCTCCCGTTCTACCCATCCTGCGAAACGCTCGACCTCAAGTAGGGCAGCAAACAGCTTTTCCTTGGTAACGTCGATTGGTGGTGCAGCGAACCAAATATGTTCTTCCTCGTTCCAGTCGCAGAACGTTGAAGCGAAATTCTCCTGGATCAGCGTTGGTGTGCATAGCTTCTCTAGATCGCTTATCGAGTAGTGCGCCCTACAGTTTGTTATTGAATCAGGATGTTGCGTTCTGTTTCGCGCGAGAACAATTTCTTCAAATAGCCTGAGCCCGCACGGGCTGTCAGCAAATTGAATACAAAGACGACGTGCAAAATATGCTTGGTAGCCTGCAAACCATCCGTTCTTGAAGGCCGCGTTATCCGATGCATCTAAAGTTACTCCCACCCGACCCACCGTTGTTTTCAGATACAAATGAAATACTGACGTGAGAGTCGATAGGCAAAGACGCCCGAGTAGTTGGAGACTTTCTTCCGCATCTATCCATTCCGCCAAAAACGGTGGTTCGGAGGTATCGCCGAGTGGAGGAATGAACGGCTCGTCGGCCGCAGAAATCTGGCGCTTTCGTTCTACAAACGGTACTGACGACATCTCGTAGAACCACCGAATGAAACTTACCCTCTGAGCTAAAAAGAATCGCAAGTCCATGGTGGTGCCTTGGTGTTAAACCGCTGTCGAAATGTGTCTTGCGCCCGCATGGTTATGTTGTCGCGCGTTTCAGAAATGCGAGCTTGACGTCATTTTCGTGACGTCTCAGAGCTTTTGGTACAGAGCGCTGCTAACCAGTTTTTTTTAGCAGATCGGCTAGGCTAATCGTGTAGGTGGGCTGCTTTGCTGCCTGCGCGGTTCGGTCGCGACGCCGCTACGGTCGCACTAGCCGCACTTGCACGCGATACCCGAGCGCCTGTGCGTAGCGTTGCAGAGTGGCAAGTGATGGCGAGTGTTTTGCGTTGGCCGATTCCAGTCTTGCCACGGCGGACCGGCTGGTGCCCATGCGCTCGGCGACTTCGGCTTGCCTGATACCGCACGGCGCACTGAACGCACCCAACAAAAACGGCCCGTAGGGCCGTTTTGTGACATGTTGCGGAGGCGCAACTATCAGTCGGGCAACTACGCCGCCTTCTTCTCCATGTCGCGCAGCTCGCGGCGCAGGATCTTGCCTACTGGTGTCTTGGGCAAATCGGCGCGGAAGACGATGTACTTCGGCTTTTTGTACCCAGCGAGGTTGGCTTCGCAGTAGTCGCGCACCTGCTGCTCGGTGAGGGCCGGGTCTTTCTTGACGATGAACACCTTGACCGCTTCGCCGGATTTTTCGTCGGGCACGCCGATCACTGCGCACTCGAGCACGCCGGGGCAACTGGCGACCACATCCTCTACCTCGTTCGGGTAGACGTTGAAGCCGGATACCAGCACCATGTCCTTCTTGCGGTCCACAATCTTCACGTAGCCGCGCTCGTCCATCACGCCGATGTCGCCGGTCTTGAAGAAGCCGTCCGGTGCGAACACCTTGGCGGTTTCGTCGGGGCGCTGCCAGTAGCCCGCCATCACCTGCGGGCCGCGGATGCAGATTTCGCCTGGCTCGCCTTGCTTGACGTCCTTGTTGTCGTCATCGCGGATGGCGATCTCGGTGCTCGGCAGCGGCAGGCCGATCGTGCCGGAGTAGGCGTCAGTGTCGGTCGGGTTGCAGGTGGCGGAGGGGGACGTCTCCGAGAGGCCGTAGCCCTCGACGATGGGGCAGCCGGTGGCCGCCAGCCATTTGTCGGCCACCGCCTTCTGCACCGCCATACCGCCGCCGTTGGCCACGCGCATGTCGCTCACGTCCAGCTCCTTGAACGAGGGCTCGTTGAGCAGCGCGTTATAGAGCGTGTTGACGGCCGGGAACATGTGGATCTTGAAGCCCTTCAGCGCCTTGATGGTGCCGGGGAAGTCGCGCGCGTTCGGGATCAGGATCACCAGCCCGCCGGTGCGCACCGCCAGCAGGAAGCAGACCGTGAAGGCGAAGATGTGATACAGCGGCAGCGCGCAGACGGTGGTGAGCTGCTCCGGCGGCTTCGGCTTTTTCGGGTTGGTCAGCGCCGGCTGCATCCACGCCTCGGACTGCAGCACGTTGGCCACGATGTTGCGGTGGAGCAGGGTGGCGCCCTTCGATACGCCGGTGGTGCCGCCGGTGTATTGCAGCACGGCCGGGTCTTCGAATTTCGCCTTCGACGGGGACAGCGCCAGCGGTTTGCCGCGGGCAATGGCGTCGTTGAACTTCACGGCCGTGGGCAGCGAGAACGGGGGCACCAGCTTTTTCTTCTTGCGCACCACGTAGTTGACCAGCGAGCCCTTGATGAAGCCCAGCATGTCGCCCATCGCGGCAAGGATGACGTGCTTCACCGGTGTTTTGTCGAGCACCTGCTGCAGCGTGGCGCCAAAGTTCTCCAGAATCACGATGGCTTTGGCGCCGGAGTCCTTCAACTGGTGCTCCAGCTCGCGCGGCGTGTAGAGCGGGTTGACGTTCACCACCACAAAGCCGGCGCGCAGGATGGCTGCCACCGAGACCGGGTACTGGATCACGTTGGGCATCATGCAGGCGACGCGGTCGCCCGGCTGCAGGCCCACGCTTTGCAGGTAGGCGCCGAGCGCGCGGGAGAGTTCGTCCACCTCGCCATAGGTGACGTTTTTGCCCATGCTGTTGAAGGCGGCGCGATGGGCGTACTTCTGGAAGCTCTCCTCCAGCAGTTGCACGATCGAGCTGTACTGGTCGTACTTGATGGTGGCGGGTACGCCGGCCGGATAGTTGTTCAGCCAGGGTTTGTCCACGGGTTCCTCCTCGTTGAAACAGTGCGACGGCGCGTCGGTGCGCGGCGTCGGTGGTCAGTGATTGCCGTTGCGCGCAATGTGAAGCAGCGCAACGCTTTGCAGGGCATGATAGCAGCGCAAATTTTGGCTGCGGTGCAGCAATTTGCGCGTTTGAACTGGCGCGCGACAGTCGATCATCTTTTGGCTGAAAGCCTGATTGGATATGGGCAAAAATCGTAATTCGGCTAATAGTCGACTTTTTGCTAATTGCGGTGGCAAACCCAATGCAGACGCCGTTTGAGAAAAAAGATGAATGCCTGCCGACTACACTTTGCGGATGGCTCTTCTCACTCTGCAAAACGCCCACCTCGCCTTTGGTCTCGCCGCGCTCCTCGATGGTGCGGATTTCGCCGTTGAAACCCGCGAACGGATCGGCCTGATCGGCCGTAACGGCGCCGGCAAGACCTCGCTGCTGAAGGTGCTGGCCGGCGTGCAGGCGCTGGACGACGGCGCGATGGCGCAGCAAAGCGGCCTGCGGGTGACCACGGTGCCGCAGGAGCCGGTGTTTGCGCCCGACGCCACGGTGTTTGACGCCGTTGCCGAAGGCCTCGGGCATGTACGGGCGCTACGCGGGCTCTACGAGACGATGACCGCTGCCGGCGGCGACGCGCATGAGCTGGCTGACATGCAGCACGAGATCGACGCGCTCGACGGCTGGACCTGGGAATCGCGCGTCACCACCACGCTGACGCAGCTCTCGCTGGACGCCGCCACCAAGGTCGCAACGCTTTCCGGCGGGCTCAAGAAGCGGGTTGCCATCGCCCGCGCGCTGGTGGCCTCGCCCGATCTACTGCTGCTCGATGAACCAACCAACCATCTCGACCTCGCGGCGATTGCCTGGCTGGAGGAACTGCTGCGCAATTTCAAGGGCAGCGCCGTGATCATCAGCCACGATCGCGCGTTTCTCGATAACGTGGTCACCCGCATCATCGAGCTGGATCGCGGCAAGCTCACTACCTTCCCCGGCAACTATGCGGCCTACGAGACGCAGAAGGCGGCGCAGCTGGAGTTTGAGGCCACGGTCAACGCCAAGTTCGACAAGCTGCTGGCGCAGGAAGAAGTGTGGATTCGCAAGGGCGTGGAGGCGCGGCGCACCCGCAACGAGGGGCGCGTGCGGCGGCTGGAGGCGCTGCGGCTGACGCGCGCGGCACGGCGCGAAACGCTCGGCCGCGTGAAGCTGGAGATCACCAGTGGTGCGCAGTCCGGCAAGGTGATCGCCGAGCTGACCGACGTCAGCAAAGCCTTCGGCGACAAAGTGATCGTGAAGAATTTCACCGCCACCATCCTGCGCGGCGACAAGGTGGGGTTGGTCGGCCCGAACGGCATCGGCAAGACGACGCTGCTGAAACTGATCCTCGGCGAGCTGGCGCCGGACAGCGGCAAGATCCGCACCGGCATGAACATGCAGATCGCGTACTTCGACCAGATGCGCGACGCGCTGGACGAGAACGCCACGCTCGGCGAATTCATCTCGCCGGGCAGCGACTGGATCGAGGTGGGCGGCAAGCGCACCCATGTGATGACCTATCTGCAGGACTTCCTGTTCCCGCCGGAGCGCGCCAACGCGCCGGTGAAGATGCTTTCGGGCGGTGAACGCAATCGCCTGCTGCTGGCGCGGCATTTCGCGAAAGAGGCGAATGTGCTGGTGCTCGACGAGCCGACGAACGATCTCGACATCGACACGCTGGAGCTGCTCGAAGACAAGCTGGCCAACTACGAGGGCACGGTGTTCATCGTCAGCCATGACCGGCGCTTTCTCGATAACGTGGTCACCAGTTGCCTGGTCGCCGAAGGCAACGGCCTGTGGCGCGAATACGAAGGCGGTATCACCGACTGGCAGGCCCAGGCGCGCGTGATGGCGAGCCTGGTCGCGCCGGAGCAGACGGCCGCCCCCGCGCGCGCGCCAGCTGCCACGCCCGCACGCAACGCGAGCGCGGAGCCGGCGAAGGCTCGCGCCAAGCTCAGCTACAAGGAGCAGCGCGAACTCGACGCGCTACCCGGCCGCATCGAAGCGCTGGAGACCGAACAGACCGAGCTCAACACACTGCTCGCCGACGGCGCCATCTTTCAAAGTGACCCGAAGCGCGCCGCCGAAGCTGCCAAACGCGTCGGCGAACTCGACGAACTCATCTTCGCCGCCATGGAGCAGTGGGAGGCGCTGGCGTCGCGATGAGCGATTGATTCGCCGCCATCCGTAGCCTCGATGCAACGAAGTGGAATCGAGGGCAACCGTTAGCGACGGAAAAGTGCCTCGATTCCGCTTCGCTCCATCGCGGTTGCGACCGCCACAACGTCTACCTCTGACAATTCGGGCAATACACCGTCGCACGCCCACCGTGGCGCATGAGCTTGAGCAGTCCACCGCATTGCTTGCACGCTTGCCCGTCGCGGCCGTAGACGAAGTAGTCGAGCTGGAAGTAACCTGGCTCGCCGCTGGCATTGACGAAGTCGCGCAGCGTGGAGCCGCCGGCCTCGATGGCCTCTGCCAGCACTGCTTTCACCTCCTGCACCAGCCGCTCGTAGCGCGCCAGTGACACGCGGTTCGCCGCGCGGTTCGGGTGAATGCCGGCGCGGAACAAGGATTCGTTGGCGTAGATGTTGCCGACGCCGACCACCAGCGTGTTGTCCATCAGCGCCTGCTTGATCGGGCCGGGGCGGCGGCGTGTCTGCTCGAAGAGATAGGTACCGGTCAGCGCATCGGTGAGCGGCTCGGGGCCGAGGTGAGCGAGCAGCGGCTGGTCGCTGTCTGCCCCGGTAAATACGTGCATCGAGCCAAAGCGGCGCGGATCGTTGTAGCGCAGCAGATAGTGGCCAGCGTTTGTATCCAGGCGAAAGTCGACGTGGTCGTGCAGGCGCAATGGCACGTTGTCACCGGCGGCAATGGGGCGCGCGACAAAGCTGCCGGTCATGCCGAGATGAGCGAGCAGCGTCAGTGAGTCGCTGCCCGCGAGGCGCAACAGCAGATATTTGCTGCGACGTTCGACGCGCTCGATGCGGCGCCCGCGCAGCCGCTCGGCGAAGTCCGCCGCCACTGGCCAGCGCAGCCGCGGCTCACGCACGATGACGTCGTCAATACGGGCATCGACGAGGGTTGGGGCAAGGCCCCGGCAGACAGTTTCTACTTCGGGAAGTTCCGGCATGCCGTGAGTGTAGAGGCCGCGTCCAGTCAGGTTTGCGGGTGTATGCTCGCCGCCATGAAATATCGTCATCTGGCTATTCCTGTTGCGCTTGCCACTGCGGGCGCTGTTACGCTGTTTGCGCCCCTCGCGCAGGCACAGATGCCGCGGCCCATGTCGTCGCAGGCGGTGAATGATCGTGCCGTCGTGATGGGTATCCTCGCTGCCGAGTTCTCGTTGCAGCAGGGCGATGTGGCGAGCGCCGCCGCGACTTACTACGAGGTCGCCAAACGCACGCAGGATGCCAAGGTGGCCGAACGGGCGGTGGATCTGCTGGTGCGCACCCGCCGGGTGAATGATGCGAAGGAAATCGCCGCACTCTGGCAGGTCGCCGATCCGGACGCCATCCGTCCGCTGCAGATCGCACTGGCGCTGGCCCTGACCAGTCAGGACGAGACTCGCGCGCAGCAGGCGGTGACCCGCGTACTGTCGTTGCCAGAGGAGAAGCGGGCCGAGGCGGTGATGGACGTGGCGCGACAGCTGGCGCAGTACCGCGACCGCGATGCGGCTGTGAAGCTGGCGTCGGTGTTCACCGAGCGTCTGCCGAAGCTGCCGGAATCGTATTACGCGCTGTCGGTGGCAAGCACGGGCAACAACAATGCACGCATTAACGAGTCGATGCTGGCGATTGACCGTGCGCTGGCGCTGCGCCCGGACTGGCCGCAGGCCGTGGCGGTGAAGTCGCGCCTGCTGCTTGCGCGTTCGGCGGCCGGTAAAGAGGGCGCCGCCGATCGCGCCGCCGCGATGTCGGTGCTCGAAAAGGCGATTGCCGCCGCGCCGGACAGCCGCGAACTGCGGGTGCTGGCGGCGCGCACGGAGTTCGATCTGGAAAATTTCGCAGAAGCGCGCAAGCGCTTCCTCGCGCTGGCTGACGAAGGCAAGGAAGATGCCGAGGAGATGCGTCTGGCGGCAGCATTGTCGGCCTATCACGCCAAGGATTGGGTGACGGCGGACCGCGAATTCAGCGAGGCGCTTGAGGCTGATCGCGGCGACCCGGCGGCAGTGCGCTACTACCTGGGCCGCATTTCGGAAAGCCAGAAGCGCTGGGCAGAGGCTGTTGAGCGCTACTCGCAGGTGCCGCCGAGCGAGCGCTACTGGGAATCGCAACTGCGCGTGGCCAACGCGCTGGCGCAGGACAAGCAGATGCTGCAGGCGGTGGCGCACCTGCGTGCGTTGAAGCCCGGTAACGCGCTGGAGCGTTTGAGTCTGGCGCAAACTGAATCGGCGTTATGGCGCGATGCTGGCGAGAACGTGAAGGCGTTTGAGGCACTCGACGCAGCATTGGTTGTCGACAGTGAAGATGCTGACCTGCTCTATGAAAGCGCGATGCTGGCCGAGCGCATTGATCGAATGGACGAGGCGGAGAAGCGGTTGCGCAAGGTGATTGCACTGCAACCGAAGCGCGCCCACGCCTACAACGCGCTTGGCTACAGTTTTGCTGATCGCAACATCAATCTTGATGAGGCACGCACGCTGATCGAGAAAGCGCACGAACTGGCACCCGATGATGCCGCAATCCTCGACAGCATGGGCTGGATTGCCTTCCGGCAGGGCCGGCTGGAAGATGCTGCGGCCTATCTGAAGCGGGCGTTCGACAAGTTTCAGGATGGCGAAATCGCCGCCCACCTCGGCGAAGTGCTGTGGGCGCTGGGCCGCAAGGATGAGGCGCGGGGCATCTGGCAGACACAACTGAAAGCGCAGCCGGACAGCGACATCCTGAAAAAGACGATGGCGCGTCTGGAGCGCTGAATGACCGGCAACTTGCGGTACGACGCGGGCAAGGTCCGCGTCGGGCGGTGGTGGTATTGGCCGCTGGCCGCATTGCTGGCGCTTTCGGGTTGTGCCGGCGTGGCCACGATGCCGCCGGCAACACCATCGACCGCACCGGCGACGGCGACAATGATCACGCCGCGAGCGCAGTTTTCGATGGCGGGGCGGTTCAGTGCAAAGGGGGAGCGCGAGCAGGCGAGCGGCCAGTTCCGCTATACCGAAACGCCCGCGCGACGCACACTCAGCCTGTTCTCACCGCTAGGCACTGCGCTGGCCGAGGTGGTCGCTGAGGGCGGTGTGGTGACGCTGACCGACGCCAACGGCGGGCGCCAGGTCGCGACCAGCGTTGCCGAGCTGTTGCGCCCAATGATCGATTTGCCGGTGCAGGACGCCGCGCTGTCGGCATGGTTGCAGGGGTTGCCAGCCGCTGGCGAGCAGGCGACTGCGGTCGAGCGGGATGTTGCCGGCTGGCCGCTGAGGTTCCGGCAGTCCGGCTGGGACATTGAAATCGGTGCGCGGCAGGCTGACACCGGCGCGCCGCGCCGGATGCGCTGGAGCCTGCCGGCGCAGCCCGAGGTTGAAGTGCGCTGGGTGATCGACGAATGGGCAGCGCCGTGACGTCGGCGAGCACCACGCAATCGCTGACGCTACCGGCGCCGGCCAAGCTGAACTTGTTTTTGCACGTGACCGGGCGCCGCGCTGACGGCTATCACCTGCTGGAAAGCGTGTTTGTGCCGATCAACCTGGCTGACACGATCAGGTTGACCCGGCGCAGCGATGGTGTCGTCCGCCTTGTCGATCCGCCGCCGGGCCTGGACGAGCAGAACGAGCTGTGCTGCCGCGCGGCGCGGGCGTTGCAGGCGGCCACGGGCTGTGCGCTCGGGGTTGATATTCAGGTCAGCAAACGCATCCCGCAGGGCGCTGGTCTGGGCGGCGGCAGCTCGGATGCCGCCACTACCTTGCTGGGACTCAATCAACTGTGGGGGCTGGGCCAATCGCGCGAAGCATTGCAGCAAGTAGCGGCCAGTCTCGGTGCTGACGTACCCTTCTTTGTGTTCGGTCGGCCGGCGTTGGCGCGTGGTGTTGGTGAGCGCCTGCTCGCGGTCACGATGCCGGTGACAGATTACGTGCTGGCTTTTCCCGGCGCAGGTGTGGCGACGGCGAACGTCTTCACCGACCCGCAGCTCAAGCGCGACACACCGGCCAACGCGGGCGCCGTGTTCATGCTGGACCACGGTCATAACGATCTGCAGCCGGTGGCCGAACGGCTGGAGCCGCGCATCGGCGCCTTGCTGGCGGACTTGGCACATCTGTGCCCGCCCGGCATCGCGCCGCGCATGACAGGCTCCGGCGCCTGCGTGTTTGCGAGGGCTCACAATCACGAGGCCGCCAGCGAAATCGCGCGACAACTTGAGCAGTCAGGCTGGCAAAGCTGGGCCGTCCGCACCATCGCCCGGCATCCGCTGTTCGCGATGGCGCTTTCAGCAACAGACAGTGCTATAATTTAAGGCTTCCTGCGGTTGATTGGTAAGGTAAACCTTGCCGGGAATTGCCGGAAAGCGTAGGGGAGTCGCCAAGTCGGTTAAGGCATCGGATTTTGATTCCGACATTCGAGGGTTCGATTCCTTCCTCCCCTGCCACCAACAGCTAAAGCGGTCTTTGAGCAAACCTCCAAGGCCGCTTTTTTTTCAGTAGCGCCAGCGGCGTCGATTTCGGCAATCCCGGATCGTTCCTGCTGCCGGCAGACCGGCCGCCCCATAACGAGATCGCAGACAGGCCCGCCATGAGCTTCCACGACATGATGGTCTTTACCGGCAACGCCAACGCCAGGCTTGCCCATTCCGTCGTCGAGCATCTGGGCATGCGCCTGGGCAAGGCGCAGGTCGGCCGCTTCTCGGATGGCGAAGTCAACGTCGAAATCCTCGAAAACGTCCGCGGTCGCGACGTCTTCGTGCTGCAATCGACCTGCGCGCCAACCAACGACAACCTGATGGAGCTGGTGATCATGGTGGACGCGCTGAAGCGTGCGTCCGCTGGCCGTATCACCGCTGCCATGCCGTACTTCGGTTACGCGCGTCAGGATCGCCGTCCACGCTCCGCCCGCGTCGCCATCTCGGCGAAAGTGGTGGCCGACATGCTGACCGCAGTGGGCGTAGACCGCGTGCTGACGATGGATCTGCACGCCGACCAGATTCAGGGCTTCTTCAACATCCCGGTCGACAACATTTACGCCACCCCGATCCTGCTGGCCGATATCTGGAAGCAGAAGTACGACAACCTGCTGGTGGTGTCGCCCGATGTGGGCGGCGTGGTACGCGCTCGCGCGGTGGCGAAGCGTCTGGACACCGATCTCGCCATCATCGACAAACGTCGCCCGAAGGCGAACGTGTCGGAAGTGATGAACATCATCGGCGATGTACGTGGTCGCACCTGCCTGATCATGGACGATATCGTCGATACCGCCAACACGTTGTGCAAGGCGGCGCAGGCGCTCAAGGACAACGGTGCGGTGAAGGTGATCGCCTACTGCACGCATGCGGTGCTGTCGGGGGAAGCGGTCAACCGCATCGCCGGCCCGTCCCTCGATTCGCTGGTGGTGACTGACACCATTCCGCTGTCGAAAGAGGCCGAAGTGCTGGCGGCCAATGGTGGCAAGATTCGCCAGATTTCGAGCGCGCAGCTGATCGCCGAAACCATGCAGCGGATCAGCAACGAAGATAGCGTTTCGTCGTTGTTCACCGAATAGATTTTTCTGCGCAGCAAAATGCTGCGCGGCCTTTGACGTCACCCTGGTCGCGGGGTCACGACAAAACTCATCAACACTGGAGTTACAAAAATGGCAACCGAATTCACCGCGTTCGCGCGGACAGCGCAAGGCAGTAGTGCGAGCCGCCGCCTGCGCAACACGGCCAAAGTGCCGGGCATCGTCTATGGTGGCGAAGCCAAGCCGGAACTGATCGAGCTCGATCACAATGCCCTGTGGCATGCCCTCAAGAAGGAAGACTTCCACAGCTCGATCCTGACCATGACGCTCGGCAGCGCCACGAGTCAGGTGTTGCTGCGCGATGTGCAGTATCACCCGTTCAAACAGCTGATCCAGCACATCGACTTCCAGCGCGTTGACGCCAACAAGAAGCTGCACATGAAAGTGCCGGTGCACTTCGTCAATCAGGAAGTCTCGCCGGCGGTCAAACTCTCGGCCGCCATCGTCAACCACGTGTTGAACGAAGTCGAAGTCGCCTGCCTGCCAAAGGATCTGCCGCGCTTCATCGAGGTGGACCTGAAAGACCTCAAGGCTGGCGAATCGATCCACGCTGCTGACGTCAAGCTGCCGAGCGGCGTGAGCCTGGTGTTCCACGGCCGCAACAAGGATGCCGTGTTTGCGACTGCTTCCGTTGTTGCCGAAGAAGCTGCCGTCGAAGGCGCGCCGGTTGCTGCTGCTGAAGTTGCAGCTTCCAAGCAGAAGGCGCCGGCCGCAGCCGCTGCCGCTCCGGCGAAAGACGCGAAGAAGAAGTAATCTTGTCGTCGCATTGTTGCCGGATTCAACACCGACAACCCAAGGAAAAAGGCCCGCAACTGCGGGCCTTTTTTATGCGGTTGGATGCAGGTATCGGTTGCTGATGGCGTCCACCTCGGCAATCAGCTCGGGTGACAATTTCGTCTGGTAAGACTTGCGTACCTGATCAAGCTGCGCGACCGAAGTGCCGCCGATGATCAGGCTGCCGACAAACCAGCGGGTCGCGGCGAACGACATCGCCAGTTCGGTGATGGTCATGCCATGTTTGCGCGCGAGCGCTGCGTACTCCTCGGTGGCGACGTGCGCCAGCGGGCGACGATAGCGTCCGCCCATGGTTTCGCCGAATTTCTGGAAGCGCGATCCCACTGGCAGCGCACCGTTGAGATACTTGCCGGTCAGCATGCCCATGCCGAGCACGCTGTACGCCAGCAGGGGAACCTGCTCGCGATAGCTTACTTCGGCGAGATCGCCCTCGAAACTGCGGTTGAGCAGGCAATACGGATTCTGGATTGACGCGGGCTTTGGTGCGCCCAGTTGCTCCGCCGCGCGGCAGAACATCGTCGTACCCCAGGCGGTTTCGTTGGACAGGCCATAGCCGCCGATCTTGCCTTGCTTGATCAGCGTCTGCATGGCCTCGACCTGTTCGACGATCGGCACAGTGGGCCGCTCCTTGCCGCTGTCAAAGCGCCAGGTGCCGAACGCCGCGACATTACGGTCAGGCCAGTGAATCTGGTAGAGGTCGATGAAGTCCGTCTGCAGCCGGCGTAGCGAGCCTTCGCAGGCATCAATGATGTTGGCCTTGGTCAACGCCGTGGCCCCGTTGCGAATCCAGTCACGCCGGCCAGGCCCCGCGATCTTGCTGGCAACAACGACCTTCTGCCGATTGCCTGGCTTTGCCAGCCAGTTACCAAGAATGATCTCGGTGCGCATGCCGGTCTCGGCGCACGGCGGCACCGGATACATCTCGGCGGTGTCGACAAAATTGATGTCGTGCTCCACCGCCCATTCAAGCTGGGCGTGGGCCTCGGCCTCGTTGTTCTGCTCACCCCAGGTCATGGTGCCGAGCGAAAGGACGGAGACGTTCAGATTGGCGTGAAAAAGCGGGCGGCGTTCCATGATGTAGCTAAGCGTGAGCGAATAGCGCAGTTTAGCGAAGCGTTGTGCACACTCCTAAACGACGAGACGGCCAGCGGACACGTATTGCTTGCGGAATTCCTCGAACGGCGTCGTGTCGGATGCCTCAATTTCGCGCTGCGCGCAGACTGAATCTTCAACCATGCGACGCTGGCGATCCGCCTGCTCGGGCGTCAACGGCATGGCAAGCAGGGCGTCCCGCGTTTGCACGGATCGCGTGCGCACGAAGCGGACGAAAGAGTTCTCATGTTCGTCGGCCATCGCCCGTAGCACGCGGGCCGACGGCAATGTGTCGGGGTGTTGCAGCGAACGGCGGGCGGCTTCGACGGCCTCTACGTGCAGGGCGCCCGTCGCCAGGGCGGCATCAATTGATCTAGCGATGGGCAAGCATTCGTCGATGATGGTCAGGCCCCAGTCGACAAGGCTTACCGCTTCGCCGTTGCGGTCCAGCTTCAGTCCGGGCTCGCGACCCTGTGCGGCGGTGAGGTGCTGGTTGCGGGCGAGCGCGGCGATCTCGTTCGGCGTGTCCTGCGCACTGTCACTCAACACGCAGTGCAACAGGAAGACATCCAGAAAGCGCATTGTCGTGGCGTTGATGCCGACAGTCTCGAACGGATCGAGATCCATCAGTCGCACTTCGACGTATTCGACGCCACGCTCGCGGAGCGCATGTAGCGGCCGCTCGCCCGACCGAATCACCCGCTTCGGGCGGATGGTCCCGTAAAACTCATTTTCAATTTGCAGCAGCGTCGTTGCGAGCTGGTTGTACTCACCGCCCGGGTTCATGATGCCGATGGCTTCATACGCTGGATAGGGCCGTGTCAATGCGTCCTGCAACGATGCGGCGTAACTCTCCAGACTGTTGTAGCTCACGGCGAGCGATGACTGGGCATCACTTTGATAGCCGAGGCGGCCCATCCTGAGTGATGTGCCGTACGGCATGTACATGCTGCCACTGGGCAGCGACTGCAGGCCATGTGGACGTCCTTCGACAAAGGTGGAGCAGACTGCAGGTGAAGCGCCGAACAGCGTCATCAGCAAGAAAGCGTGACGGCGGAAGTTGCGGATCAGCGCGAAGTATTCGGTATTCGACAGACCCGGCAGCGACCAGTTGTAGTGAATGCCCGAGATGGTCTGCATGCGACGTCCGTAGCGGTGCCCGAGACCCATGCGGTAGACGCTCTTGGCACGGCCGATGTTGGACGAACCATAGCGTGCCAGCGGAATGGTTTCGTCGGTAGGCAGCCCGCAGGGCATGCTCGATGCCCAGAGCATTTCGTCGCCCGCATCGCGCAGCACGCGATAGGTGAACTGATGGAGCTCGGTCAGGTCATCCAGCACCGACTGCACGTTGCCATGTGCGCGGGTGATGAGTTCAACCTGCGATTCGCTGAAATCAGTCGTGATCTGTGAGTGGGTCAGCGCCGACCCCAGCCCCACGGGATGGGGCGTCAGGGCCAGTCCACCGGACGGCAACGCACGCAGACTCTCTTTCTCTACCCCGCGCAGAATGCCCTTAAGGCGGTCAGGGGATACTGCGTCGATACGTTGCTGCAAGCTGCTCATTCGATTGTCTGCTGGCCAGTGATTGAAGTGATGCGACGCCGACGTTCCCGACTGCCCACGCCCACGATGTCTTGTCAGCAGATTTCAAGGTGCCAACCCACAGTATTTTGTGCCAGTTCCACCAATGTCAACGACGAGAAACTTGCAGCCTTGAATGCGCACCGGGCGGGGACTTGCGCTTGCGAAAAACTGCAAAGACCATTGCGCCCAATCAAGTTTATGTGCTGCGATCGACTTACATTCGATACTGCAACAAATCCAGTGCCGCGTGCAGCAGGAGGACTTCATGGCCAGACCCCTCTTCATTGATTCGATCGACGCCGCTGTTGACAATGTACTTGACACCATTGCGGGTGACATCGTGCTCGGTATCCCGCTGGGGGTGGGCAAACCCAACCCCTTCGTCAATGCACTCTACCGACGCATCAAAAACAACCCGGCGCGGCGGCTGCGCATCATCACTGCGCTTTCGCTGGAAAAGCCTGTCGGCAAGAGCGAGCTGGAAGAGCACTTCCTGCAGCCACTCGCCGATCGCGTGTTCGAGGACTACCCCGACCTTGAGTATGTCAAGGAGCTGCGCGCCGGACACCTGCCGGAAAACATCGAGGTGCGCGAGTTCTTCATGAAGACCGGCGACTACCTCGGCAATGTCGTCGCGCAGCAGGGCTACATCTCGACCAACTACACCTTCGTCGCCCGCGACATGGCCGTGCAGGGGATGAACGTGATCGCCCAGGCGGTGGCTGCACGTGGCGAGGCAGGTGACCTGCGCCTCAGTCTGTCGAGCAATCCTGATGTCACTTTTGAAGTGGTCGAAAAGTATGCCGAACAGGGCATGCCGTTGATCAAGATCGGCGTGGTGAACCGGCAGATGCCGTTCATGCTCGGCGGTGCCGTGGTGAAGCCTGACTTTTTCGATCTGGTCGTGACCGACCCGGCGGCCACGCACGCGGTGTTCGCGCCACCGAACAACAAGGTCTCCGCAGCGGACTACGCGATCGGACTGCACGCCAGCAGCTTCGTCACTGACGGTGGAACCCTGCAAATCGGCATTGGCTCGCTCGGGGACGCGATTGCGCAGGCACTGATCGTGCGTGACCGGCACGGCGCCGAGTACCGCCAGATGCTGGAAAGCCTGTGCCCCGACGGCATCGACGGCCGTGAGACTGGCCGCTTTGACCGGGGCCTCTACGGCTGCTCGGAAATGTTTGTCAACGGGTTCCTGCGGCTGATCGAGGCCGGCATCATCCGTCGCGAAGTGTTCGCCGATACCGTACTGCAGCAACTTATCAACGATGGCAGGATCGCCGACGAGACGGTGACGCCCGCCACGTTGCGGGCATTGCTCGATGCCGGGCGCGTACGCTCACCGCTGGCCAGGGAGGATCTGGACTTTCTGCTGCGCTTCGGCGTTTTCCGGCCAGGTGTGCGGCTCGATGGCGAAACGCTGGTGGCGGGTGACCATCGCTGCAGCAACAACCTGTTTGACGATGCAAATTTCGAAGCTGTCTGCGCCCACATGCTTGGCACGCGCCTGAACGGTGGCGTGTACATGACTGGCGGCTTCTTCCTCGGGCCACGCGACTTCTACCAGCATCTGCGCCGCATGCCCGAGCATGATCTGGCGAAGATCGACATGACCCGCATTGACTTCATCAATCAACTGTACGGGCAGGGCGATCTCAAGCGGGCGCAGCGGCGCAAGGCACGCTTCATGAACACCACCATGATCGTCACACTGCTTGGCGCTGCAGCCAGCGATGGGCTGGAAACCGGCGAGGTGGTCAGTGGCGTCGGTGGACAGTACAACTTCGTGGCCATGGCGCACGCCCTGCCCGACGCCCGGCTGCTGATGATGCTGCGGGCAACGCACGACAACAAGGACGGTCTGCGCTCAAGCATTGTCTGGAACTACGGACATGTGACCATTCCGCGCCATCTGCGCGACATCGTGATCACCGAGTACGGGGTGGCCGACCTGCGCGGTCAGAGTGACGCTGAGGTCGTCAAGCGCCTGCTGGCAATTGCCGACTCGCGTTTTCAGGATGAATTGGTGCGAGAGGCCAAAGCGCATGGCAAGCTGGAGGTCTCATACGCGCTGCCGGATCGCTACCGCAACAACTTGCCGCAGGCGCTGGAGGGCAAATTGCACCCCTGGGCGGAGGCTGGCCTGCTGCCTGATTTTCCGTTCGGTACCGATTTGACCGATGACGAGCTGCACATCGTGCGCGCGCTGAAGAAACTGAAGCACGCGACCAACCACCCGACCGAACTGGTCGCGATGGCAGTGCGCAGCCTGTGGGAAGGGCGTGAGGCGCCGCATGCGTATCTGGAACGGCTCGGGCTGGCCGAGGCGCACAGCTTCAAGGACTTGTTTGTACGACGTCTGTTTGCCGGCAATCTCTAACAATCGGATAGTGTCTGGTGTGCCGACTGTAGCTGGGGCCGTGGCCAGTTGCGGCATCGGCATTGCAACGCAAAGGTGGGCAACAAGTTGCCCACCCTGCGACCGACTTGCTACTGATCAGCCGCCGAGATAAGCCTCTTTCACTCGCGGATCCGCGAGCAGCGTTTTGGCATCGCCGGTCAGCGTGATCTCGCCGGATTCCAGCACGTAGCCACGATGCGCGTTCTCCAGCGCCAGCTGTGCGTTCTGCTCAATCAGCAGGATCGTAGTACCGCGTTTGGCGATCAGGTTGATGATCTCGAAGATCTTCTCGACCATCAGCGGCGCCAGCCCCATTGAAGGCTCGTCGAGCATCAGGAGCTTAGGCTGCGCCAGCATCGCGCGCCCGATGGCGAGCATCTGCTGCTCACCGCCGGAGAGCGTGCCAGCGAGCTGCGCCGTGCGCTCCTTCAGGCGCGGAATCATGGTGTAAATCTCGTCAACCTCGCTGAGAATCTGCGCCTTGTCATTGCGGGCGTAGGCACCCATCAGCAGGTTTTCGTGCACCGACAGCCGTGCGAATACGCCACGACCTTCCGGACACAATGCGATGCCGAGTCCAACCAGCGCGTGCGACGGGATGCCCGTGATGTCCTGGCCCTTGTAGGTGACCTTGCCGCCCGCCGGCCGGATGAGCCCGGACAGCGCACGCAGCGTACTCGATTTGCCAGCGCCGTTGGCGCCGATCAGCGTCACCAGCTCGCCTTCGTTGACGTAAAAATCAATGCCCTTGATGGCCTTGATACCACCGTAGGCGACTTCCAGCTTCTTGACTTCCAGCATGGCGCTCATTTCTTGTTCTCTTCTGCATCGCCATGCGCGCCACCGAGGTAGGCCTTGATGACGGCGGCGTCCTTCTGGATTTCTGCCGGCGTGCCATCGGCGATTTTGCGGCCGTAGTCGAGCACCGCGATGTGCTGGCAGACGTTCATCACCAGACGCATATCATGCTCGATCAGCATTACCGTGGTGCCATCGCGGGCGATGCGCTCGATCAATTGACGCAATGCGACGGTCTCGGTCGCGTTCATGCCGGCGGCAGGCTCATCCAGCGCGATCATTTTCGGATCAGTCGCCAGCGCGCGGGCGATTTCGAGGCGCCGCTGTTCGCCATAGGCGAGCGTGCGGCTCTTGTCACCAGCACGTTTGCCAAGACCAATGTAGTCCAGCAGCTCGCGGGCGCGGTCGGCGATTTCGCGTTCCTCGCGACGCGCGGCCGGCGTACGGAAGATGGCACCGAAAGCGCCAGCCTTGGTGCGCACGTGGCGCCCGACCATCACGTTCTCGAGCACTGACATTTCGCCGAACAGGCGAATATTCTGGAAGGTGCGCGCGATGCCGACCTGAGCAACCTCATGCGGCGCCTTGACGTTGAGCGGTTTGTCATCAAAGGTGAACTTGCCGCCATCGACCTGATACAGACCGGTCAAGGTATTGAAGAAGGTTGTCTTGCCGGCGCCGTTGGGACCGATCAGACCAAAGATCGAATTGCGCCGGATCGACATCGACACGTTATCGAGTGCGGTGACGCCACCGAACTTTTTGGTAACGCCTTCAGCGGTGAAGAGCATGTCAGCCATCATTTCTTCTCCGGTGACGGCCACAGACCGGCCGGTTTGAACAGCATGATCAGGATCATGGCGAGCGAGAAGATCAGGTTGCGCAATACCTCAGGTGCGATAAGCACGGTGCCAAACACATTGTGCTGCACGCGCTCATCGGCGGCGTAGCGAATCACCTCCGGCATCGCCGCCAGCAGCACCGCACCGAGAATGACGCCGGGGATATGGCCCATACCGCCGAGCACCACCATCGCGAGGATCATCACCGATTCCAGCAAGCCGAACGATTCGGGGCTCACAAAGCCCTGCATGGCGGCGAACAGGCCGCCTGCGAGGCCGCCTGTCAGCGCGCCGAAGGCAAAAGCGGCGAGCTTGATGTTGCGGGTGTTGATGCCCATGGCCTTGGCGGCGATTTCATCTTCGCGCAGGGCCTGCCAGGCGCGCCCAAGGCGCGAATGCTGCAGGCGATAGACGCCGATGATCGACAGGATCGTAAACAGCAGGAATACGAAGTAGTAGAGCTGCAGACCAGTAATCTGCATGCCAAACAATTCAAGGCCCTGCCTGATCTTGAAGCCGAAGAAGTTGAGGCCATCAATGCCGGTAATGCCGCGGGGGCCGTTGGTGATGTTGTAGGTCTCATCCGACCACGGCAGACCGACCTTGTCGAAGTTGTTCATCAGGATGCGCACGATTTCGCCGAAGCCCAATGTCACGATCGCCAGATAGTCGCCGCGCAACTTGAGCACCGGTGCACCAAGCATCAGGCCGGCAAGTGCTGCGAGGAAGGCCCCGAGCGGCAACAACACCCAGAACGGGTAATGCAAATTGAAGTGCGCGGAGGCCAGTAACGACCAGGTGTAGGCGCCGACCGCGTAGAACGCGACGTAACCCAAGTCAAGCAGGCCGGCGACACCGACCACGACATTGAGCCCGAGCGCCAGCATCACGTAAAGCAGCGTCACGTTGAGGATGCGTACCCACGCCTGACCGAGCATGCCGGCGAGGAAAGGCAGGATCAGCAGCACCACGGCGAGCACGCCGATGGCGACGATCATTTTTTTCTTGTCTTGCAGAATGCCGTTCATGGTTCAGGCCCTCTCTGCGACGCGCTCGCCGATCAGCCCTTGCGGACGGAAAATCAGCACCAGCACCAGCACAACGAAGGCAAAGATGTCCTTGTAGTCGCCGCGCACGAAGATCAGGCCCACGTTTTCGACGAGGCCGAGGATCAACCCACCAACCATCGCGCCCCAGAGGTTGCCGATGCCGCCCATGACCGCGGCGGTGAACGCCTTGAGGCCCAGCATGAAGCCCATGTAGTAGTGAGCCTGGCCGTAGTTCGAGGCCACCATCACACCCGCGATAGCGCCGAGGCCGGAGCCGATGGCAAAGGTGATCGCGATGATCTTGTTGATGTCGATACCCATCAGGCCGGCGACCTTCTGGTTCTCGGCGGTGGCACGCATGGCGGTGCCGACCTTGGTGTTGTGCACCAGCCAGAGCAGCCCGGCCATCAATGCGATGGAGGACAGGAAGATCACGATCTCGTTGAGCGTGATCGTGATGTGGCCGATGTTCATCGGCGTCTTTGAGATCAACTCAGGGAACGAAAAGTAGTTGCGCCCGAAGACAAGGATCGCGAGTTGCTGCAACAGGATGGAGACACCAATGGCGGTAATCAGCGGGGCCAGCCTTGGCGCGTTGCGCAACGGTCGATAGGCAATCCGCTCGATGGTGACACCGACGATTGCGCAGACCACCATGGCAAACAGGATCGCGACCAGCAGGGCAAGGATGGGCGGCGTCCCCATGCCAAGCAGCCACTTGGCAGTGACCAGCGCAGTCAGGCCGCCGATCATCACGATCTCGCCGTGCGCGAAGTTAATGAGTTGCAGAATGCCGTAGACCATCGTGTAACCCAGTGCGACCAGCGCGTAAACGCTGCCCACAACCAGGCCATTGACGATTTGCTGCAGCAATACGTCGATTGACATGGAGTTCCCCGCTTGAAGGTTGTCTTGG
Source organism: Casimicrobium huifangae (assembly GCF_009746125.1). Lineage (NCBI taxonomy): Bacteria > Pseudomonadati > Pseudomonadota > Betaproteobacteria > Casimicrobiaceae > Casimicrobium > Casimicrobium huifangae. The sequence continues at coordinate 565,996 of NZ_CP041352.1, forward strand.
ACCGTGCTGGCATCCTCCCCGAACGCCAGCCCGTTAATGATCGGTATTCTGCCCTGATTCAGGGCGGGAGGTCATGCCGAAAACGCTTGTTTCGTTGCCAGTTGTGCCACACAGGCAGGAGTCGTGCCAACGGGTCTGCCCGCCGTTACGCGGTCATCAGCGTCACGTTGCCGCCGGCAGCGACGGTATTGATGGTGATGGTCTGCTCGCCAAGAAAGCGGGGCAGATAGAAGGGCCCGCCTGCCTTGGGCCCGGTGCCGGAGAGCCCTTCGCCGCCGAACGGCTGCACGCCAACCACCGCACCGATGATGTTGCGGTTGATGTAGACGTTGCCGACGTGGGCCTGCCGCGCCAGCGCATCTGCGCGGCTGTCGATGCGGGTCTGGATACCCAGGGTCAGACCAAAGCCGAGTGCGTTGATCTGCTCGATGACTGCGGCCGGATCACCCGACCAGCGCACGACCTGCAGCACCGGACCGAAGATTTCCTGCTTCACCGCCGCGATGCTGTCGACCTCAAACAGATGCGGGCCGATGGTGTGGCTGTCCCTGTCGATGACCCAGGTTGTAGGAGCGGCTCCGCCGCGACCGTCCGACAGGCCTGAATCCGGTCGCGGCAAAGCCGCTCCTGCAGGATGTCCGCCCAGTCGCTCGACATGCGCGCGAATGCCATCGAACGCCTCTTGATCAATCAGCGGCCCGACGTCGGTGGCCAACGATGCGGTGTCACCGACCACCAGTTCATTCATGGCGCCGCGCAGCATGGTCACCACATGATCGGCGATTTCTTCATGCACGCAAAGCAGGCGCAGGGCAGAGCAGCGCTGGCCGGCGGAGCGGAAGGCTGATTGCACGACGGCATCGGCGACGTGTTCGGGCAATGCGGTCGAATCGACCAGCATCGCATTGATGCCACCCGTCTCGGCAATCAGCGGAACGATTGGGCCGTCCTTCGCGGCGAGGCTGCGCTGGATGATCTTGGCGACCTGAGTTGAGCCAGTGAACACGACGCCGGCGACTTGGGCGTGCGCGACCAGGGTCGCGCCTACCGTTTCGCCCAATCCGGTCACCGTCTGCAGCACATCGGTGGGAATGCCGGATGTGTGCAGCAGCTTGACCGCTTCCAGCGCCACCACCGGTGTCTGCTCGGCAGGCTTGGCAACGACGGTGTTGCCGGTCACCAGCGCCGCTGCGACCTGGCCCATGAAGATTGCCAGCGGGAAATTCCACGGACTGATGCAGAGCCAGGCGCCACGACCGCGCGGATAGAGCACATTGCTCTCGCCGGTCGGGCCTGGCAGCGTGATCGGAGCGCAGACGCGCTCAGCCTCGTCGGCGTAGTAGCGCAGGAAGTCGATCGCCTCGCGCACCTCGGCCACGGCGTCGCCCCAGGTTTTGAACGCTTCCGTTACCAGCAGCGCGCAGAAGCGCGGCAACTCGGCCTGCAGAGCGTCGGCCGTGTGACGCAGCATCGCGGCGCGCTCGCTCACGGGGCGGTTGCGCCAGTCGTGAAAGGCCGCGTGGGCGCGCTGCACGGCGGCGCTAGCTTGCTCGGACGTGGCATCAGCGGGCGGGTTGATCTGCGTCGTCGCCAGCGCCGCTAGCAGTGGCGCGCGCATCGTCGCCACCGTCAGATCGACGCCATCGCTGTTGCGGCGCGGTGCCAGAATGTCGCGCGGCAGCGGGAATGGCCGTGCTTCAGTGACATGCAGTGGCGACGCCAGCAGCTCCTCAGCAGGTACCGCATCGTCGGCAAGCTGATGCACGAATGACGAGTTGGCGCCGTTCTCCAGCAGGCGGCGCACCAGATAGGCAAGCAGGTCTTCGTGCGAGCCGACCGGCGCGTACACACGCAGCGTCTGCGTGGGGGCGATGGCGCGCGAAGCGAACAACTCACGGTAAACGCCACTGCCCATGCCGTGCAGCCTCTGCAGCTCGAACGGGGCATCGAAGCGCTTCGCCATTTGCACAATGGCAGCGATGGTGCCGGCGTTGTGGGTGGCGAATTGCGGAAAGAACGCGTCCTTTTGCTTGAGCAGCGACGCAGCGCAGGCGAGGTAGCTGGAATCAGAGTGATGCTTGTGGGTGAACACCGGGTACGCCGGCAGGCCCATTTCCTGTGCGCGCTTGATCTCGCTATCCCAGTAGGCGCCCTTGACCAGGCGGCACATCAGCCGTACGCCGTACTGCCGTGCCAGTGCACCGACGTGCTCAATCAGTTCGAGCGAACGGGTCTGGTAAGCCTGCAGGGCCAGGCCGAATCCGGTCCACGTCGGATAGCCAGTCTGCACGCGTTGCAGTAGCGCCTCGAAGACATCGAGTGAAAGTTCGAGACGGTCCACTTCTTCAGCATCAATGGTCAGGTTGATGCGCGCGTTGGCGGCCATTTCACACAACTGCCAGACACGCGGCACCAGCTCGGCCAGCACGCGCTCGCGCTGCGCGTCCTCATAGCGCGGGTGCAGAGCGGATAGTTTGATCGAGATGCCATCGGTATCGGCCGGTCCGGCGTCCGTGGCCGCCGCGTGTGCTTGCGCGAGCATGCGGATGGCGTGCTGGTAACTCGCAAAGTAGCGGTCTGCGTCGTCCATGGTGCGCGCGCCTTCGCCCAGCATGTCGAAACTGAAGCGCAGATGCGGCTCGCTGCGACGCTGCGAGCGGGCCTCGCTGAGGGCATCTTCAATGGTCTGCCCGAGCACGAACTGCCGCGCCAGCAGTTGCACGGCGCGCAGTGTGGCGGCGACCACCGTTTTGGCGCCGAGCTTGGCGAACAGGCCGGGTGGCTGATCGGTGTCTGGCAGGGTCTTCTTCGACAGCGCAATGACTGAATTTGACAGTCGGCCCAATGCGCTGGAATTGGCGCCGTCGCTGTTGCCGTCGAAGCTGGCGCGGCCCAGCTGGTCGGCCGTCAGCGCGATGGCGGTGGCGGAATCAGGCACCCGCAACAGCGCCTCGGCGAGCCGCATCAGCGCGAGGCCTTCGGGTTTGGAGATCGGATATTCCTTGAGCAGGCTTTCCATTGCCCAGAACGGCGGCGGATTCTCGCGAACCGCCGCCACCCACGGTCGCGCGGTTTCGATCACCTGTGGCCAGTCGAGCACGGCGGCAGCAGCATCGACGTTGCGGCGGACGATGGCGGGTTCGTCGCGGTAGGGAAAGGGCAGGCGCATGGTCGGTCTCCGCGGTAACGGTGGTCTGGCTGAACAGATCGCTATCGTAGAAACAAAAGCGCTGCGTTATTCACCAAAATTTTTCACCTTATAGTGAATAATGCCGCTTTCGGCTGGAAATTCTGCAGCTATGTCGGACATCGATGCAATTGACCGAAAAATCCTCACTGCTCTGCAAAAAGATGGACGGATCAGCAACCTGAAGCTTGCCGAAGCGGTGTCGCTGTCTCCGACGGCGGTGTTGGCGCGCACCCAGCGGCTGATCCGCGACGGCTACATCCTCGGCTTCGAGGCGCGACTGAATCCGGCGAAGCTGGATTCGGGCATGACGGTGTTTGTGGAGGTGCTGCTCGACCGCACCACGCCCAATATCTTCGATGCCTTCAAGGCGGCAGTGCTGACGCACCCGGAAATTGCCGAATGCCACATGGTGGCCGGCGGCTTCGATTACCTGATCAAGCTCAGGGTACGCGACATGGAGGCGTACCGCGAGTTCGCCAGTCGGCGGCTGTGGCAATTCCCCGGCGTGCGCGAGACGCGGACTTACGCCGTGATTGAGGAAGTGAAGGACGGCGGGCCGCTGCCGGTGTGAACGCCGGCAGGCCGAGGACGGATGTCTTTCAAGTCAGCTTTTTGCTGAAATCCCCATTCAATAAGGGCTACCGACGCGAATTGACGATTATCGACTTTCGCTCATTTGGTGTGCTGAGCCCATTTTGAACGGGGCTTTCCGCGTAAAGCCGTAGGGTGCGACTATCGCCCCTCAGCACGCCTTAAAGCGCAGGCCGGCGACGTGAGGTCAAAAAAAACGGCACCCGAAGGTGCCGTTTTTACGAAGCCAGAAGAATTACTTCTTCTTTTCTTCCTTGGCCGGAGCAGCAGCGGCCGGGGCCGGAGCGGCTGCGGGAGCAGGGGCTGCCGGGGCAGCAGCGGCCGGAGCAGCTTCTTTCGGGCCACCGACGATTTCAACGGTTTCCCACTTGCCGCCTTTGACCTGGAACACGGTCACAGCGCCGTCCTTGATGTCGCCCTTGTCGTCAAACGCGATCTTGCCGGTCACGCCATCCATCGAGGTTGCCTTGATGGCGTCGATGATCTTGGCCGGATCGGTACCAGCCTTCTGGATGGCGGCGATCAGCACGTTGGTCGCGTCGTAGGTGAACGGAGCGTAAACCTGAACGTCAGCGTTGAACTTGGCCTTGAACTTGTCGTAGAAGGCGGCGCCCTGCGGCATCTTCTCTTTCGGCAGACCAGCGGTCGTTGCGTAGGAGCCTTCAGCAGCGTCGCCACCGAGCTTGATCAGCTCGGCGGATTGCGCGCCGTCACCCGAGATGAACTTGGCCTTGATGCCAAGGGCTTTCATCTGCTTGAGCATCGGGCCCGCTTGTGCGTCCATGCCGCCGAACATGATCACGTCCGGGTTCTTGGCCTTGACCTTGGTCAGCACGCCCTTGAAGTCCTGCTCTTTTTCGTTGGCAAGCGCTTCACGGATCACAACGGCGCCACCGGCGGCCTTGACAGCCTTTTCGGTTTCGTCAGCCAGACCTACGCCGTAGGCGGTCTTGTCGTCGATGATCGCGATCTTCTTGCCGAGCTTGGCAGCAGCGTAGTTACCAATCGCCGTGCCTTGCGCCACGTCGTTGGCCACCATGCGGAACACGCCCTTGAAGCCCTGGTTGGTCAGCTTCGGGTTGGTGGCCGAGGGGGAAATCTGTGCCACACCAGCCTGGTTGTAGATCGCCGATGCCGGGATCGAGGTGCCGGAGTTCAGGTGGCCGACCACGCCGACAACCTTGGCGTCCATCAGCTTCTGGGCTACTTGCGTGGCTTGCTTGCCGTCAGCAGCGTCGTCTTCGGTCAGCAGTTCGAACTTGGCCTTCTTGCCATCGACCATGATGCCCTTGGCATTGGCTTCTTCAACGGCCAGCTTGGCGCCGTTTTCGTTGTCCTTGCCGAGGTGGGCGATCTGGCCGGACGTCGGGCCGACGTGACCGATCTTGATGACGACTTCCTGCGCTGCTGCAGGTGCCGGAGCAGCTTTGGCTTCTGCTTTCGGCTCTTCTTTCTTGCCGCAAGCGGCCAAACCCGCTGCTACGGCGATTGCAATCGCTGCGAGAGCGAATTTATTGGACTGTTTCATGTGGCGGAATCCTCCGAGAAAAAACCGGTGGATTATGCTTTGCTCTTGGCGGGCTGTCAACGCGGAAATCCGCGCGCGGCGCCGGTTTCAGCGGTTCCGGCCGATTTTTTGCTTGTGAAATACCCATGATGCGCGCATTTATTTTTGACATGGACGGCACCCTGGCCGACAGCATGCCGTTCCACGAACAGGCGTGGAACGCCCTGATGCCGGAACTGGGCGTCAAGGTTGACCGCGACGAATTCTTCCGCTGGTCGGCCGGACTGACCAACCGCGAAATCTTCCCGCGCCTGCTCGGCCGGGCCCTGGCCGACGACGAGTTGCAGACGCTGTCCGGTCGCAAGGAGGCGCTCTACCGCCAGCTCTATACGCCGCATTGCGCACCCCTGCGCGGTGCCGTGGACTTTCTGCGCGCCACCGAGCGGGCCGGCATCCTGCGTGCGGTTGGCACCGCCGCGCCGCCGGAAAACGTCACTCTGGTGCTCGACGGGCTCGATTTGCGGCGATATTTTCAGGCGGTGGTGGGCGGCGCCGACATCCGCCACGGCAAACCCGATCCGGAAGTTTTTCTCATTGCTGCGGATCGCCTGCGCGTGCGCCCGGCCGATTGCGTGGTGTTTGAGGACGCACCCGCCGGTGTCGAGGCGGCGCGTCGGGCGGGCATGCAATGCGTTGTTGTCACCACCACACTGACTGCCGAGAAAGCGCGCCGGTTGCCCGCCACAGAGCACGTCCGGCACATTGTTGCCGACTTCACTGATCCGGCCCTCGACGGCCTCCTGGTGTAGTACGACGACACTCATGCCGGCTGCATCGTTCACCGTTGATCCCACCTCGCTGGGGCTGGGCTTCGGTTTGGCCGGCATCACCGTGTCGGTGGTCATCGCGCTACTGTCACGGATTGGCGATTCCTCCAGGGCGCTGCCGTTTTGGGCGGCCGCTGCAGTCAGTCTTACGCTCGGGCTCGAGAGCGGTTTTCTCCAGGATGTTTTGCCTCCGGGCATCGGCCTGCTGATTGCGAATCCGCTCAGCGTGCTCGGCGCCTGCCTTTTTCTGGCAGGCGTGCGCACGATGGTGGGCGACCCCGTTCAACCCGGTCAGTTGATGCTCATTTCACTGGTCTCTGCGGTCACCAGCGTGCTTTTTGTGCTGGTCTGGCCACAAGTTACCGGCCGCGTCCTCAGCCAGCTGGCCTGTCTGACAGTGGTGACCTGGCTCAATACTGGCGTGTTGCGTCGCCTGGACCACGGCTACTTCCACTTCCCGGCAAAGTTCCTGCTGATCACCAATGCGGTGCTGTTCGCCTTCTACATTGTCCGCGGCGTAACGGTCGTCATCCTTGGCGACTCCATTTCGGCCAGTGGCGGACCGGGTACCAAGGCCATCGTATTTGTGATCAGCGGCCTGCTGATTCTCAGTTACCTGAAGGGGATACTGCTCATCTGCTTTGCCGAAAAGCAGACGCTGCTGCGCCGGCTGGCCACGCACGACGCGCTGACGGGGGTGTTCAACCGCCTCGGCCTGCGCGACGCCCTCACCCAGTGGCCGGACGGCCATCCGGGCACCGTGACCGTTTTCGATATCGATCACTTCAAGCAGGTGAATGACGGCTTTGGCCATGAAACTGGCGACATCGTGCTGAAAACCTTTGCCGCCGCGTTGCAGGCCAATTGTCCGGCTGGCTCTGTCGTGGCCAGACTGGGTGGCGATGAGTTCTGCGTGGTCGAGAAGGGCGTGCCACAAACGCTGGCGGGCGAATGGATCCGCAACTTGCAGGACCAGCTGCCCACCCGTCTGGAGCTGGCCTGCCCCACGCCACTGGCCTGCAAGGTGAGCCACGGCTCGGCGCATTTCACCCGAATTGCTGATGAGTTCTCGTCGGCGCTGCACAACGCCGATCGCGCGCTTTACCGCTCGAAGTCTGCGCGCCTGCCGCTCGACTAGGGCGTGCCGGCACGCTCTCGCGTGAACCGCCGCCAGCGGCGCTGTCGCAGCCCGCCGACTGATCGTCAGCCGCGCCCGACGAATGGCATCTTGGTGGCCATGATGGTCATGAACTGCACGTTGGCGTCCAGCGGCAGATTGGCGATATGCACGATGGCGTTGGCCACGTGTTGCACGTCCATGCGCGGCTCCACCATCATCTCGCCATTGGGCTGCAGCACGCCTTTGGTCATGCGCTCGGTCATTTCCGTCGCGGCGTTGCCGATATCGATCTGACTGCAGGCGATGTCGTACTTGCGACCGTCGAGCGAGGTGGTTTTGGTCAGGCCGGTGATGGCGTGCTTGGTCGATGTATATGGAGCGCTGTTCGGTCGCGGCGCATAGGCCGAGATCGAGCCGTTGTTGATGATGCGGCCGCCACGCGGCGTCTGCGCCTTCATCACCCGGAATGCCTCTTGCGTGCACAGGAAGGACCCGGTCAGGTTGGTATCGACCACCGCCTTCCACTGCTCCACGGTGATGTCCTCCAGCAGCACCGGCGGCGCGCCAATTCCGGCGTTGTTGAAGATCACGTCAACGCGGCCGAATGCGGCCACGGTCTTGTCGAATAGCGCCTTGACTGAGGCCGGGTTGCTGACATCGGTCACTACCGCGAGGCCGCGACTGGCGTCCTCCCCGGCGGAGGCGACTGCCGCTTCAAGCTCGGCCTGACGACGGCCAGCAAAGGCCACGTTATAGCCCGCCTTGAGCAGCGCCACGGCTGAGGCCTTGCCGATACCGGCCGACGCGCCGGTGATGATTGCGACCTTGCCGTTGCCGACGAAAGTGTTGCTCATGACGTCTCCTTCAATTCTTGAAAAGCTGGTGTTCTCTGGCTTCGGCAAGTGTAAGCACCGGCGTCACGCAGCAATCGATGCGGTCAAAGAATTCGGTCCACGCCGCGAGCGACTGCGTGGCAAAGCGATCTGCCAGCTCTTTGCGCACGCGCAGCGCGACGATGCCCTCGCTGCAACCCAGCGCCTTGAGGTGCGGCATCTGCAATGCATCACACAGCAGATGCCAGAACTTTTCCTCCAGCGCCCCGACAGCGAGAAAGCGCCCGTCCCCGGTGGGATAGACGCCGTAGCAGGGCCAGCCGCCGGTCAGCCAGTCCTCACCGCGCGGGCGAGCGGCACCAAGTGCGAGGCCGTGCTCGGCGATGATATTGAGCCCGGCGACCTCGTGCGTCATCGAGACATCGACAAACGAGCACTGTCCGCTCAATTTGGCCTGCACCAGTGCCGCGCAGATACGGGCGGCAGCAGCCAGCGCGCCGCCGGCGAGATCGGCAATCTGCCAGTTGGAAATTGCCGGCGGCCGGCCACGCTCACCGATCTGGTCGAGCACGCCACTCATGGCGAGGTAGTTGATGTCGTGCCCAGCCCGATGCGCCCACGGGCTGTCACTGCCGTAGCCGGTGATCGCGCAATAGACCAGCGCCGCGTTGTGTTCGCGCAGCGCCTCGTAGCCGAGCCCGAGCCGGGTCATCACGCCGGGCCGGAAGCCTTCAACCAGCGCATCGCTTTCCGTCACCAGCGAAAGTAACCGGGCACGGCCGGCTTCTGATTTGACGTCCAGTCGCTCGACCTGCTTGCCACGATTGACGATGCTGTACAGCGGCGCAACCTGGTCGGCAGGCGCATCGGCCGGCAGGCCAAGGCGATTGGCGTAGTCGCCTTCGGGCGGTTCGATCTTGATGACCTCGGCGCCCCAGTCGGCCAGCATGCGGGTGCAGGCGGGGCCGGGCAGCAGGCGGGTCAGGTCGAGGATGCGGATGCCGGTGAGCGGTTGTGTCATGCCAGCATTATCCCCGCGCCATCAGCGCGCCGCGGTTCTGCGGTCCGACCAGCAACGACCAGCAACTCAGGCGGCGATACGCAAAATCTGTTTCACGCGCTGTGCGGTTGCCAGCGCATCGTCAAGCGTTGCGCCAGTGCAGGTGACATGCCCCATCTTGCGGGCACGCCGCGCCTCCGCCTTCCCGTAGAGGTGCAGATGGGCGCCGGGCAACGCCAGCACCTCCGGCCACGCTGGCTGCATGGGCGTAGCCGCATCAAACCACACATCGCCGAGCAGATTGACCATCACCGCTGGCTGCACCAGCGAGGTATCGCCCAGCGGTGCCTCGGCCAGAATGCGGGCCTGCTGCGCGAACTGCGAGGTGACGCAGGCCTCGATGGTGTAGTGCCCGCTGTTGTGCGGGCGGGGCGCGATTTCGTTCAGCAGCAAGCCGTCGGCAGTGACGAACATCTCGACGCAGAGCACGCCCACATAGTCGACAGCTGCAACCAGCCGGCGGGCGAGATCCTGCGCCTCCGCAAGCCTTGTACCGTCGATGCGCGCCGGCACGATGGTGAGGTCGAGAATGCCGCCGACGTGCTGGTTCTCCTGCACCGGCCACACGGCGGTGGCGCCATCAGCGCTGCGCGCTACCAGCACCGAAATTTCGCGCTCGAACGGGATCAGCGCTTCCAGCACGCAGGGCGCCTGCTTCATGCTCATCCAGGCAAGCAGCGCCTGTTCAACCGAGGTTACCCGCTGCTGGCCCTTGCCGTCATAGCCGAGCGTTGCCGTTTTCAGGATGCCCGGGAACAACGTTGGCGATGCCGCACGCAGGTCCTCGGCGCGCTCGATCACTGCAAACGGCCCAACCGGCAAGCCGTGATCGCTGAAAAAGCGCTTCTCGCGGCGGCGATCCTGCGCAATGCGCACCGCCTCCGCTGCAGGGCGTGTGGGTACAACTGCTGCGAGCGCTTCCAGCGTTGCCGCCGGGACGTTCTCGAATTCGGTGGTGACCGCTGCCACGCGCTTTCCGAACGCAGCCACTGCCTGCATGTCATCGTAGGCCGCAACCACGATGTCGTCTGCCGCTTGCGCTGCCGGGCCGCTGGCGTCGGGATCAAGCACCAGCACCTTGTAGCCCATCGCCTGCGCGGCATGCACAAACATGCGGCCAAGTTGGCCGCCACCAAGGCAGCCGAGCCAGGAGCCGGGGGGCAACATCGTGGCGCTTACTTGTCGGTCATGACCGGCGGCACCAGCATCGCGCGGGCGCCTGCCGTCTGCTCGTCGCGGAACGAAAGCAACTGCTGTGCGAGCGATTTGTTGGCGATGGCCAGCATGGCCACGGCGAACAGGCCTGCGTTCGCCGCACCAGCCTCGCCGATGGCGAAGGTGGCGACCGGAACGCCCTTGGGCATCTGCACGATCGACAGGAGCGAATCCTCGCCACGCAGGTATTTCGAAGGCACCGGCACGCCGAGCACCGGCACCGTAGTCTTGGCCGCCAGCATGCCGGGCAGGTGAGCGGCACCGCCGGCGCCGGCGATGATCACGCGGATACCGCGCTCGGCGGCGTTCTCGGCGTAGTCGAACATGTCGTCCGGCGTGCGGTGCGCTGAGACCACCTTGGCCTCGTAGTTCACACCAAAGCGGTCGAGCATCTCCACCGCGTGTTTCATGATGTCCCAGTCGGATGATGAACCCATCACCACGCCAACTGCCGCCCCAACACCGTTAGCCACGTTTTGCATGCCGGCGATTGTAGCGATGCGCTGTTCGCAACAGCGCCGCATCGCCAGCCCGTGGTGACGACACGACAGCGCCGCATTGGCAAGGACTTGACGGAAAATATCGGCATGACGTTACCGCTTTACCCACGCCTCCGCGCAACAGCAGCGAGGGCAGCGACAGCACGCAGCGGCATCGCGCTCCTGCTCGCAGTCATCATCAGTCACCCGGCGCTCGCCAGCGACGCAGCAGTCAAGGACGCCGCCGAGGGCTATCGCTTTGGCGACGGCAAACGTGTCAATTCCGCGTTGGCGCAAGCCCGTGGCCACCTGCTTGAACACTACGTCGAATACTGGGCGCTCCGGTTGCGGATCGACACCGCCAGTGCCGCCGAAATCGAACGCTTCCTGAAAGTGTCGGCCGGTAGCGCAGTGGGCGACCGCATGCGCACCGACTGGCTCAAGCAGCTCGGCAGGACGGGCGACTGGGTGCGCTTCGAGCAGGTCGGGCAGGGCTTTGATACCGACGACAGCGAGATCGCCTGCTTTCGCGCCACGCTGGCTGTGCGCAACGGCAGCAAAGAAGTGCAGCCGGTGCCGCGTGGCATCTGGGAAGACCGCCTGACCGAAGCTTGCGCTGATGCCTTCGCCTCGCTGGTGCGGGCGAAGCAATTGACTGCGGAGGACGCGCTCTGGCGGTTCCGCACCACGGCGGACGGCGGCACGCTGCTGGCGGCGTCCCGCGTGGCTGATGTGCTGGGCGATGGCGTGGCGCCGCAACCCGATGCCTTGCAACGCGCGCACAGTAACCCGGAGGCGCTGCTGCGTGGTGGTGCGTTCGCTTCACGCGCCGCGCGCGAGGCTGCGCTCTACGCGCTAACGAGGCTGGCCCGTAGCGATGTGGTCAAGGCGCGCGCCGCCTGGGCGCCGATCCGCAGCAGGTTCAGCGACGACGAGCAACGCTACGCCGCCGGGCAGCTTGCCTACGCCAGTGCACGCCGGCTCGACACTGCCGAGGCCATGGAATGGGCCAAACGGGCGCAGGACGGCGAGCAGTTCACCCGCCTGGGTGACTGGCAGGCGGCGTGGATCGCCCGCGCTGCTCTTCGTGCGGGCGCGTGGAAAGACGTGCAGCGGGCGATTGCGGCGATGAGTCCCGCCGCCAATGGCGGGCAGGCGGACCCGGCGTGGCGCTACTGGAAGGCGCGTGCACTGGTGGCACTGGGCGAGCCGCTGACGGCGCAACCGATCTACGTCGATCTGGCGAAAGAGCCCAGCTACTACGGTCTGCTGGCTGCGGAGGAAATCAACGCCGCGCTGCCCACGGTGGCCACCCTCAACGGTGGCGCGCTGAAACTGAGCGAGGTTGACTTCAAGCGCTTCGACCAGTCACCCGCTGCGAAACGGGTGCTCAAGCTCTCCGAGCTCGGGCTCCGCGCCGACGCGGCGCGCGAGTGGTACAGCGTGGTGAAGGATTACAACGACGCCGATTCGCTGGCCGCCGCTGAATGGATGCGTCGCAAGGGCATCTGGGATCGCTCGATCAATACGGCAGAGCGCACCAAGGCGCAGCATGATTTCAGCCTGCGCTTCCAGATGCCGTACAAGGACGAGATCAAGAAGGCCGCTACCCAGGCGGCGCTCGACCACGCGCTGGTGTTTGGTCTGATCCGGCAGGAGTCCCGCTTCTGGGCCGAGGCGGTGTCATCGGCGGGCGCGCTGGGCTTGATGCAGGTGATGCCGGCCACCGGCAAGTGGATCGCCGGACAATTGAAAGCCAGCGAATATCGCCCGAGTCACCTGGCCGACGTGGCGGTAAACACCGGCTTTGGCGCCTTCTATTTGCGCACCGTGCTCGACCAGATGGGGGGGTCGGAGCCGATGGCCGCGGCGTCCTACAACGCCGGCCCCGGCCGCGCCCGGGCGTGGCGGGCCGATGTACCGCTCGAAGGCGCGATCTACGCCGAATCCATCCCGTTCAATGAAACCCGCGACTACGTGAAAAAGGTGCTCGCCAACGCCGTCTGGTACGCGCACCTGCAGGGCTCGGGCAACACCTCGCTGAAATCGCGATTGGGGATAATCCCTGCCAGATAGGGGCAATTGGCGCCTCGCGGCGTCTCTGTCGGCGTACGAAACGCCTCGCCTCGTCGCCGCGATCGCTTTCGTCATTCGTCACTCCTCATTCGTCATTGGTTATTGGTCATTCGTCCTGCGAAGCAACTCATCATGAACATCCTCATCCTCGGCGGCAGCGGTTTCGTTGGCCTCGCCATTTGCAGCAAACTGGTGGCCGCCGGCCACAGTGTTACCGTCCCCACCCGTCTGCGTGACCACGCGCGTAACCTGTTTCCGTTGCCCAGCGTGACGGTGGTCGAGGCTGATGTCTACGACGCCGGCGCACTGGTGCGACTGGCCTCCGGCATGGACGCGGTGATCAATCTGGTCGGCGTGCTGAACGGCGATTTCGAGCGCGCGCATGTCACGCTCACGCAGAACGCCATCGCCGCCTGCAAGGCTGCTGACGTCTCGCGCTACCTGCACATGAGCGCGCTCGGCGCGTCAGAAAACGGCCCCAGCCAGTACCAGCAGACCAAGGCCAGGGCTGAGGCGGCGGTGCGTGCTAGCGGGCTGGACTACACGATCTTCGCGCCCTCGGTGATCTTCGGTCGCGGGGATTCCTTCCTGAACAAGTTCGCCGCGATGGTCAAGCTGTTGCCGCCGTTCATGCCGATGGCACTGCCTGGCGCATCGGCGCGCTTCCAGCCGGTGTGGGTGGACGATGTGGCGCGTGCCTTTGTAGCGGCGCTGACCACGCGCGCCACCGTCGGCCAGCGCTACGAGCTGGCCGGCCCCAAGGCCTACTCGTTGCGCGAACTGGTGCGCTACGTGATGACGCTCGCCGACGATCGTCACGCCATCATCGGCCTGCCGGGTTTCGTGTCATCGCTGCTCGGCGCCGTGCTCGGCCATCTGCCCGGCAAGGTGCTGACCACGGACAACGTGCGCTCAATGTCGGTGGACAACGTGACGGACGCTGCCTGGCCCGCGTTCGCTGGCAGCCGCGCCGCGCTGGAGGACATCGCGCCGACTTACCTGGGCCGCGTCGCGTCGTTTGACGAATTCGCGCTGGCACGGGAAAAGGCCGGGCACTGAAGCGCCTGCCCTATTGGCTTTTGGTCAAAACGACCATTCGACATGGGCTCCAACGTCGTTTTCGCTAGAAGTCAATATCCAACCATTTCCAGCCTTGAGACCAGATTGAATGGGCGTTTCCGAGAAAAGTTGTTTCCCCGATGAGCGCTCTCGATCCTGATCTCGCCGCCTACTTCGCCAGCCTCGGCACGCTGTTTCCGCCGCTGCCGGCGGACCCGACGCCGCTGGAGCGCCGCGCGCGCTACTGGGCGCTGGTGGGGCTCGGGCGCACGCCGTTACCGTCAAGCGTCACGATGAACGACGTGCAGCTCGATCTCGCGTCCGGCAAGGTTGGCGTGCGCCTGTTCTACGGGCACGACGGCGCCGACGAGCCGGTGCCGACCATCATCTACTTTCACGGCGGCGGCTGGGTGGTGGGCGACGCCGACACCCACACCGTCACCTGCGCCCGCCTCGCGCACGAGGCGAACGCGCTGGTGGTCAGCGTGGACTATCCGCTCGCGCCCGAAGCACACTGGCGCACCATCACCGATGCCTGCTTCGAAGCTGCGTCCGCCATCGCAGCGGATCGTGTGGCGCAAGATGCTGGTGCTCCAATCGCCCTGGCGGGCGACAGCGCCGGCGCGCATCTCGCCGCCGTCACCGCGCTGCGCGCGCGCGACGAAGGCAACTTTCACATCGCGCTGCAGGCGCTGCTGTATCCGACGGTCGCGCCGGATTTCGACACACCGAGCTACAGCGAGTTCGCCGCCGGCCCCGGCCTCACGCGCACCGACATGCAGTGGTACTGGCGGCACTTCGCGGGCGACGATCAGGCGGCCAACGACTACCGCATCGCCCCCACGCGCGCCGCGTCGCACGCCGGCCTGCCCCCTGCCTACGTGGTTACGGCCGGGCGCGACCCGCTGCGCGACGAAGGGCGCAGCTACGTGCGGCAACTGCGCGGCGCAGGCATCGAGGTTGCGCATGACGAGTTTGATTCGCTGCCGCACGGCTTTCTGCGCATGGCGAAGTACAGCGCCGCCACCGATGCCGCGATTGCGCGGCTGAACCGGCGTATCGGCGAGCTGCTGCGCGCTTCGCGCTCCTGAAAGCCCACGTTTGAACTTCATCACCGATCCCTGGTTTTACGTCTGGGCGATCCCCGCAGTCATCATTACCGGCATCTCGAAAACGGGCCTCGGCGCAGGCGTCGGTGGCGTGGCGGTGCCGATGATGAGCCAGGTCATCGCGCCGGGCGCTGCCGCCGGCATCATGCTGCCGATCCTCTGCGTGATGGATGTGCTCGGCCTGCGCGCCTATCGCGGCAAGTGGGACTGGCAAAGCGTGAAGCACATGATGCTGCCGGCCATTCTCGGCATCGTGATCGGCGCGCTGAGCTTCGGCTCGCTATCGGTCAACACCACCAAGGCGCTGCTCGGCGGCATCTCGGTCGCCTTCTCGATTTATCAGCTGATTCCGGCGCTGCGTGACCTCAAAACCTGGCTGCCCGAATGGCTGCGACCGTGGCTGTGGTGCGGGCTCTCCGGTTTCACCTCCACCCTCGCACACGCCGGCGGACCGCCGATCACCATCTACCTGTGGCCCAAGAAGATCGACCGCATGCAGTTCATGGCGATCACCGTCGTGTTCTTCACCGTCGTCAACGCGGTCAAACTGATCCCCTTCGCCATCCTCGGCCAACTGAGCCTCAGCAATCTCGCCACCTCGCTGGTGCTGATGCCCTTCGCTCCGGTGGGCGTCTGGCTCGGGGTGCGCCTAAACAACGTCATCAACGACGTCATCTTCCGACGGGTGACGCTGGCTTGTTTGTTCCTTTTGGGCGTGCGGTTGCTTTATGAGGGGTTGAAGTAGTTCAATCCGTAGCCTCGATGCAACGAAGTGAAATCGAGGACCACCGTTAGCGACCCAAAATGCCTCGATTCCGCTGCGCTGCATCGCGGCTACGACGGTCACGATATTCGCGGCTAAGTTGACCGCCGCTCCGCCAAAATAGCGGGATGAACACTGCCACTGCCATCACGCTGGTCGCTGTCGACTGCGCTTATCCTGAACTTGCTGCCAAGGCGCTGGCGCGTTCCGCTGCGGCACTGCCAGTTGCGCGCACGCTGCTGCTGACGGATCGCGACATCGCGCATGCGGGCGTGGAGGTGCAGCGCATTGCGCCGATCCGCTCGCGGGCGGCTTACTCGCAGTTTGTGTTGAAGGAGTTGGGGAACCACATACACACCGACTATGCGCTGGTTGTGCAGTGGGATGGCTTCGTCATCGACGGCGATGCGTGGGCCGATGAGTTCTGGAACTACGACTACATCGGCGCCCGCTGGCCGCATGTGCCGGGCGAGTTTCGCGTTGGCAACGGCGGCTTTTCATTGCGCTCCAAGAAGCTGCTCGACGCGTTGCGCGATGACGCCATCACGCTGGGCGAAGACAACGAGGACGAAGCGATCTGCATCCGCCATCGCGAACTGCTGGAACGCAAGTACGGCATCGTGTTCCCCGACGAGCGCGTGGCCGACCGTTTTGCGTTCGATGTGTCGCGCCCGAACGGCCCGACGCTCGGCTTTCATGGCGTGTTCAATTTCTGGCAGGTGTTGAGCGATGAGGAGCTGATCACCTTCTCGCGTACCGCGCCGGAGGCCATTGCCGAGGGCCTGGGCTTCGGTGCGCTGTGCCGCAATTTGGTCGATCTCAAGCGCATCGACGTTGCGCGCGAGTTTGTCACCCGCCGTCTGGCATCAGTGCCCGGCGACGTGCTCGGGCTCGACCTGCGCGCGCGGCTGGATGCGCTGCGCGCTCCCGCCGTGGCCGCCACCGCTCCAGTGGCAGCCATCAAGGCCCCTGCATCGCGCAACGACCCGTGCCCCTGCGGTAGCGGCAAGCGCTACAAGGAATGCCACGGAAAAGTCGGGGCGGCGAGTTCCGGCGCTGCCGGTGCATCGCCGACGATCAATGTCGAAGCGGTGTTGGCAGAAGCCGTGCAGTTGCATGAACAGGGCAATATCCAGGCCGCTGTTGAGCGCTATGCCCGTGTGCTGCAGCAGGAGCCGGAGAACCCCACCGCGCTGCACTACGCCGGGCTTTCGCAATACCAATCGGGGCAGCCGTCGGCCGCCCTCGAACTGATGTGGCGGTCGGTGCGGCTGTTCGATCAGGAGCCGGAGTTTTTCAGCAACATCAGTGCTGCGGCGTGGACGGCGGGTCGTTACGACGAAGGCCGCTGGGCGGCAGCGCGCGCGCTGGCACTGAACGCCGATCATGTGGGCGCGCTCAACAACCTAGGCTTCAACCTGCGCTCGCTGAACGACATCACCGGCTCGCTCGCCGCATTCGACCGCGCGCTGCAGCTCGCGCCAGCATTCGACTATGCGCGCTGGAATCGAACCTTCTCATTGCTCGCGAACGGTGACTACGCGCAGGGTTTTGCCGATTACGAGCTGCGTCTGAAATTTCCGCAGACACAACCGAGCGGCAAGATTCCGGCAGCGCCGATGTGGAAGGGTGTAGCGCCAGCGGCGACGACGCACGGCGGCCCGCCGCGAACATTGCTGATGTGCGAGCAGGGCCTGGGCGACACCTTCATGTTCGCGCGATTTGTACCGCTGGTGCTGGCGCGCGGGTTTGACGTCACCTTCGCCGTCAAGCGCTCGCAGGTGGCGCTGATGCAGCAGTCGTTCCCTGACGTGAAGGTGATCACGGTGGGCCAACACGAGGCCATGACTTTTGACTGCTGGGCGGCATTGTGGTCACTACCTGCCGCGCTCGGCATCACGCTGGCCAATCTGCCGGCGCCCTCACGCTTTCTGCAGACTCGCGCGGAGGATGTGGCACGCTGGCGCGAACGGCTGGCCGCAGTGGCGGCCGGCAGCCAGACGCGGCCGAGCCCTGCGGCCGACTCATCCGCCGTTCGTGGTGAGCCTGTCGAACCACGAGCGTTGCGCATCGGCCTCGTCTGGCAAGGCCAGTTCGCCGGGCAGGACAACCAGATGGCAGAGCGCTCCATCCCGCCGCGCCTGATGCAGCGGCTGGTCGAAGCACACCCCGAGCACATCTGGGTATCGCTGCAACACGGCGCACCACCACTCGCCACCGCGAAGATGATCGACTGGACGGCGGACATGGTGGAGTTCACCCAGATGGCAGCACTGATCGACGCCCTCGACCTCGTCATCAGCATCGACACCGGCGCCGCCCATCTGGCCGCCGCGCTGGGCGCGAAGACTTGGGTGCTGCTGCGGGAAGCCGGCGACTGGCGCTACGGCGTCAGCGGCGAAACCTGCGCGTGGTCACCCACCATGCGCTTGTTCCGACAAGACCGCGCGCGGCGTTGGGAGCCGGTGCTCGCAAGCGTCAGCGAAACGCTGCGTGCACAGGCGTAGGGTGCAATCTCGTAGCACCCAAATGGATACCGCCCGATGACTTGAACTTCGCGCAGCGGCTCTTTCCCCGTTCGTGGTGAGCTTGTCGAACCATGAACTCGCAAGAGTTCGCAGAGCGGGTTTTAACCAACGGCAAATCGACAAAAACCACGATAAACCGGGGTGTCGTTTGTCTGTGCGAAGCCCCGAGGGCTTCATCTGATCGATGCTCAATCGCTTCGCGTTATCGGTAACGGGCAGCTAAGGGCATGTAAGTGGACCTACTCCACGTGCGCGTTGTTATACCGATCGCATATAGGTATAACTAGCAAACCTGCGAAAGATCAAGGGCTTGGCCGATGAACGTGCAAAACGCGAAATGCACTATAAAAAAGTTATACGCGCGATGCGCGTATAAAACACGTTAGGTGCCGAACATGCCACCGTCTCTGCCATCAAAGTCATTTCTTCGAGGCATGGAGCTATCCAAAAAGGATATTCTCGCGCTTGATTCGAAGCTGTTTAGTGCCGAAGAGAAGAAGGCATATATCAACCTTCTCTACGGCGCCCCCGATGAATGGTCTTGGAAGCGTGACCTTGAGTCTGCTACGAGCAACCTTCGTCGTTGGAGACTACTACTGGGCGACGAGCCAACTCCGGGTGCGTCCTATCGTGTGGCGCACGACAGATTATTGTTCCTTGCCAAGAACTATCCACCGAAGAAGGTTGGCCAAACGGTCACAGATTTCACCGATTGGATATTTCGCCTATATGTTCCTGAGCGGGACTACAGCAGTTTGCTGCGCGGCCAACAAATCGAACGCGAAATTGCAACTCTCCGAGTTCCTGCGCCTGTTCATTCTCGCTGGAAGCTGGAGTACAACGGCATGTCTGGTACAGACAGCGAGGCGTTTGAAATTTCCACACTCAAAATCAATGGCACGCCTCTAAGGGGGAAGCCGGATCTGGTGTTCCGAGAAAAGGGAACTAAGCGCATCCTCATCGTAGAGGTAAAGACCTCCGAGGCTGACATCCCTTCGAACGGCTGGCCCAATATGCGAGCACAACTGTGGGCCTACTCGAAGATTGACGCATGGCGCGACGCTGAAGAGATATTGCTTGTCGGCGAGGTCTGGGGTTTCAAGTACGGACTTCGTTTGCGGCAGTCTATTCGTTGGGTCAAGGGGGATCAAATACTTGAGCGAGAAAACGCGGAACTATTTGCCTGCTATAGCAACTACTGCGAGTCTATCGGTCATGCCCACAATGCCATCGGCACCTAACCCATCGTTGCAGGAGACGCTCCGCCTATCGGCGGCGCGCCCCTGAACTCAGACGCTAGGCACCCGCAGAGGTGAAGGTCACATTTCATTTCACGTTCGAGAAGGATTGGCGAACTGCTCCGCTTGCATTCTGGGTGCATGTGCCCGTTCCTGGCACAGCCACCGAGTGCAATCCGCCAGCGCCTGAAGCAGTTCCGCGTCTGGGTTTTCGCACCCTGCGAGTTCAGTTTGAAGAGCACGAGTTGCAGTTCAGTTCCCCAGCGCAGCTAGACCATTTCATTGAGGTTTTAGCTTCGAAGCCGATGCCAACATCCAGGCAGCTTTCATCGAAACGCGGCCTTCCAGTTGGCCCCAACGGCCATCGGCTCAGCCGCCTGCCAGCCGCGCTAAAGTCTCCAGGCAAGCGAGAGAAATTGGTGCAAGTCATGCGTACAGTAAGCGCTGAAGTGTCAAGCCATGCGACTGACCGGCCATAGCGGTGGATCTCCGTTGGTAGCGATTGAGCTCCAACGTTGAGCGTCACCATCTGCGCCTTGACTCAGATAGCCGCATCGCGGTTCCCGCAAACAAGACGGCGTAACAGGCATGGCGCGCCAACGGCAAACTTGATTGCACTTGCCAATTGACCCATCACAAGAAACTTCAACAGGAGCGCATCTGAACGGCCCGAGCCCTCTGAACAAGCATCCGATGGCGGGATTTCCGCAGGTGTGCTTCATCAAGAACACCGTGACGAATCCGAACATCGTTGTTGGGGACTACACCTACTACGACGATCCGGAAGACTCGGAGAACTTTGAACGCAATGTTCTCTATCACTTTCCGTTCATTGGCGACCGTCTGGTCATCGGCAAGTTTTGTGCGATCGCGCGTGGCGCAAAGTTCATCATGAACGGCGCCAACCACAAGGTCTCTGGCATCTCCACGTATCCGTTCTATATCTTCGGCAACGGATGGGAAAAGGTCATGCCTCAGCCTGGTGATTTGCCGTACAAAGGCGATACGGTCATCGGGAACGACGTCTGGATCGGGTATGACTGCCTGATCATGCCCGGCGTAAAGATTGGCAATGGAGCGATCATTTCGTCACGGTCTGTTGTCGTGAGCGATGTGCCACCCTACACCGTCGTCGGGGGCAACCCGGCAAAGGTAATCAAGGAACGTTTCCCTGCCGACGTGGTGCAGGCGCTTGAGGAAATTGCCTGGTGGGACTGGCCCATCGAGAAAATTTCAAGACACCTGGCCGTGATCGTGTCCGCAGATGTTGAGGCGTTGCGAGCGTGTGTCCGCAGTTAGGGAGACGCTGCGCGTCGGGGACTTGTTCAGCGTTTCCTGGCTGCTGATCGCAACGTCACGGCGCAAAAGAAGTTCCGCACGTTGCGTTCACGAAGCTGCGAATCGCGATCCATGTGATGTGTTGCGCGCCGCCGGCTACGGCGTCAGTGAACGCAAGAGTGCCTTTCATGGCGAACATCGCACGCAGAAGAACCAACATGCTGTCAGTTGCGGCGTCCGAGGCGCGGTTTAGAGGCGGCTGATCTGAGTCGGTAAAGTGTAGTTCGGATGCAGCGGTATCGCCAACGCCGGTTCCGCCGATAGCGGCTCCCGATTTCATGGCGGTAGCTCACGGCCCTGCCTGTGATCGCCCTGATGGCAAACTACCCGTCCAACTCCGTGAGCCACCCATGCCCAACTACCTTTTTCTTGTCACCTCCACCCGTGAACCAGACCATCTGGGCAACAGCGAATGGCTGGCTCGCAAGGCCGCAGCCGCACTCCCGGCGACCGCGCTGCAAACCTGGCTGCATCTCGCGCACATGAGCTTGCCGCCGTTCGTCGATCTGCGGCATACCGTCGGCACCTACCCGATGCCCGAGGGCGATTTGCGTACGCTGCTGGACGCGACGATGGCTTGCACTGATCTTGTACTGGTGACGCCGGTGTACTGGTACTCGTTCCCCAGCAGCCTGAAGACTTACCTCGACCACTGGAGCGCCTGGCTGCGGGTGCCGGGCCTGGGCTTCAAGGACGCGATGGCGCGGAAGCGCATGCATGTGATAACCACCAGCGGTGACCGCGCCAAGGCGCAGCCGATGTTCGATTCGGCGCGGCTGTGTGCGCAGTTCTGCGGCATGGCCTATGGCGGCGAACTGTGGGGCAAGGGCGGGCCGCCGAATGCAGTGCAGAGCGATGCCGCGGCCATCGCGCAGGCGGCGCAGTTTTTCAAGACAGCCGGCTGAAATTCACCAGATGCGTCGGCAAAATCGTTGCGATTGCGTCTGTCCAAGTGCGGCTGAATCAGTCGCAGCAGTCGTCGCCGCAAGGCACTGACTGCATCGCCAACAAAATAACGCCGGGGAACTCATGTCATCTGCCAGCCAATGCCGTTTTCGGCGCCTCCCGCCCTTGCTTGGGGCCTCCGTTTCCGCGCTGCTCGCGTGCGCCGCACTGGCGGGCGCAACGAGTGAGTTTGACGAGCCACTCGTCGAACTGCACGCGCACGATTGCGCCACCGAAGGCCATGCGCCGCCCGCAGCTGATCGCGGAAAGGCGGCGACGGTGCCGACGCTGGTGAACTACGCGCTGACACCGACGGTGATCCCGTCCACCGCCACCGGGACCGTGCGGCTTGCCACCCGCATCGACGGCCCGGCGCCGACCTCGGTGCAGCTGGTGTCGAACTGGGGCACGACCTACAACCTGGTGGATAACGGTACCAGCGGCGACGCGACGGCAGGCGATGGCGTGTACTCGGTGCTGCTGCCGGTGCAGCAGATCCTTTCGCGCCGGACCACAGACGACGTGTTCCGCGTGGACATCGGCTTTATCGACGTCTACTCGGGTTCGACGCGGACGATGCGCGTCAACGGTTCCGCGCAGGTGCGTGCACCGGAAATCCCGGCGGTGACAGTGAAGTCGCTTGGCGCCAATGCGCAGATGTCGCAGCACATTCTTAATGTCTCGCCGGCAGCGCTGTTCCGCACCCACAATCTCACGACGCCTGATATTGCGTCGGTGGCGCAGGTGGCGTACCAGTATCTCGCCGATCAGTTCGACTTTGTGAATATCGTGTTCGATCGCGCGCAGATCGAGAGCCGCTACCACTTCTATACGCGCAACGCCGTGAGCGGAATTGGCGGGTCGCTGGTCAACAACAATGGTCAGTACGGCGGCAGCAGCAAGCTGATCGGCATCACCGTGTTCCCGCTGTCGGACTATTTCGACGGCGCCTCGCCCGCTCACCAGCACGAGTTGGGGCATCAGTGGATCAACTTCCTCGCCAACAGCACCACGTCGAGTGGCTCGCCGCACTGGCCGGCGTCAACGATGGCGGCTGACATCATGGGCCTGTCGATTCCGGGCAGCGGCGCGGGTGGCAATTTTGGCTGCAAACTGACGCCGGAAGGCAACGGGCTTCGTACCGCTGCGCTGAGTGCCTCGCGTGCAATGAGCTTCAACCCGCTCGATCTCTACCTGATGGGCCTGATGCCAGCGTCCGAAGTGCCCGATCAGTGGGTGGTGACCGACAGCAACTTCGGCGCCAACTGGGCGACGCTCTGCGACGGCCGCCTGTTGACCAGCGGCTTCACACGATTGACCGTCAACGATGTGATCGCTGCCAACGGCACTCGCTCGCCCGCCTACACATCATCGCAGCGCACCTTCCGGGTAGCGACGGTGGTGGTGTCCGACGGCCTGCTGTCGGCCGATGCGATGGCGTTCTACAACTATTTTGCGCAGCGGATGGAGGCGCGTGAACGCTTGCCGATGCATGAAGGGTTCAGCAAGCAGCTCAGTGCGCCATTCTTTGTGGCCACGGGTGGTCGTGGCGCACTGATTGCCACGGTCGATACCGCTGTCGTGGTGCCGACGCGCCTGACCGTCGTGGAATATTTCCACGCCGGGCTCAACTATTACTTCATGACTTCGCGCGACAACGAAAAGGCGTTGCTGGATGGCGTTCCGGCCTGGGCGCGAACGGGCGTGACCTTCCCGATGCTGGCCTACCCGGAGCCGGCGGTGAGCGGCAATGTGCGCTTCTACTTCGACAAGATCGCGAAGGGTGGCACCCGCGGCAGCCACTTCTATACGATCAATACGGCCGACGTCACGGCGCTGACGGCGCTGAACCCGACCAACGCCGCCATCGCGCAGAAGCCGCAGAACGAAGGCGTGGACAGCTTCGCCTATCGTCCGAATGGCAGCGGTGTCAGCGCCACCTGCGCCGCCGGGCAGGTGCCTGTGTATCGCCTGTTCCGCGGCAGCAAGTTCCCGGACGATCCGAACCATCGCTTCACCACATCACTTGCGGTGTACAACCAGTTTGTGGCGCAGAACTGGGATGGCGAGGGCGTGGCGTTCTGCGTGCCGGCGAATTGATACGAGGGCTTTGCGTTAGAAAACTTCATAACGGCTCAGTGGCGAAAGCCCCATTCCCACTGGGCTAAGCGCGGAAAAATGCCTGATGTCGACTTCTGGCGTTTTATGGGGTTTTGCCCTTTGCGCACGCCATTCGACTGCAAAGCTGAGTGCCCAGCAGTGCGTGCCTAGCCAGCACCCTCGAAACCCAGCTGCCGCCAGGCTTCGTAGACCGTTACCGCGACCGCGTTGGATAGATTGAGGCTGCGGATTGCCGGGCGCATCGGCAACCGCAGTTGCCGCTCGGGCGTGAAATCGGCAAGCACGGTCGCCGACAGGCCACGCGCTTCCGAGCCAAACACAAAGGCATCGTTGTGCTGGAGCACCGTTTCGTGCGGCGAGCGGACGCCGCAGGTCTCGATGGCGAACCAGCGCGTCACCCCCTGCGTCGCGAGCGCGGTCTTGCAGGCCGACCAGTCGTCGTGCACCTGCATGGTGGCGTATTCGTGATAGTCGAGCCCGGCGCGACGCATGCGGGCGTCGTCGAGCGGAAAGCCAAGCGGGCGCACCAGATGCAGCGTAGCGCCGGTGTTGGCGCACAGGCGGATGACATTGCCGGTATTGGGCGGGATCTCCGGCTCCACCAGAACGACGTGAATCACGGCGCTAACCCTTCGCTAATCACTGCACTGCGCATCAAGTCACTGCCCGGTTGAATTTCACGGTCCGCTCGCGCCGCCGCAGCGGCTGCACGCGTGCCAGCACCAGCGCATCCACCTGCGCGGCCCCGGCAGCTAGCGCTACGCGGGCCAGCTCGTTCAGCGTGGCGCCGGTGGTGAGCACGTCATCAACCAGCAGCACTGATTCACCTGCGAGTGAACGCGTTGCCGCGAAGGCGCCGCGAACGTTGCGCCGCCGCTCGATCCAGTTCAGCCGTTGCTGCACATCGGTCTCACGGATGCGGACCACGGCATTGTTGTCAACGTGCAGATCGGCGTCGGCGAAGCGGCGCGCAAATTCGCGCGCGATCAACAGCGCCTGGTTGTAGCCGCGCGCTTGCAACCGCTCTGGCGCCAGTGGCACCGGCAGCAAGGTCGCGCCGCGGGCGAACGGCCAGGCGTGCCCGTCCAACGCATCCTCGGCCGCCCAGCGGTACACCGCAAACGCATGCCTGTACTTGGCGGCGAGCAGGGCCGCATCAAACGGGAAGGCATATGACCACGGCGCCAGCAGGCGCTGCCACTGCGGCGGGCGTTTCAGGCAGCGGCCACAGACCTGGCCATGCACCGATGCCAGCTGACAACGCGGGCAGGCATCGGCGCCAACACGCGGCAGCGACGACGCGCAGGGCTCGCAGATGGCCTCCGGCCCGGCGTCGCCGCAGAGCAGGCAGCTTTGCGGCAAGGCACGATCACGCACGCGCGCCAGCACCGGCGCGGCGGCACGGCGGACATCCTGATACAGCGTGCGCAATAAAATCGTTGGCTCCTGTCGGTTCGGACCCTAAGCTCGCGCTGGCGCGACGCTGGCCGGATGTGACCGATTTTCCCATGTTGCCCGAGCCCGATTGCCGAGAGATGCTGCTGCCGTCACTACCTGTTGAAACGATCGCTGCCGAGGGCGCTGCAGGCCGCGATCAGGCGACGCCGGTCGATCTGCTGCTGTTGCACGGCTGGGGCTTGCACAGTGAATTCTTTCGGCCGTGGGCATCGTTACTGGCACCGCAATGCCGCATTCATCTGATTGATTTGCCCGGCCACGGACACAGCCCTGCGGTCGAGCCCTACACACTGGATGCGATGGCTGCAGCAGTCGCGAACGCGATGCAAGCAGTGGCGCCGACTTATGCTGTAGCTGGATGGTCACTCGGCGGCGCTGTAGCGCTACGGATGGCGATCGACTTTCCAGATGCCGTCAGCCATGTTGTCACGCTGGCGTCGTCGCCACGCTTTCTGCGCGCGGACGACTGGCAGCACGCCACTACGCCGCATGCGCTGGAGCTGTTGCGCGCCGGGCTTGCCCGCGACTACACCGGCACGCTGGCGCAGTTTTTCGAACTCAACATGGCAGGAAAATTCCGTGACCACGCCGACGCGCTGGCAGCGCTTGCAGTGAAACGTCCCGCCGTGCGTCCCGAGGTGCTGGCGCCGGGCGTCGCGCTGACCTCCGGCGTTGATTTGCGAGACGAGGTGGCAGCCATCCGCGCACCGCTGCTTGCCATCTCCGGTCGCCTTGATCGACTCAGCTACAGCCAGTCGAGTGCCTGGCTGGCACGCGCGACTGGTGGTCAGCACGTCGAACTGCCACATGCGGCGCATGTGCCGCATCTGTCGCATGGCGACGAGGTGGCCGCGCATGTACTGGCGCATCTGTCGTTGCCGCCCGGAGGCACCAGCGCTTGAATCCGAATCCGCTTGACCGGCAGGCCGTGCGCACCCGCTTTGGGCGCGCGGCGGCGACCTATGCTGAAGCCGCTGTGGTGCAACGCGAAGTAGGCAGCCGTCTGCTTGACCGCTTTGATGTCATGCGTCTGACGCCGACGCGCATCGTGGACGCCGGCTGCGGCCCCGGCACGCACACTGCTGCACTGGCGGCGCGGTTTCCGGCTGCCACGATCACGGCCGTTGATCATGCGGCGGCGATGGTGGAGCGAGCCGTGCCTTCCGTAGCAGCCCCCGAGACATCGTGGCTCGGGCGGCTGCTGGGACGCGGCCAGGCGATGGCCGCGCCAACGATCGAAGGCGTCGTATCTGACTTGCGGAGCATGCCGCTGGTGCGCGAAAGTTGCGACGTGGTGTGGAGCAATTTCGCGCTGCAATTTGTGGATGATCTCCCGGCCCTGTTTGCCGAGTGGAGCCGCGTGCTGAAGGTGGGTGGCGTGCTGATGTTCACCGCGCCCGGACCAGACACCATGATCGAGCTGCGCCGTGCGATCAACTTGGCGGGCGACGATGCTGCATGCCGGGTACACCAGTTCGCCGACCTCCATGACATTGGCGACATGCTGGTACACGCCGGCTTCGCCGATCCGGTGATGGACATGGAGGTCATCACGCTGGAGTACGCGAGCGCGGACGCCCTGTGGCGCGACCTGCGCGCGATGGGTGTTACCAACACGCTGGCTGCCCGGCCGCGCGGGCTGATGACGCCGCGACGGCTTGCTGCAGTTGCTGCAGCGCTTGACGCCGGGCGGCGCGGCGGTGGGCCGATCCGCATCAGCGTCGAGGTGGTCTATGGGCATGCCTGGAAGGCTGCTGCCAAAAAGACCGCAGAGGGGCATGGCATCGTGCGCATCGACGACATCCGGCGCGGACCGCGCACGACGAAGTGACCGGCTAACGCCGTTGTCCGCGAACGGTCAGCAACACCCGGTCAAGTTCGGTCCCTGCGCTGTCGAGCAGTCGAATCACGTGATCGCCCGGCTGCGGGCTCCATCGAACAGGTAATGTGGCGCAACCCAGCGATGTGTCGTTGACCTGCCAGCAGCCCGCGCGAGCCGAGTCGCCGCTGGCGAGCTGGATCATCTGGCGGCCAGCCGGAATATCCGGATCCAGTGCAACGATGGTGCCATCAGTCGGCGCCGTGATGCGGGCGCCAACGCCCTGCGCTTCGCGTACGGCAACCAGCGTCGTTGCTGGCTCGGTGCCGCGCACGAACCACTCGTCGCGCGTGGCTTCGATGCGACCTTCGTCGGCGGTGAATTGGACCCGGCGCTTGACGAGCCCGGCAGGTGGATCGCGAAAACGGCTGGTCCCCAGCTTCGCTGCCGCCGCTTCCATCACATCCGCCCAGATCGGCCCGGCCCCTGTGATGCCGGTGACGTTGTGCATTGGTGCGCCACTCGCGTTGCCGACCCAGACGCCGACGGTGACGTGCGCGTTGAACCCGACTGACCAGTTGTCGCGCATGTCCTTGCTGGTCCCGGTTTTCACCGCGGCCCAGTGCGATAGCGCGAGCGGGTTGTCGAAGCCGAAAGTGACATAGCGCGCACCGCGATCAGAGAGCATGTCGGCGAGCAGCCAGGCAGTGTTCTCCGAAAAGAGGCGTGTGACTTTTGTCGGAGCGGCTTCGCCACGACCCGATTCATTCGGGCAGACGCTGGTCGCGGTAGCGCCGCTCCGGCAGGTAAAGATAGGGCTGGACCACTTCCCGCCATTCGCAATGGCACGATAAGCATTGGTCAGGTCCAGCAAGGTCACGTCCGCGCTGCCGAGCGCGAGCGAGAAACCGTAGTGATCGGGATCGTTGATCAGCGTGCTGAGCCCGGCACGACGTAGCAACGCATGGGCAGGGGCCACCCCAACCAGTGTCAGCGCGCGGATCGCCGGGACATTCAGCGAGGACGCGAGCGCCGTACGCACGCTCACTGGTCCGACGTACTCATGCGCATAGTTCTGCGGTGTGTAGGCGCCGCCGCCGACATCGACGGAGAACGGCGAATCGTCAAGAAGCGTTGCCGCCGTGAACAGGTTTTGCTCAATGCCCAGACCGTAGATGAACGGCTTCAGCGTCGAGCCCGCCTGGCGCGGAGAGCGCGCAGCATCCACTTCACCCGCCGCCGACAACCGGCCCGAGGAGCCAACATAGGAGAGTACCTCGCCACTCGCATTGTCGATCACCACGACCGCTGCATCGTGAGCGTTGCGACCGCCGAGCTGCTGCAGATGCTTGGCGATGGCGTCGCGCGCCGCGAGTTGCAGATCACGGTCAATGCTGCTTTGTGTGGCCGGTGCGGGCAGCAGGCGCGCAAGGTGCGGCGCAATCATCTCGCCCTGATCGCGCAGATTGCCTGCGCTGCCCCAGCGATCCATGACATAGGCAATCTGGGCGCAATCAGCCCGCGCATCAAGGCCACGCATGACCTCGCAGGCACGCCGCTCAACGGTTGCACGCGGCGCCTGCGGGGCGCGGATCAGCGCCGCCAGCACCGCTGATTCGGTGGCGTTCAAGCCATGCGGCGCTTTGCCGAATAGCACCTCCGCAGCTGCGCCGACGCCCTGAATCTCGCCGCGAAAGAACACGCTGTTGAGATAGGTTTCAAGAATCTGCTGCTTTGTCCAGGTGCTTTCCAGTGACCATGCTGCCTGCGCCTGATCAATCTTTTGCTGCACGCTACGGCCGTCCGCTGCGCGAGCGAGCGTGCGATCCATCATTGCCGCCACCTGCATCGAGATGCTGCTGGCGCCACGCACCACACCACCTTGCCGCAGATTGGTGATGACGGCGGCGGCAGCCGCGCGCAGATCGACGCCACCATGCTCGAAGAAGCGCTTGTCTTCGGAAGCCAGCACCGCCTCAATCAGTGCCGGTGATGCTTCATCAAGTGTGACCCAGCGCGTGCGACGCACCTTGTCGTCGCTACGGATGTGGTGAATCACTGCACCATAGCGATCATGAATCAGCCGTTCGCTGGGTACGTGTGCCGCGCGTACGCTGTCGAACGCAGGCACAGCTGCGTGGGTCGCCAGCGCGAGCGACAACGCGGCGACCCCGGCGAAGGTGGCGACGAACACCTTGCTGCTCGTCCTGCCGCCGGGACCCCGCGTTCGCGGGGACGACCGCTGGTGACTAAGGTTCAATTTCAAACACCGGATTGCCCAATTGGCCGTTCACTTCCGGCGCATACATTGCCTCGGCGTGTGTCGGCGGCAAAGCGAATTTACCGGGTGTCGTCAGCCGGATTTCGTACGAGAAGCTGTGCTGCCCCTTGTTGGCCCACTCGAACGACGAACGCACATTGGTGAAAGTGCGCTCGATGTAACGGTAGCCTCCCCACGTGCGCGGCGGCTCCGAAACATTGCCAAGCTTCGATAGTCCGCCCAGCACCGTGCTGCCCGCTGGCACCGGATCATCCACCGCCAGCCAGCCAAGCCCAGCCTTGTTGTCGGCGGTGACGGTGACCTGAATCACGTCGCCGACGCTGTAGCGCCCAGCGCGTTTTTGTTGCACTGGCTTGAACGATTTGCTCAGATTCAGGCCATTGTCAACCTTGCCGCTGAGCGGCACCGGCCCACGCAGCTGGGCGCGAGCCCATGGTTCGCCTTTGCCGAGATGCTCGATGGCAACGGTGCCGCCGGCAGCTGGCCGATCAGTCCACGCGAATGTCGCTTCGCCTTCGGTGACTGCGGCATCCCACACCACTTCCTTGGTCTCACCGTTGTAGGTGATGCGCGTGCGGCCGTCGGCGGCCGCCTGCTTGTTGTGGCGCTCCAGTGCGTAGGCAGCCCAGAGATTGGCCTGCGTGCTGTAGAAGTAGCCGCCGCGCTGCATGCGGTTGTTGAGGCCGCGCAGCAGCGGGATGCGGAACTCGGCCAGCTCACGTGCATCCATGCTCAGGCGGAACATGCGCGCCATTGTGTAGTCATCGCTGCGCATGAAATACCAGCGGTCATCGCTGCGTGCTACGGTCGCAACTGAGGAGGCAACACGGATGTTGTCGCGCAGTTCCTTGATTGCTGCAGCACGCTGTGCGTCGCGGTTGGGCACGTCCTTCGAGCGATTGAGGATATCGACCCAGTCGGCCAGCGATGCCGCTGTGAGCTTCACCGGATCGACACGGACCGTATCAAGCAGCCGCTTCGAGGCGCGGTCATAACGCGACAACGCTTCCAGCGCGATGAGCTTTTCCGAAAGCAGGTAGTAGCTGTCGTTGGGCAACCACGAACGGTTGGTCTTCACCTCACCGGCTACATAGCGCTCAAGACCATAGAGCATGCGGTTACGCGCTTCATCAGGAATTTTCCAGCCCGCTTCATGGGCGCCCGACAGCACAAACGCGGTCAACACCGGGTAACCCTCGTTGCTGTCGCCGGGGTAGTAATTGGCGAGGCCTGATGCAGAGAGATAGTTCGGCAACGAATTGGCGATGATTTCCCAAAGGCCTTCGTTCCTGGTGCCCATCGTCTTCGTCATCCGCTGCTCGAGGCAGGCAAACGGATAGCGTTCGAAGTAGGCGCGGATGCCGCTGGTGTCAGCGCCGTAAGTGCGTGCGAGCGAGACGATGAGGTCACCCTTTGCCGTTGCCGTGTCGGATTTCAGCGAGATTGAAGCGCGGCCTTTGACTTCTGCGTTGGCGTCAGCCAGTGTCCGCAATGGCAGCGGCGTCTGTAGCGCCTGCTTGATGCGCAATGCATCGCCGCGCGGCCTGCCTTTCTCGGTGGCAGCGAAATTCCACGTGACCTCCTTGCCATCGGCGGGTGCCTTGACATCCCAGGTGATCACGGCGCTCTGGCCCGCCTCGATGCGCTGCTCGCGCTTTGGCAAGGCGGCACCGTTCATTTCGGCGGTCACGTCTGCGACGATCGGCCGCGTGGTGCTGTTGCGCAGCGTCACGCCGGAGCGGTATTCGTCGCCATTGCGGGTGACCGCGGGCAGCCCCGAGAAGAGTTGCAGGTCGCGAGTCGAACGGATGCTTGCCTCACCGGTGCCATAGCGATCACCTTCGGCGGCGTTGCTGCGATCGGCGACGGCCACGATGCGGAAGCGCGTCAGCGAATCGTTGAGCGGCACTTCGACAGTCGCCTCCCCGTTGGCGTCGGTCATGACGCTGCCCTGCCACAGGATCAAGGTGTCAAACAGCTCGCGCGTACCGGCGCCGCGACCGCCGGAGCCGCCCGGCGGCAGCGCTTTGCGGCCGAAGTGACGCTTGCCGATCACTTGCATCTGGGCGGTCGCAGTGGTCACGCCATAGTCGCGGCGCTTCATCATCGATTCCAGCAGTTTCCACGTCGCGTTGCCCTGCAATTCCAGCAGCGCTTCGTCGATGGCGAACACCGCCAGCTCGGCGCCGTCGCCGGGGCGATTGTTGTTGCTGCGTGCCACCTTGATTTTTACGAGCGACTTTTCACGCGTCTGATACTCGGTCTTGTCAGGCGTCACCGTCACATTGAGGCCGTAGCGCTGCCAGTTGACATCGATGTTGGCGATACCCAGTTTGAACGCGGGTTTCGCCAGATCGACCAGTGCTGTGGGTGCCGGTGCACCGACCCGCCCGCGTACCAGCAGTGCCGACACGTACGCGTTTGGCGCCCATTCCTCCTTGACCGGCACCTCGATCACGGCGGACTTGCCGGAGAGCTTGGTCACGAAGCTCGACAGCACGTTGCCGTCGCGTTCCACCGTCACCAGCACGTTGGCTTCGCGGAACGGCATGCGCACCTGGAAGCGCGCCTTTTCGTTCGGCTCGTAGCGCTTCTTCTCGGGCAGCAAGTCAATGCGGTCCGAACTTTCCGAACGGAACATCCAGTCGTCGCCGTTCGATGCCCACATCGACGTGCCGGCACTGGCCACGCGGCCACCGCTGTCGGTGACTTCCGCAGTGAACTGGATTTCTCCCGAAGCGGAGACGCTGCTGGTACAGGTGAACTTGCCGCTGCGATCCGATGTGCCTTCGCACAGCACGCCAAGATCGCTCTTGCGTTCGCTGGATTCGTAACTGTAGAAGCCACCGATGTTGCGCTTGCGATAGCTGTCCCAGGTACGGTTCAGGCCTTTGACCTTGAATTTCACGCCACCAACCGGCTTGCCAGTGACATCCGTGGTGATGATGTCGTAGACCAGCTTTTCGCGAGCCATGGCCCAGTCCGACGTCTTGATGCCGATCAGCACCGCCGAGGGCCACACCGTGGTGCGCGCCTGTGCCGTATAGATCTCGCCGTTCGGGTCCTTGTATTCCATGTCGGCAATCAGCGAATGCGGGCGTTCGACCTTGGGCGTCGCCATCGTCACCCGCGCTGCGCCGGCGTTGGAAAGCGTGACCGTCTGGTCCTCACCTTCCGGTTGGGCGCCACGGCGGCCGCGCCGCCCGCCACTTTCCCCGTCGTCCTGATAGACGCTGAAGCTGTAGTCGGGCAGGCTGTCGAAGCCGGGCCAAGTGCGGGCGTCGAATCGCGAACGCACGGTGACGATATCGCCGCTGGCCGGACCGCCCGACAGGAACGACAGACGCACATCGACATTCGCGTTGTCGCCGCCCACCACATTGGCCGTGGGAATGCTGATTTCCGATTTGTAGACGGGCAAGCGGAAATCCGCCACCGTGAAACGGGCCGTGGTGCGGCCGTTAATTTCCACCCGATACTGCCCACGCCTGGCGTTGCCCGGCAGACGCAACTCGGTCATCGCATTGCCGCGCGCGTTCCAGTCCAGCGAGAGGGTGCTGCGCTGGTTGTTGCCCTCGTTGACCACTGAGAGATTCTTCGGCAACTTGCCGATGTCAGGGGCGCCGGTGCCAAAGCGCTTCAGGTCACGTGCATAGTGCTTCATGTGCACGGTCTCACCCGGACGCAGCAGATTGCGCGGCAGGATGGTGTGGAAGGCCTGTTTCGCATTGTTGCCGTCGCCCTCGTAGTCATACTCCCACGGCAGGTTGAAGCGCCAGGATTCGATACCGCGCGTCCAGTCGCTGCGGGTGAAGGCGATGTCGTCACCTGCCTGCGCGAAGACAAAGCTCGGGCAGGACTCCTTGTTTTTCGTTGCCTTCGGCGTCAGCCGTGCCGTGCCTTCGCGATCAGTCTTGCCGGCCGCCAATTCCACGCCCTTGCAATCGCGAATGCGCACAGTGGCGTCTGCTACCACGCTAGCGTCGTTGAGATGCGTGACCCAGACGAACGCGCCGCCGCTCCCGGTCTTGACGTGTACGGCCAGATTGGTCACCAGCGCCATCGTGCGCACGTACATCGCGCCCTTCTTCTCCAGCAGCGAGGCACCAAGGGCGGTTGATTCTGCTTCGACCACATGCAAGCCCGGTTCCGCAAGCGGCAATCCAACCACTTCGAACTCTTTCGGTCCGCCCGGCTTGGGTAGCGGCAGCGATTGCGCCTGTGCGTTGCCCTTGAGCAGGGAACGACCGCGCATGTCGTCCTCACCCTTCGGGCGTTCGCCGAAGTCGGCGTAGTCCGACTCCTCATCATCCATGGAGCGATCGCTCTGCTGGAAGCCGAGTGTTCGCGCGTACCAGCGAATCATGTCCTGCTCGCCGGTCAGTCGCAACTTGCGGACGATGGCGGCGGTGCCGGCCCCCGCCGTACCGGCCTCGAGATTGCGCACCGTGATCGGCAACGCCGGATCGGCCTGCCGCTCCAGAATGCCGAAGCTGCGCGGAAACTTCACCAGTGGCGGATAGGCGCCGGTTCGCACGGTGTAAGTGCGCTTGACGGTCAGCGCCGTGCTGGTGCCGGCTTCTTTCAGGTTCGGTGGCAGCACCAGCGTAAAGCGGGTTTCCGGCGGTAACTTGCCGAAGGTGATGCCGTCGCTGTCGTCGCTATCCTGCTTGGGCGCGTAGAGCTTGCCCGCATCGTCGCGCAACCGGAAGCGTGCCGAATCCTTCGGGTCAATCGCTCGCTGGAAGCCGACGCGGACCGTTGACAGCGGGTTGCAACCGGCGTCCTTGTTCTCGCGGCTGCAATTCACCTCCAGCCAGTCGCCGGAGCGCACCTTGAAGCGCATGATCTCAACCGCCTGCTTGGTGTTGGCCGTTGGCGAATCCCAGCGAATGGTGACGTCGGCGCCACTCGGGAAGTTTTGCGTGCAGCGGAACGCAATCCAGTTTTCGGTGTTGCTGATCCCTGCCGCACGCAACACTTCGATACGCCGGTTACCACCGACGGGCCGCACGTTGTCAACCGAGCGCACGCCTTCAACCTCGCAGAACACATGCGCCACAAAGGTCTTGGCGTCGACCGGCCCCTTGGCACGGAAGAGGAACATCTGCTGTTCGTCGATGTCGTTGCTGCCGTTGCTCGGCCGTGTTTCGGCCAGCGCCGGCAGGTCGGCGGCGGTTGCCGTCGGGATAAATAGCGGCAGGGCCGCGACGCCGACCAGGACGGTGGCGAGGAGTGAACGCAACATGGGAGAGGTCTCGCTGGCTGTGACGTTGATGTGTTGTGGCTGCTGTGCAGCGCGGTATTGCTGTTTGATGCATCTGGCGCATCTGGTTCTACCCGGATTCGGCGGCGCGCGCAATCGTCCATTCGTGCTAAGCCGGGACGCCACAACCGCCCTGTCGCTACACTCGTTACGTGACCGCCGCCGACGCCCCTGATCAGACGTATTTGCCCCCCGCTTTGCGACCCAAGCTCGCCAAACTGGGCATTCAGCATTTGCGCGATCTGCTGCTGCACTTTCCGCTGCGCTATGAAGACCAGACGCGGGTGCGACCGATTGCCGAACTGGTGGCAGGCGAATCGGTGGTTGTTGAAGGCGTGGTGGAGCATTCGGAGACGGTATTCCGGCCTCGCCGCCAGTTCGTGGCGCTGCTGCGCGCAAAGGGCGACGACGGTGGCAACAATTTCGCGCCACGGCTGACGCTGCGCTACTTCAACTTCTATCCGTCCATCACCCAGGCGCTGAAGATCGGGGCCAGCGCACGCGTATTCGGCGAAGTCCGCGATGGCCGCTACGGCCTGGAAATGGTGCATCCAGTCTTCAAAAAGGCGGAGGAGGTCGCTGGCAGCGATCACAGCGAAGATCGTCAAGAAGGCGGCAAAGATTCCCCCTCGCGTCGCCTGACGCCCATCTACCCGGCCGCCGCCGGCGTGCCGCAGGCCGCGCTGCGCACGCTGGCGAGCAAGGCGCTGCGTGTGGCGGACTGGCAGCGCGACCTGTTGCCGCGCGACATCATTGCGGCCGCTAGCTTGCCGGGATGGCGGCAGACCTTGACTACGCTGCACCTGCCTACCAACGGCGAATCGGCGATGGCGCTGGAAAGCCGCAGCCACCCGGCGTGGCGGCGGGTCAAGTTTGATGAGCTGCTGGCGCAACAGATGGCCTTGCGCGACGCCAAGGCGCTGCTCGCAAAGGAGCACGCAGCGCCGGTCAACGCCTCTGGCCTGCTGTCAACCCTGTTACGGCAACGCCTGCCGTTTCGCCTGACGGCGCCGCAGGAGCGGGCCCTGACCGAGGCCTTGCAGGACATGGCGCGCGGCCAGCCGATGACGCGGCTTCTGCAGGGGGATGTCGGCAGCGGCAAGACGGTCGTCGCCGCACTGGCGGCGCTCGCGGCGGTAGAGGCCGGGCAACAGGTGGCCTTCATGGCGCCGACCGAACTGCTCGCGGAGCAGCACTTCAACAAGCTGAGCCACTGGCTGGCCGAACTGCCCGTGACCATCACCTGGCTTACGGGGAGCCTCCCGGCAGGCGAGCTCAAAGCAGCACAAGCCGCCTGCAGGCGCGGCGAAACGCACATTGCCGTCGGCACCCACGCGCTGTTCCAGAAGAAGGT
Organism: Casimicrobium huifangae; assembly: GCF_009746125.1. Lineage (NCBI taxonomy): Bacteria > Pseudomonadati > Pseudomonadota > Betaproteobacteria > Casimicrobiaceae > Casimicrobium > Casimicrobium huifangae. The sequence continues at coordinate 602,173 of NZ_CP041352.1, forward strand.
GAACTTCGCGCGACTGGGGCTGGTGGTGGTCGATGAGCAACATCGCTTCGGCGTTGAGCAGCGGCTGGCGCTGCGCAGTCGCGGTCAGGCCGACACGGACCGCGTGCTGGCGCCCCATCAGCTCATGATGAGCGCGACACCCATACCGCGCTCACTGGCGATGAGTTACTACGCCGATCTCGACGTGTCCGTCATCGACGAACTGCCGGGCGGAAGGCAGCCGATTACCACCAAACTGGTGAGCGAGCAGCGGCGTGACGAGATCGTTGGCCGCATTCACGACGCCGTGCGCGCTGGAGCCCAGGCCTACTGGGTGTGTCCGCTGATTGAGGAAAGCGAGAAGCTGGCGTCACAGGACATTGAGTTGCAGAACGCCACCGCGCTGCATGGAGAGCTGACTGCCGCGATGCCCGACGTGCGCGTGGCGCTGCTGCACGGGCGCATGAAGGCCGACGAGAAGGCCGCGATCATGGCGGACTTCGCCGCCAATCGCGTTCAGGTGCTGGTTGCGACCACGGTGATCGAGGTTGGCGTCGATGTGCCGAATGCAAGCTGGATGGTGATTGAGCATGCCGAGCGCTTTGGCCTGGCGCAATTGCATCAATTACGGGGTCGCGTAGGGCGCGGGAGCGTTGCATCCACCTGCATCCTGTTGTTCACCGACAAACTCTCCGACACCGCCAAGCAGCGCCTGAAAGTGATCTACGAAACCACTGACGGCTTCACCATCGCCCGCGAGGATCTGCGTATTCGCGGTCCCGGCGAACTGCTCGGCCCAAGGCAATCGGGCCTGCCGTCGTTACGCTACGCCAATATCGAGGAAGACATCGATCTGGTCGAGGCGGCACGCGACGCCGCACCGAAAATCGAGCAGCATCCGGATTTCAACAAGACCGCGTTCCTGGAACGCTGGATCAGGCATCGGGTGGAGTTTGCGAAGGCGTAATGGCCTGCTCGCCTACTTCTGGTTCAGCTTTTCAGCTCGCTGTCTGGCCTCTGCAAGCGTGGGTACACCAAGCCGCTTGCGCTCTTCATCAGTAACCGCCGTCTCGTCAATTGCGTAAAGCTCCCAGCGCGCGTCGGCAGTCTTGGCTCGTGTGAACTGCGTGCCATACCACTGCGGTTTGCCCATTCTCATCAGCAGCCGATCCCAGGATGCGGCGGATAGCCAGTTCGCGCTGGTCGCAGTCGCATCAATGGTCGCGCTGATCGTTGCCAGTGCGTGGGCAAGGCGGATGTCGGCGAGATCAGGGCCGTGCTGGCAGACCAGCGCTGCATTGAAAAAGTCCACTGCAGTTCTCAGTTCGCCAGTGGCCACCAATTCGCGCACCCGCTTGAGGCGGTCGCGATCCCGCTGTCCTACCTTGGACCAATCGATATTCGGGCCGGGCTTGCGATCTTCCTGATCTGCCACCTTGATGGCCTGCAGCTCAGCGTGATCCCTGGAACTACCAGGAAGAGCTGGCGGATTGGTGGCAACCGGCGCACAAGCTGCAAGTGCCAGAGCAAGTGACATCATGAGAAGAATCGCAGCTCGCCTTGACATGCGTTGTTCTCCCTGCGTGTGTTCGTCCGTCGTCCCGTTCAAAGCTGGACGAGGTGGTGAGACGCCGCACCCCGCACGGCATCCAGCGGAATGTTCTGGTCAAACGTCATCAGCGTGCCGCCGTGCTTCACTGCCAGTGCAAGCAGGTAAAGGTCGGTGATTTGCTGGTGTCCGTGCACGCGGTTGAAATCGACTACCTCATCATCCCGCAGCGAAACGTCGTCCGCCCAGAATTCGTGATCGAGTGACTTGCACGCGTGCTTGAGCTGCTCGCGCACGCGTTGCAACCCGAGCGCGCCGCGGCGCCCGTAGCTTGGCAGATTGAGCACGCGAATCACGCCGTTCTCAACCAGCGGACAGGTTGCGATGCGGATGCCGGGTATTTCGATGAAGGCGTTGGCTCGGGCTGAAGCGACGTGCGCATCGTCAAACAGCGCTACCCAGACATTCACGTCAAGCAGGCAGCGCGACGGCTGCAAGTAGCGGGCGTCCGGTTCCCGTGCCTCAGTGCGTACCGCGTTGGTGGGACGCACTGTCGTCCGGTTGGCCACGTCAGATACCTTCGCGCTCCATCAATTCGCGTACATGCTCAACCGTGATGACTTCGTCGCGAGCGGGCAACAATGCGAAGCGACCGCGCAGCGGGGGCGTTGCCGACGGGGCCGACGCGCGGGCCTGAGCGCCCGCCCGTACGAGGATGGAAACGGCGTCACCCAACGACAACTTCTCGCGATCAGCCAGATGGCGGGCGACGTGGAATGCGTCTTCGGCTAAGTTAAGGGTGGTTCGCATATAAAGCATCATATCATCATATTGATGACGCTAGGCGTGTCTCCCAGATGTCCTGTAAGACCTAGGGCGGGACGCTAGCGGTCCCGCCGTATGCTGTGTCGTGCGGTCATAGTCGGATGGCGCTGTGCTGCTGCGTTCGGCGGAACCGCTAGCGTTCCGCCCTACGGCGTTACAGGGCGGTGGCCCCGATGTTGGAGCAACGGTTGATTCGCGGGCGAACCCGGCCCCGCAAGTGCGCGGTATCGGCGAGCCTACGGAGTCTGTGACCTAAAATCACAACAAATGCACCTGTAGCCACGCCCACCTGCTTCGTCATCCCGGTTTCCGGATGAAGTAGTGTTGCGCGTGGCTTTTTCCGTTTTTGCCCGGCGTTTCGCCGACTAAGTTGCGTCATGAAAGACACTTTCCGCGTCAAACTTGAACAGCTCGACCGCCGTCTGGTTGAGGTGGAGAGCCTGCTTTCCGATCCGGCGGTAGTCAACGACATGAACCGCTTTCGCGCGCTGTCAAAAGAGCGCAGCGATCTGGAGCCGGTCGCCGCCCTGTTCAAGGAGTTCACGTCGCGCGAGGGCGATCTCGCCGCCGCGCAGGAGATGCTGTCCGATCCTGATATGAAGGAGATGGCGCAGGAGGAGATTGAGACCGCGAAGGCCGACATTGATCGCCTCGACAAGGAGCTCACCATTGCGCTGTTGCCGAAGGACCCGAACGACGAGCGCAACATCTTCCTCGAAATCCGTGCCGGTACCGGCGGCGATGAGTCCGCACTGTTCGCGGGCGATCTGCTGCGTATGTACACGCGCTTTGCCGAGCGCCAGCGCTGGCAGGTGGAGATCGTGTCAGCCAACGAGAGCGAACTCGGCGGCTACCGCGAAGTGATCGCGCGCATTGTGGGCCAGGGCGCGTATTCGCGCATGAAGTTTGAGTCCGGCACCCATCGCGTGCAGCGCGTGCCGGAGACCGAGGCGCAGGGTCGCATTCACACCAGCGCCTGCACCGTGGCAATTCTGCCCGAGGCCGATCCGGTGAAGGACATCACGATCAATCCGTCCGACCTGCGCATCGACACCTTTCGCGCGTCCGGCGCTGGCGGGCAGCACATTAACAAGACCGATTCGGCGGTGCGCATCGTGCACATCCCGACCGGCGTGGTGGTGGAGTGCCAGGACGGCCGCTCGCAGCACCAGAACAAGGCGCGTGCGATGGAAGTGCTCGCCTCACGCCTGCTCGAGCGCGAGCGTGAAGCGGCGCATGCCAAGGAGGCTGGGTTGCGCAAGTCGCTCGTCGGCTCGGGTGACCGCAGCGAGCGCATCCGCACCTACAACTACCCGCAGGGGCGGATGACCGATCATCGCATCAACCTGACGCTCTACAAGCTCGACATGATCATGGACGGCGACATCGGCGACATGGTGGACGCGCTACGGTCGGAGTATCAGGCTGAACAAATGGCTTCGATGGAGAGCGCCTGACGGCGCAGGACGAAGGACGAATGACGACGCTCCCGGCGGTCGCTAGGACGCAAAGCTCGGCCACCTTTTTTTGAGAAGAGGGATAGAAGTGATCGCGATTGGCACATGCAGAACCTTTAACTACGCAGAGACACGCAAGCCACGCTTTGCGTCATTCGTCATTCGTCACTCGTCCTCGGTGGAACCGCAATGACGTTCCAACAAAAACTTGACGCCGCCTGGAAAAAATCCCGCTCGCTGGTCTGTGTGGGGCTGGACCCGGAGAAGAAGCGCCTGCCCGAGCGCCTGTTCAATCGGCCCGACGCCATCTTTGCGTTCAACAAGGCCATCATTGATGCCACGCACGACATCGTCTGCGCCTACAAGCCGCAGTTCGCGCACTACGCGGCGGTGGCGGCGGAGGATCAGCTCGCCGCCACGATTGACTACATCCACGACCGCTATCCCGGCATCCCGGTGATTCTGGATGCCAAGCGCGGCGACGTTGGCAGCACGGCGGAGTTCTACGCCATCGAGGCCTTCGAGCGCTACGGCGCCGACGCGGTGACGGTGAACCCGTATCTCGGTGGTGACTCCATCGCGCCGTTCACCAAGTACGCCGATCGCGGCACCATCCTGCTGTGCCGCACGTCGAACGCTGGCGGCGCTGATTTGCAGGAACAGATGCTCGACGGCGAACCGCTCTACCTGCGCGTCGCCAAGCTCGCCGCCACGCAGTGGAATGCGAACAAAAACATCAACCTCGTGGTCGGTGCGACCGTGCCGCAGGTGATTGCTGATGTGCGCAAGGCCGTGGGCGACATGCCGCTCTTGGTGCCAGGCGTTGGCGCGCAGGGCGGCGACATGAAGGCCACCGTCGCCGTGGGTCGCGACAGCAAAGGCACCGGCCTCGTCATCAACGCGTCACGTTCGGTGATCTACGCGTCCGGTGGCGACGACTTTGCCCATGCCGCGCGCGGTGCGGTGGAGCAGATGCTGGAAGATGGTGCGGTGATTTGACGAACCGGCTCGATGAGATTTCCGTTCGTGGTGAGCCCGTCGAACCATGAACGCACGGCGCATGACGTACAAGTCATGCGTAGCGCAGGATCAATTGCGCAAGAGACTTGGGCACCAGAAAAAATCGATGGTAGAGCAAAAGTGTCTATCAACTCGACAGCAGAAAGCCCATCCAGACTCGGCTTTGTGCGTGAAATGATAAAAAGTCGACATTTGCTATTTTATTGCGACGAGCCCAATACTAATGCGGTTTACGATAAAAAGCTGTTGCCTCACTAGACATCGTGCCAACCATCCGCGACGCCCTGCCAGATAACCGCCTGCCGCGCCTCGAAACGCGGATGCTGCTCGCGCACGCGCTCGGTCACGCGCGACCGGCGAACGCGCACGCCTGGCTGGTTGCTCGCGACACCGAAACGCTGCCCGCAGACGCGACCATGCACTTCAACGCGCTCATCGAACGGCGAATTGCCGGCGAGCCTATCGCCTACCTGATCGGCCACCGCGAGTTCTACGGTCGTGATTTCGCCTGCTCGCCCGCCGCGCTGATCCCACGGCCGGAGACGGAGCTGCTCATTGATCTGGCGCTCGCCGAACTGCCCGCCGATTTCAGCGGCCACATTCTCGATGTCGGCACTGGTACCGGCTGCATCGCCATCACGCTGGCGCTGGAGCGACCGCAAGCGCACGTCACCGCGCTTGACGTGTCGCCCGACGCCCTCGCACTGGCGCGTGCCAACGCCGCTGCGCTTGGGGCCGGCAACGTCCGCTGCGTCGAAAGCAACTGGTTCGCCGAACTCGATGCCAGCGCGCAATTCGACCTCATCGTCAGCAATCCGCCTTACATCGTGCCGGGCGACGCCCATCTCACCCAGGGCGATCTGCGCTTCGAGCCCACCGTTGCCCTCGCCGACGCGGTGGACGGCCTCGAAAGCTATCGCCAGCTCGCAATAGGCGCGCACCGGCATCTCGCGCCGGGCGGCTGGCTCATGGTTGAACATGGCTACGATCAGGGCGAGAGCGTTCCCAGTCTCTTGCGCACCGCCGCATTCGCCGACGTTGCGCTGCACTGTGATCTGGCCAAGTTGCCCCGGGTGACGACGGCGCGATACCCGTAGCGCGCAGCCATTCGGCGGACCCGCAAGCGTTCCGACCAGTGCGCCAAGGCGCGTGCTACTTTGAAACTATTGCGCAGGCGAACAGAACGCTATGTTCTCGTCAACGTAACCGTTAGCAGCGAGCATCGATATCGTGTCAACGTTCATCTCATATCGATGCAGAAAGTCTGCCTGATTGAACAACCGGCGCACTGGCGTCGAGCCTAACGGGCAAGCGCCGTTAGTCGCAGCGAGCACGTAAATTGGCCCCCACGACGGCGCCACCTGCTCAACGAAACCAACCCGCAGCAGCGCATCTCGTTCTGCGACTGACGTCGTATAGAAAAACCGCGACGGACTTGCGTATTTCAAACTGTACAGACGCTGTGCTGCGGATGGCACAGGGGAGCGCAATGCGGACCATCCGTAAAAGGAGGGATTGGACTCAGCGCCGCTGGAAGGCAAAAGGGACCCGGAGCCGGACAGATTCTGCGCATCGACCGTTGATAGATAAAACGGCGCTCCATTCGGTCCGTTGATCGTCATGACCTTTACTGGCGTGTTTGAACTGGTCGGTACAGAGAGGGTTGCTTCGCCCGATTCGGCAACAGCGGACCGATATACAAGTACTGCTGCCCAGATGGTTTGCGTTATCCCGACTTGCAAAGTTGTCATCCCCGGCGGAAGCCCCAGGACGCGAACTCGGGAGGATGATCGCGGAGTGCAGACAACCGGGTCCGTGACGTCCAGATGCGACAGAACAATCGTTACCGTCTTGCTTCCAGCAAGCGACGATTCGGTAGTAGCTTGTGCAACGATTGGACTGGCTCGCGCGATGCAGTATTCCCGCGAATACTGAACAACAACGTCAAATGGTTGATACGCAACGAGTTGCGCGGGTTCAGTGGTGACTGTCAATGCGCTTGCTCCACTCGTGGCGAGCAGCGCTGCAAGGGCCGTCAGAGCTCGACTTGAGGTGCAAATGCGCATAAAGAAATTCTGGTTCATCAGACGTTCACTTTACAACAAGGTCAGTCGATAAGCGTTGGGCAAGTACAACCATCCAGATGGGGGCGCCACAGAAGCATTGTCTTTACTACTCCAGGTTGCAACGCGACCAAAGAGCTAACCGCATTCACCGAATTGCTTCGACACAGAAATTGGCTACCGTTACAACGTACGCCGCAAACTCACCAATCGCATGATCGCTCCCCTCAATGATGTGCTGCCGAGCCCCGGGGTAGTGGTCACGCATCTGGCGCCAGTCGAGCACTTCGTCGCCGGTGGCGGCTAGCAGGAAGTAGCGTTCCGGTTGCGTGATGTGTTCGATGCGCAGATCGAGCAGTTCTTGCAGGTGTTCGGCGCGCCATTCGAAGGGTTCGCTGGAGTGGTACATCGTGTGCTCACCCACGTAACCCGCGAGGTCGTCGGCGGGCAGCACGGCGGGGTTCAACAGCGCGGCGCGGCAGCCGTAGCGCTCGGCGAGCCAGGTGGCGTAGTAGCCGCCGAGTGAGGAGCCAATCAGCGCCCAGTCGCGCGCCGCATCGCCTCGATCCTCGATGAACTCACACGCCAGCGCCATCGCAGCCGCCGGGCTCGCGGGCAACTGCGGGCACACAAAGCGGTGGGACGTGGCTGCAAAGTGTGCCGCCATCAGCCGCGCCTTCATCGATTGCGGGCTGGAGCGGAAGCCGTGCAGGTAGAGGATGTTCATTTGCTGCGCAGGACGAATGACCAATGACGAAGGACGAAAAAGTGATGACCGGGAGCGTAACGCGTTTTCGTCACTCGTCCTTCGTCATTCGTCCTTGCAGCGCGGCCCAACTCCTACAATTATCGAAACAACTCAACAAAGCGCCTTAATATCATGGCTGTCCAATGCGGCATCGTCGGGCTTCCGAACGTCGGCAAGTCCACTCTTTTCAACGCGCTGACCAAGGCGGGCATCGCTGCGGAGAACTATCCCTTCTGCACCATCGAACCGAACAGCGGCATCGTGGAGGTGCCGGACCAGCGGCTCAATCAGCTGGCGGACATCGTGAAGCCGCAGAAGGTGGTGCCAGCCACGGTGGAGTTTGTGGACATCGCTGGTCTGGTGAAGGGCGCGTCGAAAGGTGAGGGCCTGGGCAACCAGTTCCTCGCCAACATCCGCACCTGCGACGCCACCGCCCATGTGGTGCGCTGCTTCGAGGACGATAACGTGGTGCACGTCGCGGGCAAGGTCTCGCCGATTGATGATATTGAGGTGATCAACACCGAGCTGGCACTGGCCGATCTGGCCACCGTGGAAAAGGCGATCCTCAAGTACAGCAAGCTCGCCCGCGCGGGCGGAGACAAGGAAGCGCAGCGCATGATGGGCGTGCTGGAGAAGTGCCAGAAGGTGCTCGATCAGGGCAAGGCGGTGCGCTCGATTGACTTCTACGCGGAAGAGAAAGCGGTGCTCAAGCAGCTCACGCTGATCACCGCGAAGCCAACGATGTATGTGGCCAACGTGGCGGACGCCAACGACCTTGCGCACAACAAGCACTATCAGGCCGTGGTTGCCTACGCCGCAACAGAAAAGGCGCCGGTCGTGGCCGTCTGCGCCAACATGGAAGCCGAAATCGGTGACATGGACGACGCCGACAAGATGGAGTTTTTGAAGGACCTCGGCCTTGAAGAGCCGGGCCTGAATCGCGTCATCCGTGCCGGTTACGACCTGCTTGGGCTACAGACTTACTTCACGGCTGGCGTGAAGGAAGTGCGTGCCTGGACCATCCACAAGGGCGACACGGCGCCGCAGGCCGCAGGCGTGATCCACACCGATTTCGAGAAGGGCTTCATCCGCGCCCAGACCATCAGCTTCGCCGATTTCATCCAGTACAAGGGCGAACACGGCGCCAAGGAGGCGGGCAAGATGCGCGCCGAAGGCAAGGAATACGTGGTGCAGGATGGCGACGTGTTGAACTTCCTGTTTAACGTGTAGCGGTAAGACCGCAAAAACAAAAAAAAGGACGCTCGCGCGTCCTCTTTTGTTGCCGAACGAATTGCGAGTTACTTCAGCCCAGCTGCTGAGCGAAGCGCTGCTGCCTTATCCGTCGCTTCCCAGGTGAACTCCGGCTCGTCGCGGCCGAAGTGGCCGTAGGCGGCAGTCTTTTCGTAGATCGGGCGCAGCAGGTTGAGCATCTGGATGATGCCCTTCGGCCGCAGGTCGAAATGCTCGTTGACCAGCGCGGCGATCTTTTCGTCGGAGATCACGCCGGTACCTTCGGTGTAGACCGTCACGTTCATCGGCTTGGCGACGCCGATGGCGTAGGCCACCTGCACCTGGCACTGCTTGGCGAGGCCAGCGGCGACCACGTTTTTCGCAACATAGCGCGCGGCGTAGGCGGCCGAGCGGTCCACCTTGGACGGGTCCTTGCCGGAGAACGCGCCGCCACCGTGCGGGCAGGCGCCGCCGTAGGTGTCAACGATGATCTTGCGACCGGTGAGGCCGCAGTCACCTTGCGGACCGCCGATGACGAAGCGGCCGGTCGGGTTGACCAGATAGCGGGTGTTCTGCAGCCATTCCTTCGGCAGCACTGGCTTGATGATTTCCTCGATCACCGCCTCGTAGAAGCTCGCCTTGAGTTTGGTCGGAGACTCGCTCTGGTCGGGGCTGTGCTGGGTGGAGAGCACCACGGTGTCGATCGAATGCGGCTTGCCGTCCACGTAGCGCATGGTGACCTGCGACTTCGCGTCGGGCCGCAGGAATGGCAGGCGCCCGTCCTTGCGCAGCATTGCTTGCCGTTCGACGAGGCGGTGCGCGTAATAAATAGGCGCCGGCATGAACACCGGCGTTTCGTCGCAGGCGTAGCCGAACATCAGGCCCTGGTCGCCGGCGCCGGTGTTGAGGTGATCGTCACTCGCGTGATCGACGCCCTGCGCGATGTCGTTTGACTGCTTGTCGTAGGCCACCAGCACTGCGCAGCCCTTGTAGTCGATGCCGTACTCGGTGTTGTCGTAGCCGATGCGCTTGATGGTGTCGCGCGCGACCTGGATGTAGTCCACATGCGCATTGGTGGTGATCTCGCCGGCGAGCACCACGAGGCCGGTGTTGGTGAGCGTTTCGGCAGCGACGCGCGAGCGCGGGTCCTGCTTGAAGATGGCGTCGAGGATGGCGTCCGAGATCTGGTCTGCCACCTTGTCCGGGTGACCTTCGGAGACCGATTCGGAGGTGAAGAGGTAGTCGCTCATGAGTAAACCTTTGCCTGAAAAATCACACCGGTTCGACTGTGGCGAGCCGGTGATTCCTGCGGTTTCACGAGCGGCGACGCTTTAGCGGAACGGTCGCGCGGCGCCAAGGCCACCAGCGCCCGCCCCGCAAGTAGTCGAATAACTCAGCGGACGCCACCTAGAATTGTATTGCAGCTTGCAGGCGGGCGCCGACCGGACGGGGCCGTTCAGTGAGCCAACAACAAAGACCACAACGCCTTGTCCACGTTCCTCTCACGCATCGCCTCTGCGCTGGCCGGCTGGCTGGCGCGGCGCCCGCTCGCGACGCAGTCGCGCATTGGTGGTGCGCTGGGGCGACTGATGCTGCTTTCGGGTGGCATGCGCAACCGGCTGCGCACCTATCTCGCGCAGGCGGGCTACGGCGACCAGGTGACGCTGACGCAGGCGGCGGCCGGCATTGGCCGCATGGCGGTAGAGACAGCGGGCCTGTGGCGCACGCCGGATGCGGTGGTGCTCGCGCGCTTGAAGGTGGTTGACGGCTGGGATGCCGTGCTTGCGGCGCACGAGGCGAAGCGCGGCGTGATTTTTTTGACGCCGCATATGGCGACGTTTGAGATTGCTTCACTGTTCATTGGCTCCCAGATGCCGCTGACCGTGATGTTTCGCCCGCCGCGCGTGGCGTGGGCCGAGCCGATGATGCGCGCCGGGCGCGACCGCATGCAGATCAAGTCGGAGCCGGCCGAGATGAGCGGCATTCGCGCCATGCTCAAGGCGCTGCGGCGCGGTGACGCGATTGGCTTGCTGCCCGATCAGGTGCCCGATCCCGGCAAGGGCGGCGAGGGCGTATGGGCACCGTTTTTTGGCCGGCCGGCGTACACCATGACGCTGGTGCAGAAGCTCGCCAAAACCACCGGTGCGCTGGTGGTGATGGTGGGGTGCGTTCGCCTGCGCGACGCCGCGGGTTACCGCATCGTGTTCACGCCGCTGGCGCCGTTCAGCGATGATGTGGTGACGGCGGCTGGCGAGCTGAATGCGGCTGTCGAGGCTGCGATTGCAATCGCACCCGAGCAGTTTCTGTGGAGTTACAACCGCTACAAGGCGCACGCTGGCGCAGGGGCACCGTCATGACGTTTGCCGGCGCAATCACGCTCATTGGCAGCAAGCTGCTCGCCTTCGTGCCGCTACGGCTGATCGCGGCGGTCAGCGGGCCGCTGTCAACGCTGGGCTGGTGGCTGGCGAAATCGCGCCGTCGCGTGGCGCTGACCAATCTGCGCTTGTGCTTTCCGGAAAAGTCCGACGCCGAACGCGAGGCCATCGCGCGCGGGCACTTCCGTGCCTACGTGCAGGCGGCGCTGGAGCATGGCTTTCTGTGGAACGCCAGCGGTGAGCGCATCCGGCAATATGTGACGCTGCACGATGAGCAGCAGTGGCGGCGCTTTCGCGAAGGCGAGCAGCAGCGGCCCGTCGAAACCACCAATCACAAGCCTGTGATTTGGTTGTGCCCGCACTTCATTGGCCTGGACGCCTGCGCGATCCGAATTTCGGTCGATACTTCGGCGTGTTCGATCTACAGCACGCAGAGCAATCCGGACATTGATCGCATGTTTCTTGAGGGCCGCACTCGTTTTGGGCAGTCGACGATCATTGCCCGCACCGAGGGTGTGAAGCCCATCGTCCGCGCCATGCGCGAGGGGCTTCCGTTCTACTATCTGCCTGATATGGATTTCGGTTTGCGCGATTCGGTGTTCGTTCCCTTCTTCGGCGTCAATGCAGCGACGATCACGGGCGTCTCGCGTCTGGCCAAACTGACCGGTGCAGCGGTGGTGCCAGTGATCGCTACGCAACGACCGAAAGGTGCTGGCTACGACGTGCGCTTCTACCCCGCGTTCGATAACTTTCCCTCGGGCGACGATGTGGCTGACGCGCGGCGGGTGAATGCCTTCATCGAGGATCGGGTGCGCGAGAACACGGCGCAATACCTGTGGACGCACAAGCGCTTCAAGACCCGCCCACCCGGTGAAGCGAGCCTTTACGGATGAAGCACGGATGAAACGACCCAACGCGCCCTTCATCGAACCCGCTACCGCCGATAACGTGACGCGCGCAGTGGCGTGGCTGCGGGCCGGGTCGCTGATCGGGTTGCCGACCGAGACCGTGTACGGCCTGGCTGCTGATGCCGGCAACGCTGACGCGGTCGCGAAAATTTTCGCGGCGAAGGGCCGACCCGCGGACCATCCGCTGATCGTGCACGTGGCGTCGGCCGAGGCGGCAAAGGCATGGGCCGCGTCGTGGCCCGCTGCTGCCGACAAGCTCGCTGCTGCGTTCTGGCCCGGCCCGATGACGCTTATCGTCAAACGCGCCTCGCACGTGCTCGACGCTGTCACCGGCGGGCAGGACACCGTGGGACTGCGCGTGCCGTCGCATCCGGTCGCGCAGGCGGTGCTGCGTGAGTTTGCCGGCGATGGCGCCGTGCCCGCAGGCGTGGCCGCACCGTCTGCCAACCAGTTCGGGCAGGTGAGCCCGACCACCGCGCAGCATGTGGCCGAGGAATTCCCCGATCAGTTACTGCTGGTGCTCGATGGCGGCGCCAGTGAGGTCGGTATCGAGTCCACCATCATTGACGTCAGCGGCGCTGCACCGCGCGTGCTGCGGCCGGGTCGCGTTCGTGCGGGCGACATTGAGCGTGTGCTTGGCGTGCCGCTTGGCGAGGCCACTGACGACGCGCCGCGCGTGTCCGGCGCGCTGGCATCACACTACGCGCCGCGCACGCAGACGCTGATGCTGGCAGAGCCCAGGCTCAGGATGCAGCTGCGCGCATTCCGCAACGCCAAGGCAGCGCAGCCGATGCGCTGCGTGATCACGCATTCGTTCGATGCCGAGCCGATGGAGCGGCTGCGTACCATTCGCCTTGCCGCCGACGCTGAGACTTGGGAATTCGAGCTTTACGCGCTGCTGCGCGAGCTTGATCAGGAGCGTTACGGCACGCTGATCGTCGAAACTCCGCCGGAGACGCCGGAATGGGATGCAGTGAACGATCGGCTGCGACGCGCAACGCACGGCTCGTCGCCTGACGATCTGTAGCCTGCGACGGCACTACCGACAGCCACAGTCGCGACAATTCGTGCGCATGAAAATCGTTCTCGCTCCCGACTCGTTCAAGGGTTCGCTCTCGGCCGAGAGCGTCTGCGACGCACTGCAGACCGGCCTCAAGCGGGTGCTGCCCGCTGCCGAAATCGTTCGCCGGCCCATGGCTGACGGCGGTGAGGGAACGCTCGACGCGGTGGTCACCGCGCTGGCGAGCAGCGGCGGCGCGCGCCGCAAACAGGCGCTGGTGAAGAACGCGGCCGGGCAGTCCGCCGAGGCGGCCTATGCGCTGATCAAGCATGGCATTTACGAAGCGGCGGTGATCGAGGTGGCACAGATCGTCGGCATTGAGGACGCGCACAACATGGCGATCCCGGTGGCGGATCGTTCCAGCTACGGCGTGGGCGAGCTGATCCGGCTGCTGCTCACCGAGGGCATCCGGCACTTTTTTGTCGGCTTGGGCGGCACCAGCAGCAACGATGGCGGCGCCGGGCTGCTGGCGGCGCTGGGTGTCAAATTCACCGGCACCTTCCGGCGCGAGATTGCGCCGTCGCCGAACGGTCTTGCCAAGCTCATTTCGGTGGACGTCACCGGCCTTGACGCGCGGCTGGCCGACTGCGAGATCACGCTGCTGTCGGACGTGAACAATCCGCTCACTGGTGAGCGTGGCGCTACGGCGATTTTTGGCCCGCAAAAGGGCGTGGCGATGCACGACGTGGCGAAGCTCGACGCCGTGATCGACGCCTACGCCGACCGCCTTGAAGCGGCGCTGCAACGGCACGCGAAGGACAAACCGGGTGCCGGCGCGGCGGGCGGTTTGGGTTACGCGCTACAACTGCTCGGGGCGAAGTTTGAATCGGGCGCGCAGACGGTGGCGCGACTGACCGGCCTGGCCGACGCCTGCAAGGGCGCCGACTGGCTGATCACCGGCGAAGGCCGCAGCGACGCACAAACGCTGCTCGGCAAGACACCGTTCGCCGCCGCGCAAATTGCCCGCGAGTACGGCAATGCCGGTCTCAAGGCCACGCTGCTGAGTGGTGGCGTGGACGCCACGGCGCTCGCTGCGTTGAATGAAACCTTCAACGGCGGCTGCTTCTCTATCGTCCCCGGCCCGATGGCGCTCGATCAGGCCGTCATCCGCGCGCCGGAGCTGCTGGCGAACGCCGCCGAGCAGATTGCCCGGATCGCCGGTCTGCACGCGCGCTGAGGCAAGCAGCTTTTTATCGCGAGCCGCATTGGCTATGGGCGTAATGCCAGAAATAGCAAATAGTCGATAACTGCTATTTTGATCCGGTAAGCCCAGATCGAATGCGGCTTAAGCCAAAAAGCTGACGCTCGGTTGAGGGGGCGAAAATTCGCCGCGCACGGCACTCAACGAGTAAGGGCGCGCCATCCGCTACTTCTTCTGAATCCCGAACAGCAGCCGCCGCGCTTCATCACCCGCCTGGCCAGTGGGCGTCGTGTTCATGTCTTTCGCGATCTGGTAAGCGCGCTGGGTGGCGGGCCGCGCCTTGATCGTTTCGAACCAGCGCTTCAGGTTCGGGAAATCATCGAGATTCATCTGTTGCCGTTCATGCGGCACCACCCACGGGTAGCAGGCCATGTCGGCAATCGAATACTGGCCGGCGAGGAATTCGCGATCGGCAAGACGCTTGTCCATCACCGCGTAGAGCCGCGCCGTCTCGTTGACGTAGCGGTTGATCGCGTAGGGCAGCTTCTCCGGCGCGTAAGTGCCGAAGTGGTGGTTCTGCCCGGCCATCGGCCCCAGGCCGCCCATCTGCCAGAACAGCCACTGGATCGCCTCCTTGCGCCAGTAGAGCGACTTGCGGTCAAGAAATTTCTTCGATTTGTCGGCAAGGTAAAGCAGCATGGCGCCGCTCTCGAAAATGGCGAAGGGTTCGCCTTCCGGCGCGCCACGGCCACCAGCCTGCTCGGGCTGCATCGGCTTGTGGTCGATCAGCGCGGGGATGCGGTTGTTCGGAGAGATTTTCAGGAAGGCGGGATCAAACTGTTCGCCCTTGCCGATGTTCACCGGGATCACGCGGTATTTCAGCTTCGCTTCCTCGAGGAACATGGTGATCTTGTGGCCGTTGGGGGTGGTCCAGTAGTAAAGGTCGATCATGGCTGGCGGGCGAGCTCGGGTTGGCAACGCCGGAATTGTCACGCAAGGGCCGTGCTTTGTCGTCCATGAGGTTGAGCAACGGCGTAAGCGCGCCGCCGACGGCAGCGCAATCCGCCACTGACTGCGGCGATGTCATCGCAATGACCCCCAGGCCCGTTACTTGCTTGAAATGATCGTGCAGCGGCCCCATATCTGAACCACGGAGAGCATGATGCAGATGATGACCAGCCCAACCCAGTTCCCGGCGAACGTGCCCATGTTCGATTCGCTGACCGCAGCGATGAACGAGGCGCAGTTTGTCCAGGTGGACGACGCGGTGTTCACGGCGGACTACCTGCACGCCCCGGATGAGTTCACCCGGCCCGATGACGTGCTGGTGGAAGGCTCGCGCGACGATCAGGAATTGCTGCTGCTGCAGCGCGACTTCGATGGCGCCAAACTGATTGGCGATGGCGAGATCTACCTGCGCGACGGCACCCTGATCCGCTTCCTGCGCCCTTCGGCCGTGCACTGAGCCCGGCGCGGGCAACCCGCGTTGACACACCCCCAGCGCCCGCGTAAAACAGCCGGCAGGAAGGTTTTCCAGACCAGATTTGGGGCAGGGTGGCGTGGTGGATGACGAGAGCAGATCAACACTGACCGAGCAGTCAGGACCGCAGGGCGTACACGCGTCATCGGCAGGAGCACCAGCTGCATCGGCCCCTTTCGCCCGCAAGCGCAGTGTGCACCTCACGCTGGTGCTGATCAGTGCCGCCGGGCTCGGCGGCCTGGCCGGTTGCGGCAATCTCGAGAACAACGAGCGCGTCAATCGCGATGTCTACGCCAACATGGAGGCGTGCAAGGCAGATTGGGGCAACCCGGGTGATTGTGAGGAAATTCCGGCGCAGCGCTCGGCGACCGGCACCAGCAGTTACTACGGGCCGCGTTACTTCTCGCGCACTGGCAGCACCACCGGCTACAGCAGTACCACTCGTCCCGGCTCACGCTCGTCCGGCACGGTATCGTCCACGCCGTCGCGTGGCGGATTTGGGGCGTCAGCGTCGCGTCACGGCGGCAGTTCGTCGTCGTCGTCCTCTTCGCACTCGTCGGGGGGTTAGATGCGACGCCAACACGTAGCCAAGCGCGACAACTGGCAAAAGCGCTGCGAAGACGCGGGCTTCAGTTTCCATTCCATTGACGGCCTGTACTGGGACGAGGGGGTCTGCTACCACTTTACGCGCCGCGAGATCGAGGATCTCGAGAAAGCCACCAAGGAGCTCTACGACATGTGCATGGCTGCGGCCGAGCACATCATCGAGAAGGAACGCTTCAAGGAACTGGCGATTCCGGAGTCCGCCTGGGCGCTGATCCGCGAAAGCTGGGATGACGATCATCCTTCGCTGTTTGGTCGCTTTGATCTGGCCTGGGACGGCAATGGCCCGCCCAAACTGCTCGAATTCAATGCCGACACCCCGACCTCGCTGATCGAGGCCAGCGTCGCGCAGTGGCACTGGCTTGAGGACGTGAAATCCAAACTCGGGCCGAACGCTGACCAGTTCAACAGCCTGCATGAGGCGTTGATCGAGCAGTGGAAGTGGCTCAAGGCCGAGCACGGCTACGGTCACGTGCATTTCACCTGCGTCGGTGACAGCGAAGAGGACGGCGGCAACCTCGACTACCTGCGCGACACCGCCATACAGGCCGGCGTGCAGGCGCCGTGGATTGCGGTGGAAGAGATCGGCTGGAGTGAGGGCGACCTCGCCTTTGTTGACATGGATAACCAGCGCATCGAGACGCTGTTCAAGCTCTACCCTTGGGAGTGGCTGCTGGCGGATGAGTTCGGCAACAACATCCGCAAGACCAACATGCGCATCATTGAGCCGGCGTGGAAGATGACGCTGGCCAACAAGGGGCTGCTGCCGATCCTGTGGGAGCTTTACCCCAATCATCCGCTGCTGCTGGAGGCCAGCTTCCAGCGCCACAAGGTGCTGGGTGATTACGTCAAGAAGCCGCTGCTCTCGCGAGAAGGCGCCAACGTCGAAATCTACAAGGGCGGCGAGGTGATCCGCGCCGACGGCACCTATGGCGAGGAAGGCTACGTCTACCAGCGCTACACGCCGATCCCGAGTTTTGAAGGCAACTTCGTCACCATCGGCAGCTGGATCGTGGGCGACGCACCCGCCGGCATCGGCCTGCGCGAGGACGCCACCGAGATCACCATGAACACGTCGCGGTTCATTCCGCACTACTTCGATTAACAGTCGCCGACCGCAACACTTTCCAGAGGCTCGAAATGACCTACACGCTCAACGAATCGATTCGCTACTTCGACGACTTTCTGATCTATTTCGCCGTTGCGCTGGTGCTGCTGGTAGCGTTCACACTGATCTACACCAAGGTCACGCCGTACAACGAAATTGCGCTGATCCGCGATGGCAACACGGCGGCAGCGATCTCGCTTTCCGGTGCGCTGATTGGTTTTGCGCTGCCGCTGGCCAGCACGGTGGCCAACGCCGTCAACCTGATCGATCTGGTCCTGTTTGCCGTTCTGGCGACCGTGGTGCAGCTGGTGGTATTTGTCTTTGCACGAATGCTGATGCCAGGGCTGACTGCGTCGATCGAAGGCGGCAATGTCGCCAAAGCCACGTTTCTCGCGGCGGTATCGCTGGCGGTGGGCATGCTCAACGCTGCGGCGCTGGTTTACTGAGCAGGATTGACGCGGCCCGGTTGCTCGCCGCTGGGTCGTGGTGTTTGTAGGCGCGAGCTTGCTCGCGCAGGGCAACGTAGCGCGCATCAGTGCGCGCCCGCAGAGCGTATCGCTGACGAAGCCGCCGTGGGGCCCGGCTGCGAGCGGCCGGGCTACGGTGCAGGCGGTGACTGGATGCGGAAGTTGAAGGCGAGCGTGTCCTGCGGTTCGCCACCCACACCGAAACCGGCTTCACGCATCGTGACCTGATCGCCAATCACGCTGAGCACCGTGGACGCCCGCGTGCCATAGTTGTCGCTAACGATAAAGATGCTGCCAAGCATGCGTTCCACCGGGAAAGGCACGCCCGTGTTGGGCAACTGCGCGTTGGGCGTCGGCGTGGCGTTTTGCAGCAGCCGCAACAGGCGCGTGTTGCGCTGCGCGGGGTCGCTTTCAGCGAGCGCGTGCCGGAACCCCTGCCGCATGCGCAAAAGCTTGGGCCAGGGGGTGTCCAGCGATGCATTGGAAAGGCCATGCACGCCGGGTTCGACGGCATGCGCTGCACCCTCCTGCGAGTTGGCGAACCACAGTGAACGGGCCGAAGCGCCGACTTCGCCGCAGAGCAGGTTGAAACCCTCGTAGCGCCCGGCGTCCGCCATCGTGGCATGGGCGAAGTTCGCAGCAGACTGCACGCCCTCCAGAAACTGCCGCACCAGGGCACCGCGCGATGGCGCCCCCTGCTTGCGCAGCGCCGGATTGCGGATATTGGTGACCATGGCAAAGCGCCCATGCCGAGTGATACCCAGCCATACGCCACCGCTGCGCTGGTCGCGCCCCGAGAGCACCTCGTCGCCCGGCCACCAGTGCATGCGCTCGGTGGGCCGCTCGTAAAACTCGTCACGATTGGCCGCGAGCAGCAGCGGCTGGTCGGACTCAGGCGCCCAGCGGAAGGTGACGATGCACATCGCTGAAATTATGGCGTGATCGTCAATCCAGCAATTTCAACCGCTGCACCTTGCCCGACGGGCCCTTTGGCAGTTCATCGACGAAGCGGAACACGCCCGGCGTCTTGTAGCGGCCGAGAGCCTGAATGCAATGTTCGCGAAGCGAAGCTTCGTCGGTGGTCACACCCGGCTTGAGCACCACGGCGGCGAGGATTTCCTGGCCGTAGTTCTTGTCCGGGATGCCCACGGCGGCGGCTTCGAGCACGGCCGCGTGCGTCAACAGGGCCTCATCAATCTCGCGCGGCGCGATGTTCTCGCCGCCCTTGATGATGAGCTCCTTGATGCGGCCGGTGACGAAGTAGAAGCCGTCGCCGTCGCGGTGACCGAGATCGCCAGTGCGCAACCAGCCATCAGGGGTAAGTGCCTCGGCGGTCTTGTCGGGGGCGTTCCAGTAACCCGCCATCATGTTGTCGCCGCAGAGCTGCAGCTCGCCGGTGGCGTTGTCAGGCAGCACCTCGCCGCTTTCCACGGCAACCACGCGAGCCTGCACACCGCAGGGCAGGCCGGGCGTGCCGTATTTGCGTTGGCTCGCGTCCTGCGGGTTGCAGAACACCACGGACGCACACTCGGTCATTCCCATCGCTTCGATCACGCCGATGCCGAAGCGCTGTTCGAAGGCCCGATGCTGGTCCGGCGGTAGCGGAGCCGACGCCGAGCGGGCGAAACGGATGAAGGGGCGGGCGGGTGCCGGCGCATCGCCTTCGGCCGCTGCATTGAGCAGATAGGCAATGATGGTTGGCACCACATTGATCCATGTCGGTTGCCAGGCATCGACCCAACCCCACCAGGCCGAGGCCGAGAAGCGGTGCGGCGCCACGATGCTGCCGCCGCTGACGAATGGCGACAGCGTGGCGATGCACTGGCCGTTGATGTGATACAGCGGCAGCGACGACAGCACGCGATCAGCGGGCGTCAGTTGATGCCACGCTGCCACTGTGCGCGCAGCGTGCAGCAGGTTGGCGTGCGTCAGCAGCGCACCTTTCGGCTTGCCGGTGGTGCCGGAGGTGAACATCAGCAGCGCCGGGTCGTTCGCCTGCGGGGCCGCGCTTGCGCCGGCGTTGGTACGCAGTGGCAGTTGCGATGCGAGCGGTACGTCGACGTCGATGTTCACCACAGCGATGCCGGGCGTGGCACCGGCAGTTGTCGGCAGCAAGGCAACGGCCGCGGCCAGCGTGGCCGCTTGCTCGCCGGACACGAACACGCAGCGCACTTCGCTATGCGCCAGCACGTACGCAAGCTGTGGAGCCTGCGACAGCAGATTGAGCGGCACCGTGACCCGCCCGGCAATCATGGTCGCGAGAAACAGCGCGCTGGTGGCGAGCCCGTTGGGCAGCAGAAATCCGACGTGCGCGCCCGCGCCGATGCCCTGCGCCGTGAGCAGCGCGTCCAGCGCCGCCACGTCAGCGCCGAGAGCGCCATAGGTGTGTTGGCGCCCGGTTTCCGGTGCCAGCAGCAACGGCGCATCAGGCCGCTCGTGCTGGTGCTGGGCGAAAACGTCGGCGAGGGTGGTGGCGGGGACGGTCATGACAGGAAGCGACGGCAGGGTGGGTGACCGCCAGTGAGGCAGCAACTTTTCGAAGAAAGCCTCATTCTAATTGGGCTCCGCACTGCAAAATGCCAAATGTCGACTATTGGCCATTTCGCCGTTCAAGCCCAACAAGATCAGGGCTTCAGTGAAAAAGCTGCTCCGTTGCGACCGGTCTCCGCGAGATACGCACCGAGCAGCGCGTCAGCACTTGCATTGCGCGGGGCGATCGGCCGTGCGATGCGGGTGATGTTGAGGAAATGCCGGTAGCCAAGGTTCTCGGAGAAACTGTTGCCGCCCCAGGTGCCGCACCCCATCGACAGCGAAAACGGCAGGCCGTTATCGAAGCTGCCGCCGGTGGCAATGCAGTGCGCCTGATTGACGATCACACGGGCGACCGGGAGCGTGAGCCCCAGTTGCAGCGCCAGCGCGTCTGCCGCTTCCGGCGCGGCATGCAGCCCGACCGAGTGGCCAGCGCCCTGATGGCTGTAGATTGCTGCCACCTGCGCGGCTGCGGCGTCGAAGCCGTCGGCGCGGTAAACGGTGAGCACCGGCGACAGTTTCTCGCCGGAGAACGGAAATTCTGGCCCGACGCCGCTTTCCTCAACCATCAGTACGCGGGCGTTGGCGGCACGCGCAAGGCCGGCCGCCAGCGCGATGTCGCCGGCTGTCTTCGCGGTGAGGTCGCCCGAGAGCTTGCCCGCCGGGAACAGGGCGGCTTGCAGTTGCGCCTTTTCGTCGCCACTGAGCAGTACGCAACCCTGCGCTGCCAGCGCCGCGAACATCGGCTGATACACGGCCGCCTCGATCACGACGCTGTTCTCGCTGGAGCAGCTGGTGGCATTGTCGAACGTCTTGGAGCGCACGATGCGCTCGGCCGCCGCGGCGAGGTCCGCACTGCGATGCACGATTACCGACACATTGCCGGCGCCAACGCCGAACGCCGGCGTGCCGCTCGAATAGGCGGCCTTGATGTTGGCCTGCGAGCCGGTGGCGACGACCAGGTCCACCTGCTGCAGCAGTTCGTTGGTCAGCGCCTTGTTGACCGGTGCGGGCAGCAGTTGCACCAGGTCACGTGGCGCGCCGATGCGGTCGAATTCTTCATGCACGTAGCTGAGCAACAGCGCGGCCGTGGAACAGCCCTTGGGCGACGGCGCGAGGATGATGGCGTTGCGGCCCTTCATCGCATTGATGATCATGTTGGCCGGCGTCGCGCCGGGGTTGGTCGAGGGTGTGATAGCCCCCACCACGCCGGCCGGCCGTGCGATTTCGGTGACGCCGAGCGCCGCGTCGTCAGCAATGACGCCAACGGACTTGGCGCCGCTCAGATCGCGGATCAGGCCCAGCGTCTTGCGATGGTTCTTCTGGATCTTGTCGGGCACATTGCCGAGGCCGGTGTCGCGTACCGCCAGCTCCGCCAGTGCGCGGTTGCGAACGGGCTCCATGATCGCCCACGCAGCCGCCGCCACCAGGCGGTCGGCGCCGGCCTGGTCATAACCATCGGCGATCGTTTGCGCAGCCCGTGCCTTCGCGACTAGCCCGGCAATGACCTCTGCTTCACGAGATTGCGACACTGTCTAGTTGTCCACTTTCGCGCCCGAGGCTTTCGCCACCTTCGCCCAGCGCTCCATCTCGGCTTTCACGAACTTGCCGAATTCGGCTGGCGGCATTCCGCCCGCATCCGCCGCCGCGTTGGCCCAGTTGGTTTTGATGGCCGGGTCTTCCAGCGCCTTGACGATTTCCTTGTACATCTTGTCCACGATGTCAGGCGGTGTGCCCTTCACGGCCCACACGGCGTACCACTGCGAGACTTCGCTGTTCGGGAAGCCCTGCTCGGCGAGCGTCGGGATGTCTGGATATTGCGGCGAGCGTTGCGCAGCCATCAGGCCGAGCGGGCGCGCCTTGCCGGAGCGGATTTGCGCGGCGGTGGCGCTCATGCCGTCGATCAGCACATCCAGCGAGCCGCCGAGGAAGTCCTGCATCGCCGGGCCCATGCCTTTGTAGGGCACGTGCACGATATCAACACCCTGTCCGAGCTTGAACAGCTCACCGGTCAGGTGTTGCGACGTGCCGGAGCCGGGCGAGCCGAAATTGAGCTTGCCGGGATTGGCCTTGGCGTAGTCGACCAGGTCCTTGACCGTCTTCACATTGGGCAACTTGTTCGGCTGCGCCGCGATGACGAAAGGCATGATCGCCAGCAGCGTGACCGGCACGAAGTCCTTCTCGATGTCGTAGGAAAGCTTCGGGTAAATCGACGGTGCGATGCTGTGATGCACGGCGCCAATCAGAAAGGTGTAGCCATCCGGCGCCGCGCGTGCGGCTTGGGCTGCTCCCACGGTGCCACCGGCGCCGCCGATGTTCTCAACGATGAACTGCTGGCCAGTCTGCTTGGTCAGCTGCGCCGACAGCGGACGGGCGAAGGTATCGGTACCGCCGCCAGCGGGGAACGGATTGATCAGCTTGACCGGTTTGGTCGGCCAGGCCTGCGCCTGCGCCGTTTGCGAAAAGCTCAAAGCGACCAGCGCCACGCCCGCCAGCGTGGCAGAGATGGATCGCGCAACATACGACAGACGGGACACAACTACCTCCTCGTGTGAAACGGCTTTGCGGCGCAATGGCGCCAGTCAATTTGCCCAGGCGATTGCAACGCTTCACTGCTGATACTAGCTGACCGCGATGACGACGTCATTGGCGCAATCCCTGCCAGCACTCATCGAGCAGCGTTGTTGCAGAAGCAATCCCTCCTGACTGCCTCTGCGGATCGCGCTGACAACGCTAGCGTTTGATCTCGGTGTGCTTGTACTTCTGCAGGAAGCGTGTTGGCAGCGCCAGCGCATCACGGCGGAACGGGTCGCCCAGCTCCTTGGTCACCATCACTTCGAGGATGGTGGTTTTGCCGCGCTTCTGCGCCTCGCAGGCCTCGCGCAGCGCCGGGCCGACGTCGGAAAGCTCGTCGATGCGCAGGCCCTCAGCGCCCATGGCTACGGCCACGTTGGCCCAGTGCGGCTGGTTGTCGAGACCGACGCCGAGATAGCGGCGGTTGTAGAAATCGACGTGATTCTTCTTCTCGGCGCCCCACTGGCCGTTGTTGAACACCACTGCGGTGACGGGGATGTTCTCGCGCACGCAGGTCTGCACCTCGTTGAAGCTGATGCCCCACGCGCCGTCGCCGACATAGGCGATGGCTGGCCGGTCGGGCGCCGCCAGCTTGGCGCCGATGATGGTCGGAAAGGCGTAACCGCAGTTGCCGAAGCTCATCGCTGCGAACATCGAGCGTGGCTCGTTGAAACGCAGATAACTGTTCGACACCGAGCAGATGTTGCCGATGTCGGTCGACACCATCGCGCGGGCGGGCATCGCTTTTTCCAGCTCGCGCAGCATCTGCCGTGGATGCATGTAGCGGGATGCAGCGGAGACCTCCAGCGAATAGGCGTCACGCTCCTGCGTCCAGCCGTCGAGCTCTTTCTCCCAGGTCTTCTTTTCTTTGGCAACGGCTGCGAGTCGTGCGTCGCGGTTGCCGTGGCAGACGAGTGACTTGCCCTTGAGCCGCGCCGCGAGCGCCAGCGCAGCCGCGCGGGCATCGCCGCAAATGCCGACCGAGATTTTCTTCACAAGTCCCAGCATCTTGGCGTCGGCGTCAATCTGGATGATCTTCGCGTTTTTCGGCCAATAGTCGAGACCATGCTGCGGCAGCGTGCCGAACGGCCCCAGCCGGGTGCCGAGCGCGAGCACCACGTCGGCTTTGCTGATCAACTTCATCGCAGCCTTCGAGCCCTGATAGCCGAGCGGGCCACACCACAGCCGATGCGCGGCCGGGAAGCTGTCGTTGTGCAGATAGCTGTTGCAGACGGGAGCGTCAAGCAGTTCGGCGAGTTTGACTGCAGCGTCCATGCCGTTGGCCATGATCACGCCGCCGCCAGCAAGAATGACCGGGAACTTCGCCTTCGAGAGCAGCTCGGCGGCGTCATCCAGCGCCTTTTCACCACCGACGCCGCGCTCAACCACGATCGGCGACGGAATTTCGTATTCACCATCACCGTAGAAAAAGTCGCGCGGAATATTCAGCTGGGTCGGCCCCAGCTCGATGTGGGCACGGTCGAAAGCGCGCGCGGTCAGCTCCGCCATGCGCAACTTGTTGTTGACATGCGACTGGAACTTGGTGATCTTGGAGAAGATCGGCAGTTGCTCGGTCTCCTGAAAACCGCCGAGGCCCAGGGTCATCGAGCCGGTCTCCGGGGTGATGACTACCACCGGCGAGTGAGCCCAATAGGCCGCCGCAGTCGCAGTGACGAAGTTGGTTATGCCGGGGCCGTTCTGCGCGATGCAGACGCCGTGTCGTCCGGAAACGCGCGAGTAACCATCGGCCATGTGGCCAGCGCCCTGCTCGTGCGCCACCGAGATGAAGCGGATACCAGCGCTCGGGAAGAGGTCAAGCGCGTCCATGTAGGCCGACCCGACGATGCCGAACACGTCGGTCACGCCCTGTGCGACCAGCGTTTCGACAAAGGCTTCGGACGGCGTCATGCGCGTCTTGCCTTGGGTGACACGACGATCGACTTTCGGGGCGGCGGGTGCGCGGCGCTTGGCGGTCGGAGCGGGTTTCTTCTTCGTAGCTTTTGTCATGGCTGACCTTTGTGGTGAAGTCATCTGGAATGGCGGAAGTTTGCGCGTGGCCGGAATTCAGGCATGATGAGCGGCGCGAAAAACGAATCTCAGAGTTTCATTTTTTGCCGATAAGGTTGGTTTGTGCATAATGCGCCTTCGAATAACTTAGGGTCATAAGATGTCGGCAGAACAGGACGAGGCGCACCGCGACGGTCGCGAGGCGGGATCAGCGGCGCTCCGCTCGCTGGCGGTGATGGAATTCGTTGCCAACAGCGAACGCTCTGTGAGTCTGACCGAGATCATGCAGGCGGTCAGCCTGCCGAAGCCAACGGTATTTCGCATCCTGACCACGCTGGAAGAAGCTGGCATGCTGTTGCGCGAGCCCGACGCCAAGCGCTATGTGCCGGGCGAACGGCTGGCCAACCTGGCCGCCAACGTGCTGCTGCATTCGCCGCATCGTTCAGCGCGCCGCGCCATTCTTGAAGAGCTGGTGGAGAAGGTGGGCGAAACCTGCAACCTGACCATCCCCAATGGCCACTACGTGATGTATCTCGACCGTGTCGAGTCGTCATGGCCGCTGCGCATCAATCTGCACGCGGGTTCCAAGGTGCCGCTCTATGCCAGTGCCAGCGGCAAGCTGTTCCTCGCCCACTCGCCGAAGCGGATGCGCGACCGTCTGTTGACCAGTGCGCCGCTGATCGCGCACACGAAAAACACCTTGACGTCGCTGCGGCAACTGGAGCTGGAGTTCACCAAGATCCGCCGCAGCGGATACGCGGTGGACAACGAGGAATATCTGGCCGGCATTTGCTGTCTGGCGGTGCCGGTGATGAACGACCAGGAGCGCGTTGTTGCGGCCGTGGCGGTACATGGGCCGGTGTCGCGGATGAATGTGGCGCAGGCGGTTGAGTTTTATCCGGCGCTGAAAGAAGCGGCGGAGCAGATCGGCCAGACGCTCGACTGGTAGCGGCTGCATCATGCCGTCACTGACGACCGGTACTCACCCGCGGTTGCTGGCACTGATCGAGCGGGCGCAGGCGCAGACACCGATGACCACTGCGGTTGTCTATCCCTGCGAGGCATCGGCGCTGAAAGCCACGCTGGACGCGGCCGCATTCGGCCTGATTCGACCGGTGCTGTATGGCCCCGTGAGCGAGCTGCGGACCATTGCTGCGAAGGCCGAGCTTGATCTGGCCGCTGATACCGTTGACTTCGTTGAATGCGGCCCCTTACCGGTCGATGCGGCGCGGCGGGCCGTCGCCGACGCAGCGGGCGGCGCCATGCAGGTACTGATGAAGGGCAGCCTGCACAGCGACGAGCTTCTGAGCGCTGTCCTCGCCCGCGATGGCGGTTTGCGCGGCGCCCGTCGGTTGACCCACACCTTCGCCTTCGACGTGCCGCGTTATCACAAATTGCTGGGCGTCACCGATGCCGTGGTCAACATCAGCCCGGATCTGCGCACCAAGACGGATGCCGCTGTGGCGGCCTGCGAAGTGTTCCGGCAACTCGGCGTCGCGCGCCCCAAGCTGGCCGTCGTCACCGCCATCGAAACGGTCAATCAGGCGATTCCGGCCACGCTTGACGCCCGGGAGCTGGTTGCCCTGGCCGGGCAAGGCATGTTTGGCGATGCCGTTGTCGAAGGCCCGTTTGGCTTTGACAATGCGATTTCAGCGGCGGCAGCGCGAACCAAGGGGCTGGTTTCAACGGTCGCTGGCGACCCGGACATCCTGCTGGTGCCGGATCTCAACGCTGGCAACATCCTCTACAAGAGCCTCATTTATCTGGCCGGCGCCGAGTGTGCTGGCGTGGTGCTTGGCGCCCGGGTGCCTGTGGTTTTGACCAGCCGGGCCGATTCGGCTTTCAGCCGCATCGCGTCCTGCGCGCTCGCCAATATCCTTGCGCTGGATCAAGCGTGAAGGCCAATTTGTTAAACTTCCAAGGTTTTTCGGGGCTCCGCCGCGATAGTGATCTGAACCGATCTGCAGTACGGCTGCAGTAGCAGACAGGCGGGGGCGCGTTTCTGTACCAGCACCGGAGCAGTGCTGGCCATTACGGGACACGGAGCTGCACCAGCAGCTGGCCGTGATATTGGGGTGTAGTCGTGCGAAACGGGATGGATTCGGTGGAAACTGGCAAACAAAACTGGCGCGCCCATGCGTCCAGCAAATGGGCGTCTGCGACGCGCGCGTCGGCCCTTGGTGCGGCGATGTTGCCGTTGATCGCAAGTGCCGATTGGAAGATGAACCTGCAAGCGCCGAATTCCTCGGTGGCCCAACAGATGTTCGACCTGCACACGCTGATCACGTTGATCTGTGTAGTGATCTTCGTTGGCGTATTTGGCGTCATGTTCTACTCGCTCTACGCCCACCGCAAGAGCAAAGGGCACAAGGCCGCCCAGTTCCACGAAAGTGCGACGGTAGAGGCGGTCTGGACCATCGTTCCGTTCTTCATCCTGCTGGCTATGGCCTTCCCGGCCACCAAGGCTGTGCTGGATATGCGCGACAGCTCCGCGCCGGAAATGACGGTCAAGATCACCGCTTACCAGTGGAAATGGGGCTATGACTATCTGAACGATGGCTTCGGCTTCGTTTCCAACCTGTCGACGCCACTGGCGCAGATCAAGGGCGGCGAGAAAAAGGGTGAAAATTACCTTCTGGAAGTGGACAATCCGTTGGTGGTGCCGGTCGGCAAAAAAATTCGCGTGCTGTTGACGGCAAACGATGTGATTCACGCCTGGTGGGTTCCAGCGTTGGGCGTCAAGCAGGACGCGGTGCCGGGCTTTATTCGTGACGCGTGGTTCCGGGCCGACCGTCCCGGCATTTATCGCGGCAACTGCGCTGAGCTGTGCGGCAAGGAGCACGGGTTCATGCCCATCGTGGTCGAAGTCAAGACTCAGGCTGACTACGACAAATGGCTCGCAACGCAGAAAGACAAGTACGGCGTCGGCAAGGCGGCGGCAACCGCTGTGGTCGTCGACACCAAGACCTACACGCGGGATGAGCTGGTCGCGCACGGCAAGACCGTCTATGAGGGGTTGGGTGGCTGTCAGGGCTGTCATCAACCGACTGGCAAGGGCGTCCCCGGCACCTTCCCGGCGCTGGATGGCTCCAAGATTGTGAACGGTGGCAAGGATGGGCAGATTGCACTCCTTCTCAACGGCAAGCCGGGCACCGCAATGGCCTCGTTCAAGCATTTGAGCGATAAGGATCTGGCTGGCGTGATGGCTTTCACTCGCAGCACCTGGTCGAACAAGGCGGCGGAATTCGCGCAGCCGGTTGACTTTGCCAAGGCTCGCAATGGCGGTCAGCTACCGGCTGGATCGTAAGCGCAGCTAGCGACCAAGAGATAAAGAGAATTCAGGAGCAGGCAAGAAAATGGCAAGCATTCCGCACGATCCAGCGCATCACAATCCCGGCCACGACGATCATCATGATCATCATCCGACCGGCATCACACGCTTTCTGACGACGACCAATCACAAGGACATCGGCTCGATGTACCTGTGGTTCAGCTTCGCGATGTTCATTTCCGGCGGCATCATGGCGCTCTTGATTCGTGCCGAGCTGTTCGAGCCCGGTCTGCAGGTTGTGCGTCCGGAACTGTTCAACCAGTTGACGACGCTGCATGGCATCGTGATGATCTTCGGCGCCATCATGCCGGCCTTTGTGGGCTTCGCGAACTGGATGCTGCCGCTGCAGCTCGGTGCGCCTGATATGGCCTTTGCCCGCATGAACAACTGGTCGTTCTGGCTGCTTCCGCCAGCCGCGATCCTGCTGATCGGTTCATTCTTTGTCCCAGGCGGCGCTGCGGCTGGTGGCTGGACGCTCTATCCTCCGCTTTCAGTGCAGGCGGGGATGGGCATGGACATGATGATCTTTGCGGTGCACATCATGGGTGCCTCGTCGATCATGGGCTCGATCAACATCATCACCACCATCCTCAACATGCGCACTCCTGGCATGACGATGATGAAGATGCCGATGTTTGCATGGACCTGGCTGATCACGGCCTTTCTGCTGATTGCAACCATGCCTGTTCTTGCTGGTGCGGTGACCATGCTGCTGACCGACCGTCACTTCGGTACCACCTTCTTCAACGCTGCTGGTGGCGGTGATCCGGTCATGTTCCAGCACATCTTCTGGTTCTTTGGTCACCCCGAGGTTTACATCATCGCATTGCCGGCCTTTGGCGTTGTGTCCCAGATCATTCCGGCGTTCTCGCGCAAGCCGCTGTTCGGCTACGCGTCGATGGTCTACGCGACTGCCTCAATCGCAATCCTGTCGTTCATCGTATGGGCACACCATATGTACACGACGGGCCTGCCAGTGGCCGGGCAGCTCTACTTCATGTTCGCTACCATGCTGATCGCCGTGCCCACCGGCGTCAAGGTATTCAACTGGCTCGCAACAATGTGGCGCGGTTCGATTACGCTCGAAACACCGATGCTGTTTTGCCTCGGCTTCCTGTTCCTGTTCACACTGGGTGGCTTCACGGGCCTTGTGCTGTCGCTGACGCCCGTGGACATCCAGCTGCACGACACCTACTACGTTGTCGCCCACTTCCACTACGTGATGGTCGCGGGCGCGCTGTTCTCTGCATTTGCGGCCGTGTATTACTGGGGCCCGAAGTGGACTGGCTGGATGTATGAGGAGAAGCTCGGCAAGATCCACTTCTGGTGGTCGCTGATCGCTTTCAACATCACCTTTTTCCCGCAGCACTTCCTCGGCTTGGCCGGCATGCCGCGCCGTATTCCGGACTACTCAATGCAGTTTGCCGAGTGGAACATGGTGTCCTCGGTCGGTGCCTTCCTGTTCGGAACGGCGCAAATCTTCTTCATCATCATCGTCATTCGCATGATCACCGGCAAGAGCGGCGTGCGTGCGGCCGCCAAGCCGTGGGATGGGGCGGAAGGGCTGGAGTGGACGGTGCCGTCGCCCGCTCCGTATCACACCTTTGAGACGCCGCCCGCATTCAAATAGCCATGACCGCTGCCAGCAGCAAATCAGTGACAGTCAGTGACGCGGCGGAGGCCACGCGCCGCCGCCGCAACCTGATCACCGGTTGGATTCTGGGTGCGGTGGCGCTTACTATCGCCCTTTCGGTCTGGTACGCCAGAACGCACTGAGGGCAGCTGGTTTCCCATGTTTTCGTTTGACAACAAAGTCACTTTGCGCAAGCTGGCCGTATTCGTTGCGGTCATGTTCGCGTTCGGCTTTGCGCTGGTGCCTATCTACAAGAAGATTTGCGAAGTCACTGGCGTCAACGATTTCATGAAACCGGAGCAGGTCAAAAATACCCAGGTCGATACGTCACGAACCGTTCGTGTGGAATTCGACGCCAATACGCAAAATCTGCCGTGGTCGTTCAAACCTGCGGTGACCTCGATGAACTTGCATCCGGGTGAGCTGGCGTCGGTGGTGTACGAGGTTCGGAACAAGACGTCGCGGGCCATGACGGGGCAGGCAGTGCCGAGTTATGGGCCAAGCAGTGCGGCGGAATATTTTCGCAAGCTGGAGTGCTTCTGCTTCACCAAGCAGGCTTTTGCGGCTGAAGAGTCGCGTCAGATGCCGGTTGTCTTCGTGGTCGATCCGAAATTGCCCAAGGACGTCAACACCATCACACTGTCCTACACATTTTTTGAACTGCCGGGGTCCGGGCCTGCCGCTGTCGTAGCACCCCCTGGCAAACTGGAATCCGGTGCAACTGCATCGGCACCCGGTTAAACCTTTTCGATACCTTACCTAGCGAGCTCACGATGAGTGCTTCTCCAGCTGCCAGCAGTGGCAAATATTTCGTACCCTCCCCGTCGCACTGGCCGCTGGTCGGCAGCGCTGCACTGTTGACGCTGGCGTTTGGCGCTGTCGGCAGCATGAACAGCCTGCCCTGGGGGCTGCCAGTACTGGGCGCCGGTTTCGTGATCCTGCTCATCATGCTGTTCGGCTGGTTTGGGACTGTGATCCGCGAGAGCGAAGGTCGTCTGTACGGCAAGAACGTTGACACCTCGTTCCGCTGGAGCATGAGCTGGTTCATCTTCTCCGAGGTGATGTTTTTTGCGGCATTCTTCGGCGCCCTGGGCTATGCCCGCCTGCACTCGGTGCCGGACCTCGGCAGCGTGGACGCAAAGATGCTCTGGCCCGATTTCGCGGGTACCTGGCCCACCGCCGGCCCGTTCATCAAGGAAGTGTTCTCGCCGATGGGCGCATGGGGCATCCCGGCGATCAATACCGCGCTGCTGCTGACTTCGGGCATCACCCTGACCATTGCGCATCATGCGCTTATCGCTGGCAACCGCAGCAAGCTGATTCTCTGGCTGGCTGCCACGATCGTTCTCGGCGCGGTCTTCCTGACGCTCCAGATTTACGAGTACATGCATGCCTACAGCGAGCTGAACCTCAAGCTCACGACCGGCATCTTCGGCTCGACGTTCTTCATGCTGACCGGCTTTCACGGCTTTCATGTGACGGTTGGCGCCATCATGCTGGCGGTGATTCTGGTGCGTGCGATCCGCGGCCATTTCGATGCCGAGCATCATTTCGCATTCGAGGCGGCCGCCTGGTACTGGCACTTCGTTGACGTCGTGTGGTTGGGCCTGTTCGTGATCGTCTACATGCTGTAATCGTTCACGGTCATCCTGGCAAGGCGGCCTTGGGGCCGCCTTCGCATTTGTGGTTGGGTCAAACAGACTGACCGCAGGCGTTCCGGGCGGCTGGAACTAGCGACCGATCCCTTGCGGACCGATCCAGCCGAATTTGTATCCCGCCATCAGGAAAATGAACAGGCCGACCGAGATTGCGACGCGTATCGTCAACGCGCGCAGCATGCGCTTCGACCCCTGGCC
Source organism: Casimicrobium huifangae (assembly GCF_009746125.1). Classification (NCBI taxonomy): domain Bacteria; kingdom Pseudomonadati; phylum Pseudomonadota; class Betaproteobacteria; family Casimicrobiaceae; genus Casimicrobium; species Casimicrobium huifangae. The sequence continues at coordinate 634,116 of NZ_CP041352.1, forward strand.
GCGGTCACGGAACAGGAACACCAGCGCCGACGCCATTGAAGCGATGATCGCGATGAGACAAAGAATGACCAGCCAGCGCATCCAGATATTTTAGAGAGACCCGAGTGAGTCTGCCCGATCCCGAACTACGTGCGAGCAGCACGGCCGAGGAGCCGGCGCGCAGGGCATTTCGACCACGCTGGTGGGCGGCACTGCTCACGATCGCTGTCGTTGCACTGACGGTCCGTCTGGGCAACTGGCAGGGCGAGCGCGCCAGCTATCGTCAGCAGCAACAGCAATTGCAGGAGCGGGGTCGTGCGATGTCACCCCTCGCCGCGGACGGCTTGGCGCGGATTGCCGAGCTCGGCGATGCAGATCGGTACCGTCCGGTCAGGATGGACGTCAAGTTCCTCCCCGACACGATACTTTTCGCCGACAACCGGATTTCTGACGGGAAGGCGGGCTACGGGGTGTTGCAACTGATTGCTGCTCAAGGCGACGAAGGCAACCCCGCACCGCATTACTACCTGCTCGACCGCGGCTGGATAGCCGCACCGCCGGTCCGCGAGAAATTGCCCGACGTTGAATCACCGGCGGGCGTTGTCAGCATTGAAGCACGACTGAATCTGCCGCCGTCGCGTAACCCGGGCACCGCCGCGAACGATGACAGCGCGCGGCTCAACTATGTCAACATTGACGAACTGACGAAGCGCTGGCGCCACCAGATCCCGCCTTTCGTACTGGAACAGACGGGCGGACCGGGTTTTACCGGTGTCGATCGCCCTGCCGCCGGCACCAACTACGAGAAGAACCTGATCTACCAGATGCAGTGGTATTCGTTCGCCGCGCTCGCCGTGGTGTTGTTTGTGGTTCTGAGTTTTCGAAAACAGGTCTCGCGTTGAAGTCTTCAACCAAAATGATTGTTCTCGTCGCGCTGGTTTGCGCGGCGCCGTTTGTCTCCGCATGGGTGGCCTACTACTTCATCAAACCCGAAGGTGGCAAGAGTTATGGCGAACTGCTTCCGGTTCTACCGGTCATGAGTGAGCAGGATCGCGTACTGCTGGGTGATGATGTGGTGAAAGGCAAATGGCTGCTGATTCAGCAGGAGCAGGCTCTTTGCGACACTGCTTGCGCCGAGGCGCTATACGCGACGCGACAGGCGCGAACCATGCTGGGACGCGAGAGGGATCGTGTCGTCCGCGTGCTGACGATTCAGAACCTGCAACCGGAAATTGCATCGCAACACCCGGATCTGCTGACCAAAGCGGGCGCTGGCAAATTCGACCGGATTGTGCCGCAGCAACGTGGACTGGTGCTGATTGATCCGCTCGGCAACCAGGTGATGCTCTGGCCGAAAAGTCCGGACATCAAAAAGCTGAATCAGGACCTGAGCCGCCTGATGCGGGCGTCAAGGATCGGATGACGGCGATGCAGCAGCCAAGCCCGGCCGCCAGCGCCGCCTGGCACGACTACTGGGTAGTCACCAAGCCGCGCGTCACGGCGCTCGCGGTATTCACCTCATTTATCGGCATGCTGCTGGTGGACAAAGGTTTCCCGCCAGCAACCGTTGTCATCGGCGGCTGCATCGGCATCGCCCTGCTGGCAGGCGCCAGTTTTGCCATGAACTGCCTGCTCGAAGCGGCTGTCGATGCCCGCATGAAGCGCACTGATTGGCGACCGTCCGCGCAGGGGCGACTGAGCACCGCGCAGATCGTGATCTTTGCGCTCTTGCTTGGCGTGGTTGGCAGCGCGGTACTGATCACCACGACCAACGTGCTGACCTGGGCGCTAACCCTGGCCACGTTCTTTGGCTACGCGTTTATCTACACGCTTTATCTAAAGCCCAATACGCCGCAAAACATCGTCATCGGCGGTGCTGCGGGCGCGATGCCGCCAGTGCTGGGCTGGGCAGCGGTGGCCAACGACGTATCGGCGCCGGCGCTGCTGTTGTTCCTCATCATCTTTGCCTGGACGCCACCGCACTTCTGGGCGCTCGCACTGTATCGCCAGGAAGACTACGAGAAGTCGGGTTTGCCAATGCTGCCAGTCACCCACGGGCGTGAGTTCACCATCCTGCACATGCTGCTCTACACCTGGCTGCTGCTTGCGGTGTCGCTGTTGCCAGTGTCGATCCGGATGAGTGGCATCGCCTACGGCGTCGTCGCACTAGGTCTGGGGCTGCGCTTCGTTTACCTGGTCTGGCAATTGCGCCGCGAGTACAGCGATGCGCGCTCGAAGGGCGTGTTCCGCTATTCGCTCACCTATCTGGCGGCGTTATTTGCGGTGTTGCTGGCGGACCATTACCTGTCCTGGCTATAACGTCATGCCGGCCCGCGTGTCGGGCCGTGAACATAGCTACGGGAAGCGGATCGGATCGAGGTGAGCCTACAGCTCCACCATTTCGAAATCGTCCTTGCGCGCACCGCATTCCGGGCAGGTCCAGTTCATCGGGATATCGTCCCATTTGGTGCCGGCCGCGATGCCATCTTCCGGCCAGCCGACGGCTTCGTCGTAGATCCAGCCGCAGATCAGGCACATGTACTTTTTCATGACTTTTCGAACGATTCCACTTTCAGGTAAACCAATCAATTTTAGGTGAATGGCGCTGAACCATCGCCGCTCATTAGAATCAAAGGTTGACCAAGACAAGACGGGGTGAGGCTGGTGGAGACCGCCGTACACGAAGCCACAACAGCCCAGGCAGCTACACCGCCCGCCGCACGGGGGCGCCTCAAACTTGGCGCCATCCTGCTCGCTCGTGGCAAGATCGATGAAGCCGAGCTGGATCGTGCGCTGCGCCTGCAGGCGGCTTCATCGCGCCCGGAAAAGCTCGGCAGTCTGCTGAGCACTCTCGGCATCGTTTCTGCCCGTGATGTGGCAATGGCCATTGCCGAGCAGGGCGGCGTTACCTATGTGGAAGCTTCCGCCTTCCCTGAAATTCCGATTCTCGAAGAGCGCATTTCTGCCCGCTTTCTGCGCGACGCGCGGGCGCTCCCGCTGGAGGAAGACGAGGATTCACTGACCATCGCCGTCGCCGATCCGTTCGACGATTTTGTGCGGCACTCATTCGAGTTGATCTCCAACCGCCAGATCCATCGAGTAGTGGCGATTGGCGCTGACATCGACGCTGCTATCGAACGCCTCTATGGCAGCGGTCGCACCGCAGTTGCCCAGCTCGCACAAGGCGATCTCGAAGCCCGCATCGATACCGATGCGCTGGGTGACGATGTCCAGCAGTTGAAGGACCTCGCGTCAGAGGCACCGGTCATCCGACTGGTGAGCCTGCTGATCACCAACGCGCTTGAGGCGCGGGCATCCGATATTCACGTCGAGCCGTTCGAGAACCGGCTGATCGTGCGCTACCGCATTGACGGCGTGCTGCACGAAATCGAGTCTCCGCCCAAGCGTCTCGCCGCGGCGGTGATCTCGCGCATCAAGATCATGGCGAATCTCGACATCGCCGAGCGCCGCTTGCCGCAGGACGGCCGCATCCGCCTGCGTATCCAGGGCAAGGACATCGACCTGCGCGTCTCGACGGTACCCACCATGCACGGCGAGAGCGTGGTGATGCGTATTCTCGACAAGGGCGGCGTTGCGCTGAACTTCGAAAAGCTCGGCTTCGCACCGGACATCCTCGCCAAATTCAAGGCGGCACTGGCGCAGCCGAATGGCATCCTGCTGGTGACCGGCCCGACCGGCTCCGGCAAGACGACCACGCTTTACACCGCGCTCGACGGCCTCAACCAGCCTGACGTGAAGATCCTCACCGTCGAGGATCCGGTCGAGTACCAGATGGCGGGGATCAACCAGATTCAGGTCAAGCCGCAGATCGACCTCACTTTCGCCAACGCGCTGCGCTCGATCGTCCGGCAAGACCCGGACATCATCATGATCGGCGAAATCCGCGACCTCGAAACCGCCGAGATCGCCGTGCAGGCGGCGCTGACTGGTCACCTCGTGCTCTCGACCTTGCACACCAACGACGCCCCGGCGACGGTGAGCCGTTTGCTCGACATGGGCGTCGACGACTACCTCCTAACGAGCACCCTTGTCGGCGTGCTGGCGCAACGCCTGGTGCGTACGCTGTGCACCAGCTGTCGCGAACCGCACACACTCGACGAAGCGACAGCAAAGGACATCGGCCTGCACCGGGTGACGCCGGAGCCTCGCCCTGTTGTCTACAAGGCGGTGGGCTGCGGGCAGTGCAGCCACACCGGTTTCACCGGGCGCGTCTGTATCGCCGAGATGATGCCGCTGACCGAGCCGATTCGTCGTCTCGTGATGGGCAAGGCCAATGCCAGTGAGCTGCGCAAGGCCGCGCTCACTGAAGGCATGCTGCCGATGTACGACGATGGTTTGCGCAAAGTGGCCGCAGGCGTGACGACGGTCGAAGAAGTGCTGCGCGCCACGCGCGAGGGCTAAGCGGTGGCACTGTTTGCTTTTGAGGCGGTACGCCAATCCGGCGAGCCAGTATCTGCGCAGGTGGAGGCCGCCACTGAGGCCGAAGCGGTGGAACGGGTGCGCGAGCAGGGTCTGATCCTGCTCAAGATTCAGACCGCCGCCTCCGCTGCAATCGCATCGCACCAGAAAAAGTCCGGCACATTCGGCCGGTTATTCGCCTCGCGCAAGATCACACGCGACCAGATCGTCAGCTTTACCCGCGATCTGGCCAACCTGATCGGTGCCGGGTTGCCGCTCGATCGCGCCTTTGAGCTGTTGGTCGGCCTTGCCGATACGGGACCGCAGGCAGCGCTGCTGCAGGACCTGCGCGACCGCGTGCGCGGTGGCAAGGCGCTGTCGCAAGCGCTGGCAGAGCATCCCAAGCACTTCGATCGCCTGTACGTGAACATGGTCCGCGCTGGCGAAGCAAGCGGAACGCTCGGGCCCGTGCTGGCGCGCATTTCGGAGTTTCAGGAACGTAGCGCCGAGCTGCGCTCCAGCGTGCAATCAGCGCTGCTTTACCCGATCGTGCTGGTTGGCGTGGCCGTTGTGGCGGTGCTGACCATGATCTTTTTCGTGGTGCCGAAGTTCGAGGCGACCTTCCGCCAGTTCGGCAAGGCATTGCCGCCTGCCACCGAGAATCTGCTAGCACTGTCGCACTGGCTGCGCGACGACGGCTGGATGCTGCTGATTGGTGTGGCGGCGCTGGTGATTCTGGTTCGCGGCCGCCTGCGTACGCCGCAGGGGCAGTTGAACTGGCACCGCCGCAAGCTCACGTTGCCGGTGATGGGGGATCTGTTCAGCAAGATCGAAGTGGCGCGTTTCGCCCGCACCCTGGGCACGCTTTTGGGCAACGGTGTCAGCCTGTTGCCAGCGCTCACTATCGTCAAGGACACCGTGGAGAATCGCGCGCTGGCCGGTTCGCTGGACGGTGTGCTGGCGCGGCTGAAGGCCGGGCAGGGCTTCGCACGACCGCTGATGGAGACGGGCCTTTACCCCAAGCTGGCGGTACACATGGTTGCCGTGGGTGAGGAAACGGGCCGTCTTGACAGCATGCTGATCAAGGTGGCGGACGTCTATGACCAGGAGGTCAACACCGCCCTCAAGCGGGCGCTGGGGCTGCTGGAGCCGGTGCTGATCCTGACTCTCGCGGTGGTCGTCGGCGGCATCATCTTCTCGCTGATGAGTGCGCTGCTGGGTCTAACGGAATTTAATGTCTAGCCGTTGGTCACAAAATATGGCGTGGCGCAGCGAAGTAGCGAGAACACCTTTTAAGCAAGATACCCATTTGATAAGGGCTTAAGCCCAACATTTTCGTTAAGTCGACTTTTGCCTAATTTGGCTATCTAGCCCTTTGCGAAAGCCGTTTTACGAGAAAGCTGATGGCAAAATGCCCTGAGCACCAGCAGTTTCCTCCCGATTTTCCTGTTAACACCCGCAGCATCGACACCGGAGATTTACATGAAAAACAACAAAACCCAGCGCGCGCAGCGCGGCTTCACGCTGATGGAGCTTCTCGCGGTCATCGTGATCATTGGCGTGCTCGCCGCCACGATCGGCAGCCGCTTCCTCGGTCAGACTGAAAAAGCCAAAGCGGGCGCTGCGAAGGCGGAGATGGGCCAGATCGTGCAGGCGCTTGATCTTTTCAAGCTTGAAGTAGGCCGTTACCCAAATGCACAGGAAGGTCTGGAAGCCTTGATCAAGAATCCGGGCAACTTGCCCAACTGGAGCGGGCCGTATTTCCGCAAGGACAACATCAAGGATCCGTGGAGCAACGACTATAAGTACACGGTTCCGGGGCCGAACAACACGCCGTTTGAGTTGAAGTCACTCGGCGCCGATGGCAAAGAGGGCGGCGAGAATGAAAACGCCGACATCGTCAAAAGCTGACCTTCTGCTGGTGTAGCGGACGAATCATGACTGTGGCCGGAAACTCGCCCGCCCTGAGCGGTGGCGAAGCACTCACGGCCGTCCAGCGCGACAACCGACGGCCGCGCAAGCACCACCTCCGCGTGGCCGGCTTCACCATGCTCGAGTTGCTGGTGGTCATCGTCCTGATCGGCGTGCTCGCCGCGATCTCGCCACCGATATTCTCCAATGGCGTCAGCGCTGCCGAGCATCGGGCGCTGGCGCGCAGCGTTGCGCAGACGTTGCGTTTCGCGCGCAGCGAGGCGGTCGCCAACCGCACCGACGTTGGCGTCGAATTCAACCTGCAGGACCGTACCTTCCAGTTGCCCGACGGCAAGCGCAAGGGCAAGTGGCCGGAGAACATCGCACTCGAATTGACGACCACGGCCGCTGAGACAGTGGATGAAAAGCGCGCCTACGTACGTTTCTACGCCGACGGTGGTTCGACCGGTGGGCGCGTCACGCTCAAGTACAAGGAGCGTGAGTACCGCATCGACATCAGCTGGCTGACCGGCCACATTGCGATTGAAGAGGCATGAACCGCACTTCGCAGCGCAAGGCTCGCGGCTTCACGCTGCTGGAGGTGATCGTCGCCGTGGTCATTGCAGCGTTGTGCCTGTCGGCCCTGGCGCAGGTGTTCGCCACTGGTGTCCGCGCCGCCGGCACGGCCAGTGACTACACGCGGGCGGTGACGCTGGCGCAATCGCTGCTCGCTGGTGCTGGAGTGGAAAAGGCGCTCGAAGACGGAGCGGAAGGCGGCACCACTGCAGATGGCAAGCTGGCCTGGACACTCACCGTTACGCAGGAGCCGACGGAAGACGCTGACGCGCTGGTGCGGCCGCCGCTGGAACTCAAGCGCGTCATTGCGCGGGTGAGCACCGTCGAGGCCGACGCCAGCGTTACGCGCCCACGTGTGGTGGAACTCAGTACCTTGCTGGCGGTGCCGAGGCCTACGCCATGATGGCCGCGCACCCAATCCTCCGACGCTCTCGCGGCTTCACGCTGATTGAGCTGCTCGCCGCGATTACCCTGCTCGCGCTGCTGACAGCGATCCTGATGGGGACTGTGCGCGGCGCCGAGCGCTCCACCTCGGCCGCCACCGAGGTCGGCGAGCGCACCGAGCAGTATTCGCGGACGCAGGCGTTTCTGCGTGAGCATCTGGCGGGTGTGCTGCCCATGCGGTGGCGTCGTGAAGTGGGGCAACCGCTCAAGTTCGCCGGCCGCGCCGACAGTCTTGTTTATCTGGCGCCGATCACTTCGCAAATTGCCACTGGCGGCGTCAACTGGTGGCAGTTGACGGTGGCGAAGTCGTCGGGTAACACGCCGCGCGGGCAGCTGGTGTTGCGCCGCGCCGCCCCTGATCCGGAAGAAAAGGTCGTGCCTGAGATCCCGGCCGCCGATGCCATCACGCTGGCCGACAACATTGAGTCGCTGACACTCGCTTACTTCGATCCGGGTGACGATCCGCTCAACAACCCCGATGCCGGCACCTGGCGCGACAGTTGGGACGAGAACGCGCGCATGCCGACCATGATCCGGGTGCGCGTGGTCGAGCAGGGTGGCCGCCAATGGCCCGATTTGACCGTCGCGCTCAAGCTGACGCAGGCGCTCGGCTGCAATTTCGACTTCCAGCGCCAGCGCTGCATCATCCAGGGCGTAGCCAATCGATGAAGCGGACGCGCCGAAATCGCGCAGGAGCAAAACAGGACGGCATCGCGCTGATACTGGTGCTCGGACTGGTCATCTTCCTGACCGTGGTTGCGCTCGCCTTCAGCGATAACCAGCGGGTCAGCACCCAGATTGCCAGCAATACGGTGCAAATCGCGAGGGCACAGGCCGCTGCCGATGGCGCCGTGCACCGCATGGTTTATGAGCTGGCCCGCCCGCGCCCGGTTGATGCCCAGGCCGCGCTGGCGCAATGGAAAGCTGACGGCGTGGTCCACCAATGGGCTGAAAACGGCTTGCAGATCGCCGTTTCGGCCAAAAGTGAGGCTGCTAAAATCGATTTGAACTTTGCCGCTGAGCCGCTACTCAAACAGGTATTCGTTTCGGGTGGCGCCAGCGAAGAAGAAGCCGATGCAATTGTTGCGGCCGTCAAGGACTGGACCGACGCTGACAATCTGAAACGGCCTAATGGGGCAGAAGCTGACGACTATCGTACCGCTGGCAGAAAAGTGCTGCCGGCGAACGACTTTTTCATCGCAATCGAGGAACTACAAAACGTGCTCGGCGTAAGCCCGAAACTTTACAACGCGGTTGCGCCCTTTTTGACCGTGAACGCGCGTTCGCCGGGTATCGACCCGCAGACCGCATCGATCAACGTCATGCGCCTGGTGCCGGGTATCGATGTGACGCAAGCACAGGCATGGATTGAGCAACGCGATCAGGCGTTGCGCGACGGTCTGACACCGCCACCGCTGCCGTTCAGCAGTCCTTACTTTGGCGGTGGACAGGCCGCCGTTCGCATCCGCGCTGACGTGGTGACGGCTGCCGGCGTTCGAGCGTCGCGCGAGGCAAGCGTGCGTCCGCAAGGGGTGCAACGCGGGCGGCCGCAGTTTTACCTGTGGCAGCGCGGCTGGCCAGCGGATGCGCTGCCGGTGAGCAATCCGGAATCCACCTCCGTTGAGGCTGTCCGTGGCTGACGTGCCAGGATCTTTGCCGGGTTCGCCGGCCGCCGTCAATCAGGCGGTTGGCGAGTTTCTGCGCTGGTGGAAGCAGCATCTGCTTGAGTGCGTGCCGGCATCCATGCGTGTCCGCATGGCGCAGGCGCGTCGTCCGGCTATGTGGTCAGCAACAGATGATCGCTTCTGGCCGCCTGCGGCGGGCATGAGCGACAGCAAACCGTTTTCGCACTCGGCGGCGGCCCAGCGAGGCAGCGGTGATGTCGCGCTGGTCGCTGGCGAATCCAACGGTTTCCGTCGCGACGTGGAACTCCCGCTGGCGGTGGAGTCTCGTCTGGCGCAGGTGCTCAGCTACGAAATTGACCGGCTTACCCCGCTGCGAGCGAGCGAGCTTTACTATGATTTCCGGGTCAAAAGCCGCAATCCTGCCGCCGGCGTGTGCACGGTCGAGTTGGCGGCGGCCCCGCGCTCACGTGTCGCGCCAATGCTGGAAACGGCGAGGCAGCGGAATCTGAACGTGACCCGACTGCTGTTGGCGCCCTCCGATGTCGATACATCGTTCGACCTGCTGGCAACCACGCGGACGGCTGATGAGGCGGCCGAGCGATACGGCTGGGTGAATCCGGCTTTGCTGGTTCTGTGCGCTTTGCTCGCGCTGGCTCTGGTGGTGGTACCGCTGTGGCAGATGCGGCAGCAAGTGATCGATTTGATGCCGGTTGAAACCAGTGCCCGCGCCGATGCCGAAATTGCCAGCGCCATGCAGCGTCAACTCGACAAGCAGATTACCGAGTACAACCTGCCGCTCGCCCGGAAGCACTCGTCGCCGCTGGCGATTCAGGTGCTTGACGATCTGAGCAAGCGTTTGCCGGAAGACACTTGGGCGCAATCGCTGGAAATCCGCTCGGTACCGAATCAGAAGACGCGCGAAATTGTTTTGCAAGGCGAGACCGGCAGCGGTGGCAAATTGCTGCAGATCGTTCAGGAGTCGCCGCTGATCAAGGATCCTGCGTTCAAGGCTGCGATGACGCGCGTTACCCCAACTGCGGAGCGGTTTCACATCGCTGGTGAACTGGTTGCCGCTGAACTTCCCAGGCAGCTACAACTCTCCGATGCCGCAGCGGTGACTACGGTTCCGGTTGCGCCAGCGCTGCCCGCAGGGGCGCCCGCAGCTGGCAAGAGCGCAGCTCCCGCTGCGGTTCCTCCGGCGGCTGGCAGTTCGCAGCCACCGGTCACGGCAGTAACCCCGCCGCCCGCAGCTCCCGCCGCGGCCGTTCCTGCTGCCGTGCCGGCAGCGGGCTCTGCTCCAGACTCACGCCGGCCGCCAGTGACGTCTCCCGCAGCACCGCCGACACCGCCCGCCCCGGAGAAGAAGCCATGACCTTGCCGACCGGCGTGCGCGGGCGCATGCTTGCTGCATTCCTGCTGCTCGTGGCTGCGCTGTTGGTCGTTGCTGCGGTCGCCGTGCCAGCTTATGTCCTGTATAACCGCTATGACGCCGCCCGCACTGCGGCGGAAGAACGAATTGACCGCTACCGAAGGGTGGCGGCATCGCGCGCGGACCATCAGCGTGCCCTTGAAGTACTCAAGGCACGCGAGTCGAGCCGGTTTTTCCTGAAAAACTCCGCGCCCAATCTCGGTGGCGCGGAATTGACCGACATCGTACGGCCTGCCCTCGAAAGCAGCGGTGCACGCCTGACCTCCATCCAGCCTGTTACCGTCAAGGACGAGGCCGGATTCCGCCTGTATTCACTCAATGTCGGATTCAATGCGACACCAGCCGCACTTCAAAAGACCCTCTACACCCTGGAAACTGCGGTTCCTTATCTGTTTCTTGAGAGCGTGACCCTTCGCGCTACCGTTCCACGCGGTTACAAACCACCGCCAAATCAGGAGCCGGAGGTTTCTGCACAGGTAGAAATTCAAGCCTATGGCCCCAAAGATCCGGCGCGCAATACGCGACAAACCGGCGGCGCGCCAGGAGCCCAGAAGTGAGCACTTCGCTGTTCAATTTGCGCAACGGCCTGATCGGATTGGCGATAGCGCTCGCAATTGGCCTTGGCTTCGAGACTGATTGGGGCGCGGGTTTGATGTCGCAGACGCCGACATCCCGCAGTGTCACCGGCAAGCACGATGTGGCCAGTGTGTTGCCCGACTTCCGCCTTGGTTCCGAGCCCGGCATGTACTCGCAAATCGTCGAGAAACCGCTACTCAATCCGTCGCGCAAGCCGGCACCCACACAAGCGGTTGCGGCGGCCACTGAGCCACCCAAACCGCAGATTCGGCGCGGCCTGTATCAGCTTGTCGGGGTTACCGACCTGGGCAGCGTGAAGATTGCACAAGTGCGCGAGGTTGCGTCCAATCGGATCAAGAGCGTACGCGAAGGTGATCAGTTGCAGGAATTGACGGTCAAAAAGGTGAGCGCGTCGCAATTGGTGCTGGCATTTCAAAGTGACACTGACGTCGTAGAGTTGCCCAAATTCACGGCGTCTGGTCGTGTGCCGCAGCCAGCGCCGCCACCAGCACCGCCCCCGCCAACGCCAGTGGCCGCCAGCACGCCTGCTGCCACGCCGCCGCCACAGCCGCAACCAGTTTCTGCGCCCATGGCAGCCGTCAACGCCGCTGGCGCACCTCCTGGCGAACGCAGTGCTGTGCTGTCTGCGACGCCATTGCCCAATGGCCAACCATACACCGCTGCGAATGCCGATGCTTTCATCGAAGCACGGCGTCGCGCCCGCTTCGGCCAATGAATCCGGAATCAGACGACAAGATGCAATCCGAACAAGGCGCTCCGACGTCCCACAAGTCCAATCACGCAACCAAAGCGCTTGGCAAAGTTCGCTGGTCGTTGGCATGTGGTGCAGTTGCCGCATTGTCATCGCTGTTGGCAGCGTGCGGCCAGGCGCCGACCAAGCCGGAAAGTACTGTCACAACCCTCGCCCCGCGTGTTGCCGCCAGCCAGCCCAAAGCTGCTGGTCTGGCGGACGCGGAGGCGGCGCGTGATCGTGAGGCAATTGAGGCCAGTCGCAAATCTGCATTGCAACCGTTCGTTTCGCTCGGATCGGGAGAGCTGGTGCGGCCGCCGCGGCGGGCATTGCCACAACCGGCCGACGCGGGCCCCCCGCTGAGTCTGAACTTCGAGAATGGTGATGTGCGGGAGCTGGTCAAGAACATCATCGTTGACACCTTCCAGGAAAACGTCATCATCGACCCACGGGTGACGGGCACGGTGACGATTCGGACACCCAAAGGCTTGGCGCGCAACGAATTGATCCCGGTGCTGGACACTTTGCTCCGCAGTGTCGGATTTGTGTTGCTCAAAGATGGCAGCACCTGGCGGGTACTACCCGCGGCAGAAGCCGTTCAGGGCACAACAACACCAAGACCCAACGTACGCAACATTGGTCCCGGTGCTGGTGTCGTGATTCTTCCGGTCAAATATGTCGGCGCCAAGGAATTGCAACGCCTGATTCAGCCGTTCGTCAAAACACCCGAGGCATCGATCCGGGTAGATGAAGTCCGCAATCTGCTGTTTCTGTTCGGAACGGAGAATGAGATCAGACATATGGTCGAGATCGCCGAGATGTTCGACGTCGATCTGCTCTCCGGCATGTCGTTCGTGATTTATCCGTTGCAGAGTGCAGAGGTCAAGTCGGTGGTTGCCGACTGGGAGCGCATTTTCCCGGCGGCATCCAATCCACTTGCAGGTCTTGTCCGCCTGATTCCGATCGAGCGCATGAATGCGCTGCTGGTGATTTCGCCGAATCCCGAAGTCATTCAGGAAGCGAAACGCATGCTCGAGAGGCTGGACAACGGTAACGACGCGGGTGGCGGGGCCAGGCTGTACGTCTACAACGTGCAGTACACCCAGGCCGAGAAGCTTCAAGCCACCCTGCAGCAGGCGATGAGTGGCCGCGCAGCTCCATCGCAGGCGAGCGTCGCCCCTGGGCAGACGCAATCAACACTGAGCGCACCGTTGTCGCCGATTCCCGGTCAGGGCCTTGTGACGCCGGGAAACCTCTCGAATCAAAGCGTTGCGGCGACACAGCCGATACGGCCAGTCGTTCCGGTAAGTGCGGGCAGCGCCAATCAGGCCGCTGCGCTTGCCAGAAATGCCACGGTGATTGCTGACAAGGACCGCAACGCACTATTGATCGTGGCGACGCCGTCGGAATACAGTGCCATTGAGTCGGCCATCAAAAAGCTGGACACCCCTCCAAAAATGATTGCGATTGAAGTGCAGATCGCTCAGGTAGCCCTGACCGGTGAGCTTCAGTTTGGAATCTCCGGAATGTTTAGCGGCAAGCCGGAGTCTCCGCTCAATCGTTTGACGTCAGAAGGCGGTGTCGGTGTTCTGGGCGCTGCAAGCGGATCATCGTCAAGCTCTTTTAGCTACACGTGGCAGGGGGCAGCGGCAAAAGCCATTCTGAGCACCTTGCAGACAAAGGGGCAATCGCGCACGATTGCCTCCCCGACACTTTTGACGCTGGACAACCAGAAGGTCAGCTTCACCAACGGCACTCAGATTTCCGTACAAACGCAAAGTACGGTCGCAACGACGACGACGACCGCGACCAATTCGTATCAGTACATAAACACGGGTTTGACGATCAACATTACACCTCGGGTCAGCGGCGACAATGTCTTCCTCGAGATTCAGCAGCAAAACAGTAACGCGCAGCCGCGAAACGATGGCAACCCAAATCCGGACATCATTCAGAATTCCCAGCAAACCACAGTGATGGTTGCGAACGGGGACACCATGTTGCTTGGTGGGCTCTTCCAGGACAACAGCAGCTTCGGTAGCTCCGGCCTACCTCTCGTTTCGACTATTCCAGTCGTCGGCGGACTGTTTGGAAACCAGGGCTGGAAGTCAAGCCGATCCGAGCTGGTGATGCTGGTGACGCCGCGCATCATGTCGACGGTTGCAGAGACCCGAGGGGTGGTTGATGAGCTCCGGGGCAAACTGCGCGCCCTGGAATCGTTTGTTCCCGAGGTGAACACCACCAACTTGCCGACCTCGGCTGACGGTCAGAAGGCGCGCAACAAATCGGAGTTAGGTGAGTACTCACGCTCGCTGCGAGTTCCAGTAGAGTTGCCCGTGCAGTAGTCAGTTACAAGCAATTAATATATTCAGTTGTTAACGGTGTCCACATATATGTTGCGAAATTACAACGAACCGGCTTTTGCTCGATCGCTTTCTGCGGGTTTGAACAGCGCCTCGTCTTGGCGCAGGGCCGTATGCGGGTCAGTTTTTTTTGCTTTGTTCGCTGGTCTGACGGGTTGCTCTACCGTGCCTAAACTTGCGGAGGACAGGGCGTTCTGGGAGGCTCGCGTTGCGGAGCGGGCCAAGGCGCGCTGGCAACTGGTCATTGAGAACAAGTACGCTGAGGCGTATCAGTTCTTCTCGGAGGCGTCTCGGCAGGGATTGACCGTCGAGACTTTTGAGCGTCAGATGCGGAGCGTTGGCGTGAAAAGCGTAACCGTCAAGTCGGTTCAATGCGGCGCCGAGCGGTGCCAGGCGAACCTTGAAACCGTGGTGGAATACGCCATACCGCGTATCGGCCGCCGCTCAATGCCACTCCCCGTTGACGAGGTGTGGGTTGTGAGCAACAAGGATGCGCACATTGTTCGCAGGTAGCTGGACACTGAATCGCGACTGGGGTATTATTTTCCCAGCAAAAGAATATGTATTGCTGTTGGTTCTAAAGTGATCACTCAAAAACTCAGACAGAGGAGTCAAATCTAACTATGATTACGTTCAAGCAAAAAGCACTGTTTTCCGCTATCGCGGGTGCAGGTGCTCTCGCTCTGACGGGTGCCGCCAATGCCGTGTACGTCAACCATGACGGTCTCGGCCAAGTGCTGGTTTATCCCTATTACACGGCCCGCGACGGCGTCGCGACGCTGTTGTCGGTGGTCAACACCACGAACAACGCTAAGATCGTTAAGGTTCGCTTCCTGGAAGGCAAGAACTCCCAAGAAGTATTGGACTTCAACTTGTTCCTCTCGCCGTTCGACGTGTGGACGGGCGCTGTTCTGCCAGCAGGCCAAGCTGCTGCAGACCTGCTGCCGGGCTACACTGCTCCGGGCCCGCTGGGCGGCGGCATGCTGGTAACTGGTGATCGTTCGTGTACCAACCCGAAGATCCCGGCTGTTGGCGCTGCTTTCCGTAACTTCCAGTACTCTGCGGATACGACGGTTGCTGCCAACCAGGCAATGGACCGCTCGATGGAAGGCTACGTCGAGATGATCGAAATGGCCGAAATCGTTTCGACTTCTTCGCTGTGGGCTGACGTCAAGCACACCAAAGCCAACAGCTGGACTCCGAGCTGCGCCCTCGTGTCGCACGCTTCCGTGTCGGCTAACGCGGCTGCATGGTTGACCGGTCCCCGTGGTGGTCTGTTCGGTGCCGGCACGCTCCTGAATGCGTCGGGTGGTACCAACACTGGTTACGATGCTACGGCGCTTAACGACTTCTGGTCGTCTGCCAGCACCTCCCAGTACACGCAACCGGGTTCGACGCTTCCCAGCTTGAACAGTGCCGATGGCCTGACGTCTATCGTTCAGAACGGTTCCAATGTTTACATCACGAACTGGGCAGCTTCGTCTTCCTCGCTGCGTGGCGCTGATGCGGTTTCGACCGTGATCATGCACTCCAAAGTGATGAACGAATACGCTCACACCGATGATGGCGTGGTTGGTACCGACTGGGTCATGACGATGCCGACGAAGCGTTTCTACGTGTTCCCGGCTCCGGTTCGTCGTCCGTTCCAGACCGCCTGGAACGGCCGTACGGCACGTGACGATTTCGGCGTAAGCGATACCGATCGTGAAGAGTTCATCTCCACGTCGATCACGACTGACGACTTCTCTCCGGGCCCGACTGGCACGGCAGCTGACTGCACGGCGACCACCAGCAGCCAAAGCAGCCAACCGCTCGTGACCGTTGCAGCATCGCTGTGCTACGAAGCCAACGTCCTTGGCTTCGGCAAGATCCAGTCGAGCGCGAAGTCGAACGTTCTCAGTTCCGCTAACTTCTTCAACCTCGTGAACGCTGCCCAAAACTCTGGCGCCGCAGTTCCGACGGTTGGCAAAGAAGGCGGTTGGGCTGCGATCACGTTCCCGACCATCGTTGGCAGCACGACTGCCCACATGCTGCCTGCTCCGTCTGGCGCAACGCAACTGATCAACCTCGCTGCTCCGAGCGCGCCGACGTCGTTGACCGAAGCCACCTACCTGGGTCTCCCGGTTATTGGTTTCGCGATCGTCCAAGCCAAGAAAGCTGGCGCAGGTGCTGATCGTTACGCCTCGTCGTACAACCACAAGTACCAAGTTGAAGTTCAGCTACCGCGTACGGCTCCTTAATTGGGCGGTTGGCCACACTAGTGTGGTTAAGAAAAAAAAAGCGGGCTCCGGCCCGCTTTTTTTTACCTTCGAAAATATGTGCGATAATGTGTACTAACGGGGGGCGAAGATATGCCAGTAATAGGAGATTTCCGAATGAGTAAACTTGTTCTCCGTGCGCTCGCCATCGTTGCGATCGCGGGGACGATGTCTGTGCCGACACAAGCACAGACCGCCAGCAACAATATCCCGGCTAACTGCACGCAGACCAGCAGCACGACGATTAGCTGTCAGTCAACGCTTACATTCACCGTGCCGGCCGGACTGATTACCCTGCAATCGCAGCCTACAGGCAGTGGATTTGCACTAACGTCCAGTGGTACCAGCGTCAATCCATCATGTACCGTCACGGCACCTTCGACGGCGGTACCCGGGACGACCCTGTCGCTCAGCGCCAGTTGTGCAACTTACACGCCGGGCTACACCTACCAGTGGACTGCTCCGTCCGTTGCGAACCCAACAAGCCAGACAATTAGCCCCGTCATGACGGTTGGTGGTTTGTCTTACTCGGTCAATGTTTGTTACGCTGATCAACTCACGCGTTGCAGCACTGTCACTGGGTCCATCGCGGCCGACTCCGGCACCGGCGTCACTATCCCGTCGAGTTGCTCAATCACCCCGCAGGGCCCTGTCGTCGCCAGCGGCGCATCGCTCAATCTGTCCGTCACTTGCCAAGGCGGCTCAGCTCCTACCACGTGGGCGTGGCGTAAGGACGGCAACCCTGTCGGATCGTCGTCGTCCTCGTTGACCGACATACCGTTCCCCACATCATCGCAAGCGACTTCTGCGGTCTATACGGTCGTGGTTTCAAACAGCGCAGGCGCTGCTGCCGTGACGCCATCAACGACCGCGACCAAGCAAACGTCGACGTCAATCGTGAATTACTGCCCGGTAGGTCAAGGCTATCCGAACTATGAATGGTTCACCTCGACTGCTCACAACACGACTGACATCCGCCCGCAATACGGCGACAACATCTACACCATCAAGTTCACCATCGCGTCCACTCAATCTACGGTTGGCCGTGCGCTGAGCACCTTGCCGAAGATCATCTTTGCAGAAGCTCCTGGTTCGCCGGCTGCCATCAAAGACATTCGGGTGTCCCAGAATCCCTGCGACTTCACCGGCACGGCGCAAGTCATTGGTACCGATGGACCTGATGGCTGGCGTTATATTTCGATAAACGATCCGAGCCGAGTCGGCTTCGGCTTCGCCAGCGTTACGACCGGCGTGTGGTACATCAACGTCCGCAATTCCGGTTGCTCGGGCGTTTGTGACACGCGTGTTGAGGCGCCTGGTGGTTTCAACTAATTAACGGCGACATTCGCCAAAAAGGGGGCTTCCGCCCCCTTTTTTTCGTCAGGAGTCCGGATGATCCTCTCAAGAAATATCTACACAGTAGTAACTCTGGCTGCGTTTGTTGGCATCGGCGCGGCCGCCGCTAACGCCCAGACCGTAGCCAGCTTCAAAGATGTCTCAATAACCGCAGACGAGATGCGTGTGTCGCTGCAGAACAGCGAAGGCACAAAGGACAAGCCGTCGTTCTCCAGCATCGACAATGCAAAGTCTGCGTCCAAGGCATTGCTCGCGCCTCGTTACCTGTTCTCAAACAACGCATCGGCTCTCGCCCTGACGCAAGCCGAGCAGCCAGTGTTCAACCTCGTCAGGGACCGTCGGTACCTCGAAGCGGTGCTTGAAATCGTTGAGCGCCGCGAGCGCGAGGCGGCAAAAGCCAGCCCGGCTCTTCTTGAGACCAGAGCCAAAGAAATCTACGACGCCGCACCCACAGGCTTCAAAGTGCCACCGAAGGTCAAGGTCGCGCATGTGCTGATCCGGCTTGGCGAACGCAGCCTTAAAGATGCATCAGTTCTTGCTGAACAGGTCGCTGCATTGGCACGAGGCGGTAACGCGTGGCAAACGATTGTGGACGCCTACAGCGACGACGACAAGTCAAAAGCTTCCGAGGGCGTTGTCGGCGACTTTTACGACAACAACTCGGACCACCCGATGGTGGTGGCAGCTTTTCGTACCAAAATCGAAAACGATATCGCCGACCCGGTAGTTTCGCGAAGCGGTGTGCATGTCGTGAAAATACTCAAACGTGAACCCGCGCGTCGTGCGTCCTTCGAAGAATCGAAGGAAAAGATCATTGAGGTTGTCCTCAATGATCGTATTCGCAGCGCAAAAGAGGCGTTTCTGGAATCAATAAAAGTTGACAACGGCGTAACGTACAACGAACAGTTGCTGGCAACCTTCGTCGAAAAGGCCGACACAAGTCAAGCTGACCGCTTGCGTGAAATCGCGCAACAGGTACGTGAGGGAAAGCTGGGGCCGGGCGCGGTGCCATTGTCGCCCCCCGCCAATGCAGCCACTCCGAAGGAGCCGGCAAAGTAAGCATGCTGATCAATGGAAGCGTTGCCAGAACAGTCAACGCTTCTGAATCAGGCTGTTACTCAGCCACGCTGTGACACCGGCCATCGCAGTTGGCGCGCGCTCAAGCCCCATTGCCTCTGGATGCGCGTCAATTGACTAATGTTCCACCCCCTGGTACGCCCGTCAACGGGCGTACCAGTCGCTTCGAATGGTTACGCCTGGTGTCTGCGTTGCTCGTCGTGGTTTGCCACTTTGCGGCGCTCTACGCAGCCGTTTTTCATGCGTTCGATGTTGATAGCGCGACGTTCAACTCGGCACCGTCGGCCGTCACGACCGCACTCACGGCGCTCTACTTCCAGTTCCACGGCGCGTACGTCTTCTTTGCCATCTCCGGGTTTGTCATCACCAGGCCGTGGTTCGCCTCAGCGCAAACGCCCGCAGCTACATCGTTCCTGGGGCGCCGGGCATTCCGGCTGTTGCCAGCAGCGACTGTTGCAATCATTGCAGTCGCGCATTTCGACTTCTATCAGCTCAACTTCAGGCAGGTTGACCTCGCCACGCTGCTGCAGAACCTTCTTTACCTGAACTGGTTGCCACCTTACGCTGCGCCGCCCATTCTCATCGTGACCTGGACACTGGCGGTAGAGTGGCTCTTCTACTTGGCGGCTCCATTTGTCGCTAGCGTTTTGGTCAGATTGCAGCGTCCTATATTGGCGGTGGTCGTTCTTGCAACCCTGCTGAGCATCGCGCTGCGCACAATTTCGCCCAACGCCTACGCATATCCGCTGTATTTCGCCGCCGGAATCGCCATCGCAATCTGGCGTAGCGTGCGCCAAGGTGGCACCGGCATCGACCGATCCCTGCTGCTACTGGTCGGCGGAGGCCTAGCAATACTGGCCGCCAGTCTCGTGTACGCCTCTCAGGCCCCGATCAGCTGGCGCCCGGTGCAATGGGCATGGCGGCCATTTGATACGTTTGTCGTGATGCACCTCGTGGGCACCGTCGCGCTATTGCTGTGGGCGAGCAACCCAGCATCAACCGACGCGGGTGAAAGAAAAATTTTGACCAAATTGCCGACTTTGACGTATTCGATCTACCTTTGGCATCTGCCAGCATGCATGCTGGTCTTCGCGGCCGTAGCCACCATCGCAGCGCCCGCTGCGAAAATGCCCGAACTCGCTCGTATGCCGATCCTGCTCGCGGTGGCAGTTTTGCTCACACTCGCGTTGTCGGTGCTCTCGTACCTGATTGCTGAACGTCCATACTTCCGGTGGAAGCAGCGCCAGTCACTCCCGATAACGCCTGCAGAAGCTGCGTGATTTCGCCGTTGTCTTGCAGCGAAGCATCTCCGCTGCCAGCTTCAAGCGATCGCAACAACGCATGAACGTCACCCGGCGCCGAGTTGACGCAAGCAACGACGCGATCAAATTGCAACGCAGCCTCCGCGCGCGAGTCCGCCACGGTCGATACCCAACGCGGCGCGGCAGCAGGCCCGGGGCCAACACCCAGTCGTGCGCAGACTGCCTTCGAAGCGTCCAGCCAGCGATCATCGAACACACCTTCCGAGGCATGCGCGACCTGTAGCGACACTGCTGCATGGGCCTTAAAGCCGGCGCGACTGGCTCGACACGTGAAGTCAATGTCGTAACCGTGAAATCCCGGGATCGGGTAAGCATCCCAGCGGATGGTGTCAACAACCCGGCGATGGCACGCCAGAAAAAAGCCATCGGCTACTGCTAACGGCATCCGTTCCACACCCAGCGACGCCCAGTACAGGTCGTATCGCCCGTCTGAACGTGGCACGGAGACACTACCGCGCAAAAAGTCCGGACCCGCGCTAAACCAGGCCGGACCGTCAAAGCGCGTAGCACCGGCAATCGCCAGCAAATCGCAATGCCCCAGTTCCTGGCGCAGCCTGCTTCCGAACTCAGGTGAAAGCAGTTCGACGTCATCGTGCATAAACACGAGCAGCTCACCCTTTGCCTGCTGAAATCCACGTTGGTAACCTTCGCACATTGATTGCGCGTCGGCGATGCGGATCAATTCGAAGCGGCCGCCGTCAAATGCCCGTTCGCACTCGGATACGCATCGTGCAAATACCGCATCGCGATGGCTGCAGACAACTACGGACAACAGTGAATCTGCCGTGGCGACACCGCCAATCTCCTGGCGGACAGTTGGCAACGGCATCGTGGCACTACTGTCCGGCCGCTGCAGCAATGGCAGCAAGCGGCCCATGCACTCCGCTCTGAGCTCCGGCAGCCCGCTGGCGAGCGCCAGCACCGCGCGCTGGACATCCGGCACATCGTGCAACCAGTCAGCCAGCAGCAGAGGCGACGAACGGTGCGCTCCACGCCGGGAGGCCAGCAGGAGATCGCAGCAGAGGACATACTTCGCTGGTGCCCGCTGGCCCAGACGTCGCAACGACACCGCAGCGTTGAACAGGCACACGGATTGCGCCGCCGATTGAATCATCGCTGGATTCAGGGCGGCGCGCAGGAAGCAAATGGCCGCATTGGCGTCGTCGCCCAGCCGCACGCTGGCCTGCCCGGACAGCTGCATGGTAGCTGCATATTCCGGCGCTCCAGGCGGACAATCTGACGCGGCACGGATCACGCCAGCAAAATCACCTGCCCGATACAGGGCTTGCAGTCCGCTGGCCGCAGCCGTCATTGCCCGACCATGGACCAATGTGGTACCGCTCAGTTGAGTGAAATCCGCTGTGTTACCGTGCCCGCGCGATCATGCCGCGCCTCCACCGTTACCGCCGCACCCGCCGGTGCGCGAACAATCCAGGAGAATCGCAGCCGGTCCTCAGTCGCATTGGCCCCGGGCCAGAATGACACCAGTGTGTGGTGGTTGTTGCGTCCTTCCAGTTGTCCGGACTCGATGCGAGCCTTGCCTTCGACCAGCGCTGCGCCGTCAGGCAACGTTATCTCCGCGACCACGCCACGCACGTACTTCTTCTTGCGGGTGAGCTTGCTGACATCGGTCGGCAGATAACCGGTGTTGTGCACACCAAAGTCGATGCGCCAGAGATCCCCGCCAAGTGAGGTCACCCTGGTGGAGTGGTGCTCCAGTTTGGGCGACATCAGCGCCTGGAAAACAATCCAGTCCGGGAATTTCTGAACTTCCTTTTCCATCAGATGCGGCGGCGGATTGCTGAAGGTGTGGAAGCGATTCCAGCCGCCAAGCTCAACCTTGCCGAGCTCCGGATGATCGTAGGGGTACCAGTCGACGTAGCCCTTGCCCTTGTGTGTCTCGTCGGTCCATTTCAGGAGCTTGAGATCGTCGTCGACCGGGTGATCGCGGAACCAGTCGATGAACTTGTAATCCTTGATGCCCGCCTCGCGCATCGGGCACCAGATCTCAACCACCCAGGCGTAGGAGCCGAGCTCGGTGTAGAGCCAATCCTGGGTGCCGGTGATGACCTCTTTGGGGTGGTACTTGAATTCATGAAAGACACTGATCGCCGGGTAGCCGGTCAACTCCTCGCCCTTCTTTCCCTGTGTCTGGAACACCCACAGGTCCTCGGGGGCCATCTCGTCGTCCGCTTTGGTTCCGAAGGGGCGCAGCAACACACCGCTCCATGTGTGGAAGAAAACGCCGCCGCAAATGTTGCGGTGCTTGTTGACGAACTCGACGCAAGCCCGCACTTCCGGCTCACTGGTCGGAAAATCTCCCGCGCCGAGCTGCTCGCTCTCCGGCCGCCATTCCTCGGGGAAATTGCGGTTGAGGTCGAGCCCGGTCTTGACGCGAGCGACTGGCAGATTGAATCCGTCGTAGGCCTTGATCCGGCCCTCGCTGACAATGCGGTAGTACTCGCCGCCGGTTTCAACCGGATCGCGCCGCACCATCAGGCGCGGCTCGCTGGCGTGCTTCTTCCACGGCCCATTGTCGTCGCGGAAGCGCATCATGAGAATGCGGCCATCGCCGTCGATGTCTTCTGGCTCCAGCCCTTCGATGGCGTCCTCGGCGTAGGGGTAAGGCCGGGTGGATGAACGGATGTACTTTGGCTTGTCGGCCATTGCCCACTCGGCGCCGTCCGGGTTGACGCGGGGGATGACGTAGAGCGTACGACTGTCAAGCAGGCGCGTGAGGTCGGCACGCTTGCCATAGCCGCTCAGCACGGTGTCGATCAGTTTCAGTGCGGCGACCGAGCCGGACAACTCCGTCGCGTGAATGTTGGCGTCGACATAAAACGCCGGCTTGCTAAGCGGTTCGCCAGTCGCATAGTTGGTCAGCGTCACGCACCAGATTGAACGCCCTTCGTGACTGCTGCCGATTGATGCCATGCGGGCGAGGCCAGGATGTGCATCGACAGCACTCCGCAGCAAGGTGGTCAGTTCTTCAAATTTGACGAAGCGATCGTAGGGAAACATGGAGCCAGCCGGTAGCGCAAAAGAGCATTCTGCCAAACGCGCAACACTGTGCCGCTCGCTCTGCGCACAATTGCGTACCGGCGCCAATCAGCACCAGCAACTTCTCAATCAACCCTTTATCAAACAAGGACTTGCGGCGAAAAATCCAGGAAGTCGACTTTTGTCATTTCCTGGTATCAAGCCCAGATCAAATAACAGCCTTCATAAAAAGCTGTAGGCGTCGGCCGCGCTGACCGGGATGCCATCACAATGACGAAATGAACTCGGCAATGGAGGCGAACACCGTCTCCCCCGACGCGTGCAAGACACTGGTGTCAGTCTGCTGCCGTGCAGCCATGAATTCGTGAGGTGAGCGCGCGACCTCAATGGCACGCTCGACGAACTGCGCCGGCGTGTCAACCGCCAGCGAGTCCAGGCCAGCCAGACGCAGCAGGCCGGTGCTTTGACGGCCGCGCAAGAACAGGCCGCTGCGGGTGACCACCGGTAGCGACTGCGAAAGCGCGTCAACCGTGGTGCTGCCGCCCCCGAATGGCCATGTATCCAGCGAAACCTGCATGTGGCGATGCAGGGCCAGAAAGTCTGCCCACGACAACCAGGGGAGGGTCAGCACCCGTTCGGCCATCGCAAGGCCGGCATCGGCGCAGCGGGCGGCCAGCATGTCGTCAAACGCCGCTGACGATACGCCGGCACTGCCATGCGGAAAGCGCACGATACGGGTGTTGCTGTCGCGCTGCAGCAGGGTGATGACCGCATCAACAAACGTGGGCGACCACTTCTGCAACTGCTGGCTGATCAGGCAGTAGCGCGGGCCTTCGGTGAGTCCGAAATCCGCCAAAGATCGGGGATTGACATCGGGCGGCGGTGCGATCCGGGTGCCCATGCCGGCCAGACGAACAACACGCTCCCTGTAGTGCGAGGTGGGAGACGAAACCTCAGCGGCGTCCGGGCTCAGGAAGTAGTCCATGCTCGGCAGCCCGGTGGTCAGCGGGTTGCCATAGCCGGCGCACTGAACCGGCGCGCAGCGAAGTGCTGCCGTCAGCAGCAGCAGGGGTGAGCCCTGCGGTTCCGGGAAGACCAGGGCATCAACTTCGTCGCGCAGGATGGTGTCGCGGACGGTCTGCCAGCGGTGAATTTCATCGACACCCAGATGTTGCAGTGGTGCCCGGTTGGCGAGCTTCGCGGTAACCTCGTCGCGCGGTCCGATGGCGTAGAGGCGCAAGTCAAAGCCGGCCGCCAGGAGTTCGTCGATCCAGGCGTTGAAGAAGCGCCCGGCGCTGCTCTCGTTGAGACGGTTGGAGACTATCCCGATGCGCTGGATACCACGGGCGCGGCCAGCAACCAGCGGCAGGCGCAACGGGGCCGCGACGGCTTCCACGAAATCGCCCCACGCGCTTTGTGCTTCGGTAATGTCGGCATCGTGATACGCGAGCAGAAAGGGGGTGGTGGTCAGGCAAAGCGCACGCTCATCGCCTCGCAACGGCGAATTCCGCGCCGCCACTGTCAGCGCACGAACGGCAGCGATCCACGCGCTCCGCCACGCCAGCGCCGAGGCATCGTCGCGGTAGAACGCCGGCAACATATTCAACTGGCGGACCGTCTCGGGCGCCAGCACGGGATCGCGGGCGAGGTGATGCAACTGTTCGAGCGCGCTGTCCGTTTGTTCCGGGAACTCACGAAGGAAAAACTCGCCAGCGGCAGCGGCCAGCGCTGCATCGTCCGGGCGCGCTGCCAGCAGGCGACGGAATGCAGTTTCGGCATCACCGCGTCGGCCCGCCATCGCGAGCAGCTCGGCATGTGCGCGGCCAACCGCCGTGTCCTGCTCGGTCAGCGCGGCGTAGGCCGCATGGAGGCGCAACGCTCGTTCGGGGTCGCTGCAACCAAGTGCGGACCGCAGGTAGATGATCCACCAGCTCGGCCGCGCCGCCGGAGAGGTAACGAGTGGCTCCAGGCGATCAATCGCCACCCGGTAGTGGCCAAGGTCGAAGGCTACCCGCGCGCACAAAATGCGCGTCGCGACGTCGGTTGCATCGGCAAGCCAGTGGTCGATGACACGTTGCGCCTCGTCCAGCTGGCGCATTTCGGCCAGGGCGATGGCAGCGCTGCGGGCGGCGGCGGGAGTGCGTTGCCCGTCGGCGGCACCGGTCCAGCAGGCAACCAGCTCAGGCAACTTTCGGGCGCGCAGCAGCGCGGCGAGGTGGACGTGCAGTTCGACGCCGCCAGGCGCTGAGGCGCCCGCGCTCATTGGGCGTTGGCCTCATACACGCCGGAACGGGTGCTCCCCCAGTACTGCCGCGCGTAGCACCGGTCAACGACACCAGAGTAGTGAACGCCCGAGTAGTGCTCGGGGTAGAACCAGAAGCTGGGATAAATGCGGATATAGCTATGCCCGCCGCGACCAATGACGCGAGTGAACGCGAGCGGTCCGGTCAGTTTCCACACCTCGATCGCCGGGCACTCGCGCAATCCCTCAGTGGCGAGAATGGTGTCGGTCATTGCTGCCATCAGCGGCGTGCCGGGCAGACAGCCTATGACACCATTGGCAATCATGCCCGGGCGTACATACTCGTTTTCGTGCGCTGCAAAGGCACGATTGCTGAGCAGATCGTCGCTCAGGGCGGCGACGCACTCGGCGTCGGCATCAATGTAGACGCCGCCAAACCGGTGCAGCAATTCATAGCGCAGGATGTCTGCCTTGCCAGCCAGATGAGGCATGGCGTCGAATGCTGCCTGCGCCCGCAGTGGCGGCAGGTTGGCCTCGGTCCAGAGCCGGTACTCCCAGTCCGGATGCTTTTGCTGCCACGAACTCATCCAGCGCGCGGGCCGCCGTGCCTGATCGCCCAGCCAGATCTGGTGGATGACCTTCGGGATGCGGACCGTCGCGGGAATGTCGTTAGCGTTCACGATGTCGGGACTTGCAAGGGACGCAGATTCAGGGGTTTGGCGCCGTGCGGGCGCGAGCATGGGTTGCCATCAGAAGGTCTTCCCACGCCCGGGTAAAGCCCGCCGTATCGAACAGGGGCAGCGTGGCAGGGTTGGCGAGCCGATCCCGATAACTGCGCAGCAGTGCTCGGTCATCCAGCAAGTTTGCGAGCTTCGAAGCATAGGCCTCAGGCGAGTCGGTAATCAACTCATCAAGGCCGACGGCAGACAGCAGACTGGCACCGACACGTCCTGCGTAGTTGCTGCCCAGGCAAGTCAACATCGGCACGCCGGTCCAAAGTGCGTCGGCACCGGTCGTGTGTGAACCATAGGGATATTGGTCGAGCGCCAGATCTGCGGCACCCAGACGTTGCAAATGATTTTCCGGTGAGACCCGTGGCGCCCACACCACACGGTCGCTGACGCCCGACGCGGCGATCTGCGCATCAAGCACGGCGCGGGCGTCGTCACCGGGATCAAGCAGCCAGAGCACACTGGCCGGATGGCTCTGCAGCGCTCGCAGCCAGATGTGGAACCATTGCGCCGTCCACTTCGATGCCTGGTTGAAGTTGCACAGCACGACAGCGTCGTCGGGTAACCCTAGCGAACTGCGCGAAGTTGCCGTCGGGCGTTCGCGGCGGTCGTCATTGACCTGATAGCAGACCGGCAGTCGCAAAAGCGGCTCCGCGTAATCTGCTTCGCTGCCTGGTGGGCTGACGATCGGATCAGTGACCAGATAGTCAATGCCGGGATGGGCAAGCGTGCCCGGATAGCCAATGTAGTGCAGGGTGACCGGCGCCGGGCCGTGGTTGAGAATGCCGAGCCGTGATCCGTACGTGATGCCTTTCAGCTCGACCAGTACATCGATCTGCTGTTGGCGAATCAGGGCAGCAGCTTCCGCATCAGAAAGTGTGTTGATGTCATGCCAATGCGCGAATGCTGCACGCAGTCGATTGCGATACGGCGAATCCGCCAACGGCCCATAGCTGAACGCGAAGGTTTCGAACCGGCTGCGATCATGTTGCTCGAACAACCCTGCCATCAGGATTGCCGTGGCGTGGTCATGAAAATCTGATGACAGGTAGCCAATGCGCAACGGGCCGCCATGATGCGGGGCATCGGGGCGCGCTACCGAGGTGGCGCCCGCAAGCTGCTGAAACCGGTGTGTATAGTCGCGCAGCAGCGACGGTGCCATCTCGCAGCTCAACAGCATGAACGGGCTCAACGCCGGATGTACGGCGCCTGTGGCGATTTGTCGCAGCATGTCATGTTGCGTGACTTCGGCCTCAGGCCAGCGGCAGGTTAGCCGCAGCAGCAGCCAGCGCAGACCCAGTGCGCCGAGATGATCGGGGGCGCGCCCGAGAATTTTCCCGAGCCGGGTTTCAGCCGCACCGAACTCGCGCACGCGCAACTCCACGCCGGCCAACGCAAGCGCGGTATCGTCATCATCCAGGCCGAGATCGAGTGCGGCTCGCAGCGGTCGGACTGCCTGCGCCGCGCTGGGCGTCTCCAGCAATGCCAGCCCCAATTCGGCAAGCACCACCGGGTCTGCAGGCTGCAACGCTGCCAACCGGTTGAGCCGCGCCGCACGTTGACCGTGTTTGCCAAGGGCGCGCAACGCCTGGCATTCCTCCCAGATCAACCCGCCGAGTTCACCGCAATGTTCGAGCCCCGCACGGGCAGCTGCCAGCGAGTCGTCCAGTTTGCCAATTTCGCGCAGGGTGGTTGCCAGTTCGGCATACAGCGGCGCCGCGTCAGCACGCAGGCCCAGTCGGCGGGCACCCATGATGGCTCGTTGCACCAGCGCAACGGCGTGAACGCGGTCGCCGCCGTCGCGTGCGTGCTGGGCAAGCCGCAGCAATGCGCCCGGATGATCAGGAACAAAGGTTACCAGCGCCCGGTAGTGAGCAAGCGCCTCATCGACAGCACCACGCGACTCCGCAGTGACCGCCGCTCTCAGGTGCTGCTCTGCTCCCAACCGCGGGATCGGCGTTTCCTGCCCTGCTGCCACGCTATGCGGCGCGCGCTTCCAGCGCCGCCACCGCCGGCAGCGTCTTGCCTTCAAGGAACTCGAGGAAGGCGCCGCCAGCCGTCGAGATGTAGCTCACCTTGTCGGCAATGCCGAACTTGTTGATGGCAGCGATGGTGTCGCCCCCGCCTGCGATCGAGAATGCCGGTGAGGCTGCAATCGCCGCTGCGATGGCCCTGGTGCCACCGGCGAATTGATCGAACTCGAACACACCGACTGGGCCGTTCCAGACGATGGTGCCCGCCTTTGCCAGCAGCTCAGCGAGAGCCGCGCCGCTGCGCGGGCCAATGTCGAGAATCATGTCGTCATCGGTCACGTCGGCGATGGCCTTGGTTGTCGTCACCGCAGTCGCCGCGAATTCTTTCGCGCACACCACATCGGCGGGCAGCGGCACACTGGCGCCGCGGGCGGCCATCTTGTCGATGATTTTCTTTGCCTCGGCGACGAGATCGGCTTCAGCCAGTGATTTGCCGATCTTTGCGCCGGTGGCAGCAAGGAAGGTGTTGGCGATACCGCCGCCCACGATCAACTGATCCACCTTGTCGGCAAGCGAGTCGAGGATCGTCAGCTTGGTCGAGACCTTCGAGCCCGCCACAATCGCCACCAGCGGGCGCTTCGGGTTGCCAAGCGCGTTGCCCAGCGCCTCAAGCTCACCGGCCATCAGCGGACCGGCGCAGGCGACCGGGGCAAAGCGGGCGATGCCCTCGGTGGTCGCTTCGGCACGATGCGCGGTGCCGAAGGCGTCGTTGGCGTACACGTCGCACAACGCTGCCATCTTTTTGGCCAGTGCCTCATCGTTCTTCTTTTCGCCCTTGTTGCAGCGGCAGTTTTCGAGCAGCACAACTTCGCCCGGCGCTACCGCGAAGCCTCCATCGACCCAATTGGCGACGAGGCGAACCGGTTGCCCGAGCAGCTCAGACAACCGAGCCGCAATTGGCGCCAATGAATCTTCCGGCTTCAACTCGCCCTCGGTCGGACGGCCGAGATGTGAGGTCACCATCACCGCCGCACCAGCCTTCAGCGCGAACTGGATGCCGGGGACCGAGGCGCGGATGCGGGTGTCGTCAGTGATCTTGCCGGCATCATCCTGCGGCACATTGAGATCGGCACGGATGAAGACGCGTTTTTTGTTGAGATCGAGGTCGGTGAGGCGGAGAAATTTCATGCTGTCTGTTCGCTGTAGAGCAAACCCATGTCAATGATGTCGGAGGTCATGCCGTCGAGCTTCCACGCCGCGCGGCGGCGTCCTTCCTCGACGAAGCCGCAACGCAGGTAGAGACGATGCGCGCGCTCGTTGTGGCTGTAGACGTTGAGCTGGATGCGCTCGAACTTGTCGCGGCCGGCGGCGAGCGTTGCGCGCAGCAGACGCTCGCCGATGCCGTAACCGCGCGCGTCCGGCGCCAGCAGCACGCCTAGCGTGCCGGTGTGCGCCTGCGCGGCGATACGCGGTGGCGCTGCCGGCACGATGTCGCACAGGCCCACCACGCGGTCACCGAGCACGGCTACGCAATGCGGATAACCCGCCGCGATATTGGCCGCGTGATACGACGTCGCCTCAGGCGCGGGGATCGCCTCCACGATCGCCAGATAGCGGCGCTCAAGGAAGACCGGATTGAGGCAAGCCACCAGCGAGGGCAAATCGCTCAGCTGCGTGGTGCGAACGATGACCATCGATGGATTCATGCAATCGCGCTCACGCGGGGCACCGCCACTATTTCAGTCTTCCGATCCACTTCCAAGCCAGCGGAAGCGTTGCGACACCAAGTAGCGTCTTGACGATGGTCGCGGCCCAGAACGGCGCGACTCCGGTGGCGAATGCCTTGTCGAAACCGATCAGCTGCGCGAGCCAACTGACGCCGAACACGAAGATCAGCGCATGGCCCAGACTCATCGCGACCAGCGTTCTGAGCGGCGAGCGGTCAAAGCCACGCTCCGCCAGCCAGCCGCAGAGCCACGCCCCGGCGACGAAGCCGAGCAGATAGCCACCGGTCGGACCCATCATGTAGGCGAGGCCGACGCCTTTCTCCGGCGTGCCCGCGAACACCGGCAGACCGAGCGCGCCTTCAAGCAGGTAGAGCGCGATGGTGGCGACGCCGAGGCGCGCGCCGTACGCCATGCCGATCACCAGCACGACGAATGTCTGCATCGTCATCGGTACCGGCCAGAACGGAATCTGCGTCTTCGCCGACACCGTCAGTGCGAGCGTACCGACCAGCGCGAGCAGCACGTTGCGTGCGGCCCGCGAGCTGCCCGATGGCGCTGGCCACAGCGTGCTGACCAGCGTCGGCGCGAGAACTGCCGCCAATTACTTCGCCCCCATCAGCGCGACCGTGGTGTCGAGCATGCGGTTCGAGAAGCCCCATTCGTTGTCGTACCAGGAGCAGACTTTGACCAGGCGGCCCGAGACCTTGGTACAGGTGGCATCGAACACTGAGCTGTGCGGGTTGTGATTGAAGTCGCTGGAGACGAGCGGGCCGTCGCTGTAGGCGAGTACGTTCTTCATCGCGCCGCGGGCAGCAGCTTTCAGGATGTCATTGACTTCGGCGACTGTGGTGTCGCGCGCGGCAACGAATGAGAGGTCAACCAGCGACACATTGATAGTGGGCACGCGCACCGAGAAACCATCGAGCTTGCCATTGAGTTCCGGCAACACGAGACCCACGGCCGCGGCAGCGCCGGTCTTGGTCGGAATCATGTTGTGCGCGGCAGCTCGGGCGCGGCGCAGATCCTTGTGGAACACGTCAGTCAGCACCTGATCGTTGGTGTAGCTGTGGATGGTATTCATCAAGCCATTGACCACACCGATCTGCTCGTGCAGCACCTTCACCAGCGGTGCGAGACAGTTGGTGGTGCAGCTCGCGTTGGAGATGACCGTGTCGCTGGCTTTGAGCACGTTCTGATTCACGCCGTAGACGACAGTGGCATCAACATCCTTTTCGCCCGGCGCAGAAATGATCACCTTTTTGGCGCCGCCGGCCAGGTGCGCACCCGCCTTGGCCTTGCTGGTGAAGAGGCCGGTGCATTCCAGCACCACATCCACACCGCGCTCGCCCCACGGAATCTCGGCTGGATTGCGAATGGCGAACACCTTGATGTGATCACCTTCAATCACCAGGTTGTCGCCGTCCACCGCCACGGTCTTGCCGAACGGGCCGTGCGCGGTGTCGTAGCGCGTCAGGTGCGCGTTGGTTTCGCTGTCGCCGAGGTCGTTGATGGCGACGATCTCGATATCGGTGCGACCCGACTCATAGAGCGCACGAAGAATGTTGCGACCGATACGGCCGTAGCCGTTGATGCCTACCTTGATTGCCATTGCTTTATTCCAGTAGGGCGGGCACTGCCCGCCGGGTAAACGAGGCGGGCAGTGCCCGCCCTACGAAAATCAGACCAGCGTCTTAGCCTTCGCCACGACGTTCTCCACCGTGAAGCCAAAGTGCTTCATCAGCACGCCGGCCGGCGCCGATTCACCAAACGTGTCGATGCCGAGCACCGCGCCCGGCGTTTGCCCGCCGTGCACATATTTCCACCAGCCGCCGGTGACACCGGCTTCGATTGCCAGCTTCGGCAATTCCGGCGGAAGCACTGCCTCGCGATACTCGGCGCTTTGCGCGTCGAACAGTTGTGTGCAGGGCATTGACACCACGCGGGCTTCGATGCCGTCCGCCGCCAGGGCCTTTTGTGCACCCAGTGCCAGCCCGACTTCGGAGCCGGTAGCGATCAGCACCAGTGCAGGTTTGAGTGTTTCGGCCACGATGTAGCCGCCACGACGGATCAGCGCCTCATGCGACGCGTCGCGGGCGATGACCGCGGTGTTCTGCCGTGACAGGCAAAGCATCGTCGGCCCATCCTTGCGCTCGATGCCGCTGGCGTAGGCCACCGCGCTCTCCAGCGAGTCGGCCGGGCGCCACACGTTGAGGCCCGGAATCAGGCGCAGCGAGGCGACGTGTTCGACCGGCTGATGCGTCGGCCCATCTTCGCCGACGCCAATCGAATCGTGGGTGAAGATGTAGAGCACGCGCTGTTTCATCAGCGCGGCCATGCGCACGGCGTTGCGCGCGTAGTCGCTGAACACGAGGAAGGTGCCGACGTACGGAATCACGCCACCGTGCAGCGCCATGCCGTTGGCGATGGCACACATGCCGAACTCACGCACGCCGTAGCTGACGTGGTTGCCGTTGCCCTGGGCGTCGACAGCGACCGACTGCTTGTGATTGGTCAGGTTCGAGCCGGTGAGGTCAGCCGAACCGCCGATCATCTCCGGCAGCGCCGGGCCGAATTTTTCCAGCGCGTTCTGCGCGGCCTTGCGGGTGGCGACTTCCTTGTCCACCGCGATTGCAGCGTCAACGGCGCTCTTCACGATGTCGGCGTAATTCGCGGGCAGCTCGCCCGCGAGGCGGCGCTTCAACTCCGGATCGGCGCTGGCGAACACCTTGTTCCAGGCGGCCTCGATCTCGGCGCCGCTGGCCTTGGCATCCAGCGCCTCATAGGCTTCCGCGGGCACTACAAACGGTGCGTGAGCCCAGCCGATGTTCTTGCGCGTCGCCTCAATCTCGTCGCCCATCACGGCGGTGCCGTGCGCATCGGCGGTGCCATGCTTGTTGGGCGAGCCGTGGCCGATGTCGGTCTTGCAGATGATGAGGACGGGCTTGCTGGTCTCTTTCTTCGCCGTTTCGATGGCGGCGTCAACGGCGGGAATGCTGTGGCCGTCGATCGGGCCGATCACGTGCCAGCCGTAGGCACGGAAGCGCTCGGCCGTGTTGTCGCGGAACCAGCCCTGCACCTCGCCATCGATCGAAATGCCATTGTCGTCGTAGAACGCGACCAGTTTGTTCAGGCCCCAGACACCGGCGAGTGAACAGGCCTCGTGCGAGACGCCTTCCATCATGCAGCCGTCGCCGAGCAAGACGTAAGTGCGGTGGTCGATCACGTCGCCAAAGCGCTTGTTGAGCAGCTTTTCGGCGAGCGCCATGCCCACCGCGTTGGCGATGCCCTGGCCGAGCGGGCCAGTCGTCGTCTCGATGCCCGCCGTAATGCCCACTTCGGGGTGGCCCGGCGTCTTGCTGTGCAGCTGGCGGAACTTGCGGATGTCGTCCATCGACAGGTCGTAACCCGACAGATGCAGCAGCGAATACGGCAGCATCGAGCCGTGACCGTTGGAGACCACGAAGCGGTCGCGATTCGGCCAGTGCGGATTGGCCGGGTTGTGGCGCAGATGTTTTGACCACAACGCCACCGCGATCTCTGCCATGCCCATTGGCATGCCCTGATGGCCGGATTTGGCGGCCGCGACGGCATCGACGGCGAGCATGCGGATCGCGTTGGCGGCGGTGTGGAGGGCAGAGGCGGAAGGCGCGGGCGTCGTCATGCGGGAAGCGTAGGAGGGGTAGGTGAACGTAGCCCGCCACAGAGCGGGTAAGCCCTCAATTATCGCTGACCGGCGATGACGCGGTACTGACGCCGATCAGCGAGGCGCCTGCGTTTCCAGGCCACCGATGGCGCCAACCGCTTTTTGCTGGAAACCCTATTGAACAAGGGCTTGTGCGCTTAAATGCGCGAAAGTCGATTTAGCGCTGTTTACCAGCTTGAGCCCAATTCAGATGCCGGTCAAACCAAAAAGCTGAAGGCGGCGCCGCAGCCGCCGCTACATCTGTGCCCAGGGCAAGCCGTCAAACCGCCAGCCGTTCTTGCGGCCACGGTGAAAGTTCTCGTCGAGATCGCCCTCAAAGCCGTGCAGCACGTTATAGACGTCGGAAAACCCGGCCTTTTCCAGTACCTGCCCGGCGTCGATCGAGCGCTTGCCGCTGCGGCAGATCAGCACCACCGGGCGGGTCTTCACGCCCGCAACCAGCGCCTTGACGTGGGACGCGAATTCCGGTTGCACGTCCCAGTCCGGCGGCTCCTGCCAGGCAATATGTTCGGCGCCGACCGGGTGCCCGACGTAAAAAAACTCGATTTCCGAGCGCACATCCACAAACACCGCATCGGTGTTCTGGTGGATGAAGTCGTGGGCTTCTTTCGGCGTCAGGTGTTTCATCGGGCGGCATCCGCGCGGGTGGAGCAGATCGCTATTCTGCTCCCTCACGCGGGGCGCCGTTGCCGATGTTGGTCAGGTTACGACTTCGCCGGCGTGGCCCAGCCACCGCCCATGGCCTTGTACAGCGCCACCACGCCGGCCAGCTGCGCGCGTTTGACGTCGATCACGCCAGCCTCGGCCTGCGACAGGTCGCGCTGCGCGTTGAGCACTTCAAGATAGCTCGAATAGCCGTTGCTGTAACGCAGATTGGCCAGCCGCAGCACTTCGCGTAGCGCCACGATGCGCTTCTCCGCCGTTGTTACCAATGCTTCGGCCGAAGCAATGGCGTTCAGCGAATCATGCACGTCGCGGAATGCGCCCTGCACCGCCAGCGCGTACTGCGCCGTCGCCTGTGCCTTGCGTGCCTCGGCGCCAGCGACCACGGCGTCGATCGAGCCGGCGCGGAACAGTGGTTGGGTGATACCGGACGCGAGGTTCCAGAACAGCGAGGAGGGCTCGAACAGCGTGGAGAGCTGCCGTGACTCATAGCCGAGCCCTGCCGTGAGCTTGATGGTGGGGTAATACGCTGCCTTGGCCTGCCCGATGTCGGCGTTCGCGGCGACCAGCTGCTGCTCCGCCGCGACCAGATCGGGGCGGCGATTCAGCAGGTCGGACGGCAACTCTGCCGGCACCGCAGCGCGCGTGTAGAGCGTCTCCAGTGCCGTACCGCGTGCAATCACTGGCTGCACGATGGCGGCTGGGCTGCGACCCAACAGCGTGGCCAGCAGCGCCTCGGTGGCGCGCCGGTTCTGCTGCGCGGTCAGTAGCGTGGCCTCAATCGCTGCGGCTTCGGCGGCAGCCTGTTGCACGTCAAGCTCGCCGACTACGCCGCCTTCAAAGCGCTTCTGTTGCAGGCGCAGGTTTTCGCGTCGGGTAGCGAGCGTCTGCTCCGCCAGCGCGACTTGGGCATCGAAGCCGCGCAACGCGAAGTAGCCTTGCGCAACGTTGGCGTAGAGGCTCGCCAGTACCGTGCCGCGGCCTGCTTCCAGCGCCAGCATGCGTGCTCGCGCGGCCTCGTCGGCGCGCTGGAACTTGCCCCAGAAGTCGATCTCGAAAGCCGCCGTGATGCCGGGCTGGAAGTCGTTGTAGCGCGGATTGGCGCCAGGCTGCAGCTTGCCGGCGTGCTCGCTGACCTGCGAGCGCGACGCGGCGAGGTTCGCGTCCACGGTCGGAAAGCGGCTGGCATGGGTCAACGCTAGCTGCGCCCGCGATTCCTCGATGCGGGCCGCTGCGAGGGCGAGGTCGGCGCTGTTGGCGCGTGCTTCGTCGAGCAGCGCGTCGAGCGTCGGGTCCTGAAAGCCTTTCCACCAGGTGAGCCAGTCAACGGTTGCCGAGGTGTGCGTGCTTTGCGGCTTGATCGCGGCGGTTGGCAGCGTCTGCGCCGGACGTTCGTAGTTCGGGCCCAGCGCGCCGCAGCCGGCGAGCGCCAGGCTAACTGCCGCAGCGACTAAGGAGAGTTGTATCGTTCTCATTACTTGTGTCCTCCGCTCGACGGATTCACCAGCGGCGAATCGGCCTGCTCCGGATGTGCGCCCGGCAGCGACGGGTGCGGTGCCACGCGGCCGACGTAACGGAAGTCTTCCGCCGTGCTGCGCAAATGCCAGTCGTTGACCAGCTTGAAGAACAGCGGCACCAGGAACACGGCGAGGAAAGTCGCCGCGATCATGCCACCCATCACGCCGGTGCCGATCGATTGCCGCGCGGCGGCGCCGGCCCCGGTTGAAAAGGCCAGCGGTACCACGCCAAGAATGAACGCCAGTGAGGTCATCAGGATCGGACGGAAGCGCAGGCGCGCCGCCTCCAGCGCTGCGGCGACCGGTGTCAGGCCTTCCTGCACCTTCATCATGGCGAACTCCACGATCAGAATTGCGTTCTTCGCTGATAGCCCAAGCAGTGTCACCAGACCGATCTGGAAGTAGACGTCATTGGCAAACGCGCCGCCGAATGCACGACGCACCCACACGGCTGCGAGCGCGCCGAAGATGCCGAAGAACAGCGCTAGCAGCACCGAGAACGGCAACGACCAGCGCTCGTACTGCGCCGCGAGGATCAGGAAGATCATCAGGATGCCGGCGCCCAGCGCAATGCCCGCCGCGCTGCTGGTGCGCTTCTGCTGGAACGACTCACCGCCCCAGTCGTAGCCCATGTCAGCCGGGAGAATCTGCTTCGATACGCGCTCCATCGCGGCGATTGCCTGCCCGGAGCTGTAGCCCGGTTTTGCTTCGCCGAGAATCTTGATCGCTGGCAGCGCATTGAAGCGCTCCACCGAATCCGGCCCGGCAGCAAACTGCACTTCTGCGAGCGAGCGGATCGGCACCATCTGACCGGTGCGCGATTTCACGTAGAGCGCCCCGATGTCATCGGGCTTGGCGCGATAGCCGCCTTCCGCCTGTACCAGTACCTGATAGATGCGGCCACTCTTGTTGAAGTCGTTCACGTAGTAGCTACCGAGTGTTGCTGCCAGCGTGTTGTAAACGTCCGCCACCGACACGTTGAGCAGCTTGGCCTTCTCGTTGTCCACGTTCACATAGAGCTGTGGTGAATTGGCCTGCCAGATGGTCTTCACGCCCTGCAGCTCAGGCTGCTTGTTCGCCTCGGCAAGGAACTGCGGCAGCATCTGCGCCAGTCGGCGCACGCCACCTTCACCCTTGTTTTGCAGGTAGAACTCGAAGCCACCCGTCTGCCCAAGGCC
Source organism: Casimicrobium huifangae (assembly GCF_009746125.1). Lineage (NCBI taxonomy): Bacteria > Pseudomonadati > Pseudomonadota > Betaproteobacteria > Casimicrobiaceae > Casimicrobium > Casimicrobium huifangae. The sequence continues at coordinate 670,936 of NZ_CP041352.1, forward strand.
CTGAATGGCCGGCGGCGCAAAGAACAGCGGCAGGCCTTCCTTGATGCCACCGGTCTTGTAGTAGCTCTCGCCCACCAGTTGCTGCGCTGACTTGGTCCGCTCTTCCCACGGCTTGAGCGGGAAGAACATGGTTGCGGCAGATGACTTGAGGCCACCACCGCCGAGGAAGTTGAGACCGACCAGACTGAACACCGAGTGCAGTTCCGGCGCGCCACCCACCGCGGCTTCGACCTGCTTCACCACGGCATCGGTGCGTGCCAGTGCTGCGCCCTCGGGCAGGATGGTGGCGCCGATGTAGTAGCCCTGATCTTCGTCAGGCACCAGTCCGCTCGGCACCACCTTGTAGAGCACGCCGATCAGTCCCAGCATGCCGACGAACAACAATAGCCCGAGGAAGCCGCGTTTCAGGAAGAACGCCACCCCATGCGAATAGCGCCGCGTGATCCAGGTGAAGCTCCGGTTGAACCAGTTGAAGAACGCGTTCTTGCGCTCGGCGCCCGGCTTCAGCAGCACGGCGCAGAGGGCCGGCGTCAGTGTGAGCGCCACGAAACCGGACAGCACCACCGCTATCGATATGGTCACCGAGAACTGTCGGTACAGCTCACCCGCCAATCCCCCGAGGAAGGCGACGGGAATGAATGCGGCGCAGAGCACCAGCACAATAGCGATTACCGGACCGGTCACTTCCTGCATGGCCTCCACGGCCGCGTCACGCGGGGACATGCCCTCCTCATGCATCAGGCGCTCGACGTTTTCCAGCACTACGATGGCGTCGTCGACCACAATACCAATCGCCAGCACCATGCCGAACAGCGTGAGCGTGTTGATGCTGTAACCAAGCAGTTTCAGACCGGCCATGGTGCCGATCAGCGACACGGGCACCGCCAGCGTCGGAATGATGGTCGCGCGCCAGCTTTGCAGGAAGAGATACACCACGAGGAAGACGAGGATCATCGCCTCGGCGAGTGTCTTCATGACTTCCTTGATCGACTCTGTCACAAACGGCGTGGTGTCGTAGGGCGTTGAGTAGGTGAGGCCTTCCGGCATCTTTGCCTTTGCCTCTTGCAGCGCCTTCTCAACGGCGGCACGGGTGTCGAGCGCATTGGCACCCGTCTGCAGGAAGACACCGATCGGCACAGCGGGATGACCATTGACGCGCCCGTAGAAGTTGTAGTCCTTGGACCCGAGCTCGACGCGCGCCACATCCTTCAGGCGAACGATGGCACCCTTGTCGCCGGTGCGCAGGATGATGTTGCCGAACTGCTCTGGCTCCAGCAGGCGTCCGCGTGCGGTCACCGTCAGCGTCAACTCCTCGGTGTTGTTCGGCGGTGCGCCGATCTTGCCTGCCGCGTACTGCGCGTTCTGCTCGGTGATCGCAGTGCCGATGTCGGCGACTGTAATGCCCAGTTGCGCCATGCGGTCGGGCTTCAGCCACACGCGCATTGCGTAGTCCTTGGCGCCGAAGATCTGCACGTTGGTGGTGCCCGGTACGCGCTTGATGGCGTCGAGCACGTTCTGACTCAGGTAGTTCGAGATGAACAGCGTGTCGTAGCGATCATCTGGCGAGTAGAACGCGGCGACGACCAGGAAGTTGGCCGAGCTCTTGGCAACCGTGACGCCCTGGCGCTGCACTTCCTGCGGCAATTTGGACGTTGCCTGATTGACCCGGTTGCTGACGTTGACCGCCGCGATGTCGAGATCGGTGCCAACTTCGAAGGTGATGTTGATCGTCACCACGCCGTCGCCGGACGATACCGAACTCAGATACAGCATCTTTTCGACGCCGTTGATCTGCTCTTCAATCGGCGCGGCAACGGTGCTTTCCAGCACTTCGGCGGAGGCACCGGGATAGATGGCGCGCACAGTCACCACCGGCGGCGCAATCTCGGGATAGCGCGACACCGGCAGCACACGCAGCGCGGCCAGTCCTGCGAGCACAAGCAGCAGCGAGATGACCGTCGCAAAGATCGGACGGTCGATGAAAAATTTGGAAAACATGATGCTTACTGTTTCGTTGCGGAGGGCGCTTGCGCTGTGTTGCTTGCTGCCTTGCCAGGTTCAGCGGCACCTTTGCCTTCACCCGCTTTCGCTGGCGCCGCGCCGGGCGGCCCGCCCGCAGGCGCCGCGCCGCCCGCCACGAATGGCACTGGCGTGACGGTCATGCCGGGGTCGTGCGCCTTGATGACGCCGTCGGCCATCACCCGCTCACCGCTCTTGAGCCCTTTGGTGACGATCCACTCGCCATTCGACCAGCCGTCCACTTCCACTGGCTGCGGCACCAGTTTGTTGTCGGGTGAGACCTTGAACACCATCTTGCCCATCGGCCCGTCGAGAATCGCGCGTTGTGGCACGGTGATCGACTGTGTGCGGCTGGCGCCGCCGAGCACCACGCGCACGAACTGCCCTGGTCGCAGGGCACCATCCGGATTCGGAATCTCGGCGCGGGCGTCGTAGCTGCCGGTAGTGGGGTTCAGCTTCTCGCTGGTGAAATTGAGCTTGCCCTGCTTTGGCCAAGTGCTGCCGTCGGCGAGCTTCACGCTGACTGCAAAGCCGGCGCTGCCGTTGGCCGATTTGCCGCCTGGCACCGCCACCTGACCGGCGGCGATCTGCTTGTTGAGTTTCAGCATGTCGCCCTCCGACACACTGAAGTTCACGTAAATCGGATTCACCTGCACGATGGTCGTCAGCATGTCAGTCGAATTGACGAGGCTGCCATCTGCCTTGGCGGCGACGCCGGTGACGCCGCCGATCGGCGCCACCACGCGCGTGTAGCCGAGGTTCAGCTTGGCTTCAGCCGCCTGCGCGCGTACCTGCCGCAGCGTCGCTTCGGCGGTTTCCAGCGCCGACTTGCTATCGTCGAATTCCTTCTGGCTGATCGCCTTTTCGGCAATCAACGGCACCAGGCGCGCGTTGTCACGTTTGGCCTGGTTGTAGCGGGCCTCGGCAACGCCAATCGCAGCTTCGGTCGAGGCAACGGTGGTTTGCAGGTTGGCTGGGTCGATCTGGAAAAGGGCAGCACCGGCCTTGACAGTGGCGCCTTCTTCAAACAGGCGCCGCTGCAGGATGCCACCAACGCGGGCGCGCACCTCGGTCTCACGCGAACCCGCCGTCTGGCCGGTGTATTCAAACGTGAGCGGTGCATCTTTAGCCTGCACAGTTACCACGCTTACCTGTGGCGGTGGCATCGCGGGCGGGCCGCCGGCAGCGCCCGGGCCGTCACCCGATTTGCCGCAAGCGGCGAGCAGACCAGCCGCTGCCAGTGCGCTGAGCAACAACGCAGGACGAGGGGTGGAGGTGAAATGGCGAACAGAAAGGGCCGACCTGGCCGCGGCTGTGATTTGGCGGTCTGACATGGATTTGGGGAGGAGGGGAAACTCGATGGAGCGCGAAGCGTAGCATAAACATGCATGAATGTTTGTAAAATAACGGTGACATTTACCAATTGCTCCAAAGTTGATGTGGCGCAGCCTTGCCGTGCACGCTCGGCGTAGGCTGTATGTGATGAAGGGCGCCAGTACAGGCTAACGGCGCCGTATCCGGCAGATGCCGAATCGACTGATCGCAACCGCAGGAGCGGCAGGACTGAATATGGTTCGCAAGACGAAAGAAGACACCGAACAAACCTATACCGCGCTACTGGACGCCGCGGAGCGGGTGTTCAAGGACAAGGGCGTAGCTGCTGCCACGCTCAACGATATTGCGGGTGCTGCCGGGATGACGCGCGGCGCCATCTACTGGCATTTCAAGGACAAAGCCGAGCTGGTGCACGCCATGTGCGAGCGTGCCACCCTGCCGATGGAAGCGGTGTTCAACGAGGTCACCGCCGTCGCAGGCGACGATCCGCTCGGCTCGATCCGGCGGCTGACGGTGCACGCGCTGACGCAGGTGGCGCAGTCACCGCAGCAGCAGACGGTGTTCGACATCCTGTTCCACAAGTGCGAGAAGACCGGTGAAATGGCGCCGATGTTCGAGCGCGAGCAGCAGAGCCGCAATGAGTGCCACAGCGAGATCGAAACCATGTTCCGGCAGGCGGTCAAGCTGGGGCAGTTACCCGCCGACACCGACACCGCAATGGCGATGCAGGCACTGCACGCGTTCATGATCGGACTGATGCATGAGTGGCTGCTCGATCCTGGCGCCTATGACCTGGCCGCTCACGCCGAGCCGCTGGTCGACACGCTGCTCGCGGGCCTGCGCATTGCGCCGCCACGCAGCAAATCTGCTCGAGGCAAAGTGACTGCGGGCGCAACTGCGTCAGCGCCAGCCCGCACTCGCCGTGAGAAAATTGCAGCCTGATTAATCGCCCTCGCACGAGTCCACATGACCCGCCGTCAACGCCTCGCCAACCTGCTCCGCCAACGCATCCTGATTCTGGACGGTGGCATGGGCACAATGGTGCAGCAGTTCAAGCTCGGCGAAGCGGACTATCGCGGCCACCTGTGCCGCGACCATGCCTGTGACTTGAAGGGCAATAACGACCTGCTGGTGCTGACCAAGCCCGAGGTGATCCGCGAAATTCACAACGACTACCTCGCAGCGGGCGCCGACATCATCGAGACCAATACCTTCAACGGCACCTCGATCGCGATGGCGGATTACCAGCTTGAGCACATGGTTCGTGTGATGAACCGCGACGCCGCGAAGCTCGCCCGTGAGTGCTGTGCCGAATGGACGAAGAAGACGCCAGACAAGCCACGCTTCGTCGCCGGCGCGCTCGGCCCGACCAATCGCACGGCAAGCATTTCGCCGGACGTCAACGACGCGTCGAAGCGCAATGTCAGCTTTGATGAATTGGTCGCCGCCTACACCGAGCAGCTTGAAGGACTGATCGAAGGCGGCATCGATCTGGTGCTGGTGGAAACCATCTTCGACACACTCAACGCCAAAGCCGCGCTGTTCGCCTATCAGACGGTGTTTGAGAACGACCGTGACCCGCCACCGCTGATGATCTCCGGCACCATTACCGATGCCTCCGGTCGCACGCTGTCGGGGCAAACGGTTGCTGCCTTCTGGAACAGTGTCCGCCACGCCAAACCGCTGTCAGTGGGCATTAACTGCGCTCTCGGCGCCGTGGCCATGCGGCCGCACATCGAGGAGCTGGCGAAAATTGCGCCGGAAACCTTCATCAGCGTCTATCCGAACGCCGGGTTGCCCAATCCACTGTCGGAAACCGGCTACGACGAAACGCCTGCGATGACCTCCGGCTTTCTCAAGGAATTCGCGCAAAGCGGCCTCGTCAACATCGTGGGCGGTTGCTGCGGTACCACCCCGGCGCATATCCGTTCGATTGCCGAGGCGGTGGCAAAGGTGTCGCCACGGAGTGTGCTGGCCGGCTGATTTGCGCGGACGATACAGGCGCCTGTGTTTTTTCGGCCAGCCTGCAAGTATCGTGGCGTTATCGGCCATGGCGTGCTACTGTCCAAAAGTTACCCGCTGATGGGCAGCGGGCTTGCTTTTGATTTTCGGTATTGGGGGACAAATGAATCGTTTGCAGAAATCTTTGACGGGTGTCGCACTGGCTTGCGCCGTTGCAATGGGCGGGGGCGGTGCAACCGCTGCAACCGGCGGGTGGGGCGCTCAGCCCGCAGCGTCGGCCGCCTGCCAGACCCTGAATGCTTTTCCTCCGTCTACCGGCGCTGCCGGCACGACCAATGGCAATCCGACGCTGGCATTTGTTGCCGGCGATCGGGTCAGCATTTCAGTCACGATGGGCACGGCGACGTCGTCATCTGTCTCCATCGTTGGCAATTCGACGGGTACGCCGGTTTTGGCCGGGCCGTTGACAGGCCCGGGCACCCTCAGCTACACGGTGAACGGCCCGCTCCCGGCTGGCTCAATCGGCATTGGCTTTTATGTCAATTCGACAACGCCGCAGGGCGGAACGGTCACGGTCGCCATTTCTTGCGCCGACGCGCCGTCGATAGTGCCGGCGTGGGGACCGCTTGGCGCCGGGTTGGTGACTTTCGCTGCCGCGATGGTTGGCGCGCTGACCCTGCGTCGCCGCCGTCGCGCCTGATCTCCTGAGGATAACGGCCGGTTTGCACGGCCCGCTGCGGCGCACCCAGGTGCGCCGCGCTTTTTTTGGGCTCCGTTTTGCAATGGCGGGCGTTGCTTTGCCGTCAGGTCACGCCCCTTCAATGCCGCGCGGCTGGTCGGCAGTGGTAGTAGACGCCTCCCACTTTTGCCGATAGCGGGCGCAAGCCTCGCGCCACGCGTCGCTGCGGAAATTGCCCGGACTCTGGTGGGTGATGCTGATTGGCCAGGTGCCAATGCGAAGCCCACGTGCATGGGCTTCGCGGCAGAAGTCCATGTCGTAAAAGTGGAAGCTGAACTGCTCGTTAAAACGGGCGCCACGGCTCATAGCCGCATCCCTGTTCACCGCAATGAATACGCCATCGACGAGCCGACATGGTGTCGTGCTTGATCCGAAGCGGGACACGCGACCAAACGGCTCGGCGCCGTTGGCGATAGCACCACTGAGGCAATCCTCGGCATCCCAGTTCAGCTGCTCATCGGTAAACGCCCACGACACCTGCCCCTCGCTACAACGGGTATTTCCGACGACGCCTACGACATCAAACGCCGTGACCGCCTGCAGCAGGCGATCCGCCAGAAAAATGTCATCAATCCAGACGTCATCGTGGATGAACAGCAATACGTCTGACTGACTTTGCGCCAGGCGATGGTTGTAAACGGCCGGTAGTCCGACTCGGTTCTGGAAGGCGATGCTCGCGGTGATGCGGGGGTCAGCGAGTCGCTGCAGCGACAGGCCGAGCGCGGATCGTTCCATGAAATCGTGACGCGACAGGCGTGTCGCGCTGACGACCTCGATAGGCCGGACCTGGGTCAACGTATCAGCCCGCTTGCTGCAAACGTGATATCAGCCTCATTCCGCCTCGATCTTCGCCGCTTTGGTGAGCTGGCCCCAGCGCTTGACTTCGCTGTCGATCAGGCGGGCGAGGGCGGCGGCGTCGGTGGAGTCGATGTCGAAACCGCCCGCGTGCAGCTTGGCCTTGACGTCGGTGCTGGCGAGCACCTTCTGCAATGTGGTGGTGAGCTTGGCAGCGATGTCTTTCGGCAGGTTGGCCGGCGCCATCAGCGCGAACCATGGCACCAGCTCGTAGCCCGGTACCTGTTCCGCGATCGCTGGCAGATCCGGCAACGCGCCGGAGCGTTTGGTGCTGGTGACGCCAAACGCCTTCACCTTGCCGCCCTTGATCTGTGCCTGGGCATTGCCGAGATCGGCGAACACCACTTCAATGTTGCCGCCCAGCATGTCGGTGATTGCCGGCGGAATGCCCTTGTACGGAATCATCTGCATGTCGCCCTGGATCATCGAAGCGAACAGCGAGCCGGACACCCACGAGCCCGACGATCCCTGGCCAAAGCGCACCTTGCCCGGATTGGCCTTGACGTAGGCGATGAAGCTCTTGAGGTCGGTCGCGGGCACTTTGTCGTTGACGATCAGCACGAACGGCGTCGTCGCAATCTTGCCAATCGGCGTGAAGTCCTTCACCGGGTCGTACGGGACTTTCTTGAGCAGGCTGGTCACTGCCGCCTGGGTGGTGCTGGTGGTGACCAGCAGCGTGTAGCCGTCGGCCGCAGCGCCCTTCACCTCGTTGGCGCCGATGGTGCCCTGGGCACCGGACTTGTTGTCGACCACGATCGGCTGGCCGAGCTCCTTGCCCATCGCTTCGGCGAGCACGCGGCCAACGACGTCGGTGGCGCTGCCTGCGGGGAACGGCACGACGAACTTGATCGCCTTGGCCGGATAGGACTGCGCGAAAGTCGGTGCAACCAGCGGTGCCAGTGCCAGCGCGATGCTCACGGCGATGAGATGACGGATCTGCATAAAAAAGCCTTGTGTCGTCAGAGGGGCTTCTGGCCGATCGGTCAGAAGTGGTGCTGCGATTTTAGGAAGCAACGGCCGGCGCGACTGAAAATCGCCGCATTTGGCGAAGCATCTTTTTTTCTGAAGCCCCGTCCCGATTGGGCTAATGGCTTATTTCAATGAAAAGTCGACTTGTTGGCAATTGGCCCGATAAGCCCGGTTTGAATGGGGATCAAGCAACTAAGCCATAACGGAGAAAATAATTATGGAATCGCTTTCCACAATGCGAAATCTCTTCTAGAATTTCCGCATTCGCCGTTGCGACAGTGTGCGATTAGCGAACCTGTCACCACGGCAACATTTTGTGCATTGCACACACGCGACAATGTGCGTAAAGGCCGCGTGAGCGGGCGATGCAGGGCAGACAACGCAAGGAGGAACATGATGCAAAACCGCAATCTGTCGGGTCGGAACGACCTTGACCCGCAGGAGACCAGTGACTGGCTCGACTCACTCGACAGCGTGATCGCCAACGAAGGCTACGAACGCGCCCACTTCCTGCTTGAGGCACTGTTTGACAAGGCGCGCCGCACCGGTGGCAAAGCGCCGTTCTCACCGAATACGGCCTACCTCAACACCATCCCGGCCCACCTCGAGGCCAAGAGCCCGGGCGACCATGAGATCGAGCACAAGCTGCGCAGCTACGTGCGCTGGAACGCCGCGATGATGGTGCTGCGCGGCGGCAAGAAGGATCTCGAACTCGGCGGCCACATTTCCTCGTTCGCCTCCGCTGCCACGCTCTATGACGTCGGCTTCAATCACTTCTGGCACGCCCCTTCGGCCAACCACGGTGGTGATCTCGTTTACGTGCAGGGCCACAGCGCGCCGGGCGTCTACGCCCGCGCCTTCATGCTCGGTCGCCTGAGCCAGGACCAGATGGACAACTTCCGGCAGGAGGTGGATGGCAAGGGCATTTCAAGTTACCCGCATCCGTGGCTGATGCCCGATTTCTGGCAACTTCCGACGGTGTCGATGGGTCTCGGCCCGCTGATGGGGATCTATCAGGCGCGGTTCCTCAAATACCTGCACGCCCGCGGTCTCGCCAACACCGAAGGGCGCAAGGTCTGGGTGTTCTGCGGCGACGGCGAAATGGATGAACCGGAGTCCCTCGGCGCCATCAGCATGGCCGGCCGTGAAGGTCTCGACAACCTCGTCTTCGTTATCAACTGCAACCTGCAGCGACTCGATGGGCCGGTGCGCGGCAATGGCAAGATCATCCAGGAGCTCGAAGGCGACTTCCGTGGTTCCGGCTGGAACGTCATCAAACTGATCTGGGGCGGCTACTGGGATCAGCTGCTCGCCCGCGACCGGGACGGCACGCTGGTCAAGCGCATGGAAGAGGTGATCGACGGCGAATATCAGGTCATGAAGGCGCGCGACGGCGCCTATGTGCGCGAGCACTTCTTCGGCAAATATCCGCAATTGCGCGAGATGGTGGCCAACATGTCCGACGAGGATGTGTGGCGCCTCAATCGCGGTGGCCACGATCCGCACAAGATCTACGCCGCCTACGACAGCGCGGTCAAACACAAGGGCCAGCCGACGGTGATCCTCGCCAAGACGGTCAAGGGCTACGGCATGGGCCACAGTGGCGAGGGCCTCAACATCGCCCACCAGGCCAAGAAGATGGATCTCGAATCGTTGCGCCAGATGCGCGACCGCTTTGGCATCCCGGTCAAGGACGAAGACCTCGCCAGCTATCCGTACTTCAAGCCCGCGCCTGATTCGCCGGAAGGCAAATACATGCGCGAGCGCCGCGAGGCACTGGGCGGCTACCTGCCGCAACGCCGCACCAAGAGTGTCAGCCTGCCGACGCCGGAGGTGAGCGCCTTCGATTCGCAATTGAAGGGCACCGGTGATCGCGAAATCTCGACCACCATGGCCTTCGTGCGCATCCTCAACACGCTGGTCAAGGACAAATCGATCGGCCGCCATGTGGTGCCCATCGTGCCCGACGAATCGCGCACCTTCGGCATGGAAGGGATGTTCCGTCAGCTCGGCATCTGGAACCAGCAGGGCCAGAACTATCAGCCGGTCGATGCCGACCAGCTGATGTTCTACAAGGAGGCCAAGGACGGCCAGATCCTGCAGGAAGGCATCAACGAGGCGGGCGGCATGGCCGACTGGATCGCTGCGGCGACCAGCTACAGCAACAACAACGTGCCGATGCTGCCGGTGTACATCTTCTATTCGATGTTCGGCATCCAGCGCATCGGTGACCTTTGCTGGGCGGCGGGCGACATGCGCGCGCGCGGCCTGCTGGTGGGCGGCACGGCGGGCCGCACCACGCTCAACGGCGAAGGGCTGCAGCACGAAGACGGCCACAGCCATGTGTGGTTCAGTTCGATCCCGAACGTGCGCACCTATGACCCGACCTTCCAGTATGAGGTCGCGATCATCACCCAGCACGCGGTGAAGCGCATGCTCGATGAGCAGCACGACGAGTACTACTACCTGACCGTGATGAACGAAAACTACGTTCATCCTGACATGCCGGCCGGCGCCGAGGCGGACATCATCAAGGGCATGTACCTGTTCAAGGAAGGCGGCAAGGAGAAGAAGAAGGGCATGCGTGTGCAGCTCACCGGCTCCGGCACCATCCTGCGCGAGGTCATCGCGGCGGCCGATCTGCTGCGCACCGACTGGGGCGTGGAGAGTGACCTCTGGAGCGCGCCGAGCTTCAACGAACTGCGCCGCGACGGCATCGACTGCGAGCGCTGGAATCTGCTGCACCCGATGGACGAACCGCGCGTGCCGCACGTCGCCAAATGCGTCATGTCCAGGGCCGGCCCGGTGGTCGCCGCCACCGACTACATGCGTATCTACGCCGACAGCGTGCGACCCTACATCAAGAAGACGTACAAGGTGCTCGGCACCGACGGCTTTGGCCGTTCGGACAGTCGCGAGAACCTGCGCCGCTTCTTTGAGGTGAACCGCTTCTACGTGACGGTGGCGGCGCTCACCGCGCTGGCGGAAGACGGCGTCATTGAGCGCAAGGTGGTGGCGGACGCGATCAAGAAATACGGCATTGATCCGAACAAACCGAACCCGACCACGGTTTAAGGAGCGGGACAAATCATGGCAAAGCAGGAACTGAAAGTCCCGGACATCGGCGACTACAAGGACATCCCGGTCATCGAAGTGCTGGTCAAGGTCGGCGACGTGGTGGCGAAGGAGCAATCGCTCGTCACGCTCGAATCCGACAAGGCCACGATGGAAGTGCCGGCCGAAGCGGCAGGCACCGTCGTGGAACTGCGCGTGAAGCTTGGCGACAAGGTGAGCGAAGGTTCGGTCGTGGCGGTGATTGAGGCAGGCGCAGCCGCGCCAGCCCCGGCGCCGGCGAAAGCGGCTGCGGCCCCCGCATCCGCCCCTGTTGCGGCTGCACAAGCTGCGCCCGCCGCACCCGCATCAGGCGGCGGCGCAGTCGAAGTCAAAGTCCCCGACATCGGCGATTTCAAGGACATCCCTGTCATCGAAATCCTGGTCAAGGTGGGCGACACGGTCAAACTTGAGCAGTCGCTGGTGACGCTTGAGTCCGACAAGGCGACAATGGAAGTGCCGTCCACGGCGGCCGGTGTTGTCAAGGAGATCAAGGTCAATCTTGGCGACAAGGTTTCCGAAGGTGCGATTGTTGTGATCGTTGAGGCCGCTGGTGCCGCCGGTGCCACCAGTGCGCCGGTCGCGGCGGCGCCTGCCGTGGCAGCAGCGCCTGCGCCCGCGCCGGTGCCTGCAGCCGCTCCAGTCGTGGCGTCACCCGCTCCAGCAGCAGCCGCAAGCGCCATCAACGAAGCGAGCTTCAGCAAGGCGCACGCCTCGCCGTCGGTGCGCAAGTTCGCTCGCGAGCTCGGCGTGGATCTCGGTCGCGTCAAGGGCAGTGGCCCGAAGAGCCGCATCCTGATCGAAGACGTGCAGGGCTTCGTCAAGGGCGTGATGAGCGGTGCCGCTGCAGCACCAGCAGCCTCTACGACGGGCGGCGATGGCGGTGCAGCGCTTGGCCTGTTGCCGTGGCCAAAGGTGGATTTCTCGAAGTTCGGCACCGTGGAAGCGAAACCGCTGTCGCGCATCAAGAAAATCTCCGGTGCCAACCTGCACCGCAACTGGGTGATGATCCCGCACGTCACCAATCACGACGATTGCGATATCACCGATCTCGAGGCTTTCCGCGTTCAATTGAACAAGGAGATCGAGAAGAGCGGCGTCAAGGTCAGCATGCTCGCGTTCATGATCAAGGCAACCGTCGTGGCATTGAAGAAGTTCCCGAACTTCAATTCGAGTCTCGACGGTGACAACCTGATCCTCAAGAGCTACTACAACATCGGCTTTGCGGCCGACACGCCAAATGGCCTCGTGGTGCCCGTCATCAAGAACGCCGACCAGAAGGGCATCGTGCAGATCGCCAAGGAGATGAGCGAACTCGCAGGCCTCGCACGCGAAGGCAAGTTGAAGCCCGACCAGATGCAGGGCGGCTGCTTCTCGATCAGCTCGCTGGGCGGCATCGGTGGTCGCTATTTCACACCAATCATCAACGCCCCTGAAGTGGCGATCATGGGCGTGTGCAAAAGCGAGATTGCGCCGAAGTGGAACGGCAAGGAGTTCGAGCCGCGCCTGATGCTGCCGCTGTCGCTGTCATGGGATCACCGCGTCATCGACGGTGCCGAGGCCGCACGCTTCAACGTGTACTTCGGGCAGTTGATGAGTGACTTCCGCAGGATTGCTTTGTAGCGCTGCGCGCTACAGGACGAAAGGACGAGAGGACGAATGACGCAAAGGTCTGCCGTTGCTTGTCTCCCAATATGTTGAACACAACGCCGACGGCTGATGAATCGAGTGGCCCCTTCGTCATTCGTCCTTTGTCATTCGTCCTTCATTAGAGCGAAGCGAAAATGAACATAGAACTCAAAGTCCCCGACATCGGCGACTTCAAGGACATCCCGGTCATTGAGGTGCTGGTGAAAGTCGGCGACACCGTCGCCAAGGAGCAATCGCTCGTCACGCTCGAATCCGACAAGGCGACGATGGAAGTGCCGGCCGAAGCGGCGGGCGTGATCAAGGAGCTGCGCGTGAAGCTCGGCGACAAGGTGTCGCAGGGCACTGTGGTGGCTGTGATTGAAGCTGCTTCTACCGTTCGCGCTGAGCCCGTCGAAGCGCCGACTGCAAAGAGCGCTGCTTCATCAAGCGCGACAACGTCCGTCACAAACACTTCGCCGAGCCCAGTGCGAACGGAAAGTGCCGCGCCAGTTGCTGCAGGAGCCTACGCCGGCAAGGCTGACATCGAGTGCGAAATGCTGGTGCTGGGCGCTGGTCCCGGCGGCTACAGCGCGGCATTCCGGGCGGCCGACCTCGGCATGAAGACGGTGATCATCGAACGTTACGCGACGCTCGGCGGCGTCTGCCTCAACGTCGGTTGCATTCCTTCGAAGGCGCTGCTGCACACCGCAGCCGTGATGGACGAGGTCAAGGCGCTCGCCAAACACGGCATCAGCTACGGCGAACCAACCGTCGAGATCGGTAAGCTGCGCGAATTCAAGGACGGCGTGATCAAGAAGCTCACCGGCGGCCTCGCCGGCATGGCCAAGGCGCGCAAGGTCGACATCGTGCGTGGCATCGGCAAGTTCCTCGACGCCAACCACGTCGAAGTCGCGCTGACCACAGGCACTGGTCAGGAAACGACAGGTGAAACCAAGGTCGTCAAGTTCCAGAAGTGCATCATCGCCGCAGGCTCGCAGGCGGTGAAGCTTCCCTTCATGCCCGATGATCCGCGCGTGGTTGATTCGACCGGCGCGTTGCTGCTCGACGTCAAACCCGAGCGCATGCTGGTGATCGGCGGCGGCATCATCGGCCTTGAAATGGCGACGGTGTACTCGACACTCGGCGCGCGCATCGACGTCGTCGAAATGCTCGACGGGGTGATGGCCGGTGCCGACAAGGACCTGGTCAAGGTGTGGGAGAAGGTCAACGCGCCGCGCTTCGACAACATGATGTTGAAGACCAAGACCGTCGGCGCCGAAGCAAAGAAGGATGGCATCTACGTCAAGTTCGAAGGCGAGAAAGCACCTGCGGAAGCGCAGCGCTACGACCTGGTGCTGGTCGCCGTCGGCCGCTCGCCGAACGGCAAGAAGATCGCCGCCGACAATGCGGGCGTCGCGGTGACCGAACGCGGCTTCATCAATGTCGACAAGCAGATGCGCACCAACGTGCCGCACATCTTCGCGATTGGCGACATCGTCGGCAACCCGATGCTCGCGCACAAAGCCGTGCACGAGGGCCACGTGGCGGCGGAGGCGGCGCATGGCGAAAAGGCCTACTTCGACGCGCGCCAGATCCCGAGCGTCGCCTACACCGACCCCGAGGTCGCATGGGCGGGCATCACCGAGGACGAGGCGAAAAAGCAGGGCCTCAAGTACACGGTCGGCAAGTTCCCGTGGGCCGCCAGCGGCCGCGCCATCGCCAATGGCCGCGACGAGGGCTTCACCAAGCTGATCTTCGACGAGGAGACGCACCGCATCCTGGGCGGCGGCATCGTGGGCACCCACGCCGGCGACCTGATCGGCGAGGTCTGCCTGGCCGTCGAAATGGGCGCGGACATGATCGACATCGGCAAGACCATCCACCCGCATCCGACACTGGGCGAGAGTGTGGGCATGGCCGCCGAGATTGCGCATGGCACGTGCACGGATGTGCCGCCGGTTCGCAAGAAGTGACCTCTGTCCCTCTCCCCCTGCGGGAGAGGGTTAGGGTGAGGGTTTGGTGGAATGAGCGGATTCGTTCGCCACCAGCGCGCTCTATGGCCGCGCGGCGCCAGTTACTTTTGCCAATCGCGGCAAAAGTAACCAAAAGCGCTTGCCCCTACTGCCCGCCTTTTCCTGCGATGCTCGCGTTCTGCGGGACGCGTCAACGGCACACGAATGCTTCGCTGACGCTTCGCAGAGTGCGTGCCGACGACGCGTCTACGACCGCACAACGCTGCGCTTCTCGGGGCGGGCAAAAGGGGCTCCAGCGTACGCACTTGACCGCATATGTTGCACAATTGCGTTTCAGATCATTGGGGGCGAGCGGTGGCCTATCTTCTGACGACTGGAGTTGTTGCGTTTCAGCTTGCCATCCTGGTTACGATCGTCGCCGCAGCGCGGGCCGGGCGGGTCGCCTTTCTCCTCGCTACGTTCGGTTGGATCGCATTTACCTTACTTGGCAGCATTTTCACTGCTGGGTTGTTACTTTTGCAGCTATTCACAATTGGCCTTGCTTTCGCGATTGGGCGCTCGATGGTTACTAAAGCGCAAGCAATACAGCCAAATCTTGGTTCACCACAGTCGTCCGACGCGCCTAAGCGTGCCAGCAACGGGCTCAATTCACTAGGCGGTTTTGCCTTGCTCGTCGTCGCTGGTCTAGTAACTGGAAAGATGTTCGGCCGTGCGTCTGTTGAAAGCGATGTACAGAGTATTCGCGCGCGCGCCGCGCAGGATTCCGCTGCTCTTCCAGGCAAAGTCTCAACGGAAACGGTGACGACGCCCGCACAAACACGCCCCCAAGGCGTTGCCACAACGAAGGCCAGCAATCAACCTAAATCGGAAAATTGTTGGAACGAGTACCTGCATTTCTTAAACACCACGAGCGATCAAATCTCACTCGTTGACTATGCAGCACTTAATGTCAAAGCAAAAGAGCGGTTAGCACGGTGCGAGGGAAATTAGCGCAAGGGGCTTGGGTCATGAGCTAAGACTAAGAGCCACCGCTCCCCGCCAAGTCCTCCAGAATCGGGCAATCCGGCCGCTGATCTCCGTGGCAACAGTGGATAAGGGTTGCGAGTGCCTTTTGCATCGCCTGCATGGCTTCGATGCGTCGACGCAAATCTTCGGCATGCGCCTGCGCAATGCGCTTGACGCTGGCGCTCGTGCGGCGGCGGTTTTGCCACAGGCTCACCAGCTCGGCAATCTCTGCCATCGAGAAGCCGAGATCCCGCGCGCGCTTGATGAATTGCAGTGTGTGGATGTCGCGCTCGCTGTATTGCCGATATCCGTTATTGCGGCGGGCGACGCCGGCGATTAGCCCCAGCGCCTCGTAGTGACGAACCATCTTGGCGCTGACGCCGGATCGCGCAGCGGCCTCGCCAATGTTGACTGCGGCAGCCGCTGTGACGTCCGCCACTTTCAGTTGCAGGAGCAATGTCCGCCGCAGCCGCCGGCTGCCTTCTCGACCATCTTTTCGACGGTGTAGCCCTCGTCGGCAATGGCGGCCGCAAACGCATGGCGCGGCGATTCGCTCTGCACATCGACGCGGCCGCTGCTGCGATCAATGGTGACTACCGCATGCGGATCGATACCCTTGATGGCATTGGTTACCGTTGCTTCGCAATGGCCGCAGGTCATGCCCTGTACGTTGAGTGTGTGTTGCATGGATGTTCTCCGTTGTTGATAGTCGTATTTTGAACCTTGCCATGATGGTAAGGTCAAGCGAGTTTGGTCAGGCGACAGGCGAATTGCGTCTTGGTTGACCAACATCAAACGACCAGCCTTCATGGCCGTTTCGCAAAGCAACACGCTTGACCTTGCCATGATGGCAAGGTTTACGATTGCGCCATGAACACCATCGCTACCAGTCAGCCCAACACGCTCGCGACCGACGACATTGCCATTGGTGGCATGACCTGCGCCTCCTGTGTTGCGCGCGTCGAGCGCGCGCTCAAGAAGGTGCCAGGGGTGACCGAGGCGACCGTCAATCTCGCCACCGAGTCGGCGCGCGTCACTTTCGATGCAACACAGGCGAACGACGGTCGCCTGCGTCGCGCCGTTCGCGATGCTGGCTATGAGCCGCGCGAGGTGGCAGCGGCGGACGCCGCAGAGCCATCGTCGTGGCAGGGCTTCGCGCCGGTGGCAGTTGGCCTCGCGCTGTCGGCACCGCTGGTGCTGCCAATGCTGGGGGACCTGTTTGGCAAGCACTGGATGTTGCCGGCGTGGATGCAATTCCTGCTGGCGACGCCGGTGCAGTTCATTCTGGGGGCACGTTTCTACAAGGCTGGCTGGCATGCGCTGAAGGCGCTGACCGGCAATATGGATCTGCTGGTCGCCATCGGCACCACGGCGGGCTGGGCGCTCTCGATGTGGCTGTGGCTGACGGCGGAACCCGGCGAAATGGTGCATCTGTACTTTGAAGGCTCCGCAGTGGTGGTGACGCTGGTGCTGCTGGGCAAATGGCTCGAAGCCCGCGCCAAGCGGCGCACCACGACGGCGATCCGCGCGCTGCATGCGTTGCGGCCCGACGTAGCGCACCTGATCGGCAAGACTGGCTCCGAGAAGGACGTGCCGGTGTCCGAGCTGCTCAACGGCGATCACGTGGCGGTGCGCCCCGGCGAACGCATTCCGGCAGACGGCGTCGTGGAGGAGGGTGCCAGCGAGGTTGATGAGTCGATGCTGACTGGCGAACCGCTGCCGGTGGCCAAGGGGCTCGCCAGCAAGGTCACTGGCGGCAGCATCAACGGCAGCGGACGGCTGCTGCTGCGGGTCACGGCGACGGGCAGCGAATCGGTGCTGGCGCACATCATCCGTCTGGTTGAAGATGCACAGACTGCGAAGGCGCCAATCCAGCGTCTGGTCGATCAGGTGGCCGCAGTATTCGTGCCCGTGGTGCTGGTGCTCGCGCTGCTCACACTGGGCGGCTGGTGGCTGGCGCGCGGAAGTTTCGAGACGGCGGTGATTCACGCTGTGGCAGTGCTGGTGATCGCCTGCCCTTGCGCGCTCGGCCTCGCCACGCCCGCCGCCATCATGGCGGGCACCGGGGTCGCCGCCAGGCAGGGCATTCTGATCAAGGACGTGCAGGCGCTGGAGTTGGCACACAAGGTGGATACCGTCGCCTTTGACAAGACGGGTACCCTGACCGTCGGGCAGCCGCAGTTGACGGCGACGCACGCCTTTGACAACTGGTCCGAGCCGCAGCTTCTCGCCGCCGTCGCCGCAGTGCAGCGTGGCAGCGAGCATCCGCTGGCCCGTGCGGTGGTGCAGGCGGCAGCCGCACGCAGCGACGTGACCGTGGAGGCTGCGAGCGACGTTCGGGCGATACCCGGCCGCGGCACCGAGGGCCACATTGCTGACACGGCATTGCTGATTGGCAGTTTGCGCTGGATGCAGGAGCTGGGCGCGGATTTGTCGCAGGCGATCTCGCTGGCCGAATCACTGCAGTCAGCGGGAGCCACTGTTTCAGCCGCCGCCACGCGTGATCCGGCAGGGGGATCGGCACCCCGCATCGTTGGCCTGCTTGCCTTCGGTGACGAGCCGAAGCCTGGTGCGACGGAGGCGCTTTCGCGGCTGCGTGCCTCGGGCTTGCGCCTGTGCATGATTTCGGGCGACAACCGTGGTGCAGCGCTGGCAATGGCCGCGCGACTTGGCTTGGCGGCAGACGAAGTCATGGCCGACGTGCTGCCCGGCGACAAGGCCGCACGTGTGGCAGCGTTGCGCGAAGGTGGTCACGTTGTGGCGATGGTGGGCGATGGCGTCAACGATGCACCGGCGCTGGCTGCAGCGGACGTCGGCATTGCGATGGGCACGGGCACCGATGTGGCGATGCACGCCGCTGCGATCACGCTGATGCGCGGCGACATTACGCTGGTGGCCGATGCGCTGGACATTTCGCGGCGCACGGTCGCCAAGATCCGGCAAAACCTGTTCTGGGCCTTCGCTTACAACGTCGCCGGCATCCCGCTGGCAGCGTTCGGCTACCTGAACCCGGTGGTCGCCGGCGCGGCGATGGCAATGAGCTCGGTGAGCGTGATGACCAATGCGCTGCTGATTAGCCGCTGGAAAGGGCGCTGAGCGCGCCTTCCAGCGTCAGTGTCCGAGTCCGGGACGATTTTCCGTAACGGTGGGCAGGGATGCGTGTCCGGGCCAGTTGCCCTGGGTATCCCCCATTTCGCCAACTTCCGGAAAATTTCCATGGTCCTGTCTTTCCGTCGTTACATCGGCCTCCTTGTGGCCTGGGCTGTTGGTTTGGTCACGTTGGCAGCAATGCCGTCGCAGGCCGTCCCACAGTCGTTTACAGCCACCGGCGTGGGGCAGATTCCTGATTCGATGATCTGTGGCTCGGCCGGAATACCGCTTGCGCTCTCGTTCAACGTGACCGGCATGGGGGCGCCGTTGACCGATGTCCGCGTCACCCTCAATTTCGCTCCCGCCCACACTTTTGTTGGCGACTTGACGGCAACCTTGCGGCCGCCCGCTGGGTCGCCTTCCGTCATCCTGTTCAGCCGGGTCGGTTCGACCACGGCCAACAGCGCTGGCAGCGGCGCGTCAATGGACGGCTCCTATACCTTCGTCGATCCCTCGGTCAGCACCGCCAATATCTGGGTAGCCGCAAGCGGCGGCGTGCTGGTACCGAGCGGCACCTACGCCGTCACGCTGCCGGGCCCAGTCGCGGCCACGCCAGCGGGAACGGCACCGATGACGTCGGTATTTGCCGGCCTCAGTGCGGCGCAGATCAACGGCACCTGGACGCTCAACATCACCGACCGCTGCACCTCCGACGTGGGCGGCATCTCGCAGGCGACGTTGCAACTCGACAGTGCTCCGCCAGCGCAGGAGTTCACGGTCAATCCGCTGCAGCTCAATTTCGATGTGGTCGATGTCAATGAGCTGACCTTGCGCGCGTTCCGGGTGACGGCGGCGGCGAGCAACACGCAGAACATCGATATCACTGCCGCCAATTGCAGTATCGGTGGCGCCGATGCCGGGCAGTTCGCACGGCTGTTCAGCAATGTCACGCTGGTGCCGGGCGCCAGCGTGCAGCTGCCGATGGCGTTCCGCCCGACCTCGCTCGGCAACAAGACTGCACTCCTGACCTGCACCGGCGTGTTGCCATCTGGCGTGACTCCGACCGTCCTGGCAGTGTCGCTGGTCGGCGTTGCCGGCGTCCCTGCGCCGCCGCCGAACTGCTACGACGTTGATGGCGACGGCGTGATGAACCCGCTGACCGATGGCCTGTTCATGCTGCGCCTGCAGCTGGGCATTGCTCCCGCGACGGCTGCCAGCGGCATCGTGCTCAATGCGCCGCGCAACACCCCGCTCAAGGCAGCGCTGTTCATGGCACAGCACTGCGGCTTCCACGTGCCCGACTGAGCGGGCGACGGCCGCGCGGTAACTTTGTTGCGGTCCTGCGCGCGGCACCGTGGCACGGCGCGTAGCATGTCGGCATGCTCGTGCTGTTCAACAAGCCCTATGGTGTGCTGTCGCAGTTCACCAGTGACGGCGGCCGCTGGCAGACCCTGGCGGCGTACATCACCATCCCCAACGTCTATGCCGCCGGCCGGCTGGACGCCGACAGCGAGGGCTTGCTGCTGCTGACTGACAACGGCGCACTGCAGGCTGCCATTGCCGGCCCGCAGTCACACGTCACCAAAACCTATTGGGCACAAGTGGAGGGCGTAGCCGACACATCCAGCATGGCGCAACTCAAACGCGGCGTGACGTTGAACGACGGACCGGCCAAGGCAGTGAAAGCATCGCTGCTCGACGTTACTGAACCGTGGCCGCGTGACCCGCCGATCCGTGTGCGCAAATCGATTCCTGACTCCTGGATCGAGCTCTGCATCGACGAGGGCCGTAATCGTCAGGTGCGTCGCATGACGGCGGCGGTCGGCTTGCCGACGCTGCGCCTGATTCGCGTCGCCGTCGGCCCGTGGCGCGTGGAAGGCTTGGCGCTAGGGCAACTGCGAACCCTCAGCGACGATGAAGCGTTTGCCGCGCTGCGCAGGAAGTCACGACGGCAAGCAGCTTTTTTATGAAAGCCTTATTGGCATAGGGCTAACAAGCATATTTGGCCAAAAGTCGAGTTTCAGCGAATTCTTGCGTCAAGCCCTTATTGAACGGGCGTTTCAGGAAAAAGCTGCCTGGCCTACGGATTGAATCGGCGGGTCGCTTCCGCCAGATAGAACCACTCGTAATTTGCCTCGGCCAGCGCGTTGGGGAACACGATGTAGCCGTCGTGCGGCGCGCGCACCACTTCCCCATTGGCGCGGGTCCCGATGACGTCGCCGGCCCTGAGCGGATCAAAGCTCTGCCACGGGCGGGCGAAGGCATCGTTGCGGTCAAACTTGTCGACGACGGTGCCCAGGTGCAGGCCTTCCATCGCCGTCTCCGTCGCCGGCACAGGCTCGTCGGTCAGGCCGAACAGCGCCAGCGTATTGCGGATGGCGCGATACGCCACCTCCGGGCCATTCGGATCGTCGTGCTGGCCGCATTCCAGCGTGAGCGCCATACCGCCAGTCGAGCGCATGTATTCGGTGGTGCCGACGCCGTACTTGGCGTCGAGGTCGTGCCGCTTGCCCTCGCTCGCGGGCTGGCGTTCGGCGCGCGCGCGGCGCTCGTCCACGCCCTTCGCGTAGGTGCCCAGCCAGCCATCCACGGCGCGCTTCACGCCCAGCCGCAGCGCCCAGTCGCGCTCGGTGTCGCCATGTACGGTCGGCTCCAGCGCGCCCGTGTTGTTCTGCGGCCCGACCATCACAAACGCCTGCCCCTGCGCCTGGAATGAATGCAGGTCGAGTAGTGCGTCGTGCTGCGCCATCAGAGGGCACAGCCAGTTGGCAATGTGATCCTCGAACTCGGCCGGCGCAACGCCGGGAGCCGTCGGCTGCAGGTTGCGATTGAGATTGCGGTCACCGTTGCGGCGCTTCAGCGCATAGGCCTTCGGATTGGTGATCGGCACGAAGGTCACGCTGCCGCGCGCGAGGGCCAGCGCACCGCTCTCGATCTCGGCGATCACGCGGCGAATGCCGTGGGTACCGGCCACCTCGTTGCCATGCACGGCGCCGGTGACGATCAGGCGCTTGCCGGGTTCGGTGGTGGTGAATGAAATGGCTTGAAAAGGAAGCATGATGAGTTCAATTATTGTTCCCTCCCCCCTCGTGGGGGAGGGTCAGGGAGAGGGGGAAGCGGCCGGGCCATTGCAGGCGTTCACCCTCTCCCCCAACCCCTCTCCCCTCAAGGGCGAGGGGAGCTATGGTGCCCTACTGGGCGGTCACAAAACTCTGCAAAAAACAGCCTTCAGATACCGGCTCTCGTTGACGTGGGCGAGCCACGGGTGGTCCGGCCCGGCGCCGCGCACCTCCAGCACCTGCACCTCACGGCCCGCGTAGAACGCCGCGCGGCGCAACATGTCGAGGAACTGCTCCTCGCTCACCACGCCCGTGCAGGAGCAGGTGAGGAACAACCCGCCCGGCTTGACTACGCCGAGTGCCAGCTTGTTCATGTCGAGATATTTCTTCAGCGCATCGATCACTTCGTCGCGTGAGCGCGTCATCTTCGCCGGGTCCAGCACCACGGCGTCCCAGCGCTTGCCCGCCTCCTGCGCCTCACGCAGCCAGGGGAAGATGTCAGCCTGCGTGACCTTCGCCTTCACATTGTTCAGTCGCAGATTGCGGGTGGCGAAGTCCACCGCCTCTTCGTCTAGATCAACGCCGGTGATATCCGTCGCGCCGTTGAGACCGGAATACACCGCGAAGCCGCCCGAATTGCAGCAGAGGTCGAGCATGCTGCTGCTGCGGGTTGCGGCGATCAATTCGCCCCAGCGCTTGCGGTTGTCGCGCTGGTCGCAGAAGAACCCGGTCTTGTGCTTGCCACCGATCTGCACGAAGAACTTGGCGTCGTGCTCATTGATCGTTACTGGCTTGCCGCCATGCGGCGCACGGCCGGGCGGGCAATCAAAGCCTTCCTGCTTCTGCGCGTTGTCGTCGCCAAAGGCAAAAATCTGTGCATCGGGGAACTGCGTCAGCAGCGCGTCGAACACCCAATGCTGCAGGCGCCACATGCCCGCAGAGTAGAAGCAAACCACCAGCACATCGCCAAAGCGGTCCACGATCAGGCCCGAGAGCCCGTCACCCTCGGCGTGGATCACGCGATAACTGTCAGTCACCGCGTCAAGCCGGTAGATGTCGCGCCGCAGGCGCACCGCATCGGCCACCTTCTCGGCCAGCCAGTGCGCATCAATCACTTCGTCCGGCTTTTCGCTCAGCAGGCGAATCGCCATCGGCGCCTGCATGTTGAGCATGCCGCGCCCGATGAACTCGCCATCAACGCCATGCACCTCCACCAGACTGCCCGGCACAATGCGCTCACCGGGCCGCTCCACCATCTTCTGGAAGATCAGCGGATGCACATATTTGCGCTCGCTCTTGAGGCGGACAACAGGCAGCGACGAGCCGCCATGGCCACCGCCGCGACGCTTGCGGGGAACATCATTCATGGGGTGGAATGATAGAGGGTGTGGCGCTGTGGCCCACTAGCGGGACGCCCTTGGCGCGGCGCGGGCGCCACCGTTACGGCTGCTGAACCCTCAAGTGATCTAGCGCCCGGCACCCCAGCGATGGCGCGCGCGGCGGCATCACCGCCAGCGAATCCAGCGGGCTGCACACACCGCCCGCTACCTTCAGCACGTGGGTGTAAATCATGGTAGTCGATACATCACTGTGTCCAAGCAGGGTCTGCACCGTGCGAATATCGGCGCCGCCCTGCAGCAAATGGGTGGCGAACGAGTGGCGTAGCGTGTGCACTGTCGCCGGCTTCGTCACGCCGGCGGCGCGCAGTGCCAGCGTGAGGGCGCGACGAAACGTCTGCGGGTAGGCGTGGTGGCGCCGCCGCACACCGGTGCGTGAATCGGTCGATAGCGCCGCCTGCGGGAACACCCAGAACCATCCCCAGCTTTCACCGGCACGGGGGTACTTTTGTGCAAGCGCGTGCGGCAACTCAACCCCCGGCACCTGCGCTGTGCGATCTGCCTCCCACAGCGCATGGCCAAGACGGAGCTGCTGTTGCAACGCCTGCCGCAGTGACTGCGGCAGCATCACCACGCGGTCTTTGCCGCCTTTGCCATCGCGCACGATAATCGCGCCGCGATCAAAGTCCACATCCTTCGTGCGCAGCCGCATGCCTTCGAGTATGCGCATGCCAGTGCCATAGAGCAGACGCGCCAGCGTCGCGTGCTCGCCCTGCAACTGCGCCAGCGTGCGTGCCACTTCGTCCACCGTCAGCACCTCGGGCAGGCGCTGCGTTGTTCGAGGGCGCCCGATCTCACTCATCCACGGCAAGTCGATCCGCAACACCTCGCGATACAGAAACAAGAGCGCCGACAGTGCCTGCCGATGCGTCGAAGCTGCTACCTGCCGTTCGCTCGCCAGATGGGTCAGAAACGCCTCAACCTCGTTGCGCCCCATCGATTCCGGATGGCGCAAGCCATGAAAGCGGATGAAAGCCTTGATCCAGTGCACATAGACCTTTTCGGTGGACAACGCGAAGTGATGAAAGCGAACGCGCTCGCGAACCAGCGTCAGCAGGCGCGGTTTGGACTCAGTTTCACGCACTTCCGTCAAACTGTACATAAAATCAGTATAACGGTGATTCCCGAGGAAAATCAACGACTGATGGCGTAGAAGTGCGATCGAAGAAATGCACTATTAAAAAGTTATATTGGCTAACGATGTATAAAACACGTTATGCTTCAGTCAGGATATGTCCATGAAATTTGAAAAGTTAGAAAGTCTTCGGGGGCTAGCTGCTATATATGTTGTTATGCACCACTCCGTACCACACGACCTTAAAGTGCATGGTCTAGATTTTGGTTTGTTATTTCGATTTGGGCAGGAAGCCGTAATTTTATTCTTTCTTCTGTCTGGTTTTGTTGTTAACTATTCCCATAGAAAATCAAAGAATGGCGCATTTAATGTTTATTTTTTTAAGAGATTTAGTCGAATTTATATACCCTTATTCTTCATTTATGCTCTTGGTTACCTTCACGTATGCCTCCAATCTAACTCATTTGTTGACCCTGAGTTGGGAAATCTTTTGAAAAATATTTTTATGCTTCAAGATGTCGAATCGCTTAAACCAAACGTTTTGGCAAGTCCTTACATGGGCAACACGCCGCTATGGTCTCTTTCCTACGAATGGTGGTTTTATATGCTGTACTTCCCTATTCAGAGGCAGATTCAATGCCTTAATAGACAAAACACTGTTGTATTCGGAGTGGCAACCCTGGCGGCTGTATTTTATATTTTTTATCCATACTTTATATTTCGTCTCCTTATGTATCTTAGCATTTGGTGGGCAGGAGTGTTCATTTCAAATCTCGTCATTGACGAAAAACCGTTGAAATTTAAATCCTGCTTTCCCGTATTTATATGCCTAGGATTAATAATTCTTACAACTATGTCTGCCATTGTTTTATTCTTAAAGAGTGGGGGTAAGGCAACCATCGGTGTTCATCCCTTCTTGGAAGCAAGGCACCATATATTCGCATTATTCTCAGTTGTGGTAGCAATTGCATGGAAAAAATTTAATTGGTGGGGCTTCAAACAAACTATTGGTCCCTTTAAGAATCTGGCACCAATATCCTATGTTGTATATATTTCTCATCATTATTTAGTTGTGAATGCCACATATCTATCTTTTATCGGTAACAAAATCGTGGAATTCTTTTTTTATATTTTTGTTCTACTGGCATTTTCGTGGCTTATAGAATTAAAGCTATATCCAATAATTGCTTCGTGGCTCAGAAGCATAACAATAGGTTCCAGCCGACCGGTATCGTCTCCGCTTCGCTCCGACAATGCCGGCGGCTGAACCTGGCGTTAGGCCTGCGAACTAGCTATGGCTCGACTCCCCCAGTACCGAAGCAAGTTAGTGCCTGCGCAAATCGCCGAGGGAATGACTCGCGCCCTTAAGAATGCAGAGCGACTTGCAGAGGACGCTGAGTCACTTTTAAAGGCCGGACGCGCGCCTTCCGCTGTTGCCCTAGCAATACTGAGCATCGAAGAATCAGGGAAAGTGACCATCCTGCGCCAGATGGCCACCGCTTCGGAGGAAAAGGAGTGGGCTGACTTGTGGAAAGCCTATCGAAGCCACACTAAGAAAAACACACTCTGGATCTTTGGCGAACTAGTTCAACGTGGCGCAAAGACTCTGGATGAGCTACGCCCAGTCGCCGATCCAGACTCCGATCACCCGGACGTCCTTGACCAGCTGAAGCAAATATCCATCTACACAGACTGCTTCACAGATGCCAAATGGTCCTCGCCAACCGAAGTGGATCTCGAGGCTATGGCGCCCTACTTAGTGAAAATGGCGCAGGTTTTCGGAAAGCCGAAGACCGTGGCAGCCGAAGAGATCCAACTTTGGCAAAAGCATCTGCTTCCGGTGAAGGGCGCCACCATGGACGTGCAGAAAGTAGCTGTCGCTGCTTGGTTTCAAGAGATGAAGCTGCTAGGCCTATCTGAAGCTTCGGCCAAAGAGGTCGAAGGTTTTCTTGGTCAATACGATGCGAGCACGCAGGCCTAACCCTTCCATCGAGCTGACGTCTTCCAGCAGGCTTCGCCCGCTTCCATCCGCAGCTCATGTCAAACGTTAGGCCTGCGAACTAGCTATGGCTCGACTCCCCCAGTACCGAAGCAAGTTAGTGCCTGCGCAAATCGCCGAGGGAATGACTCGCGCCCTTAAGAATGCAGAGCGACTTGCAGAGGACGCTGAGTCACTTTTAAAGGCCGGACGCGCGCCTTCCGCTGTTGCCCTAGCAATACTGAGCATCGAAGAATCAGGGAAAGTGACCATCCTGCGCCAGATGGCCACCGCTTCGGAGGAAAAGGAGTGGGCTGACTTGTGGAAAGCCTATCGAAGCCACACTAAGAAAAACACACTCTGGATCTTTGGCGAACTAGTTCAACGTGGCGCAAAGACTCTGGATGAGCTACGCCCAGTCGCCGATCCAGACTCCGATCACCCGGACGTCCTTGACCAGCTGAAGCAAATATCCATCTACACAGACTGCTTCACAGATGCCAAATGGTCCTCGCCAACCGAAGTGGATCTCGAGGCTATGGCGCCCTACTTAGTGAAAATGGCGCAGGTTTTCGGAAAGCCGAAGACCGTGGCAGCCGAAGAGATCCAACTTTGGCAAAAGCATCTGCTTCCGGTGAAGGGCGCCACCATGGACGTGCAGAAAGTAGCTGTCGCTGCTTGGTTTCAAGAGATGAAGCTGCTAGGCCTATCTGAAGCTTCGGCCAAAGAGGTCGAAGGTTTTCTTGGTCAATACGATGCGAGCACGCAGGCCTAACCCTTCCATCGAGCTGACGTCTTCCAGCAGGCTTCGCCCGCTTCCATCCGCAGCTCATGTCAAACGTTAGGCCGCGCGAATGAACTCTCTGGCTCCCGGCGAAACTATCGTTGCCACCGGAACATTCCTTTACGGTGATGCCGTCGAGTGCGATCTGCGCGTGGTCTATGGCCCCATTCGATACGGCTCAGGGGACTACGAAGAAGAAGCCGAAATCTCAAGTGATTCAGTCATGGAAACCTACTATGTTCAGTACGGGTCCACGACGCAGCGAGGCTTCTTTAGTTCTGGCAGTGGCGGCTACAAATCTCTGGCCGAAGCTCGGGCTGCCGCGGAAGCGGCCCCTGGCATTGGGCTAACAGTCCGCTGGCACTCTGGAGTTGCATAGCAGCATGTATTCGTTCAAGTTCGTCCAACACGGAATGTTCTTCAATGCGGGCAGGTCAGCGCCTCGCGCGCGGCCTAACCCTTCCATCGAGGGGACTTGCCCCGGCAAGCCGGGTCACGCCTCTCATCTCAAACGTTAGACGGCGAACCAGGCGCGCAGCGTTGCAACTGCTCCTCGGTATGTGTAGACTTCCACACACGGAGGTGCACATGGCGACCAATCTTGCTCTTGACCCTAAGCTGCTCGACCAAGTCCTTGAACTCAGTGGAGAAACCACGAAAAAGGCGGCAGTTACGCTCGCTCTGAAAGAGTTCATAGCGCGTCGCGAGCAGAGGAAGGTAGCGGAGCTATTCCGAAAACTGGACTGGGATTCCAAGTACGATTACAAGACTGAACGTTCGCGCTCATGACCCTGCTCGTGGACACAAGCGTATGGTCGCTGGCGTTACGCCGCGACGGTCCAGAGGACTCGCCGGAAGTACGCACTCTTCACGAGGCGATTCTGGGTTCCGACTCGGTCGTGACCACGGGTCTGGTGCTGCAGGAACTGCTGCAGGGCTTTAGTGGGCCGCGCGCTGCGGCCTCCATCGTTGAGAGGTTCCAGTCGTTGCCCCTGATCGCGCCGGATCGGGACGATCACATTGCTGCGGCGGAAGTGCGAAACGTCTGCCGCCGCGCTGGCGTGCAGGTCGGGACGATTGATGCGCTGCTGATTCAACTCTGCGGCAGGCATGAACTGACCCTGCTCTCCACCGACAAAGACTTCGTGCATGCTGCAAAGCACGTGCCCTTCAAGCTCTGGCGAGCATCGACACCCGCCGCCTAACCCTTCGCTCGAATAGACGCGCTCAGGCGGCACTCCTGCGCGCGCAGGTTTAGCTCAAATCTTGATGCTACCGAGCACACCAGCTCAGGAACCGTTGTGCCAGCACCCGTTAGTTCAGCGGCCACCCGCCGCTTGCGAATTGGTTCTCGCAACCGCCTCTGCCAACGCCGGCGCCATCGCGACTGCATTGGTCGGGTGGGTGATGCAGTCGGTGCTCCAGATCTTGCCGACGCCAGCGCTGCGCATGGTTGCCAGCGCGTCGTCGGCGAAAAGCGCATGGGTCACGGCCACGTCCACGCTGGTGGCGCCGGCCGCTAGCAGCGCTTGCGCAGCGCGGGCGACGGTGTGGCCGGTGCTGGCCATGTCGTCCAGCAGCACCGCAGCGCGCCCCTTCACCGCCACGTCGGGCAGCGCGACTTCCACGCTGCGATCACCGTGCCGGATCTTGCGGCAGACTGCGTGGTCAAAGCCATGCCTTGTGGCGGCCTGGGCGATCCATTGCGCCGATTCCTCGTCCGGGCCAACCAGTAGCGCACCGGGTCGTCGCGTGGCGATCAGGTCGGCGAGCAGCGGGGCGGCACTGACCACGATGGCCTGTGCAACCGGCACTGCCTCGTTGAGCGTGGCCACGCGGTGCAGATGCGGGTCCACCGTGATCACGGCATCGAACAGGCTGGCCAGAAAGCGACCCACGACGCGCTGGCTGATCACTTCGCCCGGATTGAATGCGATGTCCTGCCGCATGTAGGCGAGATACGGCGCCGCCAGCGTCAGATGCTGCGCGCCAAGCTGGCGTGCGCTCTGTGCGGTGAGCAGCAGCTCGACCAGCTTTTCGTTCGGTTGATCAAGTGAACGAAAGAGCACTACGCGACCGGGCAGCGACGCAGGCAGTGACAGCTTCAACTCGCCATCCGGAAAGCGGTGACGACTGATGCAATGGGTGGCAATTCCGGCAGCAGCGCCCAACCGAGCTGTGCTCGCCTGTTCTTCGTCGAAATGAAGCAGCAGTTCGCTCATCAAAACTCCACAAACACGTGCGGCAGTGCGCCGGCATCGCCCACGCTGTAGCCGCTCGCGCGATTCGCGGACTGTTGAGCGAAGGCCAGATCGGCCGGAAACTCCGCATACACGCGATACAGCGGCTCACCTGCAGCCACCGTATCCCCCAGCTTGCGGAACAGCTCCACGCCGGCGGCTTTGACTTTTGGTGCACCAGCCAACCGCGCGATGCGTGCAATCTGGAAGTTGTCGATGCCGGTGACAGTGCCGCCCTGTGTTGCAACGATGTCGAAGGTCAGGGCGCCGAGCCGGGGCTGGTTGTGGTCAAAACCCTGGCTGCCCTGGGCGGCGACGATCGCCTGCATGCGGGCGAGCGCGCGACCGGAATCAAGGATGTCGCGGGCGATGGCGAAGCCGTCACCACCGCGCACATCCGGGTCTGCCTCAATCATGCGTCCGGCCAGGCGCAGCGCCTTCTGCCGCAGATCGATCGGTGCCCGCGGATCGTTCTCCAGCACGCGCATGACATCGCGCGCTTCGAGCACCGGGCCAATGCCGTTGCCGATCGGCTGGCGACCGTCGGTGATCACCACGTCCAGCGACAAATGCATGCGGTGCGCGACGTATTCGAACAGGCGGCGAAGCCGTTGTGCTTCGGGCATCGAGCGCACCTTGGCGGTGGGGCCGATTGGCATGTCGAGTACCAAATGCGTCGAGCCCGCCGCGATTTTCTTGGACAGGATTGATGCCACCATCTGCCCGGGGGAATCGATGGAGAGGGGTCGTTCGACCGAGATCAGCACATCATCGGCTGGGGAGAGGTCGGCCGTGCCACCCCAGGCCAGGCAGCCACGATGGTCGCGCACGATGTCCGCCAGTTTGTCGAACGGCAGTTCGACGTGGGCCAGCACTTCCATCGTGTCGGCAGTGCCCGCTGGCGAAGTGATTGCGCGCGACGAAGTCTTGGGGCACAGCAATCCATGCGCCGCCACGATGGGCAGCACCAGCATCGAGGTGCGGTTACCGGGAATGCCCCCAATGCAATGCTTGTCCACAACCAGCGGCTCATGCCAGTCAAGGCGGCGCCCGCTGTCCACCATCGCTTCGGTGAGAAAGTAAACCTCCTCGCGATCCAGCTCCCCGCGGTTGCAGGCAACCACGAACGCCGTCAACTCGATCTTGGAGTAACGATGCCCGGCGATGTCGCGCACGATGGCGTGAAACTCCTCTTGCCCCAGGCGCTCGCCATCAATCTTGCGGAACAGGGCAGACATCGATTCCGGTGGCTCCGCCTGCGAGATCGCCACCAGATGACCGTCCTCCACCCCGAGCTGGGCGAAGGCGTCTTCCGAGACCCCGAGTTCACTACAGGCGACGATCGAGTCGTCATCGACAACGTTCAGCGTGGCGAGGATGCGCCGCCCATTCGCACGAACCTCCACCTTGGATAGCGCCTGAAATCCCTCAGCCCGATAAACATCGCAATCGCGGTTGAGATAGACGACATTCTCCCGCCAGGTGTCGATGCCCACACGCCGTAGCGCAAGCCGGTTTTCTCCGCTGTGCGGATCACTGGTTGCCCGCACATTGCTGCTTTCGTTCATATCAGGATGTATCGCTGGGGCTCTGCCTTCGAAACATCAAGGTTAGCGCGATCCGCAGCGGGTGAACAGTGATGGCGGACAAGCATTCGCGCGAATGCCGGAGGTGTACACCGCGCCGCCCTCGCACGCAACTTGCGCGGAATCAAGAGCTAAGCCGTGGCCGTGAATAGACTATTAGCCATCGTCCACACAATGTAAATCGGCCGCAGCCGATTGGTGATCGCCATGTACGCAGAAGTTCTGGTTCGCTCTGAAGGCAAATTGTTCCGCATAGATTTGCACGTTGACGAAACGATGACTGCTGACGCTGCGCGGGATTGGCTGGACTCTCAGGTCGTTCAGTTTGGCTGCGAGCCGCTGCGGGCCTCGGGCAAACTGCTGCGCGCCGACAAAGTGCTGGTCGTTGCCCGGGACGCTGGCGCCCGCCACTTCGAGGACACGGCCTGGGCAAAGGCGTTCGCAGCGGCCTCGGTGGCGTTGCTGGATCGAACCGTGATCGAGATCGATGTCGACGCCCTTGCCGTGACCTACTAGGGCGCGAACACTCCCCCGCTTATCGCAAACTTCCGGGCTGCGCTCGCCCGGTTCGCCCTAGCGCTCTCAGGGCGCGGGACAAACCGACACCCATCTCTGTTCAGCTGCGGCGATCAGTGACATTTTCCATCCGAAGTACTGCCGTCGCGTAGGGCCTGTCCTACAGCGCGTTACGCAAACGCTTACACCGGCACGCGCGCTGCGCCGATGGGCCGGCGTTGCTGCTGAGCGAACAATGCAATCACTGCTTCGGCCCCTTCATTAGCCGATGCGAATTTGATACCGGCAGCCGCCAACTTTTCACAGGAGATCACCATGCTGCACTACGCCGTCGTCTTTCTAGTCGTTGCACTCATTGCGGCCATCTTCGGCTTTGGCGGCATTGCTGCCGGGGCCGTTGAGATCGCGAAGATCCTCTTTTTTATCTTCGCCATCATGGCAGTCGTCACTTTCATCGTGGGCCTTGTTCGCAAAGGCTGACGCGACTCACACGAGTTTGTACCCGTAACACTCAACCGAAAGGATCCATCATGAATATCAGCAAATCTGTCAAAACATCGAACGAATCGCTCGCGGAGACGGTGAACGGTGCAGCCGAACATGCCGCCGAATCGCTGGGACGTGCCGTTGACTCGGCGCGCGACCGCATTGATGGCGTCGCCAATACGGTGACCGCTGCCGCCCATGATGTCGCCCAGCAGGCGGCACCCGCAGCAGAGCGCGTGCAGGCACTTGCCAAGAGCAGCCTCGACGCCGGACGTGAGGCGGCCATGCGTCTGCGCCAACGCGTAACGCGCGGCGCTGGTGCCTGCAGCCAGTATGTGAGCGAGCAGCCCGGCAAGTCAGTTGCCATCGCCGTCGCAGCCGGCGCCACCATTGCCGCAGTCGTGATGCTGGCACGCCAGCGCAATCGCTCGGCCGCCCGCAACTAGTCGGTATCACCCTTCACTATCAATTGTTTCGTCACCAATAGCAAGGAGAACAGTCATGAAATCAACCTTCAAAATCGGAATGTCGGCACTGCTGGCCGCCGCCGCCCTCGCAATGACGGGCTGTGCAGTCACGCGTGGCCAGGAGACCGTCGGCGCCTATATCGACGACACCACCATCACCACGCAGATCAAGGCGCGCATGGTCGATGACAAGTCCGTGGATGCGGCAGCGATCAGCGTCGAGACGCTGAAGGGCACCGTGCAGCTCAGCGGCTTCGCCAAGTCCGCCGAAGAAAAGGAACGTGCGGAAGCGATCGCCCGCCGCGTCAATGGCGTCAAGGCAGTGCAGAACTCCATTGCCATCCGCCGTCCGTAGCTGCAGGACGTACCGGGAAAAAGCCGCCTTCGGGCGGTTTTTTCTTTCCGGTTGCTGACTTTAGAACGCCGAGCGAATGCATGGACAGTCATCGCGTATCGGGGCATGAGGTAGTGCAGTTTGTCCTACAGCCAATGTGATGTGTGGACGACAGCCAGGAGACCCAGCGCACGGGAAGAATCGAAGTATGGCAAACAGATGGAGCACTGGATGTTCGATCAATTTAGCTACCGCAAGAAATTCATCGCAATCGTTGTCTCGGTGGGCGCATGCGGCGCAGCGACCAGTGCATTTGCCGACGAAGCAATCTCGCCAGCAGGCGGCCAGGTCACTCATCCCGTAACCGCAGTTGCACCGTTTGTCAGTGGACGCAACAAGACCAGTGGCCTGGATGGCGATAGCAAGAGTCAACTGGTCGTTGTCACTGCGGGTGCGTTCCCAAGCCCAATGGATGACGCGCAGACCGTTGCGGTTGAATCGCGGTGTGTGCGTCTGGTAGCGCTGTGTCGGGATGTCGTCAATTCACGGATTGATGTAGTTGCCGCGCGTTCACTGTTGCCGTCAACACCCAACCTGAGTCCTGCTGGCATTCGGATAAGCCGCAAGCAGGTGACAGTGCACTACACCTTCCGCTAGGCCAGGCGCTCGCAGAGAGAAAGCCTGCCGCAGCATCAATGAAGTCAAATAAAAAGCCCGCCGGATGGCGGGCCTTTTTTTGTTGTGTTGCCGTCTGTTTGCTAGCCGCGCGGCAGACCGTTGGCGTTGACAGTGATGGTCGTTCCCGGCGGAGACGACAACTGTGTCCTGTGCTCGATGCCACGGAAGCGATAAGTTACATCCCAGTACTCGGGTGCACCAGCGACCGATGTCTCGCAGCGACGATAGTTGCGTCCGTAGGTTGAGCCGCCAGCGCCAGATCCGATCGCCGCGCCTGCCACTGCACCACCGGCGGTGGCGATGTCCTGCCCGCGCCCGCCGCCGATCTGGTGGCCGAGTATGCCGCCGATGATTGCGCCCGCGATGGCGCCGCCCACGTTGTCGCCAGCAACCGGTGCTTGCCCCCGCTCAACCCAGCAGCGGCGCTCCGGCGCTCCGTAGATCGCGCGCACATCAACCACCTGTGCCTCGTAAAGGCGCTCATTGGGGCGACGACGATACTCATAGATCGGAGCCGGCTCCGGCCGCGCAAAGCTGCCACCGCCGATGGATGCCGGCCGGACCGACGACACGCGATCGTTCAATCCGAGGCTGCGCAGCGATGGGTAGCTGCCCGCCCGCAGCACGACGCAACGACCGCCGAAGCGTGCATCGTCGCACACCTGCCATTCACCGCGTTCGACCACAACCGATGAGGCGCGGTCGTTAAAGCCGACCCGATCAAGATTGCCGACGACGCCATTGGCACGATAAACCTGGCCGCGAAAGCCCTCGTCCGCGTAGAGCGTGACTTGTGCCTGTGCTGTTGCCGCACCAACCATGAGCGCGGCAGCAATGAGCGAAGGAGATTTCAGTTTCATGGGAATGCCTTTCCTGCGATGTTTCAATTCGTCGACACGTTGATGTCGACTGTGAAAGCAGTTTAGGTACGGCATTGATGCGAGGCGATCAGTGAACGCTACGTTGCGCTGTAGGACAGTGCCCCGCCTGATTGAGTTGCAAGAACGACGCTGATGCTCTGATTCGCGATTTGCTGCTTACCGTGAACTATCGGTTTCGCCGCTATTGGCGGGCGGCGGCGCTGCATCACGGAACTGTGCTGCCACCGCTGCGGAGAGCATTGCTGCGGCGAGTCCGCCAAAGTTTGCCAGCGGCGCCACTCGATGGATGAGGCTGGAAAAGGCGACCGCGCGCCAAGGCCGCAGCCAGGCGATCATCGCAGTACCCGCAGCCGCAATCGCAACAGCTCGTAGCGGGTGACGACGCACCTCGCCTTCAATCAAGCCCCATGCGGCGTTGAGGCCCACGCGAACAGGATGCTGCTGCCACCAGCCTTGAAAGATGGCGGAAGCGACACCGGAGAGATCAGCACCACCAACGGCCTCAGCGTAACCGGACACACCATCGTTGGCACGAGTCGCGGGCCGATCGTTCGCACGCAGGTACTCGAAAAGTGCGGACCGAGAGCGTTCGAGACGGATGATGCCGGGTTCGATGGATTCGCTCATCGTCCGCTCCACAGCGAGTGCAGACCGGCAGCATCAGCACGAAGTTGTGCGCCCACATTGCCCGGCGTCGCTGTGCGAAACCCACGCCATGTCCAGAGTGCTGCTGCGAGCGTCAACCCCAACAGCACTGCGCCCACATCAAAGCTCGCCATCGACCATGGCAAGATGCCCGCCTTGCAGAGGGTGGCCGTGATGCCGCAAACAATCAGCGTTGTAACGGCAAGCGCTGCGGTTGTCGCGCCAGCGATGATCCGCCGCAGCCACAAGGCGCGGGCGCGCTGGGCATCCGACTTGATCAGTTCAACGTAAGCGGTGGCGTGCTCGACCAGTAAATCTGGTCGCCGCGTCAACAGATCAACAATGACTTTCAGCATGATTCCCTCTTTCGCCAGAACAACGGCAGCAGGGGAATTGTTTCAAGCTACACGAGCACCGCTATCAGGACGCGCCCCGACCCCGTGTAGGCCGGCACCTACGCTTGCACGACTGTTGCATCGCTATTGATCGCGATGCGCGGCACGTTGGCCGAGATGCGCGTACCCGAGCCTATTGCGGACTCAACCGTCAGCGTGCCATGCAGCGCGTGCACGCGATGGCGCATGCCCACCAGCCCGTGACTGACGGTCGAACGCGCAGTGACGTCGAAGCCAACACCGTTATCGGAGACGGTCAGCTCGACATGACGCTCGTATTGATGCAGCGTCACGGTGACGCCATTGGCGTTGGCGTACTTCGCGGTATTGGTCAGCGCCTCCTGCACCACCCGGTAGATCGTCAGTTCATGGTCTGCGGGCAGGGCTACCGGCTCCAGGTTCGATACCACGGTTACTCCAGTGCGTTCGCCAAATTCCCGCAGCAGGATTTCCAGCGCCGGCACCAGACCAAGCTTGGAAAGCGTTGACGGCCGCAGGTCTTCAATGATCCGGCGTTTGAGTGCAATGCCGGCGTTAAGTGTTGTAGTCAGATGGGCCAGCCGCTCCAGCACATCGCCCGACCCGCTGCCCAGCTTCGATTTGGCACGTGCCACATCGAGCTTGGCAGCGGTGAGCAGGGAACCGAGTTCGTCGTGCAGCTCGCGCGCCAGGCGCTCTCGCTCGCTCTCCTGCACGTTCTGCAAATGAGTTGCCAGCTCGGCCAGTGATGAAGTGCGATCCTCAACGAGCGATTCCAGCCGGTCGCGCTCGCGGCGCAGCGCATTGCGTTGGTCCTCCGCCGCCTGCCGCAGGCGTGTGGACTGGTTGACGTAGACAAAAAATGCGAGAAGACAGAGCACCACCGCGACCGCCACGCTGATACGCGAGAACTTCAGGCTGGCGTCAATGCGCACCATGGCCGCATTGCGTTCTTCAGTGGCGCCGTTGACCAGCGTCTCGGCGGCCGCGCGCACACTCTGCATGTACTCCCGGCCGGCCCCGGTGCGCAGCAGCTCCTGCCAGGCCGTTGAATCACCCGAGGTCTTGCGCAGGCGTATCGTCATATCAAGCTCGGTTAGCTTGCGCATGATCGAGCGGGTCAGTTCGGCAAAGGTATCCAGCTGCCCCGGACTGTTGATGTAGAGAGCCCGGATCTCCGCAATCGAGGCACCGACAGCCGTCACTGCCTTGTCGTACGGCTCCAGGTAGGCCACATCGCCGGTGAGGATGTAACCACGCTGCCCGGTTTCCGCGTCAAGGGCGTGCTGCAGCAGGGTGAGAATCCCGGCCCGCTTGGCCTGCGCTGCCTCGGTGGCCTCCTTAGCCTCGCGCGACTGCCAGTAGTTGTACTCGTTGATGCCCACAATGAGGGCCGCGACGAGCATGGCGAGAGGAATGATGAACGAGCGCGAGACCCGTGCTGCAACATTGCGGAAGTTCATGGTCTGGCTACGTGAAAGACGCGATAGTGAAGGAGGGCATCGCCTGCGATATGATGCATGGCACCACATGCGCGTGCACTGTGCCTTCCGGGAATCCCATGCTCAAGATAAGAATCGGTCTGGTTGACGATCACGTCATTCTGCGCACGGGGCTGCGCAAGTTCATCGAGGAATCGTCTGATCTGGTGGTCGTTGGCGAGGCCGGCAGCGGTCGCGAAGCGATTGATCTGGTCCGCAGCCACGAAATGGATGTCATGTTGATGGACATCTCGATGCCCGGGCAATCCGGCATTGATGCGCTGGCAATGATTCGTGCCAAGGCGCCTGACCTGGGCATTCTCATCCTGAGTGGCTACCCCGAAGAGCACTACGCGGTGAGCCTGATCCGCCAGGGCGCGAGCGGGTATCTCAACAAGCAGTGTGATCCCGACGAGATTGTGCGGGCGATTCGTCGCATCGCCGAAGGGCATCGCTACATCACGCCACAGGTTGCCGATCTGCTGGCGCAGCAGTTGAACAAGCCGGAGACCGGCGCTCCGCACGAACAACTGTCCGAGCGCGAGTTTCAGGTGTTTCTGCGGCTGGCGAAAGGCGAAACGGTGGGCGACATTGCCGAGGCGCTGTCGCTGAGCGTAAAGACGATCAGCACCTATCGCACGCGAATCATGGAAAAAATGGCGCTGGCATCGAACAGCGACCTGACGTACTACGCGCTGAAAGCCGGATTGATCGACTGAGCCCATTGCGGCAGCGCTATTGTTGGCTGCCGCCGTTCGCGCCGTTGTCGGCCGCGTCGGCCGCGTCGGCCGCCTTTACGCCGTCCTGCATGCGCAGGCAAAACTCGATCAGTTCATCAACGTCGGTGGATTTGTCGAACACCGCATCGGCGCCAAGACGCATGCACTCAGCGCGGATTTCCGGTGACGCATAGTTTGATAGCACCACCACCTTTTGCGACGGCGGGCGCGCAGCCACCGCTTTGAGCACGGGCAGACCATTGCCACGCTTCAGGAACAGGTCAACGATGGCAAGGTGCCAGCTGTCGGGATGTGTGGCAAGCCAGGCCTTCGCGTCCTCCTCGGAATCGGCATAGCCAACGACTGCGGCGTCCGCCAGCTCGCCCAGCGTCTCCGCCAGGTTTTCCCGGATGACCGGGCTATCTTCGACCAGGTAAATCTTCAACATCTCGATACTGACAATCGGCGACGACCGCCCGGCACTCGCAGCAGCGTTCGCAGCAGTCTGCGCGTAGCTGGCATTGTCCGCCCATCCGGCAAGCTTATCGGCTGCCGGATGGGTTGGCTGTAGGACAACGCCGCGTCTTGCGGCGTGGCGGGAGATGATGCGCGGTTCGCTCATCGTGAAATTCCTTGTGCGTTGGATGTGCGTTGTCTGTCATGGCCACAGCCCGACAATCGCCCCGGCCCGTCGGCTACGGCCGGCGGCTGCTGAAGGCGGCAACGGCGGCATGGCGGCTCCATGACCGAATTGTTGGTGCTAGATCGGTGCAGCACCATCGTCCGCAATCCGCTCGCGCTGTAGGACAGCGTCCCGCAGTGCGCTGCGAGCCCGCGCGGACACGCGGCGCCAGCAGGTGACGATGCTTTGCCGCACACCGCAGGTCGCTCCCATCCCACGAGGCGCGTTGCCGTTGTCCTACAGACGGCGCTCTCCACCCGCAAAAAAATACACCTACCGCCATCAAACAAGGAGAGCCACCATGAAACGCACCATTGTCGCCACGGCGCTGCTGTCTGGTCTGATTGCCGCGCAGGCGGCATCAGCGGCGCCGGTGACCGTCGTCGAGTATTACAACCGCACGCTCAATACTTACTTCATCACCGGTCGCACTGCGGAACAGCAAATGCTCGACCAGGTGGCAGACTTCGCGCGCACCGGCATGTCATTCCAGGCGCGCAGCACAGACGACGTGCAACCCGCGTCAGTTGGCATCTGCCGCTTCTATGTGTCGATCGCGTCGCCGTTCACCAACTCGCACTTCTACGGCCGCCAGCAGGTGGATTGCGAACCGATGGCGGAAGCCGCCTATGCCGGGTTCAGCTGGGAGGGCTATGACTTCCGCGTGCCAGGCAGCGAAGGCGACGGCACCTGCCCTGAGGGCGCAACACCGGTGTACCGCAGCTTTCGCCTGGGTAGCGATGGCGTCACATCCAACCATCGCTTC
The DNA here is from genome assembly GCF_009746125.1 of Casimicrobium huifangae. Taxonomy (NCBI): domain Bacteria; kingdom Pseudomonadati; phylum Pseudomonadota; class Betaproteobacteria; family Casimicrobiaceae; genus Casimicrobium; species Casimicrobium huifangae. The sequence continues at coordinate 709,771 of NZ_CP041352.1, forward strand.
ACTGTGTCAACCGCCACCTACAACGCTGCTGCGAGTGCCGGTTATCGGGGCGAAGGGCAGGTGTTCTGCGCCAGCGGCGTTACTGACGCTCGCTGACGCACGCTGACGCGGGGCGTTATCAGGCGCCCTTCGGCGGCCGGTATAGCGCACAAAGCTTGTTGCCGTCCGGGTCGCGCACGTAGGCGAGGTAGAGCTTGCCCACCGAGCCTTCGCGCCATCCGGGCGGGTTTTCACAGGTGGTGCCGCCATTGGCAACACCTGCCGCGTGGAACGCATCCACCTGCTCGGGCGACGTCGTGTTGAAGCCGATGGTGGCGCCGTTGCCATGCGTGGCGGGCTCACCGTTGATCGGCTTGGTGATGCCAAAGCTGCCACCCGCGCCCCGGTAAAAGTAGCGGCGGTTGTCGTTGAGCATCCCCGGCGCGATCCCGATGGACCCCAGCACCGCATCGTAAAACTTGTGCGAGGCCTCAAGATCGTTGACGCCCACCATCACATGACTGAACATGGCTTCCTCCTGTTGAATGGAGTGATGCTATGCGATAGCCACCCGCGGCCTCGGCAACCGTGTCGGATCGCAGGCACGCGGTGCGGCTAGCCGCTGCCGAATGGGCAGTTGCGGGCTGGTCTTAAGCCATTGCGTGAAGGCAAAGAGCGCGCGTCTAAGCCGAATGCAACAACGACCACACGCGTGCCGGCGTGAGCGGCATTTCGAGTCTGGGGGCCATCGCAGCAAGGCCGTTGCGCGCCAGGGCATCGGCAACAGCGTTCACCAGCGCGGGTGTGGCGCCGATGGTGCCCAGTTCGCCCACGCCTTTCACGCCCAGCGGGTTGTTCAGGCAGGGTGTGGACTGATCGAGTTCGTGAACCATCGGCCCCATGATGTCGGCGTGGGGTACTGCGTAGTCCATCAGCGTGCCGGTGACGAGCTGGCCGCTTTCGCGGTCGTATTGCAGGTGCTCGCACATGGCCTGACCGAGCCCCTGCACTACGCCGCCGTCGAGCTGGCCGCGCACGATCATCGGGTTGATCACCCGGCCCACATCATTCACCGATGCGTAGGCCACCACCTGCACGTCCCCGGTGTCGGTATCCAGCTCCACCTCGCAGATATGGCAGCCGTTCGGCCACGACGGCCCCGCCACCGCGCTCACTGATTCCACAAATATCTGCCGCTTCGCCTGCCGTGCTGCCAGCTCGAACAGTTCAATCGAAAGATCGGTGCCCGCCACGGTAAACCGCGCATCGGCATAGGTGATGTCCCCGGCTGCAACCTCCAGCTCGCCAGCGGCCATCTCTTTGGCGACCTCGATGGTGCGCTCCGCGCCAACGCGCACCGCAGAGCCGCCGGTGAAGATCGAGCGCGAACCGGCGCTGCCAAAGCCGTCGCCGCGATCAGTGTCGCCCAGCACCACGCGCACCTTCTCCAGCGGCACACCAAAACTGTCCACCACCAGTTGCGCCAGCGACGTGGCAATGCCTTGCCCCATTGCCTGCACGGCAGAAAACACCTCGATGATGCCCTCGGGTTTCACCGTCACCGTCACGCGCTCTTCAAACACGTTGCCGCCGGTCCACTCAAGGAACGTGGCAATGCCGAGCCCGCGCCACTTGCCGCGCTGCTTTGACGCCGCCTCGCGCGCAGCAAAGCCCGTCCAGTCGGCCAGCGCCAGGCCCTGGTTCATCACCTGCTCAAACTGGCCGCTGTCGTACACCTGCGCCATCGGGTTCTTGTAGGGCATTTGCTGCGGCCGGATGAAATTGCGGCGGCGCAGCTCCACGCGGTCAATGCCGGTCTGGCGCGCCGCTTCATCCATCAGGCGCTCGATGATGTAGATCGCCTCCGGCCGGCCGGCGCCACGATAGGCGCCGATGGGCGCCGTGTTGGTGAGCACACCCTTGAAGTGGAAGTCGATGGTCTGGATGTCGTAAACGCTGGTCTGCACCCAGGGGCCAATCAGCAACGCAATCGCCACCGCCACGCCGGTGGCATAGGCGCCAATGTTGGCCTCACTCACCACCCGAAGCGCAAGGATCTTGCCGCTCGCATCCAGCGCCAGCTCGGCCACGGAATCCACATCGCGCCCGTGCCCGGCCGACAAAAACTCTTCACCGCGGTCGGCGATCCACTTCACCGGCTGCTTGAGCGCGCGGCAGCAAAACGCCACCGCCACGTCCTCCGGGTAGGCACCGGTTTTCATGCCGAAGCCGCCGCCCACATCACCCACAATCACCCGGCACTGCGCTTTCGGCAGGTTCAGCGCGCCGCACACGGTATCGCGCAAGCCCGAAGGCATCTGGCTGCTCATGCGGATGGTCAGCCGCCCGCTCTCGGCGTCATAGGTGTGCAGCACGCTGCGCGGTTCCAGCGCCAGCGCCGAAAGCCGCTGGTTTGCAATGTTCAGCCGCACCACGTGCTTTGCGGCGGCAAACGCAGCTGCGGTTGCCTTGGCGTCGCCGTGCCGCATCTCGGCTGCGATGTTGTCGCCCAGCTCTTCGCACATCAGCGGCGCGCCGGGTGCTGTGGCGTCCGCCAGGTGCACCGCTACGGGCAACGAGTCGTAGTCCACCTCAATCGCCTCTGCCGCCTGCCGCGCCTGCTCCAGCGTTTGCGCCACCACAGCAGCCACCGGCTCGCCCACAAAGCGCACACGGCCCACCGCCAGTGCGTAACGCGGCGCTGAGCGCGCGGGCGACCCGTCCGCGCGCGCAAAGCCCGACACACCGGGAATGGGGTTCACGCCCGCCTGCACGAGATCCGCCCCGGTCACCACCAGGCGCACACCCGGCATCGCCTTCGCCGCGTCCGCGTTGATCGAGCGAATGCCGGCATGCGCATAGGGCGAGCGCAGAAAGTAAAGATGCCCAAGATCGGGCGCCACCACATCGTCGGTGAACTGCCCGGCGCCCTTGAGCAACAGATCGTCCTCCACGCGGCGAACGTCCTTGCCGCTGCCGAAGGCACCAAAGCGGCTGTTGCCGGTGTCGGATGAGCTTGCTGCTGGGGTGTGCGTGGCGGTGTTCAAGAGTTTCGTCCCGTGTTGAGTCGGCGTGCGTGCGGCCAGGGTGTCCGGTGCACAGACGAGGGCTGTGTGCCCGCGCTGCGCCGGCTATGTTGCGCTCGCAATAGTAGGCCGAAATGTCGGCGCATCACGCACCGGTTTCGCTGGCCGTGATGCGCTCGGCTCCGCCGGGGTGAGCCGCGCCAGCCAGTGGGCCTGACGCTCGCGATGGCGCTGGCAAAAACAGCTAGCAAGTGACAACCGCATTCGCCGACCATGCTTTCATCGCAGCAAAGCCAGGATGGCTCCAGCTGCGATCCAATCGTCCAATGCGCATAGAATGCGCATATCGCTCAATTAGAAGATTTGCCATGCGCGCAGCCGCCAACAGTTCAGCAGCAACGCCCAGAAAACGTGCCGTCAACCTGACGCTGAACGAAGCGCTGGTGGCGCAGGCAAAAACATTCACCGGCAATCTATCGGCCACGATGGAAGCGCTGCTTGCCGACTATGTGGCGCAGCAGCAGCAGGCTCGCCTGTCCCGCCAGCAGACGGCCGACGCCTGCGTTGAATACTGGAATCAGGTGCACGCTGCTGAAGGCTCGTTTGCCGACGAACACTCCACGCTGTAGGCACAGCGATGGCACAGTTCGATGTACACCGCAATAAGGGCGCGCTGCAGGCGTCGACTCCATTCGTCGTCATCGTCCAGTCCACGCTGTACGACGGGTACCGGCGCCGCGTGGTGGTGCCGCTGCGGCGGCGCACGGCGTTGCCAAAGCAGCCCGCGATTGCCGGCTCGCGCTTGAACCCGGTGTTTCGTATTGAAAAGATCGACGTCATGCTGCACCCGCTCGACATGGTGTCCGTCGCCGTCGAGCAACTGGGCGAACGCGTCGGCTCGCTAGCCGAACACGGGCAGGCGATCACCGATGCGCTGGATGAGCTGCTCGCCCGGTCTTGGGGATGATCGTTGCTGGGCTCTCCTTTCAATCCACACGAACCACTTGGTCGCGTGGATGTCGCGCCTGATCGGCTGAACCACAGCGCCCCACGTCGCGCCATATGCAGCCGCTGCCAGCGCCCGCTGCGCACCTGCCTGTGCGCGCTCGTGCAGCCCACGGCGCACCGCACCGACGTGCTCGTACTGCAGCACCCGCACGAAGCGCGCGAGGCCAAGAACAGCGTGGCGCTGCTGCGCCTTTCGCTGGCGAGCTGCACGGTGGCGGTGGGCGAACGCTTTGCGCCTGATGCCCTGCACGCCCTGCTGCACCCGCCGGGCATGGCTGTGCGGCTGCTTTACCCCGACGTGCCCGCCGCGCCCGCGCCAGCCATCACATCCGCGCACGCGCTGGACCCACATACGCCGCTGCGGCTGGTGGTGATCGACGCTACCTGGCGAAAAAGCTTGCGCATGCTGCTGGAGCACCCCGCACTCGCCGTGTTGCCGCGACTCACGCTCAGCAACCCTGCGCCCACCCGCTACCGCGCCATTCGCGCTGCGCGCCACGCCAATCAGTTATCCACGCTGGAGGCCACGGTGCACGCCCTGGCGACGATTGAAGGCGATGGGTTTGATGGCGGGCCTTTGTTGGCGGCGTTTGGGAGGTTTGTGGATTGCCTGGCGGACCGGAGTGCGATGCGCGCTGTTGCGTGCGGCATGGCAACCGACGCGAACGAAGCCTCGTGGGCATCAAGTGAGGCAGCGCGACCTTGACTGATATCAGTGTTGAGCCAGTCGTCTCCGTTGAGACAAGCGGAAAAATTGCATTTCGCTCATTGCTCTGAGAGCATCGTAGAAGAAACGAGAGAGGTGGCGGTCGGGAAATTCGAGCCTGACCCTTTTAACGCTACCTTGCAAGCGGATTCTCGGAAGAATCGCTGGTATGGCTCGCGGGGGCCGGTCATATCCTCGCCCCTTTGATTGAAGCGTTTGACTAGAAAGTAAGTGACACATGCCGAAAATATTGATCGTGCACCTAACCGACATGCATTTGGATGTAGGTGACAACGGAGTGAGTAAACGCTCAGAGCAAATCGCGGCTGCGATGCAAACTCACTTTCCGGCAGCTTCGATGATTCTGCTGGCATTAACCGGCGACATCACACAGTCAGGGCAAGCTGACCAATTTCTCGTTGCCGAGCGCTTTGTGAGCGATCTAGTTGCTTCAATACGGGATCGGAGCGGCATGGACGCTGTCGTGCTCGCAGTGCCAGGCAACCATGATGCCAACTTCGGCGATACAACAGTGCCGGTGAGAACGGCTCTGCTGAAGCAATTGCAAACAGACGGTGTCGAGAAGATCGATCCAGAAGTACTAGGTCATTGCGTGCGTGTGTTCGAAAACTTTGAAGCTTTTCGAGGTCGCGTCGAGACTCTGCACGCAGAACGCCGATCCGCAGTCTGGCGTACAGCGCTGGTTAACCACGGTGAAGTTTGTGTTGAGGTCCATTGCGTGAACAACGCTTGGAGCTGCGAGAAGTCCACTCCGATGGGCTTTCTTGGATTCCCGACTAGTCTGCACGGCGAGTGCTCCAAATCGAGCGGTGCAATGAGAGTGCTGCTAATGCACCATCCGGCACATTGGTTGGCAACTCGCCAGTATCGCGACTTCAGAAAATTGACACGGGCGTGCGCCGAGATTTGCTTCAGTGGCCACGAACACACCCACGCCGCTGGCGCCAACACCGATCAGGAGACCGGGCACACAATTTATATCGAAGGGCCAGTGTTGCAGGAGCATAAGGACTACGCGTCGTCAGCCTTCGGGATCGCAACTATCGACATTGCCGCGCGCTACGTTGAAACGGTGTCGTATGAATGGGACGGGAGCGCCTACATTGCAAAGCGGCAACCGTTTTTGCAGTCACTTCCGGCCATTACGCCGGCTACACAACTTACCCCGCAGTGGGCCGATTTTCTCTCCGATTTGGGGGCAAACTTGGCTCACGGTGCGAAGGAGAAGATAGAACTCGCCGATTTGTATGTATACCCAGAATTGGAAAGAGACGATGCGTCCACGGACCAACCGGCTTTGGGCTCTCTTACGTTTTCCGCGAGAGAGCTCGCCCACACTACTGAATGCGTTTTGGTAAAGGGACCGCAAGGCAGCGGTAAGACAGCAATGCTGAAGCAGCTGTATTCCGATCTTCTATCCCAGCAGAAGGTACCTGTCTACATAAACGGCATTCGGCTAAAGAATTCCAGCGCTAAAGAAATTGAAAAGCTAATACAGACCTGCATACACGAACAATACGCGGGCGCGGATGCGCTTCAGGCAGAACAGTCGCACCCCAAAAATAGGGTTTTATTGGTTGACAATCTGGATCGATACTCATTTCCGGCGCGGTATCTGTCCCAAGTGTTGGCGCACTTCAATCTGCAGTTTAGCCGTGTCGTTGCAACGGTCGATTCTTCATTTGATTTGCAAGAAATATTTCTTGGAGAAGATCAACCGGCGCTTCAGGGCTTTGAGCAGATGCGTCTACCTGAAACCGGATTCAGTCAGCGGTACGAGCTGGTGACAAAGTGGTTTGAACTGTCGCAGAGTTCCCCGCTGCTCGACCAGCAAATAGAGATGGCCGATAGGGTTATCAGCCGAGTATTGGGACGCGGCCTCGTCCCATCGCACCCAATTTATGTGCTCATCTTGCTACAAGGCATTGAGGCCGGGAGAGTTGGCGAGCTTGAGAACAGCGCTTTGGGGCACTACTACGAGTACATGATTCTCGAAGCACTGAATCCCAAAATACGACCTGAACACTTGCATGAGATTCTCAACTACTGCGCGCAGTTCGCTTGGTTTCTTCGGTCAAGACGTAAGGAACGCGTCTCCGATAGTGAGATGCGAGACTTTCATCGATCCTTTGAGACATTGTTCGACCTCGAAATCAACTTTGCCGAACGTCGTCTAACGCTTATTGAGGCCAACTTGTTTTTGGAGGTAAACGAGGAACTAGGGTTCCGGTATCCCTACACCTACTTCTTCTTCTTAGGCCGCTACGTCTCTAGATACTTGGGCAATCAAGAGGTGCAAGCATTTGTTGCTGCATGTTGCAAAAACCTCCACGTTCGCGAAAACGCTAACGCGATGCTATTTTTGGTACATCACAGTAGCGACAGGATTGTTCTCGACTCGCTAAAGTCAGCTGTCGACAAACAGTTCGCCAATATTCCACCGTTGGAACTGCAAGCCGACGCTAGGATGCTGGATGAATTGGTGGAGGCGGCGCCGGTTCTGGTGTTGAACGATTCGCAACGTCGAAGAGAGCGAACAGCTGCGATGCTTCAAGAGCACCGCATCAATCAGCATCTCGACGGCGCAGGCAACGAAATCTCGACTACAGACGGCGATAGTGAAGCTCAGGTTCGCGCGCTCGAGACATTGGCTGCGATAAACGGTTTGTTCAAAGGTGTCGAAATTCTTGGGGCGGCATTGAAGGCAAATTTTGGAGCCATTGAGGCCGATACCAAAGCACAGATGATTGACAGCCTATTTCGCGGCGGACTGCGTGGCTTGCGATTCTTTCTCGAGGTCTTTTCCCAAGTGCCACCGAGCGTTCTTACTGAGCTCGGAGCCTTACTGGATGCTAGTGACAGCGAAACACCGGAAGATCGCGAACACACAATTAAAGTGCGGCTCTTCCACATAGTCAGTCGCTTTTCGTTCTATTTCATCCAACGGATAGGTTCAAGCGCTACTTCGAAGAGCATGTTGCCTGCAATTTCGAGATACGTGAAAGAACATGACACCGTTGCTAACCAGCTAGTCGCGATGGCTGGGCGGCTCGAAACGCCTGGACGTATTCCTTTCAAAGAGCTTCAGGCGCTGAACGAGCGTGTTTCCAGAACAATATTTGCGCAGAGCGTGCTCCGGTTGGTGGTCATAAGTCGCATCTACATGTACAAGACCGACGAGGCAGAAAAGCAGCAGGTATGTCAGGAGCTTGGCATTCGCGTGGCGACACAACACGCGATCGACTACAAGACGAGGAACTTGAAGAAGCTTGCGGCTGGCGATTGACGTACTCAAGGCACCGCTATGGGTCGTTCCTTGTCGCGCGAACTAAAGGGGCCAGAGTCGTTTTTTATCGTTCGGAGACCATGATCGACGCGGCGACCGCAGCGAGCTTCCGGCCTGAACACCGCGCGGCAGCTTTAACGCAGCGCGCTACCGGCGATTCAAAGCCTCATCCACCGCCGCAATTCGTTCCCGCAAGCGCGGCCCTGCAAAATCCAGCCACGCTCGCACTTTCAAGGGCAGCCTGCCCTGGCCCAGGTACAAAAAATTCACGGGCAGTGGTGGTGCTTCATATTCCCGCAAGATCAGGCTGAGGTCACCGCGCCGCAGCGCGGCTTCCGCCTGGTATGACAACACGCTGGCCAAGCCGAAGCCCGTTGACGCTGCGTCTACCGCGGCTTCTGCGCTGTTGACCACCAGCCGCGGGCGAATCGGCACCAGGTGGTCCTTGCCGTCCACCACAAAGCGCCACCCATAGCCCGCGTCCATCGCATGCAACCGGCCGTCATCCCTGCAGAAAGCGGATCAATTCAGCAGTGACTTGCGCCGCCGCCTCCCGCTGCGGGAAGTGGCCCACGCCTTCGATGAGCTTTCGTTGGTAGGGGCCCCGAAAAAATTGCTCTTTGCCGGCTGACATATCTGGGTGGTTCACGCCATCGGCAGCGCCGTGCAGCACCAGCGTGGGCACGTCGAGCACCGGCGCGGGATGCAGCGCTGCTTCGTCGGCGGCATAGGCCGGGTCGCTCGCGGCGTGGCCCCAGCGATGCTGGTACGAATGCAGTGTGACAGCGGGCCAGTCGTCGTTGTCAAAGGCTTGCGCCGTGGCCGCGAACTCGGCATCGTCGTACCAGCCCGGTGGCGCCCAGGTGTCCCACATCAGGCGGGTGAACGCGCGGCGGTCCTCACGCACGCTCTGCTGCCCGCGTGGCGTGGCCATGTACTAGTGGTACCAGTAGTTGCGAGCTTGCGCTGGGCTCAGCGCCTGGTCCGGGCTGTTGGTGCCGTAACCCACCGAGAGCATCGCCAGATGGCTCGCCACGCCGGGCCGCAAGCCGCAGGCGTTGGCTGCGGCGCGCGCGCCCCAGTCGTGGCCGACGAGGGCGGGCTGGTGCAAGCCCAGCGCGTCGATGAACTCAAGCAGGTCGCGCCCCAGCGCCGATAGCTGGCCCGTGCGCGGCGTGTCGGCGCGCAGAAAGCGCGTAGGCGCAAACCCGCGCAGCGCAGGCACCAGCACCCGCCAGCCCTGCTGCGCCAGCGCAGGCGCGACGGCCGCCCAGCAGCGCGGGCTGTCCGGCCAGCCATGCAGCAGCACCACACTGCGCGCCGCGCCCGCGTTCCACTCGTCATAGGCGATCCGCAATAGCGAAGTGTCGATGGTTTTGTGGGTTATGGGGGCGCTCATCACAGGCTATTGAACGGGCACAGTTTATTTTGAAGTGTGTTCATGGTTCGACAAGCTCACCACGAACGGCGAGAGTGGTGAGCGCAGCGTTCACTCCTGAGCTTGTCGATCGTCGGGTCAAAGACATAGGCTAACCCGAATTCGGCGCGATCAGTTCCACCGTCGGAAAGTAAGTCCTGTAGCGCGCCGCGTCGCGCGTGAGGATTGGCGACTGGATAACGGCGGCGTGAGCGCCGATGAAAAGGTCGGGCAGCACGCTTTGTCGTGTGCCTTTGGCGCGCTTGTATTGAATGAAGGCTTTGCCCGCGAGGAACAGCGCCGGGCGCGGCAAATCGAGCACTTGCAGTTGCAGTTGGGCGACCACGCGTTCAAGCTCTTCAATGCGGGCGAATGCGCAGGAGATTTCGGCGTAGATGATTGAATTGATCGCCAGCACGTGGATTTGTGACTGCGCGCGTAGCTGTGCCAAGGACCATGCTGCCCATTCGCTATCGTCTTCGAGCACGTCGATCAGGACGTTGCTATCCACCAGCAGCATGGGCACGCCGGATCAGGTTTCGCTGCGCAGCAGCTTCATCAATTCGTCAGTGCCCCACTTGACGGTGGCTTTGCCGCGCGCGGCCTCGAATCGGTCCACAGCTTTCTTCTTGTTCTGTGCGGTCGCCGCATTCAACACGACCTGCCCCGAAGTGTTGACGGCAAAGTCCACCGCGCTGCCCGGCGCCAGGTTCAGCGCATCGCGAATGTGCTTCGGGATAGTGACCTGACCTTTGCTGGTGAGATTGGTGCTCATGGTTGAGTGTGAAGTATTACGTGTTGCACTATGGTAACACCGTCAAAAAAATAGCCACTACTCCACCGTCACACTCTTCGCCAAATTCCGCGGCTTGTCGACATCGGTCCCCCGCGCGGTCGCGGTGTGATACGCCAGCAGTTGCAGCGGCACCACGTGCAGGATGGGCGAGAGCACGCCGTAGTGCTCGGGCAGGCGGATGACGTGGACGCCCTCGCTGCTGCTGATGTGCGAGTCGGCATCGGCGAACACAAACAGTTCGCCGCCGCGGGCGCGCACTTCCTGCAGGTTGCTCTTGAGCTTTTCGATGAGCGTGTCGTTCGGCGCAACGACGACCACTGGCATCGCCTCGGTGACCAGCGCCAGCGGGCCGTGCTTCAGCTCGCCTGCGGGGTAAGCCTCGGCGTGGATGTAGCTGATCTCCTTGAGCTTCAACGCGCCTTCGAGTGCGATGGGGTAATGCAGGCCGCGGCCGAGGAAGAGGGCGTTCTCCTTGCGGGCAAATTCTTCGGCCCAGGCGATGATCTGCGGCTCCAGCGCCAGAACGCTGCCGAGCGCGACGGGCAGGTGGCGCAGCGCTTTCAGATGTGCGGCTTCCTGCTCAGCATCGAGGTGGCCGCGCTGTTTGGCGAGCACCAGCGTCAGCAGAAAGAGCGCCGCCAGTTGCGTGGTGAAGGCCTTGGTGGATGCGACGCCGATCTCCACGCCCGCCCGCGTGATGTACGCCAGCGCGCATTCGCGCACCATCGCGGAGGTGCTGACGTTGCAGATGGTGAGCGTGTGCGCGTGGCCCAGTGATTTCGCGTGTTTCAGCGCGGCCATGGTGTCCGCCGTTTCGCCCGATTGCGAGATGGTGACCACTAGCGCGCGCGGGTTGGGCACGCTGTCGCGGTAGCGGTATTCGCTTGCCACTTCCACATTGCAGGGGATCTTCGCAATGCTTTCCAGCCAGTATTTCGCGGTGAGACCGCTGTAGTAGCTGGTGCCGCAGGCGAGAATCAGCACGCTGTCCACGCCGCTGAGCACACTAGCCGCGTTGTCGCCAAACAGGTCGGGCACGATGCCTTCCACGCCCTGCAGCGTGTCGCCAATGGCGCGCGGCTGCTCGAAGATTTCCTTCTGCATGTAGTGCCGATACGGCCCCAGTTCCACGGCGCCGGAATGCGCGTGCACCGTGCGCACCGGGCGCTGCGCCGTGATGTCGCGGCCGTCAGCGTTGCTGATCCACACGCGACCGAGCTGCAGGTCCACCACGTCGCCTTCTTCGAGGTAGATGATCTGGTCGGTTACGCCGGCCAGCGCCATCGCGTCGCTGGCGAGGAAGTTCTCGCCCTCGCCGACGCCCACGATCAGTGGCGACCCCGCACGCGCGCCGACCACGCGGTGCGGCTCGTCATGGCAGAACACAGCGATGGCATAGGCGCCCTGCAAGCGCTTCGCCGCAGCCTGTACGGCGGCGAACAGGTCGCCGTCGTAGAGGTGGTCAATCAGGTGGGCGATGACTTCGGTGTCGGTCTGGCTTTCAAAGTCGTAGCCGCGGGCGCGCAGCTCGCCGCGCAGCGTGTCGTGGTTTTCGATGATGCCGTTGTGGACGAGCGCGATGCGGTTGCGGCTGAAGTGCGGGTGCGCGTTGACCACCGCCGGCGCGCCGTGCGTGGCCCAGCGCGTGTGCGCGATGCCGGTGAAGCCTTCGAGCTTCGTATCGGCCACCTCGCGGGCCAGCTCGGCCACGCGGCTGACGCTGCGCGCCCGCTTGAGCGCGCCGTCGGCATGTACGGCCACGCCGCAGGAGTCATAGCCGCGATATTCCAGCCGCTTCAGGCCTTCAACCAGGATCGGGGTGATGTTGCGCGATGCGACCGCGCCGACGATGCCACACATGGGGTGTCCTTTGCTTCAGAGTGATCGCCCTGTTCTGTAGGAGCGGCTCTGCCGCGACCTCACTGCGCCTGGTTGCGGCGGGGTCGCGGCGGAGCCGCTCCTACATTCGGTGCGATCCGTTGGGCGGAAGCATAGGTGCTTGTCGATGAACTGTTTGTGCGAAATGCGAATTGATTTGACGAAAAATTGCACAACTCGAATTGCAAGGTGGAAAATTGCAAAAAGTATCAACAATTGCAATTTATGGATGACATTGATCTCCGTCTTCTCTCCGAACTGCAGCAGGACGCTTCGCAATCCAATCAGGCACTGGCGGCGAAAGTGTTCGCCTCGCCAGCCACCACGCTGCGCCGCGTGCGCGCGCTGACCGAGGCGGGCGTGATCGAGCGCACGGTCGCGGTGCTGTCGCCGGAGCGGCTAGGCTCCACGGTCACGGCGATCGTCGAAATCACACTGGATGTGCAAAACGCTGACGCTTTCGCCGAATTCGCCCGGCTGATCGAGCCGGAGCCGGCCGTGATGCTGGCCTGGCAGACCGCGCCCACGGTGGACTTCACGCTGGTGCTGACGGTGCGCGACATGCCGGAATATCAGGCGCTGGTGCAGCGGCTGTTCACGGCAGCGAACAACGTGCGCAACGTCCGCGCCCGGTTTGCCACGCAGCGGGTGAAGTTTTCCACGGCGTTGCCGCTGCCGGTGACCGTTCGCAGTGCTTAGGGAAACGCTGAACAAGTCCTTCACGAGCCGCGCATCGCCGGACTCGGGCGGCTGGCTTCGTTGCAAAGCCTCGTCGTAGCCCCGCTACGACTGCGTTTTGCGCCTCGCCATCCATCCCGATCCGCCGCGCGCAGCTTCGCGGAGACTTGTTCAGCGTTTCCCCGGCAACTTTTTACTGAAAAGCCCATTATTCATGGGCTCAGATCGGTAAACGGACATCTATCGACATTTAGCAAAATAGCACCCTGAGCCCAGTTCAAATGCGGCTTAACGTCAAAAGTTGATGTCGGAAACTGGCAAGCAACTACGGCGCAACTGCCGCGCTCGCCGGTGCGCCGATCAGGTGCTGGCGAAAGAATCCGACGACCCTGGCATCCACCGCCGGCAGTTGCGAACGGTCAAATCCCGGCGGGTCGTTGAGCAGGTCGGCCAGCAATCCGCTGATGCCAGGCGGAAACGGCGAGAGCAGGGCGCCGTGCCCGGCCTCCGGCATGTCAACCAGTCGGATGCAGGTTACGCAGGTGGCGAGCACTCGCTCACTATGAAACTTTGGCACCAGCCAAGCGTCGCGACCGGCAGCGACGAATGCCAGCGGTATGCGAGGACTGGCGAGTGACGACAGCTCGAAGTCGGACGCCGCCGGTACGCCCGCGACCACCGCAGCCACGCGCGGGTCGTGGTGCGTGTGCAGCGTGTCGTCGTCAAAGCGGCTGCGGATCACGGCGAGCGCGATCCAGTGCTTCAGTGCGCCGACCCAGCCGCTGCTCTGGCGGACGATGAGGCCGACGCAGGTGGCGAAATCTTCGTCGATATGCGCCTCGCAGTGCCGCCGGAAATTGCCCGGCGACCACGCGCCGCCAGCCATCGAGAGGGCCGTATGGCCTCCGGCGGACATGCCGTACATGCCAACGCGGTTGAAGTCGATACCGGGGGCAAAGCGCGGGTCCTTCGCCACCGCGTCGATGGCGCGCGAGACTTCGGCGGGTCGCTGCTTCCAGCTATCAGGGCCGGGCTTGCCGGGGTCGGCGCTGTTGTCGCCACGATGCAGCGGAAAGGCGACGACGAAGCCCTCGTTGACCAGCGCGCGGGCGAGATCGGCATGCACCCAGGCATTGCCGCCGGAGCCGTGCGAGACTACCACCAGGCGCCCGTTGCTGCGGGCAGTGGCGGGCGGCGCGTCTACCGCAAGGCTTAGCTCGAACGGCCCGCGCTGCACCTTCTGCTCAGCGGCGTCGGTGGGGTAGAACAGCGTGACGGGCGCGTCGTCGCCGACTGCAGCGAGCCTGGTCAAGCCGACGGCGGCGTGGACAACGCTACTGGTCGCAGCCAGCGCAACACTGGCCAGCAAGGCGGAGAGCGCTGGGGCACGGCGCCGCGACACGTAAAACAAGGTGAACATGAAAGCTCCTCTGATCTGGAGAACCGGCGGTTGCCGGAACTGGCATCACGATAGGGAGCAAAACACGCGAAATCTCGCCGAAATCTGCACGTTCGCAGTTTCGGCAAGGCGATTTCAGGAATCGGCGCTGTTTTGTTGCCGGTATTCGCTCGGCGTCTGCCCGGTCAGCGCCTTGAATGCGCGGTTGAACGGCCCGATCGACTGAAACCCCGCCGTCAGCGCGATGGTCAGGATCGGCAGGTGTGACTGCAACGGGTCACGCAGCGCAGACTGCGCCTCACGCAGCCGGAACTCGTTGACATAGGCGTTGAAGTTGCGATGCCCGAGCGAGCGGTTGATGGCGCGGCGCAGGCGGTACTCCGGTACCTTGAGCTGCTGCGCGAGCGAGGCGACGGTCAGGTTCTCCTGCGCGTAGGCGCGCTGGTCGGCCATCAGCGCGTGGAGCTTGTCCAGCAGCGGTTGCGCCTGCGGGTCGGACGCGGTGTCGGTGTCGGCCTGCACCGGGGCGGGTACGGCAGTGCCCGCCGGCGTAGTTACCGGCGCGATGGCCGCGCGTTGCGGTGCTGGGGTAAACAGTTCGCCGGGATGCAAGCGGACGACCGCTACCGTTGGCACCGCGACGATGACCAGCAGGAACGCAATATCAACCATCGCGGCCGGCGCGGCCAGCATGCCGTGACCCGCATTGAGGCGGAGCGCCACCATCACTGCTGTGTAGACACAACCGGCGACCACAACGAAGGCGCGCAGCCGGCGTCGGCTCTCGACCAGATCGGCCGACCAGCGACGCACGGCTGCCACCATCGTGAGCACGGCGAACAGCAGTGGCAGCCAGCGGATCAGCGCTTGCGCAACGAGGTGTACGGTCGTCGCCGGGGTGCCTTCGCCGAAGCTGAGTGCAAATGTCAGACCGCTGGCGAACATGAACAGCCACGGCAGGGCGTGCCAGCGGCGCAGCTCGAAATCGTCGTCGAACAGCAGTTGCACGAACAGCCAGAACAGCACGGAGTTGCCGACGGAAATGCCAACCGGAAGCGCCTGCCAGGACGGTGGCAGGCTGCGCTCAAACAGCGGCGTGGAGCTGACGATCTGGATGCAGAGCGCCGGCGTGAACAGTGTCAGCAGTCTCGCGGCGTTGCGCGCGCGTGCGGTGGCGGGCGCGGCAGGCGTGACCGGCGCGCTGTCGCGCCGGATGCGCAACGCAATCAGCAGCAGCAGTGCGATTGCGGCGCCGCGAAGCGCGGCGTCCAGCAGCGCAGCCGCCAGTTGCAGTTCAGTCATGCAACAGCAAGAGGCCGTCGCAAGCAGTGACTAGCGCTCAGCCCTTCGGCCGCTTGCTCTCGTCAATATCCATCAGATGCCAGAAGTGCTGACGGAACGGGATGCGCTTGTAGTTGAGCAGCCACGGCTGCATCACGATGTTCTGGTAGCGGAACACGCCGGGGTGCCACACCGAATAGACAGTGGCAATCTCGTTCATCGCCTTGTACAGCGCCCAGCGTTTGGGCCCGATCGGCAGCAGTTGCGCCTTTTCGTAGAGGTCGTCGTACTCCTTCAGCTTGAGCCGCGCGAAGTTCGATTGCCCGATGTTCTTGCTGTACAGCAGTTGCACGAATGAATTGCCGTCGGTACCGGAAGAGTTCCAGCCCAGGCCCCAGAACTGCAGTTGCCCGACGCGGCCCTGCTTGAGCAGGTCCGGCCATTTCTGGGTATTGAAGGCCACCTTGATCTTGATCGAGTCAAACGCCTTCTTCCAGAGCTCGTCGGCCTCGCGGTCGATCACACGTGGTGTGGACGAGCGGGTGATCACCAGCGGCTTGCCATCCGGCATATCGCGATAGCCGTCGCCGTCAACGTCCTTGTAGCCAAAGCGGTCGAGCAGCGCATTTGCCAGTTGCACGTCCTGCTTGTTGAGGTTTGGCTTGTTCGGCACGTAGCCAGTCTGCGTCGGCGGGATGATCTGGTTGGCCGGCTCCGCCTGGTTGCGGTAAACCACGCGCACGTAGTCCTCGGTCGGGAACGACATGATGATGGCGCGACGAAGCGCGATCTTGTCGGGTGTGAGACCGCCCACAATCGGGTCATCCAGATTGAAGTAGTCGTAAGCCAACGAAGATTCGAGCGCGCGTTGATGGCGGATGCCCTTGGCGGCAAAGTCTGGTGCGAGCTTGCCGTTCTGCACCACGTTACCAATCAGGTCCTGCCCGACGAACTCGTAGTCAGTGCGTCCTTCCTTGAACGTCAGCAGACGAGGGTTGGCTTCTTCGATGATGCTGATCTCGACATTGCCAACCAGCGGCATGTCGCGGCCCTGGTACTTGGCGATGATCGCCTTGTCCTCGGCGGTTTCACCCTCGGTGAGCGGGTACTTGGCCGAGTAGTTCGGGTTCTTGGTCAGTACCAGCTTGTTGCCCTTGATCCACTGCTTGATCACATAGGGGCCCACACCGACCGGGTTGTTCATGATGCGACCACCGGGATCGCGGTACGCCTCCACCACCTCGCGCGCGACCGGTGACCAGTTGTACTGCTGCATCAGCTCAACCAGGATGTAGTCTGGCTGCTTGAGCGTCATCTGCACCGTGTAGCGATCAATCGCCTTCAGGCCCTCGATCGGTTTGTCGTAGTCAAACTTGCCAGTCTTCTTGGCTTCGGCCACCAGTTCATCGGCGCCGACCACTTTGCCGTCAATGTGCCAGAGATTCGGCGACACCATCTTCGGGTCGAGCATCCGCTTCCACGAATAGATGAGGTCGTCCGCCGTCAGCTCGCGCTTCTTGCCCTTGAACACTGGGTCGTCGGCGAAGTGCACGCCCTTGCGGATGCGGATCTTCCACACCTTGCCGTCGGCCGAAATCTCCGGCATCGCCTCCGCCAGCACCGGGCGCAAACGGGCCGGTCGCACGTAGTAGTCGAACTCGTAGAGGTTGTCGAACAGCGCGTTGTTGACATGCGCGGAATAGAGGTCGTTGGTCGCCTGCGGGTCGAAGCCGGTGACGTCAACGGCGAAAGCCACGCGAATGGTTTTCGACATGTCGGTGGCGTGAACGGCCGTGCTGCCGAGGGCGAGGGTGACGCCAAGGGCAGCGGTGGCGAGGATGGCCTTCATGGTGAGGGGCGCTCCGGAATACAGCGAATCGCGCATTATGTCGAAAGCGCCAGCAGCCCTGAATTGCGGGTTTCCCCGCCAGCGGCCCGGTCAGCGCTGCCTGCTCAGCCGCTCGCGTTCCGACAAGTCGATGTCAACGTATTTCCAAGGCGTGCGCCAGAACGGGTGGCGCAGATAGTTCTTCAGCCACGGATGCGAAACGTCATTGGCATAGGTGTGGAAGCCAAAGTCGAGCACGGAGTAAGCCGCTGCGATCCTCGACAGGGCTTCGTAGATCGCCGTGCGCCGCGGCCCGATCGGCGTTGCCTCGGCGAGGTCGTAGAGCCGGTCGTACTCGGCATCCTTGAACTGCATGTCGTTGATGGCGTTGATGTTGCGCGATACCAGCAGGCTCGGGTAGCCGCTGCCACCGGGACCGCTGGAGATCCAGCCCCAGCCCCAGGATTGCAGCTTGCCGGTGCGCGACATCTCGATCAGGTCGGGCCATTTCTGGCTGAAAAACTGCACCTTGATGCCGATGGCGTCCATGCTCTGCTTCCAGATCTCGTCCTGCTCCCGCGACTTGCTGTCGGGTGGGTTGGAGCGGGTGAAGATGAGCGGCTTGCAGCCCGGTGCCTCGCGATAACCGTCGCCATCGCAGTCCTTGTAGCCAAAGCGGTCGAGCAGGGCGCGGGCGAGCGGTGGGTCATACGGTGGTCGCAGGTTGAGGCCCTTCGAGTGACCGTTCTGGGTGGGCGGAATCAGTTGAGTAGCGAACTCGGCCTGACCTTTGTAGATGGTCTCGCGCTCGCGCGGGCCGTTGTAGCCCAGCAGGATGGCGCGGCGCAGGGCGATCTTTTCCAGGGCCATGCCACCGACCACCGGGTCGCTCATATTGAAGTACTGGAACTGCAACGAGGGTTCCATACGCCGCTGGTGACGGATGCCGCGCGTCGCATACTCCGCCTTCAGTGCGGTGCCGTCGAACACGCGCTCGTGCAGTGCCCGTGGCACGTCGATCTGGTCGAGCTCGCCGCTCTGGAATGCGAGCATGCGTGGCAGCGGCTCCTCGAGGATCTGCACTTCAATGCGGTCAAGCTGCGGCACCTTGAGCGTGGGTGACGGGCCGGACGCGAGCGGCAGCGCCTCGTCGCGATAGCCGGGATAGCGGGTGAGCACAATGCGGCTGGAGCGCTTCCATTCGCTCGCTGCCAGCTGGAATGCGTTGGTGCCGATCGGGTGCTCGCGCACGCGGCCGCGTTCGTCGCGGTACTTCTCGATCACCTCGCGTGCCACTGCGCTGAATGCGCTGGCAGCGAGGTCATACAGGAACTCGTACTGCGGCTTTTCAAAAACAATCTGCAGGCGATAGCGGTCGAGCGTGCGCAGCCCCGGAAACTCGCGGTCGTAGTCGAACTTGCCCGACTTCTCGGCCGCTTCGCGTACCGGCTTCATCCCTACCAGCTTGTTCTCGATCAGGTAGTAGTTCGGCGACGCGATCTTTGGATCCATCAGGCGCTTGATGGCGTACACATAGTCGGCGGCGACCAGCTCGCGCTTCTTGCCGGCGAACACCGGGTCGTCCTGGAAATAGATGCCCGGCTTGACGGTGAGTGTGTACGTCCGGCCGTCGGGCGAGACCTCGGGCATCTGCGCCAGCGTCGCAGGTTTTAGCGCGACCGGACGGGCATGATAGTCGTAGTCCAGCGGCGGATCGAACACCATGCGGATGATGTCGCTCGACGGAATGTCGTCGGACGCGGCGGGATCGAAGGTGCTCTCTGCGGCCGTGAAGGCGATGTGCAGCGTCTTCGTTGCCGCGAAGCCCGCGCAGGCGAACGTTGCACCAAGCAGCAGTGCAAACGTGAGGGTGATCGACTTGCGCATGGCCTGGGCGCCGGTCTGGACGTCAGCCTAGAGCCTTTTCGATGTCCTTCGCGAGTGAGGCGGGCTCATCCTGCGGCGCGAAGCGCTTCACCTTGCCATCGGGGGTGACGAGGAACTTGGTGAAATTCCACTTCACGTTCTTGCTGCCGAGCAGACCGGGTGCTTCTTCCTTGAGGTGCTCGAACAGCGGTGCTGCGTTGTCACCATTGACATCGACCTTGGCAAACATCGGGAAGTTGACGCCGTAGTTCAGGTCGCAAAAGCTTGCGATCTCGCTCTCGTCACCGGGCTCCTGTTCGCCGAACTGGTTGCAAGGGAAGCCGAGTACTTCCAGACCCTGCTCATGGTATTTGTCATGCAGCGCCTGCAGGCCCTTGTATTGCGGCGTAAAGCCGCACTTGCTGGCGGTGTTCACGATCAGCAGCGTCTTGCCCTTGTACTTGGCGAGCTTCTGCGGTTTGCCGTTGATGTCCTTGACGGTGAAATCGAATGCGGTGGTCATGAGGATCTCCTTGCCAAATTACTTACTGTAGGAGCGGCTCTGCCGCGAACAACAACTGCAACTGAGGTCGCGGCGGAGCCGCTCCTACAAACAAAAACTACAGTGCCGCGAAGCCACGCTCCAGATCGGCCTTGAGATCACGCTCGTCCTCAAGCCCGATGTTCAGGCGAATCAGCGCGCCCTTGTGCGGCCAATGCGTGCGCGATTTCGCGAGATCATAGGTGAGAGCCAGCGAGCCGATACCTCCCCAGCTGGCGCCAATGCCAAAGAACTCAAGCGCCTCGATGAAGCGGGCCGCCGCATCGGCACCATACTGATCGTGCAACACGAACGAAAACACCCCGGTGGAGCCGGTGAAGTCGCGTTTCCAGATCTCGTGGCCGGGGCTGCCGGGCAAGGCCGGATGCAGCACCAGCTTGACCTCCGGTCGCGTCTGCATCCACTGCGCGATCTCGTTGGTGACCCGCTCGACGTGACGGATGCGCAGCGGCATGGTCGGCAAGCCGCGCAGCACCAGATACACATCGTCTGGCGCGCAGCACTGGCCGGTCTGCAGCGCCATGTCCTTCACGCGCTTCCAGGTCGCCTCATCCTTCGCGGTGATCGATCCCATCACCAGATCGCTGTGCCCGGCCGGATACTTGGTCAGCGCATGTACCGAGATGTCGGCGCCCAGTTCAAATGCGCGCAGATACCAGCCGGCGCTGTAGGTGTTGTCGATGGCAACCAGCGCACCGGCCGCGTGGGCCGCAGCGGCGATGGCGGGCAGATCGCTCACTTCCATCGTGATGGAGCCCGGCGTTTCCACCCACACCAGCCTGGTGTTCGGCTTGATCTGGGCGGCAATGCCGGCACCTACCAGCGGGTCGTATTGCTCAACGGTGACATCCATCCGTTTGAGCAGCCCGTTGGCCAGTGTCTTGACCGGGTCGTACACGTTGGCGGGGATCAGCACATGATCGCCCGGCGCCACGAACGGCAGAAATGCGTATGCCACGGCGGCCAGCCCGGACGGGAACAGCACGGTGGCGAAGCCGCCTTCCCACTCGGCGAGGCGGTTCTGCAGGTCGCGCGTGGTCGGCGTGCCACTGGTGCCGTAGGTGTAGATCGATTCGTCGAAGCCCGAGCGGTTCTTCCACTTGTCGATGTTCTCGAACAGCACGGTGGAGGCGCGCTCGGTGCCGGGCACCAGTGAGCGAAAGCCGCCGGGGGCGGCGCGCTCCGGATGAATGAGCAGGGTGGCAGGTTGCTTGGTGGTCATGGGTCGTTGCCAGTGCGATCAGCCGCGCAGCAGGATACGCGCGTGATGATCGAGATGATCGTTGATGAAAGTCGAGATGAAGTAGTAACCGTGATCGTATCCCGCGTGGCGGCGCAAAGTCAGCGGCTGTTTGACTGCGGCACAGGCATGTTCGAACAGGTGCGGGTGTAACTGCGCTTCGAGAAACTTGTCGGCGAGGCCCTGATCGATCAGGATGCCGTCGGGGAACGGCGCCGCCGCCGCGCGCCCCATGAGCTCGCTGGCGTCGTGCTCGCACCACAGTGCGCTATCGGTGCCGAGATAGCCAGCGAACGCTTTCTGCCCCCACGGGCATTGCGTCGGTGCGCAGATGGGAGCGAATGCCGACAGCGACTTGAACAAACCGGGATGCCGCAGCGCGAGCGTCAGCGCGCCGTGACCGCCCATCGAATGGCCAGACAGGCCGAGCCGCTCCCTATCAATGGGCAAAGTCTGCGCAAGCAGCGCTGGCAGCTCCTGCGTCAGGTAGCTTTCCATGCGGTAATGCTGCGACCACGGTGAGACCGTGGCGTCGAGATAGAAGCTCGCGGCGAGACCGAAGTCCCAGCTATCGGTTTCTCCAGGTACGCCGGCGCCTCGCGGGCTGGTGTCGGGAGCGATCAGCGCGATGCCCAGCTCGGCGGCGCGTCGCTGCGCACCGGCCTTGATCATGAAAGTCTCTTCGTTGCAGGTGAGGCCGGCGAGGTAGACGATCGCCGGTACCTTGTCTCGCGCATCGCCGGGCACCGCCTGCGCGGGCAGGAACACCGAGAAGCGCATCGGCAGACCAATCGCGCCCGAGTCATGCTCGTAGAAGCGCTGCACGCCGCCGAAGCAGCCATGCTCGCTGAGCAGCTGCAACGTCGTGTCGGCCATCAGTAGATGACCACGCCGCGAATGGATTCGCCGCGTTTCATGAGGTCGAAGCCTTCGTTGATTTTTTCCAGCGGCATGGTGTGGGTGATCAGGTCGTCAATGTTGATCTTGCCGTCCATGTACCAGTCGACGATCTTCGGTACATCGGTGCGGCCGCGGGCCCCGCCGAACGCCGAGCCTTTCCACTGCCGACCGGTGACCAGCTGGAACGGCCGCGTGCTGATCTCGGCACCCGCCTCGGCGACACCGATGATGATGCTCTGGCCCCAGCCCTTGTGCGTGCATTCGAGCGCCTGACGCATGACCTTGGTGTTGCCGATGCATTCGAAACTGTAGTCGGCACCACCGTCGGTCAGTTGCACGATTGCGTCGACGACGTTCTCGCCTGCTGCTTCAAGTTGCTTCGGATTGATGAAGTGGGTCATGCCAAATTTGCGCGCCATGGCCTCGCGCGCCGGGTTGATGTCGATGCCGATGATCTTGTCGGCGCCGACCATTTTGGCGCCCTGGATTACGTTGAGACCAATACCGCCGAGGCCAAACACCACGACGTTTGCGCCCGCTTCGACTTTGGCCGTGAAGATGACCGCGCCGATCCCGGTGGTGACGCCGCAGCCGATGTAGCAGACCTTGTCGAACGGTGCGTCTTTACGGATCTTGGCGAGCGAGATCTCGGGCGCGACGGTGTAGTTCGAAAACGTAGAGGTGCCCATGTAGTGATAGATGGGCTTGCCGTCGAGCGAGAAGCGGCTGGTCGCATCGGGCATCAGGCCCTTGCCCTGGGTGCCGCGGATCAGCTGGCACAGGTTGGTCTTGCGCGACAGGCAGAACTTGCATTGGCGGCACTCGGGCGTGTAGAGCGGGATCACGTGATCGCCCTTCTTGAGCGTGGTGACGCCGGGGCCGACATCGACCACGATGCCTGCGCCTTCGTGGCCGAGGATCGCCGGAAAGATGCCCTCCGGGTCGGCGCCGGATAGTGTGTAGTAATCGGTGTGGCAGATACCGGTGGCCTTGATTTCGACCAGCACCTCGCCGGCCTTGGGGCCCTCAAGATCGACGGTTTCGATGGTCAGAGGTGCGCCCGATTTCCAGGCGACGGCGGCTTTGGTTTTCACGCGAGAGATCCTTTGCGGCAATGTAGCGTGCAGTGTATTCGTCCTGCTGGTAGCCAAGCCCGTGTCAGTGCACCACAAACCTGAACACCGCAGGCGCTACGGCGCGCTACGAGCCTAGAATCGGACAGCAGCTCGCGCACGGGCGCGGGGCACCAACAGAAGCATTGGCGGGAGAACAAGATGAAGTGGTTGAAGGCGCGTGCCTGGGCCGCACTGGTTGTGGCAGGGATGGTGGGATGTGCTGGCGCAGCGACGCCTGCTGCCAGTGGCGTACCCGGCGGAATTGCGCCGCCGAAACTGGTCGTGGTGGTGCTGGTGGACGGCTTGCCGCAGGAACAGTTACTGAAGAACTACGACCTGTTCGTGCCGAACGGTTTGCGCCGCTTGATGGACAAGGGTGCATGGTTCTCCGACGCCCATCAGGCACATGCCTTTACCGTGACTGCGGTGGGCCATGCCACGATCCTCTCCGGCGCTTATCCCTACCAGACGGGCATCATCGGCAACGACTGGAAAACGCGCGACGGCAAGTTCATCTACAACACTGCCGACACCGCGCACAAGTACCTCGACGGTACGCCCACGCAGGATGAAGACGGCACCAGTCCGAAGCTGCTGCAGGTGAGCCTGCTCGGCGACGAGTTGCGCTACGCCACCAACAACGCTGGCCGTGTGTTCTCGGTGGCCGGCAAGGATCGCGGTGCGATCCTGATGGCAGGCAAGACGGGAACCGCCTACATGTACTCCACCAAGACTGGCCGCTTCACCAGCACCAGCTACTACATGGACAAGCACCCGCAGTGGTGGGAGGACTACTACGCGAAGGCGCCACAGAACAAGTGGTTCCACCAGCGCTGGAATGTGCTGCTGGACAACCCGAAGGCCTATGAGCGCGCGCTACCGGAAGGCCAGAAGGCCGCGGTTTACAACCAGATGACTTCGAAGATGGGCTACCTCTACGGCATCGGTGAAACCAGCCCTGGCGCGAGTTACTACCGCATGCTGATGCCGAGTCCGTTCGGCGACGAAATGACCGCCGATTTTGCGCTGACCATGATGAAGTCGGAAGCCATCGGCCGCAATCCCAAGGGCGCCACCGACATCATGACTGTGAGCTTCTCCAGCCACGATTACATCAATCACAACTTTGGTCCCGAAAGCATCCAGTCGATGGATCACCTGCTGCGGCTGGACCGTACACTGGCAAAGTTTTTCGAGGCGGTGGAAGCGCATGCCGGGCGCGACAACGTGCTCACCGTGTTCTCGGCCGACCACGGCTTCATGAACACCCCTGAATACAGCAGCGGTCGTGGTTTCGAGGCGGGCCGCATTGACCCGACGGATACCCGCAACGCGGTGAATGCGCTGGCCGAGAAGAAATTCGGCATCCCGAAAATTGCGACGCAGCACATGGTGGGTGGCTGGACGCTCGACTACGCAGCGATCGATACCAAAGGCCTCAATCGCGAAGAGGTGGAGACCTTCATGGCGCGTGCGCTGCTCGATCAGCCCGGCATCGGCTACGCCTTCACGCGCAGCCAGCTTGAACGTGGCGACCTCCCGGCGCATCGCGTCGCGCTGCTGTCCCAGCGCGCCTGGTTCCGGCAGTCGGCGGTGGACATCATGGTGATTACCAAGCCTTTCCATTACTTCCAGTCGAAAACGTCCAACCCCGGCAGCGTCTGCTCGCACGGCACGCCGTACAGCTACGACACCAACGTGCCGCTGATGATCCACGGTCCGAAATGGGTCAGGGCCGGCCGCTACACGCAGTACGCCGAGACGGTGGACATCGCGCCGACCTTGGCGCAGGTGCTCAATGTGCGTGTGCCCAGTGCGAGTGAAGGCAAGGTGTTGACGCACGCGCTGGTAGCCCGCTGAGACGACACAGCTTTCCGGGTAGATGACCACTGGGCGAGGGCTCAAAGCGCATTTTGTCTAAAAGTCAACTTTTTGCACTTTTACGCATGAAGCCCCTGTTGAATGCGGTTTTCCGGTAAAAGCTGCAAGCTGCGGAACGACCGGTCAACGCCGTGATATTCGGGCCGGCGCAGTGGCGGTGTCAGCCAGTGTTACCGGCGTACGACGCGCCAGGATCGGTGATGCGGCGCTCGCCAGTGCCAGTTCGGCGGCCACTTCCTTCAGAGCCGGCCCCAGCTGCAGCATGCGGGCTTCGGTCAGGCGAATCAGCGGCCCGGCAATGGTGATCACGCCCACTGCGGGCTCGCCCGCGCGCTGGATGGGTGCCGCCATCGCCGTCATGCCCGGCGCAAACATTTCAACGATCATGCTGAAGCCACGCCTGCGGGCATCCTGCAGCAGCTTGACCAGTTGCTTGACACTGGTCGGCGCGTTGGGTCCGAATTCGACGGGACTGCCGAAACCCTGCCGCACCACAATCTCCAGCGCCTCATTCTCGGCCAGCGTCGATAGCCAGGCGTGGCCCGCCGCGCTGCACGAAAGGCGCACGTCGGTGCCGGTGTCGGGGTCGTAGCGCAGCCCGCTCTTAGCGCCCTGCGCCTTGGCCACAAAGGTCAGCCGCTCGCCATCGACGATCGCCAGACGCACCAACTCCCCCGAGCGCTCAGCCATGCGGTCCATCAGCGGCTGCGCGATGTCCACGATGCCGGAGCCGGACAGGTAGTTGAGGCCGAGCGCGGCGAGCTTGGTGGTCAGCGCGTACTCGCCATGCTCGCGCATCTGTCGCACGTAGCCGAACTGCACCAGATCAGTCAGCAGCCGGTGACAGGCGCCGCGCGGAATACGCAGCTCGTCCGACAGCGCGCTCAACGACTGCCCCTGTGGTCGTGCCGCCAGATATTCGAGAACCTGAAACGAACGCTCGAGTGAGGAGGACATGAGTTTGCGGCGTGGCGAAGCTGGCTCCGGATCATAGCGAAGCTTCGCGGATTTCATTCAAAATGGAACAATGTTCCATATGGAACGAAATGTCGTTATTATGCGAGCCAGTATCCACACCGCACAAGGAGGTACCCCGTGCAGCATTCCGTCCGACTCTTCACTACCGCCGCGATTGCCCTCGCCGGCGTCGCATTCGTGTCGCCCAGCGCGTCAGCGCAGTCTGCGCCGGACGCGCAGGAGCGCACCATCAAGTTCGGCCATCTGAACAACCCCGATCATCCGGTGAGCCTCGGGGTGAAGAAATTTGCCGAATTGCTCGCCGCGAAAAGCGGGGGCAAACTCAAGGTCAACGAATTCCCGTCCAACCAGCTCGGCAACGAGTTGCAGCAGCAGTCTGCTCTGCAGGGTGGTGTGCAGGAAATGACGGCACCGAGCACCAGTTCGCTCGCCGGTATCGTCAAGGAGTTCGGCCTGATTGACTTTCCGTTTGCGCTGGCGAGTTTCGAGCAGGCCGACGCGCTGCTCGACGGCCCGTTCGGTCAGGCCCTTATTGCGCGCTTGCCCGAGAAGGGGCTGATTGCGCTCGGCTACTGGGACCTGGGCTTTCGCAATGTCACCAACAGCCGCCGACCCATCAACCGGCCGGAAGATCTCGACGGCATCAAGATTCGTGTGATCCCGAATCCGGTGTTCCTGGAAACCTTCAAGGCGTTCAAGGCGAACCCGGTGCCAATGCCGTTTGCCGAGCTGTACGGCGCGCTGGAGGCAAAGGCAGTCGATGGTCAGGAGAACCCGTTTGCGGTGATCCTTTCCAACAAAATGTTCGAGGTGCAGAAGTACGTCAGCGCGACCAACCACGTCTACGGCACCAACATCATCCTGGTCAGCAAGCGCTTCTGGGACAAGCTCTCTCCAGCCGAGCAGAAGATGATGCAGGACGCCGCCAATGAAGCGAAGCGTTACCAGCGCCAGGTCAGTCGCGACGCCGCGCAGAAGGCAGTCGCCGAGTTGAAGGCGAAAGGCATGCAGTACAACGAGCTGGCAGCGGCCGAGCAGGCGCGCATGCGCCAGATTGCCAAACCGGTGACCGACAAGTTTGCCGCGTCTTACGACGCCACGCTGGTGAAGCTCTACAACGACGAACTGGCACGCATCCGCAAATGAAGTTCCTGATCCTGCACGGGCCGAACCTCAATCTGTTCGGCCGCCGCGAGCCGCACATCTACGGCACCACTACATTGGCGCAGATCAACGAGCGGCTGCAGTTGCTGGCGGGCGAGCTCGATGTTGAACTGGTGATCCATCAGTCGAATCACGAAGGCGTGCTGGTCGATCACTTTCATCAGTACATCGATAGTGTTGACGGTGCGCTGCTCAACCCGGCGGGCCTTACCCAGCATGGCGTCTCGTTGCATGATGCGATCAAGGCGATGCCGTTTCCGGTGCTCGAAGTCCATATGTCAAATATCGCTGCCCGCGAGCCCTGGCGCGATCACTCGATCATCGCGCCGGCGGTGAAGGCGACCATCCAGGGCCTGGGCTGGCGTTCGTACACCGCTGGTTTGCGCGCGCTGGTGGAAACGGTGCGCGAGACCAAGGCTACCTAGACGACGGCGGCCGTGGCGTCGGCTGCAGCTGGCGTTGCCAGTCGCTGCCGAAACGCCCGTGGTGACATTCCAGTGACGCGAGTGAACACCCGGCTGAAGTAAGCCGGGTCGTTGAATCCCAATGCGTAGGTGATGCTGGCAACTGGCTGGTTGGTATAGACGAGATAGCGCCGCGCCTCGCGCATGATGCGTTCGTCGATCAACACGGAGGCGGGCCGTCCGGTGGCTGCGCGGGTTATGCGGCTCAGGTGGGTGGCGCTGACCGCCAGCGCACGGGCGTAATCTGCCACCCGCCAATGCGCCACAAAATGAGCTTCAAGCAGCGACTGGAAGCGTGCGAACAGCTGCGATTCGGTCAAACTGCTGTCCTCATCGGCAACTGAAGGTGCATGCCGCGCGGCCAGGCCAAGCAGGGTGCTCGCCAGCCCGCGCAGCAGCAGCGCCCGCGCCGTGCCGCGACCGGTGAACTCGCGCGCAATACCTGCCATCAAAAGCCGCGCATCGTCCGGCATGGTCACCACAAACGCATTGCCCAGTGTGCGCCGTACGTCACCGACGCCGCCCAGAATTTCGTCAAGCAGCTCGGCCGCCAGCGTCGTTACCCAACCCTCAGTCCCCCGCTGAAAGGCAAATGCGTGCACGTCTCCGGGCGGGACGTTGACCAGCGACATGCTGGTGAGTGCCTGGGTCCGCCCATCAATCTGCACTGTGCCACGCCCGGCAGCGAGCAGCAGCAACTGGTGCAGCCGGTCATGCCGGTGCGGCGCCAGCTCCCAGTCATGCAAGGCTGAGCGGGCGGCGATGGTTTCGCAATGCAGGATGTCCGGCAGATGGGTGGACTCGCCGAACAGGTTGAAGTTGAGGATGTTCTGGTTGCCGGAGGCCGAGGCATGGCGCATGTACGAATCGTACAAGTATTCGCAGCTTCCGGCCATTCTCCCTTGCTGTGGCAAGGTCTACAGTTCGGCTCATGATGAAGTCGTGCGTGCGGCCCGACCGGGGTGCCCGCGATGACCAGACAAGGAGGACAGCATGAAAACACAGGTTTGCATCATCGGCGGCGGCCCCTCGGGGCTGATGCTCTCGCAGTTATTGCATCTGAAGGGGATCGACACCGTCGTGCTCGAACGGCAAAGTCGCGAGTACGTTCTGAGTCGCATTCGTGCCGGCGTGCTGGAGCATGGCTTCGCCAAGCTCATGCGCGAGGCGCAATGTGGCGAGCGCATGGACCGCGAGGGCGAAATCCACGAGGGTTTCTTCATCGCCAACAACGGCACCATGAAGCGCATGGATCTGCACAAGTACAGCGGCGGCAATTCGGTGGTGGTTTACGGCCAGACTGAACTGACGCGTGATCTCTACGAAGCGCGCGACCGCATGAACGGCGTGGTGATCCACAACGCCGAAGATGTGCAGCCGCACAACCTGACCAGCAAGACACCGTACGTCACCTATCGCAGCGGCGACGACATCGTGCGCATTGATTGCGACTACGTCATCGGCGCCGATGGTTTCCACGGCGTCAGCCGCAAGTCGATCCCGAAGGATGTGCTGCGCGAGTATGAAAAGGTCTATCCCTTTGGCTGGCTCGGTGTGCTCTCGCGCACCAAACCGGTATCGCCGGAATTGATTTACTCGCGCACCGACCGTGGTTTTGCGCTCTGTTCGCTGCGCTCGCAGGTATTGAGCCGCTACTACATCCAGGTGCCACTAACCGATACGGTGGAAGACTGGTCGGACGACAAGTTCTGGGATGAGCTGAAACGGCGCTTGCCGGCTGACGTAGCGGCGAAGTTGATCACTGGCGCGTCAATCGAAAAGTCCATCGCGCCGCTGCGCTCGTTCGTTGCGGAGCCGATGCGTTACGGCAATCTCTTCCTCGCCGGCGACGCGGCACATATTGTGCCGCCCACCGGCGCCCGCGGCCTCAATAGCGCGGCATCGGACATCTACTATCTCTATCACGCGATGGTGGCGCACTACAAGAATGGCGACGACAGCGGACTGGATGGCTACTCTGCCAAGGCGCTCGCCCGGGTATGGAAAGCGCAACGCTTCTCGTGGTGGATGACCACGCTGCTGCATACCTTTCCGGATTCGATCGACTACGACAAAAAGCTGCAGCAGACCGATCTCGACTATCTGTTCTCGTCCGAAGCAGCACAAAGCTCGCTCGCGGAGAACTATGTAGGATTGCCGTTCTAGACAAAGCTACTTCGTCGGCGGGCGAGCGATTACTGGCTGCCCGCTGACCAGTTGCTTGACCCACCGGTTTGGAAAGCGCCGACCGGTGGTGATCGCGTAGAAGCGCTCGCGCACACCGGGCACCGCACATCGCTCGACCAGCGTGCCTGCAGCCAGTTCGTCGCGAACCACCACGGTGGGGACAAGCGTGACGCCCGGCGCATCGCGCGCCAGCAGGCGCAGCATGGCCATGTCGTCAACTTCCGCAATGATGCGCGGCGTGATGCCTGCCGTGTGCACCGCGAGATCGAATGCCGTACGCATCGCGCTGGCGTGGCTTGGCAGCAGCACCGGGGTGGTGGCCAGATCGTCGGGAAAGCGGAAGGACCGGCGCCCGCGCGACCGGCGTGAGACAAGACTCACCGCAACATCGGCGAGCAGGTGACTATGCCGGTTCTGCCCGGCATCGCGCGGCACCGGCATGTTGGACAGCAGCATGTCGAGCGCATGGGAATCGAGCTGCGTCAACAGTTCGGCCATGGAGCCGGAGCGCAGCACCAGCTCCACACCGGGCTCGGCGAGCAGCGGCCGCAGCAATGTGTATTGAAAGTTACGCGATAGCGTGGCGGCGGCACCGATGCGCACGATCTCCCGGTTATCCGCCGGACGCCCGCGCAAGACGGCAAGCAGTTCGTCACCCGACTTGAAGATGGTATCGGCATAGTCAAGCGCGATGCGCCCGGCCTCAGTGAGCGTCAGCCGCCGGTTGTGCCGTGTGAACAGCGGCTGCCCGAGACGGTCCTCCAGTTGTCGCAACTGGATGGAGAGCGCCGAGGCTGTCACATGCAGACGGGTCGCAGCGGATGCGACGCTACCTTCGCGGGCAATGGTCCAGAAGTAGTGAAGATGGTGATAGTTCAGGCTTGACACGACAATCAGGTGCGATGACTGAGCAGAGAAAAGGCTAAAGAAAATTTATGCAAATGGCAAATTCATTGAACTGGATTGATGTTATGTGACTGCCTAGCATTCGGTCAGTCAACAAATCCAGGTGAACTCCCATGGACGCCACACTCGTCCGCAGCCTGCTCGACCCGGCTGTACTGTTTTTCTTCTTCGGCCTCTTTGCCGCCGCTGTGAGATCGAATCTCGAGGTGCCACCGGCGATAGCGAAGTTCTTCTCGCTGTATTTGCTGATGTCAATCGGCTTCAAGGGCGGCGTCAGCCTCGCGCAGACCGGGTTCACCAGCAGCATGCTGCTCGCGCTCGGCGCCGCGCTCACGCTGGCTTTTGTGATCCCGGCCTACAGCTATGCCATTCTGCGCAGACGGCTGAACGCGTTCGATGCAGCGGCAGTGGCCGCGACCTACGGCTCCGTCAGTGCGGTCACGTTCATCGCAGCAAACAGCTTCATCGAGCAGCAGGGCGTGATGCCTGGTGGTTACATGTCCGCAGCGCTGGTGTTGATGGAGTCGCCCGCCGTGCTGATGGCGGTGGTGCTGGCCAACCACGCCCGCCAGACAGGTACGCAGCCCGGCACGATTCCGAAAGAGGATGTGTCGATGAAGAACATCCTGCACGAGGCCTTCACCGATGGTGCGCAACTGCTGCTGCTCGGCAGCCTGCTGATCGGCGTGCTCACTGGCGAGCACGGCAAGAAGGTGCTCGACCCATTCACCGGCATGATCCAGAAGGGAATACTGGCGTTCTTCCTGCTCGAAATGGGGCTGCTGGTGGGCAGGCGCTTCCGGGATATCGACAAGAGCTCGCGCGGCTTCATTGCGCTGTTCGGGCTGGTCGCGCCGCCGGTCAATGCCGCGCTCGCCGCCTCGCTAGCCCATCTGCTGGGGCTACCCCTCGGTGATGCGTTCATCCTCTGCGTACTCGCCGCCAGTGCGTCCTACATCGTCGTGCCCGCGGTAGTTCGCCACGCCATCCCCGAGGCCAACGCGGGGCTTTACTTCAGCATGGCGCTGGTGGTGACCTTTCCGTTCAATATTGCGGTGGGGATACCGCTTTACTTTGCGGTGCTGAAGATGGTGTGGTAGCGACGCGCTCAAGGCGCGCAAGACGGATTGCAACTATCATTGGGCTGCCAGTAAACGGGAGTCGTCGTCGGTGAACGGTTCGTCGTGCAGGCAAACCACGCCATGTCCAATCCGTTTTTCGATCACCCGATTCTCAACTCGCCGTACGATTGCCCTACACGACATTGGGAGCTCGACGATGAGGGCCAGCCGACGCAGCAAATTGTCGGCGTGCGTCGCCGCGCACAATTCATCACGCCAATTCCCAAGCCCAAGAAGCGCAAGCGTGGCGCCGTGCAGAAAGATTTGGAGCTGGACGATGGGCAGGGCCTCTCCAGCCGGGAGCAGCAGTACGAGCTGACTTCCATCATCAACGAGGTTCGCGGGCACGTTGAGGCGTGGCGTAGTCTGCCCAATCCGCAACAGTGGCAAGTCACGCCGGAGACGCAGCGCCTGCTGCAACACTGGCGCCATCATGCGTTTGCTGGTGTCCGTCCGTTTTTCTGTCAGGTCGAAGCCGTCGAGACTGCAATCTGGTTGACCGAGGTCGCGCCACTGTCGCGACATGGCAAACGATTCATCGACCACCTGGCTGCTGCCAATCGCGAGGCGAATCCGGACTTGATGCGCCTCGCACTCAAGCTCGCGACCGGCGCTGGCAAGACAACGGTCATGGCCATGCTGATCGCCTGGCAGACGATCAACGCCGTGCGCCGTCCCGCTGGCAAGTCATTCACACGCGGTTTTCTGATTTGCGCACCGGGCCTCACCATCCGCGACCGGCTACGCGTCCTGCTGCCAAATGATCCTGATAGCTACTACAAAACGCGGGAACTCGTGCCCGGCGACCTGCTTGACGACCTGCACCGCGCCAAGATCGTCATTACCAACTACCATGCCTTCAAGCTGCGAGAGCGGGTCGAGCTATCCAAGGGCGGACGAGCACTGCTGACCGGACGCACCGGCGACGTGCCGCTTACCCTCGAAACTGAAGGGCAGATGCTGCAACGCGTCATGCCCGACCTCATGGGTTTCAAGAACATTGTTGTCATTAACGACGAGGCGCACCACTGCTACCGCGAGAAAGTGCGGGCGGCCGATGACGAGGAAGACGACCTGAAGGGGGAGGAACGCAGAGAGGCAGAGAAAAACACCGAGGCGGCACGACTCTGGATCTCCGGCATCGAGGCGGTGAATCGCAAGCTTGGCGTGGCCAGGGTGATCGACCTTTCCGCGACGCCATTTTTCCTGAGCGGCTCTGGCTACGCAGAGGGCACGCTGTTCCCGTGGACGATGAGCGACTTTTCGCTAATGGATGCCATCGAGTGCGGCATCGTTAAGCTGCCTCGTGTGCCGGTGGCACAGAACATTCCGGGGGACGAGCTGCCGGTCTTTCGTAACCTCTGGCATCACATTGGCAAGGACATGCCGAAAAAGGGTCGTGGCACTGGCGGTGAACTTGACCCATTGCAATTGCCCACCCGACTGCAAACGGCGCTGGAGGCCCTGTACGGTCACTACGAAAAAACGCACCAGCTCTGGCAGGCGGCAGGTATTCGCGTGCCACCATGTTTCATCGTCGTCTGCCAGAACACTGCGATTTCGAAGCTGGTGTACGACTTCATCTCAGGTTTTCACCGCACCAATGACGATGGCAGCACCACGCTGGTCAACGGTCGCCTTGCGTTGTTTCGCAATTTCGACGACGACACCGGTGCACCGCTTGCCCGCCCGAACACGCTGCTGATCGACAGTGAGCAGCTTGAGGCTGGCGACGCGCTCGATGACAACTTCCGCACCATGGCGGCTGACGAAATTGAGCGCTTTCGCCGTGAGATGGCAGAACGCAGCGGCGACATCAGGCGCGCTGCGGACATTACCGACCAGGAGCTGCTCCGCGAGGTGATGAACACCGTTGGCAAATCCGGACAACTGGGCGGCGGTATCCGCTGCGTGGTCTCGGTGTCGATGCTGACCGAGGGATGGGATGCCAACACCGTTACCCACGTGCTGGGCGTGCGCGCGTTCGGCACCCAATTGCTTTGCGAGCAGGTGATTGGGCGGGCGTTGCGGCGGCAGTCCTACGATCTCAATGAGGAGGGGCTGTTCAACGTCGAGTACGCCGACGTGTTTGGCATCCCGTTCGATTTCACCGCCAAGCCGGTGGTCAGTCCGCCACAACCGCCGCGCGAGACGGTGCAGGTCAAGGCCATGCGACCCGAGCGCGATGCGCTGGAGATTCGCTTCCCACGTGTCGAGGGCTACCGCGTCGAGCTGCCCGAGGAACATCTCGTCGCTGCCTTCAACGATGAATCCATCCTTCGGCTCACGCCGGACATGACCGGCCCCACCAGGAACCGCAACGAAGGCATCATCGGTGAAGGCGTCGATCTCAGCATCGCCCACCTGAGCGACATGCGTACTGCCACGCTCGCCTTCCATCTCACCCGCCGCCTGATCGAGAGCAAGTGGCGCGACCCCGGTGAAGCCCCGCGCCTGCACCTGTTTGGGCAGTTGAAGCAGATCACCACGCAGTGGCTACAAGGCTACTTGCAGTGCGTCGGCGGCACCTACCCGGCGCAGCTCATGTACCAGGAATTTGCCGACATGGCCTGCAACAAGATCACCGCAGCCATTACCCGCCATTTCTTGGGCGAGCGGCCAATCAAGGTGCTGCTTGATCCGTACAACCCGACTGGCTCCACACGCCATGTGCGCTTCAACACCTCCAAAAGCGACCTCTGGCAAACCAGCTCCCAGCATTGCCACATCAACTGGGTGGTGCTCGACAGCGATTGGGAGGGTGAATTCTGCCGCGTGGCCGAAGGCCACCCCAAGGTGCTCGCCTACGTCAAGAACCACAACCTCGGCTTCGAAGTGCCCTATCGCTTCGGCTCCGGCATGCGCCGCTACTTTCCTGATTTCATCGTGCTGGTGGATGACGGCCGCGGCGCCAATGATCCGTTGCATCTGGTGGTGGAGATCAAAGGCTATCGCGGCGAAGATGCCATTGAGAAAAAGTCAACGATGGACACCTACTGGATTCCCGGTGTCAACCACGCCGGAAGCTATGGCCGCTGGGCGTTTGCGGAGTTCACGGAGGTGTACCAGATTGAGAGTGAATTCAAGGCAAAAATTGTCGAGTCCTTTGCTCGGATGATTCGCTCCGCCGCCTTTACGCTGCCCGCCGGGACAGGTCATGAAAACTGAACTTATTCAATCACTTACGGAAACTTTTGAGGGACACGCTCAGCGCACCGAGGGCGGCGTTGAGTACTGGCTCGCGCGTGACTTGCAGCACCTGCTCGACTACAGCAAGTGGGATAACTTTCTGAACGTGGTATCGAGGGCCAAAACTGCTTGCGAAGTGTCGGGGCACGCAGTCGCTGACCATTTTGCCGACGTCAGCAAAATGGTCGAACTTGGCTCCGGTAGCCAGCGCGAAGTCGACGACCTGATGCTGACGCGTTACGCGTGCTACCTGATTGCGCAAAACGGGGACTCGAAAAAGCAACCCATCGCTTTTGCGCAAACTTACTTTGCCGTTCAAACCCGCCGTGCTGAGTTGATTGAGCAGCGGTTGCTCGAAGCCGAACGCGTCGCTGCGAGGAAAAAACTTACCAACACAGAAAAAGAGCTTTCATCTGTCATCTACGAACAGACGGGTGGCGAGCAGGATTTCGCGCTCATTCGCAGCAAAGGCGACAGCGCGCTCTTCGGCAAATCCACCCAGGCGATGAAGGCGCAATGGAAGGTGCCGGACGGACGCCCGCTTGCAGATTTCGCGCCAACCATCATCCTCAAGGCGAAGGACTTCGCTGCCGAGATCACCATTTTCAATGCCCGTGAGCATCGCATGCACACCGAGGCCGCAATCTCGAACGAACACGTGACCAACAACAAGGCAGTTCGGGACACCTTGCTGCAACGTGGTATTCGCCCGGAATCACTGCCGCCCGCTGAGGACGTGAAAAAGGTGGAGCGACGCCTGCAAAGCGCCGACAAGAAGGCGTTGAAGAAACCCGACTCGCTGGATAGCTGATCGTACCCATGGCCAAGAAACCCGCCGCCCCCAAAACCGTCGAAACGCTCAAGCACGACGACGCCACGCGCAAGAACATCCCCACGGCGGAATACCAGTCGGTGCTTGACCGCGAGCAACAAAACCCGAAGCGCGTGCGCTACCCACGCAACACCGATCTTGACCCGCAGCTGGTCTGGCGCGGCAAGGACGAGCAGGACTGGTCCGACCTCGTCGTCCACGCCCCGCCGCTCTACATTCAGGAGAAAGTGCACCCCAAGGCGCTGATCGACGACCTGCTGCACGCCTCCAAGGCGCGCGAACACGAGGCCGGGCAGATGACGGCGGACTTGTTCGCCGATTTCAATGGCATCCCCAAGGGCGCCGACAAGACCGAGTTCTACCAGCACGACCAGAACTGGTCGAACCGCATGATCCTCGGTGATTCATTGCAGGTGATGGCCAGCCTTGCCGAGCGCGAAGGCCTGCGCGGCCGCGTGCAGTGCATTTATTTCGACCCGCCGTACGGCATCAAATTCAACAGCAACTTTCAGTGGAGTACCACCAGCCGCGACGTGAAGGACGGCAACGCCGGCCACATCACGCGCGAGCCCGAGCAGGTCAAAGCCTTTCGCGACACCTGGCGCGACGGCATCCACAGCTACCTCACCTACTTGCGTGACCGCCTCACCGTCGCCCGCGATCTGCTCACCGAGTCGGGCTCGATCTTTGTGCAGATTGGCGATGAGAACGTGCACCGGGTGCGGGCGGTGATGGATGAGGTGTTCGGCGAGGCTAATTTCATGTCGCAAATTGTCTTCCGTAAGACAACAGGGAAGGCAAGCGGCGCTCTCGACAACACGTGCGACTACCTGCTCTGGTTTGCCAGGGATCGCAGCAAGCTCAAGTTCAGGCCTTCTTTTGAGCAACGCTTGTACTCTGAAGACATGAACGTTAGATTCGTCGAGGACACTAATGGTCGGCGACGGCCAATGACGAAAGATGAGAGTGACGGGTCGATCCCGTTGCCCGAGGGAAGTCGGGCATATCGGTACAACCCGCTGACTAGTGCCAGGCCGCAACAGGAAAGCGACGTCCGTCAGTACGAGTTTCAAAGGCAAATTTACACGCCCGGTAAGCGAACGTTCAGCACAAACCTACGCGGTTTGCACCAACTCGACAAGGCGAATCGACTGGCCGGTATCGGTAAATCGCTAACGTTCGTACGCTACGTCAACGACTTTGCGTTCAAACCACGAAACGATATTTGGGATGACACGAGGCAAAGCGGCTTCGGTGATGAAAAGACTTACGTAGTGCAAACGAGTGTGCGGGCAATCGAACGTTGTGTGTTGATGGCCACCGACCCCGGCGACCTCGTGCTCGATCCCACCTGCGGTAGTGGCACCACGGCCTATGTCGCTGAGCAATGGGGCCGTCGCTGGATCACTATTGACACCTCACGCGTAGCGCTGGCCCTGGCGCGGGCGCGCATCATGGGCGCACGCTACCCGTTCTACCTGCTCGCCGATTCGCGCGAGGGGCAGATCAAGGAGGCCGAGGTCACGCAAACAGTGCCCAGCTCGCAGCCCACCCACGGCAACATCCGCCACGGCTTCGTTTACGAGCGGGTGCCGCACATCACGCTGAAATCCATCGCCAACAACGCCGAGATCGACGTGATCTGGGACCAGTGGCAGCAAACGTTGGAGCCGCTGCGCACGCAGTTGAATGCCACGCTCAAACGGGCGTGGCAAGAGTGGGAAATCCCACGCCAGGCCGACACCCAATGGCCGGATGCGGCCACGCGGGCGCACGCTGCATGGTGGGACGCGCGCATCGCGCGGCAAAGGGAGATCGACGCCTCCATCGCTGCCAAGGCCGAGTTTGAGTATCTGTACGACAAGCCGTACGAGAACAAAAAGGCCGTGCGCGTGGCCGGGCCGTTCACGGTGGAGAGCCTGTCGCCGCATCGCGTGCTGGGCGTGGACGAAGACGGCGAACTGATCGACCGCGCCCGCGAAGATTCGCCCGACTATCTGGCGAAGCAGACCTTCCCGCAGATGATCCTGGAGAACCTGAAAGCCGCCGGCGTGCAACAGGCGCACAAGGAGGGGCGCATCAGCTTCACGTCCCTTGTGCCGTGGCCGGGCGAGGGCTTGATCTGCGCTGAAGGGCGCTATCTTGAGGGGGAGATGGAGAAGCGCGCCGGCATCTTCATCGGCCCCGAGTTTGGCACCGTGCAGCGCGCCGATCTGGTGGCTGCCGCGCGCGAGGCGGGTGACGCGGGCTTTGATGTGCTGATCGCTTGCGCCTTCAACTACGAGGCGCACACCACCGATTTCGCCAAGCTCGGTCGTCTGCCCGTACTCAAGGCGCGCATGAATGCCGACCTGCACATGGCAGAGGACCTGAAGAACACCGGCAAGGGCAATCTCTTCGTCATCTTCGGCGAGCCGGATATTGATGTGCTGCCCGCGGCCGACGGCAAGCTGCGCGTCAAGGTCAACGGCGTCGATGTGTTCAAACCGCAAACCGGCGAAGTGGTGAGCGACGGCGCCGACGGCATCGCCTGCTGGTTCATCGACACCGACTATAACGAAGAGAGCTTCTTCGTTCGTCACGCTTACTTCCTGGGCGCCAACGATCCCTACAGCGCCCTCAAAACCACGCTGAAAGCAGAGATCGACCCCGAAGCCTGGGCCAGCCTCAACAGCGACACCTCACGCCCCTTCGACAAACCCAAATCCGGCCGCGTAGCGGTGAAGGTGATCAATCATCTGGGGGATGAGGTTATGAAGGTGTTTCGGGTTTAACAAGACGGTACTCCGCGGAGGAGGTCTTTGGCGCAACGCAATCTCTCACGCGCGATGTGGGACCTGCCCATACGGGTCGCATCAACCTACCCGAACAGGTAGCAGCAACGTCAAAGTCATTGCGGTCGTGGCAAAAACTTCATACCCTTGCTTGCATCAGTTCTTATCGTTACGAGTGGCGTAGGCTCAGCAACCGCCCGCTCGTTGTCTTTGGTGATGTCAGTGGAGTTAGCGCATGAAGGGCAAGTTAACGTTGGGTCTCCTGGTGACAGCGGTTCTGCTTTCGGGCTGCGGGACCTCCGGAAATTTCGTAAGAGCGATGGAAGATCCCATCAAGGTTGTAAATGCTGCGTCGGCTGTGACGCAGGACGCATGGGACGACTCAACTGTTGCCACGGCGGTGGGGCTTTCTCGCGACGCGCTGGCAGGCACGGAAACGGAAAAAATCGCAACATTGTCCTGCGCGGGTACCGGTGGCCTTGCTGCGGTATCGCGGACTCTGAGCGTGTTCTCGGACGGGTTGGAAGTCGTGCAGGACATTGGCGCGGCGCCCGAAGACACGTCCAATGCAGGCTACATTCGACAGTTCAAGAAGAATGCGGGCGTGTTAGCTGACAGTGGCGATGCAGACGCAGCAAAGAAGGCAGCTGCGAAGCTGGTGGCACAACTGCAGCAAGCCGAGATGCGATGCAAGACTCTGCTTGCGGCTGACTTGGCGCCCTCCACCGCCTTGGGATCAGCCTCGGCGCCGCGCCTTGCTGCTCTTCCGGTAATCTTCGGCCAGGTGCTCGCTGTGGATCAACTCATCAAGCTTTTTCTGGGCAGTGCCGAGAAATGGCAGCGTGAGGCTGCAGTCCGGGCAGCAGTGAAAGACTTGCACGTGCAATTTGATGCGGCCGCCAAAGAACTGAAGCGCGAGCCGGGGCCGTCGTTTGGGCCAGTCGTGCTGTATGGGGTTGACGCGAGTGCAGAAGCGACGGACGCGAATCGTACTGCACTGGGCGCAGCGGTCACCATTCGCCGGTGGATGGTCGCGAAGACAATGCAGCAACAGTGGCAAGCGTTGGCGGATTGCCGGCATAAGAGCGGGGCGGGTTGCCTTGGTGATGCTCAGAAACTGTCGCTGGCACGAGACTTTGCAACGAACGCAAAGCGTTATCGTGCGCTCTCAAAGTTGGATCCGAAAAAAGTTCATGACGGAATCGATGCGGCCGTTGCGGGCGCAATGTCGTCGACGCAGATTCAAGGCATTGGCGGGTTCCTCGATGTCTTGGTAGGACTCGCATCCACTTTGTCGGACTTTGAGGACGCCTATACTAAGTACGCGGCGAGCAAGTGATCTTGCTGGAGGCCAGGCAGGATGCAACCAGTAGCCATCATCCCGTTTGATGTGCAGGTCACGCCGGATACGCTATCCGCCGTGACGAGCGCGATCCAGATTCAACTTTCGCGGGACTTCGTGCCGTGGGGGCGTCCCGCGGTATGTGGTTGGTTCTCATCGTTGGAACAGATGCCGCGCGGCTGCTGGCCGGTTTTGCTCAAACGCGACGCTAAGGGCGTTGCGGGCTTTCATGCGCCGGGATCGGAGAGCGATCAGCGACCACCTTTCGCGATTGTGCAGTACAGCGACGACAGCGCCTGGACTGTGGCTGCCAGCCACGAGATTTTGGAGATGCTGGTGGATCCGAGGGGAGATTTTTTTGTCAAGGGTCCGAATCCTGCCGACCCTTCAGAGGCTGTGGAGTTCCTGGTAGAGGTTTGTGATCCGTGTCAGGGCGAGGCGTTTTGTTATCAGGTCGACCATAACCTTTGGCCGTGTGTTTCCGACTTTTGCCTGCCCGGCTATTACCGGATTGGCGCATCCGGGGCGCCTTACACGATCCGACGGAGTGTTCAAACGCCGTTCAGCACAGCCTTCGGCGGCTTGATCACTTACCGAGATAGCGCGCACGATTGGTGGCAACTTTCGGGCGGACGCATTGCACGCGCAAATCGCGATTCGATCCTCGGCAATCAGTCGGCGACCGCATGGAATTTTCGCGGCAGAGTTGATCGATGCGACAAGCTCTATCAAGGCCCGCCGCCGGTCAAGTCGACCAGCCGTTACTCAGCGATACGCAAGTTGGCAGGACGGTCCCAGAAAAATATCGCTAGAGCACTGCATGCCGAATTGGAGCGACTGGAGGAAGCGCAAAAGCTCTCGCAGCACAATCGGGCAAAGTCCAGCTCGAAAGGCTCGTGATTCTGCACAGAAATGGTGTCGCACCCTGGAGCGAGGGTGCGAGTGGTAGGCCGTGTTGGACTTGAACCAACGACCAAAGGATTATGAGTCCTCTGCTCTGACCAACTGAGCTAACGGCCCACTGCGGATGAAATTATCGCATCGTAGTCCCGGTCAATCTGAACTGGCCTGGGTGTTACGACGTTCATGGTTCGACGGGCTCACCACGAATGGAGTGCGCAGTGAACGCAACATGCAAAACGGGCCCGAAGGCCCGTTTTGTGTTGTCGCCTGCCGAAGGTCTTAAGCCTCGGTGACGAAGCCTTTGAGTCGTTCCGCGCGGCTCGGGTGACGCAGTTTGCGCAGTGCCTTGGCTTCGATCTGGCGGATGCGTTCGCGGGTGACGTCGAACTGCTTGCCGACTTCTTCCAGCGTGTGGTCGGTGTTCATCTCGATACCGAAGCGCATGCGCAGCACTTTGGCTTCGCGGGGCGTGAGGGTGTCGAGCACTTCCTTGCACAGGTCGCGCAGGCTGTCCTGCACGGCGGCGTCCACCGGCGTCAGCGTGTTGGTGTCTTCGATGAAGTCACCGAGGTGGCTGTCATCGTCGTCGCCGATCGGCGTTTCCATGGAGATCGGCTCCTTGCTGATCTTCATGATGCGGCGGATCTTGTCCTCCGGGATGTCCATGCGCGCGGCCAGCGTCGGTGCGTCCGGCTCGATGCCCGTTTCCTGCAGGATTTGCCGCGAGATGCGGTTCATCTTGTTGATCGTTTCGATCATGTGCACCGGAATGCGGATGGTGCGCGCCTGATCGGCGATCGAGCGGGTGATGGCCTGACGGATCCACCACGTCGCGTACGTCGAAAACTTGTAGCCGCGACGGTATTCGAACTTGTCCACTGCCTTCATCAGGCCGATGTTGCCTTCCTGAATGAGGTCGAGGAACTGCAGGCCGCGGTTGGTGTACTTCTTGGCGATCGAGATCACGAGGCGCAGGTTGGCCTCGGTCATTTCCTTTTTCGCCTTGCGCGACTTGGCCTCGCCCGAGGACATCTGCTTGTAGATGTCCTTGAAGTCCTGCAGCGGCAGGCTGACCTTCTTCTGCAGATCGATCAGCGCTTCCTGACGTTCGACCAAGGCCTGGCGGTTCTTGGCAAAGGCATCGCTGTGCGGTTTGGCGGCAGCGATTTCCTTGTCAACCCACTTCAGGTCCATCGACTTTTCAGGGAAAAGCTTCAGGAAGTAGTCGCGCGGCATGTGGCACTTGAGCACCATCAGTTCCTGCAGCTTGCGCTCGTGGCCGCGAATCTTTTCAACCTCGCTGCGCACTGAATCGCAGAGCTGCTCGACGATCTTGGCGGCAAAGCGGATGTCGGTCATCTCTTCGCTGATCTTCTTCTGCGCCTTGATGTAGCTCTCGTTCTTGTACTCGCCCTTTTCGATATGGGCGAGCAGCTTCGCGTGATTCTTGCGAATGGTGGCGAACTTCTCGAGCGACATCGCCTTCAGTTTGGCGAGCAGTTCGGCCGAGATGGCGGCAGTGGCCTCTTCGTCCTCTTCCT
The DNA here is from genome assembly GCF_009746125.1 of Casimicrobium huifangae. Lineage (NCBI taxonomy): Bacteria > Pseudomonadati > Pseudomonadota > Betaproteobacteria > Casimicrobiaceae > Casimicrobium > Casimicrobium huifangae. The sequence goes on from NZ_CP041352.1 coordinate 752,039, forward strand.
CTTCTTCCTCGCCTTCCTCGTCTTCGTCGCCTTCGTCAGCGGCCGCTGCTGCTGGCGCGGGCTCTGGCGGCTCGAGGCCGGCGAGGCCGTCGACGATGTCATCGACCGGCACTTCGTCCTTCTCGATCTTCTCGGCAAGCGCGAGGATCTCGGCAATCGTCATCGGGCAGGCCGAGATCGCCTGCACCATATGCTTGAGGCCGTCCTCAATACGTTTGGCGATTTCGATTTCGCCCTCGCGGGTGAGCAGCTCCACGGTGCCCATTTCGCGCATGTACATGCGGACCGGGTCGGTGGTGCGGCCAAATTCACTGTCCAGCTGCGAAATGGCCTGTTCGGCCTCTTCCGCCACATCGTCGTCGGCCACGGCCGACGCGGTTTCCGTAATGATCAACTCTTCGGCAGCCGGTGCTTCATCGAACACCTGGATGCCCATGTCGTTGATCATCGCCACGACACTTTCGATCGCCTCGGCATCGACCAGATCATCGGGGAGGTGGTCGTTGATTTCGGCGTAGGTCAGATACCCGCGGTCTTTGCCGAGGGTGATGAGCTGCTTGAGGCGCAGGCGGCGGGTTTCCGCATCGACCGTCTTGAACGGCGCCAGTGCCTCGAGCAGCGCTTGCTGCTTTTTCTCCAGTAACAACTGCTTGCGTGTTTTCGGTTTGCCGGTCAGCGGGTTGATCGCGACCGGTGCCGGGGCTGCGTTTGCAGCCGGCGTTTCAGGGGCGGCATCTGCCGGGGCAGCTACCGCGTTTTTCGGGGGGCGGCCAGGCTTGCCGGTCTTGACGGGGGCGGCGGCCACTGGCGCCGGGGCCGGCGCGGGTGCAGCAACCGGCTTGGCGGCAGCGCCTTTGCTCAGTTTTTCGGCGGGAGCAGCCTTGCCAGCGGCAACGGCGGGTTTGCTGGCCGCTTTTGGTGCCGGCGCTGCGGTTTTGACCGCCGCCTTCGGCGCGGCCTTGGGGGCGACCGCCTTCGGCGCGGGCTTGGCCGTTACTTTTGCGGCGGGCTTGGCGGCAACCTTTGCAGCGGCCTTCGGTGCTGGCTTGGCGACGACCTTGGCGGCCTTCTTGGCGACCGGCTTGGCAACCGCCTTGGCGGCCTTCTTCACTACGGGCTTGGCAGCGACCTTGCCTTTTGCGGCAACTTTCGGGGCGGCTTTTGGCGCGACCTTGGCTTTGCCAGCCGCCGGTTTGCCCTTGGCGGCAGCCTTTGCTACCGGCTTCGCTGCTACTTTCGCCTTGCTCGCGGCTTTGGCCGTGGGCTTTGCAGCCGGCTTGGCGGCTGTCCTGGCCTTCGCTTGCGGCTTCGCGGATTTGGTTTTGCCACCGACCTTCGGTTTCGACGCGGGCTTGGCCTTGGTAACTTTGGCGACGGGTTTCGATTTAGCTTTTGCCATGCTTGAAGGGTTCCGGTTGCGTACGATCGGTGAGCTGTCGGCGCGTTTCTGGCCGCGCAGCGCCATCCTGGCGCGATTCTTTTGGAGTATCCACAGCCCGCACTCCGCCACACATGAGCGGAGAGCAAGGAAGTAGTTGAGGGTAACCCTCTATTTTACCAGCGCCGTGCCAGTTCTTTGAGCATTCATCACGGCGGCGGCGCATCGGCTGGCCCGTTTCGCCAGAGACGACGGCAAGCGCGTGATTTTTGACCGGGCGCTGATGGTCATCTGGCGTCACGATGCGCATACATCTTTTGCGGCTAACCTTTGTTTTACTTGGGCCTCAGCGGAGATTGCGCCTAAAGTCGACTTGAAGCCAATTTGCGGTGATAGCCCTTATTGAATGGGCGTCAGCAACAAAAGCCATCAATGCCGGCGGCACCCGCAACTCGCGCCTAAAAGCGGGGGGTTTGTCGCACCACCTGTGCTGATCGCGGTCAAATCTTCTAGCCTTCGCGCTCACAGTGGACTTTGGCGGCGCTATCGCGTCCGGGTCCAGCTCTCTCAACGACAAGGGGAGGGGCCACGAGCCCCGCAAACGCATGCAAATCAAGCGATGGATGGTAGTCAGCGGTGTCGCCGCGCTGGTAGTAGTTGTCGGAGGCTACGCGGGATTCAAGGCGTTTGCGGGTGGCGGCACCGGTGCCCAGGCCAAGGCTCAGGGCAAAGGCGACGGCGGGGCAGCCGGCAAGGACGGCAAAAAACAGGAAATCGTGCTGACGCTGGCGCCGGTCGATCTCGCTACCGCGGGGCCAGCAACGCTGGTGCAGTCGCTGGCCGTCGCGGGCACCGTGGATGCAGCACGGCAAGCGGTGGTCCGGTCGCGCCACGCCGGTTTTCTGTCACACGTCAGCAAACGCGCTGGCGACCGCGTGCAGATGGGCGAGCGGCTGGGCGTGGTGGATAGCGATGAGTTGCGCTTGCGGATCGCTGAACGCGAAGCCAGTCTGAAACAGGCGCAGGCGGCGCTGACTGTTGCCGAATCGAACCGCGCGCAGCAGCGTTCGCTGGCCGACCGCGGCTTCATTTCAAAAGCGGCGCTGGACAGCACCGAGAGTGGTTATGTGAGCGCTCGCTCCGCCTACGACGCCGCGAAGACCCAGATGGACATTGCCAAGGCTGCGCTGGCAGAGACGGCGCTGACGTCACCGATTTCCGGCATCATCGCCAAGCGCACCGTGGAGCCCGGTGAGCGTGTGGGTGCGGAGATGCCGGTGTTCACCATTCTCGATCCGGCCTCGCTGGAGGTGATCGTGCCGGTGGCGGCAGAACGCGTGGCGGAGCTGAAGATTGGGCAGAAAGCCAGCTTCCAGCTCGACGCCGGAGGGGCAGCAGTCGATGGCGCTCTGACCCGCATCATCCCGACCACGGGCAGCGCGGCGCGCACGGTTGAAACGCGTTTCGCCTTGCCGGCAAATACCACGGTACCGGCAGGCGCCTTCCTGTCGGGCCAGTTGCGGCTGGCGCAGAGCGCCGCGCCAATCACGGTGCCGCGCGTCGCGGTAAAGACCGACGTCAACGGTAGCTATCTCTGGGTGGTCGCCGACGGCAAGGCGCAGAAAAAGCGCATCAAGCTGGCACCCAGCGCGGACGACAACAATCCGCTAGTGCCGGTGGCCGAGGGTCTCGCCGCAGGCGCCGCCGTGCTGACGCTGCGCGGCACCGAACCGAATGAAGGACAGGCAGTCGCCTTGCCGGCCGCCGCGCCGGCAGTTCCGGTCGCGGCCACCGGTGGTACCGCAGGCGCCGTCAGCGCCGCTGCTGCAGCCGGGGCCGCAGCGGCCACCGGCAAGTAACAGGGGTTGCGATCATGTGGATGACTCGCGTCGCCATCAAAAATCCGGTGTTCTGCACCATGGTCATGCTCGCGCTCATGGTGATGGGCGCGGTGTCCTACTTCCGGCTGCCGATTGACGCGATGCCGGAGGTGAACCTGCCGTTCGCCTTCACCGTCGTGCAATATCCGGGCGCCAGCCCGCAGGCGGTCGAAAACGACCTGACCAAGCCGATCGAAAACGCGCTGAACACGATCGCCGGGGTCAAGAAAATCACCTCGCGCTCGCGTGAAAACTCCAGCCTGGTGATCGTCGAATTCGCGATGGGCACCGACATCAAGGTGGCGATGCAGGAGATGCGCGACAAGCTGGCGCAGATCCGGCCGGGCTTCCCGAAGGAGGCCAAGGAGCCCTTCGTTTCGCAGGCGAATCGCGACGATGATCGCGCCGTCGTGTCGCTGGGGGTGACCTCGAAGACGCGCACGCTGCCCGATCTCTCGTACATGGTGGAGGAGGTCATCCGCCGCCGCATGGAAAACGTGACCGGCGTCGCGACCGTCAACATCAACGGCTCGTCGACACGCGAGATCCAGATCGAGCCCGATGTCGCCAAGCTGCGTGCCCGCCGCATCGGTGTTGACCAGTTGCTGGCGGCGCTCCGCAATGACAATATCGACGCACCGGTCGGCAACATCACTATCGGCCAGAACGACAAATCGGTGCGCGTGGATGCCCGCTTCAAGCAGGTGTCGGACTTCGCCAATCTGGTCGTTGCCCGCCGCGATGGTCTGCAGGTGCGGCTGGGCGATGTCGCCACCATCGTGGATGGCAGCAAGGAGCAAACGAGCTTTGCCCGCATTGATGGGGTGCGTGCGATCAGCCTCGACATGCTCAAGGTACGCGGCAGCAACACGGTCGAGGTTGGCGTAGGTGTCAAGGCAGCGATTGACCGCTTGAAAAAGGATCTGCCCAGCGACATCGAGCTGACCATTCTTTCCGACCAGTCGAAGTACGTGAAGGCCAACGTCGATGGCGTCAAACGCACCATCATTGAGGGGGGCGTGCTGACGGTCATCATCGTCTTCCTGTTCCTCGCGTCGTGGCGCAGCACGGTGATCACCGCGCTGACGCTGCCAATCTCGGTGGTCGCCACCTTCATCGCGCTGTACGCCTTTGGCTTCACGCTCAACGCACTGACGCTGATGGCGCTCTCACTCTGCATCGGATTGCTGATTGACGATGCCATTGTGGTGCGCGAGAACATTGTGCGCCACCTCGCGCTTGGCAAGTCTCATCACGAAGCGGCGCTGGAAGCGACCGAAGAAATCGGGCTGGCCGTGCTGGCCACCACACTGGCCATCGTCGCCGTGTTCGCGCCGGTGGCGTTCATGGGCGGCATCATCGGCCTGTTCTTCTTCCAGTTCGGTTTGACCGTGGTGGTGGCGGTGATGATCTCGCTGTTCGTCAGTTTCACGCTTGACCCGATGCTGTCTTCGGTGTGGGCCGACCCAGCCGGCAATCGCTTCAAGCGCGTGCCGTGGTTGGGCCACTTCCTGACCTGGTTTGACGGTCGCATTGAGGCGCTGCAGCATCGCTACGAACGCGTCATCCGCTGGGCATTGGGGCATCGCAAGACGGTACTGTTTGGCGCCATCGGCCTGTTTGTCGCGAGCATGTTCCTGTTCCCATTGATTGGCAGCGAATTCGTGCCAAAGGAAGATCAGAGCGAATTTGGCATGCGGCTGGAGACACCGGTCGGATCAAGTCTTGACTACACCACGGTGAAAGTGGCGCAGGCCGAGGCGGAGCTGAAAAAAATTCCCGAAATCAAGCTGCTCTACTCCGGCGCGGGCGGCGGTCGTGGCAAAAATACCGGCTGGATCAACGTGATCCTGAAGCCACGCAATGAGCGCGTCCGCAGCCAGAAAGAGATTGAGGACGTCGCTCGCGACGCGGTGAAAGGCATCGCCGGCATGACGGTATCGGTAGGCTGGAACAAGCCGGTACAGGTGTCCTTCGTGGGCCCCGATGCGACGGTGCTCAAACAGCTCTCTGAGCAGTTCGTCGAGCGGCTGGAAAAAATCAACGGCGTGGTCGATATCGACAGCAGCGAAAAGGCTGCCGTGCCAGCCTTGGTCATCCTGCCCAAGCGCGCTGAGGCGGCCGAGTTTGGCATTACGCCCGCCACCATCGGCACGGTGTCGCGTGCGCTGGTTGCCGGAGACGCCGTGGTGACATGGTTGCCGCCGTCCGGCAATTCGGTGGACGTGTCGGTGCGGCTGCCCGCTGGCGTGCGTAACGACACTGCACAGCTGCTGCAGATTCCGCTGGCCAACCCGCGCGCGCCGGACGGCGACGCGCTGGCGCTGGAGCGGGTGGCGACGCTGGCCGAGAGCACCAATCCGAAGAGCATCGAGCGCGCCTATCTGCAACGTCAGGTGACGATCAGCGCCAATGCCAAAGGGCGTCCACCGGGGGACGTCGGTGGCGATGTGAACAAGCTGATCGAGGCATTCCCGCTGCCACCCGGCTATCGCTTCCAGCAGGATGGCGACAATCAGGTGATGCGCGATTCGTTCGGCTACGCCATCGTTGCGCTGGTGTTGGCGGTGACCTTCATCTACTTCGTGCTCGGCTCGCAGTTCATGAGCTTCGCGCAGCCGCTGGCGATCATGGCCACGCTGCCGATGTCGCTGATCGGGGTGATGCTGGCACTGCTGCTGACGCGCACCACCTTCAATATGTTCGCCATGATCGCCTTCATCATGCTGATGGGCTTGGTGGTAAAGAACGGCATCCTGCTGGTTGACTTTGCCAATCAGGCGCGCCGGGAAGAAGGCAAATCGATCACGGAGGCGCTGGTGGCAGCAGGTCACATCCGCCTGCGCCCGATCCTGATGACGACGGCGGCGATGGTGTTCGGCATGCTGCCGATGGCGGCAGCGCTGCAGGAAGGCGCCGATGGCACCATGGGCCGCTCGATCATCGGCGGTGTGTTGAGCTCGACGGTGCTGACGCTGGTCGTGGTGCCAGTCATCTACGCGATGATTGAGGAGTTCAAGGCGCGGCGGGCGGCGAAGAAGGCGGCGCGGCGTGCCGCCAGCGCGGGCGCGGCCGTCTCGGGGGCGGAGGTACCGGCAGAGTGACGGGCTGGCGTTGATCCGGGTCAGCGTTCGCGTGCGAAAACTACTTGCACAAGGCTGAAATATGGCTAAACTTCGCTTAATGACCGCGAGTCATTAAGCGAAAACAGCCGGTAAAATCGTTGCTTCCGATCCACTTTGATGCCGCAGAACCTGATTCTGGAACGCCCGGCTCGTAACTACCCATCGCCATGAACATCGAACAAGTCCGTTTCAATATGGTTGAGCAACAGATCCGCACCTGGGATGTGCTGGACACTGACGTGCTCGACCTGCTGCACACGCTCAAGCGCGAGAACTTCGTGCCCCCGGCGCAGCGCGAGTTCGCGCTGATGGACATCGAGACCCCGCTGGCGCCGGTATCGGCCAGCGAGCGCATGTGGACGCCCAAGATGGAAGCCCGCGTGGTGCAGGATCTGGACCTCAAAGGTCACGAGCATGTGCTCGAAGTAGGCACCGGTAGCGGCTACCTCACCGCCTTGCTGGCGGCGCGCGCTGCCCGCGTCACCAGTATCGAGATTGATCCGGCGCTGGCCAAGTTTGGCGCTGACAATCTTGCCCGGGCCGGGGTTACCAACGCGGTGGTACTTACGGGTGACGCCGCTCGCGGCTGGCGGGGCGAGGCACCGTACGACGTGATCGTCTTCACCGGCTCGATGGAAGTGCTTCCAGAAGAGGTATTTTCCCAACTAAAGGCCGAGGGTCGCGTGTTCGCGGTGGTTGGCAAGCGCCCGGTCATGGCGGCCCAACTGGTCAATGTGAGCGCCAGCGGTGGCCGTCAATCGCGCACCCTGTTCGAAACGGTGGTGGCGCCTCTGGCCAACGCGGCCAGGTCGCCGGCTTTTGTTTTCTAGCGAATCCTGAGCGATGGTTGAACAGATTGATGCCCCGACACTTGCCGCTGCGCGCGCCGACGCGCTCGCGGACGCGGTGCTGCTTGATGTTCGCGAGCCGTGGGAATTTCAGACCGCCCGTATCGAAAATTCAATCAACGTACCAATGTCCGTGCTGGTTGCGCGGGTCGACGAAGTGCGGGAGCTGGCCGGGGATGACAAGCCTCTGGTCGTGATCTGTCATCACGGTGGGCGCAGCATGCAGTGCGCCCACTTCCTCGCCCGACAGGGTATCGGTCGACCGATCAATCTGGCCGGCGGCATTGATGCCTGGTCACAGCAAGTCGACCCCGCTGTTCCCCGCTACTGACTTCTCCCTTTCCTCCTTTTTGTGGCTATCGCTGGAGCTCTTTGCATGCGTGTTCACCGACTTCTTCCCCTGACCGCCCTGACGGTCGCGATGGCCGGCCTCGTCAACGTCACCTCTGGCGCCGACTTGCTGTCACTGTATCGCGAGGCCGCCGCGCAGGATCCGGCAATGGCTGCCGCACGGGCTTCGTTGTCGGCGGCGCGGGAGCGGGTCGCCCAGGCCGAAGGCAGCAATGGTTTTGCCACCGGTGTTGCCGCTGGCGCGAACGCCAACTACTTCGACCTGCACGTACGCAACCTGCCACAAGCACAGACCGATCGGGCTTACCTGGCGGCCAACGTGCAGGCCTTTGTCAACAAGCCCTTGTATCGGCCGGCTAACGACGCCGCCATCGAGCAGGCAAACGTCGCGGTGAAGCTTTCCGAGCTGAGCCTCAAGGCGGCCGAAATGGATGTTGCCAACCGGCTGGCGCAAGCTTACTTCGACGTCCTGCTGGCGCAAGACAATGTGCGTCTGGTCGAGGCCCAGAAGGCGGCGTTGTCGGAGCAGCTGGCACAGGCCAAACGCAATTTCGAGGTGGGCACGGCCACCATTGTCGATACCAACGAAGCACAGTCGCGCTACGACCAGGTGCTGGCGCAGGAGATTTCCGCCCGCAACGAGGTAGATCGCACCCGCTGGGCACTGCGTAATGTGGTCGGTCGCTTTGAAACCAATCTGAAAACGCTGCGCGGCAACGCGCAGGTGTCACTGCCGACGCCCGCCAGCATGGAGGCTTGGGTCAGCCGTGCCGAGCGTGAAGCCTATCCGGTGCAGATCGCCCAGCAAACACTGGCGGTGTCGGAGTACGACGTCAAACGCGCTGAGGCCGCCAAGAGCTGGACGCTGGATGCGACTGCCAACGTGTCACATACCCAGTCGAGCGGCAGCAGTACCAGTGGTCTGGGGACCTGGACGTACGCCGGCCTGGTGGGCGTCACGTTCAATCTGCCCTTTGATACAACCGGCGGCCTCAGCGCCCGCATCCGGGAAACGCTGGCGCTCGTCGACAAGAACCGCAACGACCTTGAAACTGCCCGCCGCACTGCCGGTCTGTCGGTTCGCCAGGCCTACCTTGGCGTAACCAGCGGCGTCGCCGGGGTTGCTGCGCAGCAACAGGCGCTGAAGTCAGCGGAAACGCAGCTGGCTTCCACCAAGCTCGGCCTTGAGGTTGGCGTACGCACCAACCTCGATGTGCTGAATGCCCAGCAACAGGTGACCCAGGTACAGCGCGATCTCGCGCAGGCGCGTTACAACACCCTGCTCAACGACCTGCGGTTGAAGGCTGCGACCGGCGTTCTTGGTGAGAACGATCTGCGCGCCACCAACGCCTATCTGACCGACTGATCACTGGCGGCGGCCGGCGGGGACACCCGCCCAAAAACCGGAAGCTGTGTTGGTGCGTATAGCCAGCATTGGCGCGAAGGCTTGGTCGAGGCGATCACTCCTGCGCGCTGCGACTTCACGATTGCCGTTTCCGGAGCTCCGCCATGTCACGCTGTTTGCGATTGCTTGCCGCCCTTGTTTGCGTTGCGGTAATGCCGCTGGCGCCTGCCGCTGCGCAGGCGCCCAATGAGTCGGCCCTGGTCGCCTTTGGCGGCTTTGAGGGGCTGGCCCGCATCACCAACGATTTCGTCGGACGCATACAGAAGCATCCGCGCATTGGCAGCTTCTTCAAGGACGCCGATACCGAGCGCCTGCAGGCGATGCTGGCCGATCAGTTCTGCGACGTCCTCGGCGGCGGCTGCAAGTACTCCGGCAAGTCAATGCGAAAAATCCACGAAGGCATGAAAGTGACCACTGCCGACTTCAACGCCCTCGCTGAGGAGTTGCAGAACGCGCTCGATGCGGCGGCGGTGCCGTCATCTCAGCAAAACCGCCTGATCGCGGCGCTGGCCCCGATGCGTCGTGATGTGGTGCAACCGTGAGAACACATCTCCTGAACGCTGCAGCCGCCAGTTTCCTCGCGGCAGCAACCACACTGGCGCAGGCCGCCGTGTTTGTCGGTGTTGCCAGCGATCGTGACGGGCAAAGCCTGCCCAATGTCGTGATGGCGTTGAAGCCGGCCAGTTCGCAACCCCCGGCGACGGCCCCCACGCAGATTACCGTCACCCAGGAGGCACTGTCGTTCAAGCCTTACATTTCTGTCATCCGCGCCGGCTCCAGCGTGGTGTTCGCCAATCGCGACACGGTGGAGCACCACATCAAGTCATTCTCGAGCAGCAAACCGTTCGAGATCGCCGTGCACAAGCCCGGCGACACGCCACCGCCGATCCGCTTTGACAAGGAAGGTGCCATCGTTGCGTACTGCATCCTGCATGACTGGATGCGCGCCTACGTCTATGTGGCAGACACACCGTGGACGGCAATCTCCGGCGACAACGGCCTGGCGCGCATCGAGAACGTGGCGCCCGGCGACTATGAACTGACGGCGTGGCACCCGGATCTCGGGCAATTCAAACCACCGCTGACCTCGAAGATTACGGTCGGCGCCAGTGGCACCACGCAGACGACGGTGAAATTCGACTTCAAGCCGCGACCGATCCGCAAGGCCCCCAGGACTGCCGACGGCAAAGTGGCGATGACCGCTCACCACCACTAGCGGCTTGCGGCCGGCCCGGTTGCAGCCCTACTCCACGCGGCGCGCCTGCACGCCGCGCTTGGCCAGGGCTTCCAGCAGGTTGTTGTCGCCGAACATATGGCCGACACCGATCACGACAAAGTGACTGTCCGGCTGTTTGAAGTAGGAATCGATCGCTTCCGCCATCGCCGGGTGGCGGTCGTCGAACACGCGCTTGCGCGCGGCCATGCCCTCGGCTGAGGCGCCGAATTCTTCCTGCACCACGCGCGAGAGCTTGGGCCCATCGCCTGCGCGATACGCATTGACCATCTCGTCCAGGCGCTTCTCCATCTTGTTCTCCCGCACGGTGGCGAGGAAGCGCGACATCGCGGCCGCAGCTTCGGTGGTGCTGGCCCCGGCGAGCGCAGCGCATTGTCTGGCGCCGCCCTCGACTTCAGCAATACGCTTTTTGGCCAGCTTGGCATCGCGCAGGAACATGAGGTCCAGCCCACGGCCAAAATCGACGCCAAGCTGGGTGAGTTCCGCACCCACCATCACCAGATTGACCAGCCAGAGCTTCTTGCCTTCGAATGCTGCGGGCGGAAGGTTCGAGGCGCGCAAATAGCCCTGCAACGCGGCGAAATCCTCCGCCGACAGCACCTTGTCGAGTTTCTCGTCGGTCGCTGCAAGCTTGGTACAGGCCTGTTGTGTCTCGGGTAGCGTGATATCGGCTTCAACCGCAAGTACTTTGGCGCTGTCGAAGCGCGACAGCACCGCCTCCGGCAGCGGATAGAAGTCGTTCTTGCCGACGTGCAGCGAGCCGAACAGGGTGACTTTCCTGTCGCCCTTGCTGAGCTCCCACAAAAAAGGTTTGGAAAGTTGCGCGTGCGCGGCACCGCTGGAGATCAGGGCTGCCAGCAAGCTGCAGCCGACGGCGAGGGAAGCGCGGGAGAAGAGGCGGAAGTTCATCTGTCAATGCTAGCGGTGATCGCCGGCTTCGACGTTTGCGGTGACGTACAAGTTCAACCGCCGGCGCGAACGCCCGGATGTCCGACATGCGACATGCAGGCGAAACCCTGTGGCGAAATTCCAACAGCATTTACCAATATCAAAGGTGGATATGCACTTGGCATATCAACTCACTATACTGAAACAACATTGACAAATATCAATACAGTCAGGAAGCTCCCTCGGATCGGTGACAGGATTAAGATGAATCTTAGTCTCGGGCTCTCGCAGGGTGTGGAAGCGATGTTTGCGGCCGGACCTCGCGGGTAACGGAGATGTGGGCGATCAAGGCATATGGTGCACAGCAGTATTCCAATCATGAACGATGATGCGTTGGATGCCTCGACCGGCAGGCAGCCCGGCCGCGGGTTGGATGAACTGCTGCACGTGGTCTATCTCAGTCGGGCTGCGGCCGGAACGGACCCGGAAAAATGGTTGCCCGAACTGGAGCGCAATGCGCGGGCCCGCAACGATGCGGCGCAGATTCGTGGCGTGCTCGCCTACTGCCGCGGCTGGTTCCTGCAATGGCTGGAAGGTCCGGCCGCTGCCGTGGTGGAAACCATGGGCCGCATCGCTGTCGACAAGCGCCACCGCGACGTGCAGGTGATTTACGAGGCGAGTGGACCCCAGCAGCTGAACAGTCCGTGGAGCCTGATCCGGGTGGCACGGGTAGACGATGCCGAGACGCTGGACGCTAGGGTACGCTCGCTGGCGACCGCTCTGCCGGGAGACAGCGTCGAACCGCAGGATTTTGTCCGCGCCTTCACCATGCCGTATGGTCGTCAGGGGCTCGACGATATCGCGAGCCAGCGTCCGGTGGTGGTGACCGGTGCCAACATGATCTGGGCTTCGGCGGTGGTCAGTCAGGCCGCCCATGTTTCGCGCGTTGAGCTGGCGCGGACGCGCCTGCAATCACCTGATCTGCGTGACACCGATGGTCTGGTCGAATACCTGACCACCACTGATGGCCTGACGGTCATCGCCATCGCCTCATCGACGATGCCGGGCGGCTATCTTGAAGGCATTTATCACCGCGCCAAGCTGATCGTGTTTCTCATCCGCTCCAGCGATATCAATCACAAGATTGAGTTGCTGCGCGGCTTGATGACCATCCACACGGTTGCCGAGCACAGGCCGACGTTTCTGTTCGCCTTTTCAACGGCTGCCGCGTCGCACAAGCACGAGTTTCTGCAAGTGGCCGACAGCCTCCGCGTGCCCTACACCGAAATCACGGTACCGCTGGCCGATTCCGCCATGCTCTGGCGAACCATTCAGGAACGCCTCGCCGCAACGGTGCTGCCGATGCACGCCAACCGTATGCGTCATCGTGGCATTGAGGCGGATACCCGGGCGAGCACTGGATCAGGGCCGGCCACCAGCCCGCCGCCCGCGACACCCATCAGCGGTCCGGCCAGCCGGCCCGCAGCGGCAACGCCCGTCTCGCCGCCGTCACCGGCAGCGGCAGCAGCAGCGAAGGGCGCGTCTGCGCCACCAGCAACCAGTTTTGTGTCCCAGCCAGTAACGAAGGGAGATTTCGACATGGCAAACGTAGCGGAAAGTCTGAAGGCAATCCTGTCAATCGACGGTGCGATGGGTTGCGCGCTCGTCGATGTGGAAAGTGGCATGGCGCTCGGTACGGCCGGTGGTGGCATCAATCTTGAGATTGCTGCGGCGGGCAATACCGAGGTGGTGCGCGCCAAGCTGCGGGTGGCCAAATCGCTTGGCATCACCGGCGGTATCGAGGACATCCTGATCACGCTGCAGGACCAGTACCACTTGATCCGGCCGCTGACCAAAAAGGGAACGCTGTTCCTGTACGTGGTGATTGATCGCAAGAAGGGCAACCTCGCGATGGCGCGCTACAAGGTCAGCGAAGTTGAGGGCGCGCTGGTCGTCTGACGATCACTTCGGGGCGGCGGGAAGGCCCGCTCTACCCCGGCGGCAGGCGTCGCGCCACTGCGTGCGCCGCCGCGAGTGCGGTCACACATTGCAGATAATTGCTGCATGACCAGCACCGTCACTCCCCACGCGACGACCGATCGCAACACGCAGTCAGCCGAGGGTACTGACGACATTGCGCAGACAAGAACCTGGCGGCAGTCGCTGGCGACATATCTTGAGCCGCCGTCACTGCGAATGCTGGCGCTCGGCTTTGCAGCCGGCCTTCCGCTGTTGCTGGTGCTCGGCACCTTCTCGTTCTGGTTGCGTGAAGCCGGCATCAACCGCTCCACCATTGGCTTTCTCTCATGGGTCGGGCTCGCCTACGGCTTCAAGTGGTGCTGGGCGCCGCTGGTGGACCGGTTGCCAATCCCGGGTCTGACCCGTGCGCTGGGGCGTCGCCGCAGCTGGCTGTTGCTGTCGCAGGTGATGATCGTCTGCGGTCTGGTTGGCATGGCGCTGAACGATCCGAAAGTTGCGTTGATGCCGAGCGTCTGGTTCGCCATCCTCACCGCGTTTGGCAGTGCTACGCAGGACATCGCGCTCGACGCCTATCGCATCGAATCGGGCGACGCCGACCATCAGGCGGCGCTCGCTGCGGCGTATCAGACGGGCTATCGCATCGCGATGATCTGGGCGGGCGCCGGCGTGCTCTGGATCGCCGCGCGGGCTGAGGTGGCGAACCCCACCAATTACGACGCCGGCGGTTGGCGCGTAGCCTATCTGGTCATGGCGGCGTCAATGGTGGTGGGTTTCATCACCGTGCTGTTCTCGCGTGAGCCGGTGCAGCGCGCACTGGTGCCAGCGAAGAATCTCGCCGAGTGGCTGCAGACAGCGCTGATCGAGCCGTTCGCGGATTTCTTCCGCCGCTTCGGCTGGAACGCGCTGCTGGTGCTGGCATTGATCGCCACCTATCGCGTCAGCGACATCGTGATGGGCATCATGGCCAACCCGTTTTACGTGGACATGGGCTACAGCAAGGATGAGGTCGCTGCGGTCAGCAAAGTCTACGGCCTTGCGATGACGCTGATCGGTGCGGCGCTGGGCGGAGTGCTGGCCATAAAGTTCGGCATGATGCGTACGCTGATGCTTGGCGCCGTCCTTTCCGCCGCGAGCAATCTGCTGTTCTCCTGGCTGGCCACGGTCGGGCACGACCTGACCTGGCTGACCGTGGTGATTTCAATCGACAATCTCTCGGCAGGCATTGCTTCCAGCACCTTCATTGCCTACATGTCGAGCCTGACCAACATCAGCTATTCCGCGACGCAGTACGCGCTGCTGTCGTCGATCATGCTGCTGTTCCCGAAGTGGCTGGCCGGCTTCTCCGGCGTGGCGGTGGACGCCGTCGGTTATCACACGTTTTTCATCGGTACCGCGCTGATCGGTTTGCCGGTGCTGGTGCTGATCTGGATCGCATCGCGACGGTTGCAGCACCGGCAGCTTTCTTCAAAAACCTAGATTTGGTGAGGGCTAAGGGCCCGATTCAGCAAAAAGTCGATAAGTCAGCTTTTGTGCCATTAAGCCCTGTTTGAATAGGGCATTCAATGAAAAGCTGCTAGGCTGAAGCAGTCGCAAAATCGCCCGCAACCAGTCGCCCAACGGAGTACCTCATGCCCGTGAATTTCACTCTCAACCAGAAGCCGGTCGCGATCGACGCGCCCCCGGAGAAACCGCTGTTGTGGGCGCTGCGCGAGGACGCCGCGCTGACCGGCACCAAGTTTGGCTGTGGCATCGCCGCCTGCGGCGCCTGCACGGTCATGGTTGATGGGCAGGCGGTGCGCTCCTGCGTGACGCCGGTGTCGGCCGTCGCGGGCAAGGCCGTGACCACCATTGAAGGCGTCGGCGACAAGGCGCCAAGCCCGGTGCAGCGCGCCTGGATCGAGCAGCAGGTGCCGCAGTGCGGCTACTGCCAGCCCGGCTTCATCATGGCGACCACGGCGCTGCTGGCAAAAACGCCGAATCCAACCGATGCCGACATCGACGCTGCCATCACCAATCTGTGCCGCTGCGGCACTTACCCCGCCATGCGCGCCGCGATCAAGCGCGCAGCCGAACTCACGAAAGCGGGGGCCTGATAATGGCGGACGCAACGACAACAACTGCTGCATCGCCGCGCAGGAAAACCTCGAAAGCCCGCCGCGCCTTCCTGATCGGCGGCGGTCTTGTCGGCGGTGCGCTGGCCGTAGGCTTCACGCTCGCCTCGAAGCGCATCACCAACGCACAGGGCTTCAAGCCGCCGGCACTGGGCGGCGATGTCGCGTTCAATGCATGGCTGAAACTTGCGCCCGACAACGCGCTCATCGTGCAGGTACCGCGGCAGGAGATGGGGCAGGGCATCTACACCACGCTCGCCATGCTGGTGGCGGAGGAGCTGGACGCCGACTGGTCCAAGGTGCGTGTCGAGCAGGCCGCGATCAACCCGGTTTACGCCAACGTCACCGCCCTCGGCGATAGTGCGCCCGCTGCCATGCAGGGTGCAATGATGACCACCGCCCGACTGATCGGCGTGCAGATGACCGGCGGCTCCACGTCCACGCGCGACGCCTGGGAGCCGATGCGGGCGGCGGCAGCGAGCGCGCGCGCGATGCTGCTCGCGGCGGCGGGCGCAAAGTGGAATGTGAATCCCGCCGATCTGCGAATCGACAAAGGCGTAATTCGCCACGCGGCCTCGGGCCAGCAGGGTACGCTGGGCGAGTTCGCACAAGCCGCCGCTGCGCTGCCGCTACCACCGGTGGCGCGACTGAAACCGCGCAGCGAATGGCGCCTGCTTGGTACCAGCCCGGTCCGCCTCGACGTGCCGGAGAAGGCGATGGGCCGCGCCCAGTTCGGTATCGATGCGCGACCGGAAGGGCTGCTCTACGCGGCGATCAAGCATCTGCCGGTCACCGGCGGCGAACTGCAGGAGGTGCGCTGGAAGGGCGGCATGCCGCCCAAGGCGGTGCTGCATCAAGTGCGCGGCCCGAACTGGCTCGCCGTGATCGCCACCAGCTACTGGTTGGCGCAGCAGGCGCTGGCCGATGCTGAACTGGTGGGTGGCGGCCCGAAGGCATCGGTCTTGTCGAGCGAGCAGTTGGCGGCGCGTTACCGTGACATCCTCGACGGCAAGGGTGGCGGGCCCGAGCTGGGCAAGCCCATCCGCCGCACCTTCGGCGAACACGGCAACGCGGCGAAGGTGATTGCCGCTGCGCCAGCGAAGCAGCGTATCGAGGCGGACTACAGCGTGCCATTCCTCGCCCACGCGACGATGGAACCGCTGAACTGTACCGTGCGCGTCGCCGGTGACGGCAAGGAGCGCCAAGTCGATGTCTGGGTGGGCAATCAGGCGCCGACCATTGTGCAATGGCTGGCTGCCGGGGTGGCCGACGCCGCCATCGACAATGTCCGCGTGCATACGCCCTATCTCGGCGGTGGCTTTGGTCGCCGTTTTGATCTCGAGGTGATCCGGCAGGCGCTGGAATGCGCCAAAGTCACTGGCGGCAAGCCGGTGCAGCTGATCTGGTCGCGCGAAGAAGACATTCAGCACGATGCCTACCGGCCGGCCGTCTCGGCGCGCATGACGGCGGTGCTCGACGACGCTGGACAGGTTGCGGCGTGGCAACAGCAGATGGTCGGTCCCAGCGTCAGCAAGAGCGTGATTGGCCGCATGAACCCGATGTTTGCGGGCGACTATCCACCTGATCTCACCAACGCTGAAGGCGCGATGCATCTGCCCTACGCGTTCGCCAGCTTCCGCTGCGACCACGCCCAGGTGAACCTGCCGGTCGCCACTGGTTACTGGCGCAGCGTCGGCAATTCGTACAACGCGTTCTTCGTGGAATCGTTCGTTGACGAGCTGGCGGCGGCACTGAAGAAAGACCCGTATCTCTTCCGCCTCGAACTGCTCAAGGACCAGCCGCGCTTCGTCAAGGTGCTCGACGCCGCCGCCAGCGCTGCGCAGTGGACCAGCGCGCTGCCGAAAGGCTGGGGCCGTGGCATTGCGCTGGCCGAATCATTCAAGAGCATCGTCTGCCAGGTCGTGGATGTCGAAGTGGTCGGCAAGGACATCAAGGTGCGCCGCGTGGTGAGCGCCGTCGACTGCGGCACCGCGCTGCACCCCGAGAACGTAAAAGCGCAAATCGCCAGCGCCGCCATCTTCGGCCTCACCGCCGCGCTCAAGGGCAAGATCACTCTCAGCGAAGGCGTTGTGCAGCAGAGCAACTTCAATGACTACCCGCTGCTCAGTATGGCCGAGTGCCCGCAGTTTGAGACGATCATCATCGACAGCGGCGCGCCGCTCGGCGGCATCGGCGAAGTCGGTACACCGCCCGTCGCCCCGGCGTTGGGAAATGCGATTTTTGCGGCGACGGGGAAGCGGTTGCGGGGGTTGCCGTTTGGGTTGGATTAGTTGGGTGACGCTCCTGTGAGAAGCGAGGAGGCATTTGTAGCGGGTGCCCTCGTTAAGTATCTGGGTGGTCCAGAGGTTGCAGTCGCGTCAGACGGTCCCGATCCGCCTGATTTTTATCTAACTGTTGGGCTATCTCGCAGTTGCGTCGAAGTAACTCGGTTGTCGCCGTTCACGTTCGAACCCGATGGGACGCTCGGCAATCGGCTAAGTCAAGATACATTCGGCATTCGACTAATCAACGATCTGAACGAAAGTGTTGGTGCACTCGTTCCCGATAAATTCAGTCTCTTAGTTGGTTTGTGGGTTCCGGTTGGCAACGCGACGCAATTTCGGAAACTGTTGACAACTTGGGTGAAGCAAGTAGCGGTGATCGCAAAACGAGGTTTGAAGCGGACAAGAAAGCTTGCTGGCTCAAAAGCGAGCGTCTCGGTAATACCGAGGCGGTCCTCAGGGAACAAGATCATCGGATACGTCGCGAATACGCGCTCATCTGCCGACATTGGGCTCAATGCACGACTCATTCTGGAAGATCGCATCCTGAGAAAGAGCGTCATTTGCAGCCCGCTCCCTAAACCAATTTGGCTCGCACTGTTAAACGACTACTGGCTGGCAGATGCTGAAACTTATGCCATCGCCGCTCGAGAGATCAAGGTTACTCATTGTTTTGAACGCATCTTTTTGATCTCGCAAGAAGGCCTTGTAAGTGAACTTGCAGTTGGTGAGTGTGACGGCGCGTAGCGCGTAGGCTGGGTTGAAAACCCAGCGGCAAGGCTGACGTACCGAGTGCTGGGTCGCGACCCAGCCTACGAAAGAATGTGCCTGCCGGTCAGGTGCCGAGTTCTTGACGCTAATCCGCGGTGCGCATCGCCGCCGCCGTCATGTTGAACGCCGCGCCGATCGACAAGAACGTCCCACCCGCGACATAGTGCAGCGTCTGCAATTCCGTTGGCGTGTCTGCGCGGTATGTCCAATGCCCGTTCGTGAACACGCGTGAATCGGCCCACGCAGCGGTGACTTCGCCGATGAAGAGGTCGTAGCGCTGCTGGTTGTGTGGCTCGGGGATTAGCGTGCATTCGAGCCAGGCGACACAGCCGGTGACGAGGGGCAACGCCGGGTCGGTGCCTGCGAAGGTGTCTAGGCCGAAGGCAGCGAATTTGTCGGCATATCTGGTGCGGTCGAGGTCACGGCCCGAGGTGTTGCCGATGGCGAGCACTTCGCTTGCGATACCACGTGCCGGGACGTTGAGTGCGAAGCGACCGCTGGCTTCGATCAGCTCGCGTGTCCAGGTCGATTTGTCGATGACCACGGACACCTTGCACGGCTCAAAATCCAATGCCATGTTCCACGCGGCGGCCATCACATTGCGTTGACCGCCATGTGCGGCTGAAACGAGAACAGTGGGGCCATGGTTGAGCAGGCGGTAGGCCTTGGCCAACGGCACCGGTTGCATCTCGGCGGGCGGGCGGGATGTGTGTTCAGCGTCGATCATGCCGCCAGTGTATGGGCCGCCTGCGAAACACTTGGGTGTTGCTCAGGCGCGAGCGCTGCGAATCGTCGTGTTGATGGAACTGCATCGACGCGCACGAACACGTCAGGAAGCCCGAGGATCTTTCGGGGATTCAGGCTTCCTGAGGTGTTCGCGCCACACCGATGCCGGTGTGTGCCGGCGCGCATCGCGTGGCGCGCCGGGTGGGGTACAGCGCAAGGGCTGCAACTTGAATCATTGGCCTAGCCGAAGAAGGCTTTGCCGATGCTCGCGATCAGTTGCGACTGCTCAGTCAGCGCTGCGCCCTGGAAGGCAGCGGCGATAACGGTGGTGGTGGCAAGACTCATGGTGGCAGCAGCGGCGCCAATCAGGGCGCGTTCGGTGCGGGAGAGGATGCCGTGGAAAGTGATCGATTTCATGGTGTGTTCCTTGGTTCGGTTGATATCGCGTTGTTGCGATGGAGCGAACTGTAAATTCGTCTGCAACCGGGCGATATGGGCAGGCGACGAGTTGCGGGGCAGCTTCGTGAACTGGCGAAATCCTGCGTGAATTGCAGCGGCGTGCGGCGCGGGCTAGGCCCATACCCTTCAGCCAGACGTGTGGCTTGTGGGTATGCACCGGTGCGCGCCAAGCGACCCAGCGCGAGCGAGCTCGCGCCTACAACAGCTGTGCAAATCGACTTGGATTCGGGCTAAAACGGGACCGCCGAGCGAACCGTCACTGCTTCTCCGGTGCGGGGGTGCGGAAAGGAAAGTTCGGCGGCGTGCAACAGCAGGCGCTCGCCTGGCGCGGGGGGCGTTGCAGCGTAAAGGCTGTCACCGACGATGGGATGCCCGAGCGCGGCCATGTGCACGCGCAGTTGATGGCTGCGTCCGGTCACGGGTGTCAGCGATACACGGGTACGGGCGGTTTGCTCGTCCCGCGAAATCACCTGATAGTGTGTGGTGGACGGTTTGCCCAGCTCATGGCTGACCATTTGTCGCGGCCGATTGGGCCAATCACAGATCAGTGGCAGATCAACCGTGCCACTGTCATCCGCGAGTAACCCATCGACAACGGCCTCGTAGCGCTTGCCCACGCGCCGTTGTTCGAACGCGCGCCCGAGTGCACGCTGCGCCTCGATCCCTCGGCCCAACACCATCAGGCCGGATGTCTCCATGTCGAGCCGGTGCACGATCAGCGCATCGGGGAATTCGCGTTGCACGCGGGCGCTGAGGCAATCCTGCTTGTCCGGCCCGCGACCGGGAACCGACAGCAGACCGCTGGGTTTGTCGACGACGATAAAGCTGTCGTCGATGGCGACCACCGCGAGCACGGACAACCTATTGCTTTGCAGGAGCGACTCTGCCGCGACCCTTGTTGTGGTGGTCAATGTGTGGTCGCGGCAGAGCCGCTCCTACATCTACCGTCACGATTTGACTTCGCCAACGACGAGGTATTCCAGCAACGCTTTCTGCGCGTGCAGACGGTTCTCCGCTTCGTCCCACACCACGCTTTGTGGACCGTCGATGACGCCGGCGGTGACTTCTTCGCCGCGATGGGCAGGCAGGCAGTGCATGAACACAGCGGAGGTATCCGCCAGCGCCATCATCTCTTCGTCAACGCACCAGTCGGCAAACGCCTTCTTGCGCGCCTCGGTTTCGGCCTCGAAGCCCATGCTGGTCCATACGTCGGTGGTAACGAGGTGCGAACCGCGCGCCGCTTCAAGCGGGTCGGCGAATACCTTCACGCTGTCACCCGCCGCCTTGAGCATCGCGTCAGGGATGGCGTAGCCCGGCGGCGTTGAAGCGTGTACCGTGAAGCCCAGAATCTTCGCGGCCTGCAGCCACGAATTGAGCATGTTGTTGGCGTCTCCCACCCAGGTGACGATCTTGCCTTTGATGTCGCCGCGTTGCTCGACGTAGGTGAACAGGTCGGCCAGCACCTGACAGGGATGGTGATCGTCGGTGAGCCCATTGATGACCGGTACCCGCGAGTATTCGGCGAATTTTTCGACGACGCTCTGCTTGAAGGTGCGGATCATCACCACGTCGACCATGCGGCTGACCACGCGGGCGAGGTCCTCCACCGGCTCGCCGCGCGAGATCTGCGAGGTTTCGCTGGTCAGAAAGATGGCCGAACCACCGAGCTGGTTCATGCCAGCCTCGAACGAGACACGGGTGCGGGTGGAGTTCTTCTCGAACACCATCGCCAGCGTGCGGTCACGCAGCGGGTGATACAGCTCGTAGCGCTTGAAGCGATCCTTGATGATGCGGGTGCGTTCGAACAGGTAGGCGTATTCCTCGGCAGAGAAATCGCTCATTTGCAGGAAATGCCGCACTTTGGCGACCGGCGCGGTGAACTTGGCCGTGGACATGATCAGGGCAGGGCTTCAAAAACAGCAGTTTACCCGCGTTGCTAGAATTGAAAGCTTGTGCGGGCCGCTCATCCTGTGGCCCGTTCCGTCAGCAAAGCGCCTCTGCCCGCAGGTTGCAGGGGACACCATAGGCCGGCCATGACCACCAGCGCGACCCCTGCGCTTCCGTCCCCTTCGCCCGACAGTGATCTCGTCATCAAGGGGATCACGCAGTCGGGGCAGCAGTTCCGCCCGAGCGACTGGTCGGATCGGCTCTGTGGCGTGATGTCGGCTTTCGGCCCGGACGAGCAGCTGCGCTACAGCCCGCTGGTGACCCCGGCATTGCGCGACGGTCTGCGCTGCGTGATTGTGCGCCGCCAGCTTGCGGAGCTGGAGCCGCGACTGTTCAAGTTCTTCCTGAGTTTTGCGCTCGACAATGACTTGCAGATCACCTTCGACGCTGATGCCGTGGCGACGCTGCTGCCTGACACTGTGCGCCGCATGTCGCAGGACTCGCCACCGCTGCGACCTGCCGTTGCGACGAAGTCAGAGGATTACTGACATCGCCTCTGCGCTCGCCGCAGGCAACAAAAAAGGCCCCGCAGGGCCTTTTTGCTTTTCACCGAACGACCGCT
This sequence comes from Casimicrobium huifangae, assembly GCF_009746125.1. Taxonomy (NCBI): domain Bacteria; kingdom Pseudomonadati; phylum Pseudomonadota; class Betaproteobacteria; family Casimicrobiaceae; genus Casimicrobium; species Casimicrobium huifangae. Next base: position 773,986 of record NZ_CP041352.1, read on the forward strand.
GACTAGGCGGCTTTCTTTTCGCCCATGCCTTTGACGGCACGAACGAGGTTGCTCTTCACGCGGGAAGCCAGGTTCTTGTGAACGATCTTCTTGTCAGCAATACGGTCGATCACCGATTGCGATTCCTGCATCTGTTTCAGTGCAGCGCCCTGATCGCCAGCGGCGACGGCTTTTTGCACTTTCTTGACGGCGGTACGCAGTTGCGTACGGAGGGCGGCGTTGTGGGCGCGTTGCTTGTCGTTTTGACGGGCGCGCTTCTTGGCTTGGGCGGAATTGGCCATAACAGATATTTCAGTATCGAATTCGGTGAACCCGCTATTCTACGGGGAATCTTTCCGCACTGCAACTACGCCCGGTCCCTGTGAACCTGTTCAAAGCCATCGTCAGCGTCTCAGCACTTACCACGCTGTCGCGCGTCGCCGGGCTGGCGCGCGAGGTGGTCACGGCCAAAGTGTTCGGCGCCGGAGCAGTGAACGACGCCTTCGAGATTGCTTTCCAGCTGCCCAACATGATGCGTCGGCTGTTTGCCGAAGGCGCATTTGCACAGGCCTTTGTACCGCTGATCGCAGAATACAAGGGGCAACGCGGCGAAGCGGCCACTCACCAACTGATCAATCGGGTAGCGACGTTGCAACTGGTCGCATTGCTGGCGGTGACGTTGCTCGGCATTCTGGCGGCGCCGTGGCTGATCCCGCTGTTTGCATCGGGCTTCGACAAGACCGCCGGCAAGACGCAGCTTGCCACCGAGCTGCTGCGCATCATGTTCCCCTATCTGCTGTTCATTTCGCTGACCGCACTGGCCGGGGGCGTGATGAATATCTGGAAGAAATTCGGCATTCCTGCCTTCACCCCGGTATTGCTCAATGCGGCCATGATCGGAGCTTCACTGTGGGCCGCACCGCACTTCGCGCAGCCGATCCACGCGCTGGCGTGGGGGGTGGTGGTCGGTGGCGTGCTGCAATTGGCCTTACAGCTTTGGCCGCTCTACAAGCTGGGCATGTTTCCGCGGCTGGACTTCCATTTCCGCGACGAAGGCGTGCGGCGGATGCTGAAGACGATGGCGCCGGCCATTCTTGGCGTCTCGGTCGCCCAGGTCAGCCTGCTGATCAACACCAATTACTCGTCGTTTTTCGGCGATGGCGCCGTGAGCTGGCTGAAAAAGGCGGACCGCTTGATGGAGCTACCCACCGCGCTGCTCGGGGTTGCCATCGGTACGGTGATCCTTCCCGCGCTGGGCGCCTTGCGGAATGAAAAGAACAGCAAGGGCTACGGCGAGCTGCTCGACTACGGCATGCGTTTCGCGCTGCTCGCTACGCTGCCGGCAATGGCGGTGATGGTGGTGCTGGCGGTGCCGATGATTGCCACCATCTTTGAGCGCGGCGCATTTACAGCACACGATGCGCTGCAGACCGGCCCGGCGGTGGCCGCTTACGCCGTCGGTATCGTGGCATTGGTGTGGATCAAGATCCTGGCTCCGGCGTTCTACGCGCAGCAAGACACGGCGACGCCAGTGAAGATCGCGGTACGCGTGCTGGTGATCACCCAGTTGTTCAATCTGTTCTTTGTCTGGGTAGTGTTTGATCGCTATGCACCAACGCTGAAACATGCGGCGCTGGCGCTGTCCACCAGCCTTGGCGCAGTGCTCAACGCGTGGTGGCTGTATCGCGGGCTGCGCGCGCGCGGGCTTTACGTGCCGCAGGCGCGCTGGCGGCCTTTTGCCTGGCAGCTCGTGGCGGCAACCGCGTTCACCACAGTGGCGATCCTGATTGCGCGACCGGACGACGGCTGGTGGGTGGCGAAGGCCTCGGGCACGCTCGATACCCGTTGGGCGGCGGGCATCCCGTTGCTCGGCGCCATCGCTGACGCCGTTTCTTCACACTGGACCGAGTTTCGCCGCATTGGCACACTGGCCTCGCTGTTTGCGCTGGGCGGTGCCGCCTATCTTGGCGTGCTTTACGGCTTTGGCTTCCGTCTCCGTGACGTGAAGCGCTAGAACGTCGGGCGTTCAGCGACCGCCCGACGCAGTGACCACCACGTTCCTGGCCAGCGTCTTGAAGCGCTCGCCGTTGGCCTGCACCACGGTGATGGTGAGATGGCCGGTCTTGCTGACGTTCAGGTCGCGCACGGTGCCGGATTTACCCTTGTGGGTGCCGCCAATCACCTGACAGGCGTCGCCGTCTTTCGGTGCCGTTGCAGTGCTGGTTGCCACGACCGGCGCTCCCGCGTGTTACGACAGCTTGCGCGCCGGGCGCTTGGGTGCGTCGGTTACAGGCGCCAGCGCGCGGATGTGCAGCACGTGATCGACCAACTCGAAGCCGTGATCCTTGACGATCTTGGCGATGCGCTTTTCAATCTCGGCGTCGTGGAATTCGACGACCTTGCCGGTGTTCACACAGACGATATGGTCGTGCTTGTCGCCTTCGTTCAATTCGAAGATTGATTTGCCACCCTCGAAATGATGGCGCTTCAGCAGCCCCGCCTGCTCAAACTGGGTCAGCACGCGGTAAATGGTGGCAAGGCCGACGTCCAGGCCTTCGTCCATCAGCAGCCGGTACACGTCCTCGGCCGTCATGTGGCGGACCTTGGAGTTCTGGAACAGGTCCAGCACCTTCATGCGCGGCAGCGTGGCCTTGAGTCCGGCATCCTTGAGGTCTTGTGCGCGAGCGGGCATAGCGGTGATCCTGGGTTGCAAAGCCTGACCGGCGGCGCCCGCCCTGCGGGCTGGCGGGCAGATGGCGCGGCACGGCCGGCGGCTATCATAGCGGCTTGCTTTCAGGCCACTCCGTTCTTTCTATGCGCGCCATATCTTCCCTGTTTGCCCTGCTCGCCGCCCTGGCGCTCTCCGGTTGCGGCCTCGTCTACAAGATGGAAATCAATCAGGGCAACTACGTCACCCAGGACATGGTGGCCAAGCTGAAAGAGGGGCAGACGCGGCAGCAGGTCAAGCTGCTGCTCGGCACGCCGACCACCGAAAGCGTGTTCCACAAGGACCGCTGGGACTACGCCTACTCGCTGGAGCGGCGCGGCAAGACGGTCACCTCGCACAAGCTGACCGTGGTGTTCGCCGACGAAAAGCTGAAGAGCTGGACGGTCGCCGATCTGCCGACGTCGCCGGTGGTGGACCGTGACCCGGCGTACGCCATTCTCGAAAAAGACAAAAAGCCGGACGACAGCCCGGGCTGGTGGTCGCGCATCGCCGACTGGTGGCGCAAGTAGCGGGTACGGTCATGGCCAATCTCGCCATCGCCGGCGCGTCGGGCCGGATGGGCCGCATGCTGTTTGAGGCGGCGGCCGCGGATCGTGATTGCACGCTGGTGGGCGCGCTTGACGCGCCGGGCAGCCCGGCGCTGGGTGTCTCGGCGCGGGTGTTCGGTGGCAATGCTGACGTGCTGGTGACGGCCGATGTCGCAACGCTGGCGAACGGACGGGCGCGCGCGACGCTGATCGACTTTACCCGCCCCGAGGCCACGCTGACCTACGTCGACGCCTGTGTGACGCATGGCGTCGCCATGGTGATCGGTACCACCGGGCTAGACGACGGCGCCAAGGCAAAAATCGCCGACGCGGCCCGGAAAATTCCGATTGTGTTCTCGCCAAATTACTCGCTCGGTGTCAACACCGTGTTCAAACTGCTGGAGCTGGCGGCAAAGTCGCTGGACAGCGGCTACGACGTCGAAATCCTCGAGATGCATCACCGCATGAAGGTCGATGCACCGTCGGGCACGGCCCTCAAGCTTGGCGAAGTGATTGCCGAGGCGCAGGGCACGCGGCTCTCCGACCGCGCCGTGTATGCCCGGGAAGGGCACACCGGCGAGCGCAAAAACGGCACTATCGGCTTCGCCACCCTGCGCGGCGGCGACGTCGTCGGCGACCATACGGTCATCTTCGCCGGCAGCGGCGAGCGCATCGAGATCACCCACAAATCCGCCAGCCGCATGAGCTACGCGCTCGGCGCCATTCGCGCGGCAAAGTTTTTGCATGGCAAAGCCGAAGGGTTGTTTGACATGCATGACGTGCTCGGGCTGAAGTAAGCCCTCCAGCGGCGTTGTCAACAACATTGACAACGCGAAACAACGTGAGGCGATAGCGGCAGCTTTCGGTGCAAACGACGTTTGCATGCGGGCTGGACGGTGATTTCCCGGAAAGTCGATTTTTCCGATAATCGTGATCAAGCCCAGACGCAATGGGCGTGGCACGGGAAAGTTGCTATCCCTCTGCTGGAGGATTTGGCTGGATGGATGAGGTGCGGGCGAACCCGCAACGGTCGGAAGGGGAGCCGGCAAGCACGCCGCTCCAGACGGGTGGCGCGGACAATGCCGTGGCCTGCCGTTGCCCCCGTTGTGGCGATACCTTCAGCTGTGGTGCCCGCGCCGATGGCTGCTGGTGCCAAGCGCTGCCGCCGGTTGATCCTGCCCGGCTGGGCGACGATCCGGCGACGGCATCCTGTCTTTGCCCCTACTGCCTGCGGCAAGCCGTAGAACTGCTGCAGCGGACACCCTGACTGCTCATGGCGATCTATCTTGTCCGCCACACGGCGCCCGACATCAAGCCCGGCATCATGTACGGCGCCAGCAACGTGCCCGTGCACGCTGCCGAATTCAACCGCCAGATGCCGGTGATCGACGCGCTGCTGCCGCAAGACGCGCTGGTGTTCACCAGCCCGTTGTCGCGCTGCCGACGGCTGGCGGACTTCCTGTCGATGAAAGGGAGCGGCCGCACGGTCATCATCGACCCGCGCTTCATAGAGCGCGATCTCGGCAGCTGGACCGGCAAGCAGTGGGAAGACATTCCGCGCAAGGAGGCGAAGGCGTTTGACGCCAACTACCTCGATCACTGGCCGCCGCCAATGATGACCGACGACGGGCCGGTGCTGCGCGGGCTCAATGTGCATCCGCGCCTTGGTGCCGGCGAATCGGTGCGGGCGATGCAGATGCGCGTCATTCAGGGCTTTGAGGCAGCGATCGACATCGCCGAGGGACGCAATCTGGCCATCGTCACCCACGCCGGGCCGATCGCCGTGATGATCGCCTACTGGCACCGCGAGGCGCTGCGCCGCGGCATCACGCCGTCGCCGGGCTGCGGCGAAGTGGTACTGCTCGGCGAGGCTGACGGCTACCAGCGCGCCAGCATCGTCAGTGCTGAGGCGATTGCCGCCTGACCGGACGCAATGGTGACCGGACCCAGTCTCCAGCGCCGACGTGTCACTGGCTTTTCACTGGAAGCGGCGGTTTGACTGGGCTCGAAGGGTAAATCGGCGACATATCGACTTTCGCACTTTTTGGCCGATCTGCCCTTTGTCGACGCGCTTTAGCGTCGAAAGCTTATGCCGCAGCACAAGTGTTGATCGGGTACAATCTCACGGCTTCAGACACGGGATTTCCTGACCACGCCCACTGCGGTGCGTGAGCATCGGCGAAGTCCCGTTTTTCACGTCTGGCGCGACCTTTTTGCAGTTTTCGCGACCATGGTGACCGGTGTTCGGCAAATCCCGCCAGAACGCCGCAGTCGCCCTACTAAACGAACCGATTGCCGCCACTCACGTTGCCGCGGCCGTCTCAGCACACGAACCGAGCATGAACACCACGTCCGTCCCGAGCCCCGCCTCGCTGATTTCTCCAGGCACGCCCGCCATCCTCGCACTGGCCGATGGCACGGTGTTCCGGGGCCGATCAATCGGTGCCACCGGGCAGGCCACTGCCGAAGTGGTGTTCAACACCTCGCTCACCGGCTACCAGGAAATCCTCACCGATCCGTCCTACGCCGGGCAGTTTGTCACCCTGACCTATCCGCACATCGGCAACGTCGGTGTCAACCGCGAAGACGTCGAATCGCGCAAGGTGTTTGCCTCGGGCCTCATCATCCGGGACCTGCCGACGGTGGTGTCGAATTTCCGCGCCGAGCAGCCCCTTGACGCTTACCTGCGCGACGCCGGCGTCGTCGGCATTGCCGATCTCGACACCCGCAAGCTGACGCGCATCCTGCGTGACAAGGGCGCGCAGAACGGTTGCATCATGGCCGGCACGGTTGACGAAGCCAAAGCCATCGCCGCCGCCCAAGCCGCGCCCAGCATGGCGGGGCAAGATCTCGCCAAAGTGGTGAGCTGCACTGCGCCCTACGACTGGACGCAGAGCACTTGGGCGCTGGGCAGTGGTTACGCCACGCGCAGCGAGCAGAAGTTTCATGTCGTGGCCTACGACTACGGCGTCAAGTTCAACATCCTGCGCATGCTGGCCGAACGCGGCTGCAAGCTGACCGTCGTGCCGGCGCAGACGCCTGCAAAGGACGTTCTCGCCATGAAGCCGGATGGCGTGTTCCTCTCCAACGGCCCGGGCGATCCGGAGCCCTGTGATTACGCCATCGCCGCAATTCAGGAAATCGTCGCCGGCGGCACGCCGACTTTCGGTATCTGCCTTGGCCATCAGCTGCTCACGCTCGCCAGTGGCGGCAAGACGATGAAGATGAAGACCGGTCATCACGGCGCCAATCATCCGGTGAAAGACCTCGACGATGGTCGCGTGCTGATCACCAGCCAGAACCACGGTTTTGCGGGCGACCCGGCCTCGCTGCCCGCCAATGTGCGGGTGACTCACGTCAGCCTGTTTGACGGCACGCTGCAGGGCATCGCCCGCACCGACAAGCCGGCCTTCAGCTTTCAGGGCCATCCCGAAGCGAGCCCCGGTCCGCACGATGTGGCCTACCTCTTTGACCGCTTCATCGATTTGATGAAGGCGGCGTAACTCGCATGGCAGTCAACAAGACCAGGCGCCTGCTGCTGGTTCGCCATGGAGAGACCGACTGGAACGCCGAAGGTCGTATTCAGGGCATGCTTGACGTGCCGCTGAACGCGCTTGGCCTCGCCCAGGCGCGTGTGGTCGGCGACGAGCTGGCGCGCACGATCGAGGTCGCCAGCGTGATCTGCAGCGATCTCGTGCGCACGCGCGAGACGGCGAAGCCCTTGATCGAGGCGACCGGCTTCGATATTGGCTTCGATGCCCGCATCCGCGAGCGGCACTTTGGCGTACTGCAGGGTCGTACCTATGCTGAGTGGCGTGCTGTTGACGCCGAAGGTATGGCCCGTTATCACGCCGGTGATCCGGACTACGGCCCCGAGGGCGGCGAGACGGCACGAGGCTTCCTCGATCGCTGCGTCAGCGCCATCACCGACATGGTGACTGCCTGCGACGAGAAGACGCTTGTCCTGGTCACCCACGGCGGCGTGGTGAGCTCGATGTACCGCCACTCGCAGGGACTTGGGTTCCACAGCGAGCGAACGTGGAGCGTGCCCAACGCGTCGATCAGCGAATGGCGCGTCGAATATCGCGATGACGCGCCGGTGTTCTATTGCGAACGCATTGGTGACGTGGCGTACTTCGTACACCATGACGAACGACGAATGACGAATGACGCGAGTCACGAGGTGCGTGATGTGGTGGGACAAGGACGGTGATGTATGGAGATGTAGGGAAATGACGAATGAAGATTGTCGGCAGCAAGCATTCCGTCATTCGTCATTCGTCATTCGTCCTGCACGCGCAGCGAGCACAACATGCCAAAAAGAACAGACATTCAAAGCATCCTCATCATCGGCGCCGGCCCGATCATCATCGGCCAGGCCTGTGAGTTCGACTACTCCGGTGCCCAGGCCTGCAAGGCGCTGCGCGAGGAGGGCTACAAGGTCATCCTGGTCAACAGCAACCCGGCCACCATCATGACCGACCCGGAGATGGCCGATGTGACCTACATCGAGCCGATCACGGCCGCCGTCGTCGAGCGCATCATTGCGAAAGAAAAGCCAGATGCACTGCTGCCCACGATGGGTGGCCAGACTGCGCTCAACACCGCGATGGAGTTGTCGAAGAATGGTGCCCTGAAGCGCCACAACGTCGAGCTGATCGGCGCCAACGAGCATGCCATCGAGAAGGCGGAGGATCGCCTCAAGTTCAAGGAGGCGATGACCAAGATCGGTCTCGGCTCCGCGCGCTCCGCCATCGCGCACACGCTTGACGAAGCGCTGGCCGCGCAGAAGGCGGTCGGCTTCCCGGCCGTGATCCGTCCGAGCTTCACGCTGGGCGGCACCGGCGGCGGCATTGCCTACAACCACGAAGAATTCGTCACCATCTGCAAGAACGGGCTGGAACTTTCACCTACCAACGAATTGCTGATTGAAGAATCGCTGCTCGGCTGGAAAGAGTTCGAGATGGAGGTGGTGCGCGACAAGAAGGACAACTGCATCATCATCTGCTCGATCGAAAACCTCGATCCGATGGGCGTGCACACGGGCGACTCGATCACCGTCGCGCCCGCGCAGACGCTGACCGACAAGGAATACCAGATCATGCGCAACGCCAGCATTGCGGTGCTGCGCGAGATTGGTGTTGATACCGGTGGCTCCAACGTGCAGTTCTCGATCAACCCGCAAGACGGGCGCATGATCGTGATCGAGATGAATCCGCGGGTGTCGCGTTCATCCGCGCTCGCCTCGAAAGCGACCGGCTTCCCAATTGCCAAAGTCGCGGCCAAGCTCGCCGTCGGCTACACGCTCGACGAGCTGAAAAACGAGATTACCGGCGGCGCCACGCCAGCGTCGTTCGAACCAAGCATTGACTACGTCGTCACCAAAGTGCCGCGCTTCGCCTTCGAGAAATTTAAGGAAGCCGATCCGCACCTGACCACGCAGATGAAGAGCGTCGGCGAAGTGATGGCCATCGGCCGCACCTTCCAGGAGTCGCTGCAAAAGGCGCTGCGCGGTCTCGAAGTGGGCGTGGACGGTTTCAATCTGAAATCGGTCGATGCCGACAAGATCAGCGAGCAATTGTCGAATCCGACGCCGGATCGGCTCTGGTACGTCGCCGATGCGTTTGGCGTCGGCATGAGTGTCGAAGAAGTATTCGAGGACACCGCAATTGATCCCTGGTTCCTCACCCAGATCAAGGAAATCGTAGACCTTGAACTTGCGATTGAAAAGCGCACGCTGACATCGTTGTCGAAAGATGAATTGCGCCACCTGAAGCGCAAGGGCTTCTCGGATCGCCGTCTTGCCTATCTGCTGAAGGCCTCGCAGGACGAGGTGCGCAGCGCGCGGCATGCGCTCGGCGTGCGCCCCGTGTACAAGCGCGTGGACACCTGTGCCGCCGAATTCGCGACCAAGACGGCCTACATGTACTCAACCTATGAGGACGAGTGCGAAGCGCAGCCGACTGACAGGAAGAAAATCATGGTGCTCGGCGGCGGGCCGAACCGCATCGGTCAGGGTATCGAGTTCGACTACTGCTGCGTGCATGCCGCGATGGCGATGCGTGAAGACGGTTACGAGACCATCATGGTCAACTGCAACCCGGAGACTGTCTCGACCGATTACGACACCTCGGATCGCCTCTACTTCGAGCCGGTGACGCTGGAAGACGTGCTCGAAATCGTACACGTTGAAAAACCGGTCGGCGTGATCGTGCAGTATGGCGGCCAGACGCCGCTCAAGCTGGCGCGCGATCTCGAACGCTGCGGCGTACCGATCATCGGCACCACGCCCGACGCCATTGACGTCGCTGAAGACCGCGAGCGTTTCCAGAAGCTATTGCAGGACATCGGCCTCAAGCAGCCGCCGAATCGCACTGCGCGTGACGAAGCCAGTGCCTTGCGCCTCGCCGACGAAATTGGTTACCCGCTCGTCGTGCGCCCGAGTTACGTGCTCGGTGGCCGCGCGATGGAAATCGTGCACGCGCCGGAAGATCTCGAACGCTACATGCGCGAAGCGGTGAAGGTGTCCAACGATTCACCGGTGCTGCTCGACCGGTATCTCAACGACGCGATTGAAGTGGACGTCGACGCGCTCGCGGACGGCACCGACGTAGTACTCGGCGGCATCATGGAGCATATCGAGCAGGCCGGGGTGCATTCGGGCGACTCGGCCTGTTCGCTGCCGCCTTACTCGCTGTCGAATGCGTTGCAGGACGAGCTGCGCCGCCAGACGGTGGCGATGGCGAAAGCGCTTAACGTCGTCGGCCTGATGAACGTGCAGTTCGCGGTGAAAGTGGAAGACGGCAAGGACGTCGTCTACGTGCTTGAAGTCAACCCGCGTGCGTCGCGAACCGTGCCCTTCGTGTCGAAGGCCACCGGTCGCCCGCTGGCCAAGATCGCAGCGCGCTGCATGGCCGGGCAAACGCTCAAGGCTCAGGGCATCGTCGGTGAAGCGCTGCCACCGTATTTTTCGGTGAAGGAAGCGGTGTTCCCGTTCAACAAATTCCCCGGCGTCGACACCATCCTCGGCCCCGAGATGAAGTCAACCGGAGAAGTGATGGGCGTCGGCTACAGCTTCGCCGAGGCGTTCGAAAAGTCACAGCTCGCCGCTGGCACGCGTTTGCCCACCTCAGGCAAGGTGTTCCTGTCGGTCAAGAATGGTGACAAGCCAAAAGTGGCTGAGGTCGCGCGCATCCTGCACGAGGTGGGCTTCACGCTGGTGGCGACAAAAGGCACGGCAAGCGCGATCACCGCTGCCGGCGTGCCGGTTGAAATCATCAAGAAGGTGCAGGAAGGCCGCCCGAATATCGTCGATACGATCAAGGACGGCCAGATCGCCCTGGTGATCAACACGGTCGAAGAAAAGCGCGGCGCCGTGGCCGACAGCTCCTACATCCGTCGCGCCGCGTTGCAGGCACGACTGCCGATCTACACGACCATCGCTGGCGCGAAGGCCGCTGCGATGGGCATCCAGGATGGCCCGGAGCTGACCCCGTATCCGTTACAGACACTTCTGAAAGAAGTTGTAGTACAGTAAGCTCGTTAACGTTTCATTTGGCCCGCCGGGAGCGACCGGCGGGCTTTGTTTTTGGTAGAAGAAAAATGTCACAAATCCCCCTGACCAAACGCGGCGCCGAACTCCTCAAGGCCGAACTGCATCGTCTGAAGACGGTAGACCGCATTGAAACATCGCACGCGATTGCGGAAGCGCGCGCCCAGGGTGACATCAGCGAAAACGCCGAATACGAAGCCGCAAAGGAAAAGCAGTCCTTCATCGAAGGCCGCATCCTCGACATCGAGGGCAAGCTTGGCAATGCCCAGATCATCGACCCGACCACGCTGAATGCGGAAGGTCGCGTGGTGTTCGGCGCGACGGTGGAATACGAAGACCTTGAGAGCGAGAAGAAGTCGACCTATCAAATCGTCGGCGAAGACGAGGCCGACTTCAAGACGGGCAAGATTTCGGTTGGTTCACCGCTGGCGCGCGCCCTCATCGGCAAGGTCGCCGGTGATGTGGTCGAAGTGCAGGCGCCAGGTGGCGCCCGCGAAGTAGAGATCGTCTCCGTCCGTTACATGTAGTTAGTCGTGGTGCGCTCGCCCGATGCCGATTTGTTGTGTGAGCTGGCGTTCAGCACTTGCAAGGTCCGTATTGGCTACCTTCGAGGCGGGTAGTGACTTATCAACGAATGCGTGCTGCAGGGGGCGACCGCGCGGCTGCGGCGTAGCGCGGATGTCCTGCTTGACATTGTCATTGGCTGTGCGTAGAGTTTTGCAGGTATCAGTAAGCAAAGAATCGACATATGCGGCGATGTGGTGGGCAATTCGCAAGATCTAGCGGACTTATTGGTCTATTGCTAGTGACGTTGGGGGGGGGCGCCGAGGCGTCACCGTTCGTTGAGATTTGCGCGCCGCGCGACAAGCGCCCGCCAGTTTATTTTCTTGCGTCCAGCGATGGATCGACGAGGAGAATGGACGTAGCGATCACCAAAGAAGGTGGTTACCGCGCGACCTATCCAGAAGTTCCAAGGGACTTAATTGTCGATATGTGCTCCAAAGGCATCGGTATATCGACGATGCCGATGCCAGGGGAGCCAATGAAGGGTGGCGCTGATTCGGCCAAGATCCCCACCTACGCTGCTATCCCATCGAGTTTTTCGATTTCGGCATATACGTTTTGGGGCGTGTCGTACACGACTGGTTCTTTCTGGGTTCCCGGTGATATGCCGAGCACCGACAACGCGCATCTGTCCACCTTCGATGTTTCGGCGACCAATTTCGAAAACGCGACCGGAGGAGCACATTTTGTTCACATGCTATTGGCGTCGAGCAACTCGAACATTGATGCCGATTACAACGGCAAGGGCATGATATTTGGTCCTTACGGCTTCTGGTGTTCTCCGCCGCCTGCCAGTGCTGGCGGATTCGGGGCGATATCGGAGACGTTTATGTATCCCCCAGTTGGTCATACCGTGTCACCGGGCGGCCCCACGCCCGATCCAGCGTGGTATGCCAATCCCAACCGCAGCAAGATATGGGCCGGGGCGGATATGAGTCGCGATGCTTTCGGTGCCGGCGATGCCCCTTTTCACACATGTACTGCAACGTCGGCCTCCACCCAGATGTCGTTTCTTGTTGGCGCGAACCGCTGGCAGCAATCGGTGTATTACAGCAGGCCGACCGGGGTACCGACTTGGTCGACCACTCCCGTTGTCGACAGCACCGCGCCTTATTTCCTGACCGGGAAGGCGGGTACGGCTTACTTTGTCGCTGGGTCTGGCGTCATAGGCGACTGGCGGCTGGACTTTGAAAACGTTTCTGCTTGGACGCAGCCATGAACGTCTGGAATCGCTTGTCGCGTGTTCTCGTGACGCTCTTTGCCGCGCCTATGGTTACGCCCGCAGCGCCGCAAATCCCGCTACCTCAACCGCTCGCTTCGTTGCGCGTTGAACCCGCTTCCGTTACTGCGTTCCAGCCGTTTGAAGTGGTCGCGCAGTTTGCGTCGAGCTACTGTCTGTCGCCGGGAGCGCCGGGGTTAGCCAACGCCAAGTTGCGTAACGGGATTCTCACTCTGGTGATCTCGCACTTGCGCTCGGGGCCGTGCGTGACCGAGAAGCGTGTTGCCGTTGATGGCCTGCCGCCCGGTAGTTTCCGCCTGCGGCTTTCGGTCACGGACACCTATAGCAGTAGCGGCCTAGCGTTTTATTCGACAACGTACGAAAAAGAGGCTGGCGAGATTCAGTTGACCATCAATGATCTCCCCGGCTGGCGTACCGGCTCGCTCGGCATGGCGAGTATCGACAAGGCGGCCACACCTGGTTGGCCAGCTTATGGTCAGGGGCCTATTCAGTTGAATGGTGATTGGTATGTGCCACAACTGCCGGTGGGTGCGCCCCTCCGCGTTGCGCGACCCTTGGGTGTTGGCCAGGCAAGCGCAACGATGGGGGTTTTCGTATCCGACTCTGCCGATGCGGCAAACCTGCCGACGCCATTTGTGGCGCTGTACGGTGTTGACTATCCAAGTGGCATGCTGGGACGTTACTACACTACGGCCAAATCGACCTGCAGCGCATTGGCCAACGCTTGGGGATATGACCCGCGATCGATGTGCGTTTCCGCGACCGCCGTGGTGCGCTCGACCGACGGTCTGACCTGTCCGCTGGGGACGGAGCCAGTCTTCGTGCTGTTCCAACCGACCGATGTCGCGCATCGCTATACGATGGATGCGGAGTTGTACCAGCTGCTGCAACGGGTGTCCGGTTATCGCGGAGAAGGACTGGGCTGGTGCGCGGTGCGGCCCACCAACGGCGGAGGTTAGCCGTTAGCTGTTTGGGGCGGTCAACCAAGTCGTTTGCCCGCAGATTGATCATACCCCCAGCAACTCCACCTCAAACACCAGCGTCGCGTTCGGCGGAATCACGCCGCCAGCGCCGCGGGCGCCATAGCCGAGGTCCGGCGGGATGACCAGCATGCGGGTGCCGCCCACTTTCATGCCCTGCACGCCTTCGTCCCAGCCGCGGATGACGTGGCCGGCACCAAGCGGGAAGTCGAATGGGTCATTGCGATCTTTGCTCGAATCAAACTTGGCGCCCCGATTGCCGGGGGCGCCTTCGCTGAACAGCCAGCCGGTGTAGTGCACCGTGACGTGAGCGCCGCGAGTGGCTTCGGCTCCGGAGCCAGGGTTGGTGTCGTCGTATTGCAGGCCGGAGGCAGTGGTTTGCATGCTCGTTGTCAATGAAAGTTGATTCAAATCAGGAGCGTAACAGCCCGACGTGACTTCCGCGCGGTCGCGATGTCGCCAGCGGGCGGTGTCATGTCGCCAGCGGGCGGAACACGTGTCGCCAGCGGGCGACGGCTTCATCTGCCATGCCTATAATCGCCTGCAATGTCCGCCTCGCCCTTCGCGGGGTGGCATCGGCGCGGGATTTCGCGGGCCAAGTGCTGGAGGACGCGGGCGATCTGCCGCAAGGCAGACACCGGCGAAGAACCTGGTACGGAAGCCGTGCCGCGGGGACACCACCACTTATTAAAAGAGGAGTTTGACCACATGTCAGCCACCAACTGGCTCATCATTTCGCTTGTATGCGGACTGGCGGCCGTTCTTTATGGCGTTGTATCCATCAAATGGATCAACGGCCTGTCTGCGGGCAATGCACGCATGCAGGAAATCGCCGGTGCCATTCAGGCCGGCGCCAAGGCGTATCTGGCGCGGCAATACCGCACCATCACCATCATCGGCATCATTCTCGCCATCGTCATCGGCGTCTTCCTCGACCGCACGACAGCCTTCGGTTTCGTGCTGGGCGCGGTGCTCTCCGGCGCGGCGGGCTTCATCGGCATGAACGTGTCGGTGCGCTCCAATGTGCGCACCGCCGAGGCCGCCCGTTCCGGCATCAATGCCGCGCTGGCGGTTGCCTTCCGTGGTGGCGCCATCACCGGCATGCTGGTGGTTGGTCTGGGCCTGCTCGGTGTCGCCGGCTTCTACTGGTTCCTGATCGGCACCGCGCCGCACAGCGCCAACCCGATGAAGGAAGGCCTGCATTCCCTGATGTCGCCGCTGATCGGCTTTGCGTTCGGTTCGTCGCTGATCTCGATCTTCGCGCGTCTTGGCGGCGGCATCTTCACCAAGGGGGCAGACGTTGGTGCTGACCTGGTGGGCAAGGTCGAAGCCGGGATTCCGGAAGACGATCCCCGCAACCCCGCTGTGATCGCCGATAACGTCGGCGACAACGTCGGTGACTGCGCCGGTATGGCCGCCGACCTGTTCGAGACCTATGCCGTCACCATCATCGCCACCATGCTGCTTGGCGCGCTGCTGATGAAGGCCAACGCTGCTGCTGCGGCCGTGTATCCGCTGGCACTCGGCGGCGTCTCCATCATCGCCTCGATCATCGGTTGCTACTTCGTCAAGTACAGCGGTGCCGGCAAGATCATGAACGCGCTCTACAAGGGCTTGATCGTCGCGGCTGTGTTGTCGCTGATCGCATTCTTCTTCGTTACGCAAACCGTGTTCGCCGGTGTTGAAGGCGTCAATACGATGAAGCTGTTCGGCGCCTGCGTCGTCGGCATCGTGCTCACGGGCGCGCTGGTGATGATCACCGAGTACTACACCGCCACCGAATACGCACCCGTGCGTCACGTCGCCCAGGCGTCCACGACTGGTCACGCCACCAACATCATCGCCGGTATCGGTATCTCGATGAAGTCCACCGGCTATCCGGTGGTTGCGGTCTGTATCGCCATCCTCGCCGCCTACTGGCTGGCGGGTCTCTACGGCATCGCGGTCGCTGCAACGGCCATGCTCTCGATGGCAGGTATCGTTGTTGCGCTCGACGCCTACGGCCCGATCACCGACAACGCCGGCGGTATCGCCGAAATGTCGGAACTGCCGCCAGAAGTGCGCAACGTCACCGATCCGCTCGACGCTGTTGGCAACACCACCAAGGCGGTGACCAAGGGCTACGCGATCGGCTCCGCCGGTCTCGCCGCGCTGGTGCTGTTCGCGGACTACACGCACGGCCTTGAAAGCAAGGGCATGGCGGTGTCGTTCGACCTGTCGAACCATATGGTGATCGTGGGCCTCTTCATCGGCGGCCTGATCCCCTACCTGTTCGGCGCGATGGCGATGGAAGCGGTTGGCCGTGCCGCCGGCTCGGTGGTGGAAGAAGTGCGCCGCCAGTTCCGCGAGATCAAGGGCATCATGGAAGGCAAGGCCAAGCCGGAGTACGGCAAGGCAGTTGACATGCTGACCACCGCTGCGATCAAGGAAATGATCATCCCGTCGCTGCTGCCGGTTGCCGTGCCAATCCTCGTTGGTCTGCTGCTCGGGCCGGAAGCGCTCGGCGGTCTGCTGATGGGCACCATCATCACCGGTCTGTTCGTCGCGATCTCAATGTGTACCGGTGGCGGTGCCTGGGACAACGCCAAGAAGTACATCGAAGACGGCAATCATGGCGGCAAAGGTTCCGACGCGCACAAGGCGGCGGTGACCGGCGACACCGTGGGTGACCCGTACAAGGACACCGCCGGCCCGGCCGTGAACCCGCTGATCAAGATCATCAACATCGTCGCATTGCTGATCGTGCCGGTGGTGGCCTCAATCCACGGTGGCACAGGTGCCAAGGCATCGGGCGCGCATGGCGCGGCCCCGGCTGCGGTGAGCGCACCGGCTGCCGCAGCGCCCGCCGCAGCTCCGGCTCCCGCTGCCGCAGCAGCGCCAGCAGCTGACGCCGGCAAGGTCGACGTCAACGCCAAGGTGGACGGCGACAAGAGCACCGGCACCATGAAGGTGTACTTCGCCAGCGCGTCGTCAGCACTGCCGGCTGGCGCCGACAAGGGCGTGGCCGACATGGTTGCCGCGTTCAAGGCCAAGGGCAACGGCAAGCTGGTGCTCAGTGGCTTCGTCGACCCGAGCGGTGACGCCGCCAAGAACGCCGAGCTGGCCAAGCTGCGCGCTTTCGCCGTGCGCGATGCGCTCAAGGCAGCAGGTGTCGCTGAAGACAAGATCGAGCTGAAGAAACCGGAAGACCTGACCGCCGGCGCCACCTCGGCTTCTGAAGGTCGTCGCGTTGAGGTTACGCTGCAATAACAGCGCAGGTCGTCACGCAGAAAGCCGCCTTCGGGCGGCTTTTTTGTTGTTGTCACTGTTCACCGAATGCACTGTGTTATCACATCAGCTTTGGTGTGAAATTCCCATCCGAGCAGGGCTTAAGGCCAAGAATGGCCAGAAGTCGACAAATCAGCCTTTTTGCCACAGAGCCCTGATCGGACGGGGATCTTCACGAAAAGCTGATACTTCCGGACACTGATGCAAACTGCTCAGATCGCACACGTCCGGAATCCGGCAAACACGTCGCTGCGACCGGCGGTAAAGTAGTTGCGATAGCGCGGGTGGTGCATGAGCGGCAGCGTGGCGTGTGATCCACCGCGCAGCACGCGATGCTGTCCATCGAACCACGGCGCCGAGTATTCGCGATAGCGGTCTGGCGTGAAGCCGGGGTAGGGGGCGAACGTGGTCGCAGTCCACTCCCACGCACCGTTGCCCCATTCGATCAGGCCGTTTGACGCTGCGTATTCCCATTCGTGCTCGGTGGGCAGGCGACGGCCAGACCACATGCAATAGGCGTCCGCCTCGATGGCGCTCACGTGAACCACCGGTGCGGACAGATCAAGTGGCTGCCAGCGGTCAAAGCAGCGTTGTTGCCAGCCTTCGCAGCCATGCTCTTCATCGCGGCGCCAGCACGACGGATGCGCGGCACCAGTACGCGCGGCGAACGCCCCGGATTCGACAAAGGCGAGAAACTGTGCATTGCTTACCGGCGCGCGGTCGATGCTGAATGCCGCGACTGCAACGTCGTGAACGCCACGCTCGTTGTCAAAACTGAATCCCGGGCCGTCGTAACCCGCGCGCAATGGCCCGGCGCCGACAGCGACTTCATCGCCCGCTGGCGATGCACGCGGTGCACGCACCCACGCAGGCCGCGGCCACGCCAGTGCCTGCGCGCACCACGCGATAGCCTCCAGATGCATCGCCTCGTGGAACAGTGACAAGCGGAACGGATACAGCCCGGCATCATCGTCGGCGACCTGCGCCAGTGCCTCGAGCACAGCGCTCTGCGTCGCGTCCATGTAAGTGAGGGCACGCTCGTGCGTGAGCTGCGGCAACTGCCAGCGTGCTTCGTGGGCGATCACGTTTGAGTTGAACAGCGCATCGGCCTCGTTCCAGCAGGATGGCCGTGCGGCCACGGTGCGGCCGTCCGCCGTGTTGAACGCACCGCGCACGCACCACCATTCGGCAAACCATGCGGCGTGCGCGCATTCCCAAAGCGGCGGATTGATGCCGCGCTGGTACGGCGGCGCCAGCGCCGGCGCGTCCATCGTCTGCACATAGTCGCGGGTCAGCGCGCGCATTGCTTGCAGCGTGTGTCGCAGCGCTGCCGCGTCCAGCATCCGCGCTGCCCAACCGGCTGCGAGAACCTCCGTATGCGATAGTTGCGCGGTGAAGCCCCGTGTCGTCATCGTGTCTCCAGCCAATGCCCGCGCCAACAACGGCAACTGGCATACGGCGGCGCGTTGGGCGCGGTTTCTGTCCCACGATTATGCGGTGAAAATCGTCGAACGCTGGGCCGGTGCCGATCCGTTGCCCGATGCGATGGTGGCGCTGCATGCGCGGCGTTCTGCGGAATCGATCCAGCAATTCCGTCGGTTGCGACCCGCAGGCCGCCTGCTGCTGGCGTTGACCGGAACCGATGTTTATCGCGACATCCATGACGACGACGCTGCCAGGCTGTCGCTGGCGCTGGCCGATCGCCTCGTCGTGTTGCAGCCGCGGGCACTTGACGAACTGGATGCGAAATCGCGCATCAAAGCGAGCGTGGTTTACCAGTCGGCGTCGACGCTGAAGCCAGCCGTCCGTTCGTCGCGGCATTTCGACATCGTCCAGGTCGGCCATCTCCGTCACGAGAAGGATCCATTTACTCCGATTACGGCGCTGCGCCACCTGCCCGCCGATAGCCGAATTCGCCTCACCCAGATTGGCAACGCACTCGACGCCCATCATGCCGACGCCGTGGCTGTCGTCACGCGCGACGAGCCCCGCTTGCGCTGGCTGGGCGCGTTGAGCCACGCTGCGACGCGGCAGCGCATCAAGCGCGCCCATCTGCTGGTGATCGCCAGCCGCATGGAAGGGGGCGCCAATGTAATTGTTGAAGCTATCACCGCTGGCGTGCCGGTGCTCGCCAGCGACATCAGCGGCAACATCGGCATGCTGGGCGAGCACTATCCGGGGCTGTTTCCGTTCGGCGATGCGGCGGCCTGCGCCACGATGATGCGACGCGCCGAGACCGACGCCCGCTTTTATGACCGTCTGCTGCGCGCGTGCGGGCAATGCGCCAGGCACTTTGTGCCAGAGCGCGAGGCAAGCGGCATTCGCAGTGCCGTCGCCCGTGTCATTGCATTGTGAAGCAATGCTGTAAGCGCCTGCCTGCCGTTTGCGACAAAATTTGTCCCGCCCCATTTTCTGGAGATCCGTATGAATGCCCCCGTGACCAACAACGCCGTTGAGCCGCGTCTCACCTCGCTCTCCCACGGCGGCGGCTGCGGCTGCAAGATCGCGCCGGGCGTGCTTTCGGAGATTCTTAAGAACAGTTCCGGGCTGTTGCCGAAAGAATTGCTTGTGGGAATCGAAACCGCTGATGACGCCGCCGTCTACAAACTCAACGACGAGCAGGCACTGATCGCGACGACCGATTTCTTCATGCCCATCGTCGATGACCCGTTCGAGTTTGGCCGCATTGCGGCGACCAACGCCATCAGCGATGTCTACGCGATGGGTGGCACGCCGATCATGGCGCTGGCGCTGGTCGGCATGCCGATCAATGTGCTCTCGGTCGAAACCATCGGCAAGATCATCAAGGGCGGCCAGAGTGTCGCCACCGCAGCGGGCATTCCGATTGCGGGTGGGCACACGATTGACTCGGTGGAAGCGATCTACGGCCTCGTGGTGATGGGGCTCGTGCATCCGAGCAAAGTGAAAAAGAATGCCGACGCCAAAGTGGGCGACGTGCTGATCCTCGGCAAGCCGATTGGTGTGGGCGTGCTCTCCGCCGCGCTCAAGAAAGAGAAGCTCTCGCCCGAGGGCTACGCCGCGATGATCGCCAACACCACCAAGCTCAACAAGCCCGGCGCCGCGCTCGCCAACATGCCGGGCGTGCATGCGCTGACCGACATCACCGGCTTCGGCCTCGCCGGCCACACGCTCGAACTTGCGCGCGGCGCCAGGATGACCGCCGTCATCGAGTGGAGCAAAGTGCCCTTCATCAAGGACGTGAAAGCACTCGCCGCCGAGGGCTACATCACCGGCGCGTCCGGCCGCAACTGGGCAGGTTATGGCAAAGACGTTACGCTGCCGGCGGATTTCGCGAGTATCGATCAGGCGCTGCTGACCGATCCGCAGACGTCAGGGGGCTTGCTCGTCTCCTGCGATCCCACTATCGCCAACGACGTGATCGCGCTGTTCAATCGCGAAGGGTTTGAAAGCGCGGCTATCGTGGGGCGGATGGAGGCGGGCGCGGGGCGGTTGGTTGTGGTTTAGAAGGCCACCCCTCCGTCGTGTCGCGACACCTCCCCGGAGGCCATCACTGAGGGCGCGGCGACTCATGCAAGTCTCTCCTGCAACGCAGCGGAGATGTCGGCGTAGCCGACAGAGGGGTTGGGTGCATTGCGAACTGGTCAATAATTGACGCGAACGTCAACGTGGCGCGCGTCGACATCAAGGAGCATCGCATGAGCACTTTCAAAGCCTACCTAACCTCGCAAGAGGGCAAATCCGTCAAGACCGAACTGGTCGACATGACGACAGACCAGCTCGACGAAGGCGAGGTGCTGATTGACGTCAAGCACTCAACGGTGAACTACAAGGATGCGCTCTCCGCGACGGGTGCCGGTCGCATCATCCGGCGCTTTCCCTGCGTTGGCGGCATTGATCTGGCGGGGACGGTGGCGAGCTCCAGCGATCCGGCGTTCAAGCCGGGTGACACCGTGATCGCGACTTCGTATGACGTCGGGGTGGCGCATCACGGCGGTTACGCGCAGAAGGCGCGCATTCCGGCGGCCTGGCTGGTGAAAGCGCCTGCCGGGATGACGACGTTCGACGCGATGAGCTACGGCACCGCCGGCTTCACCGCTGCGCTCGCCGTGCATCGCATGCAGCATGACGGCTTGTCGCCCGACAAAGGCCCGGTGCTGGTGAATGGCGCGACCGGGGGCGTGGGCATGGTGGCGATCGAGATTCTGGCCAAACTGGGCTACGACGTGGTGGCGGTGACAGGCAAGGAGAAGGACGCCGATTTGCTGAAGTCGATTGGCGCGAAGGAGGTGCTGGTGCGCGGGCAGTTCGAGATGACCGAGAAGCCGTTGGGGCCGGAGACTTACGCGGGCGCCGTGGACAACCTCGGTGGCGAACAGCTCTCGTGGCTGACCCGCGTGATGAAAGTCGGCGGCACCATCGCCAGCGTGGGCCTGGCGCAAGGCTGGGAAGTGAAGACCACGGTGATGCCGTTCATCCTGCGCGGTGTGCTGCTGCTCGGCATCGACAGCGTGAATTGCCCGATGTCGCTGCGTCGTGAGCTGTGGGGCAAGCTGGCGAACGAGTGGAAATGCGACAAGCTCGCATCGCATTGCCGCACGGTGTCGTTCGCAGAATTGCCGACAGTGTTTGACGCCTATGTGAAGGGCGCGGTGACGGGGCGCACGGTGGTGCAGGTTTCCTGATCGATGCGCTGGCTGGCCGGCTGCTGTTGATGCTGTGATGCGCTGGCGCAGCGTTTCAGTCTCGATTTCCGCCGTCGCTGGAATGACCTTGGCCTGGTTGTCGGCCAACGCTGCGGCGGCTGCAGAGCCCACGGAGACGCTCAGGAACCACTACAACGATCCCTTCGTTCGGGTTACCAACGCAATCGCGGCCTGTCCGCTGCCGCGCGGGCCGTTCATGACCGAGCGCGAGGCGCAGGCCGAGGCACATCCGCGCATTGAGCGCGGCACCACCTGCTTCATGGCGGGCAAGTGCAAGGAGCCAAATGCGTACCGCTACGACGCGCGGATTGCTGAGCGGGCACAGGCTGCCGTGGTCGACGCGGTGCGCGAGACGCCTGCGCTGGCGAAATCAAGCGTGTGGCTCACCGTGCAACGGCGCTTCGTCTTTGCGCAAGGTTGTGTCGGCGACCGGCGCCAGATTGCGCAATGGGAAGCATTGCTGCGGGCGGTCCCGGACGTGGAGTATGTGAGCGCGGACTTCGCGGTGGGCTCTACGGCGAAACAGTTTCAGCGGGTGCCTTACCCGGTGATGCCGACGGGCAATGCGAAGTTGCCGTGAATGGTGTCGCCTGAGCAGCGGCGGCTTGGTTCCCGAGGACGGAATCTTTGGTTCAACTTTAGACGTCGAGCCCCATCGCATAAGGGCTAACTGCCATAAACCGCCGATAGTCGATATTTCAGAAAATTGTGGTCTGAGCCCATATCCAATGGCCTTTTTCACAAAGAGCTGATAGCTCAGCCGGGTTGCCGCGCTGTTGCCACGGCGCGTGCCAGCGTCTCGAACTTGCTGTCGCCCAGCACATGGCGGGCGAGGCCGAACGCGCGCGACACGGCCACCGCGCTGACGCGGCGCGGGGCACCGGTGCGGTCACGCTCCTGGGCGGCGCCGGTGCGGGTGTTGCCAGTGATGGTGATCACGCCGCGCGGCGACACACGCGACTCCAGCCAGCCCAGCGCAAGCCGCAGCGCCGGCTCCACCGCGCGCTGCATCTCGGCTGTCGCCGCGTGATCGTAGTAGCGCAGCAGATACACCAGCGCCTCGGCCTGGAAGCTGGCGTCATAACCGCCGCGCTCCTGAAAATAGCCAGTCGTGTGCTGCCGCTTGAGGCCTTTCTGAATGGTGTCCTCACCGACCAGCGCCAACGTGCTGTCTCCCAGGTAACGACCGCTGGCGGCGAGGGCGTAGCCGGTCAGAAAGTGACGTGAGCTGTAGGCGTCCTGCTGCGCCAGTACGGCGGCCGGATGGCTGTTGTCAGCCAACCAGTGCGCAGCGCGTTCCAGCTTGGGGCGCAGGGCGTTGATTCGCGCCGTGTAGCTGCGCGCATAGCCCGTAGTCTCCAGCAGCCACAGCGAATGTGCGGTGGCAGCGACGAAATAACTGCCGCCGAGGAAATTGTCGCGACACGGAAAGCTGCCGTCACCGCTCTGCTGGGCATAGCCCCACTCCAGCGCGCGCAGACCAGCATCGATCAGATCCATGCGGTTGCGGTTAACGCCAGCGCCAATCACCGTGTCGGCGAAGCGCTGCTCCTCAATGAACCATTCGCCGCCTTTACGCGCGGCGAGCTCGAACCCGCGATTGACGCCCATCGCGCCGGACTTCTCGACCTGCTGCAAGAGTGCATCGGCATTGCGGTAGAACGAGTCGGCGAGAAAGGCGCTGCGCTCGAAGGCGGCATCCAGGCCCGCGCCGGCAGCGCGCCACTCACGCGTGGGCGCTCCGGCGTCGCCAGTGCGCGGCGGCGATGGCGTAACCACTGGCGCCGGGTAGTCAACGCCGCGCTGTGGGGAAGAGGTCGTGCTGCAGCCGGCAAAAAGAGCAACGCCAGCCATTGCTGCAATGGCCGATGGAACACGGATCAGGTCGACGGGACGAAAGGACCAGTACACGGTGCTGATCAATGTCCGTTATGCAGCGGGCTTGATAGCCGCTGCGGTACCGGCGGACTTGCGTTTGCCGGATGTTCCGCCGTTCCCCTTCGCAGACTTCAGCTTGCTGCCCTTTGCATTGGCCGCTGCTTTGCCTGCCTTGCCGCCGGCGTCCTTTGCGGGCGTGGCTTTTGCCGCCGCTTTTCTCGCATCGGCTCGCTCCTTGGCTTCGCGCGCTTCCCTTTCGCTTAGCCGCTTGTTCAGTTCAGTGTTGTCCTTGCGCATCTGTTGGTTGGCGTCCTGTGAGGCGGATTTCTGCGCCGCGCTGTCGTGTGTGGGCGTGACCGCCTTGCCAGCTGCGCCAGCAGGGCAGGGCTTGTCGCTGTAGACCGTCTGGCCGTTCTGGTCGCAGCGGAAGGCGGTTTGAGCCGTTGCAGGCGTCAGGGCAAACATCGCGGTAGCGACGACGAGCAGTGGAAGGATACGAATCATCTTGAGTTCACATCACGGGATCATTCATCATATTTTGCCGCGCAGAACACGGGGCCTTCATTCGCCCAGTCCTGCGTCAGCAGCATGCGCGAGAGCAGGCCTTCGGTCACGTAGCGGTGATTGATCGTTGCTTTGTTGAACAGACGAGTCACCTTGACGGTATCCGAAGGACACACCGGCGGCGGTGGCGGCACGATCATCAACTGCGGCAGAAACTCCTGCGCGCGCATGGCGACGCCCTCGTCGCGTGCCCAGCTTTGGCTCCGCAGCATTGCACAGTCGCGGTCACTGGTGCTGTAGAAGTGGGAGTTCAGCGTGGCTCCGTCGTTGGCCCAGATCCGGCACATGGCAGCGCCAATCGCAGTGTCGGTGCGGTGCGTGGCGAAGCGTTGTCCGGTGCGCTGCCAGAGGGTCGGCACGCTGTCCAGCAGCGCCACCTCATCGGGACGGCCAGTCATGAAGTATTTGCGGCTGCCGGGCGAATAGAACTCCACCACTTCCAGCTCGTCGCGCGAGCCCCAGGCCAGCGTCTTGCGGATTTTCACGCGGTCGTCGGAGCCGCCCGGGATGTTGTCGATGCTGTTGAAGGCGGTGCGATCAGTCTGCTTGCGCGACAGGTGCGCCTTGAAGAACGCGAATGTCCAGCCAAAGACTTCCGGCGCGTCCTCCACCCGGAAGCCGTGCTCCATGCCTTCGATGGTGACGAAATACTTGCTGCCACCCAGTGCCTCAATCATCTGCGAGGTACGGCTGATCGGGGCCACCACGTCCGCAGTGCCGCCGATACCGAGATAGGGGACGCGGACGCCCTGCACCCCCTGATTACTGTCGCCAAAGGCCGGGAAAAAACTGTAGCCCGAGAACGGAACATAGCCCACCACCGCCTTGTAGCGGTTGTCGCGCACGATGGTGCGTTCGGCGCCCCCCCAACTGGTGGTCATGACTGCGCCCTGCACCAGCATCATCGCCATGCCGCCGAGCGAGGCGCCGAAGCCGACAATCTGGTCGCGGTCGATGGTGCTGGCGTACTCCGGCTTGCCAAGGAAGTAGTCGAGCCCCTGCTTCAGGCCGAGCGGGCGGATCGCCTGCATCTCGGCAATTTCCGGGTATCTCGAAAAGACATAGAAGTAGTCGTTGATCGTGTTCAGCTTGATGCGCGAATACCGCGCGTCAGCATGAAACGGTGCGAACACCACATAGCCTTCGGCGGCCATGCGTGCAATGACCTGCACGTAGTCGTCGCCCAGTGGCGAGCCGGCGAGACCGTGGCTCAGCATCATCAGTGGCCACTTGCCGTCGCTGCTGTCGGGGTTGGCCGCGATGATGGGGCCTTCGGCACCGCGCTGCATCTTCGGCACCCTGATGCCGGAGGGCAGGGCGTAGTCGGCTCGGGTGTTGGTTGCCGTGGTAGGGTAGCAGGCGATCGCGACGTAGGGCAATTGTTTGCCGCCCTGTTTCTCGAAGACGTCGATCTGCGCCACGGTCGGCACGGCGACGCTGTAGCTGAGCGCGTTGGCGGGGCTGACCAGCAGGTCTGTTACGTAGTGAGATCCATCGGAGAGCGGATTGCCTTCCCAGTAGTCCGGGCCAGATTCGCCGGCACGCAGGCGGGTGAAATCCTGCTCCACGTTGCTGCAACCGACCGCGAAGCGTCCGGTAGCGGCCGGCGCGATACCGGCGCTGGCGATGGCGGCCGAGGCCGACAGCAGCGAAGCCAGGCCGACCGCGAGCCAGGCAGCGCAGCGTGCGCGCGCCCTTTCGGACCGGGGACAACAGCGTAGTGTGATCGTGTTCAACATGGGCATCGACCTTCCTGGTCAGGAATGCACGAAACAGGGGGAAAGCCGTCGAGGGCGCGATTTTCCCCCACCAGTACCAATGTCAGACAACGCATGATGACAAAAATTCGCCGACGTATCGAGAGTAGACGAAATGAGGAGCACAGCGGTGACATTTTCGCAACCGGCGGCATGCCACTGTCGGGAAGACCAAAAAAAACGGGGCGCGAGGCCCCGTTTGTGGTGCTGTGCCGACGCTAACGGCACATTGTCGTAGCGCTAGCCCTGGCGGCTTCGCGCCGCGTGCATCCCTGCAACGCCCAGCAGGACCAGACTGAGCAGCGCAAGCATCAGCGCCGACAGCGTCGGTATGACTGGCGTCACCACGCTGAATGTCGTCGGGTTGGCGGCGCCGACGACCGATGGATCATCCGACAGACCGGACGACTCGTTGCTGCCGTTGACATCACGGTCATATGCGAAGCTCGCCTGATTGCTGATGTTCTGGCCCGCGCCAGCCTGGTTGACGACCGTGTTGATGGTTACTACCACCGAGCCGCCAGCCGGGACGGAGCCGTTCCAGGTCACCGTGTTGCCGGTAACCGTGGCAGTGCCTGCGGTTGCCGTTGCGCTGGCGACAGTCAGCCCGACAGGAACCACATCAGTCAGCTCATTACCGGCATTGTCGGGGGACGCCGCGTTGCCCGTGTTGCTCAGCGTGATCGTATACACCGCGGTGGCACCGATGGCCGCCGGAAGCACCGGCACACTCACCGTCTTGGTGACGGCGATGACCACGTAGCGCACAACGAATGATGTCGGATTGGCGGTGCCAGCCACCGACGGATCGTCGGTGAGTGCAGTGGACTCGTTGCTGCCGTTGCCGTCGGCGTCGAACGCGACGCTACCCTGGTTGCTGATGGTCGTGCCCTCAGTGCCGGCGTTGACGGTCGCGGTAATCGTGATGGTCACGCTGCCATTGCCGGGGACGCTGCCGTTCCAGGTGACGGTGTTGCTGCCGACGGTAGCCACCGCTGTACCGCTGCTGGCGCTGGCGCTGACCAGCGTCAGGCCGGCGGGCAGCACATCGGTGAACTCGTTGCCCGGATTGTCCAGTTGCGCGCTGGCCGCACTGTTGCTGAGCGTCACCGTGTAGGTTGCCGTGGAGCCCACGCCAAAGGTGCCGGAGACGGTCTTGGTTGCCGTGATGGCAGCCGGTGACAGCGCGCGGAAAACCGTCGGGTTGGCACTGCCGGCCACGCCCGGATCGTCGGTCAACACGGTGGATTCGTTGCTGCCATTGCCATCGGCGTCAAACGCCACGCTGCCCTGGTTGCTGACGTTTGTTCCGGCCGCCGCTGGCAGCACCGTGGCAACGATGGTGATGGTCACCGTGCCATTGCCCGCAATGCTGCCATTCCAGCTGACCGTGTTGGTGCCCACCGTCGCCACGGCTGTTCCGCTGGTGGCGCTGGCGCTCACCAGCGTCAGACCGGCCGGTAGAACGTCGGTGAACTCATTGCCAGCGTTGTCGAACTGCGCGGTGGCTGCACTGTTGGTCAGCGTCACGGTGTAGGTGACATTGCTGCCGACAACGAAACTGCCGCTGACGGTTTTGGTCGCGCTGACGGTCGCCGGCGAGATCACGTTGACTGAGGCCGCCTGCTGGGTCGATGGCGCGTTTTCAGCGGACGCGTTCGCCGTCAGCGTCAAGGCGCCGACCATGCTGGGCGCAGTGACGGTTACCGTGGCGGTGACCGTTGCGCCGCTGGCAACGCTGGCAATCGTCCACACACCGGTGCCGTTGTTGAAGCTGCCGCTGGACGCGGTCGATGCCGTGATCACAGCTGCTGGCGAGCGTGCTGCCGCAACTGAAACATTGAACAGCGTATCCACGCCGGTGTTGCGCAAGGTCAGCGTGAACGTCGCGGAGCCACCAACAAGGATCGGGCTCGCCGTGCTGAGCACGTTGGTCAGCGCGATGGCGGTTTGCGCAGCCACATTGATGGTGCGCGTGGCCGTGTTGTTGCCCGCGACCGGGTCCGTCTCGGCGCCCGAGATGGCGCTGCTGATGGTCATGGCACCGACGCCACTGACTGTGGCCACGATGTTGATGCTGGCGCTGGCACCGTTGGCGAGGCTGCCAATGGTCCATATGCCGGTGCTGGTATTCAGTGCGCCGGCTGATGTGTCGGAGACATAGGTGAGGCCGGCAGGCAGCGACACGGTCGCGGTGACGCCGGTGGCGGCGGCCGGGCCGTTGTTGGTCGCGGTTAGCGTGATGGTGACGCTCTGTCCCGGTGCCGGCGCGGCCGGTGCCAGCGTCTGCGCGATCGCCAGGTCCGCCGTCGTTGCGCCCTGCAGCGTCACCACTTGTGCCCGCTTGCCAGTGGTGTTGTGGTGATGCAGCAGCAGCGCGCCGAGCGAGCCGTTGGTCGTCATGTTGGCGGTGTTCCAGGTCACTGGCAGTGTCGCGCCGTTGAGATCGAACAGCAGCGTGCTGCCGCCGAAGTTCAAACCTTGCGCTGCGGAGTTCCAGAACAGCGGACCGGTGACTTCGTCGACATTGGTGCCTGCGGTGCGGCCGCACAACGGGTTGCTGCCGAAACAGGATTGCACCTTGTAGCGGAAGTTGGTGTCGCCGGCGGTCAAACCCAGTTGGGCGGGGGTCGCCGCCAGAATGATGACGTTGTTGCCGAACGGCACCGTGTTCGCTGCCGCCGCACTGAAGCGATTCACGTACAGGCCGGCGCCTCCCACACTGATACCGCTGGTCGCGGTGTTGAACACGACGTTGATGAAATTGTCCTGCGCGGTGGCGCCGGAGGTGCCCAGCAACGAGGACAACGAGCCTGCATTGGTGTTGAACAGGATGCGTTCATAGGTGCCATCCTCGTTATTGTCAACGTGGATGTTGAACGCGACATCCGTCGGGCTACTCCAGTCGCCCCAGGTGGAGACAGCAAACAGGTAAAGGCCACTCGCCGCATCGTAGGAGACGCCAACATGCCGGATGTTGGCGTAGGACGGGATGTTTGCCTTCGCTGGCGCGCTTGCCTGCAGTTCAAACGGCGACACCAGCGAGACATCGTTGACCGGGAAGCTGCCTGTGCACGTGGGGCCGGCACCGAGCGTACCGGTGCAGACGTCTGCGCCCGACAGCGGGATGGTTGTGCTGCCGGTGGGGGCGCCGCCAGTGGCGATAACAGACGCTGCCGCCATGTCGGAGGCCGGACGAAGTGCGGCGTAGAGCGGCACGCGGAGAATCGTATTGCTGGCTTGAACGAGATTCAGGTAGCCATTCTTGTTGGTCAGGTAGTGACGCGGAATGGCGCCGAGTGCCGATGCAAGCGTTGTGTTTTGTGCGGTTTGCGTTGCATCCGCGCTGGCATCGCGCACATGGTTCATCACCGCCGCGTTGCCATCGACTCGCACATCGATGAATGCGGTACCGCCGGCGGGGACGGTGACGCTGTTGCCGCCCGGTAGTGAGAACGCGATGCCGGGAGCGTCGTTGGCGATATCAATGGCCAGCGAGAACGTTTGCGCTGTGCTGCCGTAGTTCACTACGCGTACGCGCTTGGTCTGCGTCTGCGTGCCCACCACTTCGCCGAAGAAGGCGAGATTGACGGCGCCGGCTTCGTCCGCGTTGAACGCAGCGACGGTGCTTTGCAGTGCTTTCACTGGGTCGATACGACCGGCCCCGGATTTGTCGACGCCGACGCGATTGGTGTTGCCCGGCAACTGGAAGACGTCATGCAGCGAAGTGCCCATGGCCATTGCCTTCAGCTCTTCGACGCTGCGATCGGGGAAGCGCTCCTTGAGCAGCGCCATCATGCCCGCTGCGTGCGGCGCTGCCATTGAGGTGCCGGACAGCACCAGGTTCTGACTGCCGGGCAGATAGCCGCTTGCATTGGGCACCTGGCATCCGGTCGTGGTGCAGGTGACACCGGTTTGCGCTGCCGAGATCGACACGCCTGGCGCGGCGAGATCAGGCTTGACGCCGCTGAAGCCACCAACGCCTCGTGGGCCGCGCGACGAGAACGAAGCGATGGTGTCGCTTACGCCCAGGAAGGTCGCGTTTGCAGTCGCGATGTTCGCCTTGATGTTGTTACCGTCGGCAAAAGTCACCATCACCGCCGGGATGGTCCCGCTGCCAGCGAAGGTCCCCCCCATATTGCCAAACACCCCGGCCGCCGAGTTGGCGATGATCACGCCGATGGCGCCAGCGTCGCGGGCGTTGGCATACTTGACACCGAAGCCACAGGTGCCGCGGTCAATCAGCGCAATATTGCCAGCGACGGCTGCGGCGTTGGTCAGCGGGCTGCAGCCATCCGTCGTCAACGGTCCGGCACCATCGGACGCGTCGAGGCCGACCACAATGTTGCCAGTCTGCCCGCTGCCGGCAGCGCTCGGCTCGCCAATGCTGGTGCTGCTGGTCATGGCGCTCTGCCCCACGTTGTAAACCCCGGCGATACCGCCCGGCGCGTTCAGGCGCAGGCCGGAAGCTGGTGCCGCACCGTCTGAGGTCGCTGCGGTCGCGATGACCCGCTGGCCGGAGCCGGGGGAGCCGCTGATCGTGTAAGTGTCGCCCGCGTTGCCAGCCGAGGCAACGACGATCACGCCCATGCGTGCTGCATTGTCCGCGGCAATGGCCGAGGTGGAGGCCAGCGAACCAAAGTTGGACCCGAGCGACATGTTGATTACGTCGAGCCGGTCTGACAGATCGCTGTCGTTGTTCGGGTCCACCGCCCATTCGATCGCGGCGACCGTCAGCGTGGTGCTTCCGGCGCAGCCAAACACACGCAGTGCATAGACATTGGCGCGCGGTGCGACGCCGGGGCCGAGTTTCATGCTGGCGAACGGCGTGCTGCCGTTGTACGGCCCGGCGTAAGGAGAACCATCGGCGTTGACGCCGCCACCGGCTGCGGTGGACGCTACGTGCGTGCCGTGGCCGTTACAGTCCATCGGGTCGTTGTCCGGCACCGGCGCATTGGCCCCGGTGTAGCCGTCGCCAGCAAAGTCCTTGCCGCCGACAACGCGAGCGTTCGGGAAGTACGCGTCGGGTGCGACCGTCCGGTCGTTGGCCTGATAATCGGCCAGCAAGCCGGTGCCGCCGAACGTGGCGTGCTGATAATCGATGCCGGTGTCGATGATGCCGATGCGCACGTTCTGGCCGGTAACGCCCAGCGGTTGCGGCCCGCTCCACGCTGCTGGCGCACCAATGAACGGCACGCTGGTGGAAATCGACGGCGATTCCTGCTCGATGATGTGGACGTTCTTCACCCCGGGCAACAGACGAAGCTGCTCAATGGTGGCGGCGTTGTCCACCACATAGGCCAGGCCGTTGACCGCCTTGGTCGCCCGATAGAGCGGCGTTGGCGCGAGCCCCTTGCCGACCAGCGCAGCGAGGAATGTCTGCTGCTCATCGAGGTTACGGGCAACCTGCGCGCGTGCGGCGCCCACCGCCGCTTCGGTTGCCACCTGACGGCCGGCTGCGCGAGTGACGTCGTAGGTAGAACCGTACACGCGCGCAGCGGCCTCGCCGGTCAATTCAACCAGCACTGCCGTGCTCGTTGCCGGTGCCGGTGGCACAACAAGACCGCTGATTTCCTGTGCGATTGCACCTGCGGCGAACATACAACCGGCTACCAGCGCGGTGGTGGACGCCAACCAGCGTCCGGGCGAACGCGCCGAGCGCGTGTCCGATCCAATTCCTGACATAAATGCCCCCAAAAGACAACTTGTGTGGTCTGCAGCCCGCCGCGCGAGACGCAACGTGCGGGCAACAACGATACCGGGGCAGTTTACTAAGCGGCGCGGCGCCCAGCCAGCGGGTGCACCCTTGGCT
The DNA here is from genome assembly GCF_009746125.1 of Casimicrobium huifangae. Classification (NCBI taxonomy): domain Bacteria; kingdom Pseudomonadati; phylum Pseudomonadota; class Betaproteobacteria; family Casimicrobiaceae; genus Casimicrobium; species Casimicrobium huifangae. Next base: position 805,519 of record NZ_CP041352.1, read on the forward strand.
GAAACAGCGAAAGCGCGGGCGCTGCTACGCGGCTTGCCGCCGCAGCGCCTCCCGGTGGCGCAACGCCTGCGACAGCAGCATCGGGCTGGCCAGCGCTATGCCAAGCAGCAACATTTTGACCCCTGGGGCGATCATCACCAGCGCCGCGACAACAGTAAGCGCCCGCTCCCACCCCTTCATTTCGACCAGCAGGAAGCGCGACAGCGCCGCCGCGAGCAGCAGGATGCTGATGATGCAGGCGGTGAACACCACGGCAAATGCCTCCCAGGTAAATCCCTTGGTTACGATCAGCAGTGCCGGCGAGAAGACGAAGATAAGGGGCACCAGTGCCTTGCCGAGCCCGAGCCGGAAGGCGGTGTTGCCGGTTTTGAACGGATCCGAGTTGGCCATGCCCGCAGCGGCGTAGGCCGCGAGCGCGACAGGTGGTGTGATGTCGGCCAGTACGCCGTAGTAGAAAACAAAAAAGTGGGCGACGATCGGCTCCACGCCCATCTGCACCAGCGCCGGCGCTGCCACGGTGACCATGATGATGTAGTTGGCGGTGGTCGGAATGCCGCAGCCCATGAGGATGCAGACAAAGCCGGTCATGAACAGCGCACTGAGCAGCATCAGCGTCTGCTTGCTGGCGAGCCAGGCGGGCAGGAACGAAGTGAAAAATTCCGCCATCGACGCCGCTGCCGCATTCACGATGTAGCTCACCTTGAAGCCAACGCCGGTGAGCGTCACCACGCCGATGACCAGTCCGACGGTGCCTGCCGCTGCGCCCACTGCCAGCGCGTACTTGGCGCCAGTGGAGAAGGCGTCGATCAGCTCTGCGCGGGTGAAGCGCGCGGGCAGATTCACCGTCTTGAGCAATGCAACAAAGACCACGGCCGCCACCGCGAACAGCACGACGCCGTAGTTCTCAAGCTGGCCGGAAATGATGATGGCCAGCACGGCATGCAGCACCAGCATGACGGCAAGGCCTTTGGCATTGTTGCCCTGCTCGGACGTGGTGAGCCCGACGATGATGCAGCTGGTGATGCCTGCGAAGGCCGACACGTACGGTGTGAAGCCACTCATCAGCGTACCGACCAGCAGCACGAGCGGAATCAACGTTGGCCAGCGCTTGCGGAAGCTCTCCTTGACGCTCGGCAGTTCGTCAGCCGACAGGCCGCGCAACCCGGTGCGTTTGGCTTCGAAATGCACCTGCCAGAACACGCCAAAGAAGTGCATGAAGGCGGGCGCGATGGCGGCGATGACGATGGTGGAATACGGTAGCGCGAGGAACTCGATCATCAGGAAAGCGGCCGCACCCATGATGGGGGGTGTGATCTGGCCACCGGTGGACGCCGCGGCTTCAACACCGCCGGCGAAATGGCGCGGATAGCCCACCTTGATCATTGCTGGAATGGTCAGCGAGCCCACCGTCACCGCGTTGGCGACCGATGACCCGGACAGCATGCCGAACATTGCCGAACCGAACACGCTCACCTTGGCGGGGCCACCGGCATATTTTCCTGCGATGGAGGAGGCGACGTCGAGAAACAACTGGCCGAGACCGATGCGCGTCGCCAGAACACCGAACAGTACGAAGTGAAAGACGTAGGTCGCCACCACACCGACGGCGATGCCGTAGACGCCCTGGCTGGTGAGGTACTGATGGTTGACCACCTGTGACCAGGTTGCCCCCGCGTGTTTGAGCAAACCCGGAAACACCGGGCCAAACATCGCATAGAGCATGAAGACGATGGCGATGATCGGCAACGGCCAGCCCATCGCGCGGCGCGTGGCCTCGAGCAGCAATACGATCAGCGTGGTGCCCATGACCACGTCGAGCGTGTCCGGGTTGCCAACGCGAAACGCCAGATCGTCAAACACGTAGGGGATGTAGAGCGCCGCGGCGACGGCCGCGATGGCGCAAAGCCAGTCGTAGAGCGGCAGACCGAGCGGGTGGTGCCAGCTTGACTGCTGTTGCGCTGCGGTTTTTTTGTTGAAGGCGAAGACCAGAAAAATCAGGCCGAGCACGAAGGCCAGATGCACGCCGCGATGCGTCGCTTCACGCAGCAGGCCGAAGCCTGCGGTGTAGTAGTGAAAGCAGGAGAGCGCAATCAGCAGCGTGGTGACCGTGGTCGCCGCGATATTTGCCATCGGGCGAAAACGCATCTCGTTGTCGTACTTTGCTTCGAGTTCGGCGACTGCCTTTTCGTCAATACGGTCAGCGCGGTCATTGCTTGAAGTGCTCATGGATCCCCCGGATGCTGTGGCTTGATGCTGCGCCAGCAGGTACTGGTTGCAGCAAACAAAAAAGGCCGGTGATCGCCGGCCTTTTCTGCTGGCTTCCTGTCTGGTTTACTTGACCAGACCGACTTCCTTGTAGAACTTCTCGGCACCCGGATGCAGCGGAATGCCGGCGCCAGCGACGGCGTTGGCGCGTACGATGGCCTTGCCTTTGGCATGGCCGGCATCCAGCGCCTTGCGCGCGTTGTCGCTCCACAGCGCTTTGGTGATGTTGTAGACGAGCGTCGCATCCTGCTTGGCGCTGGTCACCCATTGCGCACCAACCGCCAGCGTCTTCACGGCGCCTACGCCCTTGTAGGTGTCGGCCGGAATGTTGTCGACGGCGTAGAAGCCGAACTGTTTGACCAGCTTGTCGGCTTCCGGGCCGCTGATCGACAGCACGTCAATGCCACCGGTGGCGGCCAGCTCGGCGATGGCGCCGGCCGGGTAGCCACCGACGAAGAAGAAGGCGTCGAGCGAATTGTCCTTGAGCTTTTCGCCGGCGGCGTTCGGCTTCAGGAATTCAGGCTTGATGTCCTTTTCAGTCACCCCGTACGCGGCGAGGATCGCACGCGCGTTCACCAGCGTACCGGAGCCCGGCTCGTCGAGCGAAACGCGCTTGCCCTTGAGGTCGGCGACGCTCTTGATGTTGGCCGCCTTGCGCACCACGAGGTGGAAGCTCTCGGGATAAAGGTTCGCGATCAGTCGCAGATCGGCCACCTTCGGCTTGCCCTCGAAGGTGCCGGTGCCGGTGTAAGCCCAATAGGCCACGTCGGCCTGCGAGAAGCCGGATTCGGCGCCGCCGCCCTGAATGGCGTTGACATTGGCGACCGAGCCGTTGGAAGCGACCGCCGTCGCCACCAGATTCGGCACTGCCGGTTGCGAGATGGCGTTGGCGATCAGGCCGCCGATCGGGTAGTAGGTGCCCGCCGTGCCGCCGGTGTTGATGCGGAAGAAAGTTTGTGCCGACGCAATGCTGCCTGCGGTGACAGCAAACAGTCCGGTCGCGGCACAGAGTGCGCCAATGAGTGAACGCTTGATCATCAGGAATCCTTCGAAAATTACTGGAAAGGAATTGCGCCGGTGGTGCGACGCCTGACAACCATTGTATGGGCGCGTGCGCAGAAGCCGCATGCAGGTTTTGCATGGCGGTCTGCCAGGCGCAGATACGTGCTTCCGTCGCCTCACGGATCGCTGGCGAAGCTGACCGCGAGCGCGCCACGGCCGACCAGCAGCGCGTTACCCATGCTCATGCTGGCCAGATGCAGCGTCACCTGGTGGCGCAGGCAGGCGTCTTCCAGCGCAATGAAGGCGGGCAATTGACGCACGCTGGTTTCGTCACCAGCGAAGCTGACACAGACGAAGGGCGCAGCGAGCCCGGTGCGTACTTGCTGTGTCACGCTTTCGAAGGCGCGGGCGACGGCGGCGTCGAAGCCGCGCAGTTGGGTGACGACCGACAGCTCGGCGCCTTGCGCGCGCACCAGCGGCGTACGGTCGAGCACCTTGCCGACGCCATAGCTCAACCACGCCAACGGTGCCTCGCCGTCGAGACGGCTGCGACGCTGAAAGAATGAAACGTCAGCCGGAACCACCAGCGTGCGCACCTGTTGCCGCAGGCCGTCGATCTGCTGCACTACACGCGGCACGCTGATGCCGTCATCAAGCAACCGTGCGCACTCGCAGACCAGCACCCCTTGACCGTTCAGCGCGGTGGTCGAGTCGATCACCCACATCTTGAACGGCCGCGCAATGCCTTGCTGGCGGCGCGCGCGCCCGTGTTGCAGCATCAGGTTTTGCGCAGCGGTGAGCGAGTTCATGTAGGCGTTGCCGCGGCGCGAGGCCTGGGCGATTTCGAGCACGAAGTCGGTGCTGGCGAGCAGGCGTTCGTGTACGCAGTCACCGGTGCCGGCAACGCTCAGCGGCAGCACTTGCGCATCGGGCTCGGCGCGGTTGAGCTCGTGGTCGAAGAATTCGCGGCGCCGCTCGACATCGGCCGCGCCATTGCGGCCATCGGTCTGGCTGCCGCGCGGGTTGCGCACCCGAAACGGCAGCACCAATACGCGCCGGGCGGCCAGCCAATCCTCGGGCAGATCGCAGGCGGCGTCGGTCACCAGCAAAGCGCGCGCGGCATCATGGCCACCCGTGCCGGGCACTGCCACGCTGTCGCTGACGTGATGAGTCGCGGGCGTGGTCGCAGCGACTTCCTGGCGCGGCTTCCGGACAGCGACCAGTCCCCCCGAGAGACTGTAGGCATAGGCGTCAGCGACGTAGCGGGCGACTTCACCCGGCGCACCCTGGGCGTTGGTGCGGAAACGGGCGCTGGCGGGTGTCGTGCTCATGAGTCGAAAAAATCTCCGGTTGCAGTCTTCCTGCGCGCGATGGGAGATGGCGCGAGTCGGCGCGATGCGCCGGTGAAGTCTCGTTACGCCGATCAGCCGGTTGCTTGAAAAAACGCATTCGTGGCCCGCTTTGCGCCAGTTTGTGCATGGCCAATCGGCGTACTTCGACGTGAGCATCTTTTCAATGAAAGCTATATTCGATAAGGGCTTGAAGCGTGGAAAGCTCATAAGTCGACTTTGAGCAAAATGGGGCCACAGGCCCTTTCACAAAGCTCATTGGCATAAAAAGATGCCTATCCGCAGCAACCCCATGCCCCGTGCTGGCAGTTCAGCGGCAGCGTGCTGCGGAGTCTGTCGCATCAGGATCGTCCGCACAAAAATAGTGCTCAAGCGCTTCTGATGCACCGTGAAAGCGCTCCCCGGAAAATGTCGTTCTGGTGCGCGAAGAAAAAGTGTCAATAAAACAAAGACTTGCATGCACCATTATCGGGCACGCTAATTGCTAATCCGTACAAGACTTTTTCTTGATGCGGGGGAACGGTGGAAGCACTGAAGACTGCCAACGACACGCTCTTCATCCTGCTTGGCGCGATCATGGTGCTGGCGATGCATGCCGGCTTCGCATTTCTGGAGCTCGGCACCGTGCGTGCCAAGAACCAGGTCAATGCGCTGGTGAAGATCCTGGCTGATTTCGCGGTGTCAACCGTGGCTTACTTCATCGTCGGCTACTGGATCGCCTACGGCGCGAACTTCTTCGGTCCGGCCGAAGCACTGGCGGCCAAGAGCGGCTACGAGCTGGTGAAGTTTTTCTTCCTGCTGACCTTCGCGGCGGCGATCCCGGCGATTGTGTCCGGTGGTATCGCCGAGCGGGCGAAGTTTGGCCCGCAGCTGGTTGCCACGCTGTTCCTCGTCGCGCTGGTCTATCCGCTGTTCGAACGCATCGCGTGGAACGGCGGCTTTGGCGTCCAGGCCTGGCTCAAGGCCTCGTTTGGCGAGGAGTTCCATGACTTCGCCGGCTCGGTCGTGGTGCACGCAGTCGGTGGCTGGATCGGTCTGATTGCGGTGCTGTTGCTCGGGCCGCGCACAGGGCGCTACGGCAAGCAGGGCCAGATCGCCGCGCATCCACCGTCATCGATTCCGTTTCTGGCGCTGGGCGCCTGGGTGCTGGCGGTCGGCTGGTTCGGCTTCAATGTGATGAGTGCGCAGACCATCGACAAAATCAGCGGTCTGGTTGCGGTGAACTCGCTGATGGCGATGGTCGGTGGCACGCTGGTGGCGCTGCTGGTCGGCCGCAACGACCCCGGTTTTGCCTACAACGGGCCGCTGGCCGGGCTGGTCGCCGTGTGTGCCGGCTCGGACGTGATGCATCCGCTGGGCGCGCTCGCCGTGGGTGGCATCGCTGGCGCCATCTTCGTCTACATGTTCACGCTGACGCAGAACAAGTGGAAGATCGACGACGTGCTCGGCGTCTGGCCGCTGCACGGACTTTGCGGCGCCTGGGGCGGCGTCGCGGCGGGCATCTTCGGCAGCAAGGCGCTGGGCGGCATTGGTGGCGTCGCATTCGCGTCGCAACTGGTCGGCACACTGATCGGCATCCTGATTGCGGTGTTTGGTGCCGCCATCGTTTATGGTGCGATCAAGAATTTCGCCGGGCTTCGCCTGGACGCCGAGGAGGAATACAACGGCGCCGACCTGACCATCCACAAGATCTCGGCGACGCCCGGGCTTGATCCGCGCGCCTAGCAGCCGGCTAGCGCGAATCTGCGCGGGGAGCGCTACGCAATCACTGATTGCGTAGCGAACGCGATGGAGAAGGCGTCGGCACCAACATTGAGCCCGCCGGTCATGCTCATCGTCGACAGGATCATCTGCACGCCATGCCACTGGCAGGCGACTCGCAGGTCGCTGAAGGCCGGAAGTGCGCGAACGTCGTCGAGATCGCCGGCATAGCTGAGGCAGACCACCGGTACGGTGAGTCCGCGCTTGACCTGGTCAATGCACAGCCGGATGGTGCGGTCCAGCGCCTCTTCGTGACCGCGAACCTTCAGCAGCGGCCCGGTGTGCCCGGCGTGGGCATGGATCACCGGCCGGATATCGAGCCGTTGCGCAACGTTGTAGCCCAGCCAGGACAGCGATTTGTCGCCCTTTTCGCGCGCGCGGGTGTAGAGATAGAACAGGTCCTTCGGCACTACCAGCGTATGCACCTGCCGGCGCAGGCGCTCCATCGCGGCTGCGACGTGTGGTGCCGGCACGCCTGCGTCGAGTTGCCGGATTGCCTCGGCCACCATGACGCCTTGCCCGGTAAAGCCGGTCTCGGTATCAACCACCCAGGTGCGAAAGGGATCACGATTGCCCAGCTCGCGGCGCACACGGTTATGTGATGTTGTCAGCGCCTGCATCGCCGCCAGCGAGTTGAGATAAATCTTGCTGCGGCTGGCGGTGATGGTGAGTTGCAGCACATAGTCGATGTGCGGCTCCAGATGCGACTGCAGATAGGCGCGGGTTTCGATCGGGCTGAGTGGCACAGTTGCTGCGCGCACACCGCGGGCGGCCAGATCCTTGTGGAAAAACTCGCTGGTGTCGAACTCATCGTGCGAATCGATCAGCGTCCAGTCGTCCACCTGCACGGTGATTGGCAGCACGCAAACATTGTGCTGGCGCAGCCATTCAGTGGGCAGGTCGCAGGCAGCATCCACCACCAGCAGGGTGCGCTTGCGGTCGGTCGCCGGGTGCTCCACGATCGAGGCCTCGACGGCTTCGGCGAGGGTCGCGAAGCGGCGGTCATTGGCGGCCGTATTGACGTTGAGTGGTGATTCGTACGCGTTGGCGAGGGACTGTTGTGACATGACGGCCGTATTCCGGTGCTGCAGATGCGATAGGTGTACTTTGCAAGCAGCAACAGCACACTGCGCCGGATGTTACGGGCCGTTTTTGGTTGTATGTTCAAACAACCGGCCACGAACTTGCTTTTCAGAATGTTTGCATCAGAGCAATCCCCGGGAATATGCGGACGGCATGGTGGCAGGCCGTGCAGCGGCTCATTCGCGATCGTTCCGTTCGTTGGTGCGTGTATCGGTTGGCGGCCAGTACGGGCTTGGCAGCGCCAACTGGTTTTCGGGCATTTCGGCGGTTCACGGGGGCGCGGCCACCGTCAGATTAAGCAGTCTGGCTAGTGGCGCGACTGGCATAGGTTCGCGGCTCTATATACGCCGATGCTGCGGCGCAGTAAAATAACAGGTTAACTTCTTTGCCCTGCTGCCGCCCGCCACATTCACTTTCCGTGGCCACTTGCGAGCCGGGCTCTTCAGGCAGCTCTCATGACTACCAGCGCGAACTCCGGTCTTCGCAATATCGCCATCATTGCCCACGTTGACCACGGCAAGACGACCCTCGTCGACTGCCTGCTCAAGCAGTCGGGCACCTTCGCCGCGCACGAGCAGGTCGGCGAGCGGGTGATGGACAGCAACGACATCGAAAAAGAGCGCGGCATCACCATCCTCGCCAAGAACTGTGCGGTCACTTACAAGGGCACCCGGATCAACATCGTCGATACCCCCGGCCACGCCGACTTTGGTGGCGAGGTCGAGCGCGTGCTGTCGATGGTTGACGGCGCACTCTTGCTGGTTGACGCGGTCGAAGGCCCGATGCCGCAGACGCGCTTCGTGACCAAGAAGGCGCTGGCGCTGGGTCACAAGATCATCGTGGTGGTCAACAAGGTCGACCGTCCGGGCGCACGTCCGGACTGGGTCGTCAATCAGACTTTCGAGCTGTTCGACAAGCTCGGCGCGACCGAAGAACAGCTCGACTTTCCGGTCGTTTTTGCCAGCGGCCTCAATGGCTGGGCGACCCTGACCGAGGGCGAAACCGGCACCAACATGGAGCCGTTGTTTGACACCGTGCTCGGCAAGATCCCGGCGCCGCATCTGGATGACAAGGCGCCGCTGCAATTGCAGATCTCTGCCCTCGACTACAACAGCTACGTCGGCCGCATCGGCATTGGCCGCATCCATCGCGGCACCATCAAGCCCGGCGCGCAGTATGCGCTGCGCTACGGCGACGAAGAGCGCGGTATCGCCAAGGTCAATCAGGTGCTGACCTTCAAGGGCCTGGAACGCGCCGAGGCGGAAATCGCCAGCGCCGGCGACATCGTGGCGATTACGGGCATCGCCGACCTCGGGATTGGCTACACGATCTGTGACCGCGAGAACGCAGAAGGCCTGCCGCCGATCGCCGTTGACGAGCCGACGCTGACCATGAGCTTCTGCGTCAACACTTCGCCGCAGGCGGGCCGCGAAGGCAAATTCGTCACTTCGCGGCAGATCCGCGACCGGCTGCAGAAAGAGCTGCTGGCCAACGTGGCGCTGAAAGTGGAAGACACCGAGGACGCCGACATCTTCCGTGTCTCCGGCCGTGGCGAATTGCATCTGACGATCCTGGTCGAAAACATGCGCCGCGAGGGTTACGAGCTCGCGGTCGGCAAGCCCGAAGTGCTGTTCAAGATGATCGACGGCGTGCAGTGCGAACCGATGGAGGCGCTGACCGTGGACGTGGAAGAAGGCCATCAGGGCGGCGTGATGCAGGCGCTCGGCGAGCGTCGTGGCGAGCTGACCAACATGGAAAACGATGGTCGTGGTCGTGCCCGGGTCGAATATCGCATTCCGGCGCGAGGCCTGATCGGTTTCCAGAACGAGTTCATGAATCTCACGCGCGGCACCGGGCTGATCTCGCACATCTTCGACGGCTACGCCCCGCATCGTGGCGACATTCCCGGTCGTCGCAATGGCGTGCTGATCTCGCAGGACGACGGCAATGCCGTGGGCTATGCGCTGTTCTCGCTGCAGGAACGCGGTCGTCTGTTCGTGGCGCCCGGCGACATCGTCTACGAGGGCATGCTGGTCGGAATTCACAGCCGTGACAACGATCTCGTCGTGAATCCGATCAAGGAAAAGAAGCTCACCAACGTGCGCTCGGCCGGCAAGGACGAGAACATCCTGCTGACGCCGCCGGTCAAGCTGACGCTCGAATACGCGGTGGAGTTCATCGAGGATGACGAGCTGGTAGAGGTGACCCCGAAATCGATCCGGCTGCGCAAGCGCTTCCTCGTTGAGCACGAGCGCAAGGCGGCTGCGCGGCGCGCCGAGGCGGCTGCAGTCGCCGTCTAGTCCGGAACGATCGCGGCCCGGCGCGAGCAGTCGTGCCGCGCGGGCCGTTTGATGATTGAATGCGGGCATGATCTGCCCGCCCCGCGTACGGCGCGCTCACCCCCGGTGAGCGACGCCTCCCAAAAACCCTGCATCCTGATCATCGGCGAAGCCGTCGCACCGACCGGCTTCGCGCGGGTGATCCGCAGCGTGTTCTCGCGGCTGACGGACCACTACGAGCTGCACCAGCTCGCCACCCGCTACGACGGCGGGCCGCATGACTGGCCGTGGACTCTGCACATCGCCTCGAAGGGCACCAGTGTTTATGGCTACGATCAGGTGGTGCCGCTGGTGGAGACCTTGCGGCCAGCGCTCGTCTTTCTGCTTTACGATATTTCGTTCCAGCCCGTCTATTGGGCGCAACTGCGCCGCGCGAGCTGGCGACCGCCGGTGGTGATGTACACGCCGGTGGAGGCGGGGCCGATCGCGCCAGAGATCATTGAGCCGCTGGAGGGCGTCGCCCGCTACGTCATGTACAACGAATTCGGGCGCGGTGTCATCGCCGATTCGCTGGCAGCCATTCGCACGCGACGACCGGACTTCGGCTTTTCGCCGCTGGACGTGATTGCGCACGGCGTGGATCAGGATCACTTTTTTCCGCTATCAGCATCGGCGGCCGGCTCCGCCAACGAAGTGGCCCGCCGCCTCGCCGCGCGGCAGCAACTGGGTATTGATACGCCGGAGACGCGCGGTGCCTTCATCGTGCTCAACGCCAATCGCAACATGCCGCGCAAGCGGATTGATCTCACGCTGCAGGGCTTCGCGCAGTTCGCGCGCGACAAGCCGGCCAACGTCAAACTCTATCTGCACATGGCGACCGAGGACAGTGGCTGGAATGTTCTGCTGCTGGCAAAGCGTTACGGCATCTTCGACCGCCTGATCATGACCCGCGCCGACAACCAGCGGCCGGCATTCGACGATGCGACGATGAATCTGCTCTACAACGCCTGTGACGTCGGGCTGACTACCAGCACTGGCGAGGGCTGGGGCATGGTCGCCTTTGAGCATGGCGCCACCCGTGCGGCGCAGGTGATGCCGCGGCACACCTCGCTCGCCGAGTTGTGGGATGGTGCGGCCGAATTCGTTGAGCCGGTCAGCAGCATGACCTGGCCGGGCAATCTGACCGAAGGGCAGGTGGTGTCAGCAGAGGGCGTGGCAGCGGCGCTGCAGCGGTTGTACGAGGATTCGGCGCACCGCGACAGTCTTGCCCACCGCGCATACGCAAACGCACACCGGCCGGAGTTCGCATGGGATGCGGTCGCCGCGCAGTGGCGGCGTTTGCTCGACGATACGATCTCGCGCTGATCTCACCACGACTGCGCCGACGTGGCGTAACCGCCACTGTCGAGCGACGCCGGACATTTATTCAGGCGAACTACTCGACGTAGAGCCCGAGCGTCACTGCCTTGCCGGTTCCAGTCGAGGGGATGACGATGGTGAATGGCGTCGCGTTGGGGCCAGTGCTGTTGACTGAAAAACCGACCTGTACGTTGGTCTGGTTGTCGTAGTACGGCAGGCTGGCGGTATCCCCGGCATTGATTGATCCGCAATCGGCCGAAACCGCGTTACTGATCGAATAAAACAGTTGTTGTGGCGTGTTGTTGGCGAGCAGCATGATGTTCCTTGAATGGAGTGCGTCGTTCCGGGCGTCTGCGCTCAGGGGGCTACCAGGGCCATCTCGACCTGATTGCCGGTTTGCGATTGCGGGATGGTCACCTCGAAGTAGGCATTGCCTGTCGACGGCAGAAATTCGACCGTGACATTGGTCTGGTTGTCATAGCCGGGCAGGTCAACGAGACCATCCACAGCGATCGAACCACAGTCACCCATACCGGCTGCCGAAATCCAGTACTGCACCGGCACGCCGGTTTCATTCACTAACAGCATTGCTTCCCTCCGGGGTTGGTTATTGGCGCCGATCAACTAACCGCTGCAGAGCACACGTACTAACCGGTTCTGATCGCGCCGCGAGTATCGGAGCCACCCATGCCATTGTCAAGGCGCCAATTGTGACCACCACGGGTACCAGCCTGCAAAGCCGTTCAGAGATCGTCGCTGAGGCGGCGCCCACCACGATAGCTGCCATCGTGGCCGACGCGGAAGTCGTTGCGGCCGGACGCATCGGTGCCGCGCAATAACCAGATTGGGCGCGTCGCGTAGTCCACGCGCACCGCGCCTTGTGCGCTCTGCATCACGTTGTCGGCCGCGCCACGCTCGAACACCGAACTGGCTGGCATATAGCGCACCACGAATCCGGCGCGGCGATGGTCGCTCCGATTGGCCTCCGAGCCGTGGATCAGATACACGTCATGCAACGAAAACTCGCCGGCGCGCAGGCTGTCGTCACGGGCCAGCGATTCATCAATCGCCTCGGGCACGACCTCCTCGGGCAGCACCAGCCCCGGGTCGGCGTTGTGGCGATGCGCGAGCACCCGGCCATCGCGGTGCGAGCCGGGCAGGTAGCGCATGTTGCCGTTCTCGGGCGTGGCGTCGTCAATGGCGATCCATGCGCTTACCGTAGCCAGCGGGCGCATCGGCCAATATTTGCCATCCTGATGCCACGGGATTTTGCGCCCGGTGCGGGCGGGTTTGCAGAATACCTGCGAGCCCCAGAGCACGATGTCCGGGCCGAGCAACGCTTCCACGCAATCGAGAATTTCCGGCCGGGTCGCGTAGCCGAACCATTCGGCGGCGATGGCTATCGCGGCGTGGTCGTTACCAAGGCCAAGCGCCGGGATGTGCGGGCATATGAGTGATTCCGGCGCCACATCGTCGCGAAACGCGAGAAGCTTTTCGAGCGATTGCTGCATCGCTGTCCGCACGTCCGCAGCGAGGCGGACGGGAGCGACAATCAAGCCCTGCTGGCGATAGTTTTCGTGCGCTATCGCATCCAGCGCGGGGGTGGTAGAACGAATCTGAGACTCAATCACCCCTGCATCATAGGCGTCGCAGCGAGTTCAGAAGCGCTGCGTCTCGTTCCTTCAGCTTTGCACCAGGAACCCCATTCAGCCGGGGCCGAGCCGCCGAAAAGCGGTAGGGTCGACTTTTTTGGAAAAGACGCTGCACGCCCTTTGTTTTCGGCGTCTCTACCCAAAAGCTGTTGCGTCAACTGAGCGCAGCGCTGTGCCCGGTGGCGCAGCGGCCACCAAGGGCTAGCTCTCGTTCAGCTTGATCTCGACGGTTGCACGGTCGCGCTGTTCGCGCAGCCAGGTCTGGAAGGCTTCGTCTGCCTTGCGGTCGCGCAGGGCGACACGTGCGCTTTGCCGCGTGCGTTCGCGGGTGACGTCCTGACTGCGACGTTCGGTGACCTCGAGCAGGTGGTAACCAAACTGCGTGCGGACCGGGCCAACGACGGTATTCAGCGCCGCCTTTGCCATCGCGGCTTCGAATTCGGGTACGGTTTCGCCCGGCGATACCCAACCGAGTTCACCGCCCTTTTGTGCGCTTCCATCCTCGCTGCCCAGTTTGGCCACGTCTTCAAATTTGGCGCCACCGGCGATACGGTCACGCAGGCGCTCGATCTTCGCCTTTGCCTCGGCTTCGCTGACCAGATCGTTCACCCGCACCAGAATGTGACGAGCCTTGCTCTGCTCGACGACCGCCTTCTGCTCGCCCTGACGCTTGTCGATCAGACGAACGATGTGAAAGCCATTGGCGCTGCGCAGTACGTCACTGATCTGGCCAGCCTGCAGCTTGCTGGCGGCGTCGGAGTAGAGGGCCGGCAGACGGTCGGCCTGCCGCCAGCCGAGCGAACCACCCTGCGCGGCATCGTTGGAGTCAGAGAACACGGCCGCGATCTGGCCAAACGGCGTGCCGGTCTTCAACTGGCGTAGTGCCTCTTCGGCGCGCTTGCGGCGGGTTTCCACCTGATCCGGCGTGGCCTGCTCGGGCACCAGCACCAGGATATGGGCGAGCTGATACTCGGCCTGATTGGCGCCCTGCGCCTTGGCCAGCGCCAGATAGTTGTCAATTTCGCTGTCGGTCACCACCACACGAGACTCGATTTCGCGGTCGCGCACGCGGTTGATGATGATCTCGTTCTTCAATTCGTCGCGAAACTTCTCGATGGTGACGCCGTCATTGCGCAGCGCGGCGGCGAACTGCTGCATCGACATCTTGTTTTCCGCTGCAATCCGCTGCAGCGACGCATTCACCACCTCATCATCGGCGCGGATGCCGTATTCCTTGGCGTACTGCAGCTGCACCTTCTCGTTGATGAAGCGCTCCAGTACCTGGGCGTCGAGTTCCGCCTCCGGCGGCGTGGCGACGCCCTGCCGTTTGAGCTGGGCGACAACGGCACGCTTCTGCTCGTTCAGCTCATAGCGGGTAATCACCTCATCGTTTACTACGGCGACAACACGATCAACGAGCTGGACGCGTCCGCTCTGCGCGTGCAGCGGAAGACTGATCGTGGCCAGGGCAGTGAGGATGGCAGCAATCGGGGCAAGGGCGGGCGTTTTCATAGGGTACGGAGCATTGACTTGGGTAGCAGGCAGGGGCCTGGCGGCGAATTATGGAATGTACGGTGCGTAGGGCGTTCCCGGATTCCACGGAGCGAACATCGGGCTGCTGGGGGCTTCCGGCTCGTCGATGCGACGGCGCGTCGGATTTTCATAGAGCAGAGAATAGCCCGGAATGTTCCGCTTCAGCACGTCGAGCGGATTCGATCCCACCCGGCCGAGGCCGTTGAGCTCGAGCTGCAGGAAGAAGGTATTGGTCGCTGTCGTGGTGGTGGTGGCGATGCGCTGCGCGACGGCTCGCACCACGTAACAGCAGCCGTCGAATTCCAGGCCGAGCACGCTTTCGGTCAGGCGGCGGTCTGCGATTGAGTAGTTGACGCGGCCAACGGCGTAGATATTGCGGTAGACCGGCCACTGCCCGGCGATATCGACCTGCTTGACCTGCACCGGTCCGGTGTTGGTGACCAGCTCGCGGATTGCCCGATAGTTGATGTTGAGGGTCCGCGATCGCTCGGGGGTGTAGCGCAAGCCAAGGGAGTAGCGCTCGGTTTGGCCCTGATTGGCGTTGTATTGCGCGTTGCCTTCGACGTACAGCGCGTCGGTGATGCGACCGTTGGCCGAGAACAGCAGGTCGGAGCTGTTGCTGTCGCGCTTGCTTTCACCAGGCAGGGTGACCAGCTGGTCGGCGAAGTAGACCCGCCCGCCCACCGTGAGGCGCAACCGTTCCTTTTGCGAGTCGGCGTCGAACAGGCGTGAGGTGAGCCCTACCGACAACTGGCGTGTGTCGCCGATGCGATCCTGGCCGACGTAGCGGTTTTCGCTGAACAACTGCAGCTGATTGAAATCCGCCAGTGCAGTGTCGAATACCGGCGTTTCGCTCTGATTGCGATACGGGATATAGGTGAACATCGCGCGCGGTTCGAGCGTTTGCACGAAACTGCTGCCAAAGATCGAGGCATTGCGCTCGAAGCGCAGGCCAGCGTCGATGCTGCTGACGGGAAGCACTCGCGTGGAGTCGCGGTAGTCGTCGAAGGTGCCGGTCAGGCGGTAGCGGGTGGCATGCAGGCCGACCTTGGGCGTGACGAAGAAACCCGGTGTGTCATACCGCCAGGCGACCGTGCCATAGCCATAAGCGCGGTAACCGGACGGCAGCGCCGCGTTGGGATACTGGAAGCGGGTGACGTCGCTGCTCAGTTTCAGCTCAAGCGGAAGATCGGCGAGTGGCTTGTACACCGGCGATTCGGCCGATAGCTGTGGCACCCGATCGTATGGCGGCAGCACCAGCGCGCCCGGGTCCTGCAGCGTCTGGAAGCGTTGCGCCTTGGCGGTCAGCAGCCAGTCGTTGTTGCGCCAGACCAGCGTGGCATCGCGCGGTAAGGTCGTGATCGACGTAATCGACACAAAGTCGGCGAGATCAACAAAGTAGCGTGAATCTGACACGTGGTTGTAGTTCACGGTCAGAGTCAGATTGGGCGTAAAGAACTGCGTGTGACGGATATTGGTGGCGTCACGCGAGGCGTCAGCGAGACGGTCGCGCGGCAGTATTTCACCGTTCCAGTCACCGATGGCGCGGCCCAACGGGGTGTCGAACAGGTAGCGGGCCTGACCATTGAACAGCACGCCGCGCTTGCTCATCAGGCGAGGCGTGAGCGTCGCGTCGTAATTTGGCGCCAGATTGAAGTAGTACGGCAACTGGATATCGAGACCGCGATTGCCGCTGGTGCCGTAAGTCGCTGCCAGAAACCCACTCTTGCGCTCGTTCCGCAAGGGGAAGCTGAACTGCGGCAGCCAGGCCACGGGCAGATTGCCCAGATAGATGCGCGCATCCCTGGCAACGCCGACCGAGGTGTTTTCGTCGAGATCCAGCTGGGCCACCTCCAGCCGCCACGCCGGTGCGTCGCCGACGCAGGTGGAGTAAGTGCCACGCTGGATACGGTATTGCTCCGGCCCGGTGAACTGCAGCTCCTCTGCCTTGCCGCGACCCTTGTAGAGGCCCAGCACAAAGGTCGGCTGCTTCATGAAGCCGGTTTCGGTATCGCGGCGGTATTCAAGTTCGGGCCCGGTTACCAGATCCTGCCAGGAGCGGATCACGACATTGCCGCGGGCGCGGATGGTGTCGATGTCGAACTCGTAACGCAACCAGTCGGACAGCACCTGCTTTGACGGTGAGCGCATGTCGACGGCACCGGTCGCCTCGACGAAACGGTTGTCTTCCCCCTGCGACTCGCGGGCGAAGATGGTGGTGGTTTCCTTGCCGTCAGGTGGTGGCGGCCGCAGCTGCAACGGGAAGCTGCCGTTCGACGTGATCGCCGAAGGGCAATAAATCGGCGCGAATTGGGGCGCACCAAGCTGCCCGGCCAACGCTGCGGCAATGGGCGTCGCCGTCGCCGCGCCAGCGGCCACTGCTGCGCCGCCGAGAGCCCCGGCCTGGCACGCGACTGCTGCCTGCGCGCCCGCCGACGCGCAGAGTGCAACCGCGAACACGAGTGCAGGGACGGGCGAATGGCGCTTGGCAGTCACGAAACAGTCGTTGGCGAGGCCAGGGATAAGCCCGGTCGCTGGTTGATAGACTTGCAAGTTTAGCCGACAAATCAAGCGCTTACGGGCGCATCGCCATGCCACAGGCCGTCGCCGGCGGCGAGTGGTCGCCATCTGCAGTTTCCATGCAACGAATCAACATTCCCCCCGCACAGGCTGACCAGCGTCTGGCTGACGCTACAGACTGGCTTGCGACGCTCGACGCCAGGTGGTCATCAATCGAACCGGCATCGGCCGACGCCAGTTTCCGCCGTTACTTCCGGGTGCGTTCAGCCAACGACGACTCGACGGCGATTGTGATGGACGCACCGCCGCCGAAGGAAGACGTGCGGCCGTTCCTGAACATCAGCCGGTTGCTTGCCAGTGGCGGTGTCAACGTCCCCGCCGTATACGCAGCCGATGAAGCACGCGGTCTGTTGCTGCTGGGGGATCTCGGCAATACGACGTATCTGCGCGCTTTGACCGATGCGGCAGACGGTGAACGACAGCGGCTGTTCACTGACGCCATCACCACGCTGGTGCAGTTGCAGCAAATCGATCCGGCACAGGCGGAAGTACCACTCGCACGTTACGACGCTGCGCTGCTGCGGCGGGAGATTGACCTGTTCCCCGAGTGGTATCTCGGCCGTCATTGCCAGATTGAGCTGACTGACGATGAGAAGAATGCCCTGGAACGCATCTACGCCGTGCTGATTGCCGGCGCCCTGGCGCAACCGACGGTGCTCGTACATCGCGACTACATGCCGCGCAACCTGATGGTGACTGGTGAGCGCAATCCCGGCGTGCTTGACTATCAGGACGCGGTGATCGGCCCGGTCAGTTACGACGTCGCATCGCTGATGCGCGATGCTTTCCTGAGCTGGGAGGAACCGCAGATCATCGACTGGGTGGCGCGTTACTGGGATCGTGCCCGCAAGGCCGGCTTGCCGGTGCGCGAGGATTTTTCCGAGTTCTATCGCGAGTTCGAGTGGATGGGCTTGCAACGGCACCTCAAGGTGCTGGGCATCTTCGCCCGCATCAACTATCGCGATGGCAAGCCGCACTATCTTGCCGACACACCACGGTTCGTGAACTACGTGCGTCACGCGGCGACGCGGTATCAGGCCTTCGCGCCACTGGGTTCGCTGCTGGACCGGATTGAAGGTACGGCAACCAAAGTGGGCTACACGTTTTGAGCGCATCGCCCAGTGGCGTGCCAGACGCGATGATCCTCGCCGCCGGGCGTGGTGAGCGCATGCGGCCGCTGACTGACCGCCTGCCGAAGCCGCTGATCCGGGTGCGCGGGGAGCCACTGATTGAGCACCACGTCCGCAAACTGGTGGCGATTGGTGTCCGTCGTATCGTCATCAACGTGAGTTATCTCGCCGATGTGTTGCAAACTGCGCTGGGTGACGGCAGTCGCTTCGGCTGCGAGTTGATCTACTCGGTGGAAGCCGAGCCTCTTGAATCCGGCGGAGGTGTCGCCACTGCGAGCGCTTACTTTCGCTCGACTTCGGTCCTGATAATCAGCGCCGACATCTATTCCGATTTTGACTACGCGCGCTTGCTGGCACCGGCGGCAGCCATTGAAAAAGGTCGGCAGCGCGCCCATTTCGTCATGGTGCCGCCGACACCGGGCGAGCCTGGCGGTGAATTTGCGCTGGACGAACGTTCAAATGATGGTGTCGGTCGCATCCATACGGGCGAGCCGCGGCTGACGCTGGCGAACATCGGCGTGCTGGCGACAGCACCTTGTCAGGCGTGGCCGCGCGGCGTACGTTTCAAGCTGCTGCCGCACTACCAACAGTGGGCTGCCGCAGACGAAGTGACCGGCGAATTGTTTACCGGCCCGTGGCGGAATGTGACCTCCGTGGCCGATGTAGAAGCACTGAACAGTGGCGGAATCCGGCAGTAATAGCAACCAATTTCAAGCAGTAAATCATCATGAATCCTCTTCTCGACTTTGCCTCGTTGCCCCGCTTTTCGGAGGTGTTGCCGGAGCATGTCAATCCGGCCATTGAACAACTCATTGCCGACGCGCGAACCGCCGTGTCGGTCGTTGAAAAGGCGGAGTCAATCACCTGGCAAACTGTCGTGGAACCATTGCAGGACGCCACCGAACGCCTGGGACGGGCATGGGGGGCTGTGGCGCATCTGAACGCTGTCATCAGCAGCCCGGCGCTGCGCGATGCGCACAACACCGCACTGCCCAAAGTCACCCAGTTCTTCACCGAGCTCGGGCTCAATCGGGCGCTGTTCGAGCGCTACAAGGCATTGTCGGAGGACGCAGCATCGCTCAGCGACGAGCAGCGTGCGCTGCTCGCGCACGAACTGAAGGACTTTCGCCTGAGCGGCATCGAACTCGAGGGGCAGGCACGCGAGCGCTTCGCCGCAATCCAGGAAGAGCTGGCCGAGACGCAGTCGAAGTTTGAGGACAATGTGCTCGACGCGACGAATGCATGGACGCATGATGTGCCGGTGGCTGATCTGGCTGGCGTGCCCGCTGATGTAGTCGCGACCGCTCAGGCAAAGGCGAAAGAGGCGGGGCTGGCCGACGGTGTTGCGCGACTGACCCTGCAGGGACCGTGTTACCTGCCGGTCATGCAATACGCCGAATCGGCTGCGCTTCGCGAGCTGATGTACCGGGCCTACGCCACGCGCGCCAGCGATGAGGGAGAGGTGCGCTTCGACAATGGTGCGGCCATCGCCAAAATCATGGCGTTGCGCGCTGAGGAAGCAAAGCTGCTCGGATTCCAGAACTACGCCGAGGTATCGCTGGTACCGAAAATGGCGAATTCGCCGCAGCAGGTGCTCGATTTCATTCGCGATATCGCACGGCGCGCGCGTCCTTTTGCCGAGCGCGATCTGGCGGAGCTGAGAGCCTTTGCCGCCGCCGAGCTGGGCATTGCCAATCTGGCATCTCCCGACGTCGCTTTCGCCTCGGAGAAATTGCGCCAGCAGCGCTTCGCTTTCAGCGACGAGGAGGTGCGCCAGTATTTCCCTGAGGACCGTGTGCTGGCCGGGCTTTTCCGCGTGGTTGAAAGCATTTATTCGGTGCGCATCGTTGAGGGCAAAGCCTCGGCGTGGCATCCGGACGTGCGCTTCTTTGAGGTGCTCGACGGCAGTGGCAGTCGCATCGGCGAGTTCTACTTTGATCTCTATGCCCGAGACAGCAAGCGTGGCGGTGCCTGGGCAGATTCGGCGCGTGATCGCCGCGTGCGCAACGGACAACTGCAGACGCCTGTTGCCTATATGACCTGCAACTTCCCGGCGCCGGTTGGTGACAAGCCGGCATTGTTCACGCATGACGACGTGATCACATTGTTCCACGAGTTCGGACACGGATTGCATCTGCTGCTGACCGAGGTTGGCACGCTCGGTATTTCCGGATTCGGGCACGTCGAATGGGACGCAGTCGAGCTGCCCAGCCAGTTCATGGAGAACTATTGCTGGGAGTGGGACGTGCTCTCGCACATGACACAGCACGTCGAAACCTGCGAACCCCTGCCGCGCGCGCTGTTCGACAAGATGCTGGCAGCGAAGAACTTCCAGGCAGGGCTTGGCACCTTGCGACAAATGGAGTTTGCGCTGTTCGACATGCGGCTGCACGCCGACAACATCGGCGCAGATCGCGCTGCCCTGCTCAAGCTGCTTGGCGAAGTACGGGCTGAAGTGGCCGTAATGCAGCCCCCGGCCTACAACCGCATGCCGTGGTCGTTCGGGCATATTTTTGGCGGTGGCTACGCCGCCGGCTACTACAGCTACAAGTGGGCGGAAGTGCTCTCCGCCGATGCTTACAGCCGTTTTGAAGAGGAAGGTGTGTTGTCGCCGGTGGCGGGTAACGCCTTCCGCAAGGAAGTGCTCGGGCGCGGTGGCAGCCGCGACGCGATGACCAATTTCGTTGCATTTCGCGGGCGCTCGCCCACGGTGGATGCGCTTTTGCGGCACAATGGCATGGTCAGCCCGCAGTAGACGGGCGCCCGGGCGCGTTGTCGCGTCCCTGGCACGTGCAATCGCGCCATTCAGTCCCATTCAATCCGTCAGACCGGAAGAACGCTGGAGCTCTGCAAATGAATCGCCTGAATCTGTTTCGTCCGTTTTCCGCCGCGCTGATCGGCACGCTCGCCTTTTACGGGATCGCCTCGGCGCAGTCGGTGTACCGCTGGGTTGACGCCAATGGCCGTGTGCAGTATTCCGACCAACCGCCGCCTCCCGATGCCAAGAATGTGCAGCAGCGTAGCGTCACCGGCAATTCGATCCAGAACAACGAGCTGTCGTTGACTGCGCAGGACGCGCAGAAGAAAAACCCCGTCATACTCTACGTCAGTGAATGCGGCGAGGCCTGCGACGCGGCCAAGGGTTATCTCAACAAGCGCGGCATTCCGCACACCGTGGTTGATCCGACGCGCTCAATGGAGCTGAACAAGAAGTTCAAGGACGAGACCGGCGGCGAAGTCGTACCGGTCATCCGCGTGGGCGAAAAGCGGGTTTCCGGCTGGAGCGAGTCGAGCTGGGCATCCGCGCTGGACGCCGCGGGTTACCCGAAGACGCCGTCCTTCGCCAGACCGAAGCCACTGGAGGATCGTAGCGGGCTCGACAAGCCGGCGCCGAAGGAGCCCGGCAGCCCAGCTGGTGCGAATACACCCAATCCGAAGGCTGCCAGCTAGCCGCTCCGCCCGTCATCACGATTGAAGATCACCACCTGGAACGTCAATTCGCTGACCGCGCGGCTCGGTCGCGCTGAGGCTTGGCTGCGCGCCAACCAGAGCGATGTGCTCTGCCTGCAGGAACTGAAGCTCGAAACAAACAAGTTTCCGCATGAGATGTTCGCCGCGCTCGGCTATCGCGCGGCGGTGTACGGGCAAAAGACCTACAACGGTGTCGCCATCATCGTGAAGAACACACTGCCCGAGTTTGCCGACGTGCAGATGGGCGTGCCGGGTTTCGAGGACGAGCAGTGCCGGGCCATCGCGGCCACCGTCGGCGATGTGCGGGTGATCGACCTCTACGTCGTCAACGGCCAGGCTGTCGATTCCGACAAGTTTCAATACAAGCTGCGCTGGCTGGACGCCGTGAGCGCCTGGCTCGCAGAAGAGCGGGCGAAGCACCCCAAGCTTGTGGTGGTCGGTGACTTCAATATTGCCCCTACCGATGCCGACGTGCACGACCCGGCCGCGTGGGCCGGGCAGGTGCTCTGCACCGATCAGGAGCGAGCCGCGTTCAATCACTGGTTGAGCCTCGGGCTGGTTGATTGCTTCCGCAAGTTCGAACATCCACCGAAGACGTTTACCTGGTGGGACTACCGCATGCTCGCGTTTCCCAAGAACAACGGCCTGCGCATTGACCACATCCTCGCTACGCCCGCACTGGCCGATACCTGCACCGCGTGCGTAGTCGACCGCAACGAGCGGAAGGGCAACGCCGAAAACAGGCCGTCGGATCACGCGCCGGTGACCGCCACGTTTGCGGTTTGACCGTCAGTTCGAATTCGGCGCGATTGGCGTCGTAGGGCGGAACGCTGATGGTTCGCGCCGAACGCGATGGCGTATTGCACCGAATGTTGAGCGGCTCTCTGCGACCAGGACGGCACCGCAGGTTTCGCGCTACCAGGCCATGCCTGACGACTAGCCATTTGCCACATTGGTCACCAGAGCGGATTGGCGAACAGCGACCTGTGCTGTCGGGGTGATAAAGTCATTCCTGAAGCATGAAGATCATCATCCTCGGTGCCGGCCTGATCGGTGTGGCGACGGCGTATTACCTTTGGCAAGACGGGCACGATGTCGAGGTCATTGAGCGCGAGCCCGAGCCCGCCAGTGTGACGAGCTACGCCAACGCCTGCCTGATCTCCGCTTCGCGCGCGCTGCCGTGGCCGAACCCGGGCTCGCGCGGCACGTTATGGCGGTCGCTGACTGATGCCAATGCGCCGATGAAGGTGACCAAGTGGCTTGACCCGACGCTCTGGCGCTGGGGACGTGAGTTCATGTCGTACGCCAACGAAGCCGACTTTGCGCGACTCGCGCGAGCGAAGCTTGGATTTGCAAGGTTTTGCCAGGACGAGCTGGAAGCAACTCTCGCCGCGACCGATGTTGATTGCGGGTATCGCCGTGACGGGTTGCTCTACGTCTGCCGCAACGACGCCACGCTCGCGGCCGCGCGTGCCCGCGTGGCGCTGGTCGGCGCGCAGGGTTACGACGTCCGTCTGCTCAGTCGTGACGACGCCGTGACGCTGGAGCCAGCGCTTTCCGGTGCGGGCGTCGTGGGCGCCACGCTGGCCGTGAGCGATGCGCAGGGCGATTCGCGCTGTTTCACGCGGGCGCTGGCACGGTGGCTGGCATCCCGGCGTGAACGCCCGGTGCGGTTTCGGTTTGGCGAAACGGTTACTGCGAAACCACTGCAGCGCATGCGTGCGTTGGAACTATCGACCGGCGCCGGGCGACTGCAGGCAGACGCCTATGTTGCTGCGCTGGGTCCGCATACCGCAGCGTTCGGCCGTTCACTCGGGCGCGGGGTGCCCATATATCCGGTCAAGGGGTTCTCGCTGACTGTGCCGGTGCGCGACCCGGGCAAAGCACCAACGCGCGGCGGGATTTGCGAGGATTCTTTGATCGCCTGGTGCCCGCTCAATTCACCCGATGGGCCGACGATGCGCATCACTACAGGCGCCGTGTTCTGCGGTGACGACAATAGTTACCGCGACGCAGATTTCCGCGCCCATCGCGAGCATTTCGAGGCGTTGTTTCCCGGCGCGCTGGCTTGGGACCATCCATCGATTGAGCGCTGGGCCTGCCAGCGACCGATGACACCTTCGACGCTGCCGATCATTCAGCGCGACCCGACGCACGCAAATCTCTACTGGAACTGTGGCCAGGGCCACATCGGCTGGACGATGAGTTGCGGCTCAGCACGGGTGCTGGCTGATCTGATTGCCAGCCGTGCGCCATCGTTCGATCTGGCCGACATGCAGCGGGTATAGGTGCGAAGCAGTGGATAGCGGCATCAAACTGCTCGGTTACATCGCTTCGGCGCTGTTCCTCTTCATGTCCATCATGCTGCTGCTGACCATGCGGCAAAGCGGGAACATGCGCGGCGCCCGGCCATGGCTATGGAGCACCGTGATCGCTGCGTTCGGGATCGCGCTCAATACGTCCCAGGAGTCCTTGTCGCCATTCTTGAGCTTTGTCCTCGGCAATACTTTGATCGTGGTTGGCGCTGCCGTGTCGGCGCTGGGTACTCGTGACTACCGCTTGCATCGACCGCTGCCGTGGCAACCATTGGCTGGCCTGGCGATGGCGATCAGCTTGATCATCGCGTTTTACGCCTACATCATCCCGAGCAACGCCATCCGCGCGCTGGTGGTCGCGGTGCCTACGGCGCTGATTTGCCTGTGGCACATTGGCCTGCTGCTGGCCGGCTCTCCCGTGTGGCCGGGTGCCCGTGGCGTGGTGCAACGCCGCTTCCGGCTGCCGCATGCCATCATGGCCCTTGGTCTGCTGATGGTGGCGGGCGTGTTTGTGGCACGTGGAGCAGAAACCGCAATCCTGCTTGCGCGTGGCATTACCGAATTGCCACCCAGTGGTGCGCCGCAGACAGTTTTCCTGGTTTATTCGGCGGGGTTGTGCGGCCGATTGTTGTTGCTGATCGGGATGGTGGTCGTCATCTTCGACGAACTCAATCACGACCTGCGAGCACTCGCGTCGCGCGACACCCTGACCGGGCTGTTCAACCGTCGTGGCTTTACGGAAGCGGCAGCCAGCCTGGCGTCGGCGCCGGGCAGCCTGCTGATGCTGGATCTCGACCGCTTCAAGTCGATCAATGACGACTTCGGGCACGAGCAGGGGGATCGTGTGATTGAACTGCTGGCCCGCTGTGCGCAGGCGAATTTGCCGCCGAACGCGCTGATCGCCCGCTTGGGCGGCGAAGAATTCTGCGCACTGATGCCCGGTGCCGACCTGGATGTCGCCAGAGCCCACGCCGAATCCTTACGCGAGGCATTTCACCGTGAGAGTGCGGCACTCGGGCACTCGCGGCAGCACACCGTCAGCGTCGGCGTCGCTTCGTCGTCGGCACCACTAAGTGTGCTGGTGCCGCTGATGGCACGGGCGGATCAGGCGCTCTATCAGGCGAAGCGCGACGGCCGCAACCGCGTGGCGGTTGCGAGCGATATCGCGACGGCGTGAGATGGCTGGGGTCAGCCCGTCATCCTTTTAATCCGAGCTGCTGCACCAGTGCCCGATAGGTGTCGTTGTCACGCTTCATCATGGCGCGGAAGCCTTCGGCATCGACATATCCGAGCCCCATGCTCAGCCGATCCGTCACTTCCTTGATGACAGGCTCTTCCACTGCCTTGCGGGCGACATCACCCAGCATGCCGATAATCTCCGGCGGCGTGCCCTTCGGGGCGGCGAGGCCCCGCCAGGTGGCGAGCGAGATGTCGATGCCGCGCTCGCGCAGGGTCGGCACCTGATCGAACCCGCGCAGGCGCTTGTCGGCCGCCACCGCGAGCATGCGCAGCTTGCCTGCCTGCACCTGGGCGGCAACTTCGGCCGGGCTGACCGCGACCGCGTCGATGTGTCCCCCGAGGAGTGCGACCGCTGCTGGCGCCGCGCCACCGAACGGCACGGCGGTATATTTCACCCCCGCCTTGGCTTCAATCGCCGAGTGTGCGAGGTGCCAGATCGAGCCGGAACCCGAGTTGCCCATCTTCATCTCGCCGTTTTTCTTGCGGCTGTCAGCGATGAATTCGTCGATCGTTTTCCACGGCGCCTCAGCGCGCACGGTAATGGCGGCCGGGTCAGTGTTGAGCAGCGCGATCGGTGCGAAGTCTTCATAGCTCAGCTTGGTCAGGCCCAAATGCGGGACGATGACGATCTCGGCGAAGACCATCGCCAGTTTGTAGCCGTCGGGCTTGGCGTTGATCATCTCGCCGTGACCAATCATGCCGGAGGCGCCAGGACGATTGACCACCGTGAATGGCTGCGGGAAATGTTTCTTCGCGGCTTCGGCAAATGCACGGGCCAGCACGTCGGTGCCACCGCCGGCACCCGCAGGCACCACGATTTCGACCGGTCGGTTGGGGTATGCAGATTGCGCAAATGGCACGCCGAACGCAAGCGCGCTGCCAGAGGCCGCGAGCAACTGGCGGCGACGCCGATTGATGGGGGGCTGCATGTTCGTCTCCTCCTCGTTGATGGGAATCTTCATCATAACGAGGCGGTGGCCACGGGCAAGGTGGTGGGCTCGATTGCCAGCGTGAACAAGCTCGCCGCCGGCTAGTCTGCCTTCGGCCGCGGATGTGGACGCGGAATGATGATCGGGCGCGGCCAGATCCAGGGCCGGTAGCCGTAGTACGGGTACGGCCACCAGTAAGGCGGTGGCTCGACGACGTAAGACACTGCCGGGCGTGGCTCAACGACCTCGAAAGCCAGAAACTGCGTGATCTGTGATTTGCGGAAGTTGTCATCGCTGACGAAGATCAGCGTGCGGTTGCCGTTCGGCAGTCGCGGCCCGAAGGTCATGCCCTCGGTGTTGTCGAGTTTCTTCAGATTCAGTGAGTCGAAATTGATCACCAGCCGCTTCTGTACCGACGTGTAGTTGCCGTCGCGCAGCACCGGCACGTTGAGCACATCACTGCCGTCGCGGGTGTCGATCAGGTAGACGCGTAGTGAATTGCCGATGCCCTGCGAATAGCTGCGCTCCAGTACCAGCATGCGGAACTGGTCGAGCATCAGGATTTCCGGGATGCCGTTGTCGGCCTCGCCGTTAGGTGGCATCGGTCGGTGCGGAATGGCGTCGGGCAGATAGGCGACCTGACGGATCGGATTGCCGGAATTGGTGTGATACAGCGTGATGCGTGCCGGGCCGCCGGGCTTGTCGACCGTCGGATCGATGCCGTCCTCGAAGCGCGCTGCTTCCATCGACACCCATAGCGCCTTGCCATCCGGTGTCAGCGTCATGCCTTCAAAGGTGAGGTTGTCGCGGGGGCCGCTGTCGCCCGGCTGCATGCGGAACATCGGCAGTTTCGGCAGCTCGCGGATCAGCGTACCGTCGAGCTTCATCTCGCGGATCACCGGGTCGAGGCCGAGCTTCTTGTCACCCTCGCTGGTCCAGAACAGGGTGTCAGTGTCAGCGCGATAGCGGATCGCTTCCGGGTCGGGGATGTCGGTCGCCTTCTCGGCCTTGCCGCCATAGGTGCTGCCGTCGGCTTTCTTCAGCGTGACGACGGAGAGCAAGTCTGGTGTCTTGATCTCTTTTGCGTCGACGGCGATTTTCGCGGTGTAGAAACGCGCCGGATTGTGATCAGAGCGGTCGTCGCTGAGCAGGTAATACTGGTCGCGCGCTTCGTCGTAGTCGATGCCGGAGATGCCCCCGAACGTGGTGCCACCGACCAGTGCGCGATGTGGCAGCGTGGCTTCACCGATGAAGCGGAGCGAGAATCCAAGTGCCTTCGCGGTCTCGTTGCCGGAAGACGTGGTTGGTGAGTTGGCGCAACCCGCCAGCATCAGGGCCGGGACCAGCGCAGCAAGCAGGAATTTGATGGGGCGTCGCATGATTGTCAGCCAGGCGATGAAAAACGCATTCTGACACTTCCCAAACCAGCGGGGGCTGACCGCAGCCCGTTTGCAGAGCAGTACGATTTGTGGGCGCGCTCGTGTGCGCGTTACGAGGGTATGCACGAGCGAGCTTGAGCGTAGAGTGGGTTACTGCGGCGGTCGCACGTCTCGCAGCCGCTCGCGCCACCAGGTCAGCGCGCGCCCGCGATTGCCGCTTTTCCATGCCAGCACGGTGGGGCCAGGCGGCTTCGGCTCCTGCAGTTGCCTGCTGACCAGCCGCCCCTCGCGCAGGTGTTCGGTCGCGAACCAGTTGGCCAGATAGCCACCGCCGAGCCCGGCGATCTGCGCATCCACCTTGGCCTGCATTGACGGCACCACGAGCGTGTCCTGCCCGGACAAGAGGCCGCTGCTGCGCAACGGCAGGCGGCGAGCGCTGTCGCCGAGCACGATGGCGCGATGGGCTTTCAGCAAGTCATCGCTGATCGGCTCCGGAGCGCTGGCCAGCGGATGCGCTGGTGACACGCAATAGGAAAACGGCACGTTGAACAGCGGCTGCGTACTGATGCCCATGCCTGACGGCGGATCATTGGTGGCGCCGATGATGAGATCGGCGCGGCCATCCAGCAGGCTCTCCCACGAGCCAGCGAGAGTTTCCTCGTTGATGCGCAGTTTCGCCGGGCAGCTTTCGCGGAAATACGCTTCGACGTGCGGTTGCAGCCAGCGCCACGGCAGGATGGCGTCGAGCACGATGGTCAGCTCCAGCTCCCAGCCTTTGGCGGCCTGGGCGATCTGCGACTGCAGCTGGTCGGCTTGCTGCAACAGCGCCCGGCCCTGCTCCAGCAGCACCTTGCCGGTGGGTGTGAGCTCGGCCCGGTAACCGCTGCGATCAAAGATCAGCGTGTCGAGGTCGTCCTCCAGCTTGCGCACCGCGTAGGTGATCGACGAGGGCACGCGGCCGAGTTCTTCGGCGGCGCGGCCAAAGCTGCCGTGACGGGCGATGGCGTCGAGGATTTCCAGCGCTTCCAGGCTCAGTTTCAACATGTTCTGTATTTTCGAACAAGTGCGTCAACCCGGCAAGCTTGTCCGGTCCGGCGGGCACCACCATACTTCGCTTCATGCCGTAAGTGCCGCCTGCAGCAGGCACCTCGGCCCGTGTGAAAGGAGTCCCCCATGTTGACAATCAGAAAATCCGAAGACCGTGGCCACGCCGATCATGGCTGGCTGCAAAGCCGCTTCAGCTTTTCGTTCGCCGAGTACCACGACCCGGCGCATATCCACTTCGGGCCGCTGCGCGTCATCAACGACGACTACATCGCACCAGGGCAGGGCTTCGGCACGCATGGCCACAAGGACATGGAGATCGTCACCTACGTGCTCGAAGGCGCGGTGGCGCACAAGGACTCACTCGGCAATGCCGGCAACATTGTGCCCGGCGAAGTGCAGCGCATGAGCGCCGGGCGCGGCATCATGCACAGCGAGTTCAACCCGAACGTCGGGCAGCGCACGCATCTGCTGCAGATCTGGATCATCCCGGACCGCACGGGTGGCAGCGCGTCCTACGAGCAGAAGGCTTACGACGCCAGCGAAAAGCGCGGCAAGCTGCGCCTGGTGGCGTCACCCGACGGTGCCGAGGGCTCGGTGACCATCCAGCAGAACGCCCGCATGTATGCCGGTCTGTTCGACGGTGATGAGTCAGCCACTCACACACTCGCTGCCGGGCGGCTGGCCTACGTGCACGTGGCGCGCGGTGCGGTCACGGTGAATGGCGTCGCGCTCAACGAAGGCGACGCCGTCAAGATCGAAAACGAGGCCAGCGTGCGCATCGACAAAGGCAGCCAGGCCGAAGTGCTGCTGTTTGATCTGCCGCCGCTGCAGTAGGTAACCCATGCAGGAGCGGCTCCGCCGCGACCAACCCGGTGGCGGGTCGCAGCAGCGCCGCTCCAACAACGCATTTTTTTCAACCAGAGGAATCATCATGGCAAACGTCGCAATCGTTTTTCACTCCGGCTACGGCCACACCAAGGCAGTCGCTGAATCCGTTCAAAAGGGCGCTGCCAGCGTCGCCGGCAGCAACGTCACGCTGGTCAGCGTCACCGACGCCGAACAGCACTGGGACACGCTGGCCAAGGCCGACGCCATCATCTTCGGCGCACCGACCTACATGGGCTCAGTGTCAGCCGACATGAAGAAATTCATGGAAGCCAGCTCGAAGGTCTGGTTCACGCAGGGCTGGAAAGACAAGCTCGCCGCCGGCTTCACCGTATCGGGCGCGTACTCGGGCGACAAGCTCTCGACGCTGCAGCAGTTCATGCTGTTCGCGGGCCAGCACTCGATGCTGTGGGCGTCGCAGGGCATCATGCCGGGTTTCAACACCAGCAAGGGCAGCATTGAAGACCTGAACCGCGTCGGTTCCTACAGCGGCCTGATGGTGCAGGCCAACCTCGATCAGGGCCCGGAAGGCATCGCGCCGAGCGACTTCAAGACCGCCGAAGCCTTCGGCGCGCGCATCGCCACGCTGGCGAAGCGTTTCGCAGCCTGATCACAGCGCCAGCGCTGGCGATCAGCACCTGGCGCAAATCAAGCCTGCTTGCGGGCTAGAAACGAAAAAACGGCGAAGTCGACTTCACCGTTTTTGTTTGCCTAGCCCCAATCCAATAAGGCTTTCAGCAAAAAGTCGCTGCCGTCAACTATCGACGGCAGACAGGTCGGGACCGGTCCCGCTATTTGTCCGGCGCCAGTGTGATCAGCCCGCAGCTTACGCGCGGGCCGGCGTTGCCGAGCGGCTGCGACACGTAGTCATCCGGATCGCGGTGGGTGATCAGCGGCATGCCGACGATGCTGTATTTGCCGGGCGTCAGCGTAATGGTGTCCACCATCTGTTTGGTGGTGCCAGTGCCGTTGGCGTCGGTTTTCAGATTGAACATCGCGCCGGCGTGGCGGATCATCTGCCCCGGATGATTGTGTGGGTGTGCGTCGGGATTGAAGTGGGCGCCGGTCTTGGTGCCGTCACCGGAACAGTCCGGCACTGCATGCACGTGAAAGCCATGTTCTGAATTGGGTTTCAGGCCCTTGATCTCGGCCTCGACCATCACCTTGCTGGCGCCGAGCTGGCTGAAGCGGACCACGCCGACCGGATTCAGATTCGCCGGGCCGGCTGCCGTGGTGGCTTTCATTTCAGCAACGGCGACGATCGGCTTCTCGCCGCCCATCATGCTCTGGCAACCGGCTGCAACGGCCGCAGCGGTAACGGCAGCAGCGACGAGGGAAATACGTTTCATGCACTCACTCCTTCAAGACTTCAAGATTGCGGCAGACTCCGGCCGCCACTCGCGCGGATTGTGTCACGCCGCGCCCTGATTTCGCTATCCGAACAAGCCCGTTCTTACGGGACGAAGGCACTGCCGCAATTGGCATTCAGCCACTCGCGAATGTTGTTGTTGACGCCGGCCGGCGTGTTCCACTGGCCGCGCGCCGCGCCGGGCGGCACCGCGCCTTGCGTCACCGCGCTGCCAGTTAGCCCAAGCATGGCCCGCAGGATCACCAGGCCGTCGCCGGTCGCGTTACTGCTGGTGGCGCCGGTTGCCGGTACCGCCGCGAACGCACTGCGGGCGTAAAGGGTCGCCGCGGTGGTGTTCTGCGCGCAGACACCTGCCGGTGTGCCGAAGTTGGCTGCGCTGACACCGAGGAACCGGCGTAGCGTCGCCACGCCGTCGGTCGAGGCGTCGATGAGGCCGTTGCCGTCAATATCGAGGTTGCAGTTCGGGAAGGCACTGTCGAGCTGGGCGCTCAGGTTGCTGGTGATGCCGCCCACCGTCAATGCAGCCGGCACCACGACCGCAGGGATACGGTAGCCTGCCGCGCGTGGATGTATCGAGCCGGTCCACCCGGCCGGGCCGCTGCAGCGGTAGCTGCCGGTGGATGCCGTGCAAAGAATGTCGGGGCTTGACGTACAGAACGACAGATTGGCCACGCCGGTCGCGCCCTGGGTGATGGTGCCGCTGATCGGCGCATCACGCCAGCGCGAAACCTTCACGCGAACGTAGTTGAGGCCGCGCGCCGAATAGGCGCAGGTCGGGTTGTTCGCGCAGGACGCCGCCGCCGGCCCGCAGCCTGCCGCCGAGCCGATACAGGCTTCCTCGGCGGTGTCGGGTGCGACCCCGGCGATGGTGCCCGACGATACGTTCAAGCCGCACGACAGGCCATCGCTGGCAATGCGGATGCCGGGATGGGAATAACAGTTGAGGTTGCGGTTAACGTAGGCGATCGACATGATGTCGCCATGGGTGGGCATGTAGCAATAGCCGGTCGGGCAGCCCGGTGCGTTGTAGCCGTAACCGAAGCCATAGCCGTAAGAGACCGGCGGCACCGTTGCATTGGGCGCGTCCACCGAGAGACTGCCGCGATCATGGTTCATGCCCATGACGTGTCCGATTTCATGCGAGAAGGCGGTGTCCGGGCAGGTCCCGTTGCCAGCCTCCAGATCGAGTCCGTCGCTGAACACGGCATAAGCCCAGCCCTCGTACGGCGCCATGTCGAAGCCCACGGTGCCGTTGCGGTTGGCCATGCCGCAGGCGGCGTGCGCATTGCGCCGGAACGGACGGATCAGCACCACGATATCGGCCTGGCTGGAATCGCGCAGCGGCGCGACTGCGGTCAGTTCGGGCGGCGTCACCACCACGCGTCCAAAGGCCGGGATCGACGGCGTGATGTGATCAAGCGCCTGCCCGTCGGTAGTTGTCTCGGAATAGCTGCTGCGATAGGTTGCTACCAGCCGCAGCGTGATCGCTACCTCGCTGTTCAGGTAGCCGGTGTTGGCCTGCGCCACCAGGTTGTTGATGCGCGCGAGCACGCCGGCCACACTGCCGTATCGGGTCACCATGCCCTCGGTGTACACCACCAGCAGGTCGATCACGCTTTGTGGCGCTGGCGTAGCGAACACCACCGTGGCCTCATCACTGAGCTTGTGCTGCTCCGCAAGTGCTTGCGGCAACAACGGGGGCTCCACGAAATCATGCGCCGTCGGCGGCACCAGTGTATGCCCTGCTGCGCGCTGGTCGAGCAGGCGAACGCTGCCGCGCTTGCTGTCGCCACTCAGGATGTAAGTGGTGTCGGATGCGTACAGCGTACCGTACACGTAGCCCTGATGCTCGGTGACAAAGACGTTGTGCTCGGCGTCGCCGTCACGATGCATGCCCACCCAGGTGCGCGCGCCGGATGCGCCGTCGAGAACGCGCAGGCCCGTCAGCGCGAGCTCGCGCGTATCGGACACGGCAACGTTGCGTGTTTCGCCATGTGCGTGAGAGAACAGTGCGTCGAGGTTGATGCTGACATCACGCTCACCCGGTGCAACCAGCGCGCCCTTCGCGGCGCCGTTGGCTGTGCCTGCCAGTGTGAGCCAGCTACCCGTCGCGGCGCTGGCAGCGCCAGCGGCCACCGCAAGCAGCGCGGCAGCAAGCCATGTGCGAAAGAAAACCCTCATGAACCCCTCGTCACCCTCTGCCCGTCGTGGCGGGCCAAGCGCAGATTATCCCGCCGCAACAGGACTTTGGCGCCGTGTCACACTCAGTCTTAGCGCCGGATCTGGAATACGGCCGTCTCACCACGCACGTTGGGCAATAGCGAAATTTCGTGGCCACCCGCTAGTACCGCGCGACGTTCAACCCTGATGCCTTTTTCGGCGCAGAAGACGTCGAAATCGCGAATGGTGGAGAAGTGCACGTTCGGCGTGTCGTACCACTGATACGGCAGCCGCTTTGACACCGGCATGCGACCACCGATGCCGAGCTGCCAGCGCACCGACCAGTGACCGAAGTTGGGTAACGTCACGATGGCGCTCTTGCCGACGCGCAGCACTTCGCTCACCAGCGCTTCGGTATGGCGCGTGGCCTGCAGCGTTTGTGACAGGATGACCACATCGAACGCAGCGTCGCCGAACAGATTGAGTCCGCCTTCGATGTCGGCCTGCACGATGTTGAGCCCGCGCTGCATCGACGCCAGTACACCGGCATCGGCGATCTCGACGCCGTAGCCTTGCGCGTTGCGCTCGCGGACCAGGCGTGCGAGCAGCTCGCCGTCGCCACAGCCGAGATCAAGCACCGACGCGCCCTGCGGCACCCAGTGGGTGACAACGTCGAAGTCGGGGCGAATGTAGGCGGCGCTCATACGCGGATCCCTTCGAACGTGGCGCGCAGCAGCGCGTGATATTGCGGGATGGGCATCAGGAAGGAATCGTGCCCTTCCACCGATTCAATCTCGGCGTAGCTCACGTCATGCCGATTGGCGAGCAGGGAGCGCACGATCTCCTTCGAGCGCGCGGGCGAGAAGCGCCAGTCGCTGGTGAAGGCGGCGATGAAGAATTTCGCCGTGCTGTTGGCGAATGCGGCCGTGAGGTCGCCGCCAAAATCTTTCGCCGGATCAAAGTAGTCGAGCGCCTTGGTCATCAGCAGATAGGTGTTGGCGTCAAAGTAGCCCGCGAACTTGTCGCCCTGATAGCGCAGGTAGCTCTCCACTTCGAATTCGGCATCGAAGCCGAACTGGTAGTCCTCACCCTTGAGCAGACGGCCAAACTTCTCGCCCATCAAGTCGTCCGACAGATAGGTGAGATGGCCAAGCATGCGCGACAGCCGCAGCCCGCGCCGCGGCACCACGCCGTGCGCGTAGAAATGACCGTCGTGAAAGTCCGGATCGGTGCGGATGGCCTGCCGCGCCACCTCGTTGAAGCCGATGTTCTCGGCTGAAAGCTTGGGCGCCGCTGCGATGGCGAGCACGTTGCGCACACGGTCGGGATGCAGGATGGACCATTGCAGCGCCTGCATGCCGCCCAGCGATCCACCGAGAATCGCGGCGAAAGAATCGATCCCGAAATGATCGGCAAGCAGGCGCTGCGCTTCTACCCAGTCCGGTACCGTTACCACCGGGAAGTCACTCCCGAACGGCTGCCCGGTCGCAGGATTGATCGTGCCCGGCCCGGTGGAGCCGTGGCAGCCACCGAGGTTGTTGAGCCCAATCACGAAGAACTTGCGGGTATCCAGCGGGCGGCCAGGCCCGATCAGGTTCTCCCACCAACCCTCGCTGCGTGATGGGTCCGGCGCATCCTTGTAGTAGCCCGCCACGTGATGATGGCCGGAGAGCGCGTGGCAGACCAGCACGGCATTGCTTTTGGCCGCGTTCAGCTCGCCGTAGGTCTCCACCATCAAATCAAAGCGTGGCAGCGAGGCGCCGGACGCGAACTGGATGGGCGTCTCGAACGCAATCTTCTGCGGCGAGACGTACCCTACGGAGTCATGCGGAATCGGAGTGGTCGACATGGTCAACAAAAAAGCCCGGAGCCTTTGATGACGGCTTGCGGGCTGGGCGGTGATGACTGGAGCGCAAAGCTCTCAGGTCATCCAACGACGCTTTAGCAATTTCGACAAATCACGCTTCCATGTTTTGTCTCGCCCGCAAGCTGAATCTTCAAATCGGCGATCTGTGAATTTTACTGCACGTCCGATCGGAGCACGCTTCTCTGCTTCATGCAAAATGCGCGGCCCATGCAACGTATCGTCATCATCGGCTCCACCGGCTCCGGCAAATCGACGCTCGGCCGAACGCTAGCTGCGAAGTTCGGCGTACCCCATACCGAGATGGATACGCTGCACTGGCTGCCCGGATGGATCGAGCGCGACGACGCGACCTTTCGTGAGCTGGTGGATGCCTTCACCGCGCAGTCGGCCTGGGTGATCGACGGCAACTACAGCGTGGCGCGCGATCTGGTTTGGCCGCGGGCCGATACCCTCATCTGGCTCGACTACAGCTTTCCGCGTACGGCATGGCAACTGCTGCGGCGTACCCGGCGGCGCGTGTTTGACGGCGAACGCTGCTGCAATGGCAACGAAGAATCGCTCGCGCGCAGCCTCGGGCGCGACTCAATTCTGCTGTGGCTGTTGAAAACGTACTGGCGTAACCGCCGCAACTATCCCAAGGCGCTGGCGCAGCACCCGCATCTGAACCCCCTGATTTTCCGTTCGCCGGCTGACACCGCCGCCTGGTTGTCAGGTGTGGGGCGTTAGCGGGCGCACCCACGCCCAGCCCTCCTTGCGGGCCAGTGCGACTTCGTCTGGCGGGATGGCCTCGCCACGCAGAAAGTCGATACCGGCTAGCGTGCATAGCGCGGCATCAAACACGTCAGCACGTTGATCAACCAGATTGCCCAGCCACGGGGCCAGCTCGGCAAAGCGTGTGGCGATCAAGGCGCGGGCTGCGACGCCCTCCACCTGCTCCTTGTAGCCAGACGGATTGCCGCCGGTCGCCTTCAACAGTGCCCCCGGATAGACCTCGATCGCAGCGATCCGGTCCGCAAAATCGGGCGCCCACGCCAGCGGGATGTCGTGGCCGGTGGCCGCGCGCAGTTGCTGCAGCACACTGAGCGCCTGCCACGCGGCGCGCGCGATGCGGTCAGCACCCACTTCGAGCGGCAGCTTGCCGGTACGCTGATGCACCGATACATCGGTGGCGCGACGAAACAGCGTGTTCTGCGCAACTGCAATGCCTTGCCCCGCCTGGTGAGCGGCGAGTGATTGACCAAGTGCCGCTGGCCAGCCCAGCGGCGCATCAATCGCCAGCAGTGCCCGGTCGGCCGTTCGCAACTGCTGCGTGATCGCATCTCGAATGCTGGTCTGATCAAGCGTGCCGTGGGCAAGCAGCGACAACTTGCCATGTGTCCACCGGCACATGACAACACCAAATTTGCGCAGATCGGACGCAGCATCAAGGCCAAGC
This sequence comes from Casimicrobium huifangae, assembly GCF_009746125.1. Classification (NCBI taxonomy): domain Bacteria; kingdom Pseudomonadati; phylum Pseudomonadota; class Betaproteobacteria; family Casimicrobiaceae; genus Casimicrobium; species Casimicrobium huifangae. The sequence goes on from NZ_CP041352.1 coordinate 841,608, forward strand.
AGGATCATCGGTGCTCACAGCAAGCAGGACAAGCCGCAAGTGTGCCCGACATCGCATGCGGCGGAACTGGAAAGAAAAACGCCACCCGTCGGAGGAACGGGTGGCGGAAATCCCGGTCTCGGGGGTGAACCGGGGGGAAGGGAGGAGGGAGCCTGCAGAGGCAGGCAAATCTGTGCGAGTTAGACCGAACGTGGTGCGGTGATCGTCACGTGGTCAAAGACGATCACTTCATGTGCGACGGGGGTGGGCGCCACGCTGGCGAATGCGCCAAGTACGACACCCACGGTTACCACGGCAAACGCCGATGCAGCGAGTGCGGAGACAGCGGATTCGGTGCGGGAGAGGATTGAAAACTTGCGGCTCATGGTTTGCTCCTTGGTCTGTTGCATCACCCTGTAAGAAGAGTGCGATTCGTCGATGGAGCGAACTGTAGACGCAGCAAATCCGGGCCGCGAGGGGCGTGCGATGAGTTGCAGGCGTGCTGCGCGAATTGCGGGAAAACGGCGCGAACTGGCGCAGCCGGGGGGCGAGATCTGGCGGGTTAGAGTGCGTTCAGACGCACCAGTGCAGCTGCAATCTTGTCCGGATCGTCGGTGCGAAGGATGCGGTTGGCGGCGGCTTCGCAATCGGCAATGCTGGAGGTGAGCACGCGCTGCTTGATGGTGAGCAGTTGCGCCGGGTGCATCGAGAAATTGCGCAGCCCGAAGCCGAGCAGCAGACGGGTCAGACGCAGTTCACCAGCCATTTCACCGCACACCGCAATCGGCGTATTCGCCTTGTTGGCAGTGCGGATCGCCTGCGCAATCAGCTTCAGCACCGCCGGATGCAGCGGGTCGTACATATGCGCCACGGCGTCATCGGTGCGATCAATGGCCAGCGTGTACTGGATCAGATCGTTGGTGCCGATCGAGAGAAAGTCGAGATGCTCGATGAAGTAGCCCAGCGAGAGCACGGAGGCCGGAATTTCGACCATGCCACCGACCGGCACATCGTTGTCGTGCGCGATCTTCTGCGCACGCAGTTCGGCCTTGGCTCGCTCAATGAACGCCAGCGTCTGCCGGATCTCATGCGCGTTGGCCAGCATCGGCACCAGGATGCGCAGGCGACCGTAGGCGCTGGCGCGCAGGATCGCACGCAACTGCGTCATGAACAGTTTCGGCTCGGCGAGGCAAAGGCGAATGGCACGCAGCCCGAGCGCGGGGTTCTCGCTGGGCCGGTCGCCGAGACCCGGCATGCGTTTGTCGGCGCCGAGATCGAACGTGCGGATGGTGACCGGGCGACCCTGCACGCCCTCAACGACAGCGCGGTAGGCCTCGAACTGCTCATCCTCGGTGGGCAGATCCTCGCGGTGCATGAACAGGAACTCGCTGCGGAACAGGCCAACGCCGTCGGCACCGTTCTCCACGCAGCCCTTGACGTCGGTCGGCAGCTCGATGTTGGCGTTGAGATCGACAGCCATGCCGTCCAGCGTGACGGCGCGGGTGGATACCAGCCGCTTCAGCTTCTGCCGCTCGATGCGCTGGCTGCCCTGCTTGAGCTCGTATTCGGCCAGCACATGCTGGTCCGGGTTGACGATGACGAGACCGTTGTCGCCGTCGACGATCAACCGCTCCGCTTCACGGATCAGCGAGCGCGCGTTGTGCAGGGCGACGACCGCCGGAATGCCCAGCGAGCGCGCAACAATCGCGGTGTGTGAGGTGGCGCCGCCGACGTCGGTGACGAAGGCCGCGAAGGCGGATTCCTTGAAATGGATGGCATCAGCCGGCGACAGATCGTGCGCAATCAGCGCGGTGGCGTGATCGGGGTTGATCAGCGGCAACTCGCTCGGTTTGCCCATCAGCGCCTTGACGATGCGCTCCACCACCTGCACCACGTCGTTGGCACGCTCGCGCAGGTAGAGATCGTCGAACTGGCTGAATTGCTCCACCAATTCGTTCATTTTCTGGGTAACGGCCCACTCGGCGTTGCAGCGCTGCTCTTCAATCAGCAGCTTCGGGTCCTTCGACAGCTGGGTGTCAGTCAGGATCATCCAGTGCACATCGAGAAAGGCGCCGAACTCAGCAGGCGCGTCCTCGCCCTTCATGCGCTCGTGCAACGCCTCAAAATCGGCGCGAACAGCCGCCAGTGCGGTGTCGAAGCGCGCCAGTTCAGCCTCGATCTGCTCGGGCGCAACGTCGTAGTGCGCCACCTCCAGGGTGGCGTGCGAGACCAGTTGCGCCCGCGCGATGGCGATGCCCGGCGCGGCTGCGACGCCGTGCAGCACAAACGATATCTGGCTGATGGGCGCGGCGGGCTGGACGGGTTCGACGGCGGCGTTCACCAGCCAATGCTAGCAAGTGACGACGACGCGATTGCGCGAAGACAGCCTAAGGGCGGCGCCGCCTGGCGAACCTGTGTTCTGGAGAACGCCCCGGTGATACCGGCGCGACGCGGCTACTCGCCTTCGCCGAATTTGTCTTCGATCAGCGCGACCAGATCGCGCATGGCGTCGGCCTCGTCCTCGCCGTCGGTTTCGATCTGGATGGTGACACCCTTGCCGGCGGCAAGCATCATGACACCCATGATGCTCTTGGCATTGACGCGGCGACCGTTGCGTTCGAGATTGACCTCACACTTGAAGCGGGTGGCTGTCTGGGTGAGCTTGGCCGAGGCCCTTGCGTGCAACCCCAGCTTGTTGGTGATCTCGATGTCGCGCTTTTGCATGCGTCCAGTTATACCAGCCTTGCCAGGAAATGCCCTCGCACGGTGCGTTGTGGCCCAGGCTAATGCCGATTGAGGGCCGGCACGCCCTCATTGGCGGCGGAATGGGCGATCTGCGGGCCGAGGATCGGGTCAGCCGCGATGTGGAACACGCCCTCACAGCCGCCGGAGACCACGCGCTTCAGCAGGGTCTCCATGCCGCGGGTACGATAGGTGATGGCACGCACGAGCATCGGCACATTGGCGCCGGCAACGGCCTCAACGCGCCCCGGTACCAGCATCTTGCAGGCGAGGTTGGATGGGCTGGCGCCGAAGATGTCGGTGATGAGCAGCACGCCGTCGCCTTCGTCCAGTGCGTTGATCATGCGCTGCGCCGACGGCATCAGCTCGCGTGGCGTGTCGGTGCCGGCGACCTGCATGGCCGCGATGCCCTCCGGCCGCTTGCCGAGGACGTGCGTCATGCAATTGATGAGCGCGTCACCCAGATTGCCATGCGCGATGATGAGAATACCGATCATGCCTCGCCCTCACGTTCAGCCGGCGGCATCAGGCCGCTGGCCGAAGGTCACATCATGCCCTGAAATGTGGCACTTCTGGACTAATTTGGCGCGATGGTAACAGGGAAATTGCTGCGGCGCGGCAAAAATGCCGATTCAGGACTGGAGCACCGACTCCAGGTTGCGGATAAACATCGCCGCAACGTCAAAACCGGTCTGCGCCTTGATTTCGACGAAGCCGGTGGGGCTGGTGACGTTGATCTCGGTGACCTTGCTGCCGATCACGTCGAGGCCAACCAGAAACAGGCCTTCTGCCCACAGCCGTTTGGCCATCGTCTCGGCGATGTGGCGATCGCTGTCGGTCAGCGGGCGCGCCTCGGGGCGGCCGCCCGCCGCCATGTTGCCGCGCGTCTCGCCGATCATCGGGATGCGGGCCAGCGCGAACGGCACCACCTCGCCGCCAATCAGCAGGATGCGCTTGTCGCCATCGACGATCTCGGGCAGAAACCGTTGCGCCATGATCGTTTGCGTGCCATGGCGGGTCAGGGTTTCGATGATCACCGACAGGTTCTTGTCGCCGTCGCGGACATGAAAAATGCCACTGCCGCCCATGCCGTCGAGCGGCTTGAAGATGGCGTCGCCGTACTCGTGCACAAAGTCGCGCAGCACCTGCGTTGAGCGCGTCACGGTGGTCGCCGCGATCATGTCCGGGTGCTTGAGGATCGCCATCTTTTCGTTGTTGTCGCGAATGGCGCCAGGGCGGTTGAACACCCGCGCACCCTGATCGGCGGCACGCTCGAAAAGATAGGTGTGATAGATGTATTCCATGTCGAACGGCGGGTCCTTGCGTTCGATCACAGCGTCAAATTCGTTGAGCGGAATAGTGGCCTTTTCGTACAGCTCGTACCAGTCGTGGTCGTCATCGCTTACCGCGATCGGCTGGGCGAAGGCCTGCACCACGCCACGGCTGGAAAAAACACCGCCCGGCTCGATGGCGAAGATCTGGTGGCCACGCGCCTGGGCAGCGCGCATCATGGCGACGGAGGAATCCTTGTACGCCTTCAGCTTGGCGATGGGGTCAACGTGGAATGCAATCTTCATGGACGAGGAGGATAGCCGCGTCGAAGTCAGGCGTACGGCTTTTGTGTGAAACAACCGCCGAATAAGGGCTCAGGGTCCAAAAATGGAAAAACTCGACTTCCGCCAGAAAAGGCGGTTAGCCCGCGTTGAATAAGGGATCCCGCGAAAAGCCGCTACTTCCTGACCGGCGCTGGGCTGGTTGCGGCGGCTGACTTGCTGGCTGCCGCCGAGGCTGCCGTTGCCGCCGCCAGCTTGGCGTTCTCGGCATCGATCAGATTGGCCAGCCGGATGCGTTCGGCGGCGTAGAGCGTTGCCAGATCGGCACGGTCGCGGCGCTTGCGGGTGAGCAGTTCGGTGACGCGCGGCAGCTCGGACTTCGCCTCCAGCAGCAACGCGTTGGCTGACTTGGGGGCAGCGGGCTTCGCCGGGGCCGGGGGCGGCGCTTTGGCCGCGCCGGGAGCCGGCGGCGTGCCCGGCGCTGCCGCGGGTGCTGCGATTGGGGTCGCCGGTGCACTGGCAGGCGAAGCCAATTTGGCGATCTCTTGCGGCGTGGCTTGCTGGCCGGCGACGATTTTGGCGAGGATCGCTTCGCGTTCGGTCAGGTTGCGGATCTCGGTTTCCAGATTGCCCAGCGCCCGGTCGCGAACGCGATCAAAATCTTTCAGGTCGGCGTAGGTGGTCAGCAGCGCTTTGTCCTTGCGCTCCTGCTCCAGGCGGGCCTCGCGGGCCTTGGCCTCGTCGGCAACGCGCTGCGCAGCGAGCCGCTTTTCCTCGATCGTCGCGGCGCGCTCGGTCTCGCGCTTGAGCGTGCCGTCGGCGCGCAGCTCCTTGCGGGCGCGGTCGTTTGCTGCCGGCGGGATGGTGTCGCTGTATTGCACCTTGCCGTTTTCATCGACCCACTTGTAGAGCTGGGCCTCGCACGTTCCCGCCGCCAGCAATGCGCAGGCCGCAGCGAGCGGCCACCAACGCGTAACCAGCGCCTGAAGCGGCGAGCTAGGCGAGCACTCCATACTGAGCACGATAGGCTTCAATCTTGTCCTTGAACTGGCTGAGGCCGGCGTCGCTGCCCACCAGCTGCAGCACATCTGGCAAGGCAGCGATGGCGATCACGGGGATGCCGACTGTTGTTTCAACCTCCTGTACTGCAGAGAGTGTGCCAGTGCCACGCTCCATGCGGTCGAGCATGATCAGCACGCCCGCCGGTTCGGCGCCCGCCGCGCGAATGATGGCGACTGACTCGCGCACGCTGGTGCCGGCGGTGATTACGTCGTCCACAATCAGCACCCGCCCCTTGAGCGGCGCGCCGACGATCAAGCCGCCTTCGCCGTGGTCCTTGGCCTCTTTGCGGTTGAACGAATACGGCAAATTGTGACCTTTTTCGGCAAGTCCGATGGCCAGTGCCGATACCAGCGGAATCCCCTTGTACGCCGGGCCGAAGGTCATGTCGAAGGCCACGCCCGACGCCAGCGCGGCATCGGCGTAGTAGCGGCCAAGCCGGTGCAATGACTCGCCGGTATTGAACAAACCGCTGTTGAAAAAGTACGGCGACAGGCGGCCGGATTTGGTCTTGAATTCACCAAAGCGGAGCACGTCGCAGGCAAGTGCGAAGCGGAGGAAGTCTTGGCGGAAGGCGTCGGGCGAGCGGGAGTCGGGCGTGGTTGCGGTCATGGGCAAATGCTTTCCTTTCAGGCAGACGTGAACCGCGCCCAAATGGCGCCGTTCATGGAAAATGGGGAACACCGTATTTTCTCGCGTCCTGCGACGCAAGGCCAGCAAATCCATGCGCATCGTCACCCTCAATGCCAACGGCATCCGCTCCGCCAACAACAAGGGCCTCGCCAACTGGATGAACAGCCTGCGTGGCTGGGACGTGTTCTGCCTGCAGGAAATGAAGGCCAACACCGAGGACGTACCGGAAGAGTTGCTGCGACCAAAGAAGAGCCACGGACACTTCCATCCGGCCGAAAAGAAAGGCTACGCCGGCACCGCGCTGTGGTCGAAACAGAAACCCGTGAATGTCATCAAGGAATTTGGCGTCGGTGAGTTCGACCGTGAAGGCCGCTACCTCGAAGCCGATTTCGGCCATGTTGCCGTCGTCTCGCTCTACCTGCCCTCGGGCGCCGCCGGGCCTGAGCGGCAGGCCAGCAAGGACCGCTTTCTGGTGGAGTTCCCGAAGCATCTGCGGGCGCTACGCAAGCGCGGCAAGGAGGTAGTGATCTGCGGCGACTTCAATATCGCGCACAAGGAAATCGACCTCAAGAACTACAAGAGCAACAAGAAGAACTCAGGCTTCCTGCCGCACGAACGCGAGTGGCTGACCCACGTGTTCGACGAAATTGGCTTCGTCGATGTCTTCCGCACTCTCGACCAGCGCGCCGAGCAATACACGTGGTGGAGCAACCGCGGCAATGCCTACGCCAACAACGTGGGGTGGCGGCTCGACTATCAGATCGCCACGCCAGGGATTGCGGCTACTGCGAAAAAGGCGCAGATCTATCTCGAAGAGAAGTTCTCCGACCACGCGCCGTTGATTATTGATTACGACTTTGCGCTATGACGCCCGCGAGGGCGTCTTCCTCGGCGCCGCAGAGGATCAAGCGCGTACGCCACGCGAAGCACAAATGTCCGTTCGTGGTGAGCTTGTCGAACCATGAACGCAGTTTGTCCCCTCGCCCTTGAGGGGAGAGGGCTAGGGAGAGGGTGACGGTGAAATGAAGTTTGCTCTTTGCGACGAGCTGCTCATGCCGCAGGGCAGTCACTTTCTTTGCTTCGCCAAAGAAAGTAACCAAAGAAAGGCGACCCCAGGCGATTCGCTGTTTCCTGCGGTGCTCGCAACGCGCGGGACCCGCACAAATCGCCCGAGGGCGCGCAAGTCTGCGCGCAGTGGGCTCATGGTGCGGGTCTACGACCGCGCGTTGCTCCGCTCCTCGGGGCGAATCCATGGGGCCCCTGTCGAACCGAAGCTTGATCGCTTCGCGATGGGGCGGTAATCTTGACGCGAGTATCCAAATGGAGCTTCTGAGTGCGCAGCAATAAATGTTGAGACAGATTTTTTGGCGATGGCCCTTGTTGTTTCTCGTCTTGCCGTTACTCGCCGACGCGCAAGGCTTGAGTGTTGCCAAGAAAGAAGCAGAGGCCTTGCTTGATGCGGCGTTGCCATTTGCTGAAAAGATGTTGCAACAGCACCGCGAATTTTTTCCGTACGGATATGCGATGGACAAAAACGGCAAGACGGTTGCGGTGTCCGGTTATGACTCGCGTGAACGTCCGCCGTCGTCTGACTTGATTCGGCAGTTGAAAAAAGTCTTCGTTTCCGGCGCAAAGTCGGGTGCGTACAAGGCAACAGCGCTTGTGTATGACGTAAGAATCAACTTGCCGGGAACGGGCGCCAAGTCTGATGCGATCGCGGTGTCGCTGAATCACCGTGACAACTATTCCGTTGTGGTTTTCTTTCCCTACAAATTCGAGAGCGCGAAGCTCGTCGTTGGAGATCCAATTGCAAATCAAGGTGAGGCTGACATATTCCGTCGATAGCACCGCACTTTAGTGGCGTAGCCCGGATGCTTGCATCCGGGTTCCCGTGCTCTATCGCGAAGCGATCAAGTAAGTATCGGTTCCAAGGGGTCCCCATGGATTCGCCCCGAGGAGCGGAGCAACGCGCGGTCGTAGACCCGCACCATGAGCCCACTGGTTGCGTGCAGCGCAACTTTCGGGCGATTTGTGCGGGTCCCGCGCGTTGCGAGCACCGCAGGGAAACAGCGAATCGCCTGGGGTCGCCTTTTCTTTGGTGACTTTCTTTTGGCGAAGCAAAAGAAAGTTACTGCCACGCGCGGCACGAGCGCGCTGGCGGCAAACCAACCATCTCCCCGAAGAACAAGTTTGGCTGGTATCAGCTTGCGGCGGGCAGTGCCCGCCCTACGCACCACGGCCCGTGGTTCGACGCGCCCACCACGAACGGTGAAACGGGGCTCCGGGGCCAAGCCCCGGGCGAATTGCCTTCGCCACGGCAAAATTACGCCATGCTTCGCCTTATCGACCTGATTCTTGCCCGCGGCAGTACGCCGCTCATCGACCGCGCCAACATCACCATCAACCCCGGCCGCAAGGTCGGGATCATTGGCGCCAATGGCGCTGGCAAATCCACCTTGTTCGCGGCGTTACGTGGGCAGTTGCACGCCGAGCGCGGTGATATCGCGATGCCCAATGGTTGGGTGATCGCGCATGTGGCGCAGGAGACGCCGCCCTCGGATCGCACGGCGCTCGAATACGCGCTTGATGGCGACGTCGAATTGCGCGAGCTGGAGATCGCCATCGCGCGCGAGACCGAGCATCCGAACCCGGACGCCGCGAAGCATGGCGAGGAGCTGGCGCACCTGTACGCGCGGATGGAGACGATTGGCGGCTACGCAGCGCCTGCGCGTGCGGCCGAGCTGCTGGCGGGGCTCGGCTTTGAGCACGACATGCAGTCGCGCGCAGTGACGACATTCTCCGGCGGCTGGCGCATGCGCCTCAACCTTGCGCAGGCGCTGATGTGTCGCAGTGATCTGCTGTTGCTCGACGAGCCGACCAACCATCTGGACCTCGACGCCGTGATGTGGCTGGAGGACTGGCTGGCTCGCTACCCGGGCACACTACTGGTGATCACCCATGACCGCGACTTCATTGATCGTGTGGCCGATCAGATTCTCTACTTTGACACCTCCGCGGGCGATGCTGGCTCCAAGCTGAAGCTCTACACCGGCAACTACGCCTCGTTCGAGGAACAGCGCGCGACCGAGCTTTCGGTGCAGCAATCGGCGTTCGAGAAGCAGCAGCGCACTATCAAGCATCTCGAATCCTTCATCACGCGCTTCAAGGCGAAAGCGACCAAAGCGGCGCAGGCGCAGAGCCGTATCAAGGCCCTTGAAAAGCTCGAACGCATCGCGCCGGCGCACGTGGATTCACCGTTCACCTTCGAGTTCAAGAAGCCCGAGGGCGAACCACGCCAGTTGCTCAAGTTCGCCGACATGAAACTGGGCTACGGCGAAGGCGAGGCGCAGAAGGTCATCCTCGACCGCGTGAGCTTTTCGATATTGCCGAACTCGCGCATCGGCTTGCTCGGCCGCAATGGTGCCGGCAAGTCCACGCTGGTCAAGGCGCTGGCGGGCGCGCTTGCGCCACTCGCCGGCGAACGCATCGAGGGCCAGCATCTCAAGATCGCGTACTTCGCGCAGCACCAGCTGGAGCAGTTGCGCACAGATGAGACGCCGTTCTGGCATCTCGACCAGCTCGACAAGAAGCTTGTTGAGGAGCGTGGCTACCCGCGCGCTCGCGATCAGGACATTCGCAACTTCCTCGGCGGCTTCGACTTTCGTGGCGATCGCGTGGGCGAAAAAGTGGGTGTGTTCTCCGGCGGTGAGAAGGCGCGACTGGTGCTCGCGATGCTGGTCTACGAGCGACCGAACCTGCTGCTGCTCGACGAGCCGACCAATCACCTCGACATCGAGATGCGGCAGGCGCTAACGCTGGCGCTGCAGGACTATGAGGGCGCACTGGTGGTCGTGGCGCATGACCGGCACATCCTGCGTGCCTGCTGCGACGAGCTCTGGCTGGTGGCGAATCATCGGGTGGCGCCGTTCGAAGGCGATCTCGACGACTATCGCGACTGGTTGCGCGAGCAGCGCGCCAAACCAGCGGGCGGCGATTCCGCACCGTCACGCAAGGACGACAAACGCGCCGAGGCCGAGGAGCGGCAACGCCTCGCCAACCTGCGCAAACCGATCCAGAAGCGCATCGACGCCATCGAAAAGGAGCTGGCCAAGCTTACCGGTGCGCGCGACGCGCTAGACGCATGGCTCGCGAGCGAAGCCGCTTACGCGCAGGAAAACGCTCCGTCGCTCGGCGACAAGACACGCGAACGCGGTGAGCTTGCGGCCAAGGTCGATGCGCTGGAGGAAGAGTGGATGGAGAAGCAGGAAGCGATGCAGTGGGTGCGCTAGATGTGTCTGCCTCCTTGTCTGGCTTCTCTCCCGCGGAGGCGGGGTCGGCAAGCGTGAATCGGGGCGAGCACATTGCCTGAGATTCCACTGATCGACATCGCCGGTTTCGCGGACCATGCGAGCCTCGGTCGTGCCCTTGGCGCAGCTGCACGTGACACCGGGTTCTTCGTCATCACCGGACACGGCATCGCGCCGACAATGACCGACGCCGTCTTTGCGCAAGCGCAACGGTTTTTCGCGACCGACCCGGACACAAAGGCCGCACTGTCCATCAAGCGTACGGGCAACAATCGTGGCTACGTGGCGCTCGGCGAAGAGCGGCTGGACGCGAGCAAGCCCGGCGATGTGAAGGAAGCGTTCAACATCGGTTGGGATTTGCCGGCGGACCACCCGGATGTGATTGCGTGCAAACCGTTTCGCGGCGTCAACGTGTGGCCGGGCAAGCAGCAATTGCCCGGCTTTCGGGCGACGATGCTCGCGTACTTCGACGCCTGTCACCGTCTGGGCATGCGCCTGCATCGGGCGCTGGCATACGACCTTGGTGCTGCCGAAAACTTCTTCGACGACAAACTTGATCAGCCGCTGGCAACCTTGCGTCTGCTGCACTATCCGCCGCGTCCCGACCGCTTTGAACCGGGCCAGACGGGTGCGGGCGAGCACACCGACTACGGCAATCTCACGCTGCTGGCGACCGACGATGCCGGCGGGCTGGAAGTGCGTACGCGGGATGGGCAGTGGGTTTCGCCACCGTCCATCCCCGGTGCCCTGATCTGCAACATTGGCGATTGCCTGATGCGCTGGACTAACGATGTCTATGTGTCGACGCCGCACCGTGTGGTCAATCCGGTCGGTCGTGAGCGCTTTTCCGTGGCGTTCTTTCTGGATCCCAATCCCGATGCGGTAGTGAGCTGCCTGCCCAGTTGCGCCACGCCTGAACGCCCGGCGCGATATCGGCCAACCACTGGTGCTGACTACCTCAAGTCACGGCTGGACGCGACGTATGCACAGCTCATTTGAAGTAACAGCTTTTCGCTGAAATCCTTATTTAATAAGGGCTAAAAGCGAAAAATAGGCAAATGTCAATATGCGGCGATTTGCGCGCTGAGCCCATATTCCATGGACTACACAGCAAAAAGCTGTATGTCTGTCGTCGCAGCGCTGACGTTGGATGACGAAGCCGTCGTTCTCGGCGAAAGTCACCCTCAAGCCGGCGCTCTGGAAAACGGTCAGGCTACGATGGAGACCGCGCTGCCGCTACGCGCGCTAGCCGCCAGTGCATCAATCGCCAGCATGATGTCGAGCGTCTCGTCGGGCGTGGCGCCCGGCCATTGCGACCAGCCATGGCGCAGCAGATCGTGGAAGGCCTCGCCCTGAGCGCGGAAGCCGGCGGCTGCGTCACACACGATCGTCTCGCGCGGTGCATCGAGCGCAATGCCACGACGGATGACCAGCGTCGGCGGCAGCTTGTCCGAGGTGTCGTTGTAGAACGTGGTCTCGATGGTGCCGGCATCGCCGACGATCAGCGCGGTGCGGTGCCGCGAGGTGCCGAAGCTGCAGGCGATCTGCGCCAGCGCACCGCCCGGAAAATCCAGCGTGCCCAACAGCGTGCGATCAACACCGGTACCACCGCTCGCGCCCTCGGCAAAGCGCGCCATCGCATGCGCCCGCACCGGCCGTTCGTCAGCGATCATGCGCACCAGGCTGACCGGATAGCTGCCGGCGTCCATCAGCGCGCCGCCCGCGAGTGCAGGGTCCCAGCGGATATTGCTACCCATCGCCAATGGAAAGCCGAACGACGCTTGCACGAACTGCACCTTGCCAATCGCACCCTCACGCAACAACTGCGCGAGTTTGATGGTCTGCGGCTGCGCGCGATACGGATACGCTTCGACGACAATCACGTTGTTGCGCTTCGCCGCGTCAAACATCGCCTTCGCCTCGGCCGCGTTGGCTGCGAAGGGCTTTTCGCAGAGCACATGCTTGCCGGCTTCAGCCGCCTTGATCGTCCACTCGGCGTGCAGGTTGTTCGGCAGCGGGTTGTAGACCGCTTCGATCGACGGGTCCGCCAGCATGGCCTCATAACTGCCGAACGACTGCATGATGCCCACCTCGGCCGCGAACGCGGCGGCTTTGGCGGCGTCACGACTGGCAACGGCGCACACGTCAACCTTGTCGGAGCCGCGCAGTGCCGCAGTGAAGTTACGGGCGATGTTGGCGGCGCCGAGGACGCCGATGCGGAGTTTTTTGTCAGCGGGCATGGGGGCTCTCGTGGTTGTCAGAGGGAGTGACGTTCATGGTTCGACAAGCTCACCACGAACGGAGTGAGTGATGAGCGCAGCGTTTACCCCTGAGCGAAGTCGAAGGGGCACCACCAACGGACAGAGTGGTGAGTGCCGCGTTTACTCTTGAGCCTGACAAAGGATCACCACGAACGGCGCGAATTAGGCGTAAGTGTAAAAACCGCGCCCGGTCTTGCGGCCCAGATAACCCGCCGCGACCATCTCCTTCAGCAGCGGCGCCGGGCGGTACTTCGGGTCGTTGAAGCCTTCGTAGAACACGTTCATCACGGCAATCATCACGTCGAGACCGATCATGTCGGCGAGAGCAAGGGGGCCGATCGGCTGGTTGGTACCAAGCTTCATGCCGTTGTCGATGTCTTCGGCCGTGGCGAGTCCTTCCTGCAGGCAGAAGATTGCCTCATTGATCATCGGGCACAGGATGCGGTTGACCACGAATCCGGGCGAGTTTTTGACGGTGATCGGCGTCTTGCCGAGTGCCTTGGCCAGTTCCTGCGCCGTCGCAAGTGTCGCGTCGCTGGTGGCAAGGCCACGGATCAGCTCGACCAGCGCCATCATCGGCACCGGGTTGAAGAAGTGCATGCCGATGAAACGGTCGGGGCGCTTGGTTGCGGCAGCCAGTTGCGTAATCGAGATTGACGAGGTGTTGGTCGCAATGATTGTGCTGGCCGGCAGCAGCGCGTCGAGATCCTTGAGAATTTTGATCTTCAGGCCTTCATTCTCGGTCGCGGCTTCGATCACGTAGTCACACTTGGCAAGATCGGCCATCGTGCTGGTGGTCTTGACGTGCGACATCGCAGCCGCTTTTTGCTCGGCAGTGATTTTTTCCTTCTTGAGCAGACGGTCGAGACTGCCGCTGATGGTGGTCACACCCTTGTCGAGCGCAACCGGGTTGACATCGAGCATCAACGCGTCGATGCCTGCCACGGCGCAGGCCTGCGCGATGCCGTTGCCCATGGTGCCAGCGCCGATGATGCCGACTGTTTTGATCGTCATGTGAGTCTCCGTGACCTTTTCTGTTGAACTGAAGGCGATTTTACGGAGCGGCGTCACAGCGGTGCCGGCCAAAGCGTCGGGCAAAATAGACTCGATGTCCTCTTCGTCCGCCACTCCTGATGCCGCTTCTGCGGCCACCCCGCACCCACAGCACCTGACACTCGGCATCGGCGCCGCGCTCGGCGCTGGCCTGATGTGGGGACTGGTGTTCGTGGCGCCGCTGTTGCTGCCCGACTATCCCGCGACGCTGCTGTCGTTTGGGCGCTACTTTGCCTTTGGTCTGGTGACCTTGCCGATCGCGTGGTGGCAGCGCAAAGCGCTGCGTCAGCTAACGCGGGCTGACTGGTGGCTGGCGACCAAACTCTCCATCGTCGGCAACTTCATTTATTACCTCACGCTCTCGGCGGCGATCCAGCTGGCCGGTGCTCCGTTGCCGACCTTGATCATCGGTACCTTGCCGGTGGTGATTGCGGTGGTCTCCAATCTGGGCAGCCACGGCGAGCATCGCTTCTCGTGGGCCAGGCTGGTGCCATCGTTGGTGCTGATCGCGGGCGGCCTTCTGTGTGTCAATGCCGATCAGGTTGCGCGCCTGCAGGCCGAAGGCGCTCTGACCGCATATCTGGGAGGCGCGGCACTGGCCATTGTGGCCAATGCAGCGTGGACCTGGTATCCAATTCACAACGCGCGCTGGTTGAACGCACATCGTCAGCACACGTCGACCACCTGGGCGACGGCCCAGGGCATCACCACGCTGCCGATTGCGGCCGTCGGGCTTGCGCTTTCCTTGCTGTGGCTGCGCCTCACTGGCGATCCACGCTTTGCGCAGTCGCTGTCAGGGCCGGAGCCGCTCAAGTTCTGGCTGCTGATGACGGTGATCGGCTTTTGCGCGTCATGGCTAGGCACCATGCTGTGGAATATCGCGAGCAAAAATACGCCGACGGCGTTGACCGGGCAATTGATCGTGTTCGAAACACTGGCCGCGCTGGCCTATGCCTATCTGGTCTATCAGCGCTCGCCCAGTGGCTTCGAGATCGCCGGCATCGTGCTGCTGGTGCTCGGCGTGATCGTCGGGGTGCGGGCGCTGGCGTCACGGCAGTAGCTCGCAGAAGCGGGTCGGCCGCGACCTGCGCTACGTCAAGTTGGCGCTGTCTCGGCAGAGCCGCTTCTACAGCAGCTTCCAGGCGAGCGTCCGGCCTTGCGTGAGCGGCACGATGGTTTCATCGCCAAACGCAAATTCTTCCGGCGGTGTCCAGGTGTCGCGTTGCAGGGTGACTGTGCCTGCGTTGCGCGGCAAGCCATAAAACTCAGCTCCGAAGCGGCTCGCGAAGGCATCAAGCCTGTCCAGTGCGCCTGCGGCGTCGAACGCCTCGGCATAAAGCTCAATCGCAGCGTGCGAGGTGAAGCAGCCGGCCGCGCCGCAGCAGGTTTCCTTGTTGTTGCGCGAGTGCGGCGCGCTGTCGGTGCCGAGAAAGAATTTTGGCGACCCCGATGTCGCAGCGGCCAGCAGCGCCTGCCGGTGCGTCTCGCGCTTCAGGATGGGCAAGCAGTAGAAGTGCGGACGAATACCGCCGGTAAAAATGGACGTGCGGTTGTAGAGCAGATGCTGCGGCGTGATGGTGGCACCGACGTTGGGGGGGGCCGCACTGACGAAGTCCGCCGCCTCGCGCGTGGTGATGTGTTCGACCACGACTTTCAGCGCCGGGAAATCGCGCACGACTTGTGCCAGCGAGTGTTCAACAAAGATCGCCTCGCGGTCGAACACGTCGGTGGCAGGATCAGTCACTTCGCCGTGAATGCACAGCACCACACCGTGACGCTGCATGGCATCGAGCACCGGGTAGACGTTTTTGAGTGCAGTGACACCGGAGTCGGAATTGGTCGTGGCGCCCGCCGGGTAGTACTTGAAAGCTTTGACGAAGCCGGATTCGGCCACTCGCGCCACCTCGTCAACAGCGGTGCGATCAGTCAGATATAGCGTCATCAGCGGCTCGAACGTCGAGCCCGCCGGAAGTGCCTGCAGGATGCGGTCGCGATACCCTGCCGCCATCGTCACCGACGTTACCGGTGGCTTCAGATTGGGCATCACCAGCGCCCGGCCGAACTGCCTGGCCGTGAAGGGCACCACTGAGGCGAGCCCGGCACCATCGCGCAGATGGACGTGAAAATCATCCGGTCGGCCGAGCGTGAGGGCGGACAACGGCGCGGCAGTGGTTGCAGTGGATTGCACGATGAGTGGCCCGAACTGGACGGCAGATTGATAGGCGCCCGGCACCGTCGTTGCTGAGGCCTTGGCGCTGAACTGGTAGGATTTAATCATGGGCTCACCTCCCGCAACCGCAGCGTCCGTTCCTGCAAGCACGCCGCCCGCACCCGCACCGGTGCCGCTGCCGTCGGCGGCAATCATGCTGGCGCGGCGACTGGTGATGACGAGTGGTGGTCGCAACACCGGCGCCCGGCGCAACGTGCTGGCGTGTCTGATTGCGTCGGACCGCGCGCTTTCGCATGCGGATATTGAGGTGCAGCTCGCCGACACCGGGCTCGACCGGGTGACGCTTTATCGTGTGCTGGACTGGCTGGTCGAGCATTCACTGGCGCATCGGGTAGGTACGGCCGGTGGCGCAACCGGCATTGAGCGGGCGATGCGATTTGCCTTCACGCGACCAGAAAAGCCCCATTCTCACGCCCATTTTCAGTGCACGCAATGCGGTCGAACGATCTGCCTGGATGACGTGGCGGCACCTGCGCTGGCGGTGCCGGCGGGCGTTGAGCTGCAGGGTATCGAGCTGGCGGCCTTTGGCCGATGCTCGCATTGTCGCAGTGAAGCGGCGGCGGGGGCAGGGAGTCAGCCGCTATAATCCGGCGCCGCCTGGTAAGACTGCGGCTGACCGACCAGACACTCGATAGATCGACAGATAAGGTTCCAGAAGAGTTTTATGGCTACTACGAGCAAGGCGAAAACTGCGCCTGCAGCCAAAGCGGCCCCGGCCGCGACGGTTGGCAAAACGACCAAACCGGCCGCAGCGCCGGCTCCGGCAAGCAAACCAGCGCCGGTGCTGACGATGAACAGTCAGAAGAAGTACGGCGGATTGACCGAGGCGGAAATCCTCGCACAGCCGGAATCGGAATACATGAGCAAGGCGCAGCTCGCTTTCTTCCGCGAGAAGCTGGTCGAACTGCGCGACAACATCCTGCATAACGCGACCGATACCGGCGAGCACCTGCGCGATACCGAGGTGGCCACTGACCCGTCCGACCGGGCGACGCAGGAAGAGGAATACACCCTTGAGCTGCGCACCCGTGACCGCGAGCGCAAGCTGCTCAAGAAGGTCGACAAGTCACTGCGCATGGTTGACGATGGCAGCTTTGGCTGGTGCGAAGAGACCGGCGAGCCGATCGGCATCGCACGCCTGATTGCGCGTCCGACCGCGTCGCTCTCCATCGAGGCGCAGGAACGCCGCGAGCGCATGCAGAAACTGTTTGGGGATTGATCGCCGCTGGCCGCTGTTGGCCTGCTGCAATGACCCCTTGCCACTCGCGGATTTGCCGTGAGCGGCCATAATTGTTCATTCCTGCTTCAAACGCGCGACTGCCAGCCAGTCTCACCCAAAGGAAATCCCATGAGTGCACCCTTCTCCCTGCCGCCGCTTCCGTACGCCGACAACGCGCTGGAGCCGCTGATCTCGGCCAACACGCTGTCGTTTCACTACGGCAAGCACCACAAGGCCTACGTCGACAATCTGAACAAGCTGGTTGAAGGCAAGGATCTGGCGCAGCTGTCGCTTGAGGACATCATCAAGAAGTCGGCAGGTGACGCGGCGCTGGTCGGCGTATTCAACAACGCTGCCCAAATCTGGAATCACACGTTCTACTGGAACAGCCTCAAGCCCAATGGCGGCGGCAAGCCGACCGGCGCGATTGCTGCAGCGATCGACAAGGACCTCGGCGGCTACGACAAGTTCAAGGCTGACTTCGCCAACGCTGCAGTCACGCAGTTCGGCTCCGGCTGGGCGTGGCTGGTGTCGGACGCGGGCGTGCTCAAGATCGTCAAGACCGGCAACGCCGAAGTGCCGTTCACCAAGGGGCAGAAGCCGCTGCTGACGATCGACGTCTGGGAACATGCTTACTACCTCGACTACCAGAACCTGCGCGCCAAATATGTCGAGACACTGATCGACAAGCTGCTCAACTGGGATTTCGCCAACGCGAACTTCGCCGGCTGATCGTAGTCGTAGCAAAAACGCTGTCACAAGGGCCGGGTTTCCGGCCTTTTTGATTTTTGCTGTCGGGGATTCAGTTGCCACAACCTGCTTCGCAGACGACCTTGTTGAGTGTTCGCAACTTGCGTCATCACTATTCGCCGCGAGGCGCCGCAGCGCGTGCCGGGCAACAACCGGAGCGCGCTGAAGCGGTGCTGGAATTCGGCAGTTTTGATGTCGGCGCTGGCACGGTGCTGTTGGTGCGCGGGGCTTCCGGGGCAGGCAAATCGACATTGCTGCACTTGCTCGCCGGTGTGTTGCCGTTGGCGAGGGAGGCCGGCACGGTATCGATTGCGGCGACAGAAATTGCCGGGCTATCCGTTGCCAGACGTGATCAACTGCGGCCCTTCGTGGTTGGCTGGATGCCGCAGCGGCTGTGCCTGATCGAGACCCTCACGGTGCGCGAAAACGTGTTGCTGCCGCTGGCGCTGGCTGGCAAATCCGATGCCGAGGGCCGGCGGCGAGCAGATGAGCTGTTGAGGACACTGGACATCGAGATGCTGGCTGCGCGCCGCCAGGTGGCCATCTCGGTGGGCCAGGCCGCGCGCGCCAGCCTTGCCCGCGCACTGGTGGCGCGGCCAAAACTTCTGCTGGCGGACGAGCCCACCGCCGCACTCGATGCAACCAGTGCGAATCTGGTTGCCCACGCAATTGCCACGTATGCCGAATCGGGTGGCGCCGCTGTGGTCGCAAGCCACGACCCGCAATTGCGGGAAATGCTGGGTCAGTGTCTGCCGCAAGGCTCGGTCCATACGCTGGAGTTGCCGCGATGAGCATCATCGTGCGCCTGGTGAGCCGTTTTCTTGCCACGCGCCCCTGGCAGTTCGCCTTGACTGTCTCGCTTTGCGCGTTGGGGATGGCCAGTGCGGTCGGCATTGTCTGGCTGCAGGCAACGCTCGAATCGCATGCCCGGCGACAGGCCGAAGGCATTGACATCGTGGTCGGCGCCAAGGGCTCGGCGCTGCAGAACGTGTTGGCCGCTGTTTACTATCTGGATGTACCGAACGGCAATATTCGCCTGGATGAAGTGGCTGCACTGCGGGCCAATCCGATGGTGGCGCAGGCCATTGCCGTGGCAATGGGAGACTCGGTTGCGGGTGCTCGCATAGTTGGCGCAGGCAACGACTTTCTCGAGTTCTACGGCGCCCAGCTGACGGAAGGGGCTCTACCCGCTGCGCCGATGGAGGCAGTGGTCGGATCAGCGCTGGCCGCCCGTGCCAGGCTGCGCGTCGGCGACAGCTTCATTGGTGCCCACGGCATGAGCAGTGGCGACGCGGCGGCCGAGCATGATGGCAATCCTTATCGTGTCGTCGGCATTCTCAAGGCAAGTGGGCGGGTGATCGACCAAGTTGCAGTCACGCCCATAGAGAGTGTGTGGCTGGTACACGAGGGCCATGCGGCGAGCAGTGAACGTGAGGCTACGTTTGCCTTGGTCCAGACCAGGGGGCCACTAGGTGTGGCGACGCTTCCGCGCATGATCAACAGTACCACCCGACTGCAGGCCGCCGTGCCGGCGCTGGAGTCGGCTCGTCTCTTGACCAGTTTTGACTGGGTGGCAATCATTATCAAAGCGTTCGCCGTTGTCCTGATTGCGGCCGCAATGGCGTCTTTACTGGGAGCGCTGATGCAGGCGCTGGCGCGGCGGGAACCGGAAATGGCGGTGCTGCGGGCGATGGGGGCGAGCCGGTGGCAATTGGCATTGCTGGTGCTTGCCGAGGCAGTGGCATTGGTGTTGCTCGCGTCATTGGTGGCGGCTGTGCTGCTGGCGGTGGGCGCGTGGCTGCTGTCGCATGGCGTGCTTCCTGGCCTGGCGGTAGATCCAATGGTTGGCAGCGGGTACTGGGGAATTGCCTTGATTGCTGCGCTTTGCCTCGCAGTTATTGCTACTATCCCAGTTCTCTGGCGCAGTGTTTCCATTGACGTTGCCGCGCAACTTTCGTCGAGGTAATTGAAAATGAAAATTCGCTCACTTCTTTCAGGCTGCCTCGCGTCGCTGTCGGCCGTCACACTGTTCGCTTGGTTGCCTGCGGTCGCGGTAACCCCCGTACCAGCGAATGGGGCGCTGATGCCACCGTCGCAATTCCTGCCCGAAAAGCCGGGTTTCACCTCCTGGCGTACGCTCGGGCAAGTGGAGCTGGTGAAAAAGGATCGCAAGATGGTGCCTGCCTTCGCCCAGGTGGTGACGGCGCTTGATGGCAAGGCGATCAAGGTGCAAGGCTTCATGATGCCGCTTGACATCGGTGACAAGCAGCGTCGCTTCCTTCTGGTCGCGGCGCCGCCGCACTGTTCGTTTTGCCTGCCCGCCGGGCCGGACGCGATGATTGAGGTGCGGGCGAAGTCCGATGTGCGTTACGGCTTCGACGCTGTTGCGTTGTCCGGAACATTGCAGGTGCTCAAGGATGATCCGGCAGGGCTCTATTACCGGCTGGTGGACGCGGTACCGGTTCCTTGAACGGTCGCTGAAGAAAACGAACATTCGAGATGGCATTCAAGATCTTTCCGAAGTCGCCGAAGGTAGGCAGCCCAAAACTGGAGCTGGCCCCAATCGATGCGGCGGGCAAGCCAGGCAAGGATGGCAGGAATCTCGCTGATCCTGCCACCACAATCTCGCGCCATCATGGTGACACCGAGCTTGGCGGCTGGGCACCGCAGGCGGCCCGTATCGAGGTCGAAGAGGAAGGCGCGCTCGGCCCGTCGCTCGAAAATGCGGCGCTGATGTTTGCGCATGGCAATGCAACAGCCGCGACCGCCGCGCTGGTCCACGCGCTCGATACTGCCGAGCGCTCACAGCCGATGGTGTGGATGTGCCTGTTTGACCTTTACGCGAGGGCGGACGACCGGGCGTCTTTTGAAGAGCTTGCGCTGCGTTTTGTGGTGCAGTTTGAACGTTCGGCACCGGCGTGGGATGAGATGGCGGTGGGCAGCAACGCCGCCAGCAAACCCACCGCAACGGCAGCGGTGCGCGCCAAGCCCAAGTCATTGCTACGCGGCGACCTGACCGATCCGCACGCACCGGTGATCGTGGCGCTAAGTGAGGCGGCCAAGCGGAAAGAAACCTCGCCGGCGCCGCAACGGTTCGACCTCGACATCGCCGAGCTGAATGGTGTTAACGATGTTTGCGGCACGCTGCTCGCCGGTGCGCTGGCGGCGCTTCGACGCAAAGGCGCGGTGATCTCGTTCCGGGCGCTGGACGCCACGATCCGCCGCCTGTCTGCACCACTCAAAGCCGGTGAACGTACGCGCAAAGGCCAGTGGTATCTCGTGCTTGAACTGCTGCAATGGTCGGCGCAAACGGCAACATTCGATGATCGCGCGGTGGACTTCGCAGTCACCTTCGAGATCTCACCGCCGTCGCTGGAAGCGTTGACGCCGTTGCAGCGCAGCGTGTTGACCACCCAAAGTGCCGAGGCCGATGAGCCCGACGAAGCGCTGGTTGATGATCGTGTGATCTGGGTGGGTGAGCTCAAGGGCGCCGCCGATCCGTCGTTGAAGACTGTGGCCGTGGACAAGGTGACCACCAACCCGGTTGTTGTCGACATGCGGCAGGTGTTGCGCGTTGATTTTGTCTGTGGCGGCGCCATTGCCAATGCGTTTACCCGGCTCATGGCGCAGGCCATCGACGTTCGCGTGCTCGGCGCAACCCCCATCATTCAGGTGCTGCTGCAGCTCACTGGTGCGCCGGCCAGCCTGTTTGTGAAGACGGCCTGAGCCAATTGGCCAGGTAGCGCCAACTTTTCCTATCGCCGCCTGGCGGCCAGTTTTCATGGATTCCAGACTCGATTTTCACGGCACCACCATTGTCTCGGTGCGCCGCGGCAATACCGTCGCCATTGGCGGCGATGGCCAGGTAACCCTGGGCAACATGGTGATCAAGGCGACGGCCCGCAAGGTGCGTCGGCTATATCACGATCGCATCCTGGCGGGTTTCGCTGGCGCGACGGCTGACGCTTTCACGCTGTTCGAGCGTTTCGAGGGCAAGCTGGAAAAGCATCAGGGGCACCTCACGCGTGCCGCTGTGGAGCTGGCCAAGGATTGGCGGCAGGACCGCATCCTGCGCCGCCTGGAGGCGATGCTTGCGGTGGCCGATCAAAGCGCGTCGCTGATTATCACTGGCAACGGCGATGTGCTTGAGCCGGAGCACGGCATCGTGGCGATCGGCTCCGGTGGCGGCTTCGCCCAGGCGGCAGCCCGGGCGCTGACACAGCATAGCGAGCTCACGGCGCGCGAGATCGTTGCTGAATCGCTCAAGGTCGCCGGCGAGATCTGCATCTATACCAACCAGAACCACGTCATTGAAGAGTTGACGTGGTAGTCGCGTAGCCCGGCGCTTTGAACACTACCTCGTTCGATGTATTGGTGGCCGGCGGCGGCCCGGTCGGTTGGGCTTGCGCGCTGGCCGCCCGATGCGCGCTGGGTAACGCCTCGCGTGTCGCTGTGGTTGAGCGCGATGCCTTGCCCGATGCGAAGTCATGGACGGCAGACAAGCCGCTGTCGGCGCGCGTTTACACCGTCGCCGCAGGCAACCTGAGTTGGCTGGCCGGACAGGAAGTTGCGTTCGACCCGGCCCGTTGTGCGGCGGTGTCCGAGATGCGTGTGCACGGCCGCAACGGCGCAGAGTCGCTGCATATCCGGGCGGCAGACACCGGTGAAGACGAGCTCGCACACGTCATCGAGCATGAGGCGCTGACCCTCGCCATCGCACGGGCGGCGGTGCAGGCCGGCGTGCTGCTGGTGCGCGGTGAGGGCGTGGACTTGTACGACGGCGGCGACATCGGCGTCGAAGCGAAACTGCTCGAACTGGCAGACCGCAACCTGCTGCAGGCTCGCGTGGTTGTTGTTGCGGACGGCGTGCAGTCGCGCCTGCGCGACGCGGCCGGCCTGATGACCTCGCATCATGCCTATCCGCAGCACGGCGTGGTCGCCAACCTGATCGCTGGATCCGCGCATCGCGGTACCGCGGCCCAATGGTTCGTGCCGGACGGCTCGATTCTCGCGCTGTTGCCGCTGCCGGACATTGCCGGCGCGCCGGCTGTGTCGATGGTGTGGTCAACCGATCCCCGACGCGCTGCTGCGCTCTGTGCGATGGCCGACGACGAACTGCTGCGGGCGATCAACGCGGCTTGCGGAGGAACCGTCCGCCTGCGTGCGGTGGCTGGCAAGCCGCGCAGTTTCCCGCTCAATTTGTTGCGAGTGGGCAATCCCGCTGGCAAGCGCGTCCTGGTGGTAGGCGACGCTGCGCATGCCATGCATCCGCTGGCGGGGCAGGGCGTCAACGTCGGGCTTGCCGACGCCCGTTGCCTGTTTGACCTCTGGCGTGGTGTCGCGATGGCGGCGGACGATCCCGGCCATCCCCTGCTGTTGGGCCGCTATCGACGGCATCGGTACGGCCCGACGCTCGCGATGCAGATGACGACCGACGGTCTTTTCCGCCTCTACAATCAACCCGAACATCCATGGCTGATGGCGGCTGGCGACGCTGGAATGCGTCTTTTTGGCCGCGTACCCGCGTTTCGTCGCACGCTGTCTACCGCAGCGATGCAATGAACGCTTAAATCCGCGCACTCGAAGGAAAGTCCCACATGAAACGCATCATTGTCGCCTTGCTCGCTTCCGGCGTCCTGCTCGGTGCCTGCAACGCGCAACAGCCGCCAGCTGGCAAAACCGACAAGGCCGCCAAGGCGTCACCAGTCGCTGCCGCACGTGGCAATGAAGGAGACAGCGCAAAGCTGAACGCGGTCAAAACCGTGCTCGAAGAGCGCTTCAAAGGGGCGCCGATCAAGGGCCTGCGCGCGTCCGTGTTTCCTGGCACCTTTGAGGCGATGGTTGGGGACGACCTCATCTACTTCGATGAAAAACTGACGCACTTCATCGTCGGCAATCTGATTGAAACCGCGACGATGACCAACAAGACCGAGGAACGCACGTCCGAGCTCAGCGCTATCGACATCAAAGCCTTGCCACTGGCCGACTCGATTAAATTTGTGCGCGGCAAGGGTGAGCGTGTGATGTATGTGTTCACTGACGTTGATTGCCCGTTCTGCACGCGCCTCGAACAAACTTTGCAGGACGTGGACAACGTCACCGTCTACAACTTCATGTACCCGATTGATTCGCTGCATCCGGCTGCCCGCAACAAACAGAAGGCGATCTGGTGCGCCAAGGATCGCCTTGCGGCATGGCAGGACGCAGTGCTACGCAAGAAATTTGATGCAACCGCAAAGAGTGACTGCAGCAATCCGGTCGACGCAACGGTTGAGCTGGGCCAGAAGCTCGGCGTGCGAGCCACGCCTTCGTTCTTCCTGGCAGATGGTCGCATGATCGCGGGTGCGATTCCGCGCGAACAGCTGGAAGCACGTCTGAAGGCGGCGCAGACCAAGGTCGCCGCGAAGTAAATAATCTGATTGCGGCTGTAGCGCCGCAGTCCGTCATCCGTCACTCGTCTTTCGTCATTTGACCGCAGGGAGAAATCACAATGGGCCTCATGGACTTCATCAAGAAAGAGCTGATCGAGATCATCGAGTGGCAGGATGATTCGCGCGATACGCTCTCGTATCGCTGGCCGGACGACGACAAGCAGATCAAGAACAACGCGCAACTGATCGTTCGCGAAAGCCAGGTCGCGCAGTTTGTCTACCTTGGCCAATACGCCGACACGATGGGCCCCGGCAAGCACACGCTGTCAACGCAGAATATTCCGGTACTGTCGACGATCCTCGGCTGGAAATACGGCTTCGAGACACCGTTCAAGGCCGACGTCTACTACGTCACCACCCGTACCTTTGCTGGCAACAAGTGGGGCACGGCAAACCCGATCATGATGCGCGACGCGGACTTTGGCGTGGTACGCATGCGCGCGTTCGGTCAGTACGATTTCAAGATCGTCAATCCGCCGCTGTTCCTGAAGGAAGTGGCGGGCACCGACAATCACTTCCGTCTCGACGAGTTTGCGGACGTGATGCGCTCCAAGATCGTGACGGTGTTCACCGAGGCGATCGCCAATGCCAAGGTGCCAGCGCTTGACGTTGCTGCCCGCTACAGCGAGATCGGTAGCGCGTTGTTGCCCGCCATCAATCCGATCACGACGGCGAAATATGGCATTGAGGTCACCTCGTTCAATATCGAGAACGTCTCGCTGCCACCGGAAGTGGAGCAGGCGATCGACAAGCGCGGCGCCATGACCACGATTGGCGACATGGGGGAATACATCCGCTACAACATGGCCAATGCCGTCGGCGAGGGCAAGGCAGGCACGATGGGCTTTGGTGCCGAATTCGCGGTAGCGATGGGCGTTGGCCAGCAAATGATCAACCAGCCTGGCGGCACGGTGGGCGCCAACCCGAACGCGCCGCGCGGCATGGTGCCGGGCGCGATGGCGGCGCCCGTCGCAGCAGCCGCTGCAGCTGCCGCAGCGGCGCCCGCAGCGGCGCCTGCAATGGAGCTGATGAATCCGGCGCAAGTGGCGCAGGTGCTCGGCGTGGCCGAGAGCGATGTGCTGGCTGAACTGGATGCCGGCAACCTGAAGGGCCGCAAGATCGGCACCCAGTGGCGCATCACGAAGGATGCGGTGGATACCTTCCTGAAGGGCTAAGCACTATTGGCTTTTGGCTGAAAGAACCATTGAACCAGGGCTGAAGGCGGGTTTTTCGACGAAGTCGACTTTTCCTGAAATCGGAATTCAGGCCCCGTGAAATGGTCTTTTTGGTGAAAAGTCGCTGGTCAACGCATCACGCATAACTGGTCCCCTGTGTCCACCATCTTCATTCTGATTGTGTTCGCGTGGTTCGTGATGGTCAGTGACGCTGGCGTGACGGAAAAACTAGTACTCGCAGCGCTCTGCACGGTGGCAGCGTTGCTGCCGCTGGCGGTGCCGGGTTCCGGGCTGCCGGCGGCCATCGGACAAGGTGCGCTCGGTGTGTACGTGTGTCTGCGCATGACCTATCTGCGCGCCAAAACGCGTCTCGACTAATACAGTTTCGCAGCAATGAATCAGGAAACCGCCACTCACACGGCCGCGACGGCCCCTGAAAAGCAGGCCCGCAGCAAATATTCCTGCGTCGCCTGTGGCGGCGAGGCTGTATGGAACCCTGCCAAGCAAAAGCTCATCTGCGCCTTTTGCGGCACCGAAGCGCCGATGCCGAAAGAATCGGAAACGATGCCCGGCATCCAGTCCACCGACATCGTCGAGCACGATCTGGTGGCCGCGCTGCGCGACATTCAGGGCGAATCCCGTGGCTGGGCGCGCGCCACGCGCATGATCAAGTGTCGGCAGTGCCAGGCGATCAGCGTTTTCGACGCGTCAAAACAGGCCAAGTCGTGCGAATTCTGCGGCGCCTCGGCAATAGTTGATTACGACGAGTCCGGCGACGTCATTCGACCCGAGGCGATTCTTCCAATCCGGGTGAGCGAACCGCAGGCCCGCGATCGTATCCGCGGCTGGTACGGCAAGCTCTGGTGGGCGCCTAACGCGCTCAAAAAGAAGGCAATGACCGACACCGTCAAGGGCGTCTACCTGCCGTACTGGACGTTCGATGCGCTGGTCGATGCCCGCTGGCAGGCCGAGGCCGGGTACTACTACTACGTCACCGAGACTTATTACGACAACGGTGAGCAGAAGACACGGCAGGCGCAGCGAGTGCGCTGGGAGTACGCCTCGGGCAGCCTCAACCACTTCTTCGACGACACACTCGTGTGTGGCTCGAAGGGCGTGCATCAGGGGCTGCTGCGCAATATCGAGCCATTCCCGACGACGGAAAAGGGCACCGGTGCGCTCAAGCCGTACGACCCCGCTTACGTCAGCGGCTGGACCGTTGAGCGCTATCAGATTGACCTGATCGCCGCCGCGAAGACCAGCCGGGAGCGCATGATGGATGCAACCCGCACGCTCTGCTCGCAGCAGGTGCCCGGCGACACGCAGCGCAACCTGCAGGTGAACGCCAACTTCTCGCGGCAAACGTTCAAGCACATCCTGGCGCCGGTGTGGCTGATGACCTACGTGTATTCCAGCAAGGACTATCAGGTCATCATCAACGCAGTGACTGGCAAGATCGACGGTGAGTATCCGAAGAGCTGGATCAAGATCGCGCTGGCCGTGATCGCCGTGCTGATCGTGATCTTCGTCGTGCTGGGTGGCATGGGTGGTGGCCGCCATCGCTGATCGAGCCGACAGCGTATCGCTGGCGCCGATTCCTGCGGCGTTGCTTGAGCATCCCGCGTTCGCGCCCTACCGTGAGTACTTGCCAACGCTTGAGGCCTCGTCCGCAGCAGATTGTGCACCCTCGACCGGTGTGATTCCTCGCCTGGTTGCACCACCCGTGCGGGCAGCCGGTGCAATGGAATTCGAGCGCCGCATTGTCGAACAGAACGAGCTGATCGTTCGCCCGAACAATCTGCACGACACCGTCAACGCGCTGGTCTGGCACGCCTTTCCCAAAACCAAACGCGCCATCAGCGAAGCCCATGTGGCGCTCGGCGCAGCGGCCACCGCCAACGGCCGCCCGCGGCGGCGCGACATCCTGACGCTGTTTGACGAGGCCGGCGCGCTGATCATCAGCCAGCGCAGCGATTTGCGGGCGCTGCACGAAGCACACGAATGGAAGCGGCTGTTCGTCGAGCATCGCGCCCACTTCATCCGCGACTGCCGCGTCATCCTGTTTGGCCACGGCACGCTGGAGCAACTTGCCAGCAACCCGCATCGCGGCTTGACGGTGAAGGCGCTGTGGTTGCGGCTGGCGGCGGAGGTATCGCTAGACGAAATCGACGAACTACTTGCCCAGGGCGTCGACAGCGGCACGTCACTTGCCGCCAACGAACGACGGCTTGCGCTACCGATTCTTGGGGTGCCGGGCTGGTTTGCCGAAAGCGAAGCGCCGGCTTGTTACGGCGATGTTGATGTGTTCAGGCCGCTTCGAACCCCTCTGGTCGCCCGCCGTGTACGAGCCGGCGAGAGTAGATAGCGGATTGTTCCGCCGCCGTCGATTTGAGGACGCCCATTTCGTAACCGAACTCCCAGAAGAGCATGAAGACTCACATGGACCACATGTCCGTAAAGTCGGTGCATGGTTGCGCCATACGTTGGCAGGCGAGTGACAAATTTCGTCAATGGAAATGCTCGCGCGCGGCAATGCTCTTGATGTTTGTAAACGACAAACCAAGTTGTGACATTTCGGATTATTCACAAAAGTCAGCAAAAACAATCACTTGCCTATGACGTTGCCATAATCGAATCCCGCTGGCACGCCCGCTGCAATAGTGAGCCCATCCAGCGTCCGTCGCTGAATCTCCAAGTAAACCTCCCGGGAAGGAAATTGACTATGAAACGTGTTCAGAAGGGCTTCACCCTTATCGAATTGATGATCGTGATCGCGATCATCGGCATTCTGGCGGCTATCGCTATTCCGATGTATCAGGACTACACGAAGCGTGCTAAGGTTTCTGAAGTTATCGGTGCAGCGTCGCCGTGCAAGCTGTCGGTTGCTGAGTACATGTCCTCAAACAACAATACGTTGCCCCCGGACATGGTTGCGTCGGGTTGTCAGACTGTCGTTACCAACCAATATGTCGACGGCCTCACTTGGACCGGTACGCGAATTGAGGTGACGAGCAAAGTGACTGGCGCTGCCGGCCTTGTGACCCTAATTCCTCAAGCGGTAACCGGCGCGGTTGACTGGGTTTGCGGCGGAGCGGGCACGACGGTTGCCGTTGCTTACCTGCCGACTAGCTGCCGTGGCACGAAGACCTAATGTCGGATGCTTTGCGATCACGCAAAGTCGAGAGAGCCCGCTTCGGCGGGCTTTTTCCTTTGTTGACCACCAGTACGGCTGTGCACTTGGCACGCGCCGCGTCAGGTGATCGTCGCGACGCAACTCCATCTGCGCAACAATTCCCACTGTGTTCGGTCACTTGATTACCAATGACACGCTTCAAAGCTGCAGCGATTCATCTGGGTGTTTGCGCGGTCGTGGGCGGGATCCTGCTTGCGCTCTTCTGGTTCGTCTGGTATCCCGATCCGTTGTTCCGCGCGGTAGGTGGGCTCGAAGTTTTCCTTGTGGTACTGGCCGTCGATGTGGTGCTGGGGCCTGCACTCACCCTTACAGTATTCAAGCCGGGCAAAAAATCGCTCAAGATGGATCTGGCGATCATCGCGATCGTCCAGGTGGCAGCCTTGCTATACGGCACATCGACACTGCTTTTGGGGCGTCCCGTTTACGTTGCCGCGTTGGGCGCGCGTTTCGACGTGATTCGGGCCAGCGAAGTTGCGGAGTCAGATCTAGTTGCGGCAAAGAGGGCGCTCCCCATGTGGGGCCCTGAATGGGTTGGAATCAGGGAGGCGACGGATCGTGCGGAGCGCGAACGGATCTTGATGAGCGCTCTCGCGGGAGCTGACTATGGGCACATGCCGCAACATCACGCTCCGATAGAGAGCATGCGTGAGGAAATACTGAAGTTCGCGAAGCCCATCGCCGAACTTCGCATGCGCAACAAGGGGCGCGACGGCGAACTGACTGCTTGGCTGCAAGCCCGCGGCCTGACCGACGAATCGGTTTTGTTTCAGGGATTGAAGGCGCGTGGCGAAGACATGGCAGTCGTCCTTGACGCGACGACCGCCAAGGTCATCGGCATCGCACCATTCAAACCTTGGGATTGAGACGCGCACTGATCTCGCGTGTGATTGCACGCGCAAGCACCACTTTCCCCATCTTAGGCATGCGCATTTCGCCCTCCGCCCCCCGTTCATCAATCAGCGTCACCTCGTTCTCATCGGCTCCAAAAGCGCTCTGCGCGTGGTTGGCGATGAGCAGGGGGATGCCTTTGCGCGCGCGCTTTTCGGCGCCGTATTGCTCGACGTTTTCACTCTCTGCTGCGAAGCCGACACAGAATGGCGGCGTGCCGTTCCTGCGTGGATCGTTGCTGCGGCGAGCGTGTTTGGCAATGCGAGCGAGGATGTCTACCGTCGGTTCAAGATGGATGTTGAGCCCGGCGTCTGATTTCTTGATTTTCTGCTCGGCACTGCTGACCGGACGGTAATCGGCGACGGCGGCGACGGCGATGAAGACGTCGCTTTCATCGACTTCGGCCTCGACCGCCGCGAGCATCTGTGCTGCACTGATGACACTGATGCGACGAACACCGCCGGGCTCGCCCGGGGAGGCCCCAGCGAACGGCGTGGACAGATGCGTCGGCCCGCTCACCAGCACGACTTCGGCGCCCGCCTCGGCGCAAGCCTGCGCGAGGGCGTAGCCCATCTTGCCGCTGGAGTGGTTGGTGATTACTCGCACCGGGTCAATCGCCTCTTGCGTGGGGCCGGCGGTGATCAGTACGCGCTTGCCCAGCAACGTTTTCGGCTGCGCCCAAGCATCGAGTGCGGCCATGATTTCGGCGGGCTCAAGCATGCGGCCGTCGCCGATTTCGCCGCAGGCCTGGTCGCCATTGCCGGGGCCGACGATGTGCACACCATCAGCCTTGAGCGTTGCGACGTTGCGCTGGGTGGCCGGGTTTTGCCACATTTGCAGGTTCATCGCGGGCGCCACGATCAACGGGATGGTGCGGGCGAGCACCGTAGTGGAGAGCAGATCATCGCTGCGGCCGTGCACCAGTCGCGCCAGAAAGTCGGCCGACGCTGGTGCAATGAGCATCACGTCGTTGTTGCGGGTGAGCTCAATGTGGGCCATGCCGTTGTCCGGCCGCGTGTCCCACAGGTCGCTGTAGACCGGCCGGCCGGACAGCGCCTGGAACGTGGCCGGGCCGACGAATTCGCGCGCGGCGGCGGTCATCGCGACCGTCACTTCACGGCCAGATTTGACCAGCAACCGCACCAGTTCGGCGGATTTGTAGGCAGCGATGCCGCCGGTGATGCCGAGCAGCACGCGCTGCGTCGGCTTGACTTGAGCTTCCATGCGCGCAGTGTAGCTGTCGCCGCTGGCGCGCTTTCCCGACGTCAACTTTTCAGCGAAAAGCGCAGCTGATATGGGCCTGGAACACAATTCCGCCGGAAGTCGACTTCTCGCCTTTTACGGGCCTGAGCCCAATGCCGACGGCAGTTCAGGAGAAAGCTGCTAGCTCCGGTGTTCGCCAACACGCACGACCTTCAGTGCGTTGGTGCCGCCGCTTTTGCCCATTGGCTCGCCGCAGCTCAACACGATCAGATCGCCGTCGGCGACCGCAGCGCGCGATTTCAGCGCGTCTTCAGCGGCCTGCAGGGCGCGATCACGGTCGGCGTCGAACGGCACCACGACGGGGCGCACGCCGCGGTACAGTGCCGCGCGGCGGGCTGCGGCAATTTCCGGTGTCAGCGCGTAGATCGGCACGCCGCTGTCGTGGCGGCTCATCCAGAGCGCCGTGGAACCCGACTGTGAAAGCGCAGCGATCGCCTTTGCATTCAGGTGAAAGGCGGTGAACAACGATGCCATCGCAATGGCCTGATCGACGCGAACGAACTGCTGGTTGATGAAGTCTCGGTCCAGCTCGTACACCTGCGAACGTTCGGCCGCGAGCGCGATGGCGGCCATCGCCTTCACGGTTTCCACCGGGTATTTGCCAGCAGCTGATTCGGCCGACAGCATCACGGCGTCGGTGCCATCGAGCACCGCGTTGGCGACGTCGCTGACCTCGGCGCGGGTGGGCACCGGCGCGGTGATCATGCTCTCCATCATCTGGGTTGCGGTGATCACCAGCTTGTTCTTGTCACGGGCGCGCACGATCATGCGCTTCTGCAGCGCCGGCACGGCGGCGTTGCCGACCTCGACTGCGAGGTCGCCGCGGGCCACCATGATGCCGTCGCTGACCTCGATGATTTCGTCGAGCGTTTGCGGCACGATTGCCTCGGCACGTTCGATCTTGGCGATCAGCTTTGCCTTGCCGCCAGCGGCCGCCAGCACCGTGCGCGCGGTCTGCATGTCGGCGGCGCTCTTCGGGAACGATACGGCGAGGTAGTCAACGTCAATATCTACCGCAGTCTTGATGTCGGCTAGATCCTTGGCCGTCAGTGCCGGGGCCGTTAGGCCGCCGCCGAGCTTGTTGATGCCCTTGTTGTTGGAGAGTTCGCCACCGTGGATGACCACGGTATGCACGGCATCACCCTCTACCTTCGTCACCGTGAGCTGGATCAGGCCGTCGGCCAGCAGCAGCGTGTCGCCAGCCCTGACGTCCTGCGGTAATTGCTTGTAGTCGAGGCTGGCACGCTCACTGTTGGACAGCGGTGATTTGTTGTCGAGCGCGGCATCGAGAATGAAGGGCTGGCCCACCTCGAGATGAGCACGGCCGCCGTCGAACTTGCCGACGCGGATCTTCGGCCCCTGCAGGTCACCCATGATGCCGACCTCGCGTCCGCAGCGCGCTGCGGCCTCGCGCACACGCTGCGCCCGACCCGAATGGTCTTCCGGCGTGCCGTGCGAGAAATTGAGGCGGAACACATCGGCCCCGGCCTCGATCATCGCGGCAATGATGTCAACGGTATCGCTCGCAGGCCCGAGCGTGGCAACGATTTTGGTGGCTTTCATGCGGACGAGTGTAGTCTCGCCGGATGTCTGTAGTGCGCGGTAGTGCCACTGACGCGCAGTCGCACCAGCAATCCCGATCAACTCTGGCAGTCTCCGGCACGCACCGCGCGAATCACTTCCTTGCGGTGCTGTTTCTCGCCGAACTTGGTGCCGATGGTGTCGACTTCGGCGGTGTATTCGGTCGGGCTTACGATAGTGATCACTGTGGTGTTTTCGCCGCGAATGCCGGGCAAACGGCAGGTGGCGTGAACTTTGTAGCGGTTGTCGCCCACCTTGCTGTCCTCAGTCTTGCACAGCAGATTGGTGATCGAAAGTACCCGCGAGATTTCCTTGCGCGGGCTGGCGCAATATTCGGTGTTGCGCGTTTCGTACTCAACCGGGTTGAGGTCAAGCTTCTCGATCTTGCGTTCCACCTTCCACAGGCCGGGCTGAAGCTGGTCGAGCGGAATGGAATCAATCGCGTGCACCGGCAGGCAAGCCGCAGCCATCGGCAGCACGAGCGTCAGAAGGGGGAAATGACGAAGGTTCATGGCAAACAACAACGCCTCGGCCAGACAATTGTTGACGTGGCGGGACGACGGGCCGGGAAGCAGAACCTCGAAAACTGTAGCCTGGCTGCTCGCAGCCGGGTGCGTGCGCCGGAACCCGGACGCAAGCATCCGGGCTACCTTGTGGCTACAGATCGGTCACGGCACCTTTGCTCGCGCTCGAAGCCAGCAGCGCAAACTTGGACATCACGCCCCTGGTGTAGCGGGGCGGCGGTGCCGTCCACTTGGCACGGCGCGCGGCGATGGTCGCTTCGTCCACGTTGAGCTGGATCAGTAGCTGGTGCGCATCCACTGTGATCGAGTCGCCTTCTTCCACCAGCGCCAGCAATCCGCCCACCTGTGCCTCCGGTGCGATGTGGCCGACCACCATGCCCCAGGTGCCACCCGAAAAGCGGCCGTCGGTGATCAGCGCGACGGTTTCGCCCATGCCCTTGCCGATGATGGCGCTGGTCGGGGCCAGCATTTCGCGCATGCCGGGGCCGCCCTTCGGCCCCTCGTAGCGCAACACCAGCACATCACCGTGGTTGATCCTGTTCGCCATGATGGCGTCCATGCACTCCGGCTCACTGTTGAACACGCGGGCCGGGCCGGTCAGCACCGGGTTTTTGAGGCCGGTGATCTTGGCCACGCAGCCCTCGGGCGCCAGATTGCCTTTGAGGATGGCGAGATGGCCCTGGGCGTAGAGCGGATTGTCCGGCTGGCGAATGACGTCCTGATCCTTGCGCGGCAGGTCAGGTACGTTGGCCAGCTCTTCGGCCATTGTGCGGCCGGTGATCGTCATGCAGTCGCCGTGCAGCAAGCCCTTGTTGAGCAACAGCTTCAGCACTTGCGGCACGCCGCCGACTGCGTGCAGATCGGTCATGACGTACTGGCCCGAGGGCTTCAAGTCGCACAGCACCGGCACCTTCTTGCGCATGCGCTCGAAGTCGTCGATGGTCCAGTCGATGCCTGCGGCGTGGGTGATGGCCAGGTAGTGCAGCACGGCATTGGTGGAGCCACCGGTCGCCATGATCAACGCGACGGCGTTCTCAATCGACTTCTTGTTGATGATGTCGAGCGGCTTCAAATCCTTCTTGATCGCTTCGACCAGAACCCGGCTCGATTCGGCCACGCTGTCGGCCTTTTCCGGGTCGGGGTTGGCCATCGACGATGAACCGAGCAGGCTCATGCCGAGCGCTTCGAACGAGGACGACATGGTGTTTGCGGTGTACATGCCGCCACAGGCGCCGTTGGTCGGGCAGGCGTGCTTTTCGATGCCGTCGAAATCTTCCTGGCTGATGGTGCCTGCCGCCATCTTGCCTACCGCTTCGAACGGCGACACGATGGTCAGCGGCTGGCCTTTCCAGTGCCCCGGCTTGATGGTGCCGCCGTAGCAGTAAATCGCCGGAATGTTCATGCGGCACATCGCAATCATGCCGCCGGGCATGTTCTTGTCACAGGCGCCGATCACCAGCACACCGTCCATCATCTGGCTTTGCGTGGCAGTCTCAATGGCATCGGCGATCACCTCGCGCGACACCAGCGAATACTTCATCCCCTCGGTGCCCATGCTGATGCCGTCGGTGACGGTGATGACGCCGTACATCTGTGGCATGCCGCCGGCGGCCTTGATTGCCTCAACCGCACGATCAGCCAGCGGCTGGATGCCGGCGTTGCAGGGGTTTAACGTGCTGTGGCCATTGGCGACGCCGACAATGGGCTTCTCAAAATCGCCGTCGCCGAAGCCGACGGCGCGAAGCATGGCGCGGTTGGGGGAACGGGCGACACCCGCGGTGATGAGTTTGCTGCGGCGGTTGTAGGACATGTTCTTTGGAGGACGAATGACGAAGGACGGATGACGAAACAGAAGCGCGGCAACGCCCGCTTGCTGCTGGCTATTCTCTCACCCCACCCTGTCCGCCTTACACTCGCAGTCCGTCCAGTGACGAACGGCCGTTTCGCGGCTGGACTTCGTCATTCGTCATTCGTCTTTTCGTCCTGCGAAGCAAATGCTGATTCACCCCGAAATCGACCCGATCGCTGTTCAAATCGGCCCGCTGGCTGTGCGCTGGTACGGGCTGATGTATCTTGCCGCGTTCGCCATGTTTCTGCTGCTCGGTCGCTATCGGGCGCGGCAGCAGATCCTCAAGGGCTGGAAGCCTGCCGATCTCGACGATCTGCTGCTCTACGGCATTCTTGGTGTGGTGCTCGGCGGGCGCATCGGCTATTGCCTGTTCTACAAACCAGGCTACTACCTTGCCAATCCGCTGGAAATTTTTGCCGTGTGGCAGGGTGGCATGAGCTTTCATGGCGGCCTGCTCGGCGTACTTTTTGCCATGTGGCTTTACGGACGGCGCACCGAGCGGCCTTTCTGGCGGGTGATGGATTTCATCGCGCCGCTGGTGCCACCGGGCCTGGGCGCGGGGCGCATGGGCAATTTCATCAACGCCGAGCTGCCGGGCCGCGCGGCCGACCCGTCACTGCCGTGGGCGATGGTGTTCCCGCATGTAGATCAGATCCCGCGCCACCCGTCGCAGCTGTACCAGTTCTTTGCAGAAGGCGTGGTGCTGTTCGTGCTGGTCTGGCTGTTCTCGCGCAAATCCCGCCCGGACGGTCGCGTCGCCGGCATGTTCGCGCTTGGCTACGGCGCACTGCGTTTCACCACCGAGTTCTTCCGCGAGCCGGACAGCTTCCTGGGTTTCCTGTCGCTCGGGTTGACGATGGGGCAGTGGCTTTGCGTGCCGCTGATGGCGATTGGGGTCTGGTTGCTGGTGCGGCGGGTGAAGTAGTGCGCGTCCGCAGGTAGCGAGCATGAAGCGCCGTTTGGCGGTCGTTCTTGTCGGGATGGTGGTACTCGCCGCGCTGTGGTTCGCCTTTGGCCACCCAAACGACGCGACGCCGACTCAAACTCACGCGGCGGCAGAAGCGCCGGCGCCCAGCCGCGTGCCGCCACGGGATGGCTTGCCTTCGCGCGTGCTGAACAGCGGGATTGCATCGGTTTCGACCCCGTCTGTGCGCATGTGGCCGGAGCAGAAACTGCCGTTCACAACACGCGCGCGTCACCTTAGCGTGCGGGACCTGCAATGGGATGCAGCAATCGCCGGAAGCCCGGCAGCCGCCGCTGAAGCGTTGCAGTGGAGCCTGTATTGCATGTCGACGTACATGGCACGACCAACCGCCTCCGGGGCCGAAAGCATCTATCCAATACCGATGCGCTGGCCTGACAAGGTACTCGCTGCGGTTTCATGGTACTACCGGGAAGCGGCGGCGGCTCGCGCACGTGGAGAACAGTTGGACGAGGCGGCGTATCAGGCGTCGCTGTCACCAGATGAGGTGGCGCGTCCTGTGGCCCTGTCGCCCGAGCAGGCTGCGTACCGCTTTTCGCTCATGGAAGCGGCCCAATCAGAGTGCGCGGGACCCGGCGTGGGGGCGTGGCGCGAAGCGCTACTCAAGTCGGTCAAGGCAGGTGGGTCGCCTCTGGCGGACTTGCTCAATGCGCGACAACCAACCGTGCGTCCCGAGTCTGACGATGATCGCCGCAAGACCAACGCTATATACCGTGAGGCTATCGAACGCGCCATTCGCGAGGGCGACTTGCCGGCGCTTCAAACTTGGGCGCGCTTCACATCAAACGTCGAAGTCGACTGGGGCGGTCGGGGAATTGACGGTTGGGAGCTTTCGGCGCTGCACATGGACGGTGGGCGACTTGCCCTGCAGCTGGCACTGTGTGACATCGCGGTCGACTGCAGCGCCGATGGGTTCGCGGCGCGGTCAGTCTGTATGGACTACGGAGCCTGTAATGGGGCGACTTTGTCCGCGCGGCTCCGCCAGGCACTTGGTCGGGACGGCCTCGCACCGGACGTGCTCGACACGGCCGCAGCGGAAATTCGAGACAGCATTGAATCGGGCAACCTCGAGAAATTCAACCTCCACCGCAGGTTCTGAAGCAATCGACCGCAGCGTGGATCAGGTGCGCAAAAACGACTGAGCGCGCTACTCCACCCGCCGGAACTCCCCATCCATCGTCCGCGGTCCGCTGGCGGTGACGGTGGCAGGTTGGGCGACGGCGCGACTCGGGATCAACAGCAGAAACAGCGCGAAAACGTCGCTGAGAAAGCCGGGCGCCAGCAGTAGCAGGGCGGCGAGCAGTCGGCGGCCGCTGTCAAATACGATGGGGCGCAGCGTCATGCTTTGCATTGCGGCAGCGAAACGGCTGCGCAGATTTCGCGTTTCCCGCTTGAAGATGGTCACACCGAATATGACGCCTGGAACAAACAGAGCCCAGCCCGGAACGTTCAGCGCTTCGGCCAATCGAAGGGTGGCGTAGATGTCGAGCATCGGCAGCGCAACTAAAATTCCAAGCATTACCAGTGGCATGAATGACTCCCAACGGGTTCCGGCGCCGGCAGGTCCGTGCCACCGAAATCAACGCAATACGTGGTGCATAGTATGACAGCAGCCATCAAAAAAAGTGCGCCAGCGACGGCTGGCTGGCGCAATGCATGGGTGGCTGTTGCGGTTTGCGGACTGCTTTCGCTCGCCGTCAGCGCCCAGTCGTCGGCACCACGCACCGCGTCGGCGCCGGTGGGCTCGGCGTCTCCCGCAACATTGCCTGCACCGTTGCCGGTAGATGAAGCATTTCCGATCACGGCGGCGCTGGAACGCGGCAAGTATGTGCTGCGCGTTGACGTGATGCCGGGGCACTATCTTTATCGTGACCGCTTCGAGCTGTCGGCCGGCGGCCGCGCGCTTGTCAACCTCTCGCTGCCGAAGGGCAAGATGAAGCAGGACCCGAATTTTGGCCGGGTGGAGATTTACGACCAGCCGTTACAACTGGTTGCGGCCTCGCCCGCCGCCGCAGCAGGCGAGCT
The DNA here is from genome assembly GCF_009746125.1 of Casimicrobium huifangae. Lineage (NCBI taxonomy): Bacteria > Pseudomonadati > Pseudomonadota > Betaproteobacteria > Casimicrobiaceae > Casimicrobium > Casimicrobium huifangae. The sequence goes on from NZ_CP041352.1 coordinate 879,305, forward strand.
GAAACTCGTCTTTCAGGGCTGCTCGGAGGAGGCCGGGGTTTGCTACCCGCCGACCACGCGGACGTTCCGGCCCGCCGCTGACGGCAAGGAAGTAGCGGCGGTGGAAGGCGGGAGTACCAGTTTCAAGCAGCAGTTTCGCAAGCGCGTGAGTCAGTGAGAGTGAGCGATGAGTGAAGCGATGAGCGGCGGACGCCGGGCCCTGTTGCTTGGCGCGGCCGGTGTTTCGGCCTGCGCCGTGGGCGTGCTGGGTGGGCACTGGTGGCTGACGCGCGGCGTGGTGAAGGGCGAGGAGGCCAAGCTGCTGGGCGCCAGCTTCGAGGGACTGGACGGTGGCAAACCGACGCCGATGTCCACCTGGCAGGGCAAAACGCTGGTGATCAACTTCTGGGCGACTTGGTGTGGGCCGTGCCGTGAAGAAATGCCTGAATTCGTGAAGGCTCAGAAGGACTTTGGGGCTAAAGGCCTGCAATTGGTTGGCATCGCCGTTGATCGTCGCGAACCCGTGCAGCGATTCGTCAAGGAAATCGGCGTCAACTATCCAGTTCTGCTGGCTGACGTGGCGTGGCTGGACGAACTGAAGGCGATGGGTAACCCGCAGAGCGTATTGCCGTTCTCGTTGGCTGTTTCGCCAGCCGGAGAAGTGTTGCTTCGTCGTGTAGGTCGCCTCAAGTACAGCGAAATTGCGTCGATGATCGGCTAATTTCAGCTCCAGACTGGCTGCCGATTTGAGGCAGGAATGGGCCGGCACGGGATGGTCAGCTTTTCGCCGTAGCCCGCATCCAATAAGGGCTGAACGCTAAAAAGAGCGAAGAGTTGACTTTATGGAATTTTAGGCTATAAGCCCAGCTTGTAAGCCATTCTCGTGGCAAAGCCATATGGCGATTGACTCGATCGCTGGCCGCGCCTCGCGGGCTCGCTGGGCGGCATCCCCCGATCAAATTGCCCGGAAAATTCTGTCGCTATCTGGCAACAAATCCGGATTTCAGGCAAACTATCGCCTATCTCAATTCAACTCGCCTTGATTTTTTTGATCGATGCGAGTCATTCTTGATGGCGAAAGACGCTAAATCGGCCGCTGCAAAGGCCGACAAGTCACGCAAATCGGACAAGGAGACGGCGCCTCGCCTGCTCCTGCTGCACGGGCCGAACCTGAACCTGCTTGGCACCCGGGAACCCGAGAAGTACGGATCGACGACTCTCGCCCAACTCGAGTCGCATCTGGTCAAGCGCGCCGAAAAGGCCGGTTTTGAGCTCGATTGCCTGCAAAGCAATCACGAAGGCGTGCTGCTTGACCGCATCCACGCCAGCCGTACCGACGGCACCCGCGCCTGCATCATTAACGCGGGCGCCTTCACCCACACCAGTGTGGCCCTGCGCGACGCCTTTGCCGGCGCTTCGCTGCCGTTCATCGAAGTCCACATCACCAATGTGCATGCGCGGGAGGAATTTCGCCATCACTCTTATCTGAGCGCCATTGCGCGCGGCATCATCGTAGGAATGGGCGTGCGTGGCTATGACCTCGCGCTCGACTTCCTGATTACGGAATACGGCAACCGCTGACCGCGGCGCTGCCGTCAATTTGCCCAAACGCCCACCCGGCTCCGGCAAACACCCCATCAACCACGTAGTACACGCCAGTAGTACAACGGCTGCGGCGCCACCCGCGGCAACCGCAATCTTCCAGCAGAGGAGACCCGTCGCATGGACCTGCGCAAACTGAAGACACTTATCGAACTCGTTCAGGAGTCCGGCATTGCCGAACTGGAGGTGACCGAGGGTGAGGAAAAGGTGCGAATTACCCGCACCGTCGCCAACACTGTCCCGCCGATGATGCATTACGCCGCGCCGATGATGGGCGCCATGCCTGCGCCGGCCGTGGCGGCTGCGCCGGCGGTTGCTGCGGCGGCCGCCGCACCCGCAGCCGCTGCACCGGCGGCACCGGCCGAGCCGGTGGGCCACCAGGTCAAGTCGCCAATGGTCGGCACTTTCTACCGCGCACCCTCGCCGGGCGCCAAGCCGTTTGTCGAAGTGGGCAGCACAGTCACTGCGGGTGACACGCTTTGCATTATCGAGGCCATGAAGCTCATGAACGAGATCGAGGCTGACAAGTCCGGCGTCGTCAAGGCCGCGCTGGTCGAATCCGGTCAGGCCGTCGAATACGGCCAGGCCTTGTTCATCATCGAATAGATCAAGATCACGATGGCGCTCTCCCTTGCCTCGGCCAAGAAGCCGGAATCACAGATGTTCGACAAGGTCCTGATCGCCAACCGCGGCGAGATCGCGCTGCGCATCCAGCGTGCCTGCCGCGAGATGGGCATCAAGACGGTGGTGGTGCATTCCGAAGCGGATGCCGATGCCAAGTACGTCAAGCTGGCCGACGAATCGGTTTGCATCGGCCCGGCGCCGTCGGCACAGAGCTACCTCAATGTCCCGGCGATCATCGCCGCAGCCGAGGTGACCGACGCGCAGGCGATCCACCCCGGCTATGGCTTTCTGTCAGAAAACGCGGATTTCTCGGAAAAGGTCGAGAAGTCTGGCTTCGTATTCATCGGGCCACGCGCCGAGACCATTCGCCTGATGGGCGACAAGGTATCGGCCAAGGCGGCGATGAAAAAGGCCGGCGTTCCGGTGGTGCCGGGTGTTGACGGCGCGCTGCCGGACGACCCGCGCGAGATCATCAAAATCGCCCGCACCATCGGCTATCCGGTCATCATCAAGGCCTCGGGCGGCGGCGGTGGCCGCGGCATGCGCGTGGTGCAGACCGAGGCGGCGCTGATCAACGCCGTCACCCTCACCAAGGGTGAAGCGCTGGCGGCGTTCGGCAACGGCACGGTCTACATGGAAAAATTCCTGGAGAACCCGCGCCACATCGAGATCCAGATCCTGGCCGATCAGCACAAGAACGCCGTTTATCTCGGCGAGCGCGACTGCTCGATGCAGCGCCGTCACCAGAAAATCATCGAAGAAGGCCCGGCGCCGGGCATCCCGGAGCGTCTGATCGCCAAGATTGGCGAGCGTTGCGCCGAGGCCTGCAAGAAGATCGGCTATCGCGGCGCCGGTACCTTCGAGTTCCTGTACGAAGACGGCGAGTTCTACTTTATCGAGATGAACACTCGCGTGCAGGTTGAGCATCCGGTCACTGAGCTGATCACCGGGGTGGACATCGTACAGGAGCAGATCAAGATCGCTGCCAATCAGAAGATGACACTTCGTCAGAAAGACATCATCAAAAAAGGCCACGCGATCGAATGCCGCATCAACGCGGAAGACCCGAACAGTTTCGTGCCTTCGCCGGGGCGCATCACCAGCTGGCACGCGCCGGGCGGGCCTGGCATCCGCGTCGATTCGCATGCCTACAACGGCTACTTCGTGCCGCCGAACTATGACTCGATGGTGGGCAAACTGCTTGCCTACGGCGCCACGCGTGAGCAGGCCATCGCCCGCATGCGCATCGCGCTCTCCGAGATGATCGTCGAAGGCATCAAGACCAACATTCCGTTGCACCGTGAACTGATGGACGATGCCCAGTTCGTCAAGGGCGGCTTCTCGATTCATTACCTCGAGCAGCGGATGGCGAAGCTGGCCGAGCGGCGGAAGTAGTTTGCGCTTGCGCGCAGGACGTCGCCGCTTCGCGGCTAAGACGACGGCGCCGCCGGCGCCTATGACGACGCGCCTCATGGCGCTAGGACGCGAAGTATGGCGATGACTTGGATCGAAATTTCGGGGCCGGTCAAGGGTGACGCAGCGGACGCGATTGCGGACGCGCTACTTGAGGCCGGCGCACTGGCAGTGGATGTTGCCGACCTGCACGCTGAAAGCGATGCCGAGCAGCCCATCTTCGGCGAGCCAGGTATGCCGCTTTCCCAGCGGTGGGCCGATAGCCGCATCGCGGCGCTCTTCGATGGCGATGTAGCGACCGAGGATATCGAGGCGCTGTGGCAGACGTTGCGCGACGATGTCAACGGTGACGCTGTTGTGCTCGGTCCGCATGAATTCCGCGTGGTGCCGGAGACTGACTGGGTGCGGGCGACGCAGGCGCAGTTTGAGCCGATCCAGATCACGTCAAAGCTCTGGATTGTGCCGACCTGGTGCGAGCTGCCCGATCCGGCCGCCATCAACCTGCGTGTCGATCCCGGCCTCGCGTTCGGGACCGGCACCCATCCCACCACCCGGCTTTGCCTGCAGTGGCTCAGCGATCTGCCGCTCGCCGGACGCACGGTGCTGGACTACGGCTGCGGCTCAGGCATTCTGGCGATGGCTGCTTCGGCGCTGGGCGCAGCTGAGGTGATCGGTGTCGATATTGATCCGCAGGCCGTGGAGACGGCACGGCTGAACACGGCAGCAAACAGGTTGACCGCCAGCTACGCCGTGTCGGACGCCGAGATCAATCGCCAGTTCGACATTGTGGTCGCCAACATTCTCGCCGGCCCGTTGACGGTGCTGGCGCCGGCCATTTGCGCTCACGTCAAGGCGGGTGGGCAACTGGCGCTCGCCGGAATCCTGCCGCCGCAGATCGACCGGATCACCGACGCCTACGCGCCATGGATCGCGATGACGGTGATCGCCGAGCGCGACGGCTGGGTGTGCATGAGCGGAACTCGAGCGCCCTGAGCCCGCAGCCACGCACCTGCGCGCGGCCATCACCCGAGGGTGCCTACGCTACGATTGCAGCATGACGGCCATCACCCAGGTTTCAGCAGTGACGCGGTGCCCCCATTGCGGCGCCAAGTTCCGCGTGCGCGCGGAGCAGGTCAAGCCGCACGCCGGGCTGGTTCGCTGTGGTGCCTGTCGCGGCATTTTCGATGCCGTCGAACACCTGATTGAAGGCACCCTGCCACCCATCACCACACATGATGACGAGACGGGCGACCCACCGCGCACCATCATTCAGGCCATGCCTGCGGTGGAGCAACCCGCGCCTGCACCGTCAACGACGGCAGCGGGAGCTCCGGCGGCGCCCGCGCCGTCAGCGGCCCGCACGGCCGCCCCAGCAGCGCCGACAACGACGGTTTCCAGCAAGAACCCGCTGCGCATCGCGCCGAGTCCGTCTCCGACGACCGATACCGGCAAGCAAGAGGTGCAGGTCAGGAACATGGACGCCGCGGGTGCGCCGTCAACTCCGGCAACGGCGTTTGACGAAAATCCCGCCGGCACAGCGACAGTAACCAGCACCGGTGAGACGGATCACTATCGCTGGCGACCAGCGCCGCAAAAGGCAACCCGAGGCTCGCGCCTGGCCTATGGACTGCTGTCGGTGCTCGCTATCGTGGCGCTCTCAGCGCAGGGGGCTTATTTCTTTCGTGACGAGCTGGCGAGTCGCGTCCCGGCATTTGCGCCAACGCTGGCGGTCGCCTGCGAGCACATCGGTTGCCGACTGGAACCACCACGGCGCACCGACGCACTGGGCTTCGTCGGTGCTGATCTCGCGGCAGATCCCGCCCACAAGGGTTTGCTGGTGTTCACCGCAACATTGCGCAACAGCGGCCAGCAGGCAGTGGCGTTTCCCCACCTGATTCTGACCCTCGATGGCTTGAGTGGCGAGATGGTCGCGCGCAAGGTCTTCACTCCTGCGGAATTTGCGCCGGCGACAGCCAACCTCGGTCGCGGCCTCGACGGTGGTGCCGAGATTGAAGTCAAGCTCTATCTCGATGCCAGCCAGTCCAACGTGGTGGGCTTCAAGATTGATCACGCCTATCTCTGATCTTCAGCAATCGGCTGGCGCCCCCAATAACGCGGGGTTGTGGTGACGGACCCGCTGACGCCGCACCGGCAGGGTGCTTTGGCAATCTGGGTGGCAATCATCTGTGTTGGCGTCATCGTTTACGCCAGCCTGCAACCGTTCACCGGCTGGACTGCGCTGCCTTCGACGGCCCGATTCTTTCTCTGGCAACTGCCGCAGCGGGTACTTTGGAACGACGTTGCCTTCAATATCTGCGCCTACGTTCCGCTTGGTGCCGCGCTCGTGCTCGTATGGCCACGCCAGCTGTCGCGTCGGCGCCGCGTGGGGCTGACAGCAGCCTTTGCGGTGATCCTGTCATTCCTGATGGAAACTGCGCAAATGTGGTTGCCAACGCGTTTCGCCAGTACGCTGGACATGCTCGCCAACGCCGCTGGCGCGTTCCTCGGCGCGCTACTTGGCTTGTTGCTCACTGCCTCCGACCGCCTGACCGGTTGGGTCGCAGCACTACGCGAGCGCTGGGTGGTCAGCGGTGCCACCGGCGATCTGATGCTCGCCCTGTTGGCGGTATGGCTGCTGGCGCAGGTGAATCCGGCCATTCCCCTGTTCGCAGCGACTTTCCACCCCGGACAACAGGCGGCGTTTGAGCCCGCGGTGGTGGTGGTGGAGCTGACCCAGACCGCCGCGGCGCTGATAGGCATCGGGCTATTCACCGATCTCACCATGCGCCGGCGCTGGCTGGGCGGCGTTGCGCTGGTGCTGGTTATTGGCATCGCTGTGCTGATGAAGACCGCTGCAGCCCAGGCGGTGCTGAAGCCTGTGGCCTGGGACGAATGGCTGCGTCCCGGCAACGCGCTGGGACTGGCGACGGGTGCCTTCGCGCTGATGCTGCTGTTCTGGTTGCCGCGTCGCGCCAAGTCGATCCTGGCGGGCATTGCGCTGCTGACCGGCGTGCTGACTACGCTGTTGTTGCCTGACTTCATTTCCGCCAAGGCGCCGCTGTCTATCTTCAGCTGGAACTATGGCCACTTGCTGCATCTGAACGGGCTGACGCACACGGTGATCCTGGCGTGGCCTTTCATCGCCACCGCTGTCCTGTTGTGGCGGTTCGGCGCACCGGGCAAATCGCCTGACGCCGAGCCAGCAGCCACACAAACCGGGGCAGAAGCGACACCTAAAATGTCAGCATGAGCACCGCCACCCCCACGCTGATCGACGGCCCGGCAGGACCGCTGGAAATCGCGTTCCAGCAACCAGCTACGACCGCTGCAACCGCGCTGGCGCTGATCTGCCACCCGCACCCGGTGCATGGCGGCACCATGGACAACAAGGTGGTGCAGACGCTCGCCAAGGCGTTTCTGGAATTGGGCTACGCAACGATGCGCTTCAATTTCCGCGGCGTCGGCAAAAGCGCAGGCAACTTCGACGAAGGCATTGGAGAGACCGAGGATGCCGCCGCCGCGCTCGCGTGGGCGCGGGCACGGGTGTCGCCCTCGCTGCCGCTGATCGCGGCCGGTTTCTCGTTCGGCTGCTTCGTGCAGTCCCGTCTGCTGCCGCGCTCGCAGCCGCAGCAACTGGTGCTGGTGGGGCCGGCGGTGAGTCGTTTTCAACTGGCAGAGGTACCGAAGGACACGCTGGTCATTCATGGCGAAGAGGACGACGTGGTGCCGCTGGATGCCGTGATGGCGTGGGCGCGACCGCAGGGCCTGCCGGTCACCGTGTTCCCCGGCACCGGGCATTTCTTCCATGGCCGCTTGACCGAGCTGAAGGCGGTGGTCAAGCGCAACGGCCGCCTCTAATCCAACCGGAATATCACCATGCTCTGGGTCAAAGCCCTGCACATCATTTTCGTCACGACCTGGATGGCGGCGATCTTCTATCTGCCGCGGCTGTTCGTCTATCACGTGCAGGCGCTCAACGAGAGCGATACCCGCGGCAGCGAGCGCTTCAAGATCATGGAACGCAAACTGTTCAACGGCATCATGACACCCGGCGCCGTGCTCAGCATCGTGTTCGGCCTCTGGCTCTGGCTGGGCTACGGCATCAGTGGCGCGTGGCTGCATGCCAAGCTCACACTCGTGCTGCTGCTGGTCGCCTACCACGCGCTCTGCTGGAAGCACCTGCGCGCATTTCGCGATGACCGCAACACGCACTCCGACCGGTACTTCCGCATCATCAACGAACTGCCGGTGTTCCTGCTGTTTGGCATCGTGATCTTCGTTGTGGTGAAGCCGTTCTGATGGCTGCTGTTGCGACGATACCTTCGAAAGCTCTGGTGCTCTTTTCGGGCGGGCAGGATTCGACCACTTGCCTCGCCTGGGCGCTGTCGCAGTTCGCACACGTCGAAACCATCGGCTTTGATTACGGCCAGCGGCATCGTATCGAGATGGACGTGCGGCGGGAAACCCTGCGCGAACTACGCACCACCTTTCCCGAGTGGAGCACCCGGCTGGGCGACGATCATGTGATCGATCTCGCCGTGCTCGGTCAGATCAGCGAAACGTCGCTGACACGTGATGTTGCCATCGCCTATGAGCAGAGCGGCTTGCCCAACACTTTTGTGCCCGGCCGCAACCTGCTGTTCCTTACCTTCGCCGCCACCGTCGCGTATCGCCGTGGCCTCGACGTGCTGGTGGGCGGCATGTGCGAGACTGATTTCTCCGGCTACCCGGATTGCCGCGACAACACGATGAAGGCCATGCAACTCGCGCTGTCGCTCGGGTTGGACCGCAAGCTGCGCGTTGAAACACCGCTGATGTGGATCGACAAGGCGCAGACCTGGGCGCTTGCCGATCAGCTCGGCAGCGCCGCGCTCACCAACCTGATCGTTGAGCACACCCACACCTGCTACCACGGCGTGCGCGGTGAGCGGCACGACTGGGGCTACGGCTGCGGCGAATGCCCGGCCTGTGCGCTGCGCAAGGCAGGCCACGCCAAGTGGCGCGCGGGGCTCGTGTGACTTACTCCGTCAAGGAAATTTTCTACACGCTACAGGGCGAGGGCGCCAACGCGGGCCGCCCGGCGGTGTTCTGCCGCTTTGCCGGCTGCAACCTGTGGAGCGGCCTCGAACGTGATCGCGCCACCGCTGTCTGCCGGTTTTGCGATACAGATTTCGTTGGCACCGATGGCACGCGCGGCGGCAAATTCTCCAGCGCAGACGCGCTCGCTGATGTGGTCGCCAGCGAGTGGCCCGCGCCATCCCCGCGAGGCGCGCAACCGCTGGTGGTCTGCACCGGCGGTGAACCGCTGCTGCAACTGGATGCACCGCTGATCGCGGCCTTGCATGCGCGCGGCTTTGAGATCGCTGTTGAGACCAACGGCACCATCGCTGCACCTGAGGGTATCGACTGGATCTGCGTCAGCCCCAAGGCCGGCGCTGACCTCGTGCAGCGTCGCGGTCAGGAACTGAAGGTGGTAGTGCCGCAGCCGCTCGACTTTGCCGAGCTCGCCTCGTTCGATTTTGAGCATCGCTTCGTGCAACCGATGGACGGCCCCGACCGTGAGCGCAACACGCAGCTCGCCATCGACTGGTGCCTGCAGCATCCCGAGTGGCGGCTCTCGGTGCAGACGCACAAGGTCATCGGCATCCGCTGATTTTCCTTCTGGTGGGAGCCGGCTCGCCCGCGAATGTGTGTGAGTCAGCCACGAATGGCGGGCAAGCCCGCTCCCACAAGCGATGGATAATCACGCCATGAACTACGAAATCACGCAGCGCTTCTTTTTTGACGCTGCGCACACCTTGAAGCGCAAGATTGAGGCCGAGGGCTCGCGTCGCATTCATGGTCACACCTATCACTGTGAGGTGGCGCTCGCTGGCACGCCGGATGCGCAGACCGGCATGGTGAGCGACCTCGGCTTTCTGCGCGCGCATCTCGATGCGGTGCGTGACCAGCTCGACCATCGCTATCTGGATGAAGTGGCTGGCCTCGGCGCGCCGACGCTGGAGAACCTCTGCACCTACGTCTGGCGCGCGGTGGAGCCCGCGTTTGCCAACGTGTCGCGGGTGCGTGTGTGGCGCGAAGGCATGGGCGACGGCTGCACGCTGTCGCGATCCTGATGGCCATTCCGCCCAAACCGCCTGGCCCACGGAAGCCACTGTCGCTGCCGCAGCGACCGCCGCAGGCGCAGCCAGCACCGTTGCCGCAGCCGCCGAAACGGCCGCCGCCGCCCCAATCGCCGCAACGCCCGCAGTCGCTGCAGCATGCGCCGCGCCCGGCCGGGCCGCGCGCTGGCACGCTGTCGGTCCACGCCAAACCGGTTCCTGACCGCGCACAGCGATTCTTCGCGCCGTGCCCACGCGGGCTGGAGCAAGTGCTCGCCGATGAGCTTGCCACGCTTGGCGCTGCGCAGGTGTCACCCACCGACGGTGGCGTCGGCTTCAGCGGGCCGTTCACGCTGGGATACCGCGTCTGCCTCTGGAGCCGCATCGCCAGCCGCGTGCTGTGGCAATTGGCCGAGAGCGAGTACCGGCACGAGGAAGAGATTTACCGGCTGGCGCGCAATATCGACTGGCCGCACCTGTTCTCGGCACGCGAGACGATCCGTGTGCAGGTGGACGCCATCCGCTCGCCGCTCACCAGCCTTGAGTTCGTCACGCTGCGCGTGAAGGACGCGATTGTCGACCGCTTCCGCGCCGCGATGGCCTCGCGCCCGTCGGTGAATACCAGCATGCCCGACATGCGCATCCACGTGTTCCTCACCGCGTACAAGGCCACGGTGTACCTTGACCTCGCAGGTGAGGCGCTGTTCAAGCGCGGCTACCGGCGTGAGGGCCTGCTGGCTCCGCTGCGTGAGAACCTCGCCGCCGGGATGCTGGCGCTCAAGGGCTGGACGGGGCAGATGCCGCTGTTCGACCCGATGTGCGGCAGCGGCACCATCCTCACCGAGGCCGCGATGATCGCCATGCACGTCGCGCCCGGCGCCCAGCGCGCCTTCGCCTTCGAAAAGCTGCGTAACTACGACGAAGCCGCGTTCAAACAAATGCGCGAGGAGGCTGCTCAAGGTGTCACGCCGCTCGCCGCCGGCCTGCTGTTTGGCAATGATCGCAGTGAGGACGCCATCGCCACCACGCGCCGCCACCTGCAGAACATCGGCGGCGAAGCCACCGCCGCTGCCGTCACGCTCACCAATGAGGCGATGGAGACGCTGCCCGCGCCCGTCGCCGCGCTCTCCAGCGGCCTGCTGCTCACCAACCCGCCCTACGGCGAGCGGCTGAACGAGCTCGCCGAGCTGAAGGCGTGGTACCCGGCCGTCGGCGCATGGCTCAAGCGCACCATGGCAGGCTGGCGCGCCTGCTTCATCACGGCTGACCGCGACTTGCCCAGCGGCATCGGCTTCAAGCCATCCAAACGCACGCCGCTATTCAACGGCGCGCTGGATTGCCGGTTGTTTGAGTTTGAGTTGTATGCAGGGACGCGGCGGACGGATCGGGTGGTGGAGGGAGACGTAGAGACGCACCACCGGCGGTAGCGCGCCGATGCGGAGCGGAGGCGCGACGGGATTAGGCGGCGCCGTGCATTCGCGACGAGCGCTTTGCGAACCGCATGACGAGTCTGTTCATAAAGCGCGCGCTTCACGAATCACTTGCTCACGGAACTTGTCCGGCAAGGCGCGCGGCGTGAGCACGTCAACGGCGACCTGAAGCGCCCGCGCGACTTCAAGCTGCAGTCGCGCGATGTCCATCATCGTCGTTTCGCTGGTTGGCTCGACCAATAAGTCGAGGTCGCTATCGTCTGTATCTTCGCCGCGCAGCACCGAACCAAACACGCGCACGTTGGTAACGCGATGACGCAAGGCGATATCGCGAATCGCATCGCGGTGAATGGTCAAAGCTTCCGACGGGCGCATGGCCCAATTTTAAGGGCACTTCGACGCTTGCAAACGTTCACTGCGTGTCGGTTCAACGCCTACGCAAGGCGGGCTCCCTGAGGCGCAGTGTCCGGCCTTGGGCGCCCGGCTCAAGCGCACCATGGAAGGCTGGCGCGCCTGCTTCATCGCCGCAGTCCGCGAGCTGCCCAGCGGCATCTGCTTCAAGCCGTCTAAACGCACACCGCTATTCAACGGTGCGCTGGATTGCCGGTTGTTTGTGTTTGAGCTGTGCGCGGGGACGCGGTGGACGGATCACGTGGCGCCGGGTGAGATGGCCATGTCGACTGTTCAACGCCACTGACGTCCTCTCGATGGAGAGGTTATTCTTCGCCGCTCTCGCCGTAGGCTAGTTCATATGACATGCCCGATGTGTCTTTCGGTGCAAAACCTGGGCGAAGGAAGCCTGAAACCTTTGGAGGGCCTTCTGCGACGTAAGTGGCCTCCATGAGCCCTCTCGCGGAATCTTGTCGCAGTTCGTAAATGAACGGCGGCGCCTGTTCGATGTATTGCTGCTTTGGTATCCCGAGCAAACTGTGATTTTCACGCCAAAGCCGATCATCGCGCGTAGCTAGGAGCGAATCAAACCAGGTGACTTGCTTCTTACCGTCGTTCGCTAGCACAAAACTGCGTTGGATCGATAGAGCAGTGTGGTCTAACTCAGCCAAAAACTCCCTGGTGGAAATCACCAAATTGAACCCAACGGGTATGTCGTCGGTGTAGCGCAGTTGATAGCACTTGCGATTGAGCTCAAGGAAACTCAAGTCGAGTGTGGAAAACAGTTTGGGATCAAAGTTCCTTACCGCCTTCCAATGCGCCGCCTTCAAATGGCCGCGACTCTCGTTGCCTCGAAATGCGAGTACAACTTTGAAGTATTTTTCGATGGCGGTGCTCGATAGCACGGCCCCCTGCTGCGGTAGCTTAGAGAGAAGGAGAACCCGGGCGGCGATATAGTCGTTGAGGGCATCGTTCAAAAAAGCGCGAATCTTCTTAAGATCAGCGTTCTTCGATGCGGCTCGGGTGGCGTTCATTGCGGCGGCTAACGTCAAGATTCTTAGTCAACCTAACGTCCTTAAGCGAGCCCCCTTTGTACGCGTGTCATTGGAGTACCTCGCCTGTTTCAAGCAGATGAAGGAATTGCTCTTTATTGAGGATGTGATTGCCCTGCTCGCGGGCCTTTTCAAGCTTTGCGGGACCGGCATTCTCTCCTGCGCATAGGAACGCCAAGTTCTTCGTCACTGAGCCGACAGTCTCAAGGTTCGCAGCCTGTGCGAGTGCTGCAAGTTCCGTCTTGTCTGCCGCTGAGAAGCCTGTGAAGCAGATTTGACTCAGTTTTTCTTTCCGAGGCTTCGCATTGGCATAGATCCAAGCCCACCCCTGAGCATCTGTCATTGCAGCAATCTCTTGCGCCGTGAACGGGCTTTTTGCTTTCAGGATGCGGGTAACCTTTTCACTTGCCATGTCATTGTTTCCTCGGTTAGTCGGCGCGCCTGCGATTTTGTTGCACTCAGGGCTTAGGGCAACGCTGAACAAGCCATTGATTTCAATGGCGACGGTGAGTGCGGCGAGTCAAAGTTACGCACGACGAGATTTTTGGGCCGCAGTGGTCCGATTTCGCTCCAATGAGTGCCGTATCGGCCCCACGGGCGTGCTTTACGCCCACTGCGGGCGCACTCATGCCATCAGGCGCTTGCGCGCCAGGTAGATGTTGGCCAGCCCCAGCGCCACAAACGAGCGCGTGGCGTTCTTCGCCAGGCCGCGGTAGCGCACCTTGGTGAAACCCCACAGCCGCTTGACCACCGCGAACACGTGCTCCACTCGGGCTCGCACCTTGGACTTATTGCGGTTCTTCGCCCGCGCGACTTCGTCTATCTCGCCGCCTCTGCGCATGCGCTGATTGGTGAAGTCCCGGGCTTTGGGGGCCTTCGACTCGATCAACTCCTTCTGACTGGCATAGGCACTGTCGCCGTACACGCGCTGCTCCGCTCCGTGCAGCAGCTCAGGCAACGGGTGCTTGTCGTGCACGTTCGCCGCGGTCACCACCGCGCTGTGCGTCAGCCCCGTGCGGCTGTCCACTCCGATGTGCATCTTCATGCCGAAGTACCACTGCTGGCCCTTCTTCGTCTGGTGCATCTCGGGGTCACGCGCCTTCTCGGCGTTCTTCGTCGAACTCGGTGCGCCGATGATGGTGGCATCCACGATCGTGCCCGTGCCTACCTTCAGCCCCTGCTCCTGCAGTAGCCGACCGACCGTGGCGAACAATTGTTCGCCCAGCTTGTGCTGCTCCAGAAGACGGCGGAACTTCAACAGCGTGGTGCCATCGGGCACGCGCTCACGGCCAAGGTCAATACCCACGAAGCGGCGCAGTGCCGTGCTGTCCAGCAATGCCTCCTCGCAGGCCTCGTCCGCAAGGTTGAACCAGTGCTGCACAAAGTACATGCGCAGCATGCGTTCCAGCCCCACCGGCGGGCGACCATTGCCAGGCTTGGGATAGTGCGGCTCAATGACGGCGCACAGTTCGGACCACGGCACGATCTGCTCCATCGTCGCGAGGAACACGTCGCGCTTGGTTGCGCGCCGGTACTGTTCAAATCCGGCACCTTGATCGGCCGCTGCAGCTAGAGTCTGTTGCTTCATACATTCATAACGTCGCTACAGCTCTACGGTGGACTTGTTCAGTGTTGCCTTAGCACGCCGTGACTGTGTATTTGATGCCGAAGTGATTTGTCTAATAAGCGATGGCGATAACGGCTACCCACAATCAATGGCTTGCAGCAAACTATCCCGCATGCAAAGGTTTGATTCGATCATCGTCGTTATACCGACCATCTCGGTCAATAACAAGTCTGCATCTAGCGCTACACCGAGCGAAGGGCACCTCGATTCGCGACTTGGTCACGGCGTGCTCGGGGGTGAGATGGCGCCCTCCACTTTAGGACGCAGCGTCGCGCCACTTCAATAAAATGAGCGCAGATCGACATTTCCACCTGCGACCGCGCAACTTTCGCGTCCTTGGATCACCACAAAATCTGACGCGCCCCAGCGCACCACAAGGCACCCATCATGGCCGGCTACGTTTCTGAATTCACCCAGTTCATCACCGAGCTCAAGGCGGCGAAGCCGCAGCTTGAGGCTGAGCAGCGCAAGGGCCGCGCGATCTGGTGGGACAAGCAGCCGCTGGACGTGAAAGAGCGCAGCGAGCAGGACGCCGCCCGCGTGCCGCAGAAGCCTTATCCGTACGCGACCAACTAGGGCGTTAGCAAGCCCCTGACGTCAGGGCATTTCCCTGGCGCACTCACCGCCGGGATGATCGGCGGCGCGCGCCTCGGTCGCCAGCAGGGCGAACGCGACGAAGTGCAGCAACAGGCCGGCGGCAAAAAACACCGCCTTCGCCGCCGCTGCGCTGACCGCCGGCTCGCCGTCCATCTGGCCGTAGCCGAGCGCCTGCATCACGCCGATAAAGGCGAAGGTGGCGCCGGGCAGCAGCAGCACCGGCCAAGCCAGCTGCATCGTCTGCGTCAACCGTTCGGCGCAGCCGGTCATGAACAGGATTGCGGCGGCGGGCAGGGCGATCAGCGCCATCCAGCGGCCACTCGCTACTGCGGCGAGCACGGCCACCAGCAACCACGCGATCAGCGTCGCGTTGAACAGCCGAACCAGCGTTTGCCTTTGCATGACTGCCTTTACCAAAACTGCAACTCTGGCCGATGATACGCTCGCCGCGATGAGCTCCACCGCCACTCCGCCAGCCTCACCCGGCGCCGCCAGTGCCGCCGAATGCGCGGTGGGTGACCCGCTCGCGGCAAGCGGCGACAGTGATGACCGCCGCTTTGGCGGCATAGCGCGCCTTTACGGCACGGCGGGGTTCGCGCGCATCCGCGCAGCGCATGGCGTGGTGGTGGGCATTGGCGGCGTGGGCTCGTGGGCGGCGGAGGCGCTGGCGCGCTCCGGCGTGGGGCGGTTGACGCTGATTGATCTGGACGTGGTGGCCGAGTCGAACCTGAACCGCCAGGCGCACGCCACGCTCGCCAACCTCGGGCGCAACAAGGTGGATGCGATGCAGGAGCGCGTTGCCAGTTTTGCGCCAGATTGCGCGGTGACGCTCGTCGACGATTTTGTGACGCCGGACAACGTGGCGGCGCTGATCCCGGCGGATGCCAGCTTCGTCATCGACGCCATCGACCAGGTGCGCGCCAAGGCGGCGCTGGTGGCGCATTGCGTGGCGCGCAGGCTGCCGGTGCTGGTGTGCGGCGGTGCTGGCGGCAAGACCGATGCCTCGCGGCTGACCACCAGCGACCTCGCGCTGACGGCGCACGACGCGCTGCTCTCGAAGCTGCGCGCCACGCTGCGGCGCGAATACGCCTTCCCGCGCGGCGACAAAAAGTTTCGCGTCACCGCGATCTACAGCACCGAGCCGCAGGCGGGCGCGCCCGCAGACGGCGCCGCCGGGCTCGCCTGCGCTGGCTACGGCTCCGCGATGCACATGACGGCGAGCATGGGGCTGCTGGCAGCGGGCGTGGCGTTGACTGCGACGGCAACCAGCGGTACGTGACGCCGCTCTGCCCGCTCGCGCGACGCTCGGTCGCGCGGGCATATCTGTATCAGCTTTTCGCTGAAAGCCTCATTCGCACAGGGCTCAGCGGCATAAATTGACATTTATCGACTTCTTGCCATATCGGCGTACAAGCCCTTGTTGAATAATGGTTTTGAGGAAGAGTTGTATACCTCTTTTTGGGCGCGGAGTGTATGCGATGCAATGGCACGCTCCTCGCGCAGATTACTGCTTGCGGCCTTGTAACCACGCCGCTGCGATCCGGCCCGCCTCAGCCAACACCGCCTGATCTTCATCGCGCATCCTTTTGCTCACCATCGGCCCTTCGTAAAACGCCGAGACGACGACTGCGGCCTTTCCGGTGGGCCAGACAATGGCGACGTCGTTGTACTTGTCGTGCATGTTTGGCGCCATCCCCGTGCCGGTTTTGTCGCCAGAGCGCCAGCCTTGAGGGAATCCGGCGCGCACGCGCTTCAGGCCGGTCTCCGTTGCCATCATCCACGACACCAGCAGATCGTGAGACGCCGGCTTGAGCCAATTCGCGGTCAGCATGTGGGCAATGGTTTGACACATGGCAGCCGGCGTCGTGGTGTCGCGCAGGTCACCCGGCGTCACCAGGTTCAGACTCGGCTCGGTACGGTCAAGGCGGGTGGTGCTGTCGCCGAGGGAGCGCAGGGTGGACGTAAACCCTGCCGGCCCTCCGATGAGCGACAGCAGCAGGTTGGCTGCGACGTTGTCACTTTCCATTTGCGCAGCACGCGCGAGTGCCTCGATGGACATGCCGCCGTCGGCGAGTTGGCGGCTGGTGATCGGGGCGTGCGCCACGATGTCACGCTTGCTGTATGGCACGAACTGATCGAGTCGCAAATTGCCGCGATCGACCTCGCGGAGGATGATTGCCGCCAGCGGCAACTTGAAGGTCGAACACATCGCGAATCGCTCCGCCAGGCGATGGCCGGTGTACCGCCCGGTGCCCGTATCCAAAATGGCGACACCGAGACGGCCTCCAGCCTTGCGCTCGAGTGTGGCCAGCTCCGACGCAGCGATGCTTCTCGATCCGGGGGCGTCGCTGGCGGGCACGCGTGCCGAAAGGAGCGTTGCGATCGTTGCGAAGAGAATTTGTCGCCGGTTGCGCTGGTTGATATCCATGTTTATGCCATTGATGAGGTGGCGCTCATTCTTGGCACGAGCGGCATCGAGCGCAATGTATGATCTTTGAGATCAGCCAATACTTTTTCTAATGTCTTGCCATGCCACTCTCGGGCATTTCGTTGAACGCGCTGCGTGCCTTCGAGGCAGCAGCGCGGCATCTCAACTTCACGCGCGCGGCGGATGAGTTGTGTGTCACCCAAGCGGCGGTGAGCCATCAGGTGAAAACGCTGGAGGATCAGTTGGGCAACGTGCTATTCCGCAGGACTGCGCGTGGGCTGGTGCTGACTGACGAGGGAGCGGTGCTGATGCCTGCGGTGGCCGACAGCTTCCTGCGGCTCGAACGCGCGCTGGATGCAGTGAGGCAAGGTGGCCCGCAGGAGGTGTTGACGGTGGGTGTCGTTGGCACCTTCGCCACCGGATTCCTGTTGCCACGTGTGGGTGGCTTTCGAGCGCAACATCCGCGTATCGATCTGCGGCTGCTGGGCAACAACAATAAGGTCGACCTGGCAAGCGACAACCTCGACTATGCAATCCGGTTTGGGGACGGCGCGTGGCGCAGCGTCGAGGCGCAGCACTTGATGAATGCGCCGCTGGCACCGCTGTGTTCGCCAGCGGCGGCGAAGCTGCTACGTCACCCGGACGACTTGAGCAGGTTTGCGCTGCTACGCTCGTACCGGCCCGACGATTGGGCGACGTGGCTGGCCGCTGCGGGCGTAAAGCAGGTGTTCGCGCGTGGCGCCATGTTTGATTCATCATCCACGATGGTGCAGGCTGCGATGGCGGGGCTCGGCATTGCATTGGCGCCGCCGTGCATGTTCACGCGCGAACTCGATCAGGGGCGTCTGGTGCAACCATTTCCATTGATGGTGGACGTGGGCAGTTATTGGCTCACACGGCTGACTTCAAGGCAGCAGACGCCGGCAATGACCGCATTTCGGACGTGGCTGGCCGAAGCGCTACGACCGGATCAGGCCGGCTAACGCCACCTTCGCGCGGGCTTTCCAGAAATCCCACGGCCGGTCGACGACGGTTTCGTTGATGGTCATTGAGCCGGTCGCCTCGCCGGGCGTGAGGTAGTTCACACCGCTGTCGCCGCCGGCGATGCGCATGGCCTCGGTTTGCAGCTTGGCGTTCATCTCGGCCCAGATGGCGCGGGCGACCACCAGCTTGAGCGAATGCGCCACCGTCACCGAGCCATGCCCGCGCATCAGGGCAAACAGATGTGGCCCGAGTGATTCCGCGAGCGCGCGGCCGAGCGCGGCGTTCTTCACCAGCATGTCGTTGTTCTCGCCCGCCGTGTCGCGAATTTCGAACACCGCCGTTGAGAAGCCGAGAAAGCCGCTCATGTGGCACACCGGTCGCAGCGTGGCGCGGGTGATGCCGAACGGGATGATCGCCGGCGAGTGGCTGTGCACAATCGCCATCACGTCCGGCCGCGCCTTGTAGATCTCGCTGTGGATGAAGCGCTCGAGGTAGCTGCGGCGGCCGGCGGCGTCGTGCACGGTGCCTTCGTAATCCACCTCGACGATGTCGTCCGCCGTGACCGTGGCGGGCGCCACGCCGCAGGCGAGCAGAAAGCGGTCGTCGCGGCCATCATGGCGCACGCTGACGTGGCCGAAGCCATCCACCACGCCCTCGACAAACAGGATGTGATTGGCGCTCACCAGATCGTCTACCAGCGCCTTCGAGGCCGTTGTTGCTGCGGTCACGAACGCGCTCCGCTCAGTCGGCCTTGATGTTGATGGTCTTGATGATTTTGGCGAAGCGTTCGGCTTCTTCCGCCAGCACCTTGGCCAGCTCGTCGCTGCTGCTGCCGATCACTTCCACGCCCGAGTTGAGCAGCGTCTCGGCGACGGCCGGCGTGCGAATCGCGGTGGCAATGTCGGTGGACAATTGCTTGAGCACCGTCGGCGGCGTGCCCGACGGCGCCATCACGATGGTGGTGGGGGCGAAATCGAAGCCGGGGATCGCCGTCTCGGCGATGGTGGGAATATTCGGCGCCTGCGAGAAGCGCTTGTTCGAGTTCTGCGCCAGCAGCTTGACGCGGTTGTCCTTGACGAACCCGGCGATGGCGGGCAGCGCCGAGAAGATCATCTGCACCTGGCCGCCCACCAGCGCCGGTGTGGCTTGCCCCATGCCCTTGAACGGCACGTGAACCATGTTGATGCCGAGCGCGGCGGAAAACGATTCGCCGGTGAGGTGATGGGTGCTGCCTATGCCCGAGGTACCGTAGTTCACCTTGCCGGGATTGGCCTTGACGTAGGCGATGAACTCGGCGAGCGTGTTGGCCGGCACGCTTGGGTGGATGGTGACGAACAGGGGCGCCTTGCCCAGCGCCGAGACCGGCACGAAATCCTTTTTGTGGTCGTATTCGAGCTTGCTGTAGAGCGCCGGGTTGATGGTGAACATCGAGCCATCGGTCACCAGCAGGGTGTAGCCGTCACTGCCAGCGGACTTGATCGTTTGCGCCGCGACTGCGCCGTTGCCGCCGGGGCGGTTGTCGATGATGACCTGCTGGTTCCACTTCTCGGTCAATGCCTTGGCCAGCACGCGGGCGACGGTATCGGGGAAGCCACCGGCCGGGTAGGGCACCACCAGCTTCACCGGCTTGGATGGAAATGCCTGAGCGGCTGCGAACGCTGGCAGCGTCAGCGTCATGGCTGCGAGGGCGGCGCGCAGCAGGTCGGCGCGCCCGAAGCGCCGGGGCCGAAGCGATACATCGCGCAGGCAGCCGGCGGGGGGGGCGGACGATGCGGGGGCAAAGCAGGACAAGAAACGGGACAACATGATGACTTCCTCCAATATGGCAACCATAGCACTGCGTCCCCGGCCCGAATGTAGGGCTGGTCCGCAATTTTGTTGCGTCAGCGAGGCTAATCAGCTTTGCAAATTTTCCCGCTGAAAGCCTTATTCAATAAGGGCTACGTCGCATATGTACCAAGAAGTCGACTTTTTATCGAATACGCGCCGTGGCCCTTGCTCCATGCAATTTGCGAGACAAAGCTGATGCCGAAATCGTGGCGAAACACTACACTTGTACGAGGAGGAAACATCGTGCGAATTTTGCTGGTGGAGGATGACGCCGAGCTTGGTAGCGGCGTCTGCGCGAGCCTGAAGCGCGAGCACTACGCGGTGGACTGGGTGACCGACGGTCCCGCAGCGTCCACGGCGCTCAGCACAGGCCAGTACGATCTGGTCATTCTCGATCTCGGGTTGCCGAAAATGTCGGGGCTGCAGGTGTTGCGCCAGTTGCGCTCGCGGGGCGAGGCGCAGAAGGCGGTGCCGGTGCTGATTACCACGGCGATGGATTCGGTGACCGACCGTGTCGAAGGCCTAGACGCCGGTGCCGACGATTACCTGGTCAAGCCCTTCGCGCTGGACGAGTTGCACGCCAGGGTGCGCGCGCTGATCCGCCGCCGCAACGCCGCGACCAGCAATCTGCTGGCGCATGGCCGCCTCACCTTTGATATTGCCTCGCGGCAAGCGTCCTCGGACGGCACGCCGCTGGAACTGTCAGTGCGCGAGGCGGGCATCCTCGAAGTGCTGCTACTGCGCGCCGGACGTGCAGTGACCAAAGAGCAGTTGATGGAAGGCCTCTGCGCGTGGGACAGCGACATTTCGCTGAACGCCATCGAGGTTTACGTGCATCGCCTGCGCAAGAAGCTGGAGCCCGCTGGCATTCAGGTGCGCACCTTCCGCGGCCTCGGTTATTGCATCGACAAGCCCCTGGTCAACGGCACCGACAAACCCATCAACGGTCACGACGAGGCGCCGCGCGCCGCTGCCCGCACGCAATGAGTCTTGCCGCGCGGCTGCTGGAATGGCTGCTCGCGCCCCTGCTGTCGATCTGGCTGGTGAGTCTGGGCATCTCGTTCATGAGTGCCCGCACCACCGTCGACACTGCGCTTGACGACGGCCTGAGCGCGGTATCGGCGATGCTGATGTCGGAGTGGGAGCAGCGCGCCACCACGCGCCCTGACCTGGCGATCCCGTCGGAGCCCACCAAGCAGTGGATGAATCTGGCGCCGGAGTTTCCGGTGCTCTACCTGATCGTCGATGAAGCGGGCGTCGCCGTCGCTGGCGATGATTCGCTACAGTCGTTTCTGCGTGCGACCGCCGATGCCGACAGCCCGGAAGCAGCGCCGGTCATTCCGCGCGAATTCCGCCATGTGCACGGCTTCAATACCGTCATGGATGACGCGGTGATGCGTGTCGTCCGCCTGCGTTTCACCGCAGGTCCGAAGGAGTTTGTCCTCGCCGTCGCGCAGTCGCGCGAGCGGCAGGCGGCGTTGCTGCGGACTGGCATGCTGCACGAGGCGCTGGCGCAGTCGGCCGTGCTGCTGGTGGCCTTCTACCTGCTCTGGTACGGGCTCACCTATGTGGCGCGCCCGATGAAGGCTTTACAGCAGCATCTCGACGCGCGCTCTGCTGACGACTGGACGCCGCTTCCCGAGCAGCTGGCCCCGCACGAAATCGCGCCACTGATTGCATCGACCAATGCGCTGATCGAGCGATTGCAGACCTCGCTCGGTGCCCAGAAACGGTTCATCGCCAACGCTGCCCATCAGTTGCGTACGCCGCTGGCGGCGCTGCGTACCCAGAGCGAACTGCTGCAGCGTTTGCCGGAAGGACCTGAGCGCGACCAAGCGATGCAGCGCCTGGTCGCCACCGGGCGCCGGGCCAGCCGTCTGGCCAACCAGTTGCTGGCACTTGCCCGCGCCGAAAGCATGGGCACGACGGGGGTTCGCCAGCCGGTGCCGCTGAATGCCTTGTGCGAGAGTGTCGCGCGCGACGTCCTGCCGCAGGCGATTGAACGCGAAATTGACTTCGCCTTCGAACCGGCACCCGCCGAACTCGCCGTGATGGGCGATGCCACGCTGCTCGGTGAGCTGACACGCAACCTGGTCGACAACGCGTTCAAGTACACGCCACGGGGTGGTTCAGTGGTGCTGGCGGTCCTCGGCGAGCCGTCGCGCATCGTGGTCGATGACTCCGGCCCCGGCGTGGCGGAGGCTGATCGCGAGCGTGTCTTTGCGCCCTTCTCGCGGGTGGCGCAGCTCGACACCGAGTCGGGCACGCCGATACCGGGCACCGGTCTTGGGCTTGCGATCGTGCGCGAGGTGGCGCAGGCGCATGGCGCCACGGTCGGCATCGAGACCTCCTCGATGAATGGCGCCCGATTTGTTGTCAGCTTCGCGTCAGTCGCTCGTCAGAGCACCGTAAGCCCCGCTCTCTAACTTTCACTCCGCTATCGCCACGCCAGGTTCGAGCGTGCGGTTTTCACCGAAGGGGATTTTTATGGCAACTGCAACTGCGGGCGCAACGCGTCCGATGACCGCCGAGGAGAAGAAGGTCATCTTTGCGTCGTCACTCGGCACTGTGTTCGAGTGGTACGACTTTTATCTCTACGGCTCTCTCGCCGCTGTTATCGCGAAGCAATTCTTTGCCGGCCTTGATCCGACGTCTGCATACATCTTCGCGCTGCTTGCCTTTGCTGCGGGCTTCCTGGTTCGCCCGTTCGGCGCGCTGGTGTTCGGTCGCCTCGGCGACATGATCGGCCGCAAATACACCTTCCTGGTGACGATTCTCATCATGGGCTCGGCCACCTTCATCGTCGGCTGTCTGCCAAACTACAACTCGATCGGTGTGGCGGCGCCAATCATTCTGATTGCGTTGCGCATGCTGCAGGGCCTCGCGCTCGGCGGTGAATACGGCGGCGCGGCAACCTACGTGGCCGAGCACGCACCGCAAGGCCGTCGCGGTCTCTACACCAGCTGGATTCAGACCACGGCAACGCTTGGCCTCTTCCTGTCGCTGATCGTGATTCTGCTGACCCGCGAATTCACGGGCAAGGAGTTCGACGACTGGGGCTGGCGTATTCCGTTCCTGGTCTCGATCTTCCTGCTTGCGATCTCGGTCTGGATCCGGCTGTCGATGAACGAGTCGCCTGCCTTCCAGAAGATGAAGGAAGAGGGCAAAGTCTCCAAGGCACCGCTGTCGGAATCGTTCGGCCAGTGGAAGAACCTGAAGATCGTGATCCTGGCGCTGCTCGGCCTTACCGCCGGTCAGGCCGTGGTGTGGTATTCGGGCCAGTTCTACGCGCTGTTCTTCCTGACCAGCCTTGCCAAGGTTGATGGCAAGACGGCCAACCTGCTGATCGCTGCTTCACTGGTGATCGGTACGCCGGGCTTCATTTTCTTCGGCTGGCTGTCTGACAAGATCGGTCGCAAGATCATCATCATGGCGGGTTGCTTGCTGGCCGTGCTCACGTACTTCTACGTGTTCCCGGCGATGCTCAAGTACGCCAACCCGGCGCTTGCTGCAGCGCAGGCAAAGGCAACGGTAACCGTCACTGCGGATCCGGGCACCTGCTCGTTCCAGGGCAGCCCGATTGCCCGCGAGATCGACTTCCGGACCTCCTGTGACATCGCCAAGCGTACGATGGCGCAATCGTTCGTTCCGTACGTGAACGCGAAAGCGGCTGCAGGTGCTCCGGCGGTGATCAAGATCGGTGACAAGGAAATCACCGCACCGACGGCCAAGCTGAACGAAAAGAGCGACGGCTTTGACAAGGACAGTGCCGCCGCGATCGCTGCGTTCAAGAAGGACGTCGCTGCCGCTGTTGCCGGCGCTGGTCTGAGCACCAAGGCCGACGACAAGGCGATGAATACGCCGATGGTGCTGGCGCTTCTGGTCTACCTGGTGATTCTGGTGACCATGGTCTACGGT
The DNA here is from genome assembly GCF_009746125.1 of Casimicrobium huifangae. Taxonomy (NCBI): domain Bacteria; kingdom Pseudomonadati; phylum Pseudomonadota; class Betaproteobacteria; family Casimicrobiaceae; genus Casimicrobium; species Casimicrobium huifangae. The sequence goes on from NZ_CP041352.1 coordinate 903,280, forward strand.
CCGATCGCAGCGATGCTGGTCGAACTGTTCCCGACCCGCATCCGCTACACCTCGATGAGCTTGCCCTATCACATCGGTAACGGCTGGTTCGGCGGTCTCTTGCCCACTACCGCATTCGCGATGGTTGCCGCGACCGGTGACATCTACTACGGCCTCTGGTATCCGGTGATCGTGGCAGCGATGACGTTTGTCATCGGCATGCTGTTCATCCGTGAAACCAAGGATGTGGACATCTACGCAAAGGACTAAATCATGTGGAAGTACATCGTTGCATTCGTCGTGTTTGCTGCGCTCGCGCTCTGGCTGCTAATGAAAGGTGGCGGGGACATCGATCTGAGTGGTGAGAAGCACGAAGTGCCGGCCACCCAGTCGGGCGAGAAGGCGCACAAGTAAGTAACGGTGTACTGACCGTGAAACAAAAGGCCGGGATTTCCCGGCCTTTTTTATTGCTGCCGCACCCAATGCTGCGCTGGCGCAGGTAGCGGCTGTGGTGCCCGCTCAGGTGGCGAGCGTGACCTCGAAGCGCAGTCGCACGCCGATCAGCTCGATGACATCACCGGCCACCAGATCACGGTTTCCGGCGAGGGCGTCGCCATTGACGTAGGCAGGCGTGACGCCTTCGCGCTGCCGCAGTTGCCAGCGCGTCGGGCTGGTACGGACCAGTTCAATCACCTGCTTGCCTTCCTTGCCCAGCGTGACTGAGGGCTGGTCCAGTGGGTAGCGCTTGCCCACGGCCGGCCCCGACAGCACCGCGACGCTCGCTGTCAGCGAGTGTGCGCGCGGCGCAGGCGGTGCGATGCTGCTGCTGGCGGCTGGTGCACGCGCGGGCGGGCTTGCAGACACTGGTGGTGCGGCCGAAGGAAGCGGACTCACGGCTGGTTGTGGTGCCGGAACAGCAGCAGCCTCCGCCACGACGCCGGCAGGGGCTGACACGGCTGCGCTAGCGCGCGGCATTGCCGGCGAAGATGTCAGTACGGTGCCGCGGGGTAGTGATGCGAGCAGTGCCGGGTCAAGTTCGGGCATGCCGTCGGCTGCGGCCGCAGCCGGTGTTGTCGGCGCGGGGGGGGCTTCGGCGACGGATCGTGACCGCTTTGCCGGTTGCGCCGCAGGGGCGACTGCCTCGGTCACCGGCAGATCCAGCTCCACATTCAGCGCCGTGACGGGAGGCGCACCCGCAGCTGGTGCTAGCGCTGGCGACGGCATGGGCAGTTCGGCGCTGCTACTGCTGACAACAGCAACGCCGGTGTCAGTGTTCACTGTTTCACCGCCGGGTGCCGGCTGCGCAAAGGGCTCAATGGACTCCGGTTGGGCGAACCGCGATGCTTCATCCAATTCAGCGAAATACATGAGACGCTCGCGACCGACACCAATCTGGTCGCCGTGGCGTAGCGTATGGCTTTCGACGCGACGTCCATTGACGCGTGTGCCATTGGTGCTGTTGAGATCTTCAACCGTGGCCGAGCCTGGCAGCACGCGGATCAGCGCGTGCTCGGCGCTGATGCCGGGATGCTTGATGCGTACATCGCAGCGGCTGCTGCGCCCAATCAGATTTTGTTCCGCCTTGAGCGGAAACTCGACGATCGTGTTGTCTGGTTGCAACCAGAAAAGCTTTGCCATGGTTCTGCGTTACTTCTTGTCGGCGGGCTTCTTGAGGAACTTTTGCCACCACAGGTCAGCGATCGGCGGATCCCCCACCCGCACAATGATGACCGAAATATTGTCACGGCCACCGTTAGCGTTTGCCGCGTCGATCAGCCGTTTGGTGTAATCGCCGGGTGGTCGTTCGGTTGACAGGTGTGTCAGCAGTGCCTCGGGATTGACCAGGTCGGACAAGCCGTCGGAACACAGCAAATAGATGTCGCCCGGCCGCGTGCGAAACTCCTGTACATCCGCCTCGGCAATCGCATCGATGCCAAGCGCTCGGGTAATCAGGTTTTTTTGCGGCGAATTCTTGGCGTCCTCTTCGGAAATCAGACCCTTTTCGAGTTGGTCCTGTACATACGAGTGATCGCGCGTCAACTGCTCGAGCGAGTGGTCGCGAAACCGGTAGCAGCGGGAATCGCCGACGTGGGCGATGCCGACCCGACCATCATAGAAGCGGGCGGCGACGATGGTAGTGCCCATCCCGTTCAGCTCTTCCTTGCCACGGGCCACGCTGCAGATTCGGTTGTTGGCCTTTTCGATGGCGCTGCGCAACTGGCGCATGGCGACCGACATCCCGGTGTCGGGGTCAATCCGGCCCAATTCGCTGTCGGAAATGCTCAGATCCGCTGATTCTTCGCGCACCACATCCACCGCCAGTTGGCTGGCAACCTCGCCTGCCTGGTACCCGCCCATACCGTCCGCCAACACCACCAGCTTGCGCTCCGGATCAACCAGAATCGCGTCTTCGTTGTGTGCTCGTTCGCGCCCGACGTCACTACCGCCAGCAAACGCCCACGGGCGGGTGACGGCTCCTTTGGTTTTCGGGGCGGACGACGGGCGTGGCGATGACATCTGCATAATGTACTAAAGCTGTCGCTGTCTTGCGACTGCGGCGTTCTGAATCACGCCGCGGCGTCCACCAGTGTGGGTTTCAGCACACGTACAAGATCGTCGGCAGCGATGCCGACCAGAAACCCGCGCTTGCCGCCGTTGATGTAGATGCGAGGCAGCACGGTGATACTTTCCTGCAGGTAAATCGGGATCGGTTTGCGGGTGCCGAATGGTGAGGTACCACCGACCAGATAACCGGTGTGGCGGTTGGCAACCTCGGGCGTGCAGGGGGTGATGGCCTTGCAGCCAATCGCACGTGCCAGATTTTTTGTTGAGACCTCGCGGTCGCCGTGTTGCAGGCAAATCAGCGGCTGCTTGCGTTCGTCCTCAAGCACGATGGTCTTGATGACCATATGCTCATCCACGCCGAGGCTGGCCGCCGAATGCGCCGTGCCCCCGTGTTCCACGTAGTCGTAGACATGCGGCGTGAACTCAACCCTTGCGCTGCGCAGCGCCCGGACCGCCTGGGTAATGGGAAAGTCTTCGCTTTTGGACATGGTGGCATTATTTCCCGCGCGGATGATGTTGCTGATGCAACTGCTTCAGACGTTCGCGCGCAACGTGGGTGTAGATCTGGGTGGTCGTGATGTCACTGTGACCCAGCAGCATCTGCACCACGCGCAGGTCGGCGCCGTGATTGAGCAGGTGCGTCGCGAATGCATGGCGAAGGGTATGGGGTGACAGGCTGCCCGGATCAATTCCGGCAACCAGGGCATGACGCTTGATCAGATGCCAGAAAGTCTGCCTCGTCATCGGCTCGCCACGAGCGGTCAGGAACAGGTAGTCGCTGCGCCGTGGCGGCGGAAGCCAATCCAGCCTGGCCCCCGCCAGATGGCGCTGGATTGCCGCAACAGCAACCTCACCCAACGGCACCAGCCGCTCCTTGGAGCCTTTGCCGATAATCTTCACCAGCCCGAGTTCGAGGTTGATCTGCTGCACCTTCAACCCGACCAGTTCGCTGACGCGCAGCCCGGTTGCGTACAGCGTTTCCAGCATCGCGGCATCGCGCTCGCCAAGCGCCGTTGCCGTATCCGGCGCCGCCAGCAATGCTTCGACCTGCTGTTCGGACAGGGTCTTTGGCAAATAGCGGGCCGCTCGCGGCGCATCAACCAGATCACAGGGACTGCTGGCGATCGCCCCCGCTTCCAGTCGCCATCGGTAGAAGCGACGCAGCGACGACAGTCGCCGGTTGACCGACGCCGCGCGGGCGCCGTCGGCAAACTGCATGGCCAGATAGCGTTCAATGTCGCTACGCACAGCCAGCAACGGATCAACTTTGTTCCCGGTGCACCACTCGACGTAGCGCATCATGTCCTGCCGGTAGTTGGCGAGAGTGGTTGTTGCCAGGCCGTCGCCGAGCCAGAGGTGATCGCAGAACTGGTCGATCAGCTCGCCGATCGGTGCGGTCGTCGCCGTCATCAACAAGTCCTGGCGTGCAGGTTGCGACCCATGGTCAGTGCATCGAACACCGGCAAGCCAGTGGCACGACGTACCGCGTCAGCGTAGGGCGGCATGTTGGCGCACTCGAACAGCCATATTCCGACGTCCGGGTGTTGGCGCTGCACCTTGACGGCGAGATCGACCCACTCGGCTTCAGCACGTTGCAGGTCCAACGGTGCGGTCGTATCCATAATTGCCGTCACGAAGTGTGCTCCGGCCGGGAGCGAAAAGACCAATGCGTCGCCTTCAATCCCCGCCGCCGCACGGACGCTCGCATCAATTGCCTCAGCGCTGATGGTCAGGATGGCGACCCGTTTTCCGGTCCCGACCTGACGCTGCAGCTCGATGTAGTGCATCAGGGTCGACGTCTCCACCGGGACCGACAGCGCAGCTGCAAGTTCTTTCTGGTGGCGCACCAGAAAACCGCAGGTGGTAATGATGGCCGCGACGCCGTTTTCTATCAGCCGATTTCCGGCCGCAATGAACTCGCTGATCGCGACAAATTCGCCGCTGACAACCGGTCGCGCGAGTGCACCCGGCACCCGTTCAATCCGCACCGGGAACGGCCACGAGGCGGGGTTGCCCGCGTCCCCATCTGGTCGGTCAAAGGTGGTGTCGAGCATGAGGATGCCCAAGCCTGCGGGCGGCTTGGGTGCATGTTGCGCAGATGGCGACTCGGGCATGGTGCAAATTATCCGATAGCCGGTAGCCTCCAGTAGGTCTTTGCGTCGGCGCTCAATTACGCGGGGCGTACGCAATTTCCGGGGCGAACCGCGACATCCAATTTGCTGTGGCAGCGCCTTTTGTTAAATTGCCGCAATGCGCGGGACAACGACGCGCGAACTGGAAAACTGTGACGGTGCCAGCGGCGCTATCCGTCAAAATGGACCGTTCCTTGCTTTCGTCCTCTCATACCGGCGCTCCACGACCGCGCCTTCAACATCAACCGGAGACCCAACCATGAAACTGCACAAGACGATTCTTGCTGCGACGGCGCTGACCGGCGCGATAGCCTCGATGTCTGCTTTCGCCCAGACCAAATGGGATCTGGCGTCGGCGTACCCGCCGGCCAACTTTCACACGCAGAATCTGACCCAATTCGCCAGCGACGTCGACAAGGCCACGGGCGGCAAGCTGAAGATTACGGTGCACTCGAACGCGTCGCTGTTCAAGGCACCCGAGATCAAGCGCGCGGTGCAGACCGGTGGCGCGCAGATGGGTGAGATCCTGCTGGTCAACTTCCAGAACGAGTGGCAGCTTTTCGGCGCTGATGGCGTCCCCTTTCTCGCCGATAGCTATGACAGCTCGATGAAACTGTACGGCGCCCAGAAGCCGATGATGGACAAGAAGCTTGGCGAGCAGGGCATGATGCTGCTCTATGCAGTGCCGTGGCCGCCGCAGGGCATCTATTCGAAGAAGCCGCTGGCGAGCGCTGCCGACCTGAAGGGCAGCAAGTGGCGCGCCTATAGCCCGGCAACTGCCCGCATTGCAGAGCTGGTCGGTGCACAACCGGTGACGGTGCAGGCCGCAGAGCTCTCGCAGGCGCTCGCGACCGGGGTGGTGGAGAGTTACATGAGCTCCGGTTCGACGGGGGTTGACAGCAAGACCTATGAACACATCAAGAACTGGTACGACACTCAGGCCTGGTTGCCGAAGAACGGCGTACTGATCAACAAGAAGGCTTTTGATGCGCTCGACAAAGCGACACAAGACGCCGTGCTGAAGGCTGGCCGCGACGCCGAAGCCCGAGGCTGGGAACTGTCCAAAAAGACCAATACCGAATCGCTGGAGCAACTGAAGAAAGGTGGCCTGGTGGTGCATCAGCCGTCGCCTCAACTGAAGGCAGATATGAAGAAAGTGGGCGAAACCCTGCTGGCCGAGTGGCTGAAAAACGCCGGCGCCGAGGGGCAGGCGCTGGTCGACGCCTACCGCAAGTAGGCTGCAAACAGAAAGGCAGGGTAACCTGCCTTTTTCGTCCGCAACAAGCGCTCAGCAAGAAGCAAAGCCCGGGGAAGTTCGAATGCGCTCTGCACTGGATCGGATGTACATGACTGCCGCCTGGCTGGCGGCATTGCTGATGATCGGGCTCCTGATCATGGTGTTGCTGTCCATCCTGGGCCGGCAATTCGGCTTTCATGTCCGGGGAACGGATGCCTACGCTGGCTACATGATGGCGGGCGCCGGATTCCTCGCGCTTGCCCACACACTCAAGCGCGGCGAACATATTCGCGTGACACTGCTGCTGCAGGCCCTATCCCCCAAAGCGAAGCGTCGGCTTGAGTTGCTGGCGCTTGCAGCGGCATTGTTGCTGGCTTTGTTGCTCGCAATATTCAGCGTCAAGCTGTGCTGGCAGTCGCTGCAATTCAACGATATCTCCACCGGTAACGACGCTACGCCGCTGTGGATTCCGCAAATCGCTATGGCGCTGGGAACGGTCATTCTTGCGGTCGCATTCCTCGATGAACTTGTTCTTGAGTGGCAGGGCAGGCGGGTCGTCGCCACCAGCGACGAAGCCTTGCACAACGAATAGCGCGAAGGGAGCCTGACATGGATTTACTGATTACCGCGCTGCTCATTGTCGTGTTGTTTGCGCTGCTTGCCGGTGGCGTCTGGATTGGCCTGACGCTCGCAGGAGTAGCGTGGGTTGCCATGGAGCTGTTCTCGTCGCGTCCGGCCGGCGATGCGATGGCAGTTACGATTTGGGGGGCCTCGTCAAGCTGGACGCTCACGGCATTGCCGCTCTTTGTCTGGATGGGCGAAATCCTGTTCCGCACTCGTCTGTCGCAGGACATGTTCAAGGGGCTTGCTCCCTGGGTGGAGCGCTTGCCCGGCCGTCTGCTGCATACCAACGTGATCGGCTGTGCCATCTTCGCCGCTGTGTCGGGCTCCTCCGCCGCCACCTGCGCCACCATTGGCAAGATGACATTGCCTGAACTCAAGTCGCGCGGCTATCCGGACGATATGGTGATTGGTACGTTGTCCGGCTCCGGCACGCTCGGCTTGTTGATCCCCCCGTCCATCATCATGATCGTCTATGGCGTGGCGGCAGATGTGTCAATTTCCAAGCTGTTCATTGCCGGCGTGATTCCAGGCATCGTGCTGGCGACGCTGTTCTCGGGCTACATCGCGGTGTGGGCTCTGCTGAACCCCAGCAAGATTCCGGCGGCTACGGCCCGTTATACGTTCATCGAGAAGCTGCGTGAATCACGGCACCTGATCCCGGTTGTGCTGTTGATAGTGGCCGTGCTTGGGTCAATCTATGCGGGCATCGCCACGGCAACGGAGGCGGCTGCTGTCGGCGTTGTCGGCTCGCTGGTGCTGTCGGCAGCGCAAGGTGCGCTGTCCTGGCAGACGTTCAAGGAGAGCCTGCTGGGAGCCACCCGGCTCTACTGCATGATTGCGATGATCCTGACCGGTGCCGCTTTCCTGACACTGGCGATGGGCTATCTCGGTCTGCCCCGCCACCTGGCGGAATTCATTCAAGGTCTTGGTCTGTCGCAGTTCACGCTGGTGATCGCACTGGCGATTTTCTACATCATTCTCGGCTGCTTTCTTGATGGCATTTCGATGGTGGTGCTGACGATGGGGGTTATCCTGCCCACGGTCACGGGGGCCGGGCTCGACCTGATCTGGTTTGGTATCTTCATCACGCTGGTGGTCGAGATGGCGCAGATCACGCCGCCGGTCGGCTTCAATCTGTTCGTGCTGCAGGGCATGACCAAGCGCGAGCTCACCTACATCGCGCGGGTGTCACTGCCGATGTTCTTCCTGATGTGCGCCGCGGTGCTGCTCATCTATTTCGTGCCGGGGCTGGTCACCTGGTTGCCCACCAACATGAAGCTCTAGACACGACGAAAAGCGCTGCTGCAAAGGCATTCCACGCTGCTGCCTAATGAATCTCCGCTTTGTCGAGGCTTTCTACTGGGTCGCCACACTCAAGTCCGTATCGCGCGCTGCCGAGAAGCTGTTCATCACACAGTCCGCGATGTCGGCGCGCGTCGCTGCACTCGAGGATGAGCTCGGCGCGCTGTTGCTTGACCGGCGTGACAAGACCTTCCGTCTGACCGTCGCCGGGTCGCGCTTCCTGGTACACGCCCAGAAGCTGCTGGAGCTGCAGCGTACCGCAAAGGCCGAGGTTGGCTCTGAGCTTGCGCCGGAGATGACAGTACGTCTCGGCGCCATCGAATCAGTGCTGCACTCGTGGCTGATCCCCTGGGTAGAAGCCCTGCGCCAGCAGTATCCCTCGCTCGAACTTGAACTGACCGTTGAAACAACGCCGGTGCTGATCGACCAGATGCGGCGCGGCGTTCTCGACATTGCCTTCGCCGCCCTGCCTGCGAGCGGGGATGGCATCCGCACGAGCACGTTCCCGACCATGGAGATGTGTTTCGTCGGCAACAGGACCATTCATGCCAGGCGCAAGTACAGCCTTGAGGAAATTGCCGCATTTGACCTTCTGACCTTTCAGCGTGGTTCACAGCCGCATGTCGGTCTGCTCGACCTGCTCAGGTCAAAGCGGATCCAGCCGCGCAAGGTGCACACCATCTCGTCGATCTCCGCGATGCTGCAACTGGTACACGGCGGCTTTGGCGTGGCGACCCTGCCAAAGGCCGCCGTCGAGCGCCTGAGCGAGACGCGCCACATTCGGCCGCTCGTCTGTACCAGTGCGTTGCTGCCGCTGCCAATTCATGTCAGCTATCGGCTGGATCCGGTGGCATTGACGGCGGAGCAACTGCTTGCCGGCGCTGCTGACTACGCTGGGAAAAAGTCCAGCTATCGAAAAAATCGATGAGTTGACAAAAAAATTTTGTGTTTGCCCTGCGAAATGTGACCGCTTAAAAATCGCTACCAGTTCATCCGGTAACGAAAGCAGACGATCCGCATGTCGGTACAACCGATCCAATCAGGGACACAGTCTCCCGCCAATTCGGCGCTTGCCGCCAGCGTTCGGGCACGCATTCGCGCTGGCATCTGGACTAGCCATACCAGTGGTCTGGCCGACCAGCACGTACAGGGTAATGTGGTCATCCTGCCGGAAGCACAAGCCAACGACTTCCTTCGCTTCTGCCAGCAAAACCCCAAGCCCTGCCCACTGCTCGCGGTATCGGAGCCAGGACAATACCTGCTGCCTACGCTCGGCCAACAGGTGGACATCCGCACCGATGTGCCGCGCTATCGCGTCTGGCAGCACGGACAACTGACCGACGAACCAACCGATATCGCATCAATCTGGCGCGACGATCTGGTCACCTTCATCATCGGTTGCTCGTTCTCGTTCGAGCAGGCACTGCTTGAGGCAGGATTGCCCTTGCGTCACGTCGAGCAGGGCCGAAACGTTGCCATGTTCCGCTCCAGCATCGCGACGAACGCCGTGGGGCCATTTCATGGGCCGATGGTGGTCTCAATGCGGCCGTTCAAGCCAGCCGCTGCCATACGTGCGATCCAGATTACCTCGCGTTTTCCGCAGGTGCACGGCTCGCCCGTTCACGTGGGCTTGCCGCATCTGATTGGTATCCATGATCTGTCGCGTCCGGACTACGGCGATGCCGCCGAGGTTCGTGATGATGAACTGCCAGTGTTCTGGGCTTGTGGCGTTACCCCGCAGGCGGTCGTTGCACAGGCCAAACCCGACTTCTGCATTACGCACGCACCGGGTGCGATGCTGATCACCGATTTGCTTAACCACCAACTCGCGAGCTTCTGACGTTGCTCGCTAATCAATTGACAGGGGATTACATGAAAACAACACTCGCGTTGGTCGTCGCGTGCCTTGCCACGGTACCAAGCTTCGCACAAACGAAGTGGGATTTGCCGACGGGTTACGCCACGGGCAGTTTCCAGACTGAGAATGTGCAGGCATTTGCCAACGATGTTGACAAGGCTACAGCGGGAAAACTGAAAATCACGCTGCACGCCAACGGTTCGCTCTACAAGGCGAACGAAATCAAGCGGGCGGTGCAGACGGGTCAGACGCAGGCGGGCGAGTTCATTCTCTCCGGTGCGGCAAACGAGAACGCACTGTTTGGCGTCGACTCCATTCCGTTTCTCGCGACCAGCTACGACGACGCACGTCGCCTGTACAGCGCGCAGAAGCCCGCGCTAGAAAAGCTGCTGGCCACCCAGGGAATGAAGCTGCTCTTCTCGGTACCCTGGCCGCCGCAATCGCTGTACTCGGTCAAGCCGATCAACGGCCCCGACGATCTGAAGGGCACCAAGATGCGCGCCTACAACCCCGCGACAACGCGTATCGCCCAATTGCTGAAGGCACAGCCGACGACGATCCAGTTGGCTGAATTGGGGCAAGCCCTGGCGACCGGCACCGTCGAAAACTTTCTGACGTCGAGCGCCAGTGGCATCGAGAACAAACTGTTCGAGCAGACCAAATACTTCTATTCAGTGGCAGCCTGGTTGCCGCGCAACGCGACGGTCGTCAGCCAGAAGGCGTTTGACGCGCTCGACCGCCCGACGCAGGATGCTGTGCTGAAGGCTGCTTCCGCTGCCGAGCAACGCGGCTGGCAGATCAGCGAGCAGAAGGACGCGGAATTCATCAGAGAACTGACAGCGAAGGGCATGAAGGTCAGCGTACCGCCGGATGCGCTCAAGAAGGAGCTTGTCACCATCGGCGATTCGATGACTGCAGACTGGCTCAAGTCAGCAGGCGCTGACGGCCAGGCCATTATCGCGACTTACCGCAAGAAGTAGGCGTCCTGCAGACACCGCTGCCGGGCAAAGCACCCGGCGCAGCCTCCCGGTACGAACTTGGCACACACCGCTGCGGTGGCCAAGCGTGTAGCGGACACAACATAAACAAATCTTACAGTCGGGGTGTGACGTGGGGAATGCTTTATCCAAAATCTATGACGGCCTGATGCTGCTCGCCTGCGTGTCAATGCTGGCTGCCTTTGCGACCATCATGCTCGGTGTGGTGGCGCGTGAGGCAGGCTGGGACATTCAGGGGCTCGATGCATACGCCGGCTACTCCATTGCTGCAGCGCTCTCTCTGGCGCTACCCGGCACGCTGCAAAATGGCGATCACATCCGCGTGTCGCTGATCCTGCAGCGCTCGCCCGCTCGCATACAGAACATCCTCGAATACTGGGCCTTGCTGGCCGGGCTGACGCTGGCGCTGTTCATGGCTTGGTACGCGGCGCGGCTGGCCTGGGTGTCATGGTCAACCCATGACATATCCCCGGCGGCAGACGCGACACCACTGTGGATCCCGCAGCTAAGCATGGTGATCGGCTGTGTTGGCTTCGCGCTCGCCATGTTGCACGCGCTGGTCGCCCGAATCACTGGCAGCACATTCTTCGCTGCCAGTGGCGCGGCAAACGTCGAGTAGAGGCCATCATGGAAGTCGTTATCGCGTTCGCGCTGATCGTTGCCCTACTGGTCGTTCTTGGCTCGGGCTTGTGGATCGGCCTGTCCCTGCTTGGTGTCGCGGTACTTGCCATGCAGTTGTTCACCTCGCGGCCAGTGGGGGACAGCATGATGCTCACCATCTGGGGCTCCACTTCCAGCTGGACGCTGACGGCGCTGCCGCTATTTCTGTGGATGGGTGAAATTCTGTTCCGCAGCAAACTCAGCAGCGACATGTTCAGGGGCCTGGCTCCCTGGCTCAACCGTCTCCCTGGTCGCCTGCTGCACACCAATGTGATTGGCTGCACCATCTTTGCGGCAGTATCCGGATCAAGTGCGGCGACCTGCGCGACCATCGGCAAGATCACATTGCCTGAACTAAAACGTCGCGGCTATCCCGATGACATTGCGATAGGCACGCTGGCTGGAGCGGGAACACTTGGCCTGCTGATACCACCGTCCATCATCATGATCGTCTACGGCGTGGCGGCCAACGTGTCGATCGCGAAACTCTTTATCGCCGGGGTGATTCCGGGCCTCATGCTGGCTGCATTGTTCATGGGCTACATCATTGTCTGGGCATTGTTCAACAAGGACAAAGTGCCTGCCGCAGACAGCGAGTTGTCGTTTCGCGACAAGCTCTACGAATCGCGCCATCTGATCCCGGTGGTCTCGCTGATCGCCGTGGTGCTGGGTTCCATCTACAGCGGGCTAGCCACGGCAACCGAGGCGGCTGCCCTTGGCGTTGCAGGTTCACTGGTGCTGTCAGCCATCGAGCGTTCACTTAGCTGGCAGACCTTCAAGGAAGGGCTGGTTGCCGCGTGCCGTGTTTACTGCATGATCGGCCTGATACTCGCGGGCGCGGCCTTCCTGACGCTGGCGATGGGCTTCATGGGGATGCCGCGACATCTGGCGGAGTTCATCGGCGGCCTCAACCTGTCGCCGTTCGTACTGATTCTGATGCTGACCGGTTTCTTCATCGTGCTGGGATGCTTCCTCGATGGCATCTCGATGGTGGTGCTGACGATGGCGGTGTTGCTGCCCACGGTACAAAAGGCCGGCTTCGACCTGATCTGGTTCGGAATTTTCATCGTTCTGGTGGTCGAGATGGCGCAGATCACGCCCCCGGTTGGCTTCAACTTGTTCGTACTGCAAAACCTTACCAAGCGGGAGATCACGTATCTCGCGCGTACGGCCCTGCCGCTGTTCGTGCTGATGCTGGTGGCGGTGTTGGCCACCTACTTCGTACAGGACATCGTGCTCTGGCTTCCGGGGCACATGTAGGCACGCCAAAGGCGGTTGCTGCCACATTTTGGCAAGCGGATTTGAGAAGCCGCGGCAGCATCCACCCCAAGCGAGCAACCCGTAGTCAACAAAACCAACTGAGGGCTGTCATCATGTCGTTACGTCACGTCCTGGTTACTTTGCTGCTGCTCGCCTGTGCATCGCGTTCAGCGATTGCTCAGGTCACCTGGAAACTGGCGACCGGCTATCGGGCCGAGTCCTTTCATACGCAAAATATCCAGTCGTTCGCCGCCGAGGTGGTGAAGACCACGGACGGTGCACTGAAAATAGATGTGCACCCGGGAAACAGTCTCGTCGCATTGAACGATGTGCGTCAAGCCGTGCAGGACGGCCGTGTCGATGCCGGTGAGACCATCATGACCAGCATGGTCAAGGACTTGAGTCTGGCGGGGGCTGACTCCGTGCCGTTTGTCGTGGGCAGTTACGCTGACGCCCGCCGTCTGTGGGCGCTGCAGCGGCCGACGATGGAGCGGCTGCTCGCCCAGCGCGGTCTGAAACTTCTGTATTCGGTGCCGTGGCCGCCGCAAGGGCTGTATTCGAAACGACCCATTGCCGATGCCAAGGACTTTCGCGGCTCCAACATGCGAACCTACAACGACACTACGGTGCGCATTGCGCAGTTCCTCGGCGCTACGCCAGTCAATGTTGCAATGGTTGACGTTGGCAAGGCGCTGGCCGACGGCCGCGTGGACAGCATGATCACCTCGGCTGTCACTGGCGTGGAAAATCGTGTCTGGGATCATGTGCGCTACTACTACGAAATCAACGCGTGGTATCCGAAGAACATCGTGATGGTCAACCAGAAGCGCTTCGATGCTCTGTCGAAAGAAGCAAAGGCTGCGCTGATGCGCGCGGCCGAAAGCGCCGAGTTGCGTGGGTGGAACGCCAGTGAACGGGCCGCGCAGGAGTCGGTCGAAACGCTGCGACGCAACGGCGTTAAGATCGGCGCTACACCGCCGGGACTGGAGCGCGAAATCCAGCGTATCGGTGAAAGATTTTCCAGCGAGTGGGTAAAGGCGGTAGGGGCCGACGCACTCGAAGTATTCATTCCCTATTTCATGGCGTCGAGTAAATGAAAACAAGTGACAGCGGTCGGCCCGCAAGCAGCAGTCAGTGGCAATTCTGGGTCGACCGCGGCGGCACCTTCACCGACATCGTCGCCCGCCGTCCTGACGGCAGCCTGGTGACGCACAAGCTGCTGTCCGAAAACCCGGAGCGCTATCGCGACGCTGCCGTGCAAGGCGTGCGCGAGCTGCTGGGCGTCAAGCCCGGCGACGCGATCCCGGCCGAGCTCATCGAGGCCGTCAAGATGGGTACCACCGTCGCCACCAACGCGCTGCTCGAACGCAAGGGTGAGCGCACGCTGCTGGTCGTCTCGCGCGGCTTCCGTGACCAGCTGCGCATTGCCTACCAGGCGCGACCGAAGCTCTTCGTGCGCAAGATCGAGCTGCCCGAGCTGCTCTACGAGTCGGTGGTCGAAGTTGATGAGCGCGTCGGCGCACACGGTGATGTCGTAACCCCTCTCAACGAAGCCGCTGCTCGCGCTGATCTACAAGCAGCATTCAATAAGGGCTTCCGGGCCGTCGCCATCTGCCTGATGCACGGTTACCGCTACAGTGCCCACGAAAATGCGCTGAAGGCGATTGCGCAACAGATTGGCTTCCCCCAGATCAGCGTGTCGCACGAGGTGTCGCCGCTCATGAAGTTCGTGTCGCGTGGCGACACCACGGTGGTCGACGCCTACCTTTCACCGATCCTGCGCCGCTATGTCGAGCAGGTGCAATCGTCGCTCGGCGACGTGCGGCTGCAGTTCATGCAGAGCTCGGGCGGGCTGACCGATGCCCACCGCTTTCAAGGCAAGGACGCGATCCTGTCCGGCCCGGCCGGCGGCATCGTCGGTGCCGCAGCCGTGACCCAGCTCGCCGGCTTCGACAAGATGATCGGCTTCGACATGGGCGGCACCTCGACCGACGTGACGCACTTCGCGGGCGAGTACGAGCGCGCGTTCGAGACCGAGGTCGCCGGGGTGCGGCTGCGCGCCCCGATCATGCAGATCCACACCGTCGCGGCGGGCGGCGGCTCGATCTGCACGTTCGACGGCAGCAAGTTCCGCGTCGGCCCCGAGAGCGCCGGCGCCAACCCGGGGCCGGCCGCGTATCGCCGTGGCGGACCGCTGACCGTGACCGACTGCAACGTGATGGTCGGCAAACTGCGGCCCGAGCTGTTCCCGGCCGTGTTCGGCCCGGGCGGCGACCAGCCGCTCGACACCGGCGCCGTGATCGCCAAGTTCGCGCAGCTCGCGGCCGAGGTCGAGCGTGCGACCGGACAGAAGAAGACGCCCGAGGCGATCGCGGCGGGCTTCCTGCGCATCGCCGTTGAGAACATGGCCAACGCGATCAAGCACATCAGTGTGCAGCGCGGCTACGACGTCACCGAATACACGCTGACCTGCTTCGGCGGCGCCGGCGGCCAGCACGCCTGCCTGGTGGCCGACGCGCTCGGCATGCAGCGTGTCTACATCCACCCGTTCGCAGGCGTGCTGTCGGCCTACGGCATGGGGCTCGCCGACGTGCGCACGCTGCGTCAGGCGGCCGTCGAGAAGCCGCTCAGCGATGAGCTGCTGGCGGCGCTGGGCAGCGAGTTCACCACCCTGGGCAGCGGCGCGCGCGGCGACGTCGAGGCGCAGGGCCTCGCGCCGGCGCAGGTGCGCGTGGTCAACACCGTCGCGCTCAAGTACGACGGCACCGACACCACGATCGAGCTGCCGGTGACGGCCACGACGCGCCAGGCCACGCTGGTCGAGGCGTTCGAGACGACCTACCGCCAGCGCTACGGCTTTTTGATGCCGGGCCGCGCGCTGGTCATCGAGGCGATCTCGGCCGAGGCGATCGGGCAGACGCAGTCGGCCAGCGAGGCTGCGCCGGTGCTGGCCGCGCGCCCCGCGGGCCTGCTGGCCCGCGCGCAGGTGCACGCCTGGATGGACGATGCCGACCGCGAGACCGGCGTCTACTACCGCGAGGATTTGCGGCCCGGCGACGTGATCACCGGCCCGGCGATCATCAAGGAGCCGATCGCGACGACGGTCGTCGAGCCCGAGTGGCGCGCGCTGGTGACGCCGCTCAATCATCTGGTGCTCGAACGCACCCAGGTCAAGCAGCGCGCGCATGCCATCGGCACCACGGCCGACCCGGTGCTGCTCGAGGTGTTCAACAACCTGTTCATGGCGATCGCCGAGCAGATGGGCGTCACGCTCGCCAACACCAGCTATTCGGTCAACATCAAGGAGCGGCTCGACTTCTCGTGCGCGATCTTCGACCCCGAGGGCAACCTGGTCGCCAACGCGCCGCACATGCCGGTGCACCTCGGGTCGATGGGCGAGAGCGTGCGCGTAATCCTCGAAAAGCGCGCCGGCCAGATGAAGCCGGGTGACGCCTTCGTGCTCAACGCGCCGTACGCCGGCGGCACCCACATCCCCGACGTCACGGTGGTGACGCCCGTTTTCCTCAAGGGCGAGTCCTCGCCTCTTTTTTATACGGCCGCGCGCGGCCACCATGCCGACATTGGCGGCATCACGCCGGGCTCGATGCCGCCGTTCTCGAAGCACATCAGCGAAGAGGGCGTGCTGCTCGACAACGTGCAGCTGGTGCGCGAGGGCATCTTTCTCGAGGACGAGCTGACCGCGATCCTGACCCACGACGCCCACCCGGTGCGCAACGTCACGCAGAACATCGCCGACCTGCGCGCGCAGGTTGCCAGCTGCAACAAGGGCGCGACCGAGCTGGCCAAGATGGTCGAGCATTTCGGCCGCGAGGTCGTCGTGGCGTACATGAAGCACGTGCAGGACAACGCCGAGGAGAGCGTGCGCCGCGTGATCCACAAGCTGACCGATGGCGAGTTCGGCGTCGACCTCGACGACGGCAGCCACATCCACGTCAAGGTGTCGATCGACCGCGCATCGCGCTCGGCGACCGTCGACTTCACGGGCACCTCGGCGCAGCGGCCCAGCAACTTCAACGCGCCACGCAGCGTCAGCCGCGCCGTGGTCCTGTATGTGTTCCGCACGCTGGTCGACGACGAGATCCCGATGAACGCCGGCTGCCTGAAGCCGATCGAGATCGTGATCCCGGACGGCAGCATGCTGTCGCCGGTCTACCCGGCGGCGGTGGTCGCCGGCAACGTCGAGGTGTCGCAGGCCGCAACCAACTGCCTGTACGGCGCGCTGGGCGTGCTGGCCGGTGCGTACGGCACGATGACCAATTTCACGTTCGGCAACGAGGCCTATCAGTATTACGAGACGATCTCGGGCGGCTCGGGCGCGGGCCCGACCTTCGACGGCACCAGCGTCGTGCAGTGCCACATGACCAATTCGCGGCTGACTGACCCCGAGGTGCTCGAATTCCGCTATCCGGTGCGCGTCGATTCGCACACTATCCATCCGGGCACCGGCGGCCGCGGCGCGCATCACGGCGGCGACGGTGCCGACCGCCGCATCCGCTTTCTCGAGCCGATGACCGCCGCGATCCTCGGCAACAACCGCGTCAACCGGCCGCATGGCATGGCGGGCGGCGAACCGGGCGCGCCGGCCAAAAACTGGGTCGAGCGCGCCGGCGGCGGCCGCGAAGACTTCGGTCACATCTGCGAGGTCGAGATGCAGCGCGACGACGTGTTCGTGATCCAGACGCCGGGCGGCGGCGGCTTCGGCAAGCCGCACTAGGTCGGGCGCCGGAGCGTTACTGCTTCGGCAACCGTTCCTTGAGCAGCGCGCTGATCTCCTCCAGGCTCTTCTGGATGGCGCGCAGCGCCTCGGCCTGAGCGCGGTCGGCGGCGTCCATGGCGGCCGGGGCGGTGGCGCGCGGACGCTTGAGCGCCTGCCGCGCCGCCAGGATCTGCGAGCGGTAATGGTGGGCGTCGATGATGCCGATCAGCTTCATGTCGTGCGCCTGGCCGGCGCTCTGGCCCGCGGTCTCGAACTTCAGGATGCTCAGGTGGAAGCGCTTGAGCAGCGGCCCCTCGATGAAGGTCACGTCCTGGATGTTCTCGAGCGGGATGGTCTTTTCGACCTGGAAGATGATGCCCTTGCGATAGCGCAGCGAGTTCTCCGACAGCACGCATTCGAGCTTTTCGAAGTAGTGGCGCGCCCACCATTGCCCGACGCCGAGAAACCAGATCAGCGCGACTGGAAGTCCGATGATCGTCATCGCGATCGAAAAGCCGATGGTGATGACCAGATAAGGTTTGATCAGCGGGTTGAATTCGGCGTGCAGCGGCAAGTCGTCAGCGTTTTGGGCATTCATTGTTGGCGTTCAGGTCGGTCGGCAATGCGCGATTGTGCGGCAAATGTGGCCGGGCATGCCGGCATTGCGACGGCAGGCAAAATAGCGCGATGAAAACGATCTACAACGCGGTGCACGCCGCGCATCGGGCCGAATACGAATTTTTCCGTGGCGAGAAAGTCCCGGCATTTGAGAAGCCAGAACGTGCCGACTGGGTGCACGCTGCTGTGCAACGCGCAGGCTTGGGCGAGGTGCTGTCGCCGCAGGCGCACGACGACGCGGCGATCCTCAAAGTCCATGCTGAGCCTTACGTCCGCTTTCTGCGTGGTGCGCACGATGAGTTTCTGGCCCTTGGCGGGCAAGGCTCGGCGTTTCCCGCAGTGTGGGCGATTCGCGGTATGCGCAGTGACATTGAGCCGAAGAATTTCGCGGCGCGTATGGGGCTCTACTCGTTCGATGCCGGTTCTCCGCTGACTGCCGGCACCTGGCAGGCGACCCGAACGGGGGCCGACTGCGCGCTGACTGCGGTTGACCTGCTCAATGCCGGTGAGCGGAGCGCGTTCGTGCTGACGCGGCCACCAGGACATCACGCCGGGCGTGACTTCTTCGGTGGTTATTGCTTTCTGAACCACGCTGCCATCGCCGCGCAGGCGCTACGCGATGCGGGTTGCGCGCGGGTAGCGATTCTTGACGTCGATTACCACCACGGCAACGGCACGCAGGACATTTTCTACGACCGCGCCGACGTACTGTTCGTCAGCATTCATGGTGACCCGCTGACCGAGTACCCGTTCTTTCTCGGTCACGCCGACGAGACGGGGCGTGGCGCCGGGCTTGGCTTCAATTGCAATTTGCCGTTGCCAGCTGGCACCACGGCAGACGCGTGGTTTGCTGCGCTCGATCAGGCGCTCGCGCGAATTGCAGCTTTCAAGCCGGACGCGCTGGTGGTGTCGCTCGGTGTCGACACCTTCGAGGGCGATCCGATTTCGCACTTCAAGCTGAAAACCGCCGACTATCCACGCATGGGCGAACGCATCGCGGCGCTCAGGCTGCCGACGCTGTTTGCCATGGAAGGTGGCTACGCGGTCGCGGAGATTGGCGATAACGTTGTCGGCGTGTTGACCGGCGCCGCCTGACAGTCATTTCTCAGGTGACGAAGCCAGGGCGTGTTAACACGCCCTAGATGCGACCAGCAGCGGCAATTGAAACCGCCTTGAGCTGTGGTGGGCAGAGCGGGTGCTTGTCGATACGAGGAAAGGTTTCCGGCAACGCGCCGCGAATGCTGAAGTTGAGACCCACGATGATGAATGGATGATCCTGCCCGTAGGTGCCCCCGGCGAAGTTGGTCAGCACGCTGATATGGCCATCCTGCGTGCTGCCGCGGCGATCCTTCTGGTCCGCGATGATCGCGATGGTCAACGGATCGTTGGGGAGCCCCGTGTACGGCGCGCCGGGTACGACTGCGGCGAAGATCGGCCGCATCTTGGCGTCAACGGCGGGATCTTTCGCAGCGCAGGCATAGCCGAGTTGTACGAGCTGCACATCATCTGGCCGATTGGGCGAGGTTCGCCCAACATTCGCGCTCAGGTTCCAGAAAAACAGCGTTCCATTCCTGACGACAACTTGGACAGCCATGTGAGCGCTCCGGTCAATGGGTGACCATTCGATAGACGCACTTCGCCGGCTGAAAGCGCCACGCTGTCAATTGCGCTTTGGCATTGGCTTCGGCGTCACGCCACCTGTGGCCTTGTTGAGCAGCATCAGACCAACGTCGAACAGGAAGTCGATGATGCCGTAACTACGGTCGTTTTCCTTGTTGACACCGACGACTTCGCAGTAGGCGCCAGTGGCGAACAGCAGCGCGTTCTCGCCACCGTCTTCACTGGTTTGCATGATTGCCTCTTCATCGCGCACGTACTCGTGGCAGTACTTGGTCTTGATGACGATGGTCCCATTGCCTACGTTGGCAACGGCGTATTCGTCAGCCGCCTTGCGCGTGATGCGGATGGTCGCCTGGTTGGCCTGCGCGGTCGCGATCTGCTTTTTCGCGGCGGCTTCATTCGCTGGTGGCGGGCTGGCCGGAGGCTGCACGGTGCCCGGCCCCATCGACTGCTGCGCCAGTGCGATCGGCGCAGGCACCACCAGTGATGCAGCGAGGACGTAGACGAGCGAGTGGCGAAGCGCGATGCGGGATATCATGCTCGCAACGCTATCACGATGCCACCAGCATGGCGAGCCTGCCATCGGCACATTGCACCCTTCAGCTTTGCGGTGTCGCCTTTATTGCATTGGGCGTCAGCGCTGAAAACGTCAAAAGTCGACATTTGTGAAAAATGTTAATTCAGCCCAGTATCAATGGGCTTTTCGCGCGAAAGCTGTCTGCGATCGCTGATCGTCAGAGCTGCAGCTCTCAGGCAATCACGCCGCCGCCCAGACACACGTTCCTCTGGTAGAGCACAGCGTACTGGCCGGGGGTTGGCGCCCACTGGGCATCATGGAAGTGCAATGTCGCGTGTGAGTGGGTAGCGTCGGCAGGCGTGTACTCGCAGGCGGCGTCGGGCTGGCGGTAGCGTGTCTTGCCACCGTAGCCGCTACCCGCTGCGGGTTCGCTGCCGGCGATCCAGTGCGTGTTGACCAGCGGCACGTCAGTGCGACGCAGGGCCGGATGTTCGCGGCCCTGCACGACGATCAGCCGATTGCCTGCCATGTCCTTGCCGGCCACGTACCAGGGCTCACCCGAGCCTGCGCGCGAGCCGCCAATATGAAGCCCGCCGCGCTGGCCCAGCGTGTAGTACGCGAGCCCCTGATGGGCGCCGACGTCCTCGCCTTCGGACGTGACCATGCGGCCCGGCGTCTTGGGCAGGTAGCGCTCGAGAAATTCACGGAACGGCCGCTCGCCGATGAAGCAGATGCCGGTCGAATCCTTCTTGGCGAAATTCGGGATGCGTTCGCGCTCGGCGATCACGCGCACCTCACGCTTGGGGATGTTGGCCAGCGGGAACATCGCTTTGGACAGCTGCGCCTGATTCAAACGGTGCAGAAAATACGACTGGTCCTTGCTGTCGTCGTCGCCCTTGAGCAGTTCGAAACGCCCCGAACCATCGGCCGCCTCGCGTACGCCGGCGTAGTGGCCGGTCGCGATCTTGTCGGCGCCCAGACGCATGGCGTGGTCGAGGAAGGCTGCGAACTTGATCTCGGTGTTGCACAGCACGTCAGGGTTCGGCGTGCGGCCGGCCTGGTATTCGGCCAGGAAGTACGAGAACACGCGGTCCTTGTATTCGGTGGCGAAGTTGACGACTTCGATGTCAATGCCGATGTGGTCGGCGACGCTGACGGCGTCGACCAGGTCCTCGCGCGACGAGCAGTATTCGCTGTTGTCGTCGTCTTCCCAGTTTTTCATGAAGATGCCCAGCACCTCATGGCCCTGCTGCTTGAGCAGCCAGGCAGAGACGGCGGAATCGACGCCGCCGGAGAGACCAACAATGACTTTCATAGGGAGGTGGCCGAGGACGTCGCTGCGCTAAGACGACGCCCTGCTGCGCAGGCTATGACGACGCGCTGCGCGCTAGGACGCAAGAGAAGGGAGCGTTGGCTGTTCTTTGGCATTTCTGTATTTTCGTGCAACCTGATTCCGTCCTAGGTTGCGCGAATGCGCAACCGTCGTCCTGGCGCGCAGCGCGTCGTCCTGGCCCGCGCAGCGGGCGACGTCCTGAAACAAAAAAGGCACCCGGAGGTGCCTTTTTGTTTCGAAGCGTCCGAAGGACGCCGTCGAATTAAGCAGCTTTCTTTTCAGCTTTCTTGGCTTTTTTCTTGGCCTTCTTGGCCTTCTTTTCAGCCTTGGCCGGAGCGGCTTCTTTCTTGGCTTCTTCTTTCTTGGCTTCCGGAGCCTTAGCCGGAGCGGCAGCTGCCGGAGCAGCAGCCGGAGCTGCCGGGGCGGCCGGAGCCTGGGCGAAAGAAACAGCGGCGAAAGCCGTAGCGATGAGGGCGGTCAACAGTTTGCTCATTTTCAAATCCTCTATAGAGTTGGTTTTTTGCGCGGCTCACATTGCTGCGAGCTTGAGCCGATAACGAAGACACTTTCTGGTCGGTTGACACAGAAAGTAACAAAAACACAAACCGGAGCTCCCCTGCTTGCGCTTATCTTCTGTGACGAAGTTCTTTTTTCTAGCTCAACCTGCAATTTTAGCGTTGTCTTAAGGGAAAACGCTAATTTGGCCGGCGTGCTCGGCCTTTTCAGACTTCTGACGCCCCCGAGTCGGACAGGTTGTTGCGCGCCAGATACTCTCGCAACAGTGGAACGGTGACCGCGCGTTTGCGCGCGAGTGACAGGGCGTCGATACCGTTCACAATCTGCCAGAGCGACGCAACATCCCGTCTGGAGCGGCTCAATATGTAAGTAAGCACTTCGTCACTGAGCTGGAAACCTCGTCTTGCCGCGTGTTCCACTAGCGCGCCGGGCAGCGCATCCTGCGGGATCGCGACCAGCTCGAAAATCAGCCCGCTGCCGAGTCGGGTGCGCAGATCATCACGTAAAGGCCACTGCGCTGGCGGTGTGCGACCACTCACTACAACGGTTCCACCGGAGGGAACGATGTGGTTGAAGGCGGTGAACAGCCAGCCCTGCTGCGCAGCGGTGAGTCGGTCGGCGTCGTCAACGCAGATCAAGCGGGCAGACACGAAGGGATCGGCGGGGAAGGCGTCGCCGGCGGCAAGCAGCACGGCCGCGCCCGGATTGTCGGCATTCGTCGCTGCTGCGGTCGCCGCCAGCAGATGACTCTTCCCGACAGTAGGCCCGCCCCAGATTGCGACCGCAGGCGGCGGTTTGACCGGCGATGCCCGGTCAGTCAACGCATACAGGCTAGTGACAACTTCGGCGTTGTCACCAACGACAAAACTGTCAAAACTCGCCGGCGTGGGCGCAAAAAAGTCGAACGGAATCTGCGGGGCCTGAACCATGGCGGATGCGGAGGACGATGCTCAAGCCTGTGGCGACGCGGTTTCGCCAGCCGCTGCCGCTTGCGCTTCCCGCGCTTCTGCCTCCAGCAGCCGGCGCTGCATGACGCGCAGCGCCACCAGCAGCGCCGCGCTGGCCGGCAACGCCAGCAGCACGCCGACAAACCCGAACAATTGGCCGAATGCCATCAGGGCAAAGATGACCGACAGCGGATGCAGGCCAATGCGATCGCCCACCAGATAGGGCACCAGCACGAAGCCTTCCAGTATTTGGCCCACCATGAAAACCGCTGCCACCGCAATGATCGGCCCCGGCGCGGTGAACTGGGTCAGCGCGGCCAGCATGCCCAGCATCAGGCCGAGCCCGAAGCCAACGTAGGGAATGAATACCAGCAATCCGGTCACCAGACCGACCGGCAGCGCGAACTCCAGCCCGGCGATTTTGAGTGCAACACAGTAATAGGTGGCCAGCGCCAGCATCACCATGCCCTGACCACGCAGGAATTCCGACAGCACGGCGTCGATCTCGCGCGCCATGTCACGCACCGTCGGCCGCACCGGGCGCGGCAGCATGCGGTCGATACCGGCAATCATTTGCGGCCAGTCGCGCAGCACGTAGAACATGACCACCGGCACCAGCGTCAGATTGACGACGAGGCCGATCACCACTTGTCCGCCAAACTGCAGTGAGCCGGCCAGTTTGGCCGACAGACCGCCGACGGCACCCGCGTTGTCCTTGGCCAGCGTCTTCAGTTGTGACAGGTCGAACGAGAACGCGGTGCCCAGCGTCTGGTTGATCCACGGCAGCCACTGGTCCTGAATCTTGGTCAGCAGGTCGGGCATCTTCTCGGCAATCCGCGTCACCTCGGACGACACCAGCGGCGCCACCACCAGCACCATGCCGCCCACAAAAGCAGCGATCGCCAGAATCACCAGCACCGCGCCGGCAGCTCGCGGGACACGCCGCGCTTCTAGCCAGGCCACCACCGGCGTGCCAACGTACGACAGGATGGCACCGAACATGAACGGCGTCAGCACCGGCGCCAGCGCGCCCAGCAGATAACCCAGCGCCACCAGCACGGCAATGATGGCCAGCGCGCGATGGCCGGGGGCCAGCTCGCTCCACCAGTTGGTGCGGGCCACAGCATTGGCGATCGGTGCGATCGGTCCGGTGGCTGGGGCTTTCGCAGCAACTGGCGGCGCCGCATCGCTGGCAGTGGACAGCTCGTTGACGGTTGCCGGGCTAAAATTTTCGCTTGCCGCGCGTTGGTCGCGGCCCTTGCTGGCAGCGCCCGGCGTGCCGGCGTCGCTTCCGTCTTTTTGGTTGTTGTTCGCGTCTGCGTTCATGGTGGGCGGCATTACAACACGTTCACCCAAGAACTCCCTATGTCCACCCCGGCCGCCCCGTCTGCGACAAATCCGAATCCCGACACCCTTACCTACGAGCAGGCAGGGGTCAATTACGATCAGGTCGATCCGGTCAAATTGCTCGCACAGCAATCGGCCCGTGCCACCGCAGTGCAACTCGCGCAGCACGGCGTCAGCGAAATCGCGGCGTCGCGGGGCGAATCGGCTTATGTGGTTGATGCCGGGCCGTTCTACTTGGCCTCCATCGTGGAGTGCCTTGGCACCAAGATCCTGGTTGCCGACGCCGTGTACCGCGAGACTGGCAAAAGCTTCTACGGGGCCATCGCGCAGGACACCATCGCCATGGCGGTGAACGATCTGATCACTGTCGGTGCCACGCCGCTGGTCGTGCAGGCGTACTGGGCTGCGGGCGGCAGCGACTGGTTCGCCGACCGCCAGCGTGCATCCGATCTGATCGCTGGCTGGAAGGCGGCCTGCGATGTCTGCGGCGTGTCCTGGGGCGGCGGCGAAACTCCGGCGCTGGCGGGGGTGGTGGAGGGCGGCACCATTGATCTGGGCGCCAGTTGTACCGGCATCGTGCAGCCCAAGTCGCGGCTTTCACTGGGCGACAAGCTGGCGGCGGGCGATGCCATCGTGCTGCTGGCCTCCAGCGGCATCCACGCCAACGGCGTGTCGCTGGCGCGCAAGCTGGCCGAGCGCCTGCCGCAGGGCTATCAGACCGACGTTGGTAATGGCCAACGCTTCGGTGAAGCCATCCTTGCGCCCACCGTACTTTACGTGCCGGTCACCGAGGCGCTGGCCAAGGCGGGCGTCGATGTGCACTACTGTGTCAACGTCACCGGCCACGGCTGGCGCAAGCTATTGCGGCACCCGTCGGCGCTGACCTACCGTATTCACACCGTGCCGCCAGTGCCACCGGTGCTGGCCTTCATGCAGCGCGAAGCGAAGCTCGACAGCACCGAGGCGTACGGCACGCTCAATATGGGCGCCGGTTTCGCTTTTTTTGTGCGGCCCGACCAGGCCGAGCAGACCGTGGCCATCGCCAAAGCCTGCGGTATCGACGCCTGGGTCGCAGGCCAGGTTGAAGCTGGCCCCAAACAAGCGATCATCGAGCCGATCGGCGTGACCTACAGCGCCGACGATCTGAAGCTGCGATGAGCGCACCCGACAATCAACGCAAGCGCATTGCGGTGCTGATCTCGGGCCGCGGCTCGAACATGGCTGCCCTGTTGCGCAACGACTGCGGCGGCGATGTGGTGGTGGTCGGCAGCAACAAGGCCGATGCGAAGGGGCTCGACGTTGCGCGTGATGCCGGCATCGCAACCTTCGCCATCAGCCACCGCGACTACGCCGATCGCGAAGCCTTCGACGCTGCGCTGGTTGCCGCCCTGAACGAATACCAGCCCGATCTGGTCGTACTCGCCGGTTTCATGCGCATTCTCACGCCGGTGTTCGTCAATGCCTTTGCTGGTCGGCTGATCAATATCCATCCGTCCTTGCTGCCGAGCTTTCCGGGGCTCGACACCCATGAGCGCGCGCTGGCCGATGGCGTCAAGCTGCACGGCTGCACGGTGCATTTCGTCACTCCCGAACTCGATCGCGGCCCGATCATTGCGCAGGCGGCGGTGCAGGTGGACGATGAGGACACGCCCGACACACTGGCGGCCAAGGTGCTCACCCAGGAGCATCAGATCCTGCCTTACGCAGTTCGGCTGTTCTGCGAAGGGCGACTGGCCGTCGAAGGGTTACGGGTGCGTACCCGCCCAGCGCGTGGTGGATAACCCTGTCATCGTGCGCGGCGAAGCGGGCGTTTAGCCGCAGCCATGGCCGACGCCGTCTCCAGCTTTGAAAGTGCCAGTCCGGCGGCTGCGGAGTCGACCCGGTTTGATCTTGCGCGCGGATTGGCGCGCCGTCGCGGCCTGCTCGCCACCCCACGCCGCAAGCTGACGCTGGCGCTGGCGGCATCGCTGGTGCTGCACCTGCTGATTGGCGCGGCAGCCGACGTCGAGCCACCCGAGGATAAGAGCATCACGCTGGCGGCCAAGCTGATGCCGCTGCCGCCGCCACCGGTGCCAGTGGCCACGCCGCCAGCGCCGAAGCCGAAGCAGAAGCCGAAAAGACCGAAACCGGTGGTGGCCGCGTCGGCGCCAGTGGCCATCGTGGCCGATCCCGTGCCTGACCTTTCGCCGGTTGCACCGACCGCCCCGGAGAGCGCGCCCGCCGCCGAGCCACAAGTTGCTGCCGCGCCGCCACCGCCACAACCAACGCCACCCCCGCCCGCACCCGAGCCAGCGCCGCCGCCCGCGCGGATGCCGCCAAAGAAGATCAATCTTGGTTACACGGCTTTCCTTGGCGAGCAGAAATTCGAGGTCGGGCCCGTAGTGCTGCAGTTCAACCACGACAACGGGCGCTACAAGTTGCGTGTCGTTGGTCGCGGTCGCGGCATCGCGGCCTTGCTCTATCCGGGCACCTTCACCGGCGAGTCCGAGGGGCAGATTACGTCGGAAGGGTTGCGCCCAGACAAATTCACCGAGGAACGCGGCAATCCGGACAAGCGCCGCGAGACGATCTTCGATCACGAAAAGCGGCTGCTGCGCGTACCCGACAAGGAGCCGATTCCGTTTGAAGGTTCACCGCATGACCCGCTCACCTGGATCGTGCAGTTCTACTTTTCCACGCCGAAGACCGACCGGGTGACAATCAGCGTCGGCACGTCACGCCGGATGGACGTCTACACCCTCGAACGCGCGGGTGAGGAAGAGATCGAGCTGCCCACGGGCGACGCCGATCCGGTGACCGGTCAGCGCGCGGTCAAGAGGGTAGCGACGCAAGTGTGGAAGGGCACGCGCAAGCCCGATGCCGACGGCAAGCCCAATGGCAACGCGACGTTCTGGCTGTCACCTGAGTGGCACTACATCCCGATGCGGATCAAGGTGGTCAATGCGCAGGGTCGCAGCGCCTCGTTTGAGCTGACGGCGATCAGCACGGAATAGCATTGGCTATTTGTTGAATCGCGCATTGGCATTGGGCGATAGTCGTCAAATGACTAAAAGTCGACTTAGGGTGAAATAGCCAAATGAGCCCAATTCGGCTGCGGGTTACGCGAAAAAGTTGATCAACGCAGAAACGCTGGCTGACCGCTACTGCGGCAGGAGACAGACTGCTGCGTCACGCGCCCCTGGCCACCCGCCACAGCGCCTCGGCTGTCTCCGACAGCGCAGCGCGTGGCCGAAACAGCCGCACTTCGATCGGCACCGTCCAGCTGTCGTCACCGGCACGGGTGAGCGCGCCGCTGGCCAGCTCCGGCGCGATCAGGCTGGCGGGGAGCCAGGCCACACCGCGTCCCTCTATCGCCATCGTCTTCAGCAAGACGGCGTGATGCGCGGTAAACACGATTCGCATGGCGAGATCGCTGCGTTCACCGAAGGCGCTACCCATCACCGCGCGCATGATCTGCCCGATGCCTGAAGCCTCGCCGTAAGTCAGCACGGGTAGTGCTGTCTTCGCTTTGCCACTCCTGCGCACATTGCCGGTAGCCTCCGCCGGGATTGCGTGTTGCGGCTTTCCGTCGGCATTCGCGGCGGACACTGGAAGCAGGCGGTCTTCGCCGACGACGGCGAACTCGAACTGCGCCGGGTCAAGCCGGTTTGCTACCTCGGGGTGACCGTGGCACAGCAGAAACTGCGCGCGCCGTTGCAGCATCAGGTCTTCGCACGCGGCAAAACTGTCTGACACCATCTGGATCGGGCCCATTTTGCGTCCGACGTGCAACCGCGCTTCCACCTTGCCCAGCCAGGTCGGGAAGAAAGTGAGCGAGAGCGCATGCGTCGCTGCAAATTGCAGGCTCACCGCCGCCTGCTCGTGTGCGGCGCGCGCCTGCGAGCGGGCCGCTTCCAGCCGCTGCAGCACGTCTTCGATCTCCGGCAGCAGGCGTTTGCCGGCGGCGGTCAGCGATACCGGATGCGTGGTGCGGTCGAACAGGTCAACGCCAGCCCATTCCTCGAGCGATTTGATGTGGCGGCTGAATGCCGGTTGCGCGATGTGCCGGGCCTGCGCCGCCCGCGAGAAGTTGCCGCTGTCGGCGAGGACGATGAAATCCTCCAGCCAGTCCAGGTCAAGCGGTCTGTTTCCTGGCCCCATCGCCGACGCGATGCCTCCTCTTTTTGAATAGTTCTATCTGTTTCGGGTATTGGACGGCGACGCCGGGGTGCGACAACAATTCGCCACCCTTTCGATGACGTCCAACCGAGTACGCATGCCCACCATCGCCAACTATCGCGGCATTATCCCCGCAATCTCCACCCCGTTCACCAACGACAACCGCATTGACGAGCCGGCGCTGCGCAAGCTCGCCTCGTGGCTGGCCACGCACGACGGCATCGTCGCAGTGATGACCAATGGCCACACGGGTGAAGTGTTCGCACTTGATCCCGAGGAACGCGCCGAAGTGACGCGTATCGTTGCTGACGAACTGAAGGGCAAGCTGCCGGTCATTTCCTCGGTCGTCTGCGAAGGCCTCACCGACGCAGCGCATCACGCCAAGCTCGCCAAGCAGGCCGGCGCCGTCGGCATCGACGTGATGCCGCCGCACCACTGGCTGCGCTTCGGCTTTCATGCTGACCACGCGACCACCTACTTCCAGAACATCTACGACGCAGTCGGGCTAGACCTGATCTGCCACGTCTACCCGGCGTGGACGCGCGCGTCCTATTCGTCGGCCTTGCTCGCCGATCTCGCGCGGTTGCCCTATGTGCAGGCATTCAAGGTTGGCCAGCGGGACATGAGCAAATATGCACGCGACATCAAGGCCATTCGCGATGCCGATGCCACCAAGGCAATCCTGACCTGCCACGACGAATACCTGCTTGCCTCGATGGTGCAGGGCGTTGATGGCGCACTGGTTGGCTTTGCGAGCGCCATCCCGCAGCTCATCATCGACCTCTGGAACGCGGTGAAAGCGGGTGATCTGCACAGGGCGATGGCCGTGCAGGCGAAGATCACGCCGATCAAGGAAGCCGTCTACGGCGCCGGCGAGCCCACGGGTGAAGCGCATGCCCGTATGAAGGCCGCGATGCGCCACGCGGGTGTGATCGCCAACGACCATGTGCGCCCGCCGACGCATGCGCCGAGTGCGCAGGAGCTTGAGGTGATCAAGGCCGCGCTGGCGCAGGCGGGATTGCTCAAGGCTTAGTCGCAAGTCGGGTGGGCAACCAGTTGCCCACCCTACGGCAAAACAACAGGAATCCAGGAGGACTCAATGCAATACAAATCATTCATCGCCAGGCTACTCGCGATTGGTCTGTTGGCGGCGCTCTCGGCGACGGCCAGCGCGCAGGGCTATCCGAACAAACAAGTCCGCGTGATCATTCCGTTCCCGCCGGGCGGCACGCTGGATACCGTCGGCCGACTGCTCGCACAGAAGCTGGGCGACCAGACCGGTCAGGTGTTTGTGGTGGAGAACCGCCCGGGCGGTAACGGCACCATTGGCGCCGACGCGGTGGCCAAGGCGCCGGCCGATGGCTACACGCTGCTGTTCAACGCCTCTACCTTCACTACCTCCACGCTACCACTGAAATCGCCACCGTACGACACGGTGAAGGACTTCGCGCCCATTGCGCTGGTGGCCAAAGCACCGCTCGCGGTTGCCACCGCCAAGGAGCTGCCGGTGACCGACGTCAAGTCGCTGATCGCGTACGCCAAGGCCAACCCCGGCAAGCTCTCGTTCGCCATCGGCTCCGCAGCATCGGCTGGCCACCTTGCCACCGAGCAGTTGCGCCGCGCAGCCGGGATGGAGCTGTTCATCGTTCCTTACAAAGGCTCGACACCGGCGTATCAGGATCTGCTCGGCAGCCGTATCGCCGGCTTCATTGACCCGATCCTCGGCTCACAGGGCTACGCCAAGGCGGGGCAGTTGCGCGTGATCGCCGTCACCTCGGCCAAGCGCGTGCCGTCGATGCCGGATGTGCCAACCGTTGGCGAAACGGTGCCGGGTTACGAGGCCTATAGCTGGTACGGTTTGTGGGCACCGGCGAAGACGGCACCCGAAATCATCAAGAAGCTCAACGCCGAGACCAACAAGGCGCTCGCTGGTGATATGAAGGACCGTCTGCTCGGCAACGGCCTGCTGATTGAGGCGGGCAGTCCGGAAGACTTTGCAAAATTCCAGAAGGACGATACCGCGCGATCCATGAAGATCATTCAGGACGCCGGCATCAAGTTCGAGTAGTCGCAGCATCGCCATGCAACACGCGCTCGTTACCGGCAGCAGCTCCGGCATCGGTCATGCCATCGCCACCGCATTGCTTGATGCGGGCTGGCAGGTCACCGGCCTTGATCGCGCCGACGCCACCATCGCTCACGCGGCTTATGACCATCACGCCGTCGACCTCACCGATAGCGCTGCCTTGCACGCTGCTGCACTCGCTTGCGCGAACGTGGACGCCTTTGCGCATGCCGCCGGTGTGTTGCGCGTCGGCAAGGTGGGTGAACTGGATCACGCGGGCGGCGAGCTGATGTGGAAGTTGCATGTTGATGCAGCAGCCCGTCTCGCCGACGTGCTGATTCCGGCAATGGCTGCGCGCGGCAACGGACGCGTGGTGCTGATCGGCAGCCGCGTTGCGGGGGGCAAGGCGGGGCGCGGCCAGTACGCTGCCACGAAAGCAGCGCTGATCGCGCTCGCCAAAAGCTGGGCGGCAGAGGTCGCCGCGCAGGGCGTGACGGTCAACGTGGTTTCCCCGGCGGCCACGGCCACCGGAATGCTCGCCGACCCTAAGCGCGCAGCCGAGACACCAGTGTTGCCGCCCATCGGTCGCCTGATCCAGCCCGAAGAAGTGGCCGCACTCGTTGCCTTCCTGATGTCGGCAAACGCTGCCGCCATCACCGGGCAGGACATCCAGATTTGCGGCGGATCGTCGCTCAACAAATAGATTCACGCTTCTCCTCATGAAAATCACCCAGATCCTCGAATCCACCCGTCCGATCAAGTCGAACATCCGCAACGCTTACATCGACTTCAGCAAGATGACGCTGAGCCTTGTCGCGGTGGTGACCGACGTCATCCGCGACGGCAAGCCGGTGATCGGCTACGGCTTCAACTCCAATGGCCGCTACGGCCAGGGCAACCTGATGCGCGAGCGCTTCATCCCGCGCGTGCTCGAAGCCGCGCCGGAATCACTGGTCAACGCGGCAGGTGACAACCTTGACCCGCACAAGGTCTGGGCCTGCATGATGACCAACGAGAAGCCCGGCGGCCACGGCGAGCGCTCGGTGGCGGTCGGCACGATTGACATGGCGGTGTGGGACGCGGTCGCCAAGATTGCCGGGCTGCCACTGCACGAGCTGCTTGCGAAGCAGTACGGCACCGGCAAGGCCAATCCGAAGGTCTTCGTCTACGCGGCGGGCGGTTACTACCACCCCGGCAAAGGCCTTGATGGCTTGCGTGGCGAGATGCAGGGCTACCTTGATCGCGGCTACTCGGTGGTCAAGATGAAGATTGGCGGCGCGCCGCTCAAGGACGACATCGAGCGCATCGAAGCGGTGCTGAAAATGCTCAAGCCGGGCCAGCAACTGGCGGTGGATGCCAATGGCCGCTTTGATCTCAAGACCGCGATTGAGTACGGCAAGGCAATGGCGCAGTACCCGCTGTTCTGGTACGAGGAGGCGGGCGATCCGCTTGACTATGAACTGCAGGCGCGACTCGGTGAGAGCTACGCCGGCCCGCTTGCCACCGGCGAAAACCTGTTCTCGATGCAGGACGCGCGCAACCTGATCCGCCACGGCGGCATGCGCAAGGATCGCGACTGGCTGCAGTTCGACTGCGCGCTGTCGTACGGCCTCGTCGAATACCTGCGCACGCTCGACATGCTCAAGGAGTACGGCTGGTCGCCCAGTCGCTGCATTCCGCACGGCGGCCACCAGATGTCGCTGGCGATTGCCGCAGGCCTGGGGCTCGGCGGCAACGAGAGCTACCCGGATTTGTTCCAGCCCTACGGCGGCTTCCCGGATGGCGTGCGCGTCGAGAACGGCTACGTCACGCTGCCGTCGCTGCCGGGCATCGGTTTTGAGGGCAAGAGCGACCTGATCGCCGAGATGCACGCGCTGGCGAAGTAGGCTTCGTTGCGAGCCTCTCCTGCGGAGCAGGGGAGGTGCCGCGTAGCGGCGGAGGGGTGACATAGCTGTTGCTCCGCACCGTGCTTACTCACCGCCTCAGCAACCCCTCTGTCGGCTGCGCCGACATCTCCCCTGTTGTACAGGGGAGACTTGCATTCCCGCTACTCACCCATTGTTGGGCCGTACCGTCTCCTCTACGATTGCGTGCATGACCGATGCCGCTTCTTCGTCGCCTTCACCTTCACTCAGGCCGTCAGCGCAATCGCATTGCCGCAACTGCGGCACGCCGGCGCCCGGAAAGTATTGTCCGGAGTGTGGTCAGGAAACCTCACTGCATCCCCCTTCGGTCCGCGAGTTTGTTGATCACTTTCTTGGCAACTACGTCGCGGTCAGGAGCACGCTGGCGCAGACGCTATGGGCGCTGGTCAGCAAGCCGGGTCAACTGACGGTCGACTATCTCGCTGGCCGCAAGCGCCGGTACGTTTTGCCGCTGAAGCTCTATCTCACGGTCAGCATCGTCTCGCTGCTGCTGATCAGCCTGTTTGCGGGGCTGGGCACTGGTACACCACCAGTGCAGGTGAGCCGTGAAATGAACGGCAGCT
Organism: Casimicrobium huifangae; assembly: GCF_009746125.1. Lineage (NCBI taxonomy): Bacteria > Pseudomonadati > Pseudomonadota > Betaproteobacteria > Casimicrobiaceae > Casimicrobium > Casimicrobium huifangae. The sequence continues at coordinate 936,221 of NZ_CP041352.1, forward strand.
TCATCGACATAAACGGCGCGATTGTGCGCTACGACAAGGGCAAATTTGTCTGCGAGGGGCTGCCGGATCGCGTCTGCAACCACCTGCGCAAGCGGTTCGACCACAGCCCCGCCGAGTTGCGCGCGGCGTTCGCCGATATGCCGCAGCGCATGCTCAAGTTCTGGGGCTATGCGATGTTTGTGCTGATTCCAGCGTTCGCGCTGATGCTGCACTGGCTCTACCGCAACCGCCGCATGGTCTACGGCGAGCATCTGGTGTTCGCGCTGCATCTGCACGCGTTCTGGATGCTCGCGGTGCTCGTTCTGGTGCTGTTGCCCGACGCAGCACCTGCCATTGTCGTTCCGCCATTGCGTTCGCGGTGCCGGTGTACGCGCTGCTCGCCATGCAGCGCGTGTACGGCGGTCGCTGGTGGCCGCGCCTGTTGCGCGCTGGATTGATGTCGGTCTGCTACGAAGTCATCGCCCTGATGGTGCTGGTAATCGTGACCGCACTGGCGGTCATTTTCTGAACAGCATTCAGCAAAGATCCCCATTTGATATGGGCTGCAGCGGCAAAACGGCAGAAAGTCGACATGAAGCGATTTTCCCCGTGAAGCCCAGTTTGAATAGGGCTTTCAGCAAAAAGCCATAGGTTCGGCCTCTACAATGCCACCATGCTGTTACGACCCTCTGCGCTGAGCGCACTTGCCTTCGCCATTCAGTCCGCGGCGAAGTTTGACTACCCTGCCGACCGCACACTCTCTTACGTGCTGCGCGAAAAGCGCGTCGGCTCGCTGGATCGTCAGCTGGTGGCCGAGGGCTACTACGCGTGGCTTCGGCATCGTCTGTCGGTCGAAGCGATTGCTGGCGACGGCGCCAAGTTCGACGCGATTGCACTGGCCGCGCTGGCGCGCCAGTTCCGCCGCCGCGTCAAGGTGCCGCCGGGCGAAGAAGATCGTTACGCGAAATTTCTGAAGGCCGACGAAGCACTCGGCCCGCATCCGCGCCGTGAACTGCCCACGTGGCTCTGGGACCGGCTCGGCGTGCAGTACGGCAACGAAGAGCGTCTCGCGCTCGCCGATTCGCTGCTGGAACCGGCCAGCTTCGACCTTCGCGTCAACACGCTGAAGGCCAAGCGTGACGCCATTCTCGGCCGCTTGCAGAAGGAAGGCTTTCCCGATGCCCGCGCCACGCCGCTGTCACCGGTGGGCATACGGCTGCCGCATCGCGTTGACATCTCGCGCCACCCGCTGTTTGAGGATGGCACGCTGGAAGTGCAGGATGAAGGCAGCCAGTTGCTGGCGCATATCGTCGGCGCCAAGCGCGGCGAAATGGTCATCGACTTCTGCGCGGGCGCCGGCGGCAAGACGCTCGCATTGGCAGCGATGATGGCCAGCACCGGTCGGCTGTACGCCTGCGACGTCAGCGAACGCCGGCTCGACAATCTCGGCCCCCGTCTCGCGCGCAGCGGCGCCAGCAATGTGCAGACTATGCGCATCGAGAACGAGCACGACAAGCGGCTCGACAAATTCATCGGCAAGGCGGACCGCGTGCTGGTCGATGCGCCGTGCTCGGGCCTGGGCACGCTCAAGCGCAACCCTGACCTGAAGTGGCGGCAATCGCCGACTAGCGTGAAGGAGCTGGTGGAGAAGCAGAAGAGCATCCTCGCCGCCGCATCGCGCCTGGTGCGACCGGGCGGGCGCCTCGTCTACGCGACTTGCAGCGTGCTCACGGAAGAAAACGAGAAGATCGCCGAGAGTTTCCTCGAAGCAAACCCCGGCTGGATCATCGTGCCGTCATCGTTGCGTGGCGAGGAGGCGGGTGAATCGCGTTTTGCCCAACTGCTGCCACATCGCGATGGCTGTGATGGGTTCTTTGCGGCAGTGTTTGAGCGCAGCACCAGCGAAGACTGAATCGCCCCTCGCCCAATTACTTCTGTCCATGGTACCCCAGTCTCGCGGCATGGAATGGAGGTGGCGCGTTCAGGCGACGGCTTTCTATACTCGCGGCCGCCAGGATGTATGCCCCATCGTCTGGCAGTGTTCCGTATTGGGGTCTATGGGAAGTTACTTTGAAGGTTGTTATCAGTTTGGCCGCCGTAGTAGCGGCGTGCTTTGCCGGCGCTGCAACAGCGCAATCGACGGTCGGTGAGTTGCTGGAGCAGGGAGGCAAGCAGCTTGCCAAGGCCGATTTCATCGGCCTTATGCCCGTACGCGTCGAACAGAAGTGGGCCAATCGTCAGGGTGAGGAGAGTTTGCTGCTGTCCGCCGACGGCAAGATCTCCGGCTCGGGATATCACTATGGCAGCCGCAGCGACTCGCCGGTAACGGGCAGCTGGTCGCTGGCCGACGATGGCCAGATTTGTACCCCGAAAACTTTCACGGCCTGGAATAACAGCACCAATCTGTGCTGGTACGTGTTCGTCCGCAATGGGACGTACTTCGGTAGTGCCAAGGCCGAGAAGGACAGCAAGCTGGTGCCGGTGACTTCGTTCAAACCAGCGGGCGACGCGAAGAACTGAGCAGAGGCTTGGCGACGCCGGGCGTCGGGCCGAGCCATCAGTGCAAGCGCTCCGAAAATCGGCCGGAGATCAAGTCCGGCCGCTGCGGGCCAGTCGTCGCGGAGCAGGGTGACGGGAAGCACAGATCGAATTGACTTCGGGTCTGGCGGCACCACCGCCGCGACCAGCGGGTATGGCGCGTTCCCGCACAACGCTATGCTCTGCGCCCTTCGTCCTTCGCATCGTGCCCGCCGTTGAATACTACCGACCGCCTCCCTGGCCTCGACCTCCTGCGCAGCATCGCCATTCTCTGGGTGATGCTGTTCCACTCCTTTGTCGTCGGCGGCCTCGGGCCGTCATGGTCGTGGCTGTCGCGCTATGGCTGGATGGGGGTCGATCTCTTTTTTGTGTTGAGCGGCTTCCTGATCGGCACACAGGTACTGAAGCCGCTGGCGCGAGGGGAGCGTTTGTCGTTCACCGACTTCTACCTGCGCCGCGCGTTTCGCATCCTGCCCGCGTACTGGGCGGTGCTACTGATCTACCTGCTGTGGCCCGCCTTTCGCGAGGCACCCGGCATGGAGCCGTGGTGGAAGTTCGTCACCTTCACGATGAACCTCAGTATCGACTACCTGCAAAACACTGCGTTCTCGCATGCGTGGTCCTTGTGTGTTGAAGAGCATTTCTACTGGGTGTTTCCGCTGCTGGCAGTGTGGCTGACGCGGCGACCGGCGGTCTGGAAGTTTGCCGGACTCGCGGCGTTGCTGGTGCTGATCGGTATCGCTGCGCGCAGCGCGGCGTGGCTACACAACGCCACGATTGACCCACAGATGGACGCGCGCAACTGGTTCGTCGAGGACATTTACTACCCGACCTGGGCGCGGCTTGACGGACTGCTCTGCGGCGTCGCACTGGCCGTGTGGAAAACCTTTCGCCCGGATCACTGGACAAGAGCGCAGCGCCATGCCAACCTCGCTCTGCTCGCAGGGCTTGCCGTGCTGGCGCTGGCGTTCTGGTTGTTTGCTGATCGCACCGGATTGCTGGCCAACGCCATCGGCTGGCCCGTGCTCTCGTTGGGCCTCGCGCTGCTGGTGTTCGCCGGCGCCGGGCGCAACGGCATCGTCGGCGGTCGTGCCGTGCCCGGTGCGGGCTGGCTGGCGGCAATCTCGTACAGCCTGTACCTGGTGCACAAGGCGATGTATCACCTGGTGCAGGCGCACTGGGGCGAACAGTTACAGGGCACCGGCGTGTTTGCCTTTGTGGTCTATGGTGTAACGGCTATTGTGGCCGGTGCCGTGCTGCACTATCTCATCGAACGGCCGTTCCTGCGATGGCGTGGCCGGTTGCCGTTCACTGCACGCAAACAGGTGGCGTCGCCAGCGGCGGAGTAAGCCGGGCGCTATCGCCCACATCGGCGGGCGGATAGCCCGACTGGCTCGCGTGGCGCGGTTACCCTTGCGTAGCTCGCGCCGTTGTGGCACTGTGCCAGTCCCGCGGCGCTGCGGCAACAAAGCGCGAGGGCGCCGCATCGATGTTCTCACCCGAAGGAGGAGCAGATGAAGCGATTCGCATGGGCGCTGTTATGCCTCATACCGTTGGTGGCAGCGGCGCAAAATTCACTCGACGGCCGGCGCTTTGATACCCAGGCCGGATTCACTGGCAAGCCGGCGCACATCGCCAGGGACATCCTGTCATTCGCCGAAGGCAAATTCCATTCGTCCGACTGCGATCAGTATGGCTACGACAAGGGTAGTTATCGCACTACCGCCAATGGCGACTCGATCACCTTTGAGGTTGAGACGCGCAGCGAGCAGCACGGCCGCAACGTCTGGAAGGGTGTGATTCGAGGCGACAGCGTCGAAGGCACCATGATGTTCTACCGCAAACCGACCTGGTACCGCCCCAATCCGGAGCCACTGGAACACTGGTTCAAGGGCAAGGCGATGTAGCGTCGTGCCGCGCGGGCCGGAAATCGGAACGTTGTTCCGGGCGGCCACGCATGATCGTTGATGATGCCGCCGTATCAGGAGGACATCATGGCGACATTTTCCAGCGTGACGGGTAGAAGTACGGTTGCGACGGCATCGGCAACAACCATCGCCGGCGCGCTGATAGCGGCGTTGTGTCTGGCTGGTGTCGCACATGCCCGCGTATCGAAGATCGAAATTGAATCCTCGCTGGATCCAGACACAACGCTAGCGGCGACTGGTCCTGCTGGCGCGATCAAGCGCATCAGCGGTCGCGCGTATGGCGAGCTTGATCCCGCCAATCCACTCAACGCGATCATTCAGGACATCCAGCTGGCGCCGAAGAACGCGAAGGGCAGGGTGGAGTACATCGCTACCTTTCAGCTGGTGATGCCGTCCGACCCGGCAAAGCTCTCTGGTCTGATGTGGCACGACGTGCCCAATCGCGGTGGACGGATCACCATCGTTCCGGCGGAACGGAACGCGGGCGACGTTGGCCTGAGCAGCGGCTGGCAGGGTGACAACGCCGGGCAAACTTCGCACGACCGCAGGGGGCAGGACTTCGTGATCGTGCCGATTGCGAGGAACGCCGACGGCTCTCCGGTGCGCGGTGAAGTGCTGGGCCGCATTGTCAACCGCAGCGGGCCGGAGTCGCAGCCGATGCTGGTGCAAACGAGCCCGGTGCCGTACAAACCGTACGATCTCGACACCAGGAAATCGACGCTCACTGCGATCAAGCATGAGACGGTGGACGGCAAGGTTACGGTCGATTCGGTCATGCCGCCCAGCGATTGGGCATGGGCGAAGTGTGACGCCAAAAATCCCTTCCCCGGCACGCCGGACGCAACGCAGATCTGCCTGAAAAATGGCTTTGATCCGAAGCTTTTGTATCAGGTGGTGTTCACGGCGGAAAACCCGCCGGTGCTGGGCGTCGGCTTCGCAGCGTTCCGCGATGTGGCGTCGTTCTTCCGCAATGAAGCGAAGGATGATTTCGGTACCCCCAACCCGCTCGCGGGAAAAATCAAGCACGTCATCTCGCGCGGCAATTCGCAGTCGGGCAACTTCCTGCGCGGCTTCATTCATCTCGGCTTCAACCAGGACGAAGCGGGTCGACAGGTGCATGATGGCGCATGGCCGATCATCGCCGGACGCCGCATCGCGCTCAACTTCCGCTGGGCGCAGCCGGACGGTGTACTCGAGCTGTATCAGGCTGGCAGTGAAGGGCCGCAGTGGTGGGTACCGTGGCCGGACAAGGTGCGTGGGCTCCCCGAGCGCGGCATTCTGGATCGTTGCAACACCACAAAAACCTGCCCGAAGATCATCGAGCATTTCGGCTCGGCCGAAGTGTGGGCGCTCAAGCTCACGCCGGAATGGGTGGGCACTGACGGCAAGACTGACATTCCGCTGCCCGACAACGTGCGCCGCTACTACATCGCCAGCAGCAATCACGGTGGCTACATCGTGCCGACGCCGAACACCATGTTCAACGCGAGCCTTGCGGGGCAGACGCTGCCGCCGCCGAATTGCCCCGGCAACAACTTCGGCACTGCTGTACTCGCGCCCAATGTGATGCCGCACATCCACACCGTCAACGCGCTGCGCCAGCACTTCCGTAACTGGGTGATGCAGGGCGTCGCGCCGCCACCCAGCGTGTGGCCGCGCCTGAGCAAGGGTGAGCTGGTGGATTCGAACAAGGCTGCGATGGGCTTCCCGACGATCCCCGGCATTCCGCCGTCGATTCCGGACAACTTCATCATGCCCACCTTCGACTACGACTGGGGGCCGGACTTCAATGCCAACGATGGCTCGGGTGTGCCGACCAGACTGCCGCCGCCGATCAAGCAGGTGATCAACATGAAGGTGCCGCGCGTGAACGCCGACGGCAACGAAGTGGGCGGCGTGCCCGTTGTGCTGCACGATGCGCCGCTCGGCACCTATCTCGGCTGGAACATCACGGCAGGTGGCGCCCGGCCGTTCCACGCTGGACAAATCTGCAACTACGTTGGCGGCATGGTGCCATTCGCCAAGACGAAGGCGGAGCGAGTCGCCAGTGGCGATTCCCGCCTGTCGCTGGAGGAACGCTACAAGGACCACGCGGGCTACGTCGCTGCTGTTCGCTCAGCGGCGGCGAATGCCGTGGCAAAGGGCTTTCTGCTGCAAGCAGATGCGGATGCGCTGATCGTTCAGGCGGAGGCGAGTGCGGTGTTGCGACCGTAAGGTGATCAGATGCCGGGCGGCGGTTTGCCCTCTCGGCAATGTTTCGCTCGCGGTTGCGTTACGCTCCGCATTCACCCTCGCGAGCGAATCATGAGTGCATCCACCCTGCTGCTGTCACTGTTCAAATACAAGACTTGGGCGAACGAGGAATTGTTTGTCGGGCTGGCCAAAGTCGACGCCGAGGCGCACAAGACTGAGCGTCACACGGCCATTCGCCTGCTCAATCACATCTATGTGGTTGATCGTATCTTTGTCGGCCACTTGTCCGGTGTGCCGCACGGCTACGAAGGCACCAACACGCCGGAGACACCGACGCTGGACGCGCTGCGCGACGCCGTGGCCACGACTGATCGCTGGTATGTGCAGTATGTGGAATCGCTTCCACCAGAGAAACTCGCTGAAGCGGTGCCATTCAAGTTCACCGATGGTCTTGGCGCCTGCATGACACGCGAGGAGATGCTGGCGCACGTCACAGCGCATGGCGCGTATCACCGCGGCGCAGTCGGCCGCATCATGGCGCAGCTCGGAAATCCGCCGCCGCGTGACCTCTACACCCGCTACCTGCACTCGGCCGAACCGGAGCGCCGCGCCGCCTGAACGCAGGCGGGTAATCACGCGGCGCGTGCTGCGTTAGACCCGCGCGACACGATTTCGCGCCCCCGTTCTGTCGCAGCAATCAGCGTTTCGTCCGAATGCAGTATCGCGGCGGGCTCGACGGCCACTAGCATCCGCCGATGCGCACCAATTTTCCGTTCTCCGTCGAGCCCGCCCGCGGCTGGATGCCCTGGGGCATCCTCGTTCCCTTCCTGAGTTTGCTGTTCGTCGTAGTCCCGGCGATCGGGGGCAACGAGCTCCTGCGCCACCTGAGCGCCCTCAACGCCAAGGGGGATCCGGCAAACCTTCTGGGACTTGTGTTGTTCCTGATCGTGCCTTTCGCGGCGACCGGACTCATCGTGCTCGCCTGGGTACGCTGGGTGGAGCGGCGTTCGTTCGCTTCGGTCGGACTCGGCCACGCGGAGGCGCGGCAGCGATTCCTGCGCGGCCTGGCCATTGGCGTCGCGACCGCGTTGGCCGTGGTCGCTGCGATATGGGCTGCGGGAGGCTATGCCGCGCACGGCTACGCGCCCGCCTTCGCGGCACCTGTGTCGCTCGCACATATCGGGGTTCTGTTGCTGTGCTTCATCGTGCAGGCCGGGGCGGAGGAGATCCTGTTTCGCGGCTGGATGCTGTCGGCGGTGGCGCGCAAGTTCAACGTGGCGACGGGCATCGCGTTCACCACCGCCGTGTTTGCACTGCTGCACTTCGACCGCCAGTCGCCGTGGCATGACGTACTGCTGAGCGTGCTGTTCTCGGTGTTCGCCTGCCTCTGGGCGCTGCGCGAAGGGAGCATCTGGGGCGTGATGGGCTGGCACGCCACATGGAACTGGCTGCTGGCGGTGGGCTTCGAGGTGCCGATCACCGGCCTCGACTCGTATACGCCAGCGCTGCTGGTGAAGCTGGTTCCGCAGGGATCGCGCTATCTCAATGGTGGTCCGGTCGGTCCCGAGGGCAGCCTGCTCTGCCTGGCGTTCTTCCTGATCGCATCGGCCTGGTTGCTGTGGCGCTATTTTTCGTCATCCGGCTCGTCATCAGGTTCGCCATCCGTCCAGCGTCCGTGATCATGACAGGCGCCACACAGGCGGCGGCACCGCATGAGCGTCGATACGACCTCGACTGGCTGCGCATCATCGCGTTTGCGCTGCTGATTTTCTATCACGTGGGCATGTACTACGTGACCTGGGACTTTCACATCAAGAGCCCATACGCATCCGACGCGATCGAGCCGCTGATGATGCTGACCTCGCCCTGGCGGCTGACGCTGCTGTTCGTGGTGTCGGGCGCGGCGACGCACTTCCTGCTGTTGCGCCGCAGCGCCGGCCCGTTCGTGCGCGAGCGCAGCCGCCGACTGCTGTGGCCGCTGCTGTTTGCCATGCTGGTGGTGGTGCCGCCGCAGTCGTATTACGAGGTGATCCAGAAGGGCGGCTATTCGCTCGACTATCACGAGTTCTGGCTGCGCTACCTGAAGGCCGATCACAGCTTTTGCATGGACGGCAAGTGCCTCGATCTGCCGACCTGGAACCACATGTGGTTCGTCGCTTATCTGTGGGTGTACGCGATGCTGCTGGCACTGTGGCTCAGGCTCGCGCCCGCGAGCATCGAGCGCGCAACGCGGGTGGGCGAACGCTGGCTGGCCGGCTGGCGGCTGATCGCGCTGCCGGTCGCGTACATCGCGCTGACCCGCATCACGCTGCTCAACGCGTTTCCGTCGACGCACAACCTGACGTGGGACTGGATGAACCACGCGACCTTTCTGCCGGCCTTCCTGTTCGGCGTGCTGTTCCTGCACTCGCCGCAGATCGGCGCCGACCTGCGGCGGCTGCGCTGGCACGCCGCGCTGATCTGGTTGCTGACCTATGTGTTCATGGCCATCTATTTCTCGACGTTCAACGAGCAGCGCCCGCCGCCCGACGCGCTGCGCTACTTCCAGCGCGTGATCTGGGCGCTGAACCAATGGTGCGCGATCGTCGCGGCGTTCGGGCTGGCGCAGGTGTACCTGAACCGCGACGGCCCGGCGCGGCGCTACCTGACCGGCGCCGTGTTTCCGCTCTATCTGTTCCACCAGACGCTGATCATCGTGTTCGCGTGGAAATTGCAGCCGCTGCAGATCACTCCATTGCCCGAGGGCTTGTTGCTGGTTCTGTTGACCGCTATCGGCAGTTTTGCGCTCTACGAAGCGGGGCGCCGCGTGCCGTATCTGCGCACGCTGATCGGTGCGCGGGACGGGGGCAAGTGATCAAACCTCAGATGACCGGGAAGTAGCGCACGCCCGGCGACCAGCCAAAGTCGGCATCGGTCTTGACCAGTGGTGACGTAAATGTGGTGAGCAGGCCGAACGCGTTGTCGTAGCTCAGCGTCATGTAAAGCCGCGAAGGGTTCGGACCATTGCGGATGGTGGCAGTGCAACCGTTGCGGATCTTCCACCAGCTTCCGGCCCAGGCTCGCCCGAGCATTGCGCTGGTGCGCGGGTCCACCCACTCGATCATGATGCCGGGACGAACCGGGCGCACACCATCTACATCCAGTCCGGAGCGCGTCCGCTTGCCCGCAGGCAATTTGCCATGACCCCAGCTCCACGGGCCGGGCACCGGGCTGTCGAATGCCAGCAGCAGCTCCTCGTTCGAGTTGTTCACCACCACGCCGCCGTAGTCAGCCCAGTTGGTCATGTCGCCGCCTCACAATCTACCAGGGATTGATGAGTGTCTATGCTAATGTCATATAGGGCCCTTCGCAAACACAAGGCTGCGTGGAAGTCTTTCAAGGCCCCGACCATCAGCGCAGGGGCGGCGGTGCTGTCCAGACCTGCCAGTTGGTCAATCGTCCATCGATTCCATGAACTGGTATCGGACGCCAGGTAGTTGCTGCAGGTGTCCAACGAATTCGGCGAGGTCACCGGATTGCTCTCGCGACCGCCAGGCCCGGCTGCCAATGAGCGTGCCGATCTCAAGCTGGTCCGAGCCTGGCCCGCGCGCCGGTGTGACGTGAGTCCACATGCAGTTCGCCGGATCGCCAGTGTGAAATACAACGGTGTCAGTGACACTGGAAGCACCCCAGCAGCCTTGTGCCTTGGAACGCCACAACCAGAGCCCCTTTCCGTCGTCAAGCGATGCAATCGCAGGCGGGGTCAGCAGGCGATCCGGTGCGTAGAGCAGACGGGCCGCCATTACCAGTTGGGGATCGGCGTTCGGATTGGCGGGCGCATCGAAGTGGTAACGGCGTTGGGCGCTCGTGGCGGCGCAGGCCATGTGTACGCTGGCGATACGTTCGGCATCGGTGATTGAGGCAAGGGCTTCATTGCGCGCCTGCCATTCACTGCGAAACGGCGCGGCCATTGCGACTTCGTCATCCCAGTCCAGCGCAATGAACCCAACCGTGTTGGCGCCGTTCTGTGCTCGCGGCGCGCCATAAGTCGAGTAGCGCCAGCGCACACCGCCGCAGCGCCATTCGGCCCACGTAGCAATGCTGCCGGACGCTGTTTGCTTTCTGACGTCGAAGCGGGCGCTGCCGGATGGCGGCGCGCCGAACTCGCGTACGAAGCGCTCGTGAATTGTCTTTGCTTGCTGCAAGTGCGGCACCTGCGGATCACTGCGCACGGCATACCAGACCTGGTTGATCGGCCGGTCCGGCCAGCGCGATGCGCGGCCGACCTGTACCTGCGCAATGTCGAGCCCGAAGTAGTGCCCGCCCGGTAGCGTCTGCCAGCGCGCATCAGCTGTCGCTTCAGGCGTGATGGCCAGACGCCGGAAGAGCTCGGCCTGGGTGATGCCCCAGGCATGGTCTTGTCCGTGCAGCGGGAACGCAGTGGCACTTTGCTGCAACGTTGCGGAAGCGGTTGACCCGGCTGTGACAGCATGCACGCTGGCGCCGAATGCCCGGTTGAACCAGCCCTTCAATCCCATCGCTCGCCCCGTGCTGCACCGCCGACTACATCTGCTTGAACAGATGCTGATAGGCGCGCGACACGGTGATCGGCTTTGCGACGTCCCTGACATTGAGCCAGACCCGCCCGTCACCGTCGCGCTTGCTGGAGAGCACGTTGCGGATATTGACGATGGTGCCGCGATGCACTTGCCAGAAGTACTCGGCGTCGAGTGAGGAGACGAGCTCTGCCAGCGGCATGCGGATCACGTGTTCCCCGTTCGCGGTGTAGACGATGGTGTACTTGTCGTCGCTCTGGAAGTACAGCACTTCGTCCACCGCGATCTGGTAAGTCGTGTCGCCACGACTGGCGCGAATCCAGCGCAGCGGCGCTCTGGCAGCGGCACCCGCCGCCGTGGCGCTACCGCCAGCGCGCGCAAGCAGGTTGAGGATTTGTGCGAGTTCTGGTGCGGGCGCTGCTTCTGGAACGTCAGACGCCACCGCGTTTTTCAGCCGCGTCACCGTTTGCGCCAGCCGTTCCCGGGTGACGGGCTTCAGCAGATAGTCGATCGCCTCGCGCTCGAAGGCATCGACGGCGTACTGGTCGTAGGCGGTGACGAACACCACCCGCGTGTCAGTCTCGATGCCCTGTGCGACTTCGATGCCGGTCTGCCCGGGCATCTTGATGTCGAGGAAGGCGATGTCAGGTTCGTGCCGGGCGATGAGATCGGCGGCTTCGTTGCCGTTGGCGGCTTCGGCGACGATGACCAGGTCCGGCCACAGCGCGGTCAGTTTGTCGCGCAGGTCGTCGCGCAGCAGGGATTCGTCGTCGGCGATGAGGGCGGTGGTCATTGTCGGATTTGCAAAAAAGCTGTGGGAGCGGCGCTACCGCGATGGTAGTGGCCAGATAGTAAGGTCGCGGCAGAGCCGCTCCTACATTGGCACCCGGATCGTGATTTCGGTGCCAGGGCTGGCGTCGGCAACGGTGAGCGTGGCGCGACCATCGTAGAGCACGGCGAGGCGCTCGCGCAAGTTGGCCAGCCCGACGCCGGTGCCAGCGCTGTCGGCGTGCTCACCAAAGCCGAGACCGTTGTCGCGCACCGTCAGCCGCATCTGGCCGCCGGCGCCGTTTGCGACGCCGGACTCACGTGCGATGCGCACGTCCACGCGCCCGCCTTCGACTTTTGGCTCGAGGCCGTGCTTGATTGCGTTCTCCACCAGCGGTTGCAGCAGCATCGGCGCCAGCGGTGCGGCCTCCAGCGCCGGATCAACCTCAAACCCAAACTGCAGCCGCTCGCCCATGCGGATCTTGATGAGTTCAAGGTAATGCCGCAGCAATTCCATTTCCTGTTTGACTGTGCCTTCCTGAGAGCGGCTCGCAGAAAGGCTTTGCCGCAGGTAGGCGATGAAGTTGTCCAGCATCAGGTTGGCGCGCTCGGGTGAGCGGTTGATCAGGCTCTGGATGTTGGCGAGCGTGTTGAACAGGAAGTGCGGCTCGATCTGGGCCTGCAACATGCGCATTTGTGCCTGCATCAGCTGCTTCTCGCTGGAAACCACCTTGAGTTTCTCGCGCGCCATGATCTCGTCAACCTTCTTCTGCTCCCATTCGGTGCCGAAGAAAGATCGTCCGGCAAACACGGTCAGTCCCTGCACCACGAGCCCGAGCCCCCAGCCGATCGTCGCCCACTGCGCCCAGAGCCGGGTGCCCGTGCTCAGGTTGATCACCCAGAGGATCGGGATGATCACGGCGTACATTGACGCCGAGATGTAGAAACTGCGGATGTCCTTTACCCGTTTGCGGGCGATGCGCAGCGACTCCTGATAGTGCGCTTCAGCGTAGGACAGGGGGCGGCTTTCGCCGGTGGTGCTGACGTTCATTGCCGCTCTTTCTGCATGAGCTCTTTCACCTTGCGGTCTTCCCACTCTTGCGAGAAGAAGCTCCAGTAGGGCAATACCGACAGCCCGTGCACGAAGACACCGATGCCCCACCAGAACGTCGGCCAGATCGCCCAGTACGACCAGAATCGCCCGCCGGCGGCGGTGCCCCACAGCATCCAGACGTTGGCGCCCCAGAGCGTGAGGTTGACGATTACGTAGACAAACACGTGCCGATAAAACTCCGCCAGCCGGTGCACACGGCGGCGGATGGCGATTTCACGTTCGGACATGCCGGGGAGGATCAATTCGTCGTCCATGATCTCAGGTATTCAGCGCTTTCGGCGGTTCGGGATTGATGGACGCAGTCTAGGTGGCGTCAGCGGCCGGAGCAAAGACGGTTCGACGAATCGACAGGATTGCGCCGCCATTGTCAGCCGGGTTTCGCCAGCGGCAGTCAGATGGCTGTCGTGCGTCGTGCCTTTTGTGCAGCTTTCGTTGAAAACGACCACTGAATCGGGTTTAGACCCGTAACTGGCATAAAGTCGACTTTCGATCATATTTGATCCAGGCCCATATTCGATGGTATTTTCGTCAAAAAGCTGTTGCTTGCGAACTCACCGCAAATTCGTGCCAATTGCGCCAGATCAAGCGGGGCTCGCTTCGCCAGCGGTTCAAGCGACGTTTGGAGCACTCCGATGGCTGGAAAGACAGTTTTCGAACCTAAAATAACACGCAGAATTGTCCGGCCCCGGAACAAGGTCTTTGTCAGACTAAGCGCAAGTTGCGTGGCGTTTGAGACTGGCGTTTCCTGCGGCTGCGATATCCGACAGACCTGAGGGAGAGACTTCCTTGATCGATTTTGTTTTGTCCGCCGTTCAGGGCGCCGTTGATTTGCCCTGGTGGGGCTATGTGCTGGTGCTGCTGGGTACCACCCACGTCACCATCGCGGCTGTGACCATCTTTCTGCACCGGGCGCAGGCGCATCGTGCGCTGGACTTGCACCCCATCGTCTCGCACTTCTTCCGCATGTGGCTGTGGCTGACGACCGGCATGGTGACCCGCGAGTGGGTGGCCATCCACCGCAAGCACCACGCCAAGTGCGAAACGGCTGAGGACCCGCACAGCCCAATGGTTTACGGCCACTGGGGCGTGCTGCGTTTTGGCGTTGACCTCTACCGCAAGGAAGCGAAGAACGCCGAGACCATCTCTCGCTACGGCTACGGTACGCCAGACGACTGGATGGAGCGCAATGTCTACGGCAAGTACACCTGGCAGGGCATGGGCGTTTCGCTGATCATTTTCTTCGCGCTGTTCGGCTTTGCCGGGCTTGCCATGTGGGCAATCCAGCTGGCCTGGATCCCGATCACGGCGGCCGGCATCATCAACGGTACCGGCCACTTCTGGGGTTATCGCAATTACTCGACGGACGACACCTCCACCAACATCAGCCCCATCGGCATCATCATCGGTGGCGAAGAGTTGCACAACAACCATCACGCGTTCGGCGCTTCGGCCAAGTTTGCCCACCGCTGGTACGAGTTTGACATTGGCTGGATCTACATCCGCATGATGTCGGCCGTGGGCTTGGCTCATGTGCGCAAGGTGGCGCCAGCACTGAAGATTCGCACCACCGAGGGCGAGGTTGATGAGACGCTGCAGGCGATCATCACCCACCGTTATCGCGTCATGCAGGAATACGCCCGCGTGGTGAAAGCCACCGCGAAGGCCGAATTCGCCGCCCGCAAGGCTCGCGCTGGCGCCGCGGCGGCCGACCTGCCGAACTTGCGTCAATTGCTCGCGGATTTCCGGGCTGATGCAGCTACGCTCGCGGATGCACAGCGGGCCCGGCTGGCGGCGGCCTTTGCTGCCAGTGATGCGCTCAAGCAGCTCTACCAGAAGCGCCAGGAGCTGGTCGCACTGTGGGGCCGCTCCACGGAGTCGAAGGAGCAGTTGGTTGCCCGCTGGAAGCAGTGGCGCGCCAGTGCGGAAGGCTCGAACATCGCGCCGCTGCAGGCGTTCTCACTGCGTCTGGCGCGTTACGCCTGACGCGCGAAGGCAGCACGCTACTGCTGCCAGACAACAAAAAGGCCCGCGACTGCGGGCCTTTTTGTTGTCTGGCGCACCTTAATGCGTGCGCACTGATCACTCAGCGAATGGCCGCAAGTGGCGCATCACTGGCTCATGTTCTGGATGCCGATGTAGCAGGTTGCGTTGGCGGACACTGCATTGCCGGCGACGCAGGTCGTGGTCAGCGGCTGCAACGAAAAGGAGCCGGGGTTTGCCAGCGTGATGCTGCGGATCACGATGGTGTTGCCAGTCAGGTTGACAAAGGGATACGGTCCCGTCGTGTTCACCATGGCGGTGGCGGGGCTGGTCACCATATTGGTCGTCGGAATCGGCACAAAAGCCTGTGAGGATTGCGGTGCAGTGGCGACTGCTCCGACCACGCCGGCGGCGGCAACCGCTCCAAGCAGTCGCGATGCTGCGCGGTTGCGCTTGCGCAGCAACACGGCGGCGCTGGCGACCATCAGCACTGCGGCTGCGGTGATACCCCAAGAGCCAACCGGTATCGGACCAGCAAGATCGAACGCAACAACAATACTGGGTTGCACCTGCGCAAACGCTGACTGAGTGGCGACGAACGCCGCAGCGCCTGCGGAGACCAGAGAACGAACAAACCGATTCATCAACGAAACCTTTCAAAATGGGTCAAAAATCTTCCGACGCGATTTTCTTTTTCTGATCGTTGCGACGCAACAAATTCCTTCGCGCGATGACGCGTGCGAGTCCGGGTGTGTTGTGAATCTGCCGGTGTGTTAACGCACCATGCTTCCCGTGCAGCGGCCAACCGACACAAAAAAGCCCGCAAAAAGCAGGCTTTTTCGGAGCCGGCACGGTGTACGTGCCGACGAAGGACGACTATTTGAGCTTCGTCTCTTTATAGAGCACGTGCTTGCGGGCAACGGGATCGAACTTCTTGATTTCGAACTTGCCGCTCATCGTTTTCTTGTTCTTGGTCGTCGTGTAGAAGTGGCCGGTGCCGGCAGACGATTCGAGTTTGATTTTTTCACGCATGATTCAAAACCTCCGGAATTAGATCGTGCCTTTGGCGCGCAGGTCGGCGAGAACGGCGTCGATGCCCTTCTTGTCGATCAGGCGGATGCCGGCGGTGGTCAGACGAAGGCTGACAAAGCGGTTTTCGCTTTCGACCCAGAAACGGCGCTGCTGCAGATTGGGCAGGAAGCGGCGCTTGGTTTTGTTGTTGGCGTGGGAAACATTGTTGCCCACCATCGGCTTCTTGCCGGTGACTTGACATACGCGAGCCATGCTCGAACTCCTCTGGCGTCTCGCCGTGTGGGCGATTGCCGGTACTTCAGTGACGTCCCTGGGCGGCTGAAGGGTCTGGCGCGCCGCAAACGTCGAGTGGACAGCAGGCGGGCCGGGTTTGGCGATTCAGGGAAAGCCGATAATTATAGCCCGAAAGCGGGCGTGTCGCAATCGCTACGTTAGTGGGCGCTTACCAGAGCCACGCGGCGCCACGTACGCCACTCGAGTCGCCATGCACGTTGCGCACAAAGCGCGTGGCCACGTATTCGCTGAACACGTACTTGGGCAACAGTGGCGGCACGCTGGCGTAGAAGCGCTCGATGTTCGATACGCCACCACCGAGCACGATGACGTCCGGGTCGAGCACGTTGATGATGGTCGCAAAGGCGCGCGCCATGCGGTCCTCAACACGTCGCAGGTAGCTCTCCGAAGCAACGTCACCGGCTGCAGCACGGGTCACGATATCAGCCGAATGGATTGAACCGTCACCAAAGTGCGCCTGAATGCCGGTGCCGGAGAGCCAGGTTTCGATGCAGCCCGGCTTGCCGCAATAGCAAACGTTGGCACGGCCGCCGAGCGCTACGGGCAGCTCATCGCCTTCCGGCCACGGCAGCGGGTTGTGCCCCCATTCGCCGCCGATGCCGTGCAGCCCCTCCAGTACCTTGCCGTCGATGACGACGCCGGCACCGACCCCGGTGCCGAGAATGGCGCCGAACACTGTCTTGGCGCCACGACCGGCACCGTCGACCGCCTCCGACAGCGCAAAGCAGTTGGCGTCGTTGGCGATGCGCACTTCGCGGCCGAGGCGTTGCTCAAGCATCTGCCTGACTGGCTTGCCATTGAGCACGACGGTATTGGAACCGCGCAGCAGGCCACTGTGCGGCGACAGCGATCCCGGCGTGCCGATGCCCACGCTGCAACGGCCCGCGACTGCAGCCTCAGCATCGGCCACCAGCCCGGCAATGGCGTCGCAAATGCTTTCCGCCGTCTGTTTGGGGGTGGCGATGCGGTGCCGCCAGCGCTCGGCGCCATCGGCGTCGAGTACCACCGCCTCGGTCTTGGTGCCGCCAAGATCGACGCCGAGCCGCAGCGAGGCCTGCGGTTGTGCGGCCAACGCCGTCACAGCAATTCCGCGAAGTATTCGTGCGCGGCGGTGTTGACCGTGGATATCCGCAATTCGACCGGCTCGTCGCGCATGTCGATCGCCGTGCGGCGTATTGTCAACACGGGCATGCCGGGCTTGATTTTCAGCAGCTTCGCATGGTCGATTGACGCAGCTTCTGCCCGCAGCCGCTCCTCGGTGCGCACGACCGTGATGCCGAAGACTTCCTGATAAAGGTTGTAGATGGTGTTGGGCCGTTCCTTGAACTGCGCGGCTGACAGGCCCGCAAAGCGTGCCAGGTCAAGCGTGATGTCGTCCACCAGCACCACCGCGCCCTGCAGCGAGAGCTTGTTGCGGATGTGCAGGGTCGGTGTACCGACGGCGATGTTCAGGCGCGCTGCCGCTTCGGCATCTGCCGTGCTCTTGTGGAAGAACACGAACTCAACCAGCGGATAGCTCTTGATGCCCTTGTGCGGCACGATGTGGAAGAAGTAGAACAGCAACCGTTCGCGATCATGCGAGGCGACGTAGGTGCCCTTGCCCTGCTGGCGGATCAGGATGCGGTTCTCGACCAGCTCATCAATTGCCTTGCGCAAGGTGCCGATCGAGACGCTGAACTCGATGGCGAGCTGCCGCTCGGAGGGGATCAGTTGCCCCGGTTTCAGCTCACCCGATGCCAGTTGCTCCATCAGCGCACGCTGTACGCCCTTGTAAAGCGGCCCGCCATCGGGGTTGTTCAATGAAGTTGCCATAACTTTGCAGTATCGCTTGCGGTGAACCGACTGTCGATGGACGCTTCAGCTTTTTCGCAAGAAGTCCATTTTATGTGGGCATGAAGCTGGAAAGAGGATGAAGTCGACTTTGCGTTGAATGTAATGCGAAGCCCAGATATATTGGGTGTTAGTGTGAAAAGCTGTACGGTTGCAACGGGGCATCGCGGCGCCGGTTCAGACAGCCTGCTGGCCACGGCGCGCTCACTTGGCGCCGTAGCCACCATCGACAAACAGTGTGTGGCCCGTCACAAAGGCACTGGCGTCGGACGCCAGAAAGATGGCCGCGCCGTGGAAGTCCTCGGGCAGCCCGTTGCGCCCGACCATCGATGCAGCCGCATGGCGCTCGGCAAAGCCGGGGATGGTGTTCACCGCCTGCTCAGTCAGCGGCGTGACGACGAAGCCCGGCGCCAGCGCGTTGCAGGTCACACCGAAACGCCCGTAGTGCTCGGCGGTGGAGCGCGTCAGCGAGACGATGCCGCCCTTCGAAATGCCGTAGACGCCGCTATTGTTGAAGGCGCGGAATGACTGCTGCGAGGCGAGGTTGATGATGCGACCCCAGCCCCTTGCCTGCATGGCTGGCGCCAGCGCGCGGATCAACGCCAGCGGGGCTTCTAGGTTGAGCGCCAGCGTGGCGCGAATTTCATCCTCGCTCAATTCGGGCAGGGGTTTGCGGATGTTGTTGGCTGCCGCATTGACCAGGATGTCGGGCGCGCCGAACGCGGCATTGATCTCGCCTATTGCCTGCGTCCGCCGCGCTGCATCGCCAAGGTCGGCAGCAACGGCCTTCGCTTCGATATTTTCGGCGGCGAATTCGCGCACCGTGCGTTCAAGCGCGTCCCCGCTGCGGGCGACGAGTACGAGCTTCGCGCCTTGCGCGCCCATGGCATAGGCCATTGCGCGGCCGATGCCGGAACTGCCGCCAGTAACGACGGCGACCCGGTGGTCGAGACGGAAGAGGCTGGCGAGTGATTTCATGGTCGAAGCCTAAACCACCCGCCGGTAGCAGTTACGCCGATTCGTACAGGCGCGTCAGCACGAACTCGCGATGGCCGAGTGCTTCCGCCGACGTCAGGCGGCCGTTGATGGTGCGCATCATGCAGTCGAGCAGGGCGTCGCCCGCGTCGCTCATGGTCATCTCGCGGCGCAGCAGACCGGAGGTGTCAACGTCGACGTGCTCGCTCATCGTGCGCACGGTCTTCGGGTTGGCGCAGATCTTGATCACTGGCAGGATCGGGTTGCCGATCACGTTGCCCTGGCCAGTCGGGAAGAAGTGCACCACGTAGCCCGAGGCCGCGCACAGCGTCACCATTTCGGCCGCAGCGGACGATGAATCCATGAACCACAGGCCCGGACCGGTGGGCGCCTCCGCCTTGTCGAGCACGCCGTCGATCTTGCAGGTGCGACCAATCTTCTGGATGTTGCCAAGCGCTTTTTCTTCGATGGTGGTCAGGCCACCGGCGATATTGCCCTTGGTCGGCTGCGAGTCGGAGAGATCGCTGGTCTTGTGCCGTTCGATCATCGCCTGATAGCGGTCGAACATGGTCATGAAGTCTTTCCAGACTTTCGGCGAGCGGCAGCGCGCTTCGAGCAACTTCTCGCCACCGGTGATCTCGGACGTCTCACCGAACAACAGCGTGGTCTTCAGCGGATACAGCTTGTCGAACGCGTTGCCGACGGTCGGGTTGGCGCCGCAGCCGGACGTGGTGTCCGATTCGCCGCATTTGGTCGAGATCCAGAGCTCGCTGATCGGGCATTCAACGCGGTGCAGTTCGCTGGCGTTCTGCAGGAATTTCTTCGCAGCCGCGGAGGCGCGGCGAATCGTCTCATGGTCGCCGTGACCTTCGATGCCGAAGCCGACGACCGGCTTGCCGGTGGTGGCGATACCTTCGACCACCTTTTGCGTCCAGCCGCCCTCAATGCCGATCACCACGACGGCCGCAACATTGGGGTTGCAGCCGGTACCGATCAGCGTGCGGAAATGCAGCTCAAGGTCGGCACCGAATTGCAGGCGACCGTACGGGTGCGGGATCGCCATGGTGCCCTTGATGTTGTGGGCAACGGCTTCAGCTGCGGCGTTCGACAGGTCGTCCACCGGCAGGATGATGACGTGGTTACGCACGCCGACGCGACCGTTTTCGCGACGGTAGCCCCAGAATTTTGATTTTTTGCTGAGCATTTGGATTGTTCCTGGCAAAAGTGGTGAGGGCAAAAAATCAAGGACGAATGACGACGCGCTGCGCGCTAGGACGACGCTTCGCTAGGACGCAAAGCGGGGTCGATACAGATAGGTCATTCATGCTTGACTGATTGCTGAAAAGAATTGGTTGAGAGCAGTGTTACGTTGACTAAGTCTTGCGTCGTAGCGACCAACGGGAGCGTCGTCTTAGCGAAGCGTCGTCATTCGTCCTGCGCCAAAGGCGCGTGAAGCCTTGCGTCATAGCGACCGAAGGGCGCGTCGTCCTAGCGCAAAGCGCGACGTCCTGGCGAAGCGTCGTCCTGCCCTGGTAGCGCTCCGCGCTACCAGCGCTTGGTCTTGACGTTATGGACGTGCAAATGCTCGCCCTTCTTGATCGGAGCGACGACCTTGCCGATGTCGACGCCGTACTTGATCACGGTGTCGCCGACCTTGAAGTCCTTCAAGGCGACCTTGTGGCCGATCGGAATATCGTTCTTCAGTTCCACCTTGACCGTGGAGTCGGGCTCCATGATCCAGCCGGTAGCCTTGCTGCCCTTGGCGCAGCCTTCCACGACGACGACGCCGACGCCATCGCCCTTTTCATGCACAACAAAATGAATCATCGTTTTTCCTCACACGCCGGGCGCGGCACTGCCATCAGGCCGCGGGAGGCGATTTCTGTCGCAACAAGTTTATTCTAAGTCATATAGATGATATAGATGACTTGCTTAGAATACAAAATCGAAACCGACAACAACCCACCTGCCTGCCATGCGAATAGTCATTTCCGAATTCATGGATGAAGCCGCCGTAGACACCTTGCGGCAGCGCTTCGGTCCCGATGCCATCCATTACGACGCCAATCTGGTCGACAACCCTGCCGCACTCGCGGCCGCGGTCGCTGATTGCGATGCCTTCATCGTGCGCAATCGCACCCAGGTGCGTGGCGCACTGCTAGCTGCCTGCGGCAAGGTCAAAGTGATTGGCCGTCTCGGTGTCGGTCTCGACAATATTGACGTGCCCGCCTGCGAAGCGCGCGGCATTCGTGTGATCCCGGCCACCGGCGCCAACGCCCTGGCCGTAGCGGAGTATGTGATTGGCACCGCGATGCTGCTGCGGCGTGCGAGCTATCTGAGCACGGCAGAGGTGATCGCCGGGAAATGGCCACGCAACAAGCTCTCCGCCGGACGCGAAACGGCGGGTGCCGTGATGGGCCTGATCGGCTTCGGTTCCATCGGTCAACTCACGGCACGTCTCGCCCGCGCGCTGGGAATGCACGTGATCGCCTATGACCCGGCTTTGCCAGCGACTCATACGGCGTGGCAGGACATCGGCGTGCAGCCGAAAACGCTGGAGCAGATCACGACCGAGGCTGATGTGATCAGCTTGCACGTCCCGCTGCTGGACGCCACGCGCAATCTGTTCGACGCCAACCGCATAGCCGCGATGAAGCCAGGCGCGGTGCTGATCAATACCTCGCGCGGCGGCATCATTGACGAAGCAGCGGTGGTGGCAGCCCTGAAGCTTGGCTCATTGCGCGGCGCGGCGCTCGACGTGTTCACGCAGGAGCCACTGCCGGCAACGGCGGACTGGGCTGATTGCCCGAACCTCGTGCTGACGCCGCATATCGCTGGCGTGTCGTTCGAGGCCAACATCCGCGTGTCGTCGATGATCGCCGCCGCAGTCATTGACGCATTGAAGTAGGGAACATCATGGCACTTATTTCAATCGCTGACGCTGAATCACTCGCAGCACGTGCGCTGGAGCGCGCTGGCGCGTCCGCTGCCGCCGCGCAGGCCACCGCACGCGCACTGGTCTACGCCGAAGCGCAGGGCACGGTGTCGCACGGCCTGTCGCGCGTGGCGCAATACGCTGGTCACATGGGCGCCGGGCGGGTGGATGGAAAAGCCACGGCCGTGGTGCGCCGCGAACAGGGCGCGACGGTGATCGTGGATGCGGCCGACGGTCTGGCCTTCCCGGCCTGCGCACTTGCGATTGATCACGCGATGACCAAGGCCCGTGAGCTGGGTGTTGCGGTGGCCGCAGTGACCAACAGCTATCACTTCGGCGCGGCGATCTATCACCTCGAAGCAATCGCCGCTGCCGGAATGGTCGGCCTCGCGTTTTCCAATTCACCGGCGGCAATCAACGCCTGGGGTGGCAAGCGGCCGTTGTTCGGTACCAACCCGATTGCCGCGATATTCCCGCGTCGAGGCGGTGAACCGCTGGCCATTGACCTCGCGTTGTCAGAAGTGGCGCGTGGCAAGTTGATGGTGGCCGCAAAGGAGGGCAAGGCGATTCCCACCGGCTGGGCGCTAGATGAAGACGGACAACCCACGACCGACCCGGCGCGCGGCCTCAAGGGCAGCATGGCGCCGGCCGGCGGTGTCAAGGGCGCGATGCTGGCGCTGACGGTGGAATTGCTGGTGACGGCGTTCACCGGCGCCCACTTCGGCTTCGAGGCAGACTCGTTCTTCGAAGTGCCCGGCAACCAGCCCAAGCTTGGACAACTCTTTCTGGTCATCGACCCCGCCGCGATGGGCGGCGGCGAGGTCTTTGCCGAACGCATCGAGACGCTGGTGGCTGCCATGCTTGCTGACGACGGCGTGCGGCTGCCCGGTGCTCGCCGCTACGCGCTGGCGCGCAAGGCGGCCAGCGACGGTCTCGACGTCGCCGACGCAACTCTCGCACAGATGCGGGCACTCGCCGGCGCCTGAGCAACGCTTACAGAAACCCGAGGTTCTTCGTCGGAAACGCCGAGAGGTTTGGCAACACCGCTGACAGCTGGGCGTCGGTTACGCCGAACCAGGTCGCCAGCGTGGCGGCGTATTGATCGACTGACGTTGACGGCAACCAGCGCCCCTCACTGCTGACGTCATCGGGACCAGTGAGTGCGAGCGTGGGGAAGGTGCCGTACATGGCACCGCCCTTGACCGCGCCACCCATGATGAAGTGATGGTTGCCCCAGGCGTGATCGGAACCACCGCCCGCAGCCGGCTTGAAGGTACGCCCGAAATCTGACAGCGTGAACGAGGTCACCTTGTCGGCAACGCCGAGCGTAGCGGTGGCGTCGTAGAACGATTTCATCGCATCCCCGACCTGCGTCAACAGGTTGACCTGAGTATTGAGCTGCCCGGTGTGGGTATCGAACCCACCCAGCGAGACGAAAAATACCTGACGCTTGACGCCGAAGGTGTCGCGCGCGGCTATCAGTTTGGCCACCTGCTGCAACTGCAGCGCGAGCGAATTTCCGTTGGTATTGAACAGCGACTGTACTGTCGTGTTGGTCGCGCTGATCACCGGGTTGACGATGGTGGATAGGTTGATGGCGTTGGCCAGGCCGTCGGCGGTTTCCATCACCAGTGTGTGGTCGCGGCCTTCCCCGAGCAGCGCGGCGAGTGCCTGTTGCCGGGCGCGGGCGATGCTGTTCGTCCCGTTGTCCGAAAGACCGAAGGTGCCGCTTGATGGCACGGTGAGCGCGCTGGTAGCACTACCTTGCGCGAACAGAACGTTGCCGGCGATCGATGTTGACACCGGCATTGCGGCGCTGCCGTTCATCGACTTCACGGCGTCAGCGAGTCGGCCACCCCAGCCAGTACGCGACGGCTCGTCCGAGAAGGTCGTCTGCCACTGCGCCTGCTGGTCGGCATGCGAAAAGAGCTGGTAAGGGTTGTCGGTACCGGCAAGATACGCGGCCTTGGTGGTGGGGCGATTGAGCGGACCGACGTTGGCGAGCACCGCAAGCTGGCCGCTGGCGAACAGTGGATGCACTTTTGCCAGGGACGGATGCAGACCAAATACGCGGCTCGTGTTCTTCGGCTGTATGGTCAGCAATTCGGACTGGGCGATGTTGATGCCGCTGGCGGCACCGCGGACAGCCGAATACTCGGTGTAGCCGGCGGTGTCGGCACCGATGACGACGTTGTTGCCATCATTGCCGCCGAACAGAAAGATGCAGACCAGCGCTTTGTAGTCGTTCGGGGCCGACTGCGCCCACGCTGGTGAAACGCCGAAACGCGACAGGGAGGCAACCGCAGCGCCAGCGCTCAGTGCGTGGAGGAATTCACGACGAGTGTGTTTCATGACTTTTGCTCCGTTTAGCGCAGGACCTGGGATTCGGGCGCGGCACTGGCGAGATACAGTGCTGTGCGGGCTCGTGTCGTCGTATCGACAGCCGCCACCGCATCAACGGCAGCCTTGATGATCGTGCGGGCGCTGCTGCTTAGCCTGCCGGCAAACAGCACATCATTGACGCGATCAAGCAGGGCGTTGCTGTCGCCGGCGACTGCGGTGTACGGGGACAAATCGAACTGTGTACCCGTCGCACCAAACACCGTCGGATCGGGGTTGATGGTACCGAAGACGGTGGCGTACGCCGTATTCACCCGGTTGAGTGCGGACGTGGTGTTGTAAATCGCAAACTCGGGCGCCACCGCGCCGCTTTTGCTGAGGGCGTAGTCCGGTGGGTAATAGTTGAATACCGACGGCGAGATGAACACGGTCTGCCCCGAGTTGGCGGTGGTGGTGCGGAAGTAAACGCCGTCGGTCTGCGCGTTCATTGCGCGTGCCAGGCGGGTAATCGCCAGTACCGGTTCGCTCTGGTGGCCGTAGGCTGGTGCCCATTTGGCAGCACCACGCGCCTCCGGGTCGGTCAGCACGGCGCGAATTACCGCCTTCATGTCGCCACGGACGCCGCTGCCGTTGTTCTGGAATACCCTGGCGACGCGATCGATGTAGGCTGCACCCGGTTGCCCGGTGACGAAGTGCTGAATCAGGAACTTCGCCACAAACGGCGGCACATTCGGATGATTAAAGATGATGTCGAGCGAGGCGCTGAGGCGCTGGCCCTGCGTCATTGAGCCGGGAATGCTGCCACTGAGGAAGGGCTGCGTGGTGTAGTCGTGCTGGGCGCCGCGTTCCTCCATGTAGCCCTTTACGTTGGCCACGCGGTTGATGTTGGCGGGTGATTGCCCCGGCACGGTGGGATAGGTCCAGCCGGTGAAGACGTGCGCGAGATTCTCGACATCCTCCTGCGTGTAGGTGTCGAGTGGCATGCCGTTGCTGCCGGTCTTCACGCTGCCGTCGTTGTTCAGCTGGTAGAGACCGAGCGAGAAGAGTTGCATCAGCTCGCGTGCATAGTTCTCGTTGGGCTCGACGCCGTTTTGCGGCTTCAGGTTGTTGACCATGTCGAGGTAGCGACCCATCGCGGCGTGCAATGTCACCTTTTGCAGCAGCGTGCGGAAATTCGAGAAGGCTTCGTCGCGCAGCATCTGCTGATAGTCGATCATGCCGTAGGGCATGCCGACATCAGTACCCGAGATCACGAAGAACTGCGACCACGCCCATGCCATGCGCTGCCGCAACTGGTCGTTGTTGTTGATGGCCTGCTTGAAGAACTCGCGTTGCGGCTGGAACAGGCTGTAGTTGTCGCGCTGGCAGTAGCTGGCATCGGTCAGCGGCGGCGTGGTGTTGTTGACACAGGTGTCGGGGCGATTGAGCGGCCACCAGTCGCGCGGCGTGTACTGGCTCGCAGCGGCGTTGAGCTGGTCATCAATCCAGCCAGACGCGCCGCGATTGAGCACGGTGTCGATATCCGACGGCTTGGCGCCAAAACTTGCCTGGTACAGCAGTCGCGAGGCATCGGCACGCTTCTCAGCCGTTGACAGCGGCAGACACATCGCGACGCCTTCAAGCGCATAGCCTTTGGCAGCGTAGGACTGGTAGAAACCGTAGTCCTGGAAGTAACGATGGTTTGCCGGGCCATTGCTGCCGTTGTTGAATGTCCGGTAGAGCGCTGTGGTGCCGCTGGCGCAGGGATTGATGGTGGCGACCAGAGTTTGCAACTGGTCGTAGGCGTACCAGGCGATGCCTTCGGCAACAAAGCCCGGCGTATTTGCCAGCAGCGTGCGGTCCGACTCGCTGATGGTGAAAAAGTGTGAACCAACTGCCGGTGCATAGAAGCGATAAACCGGCTTCGCGCTCGCGTCCTGTCCCTGCGTGAAGGCAGAAAAAGTAACTCCGGTGCGTTTCCAGCCGATGCTCGCGTACTGGTCAAGCAGCGCCCAGTCGGCGGGATTGGCGGAGATGAAATATTTGCTCGACGTCGAGTTGAAGAATTCGACGATGGTGGCACCGGGCTCGGCCGCATGTGCTGTGACGGGCACGATCAGTGCTGTGGCAGCGACACTCGCCTGCAGGCATTGCAACAGCGACAAACTGGAGTTGCGCATCTGGACTCCCCTTTTCTCTGGTGAGTATTGAGTAATGCGGAGTGTCGTGCAAAGTCGCACAAATGCCTGTCCATCAAACGTAACAAACTATTTCCCGTTAATGGTCTGGACGTTGCGACACGCCCTGTGCGGCGAAGAATCTCATAGACAGCCACGGCGGCCTCACGGATGCATCGCGTGCGACCAATCACTGTCTTACAGCTTTTTGCTGAAAGCACCATTTGATAAAGGCTCAAACCGTCAAAATGCCAAAAGTCGATGGTCAACTTGCCGCAGACATCGAAGTGCGATGATCCACGCGTAAAACCTCGAGCAGTGTCAGTTCACGCAACACTTTGATAGTTGTGCATAACTCGTTCATTTTGCGTCTATTTTTATGTGTAAAAGCGTTTAGAAAGCTTCTGTAGGTCATTGAAAAATATAAGTTTCTTCAGATTGATCAGAAATTTGTCAACTTGTGAGTAAAAGTGGGGATTCGCGGCAAAAGGTGGGATAATCTTTTGCATGTTTACGGGCGCATCCAATCTGAGCATTGACGCGAAGGGTCGCATGGCGATTCCCACGCGCTATCGCGATGCGCTGGGCGTCAACCTGGTGTTGACCGCCGATCCAAGCGGTTGCTTGCTGCTGTTTGCCGCTGACGCCTGGCAGCCGTTCGAAGCCCGCGTCAGCGCGCTGCCCAACATGAACCCGCGCATCAAGGCGATGCAGCGCATGTGGCTTGGCTACAAAAGCGATTGCGAAGTCGATGGCGCCGGGCGTGTTGTGCTGACCCCGGAAATGCGCGACTACGCCAAGCTGGACCGCAAGGTGCAGATGATTGGCCAGGGCGATCGCTTCGAACTGTGGAGCGAACGCGGCTGGCAGGACGTCATCGAGCTGGCACAACGCGCGATGCGTGAAGACCCGCCCGCCGAGCTGGCCGGCTTGTCCGTATGAGTGGCGCCCGATGCAACCCGGCACCCACATCTCCGTTCTGCTGCGAGAGGCCTGCGACGCGCTGCTGCCCGAGCGCGGTGGCACGCTGGTGGACGGTACCTTTGGTCGCGGTGGCCACAGCCGTGAGTTGCTGCGCCGGATGCCGGCAGACGCGCGACTCATTGCCGTTGACCGTGACGCGGCGGCCGCTGCTGAAGCGGCCCGCATCGGCGATCCGCGCTTCACTTTTGTCGCTGCCCACTTCGGTGAACTGGGCCGCGTGCTCGCTGAACGCAACATCGCTGCGGTTGACGGCATCCTGCTTGACATCGGTGTTTCGTCACCGCAGCTCGACGACGCCGCGCGAGGTTTCAGCTTCATGCGCGATGGCCCGCTCGACATGCGCATGGACCAGGGAAGCGGCCCAACGGCGGCCGACTGGATCGCCACGGCAAGTGTTGACGAACTGGCAGGGGTGATCCGTGACTACGGTGAAGAGCGGTTTGCTCAGAGGATTGCAGCAGCGATTGCTGCAGCACGCGAGCGGCAACCGGTCGAGCGAACCCTTCAGCTTGCGCAGGTTGTCGAAAAAGCCGTCCCAGCGCGGTGGAGCGGGCAGCATCCGGCCACGAAAACCTTCCAGGCTATTCGGATTCACGTCAACCGCGAACTCGAGGAGCTACGAATGGCGCTGACCGCGGTGCCGGGTTTGCTTGCGCCCGGCGGTCGTCTTGCGGTCATCACCTTTCACTCGCTCGAAGACCGAATCGTCAAGCTGTGGATGCGTGAGCAGGCCGGACGCACACCCGAAGACCCGCGTCTGCGACACCTGCCGGCAGCGCAGACATCCACGGCCGCGATGAAACTGGTCGGGCGCGACATCGCGCCCACCGAGCAAGAGGTCGCAGCTAACCCGCGTGCACGCAGCGCGCGTCTGCGCGTGGCGGAAAAGCTTGGCGACTTTGCTGGAACGGTCGCATGACGCGAGCCAATATTGTGCTGGCGATTCTGGTCTGGATCAGCGCATTCGCACTGGTCAGCAGCCAGTATCGCGTGCGCCATCTCACCATCGAGATCAATCGCGCCCGCGACCTGGCCTACCAGCTTGAGTCGGAGCGCAATCGGGCGGTCCTGCTGCAGTCACGACTGTCGACACCGACCATTGTCGAACGCACTGCGCGTGACCGTCTCGGCATGGACCTGCCGGAGGGTGCACGGACACAACTGGTCGAACTCGGTGGCAGTAGCGCTGCCGCGGCGCAGTAGGTGGTGGGCAGCATGGCCAGAACCGCCAACACCAAAAGCACACCGCAATTCGCCGTCTGGCGTGTGCGCGCGGTCGCCTACGGTTTGCTGGCGGGTTTTGCGGTGCTTGCCGGCCGCGGCATTTATCTGCAGGTCGTGCAACACGAAGACCTGACGCGACGCGGCGATGCCCGCACCACGCGCGACCTCGTATTACCGGCACACCGTGGTCGTCTGCTCGATCGCGAAGGGGCAGTGCTTGCCTCCAGCGTTCCGGCACGCGGTGTGTTCGCTTTTCCCGATCAGGTTGAAATTTCAGACGCCCAGCGCGCCGCTTTGGCGAAGGCGCTGGCGCTAAAGCCCAAGGACCTCGAGCGCAAACTCGACAGCGAGCGCGATCTCGTATTTCTCGCTCGCGGCGTTACCCCTGAGCAGGGACAGGCCGTTGCCGCGCTGAAGATTCCCGGCGTTGCCATCCAGACTGAATACAAGCGCGAATACCCGTCACAGGAAGTGGTCGGGCAGGTGCTCGGGATCACCAACGTCGACGACGTAGGTCAGGAAGGCATCGAACTGGCGCAGAACGAATGGCTCTCTGGCAAACCCGGTGTACGCCGAGTGACCATCGACCGTCGCGGCGGCGTAGTGGAAGAGCTCGGCAGCGTGCGCGCGCCGCAGCAGGGGCGTGATTTGCAGCTCGCGCTCGACTCCCGCGTGCAGCATCTCGCCTTTCGCGAGCTGAAACGCGGCGTAGATGCTCATCGGGCCAAGGGCGGTGCTGCCGTGGTGCTTGACGCACGCTCTGGCGAAATTCTGGCGTTGGTCAACTACCCGACGGCCAAACCCGGTGATCGCGCGGCGGCGGCCACTGGCGGTCTGCGCAATCGCGCGGTGGCCGATCTGTTCGAGCCCGGCTCCACGATGAAACCGTTCACTGTGTCGACCGCGATCGAGACGGGTGCAGTGCGACCCGACACCTTGATTCCAATGCAGGGCAGCACCTACACATTGAACGGCGCCACTATCCGTGACACCCACGCGATCGGCAGCAATGGCGTCGTCTCGCTCACCGAGATCGTCCAGAAATCGAGCAACGTCGGTACCGCCAAGATCGCGGAAAAGCTGCCGAACGAGGTGATGTGGCGTCATCTGCAGCGCGCAGGCTTCGGGCGCGCGCCGCAGACGGGCGTACCGGGCGAAGCGCACGGACGTCTGCGTGCGCCGCAGTCGTGGCGGCCTATCGAAAAGGCCACCATGAGCTACGGCTATGGCCTGTCGGTCAACCTGGTGCAACTGGCGCGCGCCTACACGGTGTTTGCCAATCAGGGTTCGCTGGTCGATGTGACGCTGTTCAAAAACGGTGGTGCTGCCCGGCAGGTGCCGGTCTATTCACCGGAGACGATGCGCTGGGTGTTGCCGATGCTTGAGAAGGCAACGTCGAAAGAAGGCACCGCGCCGCTATCACAGGTACCGGGCTACCGCGTTGCCGGCAAGACCGGGACTGCGAAGAAGCTGGCTGGCGCCATTTATTCGGAAGGCCGCTATGTAGCGTCCTTTGTTGGTCTGGCGCCAGTCAGCAATCCGCGCTACGTGGTCGCCGTCATGATTGATGAGCCCGCCGGTGGCATTTTCTACGGCGGTCAGGTAGCGGCGCCGGTATTCAGCAGCATCATGGGGCAAACACTGCGCCTGATGGAAGTGCCTTACGATGCGCCGCTGCCGGGCGTTCCGACGGCGGTGGATACCCAGGTGGCGATTGTCCGCGAGGGGCAGCCATGACCATCGTTGAAGCCTCGGCGGCCGTTGCTGCACTTGATCGCCTTGGGGTTGCGCGCCAGCGCATGACGCTTGATTCGCGCAGCATCAAGCCCGGCGACGTGTTTGTTGCGATCCCTGGGTCCAGAGTTGACGGTCGTCAATTCATCCGGGCGGCACTGGACGCAGGGGCGGCGGCTGTGTTGCAAGAGGCTACCGGTGCCGACGCCACCATCAGCGACGCGCGAGTGCTGGGCATCAGCAATCTCGCCGCACAGCTTGGTCATATTGCCGGAGAGTTCTACGCGCATCCAGCCGCCGCGATGCGCGTGTTTGGCGTCACCGGTACCAACGGCAAGACGTCCATCACCAACTGGCTGATGCAGGCCTATGGCGCGCTTGGCATGCGCTGTGCCGCTATCGGCACCTTGGGCGTGACACTCGGCGAACGCGAGTGGCCGACCAGCAACACCACACCGGATGCGGTTCATTTGCAGACTATCCTGCGCGATCTGCGCGAGGCCGGTGCTGAAGCTGTCGCGATGGAGGTGAGCTCCCACGCCTTGGAGCTTGGGCGAGTGCAGGGCATGCGCTTTGACGCTGCGATCTTCACCAACCTGACCCAGGATCATCTGGACTTCCACGGCAGTATGGTCGCCTATGGCGCGGCCAAGGCAAAACTGTTTACCGACTATCCAGCTCGCCATCGCATCATCAATGCCGACGATGCATTCGGCCGTGAGCTGATTCAGCGTCAGCTGCCTGGCACGATCTCTTACGGTTTGTACGAAGGTGCCGTGCGTGGCACCGTGCGGCAAATGCGTCCTGACGGCATGCACCTGAACATCGACTACGCCGGACAGAAAGTCGAAGTCAACACGCCGCTGATTGGGCGTTTCAACGCCAGCAACCTGCTGGCGGTTGCAGCGGCGCTGGTGGCGGATGGCGTCGAGTTGTGCCGTGCCGGCGCCGTGCTGGCAACGCTGGTGGCTGCGCCCGGACGCATGCAAAACGTGGCTGTTGATGGCAATGCCGGGCCGCGTGTCTACGTGGACTACGCGCATACGCCAGATGCGCTGGCCAAGGCGCTGGAGACCGTGCGCGAAACTCGGCCGGCAGCGATGGCGGTGGTATTTGGTTGTGGCGGCAACCGTGACCGCAGCAAGCGGCCGCAGATGGGACGGATCGCCGCAGATCGTGCCGACCGCGTCTACGTTACCAGCGACAACCCGCGCAACGAGGATCCGGGCGCCATCGTTGCCGACATCCTTGACGGCATTCCGACGCCGGCGCGGGCGCGCACGGTGGCCATCGTTGATCGCAGCGACGCCATCCAGCGGGCTATCGCCAGCGCAGCGTTCGGCGACGCCATACTGATCGCCGGCAAGGGGCACGAGGACTATCAGGAAGTTGCTGGCGTTCGCTCGCCGTTCTCGGATGTCCAGCACGCGCGAACTGCCCTGCTGGCGTGGCGAGGTACCGGGCAGCCCGACAAAGCGCGAGGTGATCATGTGGGCGGCTGAGTTTCTCGCCGGCGCCTGCGTAGCGCAATTGCGTACCTCCAACCCGGCGGTGGCATTCACTTCGGTATCGATTGATACTCGCACCCTGCAGCCGGGAGCGCTCTACGTTGCGTTGCGCGGCGCCAACTTTGATGGTCACCGCTTCGTTGATCAGGCAATTGCTCAGGGGGCGACAGGCGTATTGGTCGCAGATCCGGTGTCAGCGCCCGACAACGTTGCCGTGTTGCAGGTGCGTGACACGCTGCTCGCGCTGCAAATGATGGGACAGGCAGCACGCCGGCAGTTTGCCGGACCTGTGGTTGCGATTACCGGCAGCAACGGGAAGACGACGACCCGACAACTGACCGCATCGGTGTTGCGGGCGCATTTCGGTGACGACGCTGTGCTCTGCACCGAGGGCAACTACAACAACCATATCGGTGTCCCTCTCACACTGCTACGTCTGCGCCAGCAGCATCGTGTCGCCGTCATCGAAATGGGCATGAACCACTTTGATGAATTGACGCTGCTCACCAGCCTGGCAGCGCCAGATATTGCCGTGATCACCAATGCCGGTCCTGCGCATCTCGAAGGCGTTGGATCGCTTGCCGGGGTCGCCCAGGCCAAGGGAGAGATTTTCACTGGCATGCGGAGCGACGGCATTGCCGTACTCAACGCCGATGACCACTTCATACCGTACTGGGAAGTACTCAACCGGAATCGGCGCGTAGTCCGCTTTGGAACGTGCGATTCGGCCGATGTCAGTGGCACGTATTTGGCGGCGGAATCACGCCTTAACATCGCACGCGGACTGGACGAGGCAGTTACCGTCAAATTGCCTTTTGCAGGTGAGCACAACGGCCGCAACGCGCTCGCGGCTGTAGCCGTGGCGCAGTCGCTCGGCATCGGCGCCGCCGCAGTGCAACGAGGACTCGAAAGCGCGACCAATATTGGAGGGCGTCTGACGCGGCGCCCAATCTCGTCGCAACTGTGTGTCATTGACGACAGCTACAACGCCAATCCCGCATCCATTCGCGCCGGCCTGCAG
The DNA here is from genome assembly GCF_009746125.1 of Casimicrobium huifangae. Classification (NCBI taxonomy): domain Bacteria; kingdom Pseudomonadati; phylum Pseudomonadota; class Betaproteobacteria; family Casimicrobiaceae; genus Casimicrobium; species Casimicrobium huifangae. The sequence goes on from NZ_CP041352.1 coordinate 969,289, forward strand.
GTGCTGCTCAACGAACCTGGCAAACGTATTCTCGTGCTGGGCGACATCGCCGAGCTCGGCCAGCACAGTGACTCGCTGCACCTGAGTCTGTTGCAGGACATCGAACGCACGAGCGTCGATCGGGTGTTGACGCTCGGGAGCCGGATGCAGCGTGCAGCGACCGCCATTGGAGGCCGCACAAGTGCATATCTTGACCTTGACGCCATGATGCAGGCGCTCGCTGACGAAATTGCCAGCGCGGAACCGGGATCTGTCACCGTGCTCGCCAAGGGCGCACATTCGATGGCGATGCACCGCGTCGTTGAACGGCTCAATGCCATGTATGGAGAAAAACAATAATGCTGTTGTGGCTTGCCAACCTGTTCGCGACCGATATCCGGGCGTTGTCTGCGTTCAACTACATCACGCTGCGAAGCGTCCTCGCCTGTGCCACGGCGATGGCCATCGCGCTGGCGATCGGCCCCCGCATGATCCGCTGGTTGCTGACGATGAAGATCGGACAGGCCGTCCGCGACGACGGTCCGCAATCGCATCTGGCCAAGCAGGGAACGCCGACGATGGGCGGGGCTCTGGTGCTGACGTCCATCGCGGTGGCGACGGTGCTGTGGGCTGACCTGAGCAATCGTTTTGTGTGGGTCGTGCTGTTTGTGATGATCGGCTTCGGTGCGATTGGCTGGGTCGATGACTACCGCAAGGTCGTGCACAAGAACCCGAAAGGCATGTCGGCCAGGGAAAAACTCTTCTGGCAGGCCCTGATTGGATTGATCGCATCTACCTACCTCGCATTTGCCGTATCGGCGCCGAGTACAGGCAAGATTTTCAATCTGATCTTCCTCTGGGTTCAGAGCGGTTTCACCAACGATCTCCCGTCGAAGGCCGATCTGATCGTGCCTTTCTTCAAGAACATTGCCTATCCGCTGGGGCTGTTTGGGTTCATCACGCTGACGTGGTTTGTGATCGTCGGTACCAGCAACGCAGTCAACCTGACCGATGGCCTCGACGGTCTCGCGATCATGCCGGTGGTCATGGTGGGCAGTGCGCTGGCGGTGTTCGCCTACGTGGTGGGTCGCGTTGACTACTCGCGCTATCTGCTGTTTCCGTACATCCCGGGCGCTGCGGAGCTGATGGTGTTCTGTGGCGCCATGGCCGGGGCGGGGCTCGGATTCCTGTGGTTCAACGCCCACCCGGCGCGGGTGTTCATGGGTGACGTCGGCGCGCTGTCGCTCGGTGCCTCGCTTGGCACCATCGCCGTGATCGTGCGTCAGGAAATCGTTCTCGTAGTGATGGGCGGCGTTTTCGTCGCCGAGACGATTTCAGTGATGTTGCAGGTGGGCTATTTCAAGTACACCAAGGGCAAACGCATTCTCAGAATGGCCCCGCTGCATCACCACTTTGAGCTCGGTGGCTGGCACGAGAACCATGTGGTCATCCGCTTCTGGATCATCACCATGTTCCTCGTGCTTGCAGGCCTGTCCACCCTGAAGCTTCGCTGAAAGGAAGTCGTCACTTGTTCCAGTGCGCGCAATCCACAGCAACGGTCGTCGGCCTCGGCGCGACCGGGCTTTCGCTCGCGCGCTTCCTTAGCCGACGAGGCGCGGTGGTCACGGCGGTCGATAGTGAGGAATCACCGGCGGCACTGGTGCAGTACCGGTCAGAGTTCCCGGCGGCGAAATTCGTGACGATGGACTTCGCGCGTGATCGGCTACCGGCTTCGGATCTGATCGCGCTGTCGCCAGGCGTGCCGCGAGCAAGTTTCACAGTACGCAGCGCTATAGAGGCTGGCACACCGGTAGTTGGCGACATCGAGCTGTTTGCCCGCGAAGTTCCTGATGGAGCGCGCGTGTTTGCGATTACCGGATCGAACGGGAAGACAACGACGACTGCGCTGGCGGGTGAACTCGCGCGTACCGTCGACGGCGGGGCTCGCGTCGCCGGCAACATCGGCATTCCAATTCTTGACGCCCTGGCCGAAGCTCCCGATTGCCGGACATGGGTGCTGGAGTTGTCTAGTTTCCAGCTTGAATCGACGGTGTCGCTGAAGACCGAAGCTGCGGCTGTCATCAACGTCACTCCGAATCACCTGGACCGCTACCCAAGTTTCTTTGCTTACGCGGCCTGCAAGGAACGGATTTTTGGCGGTGCCGAACGGCAAGTGATCAACCGCGACGACGTCTGGTCGGCCAGCATGCGTCGTACCGACGTCGCAGCCACGACCTTCGGTGCCGGACGGCCGTTGACGAAGCAGGACTACGGCCTTGACATCGCCGGACCTGAAGGTCAACTGCTGCGGGGCTCCCAGTCAATCATTGCCATGGCCGAACTGGGCATACCGGGCGCGCATAACGCACAGAACGCGCTCGCGGCAATGGCGCTCATGGACTCACTCGCAGTCACGCCGTCCGACTGTCAGCGCGTCCTGCGCAGCTTTCGCGGCATGCCACATCGCTGCCAGGCGGTTGGCGAGATTGATGGCGTGCGTGTGATTGATGACTCGAAAGCCACTACGATTGTGGCGACCGTTGCTGCGCTGGATGGCCTGGCAACGCCCACCTGGCTGCTCGCAGGTGGCGACGGCAAAGGGCAGGACTTTGGAGAACTTGTCCCGGCTGCCGCGCGGCACTGCCGCGCCGTGCATCTGATCGGCAAGGATGCCGACGCAATCGCCGCTGCGCTATCGGCCAGTGGCGTGCCGTGGCGGAAATTTGCTTCACTTGACGATGCGGTCGCTGCTGCGCTCGATGGCGCCCGGGCGGGAGAGCAGTTGCTGCTTTCCCCGGCCTGTGCGAGTTGGGACATGTTCCGCAACTTTGGTCATCGTGCCGAGGTGTTCGTGCGCGCGGTCAGCGACTGGGCGGCGTCGCGCGGTCGTGTGCTGACATCGCCGACATCGCCGAAGCGGGGCACTGCATCATGAGCGTCGCCACCATGTTCACCGGCGTTACTGAGCGCATTGGCGCAAAACTGCCGTGGCGTAGCGACGGCCGAAGCGCTTCGATGCGGCCGTTATCCTCGTCGGGTGGCGCGCTGGCCGAGTTTGACGTGGCACTGGTGTGGGTCGTTGCCTTCCTCGTCGCCATCGGTCTGCTGATGGTCTACTCGTCCTCCATCGCCAGTGCGAGCGAGAGCCGTTTTACCCGGGGTTCGGCGTCGTACTTCCTGCTGCGGCAATGCATGTTTGTGGTGATCGGCGCGGTGCTTGCGCTGTTTGTATTCGACACGTCGTTGCGAACCTGGGAGCGGGTCGCACCCATCGTGTTCATCGTGGCCTGTGTGCTGATTGTTGCCGTGTTGATCCCCGGTATCGGACGCAAGGTCAACGGGGCGCGGCGCTGGATTCCGCTGGGGCCATTCAGTCTGCAGCCGTCCGAGCTGATGAAGTTCGCAATGATTCTGTTCGCGGCGCGCTACGCCGTGACCAAGGCAGCCGTAATTCACGCCGCACAGCCGATCAAACAGAGTCTGGTGAACGGCCTCGGCCCGTTCCTGCTGATCGCGCTCGCCGTCAGCGTGGTGCTGTTGCGAGAGCCCGATTTTGGCGCGACGCTGGTGGTCTTGAGTACCGGGCTGCTGATCCTGTTCATGGCTGGTCTCGATCATCGTCTGGTGCTGCCGGTCGTGGTGGTGGGCCTGGTGGCTGCTGTGGCACTGGTGTGGTTCGAACCCTACCGGCTGGAGCGTTTCTTTGGCTTCATTGATCCGTGGAAAGAAGAGTTTGGCTCCGGCTATCAACTCACGCAATCGTTGATGGCGATTGGTCGTGGTGGCGTGTTCGGTCTTGGCCTTGGCGCCGGTGTTTCGAAGCACTATTACTTGCCGGAAGCCCATACCGACTTCATTCTGGCGGTGACGGCAGAGGAGCTAGGCCTGCTCGGTGTCGCCGTGGTGATTGGCGCCTACGCCTGGTTGACGTGGCGGGCGTTTGCCATCGGTCGCGAAGCACGCCGTCTCGATCAGCCCTTCGCCGCATTGGTGGCGCAGGGGATTGGCACCCTGTTCGGCATCCAGTCGCTGATCAATATTGCGGTGAACATGGGCTTCGCTCCAACCAAAGGGCTGACGCTGCCGCTGATGTCGTACGGCGGCAGCGGCATGATTGCGAGCCTCGTCACACTGTCCGTGTTGCTGCGCATTGACTGGGAAAACCGTCGCCTGGAGCGGGGGTTCAAGGTATGAACGCCACTACCGCGCAACCGCCGCACCTGCTGATGATGGCCGGCGGCACCGGCGGCCACATCTTCCCCGGCCTTGCCGTGGCGAGGGCCATGCGCGAGCGTGGCTGGCGCGTGTCCTGGCTGGGTACGCCCACCGGCATGGAGCAAACGCTGGTGCCGCAGGACATCTTCCGGCTGCACTCCATTGCCTTTGAAGGGATCGTTGGCCGCGGCCTCAAACCGAAGCTGCTATTGCCATTCCGCATGCTGCGTGCCTATCGCGAAGCCAGGCGCCTGCTGCGTGAGATCAAGCCGGATGTGGTCATTGGCATGGGCGGATACCCGACCGTGCCAGGTGGTCTGGCGGCGGCCCGTATGGGCATTCCCCTGTTGATTCACCAGAGTGACGCAGTGGCCGGTCTCGCCAATCGCATGCTGGCACGCTTTGCCGATCGGGTGCTCACGGGCTTTGCGTCCGTCTTTGCCAATGTCGGCGACAAGCGCGTGGTGACAGGTAACCCGATTCGCAGCGAGTTCACTCACTTTGCCGATCCAGCGACCCGCTTTGCCGGCCGCTCCGGCCCGCTGGCAATCCTGCTGATGGGTGGCAGCCGTGGCTCCGAGGCAATCAACGCGATGCTGCCCAGTGCGCTTGAATTGCTTGCCGCTGATGCCCGACCTCGCGTGGTGCACCAGGCCGGTCGGGGGGCGAGAACATCGACTGAGGCGAAATATGCGCGGGTGGGCGTGGACGCGAGTGTGATCGAGTTCATCGATGACCCGGCCACGGCGCTGGCCACTTGCGACATATTCATCGGACGCAGCGGCGCCAGCACAGTGTCGGAGCTCGCCGCACTGGGTGTTGCATCGTTGCTGATTCCGTACCCTCATCACAAGGACCAGCAGCAACTGCATAACGCCGAAGTGCTGGCGAGCGCAGGGGCGGCGCAGATTCTCGAACAACCTGCATTGACCGCCGAAAAGCTGGCCGCTGCCATCTCCTCGTTAACCCGTGATCGTTGCCTGCAAATGGCCTGCGCGGCCTTGACCGTTGCCAAGCCGGACGCCACTGCCGCCATCTGCAACGTGATCGACTCATTGCTGCCCGCAGCGATGCGCGAAGCTGCAACGCAAGGGAGTGCCGCATGAAGTTCCGCATGCAGAAGCTGCACTTCATCGGCATCGGTGGCATTGGCATGAGCGGTATTGCCGAAGTGCTGCACAACCAGGGCTATCTCGTCAGCGGCAGTGACGCGGCAAATTCAGCGGTGCTTGAGCGCCTTGCCTCGCTGGGTATTCGCACAGCTGTCGGTCATCGCGCCGAAAATCTGCAGGACGCCCAGGCGGTGGTAATTTCATCCGCCATTCCGGAAACGAATCCCGAGGTGGTTGCCGCGCGCGCAGCCAAGTTGCCGGTGGTGCCGCGTGCCCTGATGCTCGCCGAGCTGATGCGCATGAAGCGTGGCATCGCCATCGCGGGCACTCACGGCAAGACGACCACCACCTCGCTGGTGGCGAGCGTACTCGCCGAGGGTGGCCTCGATCCCACCTTCGTCATTGGTGGCCGCCTGCTGGCGGCCGGTTCGAACGCACGGCTCGGCACCGGTGAGTTTCTGGTGGCGGAGGCCGATGAGTCCGACGCGTCCTTCCTGCATTTGTCGCCGACGCTGGCGGTGATTACCAATATCGACGCTGATCACATGGAGACCTACGGTCACAGCCTGGAGCGTCTGCAGCAGGCATTTGTCGATTTCGCCCACCGATTGCCGTTTTATGGCTCGCTCTACGCCTGTATTGACGATCCCGGCGTCGCGTCGGTGTTGCCGAAGATTGCCAAGCCGATTGTGACCTATGGGCTCACGGCAGAAGCTGACATTCGCGCGACCGACGTCACGGCTGATGGCGTCAGCATGCGCTTCGCCGTCCACCGTGCGGGTCGTCCGCCGCTTAAGGTCGCCGTTCGCGTGGCCGGGTTGCACAATGTGCGCAACACGCTGGCCGCAGTGGCCATCGCGCAGGATCTGGGTGTCAGCGACGACGCCATCGTCCGGGCACTGGCTAACTTTGGCGGCGTTGGACGTCGCTTCCAGCGTTTTGGCGTGGTCACGCACCAGAGCGCGAAATTTGAACTGATCGACGACTACGGGCATCATCCGGTGGAGCTGCGCACGACGCTCGCCGCTGCCCGGGCTGCTTTCCCGGGGCGCCGACTGGTGCTGGCCTTCCAGCCGCATCGATTCACCCGCACCCGCGACCTCTTCGAGGATTTTGCATCGGTGCTCTCGGAGGTCGATGTGCTGCTGCTGGCTGAGGTGTATGCCGCGGGTGAAGCGCCGATCGTCGCGGCCGACGGGCGAGCACTGGCGCGCGCGATCCGGCTGCGTGGTCGCGTAGAACCGCTGTTCGTGCCGGACATCGCAGAAATGCCATCGTTGATCCTGCAGACAGTGCAGGACGGCGACGTGGTGATGACGATGGGTGCCGGCTCCATCGGCAATGTCGCGCAAAAGGTGGTGCAGGCCAGTAGCGGAGGCGCCCATGTGGTCTGACCCGCAATCCATCAATCGCTTCGCGCTGGCGATGGGCGCGCTGGCGTCGCTGGCACTGCTGTGGTGCGCGGTCACCTGGGCGGGTTCACGCGGCATGTTTGCGCTGCGGCAGGTACGAGTGGTGGCACCACTGGCCGAAGTGGACACTGGGGTACTGGAGTCGGCCATTCGTACCGACCTGCGCGGCACCTTCTTCTCTGTTTCGCCGCAGCGTGTACGCACCACGCTGCGTAAACTCCCTTGGGTGCGCGACCTGACCGTGCGCCGCCGCTGGCCGTTTGCGCTCGACCTCGACATCGAGGAGCATCGGGCGGTCGGCTATTGGGGTGACAACGATTTGCTGTCTGAACGCGGCGAGGTGTTTCGTGCCGGCTCCAAGGCGCCGATGCCGCGCTTTGATGGACCGCCGGGCAGCGCGACCGAAGTGCTTTCCCGTTATCGCGAGGCGCGCTCTGCGCTGGCCGCGCATGGTCTTGATATCAAGGCCTTTGCGATGTCACCCCGTGGCGCCATCACGCTGACCACGGGGAACGACATGCAGATCGAATTTGGTCGCGAGCACTACCAGGATCGACTGGCTCGTTTCGTCGCGTTATACGGCGCCTGGCCGGCAAGTTTCCGCTCCGGTCTCGCCCGTATCGATCTGCGCTACAAGGCGGCGGTTGCGGTGGCGCGCAATGGTGCCGCGCTCAACGTGGAATCACAGAAAGGTCAATCGTGAGCGAGCTGATCGCAGCGCTGGACATCGGCACCTCCAAGGTCGTGGCCCTGGTTGCCGAGCTGGACGCCGAGCAGAAGATCAATGTCATCGGTTTTGGCGAGCAGCCTTCGCTCGGCCTGCGTAAAGGCATGGTGGTGGACATTGACGCGACCACCAACACCGTTGCCGCAGCGGTGCGCGAGGCGGCCGCGATGGCCAATTGCAAGATCAGCAATGTCTATGTCGGCATCGCTGGTGCCCACATCCGCAGCCTGAATTCAAGCGGCATGGTGGCGATGAAGGACAGCGAGGTCACCGAGGCTGACATGGAGCGGGTGATCGAGACGGCGAAGGCGATCGCGATCCCGAACGATCAGGTGGTGCTGCACACGCTGCCGCAGGAATACATCATCGATGGTCAGGAGGGTGTGCGCCGCCCACTGGGCATGAGTGGCCGCCGCCTGGAAGTGAAAGTCCACATCGTGACTGGTGCGGTCTCGGCTGCCGAGAACATCGAGAAGTGCGTCCGCCGCTGTGGCCTCAACGTGCAGGAGCTGGTGTTGCAACCGCTGGCGTCAGCCGCCGCGTGCCTCACCCGCGACGAGATGGAGATTGGCGTCGGCCTGGTCGACATCGGTGGCGGTACGACCGATTTCGCGCTGTTCACGGGTGGCGCCATCCGCCACACGGGTGTGATCCCGGTGGCCGGCGACCAGATCACCAACGACATTGCGATGGCTCTGCGCACACCGAGCAAGGAAGCGGCAGACATCAAACATCGCTATGCCTGCGCTCTGACCAAACTGGTTGAGCCCGAGGAGTTGATTGAGGTGCCCAGCGTTGCCGATCGGCCGGCGAAGTCAATGCCGCGGCACATGCTGGCGGAGGTGGTGGAGCCGCGCGTCGAGGAGCTGTTCCAGTTGGTGCACGAGCAGATCAAGCGATCGGGGTTTGAACCGCTGCTGCGCTCTGGCATCGCTCTCACCGGCGGCAGCGCAATGCTGCCCGGCATGGTGGAGCTCGGCGAAGAGGTATTCCACATGCCGGTGCGGGTGGCAGTGCCGGACTATCGCGGGCCGCTGAAAGACGTACTGGCGGCGCCGAAGTACGCCACCGCGATCGGCTTGTTGATGCATGGTCGCGACCAGCTGGCCAAGCAGGCGGTGCTGCGTCGCCGCGAGTCCGCCGCGGCCGGGATGTTTGCGAAGTTGCGGGATGCGTTTGGTTTGTAGCTTGAGTGTGATGACGGTTGGACGAGTCGGAAAGTTACGTAAGCGTTGAGTTTTGGTTTTGTTTGCCTTGAAGGAGCGAAAGCATGTTTGAGATCGTTGATGAAAAAAGGGATGGCGCGGTCATCAAAGTGATCGGCGTTGGCGGCTGCGGCGGCAACGCTGTGGAGCACATGATCAACAAGGGGGTCGCCGGCGTCGAGTTCATCGCCGCCAACACCGATGCCCAGGTGCTCGACCGCAACCCGGCGCCGAAGCGCATTCCGCTCGGTGCCGAGCTGACGCAGGGCCTGGGTGCGGGCGCCAAGCCGGAAGTCGGCCGCGATGCCGCGATGGAATCAAAGATGGCCCTGCAGGAATCGATCCGCGGCGCCGACATGCTGTTCATCACCGCAGGCATGGGCGGCGGCACCGGCACCGGTGCTGCTCCCGTTGTGGCGCAGCTTGCCAAGGAGATGGGCATTCTGGTGGTCGCCGTGGTGACCAAGCCGTTCCGCTTTGAGATGCAGAAGCGCGAACGCGCGGCGCAGGCGGGTGTCGATGAGCTGCAGAAGCACGTCGATTCGCTGATCGTGGTGCCTAACGAGAAGCTCATCCAGGTGCTCGGCCGCAATGTCTCACTGCCCGCTGCCTTCGCAGCATCGAACGATGTGTTGCACGGCGCCGTCGCGGGCATCTCGGAGATCATCAACAAGCGCGGCCTGGTCAACCGCGACTTCGCCGACGTGCGCACCATCATGTCCGAGCTTGGCATGGCGATGATGGGCACCGCAACAGCCAGCGGCGAAGAGCGCGGCAAGGCGGCGGCGATGGCTGCGATCAAGAGTCCGTTGCTCGAAGATGTGGACTTGCAGGGTGCGCGCGGCGTGCTGCTCAACATCACGACGTCGAGCAATGTCGAACTGGGCGAGCTTTATGACGTCACCGACACTGTCGCCGAATTTGTCTCGGCGGACGCGACGGTGCTCTGGGGGCACGTCATCGACGACGAAATGGGCGACGAGATGCGCGTCACCATGGTGGCTACCGGTCTCGGTGCCAAGCGCAAGATGCAGGCAGTGCAGGGTGGCGCAGCCGCCGCGCCACGGCTGGAGATCCCGACGTTGCGTACCGGCACCGACAACCTGGGTGTAGCCACCGAGGCGGCGCCGGTCACGGCGGGTATCGAGGTTTCTTACGACGAGCCGACCTTCGTACGCAATCCGGGTCGCAACACCGCGCGTTCGCTGGAAATTCCGACCTTCCTGCGCAAGCAGGCCGACTAGGCCCGCGGCCCTGCGGCAGCGCGCCCGGAAACGGGGGCGCGCCTCTCTGCGGCACTCGCACGTGTCCCCCCATCGTGCGGGTGCCGCAGTCCTGCCGGCGCAGATTCGCTCCCTGTGCCGGTCGGGTGAGCCGCCGTACGGCCCCCTATACTTGCGGCCATGCCGAAGCAACATACGGTCGCGAGCGACGTCACTGCCACAGGAGTCGCGCTGCACTCCGGTGTTCGCGTCCAGATCACCCTCAAGAGCGCGCCGCCCGATACGGGCATCATCTTCCGTCGCACTGATCTCAATCCGCCCGAGGACATCCCGGCCCGTGCCGAGCTGGTCAAGGAAACCCGGCTAGCCACGACGCTGGTGCATGGTCAGGCCAAGGTCGCCACCGTCGAGCACCTGCTCGCGGCCTGCGTTGGTTGTGGCGTTGACAACGCGATCATCGAACTCGACAACCTCGAAGTGCCGATCATGGATGGCTCGTCGGCGCCGTTCGTCTATCTGATCGAGCAGGCTGGTGTAGCTGAACAGGAGGTAGCCCGTCGCTACATCGAAATCCTCGAACCGGTACGCGTCGAGATGGGCGACAAGTTCGCCGAGCTGTTGCCGAATCCGCACTTTGAGGTGGATTTCACCATCGACTTTTCGCACCCGGCAATTCCCGACGACCAGTGCCGGGTGCGCATGAAGCTGGAGGACGAGGACTTTCTCTCGCACATTAGCCGGGCGCGCACGTTTGGCTTTGCCTACGAGGTGGAAACCCTGCGCTCAATGGGGCTGGCGCAGGGCGGCAGCATGGAAAACGCCGTAGTGCTGGACGAATACAAGGTGCTTAACCGCGAAGGGTTGCGCTTTGCCGACGAGCTGGCGCGGCACAAGGTGCTCGACGCAGTGGGCGACCTGTTTTTGTTGGGGCACCGGGTACGTGGCAAGTACCACGCGTTCAAGTCCGGCCACGAGCTGAACAACAAACTTTGCCTGGCGCTGCTGGCGAAGCCTGCCGCCTGGCGTTACGCGACCTAGTTGCAGCAGACATCAGCACTTACAGCTTTTCGCCAAAACGGCTTCCAGCTAAGGCGTGGCGCGTTGAAAGTGCCCGAGTCGATTCCTGGCGGTTTCGGCGTCCAAGCCCTTTACAGACGGCGCTTAGCGAAAAAAGTTGATGGTCGAAAGTCAGCTCGATGAGGTCCGTGGCGATTGTTGGTGCGGCCTCGCTAGCTTGCAACCTAGCCGCGGTCCAGCGTTCTCGCCAGTTTTCGCATGCTTGTTTGCAAGCGCTCACTCGACATTTGGTCCGCTGCTGAATTGAGTTTGCGGCCGGCGTTGGGGCTCGGACGCACGCGAACGGTGCGCCGAATTACCGCAGTTGATTGCGCCCTCAGCGAAATTTCGCTAAATTTCAAGCCCTTACGGCTCAGATTGGTCAGCATTTCGGCGTTCAGCAAGCGCGCCAGATGTGCGGCTTCAGGGGAATCGACCGTGAGACTCAGTGTTGAGCCCGAGGCAGTAATCGCCACCACAAAGCGCTTCAGACGCTCCGGCACCGCTTCCATCAGCACGTCGTTTTGACGGCCACCCTCGCGGGCGTGTCGCAAAGCAGCGCCCAGTGCGGGCATGCGATCCAGAAATTGGGCGAGGCCCAGAGGTCGCGGATAGAGCGCCGACGCAGAGCGCGGTGAGTTGAGGAATTTCACGTGCAGATTATCGTTGTTTCAAGCGACTTCCGGAGCAAGCGAACGCTTTCGGTCGGCATTCCGCAGGTCATCGGCCTCGGTTTTGCCGGGTTGGTGGCGCTGGCGCTGACCGCCACCCTTGCCAATTACCTGTCGCTCAAATACGCCGCCACCAGCAACCATCCGCTGATTCGCGGCATCCTGCTGGCTGACCAGCACGCCGAGGCCAAGCAGCGCCAGCAGCAGATTCAGGACAACATCAACAGTCTCGCCGTCAAGCTGGGCGAGATGCAGGCACACATGCTGCGGCTGGATGGTCTCGGTGAAAAGCTCGCCAAGGTGGCGGGCCTGAAGCCGCAGGAGCTGCCCAGCGCCACCGCCAATGCCGGGCGCGGCGGCGCGGCCACAGCGGGTGCGCCGCTGTCGATCGACGATTTCACCAAACAGCTCGGCGAACTCAGCAAGGGCGTTGACGTCAAGGCCGACCAGCTGTCGGTGCTCGAGGCCCTGCTGGTCGAAGGTAGCGCGCAGCGCAAGTTCCTGCCGACCCTGCCGCCGATTGAAAACATCAATTACACCTCGAACTTTGGTTATCGGATCGATCCGTTCAACGGCCATCAGACCTTCCACGAGGGCGTGGATTTCGCCGCCGAGACGGGAACCACGATCAATGCAGCCGCCAGCGGCAAAGTGATTTATGCAGATTTCCATCCCGCTTACGGCAAGAGCGTCGAGATCGACCATGGCAATGGTCTCGTCACCCGCTATGCCCACGGCTCTGAACTGCTGGTCAAGGAGGGCGATCTGGTCGTCCGCGGCCAGCGCATCTCGCGGGTCGGCTCCACCGGCCGCTCCACCGGGCCGCATTTGCACTTCGAAGTGCGGCTCAATGGCGTGCCGCAGAATCCAGCCCGCTTCCTCGCCGTCCGCTAAAGCTGCATCCCGCTGGCTTCGCCCGGATGCGGGCGTCGGCTTAAAATCATTGGTTTCGCCCGCTGCGGCGGTGTCGGCACGGTTGTGCCCGATGCCGTCTAGCGGGCATCGTCACATCTGCCGTCCGTACGCCGGGCGCGTCTTCACATCATGATCGACAAATTTCTAAAAACGATTTTCGGCAGCCGCAACGACCGGCTGCTCAAACAGTATCGCGGCCAGGTCCACAAGATCAACGCCCTTGAAGACGGCCTGAAATCCTTGTCCGACGACGAGCTGAAAGGCAAGACAGCGGAGTTCAAACAGCGCGTTGCCAATGGCGAGCCGCTTGACGCGCTGCTGCCTGAGGCGTTTGCCGTTGTGCGCGAGGCGAGCACACGGGTGCTGGCGATGCGCCACTTTGACGTGCAATTGATCGGTGGCATGGCGCTGCATCAGGGCAAGATTGCCGAAATGCGCACCGGTGAGGGCAAGACGCTGATGGCAACGCTGCCGGTGTACCTCAACGCGTTGGCCGGCAAGGGCGTGCATGTGGTCACCGTCAACGACTACCTGGCCAAACGCGATGCCGACTGGATGGGGCGCATCTACCGCTTCCTGGGCATGAGCGTCGGCACCATTCTGTCGCAACAGGACAATGCGTCAAAGATCGCTGCCTACGCAGCCGACATCACCTACGGCACCAACAACGAGTACGGTTTCGACTACCTGCGTGACAACATGGAATACGCGGTGGCGGACCGCCGTCAGCGCGGGCTCAACTACGCCATCGTTGACGAGGTTGATTCCATCCTGATCGATGAGGCACGCACGCCGCTGATCATCTCGGGTCAGGCCGACGACAACATCGAGATTTACTACAAGATCAACGAGCTGGCGCCGAAACTGACGCGTCAGGCCGACGAAAAGTCTGCCGGCGACTACCACGTTGATGAAAAGGGCCGTCAGGTCTATCTGTCGGAAGAAGGCCATGAGCATGCCGAGAAGCTGCTCGAACAGATGGGCATGTTGCCCTCCGGATCCAGCCTCTACGACGCTGCCAACATTTCGCTGATGCACCATGTGTACGCCGCGCTACGCGCCCATGCGCTGTACAACCGCGACGAACACTATGTTGTGCAGGACGGCGAAGTGGTCATCGTTGACGAATTCACCGGCCGCCTGATGTCGGGGCGCCGCTGGAGTGATGGTCTGCATCAGGCAGTGGAAGCCAAGGAAGGCGTGCCCATCCAGCGCGAGAACCAGACGCTGGCCTCGATCACCTTCCAGAACTACTTCCGCATGTACGGCAAGCTGGCCGGCATGACCGGTACAGCAGACACTGAAGCCTACGAATTCCAGCAGATTTACAACCTGGAAACAGTGATCATCCCGACGCACCGCGACATGGTGCGTCGCGATGAGAATGATCTCTTCTTCAAGACGACGGCGGAGAAGTACGCAGCTGCCGTGCACGACATTCGTGACTGCTACGAGCGTGGCCAGCCGGTGTTGGTCGGTACCACTTCGATCGAGAACTCCGAGTTGATCTCGGCGATGCTGACCAAGGAGAAGTTGCCGCACCAGGTGCTCAACGCCAAGCAGCACGAGCGCGAGGCGCATATCGTGGCGCAGGCCGGTCAGCCGAAGATGATCACCATCGCCACCAACATGGCCGGTCGAGGCACCGACATCGTGCTCGGTGGCGCGCTCGAACCCGAGTTGCGCGCCATCCGTGAAGACGAATCGCTGACACCGGAAGCGCGCAAGGCGAAGATGGACTCCGTCGAGGCTGAGTGGAAGAAGCGTCATGAAGAGGTTCTTGCCTCCGGCGGCTTGCGCATTGTCGGTACCGAACGCCACGAATCGCGTCGCATCGACAACCAGTTGCGTGGCCGTGCTGGCCGTCAGGGCGATGCAGGCTCCAGCCGCTTCTATCTGTCGGCCGAGGATCCGCTGATCCGCATCTTCGGCGGCGACCGCATGAAGAACATCATGACCCGCCTGCGCATCCCTGATGGGGAGCCGATCGAGGCGGGCATCATGACGCGCCAGATCGAAAAAGCGCAGTTGAAGGTCGAGTCGCGCAACTTTGACATCCGCAAGCAGCTGCTTGAATACGACGACGTTGCCAACGACCAGCGCAAGGCGATCTACGAGCAGCGTAACCACCTGCTGGAGCATGCCAACGTCAGCGACACCGTGCGTGACATGATCGGTGGCTGGGTCGAAGACACCGTCAATATGCACGTGGCGCCGGAAAGCACCGAGGAACAATGGGACATTGCCGGCCTGGAAGCGGCGCTGCATGACGTGCACGTGCCGGTCAGCATCGCCGAGTGGCAGAAAGCGTCGCCCGATCTTGACGACGCTGACATCCGCGAGCGCTGCAAGACCGCGGCGCTGGAAGCCTATGACAGCAAGCGCAAGGTCGCGGGCGAGGATGTGTTCAGCCAGTTTGAGCGCAACATCCTGCTGCAGATCATGGATACGCAGTGGCGCGAGCATCTTTCGAATCTCGACCTGCTGCGCCAGGGCATCCACCTCCGCGGCTATGCGCAGAAGAATCCGAAGCAGGAGTACAAGCGCGAGTCGTTCGAGATGTTCGGCCAGATGCTGGACCGCTTCCGTGGCGACGTCGTACGTATTCTGCTGACTGTACAGGTTCGCACCGAGGCTGACGCGCAGGCGGTTGAGCCGCATGCAGCATCGCAAAACGTGGCCTACCAGCATGCCGGCGTCGATGGACTGACAGGCGAAGAGTCGTCCGCAGCATCCGTTGGCGGTAGCGGCAATCAGCCGGTGGTCAATCAGGGGCCGAAGGTCGGTCGCAACGATCCCTGCTGGTGTGGCTCGGGCAAGAAATACAAGCATTGTCACGGGCGACTCGACTAGTCGCTGAGACCAACATCGCATAATTCAAGGCTCGTTCAGCGTGACTGAACGGGCCTTTTTTCTGAACCATACGTTTTCATCACCATGCCTGTTGCCTACGCCGCGCTTGATCCCGCTCTTGCTCACCCGGTTGCCGGGGTGCGCTTCGCCGCCGTGCAGGCGGGCGTGCGCAAGGCCAACCGTTATGACTTGCTGCTCGCCCAGTTCGACGAAGGCACAGCGGTGGGCGGGGTGTTCACCCAAAGCCGGTTTGCTGCTGCGCCGGTGCAGGTTTGCCGCGAGCACTTGCTGGTGGGAAGCGCCATTCGCGCGCTGGTGGTGAACACCGGGATTGCCAACGCGGCCACCGGCGAACTCGGGCTGACCAACGCACGGGCGAGCTGCGCGAGTGTGGCCACGGTGCTCGGCGTCGCTGCCAATCAGGTGCTGCCGTTCTCCACGGGGGTGATTCTCGAACATCTGCCGATGGATCGCATCAGCGCGGGCATCAATGCGGCGGCGGCCGAGATCAAGGCTGGCAAGCTCGCGGCCTGGGATCGCGTGGCTCAGACCATCATGACCACCGACACTGTCTACAAGCTCGCGAGCGCGCAGGCCACTGTGGGGGGCAAGACAGTCAACGTAACCGGCATCGCCAAAGGGGCAGGCATGATCCAGCCCAATATGGCCACCATGCTGTCATTCATCTTCACCGATGTGGCGATCGACGGCGCGTTGCTGCAACCGCTTGCACGGCGTGTCGCGGACCGCAGTTTCAACCGCGTCACTGTGGACGGTGACACGTCCACTAACGACAGCTACATCATTGCCGCGACCGGTAAGGCAGGCAACGCAACCATCACCTCACTGGATTCAACGGACGCTGCTGCGCTGATCGCTGCGCTGGAAAAGGTGAGTCTCACGCTGGCGCAAGCTATCGTGCGCGATGGCGAGGGTGCGACCAAGTTCATGACGATAGCGGTCAGTGGCGGTCGTGATCCGGCTGAATGCGACCGCATCGCACGCGCTGTCGCCCATTCGCCGCTGGTGAAGACTGCATTCTTCGCCAGCGATCCGAACCTGGGCCGCATTCTCGCGGCTGTGGGCTATGGCGCGCCGGCAGACCTGGATCCATCAAAAGTGACGGTTCATCTGAATGACGTACTGGTCGCCGAGCGTGGTGGTCGCGCTGCGAGCTACCGGGAAGAAGACGGTGCCCTGACGATGAAGAATCACGACATCACGGTTGCCATTGACCTCGGTCGGGGCAACGCATCGCAAACCGTCTACACCTGCGACTTCTCGTACGACTATGTGAAGATCAATGCGGAGTATCGGAGCTAGACGTGGGCGTGCGGACAAATGCTGCGGAGACTGACGGGGTGAATACAACAGAGCCGTCGTCGTTGGCGCTGCTCGGCCGCATCGCGTCCGCCCTCGAACGCATCGCACCGCCGCCACGCGAGAAGCCCGACTTCAAGCGACATGTGGCGGCGCGCTGGCGCGTCTCCGGGGCGCTGAAGTATCTCGAAGCGGTGCAGCACGTGCATCACATGGATGCCGACTGGCTGGTTGGCGTCGAGGCGCAGCACGCACAGATTGATCGCAACACGAAGCAGTTCGTTGCCGGCAAACCGGCCAATAATGTGCTGCTGACGGGCTCGCGTGGTACTGGCAAGAGCTCGCTGGTCAAGGCGATGCTGTCGCGTTACGCGAAGCGTGGTCTGCGCCTGATCGAAGTCGAGAAGGAGCATCTCAATGACATGCCCGACATCGTCGACCAGATTGCTGACGAGCAGTATCGCTTCGTCCTGTTTTGCGACGATTTGTCATTCGATCAAGGCGATGGCAGCTACAAGGCGCTGAAGGCTATCCTCGATGGGTCCATCGCGGCGGCAACGCCGAACGTGCTGCTCTACGCGACCTCGAATCGCCGCCATTTGCTCCCCGAATACTTTCACGAGAACGAAGAGACGAAGTACGTTGGGGAGGAAGTGCATTTCGGCGAAAGCATTGAGGAGAAGGTGTCGCTCTCCGAGCGCTTCGGGCTCTGGATTTCGTTCTATCCGTTCTCGCAGGAAGACTACCTCGCAGCAGTGGGTTCATGGGTCGGGCAACTGGGTGCTACGGTGCCGGTGGACGGCAAGAAGCATGAGGCGTTCGAGCGTGACGCCCTCAACTGGGCGCTGCAACGTGGCTCTCGCTCCGGGCGTGTGGCGTATCAGTTTGCGCGCGACTTTGCCGGGCGCGGCGGCAAGTGAGTGCGCCACGCTTTGATCCGTCAGACAGTCGGCCGTTGACCCGAGTCGCCGTGGCGATCATCGAGCGCGTGGTCAATGGCGAGTATCAGGTGCTGTTCGCGCAGCGTCCCACTGGAAAGGCTTACGCCGGCTACTGGGAATTCCCCGGCGGCAAGATCGAGGCGGGCGAAACTGTGATCGATGCGCTGATCCGCGAGATTGACGAGGAGCTCGGCATTCACATTCGCTCGGCGACGCAGTGGCGCAGCGAACGCTTCAGCTACGAACACGCTCACGTCGAATTGAACTTCTGCCGGACGATGGACTGGGCCGGCGAGCCGCACAGCCGCGAAGGGCAGGCGTTTGCCTGGCAATCTCCGGCCGCGATTGCTGTCACGCCGCTGTTGCCGGCGTTGCACGCGCCGGAGAGCGGCGTGCTGGTAGGTTTGCAGCACCATCGATAGTATTGGCTTTTTGCGCGAAGCCGCATTCAATCAGGGCTTACATGCGCAATTGACAAAAAGTCGACTTCCGGAGAAAAATCGTTCTCAGCCCGTTGCCGTCGTCATCCTGAAAAAAAGCTGATCGAACGTTGTCAACTGCGGCGGCGGACGTTGTCTGCTTCGCTCAGTCGGGCTTGGGCGAAACCGCTGGCTCGTAGTCTGGCGGCTCGGCGTGGGCGATGCGGTATTCGTCATTGGCCCAGGCGCCCAAGTCCATGTGTTTGCAGCGCTCTGAGCAGAATGGACGGAACCTGTTTTCGGCAGACCAAGGCACGGCTTTCTGGCAACGGGGGCAGGCGACGGTTTTCACGGCGAATGGGCGATGACGACTTGCTCAGAGCGCACAAAGCGCCATGCGGAATGGAATGCTGCGTGCGGTAACGACCGCGCGACCGCTGCTCTGGAAGTGTCCAGCGTGTTCCAGGAAGCGCACGTTCACGGTGTATTTGTTGGCGCTGACTTCGGGCACGACGGCATGGCCGGTATCCACCTCTACGCGCGCCAGCAGGGGCGGCCGCGGACTGGTCAGTGCGCGGTGGAAATTGCCATGGTGCGCCGTTTCGGCGGACATCTGACCGGATTCACGCAGCAGTCGAAGTACCAGTACCACCGCCTCTTCGAGCGGAGCTAACGGATCCAGCCAGAACTTAAGCGCATCGCGCCGCTCATATTCACTGCGCTGCAGCCAGCTATGAAGCATCGGCAACTCAAACGAGCAGGCGCCACCGGGGCTGGTCGCGCGCTGGCGCACTGCTTGCAGCCATTCGCTCTCGCGCAGGTGCTGGCCGATCTTGCCAATCTGGCCGTGCAAGTCATGAATCACGGCATCCATGTCGGCCAGAAACTCGGCAAGCGCTTCGCGTGCCACCTCGGGATTGTCGAGCTGGGTGCCCCACACACTGCGCTGGCGGTCCAGCTCCTGCAGCAGATCGGTCTTGAGATCGCTGCGACCGGCGGTGTCGACGATATCAAACAGACTCAAGAGCGCGCTGCGATGGTCAATACTGTCGCGGCGCGCGGCGAACACGCGGGTCCGCGCAAACAGTTCTTCCAGGCGCAACCAGGTGCGCGCCCGTTCGCTGAGCGGACACTCAAAGGCAAGCACAGCAGCGGTTGCCGATCCGCTCATGGCGACAACGCGCCGACCGGGGCGCCTGTCACTGCGAAGCGACGCCCGGCATTGGCCATCAGGACTCGATGCAGGGCATCGACCTGCCTCGCCAGTGCCTCGCGATCATGCTGGTTGTCAATGATGAACTGCGTTCGCAGCATTCGCTCACGTCGGGGCATCTGGGCTGCGATGATGTTGCGCACGGTCACCTCTGGCACCCCGCGCGTGGCGCTGACGCGCCGGACCTGAAGCTCCTCATCGACATCGACCAGCATGGCGCAGTCGATGCGCTCCGCATAGTCCTTCGATTCAAACAGCAGTGGCACCATGTGAATCACGTAGGGGGCTTGCCGTGCATAGGTAGAACGCATTGCGTCGTCGGTTGCCGTACGCACCAGAGGGTGCACTATCGCTTCAAGGCGGCGCCGTTCTGCAGGTTGAGCGAAGACGCGTTCACGAAGTGCCTGTCGATCAAGGACACCATTGTGTGCGACGCCCGGAAATGCGTCGGCAATCGCGGGTAGCGCATCTCCTCCAGTCGCGGTCAAATGATGCGAGATGGCATCAGCGTCAACGACATATACGCCGTGCGCGGCAAACATTGCGGCTGCGGTCGACTTGCCGGAGCCGACGCCACCGGTGAGACCAACGACAAACGGGCCGCTACCAGGCATCGCTACTGGCGCGATCAGAAGAGTTGCCGCAGCAGCGGACCAAAGAACAGCGTGATGATGCCGGCGATCGCGAGGTACGGACCAAAGGCGATCGCCGTGTGCCGTCCCTTCTTCTGCACCAGCAGGATGGCGATACCAATTACCGCGCCAACCACCGATGACACTAGCAGCAGCATGGGAAGCGCTTGCCAGCCAAACCAGGCGCCGAGCGCTCCGAGCAGCTTGAAGTCACCATAACCCATGCCTTCACGTCCGGTAACCAGCTTGAACAGCCAGTAGACCGACCATAGCACCAGATAACCTGCCGCAGCACCGATCACGGCATCCGGCAAGTGCGCGAACATCGCGAACAGGTTGACCAGCAGGCCAAGCCACAAGAGCGGCAATGTCAGCTGGTCTGGCAGTAGCTGGGTATCGAGATCGATGCCAGTCAAGGTGACCAGCGCTGCACAGAACGTCATCGCGGCGAGCGCCTGAAAGGTAAACCCGAAGTGCCAGGCGCATGCAACGAACAAGGCGGCTGTCGCCGCTTCAACCAGCGGGTAGCGGGCGCTGATGCGGGTCCCGCAAGCGCTGCAGCGGCCGCGCAAGGCAAGCCAGGAAATGATTGGGACATTTTCCAGGGCGGTGACGGCGTGGCCGCACTGGCCACAACGTGAACGCGGGACGACCAGATTGAATCGCTCGCGCGGGGCGGGCTCATTTCCCTGGGCATCGGCAAGTTCATCTTGCCAGGCGTGTTCCATCATCACCGGCAAGCGGTAAATGACGACGTTCAAAAAACTGCCGATGAGCGCGCCGAACACGCCGGCACAAATCAGGAACAGCCAAGGCTCCTGTGCGAAAAGTGCCTGCAAGTTCGCTCCTATACCACCTGACCGAGCTTGAAGATGGGCAGATACATTGCGACAACAATCGTACCGATAACCACACCCAGAAACACGATCATGATCGGCTCTATCAGTGATGACAATGCACTGACGGCATCGTCTACTTCACGCTCATAAAAGTCTGCGACTTTCGACAGCATGCTGTCCAGTGCACCCGTTTCTTCGCCGATACGGGTCATCTGCAGCGCCATGTTGGGGAACACGCCGGTATCTTCCATCGCAACCGTCAGCGCGGTGCCAGTAGATACGTTGTTCTGGATCCGCTTGGTGGCGTCGAGAAACACCTGGTTGCCGGACGCGCCGCCTACTGCCGTTAGTGCATCAACCAAGGGCACGCCGGCCGCAAACATCGTCGCCAAGGTTCGCGTCCAGCGGGCCACGGCCGCCTTTTCGAGAATTTCGCCCAGCACTGGCAGCTTGAGAGACATGCGATCGACCGTGTGCTTGATCGCAGGTACGCGCTTCCAGAGATAAGCGAGGATCATGAACGCCGCGACCGGAATGACCACCACGACGTACCAAAATTTCACAAACCAGTCAGACATTGCCACGACGACGTTGGTCAACCACGGCAAGTCGGCACCGAAGCTGGTGAACACCTGCTTGAAGCTGGGAATCACAAACCACATGATGATCGCGACAACGACAGTCGCGATGACAATAACGATCGCGGGGTAGAACAACGCGCTTTTGATCTTGCCTTTCAGCGCAAGGATTTTCTCCTTGTACATCGCGAGGCGATCAAGAATGGAGTCGAGAATACCGGCCTGCTCGCCGGCACCTACGAGGTTGCAGTACAACTCGTCAAACTGCATCGGGTGCCGCTTGAACGAAGCCGCAAGGCTGTTGCCGGTCTCGATGTCGCCTTTCACCTCAAGGAGGAGGCGCGACAGGCGATTGTTGCCCGTACTCCGCGCTGCAATGTCAAAGGCCTGTAGCAACGGCACCCCTGCCCGGGTCATTGTCGCGAGTTGGCGGGTAAAGAGCGCGATTTCCTTTTCGCTGATCTTGCCGCCGCCCTTGAAGGTCTGCTTTTTGATCTTGCCGACCTTGATACCCTGGCGTCGCAAGGCGTTGGCGACGACGGTTTCCGACGCAGCACGCATTTCGCCGCGCACCTTCTTGCCAGCGCGATCAATGCCTTCCCACGAGTACATACTCGCCTTGACTTCGGGGCGTGTGGGACGAGCAGCTCGTGCCGGGGTTTGCGCGGCGGTTGCCATGGGCTAGTTCCTCTTCAAATGTTTCCGTTGCAGGAGGCTGGATCAGGCATTTGTCACTGCCTCGATCTCCTCCAGCGACGTGACACCCTGTTTGACTTTGAGCAGACCGGATTCTCGCAGGTTGCGTACCCCTTCGCGTTTCGCCTGCGCCGCAATGTCGAGGGTGTTGCCATTGCTCATGATGATCCGTTGCATGTCTTCGGTGATCGGCATCACCTCATAGATACCGACGCGGCCCTTGTAGCCAGTGCCTTTGCAGACATCGCATCCCACCGGACGGTAGGGCGCCCAGGTGCCATCGATGTCTGACTCCTTGAACCCGGCGGTGAGTAGCACATCCACCGGAATGTCGGATGGTTGCTTGCAGCTGGCGCACAGACGGCGCGCAAGGCGCTGGGCGGTGATTAGCAGCACGCTCGAGGCGATATTGAAGGCGGCCACGCCCATGTTGGAGAGCCGCACCAGTGTCGCTGGCGCGTCGTTGGTGTGTAACGTCGACAGCACCAGGTGACCGGTTTGTGCTGCCTTGATGGCGATTTCAGCCGTTTCCAGGTCGCGAATTTCGCCGACCATGATGATGTCGGGGTCCTGGCGCAGGAAGGATTTCAGCGCCGCAGCGAAGGTCAGTCCAGCTTTGTCATTGACGTTAACCTGATTGACGCCTGGCAGATTGATTTCAGCCGGATCTTCTGCTGTCGAGATGTTGATGCCCGGCTTGTTCAGCAGGCCCAGGCAGGTGTAGAGCGATATGGTCTTGCCGGAGCCTGTTGGCCCGGTGACCAGGATCATGCCGTAGGGACGTGAAATGGCCTCCAGCAGTGCAGCTTTCTGATCCGCGTCGTAGCCCAGCGCATCGATACCGAGCATCGCATTCGACGAGTCGAGAATACGCATCACGATCTTTTCGCCGTAGAGCGTCGGCAGTGTGCTGACGCGGAAGTCGATCGAGCGGTTCTTGGTAAGCTGCAGCTTCATGCGGCCGTCTTGCGGCACGCGCTTTTCCGAAATGTCCAGTTTCGAGATCACCTTGATGCGCGAGGCGATCTTGTCCTTGATGACCAGTGGCGGCTTCGCGACTTCGACGAGCACGCCATCGAGGCGGTAGCGGATGCGATAGAACTTTTCGTACGGCTCGAAGTGGATGTCGGAAACGCTTGAATTGATCGCATCAAGCAGGATTTTCTGGATATAGCGGACGACCGGTGCATCGTCAACGTCACCCGTATCTTCTTCCGCTGCCGGCCCGTCCTCAACCTTGATATCGAGGTCGATATCATCGCCGACATCGAGCGAAGCGAGCGTCTTGTCATTGCGCTCAGCAACAGCAGCGATCGCACGACCGAGTTTGTCGTCTTCGACAACGATGGGCTCGGCGATCAGACTGGTCTTGAAGCGAAATTCTTCCAGCGCCTGCAGATTGGTCGGGTCCGACAGCGCGACGAACAGGCGGTTACCGCGCTTGTGCAGTGGCAGCGCACGGCGCGCAGTGATCAGTTTGACGTCGATCCATTCCTGATTGATCGTTGTCGTGTCGAAAGCCGACAGATCGAACAGCGGCACGCCAAAAGTGCTGGCGGCGAACTCGGCCAGTTTGCCGGCCGTGATGCGTTTGGAGGTGACCAGCTCTTCGACAAAAGTCACCGAGGTTGCATTGGCTTGCGTCTGTACCTGCTCGGCATCCACCTGACGAAGAATGTCATGCTGGACGAGCGCACGGCCAAGACCGGACAGCAATACAGAGGCGGACGAGGTGGCCACGAATCGAAGGGTATTTCAGGTAAGTTCGTCAGTGTGCCGCGTAAGCACTTGGTTGTAAAGCGGATTTTGCCCGATTGGCCGTGCTTTGTCGCATTCGGGCACCTTGCTGCGACCGCCTAAAATCAATGGGTTTCCTCCGCACGAGCAAGTTTCTCGCCGCAAGCATGGCCAATCAACTCACCGAACGCTTCAATCGTCTCGTCAAAACGGTACGAGGCGAAGCGCGCCTGACCGAGTCCAACCTGCAGGATGCCCTGCGCGAGGTGCGCCTGGCGCTGATCGAGGCAGACGTCGCGCTGCCGGTGGTCAAGGCCTTCATTGAGCGGGTGAAGGCGGCGGCGCTGGGCGCCGAGGTTGCCACATCGCTGACGCCGGGTCAGGCGTTCGTGGGTGTCGTGCACCGGGAGCTGGTTGCGCTGATGAGTCCGCCCGAGGGCAAGGCGGGCGCGCTCAACCTCGCCGTCACTCCGCCGGCGGTCATCCTGCTTGCTGGTCTGCAGGGCGCGGGCAAAACCACCACCGCCGGCAAGCTTGCGCTCAAGCTGCGCACCGAGCAGAAGAAGAAGGTGCTGCTGGTGCCCTGCGACGTTTACCGTCCGGCGGCTACCGAGCAGTTGAAAACGCTGGCTGGACAGGTGGAAGTCGATTTTTACGCGCCGGAGGCCGCTGCTGGCAGCAATCCGGTGGCGATCGCCACACAGGCGATCGACTGGGCGCGACCGCGCTACTACGACGTGGTGATCGTCGACACCGCTGGTCGTCTGGCGATTGACGAGGCCATGATGGCCGAGGCCGCTGCCATCAGCGCGGCGGTGAAACCCGCCGAGACGCTGTTCGTGGTGGACGCGATGCTCGGTCAGGACGCCGTCAACACCGCCAAGGCCTTCAATGAGCGGTTGACGCTGACCGGTGTGATTCTCACCAAGCTCGACGGTGATTCGCGCGGCGGCGCCGCACTCTCAGTGCGCGAGATCACGGGTGTGCCGATCAAGTTCGCTGGCGTCAGCGAGAAACTTGACGGACTGGAGACCTTCCGCGCCGAGCAGATGGCGGGCCGCATTCTCGGCATGGGCGACGTCGTCTCGCTGGTCGAGGCGACCGCCAAGGCAGTGGACATGGAGGCCGCACAAAAGCTCGCGGCAAAGGTCAAGAGCGGCAAGGGTTTCGACCTTGAGGACTTCAAGCAGCAGATTGGTCAGATGAAAAAGATGGGTGGCCTCTCAGGTCTCCTCGACAAGATGCCGCTCGAATTGCAACAGGCTGCCGCCAAGTCCGGTGGTGTTGACGAAAAGCAGGTGGCCCGCATGGAAGGCATCATCAATTCGATGACCCCGCTGGAGCGGCGCAAGCCCGATCTCATCAAAGCCTCGCGCAAACGCCGTATCGCCACTGGCGCGGGCGTACATGTGCAAGAGGTGAACCGCCTGCTCAATCAGTTCGAGCAGACGCAAACCATGATGAAGAAGTTCTCGCAGGGCGGCATGGGCAAACTCATGCGCGGGCTGGGCGGCTTGCCGGGCATGAAGGGCAAGTTCCCGGGATTGCGCTGAAACGGCCGAAGCGGCGCAGGCGATGGCGCGAAAACTGCGTCGAACAACCTTTCAGCGCCGAGTGTTGGCGAACAGCTTTTGATGAAGCACCGCATTCAAATTGGGCTTAACCGGTCATTCGTTGATATCTCGAAAACCGGCCAAATCATCGATTTAGCCTTTAGCAGATGGGCTTCTTCGGGAAAAGCTGAAAACCAATGAATTTCACGCCGATCATCAAGGAAGTGGGGCGCGGAGCCCGCGGCGCGCGCGGGCTGGACGCGGCGACGGCCAGCGAGGCGTTCGCTGCATTGCTCGACGGCGGCGTCAGCGACATCCAGCTTGGCGCCTGGTGGCTGGCAATGCGCATCAAGGGCGAGACGCCCGACGAACTGGCCGCGTTTGTGGCGGCGATGCAGGCCAGTCTGGCGTTTCGTGTTGACGCTGGCGGCGCGCCCGTCGCGGTCTTGCCCTGCTACAACGGCGCGCGCCAGTTGCCGAATCTAACGCCGCTGCTGGCGTGGGCGCTGGCGCAGCGCGGCACGCGGACGCTGCTGCATGGCGTGCGTCAGGATCCCACCCGCACGACGACCTTCGAGCTATTTCAGGCGTTGGGCTTCCCTGTTGCGGAAAGCGGGCTTGAAGCCGAGCATGCGCTCACATCGCGCGGTCTTGCATTTGCGCCAATCGACGTCCTGCACCCAAAGCTCGCCGCGTTGCTGGCCAACCGCTGGCGCATTGGCGTGCGGTCCACGCCCCACACCGTCGTAAAGCTGCTGCAACCGGTGACCGGCCCGCAGACCCGTGTCGTCGCGCTGACGCACGGCGACTATATCGAGCGCATGGCCGCGCATCTTGCCTCACAGTCCGGGGCGCGAGGCGTGGTCTTTCGCGGCTGCGAGGGCGAGCCGGTGTTACACCCCAGGCGCACTGTTCCGGTGCAAATATTCCGCAATGGTGAAACGCTTATGCGCGAATGGCCCGGTGTGGCGGCACACGATCTGCCCGAAACTTGCGATATCGCGACCACGGTCGCCTATATCGGGTCCGTCATCTCGGGGCAGCGCGCGCTGCCGGCATGGATCGACTGGCTGGCACGGGAAGTGCACGCAGCAGCGCATGAACAAACCTCTCCCGCCGGGTAAGTCCGGCAAAGTCTTTCTCGTCGGCGCCGGGCCGGGCGACGTTGAGCTTTTGACGCTCAAGGCCGCGCGTCTGCTGGCTGCCGCCGATGTGGTGCTGATTGACGATCTGGCCGGCAGCGAGGTGCTCGCGCTGTGTCCGCAGGCGCGTGTGGTGCACGTCGGCAAGCGCGGCGGCTGTACCAGTACAGCGCAGGCATTCATCGAGAAACTGCTGGTGCGCGAGGCGCAGGCCGGGCATCAGGTGGTGCGGCTGAAAGGCGGCGACGTTTCGCTGTTCGGGCGGGCGAGCGAGGAAATTGCGGTGCTGGAAGCGGCGGGTATTGAGTTCGAGATCGTCCCTGGCGTCACTGCCGGCCTCGCCGCCGCGGCAACGGTGAAAAGCTCGCTGACGCACCGTGACCATGCACACGGCGTCGCCTTCATCACGGCCCACGGTGCCGAGGGCGCGGAAATCCCCTGGCAGGCACTGGCGCAGAGCGCGCTGACGCTGGTCGTCTACATGGGCGTCGCGCGCGTGGCGTCGCTGCAGGCGAGTTTGCTGGAGGGCGGACTGGCGGCAGATACGCCGGTGCTTGCCGTGGAGAACGCCTCGCGGGCCAACTCCCGCACCGTCTGCTCGATGGTGGGTGCAATGGTCGAAGACTTCGCAACGCAGTCGCTGCGAAGCCCGGCAGTGCTGGTCGTCGGCGAGTCGATGCGCGCGCGGGCGGAACAACTGGCCCAATCCGCAGCTGCTACCGGATTTGATGTGGAAGGGATGCGGCGCGTTCTTTGACCGCGCCCTGCGACCTGCGACGATTCGCGGCCTCACGCGACGAACGCGGGAACCAGATCGTGTGATCTGCGCTAATCTGTGCTTGCAGCCAATCGGGCTGCCATCTCAGGGGGAGCGCGTGTCCAACTCAGCCATTCTCTTTTTCGCCCACGGCTCGCGCGACACCAACTGGCGTCGTCCGTTCGACGCTATCCTGGCTGACTTTCGTGGCATGCATGCCACCAAGCTGGCCGAGCTGGCATTTCTCGAGTTCATGCAGCCAGACTTTGCCGCCAGCGTGAATTCACTGGTCGAGCAGGGCGCCGCGCAGATCCGGGTGATCCCGCTGTTTCTCGCTGAAGGAGCGCATACGCGGCGCGATCTTGCGGCGTTGATCGAGACGGCGCAGACGACGCATCCGGCCGTACTGTTCACGGTATCTCCGGCGATTGGCGAGGTGGATTCGATCCGCTCGGCGATTTCTAGCTGGGTCGCGACACAGCTGTAGGAGCGGCTTTGCCGCGGTCTTCTGAAACACTGAAGTCGTGTCGCGGCGGAGCCGCTCCTACAACGGCCGGTGTGCGCGCACGACGGCCATCAGCTTCTTCGCCCGCTCAGTGATTTCGTGCCACTTCCGCTCCGCAATCATAGAGCGCGGCGCCACGGCCGAGCTGCCGAAAGCCGCAAGATTCGGACAGGCGAGATAGGCCGGAATGTCTTCGTCGCGAATACCGCCGGTCGGGCAGAAATTGGCCTGCGGGATCGGCCCGTGAATCGCCTTCAACCAAGCTGCGCCGCCGTATAACGAGGCGGGGAAAAACTTGAGTGTGTGCCAGCCGTCGTCGAGCGCGGTGAGCACTTCCGATGGCGTCACCGTGCCGGGCAACAGGGGTAGATGCGCGTCATGGCAGGCGCGGCCAATCGCGTGCGTGTAGCCAGGCGACACCGCGAACTGCGCACCTGCATCGACGCAGGCGTGCACCTGATCAGCGTGCGTCACCGTGCCAACGCCCACCATCATGGGCAGACCCGAGTTCACGATTTCGGCAATTGACGGCAGGCCGGCTGGGGTGCGCAGTGTCACTTCGATGCAGCCGACACCGCCCGCCAGCAGCGCCTCGGCGAGCGGCACCGCGTCATCGGCGTGGTCGATTTCGATGACGGGCACGTAGCCCAGGCGACGGAGGGTGTGATTCAAGTCCATTAGTGCTTCCAGAAGCGGTCAACGAGGTAGTGGGGTCAGCGAAACAGCACCGATGCCCCCTGGTTGGCATCGCTCACATTGTCGCGAAACACGCCGAACAATTCGCGCCCCCAGCCCGCTGCTGGGGGAGGCGCCCCTGCGGGAGTTCTAGCGGCGAGAGCGTCACTGCCGACATGCACCGCGAGCGAGCCGTTTTCGCAATCGACCGTCACGACGTCGCCGTCTTGCACGCGCGCAAGCGCGCCACCAGCGGCCGCTTCGGGCGTGACGTGAATCGCCGCAGGCACCCGACCCGAGGCGCCGGACATGCGGCCGTCGGTCACCAGTGCCACCTTGATGCCGCGATCGAGCAACACCGACAGTGCGGGCGTGAGTTGATGTAATTCCGGCATGCCACTGGCGCGCGGCCCCTGAAAGCGAACGACGACCACTGCGTCGCGTTCGAAGCGGTTTGCCTTGAACGCAGCGATCACGTCGGCTTGGGTATCGAACACATGCGCCGGTGCGGTGATCACGCGATGTTCCAGCGCAACGGCGGACACCTTGACCACCGCTTCACCGAGATTGCCGGCGAGCACACGCAGGCCGCCTTCCCGGCTGAACGGCTCGCCTGCCGGGCGTAGTACGGTGAGATCGCCCGATACCGCGCTTGCCGGCTCGTAGGCGAGCGAACCGGATTCCTCGTCCTTCATCCCGGAGAGCGCGCGTGTGTAATGTCCCATGCCGCGCCCCATCACCGTCTCGACATCGTCGTGCATCAGCCCGACAGCGAGCAGCTCACGGAACAGGAAGGCTGTGCCACCGGCGCGATCAAAGTCGTTCACGTCTGCTTCGCCATTGGGGTAAAGCCGCGTCAATAGCGGCGTCACACGCGACAGCGCGTCAATGTCCTGCCATGTCAGCTCAAAGCCGGCCGCGCGCGCGATGGCGACCCAGTGCATCGTGTGATTGGTCGAGCCTCCCGTCGCCAGTAGCGCGACGATGGCATTGACCAGCACCTTTTCGTCGATCCATTGGCCGAGCCCAGCCGTGTCGTGGCCCGCTTGCGCCCGCCTGGCCAGCGCCACCATGCGTGCCGCTGCAGCGCGGGTGAGCAGCGCACGGCGTCGATCGTTTGGCTGCACGAAGGCGGCGCCGGGAATCATCAGACCCATCGCTTCAAGCAATAACTGATTGCTGTTGGCGGTGCCGTAGAAGGTGCAGGTGCCTTCGCCGTGATACGCCGCCATCTCGGCTTCGAGCAGCGCGGTCGGCGCCACTTTGCCTTGCGCGTGCAGCTTGCGGACGTTGGCTTTTTCCTTGTTTGACAAACCGCTCGGCATCGGCCCCGCGGGCACGAAGATCGCGGGCAGGTGACCGAACGAGAGCGCGCCCAGCAGCAAGCCCGGCACAATCTTGTCGCACACGCCTAGCAGCATGGCACCGTCGTAGAGATCATGAGTCAGCGCCACGGCGGTGGACATCGCGATCACATCGCGCGAAAAGAGCGAAAGCTCCATGCCCGGCTGGCCCTGCGTGACACCGTCGCACATCGCGGGCACGCCGCCCGCGAACTGCGCCACGGCGGCGTGTCGGCGCACTTCGTCCTTGATCATCGCCGGGTAGTCGGCCAGCGGCTGATGCGCCGAGAGCACGTCGTTGTAGGCTGAGACAACGCCGATCATCGGCACCGGTTCGCTCACCACGCGCAATTTGTCGCCACTGGGCAGGGCCGCGTAACCGTGCGCCAAGTTAGCTGCACTCAGGCGCTTGCGCGAAAGGCGTTCGGCGCGATGCTGGCGCTGGGACGCAAGTGTTGCCAGATATGCAGCCCGGCGCGCCTGACTGCGCGTGGCGATTGCGACGGTGACGCGGGCGACTGCGGCGTTGACTGGAGGTGCCGACGGAGGGGATGATGCTGGCGAAGTAGGCATTTTGTAGTTTTATAACAAGAAAAAACTACAATCAACAACGAGGTTTGTCAGCAAGGCAGCTAAAATCGTTAACGACGGAGGCGTGGCCGAGCGGTTTAAGGCACCGGTCTTGAAAACCGGCGATAGCGCAAGTTATCCGTGAGTTCGAATCTCACCACCTCCGCCAACTTCCCGCCAACACCTTTCTGCTGAAAGCCACGTTGGATAACGGCATGGCGTGGAAATCAGTACCAAGTCGACTTCAGTGATTTCGGCTTGTCAGGCCTCATGCGGCTGAGCATGCAGATCGAAGCTGTATCGCGTGCGCACACCGCCGATCTGCCGTTACAACCGGTTTGACGGGACGTCCGACATGCTGCATAATTTATGGCTCCTCCGCGTGGAGAGGTGGCCGAGTGGTTAATGGCAGCAGACTGTAAATCTGCCCTCTATGAGTACGCTGGTTCGAATCCAGCCCTCTCCACCAATTTGAATGCCCGCTATCCGGGTGTGCGAATTGACAAGCGCGGACCGCGTCTTTTCCGCCAGTGCGCCTGTGCGGGTTTTCGCAAGTTGGTGATGTCGAACTGAATCTGAATCCCCGCGGGTGTAGCTCAATGGTAGAGCAGAAGCCTTCCAAGCTTATGACGAGGGTTCGATTCCCTTCACCCGCTCCAGCGCAGCACCGTTGATGGTCAGATGTTTGTGATCTTTGCGAAGACCCCAAACATCCGCCCATGTAGCTCAGTGGTAGAGCACTCCCTTGGTAAGGGAGAGGTCGTGCGTTCAATCCGCGTCATGGGCACCAGTTCTTTGAAAAACACCTCACGAGGGTAGCGATCATGGCAAAAGGCAAGTTTGAGCGTACGAAGCCGCACGTGAACGTAGGCACGATTGGGCACGTGGATCACGGCAAGACGACGTTGACGGCAGCGATCACCACGGTGTTGTCGCGCAAGTTTGGCGGCGAGGCGAAGGCCTACGACCAGATTGACGCGGCGCCGGAAGAAAAGGCACGCGGCATCACCATCAACACCGCGCACGTCGAATACGAAACGGCCAACCGCCACTACGCCCACGTGGACTGCCCGGGGCACGCCGACTACGTCAAGAACATGATCACCGGTGCCGCCCAGATGGACGGCGCCATCCTCGTGGTCTCTGCAGCTGACGGCCCGATGCCGCAAACGCGCGAACACATCCTGCTGTCGCGTCAGGTCGGTGTACCGTACATCATCGTCTTCCTGAACAAGTGTGACATGGTGGACGACGCCGAGCTGCTCGAACTGGTCGAAATGGAAGTTCGTGAGCTCCTGAGCAAATACGACTTCCCGGGCGACGACATCCCAATCGTCAAGGGCAGCGCCAAGCTTGCTCTCGAAGGCGACAAGTCCGATCTGGGCGAGCCCTGCATCGACCGTCTGGCCGAAGCGCTCGACACCTACATCCCGACGCCGGAGCGCGCAGTTGACGGCGCCTTCCTGATGCCGGTGGAAGACGTGTTCTCGATCTCCGGTCGTGGCACCGTGGTGACCGGTCGAGTTGAGCGCGGCATCGTCAAGGTCGGCGAAGAAATCGAAATCGTCGGCATCAAGCCCACCTTGAAGACCACCTGCACGGGCGTGGAAATGTTCCGCAAGCTGCTGGATCAGGGTCAAGCCGGTGACAACGTCGGCATCCTGCTGCGCGGCACCAAGCGTGAAGAAGTCGAGCGTGGTCAAGTGCTGGCCAAGCCGGGTTCGATCACCCCGCACACCGACTTCGAATGCGAAGTCTACGTTCTCTCCAAGGACGAAGGTGGTCGTCACACCCCGTTCTTCAACAACTACCGTCCGCAGTTCTACTTCCGCACGACGGACGTGACTGGCTCGGTGACGTTGCCGGCGGGCACCGAAATGGTGATGCCAGGCGACAACGTGAAGATGACGGTGGCGCTGATTGCGCCGATCGCGATGGAAGAGAAGCTGCGCTTTGCCATCCGTGAAGGCGGTCGCACCGTCGGCGCCGGCGTCGTATCCAAAATTATTAAGTAACACCAACGCGGCACCCGATGCCGCGTCACTGTTTTTAGGGGCGTAGCTTAGTGGTAAAGCTACGGTTTCCAAAACCGTCGATGGGGGTTCGATTCCCTCCGCCCCTGCCACTTACAAAACAGTGGCATTCCCTGAACAGGCTGGTCATCAGGCATGAGCGAAACGACTAAAAATTGGGCCATCTTTCTTGCGGCAGGCGTATGCGTTGCGGCGGGTGTCTATGGCTTCTATCACTTCGCCGAATCGGCGATGGCGTTGCGCATGCTGATGGTGCTCGCCGGTCTGCTCGCGGGTGCCGGGGTTGCCTATGCGTCCGCGCCGGGCAAGGACTTCCTCCAGTTTGCGCGTGAGTCGGTTGACGAAGGCAAGAAGGTCGCCTGGCCGACGCGCAAGGAGACCGTGCAGATGACGCTGATCGTGTTCGCATTTGCGGTGATCATGGCCATCTTCCTGTTTGCGGTAGATACCTCGATTGGCTACATCATCCAGTGGCTGACCAAGCGCGGCTAAAGCTGCCCGGTCCACCGCAACGACAAATAACGGAATCATCATGGAAAACGCAACGATTGCAGACGCCGCTGTCGCCAAGCCGAAGCGCTGGTATGTCGTGCATGCCTTTTCCGGGTTCGAGAAGAGCGTGCAGAAAGCGCTGGTCGAGCGCATCGCCCGCTCGGATGTTGCTGACCAATTCGGCCAGGTGCTGGTGCCGGTCGAAGAAGTAGTCGAAATCCGCAACGGCCAGAAGTCAACCTCCGAGCGCAAGTTCTTCCCGGGCTATGTGCTCGTCGAAATGGACATGACAGACGAGACCTGGCACTTGGTCAAGAGCACGCCCAAGGTGACCGGGTTTATCGGCGGCACCGCGACACGTCCGGCGCCGATTTCGCAAAAAGAAGTCGACAACATCCTCAATCAGGTGCAGACCGGCGGCGAAAAGCCGAAACCCAAGGTGTTGTTCGAGGTTGGCGAGGCGGTGCGAGTCAAAGACGGTCCGTTCACCGACTTCATGGGCAACGTCGAAGACGTGAACTACGAGAAATCGAAGCTACACGTGTCGGTCATGATTTTTGGCCGCTCTACGCCAGTTGAGCTCGACTTCGGACAGGTCGAAAAAGCATAGTTTTGAAGTGACTGGCGAAGCGTTTGCCGGTCGTTTTTAACGGGGAGAGCGTCGTAATCAATCGGCGTTCGCAATCACCCAAAACCAGGAGCCATCATGGCAAAGAAAATCGTCGGCTTTATCAAGCTGCAAGTTCCGGCGGGAAAGGCGAATCCGTCGCCCCCGATCGGCCCGGCGCTCGGTCAGCGCGGTCTCAACATCATGGAGTTCTGCAAGGCGTTCAACGCGCAGACCCAGGGCATGGAGCCCGGCATGCCGATCCCGGTGACCATCACCGCGTTCGCCGACAAGAGCTTCACCTTCATCATGGGTACGCCGCCTGCGACCTATCTGATCAAGAAGGAATCGAAGGTGCAAAAGGGTTCGGCCCGCCCGCATACCGACAAGGTCGGCAAGCTGACGCGCGCCCAGGCTGAGGCGATTGCCAAGGTCAAGATGCCGAACCTCACGGCGGCCGACATGGACGCCGCCGTCCGCACCATCGCGGGCAGCGCCCGCTCGATGGGTATCACCGTCGAAGGAGTGAAGTAATCATGGCAAAGCTCTCGAAACGCGCCAAGGCCCTCGAAGGCAAGGTCGACCGCAACAAGTTTTACGCTGTCGCTGACGCGCTCACGCTCGCCAAGTCGACGGCGACTGCCAAGTTCGATGAATCCATCGACGTCGCTGTCAACCTCGGCATCGATGCCAAGAAGTCCGACCAGACCGTCCGCGGTTCCGTCGTGATGCCCGCCGGTACCGGCAAGACCGTTCGCGTCGCAGTGTTTGCCCAAGGTGCCAAAGCTGACGAGGCCAAGGCAGCAGGTGCGGACGTCGTCGGCTTCGACGACCTGGCGGAGCGCGTCAAAGGCGGATTCATGGAGTTCGACGTCGTCATCGCGTCCCCGGACGCCATGCGTGTGGTCGGTACGCTCGGTCAGGTGCTCGGTCCGCGAGGCCTGATGCCGAACCCGAAGGTCGGGACGGTCAGCGCCGATGTCGCTGGCGCCGTCAAGAACGCCAAGGCCGGTCAGGTGCAGTACCGCACCGACAAGGCCGGTATCGTGCACGCCACGATCGGTCGCGCCTCGTTCGAAGTACCTGCGCTTGAAACAAACCTGCGTGCGCTCATGGAGGCACTGCAGAAAGCAAAGCCGGCATCATCAAAAGGCGTGTATCTGAAGAAAGTTAGCGTATCCAGCACGATGGGTTCAGGTGTCCGCGTGGACACCGGCGCCTTCGCCGTGGGTGCGCAGGCCGCGCAGTAGCGAGGTCAAAGATTGGTGGGTCGATGGTTGCCTTGCGGCAGGCCATCGAGCTATCCAAGACCGTTGGCGGGGTGTGCTGCGTTTTGCAGAACACCACTTAATCAGGACGAATCTACGGAAACGTCCTGGCCAACGCAGATGGCGGTCCCGCTGTACACAATTTGTGTGATGCCCGCGTAGTTGCGACGCATCACAGGGATTCGGTGCGGTAAGGTCGCTGAAACCCTCCCGGCGAGCCCAGACGGCTCTCCGGGGAAGACAGGAGATTAACTTGAGTCTGAATCGCACTGAAAAAGCCGCGGTCATCGACGAAGTCAAAGCGCAGGTAGTTAATGCGCAGACGCTCGTCGTCGCCGAGTATCGTGGCACGAAGGTCGCGGATATGACCAAACTGCGCAAGTCTGCGCGCGAGCAGGGGGTTTACCTGCACGTGTTGAAAAACACGCTCGCGCGTCGCGCCGTGGTTGGTACGCCGTTTGAGGTGGCTGCTGGCGAAATGGCCGGCCCGCTGATTTACGGTCTTTCCGTCGACGCCGTCGCCGCAGCGCGAGTTATCAGCGACTTCGCCAAGACCAACGACAAGATCGTGGTCAAGGCGGGCGCGTTTGATGGCAAGCTGCTCGACAAGGCTGGTGTCGCGTCCCTGGCATCGATCCCGAGCAAGGAAGTCCTGCTGGCACAGCTGGCTGGCCTCCTCAACTCGCCGGTTGCCCGCTTCGCACGCGTCCTCGCCGCCGTGGCCGAAAAGAAAGAAGCGCCCGCAGCTGAAGCTGCCGCCGCATAACTCATCCCCAAATATTTACTCAATCAGGAGCCAAACATGGCATTCAACAAAGACGACTTCCTCGCCGCACTCGACACGATGTCGGTGATGGATCTCAATGACCTGGTCAAGGCCATCGAAGAAAAATTCGGCGTTTCCGCTGCGGCGATGGCTGCTCCGGCTGCTGGTGGTGGCGGTGCCGCTGCTGCTGCCGTTGAAGAGAAGACCGAGTTCGACGTCGTGCTCAAGGAAACCGGCGCCAACAAGGTCGGCGTGATCAAGGCAGTTCGCGAAATCACCGGTCTGGGCCTCAAGGAAGCGAAAGACCTGGTCGACGGCGCACCGAAGACTGTCAAGGAAGCGATGCCGAAGGCCGATGCCGAAGCAGCGAAGAAGAAACTCGAAGACGCTGGTGCCAAGGCCGAAATCAAGTAATTTCGGATCGGTACCAAGGGCTGGTGGGGCTGCAAAGCCTCTCCGGCCCTTCGCCGTTTCTAGAGACTGCTGTCGCCTGACCTGCTTGTACACACACCAAGCGTTCATACGAGAGCCCTCTCGAGCTCCCGCAGCCACCCTTAGCCCCTGTCAGGCTTTGCCTGGTCGCGATTCCCGCTTCCACAGTTGAGGAACACATGACGTACGCCTTTGCCGAAAAGAAACGCATCCGCAAGAGCTTCGGTTCGCGCGCCCCGGTCCTGCCGGTGCCCTACCTGCTCCAAACCCAGCTTGTCTCCTACAACGAGTTTTTGCAAGTAGGCGTCAAGACGCAGGATCGCAAGAACGTCGGCCTGGAGTCCGCATTCACGTCGATCTTCCCGATCGCGAGTCACAACGGATTCGCGAAGCTGGAGTACGTGCACTACA
Source organism: Casimicrobium huifangae (assembly GCF_009746125.1). Classification (NCBI taxonomy): domain Bacteria; kingdom Pseudomonadati; phylum Pseudomonadota; class Betaproteobacteria; family Casimicrobiaceae; genus Casimicrobium; species Casimicrobium huifangae. The sequence continues at coordinate 1,005,586 of NZ_CP041352.1, forward strand.
CGCTTGGCACGCCGCCGTTCGATGTCGTCGAGTGCCAGCAGCGTGGTTTGACCTTTGCCGCACCAGTTCGAGCCAAGGTGCGTCTGATCATTTACGATCGCGAGGCGGCGAAAGACACGGTCAAGGAAGTTAAGGAATCCGAGGTCTACATGGGCGAAATCCCGCTCATGACCGAAAACGGCTCGTTTGTCATCAACGGGACCGAGCGCGTGATTGTTTCCCAGCTGCACCGCTCGCCCGGCGTGTTCTTCGAGCATGACAAGGGCAAAACGCACAGTTCCGGCAAATTGCTGTTCTCCGCGCGCGTCATTCCGTATCGCGGCTCGTGGCTTGACTTCGAGTTCGATCCGAAGGATTACCTCTACTTCCGTATCGACCGCCGCCGCAAGATGCCGGTAACGATCTTGCTCAAGGCGCTTGGTCTGTCCGACGAGGAAATCCTGGCGCGCTACTTCAAGTTCGACGATATCTACTTCACGCCGAAGGGCAACGAGCTCGCGTTCGTGCCGGAACGTTTGAAAGGTGAAGTCGCCCGTTTCGACATTACTACGCCTGACGGCACCATCGTCGTGGCTAAGGACAAGCGCGTCACTGCCAAGCACGTGCGCGACCTGCAAAACTCGAAAGTCGAACGCTTGGGTCTGCCGACCGAAGAGGTGCTTGGTCGTATCGTCGCGGCCAATGTTATCGACAAGGAAACCGGCGAGGTTCTAGTCAAGGCTAACGAGGAGCTGACCGAGGAGTCTCTGAAGAAACTGGTCGAGGCCGGCGTTGACCACATCCGCACGCTTTACATCAATGAGCTGGATGAAGGTCCGTGGATCTCGATGACGCTCAAGACGGATGATGTCCCCGACAAGACGACAGCTCGTGTCGCAATCTACCGCATGATGCGCCCAGGTGAGCCGCCGACGGCAGAAGCGGTGGAGGCGCTGTTCCAGCGCCTGTTCTTCAATGAGGACACCTACGATCTGTCGCGCGTGGGGCGCATGAAGTTCAATCGTCGCGTTGGCCGCGATACGATTGACGGCCCGATGGTGCTCACCCACGACGATATCCTCGATACCGTCAAGATCATCTGTGATTTGCGTAACGGACGCGGTCAGGTGGATGACATCGACCATCTCGGCAACCGTCGCGTTCGCAGCGTAGGCGAGCTGGCCGAGAACCAGTTCCGCAGCGGTCTTGCCCGCGTTGAGCGTGCAGTGAAAGAGCGCCTCGGTCAGGCCGAAAGCGAAAACCTGATGCCGCACGACCTGATCAACGCGAAGCCTATCTCTGCCGCGATCAAGGAGTTCTTTGGCTCCAGCCAGCTGTCGCAGTTCATGGACCAGACCAATCCGTTGTCCGAGATCACGCACAAACGTCGCGTCTCGGCGCTGGGTCCGGGTGGTTTGACTCGTGAGCGGGCTGGCTTTGAGGTGCGTGACGTACACCCAACGCACTATGGTCGCGTATGCCCGATCGAGACGCCGGAAGGTCCGAACATCGGCCTGATCAACTCACTGGCCCTGTTCGCACGTGTTAACGACTACGGCTTCATTGAAACACCGTATCGCAAAGTGGTCGACAGCAAGGTGACGGACGAAATCGCTTACCTCTCGGCCATCGAAGAAAGCAATTACGTGATCGCCCAGGCGAACGCACCGCTCGATGCGAGCGGTCACCTGACTGGCGAATTTGTCGCCTGCCGTATCAAGGGCGAGTCGACCCTGATGCCGCCATCAGAAGTGACGTACATGGACGTGGCGCCGTCGCAGATCGTCTCGGTGGCTGCCTCGCTGATCCCGTTCCTCGAGCACGATGACGCGAACCGCGCATTGATGGGCTCCAACATGCAACGTCAGGCAGTTCCTTGCCTGCGTCCGGAAAAGCCGTTTGTTGGCACCGGTGTGGAACGCACAGCCGCCATTGACTCCGGCACTGTTGTCACTGCCCGTCGCGGTGGCAAGGTGGACTACGTTGACGCGTCGCGTGTCGTGATTCGCGTCAACGACGCCGAGGCGGCAGCTGGCGACGTTGGTGTCGATATCTATAACTTGGTCAAGTACACGCGCTCCAACCAGAACACCAATATCAATCAGCGGCCGCTGGTGAAGATCGGTGACAAGCTCGCCAAGGGTGACGTCATTGCTGACGGTGCCTCGACAGACAAAGGCGAACTTGCTCTCGGCCAGAACATGCTGGTCGCATTCATGCCATGGAACGGCTACAACTACGAAGACTCGATCCTGATCTCCGAGCGCGTGGTTGCACAGGACCGTTACACGTCGATTCATATCGAAGAGCTGACCGTAGTCGCCCGTGACACCAAGCTTGGTCCGGAAGAAATCACTCGCGATATCTCGAGCCTTGGTGAGGCACAGCTGACGCGCCTCGATGAATCGGGCATTGTCTACATCGGCGCTGAAGTCGAAGCGGGCGATGTGCTCGTGGGCAAGGTGACACCCAAAGGCGAAACCACGCTTACGCCGGAAGAAAAGTTGCTGCGAGCGATCTTCGGTGAAAAGGCCAGTGACGTGAAGGACACCTCGCTGCGCGTCCAATCGGGCATCGCTGGCACGGTGATCGACGTCAAGGTTTTCACCCGAGAAGGTATCGAACGTGACAAGCGCGCTCAACTGATCATTGACGAAGAGCTCCGCGGCTACAAGAAGGATCTGGCGGACCAACTGCGCATCGTCGAAAACGACACGTTTGAGCGCCTTGAACGTCTCCTGATCGGCAAGATCGCCAGCGGCGGCCCGAAGAAGCTTGCCAAAGGCACCAAACTCGACAAGGAGTACCTCGCGTCAATCGGGCGTTACGACTGGTTCGACCTTCGCATGGCGGACGACGACGTTGCCCGGCAACTTGAAGGCGTCCGCGACAGCCTGACCGCGACCCGTCACAACTTTGACGCAGCGTTCGAGCAGAAAAAACGCAAGCTGACGCAAGGCGACGAGCTTCCAGCGGGCGTGCTGAAGATGGTCAAGGTCTATGTGGCTGTCAAGCGCCGGCTGCAGCCGGGCGACAAGATGGCTGGTCGTCACGGTAACAAGGGCGTGGTCTCCAAGATTGTTCCGGTTGAAGACATGCCCCACATGGCCGATGGCACCACGGTTGACGTTGTACTGAATCCGCTGGGCGTGCCGTCACGGATGAACGTGGGCCAGATTCTCGAGGTTCACCTCGGTTGGGCTGCTCGCGGCATTGGCAACAAGATTGACGCCATGCTCAAGCAGCAGGCAAACGTGAAGGAGATCCGCAGCTTCGTCGAAACGCTTTACCAGGATGTTGGCGCGAAGCAGGACCTCAATTCGCTCAACGACTCTGAGGTTGGCGAACTCGCGAGCAACCTGCGGCACGGGGTCCCGTTTGCGACACCGGTGTTCGACGGCGCAACCGAGGGCGAGATCAAGGACATGCTCCGACTGGCCAGCCTTCCGGAGTCCGGTCAGATCACGCTGTACGACGGACGCACTGGTGAGGCATTTGATCGCCCGGTGACTGTTGGTTACATGCATGTGCTCAAGCTGCATCACCTGGTCGACGACAAGATGCACGCCCGTTCGACCGGCCCGTACAGCCTGGTGACTCAGCAACCGCTGGGCGGCAAGGCACAGTTCGGTGGCCAGCGCTTCGGTGAAATGGAAGTGTGGGCACTCGAAGCCTACGGCGCAGCTTACACGCTGCAAGAAATGCTGACGGTCAAGTCCGACGACGTGACCGGTCGCACCAAGGTGTACGAGAACATCGTGAAGGGCGAGCACAAGATCGAGGCCGGCATGCCTGAATCGTTCAATGTGCTGGTCAAGGAAATCAGGTCGCTCGGCATCGACGTCGACCTTGAGCGCAAGTAACTCGGAAGTCAAAGGAATATCCATGAACGCATTGCTGGACCTGTTCAAGCAGACGACTCCGAACGAAGAGTTCGACGCGATCAAGATCGGCCTCGCCTCACCCGAGCGCATCCGCTCGTGGTCGTTTGGCGAAGTGAAGAAGCCCGAGACCATCAACTACCGCACATTCAAGCCCGAACGCGACGGCTTGTTCTGTGCGAAGATCTTCGGTCCGATCAAGGACTACGCATGCCTGTGTGGCAAGTACAAGCGCCTCAAGCATCGCGGTGTGATCTGCGAGAAGTGTGGCGTCGAAGTCACGCTGACCAAGGTGCGCCGCGAGCGCATGGGCCACATCGAGCTCGCCTCGCCCGTCGCCCACATCTGGTTCCTCAAATCGCTGCCGAGCCGTCTCGGTATGGTGCTCGACATGACGCTGCGCGACATCGAGCGCGTACTGTATTTCGAAGCCTTCGTGGTTGTCGATCCGGGCCTCACGCCGCTGCAACGCGGCCAGCTGCTGACCGAGGACGACTACATCGCCAAAACCGAAGAGTATGGCGATGACTTCAAGGCGCTGATGGGCGCAGAAGCCGTTCGCGAGCTGCTGTCGTCGATCCATGTCACTGAGGAGGCTGAGCGGCTGCGCGGCGAACTCGGTGCAACTTCGTCAGAAGCAAAAATCAAGAAGATTTCAAAGCGCCTCAAAGTGCTTGAAGCGTTCCTGAAGTCAGGCATCAAGCCCGACTGGATGGTGCTCGAAGTGTTGCCGGTGCTGCCGCCCGAATTGCGCCCGCTGGTTCCTCTGGACGGCGGACGGTTCGCGACGTCGGATCTGAATGATCTGTACCGCCGCGTCATCAACCGCAACAACCGTCTCAAGCGTCTCCTCGAACTGAAGGCGCCGGACATCATCGTGCGCAATGAGAAGCGCATGCTGCAGGAGTCAGTCGATTCACTGCTCGACAATGGCCGCCGCGGCAAGGCGATGACGGGCGCCAACAAGCGCCCGCTCAAGTCGCTCGCCGACATGATCAAGGGCAAGTCGGGCCGTTTCCGTCAGAACCTGCTCGGCAAGCGCGTCGACTACTCGGGCCGTTCGGTCATCGTGGTGGGGCCGCAACTCAAGCTGCATCAGTGTGGTCTGCCAAAAAAGATGGCGCTCGAACTGTTCAAACCGTTCATCTTCAATCGCCTCGAACAACTGGGCGAAGCAAAGACCATCAAGGAAGCCAAGCGCCGCGTCGAGAGCGAAGAGCCGCTAGTCTGGGATCTGCTCGAAGAAGTGATTCGCGAGCACCCGGTGCTGCTGAACCGCGCTCCGACGCTGCACCGTCTGGGCATCCAGGCGTTCGAGCCGGTACTGATCGAAGGCAAGGCGATCCAGCTGCATCCGCTCGTCTGTACGGCGTTCAACGCTGACTTTGACGGCGACCAGATGGCCGTTCACGTGCCGCTGTCTCTCGAAGCGCAAGCAGAAGCCCGCACATTGATGCTGGCCTCGAACAACGTGCTTCTGCCGTCGAACGGCGATCCCTGTATCGTCCCGTCGCAAGACATCGTGCTGGGCCTGTACTACGCTACCCGTGAGCGTATCAACGCGCGCGGCGAAGGCATGGTCTTCGCCGACGTGCTCGAAGTGTCGCGCGCCTACGAGACGCGCATGGTCGACCTGCACGCCAAGGTCAAAGTCCGTATTCGGCAGGTGACTTTCGGTCCGAACGGCGAGAAGATTGATCAGGTCAAGCGTGAAGAGACGACAGTTGGTCGCGCGCTGCTATCTGACATCCTGCCCGAGGGCTTGCCGTTCTCGGTCATCAACAAGCCGCTCAAAAAGAAGGAAATCTCGAAGCTCATCAACGCGAGCTTCCGCCGCTGCGGCCTCCGCGCGACGGTCGTGTTCGCCGACAAGCTGATGCAATCGGGCTTCCGTCTGGCGACTCGCGCTGGCTTCTCGTTCGCAGCCGACGATATGCTGGTGCCGAAAGAAAAGCACGGCATCATCGCCAACGCGGAAGCGCAGGTGAAAGAGATCCAGCAGCAGTACGCCTCGGGTCTCGTCACCTCGGGCGAACGCTACAACAAGGTCGTGGACATCTGGGGCGCCGCCGGCGACGAGATCGCTCGCGCCATGATGACGCAGCTTGGCTCGCAAATGGTCACCGACCGCGAAGGCAAGCAGGTGCGCCAGGATTCGTTCAACTCGATCTTCATGATGGCCGACTCGGGCGCCCGCGGTTCCGCAGCGCAGATTCGCCAGCTGGCGGGCATGCGCGGCCTGATGGCGAAGCCGGACGGCTCGATCATCGAGACGCCGATTACCGCGAACTTCCGCGAAGGTCTCAATGTTCTGCAGTACTTCATCTCGACGCACGGCGCCCGTAAGGGGCTGGCCGACACGGCGCTGAAGACCGCGAACTCGGGTTACCTGACGCGTCGCCTGGTCGACGTGACCCAAGATCTGGTGGTGACCGAAGACGATTGCGGCACGCTGGAAGGCTTGGTGATGAAGGCCGTCGTGTCTGGTGGCGAAGTCATTGAATCGCTGCGCGACCGCATCCTCGGCCGTACGGCCGCGGCCGATGTCGTGCATCCGGAGACCGGCAAGCTGGTCGTCAGCAACGGCACTTTGTTGACCGAAGACGAAGTCGACTTGATCGACAGCCTCGGCATCGACGAAGTGCGCACGCGCTCGCCGTTGACCTGCGCGACTCGCCACGGCCTGTGCGCGAAGTGCTACGGACGCGACCTCGGTCGTGGCCAACTGGTCAACGCGGGTGAGGCCGTCGGTGTCATCGCAGCACAGTCAATTGGTGAGCCGGGCACCCAGCTCACGATGCGTACGTTCCACATCGGTGGCGCAGCATCCCGTACCGCGGCGGCAAGCACTGTTGAGACGAAGTCGGCGGGTACGGCGAATTTCGCTGGCGCCATGCGCTACGTGAAAAACGCGGCGGGCGACAAGATCGTGATCGCGCGTTCGGCAGAAGTGGTCATCTCGGACGGCAACCGTGAGCGCGAGCGCCACAAGGTTCCGTACGGCGCCAAACTGCTCGTCGAAGACGGCAAGACGGTCAAGGCTGGCCAGGTGCTCGCCGAATGGGATGCGACTTCGCGTCCGATTCTCACCGAGTTCCAGGGCCGAGTGAAGTTCGAGAACGTGCAGGAAGGCGTCACCGTCGCCAAGCAGACCGACGACGTGACCGGCATTTCCACGCTCGTCGTGATCGACGCCAAGCGCCGCGCCGGCTCGCAGTCCAAGGGCGTCCGTCCGCAGTTGAAGCTGGTAGACGCCAAGGGCAACGAAATCAAGCCCGCCGGTTCAGACACGCCATTGACGATCACCTTCCAGATCGGCTCCATCATCCTGGTGAAGGATGGTCAGGAAGTAGCGCCGGGCGACATGCTGGCGCGTATGCCGATGGAAACCTCGAAGACGCGCGACATCACCGGCGGTCTGCCGCGGGTTGCCGAACTGTTCGAAGCGCGTTCGCCCAAGGACGCCGGCATGCTCGCAGAGGTCACCGGTACCGTGTCGTTCGGCAAGGACACAAAAGGCAAGCAGCGTCTGGTCATCAAGGACATGGACGGCGTCTCGCATGAGTATCTGATCCCGAAGGAAAAGGCCGTGATGGCCATCGACGGTCAGGTCGTGAACAAGGGCGAACCGATCGTCGACGGCCCAGCCGACCCCCACGATATTCTTCGCTTGCTTGGTGTGGAAGCACTTACCAAGTACATCATCGACGAGGTCCAGGAAGTCTATCGACTGCAGGGCGTGAAGATCAACGACAAACATATTGAAGTGATTGTTCGTCAGATGTTGCGCCGTGTAACTATCTCTCATCCCGGTGACAGCAAGTTCATTACCGGCGAACAAGTGGAGCGCGCAGAACTGCTGGCCGAGAACGACCGTGTCAAGGCCGATGGCAAGGCGCCCGCCCAGTTCGATCACATGCTCCTGGGTATTACCAAGGCGTCGTTGTCTACCGATTCGTTCATCTCAGCAGCCTCGTTCCAGGAAACGACACGGGTGCTGACCGAAGCAGCGATCATGGGCAAAAAGGATGACTTGCGAGGCCTGAAAGAGAACGTCATCGTGGGCCGATTGATTCCCGCTGGTACTGGTCTGGCATATCACCGCCTGCGCAAGGCAAATCTTGCAGCTGATCTCATCGACACGTCGGCTTTGGCTGAAGCGAGCGATGAAGCGGCAGAGACGAGCGAAAGCGCTGCTTGATGAACTCCTCGTGCCCTGCCGATTGGTCGGAGCACGAGATCAGGAGCCGCTTGACGCTTGAGCGGCCACCCTATTGACGAAAATCGAGACTGCAGGCTATAATCGCGGTCTTTTCCAAGCTTGGTTGCCAACAGTAGCGGCCAAGTTCAACAAAAACGAAGGCTAAATATGCCAACCATCAATCAGCTCGTACGCCAAGGGCGTACACCGGTCGTTGCCAAGAGCAAGAGTCCGGCGCTTGAAAAAGGCCCGCAAAAACGCGGCGTGTGTACTCGCGTGTACACGACGACCCCGAAAAAACCGAACTCGGCGCTGCGAAAAGTGGCTAAAGTGCGATTGACCAATGGTTTCGAGGTCATCTCGTACATCGGTGGCGAAGGGCACAATCTGCAGGAGCACTCGGTGGTCCTGATCCGCGGCGGTCGTGTCAAAGACTTGCCAGGTGTGCGCTATCACATGGTTCGTGGTTCGCTGGATACTGCTGGCGTCAAAGACCGCAAGCAGTCGCGCTCGAAGTACGGCGCCAAAGCACCGAAAAAAGCTTAAGTTCAGCCCGGGTGTCCCGGTTCAAGCGCCCGATTGTCGAGGCGCTTCACTCATTTTTAGGATGGTTTAAATGCCTCGCCGTCGTGAAGTACCCAAACGCGACATCCTGCCGGATCCGAAGTTTGGCAATGTCGAAATCTCCAAATTCATGAACGTCATCATGACCGCCGGCAAGAAGGCTGTTGCGGAACGCATCGTGTATGGCGCGCTGGACATCATCAGCAAAAAAGGCGGCAAGGACCCGCTGGAAGTATTCTCCACCGCGCTCGGCAACGCCAAGCCGATGGTTGAAGTGAAGAGCCGCCGTGTTGGCGGCGCCAACTTCCAGGTGCCTGTTGAGGTGCGTCCGTCGCGCCGTTCGGCGCTCTCGATGCGCTGGATCCGTGACGCTGCTCGCAAGCGTGGTGAAAAGTCGATGGGCGCGCGTCTCGCAAACGAGCTGCTCGAGGCTTCCGAAGGTCGTGGTGGCGCCGTGAAAAAGCGTGAAGAAGTGCATCGCATGGCCGAAGCCAACAAGGCGTTCTCCCACTTCCGTTTTTAGTTTTTACCCTTCGGCGTCGTCACAAGCGATGTCCGAGTATTGGTGACCGTTATGCCCCGTACTACTCCCATCGAACGCTATCGCAACATTGGCATTTCCGCGCACATTGACGCGGGCAAGACCACGACCACCGAGCGCATCCTGTTCTACACGGGCGTTTCGCACAAGATCGGCGAGGTGCATGACGGCGCCGCGACGATGGACTGGATGGAACAGGAGCGTGAGCGCGGCATCACCATTACGTCTGCCGCGACGACCTGCTTCTGGAAGGGGATGGACAAAAACTTTCCCGAGCATCGCATCAACATCATCGACACCCCGGGGCACGTCGACTTTACGATCGAAGTCGAGCGTTCCATGCGCGTGCTTGACGGTGCCTGCATGGTCTATTGCGCCGTGGGTGGCGTTCAGCCGCAGTCCGAGACCGTGTGGCGCCAGGCCAACAAATACAAGGTGCCGCGTCTCGCGTTCGTCAACAAGATGGACCGCACGGGCGCCGATTTCTTCAAGGTCTATGACCAGATGAAGGCTCGCCTCAAGGCGAACCCGGTGCCGATGCAGGTGCCAATCGGCGCTGAAGAAAACTTCCTGGGCGTGATCGATCTCGTCCGCATGAAGGCGATCTTCTGGGACGAGGCTTCGCAGGGCATGAAGTACGAAGCCCGTGATATTCCGGACGACCTCAAGGCCAAGGCCGAAGAGTGGCGCTCGAAGATGGTTGAAAGCGCTGCTGAAGCCAACGAAGAGCTCATGAACAAGTACCTCGAAAACGGGGATCTGGACGCTGCTGACATCAAGCAGGGCATTCGCCTGCGCACGATCGCCAGCGAAATCGTCCCGATGTTCTGCGGCTCCGCGTTCAAGAACAAGGGCGTGCAAGCCATGCTCGACGCCGTTATCGAATACATGCCGGCTCCGACGGACATCCCCCCGGTCTCGGGTATGGATGACGACGACAAACCCGTCGAGCGCAAGGCATCCGACGAAGAAAAATTCTCGGCACTCGCGTTCAAGATCATGACCGACCCCTACGTCGGCCAGCTGATCTTCTTCCGTGTGTATTCGGGCGTCGTGCAATCGGGCGACACGATCTACAACCCGGTCAAGGGCAAGCGCGAGCGCATCGGTCGCCTGCTGCAGATGCACGCCAATGAGCGTGAAGAAATCAAGGAAGTCCGCGCTGGCGACATCGCCGCCGCGGTCGGCCTGAAGGAAGCCACGACGGGCGACACGCTGTGCGACCCCGCTTCGATCATCACGCTCGAGCGCATGGTGTTCCCGGAGCCGGTGATCTCGCAGGCTGTCGAGCCGAAGACCAAGGCAGACCAGGAAAAGATGGGTATCGCTCTGAGCCGTCTGGCCCAGGAAGATCCGTCATTCCGCGTTCGCACGGACGAAGAGTCCGGTCAGACCATCATCGCCGGTATGGGCGAGTTGCACCTCGAAATCATCGTCGATCGTATGAAGCGCGAATTCGGTGTCGAAGCAAGCGTCGGCAAGCCACAGGTGGCTTATCGTGAAACGATCCGCAAGGGCTCGGAAATCGAAGGCAAGTTCGTCAAGCAATCGGGTGGTCGTGGTCAGTACGGTCACGTCTGGCTCAAGCTGGAGCCGAACGAAGCCGGCAAGGGCTTCGAATTTGTCGATGCCATCAAGGGCGGCGTGGTTCCGCGTGAATACATCCCGGCCGTCAACAAGGGCGTCGTCGAAACGCTGACGAGCGGTGTGGTCGCTGGTTTCCCGGTCGTTGATGTCAAGGTCACGCTGTTCGACGGTTCGTACCATGAAGTGGACTCGAACGAAAACGCCTTCAAGATGGCCGCTTCAATCGCGTTCAAGGACGGTATGCGCAAGGCCAACCCGGTTCTGCTTGAGCCGATGATGGCTGTCGAAGTCGAAACCCCGGAAGACTACGCTGGTACAGTGATGGGCGACCTGTCGTCCCGTCGCGGCATGGTGCAGGGCATGGACGACGTGCTGGGCGGCAAGATCATCAAGGCAGAGGTTCCGCTGTCCGAAATGTTCGGCTATTCCACGACGCTGCGTTCAGCTACGCAAGGCCGCGCAACGTATTCGATGGAGTTCAAGCACTACTCGGAAGCACCGAAGAACGTTGCCGAAGCCGTTACCAAGGCAAAGGCTGGCTAATTTGTAACCCCGATGGCCACCGATCGTAGTGGCCGTTTTGAACAGTAAATTAAGGAAACAAGATCATGGCAAAAGGCAAGTTTGAGCGTACGAAGCCGCACGTGAACGTAGGCACGATTGGGCACGTGGATCACGGCAAGACGACGTTGACGGCAGCGATCACCACGGTGTTGTCGCGCAAGTTTGGCGGCGAGGCGAAGGCCTACGACCAGATTGACGCGGCGCCGGAAGAAAAGGCACGCGGCATCACCATCAACACCGCGCACGTCGAATACGAAACGGCCAACCGCCACTACGCCCACGTGGACTGCCCGGGGCACGCCGACTACGTCAAGAACATGATCACCGGTGCCGCCCAGATGGACGGCGCCATCCTCGTGGTCTCTGCAGCTGACGGCCCGATGCCGCAAACGCGCGAACACATCCTGCTGTCGCGTCAGGTCGGTGTACCGTACATCATCGTCTTCCTGAACAAGTGTGACATGGTGGACGACGCCGAGCTGCTCGAACTGGTCGAAATGGAAGTTCGTGAGCTCCTGAGCAAATACGACTTCCCGGGCGACGACATCCCAATCGTCAAGGGCAGCGCCAAGCTTGCTCTCGAAGGCGACAAGTCCGATCTGGGCGAGCCCTGCATCGACCGTCTGGCCGAAGCGCTCGACACCTACATCCCGACGCCGGAGCGCGCAGTTGACGGCGCCTTCCTGATGCCGGTGGAAGACGTGTTCTCGATCTCCGGTCGTGGCACCGTGGTGACCGGTCGAGTTGAGCGCGGCATCGTCAAGGTCGGCGAAGAAATCGAAATCGTCGGCATCAAGCCCACCTTGAAGACCACCTGCACGGGCGTGGAAATGTTCCGCAAGCTGCTGGATCAGGGTCAAGCCGGTGACAACGTCGGCATCCTGCTGCGCGGCACCAAGCGTGAAGAAGTCGAGCGTGGTCAAGTGCTGGCCAAGCCGGGTTCGATCACCCCGCACACCGACTTCGAATGCGAAGTCTACGTTCTCTCCAAGGACGAAGGTGGTCGTCACACCCCGTTCTTCAACAACTACCGTCCGCAGTTCTACTTCCGCACGACGGACGTGACTGGCTCGGTGACGTTGCCGGCGGGCACCGAAATGGTGATGCCAGGCGACAACGTGAAGATGACGGTGGCGCTGATTGCGCCGATCGCGATGGAAGAGAAGCTGCGCTTTGCGATCCGTGAAGGTGGTCGCACCGTCGGCGCCGGCGTCGTATCCAAAATTATTAAGTAACTGGTTTAGGACTCCACCGTGCAAAACCAGAAAATCCGTATTCGTCTCAAAGCTTTCGACTACAAGCTGATCGATCAATCGGCGTCGGAAATCGTTGAGACCGCCAAGCGCTCCGGTGCAATCGTTCGTGGCCCAGTGCCGCTGCCGACCCGTATAGAACGATTCGACGTGCTGCGTTCACCGCACGTCAACAAAACGTCGCGCGACCAATTTGAAATCCGCACCCATCAGCGCCTGATGGATATCGTGGAGCCGAATGACAAGACTGTCGATCAACTGATGAAGCTGGATTTGCCGGCCGGTGTCGATGTCGAAATCAAGGTTCAGTAACAACTGAGCCAAACCCAAGCGATGCCGGTCAATTGAAACCGGCACCGAGCCCTCCAGTGTGCAAGCACGGGTAGCACGGAAAGAAAGAAGAGGTAAACCATGAGTCTGGGACTCATCGGACGCAAAGTCGGCATGACACGCGTCTTCAATGATGACGGATCCGCGACTGCTGTCACGGTTATCGACGTCAGCAATAATCGCGTATCGCAGGTCAAATCTGCCGATAACGATGGTTATGCGGGTGTGCAGGTAACCTTCGGCGACAAGCGCGCAAGCCGCGTCAACAAGTCACAAGCGGGGCATTTCGCGAAGGCTGGTGTACAGGCCGGTGCGATCACACGTGAGTTCCGCACCGAAGCGGGCGAGTTGAAGGCAGGAGCCGTTGTCGGCGCCGAAACCTTCACCGTCGGCCAGGAAGTGGACGTCACTGGTACCACCAAGGGCCGCGGCTTCACTGGTGTCATCCGTCGTCACAACTTCAGCTCGAATCGCGCGTCGCACGGTAACTCGGTGACCACCCGCGCACCGGGTTCGATCGGTATGGCGCAGGATCCGGGTCGCGTTTTCCCGGGCAAGCGTATGGCTGGCCAATACGGTAACGCACAGCGTACCGTGCAGGCACTGACCGTTGTTCGCGTCGATGCTGCTCGCGGTCTGCTGATGATCAAAGGCGCGGTACCCGGTACGGCTGGCGGTCACGTCATCGTCAAACCGACGGTGAGGAGCTGATAATGGAATTGCAAGTTATTGACGCGCAGGGCAAATCGGCGTCGACCGTATCGGCGTCGGACGACGTCTTCGGTCGCGAATACAACGAGGCGCTCGTTCATCAGGTTGTGGTCGCGTATCAGGCCAATGGCCGTAGCGCCAACCGTGCGCAGAAGACGCGTGCCGAAGTTCGCCACTCGACCAAGAAGCCCTGGAAGCAAAAGGGTACAGGTAATGCTCGTGCCGGTATGACGTCCAGTCCGATCTGGCGTGGCGGCGGTCGTGCGTTCCCGAACAAGCCGGACGAGAATTTCTCGCACAAGGTCAATCGCAAGATGTATCGCGCCGGTATTGCTGCGATCTTCTCGCAACTGGTTCGCGAAGACCGTCTGCATGTCGTCGAGTCGTTCGCAGTTGATGCTCCAAAGACCAAACTGGTTGCCGGCGCTCTCAAGGGCATGGGCGTCAGCGACGCGCTGATCGTGACCGATTCCGTGGACAACAACCTGTTCCTGGCGGCACGCAATCTGCCGCATCTCGCTGTTGTCGCGGCACACAATGTCGACCCGGTCAGCTTGCTCGCGTTCAACCGCGTGCTGCTCACCAAGGCCGCTATCGCCAAGATTGAGGAGTCATACAAATGAATCAAAATCGTTTGATGACCGTTCTCCGCGCCCCGGTGATCTCCGAGAAGAGCACCTTTGTCGCCGAAAAGAACGAACAAGTCGTTTTCGAAGTGTTGCAAGATGCAACAAAACCCGAAGTCAAGGCAGCCGTCGAACTGCTCTTCAAGGTTCAGGTCGAGAGCGTGCAGATGCTCAACCGCCCTGGTAAGGTGAAGCGCTTCGGCCGCACCATGGGGCGTCGCAGCGATAGCCGTCGCGCCTATGTGTCGCTCAAACCCGGTCAAGAGATCAACTTCGGCGGGGAGGCGTAATCCATCATGGCACTCATTAAAGTCAAACCGACCTCTCCGGGCCGTCGCTCGCTGATCAAGGTTGTCAATCCGGACCTGCACAAGGGCGAGCCCTATGCGCCTTTGCTGGTTCCACAGAAACGTGGTTCTGGCCGCAACAACAACGGCCACATCACTACCCGTCACAAGGGCGGCGGTCACAAGCATCACTACCGCATCGTCGACTTCCGTCGCAACAAGGACGGCATCCCGGCCAAGGTGGAGCGTCTGGAATATGATCCAAACCGCAGCGCGTTCATCGCCTTGGTTCTTTACGCTGATGGCGAACGTCGTTATGTGCTGGCCCCGAAAGGCCTGACTGCAGGCGATTCGATCCAGAGCGGCGCCGAGGCAGCGATTAAGGTAGGTAATGCCCTGCCGATCCGCAATATCCCGGTGGGCACGACGATTCATGCGATCGAACTGCAACCTGGCAAGGGAGCCCAAATTGCCCGATCGGCTGGTGCTTCGGTGCAGCTGATGGCTCGTGAAGGTATCTATGCGCAGATCCGTTTGCGCTCAGGTGAAGTTCGCAAGGTGCACGTTGACTGCCGAGCCACGATCGGTGAAGTCGGCAACGGTGAGCACTCGCTCCGTGTCATCGGCAAGGCTGGTGCCAATCGCTGGCGTGGTATTCGCCCGACGGTGCGCGCCATCTCGATGAACCCGGTGGACCACCCGATGGGTGGTCGTACCAACGGCGGTGGCGGACGTCATCACCCGGTATCGCCGTGGGGTCAGAAGGCCAAGGGTCTCAAGACGCGCACCAACAAGCGCACTGACAGCATGATTGTCCGCACCCGTCATGCGGCCAAGAAGGGTTAATCACAATGGCACGTTCCGTTAAGAAAGGCCCGTTCGTCGACGGGCATCTGGCGAAAAAGGTCGAAGTGGCCCTCGCAAAAAATGACAAGAAGCCGATCAAGACCTGGTCGCGCCGGTCTACCGTTACGCCTGACTTCGTCGGGCTTACGATCGCCGTTCACAACGGCAAGGCGCATGTTCCGGTCTACGTGTCGGACCAGATGGTCGGTCACAAGCTTGGCGAATTCGCGCTGACCCGCGTGTTCAAAGGGCATCCGGCCGACAAAAAAGTCGCGAAGAAGTAAGGGGCTGTCATGCAAACTGTTGCCATCATGAAAGCCGCGCCAGTATCCGATCAAAAGGCCCGTCTGGTTGCAGACCAGGTCCGCGGCCTGCCAGTCGGCAAGGCGCTTAACCTGCTCGCGTTCAGCCCGAAGAAATCTGCGGTGCTGATCAAGAAAGTGCTTGAGTCGGCTATCGCCAACGCCGAGCACAACGACGGCGCCGACATCGACGAACTGAAGGTCAAGTCGATTTACGTCGACAAAGCCGTCGTCATGCGTCGTTTCGCTGCACGCGCCAAGGGCCGCGGTGCACGCCTGCTCAAGCAAACCTGTCACATTCACGTGACCGTCGGGAACTAGAGGTTCGTATGGGTCAAAAAATCAATCCGACCGGATTCCGCCTTGCGGTGTCCCGCGCCTGGACCTCGAAGTGGTACGCCAACAGCAAGAACTTCGCGGACAAGCTGAACGAAGACTACAAGGTTCGCACCTTCCTTCTGAAGAAGCTGAAGAACGCGAACGTCAGCAAGGTCACCATCGAGCGTCCGGCGAAGAATGCCCGTATCACCATTCACAGCGCCCGTCCAGGTGTCGTGATCGGCAAGAAGGGTGAAGATATCGAAGCACTGCGCGCGCAACTTCGCAAGATGATGAACTGCGAAATCGCACTCAACATCGAGGAAGTGCGCAAGCCGGAAATCGACGCGCAGTTGATTGGCGACTCGATCGCCCAACAGCTCGAAAAGCGCATCATGTTCCGCCGTGCCATGAAGCGTGCGATGCAGAACGCCATGCGTCTCGGTGCGCAGGGCATCAAGATCATGAGCTCGGGCCGTCTGAACGGTGCCGAAATCGCGCGCACCGAGTGGTATCGCGAAGGCCGCGTGCCACTTCACACGCTGCGTGCTGATATCGACTATGGCTTCTCGGAAGCCAAGACGAGCTACGGCATTATCGGAATCAAAGTTTGGGTATTCAAGGGTGAGAACCTCGGCTTGGCTGCTGCTGACAATGCAGCAGGTGCGCCGGCCGAAGAGCCGTCGCAACCGCGCCGTCCGCGTCGCCCCGCAGGAGTGAAAAATGCTACAGCCGGCTAGAAGAAAGTACCGCAAGGAACAAAAAGGCCGCAACAAGGGCCTGGCGACCCGCGGCAACAAGGTGAGCTTTGGCGAATTTGGCCTCAAAGCGACCAGCCGCGGTCGCTTGACCGCGCGCCAGATCGAGGCGGCTCGTCGAGCGATCAGCCGTCACATCAAACGCGGTGGCCGCATCTGGATCCGCATCTTCCCGGACAAGCCGATTTCCAAGAAGCCGGCCGAAGTCCGCATGGGCAACGGCAAGGGCAACCCGGAGTACTACGTCGCTGAGATCCAGCCTGGCAAGGTGCTCTACGAAATGGACGGCGTTGAAGAGACTTTGGCGCGTGAGGCATTCCTGCTCGCGGCAGCCAAGCTCCCCATCGCAACCACGTTCGTACAACGTCTGGTGGGCTAATCATGAAAGCAAAAGAACTCTCCGCGAAGTCGGAAGCCGACCTCAATAAAGAGCTCGGTGAACTCTACAAGACACACTTCAGCCTGCGCATGCAGAAGGCGACCCAGCAGCTCACCAACACGAGCCAGCTCGGCAACGTCCGCCGCGACATCGCGCGCGTGAAGACTGTGCTCGCACAGAAGGCAGCAAGCAAATGAGTGATGCAGCAGCAACCGCAGCAAAGCAACCGCTGATCGCCACCGAAACCGGTCGTGTCGTCAGCGACAAGATGATCAAGACGGTAACCGTCCTGGTTGAGCGTCGCGTCAAGCACCCGCTTTATGGCAAGGTGGTTACCAAGTCGCAGAAGTACCATGCTCACGACGAAAGCAGCACCGCAAAGATGGGCGATCTGGTCGAAATCAAGGCCTGTCGTCCCCTTTCCAAGACAAAGTCTTGGGCTGTATCGAAAGTGATCGAGAAAGCCTGATTGCGGCCTATCGAACAAAAAGGGGCGGCTTTGGCTGCCCTTTTTTGTTTCGACGCAGCGGAACCCAGAGACAGCGCAGGCGAAGCGACGCTTGCGACGCGCAATATGGGCAATAACTTTTCGCCGAAAAGCCCATCTACTAGGGGCTCGCGCCGTAAAATTACGAATGTCGCCTTTCAAACTTTCTCTTTCCCAAGCCGCATGCACAGGGATTTTCCGCAAAAAGTTAAGAGCCGCTGGCATGCTGGTAGTCGTTTTTGGCTTCCAGCGCAGTGGCTGCGCAGGTGAGGCAGAAGACGGTTTTCCACGGAGCACATGCCAAAAGATGTTCTCAGGTAGTTGACACACACAAAAAGTGGTGTAATAATAATTGGCTTCGCATTGTGTTCGGTCATTCGAAAGCAATGCTAAATACGAAGTGCCCAAACGCCTTTTGCCGCTGAACGTTGTACTTGGCGGGGCCCCAAGACTTCTCGGGACCTAAATGAATCAGGTTTCGAGGCAAGTTGGAGAAAGAGAAAAATGATTCAAATGCAGTCGATGCTCGACGTCGCCGACAACACGGGCGCTCGCCGCGTCATGTGTTTCAAGGTGCTCGGCGGGTCGAAGCGCCGTTACGCCAGTATCGGTGACGTGATCAAGGTAAGCATCAAGGATGCGCAGCCGCGTGGTCGCGTTAAAAAAGGCGAGGTCTACAACGCCGTGGTCGTGCGGACAGCAAAGGGTATTCGTCGCAATGACGGCTCGCTGGTCAAGTTCGACAACAACGCCGTTGTCATTCTCAATGCAAAGCTCGAGCCGATCGGCACGCGCATCTTCGGACCGGTCACGCGTGAATTGCGTACCGAAAAGTTCATGAAGATCGTGTCGCTTGCGCCCGAAGTGCTCTAGGCGAGGTCGAGGCAATCATGCAGAAGATTCGCAAAGGCGATACGGTCATTGTGACGACTGGTCGCGACAAGGGCAAGCGCGGTGAAGTGGTTCGCGTCCTTGAGGGCTCCGTGCTCGTCGCCGGCATCAATCAGGTCAAACGCAATGTGCGTCCGAACCCCATGAAGAACGAAGTGGGTGGCATCGTGACGAAGGAAGCGGCCATCTCGGCGGCCAACGTTGCAATCTACAACGCAAGCACGCAAAAGGCCGATGCCGTGGCGATCAAGGTCGTCGACGGTCGCAAGCAGCGCGTGTTCAAGTCGACCGGTCAAGCGGTCTAGGCGGGAGAGAACACATGGCTCGTCTAAAAGAGCAATATCAAAAGGAAATCGTTCCCGCGCTGGTCAAACAGTTCGGTTACAAGTCCGTCATGCAGGTGCCGCGCCTGACCAAAATTGTGGTCAACATGGGTGTTGGCGAGGCGGTCGGTGACAAGAAAATTCTTGAGCACGCCACCAAGGATCTGACCGCTATCGTCGGCCAGAAGCCGGTCATCACCAAGGCCAAGAAAGCTATCGCGAACTACAAGATTCGTGAAGGCTACCCGGTTGGCACGATGGTAACGCTGCGCAACAAGCAGATGTACGAATTCCTCGACCGTTTCGTCAACGTCGCGCTGCCGCGCGTGCGTGATTTCCGTGGCATTTCGCCGCGTGGTTTTGACGGTCGCGGCAACTTCAATCTCGGTGTGAAAGAGCAGATTATTTTTCCCGAGATCGAGTACGACAAGATTGACGCGCTGCGCGGCATGAACATCACGTTCACGACCACCGCGAAGACCGATGACGAAGCGAAGGCCCTGCTGGCCGCGTTCCGTTTCCCCTTCCGCGCTTAACAGGGACTGCGAGAACAAAAATGGCAAAACTCGCCACTATCAATCGCGAACAAAAACGTCGTGACCTCGTCGCCAAGTACGCCAAGAAGCGTGCCGCCCTCGAGGCCATCATCGCTGACAGCAAGGCCGGTGAAGAAGCGCATGCAGATGCACGCGCCAAGCTCCAGGCGCTGCCCCGCAACTCGAACCCGACCCGTCTGCGCAATCGTTGCGAACTGACCGGTCGTCCGCGCGGTGTGTTCAGCAAATTCGGTCTCGCCCGCCACAAGGTGCGCGAGCTCGCATTCCGCGGTGAGATCCCTGGTCTCACCAAAGCAAGCTGGTAAGGAGATTCGGCAATGAGCATGTCCGATCCCATCGCAGATATGTTGACCCGCATTCGCAATGCGCAGGCCATGGAGAAGACGTCGGTGACGATGCCGGCTTCCAAGGTCAAGACCGCTATTGCGCGCGTGTTGAAAGACGAAGGCTATATCGAAGACTTCAAGATCGCTGGTGACGTCACCAAGGTCGCGGAGCTCGAAATCGGCCTCAAGTACTATGCTGGCCGTCCAGTGATCGAGTCGATCGCCCGCGTCAGCAAGCCTGGCCTGCGCATCTATCGCGGCAAGGATGAGCTGCCCAGCGTGATGAACGGTCTTGGCGTAGCTATCGTTTCGACGCCGAAGGGTGTCATGACCGATCGCAAAGCGCGCAGCCTGGGTATGGGCGGCGAAGTGCTTTGCACCGTCGCGTAAGGGGAAGCAAGATGTCACGTATTGCTAAATACCCCGTTGATATTCCGGCCAAGGTCGAGGTTGCCCTCAAGGGTGGCCTGATCGAAGTCAAGGGCCCGCTCGGCTCCCTCTCGCGCGATTTTGGTGGTTCAGTCAAGATCGAGCGCAAAGACAATCAGATTCTGTTCAGCGCCGCCAATGGCGACCAGCACAGCCGCGCAATGTCTGGTACTTGCCGCGCTCTGGTCAACAACATGGTTCGCGGTGTGTCCGAAGGCTTCTCCAAGAAGCTGACGCTGGTTGGCGTGGGTTTCCGCGCGCAGGCAGCCGGTGACACGCTGAACCTGTCACTCGGTTTTTCGCATCCAGTCGCACACAAGATGCCGGCTGGAGTGAAAGTGGTGACGCCGACGCAAACGGAAATCCTGATTTCCGGTGCTGATCGCCAGCAGGTTGGTCAGGTGGCTGCAGAAGTCCGCGCTTACCGTCCGCCGGAGCCCTACAAGGGCAAGGGTGTGCGCTACGCCGACGAGGTGGTCACCCTCAAAGAAACCAAGAAGAAATAAGGCAGGGCTCAGCGATGAACAAAAGCAAAGAAGCCTCCCGTACCCGCCGCGCTCGGCAGACGCGTCTGCGTCTGACCGCACTTGGCGCGACGCGCCTGGCGGTGTTCCGCACCAACTTGCACATCTACGCGCAGGTCATTTCTGGCGACGGCAGCAAGGTGCTTGCCAGCGCCTCTACCGCCGAGAAGGAAGTGCGCGCGCAGTTGAAGAATGGCGGCAACAAGGCTGCCGCAGAAGCTGTTGGCGCACGCATCGCGGAGAAGGCGAAAGCCGCCGGCATCGACGTCGTTGCGTTCGACCGTTCGGGTTACCAATATCACGGCCGTGTGAAGGCGCTTGCAGAAGCAGCCCGCGCCGGCGGTCTCAAGTTCTAAAGGAGTACTCGGATGGCACGCCCCCAAGTACAAAAGACCGAAGAGCCGGGTGACGGCCTTCGCGAAAAGATGATCAGCGTGAACCGCGTCACCAAAGTGGTGAAGGGCGGTCGCATCATGGCGTTCGCGGCGCTGACCGTTGTTGGCGACGGCGATGGCCGCGTCGGCATGGGCAAAGGCAAATCGAAAGAGGTGCCGGTTGGTGTCCAGAAAGCGATGGAGCAAGCTCGTCGTCAAATGATCAAGGTCAGCCTCAAGTCGGGCACGGTGCACCACGCCGTTACCGGCAAACACGGCGCGACGACGGTGCTGATCCAGCCCGCGTCGGAAGGTACCGGCGTGATCGCCGGTGGCGCGATGCGCGCTGTGTTTGAAGTCGTTGGCGTGACCAATGTGCTCGCCAAGTGCTTCGGCCCGACCAACCCGTACAACGTCGTCCGCGCTACGCTCAATGCGCTTGAGCGTGTATCGACACCTGCTGAAATTGCCGCGAAGCGCGGACTCAGCGTCGAGCAGCTGTCGGAGGCCTGATCATGGCAGCCAAGATGTTCAAAGTAAAACTGGTCAAGTCGCCGATTGGCGCCAAGGCTGAACACGTCGCAACCGTCAAGGGTCTCGGCCTGAAACGTATGGGGCAAATCCGCGAGCTCGTCGACACGCCGTCGACGCGTGGCATGGTGAATGCCGTTCGCCACCTCGTCGTTGCAGTTGCCTGATCAAAGGTTTATCGATATGCAACTCAATACGATCAAGCCCGCTGAGGGCTCCAAAAAAAATCGCCGTCGCGTCGGTCGCGGCATCGGCAGCGGCCTCGGCAAGACCGGCGGCCGTGGCATGAATGGCCAGAAGTCGCGTTCGGGGTATGCCCAGAAGGTTGGCTTCGAAGGCGGCCAAATGCCGCTGCAACGTCGTTTGCCGAAGCGTGGCTTCACCTCGCTGATGCGCGACTTCCGCGCCGAAATCACCGTTGGCACTCTGGCCAAGCTCGGTCTTGTCGAAGTTGACCTGCTGGCGTTGAAAGCAGCCAAAGCGATCGCAAATGACGCCAAGACGGTGAAGATCATCGGCGGCGGCGAGATCAAATCGGCTGTCACGCTGAATGGCGTTGGTGCAACCGCGATGGCCCGCAAGGCTATTGAGACCGCTGGCGGCAAAGTGGTTGAGGCGCCGGAAGCCCCCAAGGGCAAGCTGAAGCCGAAGACCCCGGCCAAGGCCAAGTAACGACCGCTTGACTGACCCTTTCAGGAAGTACGCGTGGCGCTGAATCCAGCACAGAAAACCGGCGACAAGTATGGCGACCTCAAGCGTCGCCTTTTCTTCTTGTTGGGCGCATTGATCGTTTACCGCATCGGCACCCATGTGCCGGTGCCAGGCATCAATGCATCCGTACTTGAAGAGATTTTCAAGTCGCAGCAGGGCGGCATTCTTGGTTTGTTCAACGTGTTCTCGGGCGGCGCGCTACAGCGCTTCTCAATCCTCGCGCTGGGCATCATGCCGTACATCTCGGCATCCATCATCATGCAGTTGGCATCGGTCGTCGTACCGTCGCTGGAGGCATTGAAGAAGGAGGGCGAAGCCGGTCGTCGCAAGATCACCCAGTACACGCGGTACGGCACACTGGTACTGGCGTTTTTCCAGGCTATGGGTATCGCCATTGCATTGGAAAGTCAGCCGGGTTTGGTCATGGATCCAGGCATCGCATTCCGTCTCATCACGGCGATTACGCTGGTGACGGGCACGATGTTCCTGATGTGGCTTGGCGAGCAGATTACCGAACGTGGTCTTGGTAATGGTATTTCGCTGTTGATCTTTGCCGGTATCGCCGCAGGGTTGCCAGCTGCGTTGAAGAACACGCTTGAACTGCAGTCGTCGGGCAATCTGAGTATTCTGAAACTCCTGTTCCTGATCGCCCTGGTGATCGTAGTTACTGCTGCGGTAGTGTTCTTCGAGCGTGCACTGCGCAAGGTCCTGGTGAACTATGCCAAGCGGCAGGTTGGCAACAAGGTGTACGGTGGCCAAAGCTCACATCTGCCCTTGAAACTGAACATGGCCGGTGTCATCCCGCCGATCTTCGCATCGAGCCTTATCCTGTTCGTGCCGACCATCCTCGGCTTCATGGGGCCAGGCGCCGGTCCGAACTGGCTGCGTGATGTGGCCAATGCACTCGGTCCCGGGCAGCCGGTGCACATGATTGTCTATGCGGCGCTGATCATCTTTTTCTGCTTCTTCTACACGGCGATTCAGTACAACCCGAAGGAAACAGCAGAGAACCTGAAGAAGGGCGGCGCGTTCATCCCCGGGTATCGTCCGGGCGACCAGACGGCGAAATATATCGAAAAGATCACCACGCGACTGACGCTCATTGGAGCGATCTACATCACGGTCGTGTGTCTGATTCCGGAATTCCTGATCAGCGCGTGGAACGTCCAGTTCTACTTTGGCGGCACCTCGCTGCTGATCGTGGTGGTAGTAACGATGGACTTCATGACCCAGGTTCAGGCCTACATGATGTCGCAGCAATACGACTCACTACTCAGGAAGGCCAATCTGAAGGGTGGATTAAAAGTCTAAAGCGCATGGCGAAAGAAGACACCATCCAGATGCAGGGCGAGATTCTCGAAATGTTGCCGAACGCGACATTCCGGGTTAAGTTGGAAAACGGGCACGTTGTCCTAGGGCACATCTCCGGCAAGATGCGCATGAACTACATAAAGATATTGCCGGGTGACAAGGTAACGGTGGATATGACGCCGTATGACTTGACACGGGCACGGATCACATTCCGCGCCAAATAACCAGAAACAGGAAACGACAATGAAAGTCAATGCTTCGGTAAAGAAGATTTGCCGTAACTGCAAGATCATTCGCCGTAAAGGCGTGGTCCGCGTGATCTGTACTGATCCGCGTCACAAGCAGCGCCAGGGTTAATAGGGAAGGAGACCAGATATGGCACGTATCGCCGGGGTCAATATCCCCAACCACAAACATGCCTGGGTTGCGATGACTGCAATCTTCGGCATCGGCAACACCCGCGCCCGCAAGATCTGTGACGACGCAGGTGTCGCCCAGACCAAGAAAGTCAAGGATCTCACCGACGCCGAACTTGACAAACTGCGTGAGCAGGTTGGCAAGTTCACAGTCGAGGGCGACCTGCGCCGTGAAGTCACGATGAGCATCAAGCGCCTCATCGACCTCGGCTGCTACCGCGGCACCCGCCATCGCAAGGGCCTGCCGGCCCGCGGCCAGCGCACGCGCACCAACGCCCGCACGCGCAAAGGTCCGCGCAAGGCGATTGCAGGCAAGAAAGGCTAAGGGTTAAGACATGGCACAAGCATCAGCAAAGAATGCGGCCGCTGCCCGCGCCCGCAAAAAAGTCAAAAAGAACGTTTCCGAGGCCATCTGCCACGTACACGCTTCTTTCAACAACACGATCATCACCATCACCGACCGTCAGGGCAATGCCCTGTCGTGGGCGACGTCGGGCGGCGCTGGCTTCAAGGGCTCGCGCAAGTCGACGCCGTTTGCCGCTCAGGTTGCTGCCGAAGCCGCTGGCAAGGTGGCCGTGGAATGTGGTGTGAAAAACATCGAAGTGCAGATCAAGGGCCCCGGTCCTGGCCGCGAGAGCGCCGTGCGCGCACTGAACGCGCTGGGCATCAAGGTCACCAGCATTTCCGACGTGACGCCGGTACCGCACAACGGTTGCCGTCCGCCGAAACGTCGTCGCATGTAATCACACTGGAGAAAACACATGGCACGTTATACCGGCCCCAAGTGCAAGCTCTCCCGTCGTGAGGGCACCGATCTATTCCTGAAGAGCGCACGTCGCTCGCTCGACAGCAAGTGCAAACTGGCCGCAGCGCCGGGCCAGCACGGCGCCAAGTCGGGTCAACGCATGTCGAACTACGGCCTGCAACTGCGCGAAAAGCAGAAGCTGCGTCGTATCTACGGCATCCTCGAACGTCAGTTCCGCCGCACGTTTGCCGAGGCAGCACGTCGCAAGGGCTCGACGGGTGAAAACCTGCTCAAGCTGCTTGAGTCGCGTCTTGATAACGTCGTCTACCGCATGGGCTTCGGCTCCACGCGCGCCGAAGCCCGCCAGCTGGTGAGCCACAAGGCGATTCTGGTCGACGGCAAGATGTGCAACATTCCCTCGGCCATCATTGCGCCGAACGCGGTGATCAGCGTCTGCGACAAGTCGAAGGCGCAAGCGCGCATCATCGACGCTGTTGCGCTGGCCGAGCGTATTGGCTTCCCTGGCTGGGTTGACGTGAACACCAAAGAGATGAAGGGCACGTTCAAGCACGCCCCTGATCGCAGTGAGTTCGCCTCCGACATCAACGAGAGCCTGGTCGTCGAGTTGTACTCGAAGTAATCCCATCCCTCACTGTAAAGGACGCGTATGCAAAGTACTGCTTTTTTGAAACCGCGCAACATTGAGGTTCAAGCGACCAGCCCGTCGTCCGCTCGCGTGGTGATGGAGCCGTTCGAGCGTGGCTACGGCCACACGCTGGGCAATGCGCTTCGTCGCGTGCTGCTGTCGTCGATGCCAGGTTATGCCCCAACCGAGGTGTCGATCACCGGCGTCGTCCACGAGTACTCCACGCTGGAAGGCGTGCAGGAAGACGTGGTTGACCTGCTGCTCAATCTCAAGGGCGTGGTCATCAAGCTGCACAACCGCGACAACGCCGTGCTGACGCTGAAGAAAGAAGGCGCCGGCCCGGTCACCGCAGGTGACATCGAGTCGTCGCACGAGGTTGAGATCGTCAATCCGGAGCACGTCATCGCCAACCTCACGCAGGGTGGCAAGCTCGAGCTCGAGATCAAGGTCGAACGTGGCCGTGGTTATGTGCCGGCAACGGTGCGTACGGCGGCTGGCCAGACTGGCAACCGCAAGGTCGGCTCGATCCTGCTCGACGCATCGTTCAGCCCGGTCAAGCGTGTCAGCTATCTGGTCGAATCGGCCCGCGTTGAACAGCGCACCGACCTCGACAAGCTGGTGCTCGACATCGAGACCAATGGCGCGATCGAGCCGGAAGGCGCCGTTCGCTACGCAGCGAGCATCCTCGTGGATCAGCTCTCGGCGTTCGCTGACCTCAAGGGTACCGACATGCCGGCCCTCGAACGCGCCACGGCGTCGTTTGACCCGGTGTTGCTGAAACCGGTGGACGATCTCGAACTGACCGTCCGCTCGGCCAACTGCTTGAAGGCAGAAAACATTCACTACATCGGCGATCTCGTGCAACGCACCGAGACCGAGTTGCTCAAGACTCCGAACCTCGGCCGCAAATCGCTCAACGAAATCAAGGAAGTTCTCTCGCAGCGCGGACTCGCGCTGGGCACCAAGATCGACAACTGGCCGCCGGCTGGTCTTGATCGCGGTTAACCGAGAGACAGGAGAAGAATCATGCGTCACGGTCACGGACTGCGCAAACTCAACCGCACCAGCGAGCATCGTCAAGCGATGCTGCGCAACCTCTCAACCGCATTGCTTCGTTATGAAGTGATTCGCACCACGCTGCCGAAGGCCAAAGAGCTGCGCCGCGTTGTCGAACCGCTCATCACGCTCGGCAAGAAGCCCACGCTGGCCAACCGCCGCCTGGCGTTCGATCGCATCCGCGATCGCGACATCGTCGGCAAGGTGTTCAACGAACTGGGCCCGCGTTACGCCAACCGCAACGGCGGCTACGTGCGCATCCTGAAGTACGGCTTCCGTCAGGGCGACAATGCTCCGATGGCGCTCGTGCAGCTGATGGATCGCCCGGAAGTCGCTGCCGAAGCGCCTGCCGCTGAGGAAGCAAAAGCAGAATAATCCAGTTCACTGGAAAACAAAAAAGCCGGGATTTCCCGGCTTTTTTGTTGCTGTCGAAGTACTGGCTTTATGCTGAAAGCCGCATGCCATATGGGCTCAGCTTATAAAAGAGCGGACAGTCGACTTGGCCTCATTTCGCCATCGAAACCCAGTGGATACGCCATTTGATCGACAAGGCTGCTATCAGCTCGCGTCCGATTTTTTGGTGATCAGGCTGTACACAAACACCACTACGATTGCGCCGACGACTGACGCGATCCAGTGCGTACCCGCCGCCTTCGAGACAATGCCAAGCTGCTGTCCGCCAATGGTGCCAAGCAGTGACCCGATGACGCCGAGGATGGCGGTCACGATGATGCCGCCTCCCTGCTTGCCGGGGACGATGAACTTTGCAATGGCGCCGACGACCAGACCAACCAGTGCCAAAATGATGTAATCCATGCAACCTCCTTGTGGAACAGCGCGAACTGTACACCAATAGGGGTTATCCCGCGTTGCCAGAACGGTCTGGAAATTTTGCGGCTGTCCGCATAGAGGAGAACTTGGGATGGGCTGGCTGCAAAGTCACTTGCCGGAACTTGCGATGTCTGCTGCGATGGCTTGGGGCGCCGGGCTTCGCCTCTACCTCGTGGTGTTCGTTGTTGGCATGCTCGGCAAATTTGGCTACGTTCCGCTGCCCGAGACGTTGAAAATTCTCACCAATCCGATCGTCCTTGGCGCCGCCGGATTTATGTCGTTCATCGAATTCTTCGCGGACAAGATCCCGTGGCTGGATAGTCTGTGGGATGCGGTACACACGTTCCTGCGCATCCCCGCGGGTGCCGCGCTGGCTGCCGGAATGCTCGGTGATAGCGGCGAAGGCTTGGCAATGGCGGCTGCAATCATCGGAGGCACGCTGACAGCGGGCACTCACTTTGGCAAGGCTGGCACACGAGCGGCGGTTAACACGTCGCCGGAGCCCTTTACCAACATTGGCGTGTCGGTCGCCGAAGACGCCGCGGTTGCGGGCGGTCTTGCGCTGGCAATCGCCAATCCGCTGGTCTTTCTGGTGGTGTTGCTCGTGGTTGTCGTGGCGTTGGTCTTCCTGATCCGTTTTATCCTGCGTGGCCTTCAGGCCACCATTTCGCGGCTGGCATCGCGGCGCACCGCAGCAGCCTCATGACTGCATCGAAACTGGCGATCATCTCCGACGTATCAGCCTGTCGCATCCACCCGTATCGCACGTGATCGACAACAGGTCCTGGGACGATGCGCTGACCGGGCTGCGCGGGCTGGCGGCAAGCTGGGTGTTGCTGTTCCACCTGTTCGGGGTGGTTGGACCGCGCGCGCTGTTTGTTCCGGGCACCTCGATCGAGTTGCACTGGCTGCTCACGTCGGGCGGCGCCGGCGTCTGGGTGCTCTACACGCTTTGCGGATACCTGCTGGCGGGCCCATTCGTTACGCGCGAAAACTCGCGTCAAGTGCCACACATTCGTCGCTACCTGCTCCGTCGGCTGTGGCGCATTCTTCCACCCCTATGGGTGCAGATATTGGTGCTGTCGATCGTGGCTGGTTGGGCAGATGGGCAGATGCTGATTCGTCTCAAGGAGATGCTGCCATACGCCTTGCTCGTTCAGAATCTCGTACTGCCATTGTCAGCTCCTGCTGCCAACGCAGTGTGGTGGACACTGCCAGTCGAGTTCGACTTCTACCTGCTGCTGCCATTGCTTTTTGCAATCGTCGGCCCCCATCTGGCGCGCCGCCCCCGTATGGCAGCGATGTGGATACTGCTGATCGCAGTCGCCGTCGAGATCGCCTGGCGCCAACACTGGCTCAAGGTCATTGATCCGCAGCGTGTCGCCGATCTGGTTGCCGTTGCTGGTCAATTGCCGGGTGTTCTGTCCTGCTTTGCCATTGGCATCGCGACCCGTCTGCACCAAGCTACGGCAGCACGCGGCGACTCTCGCGGCATCGCTGCCAACGGACTTTTCCTTTTGGGCATCGTCATTGCGGTGGCAGCCATCGTGGCTGCCCATCTCACAGCAGCTACTTACTGGCGCGGGTCGTTGATGTATTACCTGCTACAGCCAGCGGTCGCAACGGGCTGCGCGCTGATCATTCTTGCTTGTGAACGAGGTGGCGCAATGGCCCGCGCGCTGCTTGCCAACCCGATTAGCCGCTGGCTGGGCCTGATCAGCTACAGCCTTTATCTCTGGCATCTGCCGATATTCGACTGGCTCGCGCCAGCGTCCCGCGTGACGCCACTGCAGGGCACTGAACTTTGGACGTACATTGCACTCGCCATGACTGCCACGCTTTTGGTGGCTAGTGCGTCCTATCTGCTTGTCGAGAGGCCGGCGCTGGCGATGATGGGGCGCTACCGCGCGCGTAAGTCGAATCAGGCTTCCACGGCTGGCTAGAACTCCAGTTCCGCCTTCAGCTTGGCAAGCAGGTCAGAGTGCGGTCGGACGCGCCACTCGTCGCCGAGCGCCACATCACCGCGGTAGCCCTTTTTCAGCACTTTGATGTACACCGGGATCGGTCCGGGGCGATAGGCTTTCAGCGTCGCCAGTACTGCGCTGGCCTCGCCAGCCGCACTGCTGCCATTGAGCGGCACCACCAGGCGCCGGGCGAACTGTTCGCGCGCCTTTTCGATGTCGTAGATGGCATCGGCAATCACGCGGGTGCCGCCATCGCGGTTGCTGGTGACCCGCGCTTCGATCACCACCGGGATGTCT
The DNA here is from genome assembly GCF_009746125.1 of Casimicrobium huifangae. Taxonomy (NCBI): domain Bacteria; kingdom Pseudomonadati; phylum Pseudomonadota; class Betaproteobacteria; family Casimicrobiaceae; genus Casimicrobium; species Casimicrobium huifangae. The sequence continues at coordinate 1,035,132 of NZ_CP041352.1, forward strand.
TCCTTTAACCAGTGCCGGTGCATCTCGAACACCGTCGCCGGCAGCATGATTTCATAGACGGCCGTACGGTCGTCTATGGCGAGGAAGCACATGCGGCCATTCTTGCCGTTGATCACGCGTACCGCGTTGACAATGCCGGCGAGGCGCTGCTTGTTGTCGCTCGGCGCGACGTTGTCCAGCCGCATGGTGGTCACTGGCTGCAGATGGCTGCGATAAGCCTCGTAGGGGTGCCCGCTGAGGTACAACCCCAGCGCGGTCTTCTCGTAGGCGAGCGATTCCAGCAATTCCCACGGTCGGGCGTCGACCAGCGGTACGTCCTGCACACTCGGCTCGTCGCCGAACAGGCTGTTCTGCGACGCATTGGCCTGCGCGCGCTCGGCCTCCGACAGCGCTGCCGCCACGGAGGCGAATGCGCTGGCGCGGTTCGGATGCAGCTTGTCGAACGCACCGGCCTTGATCAGCGCTTCAACGGTGCGACGGTTGACCGTCTGCGTATTGACGCGACGACAGAAGTCGAACAGATCCCTGAACGGACCGCCTTCGCTGCGCGCGCGCAGGATCTCGATCACCGCGCCCTCGCCAGTGCCCTTGACGCCGCCGAGACCGTAGCGGATGGTCTTGCGATCAATCGGCACGAAGCGGTATTCACCGAGGTTCACGTCCGGCGCTTCGAACTTGAGCCCGTTGGCGAATGAGTCCTCCAGCAGTTGCCGCACCTTGTCGGTGTCGTTCATCACCGCGCTCATATTGGCGGCCATGAACGCTGCGGTGTGGTGGCGCTTGAAGTACGCCGTCTGATAGGCGAGCAGGGCGTAGGCGGCCGAGTGCGACTTGTTGAAGCCGTAGCCTGCGAACTTCTCCATGTCGTCGAACAACACGGTCGACTGTTTTTCTGTGAGCCCGTTCTTGCTGGCGCCTTCGTTAAAGATGACGCGGTGCTTCGCCATCTCCTCGGGCTTCTTCTTGCCCATTGCGCGGCGCAGCAGATCGGCGCCACCGAGCGAATAACCGCCGATGATCTGCGCAGCCTGCATCACCTGTTCCTGGTACACCATGATGCCGAAGGTCTCTTCCAGCATCGGCTTCAGGCGGTCGTCGTAATACTCCGCCGTCTGGGTGCCGTTCTTGCGCGCGATGTAGTCCGGGATCAGATCCATCGGACCCGGACGGTACAGCGCGTTGAGCGCGGTCAGGTCTTCCAGCCGCGACGGCTTGGCCTTCGCGAGCAGGTCCTTCATGCCTGTCGATTCAAACTGGAAGATGGCGACGGTATTGGTGTCGCGGAAGATCTGGTAGACCGACTGATCGTCGAGCGGCAAAGTCTGCAGGTCGATCTCGAACGTCGGATCGAGCCGCTTGCAGAAGCGGATCGTCCAGTCAAGGATGGTCAGCGTGGTGAGGCCGAGGAAGTCGAACTTGACCAGACCGACCGCTTCAACATCATCCTTGTCGTACTGGCTCACCATCGCAGAACCTTCGTCCTGCGAGTAGAGCGGGCAGAAATCGGTGAGCTTTCCCGGTGCGATCAGCACACCACCCGCGTGCATGCCGACGTTGCGGGGTAACCCCTCCACTTGCGCCGCGAGGTCAAGCAGCTCGGCCACTTCCTCCTCGTTGCGCTCGCGGTCCACGAGCAGTGGCTCCGCCTCCTTGGCGTAGATGGTGTTGGCTTCTCTCTTCTTCGGGTCGTCCGGCGCCGGCGCCAGTGTCGTCCACTTGCCCGGCGCGAACGGGATCAGCTTGGCGACGCCGTCGACAAAGGTGTAGGGCATGTCAAGCACACGGCCGCAGTCGCGCACCGCCGCCTTGGCTGCCATGGTGCCAAAGGTGGCGATCTGGCCGACACTTTCCTCGCCGTACTTCTTGCGCACGTAGTCGATCACGCGATCGCGACCATCCTGGCAGAAATCGATGTCGAAGTCAGGCATCGATACCCGTTCCGGGTTCAGGAAGCGCTCGAACAGCAGGTTGTACTTGAGGGGGTCAAGATCGGTAATTCCCAAGCTGTACGCCACCAGCGAGCCCGCACCTGAGCCACGTCCCGGCCCGACGGGCACGCCGTTGTTCTTGGCCCAGCCAATGAAGTCCGCCACGATCAGGAAGTAACCCGGAAAGCCCATCTTGATGATGACGCCGATCTCGAACTCGCAGCGCGCCACATAACGCGGGCGCTCGGCATCACGTTGGGCTACGTCAGGGTAAAGCACTGCCAGGCGCTTTTCGAGCCCAGCCATCACCTCGTTGTGCAGGTGCGTCTCGATGGTGACGCCTTCTGGCAGCGGAAAGTTCGGCAGGTAGTTCGTGCCGAGTGTCATCTCCAGATTGCAGCGTTTTGCGATCAGCAACGTATTCGCCAGTGCCTGCGGATAATCGGCGAATTTCTCGACCATCTCCGCCTGCGTGAGAAATCGCTGCTGCTCGGTGAACTGCCGGGGTCGACGGCCATCGCCCAGCGTATAGCCCTCGGCGATGCAGACACGCGCTTCATGCGCCTTGTAGTCTTCTACCGTCGCAAACTGCATCGGGTGCGTTGCGACCACTGGCAGGCCCGCCTCCGTTGCCAGACGAACACTGTGCTCGTTCAGATGATGTTCGTTCTCGAAGCCGGCCCGGTGAATTTCCATCGCGAAGCGGTTCGGGAACGCCTGCGACCAGAAAGCTGCTGCCCGCTGGGCCGTCGCCAGCTGCCCGTTGCGCAGCGCGATGCCGATTTCGCCATACCAGCCACCGCTCAGGCAGAACACTCCTTCAGTCGCGGCAGCGTCGGCAATCCACTCGCGCCGGATCAGGGCGCGCCCGCGATGCTGGTTTTCGCGGAAGGCACGGGTCAACCAGTCGCAGAGCTTCAGATAGCCAGCATGTGTCTCCGCAAGAAAGAGCAATCGCGCCGGCTCGTGTGCCGGATCAACTGCCTCAATCCAGGCATCAACGCCGCAAACGGGCTTGATGCCCTTGGCGCGAGCAGCCTTGTAAAACTTGACGAAGCCGAACAGGTTGTTGAGGTCAGTGATCGCCAGTGCGACCTGCTCATCAGCTGCCGCCAGCTTCACCGCATCGGCGATACGCAGCGTCGAATCGACGATCGAATACTCGCTGTGCAGGCGCAGATGGACAAAGGACGGCGCGGTCATCCTGCAATTTTACGAAGGCCGGGACGATCCCGGCCCAAGGGAGCCGGGATCCGCGCCGCTGCACGCTCGCAGCCGGACGCACTTCTTCGCGGTCCGGCTGGGCGTCTGGGAACGTGCTACTGTCCCGAGCGCAGCCGCTTCACTTCCTCGTCGGTCGGCTGTACGTCCTTGCCGTCCACGTAGCGCCAGTTGACCATCACACCCTTGCCGTCCTTTTGCGCCAGGCGGCCAACGTAGGCACCCATCGTCGACTGGTTGTCCTGCGCGCGCCAGGTGATCTTGCCGAACGGGCTTTCGACCGTCAGGTTCTTCATTGCGGCCTGCATCTTCGCCACGTCGGTCGAGTTCGACTTTTTCAGCATGGCGGCGATTGACTTCATCGTTGCGTAGCCAACTACCGAGCCCAGACGTGGGTGATCCTTGTACTTCGCCAGATACGCCTCGCGGAACGCCTTGTGCTCCGGCGTATTGATGTCCTGCCACGGGTAGCCGGTCACCAGCCAGCCGTTCGGCGTTTCGTCCTTCAGCGTGTCCAGATACTCCGGCTCGCCCGAGAGCAGGCTCACCACCGGGCGATCCTTGAACAGGCCGCGCGTATTGCCTTCGCGCACGAACTTCTGTAGATCGGTGCCGAAGGTCACGTTGAAGATGGCATCCACCTTTGCATCCAGCAGCGCCTGCGTCACCGCGCCAGCATCAATCTTGCCAAGCGGCGCTGCCTGCTCGACAAACTCCACGCCGCCGGCCGGTTGCGCCGCGATCAGCAGCTTCTTGAACGAATTGGCAGCGGATTGGCCGTATTCGTAGTTCGGGTAGACGATGCCCCAGCGCTTCTTGTTCAGTTTGGCGGCTTCGGGCACCAGCATGGTCGTCTGCATGTAGGTGGAAGCGCGCAGGCGGTACGTGTAGGCGTTGCCGTTTCCCCACGTCACTTTGTCCGACAGCGGCTCGCTGGCGACGAACAACACCTTGCGCTGCTTGGCGAAATCGCCCACCGCCAGACCGATGTTGGAGAGGAAGGTGCCCGACAGCACGGCCACCTTCTCGCGCGAGACCAGCTCCTCTGCCACGCGCACGGCGTCGCCGGGGTTGGCGTTGTCGTCACGGAACACAGTCTCAAGCTTCTTGCCATTGACGCCGCCCGCCTTGTTGATCTCGTCTTGCGCCAGCTCCCAGCCCTTCTTGTACGGTTCCAGGAAGGCCGGCTGCGCCTTGTAGCTGTTGATCTCGCCGATCTTGATGGTGGATTGCGCTATCGCCGCGCTGGCGGCGAGAGCAGAAAGCGTGATGGCAAGCAGGGTGCGTTTCATGGTCTGTCCTCAGTAATTGGCCGGTAGGCCACTGCCGCCGGCACCTGCCGGTCGGGCGCGTCGATAACGCGGATGTCGCCGCACGGTTTACACAACGATTCATCGCGCGTGCGGCGCCGCAGCAATGTAGCGCATCGTGTGCGTTCTGCGCGACAATTGCCGGTCACTCATCCATATGATTTGAAGGGCTTGCCATGAAACTGGCTCTGAAAGTTCTGAAGTATCTGGTCGGCCTGATCGTTGTGTTGCTGGCGGCAGGTTTTCTGCTGCCGGCTGAATATTCGGCGCAGCGCAGCGTCACCATCAACGCCCCGGTCGACAAGGTGTTCCCGCTGGTTGCCAACCAGAAGGAATGGAAACGCTGGAGCGTGTGGAACCAGCGTGACCCAAACATGACGATGACTTACGCTGGCCCCGAGGCCGCCGTCGGCTCCAAATGGACCTGGACGAGCAAGAGCGAGGGCAATGGCGGCATGGAATGGTCCGCGCTCGACGCCAACAAGCGCGTCGGGTTTATCCTGCGCATGGAAGACATGACGCCGGCCACCGGTGAGCTGACCTTCGCCGCCGAAGGTAATGGAACCAAAGTGGTGTGGACGATGAACGGCAACGCCGGCATGAACCCGATCTTTCGCTGGTTCGGCCTGTTCATGGACAAGATGGTCGGCCCCGATTTCGAAGCCGGCCTGAAAAATCTCAAGAAACTTGCAGAGGCATCGTGATGAGTGAAACCTTGTTGGCCACCGAAGAAAAGCAATCCGCCTATCGCGACTACGCGGCGCCGCAGCGCGTCGACGGGTTCGACACTGTGCGTGAGTTCTACCGTCTGAACCACATGAACCAGACCTACGACTTTGTGCGTGCGAAGAAGGCCGAGTTCCTGCAGTTCAACCGCCGCACCATGACACCATGGGACGCGCTTGATTACCTCAACACCCTGGTCGACGACAGCGACCCCGACATCGCGCTGCCGCAGATTGATCACCTCATCCAGACCGGCGAGGCCATGCGCGCCAACGGCGAGCCGGAGTGGATGGTGCTAACCGGTTTTGTGCACGATCTTGGCAAAGTGCTCTGCCTGTTCGGCGAGCCGCAATGGGCCGTGGTGGGCGACACCTTCCCCACTGGCTGCGCCTATTCCAACAAAGTGGTGTGGAGCGAATTCTTCGCCCTCAACCCCGACATCAAGCGCCCTGAGCTGCAGACGAAGTACGGCATGTACGAACACGGCTGCGGGCTCGACGCCGTGCAGATGAGCTGGGGGCATGACGAGTACCTCTATCACATGCTCAAGCCCTACCTGCCGCTGGAAGGGCTCTACATGATCCGCTACCACAGCTTCTACGCGTGGCACCGCGAGAACGAATACCAGCACCTCTGCAACGCGCAGGACGACGCCATGAAGCCCTGGGTGCAACGCTTCAACCCGTACGACCTCTACTCAAAGAATCCGAACCGGCCGAGCCTGGCAGAGGTGAAGCCGTACTACGAGGATTTGCTGGCCAAGTATTTGCCGGGGGAGCTGAGGTTTTAGGGAGGGGCTAGACCGGGTCCGTAGCCTCGACGCAGCTACGTGGAATCAAGGGGGCTTGGTGGCGAGCGAGTGTCATCAATATGGCCTCTGATTCGTTCGTCACCAAACCGCCGTAACGCAGGCAAGAGCGTGTCACCTGAGTAGCGATTCGCGTGGCACGAACCCCGTGGCTTGGGTGCGATTTGCGTTATCACCGGCAAGGAGCATCGCGAACATCTTGTCTGCACGCCGTTCTTTGGCGGCTTCGTGGTAACGCTGCATTTCACTGACATGCGCTCGCAGTTTCCCGAACATGGTGTCGCCGATGCAATATTCGGCCCCCGAGCTGCACCGGACATGTGATTTCGAGTCGCCGTCGACGCGAGCGACCGTAGCCGGTTCTGTGCAAACGGGACATTTCTCGTGAGATTGATAGATCGTCATCGTCGTCTTTCGTGGTGGTTGTGAGGAGTCGAATTGACACGTCAACGATGCCAGAGCCATCTTATGCCCACAAGTGACGTTCAAAATCCATAACCAACCTCTTGATCTCGCAAGGCTTTGCAGGAAGGTTGTTCGTGGTTGGACGGGCTGAATGCGAGCGTTTGTGCGTTCGCTCAACGGCGGAAGCGACCTGTTTGTCTGTAGATCAGAGCAACTGCTCCGCTGCCATCCGCGGCGACAGAATCAGCACGCCTCCGAACTGCTTGCCGTAGCCGCTTCCAAAGTGCGTCTTGTCGCCAGTAATCAGCGCATTGCATTTGAGTGCGATGGCAGCCGCTAGGACATGCCGGTCTTTCTCGGGGAGCCATTGAGTGAGCGCGCCGTCACGGTCGGCGACGTCACCGCCTGAGATTTCAATTCGGGACTGAAGTTCGCCGAGCGCAGTTTGCGCCTCGGGTCTGGCTTTGCGCTCCAGGTTTCGGCTTGCTTCAATCAATACGCTCGGACTGGCGACGAGTTGATGCCCGCTGCCACGAAGCAGTTCAAGTAGCGTGTGCATAGCGCCCGCCGAACGCGCAGCAGAAAACAGGATGTTCGCATCCAGAAAAATGCGCATCGTGGTGCTCAGGCTTTGCGGCTGGCGTTGCGCTTCTTTTGCCCTGCGTTCACCTTGCTTCGCGTAGCCGCCCGTTTCGCGAGAACGGCGGCGAGATCAGCCTCGGCTACATCGAACTCTGCAATGCGGACGTCGGTGTATATCTCGAGCGGCACTGTGACAGCGGGACGCAGCAAGATACCCTCCGCAGTGGCCTCGGCGATCAGTTGATCGTTGGGTTTGAGGCCGATCGCTTTTCGCAACGCTGCGGGCAGGCTGATGACGCCTCGGTTGCTAATGGTCAGGGTGGTGCTCATGGGTGAAGAATAACTGCATTGCAGAATTTCTGCAAATGTGGTGTTGCCTTCAACACGCGGGAGCGAGGGCGAGCCCACGCCTACCGTTCGCGCGTCAGAGTCGGCGACCGGGTCGGTTTGGCTGGTGCGCGGCATCCGGACCAACGTTGGCTTGATGACAACGGCCCCGATTCCGCTGCGCTGCATCGCGGCTATGGCCGACATTTGGTGTGCACTCCGCCGCAGTACGCTGACTGCACGCATCGCCGCCACGACACACGTCAAATTTGACGCCCCTCAAGCAAACCCTTTCGCGTTGGCATAGACTCACTCACGACTCCTGCTTTGTGCACTGCGGCATAGCTTGACAGCGTGCAGGGCCGGGGCCGACGAAGACCCTGCACGCCCGAGTTCACTCGTTCCTGTAGTTGTTGTTAGTCGGACGGCAGCGGCCTTCAGCGAAAAGGAGGCAGCTTGCAACGCACGGATACCGCTAATCCGGCCTGGTTTCACAAGGTCGTTGATTGTCAATGGGCATGTCCCGCCCACACCCCCGTTCCTGAATACATTCGCCTGATCGCGCAGGGTCGTTATGACGACGCCTACATGATCAACTGGGCGTCCAATGTGTTCCCCGGAATTCTTGGCCGCACCTGCGACCGCCCCTGCGAGCCGGCGTGCCGGCGCGGGCGGGTGGAGGAGAACAACGGTGCCCACCCTGAGCCAGTCGCCATCTGCCGCCTGAAACGCGTGGCGGCGGACATGAAGAACGGCGTGCAGGCGCGCATGCCCTCAGTCGCCGCGAAAAACGGCAAGCGCGTCGCCTGCATCGGGGCCGGTCCGGCGTCGCTCACCGTGGCGCGCGATCTGGCGCCGCTTGGCTATGACGTCACCGTGTACGACGGCGAGGCGAAAGCGGGTGGCTTCATCCGCTCGCAGATTCCGCGCTTCCGCTTGCCGGAATCGGTGATCGACGAAGAGACTGGCTACATCCTCGATCTCGGCGTCACGTTCAAGTCCGGTCAGCGCATTGATTCAATGAAGGCGCTGCTGGCGGAGAACTACGACGCCGTGTTCGTGGGCTGCGGCGCACCGCGCGGACGCGACCTCGACGTTCCCGGTCGCAAGGAAGCCGCTGCAAACATCCACATCGGGATTGACTGGCTGGCCTCGGTGTCGTTCGGGCACATCACCAGCATCGGCAAACGCGTGATCGTGCTTGGTGGCGGCAACACGGCGATGGACTGCTGCCGGTCGTCACGACGCCTCGGTGGTGCCGATGTGAAGGTGATCGTACGCAGCGGCTTTGAGGAGATGAAGGCCTCGCCGTGGGAGAAGGAAGATGCCATGCACGAGGGCATCCCGATCATCAACTTCCACGTGCCGAAGACCTTCGTGCACGAGAACGGCAAGCTCACCGGCATGACCTTCGAGATCGTGCGCGCGGAGTACGACGCGAAGGGCCGCCGCTCGCTGGTGCCCACCGGCGAGCCGGATGCGTTCTTCCCCTGCGACGATGTGCTCGTGGCGGTCGGGCAGGAGAACGCTTTCCCGTGGATCGAGCGTGATTGCGGCATCGAGTTCGACCAGTGGGGCTTGCCCAAGCTCGGTGCCGAGACGCATCAGTCCACCGTCAGCAGAGTTTTCTTCGGCGGCGATGCCGCGTTCGGCCCGAAAAACATCATCACCGCTGTCGCGCACGGGCATGAGGCAGCGGTGTCGATTGACCGCTTTCTGCATGGCGAGGACGTGACGCAGCGCCCATCGCCGCTGACCAATCTGGTGTCGCAGAAGATGGGCATCCACGAGTGGAGCTACGACAACGACACCTCCAACGACACCCGCTACAAGGTGCCGTGGGCCAAGGCCGAAAAGGCGCTGGCCAGCATCAAGGTAGAAGTGGAGTTGGGCTTCGATGCTGCCACCGCGTTCAAGGAGGCTGAGCGCTGCCTGAACTGCGACGTGCAGACGGTGTTCACCGAGACGGCCTGCATCGAATGCGATGCCTGCGTCGACATCTGCCCGACTGATTGCCTGACCATCACAAAGAATGGCGATGAGGCCGACCTGCGCACGCGCCTGACGGCGCCAACGAAGCACCTTGATCAGGGCCTGTATGTGTCCGGCGAACTCAAGACCGGCCGCATCATGGCCAAGGACGAGGATGTGTGTCTGCACTGCGGCCTCTGTGCCGAACGCTGCCCGACCGGAGCGTGGGACATGCAGAAGTTCCGGCTTGACACCACCAAGGCGGGCGCAGCCTGCCGCAATGGTGCGCAGGTGAAGGCACGTGAAGAGGTGGCGGCATGAAGTGCATCGAAGCAGTCAACGATTTCGTCATCAAGTTTGCCAACGTCAACGGGTCCGGCTCGGCGTCGGCCAACGAGCTGTTCGCCAAGGCGATCATGCGCATGGGGGTGCCCGTCGCGCCGCGCAACATCTTCCCGAGCAACATTCAGGGCCTGCCGACGTGGTACGAGGCTCGTGTTTGCGAAAAGGGTTACTCCGGGCGGCGCGGTGGCGTCGACATGATGGTGGCGATGAACCCCCAGACTTGGGACGCCGATCTCGCCGAGATCGAGCCCGGCGGCTATCTGTTTTACGACAGCACGCGCCCTCTGCCAGCGTCAAAGCTGCGCAGTGACGTGCAGGTGATTGGCGTGCCGTTGACCGAGATCACCAACGCCACCTACACCGATCCGCGGCAGCGGCAGCTGTTCAAGAACATCATCTACGTCGGCGCGCTCTCGGTGCTGCTCGATGTCGATGCCGCCGTGTTCGAGAAGCTGTTTGCCGAGCAGTACAAGGGCAAGGAGCGCCTGCTCGACTCCAACGTGAAGGCGCTGCACCTCGGACGCGACTACGTGCGCGAGCACCTCGGTGGGCGGCTCGGCATCCGTGTTGAAAAGCGTGACAACGTGGGCGACCAGATCTTCATTGATGGCAACAGTGCCGTCGGGCTCGGCATGGTCTACGGCGGTGCCACCGTGGCGGCGTGGTATCCGATCACCCCTTCCACCTCGGTCGCCGAGGCGTTCCAGAAATACTGCGACAAGTTCCGCGTCGATGCGGTCACCGGTCGCCAGAACTATGCCATCGTGCAGGCCGAGGATGAGCTGGCTTCGATCGGCATGGTCGTCGGTGCCGGCTGGAACGGTGCCCGTGCCTTCACCGCCACCTCCGGCCCCGGCATTTCGCTGATGACGGAATTCATCGGGCTCGCCTACTTCGCCGAGATTCCGGTGACGATTGTTGATGTGCAGCGCGGTGGACCCTCCACCGGCATGCCCACCCGCACCCAGCAGTCGGACCTGTTCGCGGCAGGTTACGCGTCGCACGGCGATACCAAGCACGTGCTGCTGTTCCCGCAGGACCCGCACGAATGCTTCGTGCATGCGGCCGCGGCGCTCGATCTCGCGGATCGCCTGCAGACGCCGGTGTTTGTGATGACTGACCTGGATATCGGCATGAACCAGCGCCTGTGCAAACCCTTCGCGTGGGACGACAGCAAACAGTACGACCGCGGCAAGGTGATGACGGCTGAGGAGCTGGAGGCGGGCAAGGACTTCGGCCGCTACAAGGATGTCGATGGGGACGGCATTCCGTGGCGCACGCTGCCGGGCACCCACGCCACCAAGGGCAGCTACTTCACGCGCGGCACCACGCGCGACCCGTATGCACGGTACTCCGAGCGCGGGCCCGATTACATCTACAACATGGAGCGTCTGCGCCGCAAATTCAAAACGGCCGCCAATCTGGTGCCGCAGCCAGAGGTTTGCGCCGCGAAGCAGAAGACCAAGTTCGGGGTCATCTATTTCGGCTCCACCACGCCCGCCATGCACGAGGCATTGGAGGTGCTGGAGGAGGGCGGCATTCACCTCGACGCGATGCGGCTCTGCGCCTTCCCGTTCCCCGACTCGGTGCCGAAGTTCATTGCTGCGCACGACAAGGTGTTCGTCGTCGAGCAGAACTGTGATGCGCAGATGCGCGCCATGCTGGTCAACGAGCTGGAGATCAACCCGGCGCAACTGGTCAAGGTGCTGCACTACGACGGCACGCCGATCACTGCGCGCTACATCACCCGCGCCATTCGCGACACATTGCAACCGGCGGCTGCGGATAGCCAGAAGGAGGCCGCATGACCTGGATTGCCAAACCCAAGCTGCATCACCCGACGCTGACCAAGAACAAGGTCGGCTATACGCGGCGTGACTACGAAGGCCGCATCTCCACGCTCTGCGCCGGCTGCGGGCACGATTCGATTTCGGCCGCGATCATCCAGGCCTGCTGGGAGCTGGACATTCAGCCGCATCGCGTCGCCAAGCTTTCGGGCATCGGTTGCAGCTCGAAGACGCCGGATTACTTCTTGGGTGCGTCGCACGGCTTCAACACCGTGCACGGCCGCATGCCCTCGGTGCTGACCGGCGCCAATCTGGCCAATCGCGATTTGCTTTATCTCGGCGTGTCGGGTGACGGTGACTCCGCCTCCATCGGCCTCGGCCAGTTCGCCAATGCCATGCGGCGCGGCGTGCGCATGGCCTACATCGTCGAGAACAACGGTGTGTACGGCCTTACCAAAGGCCAGTTCTCGGCAACCGCGGATCGTGGCTCGAAAAGCAAGAAGGGCGTGGTCAACAGCGATAGCCCGGTTGATCTGGTGGGGCTTGCGCTGCAACTGGGTGCGACTTACGTCGCGCGCAGCTTCTCCGGCGACAAGGAGCAACTGGTGCCGCTGATCAAGGGCGCGATGGAGCACGGCGGCGCCGCGTTCATCGACGTCATCAGCCCCTGCGTCACCTTCAACAACCACAGCGGCAGTACCAAGAGCTACGACTATGTGCGCGAGCACAACGATGCGGTGAGCCGCATCGACTTCATCACCTCGAAGAGCGAGATCACCACGGCCTACGCACCCGGCGAGGTGGTGGAGGTGCAGCAGCACGACGGCAGCACGCTGCGGCTGCGCAAGCTGCATCAGGACTATGACCCGACCGACCGGCTCGCCGCAATGACCTACATGCACAAGCAGCAGGCGCGCGGCGAAATCGTCACTGGCTTGCTGTATGTCGATCCACTCGCGACTGATCTGCACACGGCACTCAACACCAGCGATAACGCGTTGAACACACTGAATGCAGCGCAACTGTGCCCGGGGTCGAAAGCGCTGGAGAAGATCAACGCGGCATTACGTTAGCGCTTACGATGTAGGAGCGGCTCCGCCGCGACCCCCTGGCAACCGCGTCGTGCAGTTCGCGGCAGAGCCGCTCCTACGAACCGAAACCACGATTGGAAGGAGGCAGCACCATGTCCGAGCGAACCGTATTCCAGTCCATGTCCCGCAAGCATGTGGTGAGCCTCGGTGCCACCGCGACCGTGTGGGAGGCGGCCTGCCTGATGACCGGCGCCAACTGCGGTAGCGTGCTGATCGTCGAGCCACCCGGCAAGCTGCTGGGCATCGTCACCGAGCGCGACCTGATGACCCGTGTGCTCGCCAAGGCCCTGCCGCCTGACCGCACGCTGGTCTCCGAAGTGATGACGCGCAACCCCTACTGCGTGACGCCGGAGACGCTGGTGTCGGATGCTGTGCTGATCATGATCGAGCGTGGCTTCCGGCATCTGCCCATCGTCGGCCCGGCGGCCAAGATTCTCGGTGTGTTCTCAGTGCGCGACGCGTTGCCGCGTGAGATTGGCGCCGCCGTGAGCATGGCCGAATTCAACGAACAAGTGAACGACGCACGGGGTTAGCTTTTTGCTGAAACCCTTATTGGATAAGGGCTATGAAGTCATTTGCCGACGAAGTCGACTATTGGCAGAATCAGGCGTCTAGCCCCTTATAAGTAAGGCTTTCAACCGGAAGCTGATTCGTCCTGAGCCGTGACTGGCGCTGCGTCTGGCTCAGCCCTGGCCAGCAGCGCCCGCAGATCGGCAAGGCAATTGGCCTCATGCAGCGGTTTGTCGTCGCGGATTCGCAGCATGCGCGGGAAGCGTACGGCGACGCCGCTCTTGTGTCGCCGGCTTTCGGCAATCCCCTCAAAGCCCAGCTCGAACACCAGAGCCGGCCGCACCGCGCGCACCGGGCCAAAGCGGTTCAGCGTGGTTTTGCGGATCACGGCGTCAACGCGCTTGAACTCCTCGTCAGTCAGGCCGGAATAGGCTTTGGCAAATGGCACCAGCATCGGCAGTGCACTGGCACCGCGCGGTGCGATATTTGCCGTAGCCTTGTCTGGCCCCTGCCCGGCATCAGTGTCTTCGCCGTCGCTCGCCGCGCCGGCACCACCCTTCGTCGCTGCCTGCGCGACCAGCGCGTCTATCGCTGCCGCCGCTTCTGCACCATCGCGTGGTGGCTGCGACCACACCGCAAAGGTGTAGTCGGTGTACAGACTAGCCCGTCGTCCGTGTCCGGCCTGCGCGTAGACCAGCACGCAGTCCACGCTCATCGGGTCGATCTTCCACTTCCACCACACCCCGTCCGCCTTGGTGCGCCCGCTGCCGTAGGCCGCATCGCGCGCTTTCAGCATGAAGCCTTCGACGCCACGGCCCCGGCTCTGCTCGCGCAATTGGGCGAATTCCGCCCAGCTTGCGGCAGTCACCACCGGTGACAAGCCGATGCCGCTGGCGCCCGCTGCCGGCAAGGCGTCAATCGTCGCTTGCAGTCGCTCACGCCGGTCCGCCTGCCCGCGAGTGCGAACGTCGATTCCGTCCGCCTCCAGTACGTCATAGGCGAGAAAGCGCACCGGGGCGTCGGCCAGCACCTTCTTGCTCAGCGTCTTGCGAGCGATGCGCGTCTGCAGCAGCGCAAACGGTGCCGGGCGATCATCGCGCCAGACCAGAATTTCGCCGTCCAGCACGGTGCCGTCCGGCAGGTGTTCCGCTGCCGCGACCAGCTCGGGGAAGCGCTCGGTCACCAGCTCCTCGCCACGCGACCAGATGAAGGTTTGCCCACCACGCCGCACGATCTGCGCGCGGATGCCGTCGTATTTCCACTCCACCAGCCACCCGGTCACCGGGCCCAGTACGCGGTCAAATTCCTCTGCGGCAATCTGCAGCGCATGCGCCAGGAAGAACGGATAGGGCTGGCCGGAGACGACCTTTGGCGTGTCGCCATCGCCCGCCGTCGCGGCGTCATCCCGGCCGCTGCTTCCTTCTGCCCGCGCGGGTTCGATCAGCCGGAGAAAGCCCTCAGCCGAGGGCGCACGGGTGGCGTCCACATAGCCCATCATGCGCTCGGCGACCACCTTGGCATCGACGTCAGCGATCTCCGCCAGTGCACGCTGCACCAGCAGTTTGCTGACACCAACCCGAAAACCGCCACCGATTAGTTTGGTCAGCAGAAAGCGGCCACGCGCATCAAGGCTGGCCCAGCCCGCCAGCACCCGCTGTCGCCGCATCGTCTCGTCCATCGTGCGCAAGGGCAGCAGGCGCTCGGTGATCCACGTCGCGAGCCCGGACTCCGGCAACCTGTCCGCATCCGCGCTGGCAATCGGCAGTGCATCGGGCAGCACCAGCGCGATGGTTTCTGCGAGGTCCCCCACCGCCTGATAGCACTCCTCGAACAGCCAGTCCGGCAGCCCGGCGGCCTGTTGCGCCCAAGCGCGAAGCTCCGCTGTGCGGACGGTTTGTCGCGGTTTGCCACCGGCAAGGAAGTAGGCGGCCCAGGCGGCGTCGCTGGCGGGCGTTGCAGCAAAGTAGCTGCGCAACAGCGCCACCTTTTCGCTGGTGGCCGTGGTCGCGTCGAGCGCGTCGAACAGTTCGGCAAAGCGCTTCATGCCGTGTCGCCTTTCGTGCGCTGACTGTCCAGCACGGCATCGGCATCACTGGCTGTGCCTGGTGCTTCGATGGCCGCCGCGTCGTCCTTTGCGTCGTCGCCGTACTCGGTACGAAAGCTGCCGGCTTCCAGCCCCTGCTCGGTGAGCCAGCGTGTCATTACCGCTTCGTAGCCGTGGGTGACGATGACCCGCGAGGCACCGGTCGCGCTGATCGCCTGCTGCAAACCAGGCCAGTCGGCGTGGTCGGAGAGCACGAAGCCGCGGTCATAGCCACCGCGTCGCCGTGCACCGCGCAGTTGCATCCAGCCGCTGGCAAACGCGACCTGCGCGCTACGAAAGCGCCGCGCCCACGGGCTCGCGGTGGCCGACGGCGGGCAGATGACCATGGCGCGACCGATGGCGTCGCGAAGGGCCGCGCCGCTGAGCTCGCTGACCTGATGGGTAAGTGGCAGCGTGACACCTGCAGCGCGATAGGCCTGATTCAACGGCTCCACTGCGCCGTGCACGATGATTGGTCCGACGCTGGCATCCAGCCCCGCCAGGATGCGCTGCGCCTTGCCGAAGCTGTAGCAGGCGAGCATGCTCGGCCGTCCGAGCGCGGCATTGGCCGCCCACCACGCGTTGATCTGCGCAAAGACCATGGTATCGTCGGCCCAGCGGTACACCGGCAAGCCAAAGGTGCTCTCGGTGATGAAGGTGTCGCACCGCACCGGCTCGAAGGCCGTACAGGTGCGATCAGCGGCCACCTTGTAGTCGCCGCTCGCTATCCACACGCGGCCGTGATGCGCGACGCGCACCTGCGACGAGCCAAGCACATGACCCGCCGGGTGCAACGAGATCTCAGCGTCGCCGACGCGCATGCGCTCACCGTAGGCGAGCGT
Source organism: Casimicrobium huifangae (assembly GCF_009746125.1). NCBI lineage: Bacteria > Pseudomonadati > Pseudomonadota > Betaproteobacteria > Casimicrobiaceae > Casimicrobium > Casimicrobium huifangae. The sequence continues at coordinate 1,051,068 of NZ_CP041352.1, forward strand.
CGTGAGTGATATGTCGCCGAGTCGCGTGCGCAGCACGCCTTCGCCCGCTGCGCTGGCCAGATAGTGCTGGTGCCCTGTACGGGCATGGTCGGCGTGTGCGTGTGTGATCACGGCCCGTTCGACGGGGCGCCACGGATCGATGAAGAAATCGCCGGGCGGGCAGTAGAGCCCTTGTGGCCGCAGCACGATCAGGTCGTCGTCGTGCGCCATGCGTTGCTATCCGGCGATCAGGCGGCCGGCAATGGGATCGACGCGGAACCAGCTTTGCAACTGCTCGTAGTACGCCGGGTACTCCTCGCGCAGAAGCTCGGGCTCGGCAAAAAACACTTCACAGCTCACCGCGAAGAACTCGTCAATGTGTTCGGCGGCGTAAGGGTCAATGGCCGTGTCTTCATCCGCATCTACACGGCGGCAAAAGTCGTCGTAGGCGGCCTGCTGCGCCTCGGCAAATACCTTTCGTGCAGCGCCAGCGAGCGGTGGCAGGCCATCCACCTCGCCATCCAGCATGTCAATCTTGTGCGCAAACTCATGGATCACCAGTGCCATGCCGGTCTCGTCGTACCCGGCCTCGACGGCAGGCCATGACAGCAGCACCGGGCCGTTGTACCAGCTCTCCCCGGCAATGGGCTCATCAAGCTGGTGCACCACACCGGCTTCGTCCTCGTAGTCGTAGGAGCGCGGAAAATCGCCGGGGTGCACCACCACGTTGTCCCAGCCCTCGAAGTCGCGCATCGCGGCCATCACCGTATCGCCACGGCCGAGGATCAGCAGGCAGGCCTGCACGGCGATCAGCACCCGCATGTGCGGCGTCACTTCAAGCGCGTGCGCACCGTCCTCGGCGCCGGTCACGATGTTCTTTTCGACGAGAAACGGTGTTGTCAGCTCGCGCAGCCTTGCCAGTGCGGTGTCGTCGTAGTGGTCGAGAAAGGGCAGTTCGTGCAGTGCGGACGTCCACTCATCGTCAGGAATCGAGTGACTCGCGAGAGCGCGTTCGCGGCGTTTCGTTTTTAGCCAGTCAAACATCTAACTCCCTCCCCCCTCGTGGGGGAGGGCGGGGGAGAGGGGGAATGCGACGGAAGAAAAGCCGTTGATCGGGCAAGCAACCATATCACCCTCTCCCTAGCCCTCTCCCCTCAAGGGAGAGGGGACAGAACGGGCACTCGCATCGTCAATCTCCACCGCCTTGATCCGCTCAAAATGCCCGCTGATCTTGCGGCTGGAAATCTGCACTTGCTCGGCATCGTCATGCGCCTGCTTGATGTGTGTCGCGAGCTTGTCCATGCGTTCCTGAAAGCGCCCGAAGTCACCCCCGAGCTTGCCCAGCTCGGTCTTCATCACGCCGAGCTGTTTGCGCATTTCGGCGTCACGGATCACTGCCCGCACCGTGTGCAGCACCGCCATCAGGTTGGTGGGCGAGGTCATCCACACCCGCTGCGCCTGCGCCTGGGCGACGATGTCCGGGTGGTTGCCAACAATCTCGGCGAATACCGCTTCCGACGGAATGAACATCACCGCCGAATCCGCGCCAGCGCCCGGCTGGATGTATTTGCTGGCAATGTCGTTGATGTGTTTTTTCACGTCATTGGCGAACTGCTTGCGCGCAGTATTGCGCTCGGCTTCCGCCAGCGTCGCGTCAATCGCCGTGCGGTAATTCGACAGCGGAAACTTGGAATCAATCGCCATGCGCGACGCACCGTCCGGCATGGTCAGCACGCAGTCCGCCTTTTCGCGGCCCGAGCCAACAGCCGCCTGAAACTCGTAGACGCCGGGCGGCAGCGTGTCGCGCACCAGCGCCTCCAGTTGCACTTCACCAAAGGCACCGCGCGCCGATTTGTCGGAGAGCACCTGCTGCAAGCTGACCACGTTGGTGGTGAGGCCGTCGATCTTCTTCTGCGCTTCGTCGATGACGGCCAGTCGCGCCATCACGCTGGCAAAGGTTTCGTTGGTCTTCTTGAAGCCTTCGTCGAGACGTTCGTTGACCTTGCCGCTGATCTGCTCCAGCCGTCCGTCGACCGTTTTGGTCATCGTCTCGGCCTGCTGCGTGATCTGCGCGCTCATATTGCGCAACGTGTTCTGCAGCAGCTCCTGATTCGCCCGCGTCTGCTCGGCCATTTTGCCGAGCATGCCTTCCAGCACGTCGCGCTTCAGCGCATCCTGTTGCGACGACAGCGTCTGCTGCAGCAGCGCCAGCTGCTTCAGCGAGGCTTCTGTCTGCTGCGACAGCGTGTGCACCACTTGCACCTGCAGCGTGCCGATCACTTCGCGCGTGCCACTACTGGCGGTGGTGAGTTCGCGCCCGACGCGCTCGCTGACCTGATTGAACATGCCGCCCACATCGCCGATCATCGCGCGATGCTTGGTTTCAAGCTGGCTGCCCAGCTCGCCACTCATGCGGCGCACGATGCCGCCTTTCTGCGTCGCGACCAGAATCAGGATGACGATGAGCAGAACGACAATGAGCGCGAGTGCCAGCTCGACAAGGCTCACGAGTGCCACTCCGTCTCGGCCAGCAACGCAAAGGAGATCAGCCAGTGCGTGCTCACGTAGTCGCCACCGGTGATCGCCGCTTCGGCCGCGCGCAGATGATCGCCAGAGAGTTCGCCAAAGCGCTGCCAGCGCGGGTCATCGCCCGGCGCGAGCATCTGCATTAGCCCGCGCATGCACCACGCGCGTGACAGGTTGAGGCCATGGTTGTGAACCTGCTTCGCGTCCTTCTCATTGGTCACCCGTGCCGGCTCAAGTCGCGCAAAGTCGCCGTGGGCGATCTCCGGCAGGAAGGCGTTGAACCACGGCAGAAATTCATCGCGCGGCAAAACCAGCGCCATCAGCAGCGCTTCGGTGAGGGCCGGAGAAAGAAAGTCCTCGCCGGAAAAGTCGTAAGCAAGCGCATAGTTGCGATCTGTCGAGAACCACTTGCGGGCGGTCTGTGCAATCAGTGCTGCGAATTCGTCATCTCCCACCGTGCGCGCAAACTGCAGTGCGTGGATCATGCCGAATGAGGTGTTGGAGTGCACACCGTGGCGGACCGGTGCCGGCGCTGTCTGCATGTGCTCAAACATCGCGTCCGACAGGCGATCGGCCAGCGGTGTGAGTGCCACACGCCAGCGCGCTGCGTGAGGATGGCCGCAGACGGCGATCTCGGCGTAGAGCTTGAGCAGCCAGCCCCAGCCATAGGGACGCTGCCAGTGCGCACCACCGTCGCGGTCAAAGTAGGCCGCTTCGCGGCGTGCCTTGCCTTCATCAAACTGCCGGTCGAACCACGATACGATCGCCCGCGAATGGGTGGCTTCGGAATCGAGATTCAAGAGCCGCGCCAGCGACCAGTGCATGTGCACGCAGGAATGCCAGTCGTAGCTGCCGTAAAAGATCGGATGCAGCGCCGAGGGCACACAGCCCTGCGCTTCGGTCGCCGAATGCACAAAGTGCATGATGAAATTCGGATACTCGCGGCGCACGTTGTCGAGCGCGGTGCGGGCGTAGCTGGCGTGGGTGGCATTGATGTCCGGCATAAGCCGAAGTCTAGCTTTTCATTCCTATAATCTCGTGCAACCAAGCGGGGTTGCCACCGAACGAGAGTTTGCCGGCGCCCCGCTTTTTTGTTGCTGCCGCGATTTTGCTTACCCGTTCGTCCTGAGCCTGTCGAAGGATGCACCTGCAACGTCTGCGTTCATGGTTCGACAGGCTCACCACGAACGGTGATCACAATGCGTATCGAAGAAGAACTGAAACTTGATTTCAAGGACGTTTTGTTCCGTCCGAAGCGCTCGACACTCGGCTCGCGCGCCAAGGTGGAACTTAAGCGCACCTACAAGTACCGCCACTCTGGCCGCAGCAGCGAAAGTGTGCCGATCATCGCCGCCAACATGGACACGGTAGGCACCTTCGAGATGGCGGTCGCGCTGGCGAAGCACGAGATGCACGTGGCGCTGCACAAGCACTACCCGGTGGAGGACTACGTCACCTTCTTCAACGATAACAACCATCCGGTGCACCGCTACGCGTTCTATTCACTTGGAATCACTGACCCGGATCTCGAAAAATTCCGCGCAGTACGCAACGACACCGGCAGCAACATCGAGTTTGTCTGCATCGACGTTGCCAATGGCTACACCGAGACATTTCTCGACTTCGTCAAGCGCTTTCGCGAGTCTTACCCGACCGTTACGATCATGGCCGGCAATGTGGTGACGGCCGACATCACCGAGGCACTGATTCTTGCTGGTGCTGACATCGTGAAAGTGGGCATTGGTCCCGGCAGCGTGTGCACCACGCGCAAGATGACCGGCGTTGGCTACCCGCAGTTGTCCGCGATCATCGAATGCGCCGACGCAGCGCACGGCCTGGGTGGCCACATCTGCGGTGACGGTGGCTGCACGGTGCCTGGCGACGTGGCCAAGGGCTTCGGCGGAGGCGCGGATTTCATGATGCTCGGCGGCATGTTCGCCGCGCACGATGAATCAGGCGGTGAGATCGTGCACCAGCACGGCAAGACGTATCGCCGCTTCTACGGCATGAGCAGCGACGTCGCGATGGAGAAGTACGCCGGCGGCGTCGCCAAATACCGCGCATCAGAAGGTAAGGAAGTCATCCTCGAAGCGCGCGGCCCGGTCGAACACACCATACAGGAAATCCTCGGCGGCCTGCGCAGCACCTGTACCTACGTTGGCGCCCGCACGCTCAAGGCGCTGTCAAAGTGCACGACGTTTGTGCGGGTGACGCAGCAGATCAATGAGGTGTACGGGAGGGCGGTGTAGCCATCGAGTCTCCTTCAGAAACTATTTCTGCAAAGAACCGCCGCCGGCTACACCTGCCGCTGCACCTGCGGCGTCGCCGGCACCGGATAACCGGCCTTGCCGAATTCGTAAGCAATGGTTTTATTGATGTCGAAGTAGACCTGCCAGTAGTGGTCGGTGTGGGCGTAACCGCGCACGGTAAGCAGCGGGCCTTCGGCGGTGAACTTGACGATTTCGACCTCCGGCGGTGGGTCAGCGAGCACGTTCTTGATGCCGGGCAAGGCAGCTTTCAATCGTTTCACTGCATCGTTGATATCGACGCCGTTGGCCACCTTGGCTTCGCAGTCCACCCGTCGCTGCGGCAGCGTGGAAAAGTTCTTGATGGTGTCGCTGAAGATCTTGTTGTTGCCGACCACGTGCGTCACGCTGTCGCCGGAGACGATGGTGGTGCCGAACAGGCCCAGCTCTTTCACCGTGCCTTCCACACCGCCCGCACTGACGTAATCGCCCACCTTGTAGGGGCGCAGCACCTGCAGGAACACCCCGGCTGCAAAGTGCGAGAGCAGACCACCCCACGCCGTGCCGATGGCGAGGCCGGCACCGGCCAGCAGCGCCGCGAAGCTGGTGGTATGGACGCCGAAAATATCGAGGATCGCGAGTATCAGGATGATATTGAGGACCACTCCGATGATCGACACCAGATAGCGCGCCAGGGTGGGCTCGATCCTGCCCGTCCTGTTGATTGCCTTTTCCACCAGTTTCAGTACGGCGCTGATGATCCAGCGGCCGATGATCCAGGTGGCGATGGCGGCCAGCACCTTGAGTCCGAAGTCGGCGCCTTTGGTGGCGAGCCAGTCCATGATTTGTGCGGTATTGAGGCTTCCCATGTGGTCTCCGTTGCGCAAAGTTCGCGATATGCAGCAATTCGTAGCACTGCACCGCCGCGCTGACCAGCGTGCGGTTATCACTTGCACCCAAAATCAGAGCATTGCCGTTGTCGGCTGGCGGTCAACCCGCAGGCTACAACGCGCTCCGCGTCCTATACTGTCCCGGTACTTACGAAGGAGGACTCCACATGCGTACATCGCACGCACTCACGCTCGTCGCGGCCGCTCTCGCCGCTGCGGCTTCGCAATCCGCGCTGGCCCAGGACAAGGGGCATCTCAATATTTACTGCTCGATGCAGATCGAGTGGTGCACGCTGGCGGCCAATGAGTTTGCCAAGCAGACCGGCGTCAAGGTCAACACCTCGTTCAAGGGCTCGGGCGAGACCTTCGCGCAGGTGAAGGCCGAGGCGAGCAACCCGAAGGGCGACGTCTGGTTCGGTGGCACCGGCGACCCACACCTGCAGGCTGCGGAAGAGGGCCTGAGCGAGATGTATCAGTCGCCCAACATGAAGGACCTGCACAACTGGGCGCAGTATCAGGCACAGATCTCGGGCTACAAGACCGTCGGCATTTACGCCGGCGCGCTGGGCTTCAGCTACAACACCGAAGTGCTCGGCAAGAAAAAACTTCCGCCACCGGCGTGCTGGGCGGACATCATCAAGCCGGAGTACAAGGGTGACGTGCAGATGGCCAACCCGGCGGCGTCCGGCACCGCCTACACGGCGCTGGCGACGCTGGTGCAGGTGTTCGGCGAAGACAAGGCCTTCGACTACCTGAAGGCGCTGCACAGGAATATTTCGAACTATCCGAAGTCGGGCACCGGACCGGTGAAGGCCGCTGCACGCGGCGAGACTGCCATCGGTGTGAGCTTCATGCATGACGTGCCCGGCGAGAAGAAGAATGGCTTCCCGGTGGAGATGGCGGCTCCCTGCGAAGGCACCGGCTACGAGGTCGGTTCGATGTCGATCCTCAAGGGTGCCCGCAATCTGGAGAACGCGAAAAAGTTCTACGACTGGGCACTGACGCCCGACGCGCAGAAGCTCGCCGCCCAGGCCAAGCAGTACCAGCTGCCGTCCAACAAGAACGCGCCGCAGCCGCCAGAAGCGCCGCGCTTCTCCAGCATCAAGCTGATCCAGTACGACTTCAAAAAGTACGGCTCGTCGGCGGAGCGCAAGCGTCTGCTCGAAAAGTGGGAGAAAGAGGTCAACTCGATTCCGCGCTGATCTGCCGGCCAGCAGCTTTAGTTGAAGAAGCCCATTGGATATGGGCGAAAGATCAAAAAACGGCTCAAGTCGACTTGAGCCGTTTTTATTTGCCGAGCCCAATGCGGTCAATGGTTTCGGTAAAAAGCCAATACGATCGTAGCAACGAATGAGCCGCTTTTGCGAAGCGTGCGCTACTACCTCCATCCCGTAAGGAATTTCGCGGCATTTATCGCCCGATTGTTGGCAACTCGCGTATTGCGCCGTACAGTCCGCCCTTACGAAAACATCAAGACCGTTAGGGGTAGACATGAAAACCTGGATCAAGTGGACGGCCGGCGTGGTCGGCGTCCTTGTTGTCGCTGCGGCCGCAGCAGCCATCGTTGGCACCCAGCTTGCTGAGCGCAAACGCAACCGCGTCATCGACATCAAGGTGAAGGCGGTCGCCATTCCGAGCGATGCTGCGGCCATCGAACGCGGGCGTTACCTGTACGCATCACGCGGCTGCGCCGATTGCCACGGCGCCAATGGCGCGGGCCGGGCGTTCATCGACAACGGTGACATGAAAGTTGCCGGCCCCAATATCAGCCCGGGGCCGGGCAATGTCGTGGCCAGCTACAAGCCGGAAGACTGGGTACGCACGTTACGCCACGGTGTAAAGCCGGATGGCAAACCGCTGTTCATCATGCCCAGTGAAGACTACAACCGCTTGACCGATGACGATACCGGCGCGCTGATCGCCTATGTCAAGAGCCTGGCACCAGTGCCGGGCGGTGAGGCCGTGGTGAAGCTTCCGCTACCGGTGAGGGTGATCTATGGTTTCGGTGGCATTCCGGAGCCGGTGGAGAAGATCGACCACAGCCTGCCGCCCTCGCAGCCAGTTGCGGCCGCGTTGAGTGTGGAGCACGGCAAATACGTGGCTGCCATGTGCATCGGATGCCATGGCGCCACGCTCTCCGGCGGCAAGATTCCTGGTGGGCCACCGGATTGGCCGGCAGCTGCCAACATTACGCCGGGCGACAAGAGCGTTATGCCTGCATACAAGGACGCGACCACTTTCGCGACGATGATGAAGACCGGCAAACGCCCTGATGGCAGCGCAATCAAAGTGATGCCGTTCGAATCGCTGCGCGAGATGAACGAGATCGATGTGCAGGCGCTGTACGCCTATCTGAAGACTGTGCCGGCGAAGCCGTTCGGGCAGCGCTGATCAGCACTGCCCGTGCAAGGCAGCACTACTTGCTGAACAGGGAACCGGTATCACCCCGCTTGAGTCGAGTGACCTGCTCCTGATAGTTGGCGTTGGTCAGCGGCACGAAGCGGGCGTAGGATGCAAAACGTCCGGCGCCCTCGATGACGAAGTTGGCGAAGTCACGCACCTGTGGGCGTCCGTCGCACCTGTGGGCGTCCGTCATAGGCAGCTTTGTTCACATACAAAAAGGTGAGGCGTGCCAGCTTGCCGTATTGCCCGGAGATCACGGATTGACTGGAGGGAATCACCGGGCCGCCGCCTTCGTCCACGGCCAATGCGGCGACTTTGCTCGCATTTTCCGCGTACGCTGCCATGCTGACAAAACCGATTGCGCCGGGCGTCTTTGAGACGCGATCAATCACCGCAGCATGTTCGGTGGCGTCCTGAAAGTCTGAGCGCATCACCTTCGGGCTGCCCGAAATCACCGTCGAAAAGAAATCGAAGGTGCCGGATTTCTGGTCGAGACCAAACAAGGCGACGGGAGTTGCCGGGTAAGCGGCGCGGATCTGGTTCCACGCCAGCTTCTTGCCGTTCGACTCAGGGCCCCAGATCAGGCGCAACTCCGCCAGATTGATGTCGCGCAGCCAGCCGTCATTACGGTTGGCGACCAAAACCACGGCATCCCACGCGACAGGCATTTCGACGAAAGCGACGTTCTTGCTGCGACACGCCGCCAGCTCTTTGCCATTGATGGGGCGCGATGCCATCGCTAAATCGGTGCGATTCTCGCAAAGCTGGCTGAACCCGGTGGAGGTGCCTTTCGCCTCCATCACCAGCGCAGCGTCGGCGTGCCCTTTTTTGTACTGTGCAACGGCGGCCTCCAGCAAAGGTTCAAGCGTGTCCGAACCAGAAATGCGGATGCCGGCCTGTCCTTGCGCGATGGCAGAAACAGGCAACACCAATGAAAGCGCCAGCAGGCGAAATAGTCTCTTCATATCAACCTCGGTCAGTATTTTTTTGCCGCGCTGCGGTGTTGCTGATGCTGGTGCGCGGAGCGTTCTTTTGACGCACGCGTGGCAGCGTGTGCTTTACGGTGCGTAGATGACAACGCTATTGCCGGCATATGTCCGTTTTGTGACAGGCCGTCGAACTTGTTTCATTTTCATTAGTAAATGACATTTTTTTGGGAATAGTCTTGTTGTCGTTGCGTCACTGTGAAATCCAGGCCTGCACGCAGCATGTGCTAAGGTGGATCGATCAGACACTACCTGCGGCGAGTCGAATGGAAGCACTGAACGCAATGGACAGCGACCCGCGCCAGCTTGGCTGGATGCAGGGGTTTCCACCGCCGCCAGACAAGACCATCCGCTTCGCCGACGGTTCGTACTACGAGTTTCCGCAGCGGCGCTGGGCCTTCAGCCACGTGCGCGAGCTGGTACCAACCGCTTGCGTGTCACGCGGTGATGGTGCGGTGGCGATGCTGCCGCGCGCCGAACGTGATGATCTCGACGATGTCGCGTTCACCACGCTCGACGGCCGCGCCATGACCTGGGGCGAGGCATTCGCCGCCAACTACACGGACGGCGTGGTGGTGCTGCACCGTGGCCGCATCGTCTACGAGAAATACTTTGGCGCGCTGGAGCCGGCGCTGCCGCACAGCGCCTTCTCGGTCACCAAATCCTTCGTTGGCACGCTGGCGGCCATGCAGGTGCACGCGGGCGCGCTCGACGAACAGGCGCAGGTGACGCACTACGTCCCCGAACTCGCCGGCACCGCGTACGCGGATGCCACGGTGCGCCAGGTGATGGACATGACGATCGGCGTCAAGTACTCCGAGGTGTATGCCGATCCGAAGGCGGACATCTGGGCCTACGCGTGGGCAGGCGGCACGCGGGCGCGGCCGCCCGACTACACCGGGCCGACGACGTTTTACGACTATCTCGTGACGCTCAGGAAAGAAGGCGAACACGGCGCCGGCTTCACCTACAAGACAATCAACACCGAGGTGCTGGCGTGGGTCGTCAAGCGCGTGGCAGGCTTGCGGCTGGCCGATCTCACCTCACAGCAGATCTGGGCGAAACTGGGTTGCGAGCATGATGCCCTCTATCAGGTTGACAGTGTGGGTACCGAGTCCGGTGGTGGCGGGCTGTCCACCACGCTGCGCGATCTGGCGCGCTTCGGTGAGGCGATGCGCTGCGACGGCAGCTTCAACGGCCAGCAGGTCGTGCCGGCTTCCGTGGTGGATGACATTCGCCGAGGTGCCAGCCGCGATCAGTTCGCGACGGCCGGTTACGCCACGCTGCCCGGCTGGTCCTACCGCAACATGTGGTGGGTGACGCATGACGCGCACCATTGCTTCACTGCGCGCGGCATTCATGGGCAGCTGATCTGGATTGATCCGCTGGCTGAGATGGTGATTGCCCGCTACGCCTCGCACCCGATGGCGGCGAACGTGTATCTTGATCCGACGTCGTTACCCGCCTATCGCGCGCTGGCGGAGCATTTGTTGCGCGGGTAATTTCGCAGGTCTTTTGTTTTCTTCCCCCGTGGGTGCGTCGGGTGCCACCAGGATTTCCTGCGTGCAGGATTAACCGGGCGCAACAGTCATGCCGCACTGGGTGACCAGGTAGTCTCGAATCAGAGGCCAGCTGTTGCGAGTTGCATGGCTCGCGAACGTGATTCCCGCGAGCACCGATGACCCCGACATGCCAAGAGATATTCGCGTGTAGATCAGCGCATCGGTGGTCGCCAGAACGCGGTTGTCGCCGTCGATATCGAGCGTGCAGATGCGCGCCTCGTTCGGACCGCCTTGGTAGCGGGCAAGGCATACGCTGAGCGAACTCGCATCGCTGGGCGACGGATTGCAGGCTCCGGCGACGACGATATTGCCATCGGGCTGAAGCGCGACACCTCCGGCAACATCAAAGCCACTGATATCAGTTGTGACTTTTCCATCGGCGCTAAACGACGTATCGAGACTGCCATTTGGCAGATAGCGAGCTCCGCAAAAATCGTTGCTGCAGGTGCCGACTGCGACGAGCTTGCCATCGGGTTGGACGACAAGTCCGGATGCCGAATCTGCACCCGCACTCATCGCGGTGAGCACGCGCCCTGTCCCGTTAAAGCTCGTGTCCAAGGTGCCGTTTTCCAGATAGCGGGCAAGGCAAAAGTCGTTGCTGCCGTTCACACAGGTGCCGGCAACCACTACGCGCCCGTCGTGCTGGAGCGCGACCGCATGGGCGCTCGCATCAGCCGAGCCCATTGTGGTGATGAGTTTGCCGTCACCACTGAAGGAGCCGTCAAGCGCGCCACTGTTGTGATACTGCGCAACACAAAATCGACTGATTGAATCGTTAACGCATGCACCCGCCACCACAATCCGGCCATCTGGCCTCAAGGCGATTGCACGAGCGGTATCGTTGCCGTTTCCGATGGCGGTGAACACGCGTCCCCCCACCCCAAAATCGACATCGAGTGCTCCATTTGACAGGTAGCGAACCACGCAAAAGTCATCGCTAAAGACGTTATCGCAGGTACCCGCCACCAAGATCTTCCCGTCAGGCTGCAAGGCAACGGCATGAGCTCGCTCCCTTCCAGTCACGATGTTTGACACGAGCGTGCCCGTCACGTTGAAGCTGGTATCAAGTGTGCCGTTCGACAGGTACCGCGAAAGACAGAACTCGGTTGCGTTAGAGGTGCCGATGGGGAGGCAGCTGCCAGTGACCAGGATCTTCCCATCCGGCTGCACAGCGACCCCAGATGCCTCGGCGGAGGCGGCGCCAATCATCGTACTCACGACGCCGTTATTGCCGAAGCTCGTATCGACCGCTCCGCCTGGCGTAAAGCGAACCAACAAGAACAGGTTTTTGCTGCTTCCTGCGGTGTCCCACCAATAGCCGGCCACCAACACCTTGCCGTCCGGCTGCAAGGCAATCGCCCGACCGTTGGGGTCGGTAAGCGCCAGCTGTGCCTGGACATTGACTTTGCCGCTTGTCCCAAAGCCGGCATCAAGATCGCCCGGCGCGGCCCGACAGAGCGCCGTGGCAGCCCAAACCATCACGCAAAAAATTTGCCAGAGCCTTTTGGACATATCTGCGTCGCCCCCCGCCTTTGCTGCATTGTCAGTATCGATCAATCAAATACGATCATACTGAATTCCGGGGGTAAAAAACACGGAGGCCCTGCCCGCGCGTGAGCCGAGCGCCGCTGGTGTCGCCGTCGCTTAACCGCTGATTCGAGTTGTCCTGGCGAGTCGGGTATGGTGAGCGCCCCGTGCCCACCCAATACAAAGATGAGGAACTCGGCCGCAGGCGCTACACCGCCACGAACGCTGGCCGCAATGCGACGCTGCGGCCGTAACACGCTGACAGGTTCGCCTCGGTCAGGGCTTCATTTGCTTCAGCAAATGCCAGCACCTCGCCCTTTTGCAATAGCAACGCATGATCCGCGATCAACTGGGCTTCCATCGGATCATGGGTGGAGAACACCACCGCCCATTCGCGTTCCCTGGCGATCCGCGCGATGAGCGTCAGAACGAAATGCCGCTGCGCCATGTCGAGGTGCGCACAGGGTTCGTCCAGCAACCACAGGCAGCGTGACTGTGGTTCAGTGCTGCTGAGTGGACGGCCGAGCTGATACAGCGAGCGCGCAAGCTGCACGCGCATTTGCTCGCCGAGCGAGAGCGTCGCGTAGTCGCGCCCGCGCCACTCGGCAGCATGACATTCGGCCAGCGCGGCAGCGACAGCCTCTGCGTCCGGCGCATCAAAAGGCTGGCCGAGCGCGACGTAATCGGCCACGCTCAGCGCAAATGGCACCGCTGGCTCACTCGCGTTGAGTGCTCGTCGCCCGGCAAGCTCCGCAGCAGACCATGCTGTGAGTGGACGGCCGTGCAGTTCGATGCACCCGCCGGTCAGTGGCAGCTCGCCTGCCAGCGTTGCCACCAGCGTACTCTTGCCAGCACCGTTGGCGCCGAGCAGCGCGAGAATTCGTCCGCTGCGGAGAGCGAAACTGATGTTCCGCAACAGCATTGTGCCGCCGACGCGCACGCCGATCGCGTCAACCGTCAGCAGTGGTGTTACCAATGCGCTCATGCGCGCTCCACCCTGCGCGTGACCAGTGACACCAGTAGCGGTACGCCGAGCACGGCCGTGATGGCACCGACGGGCAACTCAATCGGCGGTGCGATGGAGCGCGCAATCACATCTGCCAGCACGCAGAGCAGCGCACCGATCAGCGTCGCCAGTGGCAGCACGACACGCGGCGAAGAGCCGGCCGCGAGCCGCGCGATATGCGGGGCCGCAAGCCCGACAAAGCCGACGCCGCCGCAAAACGCGGTGATCACCGCGACCATCGCGGCGGTGATGAGTGCGACGCGAACGCGCAGCTGTTGAACGTTGACGCCCACGGTTCGCGCCGCGCGCTCGCCGAGCGCGAGTGCCGCCAGCGCATTGGCCTGAACCCCCAGCGCAACGCCGCCGAGCGCCGTGCAGACAACCATCGCTATGACCACTGGCCAGTCAAGCGACGCAAAGCTGCCCAGCATCCAGAACGAGAGTGTTTTCAGTTGCCCTTCGGAGGCCAGCGCTGTCAACAGCGCAAGGCCGGCGGCGCAGGCCGCATTGATCGCGATGCCCAGCAGCAACAGCGTCACGGTGCCGCCAGCCATCGGCGCCGCCCCACGATGTACAACCAACAACATGCCGGCAATCGCCACGCCTGCACCGATCAGGGCGCCAATCCAGAGGGCTGCCCCCGCGCCGACAACGATCAGCGCGATGGCCGCGCCCAGCCCGGCTGCCGCCGGTACCCCGAGCAGGCCGGGGTCAGCGAGAGGGTTGCGGAACAGCGCCTGCAGCGCCGCGCCCGCCAGTGCGAACGCCGCACCGCCAGCGCAGGCCGCGATCACACGCGGCGCGCGAAGTTGCGTCAGAACCGACCATTCAGCCTCGTTCAGGTGCCCGCTCAGCAGTTTGCCAATCGCCAGCGGATAGGCACCGACCACCAGTGACAGTAGCATTGCGGCCACGAGCAACACGGCTACGACCAGCGCGGCGCGGGGCAAGGTATTTCCGCCAGGCGTCATGTGGTCCGACGAGTGTCGTGTGACCTACCCCGCAAGATGCGCCTCTACCTTCGCCGCGACGAGCTCCGGCTGGTCGTGCTGCAGCATGTGGCCAGCGCCAGCGATGACTTCAAAGCGGATGTCGTGGAAGGCCGCCAGGCGCGAGGCGAAGCTGCCTGGCGCATGACCGTCGCGTGTCTCCGGCACAAAGCTCTCGTCGGAGTAGCCCACCCACTTCTTGGCGTCCGATTCGCTGGCACCGAGCCAGAGCGTTGGTGCAGTAACCCGCTGCCAGATGCTGATCACTTCGTCGAGCCGGTAGACGGTCGGGAACGGCAACTTGTGTGCTGGGTCGGCACGCAAATGCCAGCGACCGTCGTCCTTCTGTTCGGCCCAGTGCGCGGCGAGCCACAAGGCACGCTCACGAGTCAGGCGGGCATTGTTCTTCTGTAAGCGGTCGGCGACGCGCTCCAGTGTTTCGTAAGACGACAGCGTGGCGCCCGTCTTGATGGCGTCCAGCCATTCGACATACCGCGCCGCCGCCTTTGACGGCGGCGTTGACGGAATGCCGAAGCCGTCGAGCGAGACCAACCGCTTGACGCGCTCGGGCCGCAGGCCGGCGTAGAGGCAGCACACGTTGCCACCAAGGCTGTGGCCGACCAGATGCATCGGCGCGTTCGGGCTGAAGTGATCCAGCACCGCCTCAAGATCGGCGACGTATTCCGGGAACCAGTAGCCGCCGGCGGCTTCACGCGACGGCTCGGTGCCGCCGTAACCGCGCTGGTCGGGTGCGATCACGTACCAGTCGCGTGCCATCGCATCCACCAGAAACTGAAACGAAGCCGCCACATCCATCCAGCCGTGCAGCATCAGCACTGGCTCATGGGCGGGGTTGCCCCAGGTCAGCACCTCCGCAGTGTGGCTGCGGACCGGGATACGGTGGCGGGTGAAGGGTTTGTGGGCTTGGTACTCAGACATCCCCGAAGCGTAGCAGCGCACACCGCGCTTGATTGGAGCGGCTGCTTGAGTCGCGCCGCGTCAAAACCTTTAGTTGTTACTACAGGTACGCATCGGCTTTTTTGTCAAGGCCTTATTGCTATTGGGCACACGGTCGAAAAGTGCAGTAAGTCGACTTCTGGATGAATGTCATGCTAAGCCCAACTGTAATGCGGGTCTAGATGAAAAGATGAAAAGCCCGGCCCCCAGTCCTGTCGATCACCGAAAGTCATTGCGAATCACGTAAAAATTCTGTAATCTCATAATTATGAACGTTTGGGCGTACTACTGTTGTGCCGCTTCGGTTGCCCGTTGGAGTGGCGACGACGGCGGCGATCGCCTCGCCGTGGCGCGTCGTCCTTTCGCCCCTGCCGCCGCCTACGGGCAAAAGGGTGGCGCACAGTGAGCGAAGTAATCCCCTTCCGCAGCGTCTCCCTGCACGATCAGGTCGCCGAGCGCCTGCGCTCGCTGATCTTCGACCGTCAGCTGGCGCCGGGCGACTTCATTGACGAGGTCACGCTGGCCGAGCGCTGGCAGATCAGCCGCACGCCACTGCGCGAGGCGCTCAAGGTGCTCGTCTCCGAAGGGCTGGTCGAGCCGGTGCCGCGGCGCGGCTGCCGCGTGATCGAAATGACGGCGACTGACGCCGACGAGTTGTTCCCGATCATGGCGATGCTCGAAGGCCGCTGTGCTTTCGAGGCGACGCAACACGCCACCGACGCCGACCTGCGCGAGCTGCGCCGCCTGCACGACGAACTGGAGCGCACCGCTGCCGCGCACGACGTGGACGGCTACTACCAGGCCAATCACGGCTTTCACAGCTTTGTGCAACGCCTCGCCGGCAACCGCTGGCTAGATCGCGTGACCGCTGACCTGCGCAAGTTCGTGCGCATGCTGCGCGGCCGTCAGCTCATCCTGCCGGGGCGCATCGACGCCTCGATCAACGAACACCGCGTCCTGCTCGCGGCCATGTTCGAGCGCGATGCCGCGCGCGCCGAGCGAGCCATGCACGATCACCTGCTGGCACAACATGCGGCGCTAAAGACACTGAGAAAAATCGAATCCGGGGACTCCGTTCAAGCCGAACCTCACCCATTCGCCAAGGAAGCCTCAAGTGCCTAACGTGCTGGCCGAACTCTCCCCCGTCCCTGCGCTGCGCAAGGCGGCACAGCAAATCTCGCAGCTCTCCAGCGAGCGTCGCGTTGCCAAACTCGTGCGCGAGTGCCACCGCCTGCTCTCGGTGCGTGCCGAGGCCAACTCACCGGTGATCGCGCAGGCCATCATCGGCGAGATCGAAACGCTCGCCGAGAGCGAATACGACGCCCTGTTCGAGGCGCTCGCGCGGCAGTTCTCGCCGGAGCCGGACGCAGTGCTCAACGCGGCGCAAGCCTACGCGGCCGGCCCTTCCGCCATCACGCTGGCTGCGCTGTCGGCCGTGGCCGAACCGCCACGACAGGAACTCTTCCGCCGCCTCAACCGCGCGCCGGGCGGTACGGCGGCGCTGGTGCGCCTGCGCCGCCGGATGCTCAAGCGGCTGCGCGAGCACAGTGAGTGGCAATCGGTCGAGGCCGATCTGCTGCATCTGCTGTCGTCCTGGTTCAACCCCGGCTTTCTTGAAATGCGGCGCGTTGACTGGAGTTCGCCAGCGCACCTGCTCGAGCAGATCATCCGGCACGAGGCGGTGCATGCAATCGACGGCTGGGACGATCTGCGCCGGCGCCTGCAACCCGACCGCCGCTGCTTCGCGTTCTTTCATCCGCAACTGGCGGAAACGCCGCTGATCTTTGTCGAGGTGGCGCTGGTCGCAGCGATGCCGGACGCCATCGCGCCGCTGATCGACAAGAATTCGCCGATCACGTCACCAAAGCACTTCCGCGTTGCGGCGTTCTATTCAATCAGCAACTGCGAGCCGGGTTTGCGTGGCGTGTCGCTGGGCAACTTCCTGATCAAGCGGGTGGCCGAGGCACTTCAGGCGGAACTGCCGCAACTGAAGACCTTCTGCACGCTGTCGCCGATCCCCGGCTTCATGGCGTGGCTGTCGCGCGGCAAGGCGGCGCTGGTCTACGATGGTCTGAAACCGGCAACGCTGAAGCGGCTCAACGCCGCACTCGATATCCTGGCCAAAGCCACGCAATCCGATTTTTCGCGCCTGGCAAACCGGGACCTCGTCAGCGGTCTCGACGAGTCAGCGCGTGAAGCACTGCTTGCGCTTGCGGGAGCCTATCTGATCCACGAGTCACCGCGCACCCAGGGTGACCCGGTGGCGCGCTTTCACCTCGATAACGGGGCGCGACTGGAGCGACTGAACGCGCTCGCCGACCTGTCGCCCAAGGGGCTCAGGCAGTCCGCCGGACTGATGGTGAACTATCTCTACAACCTCGATCGTGTCGAGCAGTCGCACGAGGATTTTGTCAACGGCACCGTGACGCACGCGCGGGCGGTGTCGTCGCTGCTGTGAACAGAAACTGTCACTGAAACACTGGTTCCGTTTTCAAATCAAAAAGGACGCGAAGTCGAGCCGCAGACAGTGCAAATGCACGGCAAGGCGAAGACGACAAAGTAATTTTTGATTTGGAAACGGAATGACAGGCGCCGCACAGCGACGGCACTTACATTTTCAACAAGGAGGCCCCATGTCCGATCAATTCACGCGCACGTCCCGTCGTGCACTGGCGACGCTGTTCACCGGCGCGGTCGCAGCAGTCACAGCGACGATGTCCCATGCCGACGCTGGCTGGCCCACCAAACCAGTCACCATCGTGGTGCCGTTTCCGGCTGGTGGCGGCACCGACGCTTTTGCCCGCCCGTTGACGGCGACGCTCAGCAAGAACACGGGCAAACAGTTCATCATCGACAACCGCGGTGGCGCGGGTGGCACCGTAGGCGCATCGATCGCCGCCAAGGCGACACCGGATGGCTACACCTTCTTCATGGGGGCGGTGCATCACGCGATCGCGCCGTCGATGTACCCGAAGCTCGACTATGACATCGAGAAGAGCTTCGTGCCGGTGGCACTCGTCTCGTCGGTGCCACAGGTGATCGTTGTCAACCCGCAGCGAGTAGCTGCTAACGATCTCAAAGGCTTCATCGAGGCGGCAAAGAAGGCCGATGGCAAGATGAATTACGGCTCGGCCGGCAATGGCTCGTCGCATCATCTGGCCGGAGAACTGTTCAACGGCCTTGCTGGAACGAAGATCGCGCACGTCCCCTACAAGGGCGCAGGCCCGGCACTGACCGACCTGATGGGTGGCCAGATCGATGCGATGTTTGACGGCATGGGTTCCAGCGCGGGCCACATCAAGGGCGGGCGCATCAAGGCCATCGCCGTGGCGAGCGACAAGCGCGCGCCCGGCTTCCCGAATATCCCCACAGCGGCTGAATCGGGGCTCAACTACAAGGTGTCAACCTGGTACGGCCTGTGGGCGCCGAAAGGCACGCCACCGGACGTGATTGCCAGGATGCAGGCTGAGCTGAAAAAGGCGTACAACTCCGACGAGCTGAAGACCATCTGGAACGGGCTGGGCGCCGAAGTGCCCGACCTCTACGGCGATGCCTTCGGCAAATTCGTCACCAGCGAAATCAAGCGCTGGGGCGATGTGGCCAAGGCTTCGGGGGCGAAGCTCGACTAGCGATTGCGCGATCATCGCGGGCTTGCACGCGATGATGACGATGTCACGACAGAGATGCTGATGAACAACGAAAACCTCTTCGCAGCGCTACGCGCCGCATTCCCGGATGACCTCGATGCCACCGCGATCGACGCGGCGGATAGCGCGACTGGCGCCAATCTCAAACGTCACTCCTGGCGCGACATGGATGAGGCGACAGCGCGTATCGCCAACTTGCTGACCAGCATGAATCTGCCTGCTGGCAGTCGCGTCGCAGTGCAGACCGAGAAGAGCGTCGAAGCGCTGATGCTGTACCTCGGGGTATTGCGGGCGGGCTATGTTTATCTGCCGCTCAACACGGCGTACCAGGCGGCGGAGATCGAATACTTCATCGGCAACGCCGAGCCCGCGGTGGTCGTCTGCGCGCCGAAATCGCTTCCTTGGGTGCAGCCGATCGCCGATGTTGCGAAGGTCGCCAAAGTGTTCACGCTGGATGAGAACGGTCAGGGCACGCTGACCGAAGCCGCTGCTACGCAGTCGACAGTGCACACGGTCGCCACGCGCAAAGCGGATGATCTCGCCGCGATCCTTTACACCAGCGGCACCACCGGGCGCAGCAAGGGCGCGATGCTGTCGCACCGCAATCTGCTGTCGAATGCGCAGACCCTTCTTGATTACTGGGGTTGGTCAAGCAAGGATGTGCTGATTCACGCGCTGCCGATATTTCATGTGCACGGACTGTTTGTGGCCTCGCATTGCGCGCTGCTCGCGGGCGCACGGATGATCTGGTTCGCAAAGTTTGATCCGACGGCAGTCATCAAGCGCCTGCCCGAGGCGACGGTGTTCATGGGCGTGCCGACGCTCTATGTGCGCCTGCTGGCCAACGCGTCGCCGCAGCTCACTCGCGAGGCCTGCGCCAACATGCGGCTGTTCGTCGCGGGATCGGCGCCGCTGCTGATCGAAACCTTCAACGAGTTCCACGAGCGGACGGGTCACACCATTCTCGAACGTTACGGCATGAGCGAAACCTGCATGCTGACCTCGAATCCCTATCGCGCGGCCGAGGGCGAACGGCGCGGCGGTACGGTCGGCTTTCCGCTACCGGGCGTCAGCGTGCGCGTCGCTGATGACAAGGGCGGTACCTGCGCGGTGGACGAGATCGGCGGCATTGAAGTGCGCGGCCCCAATGTGTTTGGCGGCTACTGGCGCATGCCGGAAAAGAACAAGGAAGAATTCACGGCCGATGGCTGGTTCAAGACCGGTGACGTCGGCAAGATCGATGCGCGCGGCTACGTGACCATCGTTGGCCGCAGCAAGGATCTGATCATCAGCGGCGGTTACAACGTCTACCCTGCCGAGATTGAGGGTTACATCAACGAGATGCCCGGCGTCGCCGAATCAGCGGTGGTCGGCCTCCCACACCCGGATTTCGGCGAAGGTGTCATCGCTGTCGTGGTGGCCAAAGCCGGGACCATGCTGGATGGCGACGCCATTGTTGCCGCATTGAAAGGCAAAATCGCCAACTTCAAGGTGCCGAAACGCGTCTTCATCGCAGCGGACCTGCCACGCAACGCGATGGGCAAGGTGCAGAAGAACCTGCTGCGGCAGGAGCACGCGAAACTGTTCGAATCATAGATAGCCACCCACCGTGCAGGAGTTTGACGTTCTCATCGTTGGTGCAGGTATCGCCGGTGCGTCGCTGGCGTGGCGACTGGCGGCGAGACGCAAGGTGCTGCTGATCGAGCGCGAGGCTTTCCCAGGCATGCACTCCACCGGCCGCTCGGCGGCGATGTTCATGGAGAGTTACGGGCCACCGGGTGTGCGTGCGCTGACGCGTGCGAGCCGCGCCTTTTATGAGCATCCACCATCAGGCTTTTGCGATACGCCGCTGTTGTCCCGACGCGGCGCACTGTACGTCGCGATGCACGGGCAGGAGGAACTGCTGGCGGACACCGCCCGTGAACTGACCACGCACGGAGGTGCGATTGAGCAACTCGACGCAGCAGCGACGCTCGCGCGGGTGCCCTGCCTGCGGCCGGAGCTCGTTCACGGCGCGCTGTACGAAGCGGCGGCTGAAGATATCGACGTGCATGTGCTGCATCAGGGCTTCCTGCGCGGCTTCAAATCGCAGGGCGGTACGTTGCATACGGAGACCCAGGTGAGCACCGCAGCACACAACGCTGGTGGTTGGGACATTGGGCTGAGCAGCGGTGATGCGATTCGTACGACGGTGGTGGTGGACGCGGCGGGCGCCTGGGCAGACGAGGTGGCAGCGCTGTTTGCAGCGCCTGCGGTTGGTCTGGTGCCGCGCCGCCGCAGCGCCTTCACCTTCAAGACGCCGGATGGCATGGATGTGACGTCATGGCCGGCGGTGGTCGGCGTTGACGAGGGCTGGTACTTCAAACCGGATGCTGGCCGCCTGCTTGGCTCCCCGGCGAATGCTGACGACACGGTGCCGCACGACGTGATGCCCGAGGAGCTCGACATCGCAATTGGCATTGACCGTCTGCAAACCGCGACGACGTTGACCATCCGCCGGCCAGAACGCACGTGGGCCGGCCTGCGTTCGTTCGTTTCCGACGGCGAACTGGTGATCGGTTTTGACAATCACGCGCCCGGCTTCTTCTGGCTCGCCGCGCAGGGCGGCTATGGCATCCAGAGTGCGGCTGGCGCGAGTGAGCTGGCAACGGCGCTCATCTGCAGCGAGCCCCTGCCAGACTCGCTTCGCGTCGCGGGGGTTGACCCCACCGTGTTTCGCCCCGGCCGCTTGCGTTGAGATAAGTGGCGCCCGCGCCGTGCCGCACCGACATGGTCAGCGCGCCTTTTCGAAGCGTTCGATCCGGCGTTCGATGTCGGGATGGGTGCTCAGGAACTCGGGAATCGAGAACAGCGGGCCGCTTCGCTTCGTTTTGTTCGCCGACTTTGGGTCGGTATCGCCGGTGGATTTTTCTTTTGGCTCGTCATCATCGAATGGGCCGCGGTCACGCATGCGGCGGAACAATTCGGCGATTGAGCGTGGATCAACGCTGTTGGCCCGCATCCCGGCGATCGCCTCGTCATCGGCTTCGGTCTCAAAGTCACGCGAATAGCTCAGCTGACTCATGATGATCGCGGCGTTGGCCAACGAGGTGAAGTCTCCGAAGTACCAGGCGGCGACCGCCGATACAGCGGCGGTACGGATCAGCGTGCGCAGGCCATGCCGGTGCTGCACGTGGCCCAGCTCGTGGGCGAATACCCCGGCGAGCGCGGCGTCGTCCGGCGCCATGTTGACGATGCCGTCGAGAAAGACGATCGTGCCGCCGGGTAGCGCGAACGCGTTGGCCATGTTGCCAATGCGCTGGAAGCGGATATCCACCACCGGGCTGCCCGCAGTGCTCGCGGCGATCTGCTGGAACCTGGCGCGCAAGCGGGCCTGTGTTTCAGCGTCCAGCTTGCTCGGCTCCAGGCTGCCCTGCGTCGTCAACTGCGCGATGACGGCACGATCAAGCGCTTTTGACCATGAATCCGGTACCCGCCGCGCCAACACATCTGCTGCAACTGGCAACCCCCACAGGTAAGCCGCCACACCAATCACAAGGCTCGCGATCAACGAAAACGCGACCATGTGCAGACTGTGTTGCCAGCGGGTCACTAGTGCATCGGGCTTGCCGGCTGCGGTCAGCAAACGGGAGAGTTGCGCGCTGTCGTCCACTTCCAGCATGTCGCCATTGGCGAGATGGACGGTGCGCGTAGCGGTGGCGAAGCGCTCCGAAGCGCGCAGCTCACTCACTGCGATATCGCGCGCAGCGCTTTCGCCGTCCACGCTCAACCTGAGGGTGCCGATTTGCTCTGCAAGCGTGAGGGTTGCAGCGCGGGCGCGAACGCTGCCCTCTGCCGGGAAGTAGCGTGCGCTGACGGGGGCAATGTCAGAGAGCAATATCAACGTCCATCAGATCGGCAACCTCGGAGCCCACGGCACGCTGCGAGCCTTCGCGCAGCACGGCAACCAGATCATCGGCAGTTCCAGTCCACGACATCGCCTCAATCCGCATGCGCGCCAGCGTCATGGCCGCGAACGGACGGTAGAGGCCGAGGGTGATGATGGTCAACAGCGTCAAACCAAGCCAGTTCAGCATGAAATTGGGCACTGCGAGATCAGAGTGGAAGCGCTGCCCGGCCAGCGAGGTACCGCGCCAGACGGTGTTTTGCAACATGGCAAGAATCAGCGGACCGACCGCCAGCAGGGCCACGTAGAAACCACCGACCATGATGATGACTGCTGCCAGTTTGCCGATTGGCATGTCACCCTTGGTAGCGATGGTTGCGATGTCCACGCCAAGTGTCATCGCGATCAGCACCGAGGCCACCGCACCGATTGCCATCATGTACCCGACCGCGACGAGGTAAACCAGGTAGTACTGTCCGACGCCAATATGCAGGCCGAATTCGCTGGTACCGGCACGGGCGCCCGCCGTGTAGTAGCGGCGCAGACGATACTGGATGTAGGGCCCGATGCCATAGAAGCCCAGCATGGTCAGGATCAGCAGGCCCATGCCGAGAAACGGCGAAATCAGCATCGACAGCCCGCTCACTGCTCCGGCCGCGACCACAATGCCAATCGGCAGCAAAAGTGCCGAGTAAGCGCCTTTGGCATCGCCCAGAAATGCGAAGCGCAGATTGCGCCACGTGGTGTTCGACAGATGGAATCGCATTGAACGGTAAAGCAGCCAGGGCAACGCCAGCAGGTACGCCAGCAATACCGCAATGCCAAGAAAGGGCACATTGATCAGCAGGATCAGCAGCACCGCAATGATGCGGCCCTTGAGGATGGCAATGGGCGAGCCATGAAAGTCGAAGCTTGATCCGGCAAAGCGCGTGTTGTTGTAGAAGTAACGCAGCCGCCGCACTTTGGCCCACGCTGAGTAGATGCCGAGCGTGACGATCGTCAGCAGTACGTTGACGATCCATATCTTGAAGTATTCCGACCCGGAGCCGGTGAATTCGAATCGCTGCGGTTCGCCTGCAGGCGCCGCGGTTGTCGATCCCGGCGACGCCGGTACTGATGCAATGTCAGACATGAGCTGTACCGCCGAAGCGCCCCCGTGTTTTTGATCACCGCCAACAGGACGGTAGTGGATAGACGGGATTGTGCATGAGCTTGCGACATTTGTGCATGACCCCAATCTCCCGGCAGTTCAGCGCAAACTGACGGTAAGCTTTTTCCATTGCGCGTCCTGCCAGCGATAGAAAGTGCTCAATGACGACGGTTCTTCGGCCTTTTTGTCGGTCAGCAGCGAATCGAGACGGACAGTTTCAAAGCTGCGACGCATACGACCATCCTGGCGAACCTCCCGTGCCACCAGCATCTGTGTGCCGCCGGGCACCCAGCCTGCAAATTCAACGTAACCCAGGTCCGGGGCGTTGCCGGATGGCGGCAGAACATCGACCGTCCATCCAGCTTCGTTGCGCCGCAGTACCCACATTTCGCGCCAGCCGTCGAGCGGCTGTACGGCAAGGGCGGCGATGTTGCCCGCCGGGTTGACGCTGAGCGACTGCGGCCAGACAACGCCATAGGTGCAACGCAGCGGTTGCGCGCTTGCGGCAGCGGGTGTGGCGGCGACAGACAGACAGGTCTGGCCGTTCTCGCCAGCGGCAGCACGAAGCGTCAGGCGGCCGACGGGA
Source organism: Casimicrobium huifangae (assembly GCF_009746125.1). Taxonomy (NCBI): domain Bacteria; kingdom Pseudomonadati; phylum Pseudomonadota; class Betaproteobacteria; family Casimicrobiaceae; genus Casimicrobium; species Casimicrobium huifangae. Next base: position 1,075,408 of record NZ_CP041352.1, read on the forward strand.
CGCATGCCGGTCTGCGCACCCCAGCGGACGGCGCCTGTGCGAATCGCCGCTTCAGCATAGGCGGACTGGTCGTCTTCGCTCAGCTCCGCCTTGTTGACCGACGCCAGCGCATCGAGCGCACGTTGCGCTGCGGTGTTCGTCGCAATGCCGTCGACTGTTGCTGTGCTCTGCTTTGCCTCATGGAACGCCAGACTTGCCCAGACCGAGGCTCGCCGCGCGTGCATACGGTTTTTCAGGTACTCAGGCAGTTTGCTGATGTCAACCCGATCCAGCACCTCGGCACGCCACTGGTCAACGGCCTGGCGCTTTGACGGCAGCAAGGTCGGGTCAATGCAGTCGCTGCGGGTGATCGCGAGTGCTGCGTGGGCGCGCTGGACATCCTGCTTCGACAGCGCCAGTACCCGACGGAATGCTTCGCCTTCGTAGCACAGGCGCACGCGACCGTCGCGTTCGATATCGATGAACCCGATGCCGTAGTGCCGCGCGGTATCGACCTGAGTCGACAGCAGGGCCTCTTGCGCCTTGCTGGCGCCCGATGCGCGCCGTGCCAGACGGTCGGCCAGCGTGCCAAGAATGTCGAACGGTTCGGCATCGATGGCGGTCGCCGGTGCTGCCTTCAGATAGGCCGCGACGAATGCGATACCCATCGCCTCGGTGCCCGGTGTGTCGCGAACAAACCTGGCGACCGCCAGCAACTCGGGGGCTTCGCTGGCAGACAGCGTCGTTTGCCGCACTTGCGACGTGCGCACGTAGCCGGAGCGCTCACGACGATGGTCATAGACCTGCAGGAAATCCATCTTTTCGCCGCGTACTTCCAGCGAATCTCCCTGGCTCAACATGGTTTGCTGCTGCGCTGAATCGCGCGGTGCGGCACGCAACACCACCTGATCCTGAGCGACGATGGCCAGTGCGGCGGCAGCGAGGGTAGAGCTGAGCAGCATTATTCGCCCTCCTTGTCGCTGCCGTTGGCCACACGTGACACCTGTTCTTCGCGGTCATTGCCGGCCTTGCCATTGCGCGTCGTGCCAAGCAGGCTGGCACCGATGAAATCGCCATTGGTGGAAGGGGGCGCGATGATTACCGAGATCTTGTCGGAGAGTTTGTCGGCCATGGTCTTCTGGATCAGCAGCGGGTGCTTGCTGATCAAGGCACCTTCGCGCGCCATCTGTTCACTGGCCACCTTGCCAACGCGATCCAGGCGATAGGCCTCCGCGTCGGCGAGCTTTTGCCGTGAATCCGCTTCGCCATTGGCCTCGATGCGGCGGGCCTGTGCGGCGCCTTCGGCCGACTTGATGCGTACCAGCCGCTCGGCTTCGGCCTCGAGCTGGCGTTGTTCGATCTGCTTCTGCTTGAACGGCAGCACGTGCTTCATCGCTTCTTCCTGCGCGCGGGCGGCGATGATTTGCTCATTGGCCGCGGCTTCTGCTGCCTTCTCGCGACGCACCTTCTGCGCCTCGGCTTCGAGGGCCGTCTCCTTGACTCGCTTGTCTTTCAGCTCAAGCGTGAAGCGCATCTTCTCGGACTCCAGTTCCTCCGCCAGCAGCTTTTCCATGCCGCGACGGTAGTCATCCGGCAGATCGACCTTGCCCATCTGCACGGCGCGCAGCACGATGCCATCGGCAGCGAGACGTGGCTTCAATTCGGATTCGATCGTTTGCTGGATTTCGGCGCGTTTCGACGAGAAGATTTCGCGTACCGTGTAACGTGCCAGCACCTTAAAGATCACGCCCTGCACTGCGGGCTCCACGATCTCGCCTTCGATGTTGTCGGGCAGCTTGCTGGCAAGGGCTGCAATCTGGTTGCTGTCAACGGCGTAGCGCACCACGAGATCGGCGCCGAACGAGAGGCCTTCAACCGACTGGAAGGGCGCGTCCCCGGCCTTCGCACCCGGCCGATAGGTTTGATCGCGCAGTTGCAGCGTCCGCCACTGATGTAGCGCAGGCAGCACCAGCACGGTGCCATCGCGCCACTCGCTGACATCACCTGTCATGCGGTTGATGCGAATACCGGTTTCCCCCGCTTCCACGGTACGCACGGGCGGATGGCTGTAGAGACCGTAGCCAATGCCGCCAGCCACCAGCACGCCCAAGGCGACCCAACGATGGCGACGCAGGCCGTCGCCAATGCGCTGCCCGAGGCCCGGGCCACGATAGGGGGCAGGTGCCACGACTGTCTCGGCGAGTGTGTCATCGCCGATGATTGGCTCGCGGCGCGACGTGATGCGGGCGAAGCCGTTACGGATGGCCTGAATGAGGGATTTGATGCGATTGGACATGCTGTGCTCCGATGGGTTGGGTGACGTGGTGGTGAGCGATCGGCAGTCCGGCGTGTTGCGTTTGGGTACTGTTTCGCTCTGGTGGTCATTCTGGAAACAGGCCCGTAGAACGAACAAGCGCGACGCGGGGCGACTTTGCGGCTCCGGGGTTCGCAGGCGCTCGTACGTGTGAGGCCGGGCTCCTCGAACGGAAGAAAAACTCACACCGGGAAGCTGGCGCCGCGCCGATAATTGCCGGCATCAATCGTTTGCGTACAGGAATGCAGGTGCTGACAGTTGCCGTGATCGAAGACGATCCGCCGATGAGTGCGCAGTTGCGCGGCTGGATCGAGGCTGCGCGCCCGGACGTCAAGGTCGAGCAGTGGTACACCCGCGACGACGCCGAAGCGGCGATCGCCCGGCAGCGCTACGACGTCGTGGTGATGGACATCGAACTGGGTCGCGAGCGTCACGCTGGCGTTGCCCTGATCAACGCCATCAACAAGCAGCATGCCACGCCAGTGCTCGTCGTGTCGGCAATGCCAGCCACCATTTATCGCAGCATCATGAAGGCGCTCGACGCCTGGGACTACCTGCAGAAGACGACCTTTGAGGAATCCGATTTCGTCGATACCTTTCTGGAAATCCTGCGCGCGTCCCGTGCACAGCGCGAGCAGGAGGCAAAGGTACCCGCAGCGAGCGGCGACGAACTGTCTCTGGACCCGCTGCGTCAGGGCTCGCCACGCTGGCGCGGGCAACGCATCAACCTGCCACTGACCGCACAGCGCATTCTCGCCGCGCTGCATGAACATCGTGGACAAGTGGTGTCCTATGACGACCTGTTTCAGGTGGTGAAGAGCGGTCGCAATCGCGATAACGTGCGCAAGCACATCAGCACCATCCGTGATGCTTTTCGCGAGATTGATCCAGAGTTTGATGCCATCGAGAACGTGCCGATGCGGGGATTCCGTTGGGTTGCCGCCGCGTTGCCTGCGGACATGGCAACTCCGGCGCGCAAACGCTGATGGTCGCAAGCCCTTCCGTGCTTGAACGGGTGGCGAGCCTGCCCTGGGCTGGCATTGCGTCGTTCCGCCAGCGCATACTGTTGCGTAGCGTATTTCTGCTGCTGGCGGTGGCGACGCTTGCGATGGCAGTGACCTTGCTGCAAGAGGAGAAGGCGCTCAGTTATCGCGGCTATCAAACGAACTTCCGCAAAACGCAGGAGCAGGTGTCATCGCGCCTGCATCATCCCGCCGGGCAACTGGCGCTGCTGAACCCGGCTGCGGCCAGCGTGCCCGTGACGCCGCTGCATCCGTATGTGTTGCCCTACGCGGCGATCGACTTCGACGATGCAAGCAAGGTGCAGCAGGCCGTTGAAACCACCGGCTGCCTGGTGCAGTACCGGCAATACGGCGCGGTGTGCGTGGCGGTTGGCAGCAATCCCTGGACGGGGGGCTTCATTTATGTGGCCGGGCGCTTTGCCAGTGACGATCTGGTCGGCCGCAAACCCGGTGAGCGCGACTTGCGCGGCACCCACCGTGTGCGCGTGACGCTCGACATGCGCGGGCAGACGTGGCGATGGGTCGCGCCCTTCGAGCGGATGGAACGCAGTGACGGTGGTGGTGCTATTTCGCCGAGCGCCGGCATTCGGGGCCGTCTGGCCGGATTCGTCGACACCGACGGGCCTGACATGCTGGGCGTGGGTCGGCCGGTGCGCGATTTTCGTGGGTGGGCCTGGCAGTCGTCGCCCTGCATAGATGCAGCGGATTCCGCGACTTCCGTACGATGCCGCAAGGGCACGTTCTTCTCGATCCGCCTGCCAGTCGAAGTGTTTCGCGAGGCGCTATTTCGCGAGCCGCGCCCCGAGTGGCCTCCGGCCGACCTTGACAAGACGTTGCTGCGAATCGAGGTGTTCGCGCCCGGCGGTGATGCCGGTACACCGATCTTCGACAGCAACGCCGCTGGCGCCACGCCACCGTTCTCGCTGAATGATCTGCGCGGCCTGCTGCTGCCCGGGGAGACTCTGCGCGTGAAGAAGGTTGGCGGCAGTGCCGATCTGGTCAAACTCGCTGCGGTCACCGACGACGCGCCGGAGGCGTGGCCGTGGATTGATCGCCTGATTCGACAGCTGCCGGTGGAAGGTTTTGACACTGCGCTGGAGGCGAAGGACGTTGTCTCGACCGCGCTTGGCAGCTATGAGGTCACCCTCACCGGGGATGTACGCGGCGTAAACCGTGCGCTCGCCTCGGTAGCGACGCGCATGTCCTGGTTTGTTGGTGCCATGCTGACGGCTCTGGCCGTGGCCTGGCTGGTGGTTGAGGTGGGCATCATTCGGCGCATTGCGGAGCTGACGCGGCGCGCACGGGCGGTGTCGGCAGAGGTGCGCAGCGAGGACGGTGTGCGCCACTTCAACGTGGCGGATTTGCGTGGCAAGGATGAACTCGGCATCCTCGCCAGTTGCCTGCACGATCTGCTGCAACGGGTGAATGAAGACGTGCGCCGCGAGCATCTGCGCGCTGAACGCGAACGCGATACGTGGCACGCGGTCGGCCACGAAATCATGTCGCCGTTGCAGTCGCTGATGGTGCTGCATGGCGAGGCAGATGACCCGAGTGCGCGCTACATCCACCGCATGCAGCAGGCGATCCGGGTGCTTTACGGCAGCGCATCGCCCAGTGAGGCGTTCCAGTCGTCGCAGTTGCGGCTCGATACGCTGGACCTCAACGAATTTCTGGCGCACGTTGCCACCAACGCGCAGGAGGCGGGCGTCGCCAGCGTGCGCTTTGTTGCCGGCAGCAGTGCGGGTGCCGTCAAAGTGCGTGCCGACGAGTATTCGCTGGAGGACGTGCTGACCCATCTGCTCACCAATGCTGACCGTCATCGTGCGCCAGGCAGTGACATCACCATTACGCTTGAAGTCACCGGAGACCGTGCGAGCGTTCGCGTGCACAACGCCGGCGAGCAAATTCCGGCAGAGCTGTTCGAGCGCATCTTCGAATACGGGGTGTCGGACCCGAAAGCGGCGACCGGCGAAGCCGGCAACACCACTCGCGGCCAGGGCCTGTTCGTGGCCCGCACCTACATGGCCAAAATGGGTGGCACCGTCACCGCGCGCAACGAGGACGGCGGCGTAACGTTTGAGTTGCTGTTCCCGCTTGCAGGGTAGGCTCAAAGCCGATCAAACGGAGAGCAGGGTACCGCCAGCCGGTCACTTGCGCATGCCAATCAGCCATGGCCTGACCTCGGCGCGCAATAGACCCGAGCGCACGGCGGGATCATCCTGCGCGAACTTTCTGATCTCATCCTCGCCAAGCCCCGCCGCCGGGATCATCATGCCGCCGGCAGCCGAATCCATGAACGGCCCGCCCAGCTCGAGCTTGCCGTCCTGCAGCAGCTTGCGGTAATGATTGATGTGTTCCTGCAAGCCGGGTTGCTCGAACGGCCCTTTTGCCTTGTCCCACTGCGGGCCGGGGTTATGCAGTACCACGTAGCGTACATCACGGCGTGGTGGCGTCTTGCCGGTAACTGCCGCAGCCTCTTGTGCCATCACCGTCGGTGCGAAACAGAAGAGAAGGGACGCGAGGTACCACGAACGCAGCTTCATCGATTGAGCCTCCCAAGCCAGTTAGACGACGCGCGGCGCTGGTGCCGCGCATCGGGATTCCAGCATGGTTCGGCTGGCTGGCAGCCCGCATTGCGACCGGTGGCCGGAATGCTGCGTCAGGTTACGCAGACTGCTACCGGCGTGGACTCAAGCGCCAGCCGTGTCTGGCACCACCGAGAACATCCGGCGCAGCGTTGCCTCCAGCGCTAGCCGCCGCTTGAGCGGGCTTTCGTATTCCCACCATTGCAGCACCATGATGGCGCCAGCGCCGCCGAGACGGCTGGCAGTGACTTTGCCATGCAAGCGTCGGACGCGCGCCGGCATGCTAGGGTGCGCAAGTGCCGTCGCAACACGCGCACGCGCGATCCAGTCCGCCAGCAGACGCTCACGGGCGGCCAGCCATTGCTGGGCACGTCGCAGTAGCGAGCCACGTGCGCGGGGTTCGGCGCTGCTGTCATTGGCACTGCCCGGTCGTCGCAGTTTGCGCCGCAGGCTGGCGCGCAGCCGGCTACGCCGCGACATGTTCCACTCCTGCCAGCTTGCCGGTGGTGGTGCGGGCCGACGGGTAGCCGGCGAACAACGCCCCCTGACTGTCACCCTTGCCATCGATGGCGGCGATGTCGCCGCTCACCACGCCGCCCTCGCTGACCAGTAGTGAGCCGTAGCGCACGGTGCCCGACACGCAGCCCGAGGCGTGCACGATCAGCTTCTTGCGGGCGGTGAGGTTGCCTTCGAACTTGCCGTGAATTTCGGCGATGTCGATGGTCACGGTGCCGGCGTAGGAGCCAGTTTTCAGGATCTCCAGCGTTTTGCTGTCCATCGACGCTTCGACGTGGCCTTCGACCACCAGCGTGTCGCAATCATTGATCTCGGCGCCTTTCAGTTTGATATTGGGGCCGACCGTGAGCCTTGGCGAGCCGTTGTTGGTGCTGCCGCTGGTCGTTGCTGCGTTGCTGACCGGTGCGGCAACGGTGGTGGCCGCTGGCGTTTCGCGCAGCAGATCGCTGCCTGTGGTGCCTGTCGTGCTCTTCACTTCAGTGGCGCGTGCACCCACCGGTGCCGAACTTGCCGCCGGGTGCGACACCGCGACGGCAGACAGCGGGGGCGCATCCGGTTGCGGTGCGTAGCGTGGCGAATCCGGCGAAGCGCGCCCGCCAGCGGGCGTTTGCGGTTCATCGCGGCGACCGAGAAATCCATTCTTCAGCATCAGTGTCTCCTCTCAAGAGTGTGTCCGTTCAGACGTGGATGCGTGCAGCGCGCGGCGATGCCGATGACGCTGCGGCGTCTGAATGCCCCGACCTCCTCCCCCGAAGCTGCGTGCGAGCGATGCTCGTGCCAGCACACACAAAGTGCAGAGTATTCAATGATCTATGACGACGTCATTGGCCGAGAGTTCGGCGAAAGCGGCGGATTTCTTGTCCGGGCTGTCACCCGTTGGCGACCGCTGACCTGCCGCTTCTCGTTAAGTAATTGATTGCTAAAGAGATTTCATGTCTCCGATGGCAGACAGCGATCACTGCGGTGACGATTAGTTTCAGATCATCTTTTCTCGGGAAGCCTCATTTGAATTGGGCTTTAAGGCAGATTTATCATGAAGTCGACTTACAAAAGAAATTAGGTGTAAGCCCAATTGGAATAGGGCTCTTGCTAAAAAGGTGATCCTCTGAATCATGGGAAAGTGCTCGGTGCAGACGCCTTGATTCGGGCAGCCTTATCCGCTTCGTCGCCGGTTCTCGCGGCTCGTCGCGCGCCGGTTTCGACGCCGCGGCGCTCGACTTAGCATCCCGACATCGCGTGGCTCAGTGCCGCATTCCAGGAGTCGATTGGCATGACCAAACCGCACGAGTCGCAGCATCAAACTGCCATTGCGCGCCCGCACGGCGGCGTCGGGTTCGCCGCACTGTTGCTTGCGGCGCTGGTCAGCCTGGGCGGGCAAACTGCATCGGCGCAGACGACGCCGACCGACGAGCGCATCCGCGAGATATTGGTCAAGCGGATTGACGAGGAGAAGCGCGCGGTCGGCATGGCCGCCGTGGTGGTGCAGGGTGAGCAGGTGCGCATCGTCACCGCCGGGCACACTGCGCTCGACAAGGCGACGGCGGTGACGCCCGACACTCTGTTCGAAATTGGCTCGATTACCAAGACCTTCACTGCGCTATTGCTGGCCGACATGGTGAACCGGGGCGAAGTCAAACTCGACGACCCGGTGGAGAAATATCTGCCGCAGGGGTTGCGCGGCCTCACGCTGCGTGACCACACCGGCGCACCGATCCGGCTGGTCGATCTGGCGACGCATCGCTCGGGCCTGCCGCGACTGCCCGACAACATGCCCTACGGAACCCGCGCCGATCCCTACGCGGACTATCGCGAGCAGGAGCTGTTGCAGTACCTCAAGCGCCGCGAGGAGTTGACCGCAAGCGACGGCGGCAAGAGCACCCGCAAGCGCGACGAGCGCTACGAATACTCAAACCTTGGCTTCGGCCTGCTCGGCTACGTGCTCGGGCGCGCGGCGGGCAGTTCATATGCCGATTTGCTGCAAAAGCGGGTGCTGACCCCGCTTGGACTGGCCGCGAGCTGGCTCGACGTGCCGCGCAGCGAGGAAGCGCGCTACAGCCACGGCCACTATATCGACGGAGACACGCTCAAGCGGGCGCGGTACTGGCGCTTCAACGTGCTCGCCGGTGCCGGGGCGCTGGTAATGAGTGCGCGTGACATTGGTCGCTATGCGCAGGCCGCAAGTGGTGCGATTGACACCCCGCTGCGCGACGCCTTCCGGCTGACACAGCGGAAGTACGGCGACGGCATGGCGCCTATGAATCCGCAGGGCCTCGCGTGGTTGCTGGCGCCGCTCAACGGGCGCACTGTGTTCAATCACGGCGGTATGACCGGCGGTTTCACCTCGTCGCTCTGGGTTGACCCGGAGCGCAAGGCAGCGATCGCCGTGCTGTCGAACGCGGCAGGCGCGACGCCCGACGATATCGCCCTGCACCTGCTGGAGCCGTCGATCCCGATCAGGGCCGTGGTCAGGCCACAAACCGCCGTCAGCGTTGATGCGAAGACACTGGCGCAGTACGCCGGCAATTACCGGCTGGCGCCCGGTTTCGACGTCGTCGTGCGGCTGCGCGACGGCCGTCTGTTTGCGCAGGCGACCGGGCAGAACGAATTCGAGCTGTTCGCGAAATCACCGACCGCGTTTTTCGCACGCGTTACCGAGCTCGAAATAGTGTTCGGTGAGGTGAAGGACGGCAGGGCAGCGAGCTTCGCACTGACGCAGGGCGGCCGCACGCGGACGGCGCCTCGAATCGACTAAGCCGAGGGCTGTTACGACTTCGGCCGCAGAAAGCGCGGCACGAAGCGGGCGAAGCCGCGCGCTTCGGCGGCGACGACTTCCGGCGGCACGTGGGGCGTGCGGGCGGCGAGCGCCGGTGAGGTTGCCACCACCTGCAGGGCCGGTGCAGCGAACGCGTCATTGCCGGCGGCAACCAGTGGCGATACAGTGGCCACTGTCGGCGCGCGTGCCGGTTCAGGCGCTGCCTGCACGAACCCCTGGGTGGTGAGCCACGCAATCAGCGGATCCCATTGCTCGCGGTCAATCGTCGTCACGCTCGGCGGCATGTCAAAGATGCTGAGACCGTTCTCGACCGCGCGCACGTACACCTGCGAGCTGCGCAGACTGCACAGCCAGGTAAGCCCAATCGATGCCGCCCAGTCGCTCGCGATTTCTTCGGCTTGCGTCCGGCGATCCAGTCGCATGCCAATTGCGGCAACCTGACAGCGACCACTCACTACGCGCGGGTGCGCACGCAGCTCGGCCCAGCAGTCCGATGCGGCTTCACGGTCGAAGACGGAGCCCGACACCGGGATCAGGATCGCATCGGCCACCATCGCCACCTTGGCCAGCGCCAGCCCGTGCAGTCCGCCGGGGGTATCGAGCACCAGATGCGAAACACCCAGTGGCCGTACGTTGCCCGCCACATCGCCGACCCAGCCGGCGATGGCCGGTGCTGCACTGGGGCGACGTTTCAGCCAGACACGCATCGACTGCTGGTGATCAAGATCACCCAGCGTCACTGGCAGGCCGCCACGCGCGAAATGCGCGGCGATATTGGTCGCCAGCGTGCTTTTGCCGCAACCACCTTTTCGACTTACGAGCGCAACTGTAGGCATAGTCTCAAGACTATGCCTTAAATTATTGATTGGCAATAGTTTTGTGACTTTTCTGAGTCGGGCAGTCGCCGCTGCCGCCCGCCGCGTCTTCGGTCGGTGACGCGGGCGATATCGCTATCGCAACGATTGCAAGCCCTGCGTGAACCGCGCGATGCCGTCGTCGAGCCGCTTCAGGTCACTGGCGAAGCACCAGCGCACAAAGCCTTCCCCCTCGTCGCCAAAGGCGGCCCCAGGTGCGACGCCCAGCCCCTGTTCGGCAACCAGCCGTTTGCAGAAGGCGAGCGAATCAGTCATCCCGTCCACCTTGAAGAAGGCGTACATGGCCCCCGGTGGCGGTGGCGCATGCACTCCGGGCAAGGCGTTGAGCGCGGCGCACAGGTGGTCGCGCGCCTCGCGAAAGCGCCGCTGGGTGCGGGCGATCACCGAGTCACCACCGGTGATGGCAGCGATACCTGCGCGCTGGATGAACACCGGCGAGCACGAGGTGTTGTACTCGATGACTTTGCCGAGCTGCTCGATAAAGGGCTTCGGTGCCACCAGCCAGCCCAACCGCCAGCCGGTCATCAGCCACGATTTCGAGAAGGTGTTGGCGCTGACCAGCCGGTCGTCGGCGTGCGCGATGTCGAAGAACGAAGGCGCCACGCCAACCTCATCGAACACCAGCCGCTCGTAGGCGTCATCCGCCAGCAGCCAGATGCCATGTTGACGGCAGCGATCCAGAATCGTCTGTTGCTCGGCACGGGTTAGCGTCCAGCCGGTCGGGTTGTTGGGCGAATTCACCATCAGCAAGCGTGTGTCCGGCGTCAGTGCAGCCAGCAGGCGGTCCATGTCGAGTTGCCAGCCAGATTCACCAAACTGCAGCGATACGCATTCGACATTGGCCGAGAGAATTTTCGGAATCTCCACCAGATTGGGCCACAGCGGCGTCACGCAGACCACGCGGTCGCCAGGGTTGACGATGCACTGGGCGGCGAGCGACAAGGCGTTGACCCCGGCACTGGTAATGGCGACATGCTCTGACGTGATGGCTGCTGCCGGGTTGGCATGCAGCGCAGAAAGGTAGCTCGCCACCGTGCTGCGCAATTCAGGCAGGCCCAGGTTGTGCGAGTAGAAGGTTTCCCCGCGCAGCAGACTCTCACTGGCGGCGGAACGAATGAAATCGGGCGTCACTTCGTCGGGTTCACCAAACCAGAACGCGAGCACGTCCTTGCGGTCCATGCCGGCGTTGGCGACTTCACGAATTTTTGATGCGCGCAACTGCAGGATGGCGTCGCGCGGAAGGAGGGAATGTTCAGATTGCATGCGCCGATTATCGCCGCGTGAGTCGTTGTTGATTGACTTGCGGTCACCGGCTGGACGGCGAGGGGATGACTACACTTGCCGACATGCAAGCGCAAAAATCTTCCCCCGTCGCGTGGGCCTGCCTGGCTTTGACCATACTGGTGCTCCTGTGGTCCGGTCTGGCGCCGAAAGACCGCGGCACGTGGTTCATGGAAGTCGCACCCGTATTCATCGCACTTCCGCTGGTTGCCCTCACGTGGCGGCGCTTTCCGCTCACCACGCTGTTGACGGTAGTGATCACGCTGCACGCCGTGGTGCTGATGGTGGGCGGCAAATACACGTATGCCGAAATGCCGTTGTTCAACTGGCTACGCGACGAGTTCCACCTTTCGCGCAATCACTATGATCGGGTTGGGCACTTCATGCAGGGCTTTGCGCCGGCACTGGTTGCCCGTGAGCTGCTGTTGCGCACCTCACCACTGCGTCCCGGCAAGTGGCTGGCCGTGGTGGTGGTGCTCAGTTGCCTCGGTATCAGCGCGCTGTATGAGCTGATCGAGTGGGGCGCTGCGATGGCGCTGGGCGAAGGCGCCGACGCCTTCCTGGCGACTCAGGGAGACGTCTGGGATACGCAGAAAGACATGGCCATGGCGGGCGTGGGCGCCATCGTCGCGCTGTTGCTGTTCTCGCGCTGGCATGATCGCCAGCTGACAACCGTCGGCGTACGCTGAGCAGCGGCCGATACCCACAATCGACGTTACGCTTTCGGGAATGTTGTCGTCAGTTGCCAACTTTGCAGTGCTCAGCCTGAACGGCTTGGCGTCTGCCGCTTCGCTGTTTCTGGTCGCCGTCGGGCTGTCACTGATTTTTGGCGTAACCCGCATCGTGAACTTCGCCCACGGGTCGTTCTACATGCTGGGCGTTTATGTGGCCTACAGCGTGGCCAACACGGTTGGCGGCGCGGTTGGTTTCTGGGGCGGGGTGCTGGTCGCCGGTTTCGCCGTTGCCATCATCGGTCTGCTGGCGGAGCTTGTGGTGCTGCGACGCATTTACGATGCGCCGGAGTTGCTGCAACTGATCGCGACCTTTGCACTGGTGCTGGTGATCAAGGACGCTGCGCTGGCAATCTGGGGTGCCGAAGATCTGCTCGGCCCGCGAGCGCCGGGCTTTCGCGGCGCGATCGATATCCTGGGCAAGCCGTTCCCCACCTACGATCTGCTGCTGATCGCGATTGGTGCGGTGATGCTGTTGGCGCTTACCCAACTGCTGCGGCGGACGCGCTTCGGCCTGTTGCTGCGCGCCGCCACCCAGGATCGGGAAATGACCGATGCGCTGGGTGTCAATCAGCGCCTGCTGTTCACCGCCGTGTTCGCGCTCGGCAGTTTTCTGGCAGGCATTGGCGGTGCCCTGCAGTTGCCCCGCGAACCTGCCAGCCTGGGCATGGATCTCGCCATCATTGCCGACGTGTTCGTGGTGGTGGTGGTGGGCGGCCTCGGCAGCCTGCCGGGCGCGTTTGTCGCCGCCGGCGTCATCTCGCTGGTCAAGGCGTGGTGCATCGGGCTGGGCGAAGTCACGCTGTTCGGCGTCGCCGTCGAGTTCAGCAAACTGACGCTGGTCGCCGAGTTCATCGTGATGGCGCTGGTGCTGGTGTGGAAGCCCAATGGCCTGTTTGGCAAGCCGTTGACGCATGCGCGCGGCGATGCCGGGCAAGCGCCAGTGGTTCGCGTGCCGGGGCGACGCAGCCTGATTGCGCTCGCCATCGCGCTGGTGGTGCTGGTGTTGCTGCCGCAGTGGGCGGGAGACTACACGCTGGTGCTGGCCATTGACGTGATCGTGTTTGCGCTGTTCGCTGCCAGTCTTGGTCTGGTGATCGGCAACGGCGGCATGGGTTCCTTTGGCCATGCCGCCTACTTCGGTCTCGGTGCCTACGGCGCGGCGCTGCTGGCCAAGGCGGGCTACGGACTGATCGTCGCGTGCCTTGGTGGCGTGGCGCTGGCAGCGCTGGCGGCGTTGCTGTTCGGCTGGTTCAGCGTGCGGCTCTCGGGCACCTACATGGCGATGCTGACGCTCGCGTTCGCGCAGATTGCCTGGTCCATCGTTTTCCAGTGGGATGCCGTGACCGGCGGCAGCAACGGCATGGTCGGTATCTGGCCGCCGGACTGGCTGTCGGAGCGGGGCGATTTCTACTTGTTCGTACTGCTGGTGTGTGGCTCGGCAACGTTGCTCTGCGCTTGGCTGGTGTTTACGCCACTCGGCTACGCGGTGCGCGCCAGCCGCGACGCGCCGGTGAAAGCGGCTGCCATCGGCTTGTCGCCACGTGGTTTGCAATGGGCATGGTTCACCATTGCCGGCGCCATCGCCGGGGTGGCAGGCGCGCTCTACGCTTTCTCGAAGGGCAGCATTTCGCCCGACGTGATGGCCATTCCGCGCTCGGTGGATGCACTGGTGATGGTGTTGCTCGGCGGTATCAACACGCTGCTCGGCCCGATCATCGGGGCGGCCGTGTTTACCTGGCTGCAGGACACGTTGGCCCGCTCAACCGAGTATTGGCGCGGGGCGCTCGGGGTCACGATCCTGCTGCTGGTGGTGTTGTTTCCACGCGGCATTGCCGGAACGATTGCGGCGTGGCGGTCGCGGAGGGCCGCAGCGTGACGCTCCTCAACACTGACTCAGGTCAGGCGGCGCTGCAGGTGCGTGCGCTGGCGAAATCCTTTGGCGGCGTGCGGGCCGTTCGCGGTGTCGATTTTGTGGTGCGTGCGGGTGAGGCGGTTGCCCTGATTGGCCCCAACGGCGCCGGCAAGACCACCACATTCAATCTCATCAACGGCCAGATTCGCCCCGACCAAGGCGAGGTATGGCTGGATGGCCGCGATATCACCGGCATGCCGCCGCAGCGTCTGTTTCGCCAGGGTGTCGCGCGCACCTTCCAGATCACCGCGACGTTCGGCTCGATGACCGTGCGCGAGAACGTGCAGATGGCGCGCATGAGTCATTTGCGCTCGCTGACGTCGCTGCGACATGCCCTTGGCAGGCGGGCGGATCGGGCAGAAATTACGCACGCTTACTCTCTCATCGCTGAGCAGGGGCTGGCCGAACAGGCCAATCGCCCGGCGTCGGAGCTGGCTTACGGCGATCTCAAGCGGCTGGAGCTGGCCATGGCCTTTGCCAACGATCCCCGCCTGTTGTTGATGGATGAGCCGACGGCAGGCATGGCGCCCGGCGAGCGCGAGGCGCTGATGAAGCACGCCCTGGCCGCCTGCCGCGAGCGCAACGTGGCGCTACTGTTCACCGAGCACGATATGGATGTGGTGTTCGGTTTTGCTGACCGCGTGATCGTGATGAACCGTGGCCGCATCATTGCCGAAGGTACACCGGACGAAATCCGATCGCATGAAGAAGTGCGCGCCGTTTATCTCGGCACCGCTGCGCCGGCGGAGGCTGCGCATGCTTGAAGTGCGCAATCTCAGCGTGCATCATGGCCGCGCGCAGTTGCTGTTTGACCTGAGCTTCTCAGCCCGGGCCGGTGAAGTGCTGGTACTGGTCGGGCGCAATGGCGCGGGCAAATCGACCACGCTGAAGGCGATCATGGGTTTGCTGCCGGAGGTGGCGGGCAGCGTGCGTTTCGCCGATAACGAGATTTGCGGGCGGGCGTCGCACCACATTGCACGGCTGGGCCTGGGCTATGTGCCCGAGGAGCGTCGTATCTTTACCGACCTGACCGTCGCCGAAAACCTCGAAGTGGGCCGCCTGCCGGTGCGCGCCCAAGTGACCGACGCGCCGCGCTGGAGCGTAGCCCGCGTCTGTGAGCTGTTCCCGAAGCTCGGCGAGATGCTTGATCGGCCCGGCGGCCAGATGTCCGGCGGCGAGCAGCAGATGCTCACCATCGCCCGCACCTTGATGGGCAATCCGAAGGCGATCCTGCTGGACGAGCCGTCGGAAGGCCTGGCACCCATCGTGGTGGAGCGTATTGCCGATAGCGTGAAGGAACTGAAGCGCGAAGGGCTCTGCGTGATCCTGTCCGAGCAGAATCTGAACTTCGCCCGTGCCATCGCGGACCGCGCCGTGGTCATCGAGCGCGGCAGCGTGCGCTACGAAGGGGATTTCGCGGCGCTGGCAGCCGATCCGGCGCTGGCGGCGCACTACCTCGCTGCGTAGACCGTAGCAGCAGCCTCCACAAACAGCGTGGGCTGCCATTTGATTCTGGTCAAACAGTCGGCAAATCGGGCCGCTCGGCAAGCGCGGTAACCCGCGCTGGTGGCGGGGAATTGCTGCACCTGCGGCAAAATACGGGGCCGGACGCAGCCGACTTGTGCTTTTCAGGCGCCTGCTTCGCTTCCCTTCACTGCCTTCAACCGTTCGCCATGACCTACGCTGTAAACGACCAGTGCATCAAGTGCAAGTACACCGACTGTGTCGATGTCTGTCCCGTGGATTGCTTCTACGAAGGCGAAAACATGCTCGTCATCCACCCCGATGAGTGCATCGATTGCGGCGTGTGCGAGCCGGAATGCCCGGCCGACGCGATCAAGCCTGATTCCGACATTGCTGACAAGTGGATCAAGCTGAACGCTGAGTACGCGGTGCAGTGGCCGAATATCTCGCGCAAGAAAGCCGCGCCGGCTGATGCCGACGAGTGGAAGGGCAAGCCGAACAAGTTCGACCTGTTCTCGCCGAATCCGGGCGGCAAGTAGCGACGCTTCGCCCGCCGCCGCCGGCCTGCTCGCGGCCTACTTCAACCGCTCCAGCTTGCCCTTGCGGCGGACCAGATTCTTGTAGTCCCACTGGATGTCACGTGCCTTGCCGAGCCAGCGTTGCAGGTCCGGCACGTTGACGTCGCCGGCCGTCACGTAGCGCGCCTCAGCTGCCTTGAAACTGCCCTCCGCCGCCAATCCCGGCTCGTCAAACGACTGCCCGCTCCAGAACAGCAGGCGCACGCCGCCCTTGAGTTTGCTGTAGCCGGCGACCGGATTGCCATCGAGAAACCACACCGGATGCGCGTGCCAGACCTTGTTCTCGGCCTCAGGTAGCGTGCGGTCGATCTCGGTCGCCAGCAACTCTGCAATGGCCCGCTCAGCCGGTGGCAGCGAGTGGTTGTATTGGGTGGTGTCTGTGTGCATCGCTGCCTCCTGGGCGCCTCGGCCACTCGTGCGGGCATTTTGCGCTGCTGGCACAAAGTGAAAATCGCATGCTAACGCGGCATCATGATCCGTCGTTCGTACTCGCGTACTGAAGCGGACTTGCTTTTTTCTTCTATTGGCTTTTTCGATCAGGCCTTATTGCGTGTGGGCTGAAAGCGCTTTTTTCGAAAAGTCGACTTCTACTGTTTTTGCCAGTCCTGCCCTTATTGAGCGGTCTATTGGGGCCGCGGCTGTTGCGCCGTGCGCACGAGTGCTGTGCGATCCGACGGTGCGTCGCAGACAGGCTGCAATGGCCGCTGACCGGTTTCCGCGAGTGGTCCAGTGCGCCCGCGCTTCGTCGCACGTGGGGCGCGAGGCCGACACTTCGCTGGCAGACTTCAGGCTCAGGTCATTTGTTTGCCGTCCACCGACAGCCCGCTCCAGCTTTTTGCCACCAATGCCATGAGTTCTGCCCCGAGCAATCCGCCTCCGATTCCCGAGCGTCCCATACCGCCCCCGGTCCCGCCCGTGCCGCCGGTGCCACCAGTGCCGGCCGAACGCGCTTCGGCGCCGGTGCCTGGTGTCGGCGCGCGGTTGTGGAAGGGCTTTGGCAGCACGCCGTGGTGGCGGCTGATCGTCGGCGGCCTGATCGTGCTGGTCGCGATGGCGCTGTTCACGGTTCCGTTTGATTCGATTCGATTGCAGCAGCAATTGAAATCGCCAGCCGCCAGGCAGGAGTTCAAATTTGCCGTGCAAAAGCAGGTGCTGGAGCGGGCGCGCTCAGGTCTGCTGGGCATGCGGGTGATCGCATCGGACCCGACCACGGTGCGCGATCTGGACAACGCCATCAGCGAAGTCGAGCGTGAACTGAGCACCAGCAAACGCGAAATTACGCTCAACAGCACTGCCGAGCTGAAAGCGCTGATTGACGCCCAGCGCGATGTGGTGAAGCGCGACAGCCGTGCACTGGAGCAACTGGCGGCCAAGCTGCGCGCCGATCCGGCGAGCGTTGACAGCGAAAGCAGCGTCGATACGTTGAACAGCCGGATCGAAGAGTTGCAGCACAGTGTGGAGCAGCTGCAGGAGCTGCAATCGCGCGCGAAGGAGGTCGCCGCCGATGCAGCAGAGGCCGCCACCGCTGCCGAGAAGGCTGCCAAAGCGGCCGCTGCTGCCAGCGCCGATGCTGCCGACAAAGCGGCGTCCAAAGCGCCGAAGCAGCCTGCGGCGCCCCGCCCGCCAGCTGCGCCCGGAATGCCGAAGTCGCCCGAGCCACCGCGCGCACCCGGTGCACCGGCCGCACCGGCGGCGCCTGGCGCCACCGCGACGCCGGCTGATCAGAAAATCACCATCAGCGTGTTCAACCGTCCCGGCCAGCCATTTGTGATGCTCGACGGCGCACGGGTGCAGGAGCCGCCAGACCTCGACCCTGATACCCGCGACCTCATCCAGTCGACGGTCAGCCGCGACGCGCAGAAGATGATCTTCGGCAGCATCGCCTTCACGGTGCTTTCTGCGCTGTTCCTCTTGATGTTGATCACGCGGGCATTCGCCGGACGTGCCACCCGTGGCGAGCAGCGCGCGGTGATCGCCGAATCGCGTGAGCGCTCCGAAAGCTATGCCCGCCAGCTTGCCGAAGCCCGGCTGATGGTGATGCGCGCCCAGGTCGAGCCGCACTTCCTGTTCAACACGCTGGCGCACGTGCAGGCGTTGCAGGAAATTGATCCGCCGCAGGCGAGCACCATGCTGGAGCGGCTGATTTCCTACCTGCGCGCAGCGATGCCCACCATGCGCGAGACGACGTCCACGCTCGGCCGCGAAATCGAGGTGGTGCGGGCCTATCTTGACCTGCTGCGTATCCGCATGGGCGAGCGTCTGACCTACACCATCAACATGCCGGTCGAACTGAACAGCATCAGCTTCCCGCCGACAATGATCGCCACCCTGGTTGAGAATGCCATCAAGCATGGCCTGGAGCCGAAGCGCGAAGGCGGCAGCATCGCCATCCAGGTGCGCATGGCGGGCGAAAAAGTCGAAGTGCTGGTTGCCGACAACGGGCTTGGCCTCGGCGGCGCCCAGACCGGCGGCACCGGGGTCGGACTCGCCAATACCCGCGAACGGCTGAAAATGCTCTACGGCGACACTGGCGAGCTGGTGGTGGAGCCGAACGCGCCGTCGGGCGTACGCGCCTTGCTGCGGGTACCGAAGGAGCCGCCGGCAATGGTGGCCAGTGAAGTCGCCGACGCCGAAGCGGGCATTTCGCCGTACATGGTGCAGACGACCGGTCTGCTGGCGCTCACCCTTGGCTGGCTCGGGGCCCACCGGTTCTACGTCGGCCACCGCCGCACGGCCGTGCCGCAGGCGATGCTGGGCATCCTGTCCATCCTGAGCGGCGGTGTGCCCATCTTCCTGTTGCCGCTGCTGCTCTGGGTGGTGCTTGATCTGGTGTGGATTGGCACCCGCGACTTCCATGACGGGCAGGGCCGCCGCATTGCACGCTGGTCCGCCGACGACACACGGCACTACCGCAGCACTGTGCGGATGGCGAGGGTGCGCGCCGCTGACGCGTCGGAGTCGTCGCGCACCATCGCGCTCATTCTGGTCGTGGTGGTCGGCATCTTTGGCGTACACCGCTTCTATGTTGGCCGCGTCGGTAGCGGCTTGGGTATGCTCTTCACCCTCGGCGGGCTTGGTATCTGGTGGCTGGTGGACATCGTCCGTGTAGTCACCGGCCAGCTCAGGGATTCAGAAGGAAAACGGGTAAGCGAATGGGAATGACGCAAACAATGTCGGCGGTGCTCGCGGAAGATGAGTCGCTGCTGCGCCAGTTTCTGAAGAAGAAACTCGAAAAACTCTGGCCCGAGCTGACCGTCGTCGGCGAGGCCGAGGACGGCCTGGCCGCAGTTGAACTGATCGGCGCATTGAAGCCGACGGTCGCTTTCCTTGATATCCGCATGCCGGAGTTGACCGGCCTCGAAGTGGCCACACAAATCGCCGACGCCAGCCCCGATACCCACATCGTCTTCGTCACTGCCTACCATGAGTATGCGGTTGCGGCGTTCGAGCGTG
This sequence comes from Casimicrobium huifangae, assembly GCF_009746125.1. NCBI lineage: Bacteria > Pseudomonadati > Pseudomonadota > Betaproteobacteria > Casimicrobiaceae > Casimicrobium > Casimicrobium huifangae. Next base: position 1,094,894 of record NZ_CP041352.1, read on the forward strand.
GTGCTGTCGACTACGTGCTGAAGCCGATTCAGGAAGATCGCCTGCAGACCACCATCGAACGCCTGAAAGAGCGCATCGAGGCTGACGACAAGGACGCGCCGACGCTGCCGGACAATATGTCGCAGCTGATCGCGACGCTCAAGCGCGAGATGCGTTCCGGCGCTGAAGGGACGCCGGAGTACATGCGCTGGATCAAGGCCTCGCTGGGCTCGACGCTGAAACTGATCGACGTGAAGGACGTGCTGTTCTTCAACTCCGACGAGAAGTACACGCGGGTCGTCACCGAAACTGAAGAAGCGCTTATCCGCAAGCCGCTACGCGAGCTGCTCGACGAGCTGGACCCGAACATCTTCTGGCAGATTCATCGTGGCACCATCGTCAACGTCAACGCCATTGCAGGTGTCACGCGCGATTTCCGCGGTGACGCAACGGTCAAGGTGAAAAACCACAAAGAGACGCTCAAGGTCTCGCGCCCGTTCTCGCATCTGTTCAAGCAGATGTAGCGCTGCGCTGGGCGCTGCGGCCCGGATCCGCTTACGGTGCCGGTTGCGGCATCAGGGTCAGCAGCGCAGCTTCGATTTGCGGCGCAGTCAACGAGCCCTGATTGGCGCCTGCAATCAGCGCGGCGCCACGCAGGCCGAGCATGTAGCGCAGGATCAGCAACCCGTCGGACGTCGCGCGTACGCTACCGTCGCCATCGACATCCATGCCTGCCAATCGGGCATCGAGATGAGTGGCAATTTGCACAGCGTCGCGGGTGGCGCCGCCAGCGCGCGCGTCATTCACCAGCGCGCTGCCGCGCAACCCGAGCAGATAGCGCAACACCAGCACGCCGTCAGTCGCCGCCTCGTAACGGGTCGGCAGGCCGCTGCCGTCGACATCCATGCGCGCTTCCCGGAACACGGCGGTCGCGGTGCGATTGCGATTCATCGCGACGGTGCATTGATCGCTGGTCGTGCTGTCACAGTCCTGCCAAGCCGTGAATACCGAGTTGGCGGCTGGCAAGGCGAGCAGGGTGACCGATTGGTTGGCAACAAAATCCGCCGTGCACACGGCACCGCACTGGATCCCGCTCGGGTTGTAGATGACCGTACCGGTGCCATCGCCAGTGCGCGCCACAGTGAGCGTGTAGAGCGATTCGGTGACAGAAATTGCGTTCGGGAATGCATGCCACGAGCGGCAACTCCCGGCACCGCATTCCTCTGTCACAACGGCGCGAAAGGTCAGGGTACCACTACCCGCCAGAGGCGGTGCAAAACTGAAAGTTCTCTGGCTCTTGGCGGTGCTGCTGGTATGGGTCAATGATGATCCCCCGCAGGACGATGGTGTCGAGTAGCCCGCGGGTGCTGTCCAGGTGCCGACCAGCGTGCCAGCCGAATTGGTCGCCCACAGCAGCAAACCGCGGAACTGCTTGCTCGTATTGCTGTTGGCAATGGCGACGGTGAGCGGAGTACCGGCGGTATACGAGATGGGCACGTTGATTGACCAGCCGTTGGGGCTGATGACCGTTGCGGTCAGGTCGGCTGCATCCATCTGGGCTGGCGTGATCGAACACACAGGCGAGCCGAAGCTGTTGGCAAAGGCGCCGGGCGATAAGCAGAGCGTTGCCAGGCTCACCATAGCCGTCAGCGTCACGCGGAAACTGGCAATACTCACTTTTCCCCCATCCAGCCTTGATCAGATTGCTGCACTCGAAGTTGCGCCGGGGCGCACGGCTTCGGGTTGGCTCATACCCATTGGATCTTGCGGAAAAACGCCCATAACGCAGCCCCGCCGACCACCATCAATGCCAGCGCAGCCGGATAACCGTAGGTCCACTCCAGTTCCGGCATGTGCTTGAAGTTCATGCCGTAGATGGTGCCCACGATACTCGGCACCATCAATATCGCGCCCCAGCCTGCCAGCTTTTTGGTCACTTCGCTTTCAGCCAGCGTGATCAGCGACAGGTTGGTTTGCGTGGCGCTGTTTTCCATGTCGCGCAGATTGTCGAGCGACTCGTCAATTCGCGTGACGTGGTCCAGCACGTCGCGAAAATAGGGCCGCAGTGCGTCGCGGAAGATCGGATGCTTGTGGTTCAGCAAGCGCCCGCACACCTCAACCAGTGGCGTTACCGCGCGACGCACGCACATGGTGTCGCGCTTCAGTGCGTAAAGCGATTCGGCAGCTGCCCGGCGATCGGTGCGGGCGTCGAAGATGGTTGTTTCCAGCGCGTCCAGGCGGTCTTCCAGCGCGTCGGCCTCTGGAAACAGGCGATCAACCACGGTGTCGAGAAGCCCGTGCAATGCGGCGCCCGGTCCAAGTGCGAGGAATGCCGGCTCACGCTCGAGTTCCGCGCGCACATTGCGAAAGCCAGTCTCCGCGCGATGCCGGACGGTCAGCACGAAGTGCTCGCCGCAGTAGATGTGCAGTTCGCCATCAACAAAGTCATCGCCATGTCGCTCGACGGTGTGCAGCACCACGAACAGGGTGCTGCCGTATTCCTCAAGCTTCGGTCGTTGCGAGCCGCGATTGGTGTCCTCAATGGCCAGTTCATGCAGGTTGAATTCCTCCTGCATCTTGCTCAACAGCGAGGGTGGCGGCTCGAACAGGGCAACCCAGACAAAGGCGCCGGGTGGTTGCGGTGCAGCAAGAAAATCGCTGATTGCCTCAATGTCCATCGGCGTCTGACGGACGCCATCGATATAGGCCGCGCAGTCGATGAGCATGTGGAAAGCGGTTCGGGACGATGATGGCAATTATGCGTCGCAACATCGGTGCAACGGCATGCGGCTGACGACAGTCTGGTCCGCAGCAACATTGCGCCTTCGTAAAGTTGTCGGTTGGCAGACCGCATTGTTCGCCGGCTGTAGCAAAATAGGCCATGGCCGCTGTGAAACCCCTGCATCCCGTCGGATCGCCTTCGCCCGCTGCGGCCCCTTCGCAACCTGATCGCGCCATGACGCTGGACCTGGTCTTGCGCGAGCTGGAGGCTGACCATCTGGTCGATAGCGCGCAGATTGAGGGGTTGCGAACGACCGCCCGATTCCGCAACTATGAGCATCCGCTGACGCTGGTTGCAGAGCAGAAGTGGCGCAGCGCCAAACCGCCGAAGCGGGTGTTGACGCTGGAAGCCTTGTCAGAGTGGCTGGCGGGCCGGTTGCAGGTGCCCTACCTGCATATCGACCCGCTCAAGGTTGACTTCGCAGCGGTTGGCTCAGTCATGAGCTCGAGCTACGCCAACCGCTATCGCATCCTGCCGGTGGCGGTGACGCCGGAAGTGGTGACCGTGGCCACCAGTGAGCCGTTCGTGCGCTCGTGGATTCCCGAGCTGTCGCAGTTGTTGCGCCGCCGGGTTGAACTGGTGTTTGCCAACCCGCTCGACGTCAAGCGCTACGTTGCCGAGTTCTTCGCACTGGCGCAATCGGTGCGCCGTGCGCAGGAGAAGGCAGCGGACGACAAGAGTGCCATCTCTTCGTTTGAACAGCTGGTCCAGGTTGGCGTGCAGGCCGGTGGCGCAACGCCGGACGCCAATGACCGCCACATTGTCCGCATCGTTGACTGGCTGTGGCAGTACGCGTTTGAACAGCGCGCGAGTGATATTCACATTGAACCACGTCGAGATTCCGGCGTTGTTCGCTTCCGTATCGACGGCGTACTGCATCAGGTCTACCAGATTCCACAGGCGGTATTGACTGCGATGGTCAGTCGCATCAAATTGCTCGCCCGGATGGAAATTGTCGAGAAGCGGCGACCACAAGATGGCCGTATCAAGACGCTCTCGCCCGATGGCACAGAAGTTGAGTTGCGGGTAGCGACCATGCCCACGGCCTTCGGCGAAAAGGTCGTGATGCGCATCTTCGACCCGGAAGTGCTGCTGCGTGACTTCCGTGATCTTGGCTTCAGCGACGACGATCTGGCGCGCTGGGAGCAGATGATCGCCCGTCCGCACGGCATCATTCTGGTGACGGGCCCGACCGGTTCGGGCAAGACCACCACGCTGTACTCGACCTTGAAAACGCTGGCGACACCAGAGGTCAACGTCTGCACCGTGGAGGACCCGATCGAGATGGTCGAGCCGCTGTTCAACCAGATGCAGGTGCAGCCACAGATCGGCGTTGACTTCGAGAACGGTGTGCGCACGCTGATGCGCCAGGACCCGGACATCATCATGGTCGGCGAAATCCGCGATCTCGCCACTGCTGAAATGGCCGTGCAGGCCGCGCTGACCGGGCATCTGGTGCTTTCCACCCTCCACACCAATGATGCGCCAACCGCGATCACGCGGCTGATTGATCTTGGCGTGCCACCTTATCTGGTCAATTCCACGGTCGTCGGCGTGATGGCCCAGCGCTTGGTGCGAACCTTGTGTCCGACCTGTCGGGCGCCTGCGGAGACGATCCCCGATGATGAGTGGGCGGCGCTGACCAAACCTTATCGCGCGAGCAAACCGGCGGTCACCTATCAGGCGGCCGGCTGCCTTGATTGCCGCATGACCGGCTACCGGGGGCGTGCCGGCCTGTACGAAGTGATGCTGATGACGCCGGAGATGCGCAAACTGGTCAATCGCGGCGCCGGAATGGATGAACTCCGTGAACAGGCGTTTCGCGATGGCATGAAGCCGCTGCGCGCGTCCGGCGCGCACAAGATCGCGACCGGGCTGACCACGGTGGAAGAGGTCGAGCGCGTCGCGCCGCCAGTCTGACAAGACGCAGACTGCCCCCTAGCAGACAAGAATTTCGGCGGAGGAAAGTAGATGCAAGTAGTCCTGATCGGTCTGGGCAGGATGGGCGCCAACATGGCCCGTCGCTGGGCGCGTGGCGGCGTCAACGTCGTCGCGTTTGACCAGAGCGAGGAGGCGCGTGCTGCCGCAACGGAGGCTCGGGTTCGTCCCGCCGGCAGCATTGCCGAAGCCCTTGCTGCCGGTGCTGCTGCCACGCCGCGAATTGTCTGGCTCATGCTGCCCGCCGGCGAGGTGACCGAGGCGACCATTGCGGCACTGCTGCCGCAACTGGCGAAGGGGGATTTGCTGGTTGACGGCGGCAACGCCAACTACAAGGACACGTTACGCCGTGCAGGCAAAGCGAACGCACTCGGCATTGACTATGCCGATGTCGGCGTGTCAGGTGGCGTGTGGGGCCTTGCCAACGGCTATTGCGTGATGGCCGGTGCGAGCGCAGCGGATTACCAGCGACTGAAGCCGTTGCTGGAGGTACTGGCGCCATCGCCGACGCAGGGAATTGTCCACGCGGGCGCGGTCGGCGCCGGACATTACGCCAAGATGGTGCACAACGGTATCGAGTACGGCATGATGCAGGCGCTCGCGGAGGGCTTCGCCCTGATGGAGGCAAAGAAAGATTTCGCGATGCCGGTCGCCGAGATTGCCGAGGCCTGGCGTGACGGTTCGGTCGTGCGTTCGTGGTTGCTCGACCTCACCGCCGCCGCGCTGCGCAAACCTGACGAAATCGCAGCGATTGCGCCTTACGTGTCCGACTCGGGCGAGGGGCGCTGGGCAGTCGAGGCGATGGTTGAGCTGGGCGTTCCGGCGCCGGTCACCGCACTCGCCCTGACCACCCGCTTTGCCACCCAGGGCAGGGGCGACTATGCCGCCAAGCTGCTGGCGCAGATGCGGGCCGGATTTGGTGGACATGCGGTGAAGAAGGCGGACTGAGCGAGGTGTCAGCGCAGGTGATAACGCCGATCATCGTGATGGGCGTCTCCGGTTGTGGCAAGACCACGCTGGCGCGTGCATTGGCCAATGCGCTTGGTGCAACTGCGCTCGATGCCGACGACTTTCATCCGGCTGGCAACGTCGAGAAAATGCGCGCCGGCACGCCGCTGACCGACGAAGACCGGGGGCCATGGCTCGCGTCACTCAATGCAGAGCTGCGCAGCCGGGCTGCACTCGGCGAGCGCGTGGTGCTGGCCTGCTCGGCACTCAAGCAGCGATATCGCGACACGCTGGCCGCAGACATCGCTGTGATGCACTGGGTTTTTCTGGACGGCAACGCCGACGAAATCGCTGCCCGCATGCGCGCGCGCGAAGGCCACTACATGCCGGAGTCGCTGCTGCGGAGTCAGTTCGATGCGCTGGAGCGGCCGACCGATGCGATCTGCATTTCAGTGTCGCTGACGCCCGTTGAGCAACTGCAATTGGCGCTTGCCTCGTTGCCCAAATAGCTGCGCGACAAGAGATCGCGATTGCTGTCCGGGCGGCGTTGACACTGGTCGGGCCGCGCGAGTGACCGACGATCAGCCGAGCCTGCGGCGTGCGCGCGGCTTGGCTGCCGGGCTGCCACTGGCTGGACCGCGCCCGCCGGCGGCGCCTGCACCGCGCGGCGCGAAGCCTCGCGGTTTGCCGGAAAAGCCGTCGCGGTTGCCCCAACTGTCACCACCTTGCCGCGAGGAAGGCGGGCGCCGCCCGCCGCCGGTATCGCCAGCGAAACCGCCGCCATCACCCCCCGTTCGTGATCGACCACCGCTGGTGCCACGATCGTCGAAGTCGCGGCGTTCACCCCAGCGACTGCCGGTAGTGGCACCGGTGCCGCTGCGGCCATACCCCGAGCCGCCGGCGCCACTGGCGCCACCCGTGCGACCACGCGGCGGTGCTGCAAATTCACCGCGCGGTGCGCCGCGACCGCTGCCAGCAGGCGCTCGTCCTCTCGGTGCATCGAAACCCTCACCAGCGTCACGGCGGCGACTGTAGCCGGCATTGCTGCCGCCATCCGCGCCATCGTCGCCGCCGAAGCGGGCCGCGCTGCGCCGGTTTTTCGGCGCCCAGCCTTCGCGACGCGGCGGTGGCGGGACCGGGTCGCCGAAGCGACGGCGCTCTCCAGTTGCATTGCCTTCGCGGCCACTGCGGCCTTCGTCGGTGTCACGCGGGCCAGCGCTGCGGGGCGCGCGCGATGGCGGGGCCGAGGCCGCCGCCTGGCGTGGCAGCTTGCTGCGTGGACCGCGACCAGACGAAGCCTTGACTGCAACAGCGTCCTGACCGGCGGCGACATCGTCATTACCGCTGTCACCCGCGTTGCGCCACAACACCAGCAGTTTGCCCAGATGCTGCACGCTTTCGCAGCCCATTTTCTGGCAAATCTCGGCAAGGAAGGCCTCGCGCGTCTCGCGCTCGTCTGACTGTACGCGCACCTTGATCAGCGCATGCGCGGTGAGTGCGAGGTCGATCTCATGCAGCACGGCGGGGGTGAGGCCGTGCTGGCCAATCATCACCACCGGGTCGAGATGGTGCGCAGCCGCGCGCAGGGCGCGGCGGGCGCTGGAGGACAGACTGGAGGTGGGGGCCATGTGAGCTTTCGTATTTCTTGTTCGGCGGAATTGGCTGCAATTATCTCGCGGCAAACCCCACCTGCGCATGGGGCAGTTGCTCGAAGACCGATAATTCGGGGCTTGGCACCCGCTTTGGCCCTATCGCTCCCGGTCCCTCATGCTCAATCCTGCAGGCAAACGTCACAAGTCAAACAAGGACTGGCTGGTCGAGCACGTCAACGACCCGTACGTGCAGCGCGCGAAGCAGGAAGGTTATCGTTCGCGTGCCGCGTACAAGCTGATTGAGCTGGACCAGAAAGATCGCCTGCTGCGTACTGGTGGCGTGATTGTCGACCTCGGCTCGGCGCCTGGCAGCTGGTGTCAGGTAGCGGCGAGGAAGGTAGGCGCCAGCGGCAAAATTGTGGCCATCGACTTGCTGGAAATGCAGGGCATGAACCACGTCGAGTTCATTCAGGGCGACTTCAGCGATGAGCAGATATTGCGGCAGGTGGAGGCAGCGCTGGGCGGAGCCAAAGTGGATCTGGTCATGAGCGACATGCTGCCGAACATGACTGGCGTGACTGCAATTGATTCGCCGCGTGCAATCTACCTGTGCGAATTGGCGGCCGAGTTCGCCCTGGCCCATCTGAAGCCCGACGGCAAGTTCTTGACCAAGGCGTATCAGGGGCCGGGCTATCAGGAATTTTTCCAGCAGCTCAAACAGCAATTCAAGACGGTGGTCAGCCGAAAACCCGACGCATCCCGTGATCGCAGTGCAGAGATATACCTTTTGGCCAGTGGCTTGCGGTAGTGGTGAGCGCACGCATACGCTGCAGCATCTTTTCGCTGAAACGACCTATGCATAGGGCCTGTATCCAGATTCCATGCAAAGTCGATAATCTGCCTATTGACGTGCTGAGCCCTCGTTGAATGGCGCTTTACGAAGAAAGATGTTGAGCCGTAGCGGGTGGGCATCGGTCTGCGCCAGACGGGTCGAAGCGTACCCGTCCCTGCGTTTTTCACGCCCGGAAGCCGTGATCGGTTGTTGGTTGCCGTGCGCCGATGGTGGATCGCGCTGAATCAGGCACTTTGTCGGCATTTGACGACACAAGTCAAAGGTTTGCCCGATCGTTTCGGCGCCACTCTTGAAAAACCGGCCCCGCCCTTAAAATCGTAGGTAAGTGTGGCTGCCGCTCTCCCCGCCTGTTGCGGGCTTGGCCGTCACCGGAGTGTCGCGTGAACAACATGCTCAAAAACATTGGTATCTGGGTCGTCATCGGTCTCGTCGTGCTGACTGTCGTACAGCAATTTGACAAATCGAGCCGCAAGAGCGACGCCGTGGCGTATTCGCAGTTCATCGAGGAGCTGCGCGGCGGCAAGATTTCCGAGGCGAGCATTGAGGGCCGCAACGTCGAATACCGCACTTCCGACGGCAAAAAAGTCACCTACATCCCCGGTGGCTACGACAAGGACCTGATCAACGACCTGCTCAAGAACAACGTCAAGTTCTCCGGCAAGCCGGAGGAGCAGCAATCGATCCTGACCTCCATCCTGTTCTCGTTCGGTCCGATCCTGCTTTTGATCGGCGCCTGGATTTTCATGATGCGCCAGATGCAGGGCGGCGGCAAAGGCGGTGCCTTCAGCTTTGGCAAGAGCCGTGCGCGCATGCTTGATGAGACCAACAATTCGATCACCTTCGCCGACGTCGCCGGTTGCGACGAGGCCAAGGAAGAGGTGACCGAGATCGTCGACTTCCTGAAAGACCCGAGCAAGTTCCAGAAGCTCGGCGGACGCATTCCGCGCGGTGTGCTGATGGTCGGTTCGCCGGGTACCGGCAAAACGCTGCTCGCCAAGGCGATTGCGGGCGAAGCCAAGGTACCCTTCTTCTCGATCTCGGGCTCCGACTTCGTTGAAATGTTTGTCGGCGTTGGCGCGGCCCGCGTCCGCGACATGTTTGAGCAGGCCAAGAAGAACGCGCCCTGCATCATCTTCATCGACGAAATCGACGCGGTCGGCCGTCAGCGCGGCGCCGGTCTCGGCGGCGGCAACGACGAACGCGAGCAGACGCTGAATCAGATGCTCGTCGAAATGGATGGTTTCGAGGGCTCGCAGGGCGTGATCGTGATCGCCGCGACCAACCGTCCGGACGTGCTCGACCCGGCGCTGATGCGTCCGGGCCGCTTCGACCGCCAGGTTGTGGTGCCGCTGCCCGACATCCGTGGCCGCGAGCAGATCCTGCAAGTCCATATGCGCAAGGTGCCGATCGCCGCCGACGTCAAGGCACACGTGATCGCACGTGGCTGCCCGGGCTTCTCGGGTGCCGACATTGCCAACCTCGTGAACGAGGCGGCACTGTTCGCGGCGCGCGCCAACAAGCGTCTCGTCGACATGGAAGACTTCGAGCGCGCCAAGGACAAGATCTACATGGGCGCCGAGCGCAAGTCGATGGTGCTGACCGAGGACGAGAAGCGCGCCACGGCGTACCACGAATCGGGCCATGCGATCGTCGCGGCCAGCCTGCCCAAGGCCGACCCGGTGCACAAGGTCACCATCATCCCGCGTGGCCGCGCACTCGGCGTCACTTGGCAGTTGCCGGAGCGTGACCGCATCTCGCTGTACAAGGACCAGATGCTGACCGAGATCTCGGTGCTGTTCGGCGGCCGCATCGCCGAGGATCTGTTCGTGAAGAACATCTCCACCGGCGCCTCGAACGACTTCGAACGCGCGACCAAGATCGCGCGTGACATGGTGACCCGCTACGGCATGAGCGACCTGCTCGGCCCGATGGTCTATGCCGAAAACGAAGGCGAGGTTTTTCTCGGCCGCAGCGTCACCCAGACGCGCAACGTTTCGGAAGAGACGCTGCAGAAGGTCGATCTCGAGATCCGTCGCATCATTGATGAGCAGTACGCAGTGTCGACGAAGATCCTCAAAGACAATGCCGACAAGGTTGAGGCCATGACGGCGGCGCTGATGGAATATGAAACCATCGACGCCGACCAGATTGCCGACATCATGGCCGGCCGTCCGGTGCGTGCAATAAAGACATACAACACGCCTGGAAGTGGTGGAGGTGACTCATCGGCAGGCACTGCAGTGTCCACCGATGGCGCAGACAGCGGGGGTAAGGCGGATGCAACATCGCCTGCGGCGGCTTCTTCCAAGGCTGCTTCCGATACGCCCTGACCCGACCGACGGGTCAGGCCTACGCTGGGCGGCCTTAGGGTCGCCTTTGTCGTTTTGGTCGGCGATGCTGCGCGACGGCGGCGGTATGACGCGCATGGTGACTGTGCCTTTCGCCAAAGCCAGCCTGACTGCGGCGGCGGCGTTCTGCGCACTGGCCAGCGGTACCGTACACGCTGCCGATGGCAGTGGTGATGTCTCCGACCTGATCCTTAACCTGTCGCGCTACACATCCTGGCCAGCCTCTCCGACGCGCAAGCAGTTGACGGTTTGTTATGCGCACGGCGGTGCGATGACGACCAACGCGCTCGTGACCGATCAGAACGTGTCCATTCGCGGGCTCCCGGTGCAGTGGCGTCAAATCGCCACGCCGGCACAAATCCCCGGTTGCATGGTGCTCTGGCTCAATGCCGACGTACGTCCGGCGCCGCGCGACTGGCTGGCGGTTGCGGCTGATCAGCCAATATTGACGCTCAGCAACTTTGCCGACTTCACCGCTGACGGTGGCGTAGTCGGCGCTTATCGGGTCGGTACCGATTGGCGTTTTGAGATCAATCTTGAAGCCTTGCAACGCACTAATCTGAACATCGCGGCTGCTGCGTTGCGCCTCAGTCAGAAGCCCAAAGCAGCGCCCGGCACCGGAGAATCGCGATGACTTTGCGGGAATTCTTCAGCCGCTACTCGCTGGCCCGTCGCGCGACGCTGATCACGGTACTGACCTTGCTGGCGATGCTGGCGCTGGCCGGTCTGACGCTGGCAACCCTGTTCCTGCGTGCCCAGATCGAGCACAGTCGTCTGTCCGCCCTGACTCAGGCCAATGTTGCCTCCAGCACCATCACCGCTGCCGTGCGCTTCGGTGGCTACGACGTGATCGCCGATTCGCTGCGCGTCTTCGATACTGGTCCCGGACACGATTCGGTTGCCGTGTTTGACCGCAACGGCAAACTGGTCGCTCAAGTGGTCGCCCCCGGCGAATCAAGCTTTCCGTCAACGCTCGTTGAAGTATCGCGGCTTGTCACCAGCGTGATTGATGCTTCGCCGGTGCAATATCCCTTGCGCGACGATGCCGCCGGCGGCGCCGGACCGCTGCTGGCGACGCTGGTGGTGAATCCGAATCAGAATGCCCTGCAGGCTGCCGTCAGTCGAGCGCTGATGACACTTGGCATTGTGCTTGGAATCACTGCGCCTGCTGGCGTAATCGTTGCCCAGAGTCTGAGCCGCGCGATGTTGCGGCCAGTTGCCGAGCTGACGGCGTGGGCAGAGGAGGTCAGCAAATTGCGCAACCTGGCTACTGTGGCCCCGATGCCGCAGAGTGGGGCGCACGAGGTGAACCGGCTGACTGGCAGTTTCGAGCGCCTGGTTTCGCAGGTGGCCGAACAAAATCGCGAACTCAAGCGCAAGCAGTACGAGCTGAAGGCCTCCAACGCGCATCTGGAAACGATGGCGTTCTCGGACTCGCTGACCGGACTGCCGAACCGGCCGCTGTTCGAGTCGCGATTGCATGAGGCGATCGATCAGGCCAATGCAACGGGGCGGCCGCTGGCGGTGCTGTTTATCGACCTTGATCATCTCAAGGCGATCAATGATCAATACGGTCACGCGGTTGGCGATGCCGCGTTGCGTGCGACGGCAGCCCGCATTCGCCGGGCACTGCGCGGCACCGACTTCCTCGCCCGGCTCGCGGGCGACGAATTCGTAGTCATTTCGCCCAATATCACGAGCGTAGACGATGCCGTCCGACTCGGCGAGCGCCTGACGGTGTGGCTGGGCATCGCACTGCCGGAAGATCGATGGTCAAATCCCGTCCGGGCCAGCATCGGTGTAGCCGTGTTTCCCGATCATGGCGAGGATGTGCAGACGCTGGTACATGCTGCGGACCTCGCGATGTACCGGGCCAAGGCCTTGCCCAGTGACGACTCGATACGGGTCGGCTGTGCGACTAACGTGCCGCGCAATCCAGCGGCGCTGCGACTGCCCTCCAATGTTGTCAGCCTGACCGCAAGCGGGCGCAAATCACAGACGGGAAAATCATGATCAGTTCCTACACTGCTGGAGCTCACAACGCTGTTCGGGTACTGGTGACGCTATTGCTGGTTGCTGTTCTGGCCGGTTGTGCGAGCACTGCTTCGCCAACTTCGGTGCCTCCGCCGAGAGAAGCCCGTCTGGCGGCGCTCGGCTTTGAGCGGACTGAGGATGGCTACGTGCTCAATCTGCCCGGGCCGCTGCTGTTCGATACCGGGAGCGATGTGCTCAACGACAGTGCCAGAACCAGGCTTGCGCAGTTGGCAAAGGATCTGCACGCACTGAGCATCACCCGGTTGCGACTGTTCGGTCACACCGACAATGTTGGCAGCGCTGACATGAATCGCGGGCTGTCCAGTCGCCGGGCGGAGGCTGTCGCCACAGCAATGGCGAATAACGGTTTTGCGCCGGAAAATCTTGAACGCCGCGGCTTCGGCTTTGATCGCCCGCTCGCCAGCAATGACACTCCCGAGGGGCGTGCCCGCAATCGCCGGGTTGCCGTGATCGTGCCATTCGAATGAGACAGCACGCCGTCGCGGGTGGTGCCTAAGCGGGCGGTGCGTTGTCAGTCGCGTAGCCGGCAAGGAAGCGTGATAGCCCCGTCTGTTCAAAGTGCGCGACATCCCAGTCGCGGTCAATCAGGGCCTCGACATTGAGGGCCAGATAGGCCTCCGCTGCGATCGCATCGCCATTGACAGTGGCCGCGATGAGAACGCGAGCATAGTTGCTGGTCTCAAAGTGATCGAGGCGCGCAAGATCGTCGCTGCCAACATCAAAGTAAATCACGCCGGTGAGCGGTGCCGCGAGTGGTGCGACGACCAGCGCCGGATGTTCGTGCCCATCCACGCAGACGCGCCGGAAGCCTTTGACGGTGGCGGGTTGCGAACGATATTGGCCACGCACGACCCGCGACCACACCGCAGGGTACATCAGCGAACCGTAGGCAAAGACGTGGCGCGTAGCACGCGGGGCTGCGACGAAATTTTCCTCAGGCATCGAAGTCTCCTTGTAATCTGGCCGCAGCCCGCTCTCCTGACAGAACGGCAGACTCCAGGGTGGCCGGCAGCTCGGGAACGCACCAGTCCCCGGCGAAGTAAATGCAGCCGATTTGCGCGGGTAGCGCCTGCAACAGGCGCCGCTGCACTGGGGTACAGGCGTAAGTGGCACGCTTCTCGGTAATCAGGCGCTGCCAGATCGGTGCCGGCAATTGGTAGCTGCGTTGCAGTTGCGCGAGCGTTGCCGCTGCGATGGCCGCTTCCGGCTCCTCTCGATGATGGGCGCTGATGACGACGCTGGCCCGCTGATGACCATTGGGCAGTTGATGCCAGAACAGCCATTGCCCCGGATCGCCATCGAGCATCAGCATGGGAACCGCCGGATCAACGCCCGGAAACACATACGCAAATTCGAAATGCAGGGTGCTGATCGGTTCGTAACGGAGCGATGCCAGGTTTGTCGCGAGCCCCGATGTGTCCCAAGGCAGCAGCCGAGCGACATGTTGCGGCCCGGTGGCGATGATTGCGGCGTCGAACCGTCGCTCGACGCCCGCGACCCGGACACTCGCCCCGGCCAGCCCGGCGCGGGAGACGCTCTCCACTGGCGCGCCGAGACACAGCTCACCGCCAAGCGTCGCTACTTCACGTAACGCCGGTGCTGGCAGCAGTTCAGTCAGATCAGCGCGCGGGACCACGAGGCTGCTGTTCTCCGTGCTGCCATTGAATGATCTTCGCAGTACTTCCACGAACACGGTGGCCGACGCGTTCTCGGCTGGCGTATTGAGCGCTGCCACACACAGCGGGGACCACAGCAGGTCGCGTGGGGCGGCGGGCTGTGCTGCTATCAGCTCTGCAACGGTCCATGACTCGTCCACTGGCGATTTGCCGCGAAGAACGAGTCCAGCCCAACGCAACGTCGCCGCGCGTTCGGAAATCGTCAGACCCCGCGCGCAGGCCAGGGCAACGAGCAAGTGCAGCGGCGCCGGCAGCGCCGGCGCACGCACCAGAATTTCGTGGCGAAGGCGTGGCGCGGTCTGCAGCAGTAGCGGCAGTCGCTGCAACGCCGACTCGTCATCGCGACCATGCAGGCTCGCGATGACGGCGAGCGTACGCTGGTAAGCGCCAAGCAACAGGTGTTGTCCGTTGTCGAATGTGCGACCGTTGTGTTCCACCCGTCTCGCGCGACCACCGGCTATTCGCGCCGCCTCAAAGACTGTCAGTGCATGGCCGCGCCGCGCAAGGGTCAGGGCTGCCACGCAGCCGGCCCAACCAGCCCCGACGACTGCTATGCGCATCATGCGAAACGGTAGGTCTTCCACGCGATCCAGAGCTTCCGCACGGGCGTCAGCGCGACACGATGTTCGAGCACCCGAAAGCCATCATGCCGAATTTCGTCGAGCAGGGCGCGATAGATTGCTGCCATCGCCAGGCCCGGCCGTTGCGCCCGGCGATCTTCTGCCGGGAGCAATGCATAGGCCCGCTCATAAGTTCCTGCTGCCCGTTCGAATTGGAAACGCATGAGCGCCTGAAAATCACCGCTCGGCTGGCCACGCAGCAGCGACGACGATGACACCCCAAACCGATCCAGATCTTCCTGCGGCAGGTAGATGCGATTGCGCCGCGCGTCCTCTCCGACATCGCGAATGATATTGGTGAGTTGTAGCGCTTCGCCCAGCGTGCGAGCGTATTCGAGTGTGGCCGGATTGTTGGTCCGGGCAATGCCGAAGATGCGGGCGCTCACCTCGCCCACCACGCCCGCCGCCTTGTAGCAATATGAAGCGAGCTCGTCGAAATTCAGATAACGGGATTTGTCGATATCCTGCTGCATGCCGTCTACCACGGTATGCAAGGCCGTCTGTGGCAGGTGCAGTGGAGCGATGTGCGGCGACAGCGCTTGCGTCACCGGATGTTGCGGCTGTCCGGCGTAAAGGTTGTCGATTTCGCGTCGCCAGTATGCGAGTTTGCTCAGTGCGACGTCCACATCGCTCACTTCATCGACTATGTTGTCGACCTCGCGGCAAAAAGCATAGAAGGCGGTGATGGCGCGTCGCCGGTCAGCAGGTAGCAGCCGGAAGGCGTAATAGAAGCTGGAGCCAGACTGTGCTGCTTTGTCCTGGCAATACTCGTCGGGAGTCATGAGTGGCTGGCCGGCTGTTGGCGTCGCGACCTGCGCCAGGCCGTCCACGCGATGATGATGAGGCGGGGCAAATCGTACCAGCGCAACACCGGGCGCCGTGTCACATCGTAGTCGTTGGCGGCGATCTTTTCCAGGATTCGCAGTCCTCCGGCAATGGTCATGGCTATTTCAATCCGGAATCGCCCGGAGAGAAAACGCAGCAGCGTCGTGCCCTCCGTCATCATTGCCAGAGTTCGTTCACACTGCCGCTGCACTAGCGCACGATGCGCCGGATACTGCGGGAAGCTCGCGTCTGTTTGCCCGAGCGCGCGAAAGTCTTCCTGCGGTACATAGACTCGTCCCCGCGATGCGTCAACGGCTGCATCCTGCCAGAAGTTGATGAGTTGCAGTGCGCTGCAAATCTGATCACTGGCGCGTAGCGCCTGCGGGTCGCCTACCTGTATCAGTGCCAGCATCAGCCGTCCGACCGGGTTGGCAGAGCGTCGACAGTAGTCCAGCAACTGCGGAAAGTCGTCGTACCGTTTTTTAACCACGTCCTGGGCAAAGGCAGAAAGCAGGTCGGTGAACGGCTCGGCCGTCATCTGCGGGTAAGCGATCCGTAACCCGTGCAGCGCACGTACGGTTGGCAGCGACAGTTCTGACGCCGGTGTTCCCGCGAACATGGCGCGTACTTCACGATCAAGGCTTGCCAGCGCCTCCAGACGTTCCTCAGCCGCGGCATTGCCCTCGTCAGCGACGTCATCGGCATGCCGGGCAAAGCGGTAGATGGCGACGACATGGGGTCGAATTGACCGGGGCAGCAACACCGACGCAACCGGAAAATTTTCGTAGTGCTGATCGACCGCCATGGCGACAGGAATACGGCCAGGGCCGCAGTTAGGGGTAGCTATAATAGAAGGTTAAGCGAATGTGGCGGAATTGGTAGACGCACTGGATTTAGGTTCCAGCGCCGCAAGGTGTGTGGGTTCGAGTCCCTCCATTCGCACCACCATGATGGCTTCGGCTGCCCGCCAGCGCGGGCGCAGTGGCGGCAATTTGCCGTTGACTGCGCGCAGCGTGCAGCCACCAGATGTTTTGAGAAAACTTTGAGCGAACGCAGGCACGGCGTTCGGATGGAAAGAAAAGCATGTCCACGCAGATCGAGCAACTGAGCACGCTTGAGCGTCGCTTCACGATGAGCATTCCGGTAGCCGCTATCGAGTCGGAAACCGAGTCCCGCATCAAGCGCCTGGCGCGTACGGTCAAGATGTCCGGCTTCCGTCCGGGCAAGGTGCCGGTGAAGATGGTTGCGTCTACGTACGGGCCGCAAGTGCGCTCTGAGGTGTTGTCCGACGAGGTCAACAAGAATTTCGGCGCAGTGGTCGAGCAGAACCAGCTTCGTGTTGCCGGTTATCCGCGCATTGAACCGAAGGCGGACGCAGCCGACGCAGCGAACTTCCAGTTCACCGCGACCTTTGAGGTGTTCCCGGAAGTCCAGTTTGCTGACCTCGGTGCGCTTGCCATTGAGCGTCCCATCGTCGAGGTTTCTGACGAAGACGTCAATCGCACCATCGAGACTTTGCGCAAGCAGCGTGTCCGTTACGAGCCGAAGGATGGCGCGAGCGTTGACGGCGATCGCGTGATTGTTGATTTCGCCGGTGAGATCGACGGCGTTGCTTTTCAGGGCGGCTCTGCCAAAGACTTCGCCATGGTCCTTGGCGAACGTCGCATGTTGCCCGAATTCGAAACTGCGGCCCACGGTTTGACCAAAGGCGAAACGAAGACATTTGAGCTGACGTTTCCTGCCGACTATTTCGGCAAGGATGTCGCGGGCAAGACCGCGAAGTTCGTACTTACCGCCAAGGAAGTTTCAGCGCCGGTGCTGCCCGAGGTTGACTCAGAGTTTGCCAAAGCATTCGGCGTTTCCGGTGGCAGCGTCGATGCATTGAAAGCAGAGGTCCGCGGCAATCTTGAACTTGAACGCAAGCGCCGTGTATTTCAAAGCGTGCGCGACCAGGTTTTCCGGGGCCTGCGCACTCAGGCGACGCTCGAAATTCCCAAGGCACTGGTAGCAGCGGAGGCTGACCGCATGGTCCAGGCCGCCATTGAGGAAATGAAGTCGCGTGGCGGCAAGGAAGCTGACGCGCAATTGTCGCCATCAACATTTGAGCCCGCAGCTACCGATCGCGTTGCGATGGGCCTGATTGTCGGTGAGCTGGTGCGCGCCAACAACCTGCAGGCAACACCGCAACAGGTGCGTGCCTTGCTGAACGAGCAGGCGCAAAGCTACGAAAAGCCGGAGCAGGTTGTTGCCTGGTATTACCAGGACGAGCGCCGCTTGTCGGAGTTTGAAGCGGTTGCTCTCGAACAGAACGTGGTTGACTTCGTGCTCACCAAGGCCAAAGTCAGCGAGAAAGTGGTGCCGTTCGCCGAGCTGATCGGCCAGGCCGCCTGATTGGTGGATTCGATTGCGGCGCCGACCAAATTGGCGCAGTATTGAAATCTTTCGCTTGGTCGCAATCATTGGTTGAGGGCCGGGAATTCTCCCGGCACGCTCCGCCAACAGGAATACCTCATGAATCTGTGGAATCCACCATCTGCCCACCTCGCGAGCATCGGTGCCGTTGATCCGTTTGCGACCGCCTCCGTGGCCCCGCAGGGACTTGGCTTGGTGCCGATGGTCATCGAGCAGAGTGGCCGGGGCGAACGTGCATTCGACATCTACTCGCGACTGCTCAAGGAACGGGTGATCTTTCTGGTCGGTCCGGTGACCGACGAGACCGCCAATCTGATCGTGGCGCAATTGTTGTTTCTCGAGTCAGAAAACCCCGAGAAGGACATCAGCTTCTACATCAATTCGCCCGGTGGATCGGTGTCAGCGGGCATGGCAATTTTCGACACGATGCGTTTCATCAAGCCTGATGTCAGTACGCTATGCATCGGCATGGCGGCGTCGATGGGGGCCTTCCTGCTGGCAGCGGGAACCAAGGGCAAGCGATTTGCCCTACCCAATTCCACCGTCATGATCCACCAGCCTTCGGGTGGTTTCTCCGGTCAGGTCTCTGACATTGAGCGACATGCCAATTACATCGTTCGCCTGAAGCAGCGCTACAACAAACACATGGCTGAGTTCACGGGCCAGGATCTTCAGGAAGTTGACCGTGCGTCCGACCGCGACAACTTCATGACTGCCGACGAAGCGCTGAAATTCGGCATGGTTGACCGCGTACTCGAAAGCCGAGGCGAAGCAGTCTGACCAAGCCGGCCGCAGTACCGGTAGCCTTGATGTCGTTTTGAACGGCAACCGCTTGCGCGGCGCCAGACGACCTCGGTACAACACTTTTTTGCCCCACTGGGCCGGCATTTTGTTCCGTCTATGCGTGTGCCTGCGCTTGTTTCGGCAAAGCGCTACACTGCCAGAAACGCATGTGGCGTCCTGCCTGATCAACTAGTTTTATGGCCGAAAAATCTTCGAACGACAAGCTTCTCTACTGTTCGTTTTGCGGCAAGAGTCAGCATGAGGTGCGCAAACTGATTGCTGGCCCTTCGGTGTTCATTTGCGACGAGTGTATCGACCTCTGCAACGACATCATCAAGGAAGAAGTCCAGGCCGAAACCGCAGACAAGGGTGGCACCAAGCGACTCCCGACGCCGCACGAAATCCGCGACAAACTCGACCAGTACGTGATCGGGCAGGAGCACGCAAAAAAGATACTCTCTGTCGCGGTCTACAACCATTTCAAGCGGATCGACGCCAACCTCAAGGACAACGATGTTGAGCTGGCCAAGAGCAACATCCTGCTGGTAGGGCCGACTGGATCCGGCAAGACCCTGTTGGCGCAAACGCTGGCGCGGCTGCTTGACGTTCCGTTCGTCATCGCCGACGCCACCACCTTGACCGAAGCTGGCTATGTCGGCGAAGACGTCGAGAACATCATCCAGAAGCTCCTCCAGACCTGCGAGTACGATGTGGAGCGGGCGCAGCGTGGCATTGTCTACATCGACGAAATTGACAAGATTTCGCGCAAGGGCGAGAACCCGTCGATCACCCGTGACGTATCAGGCGAAGGCGTGCAGCAGGCATTGCTCAAGCTGATCGAAGGTACCAACGCGTCAGTGCCGCCACAGGGCGGGCGCAAACACCCCAACCAGGAATTTGTCACTGTCAACACCGCGAACATCCTGTTTATCGTAGGCGGTGCGTTTGAAGGGCTTGACCGCATCATTCGCCAACGATCAGTGAAAACGGGAATCGGCTTTGGCGCTGAAGTTGTCTCACCGGATGATCGCAGCACAATCAGTACTTTGTTGCGTGACACCGAACCCGATGACCTGATCCGCTTTGGATTGATTCCTGAGCTTGTCGGGCGACTGCCAGTGGTGGCGACGCTGGATGAGTTGAGTGAATCGGCACTCATCGACATCCTGGTTCGTCCCAAGAATGCGCTGGTCAAGCAGTACCAGAAGATGTTCCGCCTCGAAAACGTCGAGCTGGAAGTCCGCGACAGTGCGCTGGCAGCGATCGCCCGGCGTGCGATCAAGCGACGCACTGGCGCGCGTGGCTTGCGATCCATAGTTGAATCGCTGCTACTTGACATCATGTACGACTTGCCGTCGCTCAAAAACCTCGAACGTGTGGTGATTGACGAATCGACGGTCGAGAATACTGCACGCCCCTTACTGATTTACAGCGAACCAAGCAAGGTTGCCTGAGCGGCAACCATATGGCCTCTTCGGCCCGCGCGGTTTGCGCGAAGTTATGAAAGTTCGCCATGTCTGAATCGAACCTTGAACTACACGATAGCGACGAAACGCTGAGCTATCCGCTGCTGCCGCTGCGCGACGTGGTGGTATTCCCGCACATGGTGATTCCGCTGTTCGTCGGGCGTCCGAAGTCCATCAAGGCACTTGAAGTCGCGATGGAAAGTGGCAAGCACATTCTGCTGGTCGCGCAAAAATCGGCGGCCAAGGACGACCCCACGCCCGAGGATCTCTATGAAACCGGTTGCGTGGCGACGGTACTGCAGATGCTCAAACTGCCGGACGGCACTGTCAAGGTGCTGGTAGAAGGGCTGCATCGCGCGCTGCTGACCGCGTTGACCAACAACGGCGAATTCTTCTCCGGAGAAGCCCGTGCTGTGGGTTCCACCGAGGACGGAACGGCCGAAGTGGAAGCGTTGCGCCGTGCGCTGCTTGCGAATTTCGACCAGTTTGTCAAACTGAACAAGAAAATTCCGGCCGAAATCTTGACCTCGATGGCCGGTATCGACGACGGCGGCCGCCTGGCGGATTCAATCGCGGCCCATTTGCCTCTCAAGCTTGAACAAAAGCAGGAAGTGCTGGAGTTACCATCGGTTGCCAAACGCATCGAGCATCTGATGGGATTGATCGAGGCGGAAATCGACATCCTGCAGGTTGAAAAGCGCATCCGCGGTCGCGTCAAGCGTCAGATGGAAAAGAGCCAGCGCGAGTATTACCTCAACGAGCAGGTAAAAGCGATCCAGAAAGAACTGGGCGAAGGCGAAGATCAGGCCGAGATCGAAGAGCTCTCGAAAAAGATCAAGGCAGCGGGCATGTCCAAAGAGGCCATGGAGAAGGCCGAGGCCGAGCTCAAGAAGCTCAAGATGATGTCGCCGATGTCAGCTGAGGCAACGGTGGTCCGCAACTACCTCGATGTGCTGACCGGCTTGCCCTGGAAAAAGAAGAGCAAGGTCTCCAAAGACTTGCGCAAGGCGATTGACGTACTGGAGGCCGATCACTACGGACTCGAAAAGGTCAAAGAGCGCATTACTGAATACCTCGCAGTGCACCAACGTGTGGACAAGGTTAAGGCGCCGATTCTGTGCCTTGTGGGGCCGCCCGGCGTGGGCAAGACATCGCTTGGTCAATCGATCGCCAGAGCTACGAACCGGAAATTCGTACGTATGTCATTGGGCGGCGTGCGCGACGAATCTGAAATCCGCGGGCACCGTCGCACCTATATTGGCTCGCTGCCGGGCAAGGTGTTGACCAATCTGTCGAAGGTTGGAGTGCGCAACCCGTTGTTCCTGCTCGACGAGATCGACAAGATGGGTCAGGACTTCCGCGGCGATCCGGCGTCGGCGTTGCTCGAAGTACTTGATCCCGAGCAAAATCACACGTTCGCCGATCACTATGTCGAAGTGGACTTTGATCTGTCCGACGTCATGTTTGTGGCAACCGCCAACAGCTTCAATCTGCCAGCCCCATTGCTTGACCGGATGGAAATCATCAGGCTGTCCGGATACACCGAGGACGAAAAGGTCAACATTGCGCAGAAATATCTGCTGCCGAAACAAATCAAAAACAATGGTGTCAAGGACGGTGAAATTGACGTGCGTGAAGACGCCATCCGCGACATCGTCCGTTACTACACTCGAGAAGCTGGCGTGCGTTCGCTCGAACGTGAAATTTCCAAGCTGTGCCGCAAGACGATCAAGCGCATCCTGACCGACAAGACGCAGGCCTCTTCGGCCATTACCGCGGAGAACCTCTCCGATTATCTGGGCGTACGCAAATTCACGTTCGGGATCGCCGAGAAGATCAATCAGGTCGGCCAGGTCAATGGCTTGGCATGGACCGAAGTTGGCGGCGACCTGCTGACCGTTGAGGCGGTGGCATTACCTGGTAAAGGCGGCGTGCGTCACACCGGCAAACTTGGCGACGTCATGCAGGAATCCGTGGCAGCGGCTGTTTCCGTGGTGCGCGCCCGAGCACGCAAACTTGGCATCAAGCCCGACTTCTACGAAAAGCATGATCTGCATCTGCACTTCCCGGAAGGCGCGGTGCCGAAAGACGGGCCGAGCGCCGGTATTGCGATCACCACCGCCATCGTTTCGACGCTAACTGGCATCCCGGTAAAGGCGACAGTTGGCATGACCGGTGAAATTACGCTGCGCGGAGAGGTATTGCCGATTGGTGGGCTGAAAGAAAAGTTGCTCGCCGCCCAGCGCGGCGGCCTGACGACAGTTCTGATTCCCGAGCAAAACGTCAAGGACCTCGCTGACATTCCGGACGGAGTCAAGAATGTCCTGGAAATTCGGCCTGTCAAATGGATCGACGAGGTCCTGAGCGTTGCGCTGGAGCGCTCGCCAGTGCCGCTGTCGGATGATGTTGCCGCAGTCGTTGCGCCCTCGTCCGCGGAACCGGCAGTGCAGGCAGAAACAGTTGTAAAGCATTGATGCAAGTCGATGAAAGCGCCGTGCAGCGGCGCATCGCGCGCGTTTCGTAGTAGACTCGCGCCCTACGTTTTTCAAACCTCGCTTCACACACGCTGCACCGACGGCAGTTGAAGCGGAATATTGTTCAAGTCCAAACCAATGGTGAAAGGGGACAACAAAGATGAATAAAGCAGAACTCATCGAGAGCATCGCCAAGAGCGCAGACGTGTCGAAGGCCGCCGCAACGCGTGCACTTGACGGAGCGATCAAGGCAATCTCGGTGGCGCTGAAGAAAGGCGACGTCGTGACGCTCGTCGGCTTCGGCAGCTTTTACGTTGGCAAGCGTACGGCTCGCACCGGGCGCAATCCCCGCACAGGCGCTGCCATCAAGATCAAGGCAGCCAAGGTTCCGAAGTTCCGCGCTGGCAAAGCTTTGAAAGATGCGATAAACTAGCAGGCTTCGCTGGATCGAAACAAGAAATTGTGAAATTCCGGCGACCCTCACTCGGTACTGATAAAAAAGTGTCGGGTTCGGGTGCTTAGCTCAGCTGGTAGAGCGTCGCCCTTACAAGGCGAATGTCGGGGGTTCGATCCCCTCAGCACCCACCAGATCAAGCGGTATGCAAGTGCCGGGCGATCACAGCGGAGTGGTAGTTCAGTTGGTTAGAATACCGGCCTGTCACGCCGGGGGTCGCGGGTTCGAGCCCCGTCCACTCCGCCAACCAGATGACATGAAAAAGGCGAACGGAAGTTCGCCTTTTTTGTATCTGCACCGAGATTGACAGGTGCCTTCAATGTCAGTCAGCAACTGCAGTCGCCCGTTGCGGATCGTTCCAGGCCAGCTGCCCGCTCACGACGGACAGCGTTTTTTCGAAGAAGCCCATGTTTGATTTCGTTCACAAAAACAAACGCCTCGTCCAGTTTGTCCTGGCATTGCTGGTGTTGCCGTTCGCCTTTGTTGGTGTCGACAGCTACGTGCGCAATATCGGCAGCGACAAGGATGTCGCTACGGTTGGTGGCCAGGGTGTCTCGCCGCAGGAGTTCGAGAACGCGCTGCGTGCGCAACAGGATCAGATGCGCCGGGTGCTGGGCAAGAGCTTTGATCCGGCCATGTTCGATAACCCGGAAGTGCGTCAACAGGTGCTCGATGGCGTAGTGAACCAGCGCCTGCTGCAAGTGGTTGGTCAGGACCTCAAACTGACCGCGCCCGACGCGCAGCTGCGCAAGACCATTCTCGAAGTGCCTGATTTTCAGGACGGGGGCAAATTCTCTGAAGCGCGCTACGACGAATTGCTGCGTGCGAACGGCTTCACCCGTTTGAGCTACGAATCACGCCTCCGTGGTGATTTGGCGCAGCAGCCGCTACAGGACGTACTGACGCGCACCAACTTCTCTAGCGCCGCCCAGGCTGCGCTCTATCAAAAGCTCACAGAGCAGGGACGCGAAATCCAGGTGGCGACGCTGGAGCCCGCCGCCTTCATCGCGCAGGCCAAGGTTGATGACGCTCTGATCAAGGCCGAGTATGACAAAAGCCCGGACTCCTATCGGGCGCCGGAACAAGTCAAGATTGAGTACCTCCAGCTGAACCAGGCCGCTTTTCAGAGTGTGGCTACGGTCTCGGCCGATGAGTTGAAGGCGGAATATGAAAAGCGAATCAAGGAGTTTTCAGCGCCCGAAGAGCGGCGTGCAAGCCATATCCTGCTGAGCGTCGACAAGGACGAAAAGGGCCAGCCAAAGGCCGCCGCGAAAGACGCGGTACGCGCGGAAGCCGAGGCATTGACGAAGCAGGCCGCTACCTCCGCGGAGAAATTCGCCGAGTTGGCGAAGCAGAAGTCGAAGGACCCGGGTTCTGCTGCGCAGGGCGGTGATCTGGGATTTTTTGGCCGTGGCCAGATGGTGAAGCCTTTCGAAGAGGCCGTGTTTGCCATGAAAGCGGGCGAAGTCCGCGGTCCGATCGAGTCTGATTTCGGCTTCCACATTATTCGCCTCGTCGAAGTCAAGCCGGAGCGGACGCGCCCTCTCGATGAAGTTCGCGCGCAACTCGAAGGCGAAATCAAGCAGCAGAAGGCGTCGAAGCTCTTCGCCGAAAACGCTGAAAAGTTCCAGAACCGCGTTTATGAGCAAGGCGACAGCTATACCAAACTGGCGGAGGAGCTCAAGCTTGAGGTGAAAAAGACAGACTGGCTGACGCGCGCGCAAGTGCAGGCGATCGCCGCAGGCAACCAGAAGTTTGTGCAAACCGTGTTTGCGCCGGCCAACGTCGCAGCCAAGAAGAACTCGGAAGCCATCGATCTCGGCAACAACAGCCTGATTTCCGCGCGCGTGGTTGACTATAAACCGTCGGCAGTACGGCCGTTCGATGACGTGAAGGCGCAAATCGCCCAGCAACTGCAGCGCAAGCTCGCCACGGAGCTCGCTGCCAAAGCGGGAGCTGAGAAAGTCGTTGCCCTCGCCGCCGGCAAGGATGCCGGGCTCACGTTCGGTGCCGCGCAAAAGCTCGTACGCCAGGCGCCGCTGCCTAGCGTCAACGCTGCGCTTGCCAAGCAAATTTTCGCCGCTGACCTCGCCAAAGGCGGCGCTGTGGTGGGTGGCACCAATGACGCTGGCGGTTACACGGTAGTGAAAGTGCTGAAGGTTGTCGAACCCGAGGCGCCGACGCCAGACAAGCTGAAAGCACTGAGCCAGCGTCTGGCGTCCCAGGTTGGTGGTGACCTGTCAACCGCGTACCTTGGGGCGCTGAAAGATCGCATCAAGGTTGAAGTAAAGAAAGGCGCTGTGGCCGACAAAGCCGACAAGGACGCCAAACCGGAAAAAGCCGGCGACCAGAAGTAGTATGGCTGCTTCCGGGGCTGCCGAAGTAGCTGAGTAGAATACGGTTTTTGGGAATTTCAAATGCGCATTCGCGCCAAAGCCCTCACCTTCGACGACGTACTGCTCGTCCCCGGTTACTCCGAAATCCTCCCCCGCGACGTTGACCTCGGCACCCGGCTGACCCGGCAGGTGCGTCTGCGTCTGCCATTGTTGTCGGCGCCGATGGATACCGTTACCGAGTCACGCCTCGCCATCGCGATGGCGCAGGCGGGTGGCGTCGGGGTCATCCACAAGAATCTGCCGGCAAAGGATCAGGCACGTGAGGTGGCGCGCGTCAAGCGCTTCGAGTCGGGCGTATTGAAAGATCCCATTACTGTTGGCCCCGATGCATCAGTTCGCGATGTACTGGGCATCACCGTCGACAATAAGATATCGGGTGTGCCGGTGCTTCAGGGCAAGCGCCTTATCGGCATCGTCACCAACCGCGATCTGCGCTTCGAAGCCAATCTAGATCAACCAGTGACTGCCATCATGACGCCGGCCGAGCGGCTGGTCACCGTCAGGGAAGGCGCCAGCATCGAAGAGGCAAAAGCACTGATGCACAAGCACCGTCTTGAGCGTGTGCTGGTGGTCAATGAGGCATTCGAGCTGCGTGGTCTGATTACGGTGAAGGACATCCAGAAATCGACCGAGCATCCCAACGCCTGTAAGGACGAACAGGGCAGACTGCGAGTTGGTGCGGCGGTTGGCGTTGGTGAAGGTACCGAAGAGCGTGTGGAACTTCTGTTGGGGGCGGGCGCTGACTTCGTTGTGGTCGATACGGCACACGGTCATTCGCGAGGCGTGCTTGATCGCGTCAACTGGGTCAAACGCAACTACCCGCAGGCACAGGTGATCGGCGGCAACATCGCCAGCGCCGAGGCCGCCAAGGCGCTGGTTGACGCCGGCGCTGATGCGGTGAAAGTGGGTATCGGACCGGGTTCGATCTGCACAACACGCATGGTCGCGGGCGTCGGTGTGCCGCAGATTACCGCCGTGGATTTCGTGGCCAACGCGATCCACTCTTCAGGCGTCGGCATCATTGCTGACGGCGGGATCCGCTATTCGGGCGACATTGTCAAGGCACTGGCAGCCGGCGCCGATTGCGTCATGCTCGGTGGCTTGTTCGCGGGCACCGAGGAGGCGCCCGGCGAAGTCGTCCTCTACCAGGGGCGCTCCTACAAGTCGTATCGCGGCATGGGTTCGCTGGGCGCCATGCAGGCAGGCTCCAAGGACCGTTACTTCCAGGACACCGAGAACGCCGCCGAAAAGCTGGTCCCGGAAGGCATCGAAGGGCGCGTTCCGTACAAAGGCCCCGTCGCGTCCGTTGTTCACCAGCTCGAGGGTGGCATCCGTTCAGGCATGGGTTATTGCGGCTGTGCGACGCTTGCGGAACTTCATGCTCGCGCAGAGTTCGTACAAATCACCGGTGCTGGCATCCGTGAGTCGCACGTCCATGACGTGCAGATCACCAAAGAAGCACCCAACTACCACGCCGACTAAAGTAGAAACATGAAATTCCTGGCTTCCCTCCTCGCCGTATCTGCGCTCGTGCTCGCCAATTCGGGCGCGCACGCTGACGAGTTGACCGCAACCAAGCGCGCGCAAATCAAGACACTGCTCGAACTGACCGGCGTGAAGGCCATTCCCGAGCAAATCGCCAACAACACGATTCAAAGCTGGGTCCCCGGCGTACGGCAACTGGACCCGAAGTTCCCCGATAAGGGCTTCACCATTGCCCGCGACGCGTTCGTCTCGGCACTGAATGCCAAGGCTGATGCTGCTGGCGGTCTTGTCGATCAGGTGACGATCGTTTATCACAACGCCTTCAGCGCTACTGAAGTGGCTGATCTGGTCAAGTTCTACCAGAGTCCACTCGGCAAGAAGATGCTGGGCAGTCAGGCGAAAGTTAACGCTGAGACGTTTCAAACTGCGATGAAGTGGGCGGACTCGCTGTCCGCTGACGTCGAGCAGCGCATTGATGCCGCCCTGAAGAAAGAGGGCTTGAAGCTTCCGGAGCCGCCCAAGGCGCCGCCGGCTGCGGCGCCAGCGGCCGGGGCAGGACAACCGCCCGCGAAAAAGCAGTAACGTGCGTTGAAGGGGCCCTGCGGCCCCTTCGCATTTTCAGCCTAGCAAATCGTCGACCGACTTACCAACGTTCTCCCTAAATCCATGGCACGCGGCATTCTCATTCTCGATTTTGGCTCCCAGGTTACCCAGCTCATCGCTCGACGCGTTCGTGAAATGGGCGTGTACTGCGAGCTGCATCCGAACGACGTATCCGACGAATTCATTCGTGAATACAACCCCGAGGGCATCATCCTGTCGGGCAGTCACGCCAGTACCTACGAGGCGCACGATCTGCGCGCGCCCGCCGCCGTGTTCAAGCAAGGCGTTCCGGTGCTTGGCATCTGCTACGGCATGTTCACGATGACGGTACAGCTGGGCGGCAGCGTCGAGGCCAGCGATCATCGTGAATTCGGTCATGCCGAAGTTCGCGCACGTGGCCACACCAAATTGTTTGACGGCATTGAGGACACGCGCACGCCGGAGGGCCACGGCATGCTGCACGTGTGGATGAGTCACGGCGACAAAGTGACTGAAATGCCGCCGGGATTCAAGCTGATGGCGTCAACGCCAAGCTGCCCGATTGCCGGCATGGCCGACGAGGAACGCGGCTTCTATGCGGTGCAATTCCATCCCGAGGTGACGCATACGAAGCAGGGTACCGCCATGCTGCGACGCTTTGTCCTCGACATCTGCAAGGCCAAGCCGACGTGGACGATGCCTAACTACATCGAAACTGCCGTCGCACGCATCCGCGAACAGGTGGGCAATGAGGAGGTCATTCTTGGCCTTTCAGGCGGCGTCGATTCCAGCGTTGCGGCTGCGCTCATTCACCGCGCGATTGGCCCGCAACTCACCTGCGTGTTCGTTGACCACGGCCTGCTTCGTCTCAACGAAGGCCAGATGGTGATGGATATGTTCGCGCGCAACCTCGGCGTCAAGGTAATCGCCGTCGATGCCAGCGAGAAATTCCTGGGTGATCTCAAGGGGGTTGCCGACCCCGAACAAAAGCGCAAGATCATTGGCCGGGAGTTTGTCGAGGTCTTCCAGGCAGAGGCGAAGAAGCTGCCCGCCGCCAAGTGGCTGGCACAGGGCACGATCTACCCCGACGTGATCGAGAGCGCGGGCGCCAAAACCAAGAAGGCGCACACCATCAAGTCACACCACAACGTCGGTGGCCTGCCGGAAACGCTCAATCTCAAACTGCTCGAACCGCTGCGCGAACTGTTCAAGGACGAAGTGCGTGAGCTTGGCGTTGCGTTGGGCTTGCCGCGCGAGATGGTCTACCGCCACCCGTTCCCTGGTCCCGGCCTCGGCGTGAGAATTCTCGGTGAGGTGACAAGACCGGCGGCCGACTTGCTGCGCCGCGCCGATGCCATCTTCATCGAGGAGCTGCGTGCTGCGAAGGATGCTGACGGCACCAGTTGGTACGATCTCACGGCGCAGGCCTTCGCAGTTTTTCTGCCGGTCAAGAGCGTCGGCGTGATGGGTGATGGCCGCACCTACGAGAACGTCGTCGCGCTGCGCGCCGTGCAGACCACCGACTTCATGACCGCACACTGGGCCGAGTTACCGCACTCGCTGCTGGCAAAAGTGTCGAATCGCATCATCAACGAAGTGCGCGGATTCAATCGCGTCGTCTACGACATTTCCGGTAAGCCTCCGGCGACGATTGAGTGGGAGTGACGGTCAGTTGGGTGAACCTGTACCTCTGGCCGGGTGAATGCGGAGCGGCCTCAGCCTATGATCAATTTCTGCTGCAATCGCGGCGCCGCCGGTCAATGCGTGCGGCGGCCTTCAATTCGGCGGAATGAATTCTTGAATTTCTGGAGGTTTGAGTATGCATAGGCTTTTTGCTTTTTCCGGCGCCGTTCTGGTGTGTTGTTCTGCATCGGCGGCAATCACGGTTGACTACGAAAACAAAGACTCAAAAGAGTACAAGTGGGACGCCGTGTGCAGCGGCTCAAAGACCAGTGGTGTCACATTCAGAGGAGGCACTACGTCGGCATCATCGATTCAAGGCTCGGCACCATGCACTGTCAAAACCAACGGCGGGGACGTTGTACTTAAGGGCGGCGAGAAGATTCTGATCAAAGACGGGAAGATCACGATCAAGAAATAGCCGGACCGACGCAGCGTGACGATGCGGGACGACTCTTGCCAGTCGAAGTTACTGGCTACACATGCTGCGCGTCGCCATGGGCGATTTTGCCGTGGCTCACACCAGCAGGGATTCATCGACTCTGCGCTACCCCCGAAAGTTGGCAACGAGCTGAACTAGAGTCCGATTCACCAGAGAGAAGGGGAACGGACAATGAACTAGAAGCCCTGCAAGGATGAGCAAATCACTGGGCTTACGCGGAAGCGGACGTGGAGCTGGCGGTAAGGAACTGCGCCGCAAGCACGGATTCGGCGAGGCGAGCTACTACCGATAGACGGCGAATTTTGGCTGCGCGAACGTCTCGGAAGTGCAGCGCGTCTTGCAAGCTTGGGCTGCAGAGTGCGCCATCAAGCATCGTCTCATCGAGCCCGTCAAATCGACGCAGAATGCCTCTATCGAAATTTGAAGATAGAACTGCAGGAGTAGCGGCCCGTCAAAGCGGCTCGATCCCCACACTAGAAAAGCGCTCGTTTTCTCACGTTAGAAGCGACGGCAAAGCTCAATGGACCAGACTGACTAAGCTAGTGTTCATGGGAGTTTCAAGGCAAAAGACATCATCGAGTGGGAGTAGCGACGAGTCTGGATTGCGTATTGACGCCCGGCTGATTACTGTATAAAAATACAGTTATTGGATTCTCTTCGAGTCCATCACTATCCGGGTTGGCGGGCGTATGCAGATATCAATTCCAGGCACTGGCGGTGACGACGGCATAGGTCAGACGGTAGTCCCGCGAAAGAATCGGCTGTTCTACGCCATTCGACCGGATGAACGAGCCGCGGAGTCGTCGATAGCGACAGCACTGTCGCTGAGGGAGCGGCATGGACTGCGAGGCAGGGTGTACCGCACCGACCGGCTCCACTTGACCTTGTGCACGTTTTACGAAGGCAAGACCCTACCTGCAGGGCTGATCGAACTTGCGAAACGCGCCGGCGATGCAATACAGGCACGGCCATTCGTAATTTCTCTTGACACGGCATTGAGCTTTGCTAGCAAACCTGTTGACCGGCCGCTGGTGTTGTCAGGTGTACGCGGAACGGTGGAATTGATCGGTTTCAGGCAGACAATTTTGCGCGACGCGATACGTGAGCACTTCCTTGGCGCGCTGCTGCAAGACCAATTTGTACCGCACATGACTGTTCTGTATGACGACCGGCTGGTGCGCCCGGAGTCAGTTGAACCGATAAGCTGGACTGCCACCGAACTGTTGTTGATTCACAGTCACGTTGGATTGACGCGACATGATGTGCTCGCCCGATGGCAGTTTGGCATGTAGTGAACTCAACAGGTGGCTACAGCTATTGTTCTGTCTTTTATCCGGCCCGCAACTTGGGCTGATAAGGTGGTTCCAACCGCAGCAGTACGTCGTAATAAGCACGCACGGATTCCACGTAGTCGACCGGCATGTTGCAGCGGCAGGGGCCCAGCTTGAACTGGGCGGCGACATCGGGCTTGGCAAGCATCGGCAGGTGGCGGCGCACGTCGGGCCACATGTCCGGGTTCTTCTTTGCGCGCTGGGTCAGGATACGGGCGTTTTCGATGTGACCGAGGCCGATGTTGTAGGCCGCCAGCGCCAGCCAGGTTTTGTCCGGCTCCTGGATGCGCGCAGCAAGGCCGTCGCGCTTGAGTTCCGAGAGATAGCGGGCACCACCGAGAATTGATGATCGCGGGTCGAGCCGGTCAACGTTGTAGCGCTTCGCGGTGTCCTCGGTGAACTGCATGATGCCACGGACACCGGTGGGCGACGTTGCATCCGCGTTCCAGTGTGATTCCTGATACGACACCGCAGCCAGTAACCGCCATTCGATGCCATACGTCTCCTGCGCCTGCTGGAACCACATGCGATAGCGTGGCAACACCGAGTTCACCCGTTCGCTGAAGATGTCGATGTCCATCGGCGACACCCGTTGCGGGAATCCAAAGTAGCGGTCAAGCACCCGCGCAATTTGCCCGTCACGCGTGATGCGTGTGAGAAATGCCTCGGCCTCGTCGCGCAGCTTCATGTCCTTGTGTGCAAACAGCCAGACGCGCGATAGCGCCGGCTGAACAGTGAATGCGCGTTGCGCATCGTAGTGGAAATGCCGGCTCGCGTTGAAGGTGTCCTCCTCGACGATGGCGTACTGCACGTCATCATCACCAACGGCCGCGATCAGGGCCTCGTCGTCGTGGCGCTCGTCTTCGACAAAGGTGATGCCAGCGTTGCGGCGACGGATTTCCGCCATCTGCGGGTGCGAAAAAATCCGCGAGCTGACCACCACGCGTTTTGGCAGCAGTTCGGCAAACGACTTGGGGGTGAACTTCTGCGGCGAATTGAGCAGCACCCAACCGCTCTCCTGGTAGCGCGCCCTGGTCGCGACCTCGGTGGCGCTCATGCCATCGGCCGAAACTCCCATCGTTACCACGTCAATCTCGCCGCGCATGAGCGCCAGCCGTGCTGCGTCGGGCGTGGGGTAGGTCTTCAGCGCAATCGAGCGGTGTTGCGTTTGTGCAAATGCACTGATCAGGTCGTATTCGAGCCCGGCAGCCTCGCCATTCGGGTCAACGTAATAGATCGTTGGATGCACCATCACACCAGCGCGCAGGGCATTGGGGTCGGCTGGCGTGCGCAGGCTGCCGCTCAGCGGCCGCGTCTCGGCCCAGTTCACCAGCTTGAACGGCAGCACCAGCGCAGCAGCAGCAGCCAGGACGGCCAGAATGATGCGGAAAAAGGACATGTCTCGTGTACGAACTTCCCGTTGCGCACTCGACGCGTGGCCCGCGAGTATAGGGGCTGGCAATCGGTACGTGCGGCTTGCAAAATCTCCGGGCAACTATAATTGGAGGTGGTGGGTCGCCCCGCATGTTCAAGCCGTGAATCTGGTCAGGTCCGGAAGGAAGCAGCCACAGCGGTGTAGGCAGTGCCGGGGGAACGGCTCACCACCTCTTTCTCCGGCGTCCGCATACGGGCGGATTGCGGCGTTGAATTTTTGGCGGGCCACTCGCCTATCGCGTCAGATATGTCTCGTGTCCCGCCAAAAATTCGCCTTGCACTCCATCCCGTCTGCGAACGCTGACATTTGGTTCGATCAGCTCTCCCCGCACGTTTGGAGCCAGTAGCCAAGTGTCCGCCTCTCTCGCCCTAGCCCGCAAATATCGCCCGCGCAATTTCTCCGAGTTGATGGGGCAGGAGCACGTGGTGCGCGCGCTGTCGCATGCACTGGAAACCGGGCGGCTGCATCAGGCGTATCTGCTCACCGGCACGCGCGGCGTGGGCAAGACGACCATCGCGCGGATCCTTGCGAAAACTCTGAATTGCGAAACTGGCGTTACTGCGACGCCTTGTGGCGTCTGCCAGACTTGCCAGGACATCGATGCCGGACGCTTTCCCGATCTCATCGAGCTTGATGCTGCGTCGAACACCGGCGTCGACAACATGCGCGAGATCATCGACAACGCGCGTTATGCGCCCACGGCCGGCCGCTACAAGGTGTACCTGATTGACGAGGTGCACATGCTGTCCAAGAGCGCCTTCAACTCAATGCTGAAGACGCTGGAAGAGCCGCCGGAGCACGTCAAGTTTGTACTGGCGACGACGGACCCACAGAAGATCCCGGTGACGGTGCTGTCGCGCTGTCTGCAGTTCGCGCTGAAGCAGTTCCCGCCCGAACGTGTGGCGGAGCAGTTGCACAAGGTGCTCTCGGCTGAGCAGGTGCCGTTTGACGCGCCCGCTTTGCGCCTGATCGGTGAGGCAGCGCAGGGCTCAATGCGCGATGCGCTCTCAATCACAGACCAGGCCATTGCGTTCGGGCACGGCAAGGTAGACGAGCAGCAGGTGCGCCAGATGCTCGGCAACGTGGATCGCGATTTTGTGTGGCGTGTGCTGGATGCCGTCGTTGCGCGCGACGCGGCGGCGCTAAACGCCGAGGTCGAGCGCTGCTTCGAGCACGGGCTCGCAGCGGACGACGCGC
This sequence comes from Casimicrobium huifangae, assembly GCF_009746125.1. Classification (NCBI taxonomy): domain Bacteria; kingdom Pseudomonadati; phylum Pseudomonadota; class Betaproteobacteria; family Casimicrobiaceae; genus Casimicrobium; species Casimicrobium huifangae. The sequence goes on from NZ_CP041352.1 coordinate 1,128,647, forward strand.
TGGCCCAGCTCGCCCGTGCGTTGCAGCGCATCGCCCTCGCGCAACCGGTACAGGCGAGCGTGGATGCGGCTGACCCGGATGCCGCGCAAATTCAGCGCCTTTCGCAAGCTTTGAGCGCGGAAGAAGTGCAGCTCTACTACCAGATCGCGCTGCACGGTCGCGACGATCTGCGCCTTGCACCCGACGAGCAGACGGCGCTGATGATGACGTTCTTGCGCTTGCTGGCGTTTGCGCCGTCGAATGGTGCGGAGCCCGTGCGCGAGGCGACGCCGGCAAATGTTGCACGGACCGAAACTCCCCTCGCCCCTCGTGGGAGAGGGGTTGCGGGAGAGGGGGCTGGTGCTTCGCCTTATCCAGCGTCGCACGCCTCGGCGCCGTCCCCCTCTCCCCAACCCTCCCCCACCGGCGGGGAGGGAGTAACGCGCACCGTCGACGCAACCCAGGCTTCCGCTCAAGTGACGTCGACAGGCTCTCCCATCCCGTCGGGCAGCGACGCCGCGCCTCGGCGCGACTTCGACGGTGACTGGCTCAAGCTGGTGAGCCTGCTGCCACTTGCTGCGATGGCGCGCGAGCTGGCGCGGCACAGCGTGCTGGCGAGCTGGGACAAGGGCCTGTTCAAGCTCGCATTGCCACAGGACAAGCGGCCTCTGGCGACGCAGAAGGAGCGCCTCGCTGGCACGCTCAGCGAGTATTTCGGCCGCGCCGTGAAGATCGAAATCGAATTGACGGACAACGTCGGCGAATCGGTCGCGGTGCGTGACAACCGTGTGCGTGACGAAAAGCAGGCCGCCGCCGAGGCCGCCTTCATGGCGGACCCGGCGGTGCAGGTGCTGCTCAGCGAAGGCGGCGGCCGCGTGCGCGCGGGTAGCATTCAGGCTACTGAGTCATGACGAGTGACGAGTGACGAAAAGCAGAGGTGGCGTCATCGCATTTCAGATGCACCTTTCGTCACTCGTCATTGCTAACTCGTCCTTTTTTCGGAGAAACAAATGCTAGGTAAAGGTGGAATGGCTGGCCTCATGCAGCAGGCGCAGCGCATGCAGGAAAACCTGAAAAAGGCGCAGGAAGAAATCCAGCGCATGGAAGTTGAGGGCCAGGCTGGTGCTGGCATGGTCAAGATCACCATGACCGGCAAGCACGACTGCAAGCGTGTGCAGATTGATGCCGGCGTGATGGATGACAAGGAAATGCTCGAAGATCTGATCACCGCCGCCATCAATGATGCCGCGAAAAAGATTGAACAAGTTTCCTCGGAGAAGATGGGCTCGCTCGCCGGTGGCATGGGGCTGCCGCCGGGCATGAAGTTGCCGTTCTAGACGGCAGGACGACGCTCGCCATGCTCGCCAGGACGTCGCGCGCTTCGCTTGCTAGGACGACGGCCAACGCTTCGCTTGGCCTAAGACGCGAGCACGGGGCGACATGCGGTCGGTTTTTCGGCCATCCAAGTCAAACAGCCAGCGGTCCAACTTTCGTGACCAATCCCTCCGCAACTGACGGGGCTAGCGGCAAACCTTGGCGTCCTAGGCCGAAGGCCGACGTCCTAGCAAGCGAAGCGCGCGCCGTCCTAGGGCGCGGCGCGCCCGTCGTCCTGCGCGCGGAGCGCGCATGAGTGCTCCTGTTTCGTTCAAGGCGCTCATCGACGCGCTGAAAGCCTTGCCCGGTATCGGCCCGCGGGCGGCACAGCGCATTGCATTTGAGCTGGTGCAGCACAAGCGCGACGCCGCGCTGAGGCTAGCGAAAGCGCTGGAAGGCGCGCTCGACAAGCTGGGCCATTGCGAGCGCTGCAACACGCTGTCGGAAACGCCGGTGTGCGCGGTCTGCGCCTCGTCACGGCGCGACGCCTCGCTGCTGTGCGTCGTCGAAACCCCAGCCGACCAGATCACGCTGGAGCAGAGCGGCGCCTTCAGCGGGCTCTACTTCGTGCTGCTCGGCCGCCTATCGCCGCTCGATGGCGTCGGCCCCGGCCAGATTCATCTCGAAAAGCTGGTCAACCGCGCCACCGACGGCACGGTCAAGGAAGTCATCCTCGCCACCAACTTCACCAACGAAGGCGAAGTCACCGCGCACGTCATCACCGAACTGCTCGAAGGCCAGGGCGTCAAGGTGTCGCGGCTGGCGCGCGGTATTCCGATTGGCAGCGAGCTGGAGTATGTGGATGCGGCGACGGTGGCGCAGGCGGTGAGGGAGAGGCGGTGAAACTTGCCCTACTGAAGGGCCTGCTTCCAGGCCTGGTTGTTTCACTAGTCTTCGCTACTTGGCTATTTTTCCGAACGGAGCAGTTTCGAGAGGGGCTTGTTTTCTCTTCACTGATGGGCGTTAGTTCATTCGCCGCACACAGCGTGGTCGCTGTAGTTTCTGTGGTGATAATTTGCAACACGCGCGCCACCAACACAGGTGCCGCACTGCGAATATCCATCGCACTTTGCACAGCGGTTGCGACAGCGCTTTTCTGCCTAGTGGTGTATTCGTGGGCACGATCGCTTGCCACCGATGCTGGGGCGACAAGGCTTCCCGTAAGCGCCGAAGAAGTTCGCTTTCTCAGTGCCACGGACTACCGTGTCGCGACGATTGCCTTGTGGTGCGGCGTGTTTGGTTCGCTGGCTTCAAGCACCTTCACTTCTGGCCAGGTTCGGCGTGATCTAGCTTGGTTCTTGGGGGGCGTTCTTTCGCTTGTTGCGCTGGCTGCGGTGCTAGTAACAGTGATGACCTCCTAGAGTCGTAGGGTGCCACGCGGTGTTCCGGAGAGGCGAAGCGCGTCAGGAGTCCTGCACCAGTCCGCCGCAGGCGCGCTCCAAAACGTTGGTTCGATGAACAAATACCTTGACGCGCTGCGCTGCTCAGGGCGACGACCCTTCACGCCAGTCACTGATCGCAACGAACTCGGCGGTCGATAAATCCTCTGCGCGGGCCGTTGGTTCGATACCGATGGCAGTCCACGCGTCGGCACTGACCCACGCGGCGAGACTCTTGCGGATCATCTTGCGTCGTTGGGTGAAGGCGGCGGTGACGATCTGCGCGAAGCGGGTTTCGTTGTTCGGTCGTAGCCTCTTACTGCCGAGCGGCGTGAGGCGAACGATCGACGAATCCACCGCCGGAATCGGGCGGAATGCGCCGGGTGGCACGTCGAAGCACTTTTCCACGCGATAGCGGTATTGCAGCATCACCGACAGCCGTCCGCGCTCGCCGCTGCCTTCGCTCGCCGCCATGCGGTCCACCACTTCCTTCTGCAGCATGAATGTCATGTCGCTGATGCGATCCTCAAACTCGCAAAGGCGAAACAGGATGGGTGTGGAGATGTTGTACGGCAGGTTACCCACCACACGCAGCTTCGCGTCCGCTGCCAGCGTTGCGAAATCGAATTCGAGCGCATCAGCCTCGTGTACGCGCAAACGGTCCCTCGGGAATTCGGCGGTGAGGCGGGCGACGAGGTCGCGGTCTATTTCCACCACGTCAAGGCTCGCCGCTTGTCCCGTGGCGCAGTGTGCATCCATCGCGGCCAGCAGTTCACGCGTCAGCGCCGCCTGACCGGGCCCGATCTCGACGATGCGCTGCTCGGGGCGCGGGTCGATGGCATCGACAATGCGCAGGATGTAGTGGCGATCCACCAGAAAGTTTTGCCCGAAGCGCTTGCGGGCCCGGTGGGGGGCGGTGGGTGCTTTGGTGTCACGCATGGCAGCAATCCGTGGCGGATGGCGCCGCATGTTCGAAAGCCTCTCCTGCAAAGCAGGGGAGGTGGCGCGCAGCGCCGGAGGGGTAACGTGCCAAGCCAACGCAAATGACCCCTCTGTCAGCTGCGCCGACATCTCCCCTGCCGCGCAGGGGAGACATGCATTGATAAGGATTCATGCGAGTTGGTCCAGTTCCGCCAGCACTCGAGGCAGCGCGTCGGTCATACCCCGATAGGCAACGATAGCCGGCGTCATCGAGCGCAGTGAGGCGGCAAGCTCTGCCGCACGGCCCGGTGCGGCCCGCAGCACGTGGAGCAGCGGGCTCATCAGCAGGCGGATGAAGAACACGGCACGTTCGAACTGCGGCAGCGGCCACGTTGTCTGCCGTTCGATGCGGAAGTACAGCCGCGGCAGCAATGGGGCAGGATCAGCAAGCGCTTCGCGCCACCACGCCGCGTTGTTCTCGGGGTGCTGGTCAAGGGCCGGATTCGGCACGATCAGCCAGACGTGGCGCAGCATTGGCTGCTTCATGAAGGCCATCGCCATCAGGTTCGGCCCGGCGGCCTGCAGCATCGCGTTGTCCGCCACCGGCTGGTGAATCGCCATGAAATCGAGACTCAGCTTCTCGCGCGGGTCCCAGCGGGAGGGGAAGCAGACGGAGAGGAATTCGGTGCGCAGGCTGCCGTCGGTCGCCTTTAGGATGACGAAGTCTTCCTGCAGCGAGAGCGCCGCGTCTGTTCCCCTCTCCCCTCGTGGGAGAGGGGCTGGGGGAGAGGGGGTGCGGTGAGCTGGAGTCACCGTTACTGGGACGCCGCCGTCCCCCTCTCCCCGACCCTCCCCCACCGGGGGGGAGGGGGCCAATCCCCTAATCGCTTCGAGTACGTCTTCGTTCGCGTCACCCACTGCTGCGCGATCGCCATGTGCCGCGATGACCTTGGCACGTTCGCGTTGATACACGTCGAACAGTTCGTCACGAATCAGAAGCGCAGGCGATGCCGCATCCAGTTTTTCCAGATTTGGACGCATGCGGAACGGCACCTGTACTGGCCACGGCATGCGTGTGGCGGGCGTGAGCCAATCGATGGTTCCAGTGCTCACGTCGTCGGCCACGCAGCGAGATATTCCTGCCAGTGATCGCCGGGTGTGGTGCCGAGCTTGTCGCGCAGCAGCTTCAGCTCGGCGTCGTATTCATCGCGCGTCAGCTCGCCGCGCATGGCGAGGAAGCGCAGGAACAGCAGGTAGGTATTGGCCGCGTCGGTCTCGCAATAGGCGCGAATTTCCGCGATCTCGCCACGCTGATATGCCGGCCACACCTGGCTACCGTCCATGCCGAGCTTGCCGGGGAAGCCACAGAGCTTGGCCATCGTGTCGAGCGGTGCGTTGGCGCGCGCCTGATACATGGCGAGGAAGTCCATCAGGTCGAGATGGCGCTCCTTGTAGCGGTTCAGGTAGTGATCGAAATTGAACGCGCGGTCGTTGGCGCCAGTTTCCAGAAAGCGCGACGCGGTGACGCCGGTGATCAGACCGCGCTGCATCAGCACCGGCAGATCGAAGCCACCGCCGTTCCAGCTCACCAGTTGTGGCGTCTTGCGTTCAATCAGCTCAAAGAATTTCTGGATGATGGTGGGTTCATCGTCGCTTGCCTCACCCAGCGTCCAAACAGCGATCTTGTCGGAGCCCTCGCGCATCACGCAGGAGATGGCGCAGACGCGCTGCAGGTGATGCGGCAGAAACTCGCTGCCGTTTTTCTGCCGCTGCTGCGCGAACGCCCAGAGCCCGACCTCGTCATCGCTCAGGCTGGTGGGCAGGTCATGCAGACGACGTATTCCGTTGATATCCGGAATGGATTCGATGTCGAAGACTAGCGTTGGGAGCATACGAGCATTGTAGGAGCGGCTTGCCAGAGAGCCTCCCCTGCGAAGTAGGGGAGGTGCCGCGAAGCGGCGGAGGGGTTGCGCCTAACCCGGAAACACGCCCGTAGACAGGTAACGGTCACCGCGATCACACACAATGAAAACAAAGGTTGCGTTCTCCACGCCCTTCGCCAGTCGCAGCGTGATCGCCAGCGCGCCTGCGGCGCTGATGCCGCAAAAGATGCCTTCTTCCACCGCCATGCGGCGTGCCATTTCCTCGGCGTCAGCCTGCGACACCTCCTCGACGCGATCCACGCGCGCCTGCTTGAAGATCGCCGGGCGGTACGCCTCAGGCCATTTGCGGATGCCAGCAATGCTGGAGCCATCGGTCGGCTGCGCGCCGACGATCACGATATTCTCGTTCTGCTCTTTCAGGTAATTCGAGATACCGGTGATGGTGCCGGTGGTGCCCATCGCACTCACGAAGTGCGTGATACGACCTGCCGTCTGCTGCCAAATCTCGGGGCCGGTGCCGGTGTAGTGAGCCAGCGGGTTGTCGGGGTTGGCGAACTGGTCCAGCACCAGTCCCTTGCCCTGCTGCTGCATTTCAACGGCGAGATCACGGGCACCTTCGATGCCTTTCTCTTTCGACACCAGGATCAGCTCGGCGCCATAGGCCTTCATCGCCTGACGTCGCTCCAGTGACTGATTCTCCGGCATGATCAGCACCATCTTGTAGCCGCGCATCGCCGCGACCATCGCGAGCGCGATGCCGGTGTTGCCGGACGTCGCCTCAATCAGCGTGTCGCCGGGCTTGATGGTGCCGCGCTTCTCTGCCTGCACGATCATCGAATACGCCGGTCGGTCCTTCACGCTGCCGGCGGGGTTGTTGCCCTCCAGCTTGCCAAGGATCACCGTGCTATCCGGAACGCCGAACAGCTTTGGCAGCCGTTGCAGGCGGACGAGCGGCGTGTTGCCGATGGTGGTGTCGATGGTGGGGTAGGGCTGGTGCATGACGAATGACGAATGACGGATGACGAGTGACGAAGATCAAGGATCAAAGACGCATGGCTGACGGTGGCGATGCGATTCGTCACTCGTCATTCGTCTTTCGTCCTCGGTTTCATGGATTATCCCGCGCCAAAGAAAAACCCCGCCGCAGCGGGGTTTTTTAGCAAGAGCGAAGGATTACTTCTTCGGCTCGTCTTTTTTGGCTTCAGCCTTCGGAGCGTCGGCTTTCGGTGCATCTTTCTTGGCATCCTTGGCCGGGGCTTCTTTTGCCTTGGCAGCATCAGCCTTTTTCTTGGCTTCAGCTTCCTTCTTTGCCTTGGCAGCTTCTTCTTTCTTCTTCTTGGCTTCTTCAGCTTTGGCCTTCTTGTCGGCTTCTTTCTTGGCCTTTTCTTCGGCCTTGGCTTTCTTGTCGGCTTCTTTCTTCGCTTTGTCAGCTGCGGCTTTTTCTTCCTTGCTCATCGGCTTGGCGGCGTCTTTCTTCGGCTCTTCCTTCTTGGCGTCTGCCTTGGGAGCTTCCTTGGCGGCGGCCGGAGCGGCTGCTGCAGGAGCGGCGGCCTTGGCGTCAGCTTTCGGAGCATCTTTCTTGCCGGCATCGGCTTTCGGGGCTTCCTTGGCGCCAGCGGCAGCTTTCGGATCTTCTTTCTTGCCTGCGTCAGCTTTCGGAGCTTCTTTCTTGGCGCCGGTGTCCCAATCGATCTTGGTCGGGCCGGACGTGGCGATCTTGTCCTTCATGTCGAGGAAATTCTTGTCGCCGATGCCGTCCACCTTTTTCAGGTCGTCAGCCGACTTGAACGGGCCGTTCTTGGTGCGATAGTCAACGATCGCCTGAGCGCGAACCGGGCCGACGCCGGGGATCTTGTCCAGCTCGTCCTTGGTGGCCGTGTTGATGTTAACTGCGGCGAACGCAGCGCCTGCGAGCAGAAAGCCTGCGAGCAGAGCAAAGATCTTCTTCATGATACGAATGGTCCTCTCGTGTGAGCCCGGTGCTAGCGATCCGGGTTGACGGTTAATCAGCTGGGAAAGCGAAATCGCAGCAAAACACCGCCAGCTACAGTGCGCCGCTTAAACGCATGGATTGTAGCGGGCGTTGACAATCCTGAATTGCCGCTCTGACGCGGGCTTGCGCCGCGTCAAACAATCCGTCGCGGCACCCGGGCGGCGATCGCAGTCAGCAGTTCGTAGCCGATGGTCCCGGCGGCGTTGGCAACTTCGTCCACCGCCAGGCGGTCGCCCCAAAGTTGCACCTGGCTGCCGACGCGGGCCAGCGGCACGTCGGTGACGTCCACCGTGATCTTGTCCATCGACACCCGACCGGCGATGGGCGCGCGCTGGCCGTCCACCAACACCGGTGTGCCACTGGGCGCTTGGCGCGGGTAGCCGTCGGCGTAGCCACACGCGATGACCGCGATCCGTTCGTTGCGCTTCGCGGTGTAGGCGGCACCGTAGCCGACTCGCTCGCCAGGCTGGAGCGACTGGATGGCAATCACCTCGGTGGTCACCGTCATCGCTGCCTTGAGTTGCAGCGACATCGCGCTACGACTGGCGTGGCTGAACGGCGTGGCGCCGTAGAGCATGATGCCGGGCCGGACCCAATCCTGCTGCGCGGTGCCGGCGCTGCCGCCCGCGCCGACGCGACCGAAGTCGAAGCAGGCGGCGGAGTTGGCCAGCGAGCGGGCGTACCGCAGATCCGCGGTCGCCGCGTTGAAGCGGGCCAAGGCGTCCAGATGACCGTCTGGCTCGTCCGCGCAGGCGAAGTGGGTCATCAGCGTGATCTCGCCGGTGCCTTCGTATTGTTCGGCGCGGGCGGCAACGTCGCGCGCCCGCTCAATGCGAAAGCCCAGCCGGTTCATGCCGGTATTGAATTTCAGGAAGACGTCAAGCTTGCGCGCGAGCGGTGTCGCTTCGAATTCGCTCAGTTGCTCGTCGCTATGAATAACGACACTCAGTCGATGCTCGCCGGCAGCATGCCAGTCGAGGGAGGAAAAGCAGCCTTCGAGCAAAAGGATCGGCTTCTTCCAGCCGCTTTCGCGTAGCCGGATGGCGTTTTCGATTTCAATCAGCGCCAGACCGTCGGCGTCGGCAAAGGCGCTTGCGGCAGTGAGCACGCCGTGTCCATAAGCGTCCGCCTTCACCACCGCCCAGGTACGGGCGCCTGTTGTCAGCGATCGCGCGACATCGAGGTTGTGACTGAGGGCGGCGCGGTCGATGGTGGCGACGATCGGGCGTGGCATGCGGGATTCGGTCCTGGTTCGCTGGCGCGCAGTGAGTGGTCGCTCGCTGTGCCGGCTTCATCAAACAAACAGGTGTCCTATGCTACTCTCCGCGCCGGAGTTTGCGGCGATCCAGATCAAGTGTTGAAACTTGACGCGCCGGGCGGCGGGAGGTGCCGTTCCGGTTGACGCGGCGGACGGAATTGAAGGAGTCCGGTAGCGCATGCAGCGCGGTTTTTACACGATCATGGCGGCGCAGTTTTTCAGCTCGCTGGCCGATAACGCGCTATTTGTTGCCGCTGTCGAACTGCTCCGTTATGACGGTGCACCGGAGTGGCAGCGCGCGGCGCTGGTGCCGCTGTTCGCGCTGTTCTACGTGGTGCTGGCACCGTTTGTTGGCGCCTTTGCCGACCGCTTTCCGAAGGGCAAAGTGATGCTGGTGTCGAACGCCATCAAGGTGGTTGGCTGCCTGCTGATGCTGTTTGGCACCCATCCGCTGATGTCGTACGCCATCGTTGGTCTTGGTGCTGCGGCGTACTCGCCAGCGAAATACGGCATCCTGACCGAATTGCTGCCGCCATCACAACTGGTCAAGGCCAACGGCTGGATTGAGGGCCTGACCATCGCGTCGATCATTCTGGGCGTGGTGCTTGGCGGCGCGCTGGTGGGCAATCGGGTCGGCGACTGGCTGCTCGATATCGACGTGCCGTTCATCGAATTCGACATCGCGACGGCACCGGAGGCGGCGCTGGCCTGCCTGATCTTTGTCTACGTGATTGCGGCGGTGTTCAACATGCGCATTCCGCACACCGGCGTGGCCATGCAGCCGATGCCCGACCTGCGTCATTTGCTGCCCGAGTTCTGGACCTGCAACGCCCGCCTGTGGCGCGACAAGCTGGGCCAAATCTCGCTGGCAACGACCACGCTGTTCTGGGGCGCCGGCGCCAACCTCAAGTACATCGTGCTGGCCTGGGCGGCAGCCGCGATGGCCTACAGCACCAGCCAGGCGTCGGCGCTGCAGGGCGTCGTGGCCATTGGCACTGCAGTCGGCGCGGTGTACGCGTCAGTGAAGATGACACTCGACCGCGCCACCAACGTCATTCCGCTGGGCATTGGCATGGGCCTCGTGGTGATCCTGATGGTGTTCATCAATCACCTCTGGGTAGCGGTGCCGTTCCTGATCCTGCTTGGCGCGCTGGGTGGCTATCTGGTGGTGCCGATGAACGCGCTGTTACAGCATCGTGGCCACATGCTGATGGGGGCTGGGCGCTCAATCGCGGTGCAGAACTTCAATGAGCAGACGGCGATTCTGGCGTTTGGCGGGTTTTACGCCGGGATGACCGCGCTGGGCCTGTCGGCCTACACGGCGATCACGCTATTCGGCCTGCTGGTCGCCGGCATGATGTACCTGGTTCGTCGCCGCCATCAGTTCAACCTGACCCATCACCACGCTGAGGTTGATCGCCTGCTGGCAATCGCCCGCAGCGACAAACACTGACCGGTGACGCGCCTCGCCGCGGCGTTGCCGGCAGTTCATTTTTTTGATCAGCTTTTGCTTGAAATGGCGTCCGATCTGGGCTTTCAGGCGAAAACGAGCAACTATCGACTTTGCGTTCTTTATTGCTGCCAGCCCTGATCGGTTGAGGCTTAACGAAAAAAGCCAATGCAGCGGGACGGCGTCAACTCGGCCGGCGCCACTGCTCTGCAGCCGTCAACTTCCCGCTGTCACACCGGTCGGCAGCGCACAGCTCGCGCCGGTCCCGGCCAGGCCGCAGTACCCGCCCGGGTTTTTCGCCAGATATTGCTGGTGGTATTCCTCGGCGTAGTAGAAGGGTGGCGTCTCGTCACCGGGCTTGCCGCCGCGGATTTCGGTGGTGATTGCGCCGTATCCGCGCTTTGCCAGCGCCACCTGGAACTGCTCGCGCGTGGCGTCGGCCTGGGCGCGTTGTTCGCCGCTGTAACAGTAAATCGCCGAGCGGTACTGGCTGCCGATGTCGTTGCCCTGCCGCATGCCCTGAGTCGGGTCGTGCGCCTCCCAGAAAGTCTTCAGCAATTCGCCGTAGCTGACCTGTGCGGGGTCATAGACCACCAGCACCATCTCGGTGTGCCCGGTTTGCCCGCTGCAAACCTCTTGATAGGTCGGGTTCGGCGTGTAGCCGCCGGCATAACCCACCGCCGTGGAATACACACCCGGCAGCCCCCAAAACGCCCGCTCGGCGCCCCAGAAGCAACCCATCGCAAACTGCGCGAGTTGCATGCCGTCCGGAAACGGCGGCACGATGCGATGACCGTTCTCGTAGTGAGTTGCCGGCACCGGCATCGTTGTGTTGCGGCCGGGCAGCGCGGAGGCCGCGTTCACCATGGCAGTGGATTTTCCGAACAGTCCCATCAACAAACTCCCGAGGTTCATGATCTATTTGTCGCCGTTGTGTTCCCTTAGTCTGGGGGCGCGCAGCGAGCTTACAATCGGTGCGGCCGGCCGGGCACGCCCGCCCGCACCACCGCCATTTCTCGCAACGAAAGGAACCCACGCCGCATGGACAAACGCGCCGCCACAATTGCGGGGTTGCTCGCCGCGATCATCAGTCTGGCTGTCGGCATGGGCGTGCTGCAGTTTCTGCATGACAACGCGATGGGGCTGCCGCGCCTGCTGGCCACCGTGGCCCTTGGGCGAGACGCGCTGGACCGCGAGCTGGTCAACAATTCGGAGGCATTGGCCGTTGGTGTGGCTGTACATCTGCTGCTCGGGCTCGTGTTTGCCTTCATCATTTCATTCACGCTGCATCGCTGGGGTTTCTGGGTGGGGGTGATTGGCGGTGCGCTGTTCGGCCTGGCGCTCTACGCCATCAACACTTACACGATGAGCCGTTTTTTCGCCGAGTTCTACTACTACCGGAGCTGGTTCATGGTGGGCATGCATGTGCTGTTTGGTGCCTTGTGCGGTGGCATTTACGAATCGCTGGAACGTGATCGCCGCTCGATCTACCGCGACTAGCAGCAGGCAAAACCGGGAGGATCGTCCGTGAACAAGGTTCAGCTCGTCATTGCCGCCATCGTCGCGGCCTTCTCGCTGCTGTCGTACTTCGGCTCGTCGTCGATCAATCCGATCACCGGCGAGAAGCAGCACATCGGTGGCATGAGCCAGAAGGATGAGGTCGCCATGGGCCTGCAGTCGGCCCCGCAGATGGCGGCGCAGATGGGCGGCATTACGCAGGATGCGCGGGCGCGGGCGCTGGTGTCGCAGGTCGGTGCGAAGGTGGTCGCGCAGTCGGTTGCTGCCAAATCGGGCTATCCGTTCAAGTTTCACACGCTGGCTGATCCGCGCACCGTCAACGCCTTCGCGCTGCCCGGCGGCCAGGTGTTCATCACCATGGCGCTGCTGTCGCGGCTGGAGACTGAGGGTCAGCTTGCCGGCGTTCTCGGCCATGAAGTCGGGCACGTACTGGCGCGGCATAGCGCCGAGCACATCGCCAAGGATCAGTTGGCGCAAGGGCTCACTGGCGCGTTTGCGATGGGATCGGGCTCGATGAGCGCGACGCAGATTGCGCAAACGGTCAGCCAGATGACCATGCTCAGTTACGGCCGCAGCGACGAGATCGAAGCCGATGCCCTTGGCCTGCGCCTGATGAGCGAGGCCGGCTATGACCCGCGTGCCATGATCCGCGTGATGCAGATTCTCGAAAAGGCCTCCGGCGGCTCACGCACGCCGGAATTCCAGAGCTCGCATCCAAGCCCGCCGCATCGTATCGAGGAAATCAACGCCAGGCTCGCCAAGGCGTTCCCCAATGGCATTCCGCCGGGGCTCAAGCCCTGATGCATTTTCTCCGGGACTTTCCGCTCAACTCGTTCAACACGTTCGGCGTCGCCGCGCTGGCGCGGCAGTTCGCCGTTGTTTCGAGCGAACAGGACCTGATGCGCTGGTGCAGCGCTGCGGGGCAGGCAACACCACCCTTCCTGCTCGGCGGCGGCAGTAACCTGCTGCTTACCCATGACATCGAAGCACCCGTGCTGCAGCTTGCCCTGCTTGGCAAGCGCGTCATCTTCGACGAAGGCAACACGGTGCTGGTGGAGGCGATGGCAGGTGAGCGCTGGCACGCATTCGTGCAGTGGACCCTGGCGCAGGGGCTGTCCGGCCTCGAAAACCTGTCGCTGATCCCCGGTTTCGTCGGCGCCGCGCCGGTGCAGAACATCGGCGCTTATGGCGTCGAAATGGCGGCCACCTGCGACAGCGTGATGGCGATCGACACAGCGACCGGAGAGCCCAGAGAGTTTCGCCGCGCCGACTGCCAGTTCAGCTATCGTGACAGTGTGTTCAAACGTCCGCCGGCAGGCCAGCATGCGGCGGACGAAGATCATCGCGACCGCTTTGCCATCACCCGCGTGCGCTTTCGCCTGTCGCGGCGTTTTGTCGCCCACGTCGATTACGGCGAAGTCAAAGCCGAGCTGCAGGCAATCGGAGTGACGGCACCGACGGCGATGGATGTGGCGCGCGCTGTCGTTGCCATACGATCACGCAAACTGCCGGACCCGGCGGTGCAGGGCAATGCCGGCAGCTTCTTCAAGAATCCAGTCGTGCCAGCCGCACAAGCGGCGGCCCTGGGCGAACGCTACCCGGCGTTGCCACAATATCCGGCCGATGCGACCGGAGAGCAGGTCAAGCTGGCGGCAGGCTGGCTGATCGAGCAGGCCGGCTGGAAGGGGCGCGGCATCACGACCGATTCGCCCGCTGCCGTGTCGGAACGCCATGCGCTGGTATTGGTCAACCGCGGCGGCGCAACCGGTGCGCAATTGTGGGGGCTGGCGCAAGCCATCCAGTTCGACGTCGCCGACAAGTTTGGCGTGCTGCTGCAGCCGGAGCCCCGCATCGTTTGACCTTGCCACGGGCGCAACGTCGCGACTTCGTCCGGCGCCGGTCTGAAGCAGTCGCATTTCATCGCATACCCGCTTGCCGCCTTGCCTCCGGCTCTGAATAATTGATCCCTTGCCGTTACGGAGAATCCGTTCATGACACTGTTCCTTCGCCGCAGCACGCTCGCTGCCGCTGCGGCCGCACTCTCGCTGTCCGTGCTCGCGCAAGCACCCGCAACGCCTGCCAATATTGCGAGCAACGCCACGGCGGATCCAGCCGTGGTCGCGCCCAACGCCAATCTGCACCTTGAGGGTATCCCGCCGATTCCGAAGTCAATCGCCGATAGCGTCGCGCAATACACCGAGTTTCGCGGCCACCGTTACGTTGGCTGGCACCCGAAGAAAGCCGAGATGATGGTGTTCCATCGGGCCGCCGGCAGCAGCACCAATCAACTGTACTGGCTGAAGTCGCCAATGGGTGAGCTGGAAGCAATCACCAGACATCCCGATCCGGTCAGCGGCGCCACCATCGAGCCCGGCGAGGGCAAGTACATCGTCTTCGAAGCGAGCAAGGGTGGCTCCGAAGCGTTCCAGCTCTTCCGTCAGGATGCAGCAGGGCAATCGTCGGTACAACTGACCGACAGCAACTTCCGCCACGCGCGCGGCCCGTGGCGCCGGGTCAATGGCAAATCGACCGGCGAGCTGCTGCTTGCCTCGGTGCCACTTGACCGCAATCTCAACGCCGAGCAGCGCAAGAACATCAGCACGGTCTACCGCCTGCTCGACCCCTTGCATCCGGAGAAAGCGCGGGTGATCGCCGAGTTGCCCGGCACTGGCTGGTTCGGTGGCAGTTTCAACCGAGCGGGCAATCAGCTCGCGCTGACGCGCTACGTCTCGGCCAACGAAAGCGAGCTGTGGCTGCTGGATGTGCAGAACTGGCAGCGTACCCGCCTGCTGCCGGCCGATGACAAGACGCGCGCCAGCCATCTGGGGGGGCGTTTCAGTCGCGATGGCAAGGGCATCTTCTTCGTCAGCGACCGTGATGGCGAATTCCGTGAACTGATGCTTTACGACTTGCAGAGCAAGGCTGTGCGTTCGCTGACCAAAGGCGTGCCGTACGATGTTGATGGCGCGTCGGAAGATGACGATGAGGACGAAGATTCACCCGTCATCTACACCCGGCTCAATGTACGCGGCAAGCACGAACTGCGTGCCTTCGACGGCAAAACTTTGAAGCCGATTGAAGTCAAGGGCATCCCCGACGGCACCGTCAGCTCGGTCAGCACCCGCCGCAAATCGCATGAGATCGTGCTCAACATGGTGAGCGCGCGCTCGCCAGGCGACGTCTACGTGTTGCACCCCGCCACCGGCAAGCTGACGCAGTGGACGAAAGCGGTCAGTGCGATGGACACCAGCGCTTTCAAGTCGCAGGAAGTCATCACCTGGAAGAGCTTTGACGGACTCGAAATCTCCGGCCTGATCAACCGCGCGCCAGCTCGCTTCAGCGGCAAGCGCCCAGTGGTGATCAACATCCACGGCGGCCCGGAGGCACAGGCGCGCATCGGATTCTCCGGTCGCTGGAACTACTTCGTCGACCAGCTCGGCATCACCGTGATCCAGCCCAATGTCCGCGGTTCGTCGGGTTTCGGCAAAACCTTCCTCGATCTCGACAACGGTTACAAGCGTGAGGACTCGGTCAAGGACATCGGCGCGCTGCTCGACTGGATCGCCACCCAGCCGGATCTCGACGCCAGCCGCGTGCTGGTGACCGGGGGCAGCTATGGTGGCTACATGACGCTTGCGGTCTCCACCAACTACCCGGACCGCATCGCTGGCGCGATCGACTCGGTGGGTATCTCGCACTTCGTTACCTTTCTCGAAACCACCGAGAGCTATCGCCGTGATCTCCGTCGCGTCGAGTACGGCGACGAGCGCGATCCGAAGATGCGCGAGTTTCTGCACAGCATTTCGCCGCTGACCAACGCGCACAAGATCAAGAAACCGCTGCTGGTAGTGCAGGGCAAGAATGATCCGCGCGTGCCGTACACCGAGGCCGAGCAGATCGTCGCCAAGGCACGCGGTAACGGATCGATGGTCTGGTACCTGCGCGCCGAAAACGAAGGCCACGGCTTCGCCCGCAAGGAGAACGCTGATTTCTACTTTTATGCGATGGTGCGCTTCATGCAGGAGACGATCCTGAAGTGACGCGCAGTGGGCGGTGCGCCGCCCGCGTCTACCAGATGCCCAGTGCCGCCAGCTGCGCTGCAGCCTGCGGCGCCCAGCCGCGGTTGGCAATCGGGCTTGCCGGGCTGGGGTGCAGGATGGTGCCGATCCTGACTTCGGGCGATGACTGGCCGATGGCCAGTCGCGCCTGATTCTCGGCAAACTTGCCGATGCCAATCAACCACTGCGGCGCCAGCGCATCGACACAGGCACGCAGGTGCGCGTCACAGGCAGCGTAGAGCGGCGCCGTTTCGCCTTTCGGCAGTTTGTCCGGTGTCACGTTGCGCGCCTTGTCGAAGAACGCCAGCGGGCAGTAGTTCAGCACGAAGTGATCGGCAAAAAAATCGTCGGCGCGCGGGTAGCGTTCAGCAAACAAGGCCCACAAACGCTGGCCCGACACCTCGGAGCGTTGACAGGCAAAACCTTCCACCGGGCGCGACGGATTGGGCGTCTTTGGTTGGCCGACCGGTGTGTCGATCCGCATCCAGTTACGCACCGCGTTGACCTCACCGAACGGCACACCGACTTGCACCATGCCGAAGGGGCCGGGGTTCATGCCGAGAAAGACTACCCGCTTGTGGCCTTCGCCAAACCGGCGGAGATACTGTTCATGTGGCGCCCACGCGTAGTCGAGTGGATTCAGCACATGGGTAACTGGCGGCGAAAAACGTAGCCCATCAACGGCAGCGCAGAGTTCGCGGCCGGCCGTGATCAACGCTTGACTGCTCACGGTTTGCCGGTCGGCGGTCAGGAAGCCGATGGCCACAACACCATCTGCGTACAACGGAACAGCGCGATGGTCTTGCCCGTCTCGCGGTGACGCACGGTGGCGTCCCACACCTGCGTGGTGCGGCCGAGGTGCTGCGGCCGCGCCTCTACCCAGATGGTGCCGTCGAGCGCGGTGCCCAGGTGGTTGCTCTTCAGTTCGATGGTGGTGAAGCCTTTGGCGCCATCGGGCAAATGCGCGATGCAGCCATAGCCGCACATCGTGTCGGCGAGTGCGACTACGGTCGCGGCATGCAGATAGCCGTTCGGTGCCAGTAATTCTTCGCGCACCTTGAGCTCGGCCGTCATCAGGCCTTCTTCGACCGACAGCAGCTCAATCCCGAGCAGGCCCGGCAGCTTGCCGACGCCGCGACTCTTCATTGATTCGACCGTAAAGCCGGGGCGCAATGCCATCACCGCTACCTAGAAGGTGTAGCCGACGTTAAACATCAGCGCAGAAAAACCGAGCACAACACCTTCAACGCGGAAGTTGCCATAACGCAATCCCACCGACGGGATGATCGCCGGCGCCACGCCAAGATCGTTGAATGGGATGTTGGTCTTGTACTTACCCTTGTAGCCATGCAGCAGACCGGCCGTGACCTTGGCATACAGCCAGGGTTTGATGTCCCACTGCTGGCCCCAGTAGATGTACTGCGACGGCTGGCCGTACGAGTTCTTGAAAATCGCCAGACCGAACAGCGTGGCATCCGACCCCCACACTTTGTCGTACTGGCTCTGGATGCCGAGATCGACCAGATAGGTGTGCTTGGCGTATTCCGGGTTGTTGCGGAAGTGCTCGGTGTAGGGGCTGAAGCCGACATAAATGCGGTCCCCGTCACGCAACCACGTATCGGCATTGCGCCCATCGGCCGACGTGGCAGCACCGGCCGGCGCCGCCTGCGTGTTTTGCGCAATGACGATGTTGGGGTCACTCTGCGCCTGCGCGGCGTGGACAAACAGCAGGCCGCTGGCCGCAATCATGGTGGCCAGTGCGCGGGCGGCGCCTGAAGGGCGGAAATTCATCGGTCAGTCACCTTTCTTTGGCTGATCTTCGGCGTCGCGGATGCTCTGCGCCTGCTGCATCGCCTTGTCGATTTCTGTCTTCACCTTGTCGATGGTCTTTTCTTTGGTCGGCAGCGGTGTCGGAGGAGGATTGGCCGGCTGACAGGCGCCGAGCGTCAATGCAAGGCACAGTGCGGCAATGATGGGGCGTATCACTGGCGAGCGAATCAGTCGCGGAAGTTGTTGAACTGCAGCGGCAGTTCGGTGATGTCCTTCTTGATCAGGGCCATCGCGGCCTGCAGGTCATCCTTCTTGTTGCCGGATACGCGCACCGTTGTGCCCTGGATGGAGCCGGTGACTTTCATCTTGCTGTCCTTGAGCAACTTGACGACTTTTTTCGCCAGCTCGGACTCGAGGCCTTCCTTCAGCTTGTCGATGCGCTTCACCTTGTCGCCGCCGATCTTCTCGGACTTGCCCTTCTCGATCGAGCGGATGTCCACGCCTCGTTTGGCGAACTTGTTGAGCAGCACCTCGTCGACCTGCCCGAGCTTGAACTCGTCGTCAGCGTAGACGGTCATCGTCTTCTCTTTCTCGTTCAGCTCGGCGCGGGCGTCGGAGCCCTTGAAATCGAAACGGTTGCTGACTTCCTTGTTGGCCTGGTCAAGCGCGTTGCGGATTTCGACCCAGTTGAGCTCGGAAACGGTGTCAAACGAAGGCATGGCGGGCCTGCGAAGCTGGAAAACCCTCAAGTGTAAGGGTTCGCTGTGGCGCCAAATCGGCGCTAGCGCTCGTCGGCAACGATCTGGCCGTCGGCCAGCGTCACCCGTCGGTCGCAGGTGGCGGCCAGCCGCGGGTCGTGGGTGACAATCAGGAACGAGGTGCCGAAGTCGCGGTTGAAGGTGCGCAACATGGCGAAGATGTCGGCGGCGGTCCTGGTGTCGAGGTTGCCGGTAGGCTCGTCGGCGAGCACCAGTGCCGGGCGGATGGACAGCGCCCGGGCAATGGCAACCCGCTGCTGCATGCCGCCGGAGAGCTCCGCCGGTTTCTTGTTTTCGGCGCCGCGCAGGCCGACCGACTCCAGCAGTTGCAGGGCCTCGCGGCGCAATGCCTCGGTGATGCGGTTGCCGGCGATGACCTGCGGCATCAGCACGTTCTCAAGCGCGGAAAAGGCAGGCAACAGGTGATGAAACTGGAACACGAAGCCGAGCGTCTGTGAGCGCAGGCGGGTCAGCGTGTCGTCATCCCGGTAGCTCACCAAATTCCCCGCAATTTCCACCTCGCCGGACGTCGGCGCTTCCAGCAGCCCGATGGTATTGAGCAGGGTGCTCTTGCCAGAGCCGGACGGCCCGATCAGCGCGGTGAACTCGCCAGCGGCGACGGTCAGGTTGATGCCGTGCAGGATCTCCGCTTCGACCGGCGTGCCGATGTTGTAGGACTTTCTGATTGCGGTGAGCCGCAGCACGTCGCCAGCGTTGTTCATGCGCGCATCGCCAGTGCCGGGTCGAGCCGCGCTGCGCGCCGCGCTGGCGCAATTGCTGCCAGCATGCCGCAGAGTGTGGCGGTGATGCAAGCGTAGGCCAGGAGCGGGCCAGTGAGCGCAATCGGGAACAGCGGGTTGCCATCGGCGCCACGGACGAAATGGCTGAAGCCGAAGATCAGCACCGCCGACAGGCCGGCCCCCAGCATCGAACCAAACAGCCCAACTAGACCACCCTGCAGCAGGAACACCCGCAGCATCTGCCCGCGTGACGCGCCCATCGCGCGCAGGATGCCAATTTCCCGTGTTTTCTGGACAACGGCAACGACCAGTACGCTGGCGATGCCGAGCATGACCACGATTGATACGAAGATGCGAATCATGCCGGTCGCCATCGTCTGCGCATTCAGCGCGGAGAGCAACTGGTTGTTGGTGAGCATCCAGCTCTCCACGGTGAGCGGTGCGACGCGGGCCACGCGGTCGGCGACGGTGTTGGCAGCAAAAACGTCCTGTACGCGCAGGTCGATTGAGGTCACGCCGCCAGGGAGCCCGAGAAAATTCTGCGCCACGTGCAGCGGCAGGTAGACGGAACGCCGGCTCAGGTCGCGGTTGCCGGGGTCAATCATGCCGACGATCTGAAGGCGCTCCCCGGCGCTGCCCGCTGTGCCATCCGTGATGGTGATGCGGTCACCGATGTCGGCGCCGAGGTCGCGGGCCAATTCAAGCCCCACCAGCACATCACCGGGCTCCAGCCGCAGGTTGCCCGCCGCAAGCTTGTCGCGCAGATCGACGATGCGGTCGTAGCGCGCGAGATCAACGCCAAACACCGTGACTGCGTTGCGGCCCTCGCCGCGCAGCGCAATGGCCGGGCCGGACGCCATCGGCGACGCCGCCACGACGCCAGGCACCGCTTCAAAGGCCGTCATCACCTGCTGCCAGTTGTCGATCGAGCGGATCTTGCGCGGCGCTGTTTGCACCAGCGCGATGCTGGCCTCGCCGGCGTCGATCTGCACCCGTGCTGCCGGCTCCACTGGTTTGGCCACGATGTGCGCCTGCGCGCCCAGCGTGCGGCGGATGGTGTTGGACTGCAGGCCGGTGACCAGCGCCGAGATGAACACCACCACGGCCACACCGACCATCACACCACCGACGATCAACGCCGACTGGGCACGCCCCTCGCGCAGGAAGCGCAGTGCAATCTGCAGTTCAAAGCGCATCATGGTGCGAACTTCGGGCCAGTTGCGGTGCTCACAGCCGCGCTACATCGGCAGTTCGACGTTGCGGGGCCGTGTTGGCGCAACCGGGGCCACACCCCGCACCCGCTGGCCTGCACGAATGCGGTCGTCCAGCAAGACGAGGTCGCCCGCCTTCAGTCCATCGAGAATTTCGGCGCGTTGCAGCGAGCGCACGCCCACCTTGACCGCCCGCTCTTCGGCCGCCCCGTGGTTGCCGTCAGCGATGGTGAGCACCACCTGCTGTCCGCTCGCCTCGCGGATCGCGCCGGCCGGGATGCTCAGCGTGTTCGCCTTGCGTGCCACCACCACTTCCGCCGACACCGTCATGTCATCGCGCAAAAAGGCCGGCGGCTTGTCCACGCGCAACCGCGCCTCCACCGTACCGCGCGTAACGTCCACCGACGGCGCCAGATAGATCAGCTCGGCGTCGAATTTCTGCGTCGGGAAGGCGTCGGCAGACGCCACCGCGCGCATGCCCTCGCGCAGCAGACTCAGGTTCTTTTCGTCGATTTGCCCGATCAGGCGGGTCTCGCCGCTGGTGGCCAGCGTGAGCAGCTTTTTGCCCGGCTGCGCCACGTCACCCGCCTCGACGCTGCGGAAGATGATGCGGCCGTCAGCGGGCGCCACGATGCGGCTTTGTTCCAGTTTGGCGCGCACAATCTGCAGCGCACCTTGCGCCTCACGCACGCGCGCCTCGCTGGCGGCCGCTTCGGCGCCGCCGCGGGTGTTGGCACCGGCCTGTGCGACCGCCTGCTGGTAGGCAGCGCGGGCGCTGACGAGGGCGCGCTCGGCGTCCTGCAGCCGCGCGTCGCCGATGAAACCCTTGCCATGCAGCGCGCGATTGCGCTCCAGTTCGCTTTGCGCAAAATCGAGATTGGCCTTGCCTTGCGCGACGGCCTGGGCGGCAACCGGGGCGGCCAGATCAAACTGCGACTTCAGCCGCGCCTCGGCGGTGGCGAGCGCGGCCTGCGCCTGTTGTGCCTGCGCGCGCAGGTCGCTGTCGTCGAGCGCGATCAGCAATTGCCCAGCCTTGACGGCGTCCCCCTCGCGGACCTGTATGCGCTCCACGCGGGCGGTCAGCGTGCTCGAGATGTCCGTGCGGGCGACACTTGCGACCCGCGCGGAAAACACCAGCGAATGCTGGATCGGGCCAGCGGTGACGGTGGCCACTTCAACGGCGGTACCGCGCCACCACGAGGCGGTTGCTACCGCAGCGCCGGCGGCGAGCACGCCCAGCGCAAGGACGCTGCTGCGAGGTCGGGTTGTACCGGTTTTTTGCCACCAAGCCATGCTGAATTCCGTCGGCCCGTCATGACGCTGCCAACGATGCGGGAGAACCAAGAAGGCGCTAGCTTAACGGGCGGCGCTCATTAGTCGTTTGATTTGCCGCCAAAAAGCGCGTCAAAGTCGGCGGCGGCGTTGGTCTTGCTGACCTTGCCGATTCGCTTGCCGGAGAACGCTTCCTCGATCTTGTCTTCGAAAAAACTGTTCGGCGAGGGAGACGCCATCAGCTGCCGGAACAGTTCGGGCGATACCGCCTTGTATTCCCACACATCACCGTTGGCAAACTCGATCTCCATTATGCGCTGGCGTTCGTCGTAGCCGGCGGCGCGGAGCTTGGACGATTTCAGAGGTTTGCGATCCATGCCGCGATTATGCTGCGCCGGCCAAAGTGCTGCGGGTGGCAGCAGACTGGGGCGCAGAAAACCCATCAGCTTCTCTGTAGAAACCCATACGGCACTGGGCTCAGACTGCGAAATAGTCAAAAGTCGACATGGCGTACTTTACTGAGTCGAGCCCAATTCGGACGTCATTTGAGCAAAAAGCTGATGGGCTGAAAGCTCGCCGCGTCCCTCGTACCCCAAGCTACAAATTGCACCTTGCGCTGCCCGCGTCATTGAGCGTCGAGCCCGCGGCAGCGATGGTTTGCCACGTGTATTCGCCCGGGCGCAGGTCAAAGCGCACCAGGCCAAACTGCCCGCTGGTGCGGACGGCGCTGTTGGGTTCGGGCACTGACCGGAAGCCGTAGCTGGCAGCGCCACCGGTACCAATTGCAAATGCACGAATTCCACGTGCGTCGGGCAACTGGGCAGGGGTTTGCGGCGCGAAGCGCTCATAGACGTGATCGTGCCCGTTGAGCACGAGATCAACCCGAAACTCATATAGCGCGTCCCAGATCGCCGCCGAGAGCGGGTCGCTGCCGTGTCCATCGGACGAGGAAAAGCGAGGGTGATGCCAGTACGCCAGTTTGCAGCGCTTGCCGGCATTGGCCAGCAAATCGGCCCGCAGCCAGGCCTCTTGGGCAGAGCCGGCGGTCATCGGCAGATTGCTGTTCAGGGCGATCAGGTGCCAGTCGCCGAAATCCGTGCTGTAGTAGCCCCGAGCGGGATCACCCGCGCGGCTGCCGAAGTAGGCGTAGTAAGGTGCCGCGCTGGCAGTCACATATTCGTGGTTACCAGGTACCGGGTACGACGCCGCTTTTAGCGCTCCACCCCAGATCGGGTCGTAACACTGCGCGAACTCCGTTGCCGTGCCGCTGTAGTAAGCGAGATCGCCCAACAGCAACAGCGGAACGCCCGGGCCCAGCGCCGCTGCGGCGGCCGCGACGGCCGACGACGCTGGGCTCGCCGGCGGCGTACCGCTGCACTGCGCCAGATCGCCTACTGCGGCGACCGTGACCGTGGGCGGTGTGGCAGGCCGGTTGGCGGGAAATCTTGTGGCGCAGGTGGCGTTCACATACATGCGCAGCGACGGCCACGCGCGGCGGAGGGCCCCGTTCGCCAGCGCCTGCGCGGGCACGCTGGCGCCGGTCATGCCCTGCATCATGCGTAGCAGCAGCACGCCGTCGGCGCCAGCGCCCACAGTGCCATTACGATCAACGTCCAGCGTGCTGTTGGCAATCATGGTGGCAACCAGCGCAACGATGGCGGCGGGATCGGTACGCGCCGCGCCGCTGGCAAGCGCATTCGCCGTCAGCGCCGGGCCGCGGATGCCCAGCAGCGCGCGCAACAGCAGCAGGCCGTCGGTGCCGGCGATCACATTGCCATCGCCGTCGAGATCGAGGGTGCAAACGGGATCAGGATGGTTCGCGTTGTGGTCGCGAACGGCCTGTGCCAGCGAGTTGAAGTAGGGCGGCAATGTGTCCCACGGGTTGTCGAGCACATCGCTGGTGACAAACACATAGCGGGCGTTACGGCTGGCCGCAAGTCCAACCGCCTGTGCTGCGGTCGCGGCCGACGGCTCGCTGTGGATCAGATGCGCGAACGCTGCGGCGGGGTAGTCGGCCTGCCACGCGGCGGGCGAATGAGTCGCATAACCGGCGCCATTCTCAAACACCACCAGCGTATCGGCTGTTGGTCCGCCCGGATCGGCAAAGTAATCCGCCACCGTCTCGCTGCCCGGATTGCCGACCACCAGCCAGTCGCGGGCAAAGCCGTTAACGCCTTTGAGGCCGGCATAAATCTGCTGGTAGTAGGCCAGGGTGGCTGGGGCAGCGCTGGCCGTAGTGTTGGTGAATTCGTCGAGGAATACGCCGTCGACCGAATACCAGAGCTTGTAGCGGGCAGCACAGTTGAGTACGTCAGTGGCGGTGTAAGTGCTTCCGACGGCGGGCTGACAGGTGGAGGTGGGGCTGACGGACGAACCGCCATAGCCGGTGGGCACGTATCCCAGCACCTTGCCGCCAGCAGCTCGCAGGGCGTTCACTGCGGCAACGTAGTCGCTATTGGGCGCGAGACCGGGGCCGCTGCCCGGATTCATGATCGCAGTGACCGGCGCGCCAGATTGCGCCGCCGCGACGAGCGTGTTCCACGCGCTGCCGCTGGCGCTTGGATAGAAATACGCCGGAACCAGCAGATCCACAGCGCCGTGGCTCGCAGTGCTTACCATCAGGGTGAGCAAAGCGAAAAGCTTCACGGCTGTGGAGCGTCGCCAGTCTAGAGGTTACTGCCGCCCTTGCTTTCCAGCAGCTTCGCCTCGCCCGAACCATCCGCCAGCATTCCCGCCTTGGCGTAAACGCCCAGCTTGTCGCGCGAATCCGTAATGTCGAGGTTACGCATAGTCAGTTGTCCGATGCGGTCGGCCGGCGAGAATGCCTCGTCCTCGACGCGCTCCATCGAGAGGCGCTCCGGGTGATAGGTCGCGTTCGGGCTTTGCGTGTCAAGCAGCGTGTAGTCGTCGCCGCGGCGCAACTCGATCCATACTTCGCCGGTGACGGCGCGGCCGACCCACTTTTGCAGCGTGTCGCGCAGCATCAGGCTTTGCGGGTCGAACCAGCGGCCTTCGTAGAGCAGGCGACCGAGGCGACGGCCCATCGTGCGGTAATTCTCGATGGTGCCTTCGTTGTGGATCGCCGAGATCAGGCGTTCGTAGGCGATGTAGAGCAACGCCATGCCGGGACCTTCGTAGACGCCGCGGCTCTTGGCCTCGATGATGCGGTTCTCGATCTGGTCCGAGATGCCGAGTCCGTGGCGGCCGCCGATCTTGTTCGCCTCCAGCACCAGATCAACCGGGCTCGCGAAGGTCTTGCCATTGATTGCGACTGGGAAGCCATCCTCGAAGCGGATGCTCACTTCTTCCGGCGCAATCTGCACCGACTGGTCCCAGTGCTTGACTGACATGATCGGGTTGACGATGCGCAGGCCTTTGTTGAGGAACTCGAGGTCCTTCGCTTCATGCGTCGCGCCCCAGATGTTGCTGTCGGTCGAGTAAGCCTTCTCGACGCTCATCTTGTAGTTGTGGCCCTTGGCGTTGAGCCATTCGCTCATTTCCTTGCGACCACCGAGTTCCTTGACGAAGGTCTGGTCGAGCCAGGGCTTGTAGATTTTCAGCGACGGATTGGCCATCAGGCCATAGCGGTAGAAGCGCTCGATGTCGTTGCCTTTATAGGTCGAGCCGTCACCCCAGATGTTGACACTGTCTTCCTGCATCGCCTTCACCAGTACAGTGCCGGTGACCGCGCGGCCCAGCGGCGTGCTGTTGAAGTAAGTCTTGCCGGCGGAGGTAATGTGGAACGCGCCGCATTGCAACGCTACCAGCCCCTCATGCACCAGCGCCTCACGGCAATCGACCAGGCGCGCGTTCTCGGCGCCGTAGGCCATCGCCTTCTTCGGGATGTCGTCGTAGTTTTCTTCGTCGGGCTGCGCCAGGTTGGCGGTGTAGGCGTAAGGGATGGCGCCCTTGTGGCGCATCCAGGCCAGCGCGGCCGAGGTGTCGAGACCACCGGAAAAGGCAATGCCGACCTTCTGGCCGACCGGGAGGGAGAGGAGGATTTTGCTCATATTAATTGAAATTTTAGCGGGGCCGCATGGGACGGTGCTTTCAGGCCACGCCAACAGCAATCGTGGCCCTTGAGGCGCTAGACTTTGCGCCTTTCCACCCGGCCCGAGACGCCCATGACCGCATCGACCGTAGTTGCCCGTCTGTTTGCTGCTGCCACAGTGGCAGTGGCCGCGCTGGCCCACGCCGATCTTGGCTTTCCTGACTATGTGAAGTTGCCGCCGCAGATCACCGTCAACCCCGACCAGCGTCTGATCAAGGAGGAGCTGGCTGATGCGGAATTCGAATCCACCAAAGCCGGCGCTCCGAAAGTCACGAAGCGCGGCGTGCATTACTTCCGCTGGTACTTCTACAAACCGGCCGCTGGCGAGCAGAAGCCCGGCTTCTACAACGGCACCGAGGAGCGCATCTATAAGGCGGTGTCGGGCGCACTCGCGCCAGCGGGCTGGCAGAACGTGTACTTGGCGGAGAGCAAGGACACCGCCGTCTGGCGCACGGCGCGTGATGGCAAGGACCTGTGGCTGCGTATGTCGGCCGATGGACCGCAGGCGCAGGTGAGCTTTGAGCTGATTGAGGTTGGCGGCAGCGCCAACACCCTGGTGCACAACCCGCCCGCCACGAAGCCGGAAGTCTTTACTGACCGCGATCCGATTCCTTATCTGACGGCATGGCCCGGATCCACGCTCAAGGCGGCGGGCCGTTCGCCGGATTCGCTGGATGTCACCATCGCCTTCAAAGCCGGCAACGAGGCACCGGTCGCCGGGCAATCAACCGTTTACCGCCACTATCAGGGGCCGTCCAACCTCTCGGCGCTGCAATTCACCCGCGACAATCGCGAGGCATTGGTCAAGGCGGGCTGGACGGTCCTCTATCCGGCGGAGACCGACAGTGCAGGCGGCACCATCGTCGCCCGCTACCTCAAGAATGGCCGCGATATCTGGGCGCGGCTCGACTACGAGTACGGCGCGTCGTTATCGTATTCCGTTGCCGACACAGCCAGCGACGACTGGGCCGCCAAGCTCAACAAGGATTGTCGCCTGCCGCTGTATGGCGTGACGTTCGACTTCAACAAGGCCACCATCAAACCCGAGTCGGAGGTGGTGCTCGCGCGCGCCGCAGCCGTGCTCAAGCAGGCGACAGGCTTCGCGGTCGAGGTGCAGGGGCATACCGACAACGTCGGCGGTGATGACTACAACCAGAAACTCTCCGAAGCCCGCGCCGCCAGTGTGAAGCAATGGCTGGGCAGCCACGGTGCTGACGCTGCGCGGCTCAGCAGCAAGGGCTACGGCAAAACGCAACCGGTGGCAGACAACGGCAGCGACTTTGGCCGCGCCAAGAACCGGCGGGTCGAGCTGGTCAAGGCAGGTTGTCGCAACTAGCCAAAACGCAGGGGCCGGGCACCTGAGGCGCTGCGGTCCTCTTGTTGCGAAGACAGCGGTGCGCGTCTTGACGGCAGCGAACAGGTGATGGTTGGCTGCAGTGTGGTGTGAGGCGGCATTCAGCCGCCTCTTGCAGACCAGGCTGTTGCTGCGTCCTTGCAGCGGCCAATCACTGCGGCGGCAGGATGACCTTGTCGATGACGTGAATCACGCCGTTGCTGGCGAGCACATCAGTGGCCGTGATATTGGCAACGCGGTTGCGCCCATCGGTAATGGTGACGCCGCTGGTCGGCGCCTGAATGACGAAGGTTCGTCCTTGTACCGTCGTTATTGGCGTGTTGACGGCAATCTCTGCCTTCAGCACGCGGGCGGCGACAACGTGATAAGTCAGGACGGCACGCAGCAGAGCTTTGTTCTCGGGCACCAGCAAAGCAGTCGCTGTTGCAGCGGCATTGCCGGTGAGCTCTCGGGCAAGCGCGTCAAACGCCGCGTTGGTGGGGGCGAATACGGTAAACGGCCCCGTTCCAGACAAGGTGTTGACCAGATCGTTGTCATTGCTGGCAAATTGCAGCGCGGCAACCAGACTGGAGAATTCCGGCGCCGAAGCAATCGCAGTCTGCACCACAGTCTTGTCGGCAGGCAGGAGCACACCGTCGACAAGGTGCACCACGCCGTTGCTTGCCGCGATGTCTGTGGTTGTGATGTTGCTCTTGCGGTTGCGCCCATCAGTGATGACCGGCTTGCCGCTGACCTGGTCAATCTTGAAGTACCCACCACCTGCCGGCGTGATCGCTTTGCCGAAAGGGATCGCTGTCGAGCCTACGACCGAGGTCAGCACGTGATACTGCAACACGGACCTGATCATTGGCTTGTTCGCGGGCACCAGAATGTCGGCGACACGGGCATTGGCATTGCCGGTCAGTGATCGGGCGAGGGCGTCGAAGGCGGCGTTGGTCGGCGCGAAGACCGTGAGCGTGCCGGAGGCTCCGAACAAGTTGACCAAGTCATTGTTGTCGCTGGCAAACTGAACTGCGGCTACCAGCGACGACAAGTCCGGCGTCGCCTGTGCGGTGGCAAGGATGGGTACCGGGGCGGGGGTGGCAGGTGGGTGGTCATCGCTGCCGCAGGCAGTGAGCAGCAGCAAGGGCGCGAGGCCAGCGAGATAGCGCAATATTTTCATGGCAGCTCCGATAGTGAATGACGGTTGGATCGGGTGGGTCATCCAGGCGCGCGGCAACATAGTCGCAGCGCTGCGGCTGGGTGCCGTGGATGGGATGGCACACACGGCCAGGGGGTAAGACCGTGTGTGCCCTGTGCGGCGCAGGACTACTTCGGCATCAAAACGGTGTCGACGACATGAATCACACCGTTCGACGCGGCAACATCCGTTGCTGTCACTTTGGCGTCGTTGACGGCGACACCGCCGGCACCAGCGGTGATGTTGATCGACTGCCCATTGACCGTGGGCACGGCGCCAGTTTTGACGTCCTTTGCCATCACCTGACCGGAGACGACGTGGTAAGTCAGGATCGACTTCAGTTTCGGCACATCCTTCAGCAGCGCGTCAACCGTGCCCGGTGGCAGCTTGGCGAAGGCCGCGTCGGTCGGTGCAAATACCGTGTAGGGTCCCTTGCCGGACAATGTCTCGGCGAGGCCGGCGGCTTTGACGGCTGCCACCAGCGTATTGAAATTGCCGTTACCGGCCGCGACGTCAACGATCGTGCCCGCGGCCATTGCACCGCTGGACAGCAGCGACATTGCGGCAGCGCCGAGCGAATAGCGCATTGCTTTCATCAACATTTTGAGGACTCCTTGGCTAGTGGATAGGTTAAACACGCTGCGGTCTGTTGTAGACTAAAGCGTCGCAAACGACCTGTTTGGTCGCAATGTGAACTCAGTAGTTCAAATTATTACCAGAAAGTTCAATCTTGGCAACTCCTTATCGTCTGCGTCAGCTCGAATTGCGCGAGGAGGCCATCCTCAATGCCGCGCATCAACTGCTCGGCCGCCTCGGTTACGAGGAAATGACGATGGATGTGGTGGCGGCCGAAGTCGGTATTGCCAAGGCGAGTCTTTACAAGCACTTTCCGTCGAAGGAGAAGCTGGCGGCGCGAACGATGACGCGACTGTTTGACCGCACGATCGCGCGCCTGCATGAGCTTGACCCGGCGCTGCGCGCGGGCGACAAGTTGCGCCAGATGCTTGACTGGGTGCTGCGCGAGCGCCTGAAGGGGAGCATCCCACACCTGCCGGCTACCAACAGTGCTCTGGAGCAGGGGCTGATGACCGATCAGGACTATCTGGCGGCCTTGCTGACGCTGAACGCCGAGTTGTCGACGCTGGTCGAGCAGGGCAAGGCCGAAGGCGCTCTCGCGCTGGAGCTGCCCACCGACTATATCGTCACTGCGATTTACGCCCGTTCGTGCGACCCGACGCTTGAGTACATGCTTCGTGGCAACAGCTACTCGCCCGACGAGATTGTCACCCACATGGTGCGCGCCTTTTTCTCCGGCGTGCAACCGTAACCCTACTTTGTGAGGCAGGACCGTATGCAGGTTTTTATTGGCATGTGGAAACCCAGGAACAGCTGGCACGCACTGTCACAGGCGGAGCGCACCGCCTATCTCAGCAAGGTGACCGCGCTGACGCGGCTACGGCTTGGGCCCAAGGCGGAGTCGGTGGCGTGGGGTGAAAATAATCACGCTGCGACTGCGGAGCAGTGGAAGTACTTTTGCGTCTGGCGATTTGCCAATACCGACGTCGGCGACGCATATCTGCAGGTGCTGGCCGAGAACGGCTGGAATGACTACTTCGACACCGAGAGCCTGCGCGGTGAACCCAAGACCCCGTTCGACGTGATGACACGGCACGTGATGGTTTAGCAGCGCCGGCCTTTGTTTGCGCTGCGCGGGAACAAAGTGAGCTCCAGGTTCACGCGGAGCACACGATTAATGCGCGGCGCGGGCACAGCCGATTGGTACAGTTCGACCACCACGACCGCGGCCAATTGCGGTCAGGCTTGAGCAGTTTCGCCTTTCTCGAACAGTCAGGGCCGCGCTGACCACAGCGACCAGACGAAAAGCAGCGCGAAACCGATCAGGCCCAGTGCGAAGGCGCCGCCGATCAACCGACCAAGGGCTTGGCCGAGCAGGTTACGGCGCTGTTCTGCGGAGAGATCGCGCAGCGGCGGTTCGTCGCTGGCCATTGTCTCGGGGTCAAAGCTGACGCCGGGGATGCCCAGCACGCCGGCGAGCCACTGCGCGCGAGCAATCAGGGACGGTCCATCTTTGGGGTCGCTGCCGTCGATCGATTTGGTGGTGATGGGCAACGTCACGGCGCCACGTGCTGTGCGCACGGCCAATGCGTAGCGCAGTATCGTCGGTCCGCTCGTCATGCTGGCCGCCGTCTGAAAGCGGTCAATCTCGCTCGCGCGGATGCGGGCGACGTGCCAGCCCCAGAACAGGAAACGGGTGTCGACCACCAGTTCACCGCGTCTCGCCGTCCCGCGCATGCGCATCGCGAGCAGCGCGATACCGACGGCCATCAACACCAGTCCGCCCGCGATGAACGGCAGGCTGAACAGCGCCACGCCCAGCGCACCCCATGAGAAGTCCCGGCCCGAGGCGAGTGATCGGATCAGGCCGAAGTCGCCGGTATTGCGCAGCCAGAAGAACGCGAACACGATCAGGATGATGCCGAAGACGCGTAGCCCGGCCGACGACTCCTGCCATTGCCAACTGCCGGGGGCTATCTCGCGTGCGTTGGGTGGGGCTGCGGCTGCGGCTAAGGCGCGCGTTGTGGGCGTCGCAAAGCTGTCCAGAGCGTCAAGTGCAACAGTATCCCTGGACGGCCCCGATGCTTCAGGACTGCGCACAACCTCAATGATGCACTCAGCGGTTGAGTACTTGAGGCCGTCAACGTGGGCGCTGGCCTGCCAGCGCCAGCTGTTGCTGCTAGCCCGGGCGTTCGCCGGCAGGGTGATGCGTGCAGCGGCCTGGCGCAGGGCGGCATGCAGCGTGCCGGTCTGGGTCAAAGTCTGCCGTGTTGACCAGCCATCGTCGGCCTCGTCGAGATCGAGCTTGAATTGAACGTTACGTCCAGCGAACTCATCGCTCGCAATTTGCAAGGTCAGGGTCACTGTTTCGCCACCGGTCAACCGCGTCGGCGATGCGCTCAGCGTCATCTTGCCGGTCCGCCAGCGCTGGTAGTGGCCCGTGATGAGCGCCACGAGCAGACCAACCCCAATCAGTGCGAACAGGCTCACGAAGGCCACGGCATACCACGGTGTCGGGCTTTTGATCGTGACCCAGAGCATGGTGAAGCTGACGCTGCACCAGAAGATCGTGAATATCCAGAGAAAGATCACGCTACGCTTTTACGAGGCGATTGTGACGCCGTGAAGACGATTGCGGTCAAGCGGAGGTCATTCCGGCTGGTGGGTCACTGCCTCGATGTTGTTGCCATGCAGGTCGATCACAAAGGCCCCGTAGTAGTTCGGGTGGTAATGCGAGCGCAAACCGGGTTTGCCGTTGTCACGCGCGCCGTTGGCCATCGCTGCGGCGTAGAAAGCATCTACCGCAGCGCGATTCGGCGCTTTCCATGCCAGATGGCAGCCACGTGTCACAGGCTCACCGTACTCGGAGGCGCCCTGAATGAACCAGGTCGTCGTCTTGGTGCCTTCCGAGGTGTCGAAGCCCATGCCAAACATCTTCTGACCGTCAAATTCGAATTCGTGCAGCACCTTGTAGCCGAGCGGCGCGAGCGCAGCTTCGTACAGCTTGCGCGTGGCAGCGAGGTCGGTGACGCGGAAGGTCATGTGGTCAAGCATGGTTGACTTCTCCATTCAATGGCGCGAAAAGCGCTACATCAAAACAATCGCGGTGTTACTTGAATAATGCGTACAAACCCGCCAACACTGCGATGGCAATCCAGAACAACAACTCAAACGCCAGGCCTGCGAAAAATTTCGCGAGCCAAGGCAGCACACCATCCCACTTCAAGCTAGCACTCCACCTGCGCCAGCGCCAGCCCGCCCTGTGAAGTCTCTTTGTACTTCGCCTGCATGTCGGC
This sequence comes from Casimicrobium huifangae, assembly GCF_009746125.1. Taxonomy (NCBI): domain Bacteria; kingdom Pseudomonadati; phylum Pseudomonadota; class Betaproteobacteria; family Casimicrobiaceae; genus Casimicrobium; species Casimicrobium huifangae. The sequence goes on from NZ_CP041352.1 coordinate 1,160,668, forward strand.
ACCGGTGCGGCGCATGGTGTCGATCGCCTGATCTAGCGAGATGCGGTGCGTGCCGTCGCCGCGCATCGCGAGCGAGGTAGCGCTGATCGCCTTCACTGCACCCATCGCGTTGCGTTCAATGCAGGGGATCTGCACCAGGCCGCCAATCGGGTCGCAGGTCATGCCAAGATGATGTTCAAGGGCAATTTCGGCGGCGTTCTCGATCTGCTCATTGCTGGCCCCGAATGCGGCAGCGAGACCGGCGGCGGCCATTGCTGCGGCAGATCCCACCTCGCCCTGACAGCCCACTTCGGCGCCGGAGATCGACGCATTCATCTTGCACAGCGCGCCCACGGCGGATGCGACGAGCAGGAAATCGTGCAAGCCTTCCGGCTCAACATCACAAAAATCACGTGCATAACGCAATACCGCCGGCACTACTCCAGCCGCGCCATTGGTAGGCGCGGTGACCACGCGACCACCGGCCGCGTTCTCTTCGTTCACTGCAATCGCGTACACGCTCACCCAGTCGAGCACCTTGTGTGGCGCTATTCGACGCTGCCCGCGCTCTACGGTCAGCTGATGGTGAATGTCCGGCGCGCGCCGCTTCACGTTGAGCCCGCCCGGCAATTCACCGCGTGTGACAATGCCACGGTCGATGCAGGTGAAGAAGGTGTCGATCACGCGGTCGAGGAAGCTAGTCGTTGCAGCCGTACCGCGCAGGGCATGCTCGTTGGCGCGCAGCAGATCCATCAGCGGCAACCGCTCGCGTTTGCCGTGCAGCAGCAGCTCGGCCATGCTCGCAAAGGGGTAAGGTACCGTCGCTTCACCGCCGCGCGGGCTGCCGACGAAGGCCTCGTCTTCGTCCACGATGAAGCCGCCGCCGATCGAATACAGCGTGCGTTCAGCAACAGGTTCAGCAGCGTTGTCACTGTAGGCGCGAAAGGTCATCGCGTTTGAATGCAGCGGCAGCAGGTCCTTCAGGTTGTAGCGGATGTCAAGCAGGGGCTGAAAGCGCACCGGCTGCTGCCCGAGTAGACTGATTGAATGCTCACGCGCAATCGTGGCGACGCGCGCCGGAATGCTCGCGGTATCCACTTCGTCCGGCAGCTCGCCGCAAAAGCCAAGCTGTATCGCAACGTCAGTGCCGTGCCCCTTCCCGGTGTGCGCCAGCGAGCCAAACAGTTCGACGCGAACGCGCGCAATCTGCGAGAGCATGCCGTCCGGCAGCTCCATCAGAAACCGCCGCGCTGCCCGCATCGGCCCCACCGTATGCGAGGACGATGGCCCGATGCCGATCTTGAACAGGTCTGTCAGCGAGATGTACATCTGAGCAGACCTCGGTGGTCAGGACAGCGTGACGCGTGCAAACTTGCGTTTGCCAGCCTGGATCACATAGGTCTTGCCCTTCGCGAGCTTGACGTGACGGTCTTCGATCACTTCACCGTCCACCTTGAAGCCGCGGCCTTCGATCAGGCGGCCCGCCTCACCGGTGCTGGCGACGAGGTCGGCCTGCTTCGCGATCTGCGTGGCGAGCATTCCGTCTTCGGCGCAATGGATAGTGACTTCCGGCATTTGCTCGGGTGCAGCGCCGGTCTTGCGCGCTTCGAACTCGGCAAAGGCACGGTCGGCATCGGCTTGCGACGAGAAGCGCGCGGCAATCTCGATGGCGAGCGCCACCTTGGCGTCGCGCGGATTCATCTGTTTGCTGTCGCACCTGGCCTTGACGGCTGCGATGTCCGCCACTGGTTTGAAAGAGAGCAGCTCGTAGTAGTTCCACATCAGCTCATCGCTGATCGACATCACCTTGCCGAAGATCTCGCTCGCCGGCTCGGTGAGGCCAATGTAGTTGTCTTTCGACTTGCTCATCTTCTCGACGCCGTCGAGGCCGACCAGCAGTGGCATGGTCAGGATGCATTGCTGCTCCTGCCCGTACTGTGCCTGCAGCGTGCGGCCCATCAGCAGGTTGAACTTCTGGTCGGTGCCACCGAGCTCGATATCAGCATGCAGGGCGACTGAGTCGTAGCCCTGCATCAACGGGTAAAGGAATTCGTGGATGGCGATCGGCACACCGTTCTTGAAGCGCTGCGTGAAATCCTCGCGCTCCATCATGCGGGCGACCGTGTAGCGTGACGCCAGCTTGATCATGCCGGCTGCGCCGAGCGGATCGCTCCATTCGCTGTTGTAGCGAATTTCGGTTTTTTCCGGATCAAGCACCTTGCTCGCCTGTGCGTGATAGGTCTTCGCGTTCTCGATGATCTGTTCGCGATCCAGTGGCGGGCGGGTGTCGTTGCGACCCGATGGATCGCCAATCAGCGAGGTGAAATCACCGACAAGAAAGATCACAGTGTGGCCGAGATCCTGAAACTGGCGCAGCTTGTTCAGCACCACGCTGTGGCCGAGGTGCAGGTCCGGGCGCGTGGGGTCGAGCCCCAGTTTGGCGCGCAGCGGCTTGCCGGTTGCCATGCTCTTTTTGATCTTGGCGAGCATTTCGGTTTCGACGAGCAGTTCGTCGCAACCGCGCTTCATGACGTCGAGTTGTTGCTGGGCGGAAAGATTGGCGAGGGACATGATGGACAGAATGGCGGCCGGCGCTTTCGGGCACCGCCTTGATACGATTGCCGCCATTTTCTCATTGTGCGAAAGCCGCCCATGCTGCTGAACGAGCGATACATCGGCCTGATGAGCGGCACCAGCGTGGACGGCGTCGATGCGGTGCTGGCCGATTTCGCCGACGGGCGGGTGCAGACGCTTGGTCACGTGCATGTGCCCTTCGCCCCGGCGTTGCGCGCGGCGCTGCAGGGGCTGATGCAATCGGGGGCCGACGAGATTGAGCGCGCCGGTGACGCGTCCGTCGCCTTGGCACGAGCCTACGCCGATGCCGTAAAGGCGCTGCTCGCTAGCACCCGCACGCAAACGCGCGATGTGGCCGCCATCGGTGCTCACGGCCAGACCATTCGTCATCGCCCGGAGCGCGGCTTTACCTGGCAGCTCAACCATCCGACGCTGTTGGTCGAGCTGACGGGAATTGCTGTGGTTGCCGACTTCCGCAGCCGTGATGTCGCGGCGGGCGGGCAAGGTGCGCCGCTGGTACCCGCGTTCCACGCCGCCGTGTTTCAGGATGACGAGCCACGCGCGGTGATCAATATTGGCGGCATTGCCAATGTGACGCTTCTGCCCGCGAAGGGATCACCGGAACCGGTGCGTGGCTTCGATACCGGGCCGGGGAACACGTTGCTGGATGCGTGGTGCGAGCGGCACACCGGCAGGCCCTACGACGCCAGCGGCCAGTGGGGCGCGACAGGCGAGGTGGATACCGCACTGCTGGTCGACTTGCTGGCCGATCCCTACTTCAGTCAGCCAGCACCCAAAAGCACCGGGCGTGAGCGATTCAATCTGGCGTGGCTCGACGCAGCACTGGCGCGTCGCCAGACGGTGCTGACCCCGGTTGACGTGCAGGCGACGCTGACAGCGCTGACCGCCCGCACCGTCGGCATGGCGATTGGTCAATTACCCGCGATGGTTTGCGGTGGCGGTGTGTTCAACGACGCATTGATGCGGCAATTGCCAGGCGCGCGGTCAACCGCAGCGCGGGGCGTTGACCCGATGCAGGTGGAGGCGCTCGCCTTCGCGTGGCTGGCGCGGCAGTGTTTTGCCAGCGCGCCGGGCAACCTGTCCATCGTCACCGGGGCGACCGGCCCTCGTGTACTGGGCGCCGTGTATCCGGCCTGACGGCGGTGAAGCCTTACGGCTCGCCGACGACCGTTACTTGGTGCCTTTCAGCCAGCCGTTCAGCATGCGCAGACGGGTTTCGCCGCCCTCGGTAAAGCCGGTGACGCCGAGCGACTTGAGCGCGCTGTCGCCCGCCGCACCTTCTTCGAAGTTGGTCAGCACTTTGGCGATGGCAGCGCGATCGCCGGCGGGCAGACCCAGCGAAGAAACCACCGGCATTGCCGGCTGTGGGCGGCCCTCGTAGATCACTTTGATGCCCTTGCCCTGCAGCGTTTCGCGGGCGCGGGAATTCGACGGAATGCAGCCGACGGCCGAGAGATTGTTCTCGACAGCGTAGACCACGGCAGCGTACTCGGAGTTGGCCCGCGCGGTGTACTGCTTGCCGATAAAGTCGCGCAGTTCAGCGGCGCAGACTTGGCCGTACATGGTCTCTGGCCGCGGCATCGAGATGGCAAAACCGCTGAGCGCTTTCAGGTTATCGACGGCGGCGCCCTTGCCAACAAAGAGGACGGTGACGTCCGGGCGGGCGGTGGCGATGAAGTTGTAGCCGAGCGCCGTCAGCGCCTTGGCGGCCAGATCGGCGGCGTTGGTCATGAACACGTCGGCCTGATTGCGCTCCATCCATTCGTAGACGCGCTGGCGGTCGCGGGTCAGGGCGATCTCGACGGGCCGGCTGAGCGCCGTCTCCAGCGCGCGCTTGAGCGCCGAGTAGCGCGCCAGGGGCGGCAGCGGCTCGCCTTCGGCGCCACTTTCCTCGTGGATGACCAGCTTGAGCGGCGCCGCGACCACGGACGCGAGCGGTGCCAGCAACAGCAGCAAGGCGCACAGCGGCACCATCAGTTTTTTCATATCACGCCCCCTGAATTTGATATTGATTACTAGCAAGACCTACGCCCGCGACAAGCATATTCTGAGGTCAGATCAGATACAACTTTTTATTGAAATGGCCGCTACAAAGGGCATGAGGCTCTATTTGACATGAAGTCGACTATTCCCTATTTGACCCCTCAAGCCCAATTGAATCAACAGTGTCGGAGAAAAGATATTGGCGTGGCGGACGTAAAAAAGGCGCCACGGGCGCCCTTTTTTGGGAGATCAACGAGCGTCGTCGCGAGGGCGCTCAGGCACTGAACGAATTGCCGCAGCCGCAGGTGGATGTGGCGTTCGGGTTCTTGATGACGAATTGGGCGCCTTCGAGACCGTCGGTATAGTCAATTTCAGCGCCAACCAGGTATTGGTAGCTCATGGCGTCGATCAGCAGTTTGACCTCGTTCTTCTCCATGATGGTGTCGTCTTCGTTGACGTCCTCATCGAAAGTGAAACCATACTGGAAGCCCGAGCAGCCGCCGCCGGTGACAAACACACGCAGCTTCAGGTTCGGGTTCTGCTCGTCGATGATCAGGTCGCGTACCTTGTTGGCGGCGGCATCGGTGAAGTTGATCGGGGCGGGCAGTTCGGTCATTGCATTCATGAATTACTCCTGGCGGGATGCGGCGCGGTGAACAGACAACGCTGCGGCGCACAAAGCCCGACTAATATGCTCAATTATCGGGGCGTTGGCGACGCAATTCAACCGCGCGAACGACAGGGCTTTGTCCGCCGGGTCACCGACCCGACAGTGCTGCTACTTTGCTTCCGCAGCTTTGCCCGAACCAGCCTTTGTGTCTGCCGCCTTGTTGGTGGCGGATGCGCCGGTCCCGGCGCCCGACAGGCGCTTGAGTTCCACAACATCGGCCGATCCGGTCTGGATGTGCAGCAGACGTCCTTCAATCACCGCGCCCACCTGCATTTCCAGCGTGCGGTAGCTGACGTCACCGGTAATTTTGGCGTTGGGCAGCAGCTCAAGATACTCAGTGGCGTGCACCGGGCCGTCGACGGTGCCGTCGATCACCACGTGTGACACCTTGATTTCGCCCTCGACACGGGCTTTTTCGCTGATGACCAGCGTTGACGGCTCGTCGCCGACGGAATGAATGTGGCCCTTGACGCAGCCATCGACGCGCAGGCCACCGGCGAAATTGACGTCGCCCTCAATGGTGGTCGCCGAACCGATCAGGCTGTCGATCTGCTTTTGCGGGACGTGAGCCTTTTTCTTGCCGAACATGATGGTTCTCCTCGGAATGGTTGACGGGCGACGCTCTCGTGCTTGCAGCCGACGTCATGCCGTCCGGTCAAAGTTGCAGCGACTGCTGCGCTTTCGGGGTGGCGCTGCCGGCAGGCACCACGCGCACCAACAGGGTTTTCAACTGCGCGTTGGCCGGTACCTTGATCAGTCCTTCGACGCGCTGATAAGTCTTGAAGTCCAGCCCGAGAGAGGGTACCAGATCGGCCTGTTCTTCTGGCAGGTTGAGGGTGACGCGTTTGTTGTTGTCAGTGATCAAGGTCGCCGTCATGCTCAGGCGGCCCTTGAACGCTGCCTCGGCGCTGCCCTGCACCACCAGCGCGCGGAAGCGATAGCTGTCGGCGGTCTCGCGCTCGGCCTGCAGGCGTTGCACGGCGAGCCCGTTCTTGCCGGCCGTGGCGCTGCCCAGCAGCTTCTCGAAGAAGGCGGTCTCTTCTTTGAGCTGGGTGTTCTCGGCCTGCAAGGCGACGATCTGCTTGGACAGCACATCGCGGGCACCGATTGCCATCTGCGATGAATTGGTCAATTCGATGTTGTCGCGCTTCAGCAGTTCGTTCTCGTTTTTCAGCGCACGCAGCTCGCTGGCGAGGCGGTCCTGCTCTTCCTTGACTTTGCCGACGTTGAAGCCGGCAAAGATGCGGCCCGCGTCAAAACCGCCGTAGAACAGCCCGGCCAGCACCAGCAGTGCCACGCCAATGATCGAGCCCTTGACTTTCCATGACCAGTGCGCGCGCACTGCGAGTTTCGGCGCAGAAATGCCGAAGCGTCGGCGCAGGCCGGAAACAATGCGGTCGGAGCGGGGCCAGGCCATGTCGTTGGCGGTGTGGCGTGTTGCGGTCGCTGGACGGCGGTGGCCGTTCAGGGCGACAGCGGCAGCGTTTGCAGGCCTGCGGTTTCCGGCAGCCCGAACATCAAGTTCATGCACTGCACGGCTTGTCCGGCGGCGCCCTTGACCAGATTGTCCTGGGCGACCAGCGCGACGACGGTATCGCCGCCCTGCGGCCGGTGCAGCGCGATGCGGAGCACGTTGCTGCCGCGCGTCGAGCGCGTGTCCGGGGTGCTGCCGAACGGCATCACATCGACGAAAGGCTCACCTTTGTAGGCGTCCTCGAACAAGGCCTGCAGCGCTTCGTTGCTGAGCGGCAGTCCTTTGCCGTTCAACTGCGCGTAGAGCGTCGAATGCATGCCGCGGATCATGGGCGTCAGGTGCGGGGTGAAGATCAAGCGCACCTTGTCGCCGGTCATCTCCTGCAGGCGCGCTTCAGTCTCTGGCTGGTGCCGGTGGCCGGAGACGTTGTAGGCCTTGAAGTTGTCGCTGGCCTCACTGAAGATGAGGTCCATGTCCGCCTTTTTGCCGGCGCCGGATACGCCCGACGCGCAGTCGGCGATCAGATGCGCGGTGTCGATGATGCCGGCCTTCAGCAGCGGGTAGTAGCCGAGCTGCATGGTGGTCGGGTAGCAACCGGGGTTGCCGACGATGCTGGCGTTGCGAATCGCGTCGCGATTCAGCTCGACGAGGCCATACGCTGCTTTCGCTGCGAGGTCCGGGCAACTGTGCGGAAGCTTGTACCACTTCTCAAAGACCGCGAGATCCTTGAAGCGGAAGTCAGCCGCGAGGTCGATGATCTTGACGCCTGCGGCGGTGAGCTTGGGGGCGTCGGCCATCGCCACGCCGTGCGGTGTCGCGTAGAAGACGACGTCACATGTGGTCAGGTCGGCGGTGGCGGTGTCGCTGAATACCAGATCGCAGCGGCCACGCAGGCTGGGGAACATGCTGTCGAGACGGGTGCCGGCGTCCTTGCGCGAGGTGATCATGGTCACTTTGGCGCTCGGGTGCAGGGTGAGCATGCGCAGCAGCTCGACACCGGTGTATCCGGTGCCGCCAACGATGCCGACTTTCACTTGTTTTTCAGCAGTCACGAGGGTGGTCCTTGATCAGGGGGCTCGGGAAAATCTTGTCTCAGACCGGCAACACTTCGGCCAGTCCACAAAGCACAAAGGCCGCGAGGATCGCTCGCAGCCTTTGCCGAATCGCTTGCGCGAGTACAGTGTAATCGCGTTAGCGCTTCGAGAACTGCTTGCGACGGCGTGCCTTGCGCAGACCGACTTTTTTACGTTCAACTTCGCGCGCATCGCGGGTGACCAGACCGGCCTTCTTCAGGTCGGGCTTGTAGGCCGCATCGTATTCGATCAGCGCGCGGGTGATACCGTGACGCACTGCACCGGCCTGGCCGGATTCGCCGCCGCCCATCACGTTGACCATGATGTCGAGGCTGTCGAGATTGTTGGTCAGCACGAGCGGCTGGCGCACAATCATGCGGCCGGTTTCGCGCGAGAAAAATTGATCAACCGGCTTGCCGTTCACCGTGAAGGCGCCCTTGCCGGATTTGATGAACACACGAGCCACAGCGCTTTTGCGACGACCCGTACCGTAGTGGAAATTACCGATCATTTTGATGATTCCTTGGGTGCGAGTCGATTACTGCGCGAAAGTGACGGTCTTCGGTTGCTGCGCGGCGTGCGGGTGAGCATCGCCGGCGTAGCACTTGAGCTTCTTGAGCATCGCGTAACCGAGCGGGCCCTTCGGCAGCATGCCCTTGACGGCGTTCTTGAGGACGCGGTCCGGGTATTTGGCCTGCAGCTTTTCGAAATTGGTTTCGTAGATGCCGCCCGGGAAGCCGGAGTGGCGGAAATACGTCTTTTGGTGGGCCTTGTTGCCGGTGACGCGGATTTTTTCCACGTTGGTCACGATGACGAAGTCACCGGTATCCATGTGCGGCGTGAAGATGGCCTTGTGTTTGCCGCGCAGGCGCAGGGCGATTTGCGTGGCGAGGCGACCGAGGATCTGGTCGGTGCCGTCGACATGCAGCCATTCCTGCTTGATGTCGGTCGGCTTGGCTGAAAAGGTTTTCATTGCTTGGACTCGTTTGGTGTTTTGCGAAGGGCGGTGAGCTCGGTGTGACCCGTGCTCTGTCGTCCAGCGCGTTATGAGTTTCCTCGCGCGAACCCACTAAAAGTTCAGGCGAGCCCGCTAGTATAGCGCTAAATCACTGATCTACCAACGAAAACGGCGGCCTGAACGCTCGCCGCGCAGAAAAGAAAACGGCAAGCCCGAAGGCTTGCCGTTAAAGATGTCTCACCAAAGGAGGAGGAAGGAGGACATCAATCACCTGCTAAGGAGGAGGAAGCAGGCGATGGATGAATTTCAGCATGCTGCACCGCACAAGTCAAGCGCTTTTTGTGCGTTGCAGCGATAATTGTCTAGGCAAGTTGCTCTAGTCGTCAGACAACTCAGGAATAGTCTTATGAAATCAAGTATCAAGTGGGTCGACAACGTTCAATTTGTGGCCGAAACAGGCTCCGGCCATGCGCTGGTGATCGATGGTGCCCCGGAATATGGCGGTCGCAATACCGGCGCCAGGCCCATGGAGTTAGTGCTTGCTGGCGCGGCGAGCTGCACTGCGTTTGACGTCGTACTAATGCTCAAGAAATCGCGGCAGAACTTCACGAGTCTGCATGTTGATGCTGATGCCGTTCGCGCCGAAACTGATCCAAAAGTGTTCACTGCGATCAAACTGACGTTCCGTGTTGCAGGAAAGTCACTCGATCCGGCGGCAGTCGAGCGCGCCGTGAAGCTGTCGAAAGAAAAATATTGCTCCGCAACAGCAATGCTCGGAAAAACGGCTGAAATCACCACCGAAATTGTGATTTCCGAAGCCTGACCTCGCGCGTTGGGCAGGTATTGGCCAATCAGCTTTACTGTTCAATGCCCAACTGAATGCGGGCTAGAGGCAATAATCGATAAAAGTCGAGATTACCCGTTTTCTGGGTCAAGGCCGCGCGCAATGGACGTTTCATGCAAAAGCTGCTGCTTTGCGGCACGACAATTCGCCGTTGCCGCGCCCTCGAAGCCGGGCTGCTCTTGTTCCGGCTAATCGAGCTTGACGCCCGCCCGCTTGACCAGTCGGGCGTACTTGTCCATCTCGCTGACGAAAAAGGCGGCAGCCGCTTCCGGCGTGGTCACATTGATCGGGTTGCCCTGTCTGGCCATCGCATCCTTGACGTCGGCGATCGCGAAGGCGCTGGCAAAAGCGGCATTGATGCGCTTGACTTCAGCGGCGGGCAGCCCTTTCGGGCCAATCACGGCGAACCAGCCTTCCACCAGATAACCCGGCAGCCCCTGCTCGGCAAAGGTCGGGATTTCCGGTGCTGCTGCAAGGCGTGTCTTCGACGACGTACCGATCGCCCGTAGCGCGCCGCTTTTCAGGTGTGCCTGAATCGCCGGCAGCGCGAGCACGCCAAAGTCCACCTGTCCGCCGATCAGATCGGTAATCATCGGTCCCACGCCCTTGTACGGGATGTGTTTCGCCTTCACCCCAGCTTCGTCGAGGAACATCTCGGCCGCAAGATGAAGAATGGTGCCGTTGCCACTGGACGCGTAGTTCAACGTGTCCGGCTTCGCCTTCAGCAATGCGACCAGCTCCTTCGAGTCGCGCGCCGGCACTTTCGGGTTTACCACCAGCACCATCGGTGACCCACCAATCACGGCGATCGGCGTGATGTCCTTGATGGGGTCAAACGGCAGCGTCTTGTAAACGCTGGGATAGATCACGTGATTGTTCGACACCACCGAGAGCGTGGCGCCGTCAGGCGCCGACTTCACCAGCGCCTGGGTGCCCACAATGCCGCCGGCGCCGGGCTGATTGTCGATCACGACGGCGGTGCCGAGCGAGGCGGACAGCGCCTTCTGGCTGGCGCGCATGATGGTGTCCACGCCTGAACCGGCGGCGACGGGCAGGATGAAGCGAGTCAGTTTGTCGCTTTGTGCGTGCGTGGAGGTGGGGGCGACCAGGGCCGCGCAACTGGTCGCCAGCATTGCGGACGCCAGCCAGCGTCTGGCAGTCTGAAATTTCATTGAAGCCTCCTAGTATTGAAATCCTGGTTATGCGTGTGGGAGCGGCTCCGCCACGACATCGACTTGCCGCCGGCAACCATTTGTCGCGGCGGAGCCGCTACCACAAGTTTGTTGCTACGCCACGGCCTTCGCGGCCACCAAATCGTTGATTGCAGCGGCATCGAATCCAAGTTGTGCGAGCAGCTCGCGCGTATGCGCCCCTTGTCGCGGCGGCTGCAAGCGAACGCCAAGTCGCTCGCCGTTCATCGTGAACGGCAGCAGTGTGGTGCGCGCCGTGTCGCCAGCGCGCTTGCCGTCTGGCAGCGTGATGTCGGCAAGCCCGCCGGTCACATTCAGGTGCTCGTCGTCAAACAGTTCCTCAGGCTTGCGGATCGGTGCAAAGGGCAGGCCGACGCGCTCGAAGAGCGCCGCCAGATCCGCCGCAGAATGCCGCGCGAGCCGCTCACGCAGCACCGGCAACAACAAAGGTCTGGCTTCGACCCGCTGATTGTTGGTGGCATAGCGCGCATCGCTCTTCAAATCGGCGTAGCCCAAGGCATCGCAAAACGTCGCCCACTGCGCATCACTGACGGCGGCGAGGAATATCTGCTCACCGTCTTTCACCGTGAACACGTCGTACACCGCCCACGCCGAGATGCGATCCGGCATCGGCGCAGCCGCCTTGCCGGTGATCGCGTATTGCAGCATGTGCTGACCAACCAGAAACACGTTGTTCTCGAACAGCGCTGACTGGATCTCCTGCCCTTTGCCGGTGATGCCGCGCTGCACCAGCGCGCCGAGTGCGCCAATCGCGCCGAACATGCCACCCATGATGTCGTTCACGCTGGTCCCCGCACGCAGCGGGTCGCCCGGGCGTCCGGTCATGTAGGCGAGGCCGCCCATCATCTGCACCACTTCATCGAGCGCTGTGCGGTGTTCGTACGGCCCTGGCAGAAAGCCTTTGCAGGTGACGTAGATCAGCCGCTCGTTGACTTTGCTCAGCGCGGCATAGTCGAGCCCGTATTTCGCCATCGTTCCTGGTTTGAAGTTCTCCGCGACCACATCCGCGCTCGCCGCCAGCTTGCGCGCCACCGCCGCCCCCTGCGGCTTGTGCAGGTCGATGGCAATGCTTTTCTTGTTGCGATTGAACATCGGGAAGAACCCGGCACCCGCCCCCAGCAGATGCCGCGTGCGGTCACCATCAATCGGCTCCACCTTGATCACCTCGGCACCCATGTCGGCCAGCACCATGCCGCAGGTGGGGCCCATCACCATGTGGGTGAATTCGACCACTCGAAGGCCTGCCAGCGGCAGGGCTTTGCTACCGCGGTCCGGGAGGCCGGTCAGAGGGAGTTGCTTGTCAGGGTTCATGGTTATGGAATGTAGGGCAGGCCGTGCCCGCCGAGTGTGGAACGGCGGGCAGTACCCGCCCTACACAATGGATTCCCGCTGCGCGAGAATGACGCCAAGTGTCAATCATGCGGCAAGCTGTTTTGAGGACGCACTCTTCGGCACGCCCGCCCGCCAGATCGCGCCGCCGAGCTGTTCGCCCCGGAGCCACCCGGCAATTTGCTGGCGCAGTGCGAGCAGTCGGTCCAGGTCGATGCCTGTGTCGTAGCCCATCCGCGTCAGCATGAATACCACGTCCTCGGTGGACGCATTGCCGCTGGCGCCCGGTGCATGTGGGCAGCCGCCAATGCCGGCGGTGGAGGCGTCGAAGCGGCGAATGCCCATGTCGAGCGCGGCGAGTGTGTTGGCGAGCGCGAGACCGCGTGTGTCGTGAAAGTGGGCGCAGGTGAGCTTGTCGCCCACCGCACGCAGCGCACGCTCGAACAGGCGGCGCACCTGGCCGGGATCGGCGTAGCCCACGGTATCCGCGAGCCCCACGCATTCGGCCCCGGCGTCGAGCGCCCCCTGGAGCAAGGCGATCACATCGTCCTCCGGCACATCGCCCTGCAGCGTGCAGCCGAAGGCCGTGCTCATGCCGACCTCAATGCGTGTCTTGGAGCCTGCCGCATCACGCGCCGCGCGGATGGCGGCGATCGTGGTGAGCATTTCTTCCGGCGTCTTGCGCACATTGGCGGCGCTGTGCGCGCGGCTGGCCGACATCGGAATCAGCATCGAATGCGCACCGACTTCGATGGCGCGCTCGGCGCCTTTGAGGTTCGGTACCAGCACCGAGGCGATGAGGCCCGGTAGCGTCTTTGCGTGCGCAACCAGTTCTGCCGTGTCGGCCAGTTGCGGCAGCAGCTTCGCGGGAACGAACGACCCAACCTCAATCTCGCGCTGACCGGCGGCGTAGGCGGTGTCGATCCAGGCGAATTTCTGCGCAGTTGGCAGGATGGTCTGAATGCTTTGCAGGCCGTCACGCAGGCCGACTTCGCGGACGACCACGTTTTGCTTGGCGGGCTGGGTCACAAATCCTCCTTTGCTTTGGCGCTGTGGGAGCGGGCTTGCCCGCGATTGCACCTTGCTGAACGGGTTTCACGGCCAGGGCCGCTCCCACAAAAGCTGCGTCAGCACCCAATTTCGAAGAATTTTAGATTTCACCTATCGTCGCAAATTGATATTTGGTAAGAATAAAATTGTCAGAATGGAAAATCAAATGATCGACGCAACTTGATGCGTGATCTCGACCTCACCACCCTGCGCCTGTTCGTGACCGTCTGCGAGACGCGTAACATTGTGCGGGCTTCGGAGCAGGCCAGTCTGGTTGGGTCAGCCATCAGCAAGCGCCTCTCAGCACTAGAGGCGGCGGTGGGTGTGAAGCTGCTGCAGCGGCGCCGTCGCGGCATGGAGCCCACTGCTGCCGGGCAGACCTTGCTGGAGCATGCGCGCGAGATGCTTGCCACGGCCGAGCGCATTGAGCGGGCGATGGCGGGCTACGCCTCGGGCCTGCGCGGCGAGGTGCGTGTGCTCGCGTCGGCGTCGGCGCTGGCCGAACACCTGGCTGACGATATCGCCGCTTTTCTCGCCCTGCCGGCGCACAAGGACATTCGCGTCACCATGGAGGAGCGCGTCAGCCCCGACATAGTACGCGGCATCCGCGAGGGCAGCGCGTCGCTCGGTGTGTGCTGGGACGCGGCGGACCTCGGCGATCTCGCCTCGACGGGCTATCGCAGCGACGAACTGGCGGTGGCCGTGCATCGCAGCCACCCACTGGCGCAGCGCAAACGCGTGCGCTTCGTCGAAACCCTCGACTACGAGCAGGTGGTGCTGCCGGTCAATAGCGCAGTGAACCTGCTGCTCGGCCGTGCCGCTGCGGCGGCGGGCAGACGCCTGCAGCATCGCGTCGTGGTCACCAGTTTTGACGCGGCGCTGCGTGCCGTGCTTGCCAACCTGGCACTGTCGGTGGTGCCGCGTGAGGTCGCTGCACCCTATCGCAATAGCCCCGATTTGTGCATCGTCCGCCTTGACGAGGCGTGGGCGAAGCGGCGCTTTGCGATCTGCTATCGCGGCATCGACACGTTGCCCAACGCGGCGCGATTGCTGCTCGAGCATCTGCAGCGAGCGGCTCAAACGCACGGTCGGCCGTCGGCGTGATGTTGCCGTCACATAGCATTTGCTGCGAGGCGCGCCGCGTGCGCCATCACCGCATCACGCAGCTCAGGTGGTGATCGCACCTCGAACGCGAACGACAGCCGCGCCAGTTGCCGCGCGTACCAGCCAAGGTCGTCAGCCTGACTGTGCAGCAGTACGCCATCGCCATCGGGGTTTGGCTGGAAGACGCCGATGGCTTCGAACAATTCCTCGCGGGCCGTTTTGAGGTCCGTCTTCAGCAGCACGACAACGCGGATCGCACGTGGCAACGTGGCAACGCTGTGGGCCAGATAGGCCATCGCGTCAAACGACTGCGGTGCCTCGAAGTGGGCGCCCGGACCGCTCAACAGCTCCACCGCTTCAATGCGATCAAGCCGGAATGAGCGCAGATCGCGACGCAGGTGACACCAGCCCACCACGTACCAATGCCGTGCGCGCCATGCGAGGCCGTAGGGATCCATGTCACGCTCGCTCTCGCGAAAGCCCTTGCCGCTTTCGCCGCTGTATGGTGAGCGGTAGCGCAAGTGCACGCGCCGGTGCTGATGCGCGGCGGTGGTCAGTGTCACGAGTGTCGCGTTGTCCTGCGGCGACGGCGATGCGCGCAGATCCAGCGTCACCGTCTCGCTGAGCGCACGCAGTCGCGACTTCAGCGATGTGGGCAGCACGCGTTCCAGCTTCGCCTGGGCGCTCTCAACGGCGGGTGCAGCTTCGGCCAGCCCCAGCGAACGCGACGCCAGCAGACCGACCGAAATTGCCAGCGCCTCATCGTCCGTGAACATCATCGGCGGCAACTTGAAACCCGCGACCAGACTGTAGTGCCCGTAGCGACCACGTGAGGACGTGACCGGGATGCCCAGTTCATCAAGCCGTTCGATGTAGCGACGGAGGGTGCGGCCATCCACGCCCAGTCGCCCGGCGAGCTCGGCACCGCTCAGGCGGCCATGCGACTGCAGCAGCTCCAGCACGGTCAGCACGCGGGTGGTGGGTGAAGACATGTTGCAAGTTTATGGTGAATCAGGGCGAAAAATGTCCGCATTAACACCTATCTTTTCCTTGTGCGAACGCTCGGGGTCGACAACCACGAGCGTCGATTCATCACTCAAGGAACCCGATATGAAACCCACCACCGAAGCCATCCAGGCCACATCCCGCGACATCGAGAACGACGGCAAGCACGATCCTGTGCGTGACTTCGACTTTCTGTTCGGCTACTGGCAGGTTGCCCACCGCAAGCTGCGCAGTCGGTTGACCGGTTGCGCTGACTGGGAAGAGTTTCAATCGACGCAGCAGTGCTGGCCGCTGATTGGCGGGATCTGCAACACGGATGAGTCGCTGCGACTGGACGCGGCGTCAGACCCGGCCCACATCGGCGCCACCTTCCGCTGTTTCGACCTCACGCAACAGCGCTGGAGCATCTACTGGGTGAGCCCGCGCGACGGTGTGCTCGGTCTGCCGCCAGTGGTCGGAAGCTTCAGCGACGGCGTTGGCATCTTTGAAGCCGACGAGATGATCGGCGGTCAGATGGTGCGTGTGCGCTTTACGTGGACGGTTCATTCGCCGACGGCAGCGCACTGGCAGCAGGGCTTCTCGCTCGATCAGGGGGCGACCTGGGAAGTGAACTGGACGATGGCGTTCAACCGCATCACGGCCGACGAGTACGCGCGCCTGAACGCTGCGCGAGGCTAGGTGATGGAGCAGACGAGCCATCTCTGGCTTTACTTCCTGATGGTGTTTGGCGTGATCGTGCTGCCGGGTATGGACATGGCTTTCGTGCTTGCCAGCGCACTCTCGGGCGGGCGGCGCACGGGCGCGTACGCGGTAGCCGGCATCGTATTTGGCGGTCTCTGCCACACGGCGGCAGGGGCATTGGGCTTTGGCCTTGTTTTCAAGCTCTTGCCGGGGCTGGTCAATGCCATGCTGGTGATCGGCTCGCTCTACATCGCGTGGATTGGGGTGTCGCTGCTACGGGTGAAGGCCGTTGGTGCCGCCGATAGACCAGATTTACCTGCGATGTCGGTGATGTCGCGATGGGCCACCTTCCGTCGCGCTGCGTTGACCTGCCTGATGAACCCGAAGGCCTACCTTTTCATGTTCTCGATCTTTCCGCAGTTCCTGCGTGCCGAGTACGGGCCGGTTTGGGTGCAGGCGCTCGCACTCGCCGCCATCACCGCAGTGACGCAGATCGCCGTCTACGGCAGCCTCGCGTTCACGGCGGGCAGCGCGCAGGGCTGGCTGGCCGCGAGACCGATGGCGGGCGTGTGGCTGGCGCGCACAGCCGGTGCGATGCTGTTGGTCGGGGCCGCGATCACCTTGTGGGGGATCGTGCGGCACAGCATCTGAGCGGGCGGATGGCGCTGCGCTACGCTATGCCTTTGGCAAACAGGCGCAGGGCAGAGGGCAGGTCATGGCGAAAGCGTTGTCGGTGGTGATGCTCGGCGCCAGTGGCGCGACGGGTAGCGAAACGCTCAAGGCGCTGCTCGCGATGCCGGAGGTGACGCGCATCACACTGCTCGGCCGGCGCGCGGTTGTGCTGCCTGATGGCGCTGCTGCACGCGTCACGCAACGGGTGGTTGATGTTGGTTCTCCCGACACTTATGCAGACTTCATCGATGGTCACGATGCGGCGATCTGCACGCTCGGCGTCAGCCAGCCGTCAAAGATGACGAAGGAAGAGTTTCTGCGCATCGACCGCGACTGGGTAATCGCCTTCGCCAATCTCTGCCGCCAGCGTGGCGTGCGGCACTTCGAACTGCTCGGCGCGGTGGGTGCTGATTCGCGTTCGCCGTCGTTTTACCTGCGTACCAAGGGCCAGTTGCGCGATGCGCTGATAGCGCTCAATTTCGAGCGATTGTCACTGTTCCAGCCGTCGATGATCCTGACGCCGAGCAATCGCTTTGGTTTGAGCCAGGCGCTCACGCTCGCATTTTGGCCGAGCCTGTCACATCTGATGCTGGGACCGGCCCGCAAGTTTCGCGGCATCCGCGTCGAGGCACTGGGCGCAGCCATCGCCCACAATCTGGTGGTGGACGGCAAGGGCGTCGAGACGCTGCAGTGGGGTGATTTCCAGCGCTTGCAGAGAACGTGACTGACCAGAAGCACGACGTGGCAATGGCTCGCCTATGGCGCCAGATTGCTCATGCCGCACTGGTTGACGAGGAAATCGCGGATCAGCGGCCAGGTGTTGCGCGGACCGGTGGTGGCGATGCCATTGAGCACAGCGGCACCGCTGAGCCCGAGCGACGCACGCGCCAGAATCAGTGCATCGGTGGTCGGCAGCACGCGGCCATCGCCATCGATATCCATGCTGCAGTTGCGGGCTGCCGACGAGGCGTCGCCCTGCAGGCGCGCGGTGCAGATTTGGAACGACGCGCCGTTGTCGCAGGTGCCCGCGAGCACCAACTTCCCGTCGGTCTGCAGCGCCGCGTCATTGGCGCGATCGCTCGCAGCCAGCATCGGTTTCAGGCCGCCACCGGTGTAGGTGGCGTCCAGCGTGCCGGTATCGCCGGCGCGCCAGGTTAAAAAATCCAGTGTCACGGGGTTGGGCGCAACGTTGTACGACGATGCTGCGAACACTGTTCGCCCGTCCGCTTGCAGCACCGGCTTGAGGCCGTACTCGCCACTCTCAACTGGAACTCCGAAGGGTGTTCCACCGGGATAGTTGTAGGCCGGGTCGATCTGGCCCGTGATATCCAGCCGCTTGCCTGCCTGGATATCGCCACCGTTGTTGCAAACGAACGCAACGATCACCTTGCCGTCCGGCTGAAGTGCCATCCGCGGTAGCTTGTTTTGCGTGCACAGTTCCAGCACCTGCGTACCGGTGGTAGCGAGATTGCCGAATGTGTTGTCCCACGCGCCCGACACGGTGAGTTGCGACACATAAACTTTCTTGATCGCCGCTGCCGGCGGGAGCGAATTGTTGCCTTCGGTTGCGATGAGCACCCGACCATCGGCGCGCACCAGCATGGAAGTCAGGCGTTCGTCAAGCGCATTTACCGCGATCGTCCGTCCGGAATTCGCGTACGCTGTATCAAGCGAACCGTTGCTGTTCAGTCGCACCACGCACACTCCCACTGTGGCAAGAGTGTCACCACGACAGCGTCCCCCAAGCAGCAGTTTGCCGTCTGCGAGCACGGCAATCGCGCGCGCCTCCTGGATCCCGGCCGCCATGCCTACGGTGCCAAAGCTGATGCGTGACTTGCCGGAGAGCCCGAAACCGCCATCGAGAGAACCGTCAGCGAGCAGGCGCACCAAGCAGGTTTCGGTCGGTGCGGTCTCGGGGCCGCAGGAACCGGCCAGCACGATCTTGCCGTCGCTCTGCAGTGCGATTGCGTGCGCGACTTCGGTGACACCGGTACCGCCGACGTTAACCAGTTTGCTGCCGTTGTTGCCAAACGATGTATCGAAGAAGCCGTTCGGCAGCAGCCGAAGCGCACAAATCTGGGTCGAACCAGTCGCCAGCACAAAACACTTGCCAGCGACCACGATCTTGCCATCAGGCTGGATTGCGACGGCGTTGGCGTACGACGCGTCAGCGCCATTTACGCTCGCGAAACTTTTGCCGCTCAACCCGTAGGTGGTATCAAGGTCGCCCGGAGCCGCGTCAGCGGCGATGGACAGCGACCCCGCAGCGATTGCGGCGATGAGTGTCGGTAAACGATGCATGGGTGTCAACAGAATGTCAGATCGTGAAAAGGCGGCAACGATGCTGTTCCAAAGACGTAACCATGTCGGGCGTCATGCCATCTCCGACCAGTCGTCGGGCCGTTCGCCCCCGTGACGCTCAGGACCTGCAGGCGAACGAATGCCGGCTGCGAGGCAATGCTCACCCGTTACGATGCGATTGCGGGCATAGCGCGCTGCCGACCGGCAGCGGTCGCGGGTGACGGTTAGAACGGAATATCGTCGTCGAAATCGTCGAGCTTGGCTTTTTTCGGCGCGCTGGCACCACTCGATCCGCCACCCTGGAAAGGCTGTCCAGCTTGGCGCGGCGTGCTGCCGCCCTTATCGTCTTCATACGGTGCGTCGGAGCCGCCACCGCCGCCACGGCCGCCCAGCATCTGCATGCGGTCGCCGCGGATCTTGGTCATCGTCTTTTCGACGCCTTCCTTGTCGGTCCACTTGTCGTACTGGATGCGGCCTTCGATATAGACCGGTGCGCCTTTTTTCAGATACTCACCGCAGACTTCGGCAGTACGGCCGATAAATTCGATACGGTGCCAGTCGGTACGCTCCTGCTTGCCACCGCTCTTGTCTTTCCACTGCTCGGTGGTCGCGATCGAGAACGTTGCCACGGCTTCGCCGCTGGGCAGGTAGCGCATTTCGGGGTCGCGCCCGAGATTGCCAATAAGGGTGACACGGTTGACGGATGCCATGATCAGTTCTCCTTTTTTCTTGCCGGTGGCGGTTGCATCGAAAAGGCCGCCACGAACCAAATTGCCGCGAGGGCGGCACACACGTAAAACACCATGTTATCGCCAAACCGCTTGGCCAGCGCCCCTCCCACAATGCCCCCCAGGAACAGTCCGAACGCCTGAGTGGTGTTGTAGACGCCCATCGCAAAGCCCTTTACGTGTGCTGGCGCCAGGCGTGACACCAGCGAGGGCTGCATCGCCTCCAGCAGGTTGAACGCGATGAAGAACAGCATCAGGAACGTGACCAGCCCGGCCAGGGCGGTATGCGTCAGCGCCGGCGCCGCCAGCATGGCAACCATGAGCAGTGCAATGGCGCCCAGAAAGACTTCGCGCAACTTGCCGCGTCGCTCTGCCATGATCATCGGCGGCACCATCAGCACGAATGAGACCACGATCACCGGAAGATAGACCTGCCAGTGGCTCGGCGCCGGCAGCGCGCCGCGATCAACCAGCAGGGTCGGCACCACCACGAAAAGCGCCGTCTGGCAGACGTGCAGCACAAACACGCCAATATTGAGGCGCAGCAGCTGCGGATTGAACAGCACGTCGCCGTGGCGAATCGGCTCCGGCTGTTCCTCCCGCACCGGCGCAGGCGGCACGCCCCACACCACCACCACGATACCCAGGCAGGCCAGCACTGCGGTCAGCCAGAACAGACCGGAAAGCCCGATCCAGGCAGTCAGCGGCGGCGCGGCGATCAGCGAGAACGCAAAGGTAAGACCGATCGAGCCACCCACCATTGCCATGGCCTTGGTGCGCACTTCGTCGCGCGTCGAGTCTGCGATGAAAGCAGACACCGCCGCGCTGATCGCCCCGGCACCCTGAATGGCCCGACCGGCGATGACGCCCGCAATGTTGGTTGAAAGCGCGGCAACAACACTACCGATCGCAAACACGATCAGTCCGGCGACGATCACGGGCTTGCGGCCAAAGCGGTCAGATGCCGCCCCGAAGGGGATCTGGAACATCGCCTGCGTCAGTCCGTAAATCGAGATGGCCAGGCCGATCAGGTAGGCCTCCTGCCCGCCCGGCAATTCACGGCCGTAGATCGCGAATACCGGCAGGATCAGGAACAGCCCGAGCATGCGCAGTGCAAAGATGGAGGCGAGCCAGCCGCTGGCGCGGCGCTCGGACGGAGTCATGGAGAAGGTGGGAGAAGACAAGGCAGCGTGGCGGAGTTGAGGCGGGCGAACCGCACACTATGCGCGACCCGCCTGAAAACGCCCTGAATCATAGCGGCGCAGCGCCAAAGCCAGACTGACGGCGATCAGTCGAACTACCGGTTACCGGCCAAACTCGCAGGTCGGCATACCGGTCCGGGTGCCGTCGGGATTTACTGCTATCCGGCCGCCGCGAGATAATGCCGGGTTGCCCGTTGCGGGCGTTGTCGGCTGTCGGTGAGTATGGATTTCCTCCGGGTGCGCGGTGCGCGCACGCATAACCTCAAGAACATCAATCTCGACATCCCCAAGCACAAGCTGGTCGTGATCACCGGTCTGTCGGGCTCGGGCAAAAGCTCGCTGGCCTTTGACACGCTGTACGCCGAGGGGCAGCGCCGCTACGTCGAATCGCTGTCGGCTTATGCACGGCAATTCCTGCAGATGATGGACAAGCCGGACGTGGACCTGATCGAGGGCCTCGCACCTGCGATTGCAATCGAGCAGAAGGCAACCAGCCACAACCCACGCTCGACGGTCGGCACCGTGACCGAAATCCATGACTACCTGCGACTGCTCTACGCACGGGTGGGAGACCCGTACTGCCCGAATCACCCCGAGATCATGTTGTCGGCGCAGACCATCTCGCAGATGGTCGATACCGTGCTGGCCTGGCCCGCAGATACCCGCATCATGCTGCTGGCGCCGCTCGTCGCCGACCGCAAGGGCGAGCATGTCGAGCTGTTCATCGAGCTCAAGGCCAAGGGCTTTACGCGCGTGCGGATCGACGGCGAGGTCGTTGAGCTTGATCCGACGCCGAAGCTGGCCAAGAATCACAAACACACAATTGAGGTCGTCGTGGACCGCCTCAAGGTGCGGCCCGACGCCAAGCAGCGCCTGACGGAATCGTTCGAGACGGCCTGCCGCATGGGCAATGGTCGCGCGATTGTCGTGTCGATGGATGATGAGAAGGCAAAGCTGCAGCTTTTCTCGTCGAAGTTCGCCTGCCCGATCTGCGACTATTCGCTCGCGGAGCTGGAGCCGCGGCTGTTCTCGTTCAATTCGCCAATGGGCGCCTGCCCGACCTGTGACGGGCTCGGCGAGATCGACGAATTCGAGCCCGGCCGTATCGTCGCGCACCCCGAGCTCTCGCTCGCCAGCGGCGCAATCAAAGGCTGGGACCGGCGCACGATCTTCTACTTCCAGATGCTGCAGGGACTGGCGGCGCACTACGGCTTTGATCTGGAAACGCCGTTTGCCGAGTTGCCGGAAGAAGCCCGACACGCCGTGGTGTACGGCAGCGGCGAGGAGGTGATCGAGTTCGACTACGTCAGCGAGAAGGGCGTGTTGCAGAAGCGCAAACACACCTTTGAAGGCGTGTTGCCCAACTTCCGTCGGCGCTATCGCGAGACCGAATCCGGCGCTGTTCGCGAGGAGTTGGCGAAATACATGAGCCGGCGCGATTGCCCGGACTGCCACGGTGCGCGGCTGCGTCGCGAGGCGCGCTTTGTGAAAGTGGGGCCGGGCAAACAGAGTCGGGCAATTTACGAGGTAAGCCGTCTGCCGCTGCACGAGACGGCGAATTTCTTCGATTCATTGCAACTGGACGGCAGCAAGCGGCAGATCGCCGAGCGCATCGTCTGGGAAATCCGCAACCGGGTGGGTTTTCTCAACAACGTCGGGCTCGATTACCTTTCGCTCGACCGCAGCGCTGAAACCCTGTCCGGTGGCGAGGCGCAGCGCATTCGCCTCGCGTCGCAGATCGGCTCCGGGTTGACCGGTGTGATGTATGTGCTCGACGAGCCTTCCATCGGCCTGCACCAGCGCGACAACGACCGTCTGCTGGAAACCCTCAAGCACCTGCGCGATCTCGGTAACTCCGTCATCGTGGTCGAGCATGACGAAGACGCAATCATGAGCGCGGATTACGTGGTCGACCTGGGCCCGGCGGCTGGGGTGCATGGTGGCGAAGTGGTGGCGCACGGCAAACCGACGGATGTCAAAAAGAGCAAGACTTCCCTGACGGGTCTGTATCTTTCCGGCGCCAAGGAAATCTCCATCCCACCAAAGCGTTTGCAGCCGGACAGCAAGCGGATGATCCACATTCGTGGCGCACGTGGAAACAACCTGAAGCGCGTGGACGTGCGTATCCCGGTGGGGCTGTTTACCTGCGTTACTGGCGTCTCCGGTTCAGGCAAGTCGACGCTGGTTAATGACACGCTCTATCGCGCCGCCGCGAAAAAGATCTACGGTAGCCTTGAAGACCCGGCGGCACACGACGGCATTGATGGCCTTGAGCATTACGACAAGGTCATCAATGTTGACCAGAGCCCGATCGGACGCACGCCGCGCTCCAATCCGGCAACCTACACCGGGCTGTTCACGCCAATTCGCGACCTGTTCGCGCAGACGCCGCAGGCGCGCGAACGCGGTTACGAGCCCGGCCGCTTTTCATTCAACGTCAAGGGCGGGCGCTGTGAGGCTTGCGAGGGCGACGGCGTAATCAAGGTGGAAATGCACTTCCTGCCGGATGTTTACGTTGCGTGTGACGTCTGTCACGGCAAGCGCTACAACCGAGAGACGCTTGACATCCACTATCGCGGCAAGAGCATCTCGGAAGTGCTTGAGATGACCGTGGAGGAGGCCTGCGAATTCTTTTCGCCGGTACCGGCGATCGCGGCCAAAGTGAACCTGCTGAACGAGGTCGGCCTCGGCTACATCCGGCTCGGCCAGGCCGCGACCACGCTCTCGGGCGGCGAGGCGCAGCGTGTAAAGCTCGCCCTGGAACTGTCCAAGCGCGATACCGGCAACACGCTCTACATCCTCGACGAACCGACGACTGGACTGCATTTCGCCGACATCGACCTGTTGCTCAAGGTGCTCTACCGGTTGCGGGATCACGGCAACACGGTGGTGGTGATCGAGCACAACCTCGACGTCATCAAGACGGCCGACTGGCTGGTCGACATGGGGCCGGAGGGGGGCGATGGCGGCGGTACCGTCGTCGTGCAGGGAACGCCGGAAACAGTGGCTGGCGATGGCGGCGCGCGGGGTTCACATACAGCGAAGTTTCTGGCGCCCCTGCTCAAGAAGGCGAAGCGCGCGTAGCCGGCGCACCAACGCGGCTACGCCCTCATTCCCGCGTGCGCTGGGATGAGGGCGGTTTTTAGGGCGCTGGGCCGGATGATCAGTTGATCGTCAGTCGCTTCTGTGCGGTTGCGTTCTTCTTCGGCAGCGTCAGCGTCAATACGCCGTGCTCATGCTTTGCGCTGGCCTGATCGGCATCCACTGCTTGCGGCAGCTTGAATGCGCGTGAAACCGCGCCAGTCACGCGCTCCGTCAGCACGACGCTCTCACCTTCGCCGGTTTCGCGCTTGAAGGTGGCTTCTACACGAACGGACTTTTCGTCAACGTCCACCGCGATGTCTTCCTTCGCCACGCCCGGCACATCGAATTGCACGATGTAGGCATTTGGCGTTTCGCGTACGTCGGCGTGCAGCTCGGCTGTGGTGCGTTCGCCAAAAAGCTCGGACGCCAGCGAATCAAACGCACGATCAAAGCCGCGACCACCCCAGCGAACTGCGGGCACACCATTGAAGCGAATCAAACCAGTCATTGCATTTTCCTTTCGTCTTGCAGTGCGCTGAATTCGCAGCGCTCACGACATCGAAAATGCGTATGCCGATAACACTTTCAAGGGCTTTTTGAGCGATTCTTTTTGGCGTCAAAAGTGCTTGAAATCGGCGCAAACCGCCCTAAACGCGTGAGTCCGGCGGTGTTGTCTGCAGCCTCGCCTGAACCTGGCGCCAGATGGCCAGGTCAAGCGCCTGCCGTCGGGTCTCTACCACGTGGTCAAACCCCAGCTTTTTGTCCGCACCAGTGCGAGCGAAAAGCCCGCGCGGTTGCGGCCCGAGTCCAAAGACGATGACTTCGATACCGGCGCGCCGACAGTTTTCGCAGTAGCGTTCGACCGTTTCCAGCGCCGTCGAATCGATGTAGATGACTTCGAGAAAGTCCAGCAACACCAGCTTGCTGCCTGCCGGGACGGTCGCGAGCCCGGCCTCCAGTCGGTCCACTACACCAAAGAACAGGGCCCCGCGCAGACGCACGCCCGCCACGCCTTCCGGCAGCGGCAGAGCCGGCGCGTCAGGGTCCTTGGCGAGGTTGGTCACTACCTGCACGGCCGCAGCTTCGGTCAGCCGCTTGATCAACAGCAGCGTAGCCAGCACCATGCCTACCTCGACCGCGATGGTCAGGTCGAACAGAACCGTGAGCAGGAAGGTGCTGATCAGGGTGGCGTTACGCAGCGGTGTGTACTGGCGCAGCGCCTTGAACTCGCGCCATTCGCCCATGTTCATGGCCACCCACATCAGGATCGCGGCCAGTGCCGGCAGGGGAACGTGTTTCGCCAGCGGACTGGCCACCAGCAACACGACCAGAACAGTGATGGCGTGCACGATGCCGGCGACTGGCGTCTGCGCGCCGTTCTTGATGTTGGCACTGGTACGCGCCATGGCGCTGGTGGCGGCGAGGCCTCCAAACAGGGGGGACACGACATTGGCGATGCCCTGCGCGATCAGCTCCTGATTGGCATCCGCCCGGTCATTGGTCTGCTTGTCCGCCACCACGGCGCAGAGCAGCGATTCAATGGCGCCAAGCAGTGCAATGGTCACCGCAGGTGGAATCAGGCTGCCGAGTTGTTCGATGGTGAACTCTGGCATTGCCGGGAACGGGATCGCCGCCTTGATCTCGCCGAACTTCGAACCGATGGTGGCAATGCCCGTATTGCCCCAGAGCGTGAGCAAGGTGGAGAAAATCAGCACCAGAAATGGCGAGGGAATGTAGCGCGACCATTTTGCCGGCCACATGCGCAGGAACGCCAGGCAGGCGATCGCCAGCAGCATCGACGGACCGTGCAAGTTGGGCAGCGCCGCCCATAGCGCCTTGACAATGCCGAAGAACTCGCCGGGCATTTTTGCAATTGGCAGACCGAGAAAGTCCTTAACCTGTGACAGCGCGATCAGCACCGCAATGCCATTGGTGAAGCCAATGATCACCGAATTGGGGACAAAGCGGATCAGCCGCCCCAGTTTGGCCGCACCCATCACCATCAGGATGACGCCTGCCATCATCGTGCAGATCATCAGGTTTGCCCAGCCGTAGCGGATCAGGATGCCGTACAGCACCACGATGAAGGCGCCGGTGGGGCCGCCAATGCAGAGGCGCGTGCCTCCTACCGCCGAAATGATGAAGCCGGTGATGACTGCGGTGACCAGGCCCTGCTCGGGCGCAACGCCGCTGGCGATCGCAAATGCCATTGCCAGTGGTATGGCGATGATGCCGACCGTTACGCCGGCAAGCAGATCAGCCCGGAACTTCTCTGTACTGTAGGTGCGGAGTTCGCCGAGCAGGCGAGGGCGAAACGCCAGACTGATCATCGCGGTAGCGACGGGCCTCCAGATTGCGCCGTTGCCTGCACGGTCAGGCGACCAGCTTGCGCATGCGGATCGGCTGCAATGCGCCGGCAAACACGGTGGAGAACGTGCGGTCAGCCTCGACGCTGAAACCGAGCTTCTCGAAGTACGCCTTGTACTGCGGTGAGTAGGATTCGACCGGGATGCGGATCGAGCGCACTTCGGATTGCTTCGCCAGCCGCTCCAGCGTGTCGAGCAGCAGGGTGGTGAAGCCACGGCCCGAGAACGTTCGCGTCACGCCGAGACGGCGCAGCTCCCAGCTGCCGTCGCGCGCCTTCACATAGGAGAGCGCCGCCACGGGCAGGTTGTTGCGATAGAGCACCAGTCCGCCACCGGAGCGCAGATCGTCGGCGATCTGGGTCGGGTTGTCATTCTTGCGCCGCTGCGAAATGGCAACACGCTCCGACCAGTCGCCCTTGGTCAATGCTGACACCACCGGCGCGTCGCGCGAGCTGGCCTTCAATATCTTGTATTTGTCCTGCTCGAAGACGGTGCGAGTGGCTCCGAAAAGGGTTTTCATGTCACTTTCATGCCGGCGCGGGCGCCAGCGTGGGGGTTAAGCAGATACAAGCCTGCGTCATTGTGGTCATCTTTCGCAGATGCCGCAAGTACCATGCCTTCGGAGACGCCGAACTTCATCTTGCGCGGTGCGAGATTGGCAACAAGCACGGTGTGCTGGCCGATCAGGCTTTCCGGTGCGTAGGCTGACTTGATGCCCGAGAACACGTTGCGGGTTCTCGGTTGCCCGGATTCGTTCGTCTCGCCGACATCCAGCGTCAGGCGCAGCAGCTTGTCGCTACCCTCGACGAGCTCGGCATTGACGATTTTTGCGATACGCAGATCGACTTTGGCGAAGTCATCAATCGAAATGAAGCCATCGGCCTGCGGCCCTGATGCAGCAGTCTTTGCAGCGGCATTGCTGCTGGCTGCGCCTTTCGCTGCGGGTTGTGGCTTGGCGGGCCTTTCCGCTTTTGCCGGTGCGGAGGCGTCGGGGAGCAGGCCGAAGAGTTCGTCGAGCTGCTTTTCTTCTACTCGGGACATGAGGTGCTTGTACGGCGAAACCTTATGACCTGCCTTAAGCGGCTCGTGAATGTCACGCCACTGCTGTGCAGGCAAGTTCAGGAAGGCAAACGCTTCTGACGCGAGTCGGGGCAAGATCGGAGCGAGATACGTGGCCAGTATCCGGAACGACTCCACCACGACCGTGCACACCACATGCAGTTGAACCCGTGCGGCCTCATCTTGCGGCGCGCGTTTGGCGAGTTCCCAAGGTTTGCTGGTGTCGTAGTACCCGTTAACGAAGTCTGCAGCCTCCATGACACGACGTACAACTTTGCCGAAATCTCGTGCCTCATAGAGTTCGGCAAGGTCGGCGGCCAAGCCCGCCAAATCCTCGCCCACGCCCGCGCTGACAACGGCTTGTCGCTCAAATATCCTGCCGTCAAAATGCTTTTGCAGGAAGCCTGCAGTCCGACTCGCAATATTCACAAACTTGCCAATCAAGTCCGAGTTCACCCGCGCCATGAAGTCTTCAGCGGTGAAGTCGACGTCCTCGACGTTGGCGTTGAGTTTGGCGGCGATGTAGTAGCGCAGCCACTCGGGATTCATGCCGATCTGCAGGTACTTGAGCGGGTCGATGCCGGTGCCGCGGCTCTTGCTCATCTTCTCACCGCCGACGGTGATGAAGCCGTGCACGTTGACGCTGTCCGGCACCTTGTAGCCCGCGAACTTGAGCATTGCCGGCCAGAACAGCACGTGGAAGTAGACGATGTCCTTGCCGATGAAGTGGATCTGCTCGGTGTTCGGGTCGGCGAGGAAGTCAGCTAGCGAGCGCGTCTCGCCGTTGTGGGCGGCCTTGCCGCTGTCGAAGTAGTTTTTCAGTGAAGCCAGGTAGCCGACCGGCGCATCCAGCCAGACGTAGAAGTACTTGCCCGGCGCATCGGGGATCGGGATGCCGAAATACGGCGCATCACGCGAAATGTCCCAGTCGCCGAGTTTGCCGTCTTCGCCCAGCCATTCCTTGGTCTTGGCGATGATTTCGCTCTGCAGTCGTTTCTTGCCGTGTGCGTCCAGCCCTTCAGTCCAGCCGCGCAGAAACTCTACGCACTGCGGGTCCGACAGCTTGAAGAAAAAATGCTCCGAAGAACGCATTTCCGGCGTCGCGCCGGAGAGCGTGGAGTACGGATTCTTGAGGTCCGTCGGCGCGTACACCGCGCCGCAGTTTTCGCAGGAATCGCCGTACTGGTCTTTGGCGCCACACTTCGGGCATTCGCCCTTGATGTAGCGGTCCGGCAGGAACATGCTCTTGACCGGGTCGAAGAACTGTTCGATGGTCCTGGTTGCGATGAAGCCCGCCGCCTTCAGCTTGCGGTAAATGTCCTGCGCCAGCTCGGTGTTTTCGGGCGAGTCGGTCGAATGCCAGTTGTCGATCGACAGGTGAAAGCCGTCGAGATAATCCTTGCGCGTGGCCGCGATCTCGGCGACGAATTCCTGCGGTGTCTTGCCCGCCTTCTCGGCGGCGATCATGATCGGTGCGCCGTGCGTGTCGTCGGCGCACATCCAGTGCACCTCATGGCCCTGCATACGCTGGAAGCGCACCCAGATGTCGGCCTGGATGTACTCCATCATGTGGCCCAGATGGAACTTGCCGTTCGCATAGGGGAGGGCCGTGGTGACGAAGATGCGGCGCTTGTTGGCGCCAGCGGTCACCGCTGATGATGGTGTGCTGGATGCGGTCATGACGATTTTGCGGGGCAACAAAAAGGGTGAAAACCCTTGGAAAAACAGGGAGATAGTATCAAATCTGGCGCCTTGCGAAGGGCGTCAACCGCTAAACTTGCAAGCTATGACTGAATCAGAAGTGCTCTCCCATCTCGCCAGTTGCATCGACCCGAATACCGGTCGCGACTTCGTCAAGGACAAGGCCATCAAGCGCGTGGCCGTCGACGGCAGTGACCTCACAGTCGAGGTCGTGCTTGGCTACCCTGCCAGGAGCCAGCACGATGCGCTGCGCCAGCTCGTGACCCAGCATCTGCGCGGGTTACCGGGTGCAGGCAAGGTCACTGTGAATGTTTCGCAGAAGATCATTTCGCACGCCGTGCAGCGTGGCGTCAAGCTCAAGCCCGGCATCAAGAACATCATCGCTGTCGCCTCAGGCAAAGGCGGCGTCGGCAAGAGCACAACGGCGGCCAACCTGGCGCTTGCACTTGCGGCCGAGGGCGCCAACGTGGGCATTCTTGACGCCGACATCTACGGCCCGTCGCAGCCGCAAATGCTGGGCATCACTGGTCGCCCGGAAAGTGCTGATGGCAAGACGCTGGAGCCGCTCGAAGCACATGGCATTCAGGCGATGTCGATCGGCTTCCTGATCGATACCGACACGCCAATGGTGTGGCGCGGTCCGATGGTCACTCAGGCGCTGGAGCAACTGCTGTCCGATACCAATTGGCGCGACCTCGATTACCTGGTGATTGACATGCCACCGGGCACCGGCGACATCCAGCTGACGCTGTCGCAGAAGGTGCCGGTCACCGGTGCCGTGATCGTGACCACACCGCAGGAGATCGCGGTGATCGATGCGCGCAAGGGGCTCAAGATGTTCGACAAGGTCGGTATCCCGATCGTCGGCATCGTCGAGAACATGAGCACCCACGTCTGCTCCAACTGCGGACACACCGAACCGATTTTTGGCGAAGGCGGCGGCCGCGCGATGTGCCGCGACTACAACGTGCCATTCCTCGGCGGACTGCCGCTGGACTCGAAGATTCGTGCGCAATCCGACGGCGGTCGTCCGACCGTTGTGGCCGATCCAGATGGCACTGTTGCCGCCACGTACAAGGAAATCGCGCGCAAGGTTGCGATCTTCGTGGCGCAGAAGAGTGAAGATCACACGGCCAAGTTCCCGACCATCAAGGTGGTGAGTTGACTGCTGCCGCCGGGCCGCAACGCTATGGCTGCATCGCCATCGTCCCGGCGGGTGGTAGCGGCTCACGTTTTGGTGCCGCCAAACCCAAGCAGTACATCGAGATCGCGGGCGCACCGGTGCTGGAGCACACGCTGCGTGCGCTGCGTCAATGCGAAGCGGTTGAGCATGTTTTCGTTGTAGTCCCGGCCGAGGAAGATCGCGCAGACGCCATCGTCACCCGCGCGGACAATGCGACTGTTTTGCGGTGCGCAGGGGCGCAGAGAGCAGATACCGTGCGCAACGCGCTGGCTGCTGTTGCGAAGCTCGTGCGGCGTGATGCATGGGTGCTGGTGCATGATGCGGCTCGGCCCAGTGTTGGCAAAGCCGATCTTGATCGCCTGATTGCCATGCTTCGAGATCACTCCGTTGGTGGGCTGCTGGCAGTTCCAGTATCAGACACACTCAAGCGCGCAGACGAAGCTGGCGGCGTGGCCGAGACGGTCCCCCGCGAACGCATGTGGCGGGCACAAACACCGCAGATGTTTCGCTACGACACGCTGGTGCACGCGCTCGCGGCATCGCCTGACGTGACAGACGAGGCGCAGGCGATTGAGGCGCTGGGCCTGGTGCCGCGGCTGGTGCCCGGCAGTGCACGTAACATCAAGATAACGCATGCCGACGATGCCGAACTGGCGGCGTTTTATCTGCGCGATCAAACCTCGCAGTAAGCTACCAGAACCAGCTCCGACCCTTGACTGCACTGCAACCATGAGCATTCCTTTCCGCATTGGCACGGGCTTTGACGTGCACCAGCTCGTCGAGGGACGCAATCTCATCATGGGCGGTGTGAAGATCCCGTACGAGCGTGGCCTGCTGGGGCACTCGGATGCTGACGTTCTGCTGCATGCAATCGCTGATGCGCTTCTCGGTGCC
Organism: Casimicrobium huifangae; assembly: GCF_009746125.1. Taxonomy (NCBI): domain Bacteria; kingdom Pseudomonadati; phylum Pseudomonadota; class Betaproteobacteria; family Casimicrobiaceae; genus Casimicrobium; species Casimicrobium huifangae. The sequence goes on from NZ_CP041352.1 coordinate 1,191,814, forward strand.
GCTGCGCTTGGCGATATCGGCAAGCACTTTCCGGACAGTGATTCGGCGTACAAAGGCGCCGACAGCCGCGTACTGTTGCGCAGCGTTGTCGCGCGTGTGCGGGCGGCGGGTTGGCAGGTGGGCAACGTTGATGCAACGATCATCGCTCAGGCGCCAAAAATGGCTCCGCATATTGAGCAGATGCGGCGCAACATTGCGTCAGACTGTGCCGTCGTGCCAGACCGCATCGCCGTCAAGGCAACTACCACCGAAATGCTCGGCTTTACCGGGCGGGGTGAAGGAATTGCCGCTCAAGCCGTGGCGCTGCTAACGGTCGTTTGACAGCACCTTTCTGCGCTTTCGATGGCGGGTCAGGCCGGTACAATCGGTTCTGATGAATCATTCCAACAGATTTTTCCTTCTTGATCGTTGTGCCGCTGCGTTGTTGGCGATGTCGCTTTCGACCGCCGCGTTGGCGCAAGCTACCGCACCGGCTGGTTCAGCCGAGGTGCCCGATGGCGTGCCGACACTTGGCAAGCAGGAAGTCGCTGCTGCGTCCAACGCCAACGCTGGCGCGCGCGCGCAAGATGGCGCGGCCGCACCGCTTCAAGTTCACGAAGAACGCATCCAGGGACGCCTGGCGAGCGCGCAGGTGAGCGTTGGCGGCCGTTCCTATCTGATTGTTGATCCGGCTGCAGGCCGCTATGACCGTCAAGCAGACAACTCGGGCCGACGGGTGACGCCGGTCCTGTGGCAGTTGTTTCGTTTCTAGACAGATCGCTTCACGGGCTGGCAGTAACCATCTGTAACGATCAATATCAGGCGCTGGCAGACGACCCGGCTCGAACCCGATGTAATGTCATGTTCAGCCAGCCTTTCCTCTTTCACGAATAGCGACCCAGCAACGGCATGTCAGTTTTCACCCGCGTTACCGAGAGCGAAGTATCTGCCTGGCTGACCCGCTTCTCGGTGGGGACGGCACGCGCGCTCACCCCGATTTCCGAGGGTATTGAGAACACCAATTACTTTCTGTCGACCACCGACGGCGAGTTCGTGTTGACTCTTTACGAGCGCGTTCCTGCTGAGGACCTGCCCTTCTACCTCAATTTCACGGCGCACCTGGCGCGTTCGGGAGTGGCGGTCCCGACACCAATCGCTGATCGTACTGGCGCGCTGTTTTCTATTCTCAACGGCCGCCCGGCTGCGCTAACGCAGCGGATTGCCGGGCGACCCGTGATGCAGCCCGGTGTGCTGCACTGCACGGCGGTAGGGCGTGAGCTCGGTCGTCTGCACAATGCAAGCCGTGCGTTTCGTACCCGTATCAGCAACAAGCGTGGGCCGGGCTGGACCCTGTCGACCTCTCGCGCCGTGCGCCCATTTGTCAGCGCTGACCAGAACGCCCTGATCGAGAACGAGCTCAAGTTCCAGCGCGAGCGGCGGCAGACACGGCTGCCCAATGGCGCCATCCACGCCGATCTGTTTCGCGACAACGTGCTGTTCGATGGCGATAACCTGAGCGGCCTGATTGATTTTGGCTTCGCGGCAACCGACGAATTTGCCTACGACCTTGCGATTACCGCGAATGACTGGTGCGTGCTGCCAGGTGGCGAGTTTGACGACGGCCGTCTGCACGCGCTGCTGGCTGCATACGCCAGCGTACGCCCGTTGACCGAGGCCGAACAGGTCGCCTGGCCGGCGCTCTTGCGGGCAGCAGCAATCCGGTTCTGGCTGTCCCGCCTGTACGACCTGCATTTGCCGCGCGCCGCCGAGCTCAACACCCCGCATGATCCGGCCGTATTCGAGAACATTCTGCGATTGCGCATCGCGAAGCCAGGCTTCTGGCCCACTAACCTGCAAGCGGAGGCAGTCTGATGTCGCAGCCCATCGCTTTCTACGCCCCAGTGCCCGCCCGTGAGGGAGCGGAGTGGGTGCAGTTGTCGTGGCGGATCTTTCGCGCGCACTGGCCACGCTACATCGGCCTCACATCCCTATATCTGCTGTTGATGCAAATGTGTGCCGCGATTGTCGGACCGCTTTGCATGCTGCTCAATCCGATCCTTTCGGTCGGATTTCTGGCGGCCGCCTGGCACCATGAACGCGGCGAGTTGCCGGAGGTCAAGCATCTGTTCGCCGGCTTCAAGTCGAACCTGCGTGCCCTGCTGCCGCTGGGCGGCGTGCATCTGATCGGACTGCTTGTCGCGCTGACGGTGGGCTTGCTGGCGTCAGGCCTCACGCTGGACCAGCTCAAGGGGTTTGAAGAGCAGGGTAACGTGCCACAGGAGGCGTTGATGCGTGTCATGTTGGTGACACTCGCGATCACTTTGCCACTGACGGCTGCGCTCTGGTTTTCGCCAGCGCTGATCGTGTTCTCCGACGCCAGCTTCGGGCAGGCGATTGGTGCTTCGGTGCGCGCCAGCCTCGCCAACTGGCTGTCGATGAGTGTCTATGGCATCGCGATGTTCGGTCTGACCGTGCTTGCGGTCGTGCTGGTTTCACCGCTGCTATATCTGCTGCCGGCCAAGGCGGTGCTGACGACTGTCATGTTGCTGGTGGTGCCGCTGACTGCGATCCGCATGATCAGCGATTACGTCTGCTACCGCCGTGTCTTCCACCGCGAGGAGCGGGTGGAAATGGTGGCTGGCGCGGCTTAGCAGTCGCCGACACCCCGCGCAGCATCGTGTGGTTCAGATCGCTGTCAATTTCGCATACTCAAGCGCCAGCCGCTTGATGCCGTGCTCGGCGAAGTTGACCTCCACCTGCACGTTCTTGCCGCTGCCATCGGCGTTGATGATCACCCCGTGGCCGAACTTGGCATGGGATACCTGCTGCCCAATGCGAAAGCCTGTGTCGGTGCGCGTGGCGCTGCCGATAGATTGAGCGAAGGCTGAACGCTCAGGATTGCCCCAATCGCTACCGAGCGGCGCGTGCGGCTCCATCGCGAGCAAATTCTTCGGCTTTGCCGACAGCCACTGCAATAACTCGGCAGGGATTTCGTCCAGAAAGCGCGACGGCACGTTGTAGCGGGTCTGGCCGTGCAGCATGCGCATCTGCGCGTAGGACATATGCAGTCGCTTGCGCGCCCGCGTGATCGCCACATAAGCCAGCCGCCGTTCCTCCTCAAGCCCGCCGTCGTCGTTCAGCGAGTTATCGTGCGGGAACAGGCCCTCTTCCAGGCCCGTGATGAACACATAGTCGAACTCCAGCCCCTTTGCCGAATGCACCGTCATCATCTGCAGTGCTGCACGCCCCTCTGCGGCCTGGGTATCGCCCGCTTCCAGTGACGCATGGGCGAGGAAAGCGGTCACTGCATCCTGATCCTCGGCGACCGAGCCATCGGGGCTTTCGACGTGGATCACGCCACCGGTTTCGCGCAGGAAGTTGTCGGCTGCATTGATCAATTCCTCAAGATTCTCGACGCGATCCTGGCCGTCCTTTTCGGTCGCATAGTGGGTCTTCAGGCCCGACGCATCGAGCAGATGGCGCACGATCTCTGGCAGCGGCTGATTCTTGGTAGCGATGCGCATGCCTTCGATCAGGCCAATGAACTGCGCCATCGCCACCTGCGCTCGCCCGCCCGCGCCGCCGGCACACGCGGCCTGCCACAACGTAACCCCGGTGCCCGCCGATACCGCTTGAAGGTTCTCAACCGACTTGGCGCCAATGCCGCGCGGCGGAAAGTTGATCACACGCAGCAGCGCGTTGTCGTCCTCCGGGTTGTTGATCAATCGCAAGTACGCCATTGCGTGCTTGATCTCGGCGCGCTCGAAGAAGCGCAGGCCCCCATACACGCGATACGGGATGCGGGCGTTGAACAGGCCGTGCTCGAACACGCGTGACTGCGCATTGGAGCGGTACAGGATGGCGATCTCGTCCAGCGGTACGCCATCGTTCATCGCCGTCTTGACGCTATCGATCACGAAGGCTGCTTCCTCGCCGTCGCTGTAGCCCTGAAACACCCGGATCGGCTCGCCGTGTCCCTGATCGGTCCACAGCTCCTTGCCCAGCCGGCCGTTGTTGTTGCGGATCAGCGCGTTGGCGGCGTCGAGGATATTGCCGAAACTGCGGTAGTTTTGTTCCAGCTTGATGATCTTTGCCGGGCCAAAGTCATGCTCGAAGCGCTGCATGTTGGCGACCTTGGCGCCGCGGAAGGCGTAGATCGACTGATCGTCGTCGCCAACCGCCAGCACCGCCGTCTGCGGACCCGCCAGCAGGCGCAGCCACTTGTATTGCAGTGTGTTGGTGTCCTGGAACTCGTCAACCAGAATGTGCTTGAAGCGGGCGTTGTAATGCTCGCGCAGCGCCTCGAATTTGCCGAGCACTTCATAGCTGCGCAGCAACAACTCTGCGAAATCGACGACGCCTTCGCGCTGGCAGGTGGCCTCGTAGAGCTGGTAAATCTCCACCTGCTTGCGGGTGTAGTCGTCAAATGCCTCCACCGCGTTGGGTCGCAGACCTTCCTCCTTGGCGCTGCCGATGAACCACGCCATCTGCTTGGGCGGGTACTTTTCGTCGTCAATGTTGTGGGCCTTCAGGATACGCTTGATCAGCGACACTTGATCCTGGGTGTCCATGATGGTGAAGGTTTGCGGCAGGCCCGCCTCGCGCCAGTGCATGCGCAGGAAGCGGTTGCAGAGCCCATGGAACGTACCGATCCACATGCTGCGTACGTTTACCGGTACCAGCGCCGAGAGACGCGTCAGCATCTCCTTGGCCGCCTTGTTGGTGAAGGTGACCGCCAGCACGCCCGATGGTCCGACTTGCCCGGTCGATATCAGCCACGCGATGCGCGTTGTCAGCACTCGGGTCTTGCCGGAGCCGGCGCCAGCGAGGATCAACGCCGAAATGTGCGGCAGGGTAACGGCGGTGAGCTGCGGCTCATTGAGCCTGGCAAGGAGCGGAGAGGTCATCCACCAATTTTAGGGAGGCAGCCCGGCGCAGATGGCGAGCAGTCAGGAACGCCGAAAAATGGTGCGTACCGACTGCACGGCGCCGCGCCAGATAGCCGCGACAGCCCGCTTCACGCGGAACTTGATGACTCGACCCACACGCCAGGGCCAACTGGCGCGGATCGCGTTGAGCCACACGTCTTTCCACGGGATGAACCAGCGATAGGCGGCCGCAAACCAGCCGAGCTGCATCAGGGCTGGTTGCGTCAGCGTGAATAGACGGGCAACCACCGCCGTGCCGACGATCTTGGCGACGAGGATCACGGTAACGCCGAGCACGCGCTGGCCGTGCGCAATGAGCCATAGCGCCAGCAACTTGACCGGGAACAACAGTAAGCTGGGCAGGGCGAACAACAGTAAGGCAGCCCACGGCGGCAGGCGTCGGATCGCGTCTTCCATCGCCTTCCACAACGGTCGCCGGGCCAGCCAGTCGAAGACATGCCCGAGCGTCTCCCAACCCCACTCGTAGAACATCACGATGAGGGCGAGCGGCAGTTGCAGCAGGCGGATCAGAAAGCGCCACATGGGCGCAATGTAGCGCGGAATCGGACAATTTCACCCTGACCAGGCGCCCCTGCGACCGCTAGCGGGCGGCGCCGATAGAATCATTCCCATGTCACCTGAATCTTCCACAGCCCCGGCCGAGGCCCGCGCCGGCGGCCTTGTCGATGGGGCCGGGCATCCGGCCGTCAGCCCGATGGCTGTCACTCCCGACACCGAGCTGTCTGCCTTTGTGCCGACGTTCCGTGCGTCCGCGCCCTATATCCAGGCGTTCCGGGGCAAAACCTTTGTCGTGGCCTTTGGTGGCGAAGTGGTTGCCGACGACACCTTCCCAAATTTCATTGCTGACCTGAACCTGTTGGCCAGTCTTGGCATTCGCCTGGTGCTGGTGCACGGCGCCCGCCCGCAGGTGGAGAAGCTGCTTGCCCAGCGTGGCATGGAAAGCCGCTACCACCGGGGCATCCGCGTGACCGACGAGTCGCAGCTTGGCAGCGTGATCGGCGCCAGCGCGCGGGCACGGGCACGCATTGAAGCCGCGTTGTCGATGGCGCCACGCACGGCAGCGGTAACGCCCAGCCACAACCGGGTGACCGGTGGCAACTTCGTGGTGGCCAAGCCAATCGGCGTGATCGACGGCGTCGACATGAAATACAGCGGCGAGGTGCGCCGCGTGGACGCTCAGGCGATCAACGACTGCCTGAAGGACGGCGACATCGTGCTGATGTCCACGCTGGGCTATTCGACCTCGGGCGACACTTTCAACCTGACCGTGGAAGAGGTGGCGACACAGACGGCGATTGCGCTGAAGGCGTCGAAACTGATCTTCCTGCTCGACACGCCGGGTGTGCTTGATGCGGACGGCACGGTGATTTCGACGCTTTACACCCGCGAGGCATCGGCCATCGCCAGCAAGGCGCCACAGGCTTCCGACGTGCAGTTCTTCCTCTCCGCCGCCGTGCGCGCCTGCCAGAAGGGCGTGGTGCGCGCCCACCTGATCGGGCGCAAGAGCGATGGGGCGATCCTGCAGGAGCTGTTCACCCGCGATGGCATCGGCACCATGATCTCGGTCGACAGCCTCGACAATCTGCGACCGGCGACCATCGAGGATGTGGGGGCGCTGCTCTCGATCATCGAGCCGCTGGAGCGTCAGGGCATTCTGGTGGCCCGGCCGCGTGCACTGATCGAGCGGGAGATCGAGCGCTTCTTCCTTGCCGAGCATGATGGTCAGGTGATTGGCTGCGCGGCGCTCTATCCCTTCCCCGAAGCCAACAAGGCTGAACTTGCCTGTCTGGCGGTCAACCCTGACTACCGTCGCGAAGGCTATGGCGAGCGTTTGATGAAGGCCGTGGAACGCGCGGCGAAAGAGCACGGCATCAACACGCTGTTCGTGCTGACTACCCGTACTGCCGCCTGGTTCACCGAGCGCGGGTTCCGGCAGGCGACGATCACCGATTTGCCAGAAAAGAAGCAGGCGCTCTACAACTTCGAACGCGCCTCGCAGGTTTACGTCAAACAGATTTAGGACGAACAGGATTACACGATGGCACGCATGGTTCAATGCATCAAGCTCGGCAGGGAAGCGGAAGGGCTCGACTTCGCACCGTATCCGGGCGAGCTTGGCAAGCGCATCTTCGAAAACGTCAGCAAGGAGGCCTGGGCCGGCTGGCTCAAGCACCAGACCATGCTGATCAACGAGAACCGCCTCGGGCTCGCCGATCCGCGCGCGCGCAAGTATCTCGCCGAGCAGATGGAGAAGTATTTCTTCTCCGGCGGCGCCGAGATCGCCAGTGGCTATGTGCCACCAGCGAAATAGTTACGGCGGAGGTCTGGCAGGAGCGGCTCTGCCGCGACCAGCACCGATCCTCGACATTCGTGGCAAGACAGCGCTGGGCCGCGACGCAGTCGCTCCCGCAGTCAAAAGTTGATATATGAACCCGATCTCACGCTTCCCCGTCCCCGAGCTCAATGACATCCCGGAGGATCTGCGCACGCGCATGCTCGACGTGCAGCAGAAGGCAGGTTTCATTCCCAACGTGTTCCTGACGCTGGCACATCGCCCCGACGAGTGCCGCGCGTTCTTCGCCTACCACGACGCGCTGATGCTCAAGGAGACGCCTGCGCTCAACAAAGCCGAGCGCGAGATGATCGTGGTGACGACCAGCGGCGCCAATGACTGCGTATATTGCGTCGTCGCCCACGGTGCCATCCTGCGCGTCTATACGAAGAATCCGCGGATCGCCGATCAGGTGGCGATCAATCACCGCAAGGCGGAAATCACCCCGAAACAGCGGGCGATGCTCGACTTCGCGCTGAAGGTTTGTCTGCACTCAAACGAGATTGATGAGCCCGATTTCGCTGCGCTGCGCGCGCACGGGTTCACCGATGACGACATCTGGGATATCGGTTCCATCACAGCCTTTTTTGGCATGAGCAATCGCCTGGCCAACATGAGCAGCATGCGGCCAAACGACGAGTTTTATTTGATGGGTCGGGTGCCGCGCCAGAAGTGATGGCGACAGCGTCCCTGATCTCGGTTTGCAAGGGATACAAGCAATGCAATACGCCTCTTTTCTTCACGGTACAGCCAACACCGCGCGACGCTCTGGCGCGGTGGCGTTATTGCTGACGCTCGCACTGACCGTTGCTCCGACGCAGGCACAGGATGCCAAAGCAGGCGCAGTCACCATCAGTCATGCGTGGGCGCGGGCAACGCCGGCACCGGTGCGCACCTCGGCGGCCTACCTCACGCTCGACAACAAGGGCGGTGCCGACCGGCTGCTGTCGGCGTCAGCAGATGTCGCCAAGGAGACGCAACTGCACAGCATGATTACCGAGGCGGGCGTGATGAAGATGCGCGAGGTCAAAGGCATTGATGTCGCCGCCAACAGCAAGACCGAGCTGAAGCCCGGTGGCTTTCACATCATGCTGGTCGGATTGGCCGATGGCTTGAAGGAGGGCACGAAATTCCCGCTCAAGCTCAAATTCGAGAAGGCCGGCGAGGTCACCGTGCAGGTCACGGCCGAGAAGCCGGATGCTCACGGTCATGGTGAGCACAAGCACTGACGTGGGCCGCTGCATGCGGGCCGGGTGGGCGTGGCGCGCGGTGGCGGCAGCGCTGCTGGTCAGCGTCGTTGCGCTGACTGCTTGCGGCGATGGCAAGTCGGCGCTCAAGTTCAATGCCACGGATATCACCGGCGCCGCCTTTGGGCGCGAGCTTGCGCTGACCGACGCCGCAACGAAGACGCCGCGAACGCTGGCGAGCTACCAGGGCAAGGTTGCCGTGTTTTTCTTCGGCTATCTGTTCTGCCCGGACTATTGCCCGACCACGATGACCACGCTGAACGCGGCGCTTGGCAAGATGAAACCGGAAGACGCGGCGAAGGTGCAGGTGGTTTTCGTCACCGTGGACCCGAAGCGCGACACGCCCGAACTACTCGTGCAGTATGTGAAAGCCTTCAACCAGTCGTTCGCCGCGCTTTATGGCAACGAGACGGAGGTGGCCGCAGCAGCGAAGGAATTCAAGATTTTCTTCCAGAAGGCGCAGGTGAAGGACGAGAACACCTATCTCGTTGATCACTCCACGCAGATGTACGCCTTCGACCCACAGGGCCGGATCCGGCTAATGATCAAGCACGAAAGCGGCCCGGAAGCGATCGCCGCCGATCTGACGGCACTGGTCCGCCGCTAGCGGCTTTCTTGCAAAAGGCCCATTGATATTGGGCTCAGGCGGACTTTTAGGCTAAAGTCGACTTTTTGAGAAAAGCGGGTCTGAGCCCTGATTGGACGCCATTTTTTCGAAAAGTCGCTGGTACTTGCAGCGAAATTTTCAGCTCCAGATCACCGAACGCATCGCGATCGACGCGCCCTGAAAATCGGCGTTGAATAAGCGCGGCTTGTCGCCTGCGCCCACTGCGCCTGCGGTATAGAGCAGCGGCAGATAGTGCTCGTAGGTCGGATGCGCCAGCGTCGCGGTCTGGCCCATGCTCTGGAACTTTTGCAGCTCGCCCAGATTGCCGCTGGTAATCTGGCTCGCTACCTTGTCATCAAATTCCTTCGCCCAGTCGTAGGCCTTGTCCGGCCCGGCGCCCCACTGCATGGCACGCAGGTTGTGCACGATGTTGCCGCTGCCGACGATCAGCACGCCATAGTCGCGCAGCTTTGCCAGCTGCTGGCCGAGCGCGAAGTGCTCGGCTGGCGGGCGGCTGTAGTCCATGCTCAATTGCACGACCGGGATGGCCGCAACGGGGAACATCGGCTTCAATACTGCCCAGGCGCCATGGTCAAGCCCCCATTCATGGTCGTCGAGCCCGATTGTTGGCGCGCTGACCGATCTGGCAATTTCGCCGGCGGCTGCTGGCGCGCCCGGCGCCGGGTACTGCTGGTCGAATAGCGCCTGCGGAAAGCCGCCAAAGTCGTGAATGGTCCTGGGCTTCGCCATGGCCGTCAGATGCCACCCGCGGGTCAGCCAGTGTGCAGATACGCAGAGGATCAGTTGCGGCGCCGGGTAGCTGCCTCCAGCACCGAATGATTGCCCGAGGCTTTGCCAGCTCCGGCGCCAGGCGTTGTCTTCAATGGCGTTCATCGGGCTGCCGTGGCCAAGGAATATGACCGGCATACGCGCTGACTTTTTCAGCGTGGAAAACGCCGCAGATGACAGTGGTGCAGCGTCGGACGGGGTAGTCATGATGGTCGATGCGAGAAGGGTGGGCAGCGCGGACGCTGCAGCGACGCCGCCAGCGACAGAGATGGAACGGAGTGCGTCACGGCGTTGCATGATCAGGCGTCGCGGCAAGTCGGAATACTTTGGGATGTGGGGGCAATTGTGCCGCAGCCAAGCGCGGCTGACACGGCGGTGCCGGGCAGCACAATACCCCTGCTGCCTGCGGAGTCGCCAGCGAGGGGACGATGGTGCGCTGTCCTTAGCGAAATCCTGCTGGCACGTTGTCTGCATGCTCTGCCACAATAATTATTGAACGTACAACCGGGCGGGCAGTCCACCCTACCGTATCACCTCGTCTCCCAGGGAATCATCATCATCATCATGAAATCCATTCCGGAAACCCGAGCCCAACAGGCAGTGTTGTCCGAAACAGCCGAGCCGACTGATCAATCGGCGGCACCCGCCCGTATTGATCGTCGTCAGAATATTCTTGCTGCTTCACAGCGACTGTTTGCCCGTCTGGGCTATCACGGCGTCACCATCCGCCAGATTGCCGAGGAAGCGCACGTGCCGCTGGCACTGGTGGGTTACTACTTTGGGCAGAAACAGGAGCTCTACGATGCCGTTTTTGGGCACTGGAGCGGTATGGTTCGCGAACGCCTCGCTGATTTGCAGGCTGCGCTGGAGGCGGCGGGTGGTGATGGTCTCGCCCGCATTGTCGATGCGCTGGTATTGCCGTCGGCACGACTGCGCGAAACCCCCGAGGGGCGTTCGTACGCATTGCTGGTCACGCGCGGGCTCAGCCAGCAGGGACAGGAAGAAGATCGCGCGATCCGCGAATTCTTTGACCCGCTGGCGCGCGAATTCATCAACGCCATGCATGAAGCGCTGGCTGCAGAATTTCCAGGCGCTGCTCGGGCGCAAACTGCCTGGTGCTATCAGTTCGCGCTCGGCGCGCTGCTGCACCATCTGAGCGATCAGCGCATCGAGCGCTTGTCCGATGGCGCCAATGTGCCTGCCGATCCGTCGGTTGCCACCCAGCTGAGCGCTTTCATCACTGCAGGCATTCGCGGGGCAATGACGTCATTCGCCAACTGCGCAACTGAGCAGGCCGCCGAGGCCTGAGCGTTTCCTCGGCGTTTTGACGTCGCTGTTGCGTCAGGGGTAGGGGGCGTTACAGCCCCTTCCAGAGCCCGGTCTCCTTCGCGCAGGCGCGAATGGTCGGGATGTATTCGGTGACGAAGCGCAAGGTTTCCGGGTTGAGTCCGATGTCCTTGACGCCGTCGATATCGGTCTCAAGCTTGGCGACGTCAACCTTTTCAGTCAGGCAGCCGCAGAACTTCTGCGGGATGTTCGACTCTGCGACCACCGGTGAAACCGCGTTCAGCATGCGGATCACGCGCTCCTGGCACTTGCGGTCGAGCAGGGCGCGTTTCTGGTCCTGCACCACCGTGGCGCAGCCGCCGAGCGAAACGGTCGCAATCGCCGTCAGCGCGGCCAGAAGTGTTGTTTTAGTCGCGAAAAGCCGAGCCATTGAGCCTCCCAAAATCCGGTGCCGTAGTTGCGTCCGTCGAGTTGATCGCGCACGCCGGTCTCGGGGTACGCGTTGCGGAAATCCGCCGTGCCGAAAAGCTTATCCCAAATCGTGAACACCACGCCGAAATTCACTCCCTGCGTTCTGCCTTCGTGCCCGATGCTGATGCCGTGATGCACGCGGTGAAACTGCGGGCTGACCAGCAGGTACTTCAGCGGTCCGAAGCTCCAGCGCAGGTTGGCGTGGGAGAGTGACTCAATCAGCTTGAGTACGAACAGCACCAGCGGGAACTGCTGCGGCGGCACCCCGATGGCGAGGGCAACAGTGGCCATCCACAATGCCGCCAGCAATTCGTCAACGATGTGGTTGCGGTCGTCGGTCCAGAAGGTCATGTCGCGCTGTGCATGGTGCAGCGCGTGCAACTGCCACCACCAGTCCAGCCGATGCTGCAGCCGGTGCCGCCAGTATTCCGCAAAATCTAGCACGATCACGTAAAGCAGCAGACTGAGCGCCGGATTGCCCGCCAGCCCCGGCCAGAAGTCTTCCAGCGACCACGGGGCATAGCCATGCAGGCGCGCGCTGGCCTCCAGTGGGCTCAGTAAAAGCAATAATGCCGCGAAGGTGAACAGCGGGATCAATCCCAGCTTGTTGACCAGCGTGAAGATCACGTCAGTGCGGACCTGCCGTCGCTCGGCAATCACCTGCACTGGCGCCAGCCGCTCCAGTGGAATACAAATCAGCGCGGTGGCGATCACCTGCAGCACGCCCGCGACCAGGAACGAGGTACCGTCGAACGCGCGCTCGGCCCAGGACATCAATCCGAACGAATACACCAGCGGATCAACTGCCGTGGAATACACCCAGCCCACGATCGCCTCAAAGGCATGGTCGGCGGCGTCGTACCAGTCAGCCATCTCTTGTTACCTGCCAGGCGTCGCTTGCGCCCTGGCCGGGCGCTCCGGGATGGTCGCAAAGCAGAAGCCCTTTGCCTTCAATTGAGCGATCAGCGGATCAAGCGTCGGCCAGAACGGATCCTTGCGCGACCAGATGCCAAGGTGTGCCATCAGGATGTCGCCGTCACGCAGGCTGCCGACGGCGCGTTTGAGCAGGGTGTCATTGGAGAAAGTTTCGCTGGGCAACTCGTCGCCCAGAAAGCCGGCATCGGCCCAGCCAAAGTGGGTCCAGCCGCAGCTTCGCCCGTAGTCGAGCAGGCGCGGCGTGGTCTTGCCCCCCGGTGCTCGCCAGATACCGTCAAAGCCGCGACCGGTCAGCTCGCGAAAGCGGCTTTCGGACTTGCCAATTTCAGCGCAAACGCCAGCGCGGTCGAGCAGTCGGCCGTCGTTGGTTGTCTTGCCCCAAGGGATGTAGCTGACTTGCGTGTCGCCCACGTCACCACGAAAGTAATGGTGATCAAAGGTGTGTGAGCCGAAGGCGTGGCCTTCCTTCACCAGCCGTTGCCAGAACGCTTTCTGCGAGTCGTCCAGCGTGAAGCCACCCGCACGGGTTTTCTCGTTGGCGATGAAAAAGGTGGCCCTGACCTGATGCCTGGCCAGGATGTCCGCGATGGCAGGGGCGGGCTCCATGTGCCCGGTGTCAAAGGTCAGGTAAAGCGTGCCGCTGCAGCCCGGTGGTGCTGCCAGCGCAGAAACGGCAACCGCCGCTACGGCCAGCGCCGCCAGCGTCCTGCTAACGATCACGCCGCGCATGGCTCTTGAAGTAGATGCCGTGTGGCGAGCGGCCGACCGGGATGTATTCGATTGGCTTGGTGCCAGTCAGGTCGATTACCGCGACGCGCGCTTCCCAGCGCACGGTGGCCCACACTTCCTTGCCATCGGCGGTGACTTCCATGCAGTCGACGCCACGGCCCACCTTGATCGGCTTGGCGGCTACCAGCGTCTTGTAGTCAACCGGCGTAATGGTGCCGTCGACGCGGTTGCTGACCAGCACCCGCGAGCCGTCACCGGCCGGGAATACGTTGTGGGCGCCGCGGCCAGTGACGATCTGCTTGATCGATGCACGTTTGGCCGGGTCAATCACTTCGACGTAATCAGCGCCCATGATGCCGATAAATAGCAAACCTTGCGGGCTCATCCAGATGCCGGCCGGCGTCTTGCCGGTCTTCATGCGCCAGACTTCCTTGTGGCTGGTGAGGTCAATGGCAATCAGCTCGTCGGAATCCTGCATCGTCACGTAGGCTGTCGATGAGTCGCGCGCGAACGCCACGTGGCTGGGCGTTTTGGCGGCCGGGATGCGGGCTTTCAGCTCGTAGTTCGGCATTGAGTAGATGTCTACCCGGTCCAGCCGCAGACTGATCGACACAAACCACTTGCCGTCGGGTGAATAGCCGAGCTGGTAGGGGTCGCTGATGCGCGGCAGCCGACGTTTCACTTCCCCGGTCAGCGGGTTGAGAAACACCAGGTCGTTGGAAATTGCATTGGCGACGACCAGCTCGCTGTCGTCCAGCGTCGGGATCAGGTGGTGTGGCTCCTTGCCCACCGGGTAGGTATCGACCACCTTGCGTGTGGCACGGTCGATGACCGATACCGTGCCGTCGCCGGAATTAAGCACCACGGCCCGTTCGCCGGGCGCCAGCGCGCCGGCGGCAGCGATGCCGGCGGCCAGGACCACGCCGACGAGCGCGCGCACGGCGGCACGCAGATTGAATCCGCTGGCAGTGACAACGGGACGGAAAGGCAGGCAGCTTGCGATCATGGCCGCGATTGTACGGACGCGCCACACGCGCCAGTTGCGGCATCGCAAGCAAGCCGCAGTCGGGCCGTGGCTGCCGTCGCGTGCGGCGTGGCGGGCTATCGGGTACGATTCCTAGGTTGCGCGTCCGTGCCAGGCTGATGCCTGCGGCCAGATTTGGTCCGCAAATGGCCTTCAAAGAGTGATGCGCTGGCTGTCATTGGTGTTCGATGGTTCGTTTTCTCGTTCTCTTTCTGGTCATTCAGGCGGTGCTCTTCGGTGCCCAGCTCACGCCCTGGGGGCAGGAGTATTTCGTCATCCCGTGGACCAACGGTCTGGCGCACTTCTGCGCGCAGTTGGTGGCACTGGTGGACAGCAGCGCCGAGGCGATTGGCAAGGTGTTGCGCAGCACGTCAAACGGGTTTGCTGTGAGCATTGAAGCCGGATGCAACGGGGTCGAGGCGACGCTGGTGCTGATTGCGGCGATCCTTGCGTTCCCGTCCACCTGGAAGCAGAAGCTCTGGGGGCTGGCGCTGGGTTTTGTCGCAGTGCAGGGCCTCAACGTCGTTCGCATCATCAGCCTGTTTTATCTGGGCCAGTGGAACATGACGGCGTTCGAATGGGCGCACCTCTATATCTGGCAGGCGCTGATCATGCTCGACGTGCTGATCGTCTGGCTGATCTGGGTGCGCCGCATCAACCGTGCAGCGCATCGCGACGAGCCGCCGTCAGGCGATGGCGGTGTAGCGCCGCAAGCTGCCTAGTTCGCTGACCGTCGCATGCCCAAGACCATCAGCCGGTTCTTCCTGCGCATCCTGGCCTGGGTGCCGTTGGTGTTTTTGTGCTGGTACCTGCTGGTGCCGGTGTTGCATTGGCCCATTCGCTGGTTCCTGTCGGGCATGGCGCTGCTGGGTGTGCCCGAGTTCGTGACCTCGGTGCAACAGACGTTGCATGGCTTCGAATTTCTCACCAATCTGTCACCGGGCGTGACGCCGGGGCAGGTGTTTCGCCCCGATGCCACGGTAAGCACTGAAGTTGATGCCCGTCTCTACAGCTACGGCACGGCGCTGATGGCAGCGCTGACGATGGCAGCGTGGCACCCGCAGCGCTGGCGCAACCTCTGGTACGGCTGGCTCGCTCTGCTGCCGTTTCAGATGCTGGCCGTATTCGCGGTGGGCATGAAGCAGATTCTTCTCAATACCGGCGCCGCCGTGCGTGAGCAGGCGGCCTGGGCGCAATGGCAACTGGAAGCCATCGCTTACCTCTATCAGTTCTCCACGCTAATCATGCCGCCAGTCACCGCGCTGGTGGTCTGGTTTGTCCTGCACCGCAAATTTGTTGAGCAATTTGTCGGCGCCGACGTGATCGCGATGATCCGTGCCAGCGAAAAGGGCGCGATGTCGGCGCGATCGGCGCCGATACCGAAGCCGAAGCGGCCCTAGCAACGGGCGATCCGATTGCCTTGCGACACAAAATGTCGCAGCACGCGCTACGCTTGCCGCATGCCGAAACTACTCTCCAAGTCAAAACTCGTTGCCTTCCGCCTCTGCCCGAAGCGCTTGTGGCTTGCCGTGAACCGGCCGTCGTTGCGCGAAGTGAGTGACGCCACGGCGCGCAACTTTGACGCGGGCCATCAGGTTGGCGCGGTGGCGCGGCGGGTGTACGACGCCCGCGAGCGCGGTACGCTGGTCGACATTGACGACCTTGGCTTTGCCGGTGCGTTGCGGCGCAGTCGTGCCTTGCTGGGCGCCAAGTCGCCACAACCGGTGTTCGAGGCCGGTTTCGCCGCTGCGGGCGTGCTGGCATTTGCCGACGTGATGTTGCCGGCCACTCGTCCGCGCTCGGGCATGCCGCCGGAGCGAAGCACATCGTGGCGAATGATTGAGGTGAAATCCACCACCACGCTCAAGGACTATCACCGCGATGATGTCGCGATCCAGACCTTTGCCGCGCTGCAGTCGGGGATTGAGCTGTCGGCGGTTGCGGTGGCCCATTTGAACAAGGGGTCGGTGTATCCGGGCGACCGCAATTACGGTGGCCTCTTCTGCGAGGTGGATCTCACCGCTGAAGTGATGACGCGGCAGGCCGAGGTGGCCGAATGGGTCGATGACGCACATCGTTTCTCGCAGCGACAGCGCGAGCCGCGTCAGGCGATGGGCGCGCAATGTGCGGAGCCGTTTGAATGCGCTTACCGCGCCCATTGCGAAGCGCGCACGCCCCCAGTCAAGGCGGCGAAGTATCCCGTCATCTGGTTGCCGCAGGTGCGCACCACAGCGTTGAAAGAGCGCATCGCGGCGCTGTCGGCGCAAGCGCGGGCGCCCGACATGCGCCATATCGATGACAGCTTGCTGAGCACGGAGCAGTTACGGGTGAAAACGGCGACGCTTGCTGGCAAAGTTGCGTTTGACCGGCGCAAGAGCCGCGCCGCGCTCGCACCGCATGGCGAGGCGCCCACCTTTCTCGACTTTGAGACCATCGCGTTCGCGGTGCCACGGTGGGCAGGCACCACACCGTGGCAGCAAGTGCCATTTCAGTTTGCGGCTCACCGCGTCGAGGCGGACGGTACGCTCAGCGAACATGGTCACCTTGACCTGACGGGCAATGATCCGCGCCCCGGCCTCGTCCGCGCCCTGGTGCACACGTTTGGTGGGACGCACCGCGCGAGGCCGGTGTTCGCCTACAACGCAGGGTTCGAGCGAACCTGCCTGGAACAACTCGCTGCCGCCGTGCCACGCCACCGCCGCGAGCTGTTGGACATCGCGGCGCGGCTGGTCGACCTGCTGCCCGTAACCCGTGCCCACTACTACCACCCGGCACAGTGTGGCAGCTGGAGCATCAAACAGGTGCTGCCCACCATTGCCCCCGATCTCGACTATCAGGCGCTCGACGGCGTCCAGCACGGACAGGCCGCGCAGGACGTCTACCTCGAAGCCATCGCAGCCGAAACCAGCGAGCAGCGCCGCACACAGATTGATGCCCAGCTCCGCGACTATTGCGCGCTCGACAGCTACGCGATGGTGGTGCTGTGGGCGAAGCTCGCAGGGCGAGCGGTGCCAGCCGCACCCTCTGCCATGAGCGCGGAGTAGCCGCCGTGCCCCAACGCCCCGCCGGCCTTGAAACCCTGCAACTCGCGTTGCAGTTGCTGCGCAACATCCCGCGCAGCCGCTTTGTGACCTCCCGCGACATGCAGGAGCGCCTGGCCGCGAAGGGGATTGAGCGCGACTTGCGCACCGTGCAGCGGCAGCTCGACATGCTCGCCGAAGCGTTTGACATTGAGCGTGACATGCGCAGCAAACCCTACGGCTACAAGTGGAAGCCGCGGGCGCAGGCGCTGTCGCTGCCGGGGCTCAGTGCATCGGAATCGTTGCTGTTCGCGCTTGGGCAAGCGCATCTCGCGCATCTGCTGCCTGCTCGGGCAGCACGCGAAATGCGCAGTTTCTTCGAGCAGGCGGAGGACAACCTTCGCCGCGTTGAATTCAACGATGGAAAACCCGCCGTATCGCGCGAACGCGCCTGGCTCAAAAAGGTGCGGGTGGTGCCGGTAACGCAGCCGCTCTTGCCGCCCAAGATTCGCGACGGAGTGTTCGATGCCGTGAGCAACGCCCTTTTCAACGACCACTGGCTCGCGGTGGACTACGTCAACGCCAGCGGTAAACGGGTGCGCGCGCATGTCATGCCGCTTGGTCTGGCGCAACAGGGCGTGCGCCTGTTTGTCGTCTGCCGCTTCGAGGGCTACGATGAAGAGCGCGCCCTCGCCCTGCACCGCATCCAGTCTGCGCGGGAGACCGACGAAGCGTTCGTGCGCCCCGCAGATTTCGACCTTGAACGCTTTGACAACGAAGGACGATTCGGTTTTGGTGAAGGCAAGCGCATCCGCGTGCGCCTCGCCGTGTCCGACGCGCTGCGCCTGATCCTTGAAGAAACACCGCTCGCTGAAGACCAGATCATCCGGCGCACGCGCGGCAAGAACATCGTCACCGCGACCGTCGTCGAATCCCAGCAGTGGTATCGGTGGTTGCGGGGGCAGGGGGAGGAGGCAAGTTTGCTCAGCGCAGAGTAGTCGCTCTCCGATCCGACTTCCTTTTCCCGATAGTCAATTGATGTAGCCGTAGCCTTTTTGATGATGGCGAATCTTGTTTCCATCAGCGTCAACCAGTTGTCGCCCAAGTAACTTGTGTTTCGGAAGAAGTTGTCCGATGAACTCGTACTTCGGCTTGTTCGGATCGGCGCTTCCAAAAGCCCTTGTGGACATTGTCGTCCCCGCCGGATACCACTGCAAGATCCTGTATGCCCGCACAACAACACTCTCAACGAGTGCAAGTGCCGTTGCATAAGGCAACACGCCATCTGGTCCCGGCGTGCGGGTTTTGGCCGCAACTGCGTGCCAAAACTGTCTGACGCTGTCATAGATTTCCACCTCAGTTGCTGAAGCAGAGAATGACTGGTTGACGAAGAACATCATGTAGGGTTCCTCGATATCGTTGATTGCTAACGGTTGCGCTCCATGAACACGTTCGAAGTCCGTCGCCGATACCCGACCACGCTGTGTACCGTGCCCGCGAACTTCATTGGTGAGGTTTTCTATTCCAATTGCATCGATCAACGATGCCTCCACCTCGTGGGCAACAGTGACCGAGAGCCCATATCGAAGAATGTCCACCCTGGGTTCGACATGTGCATTTCGAATTTCATCGATTCGCGCTCGCTTGCGTTCACCCCCACCGCTGGGGCTTAGGTGATCGAAGGCGCGATTATTCGCATTGCCCTTTCCGATGTAGAAAATTTTTCCATTGCGCGGATCAACGAGGGCGTACACATAGGCCTCGATTTTCTCCTGCGATGGTTTGCTCAATTTTTTGTTCATGCTGACTTCCCTTTCATGGTGATTCGCTGGTGGCTACAAAGGCCACGTCCAGCCGGACTTCCATCAAAAGCCCATCCGCCGCCCCGACCCACCGTCGCGCATTTTCACCTCACCCCGCAGTCGTTCAAGTACGTCAACCAGGGATGCGTCGCCCTCTGCGTAGCGAATCGTCCGCGCTACTGACGCAAAGTCACCGAGCGTAAAACCTTCTAGCGGTCCGATGGTGCATTGCTCTTGCCACTCATCGGGATCAGCAACAAGCGTCAGCAGCATCCGCCGACACTGCGCCGCTGTCAGCGGCAAAAACTCCAGCTTGTAGGCAAACCGCCGCACGGCGGCTTTGTCGATCACGTCGATCAGGTTGGTGGCGGCGATGAAGATGCCGTCGAAGCGTTCCATGCCTTGCAACAGCTCGTTCACCTGGCTGCGCTCCCAGCTGTGCTCGGCGTGTCGACGGTCGTAGAGAAAACTGTCGGCCTCGTCGAGCAGCAGCACGGCACTATCGGCGCGCGCCTCGGCGAACATGTCGCGCAGATTGCGCTCGGTTTCGCCCACCCATTTGCTTTGCAGATCGGACGCGCGGCGGTAGAGCAGAGGTTTGTCCAGTTGCTCAGCGACATATTCCGCGAAACTCGTCTTGCCTGTGCCCGGTGCGCCATAGAGGCAAAGGCTTAGCGGCAGCCCGCGCCGCATCAGATCAAGCAGCGTATCCGGTTGCACGTTGCCTGCGATATTGATGAGTGTGGGGTCGTAGCGCATCGAATTCAGCCGCGCGTCGACATGATCGCTCAGCCCGGCCGCCGCGAGGCCTGCCTGCAGCGTGCGTTCGGCGAGGCACTGCTGCCGGGCGGCGAGCGTGCCCGCCGCATCGCACGATGCGTCTGAGGCCAGGCGCGCAAAGCGCAGCGCAGAGGCGATGGCGGCGGGGCTGGCATCGGCATAGCGCGCGAGTGGTGCGGCCACAGCTTCGGCCACGCCTTGCGCGGTGGCATGCCGCACGGCAATGCGTTCGCGAATGCGCTGGCTGGGGCGGCGCATTTCCAGGTGAAAACTGAAGCGGCGCAGATAGGCCGGATCAATCTGCGAGATCGCGTTGCTGATCCAGATGATTGGCACCGGCGTGCTTTCGAGCAGTTGATTGATCCACCCCTTGCGCGGGCCACCCGCATGGCGCTTGCCAGGCGTGAAATCGAAGCCAAAGAATGACGGTGCCTGCGGAAAGGCGTCCTCGGCCTCATCGAAGACAAGCACAGCGCGATCCTTGCCGCGCAGTAATTGCTGCGAGCTGCGCGCACTGCCCAACCGATCCGCCACGGGGTCGGTGGATGGCGCGTCATCGTCCCGCACCTGCACCGGCACTTCGTAGCCGTGCAAGCCGGCCGCCTGCAGCAACCAGCGCGCGAACTCGGTCTTGCCGGTGCCTGGCGGGCCGTAGATGAGGATGTTGATGCCGGTTTCGCCCTCGCCGGCGCTCTGGCGCAGAAACCGGATCAGGGCGTCGGCATCAGCGCGAAGGTGCTGAAAGTCGGCGTCGTCCAGCGTCGGCAGGGGGCTCGCGTGATAAAGCGCTGCCGTGAGCTTTGCCAGCGTGAATTCGCCCGTCGACGTGGCGAGTAACGGGCGCAAGGCCGGGTGCAGCGCGGGTGGGTCGGAGAAACCGGGGAACGGTCCATTTCCGAAGTGATAGTGAAACCGCACGAGCCCCGATTGGTAGAGCGGCCCCTTCGCGGCCAGACAGTCGCGCAGCACGCGCCGATCGAGCGGCAGCACGGTGCTGTACGCGCGGCCCGCATCGTTGGCGGCGTGTGCCAGTTCGTCGAGCAAACGGTAGCACCACTCGAACTGCGTGGCGTGCCACACCAGCCGCGCCACCATACATTCAGCGGGAGACCAATCAAACCAGGTCGCCAGCTTTTGCAGGCGTGCAAGGGTTACCGCTTCGGCTGCGTCGCGCTGTTGCTCCGCTGCGGCGAGTGATGCCGTCAGCACGCCTCGCATCCAGTCGGGCGCGCAGGAGCGCAATGTGATGAGTGCCGCGTCGTAGCTCAGCGGGTGATCGCAAAGCTTCACATCGACGGCTTGCATAGTGGCCCGCCTGTCGGCCGTCTCGGCGCGGCGCACGATACGGATATGGCGGCGGCCAGCAGAAAGCCATGTTGGCAAATCCCCTCCGCCGGTACCGCAATCGTCTTCGACCGAAGTGAACGCGGCGCGCACCCGCTTCATTGCGTCTTTTGGCCACACAATGTGACCGATGAGCAGGCTGAAAAGCCGCGCCTCAGCCACTGCGTCAGTGCCCGCCGGGTCGGTTAGCAGCAGGCGGAGGAGGTACGGGGCGCAAACCATGCGCTCAAATTCGGCATCATCTTGAAGCTCTGTTATCGGGGCAACGTCTCCAGCCGTCGGTTGAAGGTTTTCGTTGATTTGAGAATTGGCGCTGGACACAGGCTTCTCCAATGCTGATGGGGAGTGCCAGTGTGAGTGGCGCAGCGACAAATGGTGTCGTTGGCGATGCAGCGAATCTGGATTGTGCCGAAAACGGGCAACCAGACGTCGGTGTCGCGCTGGTCAGGCGCTTTACTTGTGCCGCGTTTTTGCCACAGGTGCAGCGTCGGATTCAACCACCAGATCCGGGATGTGATTGAACGCAATCGCCATGCGCGCCGATTGCTGCGCGCTGAAGGCGCCGCCCCAGAACAGCGTGTTCTTGCCGTACTTGAGGTTGAGCTGATCGACCACGCGATCAAGCTTTTCGGTGTTGGGCTGGGTGTCGAACAACGACAGTGATTGCCCCTCGCGCGGCAACAGGCCGGACAGCGCCATGCCGACCGCAGTGGGCGGGGTGTTGCGCACGTTGCGGTCGTTGAGCAGTTTTTCGTAGAGCGCGGTGATGCCGTGCAGGATGGCTGGCGTGCGGTCGGTGGCGTCGATGCGCTGATGCGCCTTCGCCTTTTCGCCGCCACGCAGCTTGAGATAGATCGAGATATCGGTGGCGACAAATTCGGCGTCGCGCAGCCGCATCGCGGCCTTCTGCGTCAGCCGCGAGAGCACCGCCTGTGCCCGCGTGTGCGAGCGCTTGTCCGGTGCCAGCACATGCGAGTGGCTGATGGACGAGGTGTTGGTCTCGCGCTGCTGCACGTCCTCGCCGCGCAGCTTCTGCCAGAAGCGCTCGCCCTCGACGCCGCCCCAGACTTCGCGCAGCCGGGCCACATCGGCTGCCAGCAGCTGGGGGGTCGTGGTGATGCCATGATCGTTGAGCCGCTGCAGCATCTTGCGGCCGATGCCGACGAAGTGATTGAGCCGTAGCGGCATCAGCACGTTGGGCAGGTCGGACGGCTCGATAACGACCAGGCCGTCAGGCTTCACCATGTCGCTCGCGGTCTTGGCAAGGAAGGTGTTGGGCGCGATACCGACTGAGCAGGTGATGCATTCGCCGAGCTGCTGGCGTAGCCGGTATTTGATCTCCCGCGCCAGCCCTTCAGCGGCCGGGCGCGGCTGGTCGCGGCCGCTGAGGCGAATCCACATCTCGTCGATGGAATTGACGGCAGCGATGGGGGCGACACTCTCCACCACGGCCTTCGCCTTCTGGTGGAACTCGACGTAGACGGTCGGCCGCGACTCAACCAGCACGATCTCGGGGCACAGCCGTTTGGCGTCGGCGACGTTGGTCAAGGTCTTCACGCCAAAGCGCTTGGCCTCGATGCTGGCAGCGATAGCGCAGGTGGTGTCGGCGATCATCGGGACCACCGCCACCGGACGACCGCGCAGCTCGGGCCGCAACTGCTGCTCGACCGAAGCAAAATAGCTGTTGAAATCAACGTACAGCGCGCGAAGCATCAGGTAATTTTACTGTACAAAAGAACAGATTTGACGCGCGATGATTGATGCCTCACGCAACTTAATTTTTATATGGCATTTTCATGGAAAGCGCTATTGAATGGGGCTTAAAAGCCCAAATGGCCAGAAGTCGACTTTAGGCCTTTTGCACCACTGAGCCCCAATAGAATGCGGCACTGATGTCAAAGCTGATGCGTAATTCTTCCACTGTGATTAACCGGTTTCCACCGCTCCTGCGGGGTCCGCGCGAATGAACGCGTTACAGATCTTTGCCGGACCGCGCGCGCTCGCCCACCTGCGCGCTCACGGACTCGCACCCGCGCATGTGCGGGCGATTCCAGCTGCAGCAGGCGGCCCGAAGGGCTTGACGTTGCTGCCGCTGGATCGCTTTCTGTTTGGCGAGTGGCTGCCGCAGTCCGTGCAGCCGGTCGATCTGATCGGCGCTTCGATCGGTGCCTGGCGGATGGCAGCGGCGATGCTCGACCAGCCTGCCGCAGCGCTCGCGTCGCTGGAGCACGCCTACATCCATCAGGACTACGACGTCCCCCCCGGTCGCAAGGCGCCGACCCGCGACCACATCAGCGAGCGT
The DNA here is from genome assembly GCF_009746125.1 of Casimicrobium huifangae. Lineage (NCBI taxonomy): Bacteria > Pseudomonadati > Pseudomonadota > Betaproteobacteria > Casimicrobiaceae > Casimicrobium > Casimicrobium huifangae. The sequence continues at coordinate 1,215,412 of NZ_CP041352.1, forward strand.
TTCGCCGAAGGCATCCACGCGATGTTCGGCCAGCGGGTGCAGGAAGTGCTCGGCCACCCGCGCTACCGCCTGCATGTAGTGACCTCCCGCGGGCGCCACATCCTGCATCGCGACAATCGGGTGCGTTCGCCGCTGGGCTATGCCGGAGCCTTCTTCACCAACATCGCATCGCGCAAGGCAATGGGTGCGTGGCTGGAACGTGCCGTGTTCTCCTCGCATCTCGCGGCAGGTGCGCCGTTGCCATTCGCCGCGAACGACTACCGCACGCGCCGCTACGCGCTGTCGCCCGTCAACTTCGCGCCGGTGGTGCAGGCGTCATGCTCGATCCCGTTCCTGCTCAACGCCGTGCACGACATCCCCGGCGCGCCACCCGGAGCCTATTGGGACGGCGGCATAACCGACTATCACCTGCATCTCGACTATCGCCTGCCACCGGATCGCGCTGACGCAGCGTCCAGCGTGGTGCTGTACCCGCACTTCCAGCGTGCCGTCGTGCCTGGCTGGCTCGACAAGTCGCTGAAATGGCGGCACCGCAGCACTCATTTCCTCGACGACGTCATCGTGCTGGCACCCAAGCCGGAGTGGGTGGCGACGCTGCCCAACCAGAAACTTCCCGATCGCACCGACTTCGCCCGCTACGGCCGCGATCTGGCGGCACGGGTAAAGGCCTGGGACACGGCCGTCGCCGAGAGTCAGCGGCTGTGCGATGAGTTTGCGGCTTGGGTGGCCGGCAGCGAGCCCGCCGCCGTTGTCGAACCGTTGTAGTGGCTGCCCGCAAGGGCGCTAGCATCGCTGCATGCAACCAAGTTCCGCCTCTGAACAGCCCGGCGCCGCCTCGGGGACACGCCGCCTCGTCTCGCTGATCATTCCCATGTACAACGAGGCTGATGCGCTGGACGCGTTGTTCGCGCGCCTCGACGCCGTCTTGCCCGAGCTGGCCGACTACGACTTCGAAGTGGTCTGCGTCAACGACGGCAGCAGCGACGGCACCGTTGCCGCATTGGAGGCGCATTGCACCAATCCCGGCGACAGCTTCACCCGGCGTGCACTGGTGGTGGTTGATCTCAGCCGCAACTTTGGCAAGGAAGCCGCGCTTTCCGCCGGATTGCATGTGGCTGCGGGTGACGCGGTGATTCCGATCGATGCCGATCTGCAGGATCCGCCCGAGGTCATTTCAGAGCTGTTGGCCAAATGGCGTGACGGCTTTGAGGTCGTGCTGGCCAGACGCAGTGATCGGTCTACGGATTCGGCCGCCAAGCGACTGACCGCGCGGGCCTTTTACCGCGTCCACAATGCCGTCGCCGACGTGCGCATCCCTGATGATGTGGGCGACTTTCGTCTCATGGACCGGGTGGTTGTGGAGGCTCTGAAGGCACTGCCAGAAAGTCGGCGTTTCATGAAAGGGTTGTTTGCATGGGTCGGGTTCCGTACCGCGACGGTAGAGTACAAACGTGACCCGCGCAGCGCGGGCAGCAGCAAATTCAACACCTGGAAGCTCTGGAACTTCGCGCTTGAAGGTATCGCCAGTTTCTCCATCTCGCCACTCCGCATCTGGACCTACATCGGCCTGCTGGTAGCCTCGGTCGCAATGGCTTGGGGCGGCTGGATCGCACTGCGCACGCTAATCTGGGGCGTTGATGTGCCCGGCTACGCGTCGTTGCTGGTGGCCGTGCTCTTCATCGGTGGATTGCAATTGATCGGCATCGGCATGATCGGTGAGTACCTGGGGCGCACCTTTGTCGAAAGCAAGCGGCGGCCGCCATTTCTGGTTCGCAGGGTGCTACGGTCTGGCGGACTGAAATCGTGACCAGCGTCACTGGCGTCCGTGGACGGTTCGTCGCTCTCGTCGTATCGCTGCCTGTACTAGCAATTGCATTGGTCAACGTATCGATCACCGTCAATACGGTCTGGCTTTACACGCTCATTGAGCCGTTTCAGGACCAGTTTCGGCTTTACGAGCGATATCTGACGCATCCCTTCCCGTTGTCGGTGTTCGAACTTGAGAATGGCCATCGGCCGGTGCTTCCGGGCCTGATTCGCTGGCTCGAATTACGGTATCTGGACGGCGCGCAGTCTCTGCAATTCTGGACATCGTGGGGCGCCGCTTTAGCTGCCACGATGGCGGTGCTGATTTGCGCCTGGCGGAGCGGAGGTTTGACGAGAGGGATTCTCACTTTCTCGGTGCTTGCGAATACGGTGTACTGGAACGCGAATGCACGCATGTTCGTACATGCTTACGAAGCTACCCACGTTTGGTACATATTCGCCGTGCTGGTCGCCGCCTTGATGCTCGTAGGCACGAGGGAGCAATGCGATTGGAAACGGGTGATGACGGCATGTGGTCTCGCTGTCGTCGCCACGTTTTCGTTTGGTCCGGGTATTGTGGTCTTCGCAGCGGTATTCGTGGCGCTTGCCTATCGACGGGAACGGCCAGCCGCCGCGATCTTTGTCGCGGTTGCGGCAGCGACGATCGTACTCATTTACACCTTCGCCTTGCCCGGAGGAGATGGCGTGCGCGGAGCAGCGGGCGACGATTCACTGCTCGTGAAGCGTGCGTATTTCGTAGCGCTACGCCTGGGCGCATTTTGCGTCGCGCTGATACCGGAAGTTGCGGGGCTTGGCGCGCCGTACCACGCGCTGGTGTTGACGGCTAGTACTCTGCTGATTCTTGGCACAGCGCTAGACATGTGGCAGCGGTATCGGGCCGACAGGAAACCTGAGCCATTCGAGGTGATCGCTGTAGGGGTATTCGTATTCGGCATCATCACGAACGTGCTCATCGCATTCAATCGCGCGCCGCACTTTGCCGTGCATCCTCAAGATGCCCTGGCCGATCGCTACCTGTTTTGGTCGGCAACCTGCTGGGCCGGTACCGGCCTTTACTGGATTGCGCGTGCGGGTTCAAAGGCGACACCTTTCACAGGTCGCCTTGTGGCGCTTGTGGCGGTGACCGCGTTGGCTGGCTTCGTTTCACTGGATCAGGCGGGATGGTGGCGCTCGTGGGCGGCCAGTACGTTTCGACTCACCGAACTGACCGCTGTTGCGTATCGACACGGCATCCCCCACACGCACCGATTCATGGAGATTAGCGGACAGGACGACAATGTCTTTCAGGCTGAGGTGGGCGCGTTGCGGCGCTCTCAGGTCATGATCTTTTCACCTCGACGCTACGGCCCCGAGATCGGTGAACGATACGACTTCAGTCCGCCGGCGTCGGTTCTGGGTGCTGAATCATCCGTGGACAACAAGGACATGCCTCCTGGCTCCCCGTGGAATATTGTCTCGATGGCGGTCACACGCGTTGACGCCTTCCGCAACGCCGATGCCCACTGGCGGCTGATGGATCGCACTGGCACTCTGGTTGGCGCCTGCGCCAGTACTGGCTACCTGCGCGAATCGAACGACATGGCCCGCTACCTTCGGCGAATCGTCAACCGGCTCGACTGTTACGTGAGACGAGATAGTGCGTCGCAAGCTATGCTGGTGGCCGTAAACGGCAGAGAGGTCACGGTGCTAGGCACGCTGATTGTCCGGCAGGCAAAGTGACATACCGCTCCGTCTGCAGGGACGTCCCGGCAGGTGACGTTTCAAGACGCCTCGCGGCACCCTGTTTCGGCAGGGCACAACATACATAACCTCGGATCGCTGTCGCTAGCACCACGCCGGGCGTTATGCGCACGCTATGAGACCGCTTGTCGAGACGAAGTGGCCCGCGTGCCTCGAACGCTCGCTAAGACCGTCGCGCCATCTCGATCTCCCGATCCCGCAACACCTTGCGCTGGATCTTGCCGGTTGTGGTCATCGGCAGTTCGCTGACGAATTCGAACTCCTTGGGATACTCGTAGGGCGCAAGCTTGCCGCGAACGTGTTTAGCCAGATCTTCTTCGAGGCTGGTTCCCGGTTCGTATCCCGCCGCCAGGACGATGAATGCCTTGACGATTGAGCCGCGGTCGCGATCCGGCTTGCCGATGACGGCGGCCATGGCCACGGCTGGATGCTGTAACAGGCAGCTTTCCACTTCGGCGGGGCCGATGCGGTAGCCAGCGCTCTTGATGACGTCGTCGCTGCGGCCCTCGTACCAGAGATAACCATCGGCATCCATTCGCGCCATGTCACCAGTGCGACACCAGTCGCCGTCGTACTTGGCCTTGGTGCCAGCTTCATTATCGAGATAACCGAGAAAGAACACCGGGTCGGGGTCGCCGTGGATATCGCGTTTGTTGACGGCGACGTCGCCCGTCTCGCCAACCTTTGCAACGCGCCCGAGGGCGTCGACAACGGCCACCTGATGACCCGGATAGGCGCGGCCCATGCTGCCCGGTCGGGCCGGCCACAGTTTGGCGCAATTGCCCACCACGTAGTTCAGCTCGGTCTGGCCAAACATCTCATTGGGAGTGACACCGAGCGCCTTCTGCGTCCAGTTGAAGACAGTCTCGCCGACGCTTTCGCCGGCACTCATGATCGAACGCAACTTGAGCGTGTAGCGCTCGCGTGGATTGGGCACCGCCTTCATCATCATCTTGAGCGCGGTCGGGAACAGGAAGGTACAGGTGACCTTGTGCCGCTCCATCAACGACAGCGCGCGCTCGGGATCAAAGCGTCCTCGATAGCCAACCAGAGTGTGGCCAAAAAACAGCGTGGGCAGCAGTGCATCCCACAAGCCTCCGGTCCAGGCCCAGTCGGCCGGCGACCAGAAGACATCGCCTGGCTGCGGGAACAGGTTATGTGAAAAGATGAATCCCGACGAGTTACCATACATCGCGCGATGCGGAATCACGGCACCCTTCGGCGGACCGGTGGTGCCACTGGTGTAGATGATCATTGCCGCGTCGTCCGCGCGCGTAGCCGCTACCGGATGATCTGGTCGCCCGCTGGCGAGCAGATCTGACCAGTCGAGAACGCCGTCAGCCTTGGCGCCGGCGCAGGCGATGATGTGTTGCAGGCCGGTGAGCGAGCTGCGTATCGCGAGCACGTTAGGCAGCGAAGATGAGTCGCAGATCGCGATCTTGCACCGTGCGTTGCCAAGGCGATATTCGAGTGCATCCGGCCCGAACAGGACAGTCAGTGGAACGGCGACGGCACCAAGGTGCAACACCGCCAGCAGCGAGACTGCGGTCTCAATTCGTTGGGGCAGGCAGATGGCAACGCGATCCCCTGGCCCGACGCCAAGCCCGGCCAGCGCCGACGCCATCGCAGTTACCCGCTCCGAGAGCTCGGCGAAGCTGATGCGATCCGTCGCACCAGATTCGTCCTCCCAGACGATCGCTGTACGCACCGCGCGGGTCGGGTCGGACCGCCAGCGATGTGCGCAAGCCGTCGCGATATTGAATGAATCCGGAACCAGCCATCGCCAGCGGCTGTATTCCCTGGCGTATTGATCAGTCTGTGGCATTGCCATTGGTAGTTCCAGCGCCGCGCGCAGCTCGCGATGCCGCTCCGTAAAATAGCTTCGTGAACGATCTTACGCCATCTGTCAATGACCGCCGCAAGACCACGCTTGGCCGCATGCTAGTCTGGCTGGCTGTTGCGGTGGCGCTCGGCCTGACCTACGCTGCTTATGGGCAGATGGAGCTCATGTTGCAATGGGTGACGGCACGGTTGTGCTAACACCTTCCAAATCCCTTGGGGGGATCACGCCGTGGGGCGGGCCAAGCCCCCAAAGACTGCGCGCACCGCCGGCGTAGCCGCCTCGGGCGAGAAATGCGCCTGAACGTTGGCGATACCGGCCGCCGAAAGTTTGTTCCACAGGGCTGCGTCCTGATAGACGTCAGCAATCGCCTGCGCAAATGCCTCGGCGTCGTCGGCAACCAGCACGTCCTCGCCCGGGCGCAGTTTCATGCCCTCAACAGCACAGGTCGTGGCCACCACCGGGATGCCATGATTCATCGCTTCGTTGATCTTGCCCTTGACCCCTGCGCCGAAACGCAGCGGTGCGATCGATACTCGGGCCGCCCCGAGAAGCGGGGCAGTATCTTCAACGAAGCCACGAATGAGAACGCCATCACGCTGCAGCGCTGCAATCTCGTCGGGCATATTGCTGCCGACGATGGTGGTTATCGCATCCGGAAGGCGCCGGCGCAAGTGTGGCAATACTTCGGTGATGTACCACTTGACTGCATCGACGTTGGGCGGATGCCGGAAGCCGCCAACAAACAGGATGCCGGCGCGGCCATCGGCTGATGCGTTGGTCACGGCGGGCGACTGAATGGTGGAAATGATGTCGACACGTGCGCCAGGCAGCAGGCTGGCCAGGAGCCTTTGCTCGAAGTCCGATACTACGAGGGTGATGTCGCTGCGTGCGATGACGGCCAGCTCACGAGTGCGCGTAGCGGCAGCGGAGCGCGCCATCGCCGGGTTGCCGTTGATGGCCGCCTCGCGCTCCTCGCGGACGAAGTGCAGATCGACGGTGTCAAAGACAATTTTCGCCTTCGGGGCATAGCTGCGGATGCTGTGCACGTATTGTGTCGCGATGTAGTAGCGGCAAAGCACAATGGTGTCCAGCGTTGGTCCGCGTTCGCGCAAGACAGCGCGTACATTGCGCGCAAACGGGGCATGCAGGACTTCGACGCCCATTGCGCGCAGCTGGTTGGCATAGCGCGGATCGCCATCGAGATTGTCGGCGACAAAAGTCACATGGTGCCCGTCGCGGCGCAGGATGTGCAGCAGATTCAGCATGCGCACCGATCCGGCGTCCTGATCGGGGGTGATCATGCACGCCTCAACGATCAGGATGTTGCTTCGGGTACCACGATGCGCTTCCTGTTCGGGCTCGACCGCGTTGTCACGATGATTGGCAAGCGTGTCCTTCCAGCGTTCGTGGAACTTGCCAGCGTTAGTTACCTGGTGCGCCTTGATGCCACTGGTTTCATCACGACCGTGGCTGACACCCTCAAGATGAAAGATTTCGGCGGCTGGTTGATACAGCACCCGAAGGCCGCGCGCGCGTACCTGAAATGCCAGATCGGTGTCTTCGTAGTAGGCCGGGGCGTAGTAGCTGTCAAATCCGCCAATGGAGAGAAACAGATCGCGGCGTATTGCCAGCGCGGCCCCTGAGCAGTAATCGGCATCGCGAACGTAGTTGAAGCGCGGGTCGTCACGGTTTTGTCCGCGTCCCCAGTTCCACGCGCTGCCGTCACGCCAGACGATGCCACCAGCCTCCTGCAGGCTGCCGTCGGCATTGAGCAGCTTGGCACCCACCAGCCCGACATTGTCGTGCTGGGTGAAAGTGTCGATCAATGCGTCCAGAGCCCCCGGCCGTACCACCGTATCGTTGTTGAGGATGACCAGCCAGTCGCCTCGTGCCGCCTGCACGCCGGCGTTGACGTTGCCGATGAAGCCGAGATTGCGTTCATTGCGCAAGATCCGGAGGCCGGTCACCGGGGCCAGCGCCAATGCGGCCGGCTCGGGCGAACAATCGTCCATCACCACGATCTCGTACGGCTGGCGCGGAGGATGAGCAGCGATGCTCTTCAGGCAGGCGAATGTGGTTTCATGCTGGCCGTAGACCGGGATCACAATGGAAATCACCGGGTGTTCGGGCGCTGTCATCATCGCCAGCGGAACAATGTGATCGACGGGACCAGCGGGCAGCTCAATGACTGGAGCCTCCGGGCGGGGGCGGAACTCCAGTCGCAGCCGTTCGAGCACACTGCGCCAGCCGGCTCGGCGATACCGGATCATGCCGCCACGCGCCAGCGCCGGGGCGCGGCGCAGCAGGCTGAACGCTACCTGCGCAACGCGTGAGGCGCGCTGCACAACCCTAACCACCAGCCGCAGCGGTCGCGTCAATTTCCATGAGGTGCTCGCAAGCAGATTGTCGCGCTCGCGCTGGAATTGCGCCGACTCGCGTTCGAGAAAGGCAATGTGTTCACGCGCGCTGACGGCCCTGACATCGGCCGCATCGAGCGCCTCGCGCAGGTTGGTCGCACTGTCTTCGAGATCGGCAACCAGTGTCTCGGCCGCATTCAACTGGGTAACGACAGTCGCAAATTGTGAGCGGCCAATGACGCTCGTCTCACCCGGAGGCAATGTCTGCAGCTCATGTTCCACCACCTGAAGGGATTGGCGATGCCCGCCGTAGACTCCGACGCGGAAGATATCCAGCAGCGGTCGTGCGTCATCTGCTGCTGCGTCGCCGTCGCGCCAGCCAGCGTCTATCGTCGCGAGCAATGCCGCCGGGTCTCCGGCCGCCACGGCGCTGGCAATGCCTTGCAGATAAATATCGCCATACGTTTCGGCCGCAAGGCTCGCGGAAACCAGTCGCTCGGGATTGATGCGGTGATGAGCCTGAGTCTGTGCACTTGCTGCGGCCAGCAATGCGTCATGCCACCTCCTGGCCGTGCTGTCGTGCGGCAGCAGCGTGGCGCCCGGCTCGCCCTGCAGGCGCCCGGCAAGGGCACCAATGGCGGACGCGACAATCGGCAACCCGGTCGCCAGCGCGGCCGACAGCGTGAACGAATACGTTTCCGGAACCTGCGAGGGCAACCAGATGACATCCGGGCGCTCGGTTGCTATCAACTGGCCGAGTGCATCGCCAGCGTAGGACCCCGTCGCTGTAATAGTTTCCGGCAGCGGTTCTGCAGCATGTCCGATCAAGCGGATCACCAGCGGTGATCGCGTTGCCACGGCATAGGCTGCGACATCCGTGGCAACGTTCAATCCTTTCGCCGGTGACAGTGCACCCAGCAGCGCCACCTTCACGACGGTGGGTAATGTGAAAGGCCGCTCCGGGTGGGCGAGGATCTGCGCGTTCAAGGCAGGCACATAGCGCCGCACGCCGTCCGCCACACTCGCACTCGGTGCAAACACCCGTTGAGCGCGCTGCAATACGGACGCAAATGCCTCTCGCCACTCGGTGATGCTCATGTTCCACGCGTGCGGGCGGGCAGACAGGCAGTTGCTGCAACCGGCCGCGTCGGGCTCACCGCAGTAACGCCCTTCGGCGTTGACCAGCTGATATTGCGGACATACGGTGAAGTAATCGTGCAGCGTAACGTCGAGTGGCAGACCAAGTGCAAGGTCCAGCGTCAGCACCCCGGCTGGCAGGCCATGCACATGATGCAAGTGCATTCTGGAAAAGTTCAGATTGCGCAATGCCTCTACGAGCGACTGCCAGTTGTCGCAGGCAATCCGCCGGCGCGGGCCGTCGCCAATCTGCATTTCAACATGCTGCGAACCGGCCGGTCGCATCACCATGACTCGTGCTCGTGGGCCAAGCAACGTGCTCAACGCAGTGACATGCTGCTCGACGCCGCCTCCCCATGCGTGAGTGACAAACAACAGCCGTGGTGCGCCGGCTCCAGCAAACTGGACCAATGCAAGGCGATCTGCTTCCTGCAGCACTGTTTAGCGTCCTCCGGCGATGCGGCGGGCAGCGCGCACCAACCACGGCTCGGCTGCGGCGGATGCATCTGGCGCAGCGACCGCGTCCGACGGCATTGCGATGGCTGCGGCTTCAAGTTCGCGAATGCGGTCATGCAGCATCCGGTTTTCGCGGTAGGTGCGTGACCACTCGGCATAGACCGATTGTTCGCGATCGGTGACCAAAGTTACGGTCGGGACAACCTGCGCGAGTGATGCGCCTTCGCGGGCAGCGAATACCAGGAAATAGAGTTCGTCTGGCCAACCGTCGTTACCATCTGCGGTCAGCGCTTCGGCTGCAGTTGCCGTCGCACTCAACGGCCAGATCATCGAGTGGAAAGCCGGGCGCTGGGCAAACCACTGCTGGGCCGGAAAGTGTCGATCAAGCAAAGTCTTGAGTTCAGCACGATCAAGTTCCTTGACATGGAACTCATTGTGATAACCCGTCTTGTCACTGTATTCGGGCCGATTGGGCGAGGAGATGATCAGCATGCCGCCCGGCGCCAGCAGGCGGTCAATCTCCCGCATGAACGCCTCATGCTCGGTCATGTGTTCGATGGTTTCGAACGAAACGATGACGTCGAAGCTCGCGTCCGGCAAAGGAATCTGCGCGACGCTGGCGGTGACAAAACGCAGATTGCCGGCAGCGTATCGGTCGCTGGCATGTCGGGTCGCTTCCGGCGAAACATCGACGCCGACGACAGAGGCAGCCTTGCCCGCCAACAGCGACGAGCCGTAGCCCTCGCCGCTGGCGGCGTCCAGCACCCGCTTGCCTGCTACATGGCGTTGCGCCAGCAGATAGCGATGCCAGTGCTCGTAGACCATCTCGCCCGCACACTCGGGCAGGAAGCGCTCGCCGGTGAAACTGAGGGTCATGATCGCTCGCGACCGTCATCGCGGCCGGAATAGTTACGGGAGAACAGGTCGGCGAGGCGACGCCGGTCCTGTTTGGTGGGGCGACCACGCAGCAAGGTCTGCGCGCCTGCGGCCTCACGCATCGCCTGACGATCGAGACGACGCTTGATGCTGTCGTCCGTTTCCCGGTAGAGCAGGGCGGCATCAGTGGCCGAACCACGACGTTCGGATAGTGCCAGCACCAGCACCTCTTGAATCATGTCGCCGCGCTGGATCACATAGCCGTCGCCAACGCGGACTGCCAGAGCCGGCTTGACGCGCTCGCCTGCGACTGACCCACTGGCGGCGCGGCGCACGTGCCCGGCATCAATGGCATCGGTGGCCAGTGAACGGGTTTTGAAGAAGCGGGCGGCCCATAACCATTTGTCAATGCGGACCGGGGGCTGCTGCGACGGGGAAATCGATGCTGCGCTTGCCACGATCAGTGCACGGTGCCCGAGCCCGGCGGGTGCGAGGCATCGACGTGGTCGAACAGATCGGCCAACTGGGTGGCGCTCACTTCGTAGCGCTTGCCGCAGAACTCGCAACGAGATTCGACCCGGCCCTGCTCGGCAATCAGCGGCTGCAATTCTTCGCGGCCGACCAGCCGAAGCGCGTTGAGCACACGCTCCACCGTGCACGAGCAGGAGAAGGACAGGGCCTGCGCGGCATGCACACGTACATCGTGGCCGGTAAACACGAACGGTAACCATTCGCTGTACGGGAATGGCATGAACGGCAACGCGAAAGCAGTCTCTGCCTGCGCCACCACGGCCTCCCAGGCGCTGTCGGAAGCTTCATCACGACTGTCAGGCAGGCGCTCCAGCAGCATCGCCTCCAGCGCATCGCCGTCCTGGCGAAGCCACAGGCGGGTCTGCGTCTGCTGCGAATTGGTCAGGTAGTCGGCCAGCAGTGACGAGACGCTGCCAGCGTGCAGCGCCACAATGCCCTGATACATCTGCCCTTCCTCGGGCGCAATGGTCAACACAAAACGACCGCTGCCGTCGGGCGCGACCAGTGACGAAAGGTCGGCGTCCGCGGCGATGTTGGCGTCCTCGCGCACATTGGCATAGGCGCGAAAAGTCAGGCGATCCGTCGCCTCGACGCAGAGCAGTGGCACCGCGCCATCGCCCTGCGCCTGCAGCACGACCTGCGCGGGTTGTTTCAGATTGCTGGCCAGCAGCGCTGCTGCGCCCACCAGCTGCCGCAGCAGCAATGACACCGCGACCGGATAGTCATGATGTTGCAGCATCGACACCATGCTCTCATCAAGGCGTGCGACAACGCCGCGCGCCGGTGCCGTTTCCAGCCAGAAACGCGTCAGTTGATCAAAACCTGCCGTGATCCGGTCCATCGTTTGCCCTGCAGCTGGATGCTCAGGCCGTTACTGGCGCGGGCGCCATCGGGAAAGTAATGACTTGCATCGGCAATGCGGAGTTCTTGTCGAAGGTGGCACCGCCTTCGATTCCGGCGCGCGCCACGGCCTCTGCCGAATCAAGGCGGTCATAAAGCGCGTTCATGGCACCCAGCGCGTATTCGCGCCCCGAGCCTGCGGCCCAGAAGCGTTTGAACTCGAACACTTCGCGCATCGAATAGATGCCGTAGATGCCAGTCGGGTTGGCGATCAACGCGGTGATGTGGGTGCTCTCATAGGCATCCTCGTCTTCTTCCTTGGGGTTCAGGAAGTGCTGGTCCTTGAGGATGGCGTGCAGCTTGCGGAAGGTCTCGAAAATTTCCGCCTTGCTGTTGAAGTTCAGATCCTTCGAAGTCGAAAACAGGTTTTCGTAGACCAGTTGATGGGCGGCGCTGCCGCAGAGTGCGATCACGGTGTCGCCGTAGCGGACCATTTTTTCGGAGGAGGCGTCGAAACTGTCGGACAGGCGAGTGTCACCGAAGGTGGTGAGCGAGTCTGCGGCGATGGCCGCCATATTGCCTTTGCGCACCACTACAAGGGTGGTCATAACAGGTGCTTTCTTTTTTTTCGGGGAACCTTAAATTATAGATTTTGCGTAAGGGCGTCTGTTGGTGGCCCGGACAGGCGGTCCGGGCGCCAGTTCCTGGCTGCCAGCGACCAGAATTCAGGCACCGAGCTGGCGTTCTTCAGCGGGTCCTGGCGCAGGAAAGCCCATGCCGCGTGCAGTGTGACGAGCACGTTGTTGGTCGCGAGCGGTGTAGCCCGAGTCTGCTTCGAGAGTTTTTCGCCAGCGGCGTTGCGCGCCAGCGGGACATGCAGATAGCCCGGCGTTCGATAGCCGAGGCAACGCTGCAGATAGAGTTGCCGGGGTGTGTTGCCGAGCAGATCAGCGCCACGCACCACCTGTGTCACGCCCTGCAGTTCGTCGTCCACCACCACCGCGAGCTGGTAGCTGTAGATGCCATCGGCGCGGCGCAACACGAAGTCACCCAGTTCGGTCGACAGACGCTGCGTGATGGCGCCTGCCGCACGATCGACAAAGGAGACTTCGTCAGCGCCCATCGCGGGCACACGCACGCGCGATGCGTTGCTGGCAAATGGCAAGCGGCGTTCGCGACAGGTGCCGGGGTAGATCGCTTCTCCCTCAAAATTGCGCGGCGCTGCCTCCAGTTGCTTGCGTGTGCAGGCACAGGCGAACAACAGATGATTTGTGCGCAACTGTGCCAGGGCTTGCTCGTATAGGGCAGAGCGTTCGCTCTGGCGAACGATGTCGCCGTCGTGCACAAAGCCATAGCACGCTAGCTGGGTGAGGATGGTGCGCTCCGCCGTGGCAGAACAGCGCGTAGTGTCGACGTCCTCGATGCGAATCAGCCAGCGGCCATGGTGGGCGCGGGCATCAGCGTAGCTGGCCATTGCCGCGACGAGCGAACCGAAGTGCAGCGGACCGGTGGGTGAGGGCGCGAAACGCCCGACATACGGGCGGCCTGCCGCGCCGGTCAGGGCGTCTTGGTGGGCGTCCACTTCCAGCGGCTTTCGAGCAGGCCGAGCACGGCGTTCGGATACTCGAAGCGCCCGAGCGAGCCGTTGTAGCGGGCCAGCGCGCGAACGACGTCACCCTTCTCGATATCGAGGTAATGGCGCAGGATCACGCAGCCATAGCGCAGATTGGTGCGCAGGTGAAAGAGATTGTGGTCGGCCGTGCCAATCAGGCGCACCCAGAACGGCATCACCTGCATGTAGCCGCGGGCCGAGGCGCTGGAGATTGCGTATTTACGAAACGCGCTCTCGTGATTGATCACCGCCAGCACCAGTTGCGGGTCGAGGCCGGCGCGGCTGGCCTCGTATTGCACGGTGACCAGAAACTCGCGTCGCTGTTCGTTGTCCTTCATGCGCGACGCCAGCCGCGCTGACATTTCCGCCAGCCACGCCTGCGTCTCGTGGACATCGCCAATCAGCCTTGGCGCAGCACGGTCGGCGATTGCGGACGCCATCGAAGTCTGTACGCTGGCGGAGAGCTTTTCTTCGGCCTGCGCGCCGGCAAACGCGTACCCCGCAGACAGCAGAGCAGCGGATGCTGCGAACGCGCGCAACATCCGGAACGACCAGCTCGCGAACACGCGCGAGGATGTGGTGGTGACGATGGTCATCGTGGTCGATGGCTCACTACAACCCCGCGGCAACACCAGAAATGCAACTCAGGCGAGAGCGCCGCGGACATGGGCCACGATGTCAGCCAGCGCTATCTTGCTGGCCGCCTCAGCACGCCGCGCCTGATACTCGACCATGCCTTCCTTGAGGCCGCGGTCGCCCACAGTGATGCGGTGCGGGATGCCGATCAGTTCGAGATCAGCAAACATCACACCGGGGCGCTCTCCGCGATCATCCAGCACTACGTCGATGCCGGCCACTGCCAGCTCATCATGCAGCTTGTCGGCCGCCGCCTTGACCTCAGCACTGCGGTCATAGCCCACCGCTGCAATGGCGACCGTGAACGGCGCCATTGGCACAGGCCACGCGATGCCTTTGGCGTCGTGGTTCTGCTCGATGGCGGCGGCTACGACGCGGGTCACGCCGATGCCATAGCAGCCCATCTCCATGACCTGCTCCTTCTGGTCCTTGTCGAGGAAGCGGGCGCCGAGCGCCGCCGAGTAACGCTGGCCCAGCGCAAAGACATGGCCCACTTCGATGCCACGACGGAGCTTGAGCGCTCCCTTGCCGTCGGGCGAAGGGTCGCCTTCGACGACGTTGCGGATGTCAGCAACAACATCCGGTTCGGCGCAGTCGCGGCCCCAGTTGGCGCCGGTGACGTGATAACCCGATTCATTGGCGCCGCAGATGAAGTCCGCCATCGCAGCCGCCGTGCGGTCAGCGACCACCAGTACCTTGCCTGGATGAGCCTTGCCGTGGCGCGGCACCGGGCCGCAGTAGCCAGGCTCAACGCCGAGGTGTGCCTCGATTTCTTCTGGTGTGGCTGGACGGAAGTTGGCGAGCTGCGGCAGCTTGCCCAGCTTGATCTCGTTGACCATGTGATCGGCGCGCAGCATGCAGAGTACGAAGCCGGCGTCGCTCACATACATCATTGCCTTGAGTTGTGCCGGCAGCGGTTGCTTGAGGAATTCGCCGACGTCTTCGCAGGTTTTTTTGTCGGGCGTATGCACCAGCGTCAGCGCCTGCGTCGGAGCCGGACGCGCCGTTGCCGGGGCGAGGGCTTCGGCCATCTCGACATTGGCTGCGTAGTCGGAATCCGGGCAGTAGGCGATGACGTCTTCGCCGCTTTCGGCGAGTACCTGAAATTCATGCGACGCGAAACCGCCGATGTTGCCGGTGTCGGCGTTGACCGCGCGGAATTCGAGGCCCAGACGCGAGAAGATGCGGCTGTAGGCGTCGTACATCGCCTGATAGCTTTTCATCAGGCTGTCCTTGTCGACGTCGAACGAATAGGCATCCTTCATGATGAACTCACGCGAGCGCATCACCCCGAAGCGCGGGCGGCGCTCGTCGCGGAACTTGGTCTGGATATGGTAGAAGTTGATCGGCAGTTGTCGCCACGAGCGCAACTCCTGGCGGGCAATGTCAGTGATCACTTCCTCGCTGGTGGGCTGCACGATGAAGTCGCGCTCATGGCGATCCTTCACCCGCATCATCTCG
Organism: Casimicrobium huifangae; assembly: GCF_009746125.1. Lineage (NCBI taxonomy): Bacteria > Pseudomonadati > Pseudomonadota > Betaproteobacteria > Casimicrobiaceae > Casimicrobium > Casimicrobium huifangae. The sequence goes on from NZ_CP041352.1 coordinate 1,230,728, forward strand.
GGGCCCATCTTCTCCCAGCGGCCCGACTCCTGCCACAGCTCGGCTGGCTGCACCACCGGCATTAGCAGCTCGATCGCGCCGGCGGCGTTCATCTCTTCACGCACCACCTGCTCGACCTTGCGCAGCACCCGCACGCCGAGCGGCATCCACGTATAGATGCCGGCGCCGAGCTTTTTGATCATGCCCGAACGCATCATCAATTGGTGGGAGACGATTTCGGCTTCGGCCGGCGCCTCTTTGGTGGTGGAGATGAAGAATTGGCTCAGTTTCATGGGCGAGGGCAGCAACGGCGACCATCTGGCAGGCGGGAGCGCGCCAGTGTTTCGCGGCAGAGCAAGCGTGATCGTAAAACCGGCAATTTTCGCTTATTCTCGAAATATGAACGATTTCGTCGCTGTCCGAGTGGTGAGCCCGCCTGCGGGCGTAAGGCAAGTGCCACTGGTGCTTGATTCGCCGCACAGCGGGCGCGTGTATCCCGCCGATTTTGGCTACGCCTGTGACTTCGCGCATTTGCGCAAGGCGGAGGACACCGATGTTGACGACTTGTTTGGCGACGCGCCGTCGCTCGGCGCCACGCTGATCTGCGCCGAATTTCCGCGCAGTTACCTGGATCCGAACCGGCGCGTGGAAGACGTTGACGAGAGCCTGATGGACGGGCGCTGGCCGCACCCGGTGGATCACTCGCCAAAGACGCGGTCGGGCATCGGGCTGGTGTGGCGGGTGCTGGACGACAAATCGCCGATCTACAGCCGCAAGCTAAGCGTTGCCGAGGTCGAACGGCGGATCAGCCATTGTCACGCGCCGTATTGGGCGGCGGTGACGCGCGCGATCGAGGCGGCGCATGGCGCATCGGGCCGCGTAGTGCATCTCAATTGCCATTCGATGCCGGCGGAGGCCGGGCCGGTGTCATGGGTGAAGCAGGGCACCCGCTTTGCCGACATTGTGCTCGGCGACCGCGATGGCAGCACCTGCTCCCCGGCGTTGACAACGCTGATCGCCGAGGCGTTTCGCAGCGAAGGGCTGAGCGTGGCGATCAACGACCCCTACAAGGGCGTGGAACTGGTCAAGCGTTTCGGACGCCCGCAGGACGACCGGCACAGCATCCAGATCGAAATCAACCGCAAGCTTTACATGAACGAAGCGACCCGCGAGCGCACCGACGACTATCCGGCGCTGAAGGCGCTGCTGACGCGGGTGACAGCGCGCATTGCTGCGTTCGCAGCGGCTGCGCCGGCTGCGGCCTGAAGCAGGCGCAGCGGCGTAGCGCTGATGACGCGAACGGCTAGAAGCGGTAGCCGACGCCGACCGAGATAGCCAGCGGGTCAAGCTTCACGTGGCTGATTTTGGTGCCGTCGAGGTACACGTCGGAACCCAGCCAGATCTTCTTGACATCAACGTTGATCGACCACTTCTTGTCAACCGGGATGTCCACGCCGACCTGCAACGCCGGCTTCAGGCTGTAGGCATCCAGCGTGACCCGCTTGCCGAGCGCAGTCATGTTGTTGTTCATCGTGTAGGTCAGGTTCACACCGGCGCCGACGTAGGGCTGGATGGCAGCGTTCGGGAACGGACGGTATTGCAGCGTGAGCGTTGGCGGCAGATGCTTGAAGGTGCCAATGGCGGCGCCGCCAACGCTGACGGTCTGCTTCTGCGGATAAGTCAGGATCAGCTCGGCCGATACGTTCGGCGTGAAGAACCAGGTGAGATCAACTTCCGGAATGGTCTTGTCATTGACGGTAATAGCGTCTGCCGGTGCAACGCCAGCGATGGCGTCCGACTTGTTGGCCATATCGAGATTCACCGCTCGCGCGCGCACCATCAGGTTGGACAGGTCGGTCGCGCTGGCTGGCAGGGCGGCGATGCCGATTGCGGCGGCGATGGCGAGAGAGAGGGCTTTCATGTACTTTCCTTTTCAGCGTCACGATTCCGCGCTGCGCGCCCGCGCAACGCTGGTAGCGTCAATCTGGTGACGACGCCCTGCGGTTTGTCCGCATGTTGGTTCGGGACGCCTCCCATCGGGATGCCGTCTTCGCGACACTCACCAGATCAACGAAGAAATACTACGAATAACTACAAACCCATTTTTTGATGATGGTCAAAAAATGCTGCAATGCCGCATTTGATGTTGATTTGGTGTTGCATTCGTGGTCTGTGTCGCGGCGGCAAGTGGGGTGCGCGCGTGGCGTCCCTAAAATCGCCGCATGCAATCGCTTCCGCAGTTCCATCTACCCGACCCGCGCGCCTTCCCGATTTATGAAGGCGCCTTGGCCAACCCGTTGATCGACCTTGCTTTGGCCGCACTCGCTGCGGAACAGGGCGTGATTCAGGAGAAGCGGGAGACCGAGCTCCGTGCCGCGATGGCTGCAATGCTGAGCGCGGCCGACACCGGCGCGATTGCCGATGCGCTCGCCCGTGCGCCGTCGCTGGCGGCCCAACGCACGCTGGCGCGGGTGCTCGCCATGGCACAGGTCGAGGCGGGCCGGGCTGCGGGCGACGCCGCGTTGCCAACCACCGTGTTCGCCATCCCGCTGGTGATCGTGGCCGCCGATGGCTCGCCAGTTACCGTGCCCGGTGCGCTGCCCGACAGCAACGAATTCGTGGCCTTGATGAAGACGGGCGGCGCGCTCCGCGCCAACCAGACCTTTGCGCTATCGAACGCCCTGGTTTCACCGGCCGCGTTTGCGCTGGATAAATTGCCGTCAACGCTCGCCTGGTGGTCGCTGACGCCGGGTGCTCCCGTCGCCGTCGAGCGCGCACCGATGCCGGTGCCGGCCAATCAGGAGAGCGTGTTCCTGCGCTTTCTGGTGGGCACTGCGCTGGCCGGACCGGGCGTGGACCTGCTGACTGAGCGCGATACCGGCAAATGGGGCATGCCGTTCACCCAGGCCTTTGCGAAACAACTGGGTGGCGGCGGCCTGTCATTGCTGGCCATGCCGCGGCCGCCGCAGACGCCGCTGGCCGCGCTCTATCAGGGCCGCGCGGCGCAGCGCGAAGTCTCGCTGCAGCTGTTCGCCACCAACGCCATCCGCAAGTTCCGCTCCGGCGTGGGCGAACCGGAGGCCGTGATTTCGGCGCACCGGATGGCCGACGGCAGCGGCGAGGTGCGGCTGTCGCTGTCGAACCCGTTTGACGAAAAGGGCGCCGAGGGCTTCCGCGCCGAGCTGCACGCCACCGACCGCGCGCAGGACGTGGCCGTGCTGATGCAGGATTTGCTGCGCGAATGCAATGTGCAATCGGTCACCACGCTGGCCGAGGTCTTCCCCGACATCGACGCCGGAACGCGGCTGCCGATGCTGTTCCGTGCCGACGCGCTGGACGGCGTGGGCGACAAGTCCATTCGTTCGGCGCAATTGCACTGAGGCGTTGGCCCGAAGTGCACGGCCTTGTGGCTTGTTGGTAAAAATGTTGTCCAAATTGGGCTTACAGGCCGATTTTGCTGAAAGTCGACTTCCTTCGATTTTGGGCTTGATGCCCTTTTTGAATGGGGATTTCGCAAGAAAGATGATGACCGAATCTGTAGTTTGATGTAGCAAAACGCCCCGCCTGACGATCACTTTCCCCCGAGTCCGACATTCAAGACCACCCGTCGAACTCCGCGCCGCATCGTCGTTCAAACCTTCGCCGCAGCCATTCGTCGCTCCGGCGTTCCACCATCCCCGCCCGCCGATCCGGTGCGGCGATACTCGCTTACTGGAAAATATCGCCCCGTGAATCCCGTCAATCTGTTTCCCTCCCGCCGCCTGGCCTACCTGTTCGGCTTCGTCGTCTGTGCCTCGCTGATGGGCTACGCCCTCTACCTGCAATACGTCGAAATGCTCGAACCCTGCCCCATGTGCTGGTTCCAGCGCATCGCGCTGGTTTTCCTGGGCGTCGTGTTTCTGGTGGGCGCCGTGCTGAATCCCGGTCGCTCCGGCGCCCGGATGCTGGCCTGGGCGTCGCTGGTCACGGGCGGCTCGGGCGTGGTGCTGGCCGCGCGGCACCTCTACATCCAGTCGCTGCCAGCCGACCAGTTGCCCAGTTGCGGCATGGGCATCAGCTACATGCTGGAGACCTTGCCGTTTCTCGACGTCTTCGCCCGCGCACTGAAAGGCAGCGTGGAGTGCAACAAGATCGACCTCATCCTCGGACTGCCGATTCCCGCGTGGAATCTGCTGTTCTTCCTCGCGGCCGTTATCGCGGCATTCCTGCTCATCAACCATCGCGCCCACAAGGCGTAGCTTTCCCGTTCATGAAATCCATCGTTCCCGCCGCGGTCGCGGTTGCACTCACTCTAGTCGCGGTTCCCACCGCGTCTCAGGCTCAAGCCCTCAACCCGCCGCCGACGCCAGCGCGGCCGGTCACCGACGTCGTGCACGGCATGACGCTCACCGACCCCTACCGCTGGCTGGAAGACAACAAGAACGAAGAGGTCGTCAAGTGGACACGCGCGCAGCATGACGCCGCGCTGGCCTGGATGGACAAAAACGTGCCGGAGGTGCCCGGCCTCAAGGACGAGCTGACCCGTTACACCGACCGCACGATCACCTCGCCGCCGTCGTTCTACAAGGGCCGCGAGTTCTTCACCCGCAAGGTCAAGGGTGATGCGCAGGCCAAGCTCTACACCCGTATCGACGGCAAGGAAGTGCTGCTGTTTGATCCGATGAAGATTGACCCAAGCGGCAAGTCGGCACTCTCTGGCCGGGCCTATTCGCGTGACGCCAGCATCCTGGCAGTCGGTCTGCAACGCGCCGGTGACGAACTGCCGACGCAGTTCTTCATCAACAGCAAGACTGGCGAACAGGTCTACGCACCGCTGCCGCAGGTGTGGAGCGTGTCGTGGACGAAGGACAACGCCGTCGCTTACGTGCAGCCGCGTACTCAGGAGCAGGTGAGCAAGCAGTTGCCGCTCTACACGCAGCGCATGGATCTGCGCAAGCCCATCCTCGGGCAGCCGGTGGTACACAAGTTCACTGACGCCAAGCAGTGGGGCGGTGTCGCCGATTACGAGTATTCGCCGTACACCGTGTTCAGTACCGGTGAAGGCAAGCGCGCGCAGTATTCGATCGCAAAGACCGACAGCAGCGAAACACCGCGGGTGATCTTCGCCGAGAAGGATGCCAACGCGTCGATCGAAATGATTGGCGACAGCATTTACGCATGGACCAACGCCGGTGCGCCGAACGGTCGCCTGCTCAAAGGCAGCGTGGCGAAGCCCGAGTTCAAGGACTGGAAGCAGATCGTCGCCGAGCAGAAGGACGTGGTGCTTGAATCATTCGTGGTGACGAAGAAGAACATCATCGTTCGCGAAAAGCGTGAGCTGCTCGAGCGCCTGCGCGTGCTCGACCTCAACGGCAAGCATGTGCGCGACCTGCCGGCGCCCGAGTTCGGCAGCGTCAGCAGCATCTCCTACGATCGCGACAGCAATACGCTCTACGCCGCGCTGGCCACCTTTACCGCGCCGTTCAAGCTCTACAAGCTGGATGCTGACAAGCTTGAGTGGAAGTTCCTGTATCAGGACGAAACCGTGCTCGACACCAGCAACATCGAGACCAAGATGGTCTACGTGACCAGTCGTGACGGCGCCAAAGTGCCGATGTTCGTGAGCACTAAAAAGGGCGTCAAGCTCGACGGCAGCAACCCGACCGTCATCTACGGCTACGGCGGCTTCAACATCGGCATCAAGGTCGGCTATCTCGGCGCGTTTGCCACCCTGGTAAACCGTGGTGTGGTGGTGGCGCAGCCGGGTTTGCGCGGTGGTGACGAGTTCGGCGAGCGCTGGCACGAAGGCGGCATGCTCGGCAACAAGCAGAACGTGTTTGACGATCTCTACGCCAGCGCCGAATGGCTGATCAGTCAGGGTTACACCAGCAACAAGCGGCTGGTGGCCTTTGGTGGCAGCAACGGTGGCCTGCTGGTTGGCGCAGCCGCGACGCAGCGCCCGGATCTGTTCAGCGGCATCGTGTGCTCGGTGCCGCTGCTCGACATGGTGCGCTATCACAAATTCCGTATCGCCCGCTACTGGATCCCGGAGTACGGCGACCCCGACAAAGCGGCTGATTTCGCTTGGCTGCTGCGCTACTCGCCGTATCACAACGTCCGCGCTGGCGTGAACATGCCAACGATGCTGGTGATCGCTGGCGAAAACGATACTCGCGTTGACCCGCTGCATGCGAAGAAGTTTGTCGCACTGGCGCAGAACAATCCGGGGCAGGTGAATCCTGTGTTGCTCAAGATGGACTACGACTCCGGCCACGGCAGCGGCAAGTCCACCGCGCAGCAGGTCGAAGACCGCGAAACCTGGCTCAAATTCATCCTCGCCATGACCGGCGCATCGAAACCGGCGGCCACGGCTGCCAAACCGTGAGAACGACAAACATGAGCTTCACCCTCCGTCATTCGCTGGCTGCTGTGCTGGCTGTTTGCTCCGCTGCCCTGGCAGCGGCACAAGGCGTGCAGATCACCCTGCCGCCGGGCGTGACCGGCAGCAAGGAGCCGCCACCCACCGTCGCAGGCGCAGCGGTTCCGGGCAGCATCGACAAACTGGGCTGGATGGCGGGCTGCTGGCAGGGCACGTCGGACGTGGATGGCTCCAATGTCCGCGAACTCTGGCTGGCGCCAGCTGCAGGCACCATGATGGGCGTATCGCAGACGCTACTGCGGGAGAAGTCCGTCGGCTGGGAGGCGATGCGTCTCTACGACGAAGGCAACACGGTGAAGGCCTGGCTGCGTCCCGGCGCCCGGCGTGAATTCACGATGGCAATGGAAAAGTTCGAGGACGGTTTTGTGAGCTTTGCCGTCACCGAGGGCGACACCACCACCCGGCTGATCTACCACCGCCGCAATGGCAACGAGATTGGCGCCTCGTTTCGCCTGATTCGCGGCGAAGACCGCCGTGGCGTTGACTTTTCATTCAAACGGATCGAGTGTTCCACGTTGATGGGCGGCGCAAAGTAGTTCGAGGGAGTTCGAGAGGCACGACGGCTTTTGGCCGAAATAGCCGTTTCATCAGGGCTGAGCGGCCAACGCAGGCAAAGTCGACGTCTTGCGTTTTCAGGGCTCAAGCCCTTATTGAATGGGCGATTCAGCAAAAAGCTGCCGCTGCCCGTCTGTTGCGAGGCGCGTGTACAGGTCCTCGACTGGCAGGCGTTTTCCGTTTACAATCATCGGCTTACTTCGAAAAAATCATTCGTCCCTCGGGGTGCCTGCCAAGCTTCGCTGCAAAGCGATACCGGTAGCGCTTCTCTGATTGACGGCTAAAAGAGAACAGGAATCATCATGGCACTCACGCCGGAACAAACCGCAAAAATCATCGCTGACCACGGCCGCTCCAAGGGCGACACCGGTTCGACGGAAGTGCAAGTTGCACTGCTGACCGCCAACATCAACGGCCTGTCGGATCACTTCAAGGCCCACGCCAAGGATCACCACAGCCGTCGCGGCCTGCTCAAAATGGTGAACCAGCGCCGCAGCCTGCTCGCCTATCTGCGCAACACCGACCGCGCCCGCTATCAGGCGCTGATCGAAAAACTCGGTCTGCGTAAGTAATTTGCACCGCTGCCTGATCGAAAAGCCACCTTGCGTTGTCGCGGGTGGCTTTTTTCGTTTCGCCACTGAGGACGTCGGGCTCCGCCCTAAGACGACGGCCTTGCTTCGCGGCCTAGGACGACGCTTGCTGCGCTCGCTAGGACGGGACACCGGTGGTAAGGCGGCGAGCATTTGTGCTCGTTTCAGGCCGTTACCAGGTTATTCAGTATGAAAAGCGGAGCAACACCTACTTGGTCTTGCGTCCTAGCTCGCGAAGCGAGCGCCGTCCCAGGCCGCGCAGCAGGCCGTCGTCCTAGCGCGTAGCGCGACGTCCTGCCCCCCAGTTTCCCCAACGACAAAAGAGAAAGGATCAGCCCGATGCTGACCGCAACCAAAAAGTCCATCGAGTATGGCAAACACACCCTCACGCTTGAGACCGGCGAAATCGGTCGTCAGGCCGATGCCGCCGTGCTGGTCCGTTATGGCGACACCGTGGTGCTCGTCTCCGCCGTCGCCAAGACGAGCGTGAAAGAAGGCCAGGACTTCTTCCCGCTCACCGTGGACTATCAGGAGAAGTTCTACGCCGCCGGCAAGATCCCCGGTGGCTTCTTCAAGCGCGAAGGCCGTCCGACCGAGAAAGAGACGCTGACCGCGCGCCTGATTGATCGCCCGATCCGCCCGCTGTTCCCGGATGGCTTCTACAACGAAATCCAGGTCATCGCGACCGTGATGTCGATGGACCCTGAGATCGATCCGGATATCCCCGCGATGATCGGCGCCTCTGCCGCACTGTACCTGTCGGGCGTGCCGTTCGCCGCCCCGATCGCTGCCGCCCGCGTCGGCTACGCCAATGGCGAGTACATCCTGAACCCGACCGCGACCGAACTCAAGACGTCCGAGATGGATCTCGTGGTCGCCGCGACCGAGACCGCCGTGATGATGGTCGAATCGGAAGCCGCTGAGCTGCCCGAAGACGTGATGCTCGGCGCCGTGTGGTGGGGCCACGCCCAGCAGCAGCCGGTGATCGACATGATCATGGCGCTCGGCGAAGTCGCCGGCAAGCCGGCCTGGGACTGGCAGGCTCCTGCGAAAGACCCGGCACTGGTCGCGAAGGTCGTCGAGATCGCCGGCCCGGGCTTCGATGAGGCCTACAAGATCAAGTCGAAGAGCGCGCGCAGCGCCAAGCTCAAGGAAGTCTCCGCTGCCGCCGAGGCCGCGCTGATTCCGGCCGACGCCGATACGCTGACCAAGAACAACATCAAGAACGAGCTGTTCGCCCTCGAGGCGAAGACCGTTCGCGAGCAGATCCTGCGCGGCGAGCCGCGCATCGACGGCCGCGACACGCGCACCGTGCGGCCGATCTCGATCCGCACCGGCGTGCTGCCGCGTACGCACGGGTCGGCACTGTTCACGCGTGGCGAAACGCAGGCGCTGGTCGTCGCGACGCTCGGCACCAAGCAGGACGAGCAGATCATCGACGCGCTGGGCGGCGAATACCGCGATCGCTTCATGCTGCACTACAACATGCCGCCGTTCGCTACTGGCGAAACGGGCCGCGTTGGCTCGCCGAAGCGCCGCGAAATCGGCCACGGCCGCCTCGCCAAGCGCTCGCTGGTGACGGTGCTGCCGCCCGAAAAGGACTTCTCGTACTCGATGCGCGTCGTCTCGGAGATCACTGAATCGAACGGCTCCTCGTCGATGGCCTCGGTGTGTGGCGGCTCGCTGGCACTGATGGACGCTGGCGTGCCGCTCAAGGCCCCGGTTGCAGGCATCGCAATGGGCCTGATCAAGGAAGGCAACCGCTTCGCCGTGCTGACCGACATCCTCGGTGACGAGGATCACCTGGGCGACATGGACTTCAAGGTGGCCGGCACCGACCGTGGCGTGACCGCGCTGCAGATGGACATCAAGATCCAGGGCATCACCAAGGAAATCATGGGCGTTGCGCTGGCTCAGGCCAACGAAGCGCGTCGTCACATCCTCGGCATCATGCACGAGGCAATGCCGCACAACCGTACCGAGATGAGCGCCTACGCACCGCGAATGATCACCTTCAAGATCAATCCGGAGAAGATCCGCGACGTGATCGGCAAGGGCGGCGCCGTTATCCGTGCGCTGTCGGAAGAAACCCGTTGCCAGATCGACATCCAGGACGATGGCACCATCACCATCGCCTCGCCGAACGCCGACGATCTCGCCGAATGCAAGAAGCGTATCGATGGCATCACGGCCGAAGTCGAAGTGGGCAAGGTCTACGAAGGTCCGATCATCCGCATCATGGACTTTGGCGCCGTGATCCAGCTGCTGCCGGGCCGCGATGGCCTGCTGCACATCTCGCAAATTGCCAACGAGCGTGTCAACGCCGTCACCGACTTCTTCAAGGAAGGCGACCTGGTCAAGGTCAAGGTGCTTGGCTTCGACGACAAGGGCCGCGTCAAGCTGTCGCGCAAGGTGCTGCTTGACGAGCAGGCTGCTGCTGACAATGCGGACGCAGGCAACGCACCGCAGTAAACGGCTCGTTCCTTGTAGAAAAAACGGGGCTTCGGCCCCGTTTTTTGTTCGTACGAGTGATTGTGCAGATCAGTCCGCTATCGCCACTCCGCCTTGTTGCCGCCGCCGCGCTCTACGGTGCGACTGCAATGCCACATTGCGATACAAGATAGTGACGAACGGCCGTCCAGTTGTTGCGAGGCCCGCTCAACGTGATGCCTTGCAGGACCGAAGGCCCAGACATGCCGAGCGCCACACGGGCGATGATGAGCGCGTCCGTGGTCGCGCCCACACGTCCATCGCCGTCCACATCCATGGTGCACATGCGTGCGCCGAATGGGCCACCATTGAGTCGCGCAATACAGGCCATGTTGATGCCACCGGCCCCCTCGCAGGCACCAGCAACCAGCAGTTTTCCGTCTGACTGCAGTGCCAGCGCGCGGGCGGCGTCATTTCTCTGCCCTACCGTACTCATCTCCAGATTGACACGGCCATTGCCATAGCCGGTCGGTCCGTCGAAAGAGGCATCGAGCGCACCGTCTGGTGCGAGCCGTGCGACGCAAAAGTTGTTCTCATTGAGCAAACTGCACAGCCCGATCAGAACGATGCGCCCGTCGGGCTGGACGGCGATTGCGGTGACCTGATCGTACGTTTGCCCCATCGGGAAGACCGCGACACCGCCACCGCCGCCAGCGGACCCCTCGAAACGGTCATCCAGAGTGCCGTCGCCGTTCAGTCGCACCACCGCGAAATGACTGGCGCTGTTGGACACGACCGAACGACCCGCAATGAGCACGCGGCCATCGGGTTGCAGCGCTGCGGCGCTGACGTTTGCCTCGATCGCACCGACGGCGTAGGCGACGCGTCCAGTCCCGATGCTGCCACTGTTGTTTGAAAACGTGGCGTCAAAGCTGCCGCTGCCGGTGAGGCGTGCAGCGCAAAAACTGCGTTTGACGTTGGGATCCGTGTTCGGCCAGCAACTGCCAGTGACTACCAACCTTCCGTCTGCTTGTTGCAGCAACCCCGCAGCGTCAAAATCATAGGCACCGACCGGGAAGCGCACCAGACCATTGCTATTGGCCGGCGGCGGACCTGAGAACGTGGTATCCAGTGTCCCGTTACTGTTGAGCCGGATCACACAAGCTTCGCTGTACACGCCAGCGTTCATCGACACTCGGCAGTCACCGGAAATCACAATTTTCCCGTCTGGCTGAACCAGTACATTTCGTGCCCGTGCAATGCCCAGATTCGTGAGCAGCGCGCGACCAGCGCCATTCTGGTTCGGCCCGACAAACGTCGCGTCCAGCGTTCCGTTGGCGTTCAGGCGCGCGACGCAAAACTGGTAGCCCACCACGCCATCCCAACACTCACCGGCGAGAACCATCTTGTCATCCGCTTGCATGGCGATGGCGTTGGCCCGGTCATCGGTGGCATGTTGCGGCAGTGCGAAGCCTCCATTGCCGTTGCCCGTGGCGCCAACAGGCCCGACGAACGTTGTGTCGAGGCCGCCATTGGCGGTGAGACGCTGTACGCACATCGCCGGGTTACCGTTCGTGGCAGCGTTCGAGCAGTAACCAGCCAGCACAATGCTGCCGTTCGGCTGCGTAGCAACGGCCAGGACATAGGCGTTGCCACCGGGAACGACCGCGAGATTGGCAATCCTCCCGGTACCGCTCGCAAAACCTGCAGGAGCAGGGGCGTCGTCAAGCGTACCGGGCACGGGTTCGACGCCATGCGCCGGGTTGAGTACAAATGCGGTCAGCGCTGCCGCTATGGTCAGCGCAGTGGGGTAGTTGCAGCGCACGCTAACCGGTACGAAGCGGGATGACAGACAACGGGCAATCGGGGGACGGGACAGTGTCATGTTGGGGGAAGGTGGATGTTGGCGGAGAAAATGTAGATGCGACCCGGCGCAGCACGGTAGTCAAAAAGCGAAAACAGTAGGCGAAAAGCGCAAGCATCCGACCAGGTGTCGCAAAATGCGCGCAAGCAGATTCCACTGTGTCGCCAGACGGCCAAATGTTCCCGAGAATGGTTGACGATGTAATGTCCGACGCTGCCGCGCTCGCCCGTGCTGCCGAGTTCGCCGCGTTCAACGGACAGCTCGAAGACGCCCAGCAACTACTTGAGCGTTGCACGGACAGCTTGCCGCAGGAGCCCGCAGCGGAGGGTGCGGTGGCGCTGGCGCGCGCCGAACTTGCCTTTCAGCGGTCAAACTATGCCGAGGCTGCTGCACTTGCCGACCGCGCAGCCACGCGACTCCTGCTCGTTGGCGATGCCGAGGGCGAACTGCGGGCGCTGGAGCTGCACCCGCGCGTCTGGGCACGGCATGGTGAGGAAGAGCGTGTGCAGCGTCGCTGCGAGCAACTGCTCGAGCGCTGGCGCGCGAGGACCGGGAACGAGGCTGTCGAAGGTCAGGTTCGATGTCTCACCCTCATTACCTTCATGCACGCACGCCGGTTTCGATACGAGGATGGTATTGCAACCGGTAGTCTCGCGGTGCGTCTTGCCCGCGACACTGCGCGCATGCATTCCCTGCTTCCGCGCGCGGCCAACGCACTTGCGGGGTTGCATTTCGCCAAAGCCTGCGCCCTGCATCCGGCGACCGGATGGGCTTCGCACATTACGTCCCTGGCGCCGACGGACCACCCTGATGTGTTGGAACACTGCAGAGTCGCGATGGCGCTGCTCGGCGAGGTGCGACCGTACTCGAAAGCCGGCGGCAACCAGTATCAGGATGCGCTGATCGGATCGAACATGGGGCAATTGCAGGTACTGATGGGAGCCCCTGACGCCGCGCTTCCAGACATGCAGCGTTTTCTAGACGTCAGTCGGCAACGCCAAAACCGTTACATGGAGGCCGATGCGCTGCAGGCCATCGGCTGGGCGCATCTGGTGGGTGGACGATTGCCCGACGCGCAGGCAGCGCTGATGCATGCACTCGGTATTGCTGCATCGCTGCAGGCCGCACCGCTGCTGATCACCATTCACTACGACCTGTCGACGATTCTGGAGCGGGCGGGCGAGGTTGCGCGGGCGTTGCACCACTATCGCGAGTACGCACGACTCTGGCGACGGGCGCACCAGCAACTGGCGGCTCAGCCGTCACCGCATGCGCGACGCCGGCTCGAGCCCTTCTACCTTAAGCGCGCGGAGGCACTGATCCGCGCATCGCTGCCTCATTCGCCGTCAGCTGAAGAGATCGCCCAGCACTCTGGCGCGTCCATTCGAGCGGTACAACTGGCGTTTCGCGAGTATCGTGGAATGACACCGCACAAGTATTCGCTCGCGTTGCGCTATCAGGCTGCGCACGACGCGCTGGCATCAAGGCAGGCGGCACGCGGCATTGGTCAGATTTGCAGCGAACTCGGATTTGATGACCCCTCACGATTTGCGCGTGAGTTTCGCAAGCGCTTTGGCCTGCTTCCGTCCGCGTTCAGTCGTGATGCAGAGCCAGGCCGGAATCGGGCTTCGGCCGCAGGTGGCGTGTGAGCCTGACTCCGACTTGCGATTCCTGCCTGACGCGGCATCATCCCTTGCGTAGAGCGGAACATTGCAGCCGTGCGACGCACGTGTACGCCGCAACAGGCAAAAAGCGCAAGTCGCGTGACTGGCCGCCAAAAAGGCATGTGGGCGAGTGCGTGGCCACAGCCCTGACGATGCAGATCATTCATACTCTACCGGAGGGGACAGTCACATGGTTAACAAACATGGAGCTACGGTCGCGCGCCTGGCGTGGCTCGTCGGCGCGATGCTGGGCGCGACGATTGCTGCGGCTGCGGACGACCGTATCGAGGCGGTGTCGCTGATGCGCGACGACGGCGGCAAACCGGGCGCCATTGTTGCCCAGTTCACACCACAAGATCGCAAGCAGCACTTCGCCGTCAAGTTGCGCAAGCTGGAACTCGGCAAGAACCGCTTCCAGGCCCGTTTTGTTGGAGTCGAAACGGCCGCGGGCAACAACGTTGAAGTGTTCAGGACCGGCGACATCGGCAACTCACTGATTGCCAACACCATTACCGCGCAATTGTCCCTGCCCCGCGACTGGCCGCTCGGACGCTACGCTATCGAAGTGGTGATGAATGACCAGCCCATTGGGAGGCGCGAATACATTGTGTCGCCGGAGTGGTCGAAGCAGGCTGTCGAACGATGGATCCTGTACGCCGACGACGGCAAAGGCAATCCGACAGAACGCAAGCTCAGTGCGTTCAGCACGAAACAGCGCACACTGCATTTCGAAGCCCAGACGTCCGGCTATGTGCCACGCGGCGCGCGCGTGACTTGGGTGTTGCGCACTCAGGCGGGGCAGGAGGTCATGCGTGGAGACAACACCGTTGGCAAAGACTCCCAGGTATTCAATCGACTTACTTCGTTTGTCACATTGCCGCGGGACTGGCCAATCGGTGGCTACACCATGCAACTTCTGGACGGAACGCGGGTTGTCGGCGAACACAAATTCAACGTGACGCAATGACAAGCACACGACGCAAGGCAGGGGCGGTCACGGCGGCTTTGCTGCCGCTGTTGTCGGCGGCGGCAGGCATACTGCACGCCGCAGAACCCCCCGTTTTCCCCCAGAGCACGACTGGAGCAACGATCGCCACGCGCGTTGCGCCAATGGCGCATGGGCGCGTTGTGCACTTTGCCCTCACGCCAGACCGGACCCATGCCGTGCTGTTCGAGCGCATCGCGCCGCCCGGTGCCAACGCCGTGTGGCAACTCCGGGTGCTTGATGACAGGGGGGGCACGTTGCGTGAGCGCAGGCTGCGTCCTGGCTACGACCCCACGCAACCCGACATGTACTTCACGGATCGCGGTGAACTATTGATTGACGACGGCAGCTACTTCTATGTTGTGGATCTCCACACGTTGCGTACTGAGCAGACGCCACAATGCCGCAAGCACGCTTATCCCGGTCGCGATGCGCATGCTGCGGAGATTGAAACGCAGCTCCGCAGCGATCGCACGGCGGAGCTTGCCCGTCTTGCCCGGGCGCATGGTGTGCGCGAGGCGGATGTGGAAGGCGAGGATCTTCGCACGTTGCCGGTACCGATCGTCGAGGCGCGACGGCGCTGGGCACAGACACTGGGCGAGCAAAAGAGCCGACTGATAGAAGCGCGTTACATGGCGCTGATTGAGCGATTTGCAGCGGCTACGCCAGAACTGGTGGGTATTCAGGTGGAACGGCCACAGCTCACGTCCTACTACGTTCGTGTGAACGCTGACGGCAAGTACTGGTACTGCGATCTCGAAGGCCGTGCGCAGAAGTACGCCGTGCGCTGGGCGCGGCGCGCAGGGGCCAAGGGTGTGACGCCGCTCTCCCTGACGCGCGGCGAACTCACCCGCGAAGGCGACGTTGTCCATGACGGCCCGGCGTCGATTCAGGTGCTCAAGGCCTCCCGTACGACGCCGTGGACGTGCTCGTGGCAGGTGGGGTGCGTGGACCGCTCTGACTATCGCTTGCGGCTGGCTGGATTGCCAGGGCAGGCCGCGCCTGTCGAGGTGGCGACGAAAGATGGCAGCCTATCGCGCGGACTAGCAGGCGGTGGCGCGTTCCGGTTCGCCAATGGGCACTGGTTGCTGGAGCACGACGGGCTGTACCTTTTCACCGCGGCATCCGCGATTCCCAGTGGCAAATCGACGCCATGACCCCGCATCATGAAAATCCCCACTCTACAGGCGTTCACGGCGATCTGCGGATCGCTCGCCGTCGCAGCACAAGATTGGGCGACCCGGGTACGCACACCACGGCAGGTCGGCAGGTCTGCGCTGTCCCATGTCAAGCAGCGGCGCGGGCGCGACAGTGCTGCGCCCCGGCGCGTCTTGCCGCACGACGTCGCCGCAGCCATGACGTTGGTGCGCATCGCGCTCATCGAATTTGCCTGGCGTGACGAAAGCGCCGCAGCGATTGCCCACGTCCAGCGCCATACGAGCACTGGCAGGACTGTTGATCGCACGCCGGCGATGCGACCACACGTTCAACGTCGACCGCGACAGAAGCACTGTGGCGCGGTTGTCGCAGTGGTCTTGAGCGTATGGCTCGTGCTGTTGTTGATGCCCGCGACGGTCTCTGCCCAGCAAATGACTGCCCAGCCCACAAGCGCTGCTTGGTCGGGGGCATCGGTCATTCATCGCGCCGATCATCCGCGCGTGGTCAGCACCGACCGTGATCGCATGGTACTTCTCGTGGCACCATTTCTGCGTGGAGTGCAGGACGGTACGAGTGGATTGCTTTCGCTGCATCTTGCGATGCCCGCCATTGCGCCTGAAATACTGTTCCGCAGTACCACCGACTTGCTGCCGAACCACCTCGCGCCCGTTCTGGATGATGGCACCCATGTCTACTGGCTGAGTGGCCTACGCATCATGCAGACCAGCAAGACCACCCGACAGTCTCGACAGTTGAGCGACAAAGGTGCGCTGGCGATGGCCGTGCACGGAAACGCGATTTACACCTTCAATCACAACAATGAGCGCAAGTTGTTGCGCGTTGACTCCAAGACCGGAGAGGTGCGTGAAGTTGCAAAACTGCCCTTCGTGGCAAGCTCGCTGCACGTCGATGCCAATGGCGCGTGGCTGCTGACCACGCCCTCACCGCTTCGGCAAGTCACTGCGATTGTGCGCTTCGACTTCGGCAATCGCCAATGGGCAGCCGTGTACGCGTCTGCCGATGCGCAGACGCAAATTCGCGCTCTGGTACCGGTGGGCGAAGCGAACACCATGCAGTCCGACGCGACGTTCCGCAGCATGTATTTCGTCGAACGCAATCTCGTGAAAAACCGTGCGGTCGTACGACATCTCAACGTACTCACGGGCATCATCACTGCCCTGGACATTGATGCGATTGATGAGCTTTCACCTATCAAGGCGGATGAGTTAGCGCTTTACTACTTTGCCCCGGAGAGTCGCCAACTCAATTCGCCGATGTTGCTGTATCGGTACTCGGACGGCAGCGGCAAGCAGCTGGTGAGTCGAGGCACCACGTGGCCAACTAGCATGACCATACAGAGGTTCGATAGCAAAAGCCGCGCTCTCGTTTGGACTGACATCACTTGCGTGTATTCGCTCAGTTGGTAGTGGCATTGAACGACTGTCGAGCCATGCGCCATACAAGGCGCAGCACGTCCGTGCACCTAAGTCATCGCCGGATTTCCGGACGAACACAGAGTTTGTACTCGTTGGTCTCTGGGCGGTTTCCTGGCGCGTCGCCGCAACGGTTGTCGTGGTGGGTGGCTTTATCGCCGGCGGGATACATTGACTAGGGACAGGCCGGCGGGCTGCGCCACACCGGATGACCTGTTCGCGTGGTGGCGTCGCAGGATGCCACGGGAGGGCCACCTGAGTCAGTATTCCAGCGATATTCGCAGTATGTCTTCGTAGGTTCCGCCCGGCAGGTCGACATAATCGCACACGCGGATCCGGGCGTCCAGTCTTACCTCGGCGGACCGCTGCCAACCTGACGCGATCCTGCGGTCACCCTGAGTTGCAAGCTCGTAGGGCATAGCCTCACCACTGAACCGACGCAAGGTGCGCATGCCACATCGCGGATCAAATGCTCGTCCGTTGTCTACCAAAACACGGTAAGTCGTGCCGCGAGTGCAAGCCACTCGAACCAGACCGAAAGCAGCGCCATCGGTCGCGCGTCCCGGGTCGAACCCCCCCCGAACGGCACGTCGCCGGAGGATTCGATCCGGCACCGCGGCACAACGACTGCGCTCACCTCAAATGTTGCCAGGTGCTCCTGCGCATGCGCGGCGCCACCGCGTTCGCGCTGGCGAGAACGACAAGGAAAATTCGAAGGCTTCGCGCAGTCGACAGGCTCACGGCAGCGCGCGTTTCGCTTCGAGAAGTCGGGCGGACAAGAGGCGCTGGATCGGCGGAGGCGCTGGTATGGTCTGAATCTCCCGGTGTGCTGCGGCCCGGTTTTCGCGGTCCAGCGCAGCGTCAATCCGTACAACCGCAATGGTGATTGCTCGTCGCAAGGACGCAGGGCGCAGTCGCAATCGCTGCAAGGGAAACGCCGACGGCAATTGCCGGGATTAAGGCAACGCTGAACAAGCCGTCGGAATCGGCGAGATGAGGTGCGAGGGTAGAAGATCAAGGAAGCGGGGTACGAATTCATCGAAACTCGCCCCGGGAGGTGCACGCGGCGAGCGCGAAAGCGTCCCCGGCGCCCGCAGCGGACGCACCCATGCCAAGCTCCTGCGAGCCAGGTACAGATTGGCCAGACCCAGCACCACGAGCGAACGCGTGGCGTTCTTGGCTAGTTGCACGATACGCGCCGCGCATGGTTACTTTCAAGATCAATCCGGAGAAGATCCGCGACGTGATCGGCAAGGGCGGCGCCGTCATCCGCGCGCTGTCGGAAGAAACCCGCTGCCAGATCGACATTCAGGACGATGGCACGATTACCATCGCTTCGCCGAACGCCGATGACCTCGCCGAATGCAAAAAGCGTATCGACGGCATCACGGCCGAAGTGGAAGTGGGCAAGGTCTACGAAGGCCCGATCATCCGCATCATGGACTTCGGCGCCGTGATCCAGCTGCTGCCTGGGCGTGACGGCCTGCTGCACATCAGCCAGATCGCCCATGAGCGCGTCAACGCCGTCACCGACTTCTTCAAGGAAGGCGACCTGGTCAAGGTCAAGGTGCTTGGCTTCGACGACAAGGGCCGCGTCAAGCTGTCGCGCAAAGTGCTGCTTGACGAGCAGGCGGCGGCGGACAACGGTGGCGCTGGCAACACGCCACAGTAGTCACGCTGGTTATGACCGAAAAGCGGGGCGCGAGCCCCGTTTTTTTTTGCGAAATTTCCGATGCTGGACGCCGTGACGAACCCACAGCGTTTATCCTTCCACCTACCTCAGACCATTGGGTTTACTCATGAGATTCAACGCTCTACCAGCATTTGCCCGTCGATCATGCCTGCTGGCAATTGCCAGCATGTCTGCTGGCTTCTTTGCCTCGGCCTCAGCGCAGGATCTCGCCAGAAGCGTTGTGGGGTCCTGGAGGCTGGTCTCGCATACCGTCACTACGGCCGGCACGACGTTTGATTCACATTCGGCTCTCCTGCAGCAGCGCCCGTGCGCAGCCAAGATTCGCTACAACATTGGGGCTGACGGAACGTATCGCCTCGATGCTTCGGCGAGTGACTGTGACGAGAAGTACAAGTCTGCGCAACAGAAACTGTATGCCAAGACGAAGTGGAAGCTCGATGGCAACAAGATCACTACGTCGTCGACGAATTTCGCTGTCGGCCAGACGTACAGCGCCTCAATCTCGGGTAGTCGCATGACGTGGATAGGAACCGAGGGGCAGGGGACACTGGTGTTCGAACGCTGATGCAAGCGGCGCGGCGCAACAGGATAGATCGCCTTTCCGGTCGCCACCCCGCCGCAACCGATCTCGCAGAAGCTGCCGAATTGCAGCTCATGTTGACCTTGTGGCTCGATCGGTGCTGGCAGCACTTGCACAGAATGCGGTGCAGATCGGTGCCCTTACGTTGAACAGCAGGTGCTCACGGGCGCGGGCTCAACTTTGCAGGACTCCATGAACACACGGGAACAAGCCGCTTTGCTGACAAGCCTGAAGGCACGGTTCGCGAACAACCCGGCGCGCCACAAGGGGCTGAATTGGGATGCAGTTCAGGCGCGCCTCGCCAGCTCCCCCAAAGCGCTGCAGGTACTTGCCGAAATGGAGCGTACCGGCGGCGAACCCGACGTGATCGCCTACGACAAAGCGACTGACCAATACGTCCTTTGCGATTGTTCTGCCGAAAGTCCGGCGGGTCGGCGAAGCCTCTGTTTCGACGGAAAAGCGCTTGCCGCACGCAAGGAGAACAAGCCGAAGGGCAGCGCGCTGGATGCGGCACAGGCCATGGGTGTCGAGCTGATGACCGAGCAGCAGTACCGCCAGTTGCAGCAGCTTGGTCAATTCGACCTCAAGACGTCCAGCTGGGTGGCCACACCAGACGAGGTGCGTGCCCTCGGCGGCGCGCTCTTCTGCGACCGTCGCTACGGCAAGGTGTTCGTTTATCACAACGGTGCCGAGTCGTACTACGCCGCCCGCGGTTTTCGCGGTATGTTGCGCGTTTAGCCAATACCTCCAGCACGGCACAGCCCTCACCACGACGCGGAGAGCGGGTGTTCCCTTGCTTTCCGAGACCAGACGTCTGTATGTCGCAGTCTTGGCGCCCTTGTTACCGGCAGTGTTGGTTTCAGCGTAGAGTGGAGCGCCTAAACTGCGGCAAAAGCAAGTTTCAAACGATAAATTGAATCGGTCGTAAGTCACAATCCAACTCAACCCGTTTTTGGTTGTTGCGAAGGAGAAAACCATGCCGACTTACACCCCGCCGCTGCGCGACATGCGCTTTGTGATGGAAGAGTTGCTCGATGTGCCCGGCGAGTTGAAGGCGCTCCCTGCCCATGCCGAGAACGACATGGACACCATCATGGCGATCGCCGAAGAGGGCGGCAAGTTCGCCGCTGAGGTGCTGTTCCCCCTGAACCAGTCCGGCGATCGCGAAGGCTGCGTGCTCGACCAGAAGACGCACGAGGTCAAGGCGCCCAAGGGTTACAAGGAAGCCTACAAGCAGTTCGTCGAAGGCGGCTGGGCAGCGCTGTCGTGTGACCCCGAGTACGGTGGCCAGGGCCTGCCTATCGTGGTCAACCAGTGCGTCTACGAGTTCCTCAATTCGGCGAATCAGGCGTGGACGATGTATCCGGGCCTCACGCACGGCGCCTACGAATGCCTGCACGAGCACGGCACGCCCGAGCAAAAGGCGCTCTACCTGCCCAAGATCACGACCGGCGAGTGGACCGGTACCATGTGCCTGACCGAGCCGCACTGCGGCACCGATCTCGGCCTGCTGCGCACCAAGGCGGAGCCGAACGCGGACGGCAGCTACACCATCACCGGCAACAAGATTTTCATCAGCTCTGGCGAGCATGACCTCGCCGAGAACATTGTGCACCTTGTGCTAGCACGCCTGCCCGATGCGCCGCAGGGCTCGAAAGGCATCTCGCTGTTCATCGTGCCGAAGTTCATCGCCAATCCGGACCAGTCGATCGGCGAGCGCAACAAGATTTACTGCACCGGCCTCGAACACAAGATGGGCATTCACAGCAATGCCACCTGCCAGATCGCGCTTGACGGCGCAAAAGGCTGGCTGGTTGGACAGCCCAACAAGGGGCTCGCCGCGATGTTCGTGATGATGAATGCCGCGCGCATCGGCGTTGGCATGCAGTCGCAGGGCCTGACTGAGGTCGCCTACCAGAATGCATTGGCCTACGCCAAGGACCGCATCCAGATGCGCTCGCTGGCCGGCCCCAAGAACCCCGACAAGCCAGCCGACTCGATCCTCGTGCACCCCGATGTGCGCAAGATGCTGCTGACCGCCAAGGCCTATGCCGAGGGTGGCCGCGTGCTGTCGTTGTACTGCGCCCTGCTGATCGACAAGGAGCTCAATCACCCCGACGAAGCGGTGCGCAAGGAATGCGCGGAGATGGTGGCGCTGCTCACCCCCATCGTCAAAGCCTTCATCACCGACAACGGCTGGATCGCCACCTCGCACTGCATGCAGGTGTTCGGCGGCCACGGCTACATCGCCGAATGGGGCATGGAACAGTTCGTGCGCGACGCCCGCATCAACATGATTTACGAAGGCACCAACACCATCCAGTCGCTGGATCTGCTGGGCCGCAAGGTGCTCGGCAACCAGGGCGCGACGCTCAAGAAGCTCGGCGCGATCATGGAAGACTTTGCCGAAAGCTGCGAAGGCGACGAGGCGATGCAGGAGTTCATCGGCCCGATGCTGAAAGCAGCCGAGCTGTGGTCCACGCTGACCTTCGAAATCGGCAGTCAGGCCATGAAAAACCCGGAAGTGGTCGGCGCCGCTGCAGTGGACTACATGCGCGTTGCTGGTCACACGGTGTTCGCGTTCTGGTTTGCGAAGATGGCGAAGATCGCGCTTGCGAAGAAGGATTCGGGCGATCCGTTCTACGCGGCCAAGCTGCAGACGGCGCGCTTCTACTTCGCCAAGCTGTTGCCCGAAATCGAGAGCTGCGCGATCACGGCGCGCGCGGGCCTCAAGCCGCTGATGGAGACGGAGCTGGCGCTGGCCTAGCCATCTTCAACCACCCTGACGACGGCCTGCTGGTTCCCAAGCGGGCCGTTTTCATTTTGTGCAGGCCGGCATTTGCGTGGCCTGTATCTTTTCGGGTAAACGCCCACTGAATGCGGCATACAGGGCGATTTATGGGGAAATCGACTTTTCAGTACTTTTTGCCTTGATCCCATTCTGATTAAGCCTTTGCAGTGATTTTTTTGGAAAGCTGTTGATCTCCAGCTTGCCAGGGACGCGGCGACCGAATCTGCTCGAAACGAGACTTTTCCGGACTAACTCATCTATGCTGCCGGGAAAGCAATCAGTCACCGGACCGGAGCGATCATGAAAGCCTCAACCTTCGCCATCGCGTTGTTGTGCGTAATTCCCTCGTTGTCCTTTGCGCAAGCTTCGCGCACCTGGGTGTCAGGCGTGGGCGATGACGCCAACCCATGCAGCCGTACGGCGCCGTGCAAGACGTTCGCAGGAGCAATTTCCAAGACTGCCGCCGGTGGCGAGATCAACGCGCTGGATCCGGGTGGTTTCGGTGCCGTCACCATTACCAAGTCGATCACGCTGGACGGCGGCAGTGCCTTCGCCAGCATCCTGGGCGCCGGGACCCATGGCATCATCATCAACGTCACCACAGCGCCGTACAACGTCACGTTGCGCAATCTCTCCATTCAGGGTGTCGGTACCGGCTTGAGCGGTATCAGGGCGCTTAGTACGACCACCGGTACGCTGCACATTGAAAACGTGCAGATCCGCAACTACGGTGCATCCAGTTCGCCTGCCGTCAACATCGCGCCCGGCGCCGCGCTGGATTTGCTGGTGCAGGATACCGTGATCGAAAACTGCGCCGGCTCGCCCGGCATTTCACTGACGGCACCGGCGTCCGGCAACCTGCGCGCGAATGTCAGTCGAGTCACGGTCGCCAACTGCGGCACGGCACTGGCAGCCACCGGTGCTGCAACCAGCGTCCGCCTGTCTGATTCGTCGCTGCTGGATGACAACACCGTCGGCTGTAGCACCGCTTCCGGCGCAACGATCCAGTCGTTTGGCAACAACCGTCTGGCGGCGAGCTGCACTGTTACCAGCGTTCCGTTGCGCTGATCGCGGCGACATCCGCCATGAACGGTTCCATCCTTCGCGCCAGCGGGCGCGTCAACGGCGGCCGGCTGACGTTGGCGTCGCTGTTGCGGACAGTCTGTCATCCGCCATCGTTGCGGCGTCTCGGCCGGTGGGCGATCTCGTTGATTGCGGTGCTGGCTGCGCCGTCGGCGTTCGCCCAACTGTCGGACATCGCTGTGATCAAGCTCGGCCCCGACACAGCCGGTGCCGGCACCAACATCACCTACAGAACAACCATCGTGAACGCAGGCCCGGATGCGTCCGGGACCATCACCATTTCCGATCCGCTTGCCGCCGGCATGACGTTCATTTCGTTCGCGCAGACGCAGGGTGCGGCCATGACCTGCACCACGCCGGCCGTGAATGGCACGGGTAGCGTCGATTGCACGCTGCCAGACCTTGCTTTCGGTGCCTCGGTCCAGTACGACCTGACCTTGCACATTGATGCCATGACGCCGGCAGGAACGGTCCTGATGAGCGGTGCCGTGGCGACCATGGGGCCAACGCAACCGTACAGCCTTGACGACACGGAAGAAAACAGCGTCGGCGTTGCCGGCACTTACATCCTGGGCGCCGCCGTGGCTGACGTCGCGATCAGCAAGACCTCGGCAGCGGCTGTTGCACCCAATGGCAACATCACCTACACCATCACGGTCAGTAACGTCGGGCCCGCTGCGGCGACAGGCGTCACCTTCACCGACAATCTGCCGTCAGGAACCACCTTCGTCTCCCTGCAGCAGACCAGCGGCTCGACGTTCACGTGCACTTCGCCGGCCATCGGTGCCAATGGAGCGGTGAGTTGCAGTCTTGCCAGCATGAGCATCGGCAACGCAGTGTTCTCGCTGGTGGTCAATTCTCAGGCGCCTTCCGGCACCGTGATCGAAAACCAGATCACCGTGACCAGCACGTCGGTCGACGGCAACGACGAAAACAATGCGAGCCAGGCTTCGACAAGGGTTGAGGCGTCCGATCTGACCTTGAGCATGAGCGCACCGGCAACCGTCGCACGCGGCAGCGCACTGAGCTATGTGCTGACGCTTGGCAACGCCGGGCCGGACGCAGCACAGAACGTTGGCTTTGTCGAATCGCTGCCGGCCGGTACAACCTTCGCCTCATGGGCGCAGAATTCCGGCCCGACGTTCGCCTGCAGTTATCCGGCAGTGGGCGCGACTGGCTCGGTGAGTTGCACCGCGCCGTTTCTGCTCAACAGCGCGGCGGCACAGTTCACCCTCACGGTGACCGCCGCGACTGCCGGCAGCGCGACCAGCTCGGCCACTGCTGCCTCGGATACACCCGATCTCATTCCGTCAGGCAGCTTCGGTGCCGCCGCCTCGGCAACCACCAGTGTGCTGGCGCCACCCACCATTGCGATGGCCTTCACGCCGGCGGTGATCGCACCCGGACAATCGAGCACGCTGACGATCACGCTGGGCAACCCCGCTCCCAATGCCGTGGCGTTGAGCGGAGTGGCCATTGCCGACGCGTTGCCGCCGGGGCTCACCGTTGCCAGTGCGTCGACGACGGTTTGTGGCGGCACGCTGACGACCACCGCACCCGGCAGCATCAACCTGTCGGGCGCCACGATCGCTGCGGGCAGCATGTGTGCTTTCAGTGTGACCGTGACGGCGCCGGCGGCGGGCATCTTTGTCAACACCACGGGTGCTGCGTCTTCCAGCAACGGTGGCAATGGCGGGACTGCCACTGCAACGCTTGCTGCGGCGCTGCCGTTGCTGATTGCGCAGACCGCCAGCCCGGTCAGCATTCAGACAGGCTCCACCACGACGCTGACCTATGTGCTGACCAACCCGAACAGCGTCACGCTGACCGACTTGGGCCTCTCCGACGCCTTGCCTGTTGGCCTGCGGCTTGCTGGCAATCCTGGCGCTACCAATACTTGTGGCGGCACATTGACGGCAGTTGCAGGTGGCGCAACGGTTGCGCTCGCGGGCGTCTCGCTGGCGGCAGGCGCGAGCTGCACGGTTAGCGTCGTGGTGCAGGGTGTCGCGATTGGCACCTGGTACAACACCGTGGCAGTGACTGCGCTGAGTGGCGGCGCTGGCAATACGGCGACCGCTGCGGTGACGGTGTTTGCCAATGTGCCCACGATCGGGGTGTTTGCGAAGCTGGTTCTGGCCTTGCTGATACTGGCGGTTGGGCTGGCGTCGCTGCGACGCTGGCCGCTTCGCGGCGGTTGACGCCGGCGATGCCCGGCGTGTCAGACCGCTGACCGCGCCGGGCGTACTTCACGCATCGAATTCGTTATTGCGTCGCAAGGCCGGCGCGCGCTGCGTTATTGCTGGTGGGCATCAAGTATTCTCGCGCGCTTGCAGCCAGTTGAGGACGATGATGCGGAATGTTCGAGTGAGTTGCGCGGCACTGGCCGTGTTTTCTACGATGGTGACGCTAACCATGTCGGGCGCGTTGGCGGCACGCGAGGGCTACCAGGTGCTGTGGCATGGTCAGTGGGTCGACTACGTCGAGGACGGCGACTACGCCGTCACCGACGGTGACATCATCATCGGCCACAAGAATGCAGTGCGCGACGGGGGCAAGGCGCTCACGATCGACGCATCGAACCGCCTTTGGTTGCGTGCCGCCAGTGGCATCGTCGAGGTTCCCTACACGACGGAAGCGGGTAGTGCGGCCAACATTTCCGGTGCGGTTGCCGAGATCAACCGTGTGCTGGCCGGTGTCCTGCAATGGGTGCCACGAACGGACCAGCCCGACTACGTGACCTTCAATCTGACTTCGGCGAACTCCGGCGCCTGCGCCAGCTTTGTCGGTCGCTCCGGCGGCAAGCAGCAGATTACGGGTGACCCCGAGTGTGGCGTATCGACACTGGTGCACGAAATGGGTCACGCAATGGGGCTCTGGCATGTGCAGCAGGACGCCAGCGCAGGATCGTTCGTCGACTTGCGCATGGACAAGATGGACCCCTCCAAGCGCGGCAACAACCAGCCCATCTTTGGCACGCGCACCGTTGCCGGCTACGACTATGCGTCCATCATGCACTACTCGCGGACGTCGTTCCCGGCTTCGGGTGACCGCGTGACGCTGGAAACGAAGCCTCCTGGAATCGACGTTGGTGGCAGCGGTACTTACTCCGCTGCCGACATTGACGCGTTGCTGCGTCTGTACGGTGGTGCACCTGCTCGAACCACGGTGACCAGTAATCCGCCCGGCCTGTCGGTCATGGTTGATGGAGTCGCGGTCACCACACCGGCGACATTTGACTGGCCGATTGGCAGTGTGCATCGCGTCTGGGTGCTGGACCAGCTGCAGTCGATGGGCGGCTTCCAGTTTGGCTTTGGCCGCTGGAGCCATGACGCCAGTGATGCCCCCTCGCGCCAGCTCACCTGGCAGGTAACGCCGGGCGATGGTTCGCTGGCGAGTCCGACGACCGCGCCATCCTCAACGGTGCTCACGGCCAACTTCGTTCGCCTGATCAACGTGACAGCGACGCCGGAAGTGCAAACCGGTGGTACGTCGCAGGTAGTAGCCCGCAACGCGCCGTGGCCGGGCACGACGTCACTGTACCCGCAGTTCAGCCGTTTTGACCTTCGCGCCAGCCCGGCGCCTGCTTACCAGCACTACTTCACCTGGGGCGCTGCATTCGCATCGGATGGTGCCGCTGCCGTCGCGCCGCAGGTGTCGCTGCTGGCTTCCGGAAGTGTTGCTGCACAAACGGTGGGTGCCTTGTTCCACAACGGGCCCACACTCATCGTGGATGTCGCTGGCAACGGCATCGTCGACGGTGTCACACTGAAGGTAACAGCGCCCGGTGGTGCGGCCAGCAGCGCCATCGCGCCCCGTCTGGCGCGGACGACTGCGGGAACATGGAAGTTCGAGATGGCGTCCCCGCAATTGCTGGGCTCCAGCATCCGCCACTACTTTGACAGCTTTGAGGGTTTCGACAACGCTGCAACTGGCGAGGTCGCGATGCCGGCCAGCGGCGCCCGTGCGGTGACGGTCCGCGCGCACCGGGAGGTGTCGCCGTTCAAGCAGGTGATCCCTTCGTGCGCCGGCAGTATCAACCTGAGCGACAACGGAACCTGGCTGCGCACCGGTGCTGCGCTTAACGTCACACTGAATACTGCCCTCGGCGGTGCTTTTACCGGCTGGAGCGGCACGCTGGCCACGCTTGGCGGCAAGCCGACGTCGGTGGCGACCACGGTAGGCGCGGCTGTCCCGGAATACGTGGCGTACTTCAACGCGGCTGCCGAGCCGCTGCGTCTTGAGTCGGTGTCGCCAGCGGTGATCGGAGACGACTCGACCGCCACAACGGTCACGATTACCGGTACCGGTTTTACGCCGCAAACGGCGGTCACCATTGCCGGTGTGGCGCAGGTGCCGAGCTTCGTCGATAGTCGCACCCTGCGGGTCACGGTCAATCGCGGCTTCATCACCGCCCAGGGACGGCAAACCGTCTATGCCACCAACGCGATCAATCTTGGCTGCTCGGTGGCGAGCAATTCGCTGGCGATGGAAGTTCTCCCCGCTGGTGTCAAGGTGGGTGTCGCACTGACGGAGTATTACAACGCCGCGCTCGACTACTACTTCCTGACCGGCCGCGCACTCGACAAGAGCATTCTCGATACCGTTGCCGGCTGGGCGCGCACTGGCAACGAAATCCGGCTGTATGCCGCTCGAAACGAGGAAACACTACCGCTGGAGCGACACTTCTTCGCTCGCGTCGCTCGTAGCGGCACTCGTGGCAGTCACTTTTTTACCGCGCTGCCGTCCGACCAGTTGCTGATGACCTCAGTGAACCCTGCCAACGGGGCGCTTGACGCCATGCCGTACCTTGAAGGCATCGAAGGGTACGCAGTGCCAAAATCAGCAACTGGAACCTGTCCGGCCGGCACGATACCGATCTATCGCGCCTTCAAGGGTCCGCCGCGCTACGCTGACGACGGCAATCACCGTTTCAGTGTCAGTCTCGCGCAGCACCAGGATATGGTGACCCGGCTCGGCTGGGCTGATGAAGGTGTAGTGTTCTGCGGCTTGCAGTGAGGCAATTCGGCCGGCGCGATTCAGCGCTTGCCGCCAAAGATCGATCCCAGCACCCCGCGCACGACGCGCCGC
This sequence comes from Casimicrobium huifangae, assembly GCF_009746125.1. Classification (NCBI taxonomy): domain Bacteria; kingdom Pseudomonadati; phylum Pseudomonadota; class Betaproteobacteria; family Casimicrobiaceae; genus Casimicrobium; species Casimicrobium huifangae. The sequence goes on from NZ_CP041352.1 coordinate 1,259,039, forward strand.
CCAACCTCGGAGCCGATGGCGCGCGCAGCAGACTTCATCGCTGCCTCACCGACCGTCTGCCTGCTGCGCGGCGAGGTCTTGCTGCCCAGTACATCGCCGATCATGCCGCCCATCTTGCTGAAGAAGCCGCCGTCTTCGGCAGGCGCCGGTGCGGCAGCGTCGCTTCCGGCGTCGGATGCGGGAGCGCTGGACTCGGCCGCTGTGTCGGGTTTGTTGCCGCCCATGCGGCTGGCGACGCGACCCGTGAGGTGCTCGTAGGCACTCTCGCGATCCTCGGTTTTGTCATACACACCAGCGACCAGCGAGTTCTTCACCAGCGCCTCACGCTCGGCCGGAGTTACCGGCCCAATGCGCGATGACGGCGGGAGCATCCAGGCACGTTCCACCGGATTGGGGCGACCTTTCTCGTCGAGAAACGACACCAGCGCTTCGCCGGTCGCGAGCTCGGTGATGACTTGCTCGGTATTGATTTTCGGATTTGGGCGGAACGTCGAGGCGGCCGTGCGCACGGCCTCGGCATCGCGTGGTGTGAATGCACGCAGCGCATGTTGCACGCGGTTGCCGAGCTGGCCAAGCACCACGTCGGGCACGTCGAGCGGGTTCTGGGTGACGAAGTAGACGCCGACGCCTTTTGAGCGCACCAGACGCACCACCTGCTCGATGCGCGCGCGCAGCTCGGGCGGCGCCTCGTTAAACAGCAGGTGCGCCTCGTCAAAAAAGAACACCAGCTTCGGCTGATCGGGGTCGCCGACTTCGGGCAGGCTCTCGAATAGCTCCGACAGCAACCACAACAAGAATGTCGCGTAGATGCGCGGGCTGTTCAGCAGCTTGTCAGCGGCGAGAATATTGATCACGCCTTTGCCATCCACGGTCTGCATCAGATCAGAAAGATTGAGTGCCGGCTCGCCGAAGAATTTCTCGCCGCCCTGCGATTCCAGCGTCAGGATGCCACGCTGGATGGCGCCGATGCTGGCACCGGAGATGTTGCCGTAGTGCAGCATGTACTCCTTCGCGTTCTCGCCCGCATGGGCGAGCATTGCGCGCAGGTCTTTCAGATCAAGCAGCAACAGACCCTTGTCGTCGGCGATCTTGAACACCGCGGTCAGCACGCCACTTTGGGTGTCGTTCAGGTTCAGGATGCGGGACAGCAGCAGCGGCCCCATCTCGGCAACCGTGGCGCGCAGGGGATGACCCTGCTCACCAAACACGTCCCAGCAGGTGACCGGGAAGGCCTCGTTGGCATAGCCGGTGAGCTTGAGCAGGTTCACGCGATCGGTGACGCGCTGGTTGCCCCCGCCTGATTGCGACAGCCCGGTCAGATCGCCCTTCACGTCCGCCATGAACACCGGCACGCCAAGCCTCGAAAAACCCTCCGCTAGCACTTGCAGGCTGACCGTTTTGCCGGTGCCGGTGGCGCCAGTAATCAGGCCGTGCCGGTTGCCGAGTTTCGGCAGCAGCATCAGGTCGGCATTGGTATCGGTGGTGCGGGCGACGAGGAAGGGATTGGCCATGAAAATCAACTCAAGCAGATCGGGAATGCTGCTGCGTACTGTAGCGGTTTTACCGATCGAAATGCCGCGTCGGAGGCCGTCTGTCGTGATATCCGATAATTGAGCTTAACGTTAACGTCAATTGAGAGCGGGAAGGGGAGCACAATGGATCTTTCGGGCAAGGTAGTGGTCGTCACCGGCGGTGCGTCGGGGTTGGGTGCCGCGACCGCGCGTGCGGCGGCGGCCAAAGGCGCCAAGGTGGTGATTGCCGACATTCAGGACGGCACCGCCGTTGCCGCTGAGTTGGGCGGCCAGTATGTCAAGTGCGACGTCACCAACGAGGCGGACGCCAAGGCCGTGGTTGCAGCGGCGGTTGCGCTGGGTGAACTGCGCGGCCTGATCAATTGCGCCGGTATCGGTACGCCGCAAAAGGTGGTCGGCAAGGAAGGCCCGAGCGGTATCGCGCAATTCAGCAAGGTGGTGGCGATCAATCTGATCGGCAGCTACAACCTGATCAATCAGGCCTCGGCCGCGATGCAGGCGCTGCCAGCGCTGGCGGATGGCGAGCGCGGCGTCATCGTCAACACGGCGTCGGTGGCTGCCTTCGACGGCCAGATCGGGCAGGCGGCCTACGCTGCCTCGAAGGCCGGGGTCGTCGGCATGACGCTGCCAATCGCCCGCGAGATGGCGCGCTTTGGCATTCGCATCATGACCATTGCGCCGGGCTTGTTCGAGACCCCGATGATGGCCTCGCTGCCCGCCGAAGTGCAGGCAAGTCTCGGCGCGTCGGTGCCGTTCCCGCCGCGCCTCGGCCGCCCGACGGAATTTGCAGCAATGGCAATGCATATCTTTGACAACACCATGCTCAATGGCGAGGTGATTCGTCTGGACGGCGCGATCCGGATGGCGGCCAAGTGACGCATTGGTCCGGCAGGCGGGCGACCAGTCGCCCGCGTCCGGAGACCGATGCGTCATCCCGGACCAGCGACACGAAGTGAGCGCCGATCCGGGATCCAGCACGTAGCCCGCGAGCAACGCGAGCAAATTCCGTGAAGCAGTGAAACTCCAGCAAATCCTGTTCAGCCAGGGCTTTGGCACCCGCCGCCAGTGTGATGCGCTGATCGACAGCGGCGCCGTCAGCGCCGCCGGTCAGGTGCTGCGAAGCGCCAGCGCCGACATCGCTACGGATGGCCTGGTGCTCACCATCGGTGGCGAGCACTGGCCGTTTCACGAACGCGCCTACGTGATGCTGCACAAGCCTGCGGGCTACGAGTGCTCGCATGAACCGAAGCACTGGCCCAGCGTCTACGAACTGCTGCCGCTACCGCTGCGGCAACGGCCGACCAAATCGGCTGTGAACGGCGTGCAGGCAGTGGGGCGGCTGGATCAGGATACGACCGGCTTGCTGATTCTCTCCGACGACGGCCAGTTCATTCATCGCATGGCGTCGCCGAAGCATCATGTGCCCAAGGTTTACGAGGTCACCACCAAGCACGCAGTGACTGAGGCCGATGTCGATGCCTTGCTGCACGGTGTGGTGCTCAATGACGATCCGGTGCCGGTTGCTGCGGCGGCGTGTGAGCGCGTAACGCCCACGCATTTGCGGCTGACACTCACCGAGGGCAAGTATCACCAGGTGAAGCGCATGATCGCGGCCGTTGGCAACCGCGTGGAGGCGCTGCATCGCGCACAGATGGGTGGGCTCGTGCTCGATCCGGTGCTCATGCCCGGCCAGTGGCGTTGGCTGACCGCCGACGACCTGGCGAAGCTGCGACGCGAAGCCCCGCCAGACAAATAGGCGCGAGGTCGCCTACGAATAGGCCCGCGACACCAGCTCGGCAACACAGGCAGGTTTGGCGTGGCCTTCCATCTCGATGGTGCATTCCCAGGTCATCTGCATGCCGCCTTTGATCTCCTCGATGGCGGCGAGCTTGAAGCGGCCACGCACCCGCGAGTTCACCTTCACCGGTGCCATGAAGCGCACGCGGTTGGTGCCGTAGTTCACGCCCATCTTGACACCGGTGTACTCCATGCAGTTGTCCTTCAGCATCGGTACCAGCGAGAGCGTCAGGAAGCCGTGCGCAACGGTCGCGCCGAATGGTGACTCCTTCGCGGCGCGCTCGGGATCAACGTGAATCCACTGATGATCGCCGGTCGCCTCGGCGAACCGATTGATCCGTTCCTGACTGATTTCCACCCAGTCGGAGACGGCCACTTCAAGACCAAGCCAGGTGGTGAGCGAGGGGAGTGCGAGGCGGGTTTTCATGAGCGAGAGTGTACCGGCGTCGCCTCAGACCGTTGCGCCGGTCAATTGCTGATGATGTTCTGCCACAAACCCGCGCAGCACCGCATTGACCTCATCGGCCCGCTCGCGGGCGACCCAGTGCCCGGCGCCGTCGACATGATGCAGTCGCAGATCCGGCACCAGCGTCTCGATGCCGTCGAGCAGTACCGGCCGCAGCGCCGGGTCGCCGGTGCCCCAGATGATTTGCGTCGGCACTGTCACGCGAAACTGTTCGGGCTTCAGCGCGGCGGCGACGGCGGCTGCGCGCCCCGGTTCGTCGGCGGTGTCCGGGTGCAGCGGCGAGGCCCGGTAGTAGTTGCAGCCACCGGTCAGCCCGCGTTGCCAGCATTGACGGTAGGCCGCGCGCTCGGCCTCGCTCATCGGGTCGAGCATGGCGAGCAGGCGGGCAAAGTTATCCTGTGCCAGTGCTGTTTCCGCGCCGGGTCGTCGCAGCCAGTTCATGTATTCACTGGCGGCGATCTGCGCCGGGTCGTGTGCGAGCGCGCGGGCGAAAGGGATCGCGTGCGGCGAGTTGATGATGGCGAACTTGCGCATCAGCTCCGGGCGTTGCGCCGCCAGTCCCCAGGCGACGGCACCACCCCAGTCGTGCGCGATCACGGCGTGCACCGGGGCGCCGAGCGCATCGATCACGGCCACCAGATCGCCGATCAAATGCGCCGCCTTGTAGGCGCCGACGTCGGCTGGCTGCGACGACAGATTGAAGCCGCGCAGATCGATCGCCACGCAGCGGTAGTCGCGGGTGAACTCGGCGAGCTGCCGCCGCCAGGTGAACCAGAACTCCGGGAAGCCGTGCACGAAGAGCAGCGTCGGTGCGCCCGCCGGCCCGCCCACCTTGGCGTGCAGGCGAATGCCCGGTGCGGTGTCGAAGTATTGCGATTCCAGGTTCAGCACGTCGTCCATCGCCGCAATGTAGAGCATTCCGGGCGCCGCCATGGTCTGCAACAGCCGTGCGCCGCCTGCGGCTGGCGAAGCGGCGATGCCATTGGCGCCCAGCTTATGCGATTCATCGCACGCCAGTGGCGCGGTAAACGCCCTTGCGCAGAATTCGTCTCACTGCGATGTCGCAGTGCTCTTTCGGGGGACCGACACATGAATCCGCTCAACATGCTCTTCAACAACCCGGTGTCCGATGTCATTCGCGCCGTGGTGATGCCGTTCAAGTTCATCTTCGTCGTTGGCCTCTGCTGGTTCATCAACTACATGACCTTCACTGGTACGTGGTGGGTCAAGTGGGTCGCATTCGGCATGGGCATCGCGGTGCTGGTGGCCTGGGCGCGGTTGATCAAGTCGCTGTTTGTGGTCGCCATCGTCGCCGCCATTGGTTACTTCATCTACAAGCGCTACGGCGCCGAAGCGAAGGCGAAGTACGACAGCTGGCGCAACGAAGGCACGCCGAAGCAGCCGGCTGAAGCCATGCAGTACGCGCTGGAAGGCAAGCCGGCGTCGGCGTGAGGCTTGGGGGCGCGTGGGCAACACGTTGCCCACCCTACGCTCGGATGGCATGCGGCTGCGGAATGCGAGCCGCGCACCGATAGCGGTCAACACCTGGCTTGAACGACAGCGCTTTGTCGCAAAATGCGTAGGAAACGCTGAACAAGTCCCTCACGAGCCGCGCATCGCCGGAGTCGGGCGGCTGGCTTCGTTGCAAAGCCTCGTCGTAGCCCCGCTACGACTGCGTTTTGCGCCTCGCCATCCATCCCGATCCGCCGCGCGCAGCTTCGCGGCGACTTATTCAGCGTTTCCTTTGATTGGCCACACGGATCCCCTCCCGCGTGGCCGCGGCCATTTTCCAAGGAGACATTTGATGAAGCTCTACTACAGCAACGGTGCCTGTTCGCTTTCCCCCCACATCGTGCTGCGTGAATCGGGCTTGCCGTTCACGCTGGTGCGTGCCAGCACCAAGACGCACGCGCTCGACGACGGCACCGACTATTACACGATCAACCCGAAAGGCTCCGTCCCGCTGCTTGAGCTTGACAATGGTGAACGCCTGAGTGAAGGCCCGGCCATCGTGCAATACATCGCCGATCAGGCCGCAGGCAAGAACCTCGCCCCTGCCAACGGTACGTTCGAGCGCTATCGTGTGCAGGAATGGCTCAACTTCATTACCAGCGAGCTGCACAAGGGCTATTCGCCGCTGTTCCGTCCCACCACGCCGGAGGACTTCAAACCGGTGTTGCGCGAGCTGTTGCTGAAGAAGTATGAATTTGTTGACGCAAAGCTCGCCGGCAAGCAATACCTGATGGGCGACAGCTTCACCGTGCCGGATGCTTACCTGTTCACGGTGACCAACTGGGCAAAACACGTCGGGCTCGACCTTTCCAAGTTTGCCAACCTGCAGGCGTTCATGGCGCGCATGTCGGCCCGCCCGGCAGTACAAGCGGCGCTTGAGGCCGAAGGTCTGGTCAAGAAGGCCGCGTAGTGAGCACCGCTGCCACGCCGCTGAGTCCGGCTGCCGAAGCCACGCTGGCGGCGTGGCACGCGATGATCCGCTCGCGCGACACCAGCGGCCTGCCAGCGCTGCTGGCGCCGGACGCCGTGTTCCGCTCGCCCGTCGCGCACAAGCCCTACGCGGGCGCGCCGGCCGTCGCGCTGATCCTGCAAACGGCGGAGCAAGTGTTCTCGAACTTTGCCTATCACCGCACGCTGGTCAGCGAGGATGGCCATTCGGTCGTCCTCGAATTCAGCGCCGATGTCGGCGACAAGTCACTCAAGGGCATCGACATGATCCGCTTCGGGGCCGACGGCAAAATCGTCGAGTTCGAAGTGATGGTGCGGCCAGCCAGCGGCGTGCAAGCACTGGGCGAAGCGATGGGCGCGCGGCTGACGGGGCGCGTGTAGGCGAGAAAGCTGATTGGCTTTTTGGTGAAACCCTTATTCAATAAGGGCTAACCAGTAGAAAACGCCAAATATCGACTTTGCGACTAATGCGGCTGTAGCCCCTATGAAATGGGCTTTCTAGCCGAAAGTTGATGCGCAATGCGGCTGATGTACGCCGTGCTACGGCGCCTCTGAAAAGCAAAAAAGGCCCGCGCCACTGGCGTCGGGCCTTTTCTTTTGTCGAGGAGGGAGCGCTACTGACGCGGCTCGCCCAGTCGGTTGACCAGAATCGTGCGTCCCGGCGGGTAGCTCATCTGGATGTAGTGATCCTGACCACGGAAGTTGTAGGTCACCTCGTAGTAGGAGGCCTGACCGCCCACGTTCTCGCAACGACGAACGTTGCGCGAGTAAGGCAGGCTGCCGCCGCCAGCGTTGGCACCGATCGCGGCACCAGCAACTGCGCCTGCCGCCGTCGCGGCGTCGTTGCCGCGACCGCTGCCGACCTGATGACCCAGCACGCCGCCAATGATGCCGCCGATGATTGCCGCGCCCACGTTCGGGTTACCCGAGCCCGGCACCGCCTGCTGCTCGTACCAGCAGCGCTGCTCGCCAGTGCCGCTGATCGCGCGCACTGATGTCACCGGCGCTTCGAAGACCTGCTCGTTGGGGCGCCGGTAGTAGCCGTAGTTCGGTGCGCCCTGTGGCGGCGCCGCATCCCAATTGCCTTCGCCGCGCCGGTACGGGCGCACGGAGGTGATGTTGTCCTGCATGCCGAGCGACTCCAGCGAACCGTAACTTCCCGGCTGCAGCACCACGCAGCGGCCACGGAAGTTGTCGTCTTCGCAGACCAGCCAGGTGCCGTTGTCAACGTAGGCAGACGACGCGATGTCATTGAAACCGTTGGCCTTCAGATTGGGGACGCGCGAATTGATGGTGACCGCACGGCCACGAAAGCCATCGTGTTCATAAAGCGTGACACCGGCGTGGGCGAGCCCGGCGGCGAGTACGCCAGCCAGTGCCAGCAGGGCGCGCGGTAGCCAGCGTGAAGTGCAGCGGCGGGCGGTGGAATTGAAATGCATCGGGCAAATCCTTCTCATGTTCAGTGAAGCGCTATCAGTGTATGCCCGCGGGATGGGCGTTGCATGCCTCTGTCATGGTGGCCATTGCGATGTTGTCGTACAACTGCTCGACGAAGTGCTACGCTTCAGCCAACAATGGCGACGCGCCACACTCTTTCCGGCGCTTCCACAGGAGGAACCATGGCTACCGCACACCGCTTCATTTCACGCCGCCGATTGCTGGCGAACGCCCTGCTGACCTGCGTCGCCGTAGTTGCAGCAATGGCTGTCGCACCGGCGCAAGCACAATCGCTCGCTGGCAAAACCATCCGCATCATCGTGCCCTACGCGCCGGGCGGGACATCAGACATCCTCGCACGGGCGCTGTCCGGCGAAGTCGGCAAGGCGCTCGGTGCCACCGTGGTTGTCGATAACAAGCCGGGCGCCAACGGCGTGCTCGGCAGTGATCTGGTCGCCAAGTCCGCACCCGATGGCACCACGCTGTTGCTGACCGATGTCAGCGGCCTGACCAGCGCTCCCGCGCTCGGCGCCAAGATGCCGTTCGATCCGGCGAAGGATCTCGCTCCGATCACCATGATCACTTACTCGCCGCACCTGCTGGTGGTGAATCCGGGCGTCGCCGCGAAGACATTGCCAGAGCTGGTGGCGGCCTCGAAGGCCAAGGCCGGTGGCTTCAGCGCCGCGACGGTCGGTGCCGGCAGCGCGCCGCATCTCGCCAGCGCGCTGTTCGCGCGACTGGCCGGCATCGACTGGGTGTTTGTGCCGTACAAGGGTGGCGGCCAGGCGCTGACGGATGTCGTCGCCGGCCACGCGCAAGTGATGTTCAACGGCATGCTCGCCACTTTGCCGATGGTGAAGAGCAATCAGCTCCGCGTGCTCGCGGTGTCCAGCGACAAGCGCTGGCCGACACTGCCGGACGTGCCGACCGTTGCCGAATCCGGCTATCCCGGCTTCCTCACCGGCTCGTTCCAGGGCCTGTTCGCCGCCGCCAAGACACCGCCAGAAATCATCACCCGACTCAACGCCGAATTCGGCAAAGCGCTCGCCGCGCCGGAGATGCGTGAGCGCTTGATGTCGCAAGGCGCCGAGCCGCGCCCGATGCCGGTCGCCCAGTTCACCGACTTCCTCAAGGCGGACGGCGCCAAGTGGGCGCAGCTGGCGAAAGAGACGGGGATCAAGATCGACTGAGCAGGCTAACACCCCGGCAATCTGCGGACGCTCGCGGTGTTTGTCCGCGTGGCGGCGTGGTACGCTGCCTTGGCAGCCGCGTATTCAGTGGGCCGTAGCGGCGAATTCACAAGGGGATGCGCAATGCGATCGGGGCGTGTGAGATACCGCGATGGGCTGCTCGGCCAGTGCATAAGCATCGCGCAGGCAGCGCTCGCTTTTCTGGGCGTGCTCGCTGCCTTTGTCTGTCACGCGGCCGATTCGCCTGCGACGTCCGGGGCAGGCGTCACCGGTGCAACCGTCCGCCTGCTTGTGCATGACACGCTGACGCGCCAGATTGAGCTGGTGGTCGCGCGACCGGAAATTGGCAGTGCGATTGATCGCAACAAGCGCGAACGGGTACACATTGACGACAGCGAGTTGCGCAATCTGGTGGTGCGGCGCGCGCAGGTAGCGTTGCCGCAGGAGGGTGTGCAGGTCGAAGCGCTGTCAGCCACCGGCGACGCAGCAGCTGCGAGCGACAACACGGATTCCGGCGAGATAGCTGACGACCGCCTGGCCGCGCTCGTCAGCGCGGCGCGTGGGCGCGATGCACGCTGGTTGCTGCTGGTTTCACCGCTTCGCGGGCAAGCGATGCTGCGCCGCGCGAGGAGTCACGTTGGGCATGGCGCAGTCGAAGGCGTCGGCTTTTATGTCGATGCCAACGCGCGGTTTCCAAATCGCGTCGCCCGGCCGTACGTCGCCTGCTATGCCTACGTTCGTGTGCAACTTGTCGACGTGCAGCTCGGCAAGATCGTCGCCGACGAATGGGAGCACGAATCATCCAGTCGCTCGCTCAGTGGACGCGACACCAGCTTTGACGCCATGACACCAGAGCAACGTTCAAAGTGGCTGCGTGCAGTGCTGCGCGCCGCGCTTGATCGCGCTTTGCCAAAGGTGGCCTCCGCCGTGCGCGGCTGAGTAGCGCTAGCCGATACTAAAGACATGTGGTTTGGCCGCAGGGTGGGCACACCGTGCCCACGCGCTGCCACCGTATTTCAAGCGCCGACCTAGCGTCCGGCGGTGCCTGTCAATCCACCGTCGCTCCCGAAGCCGCCACCACCTTCGCCCACTTCTCGGTCTCGGCCACGATGGTCTTGCCGAAGTCTTCCGGAGTACCAGGGATGGGTGAACCGCCCAGTTCGGCGAGGCGCGCGCGCAGCTTCGGGTCGGCCAGCGCCTTGTTGACGGCAGCGTTCATCTTGTCGATGGCTTCGCGCGGCGTGCCTTTGGGCATGCCCACGCCGAACCAGGCTGTGGCCTCGTAACCGGGTACGGTGTCGGCTACGGTCGGCACGTCGGGCAACGACGGATCACGCGCGGTAGAGGTGACCGCGAGCGCGCGCAAATTGCCGCTCTTGATATGCCCGGCCGACGACGGCAGGTTGTCAAAGAACACCTGCACCTGGCCGCCGATCAGATCAGTCAGCGCCGGCCCGGCGCCCTTGTAGGGCACGTGAACCATGTTGCAGCCGGTCATCGATTTGAACAGCTCGCCAGAGAGATGCGTCGAGGTGCCGCTACCTGAGGATGCCATGCTCACCTTGCCGGGATTGGCCTTGCAGTAGGCAAGAAATTCCGCGACCGTTTTCATCGGCAACTTGGTTGTCAGGACCATCACGTTCGGCGTGCGCACGAGGCCGGCAACGGGCGCGATGTCGCGCACAAAGTTGAATGAGAGCTTTTTGTAGAGCGAGGCATTGATGCCGTTGGCCGGGTTCACCAGCAGCATGGTGTAGCCGTCGGGTGGCGAATTGATGACGAACTCGGTGCCGATGTTGTTGCCGGCACCGGGCTTGTTCTCCACCACCACCTGCTGGCCGATGTTCTCCGACAGCCACTGCGCCACGATGCGCGCCAGCACGTCGGTCGTGCCCGCAGGCGGGTAAGGCACCACCCACTTGATCGGCTTGGTTGGATACTGCGCTGCGGCAGAGCCGACCAGCGCAACGGTGGCGAGCAGCGCGGCAAGCGCACGACGAACGGGTTTCTGCATGACGTTCAATCCTCCTTGTTGCGCGCTCCTGAACAAACTTGTGGCGCAGCGCTGACATTCATTATCAGGTGCTGCGGCGCACTAGAAGTGAGGGATAGTCCGAAATGCGCAGATTCTTCAATCGCCAGCGGACAACGCCGGCGAACTGCGAATCAGCGTGTCATCGGCAGCGCCACGCCCATCGCCATGAACATGCCACCGCAGACCTGGTTGAACTTGCGGCCGGCGCGTTGCAAGAGGGGGCGGATGCGGTGCGCGAGCAATGCCAGCAGCCATTCGACGAGGATTTCCACGGCGACAAAAATGGTGGCCATCAGGATGAACTGTGGCAGCAGATCTCGCGTGGCATCGACAAACTGCGGCAGAAAGGCGCCGTAGAACAGCAGCGCCTTGGGGTTCGAGATGGCGGTCAGAAACCCCTGCCGGAACATCGCACTGCCGCTTGTTTGTGCTGCAGGCGCGTCCGCTGCCACCATCACCGGCGGCGAGCGCCAGAGCTGGATGCCCAGCCAGATCAGGTAAGCGCCACCGATCAGTTTGAGCACAATCAGCGCATGCGCCGAGGCCTTCAGCAGCGCACCAATGCCCGCCATCGACAGCGCGATCAGCAGCAGAAAGCCGAGCGCGCCGCCCCACACCGTGAGCCAGGTGCGGCGGTGGCCGTAGATCGCTCCGTGGGTCAGCACCAGCAGGCTGTTCGGCCCCGGCGTCAGTGAAAGTCCGAAGGCGGCGAGGATGTAGATGAGCAGGGTGTGGGTGGCCATGATGAGATTGTCACCGAAGGTTGCTTCCGGCCCGAATACATCTGTCGTCCCCGCGGCGGCGGGGACCCAGACCGCAGCTCCCGAGGCGAGGTGAGCCGCCAGTGCTGCGGTGATTCACGGTCTGGATTCCCGCCTTCGCGGGAATGACAGCCTATGGCGCCAGATGAATGCGTTCCTTGACGTGCTTGAGGTTGACCACAATCGCGAAGGTCAGTAGCGTCAGCGCCGTCCACGAGCTCCATTTGCCCACATGCACCGTGGTCCACGCACCGAGCTGGTTGGGGTATTTCCAGAGCCCGAAGAAAGTGCCCGCGTTCTCGGCCAGCCAGATGAAAAGGCCAACCAGAATCAAGCCGGCGATCAGCGGCATCCGCCGTGTGCGATCAAGCGGGCGAAACTCGACCCAGCAGCGGGCGTAGAGCCCAAGAGCGATGGCGCCGAGGGTCCAGCGATAGTCGCCGATGTAACGATGGGTGAAAAAGTTCACGTAGAGCGCCACCGCAACGATACCGGTCATCCAGTAGGGCGGATGGTGCACCACGCGCAGATCCAATGCACGCCACACCTGGATGATGTAGCTGCCCACGGCGGCGTACATGAAGCCCGCGAACAGCGGAACGTCCATCACCTTGCTGTAGGCGAACTCAGGGTAGCTCCACGATTTCACGTTCGCCGACACCTTGAACGCCTCCAGCGCGAAGCCCATCAGGTGAAACAGCATGATGGCCTTGAACTCGTCCCAGGTCTCAAGCTTTGCGTAGAGCATCCACGCCTGAATGCCGAGCGCGAGCAGTAGCAACACGTCGTAACGCGGCACACCCAGCACGCCGCCACGCGGCACGATGAACACTGCTGCGAAGAAGAGCCCGGCGAACAGGCAGGCCCGCGCTTCCTTGATGCCGAAATACCAGAACTCCACCGCAAAGCGGCGCCAGCCAGTCAGCTCGGGGCGCGGGTGGTCGTTGGCAAAGTGGTGGTCGAGCCGGTTGACGAGGGGGCCGAGCATCGCGGGATTTTGGCAGGGCGGTGGCAATGGCGCAGCCCGGCACGTTGTGTTTGCATAAAGGGACTTGCGTTCTGTTGTGTTGGTGATATAGTTAACTACAACACTACAGCAAAGAACCTGCCGACTCATGTTGTTGATGGCGGCTGGTGAGCAGGGTCAAGACATCATGCAAGTATCCATTGCGTTATTGCGCAGCAAACCGCAGGCACCTGTCGCGGCAGGCGCGGCAGGCGCACGCATGAGGCTCTGCCCGCATGGCGACGGTGGCGGAGGTCATTGATGGATCAGGACTGGAACGACGGGCAACCGATCTACCGGCAGCTGCAGGATCGGGTGGTGGCCATGATTCTTGATGGCAGCCTCGGCGAGGGCGATCCGTTGCCTTCGGTGCGCACTGTGGCGGCGGAGACGCGGGTGAATCCGCTGACCGTGCTCAAGGCTTACCAGCAGCTGGCTGATGCGGGCATCGTGGAATCGCGGCGCGGGCTGGGCATGTTTGTCAACGCCGGAGCGAAGGCGAAGCTGGCGGATGGTGAGCGCGAGCGCTTCCTGCGTGACGAATGGCCGCGCATTCGCGCCACCATCAAACGGCTGGGCCTGAATGTTGACGAGCTTCTGACGGGCTCGAATATGGCCACCAACAAGACCAAGACAGGGAGACGCTGAACCATGTCATGCATCGAGGCACGGGGCCTGACCAGGGCCTACGGCAAGCACGTGGCGGTGAAGGGCATTGACCTCACCGTCGAACGCGGGCGCATTGTGGGGCTGATCGGCCCCAATGGCGCCGGCAAGACGACGGCGCTGAAGGCCATGCTGGGCCTGACGCCGTTCCAGGGCAATCTCAAGGTGCTCGGGCGCGACCCGTGGAGCGAGCGCGACCTGCTGATGCAGGATGTCTGTTTCATCGCCGACGTGGCCGTGCTGCCGCGCTGGCTCAAGGTCAGCCAGGCGCTGGATTTCGTCGCTGGCGTGCACCCACGATTTGATCGCGCGAAGGCGGAGCGATTTCTTGCCCGCACCGTGATCAAGCGCGGGAGCAAGGTGGGCGCCTTGTCCAAGGGCATGGTCGCGCAGTTGCATCTGGCGCTGGTGATGGCGATTGAGGCGAAGCTGCTGGTGCTGGATGAGCCCACGCTCGGGCTCGATATCCTCTTTCGCAAGCAGTTTTACGACTCGCTGATCAACGATTACTACGACGGTGATCGCACCATCGTGATCACCACCCATCATGCCGAGGAGATTGAGCACATCCTCACTGACGTGGTGTTCATCAACGATGGTCGCATTGCGCTCAATGCGACGATGGACGCGTTGCAGGCGCGTTACACGGAGGTACGCGTTGACCCGGCGCACGTCGAGCGCGCGCGGGCTCTCGGGCCGTTGCGCGAGCGGCAGGTGTTTGGCCGCAGCACCTTGCTGTTTGATGGCATTGATGCAGCAACGCTGGAATCGCTGGGCGAGGTTCGCACCCCCGGCATTACTGATCTCTTCGTGGCGCTGCTCGGCAATTCCGGGACGGGGCTGGAGGCGAATCCATGAATAAGACCAATGCGCAAACGGTAGCAGCCGCACAATCAGCGCCCGTGCCTGCCACCAATTCGGCGCGACCGTTCTACTGGTCCGTGCGACGCGAACTCTGGGAACACCGATCGCTTTATCTGGCGCCAGCCATCGTCGCGCTGGTGCTGCTGCTGGCGATGATCGTGGGCGCGTTCAAGCTGCCACCGGCGATCGCCACCTTCGATGCGCTATCGCCGGACAAGCAGCGTGAGCTGGCCTCGGCTCCCTATGCGGTTGTCGCGCTGATTCTGGTGGCGACAGCGATGGTCGTTGCGCTGTTCTACTGCCTCGACGCGCTGTTCGGTGAACGCCGGGATCGCAGCGTGCTGTTCTGGAAGTCGATGCCAGTCTCCGACCGTACCGCCGTGCTCGCCAAAGTTGCCGTCCCGACGCTGGTGGTGCCAGCGTTTCTCTTCGTCCTGATCACGGCGACGCAACTGTTCGTGCTGCTGGGCAATGTGCTGGTGTGGGGCGTGAAAGGGTTGAGCGTCAGCAATCTGCTGCAGCGGCTGCCGTTGATTGACATGCCGGTGGGCGTTGCCTATCTGGTCGTCACCCTCGCGGTCTGGTACGCCCCCATCTACGCGTGGTTGCTGCTGGTGTCTGCCTGGGCTCGACGCAGCGCGCTTGCGTGGGCGGTGGTGCCGTGGATTGCCATCACGGCGTTCGAACAACTGATGCTTCGTACTTCGCATGTGGCGAGGTGGTTGCGTGATCGCTTCTTCGGTGGTTTTGATGCGGCTTTCTCAACCCGCGAGCAGCTGGCAGAGGCCGCCAGGCGGGCTCAGCAGGGCGGTGAGGCGATGGCCGCGGGCGCCGATTACACGCCGGATCTCATGCGCTTTCTCAGCAACGCCGACGTGTGGTTCGGGGTTGCTATTGCCGTGTGGCTGATTGTGGTGACCATCTGGTTGCGCCGGCGACAGGAATCGCAGTCCGACTGATTCATTCGCGGTGGCCCGTGGGCTGCCGCATTCAACACCAAGGAGACATCCATGAGCACGCTCACGGAGGCTACTCTATTGCCTCGCAAAGCTGATTTGACAACCGCCAGCAACGCGCTCGCTCGCGCTGGCCAAACCTGGTTCATCGTCGCCGCGACGGGCCAACTGATTTTCGCGTGGTACATGGCCGCGCTGTATGGTTTGTCCGCGCTGCGCGGCGACTGGGAGACGTGGAACAAGGTGATGCCGCGTGGCTGGAACGCGGGTGACACGGTGGGCAACATCGCCATCTTCGTGCACCTGTTGCTGGCGCTGGTGGTGACACTGGCCGGGCTCGCGCAACTGCTGCCCGCAGTGCGCCGCGCCGCGCCGTCAGTGCACCGCTGGATCGGCCGCGTCTACATCGCCTCAGCATTCGGTATTGCGTTTGGCAGCATGTATCTGATGTGGGTGCGCGGCGCCGTGGGCGATTTCTCGCAGCACCTGGGCAGCACCTTCAACGCGATTCTCCTGGTGCTTTTCGCTGTGATCGCGCTGCGCCACGCGCGCGCCCGGAATTTGGCGCTGCACCGGCAGTGGGCGTTGCGTCTGTTCATGGTGATGAACGGCGTCTGGTTCTTCCGGCTTGGTTTGCTGTTGTGGCTGATGATCCATCAGCAGCCGGTTGGCTTCGATCCAAAGACCTTTACCGGCCCGTTTCTGACCTTCCTCGTGTACGCGCAAACGCTGCTGCCGCTGGCTGCACTGGAGCTTTACTTCCGGGCACAGCGTAGCGATGTTGCTGCACGCAAGTGGTCCGCAGCGGCCGTCATCGCGGTCCTCGCACTCGCCACCGCTGGCGGCGTTGTTGGTGCGACGATGGGGCTTTGGTTGCCGCGGCTCTAGGAGCCACTCAGGGCTCGCCGTCCCAGTAGTCGAGGTCGGTCGCCGTGCGATGCATGCGGCCGTCCTGTAGCAGCGTGTCGTCGCGACCACGGGCGCCACTGGCCATCGCGAGGTACTTGCCGGAATCCGGATATTCGCAGATCTCGAGCTCGGCGTTGACGCTGAGTGACAGGTACTTGAGCGGCGCGTCGGAGGTGTTGAGGATCTGATGCGGGTACTCCGGCCCCGGCGGGATGAAGATCACGTCACCAGCCGCGATCGGCAGCATTTCCCCGGCAACGCGAAGGGTGCCCGAACCTTCGAGCACGATGAATGCTTCTTCCTCGGCGTAGTGAAAGTGATACGGGCAGGCGCGTTTGCCCGGCGGCACGATGTCGACCGACATGCCGAGCTTTTTCGCCGCCGTACCACGCGCCAGGCGCACGCCCTCGCTCTCGTAGTGCGGCTCGCGTTTGAAGGTGCTCCAGCTCGCGTCGGGGGTTGCGAAGCTGCGGATCAGCTGACTGCGTAAGTCGTCGGCTTTGGACATGGGGACTCCAGTTACTGAAAGCCTCCACTGCAGCGCAGGGGAGGTGCCGCGAAGCGGCGGAGGGGTTGCCGTGGTTGCGGTATGTTGACCGCCATGTGGCTCAACCAACCCCTCTGTCGGCGGTGCCGACATCTCCCAGTTGTACAGGGGAGACTTGCGAAGTTGGCACGATCCGGCGGTCAATCCGCCTTGATATTCCGCTCGCGCACGATCTTCGCGTTCGTCGCCGATTCAGCACGGACGAACTTGGTGAACTCGGCCGGGTTCATCACGGCCGGCACGTTGTCGAGCTGGGTCAGGCGCTGCGTCATGTCGGGCGTGGCGATGGCTTTGGCGATCTCGGCGTGCAGGCGGTTGATGATGTCGGACGGCACCTTGGCGGGCGCAAAGATGCCGAAGGTGCTGGTCATGTTCGCCTCCGGGAAGCCGAGTTCGGCCAGCGTTGGCACGTCCTTGAACGACGCCAGCCGCTGCGGTGCGCCGACGGCGAGCACGCGAAGCGTGCCCTTCTGCATCTGGCCATTCGCGGCCGGGCTCGGGTTGGTGGTGAACAGCTCGAACTGGCCGCCGGCCGCGTCGGTCACCACCTGGCCACCGCCCTTGTAGGGCACGTGAATCAGCTCAAGGCCGCTCTTGGCCTTGATGCTTTCGACCATCAGGTGGCCCAGCGTCGCGATGCCGCTGGTGGCCACGCG
Source organism: Casimicrobium huifangae (assembly GCF_009746125.1). NCBI lineage: Bacteria > Pseudomonadati > Pseudomonadota > Betaproteobacteria > Casimicrobiaceae > Casimicrobium > Casimicrobium huifangae. The sequence continues at coordinate 1,276,321 of NZ_CP041352.1, forward strand.
AATGGCGCCCGGTTTCGCCTTTGACTGCGCAAGCACATCGGCAAAGCTCTTGCCAGTGAACGCCGGCGTCGCCAGCACGTAGACCGGGGAATACATCACGCTGGCGACGGGCGCGACATCGTTGACCGGGTCGAACGGCAGCTTGCCGAGATGCGGCAGCAGCGTGATCGGGCTCACGGCCGAGATCGCCAGCGTGTAGCCGTCGGGCGCCGACTTGGCCATCGCGTCGATGCCAATCGCGCCGCCGGCGCCGCCCTTGTTCTCGACGATGAATTGCTGCCCCATCTGGCTGCCGAGTTTTTCGGCGAGCGCACGGGCGACGGCATCGGTAGTGCCGCCGGCCGGATAGACCACGATTAGCCGGATCGGCTTGTCCGGGTAAGCCGCGTGCGCCGGGGCGAGGGCGGTCAACGCCATGGCGCCGAGCACGGCGAGACGGGCGAGCGAGAAAAATCGGTTCATGGGTAATGCCGTTGAAACTGAAGCAAACAACATCGTAGCCTTTCGCTGCCATGCGTGCTGCCAGACATGCTGCGGCAGCGGACGCTACCCTGCCTTCACACGGCAGGTGCCAGCAGCGGTTGCAGCTCTACCTGCAAGCGTTCCTGATCGTCGGACATCCACACCTCGCCGTCCTGCACCATGCACTGCAGATTGAGCGTGCGATCAGCCATCGCGGCGAGCGCCTTGCTGCTGGGGCCGCTGACGCTTTTCACGGTGAGCTTGTCCTGCTTCGCCAGCAGCGCTTCGTTCTGCTGCCACCACACTTCTACTGTGCGGCCACCGCCATAGGCATACAGATGCACCGCATCGGCACGACCGCAGGCGCGGCGGATCACTCGCTCGTCGGGCAGGCCGACTTCGATCCATTCGGTGATGCGGCCGGTCAGATCATGCTCCCACAGCGCCGGCTCGTCGTCGGTGGAAATGCCCTTGCCGAATTCGAGGCGCTCGCTGGCGTGCAGCGCAAAGGCGAGCACCCGCACCATCATGCGCTCGCTGGTTTCGGACGGATGCCGCGCCACGGTCAGTGCGTGGTCGGCGTAATAGCCGCGGTCCATGTCGGCGACGTTGAGGTTGATCTTGAAGATGGTGGATTTGAGGGCCATGCAGGTTCCAGTGGCGATTTCTGAGCAGCAGCTTTTCTGTCAATGCACCATTGCAATGGGCATAAAGGCGGAAAAGCACAATAGTCGACATTCTGCCTTTTCTGCCAGATAGCCCTTATCCGTCAACGGTTTCACGAAAAAGTCGTACGGCGAATATGCACTGTCGTCACGGCTGGCGGACAGCCGGTGGTTACGGCACTTTGACAAAGGCGGTGACCAGCGGCTCGTCGCCGACTTGCCGGCTCCAGTGGCCGTGCACGGCGGGATCGAAGGTCGCGCCGTCGGGCAGCGTGTCGGCAGAAAAGAAGTGCTCACCTGCCTTGAAAATACGACTGCTGCCGTCCTGCAGACCAATTTCCATCGCGCCACCGAGCACGAACAGCCACTGCGGTTTCGGTGTGCAGTGCCACTGGCTGCGAAAACCCACCGGGCTTTGCCGCAATTGCAGGCCGGTGGCCGGCAGCACGGGCGACAGCATTGACTGGGGTGTGCCTTCGCTGAGGACGATCGGCTCGTCGCGGAAGCGGGCGCGACCGTCAGTGTCGGTGAACAGGATGACTTGCGTGAAGTGGCTCATGGCAGGGAAGGTTGGGTCGAACGAGTTGCCGAAGCTTAACCGCAGGCAGTTGTCGACGTCTCTTAGCGGATGACGAAATTCTCCACGTAGACGATCTCACAGGCGCCGGCGCCGCTGTCGGTGCGGGTGAGCGAGGTGCGCAGCTCACCACCCTTTGCCATTGCTACATCGACCAGCAGTCCCTCCAGCTCAATCACCTGCCCCACGCGGGCGCGGTCGATGGCGTTGGCGACGCCGGCGCTGGCGGCGATCAGGTGCATGTTGGCGCTGCTGGCGATGATCTGCTCAACGGGCGCTGGCAGTGAGTTGCTGCGTGACTTCCAGAAGTAGAAGCGGTCACTCTGGCTGATCGCCAGTTGCTCGATGACGCTGCTGTCGGACATTACGCCCCAGCCCAACGCCAAGTCGCGCGGCATGAGGTCAGACGCCAGCGCGAAGCGGTAGCGTTCGCCCGCGAGCACGCGCGCGGTCAGCCGGAAGCGGGCGCGCGGCGTGAGCGTGTAGTCGTGCACGCGGATCGGCGCTGCGGTGACGTCGCGCTGCAGCGGCTCGGCGCTGACCAGCACGCCGGGCGGCTGCGTGACCTCGCGATCACGCCAGTCACGAGCGGCGGCGAACGCCGCGACGATGACCAGTAGCGCGAAAGCGATCCGCATCAGTCGTGACTTAACTGGCGTCGCTGGCAGCCGCGTCTGACGCGTGGACATGAATCGTCACGCCGTCGAGCGTTACCTTCTGCCCGGCGCGGATCTTCGCCGTCTTGCGCGATTCCGGCGCATCGTCCACTCGCACTGCACCCGCAGCGACCAGCGCCTTGCCCTGCCCGCCGCTATCGGCGACGCCGACGATCTTGAGCAGGTTGTGCAGTTCGATGTGCTCATCGCGCAGCGTGAAGTGATGGACCTGAATGGGTTTTCGTTTCATGGCCGGCAGTATGACATTGCTGCGTACGCGGTTGAGGCGCACAATCCTCCGGTCTGTTCAATTCGCACATTTGCCGCTGGCAACCGGAGCTTGATCATGGATTCTGTCCTGCAGAATTTTCACCGATGCGCGCAGACGCTGGCGGGTCTCATGCTCGCCGCGCTGGCGGGCTGCGCGACCGTTGCCAGTCAATCGGCACCGGCCAGCAACGCGGCCCTGAAGCAGGAGGTGATCGACACTGAACGGGCTTTTGCGCGCACCATGGCGATGCGCGATCACGTGGCTTTCACCGGCTTTCTGGCGGAGGAGGCGGTGTTCTTCTCCGGCCGCGTGCTGCGCGGCAAGCAGGCGGTGGCCGAGGCGTGGAAGAAGTTCTACGAGGCCCCGGCAGCGCCATTCTCGTGGGAGCCGAACGAGGCGGACGTGCAGGTGCTCGACTCCGGTACCCTGGCGCTCAGCTCGGGTCCGGTGCGCAATGCGCGCGGCGAGGTGTTCGCTACTTTCACGTCAATCTGGCGGCGCGAGGGCCCCGGTGTCTGGCGCATCATCTTCGACAAGGGCAATGACGTTTGCCAGAAGTGTGCGACCGCCGACAAGGCGCCCTGATCAGCGGCAGCTGGGGGCGGATCGCGTTGACAAAAGAGGCCGCGCCGCGCGTTCATCGGCTTTTTGATGCGCATCAAAAGCCGTGTCGTCAGCGCTTGAGAAACGCCGTGACCAGCCTCACGATTGGGTTCATGAACACGGACAGCGCGGCCGCCTTTTCCGGCTCGCCGGCGCTGCTTGGCCAACCCAAACAAGGAGCATCGCACATGAACTCACTGGTCTCACGCAACAGCCTGCTCGACGATTTCTTTCGCGATTTCACGCCCGGCTATTTCGTCAAGCCCCTGCACGGCGACAACCTGCCGGCCCAGATCAAGGTGGACGTGAAAGAGGTTGAGGGCGGCTACACCGTCAACGCGGAAATTCCGGGCGTCAACAAGGATGACATTCACGTCGGCATTGACGGCAATGTGATCACCCTGCGCGCCGAGGTGAAGCAGGAAGACAAAAAAACCGAGGGCGAGAAAGTGTTGCGCAGTGAGCGCTACTACGGCGCGGTATCGCGCAGCTTCCAGTTGCCGGCGGAAATCGACCCATCAGCCGCGAAGGCGAAATATGAAAACGGCGTGCTGGCGCTGACTTTGCCGCGGAAGAGCGGTCCCAGCGTCAAGCGCCTGACCGTGGAGTAGTCGCAGGGCTTTACCGGTTTTGACGGTCAGCAGGGAACCAACAGCATTTCCCCCGACTGATATCCCTGCACTCTGTATTGACCGTCAGGAGGCGCGACAACTGTCGCGCCTCTTTTTTTTGCTGTGGCCGACGCGGTGAAGGCTATCGGGTCTTGCAGGTGTTGAAGCCGAAGATCGCGTACGGCGGACACCAGCCAAGCAGGCCGGTCGCCAGCGGAACGGCGCCCAGCCAGCCCCACCAGCCCACGGTCCCCGTTGCGGCCAGTCCGATGAGGACCAACCCGGCAACGATGCGTACCGTGCGATCAATGCCACCGACATTTGCTTTCATGATTTTCCTCGTGAAGTCTTGATGAACCAGAAGCGCTGGTCGGTGCAGTCACCTGAATCGTGACTGCGTCCGTCAGCGCATGGTTCGTATTTCAGCGGCGCGTCGCGGCAATGTCAGTGACCCAGGTCACACAGCGCCGCGCTGCTGCTGGCGGTGCGGTTACCCGTCGCCGGCAAGGGAGCGCAACTCGGCGCTCCTGATGATGTGAATGTGCTCGCGCGACAGTGTGATCCAGCCATCGCGCTCGAAACGATGCAACAGCCGGGTCACGATTTCGCGTACGGTGCCAAGCTCGTCGGCGAGTGCCTGATGCGTCACTGGCACGTCATGTCCACGGCCTAGCAGGGCTGCCGCCAGCCGCTGGTCAAGTCGACGGAAAGCCACCGCGTCGACCAGTGCGGTGAGATCCGCCATGCGCTCGGCGAACAGTCCCAGCACCGCTTCCCGGAAGGCAGGAAGCGCCAGCCAGCGCGAAAACAGCGGCGGCGGCAGCAGCACCAGCCGCGACGCGCGCGCCGTCACACCGGTCGCGGCCAGCGCCTTGTGGCCAAACAGGCTGGCCGACGAGACAAGGCAGATTTCGCCCGGCACCACCCGATAAAGCTCGAGCGAACGCCCTTCGCTTGACTGCCGTGACACCCTGATTTCGCCATCAAGCACCAGCGGAAAGCCCTGGCAAGGCTGCCCGACATCGAACAGCAGGGCGCCAGCCGGCGCGCTGATCACTGGCAGCGCATCAAGCTCGGAGCGATCGGCGCTGGCTAGCGAGGGGTAGTGGCGGATCAGTTCATCAGTCGGCATGAGGTGGCAGCGATGACGTGGCGACGATGACAGCATTGTCCGCAAACAATCTGACACCAAGGCCACGCCTTGCCGGGCCGGGTCCGAAATAAGTCCCGCGTGACATCTTGTAACGTCGGGTCATTTGGTATCAGAATTATCTGTTATCCCGCAAACCCACAGCCGGCGCGCTTTCGCGCAGAATTGAGAGATGCGACGAGCCCGCAACAAGCCTGCGCGGTGGTGGCCGTCAATCGTCGAGGGGATCGCAACAATTGTGATGTCGATGGTGATCGCCACGCCCGCGTCCGCCCTTTCCAGCGAGGAATGGGTGATGGCATTTGTGCGTTTTGTCGAGTGGCCTGCAGCCGCCACTGCCGGCGGAGATGGTGCCGTGGTGATTTGCCAGCCCACCGAAACGCCGGAGCTTAACCTCGCGGGCAAGCAGGTGCGTGGGCAAGTGCTGCTGGTCATGCGCATCGCGCGGCCGCGCGACATCGAGCGCTGCCACCTGTTCGCGGCGCTGCCGAAACGCGAATTCGACTGGCAGCCGTGGCTGGCCGCAATCAAGGGGCGACCGGTGCTGACCGTCGGGCTGGGCGGCAATTTCTGCGAACTCGGTGGCAGCATCTGTCTGGTAGCCGACGAGGCGACCGGTGGCGAGCGTTACCGGCTCAACCTCGACACCCTGTCGCGCGCCGGGTTCAAGGTCAACTCGCAGTTGCTGCGTCTGCAGCCGCAGCGGGCGAAGGTGGAATAGCAATGGATGAGCAGTCGCCCGCGGCCATCGTTGGCGGCATCGCTGCCGGCCCGGCCACCCGGCGAAAAGTACGCCCGGTATCGATCTCGATCCAGATCAGTCGGGTGGTGATCGCCACTGCCGCGCTGGCGGTACTGGTCACCATGTGCGCGATGATCGCGGTGGCCGCGATGCTGGCGAAGAGCACCATGCAGCAACGTGCCGACACCATCGCCGAACTGGTGGCGGCCAGCGCTGACGTCGCGTTGGCGTTGCGTGACGCTGAGCGTGGCCGCGAAGCGCTCTCGGCGCTGTCCAGCTCCGACACGGTGACCCAGGCGCGACTGTTGCAGCCCGACGACACGGTGCTGGTCACTTACACGCAGAAGCGGCCGGCGACGGTCGGCGTGCGTCGCGCTGGTATCGACGCCGGTGACGACTGGCTCAGTTCCGCCTTGCTGATTCGCGAGGTGACCGCCCGGCGCCCGGTGCTCAACGGTGGTGACCTGCTTGGCTATGCCGAGGTGAGTATCCGCGAGCAGCACCTGGCGCGGGCGCTGATGCTGTTCGTGTTCTGCGGGGCGCTGGTGTTTGGTGCCATGGTGCTGGGCTGGACAGTGCTGTCAGGGCCGATCGGGCGCCGCATTACGCAACCGCTCAAGCGCTTTGCCGAGGTGACGCGCAAGATTCGCGACACCGGCGAATTTACGCATCGGGTGCCGACCACTCGGGTCACCGAGGTGCAGCGGCTGAGCGAAGACTTCAACGCGATGCTTGATGTGATCCAGCGCCGCACGTCGGAGGTGCGCGAGCGCAACAAGCAGCTCGCCAAGCTCGCGTTCTACGACCCGCTGACCGGGGCCGCCAACCGCGTGCTGCTGCTGGACCGCATGACGCAACTGATTGATGGCTATCGTCGTGACGACCGGCCATTCGCCGTGATCGGCCTTGACCTCGACGATTTCAAACTGCTCAACGATCAGCTGGGCCATTCGGTGGGCGATGAGTTCCTCAAGGAAATGAGTTTGCGCTGCAAGGCGGAGCTGCGGCCGTCCGACACCTTTGCGCGCCTCGGCGGTGACGAATTCATTGCGCTGTTGCCGAACATCGACAGTCGCGAGAATGCGCTGATCGTGGCGCTCAAGCTGGCCGACGCCGTGCACGCGGCCAACCACGTGCATACGCTGCCGATCAGTTGCACCGCGAGCATCGGCATCGGTCTGTTCCCGGAGGATGGGCTGGCCACCAATGAACTGATGGCGCGCGTCGATGCGGCGATGTACGAGGCGAAAGCAGGCGGACGCAACCGGATCAAGTTTGTCGGCGACGTGGTCGCCGATGTGCGACAACAGGAGAGCGTGGACGATGGTTAAGGTGCAGCACAACCAACGGGGTCGAAACTTGCTGGCAGTGATGCTGGTGCTTGTGCTGGCATGGCTTGCCGGTTGCGAGACCAGACCAGTGGCCGCCACCGCGCCCGCTGCGCCCGAGCCTACGCGGGCGGAGAAAGTGCGCACTGCGCTGAAAGCGATGAGCTTTGTTGAAGAGCCGGACGGCTGGCATCTGTCGCTGCCAGCGCCGCTGGTGTTCGAGTTTGACAGCGACACCGTCGCCAGCCATGCACGCGACAATTTGCTGCGCATTGCGCGCGAGCTGCGGGAGCTGGGGATTGATCGCACGCTGGTGCGTGGGCACACGGATAACGTCGGCACCCGTGACTACAACCTTGGGCTGTCGAAGCGCCGCGCCGACGCCGTGGCAAAGGTGTTGACGGAGGGTGGTTTTCCGGCCGACCGGGTGGAGGCGACCGGGCTCGGCTACAGCGTACCGCTGGCCGATAACGCCACGGCCGAGGGCCGGGCCAGGAACCGGCGCGTGGTGATCATCGTGCAGATTGGCTGAGCATGACAACCTCAGCTGACGCCGCCGTTGCGCCAATTGACCTGTTGATTCTTGGTGGTACCGGCTTCATCGGTGGGCCGCAGGTGCGCTACGCCGTCAGCCGCGGACATCGCGTCACGCTGTTCAATCGCGGGCAACGCGACAGCGAGCGCATTGACGGCGTGGAATATCTGGTCGGTGACCGCGACAGCGGCGACTATCGCGCCCTGCACGGCCGTCGCTTCGACGCCTGCATTGACAACGCCACCCTGGCGCCGCGCTGGGTACGGGACGCCGCGCAAGTGCTCGCCGGCAACGTGGTGCACTATTGCTTTATCTCCACGGTGTCGGTGTACGCCAGCGATGCCGAGCCAGGCGCCGACGAAACGGCAGCACGTGAAACCTATGCCGGTGAGGCCGATCCATTCACGCTGTCACCGGCCGATGTGCGCGCCAACATGGCGCTCTATGGTTCGCTCAAGACGTTGAGTGAAGACGAGGCGTTGCGCTGCTATCCGGGGCACTGCGCGCTGCTGCGGCCGGGCCTGATCGTCGGGCCGGGTGATGAGAGCGACCGCTTCACCTACTGGCCGGTGCGCATCGCGCAGGGAGGCGACGTGCTGGTCCCGCCGCGTGAAGACCCGGTGCAGTGGATCGATGTGCGCGATGTGGCGGAGTGGAGCGTGCAGGTGGCCGAGCGGCAGCTGACTGGCGCGTACAACCTGAAAGGCCCGGCGCTGGCGACCACCATGGGAGAGATGCTGGAGACAATCCGCGGAGTGGCCAACCCGGCCGCCGTGCTTCGCGAGGCGTCACGCGACTTCCTGCAGGCGCACGGGGTGCAGGCGTGGGTCGATCTGCCGGTGTGGATTCCGGGCGTCGGCGATACCGCCGGCGCACATCGGCGCAGCAACGCCCGGGCGCTCGCCGCCGGGCTGAATTTCCGGCCGCTGGCGCAGACGGTCGCCGACACGCTCGACTGGTGGCGCAAATTGCCGGAGTCACGGCAGAATGCGTTCCCGGCAGGAAAATTTGGGTTGTTGCCAGCGCGGGAACGGGAGTTGCTGACCGTCCTCGCGGCCCAGCGCTCCTGACAACCGGCAGGGTGTGCTGTTCCGCTTCCGCGAGACGAGTGCAGCTTTTCGGTGAAAGTACCGTGCGCGTTGGGCCAAGTACGGTTTTTCGTTGAAAGTCGACTTGCTACCATTTCGCCGTTCGAGCCCATATTGAATAACCGTTTCAACCAGAAGTTGCCAGCTGGCAGGAGTGCTTCCGATGCTCGAAAAGCTCAATGAACTGACCGAAGGCCACGGCGCGCTGAAGCCCGGCCACGGCCTGATCACCGGCGTGATCGCACTGTCGCTGGCAATCCTGTGCTTTCTCGGCGTGCTCGCCTTCCATTTCCCGGAATACCTGACCACACCGCAACTGCGCAAGAGTTACGACGTCGACACCATCCGCAAGATCATGCTGGTGGCACTGGTGATTGCCGGCGGCCTGAGTCTGGTGAACATTATTTTCAATCGCGCGCGCTGGCTGTCGGCCTTTGCCTTCCTGCTGGTGGCGCTGTCGGCGCTGCTCGGTGGTCACAAGGTGGACGTCAACCCGAACTTCCCTGATCACACGCCCTACATCGGCCTCGACTGGTTCATCCTCGACCTGCTCGGCTCGTCGCTGATCTTCATCTTCATCGAGAAGCTGTTCAAGCACCGCAAGGAGCAACCGGTGTTCCGCGCTGAATGGCAGACCGACTTCCATCACTTCATCGTCAACCACATGATCGTCGGCTTCGTGCTGCTGGCGACCAACCTGATGGTGCACAAGTTCTTTGGCTGGGCGGGCAACGACGGCATTCGCGGCTGGGTGCAGGGCCTGCCGTTCTGGGCCGGTGTGCTGCTGATCATTCTGGTCGCCGATTTTGTGCAGTACTGGACGCATCGCGCGTATCACGAGGTGCCGATTCTTTGGCGGCTGCATGCGGTGCATCACAGCGCCAAGAGCATGGACTGGCTGGCCGGTTCGCGGCAGCACATTCTGGAGCTGCTGATCACCCGCACGCTGGTGCTGGCGCCGATCTACGTGCTGGGCTTTTCCAAGGAAGTTATCGACGCCTACATCGTGATCGTTGGCTTCCAGGCCGTGTTCAATCATGCCAACGTCAGCGTGCGCCTGGGGCCGCTGCGCTACATCATCGTGACGCCGAATTTTCACCACTGGCATCACAGCCAGGACCAGGAGGCGCTGGACCGCAACTATGCGGCGCACTTCGCCTTCCTCGACTACCTGTTCGGCACAGCGGTGAAAAGCACCAAACTGTGGCCCGAGCGCTACGGCGTGCTCGGCGACTACGTGCCGAACGGCTTCATCAAGCAGTTCAAGTTCCCGTTCACCTGGAAGGGCTGATGGCAGCGCCCGTACGGGCTCGTCTCTGCCTTGCTTGACAATTCGCACGACCGTGCGCAAAATGCGCGCATGTCGACAGTGGCCACCAAAACCAGCAAGAGCGAGATGACGCGTGCCGCGATCATCGGCGCGGCGCTGGACATCGCGCTGGCCGAAGGGCTGGAGGCGATCACCTTGCAGGCGGTGGCCGATCGCGTTGGCTTGTCGAAGAGTGGCGTGTTTTCCCGCGTTGGTTCGCGCGAGGCGCTGCAATCGGCGGTCATTGAGGAATACGATCGCCGCTTCCTCGCCGACGTCTTCGTGCCCGCGATGCAGGCACCGAAGGGGCTGCCGCGGCTGAGCGCCATTGTGCGTCGCTGGATCGAGCGGGTGCGGGTGGTCGAGGCCAATACCGGTTGCCTGTATACCGCTGGCGCCTTCGAGCTGGACGACCGCGAAGGGCCGTTGCGCGAGCAGCTGCTGCGCGGCGTGCTGGGCTGGCGGGCGGCGCTGCGCCGTGTGGTGCTGCAGGCCGTCGAGCAGGGTCATCTGCGCGCCGACTGCGACGTCGAGCAGACGGTCGCCGAGATTTATTCGATGATGATTGGCACCGTGCATGACGCCCGCTTCATGCGCGACCCGCGCGCGGCCGAGCGTGCACACACCTGCTTCGAGCGGCTGATCCATTCGCTGGCTGCCGGTTCGTCTGCGCTGGCCACGCAACTGGCCCCAATCGCTACGTCCTAGTTCCATCGTGGCGCCCGCGACGATTCGCAGGCGTCCGAAAATGTCCCTATATTTCGCACGGTTGTGCGAATGTGTTCCGATTCACTGTCAACAGGAGTCCTTATGAATGCTGTAACAACGACTGGACAGAACCCATCGTCGCGCCAGAACGGCGCGGCGCCAGCACCGGCGTCTGGCGGCGTTGCCGTCCGCTTCTACGAGCGTAATGCTGGCGTGAGCCTGCTGCGCGGCATGCTCGGCGGTGCCGAGGCGTTGTCGTCGCGGCTGGCCGAACGCATGGCCCAGCGACTGTTCCTGACGCCGCTGCCGCTGCGCGGCTTTGCGCGCCGCAGCGCCTGGGGGCCGCAGTGGCAGATCGAGCGCTGGCCGTTTGAGCGTGTCAATGTCTGCGTCTATCGCTACCGTGGCGGCGCCGATTGCGATGAGGGGCAGATGGCCGTGACGCAGCGGCCGCATGTGCTGTTGATGCACGGTTGGGCCGGCCGTGCCACCCAGATGAAGGCCCTGGCGGAGTCACTGGCCAGTGAAGGCTTTGTGCCCATCGTGATGGATGCGCCAGCACATGGCGCCAGCAACGGCAGCACCAGCAACTTGCCGCAGTTTGCCCGCGCGCTGGAGTACGTTTGCGCACGTCTGGCCGAGCAGGGCATCAAGCTGCACGCGGTCATTGCCCATTCGCTGGGTGGCAGCGCGGCGGCGTTCGCGCTGTCGCGCAGCCGGCTGGCGCGCTCGCTGGTACTGATTGCCGCACCGGATGCCCCGCGCGACTACACCCGCATGTTCGCTCACGTGTTCGGTATTTCGGAGCGAACTCGCGCTGCCATGCAACGGCGCATCGAGGCGCAGGAGGGTCTGCTGATGCAGCAGTTCGACGCCGCCCACAGCGCACCGCGGGTCACGGTACCGACGCTGGTGGCGCACGACGCCGACGACAGTGCCAATCCGTTTGCAGCAGCCGAGCGCTTCATGCAGCATCTGCCGCAGGCGGAGCTGCTGGCGACCGCAGGCCTGGGCCATAGCCGCATCCTGAAAGACCCGGCGGTACACGCTCGCATCACGGCGTTCCTGATGCGGCAACTGGCGCCCTAGACATCGCAAGTCGGAAGTGCCGCAGTTGGGGCTGCGCTGGGCTGCAAGGTCGTCTGCGCAAGGGGCAGCCCTGACACATTCGGGGCAAGTTCTTAACCCTGGTCATGGACAGCCGCAGAAACTGTTCGCTAAAGTTCACTGTCAGATCGCCGGCTGGCACCGGCCTGCGCTGACGAAGGTGGAAAATACGCGCACTGCGGAATTTCGTTGAAAGCTGCACATGGATTTTGATGTTGTCGTGATCGGGGCGGGCCCTGCCGGTTTGAGCTTTGCCCGGGCGTTGAGCGTCGGGGAAGCAGGCGCCGGGCAAACGCCGCTGCGCATTGCGCTGATCGAGTCGCAACCCGAGGCCACGCTCGCGTCGCCGGCCTTTGACGGGCGCGAAATCGCGCTCACCCACTTCTCCGCCCGCGTGCTGCGCGAGCTTGGCATGTGGGATCGCTTCCCGGCCGACGCCGTTTCACCCTTGCGCGATGCCAAGGTGCTCAACGGCCTGTCGCTGCATGGCATGAACATTGAGCACCGGCACGGCAACAAGGACGAGCTGGGCTACCTGATCTCCAATCACCTGATCCGCAAGGCGGCGTACGAGGCGGTGAAAGATTCGCCCAACGTGACGCTGATCTGCGACGCCAAAGTGACCGACCTGCGCACGGATGCTGATGGCGGCCAGGTGACGATGGCCGACGGCAACACGCTGCGCGCGTCGCTGGTGGTTGCTGCCGACAGCCGCTTCTCGGCGGCGCGGCGCGCAATGGGTATCTCAGCGCGGATGCACGACTTTGGCAAGGTCATGATGGTCTGCCAGATGGAGCATGACGAGCCGCATGAACACGTTGCCTGGGAGTGGTTCGATTACGGCCAGACCCTGGCGCTGCTGCCGATGAACGGCAACCGCTCGTCGGTGGTGTTGACGCTGCCGCAGCACGAGATGCAGCCGCTGGAGGCGATGTCCGCCGAGGCGTTCAACGATGCCATCACTGCCCGCTTTGCGCGCCGGCTGGGTGACATGCGACTGACCAGTACCCGTCACTGCTATCCGCTGGTGGCGGTGTATGCCGACCGCTTTGTTGGCAAGCGCTTCGCGCTGATGGGTGACGCAGCAGTGGGTATGCATCCGGTGACCGCGCATGGCTTCAACTTTGGTCTCAAGGGCGCGGACACGCTGGCGCGCGGCATGCTCAAGGCGCGTGCGAGTGGCAGCGACTTCGCTTCACCTGCCGTGCTGCAGGCCTACGAGAGTACGCATCGGCGCGCGACGCTGCCGCTCTATCTGGCGACGCACGCGGTGGCCAAGCTCTACACCAGTGAATCCCTGCCCAGCCGGGTGTTGCGCGACGCCTTCCTGGGCATTGGCCAGCGCCTGACGCCGTTCAAGCGTTTGGTTGCCGCTAGCCTTACCGGGGCGCACTGACAGCCGGGCTGCCCGCCGCATCGGCGACTTCATTCCGTGTCCAATTCAATCCGAGGCCAGGCGCGACGACGCAGACAGTGCTGGTGCACGGCAAGGAGGCGCAACGACGTATCGGATTGAATTGGACCAGGAGTCAGATGCCGTGATAGCGGTCGGGCCGATGGTTAATCGCGATGACGAAATTCAGCGCGGCGGCAGCAAGCACCGAGAGCGCGACACGGTCCGCCGGCAACAGCCACAGCGCTGAGGCAAGAATCGCGACATCGCACAGCATCTGCACGCTGCCGGCGCGCCAGCCCTTGCGCTGTTGCAGCCAGATCGCCATGGCGCCGAGGCCGCCAAGGCTGGCGCCGTGGCGGATCAGCATCAGGATGCCGCTGCCCGCCAGCAGACCGCCCATGATCGCCGAGAACACCGGGTTCAGGCTGGCGAACGAAAGCAGATGCGGCAGCACTTCGGTGTAGACCGCAAGTACGGCGACTGCACAAAACGTCTTCAGCGTGAACGCAGCGCCCAGCGCCCGCCAGGCGAACACGTAGAACGGCAGGTTCAGCGCGAACAACACGGCACCGAGCGACCAGCCCGAGCCATAGTGCAACAGAAACGACAGCCCGGCGATGCCACCCGGCAGTAGGCGGCTGTCGCGCATGAAAGCCAGCGACAAGGCGACGAACAGGCAGCCGGTGAGGATGCCTTGCACGTCCTCCAGTGGCGTGTGCGCGGCGCGCGGTACCGGTGCAACGCTGCGGCTGACTGCAGCTTCCTGCGCCGGCTCGGCAGTGTTTGCGGTGCTGACGTTTGGCAAGCCGTTCATGCCGGCGATCATAGAGCGCCGTCGCGAGTGGAAAATTGCGCAACATCATGCTTTGCCGACTGGTTGCATGTGTTTCGCCGGTTGCACCCCGTTGCGCGGAGTGCTAAGTTACGCCTGTCGCCGATCCAACGAAAGGAGACCAGCATTCAGGACGGAAAACTTCCAGAGCTTTGCTGACGTTACCAATCGCGCGCAATGCGCAATGATGCTCGCGTGAGCAATCAACAAAAGCGCCCTCCGGGGCGCTTTTTCATTGTCAGTGTTGGTGGCAGCGGGTCAAGCCTTCACGCGGCGTGGCGCCATTGCCTTGACGCTGCCGTCGACGATGGTTTTCAGTACCTTGATGTCGATATCAGCGAGGCGCTTGATGTACAGACAGGCCTTGCTCGCCTTGTGTTTGCCCAGCCTCGACAGCAGATCCTCAAAACCTTCGAAGCCGGGTGTCACATACAAGGTGAGATCGTTCTTGCGTGGCGAAAAGGCAATCAGCGGCCAGTCTGCCTCGCGCCCGCCGGCGTACTGCTGGCGGTAGAGACCGAAGCCAACGATGCTGGTGCCCCACATGACGGCAGGCTCGCCGCTTGCCTTCTGCATCATCGCGGCCAGCGTGCGGCAGTCATCGTGACGCTCCGGCGCCACTGCGGCGGCGAGAAACTCGTCAAGCGACGTCGTCGTGGGTTTGGTCTTTGCTTCCGTCGCCATGGATGGACTCCTGCTGCATAGAGGTCGCGTCAACGTTGCCTGGTGGCGCCGACAGCATCGTCAGATGAGTTGACGGTGCAAGGCTATCGCAAGCAGCGGGCAGCCGGAGCAGGGGCATAAGCTTTTTCGCAGAAATGGCTTTTGCATTGGGCTCATGGCTTGAAAATGGCCAAAGTCGACAAACAACGAAAATGAGCCTTTGGTCCTGATCAGAAGCGGATTGGCAACTGAAGCTGATGGTCATCACCGCACGAGACACACTCGGGCTGTCGGTGTGCGAAGCGAGCCGGCGACCGGACGCAGCCAGCCGCGACGAAGTGCGGAAACCCGGCGCGCGCCATGCTGTCAAATGGCTTTCAGGCTGTGCTGCCATTAACGGCCACCCAACCATCAGGACCATGAGGAAACACGCATGAACGTAGAACAGCAACGCGCCACACTCGCCATCGCATTGATGAGTGCCTTTGCCGACGGCGGCAAGGATGGTCGCGAACGTGATGCACTGGAACGCATCGCCGCCCGGTTGACCGGCGAGGGTGGCAGCGCTGCCGGGCTCGACATGCAGGGGCTCTATCAGGACGTCATCTTCCATCGCGTGACGGTGGAAAGCGCGGCAGCGGCGCTCAATGATGAGGAGTCGCGCCGGCTTGCCTACGAAATGGCGGTCGGCGTTGCCAATGCCGATGGCGCCCAGAATGAGCGCGAACGCGCGTTCCTGACGCAACTGCGCGGAGCGCTGCAGTTGTCCGACGCTGACGCTACTGCCATCGAGGCGGACGCTGTCAATATCGCTGGCGCCGCGTGGGCGGCTGCGGGCGCTCCAGCCGATGCGGCGTTGCTGCATTCACCACCGCCTGGGCAAGGTGGTTCGGCGCCGACTGCGAATGTTGATCGCACCGAGCTCGACAAGTCGATCCTCAACGCCAGCATCCTCAACGGCGCGCTGGAGCTGCTGCCGCAGTCGTGGGCCACCATGGCGATCATTCCGCTGCAGACGCGCATGGTCTATCGCATCGGCAAGGCCTATGGCTACGAGCTCGACAGTGGACACATCAAGGAGTTTCTCGCCACCGTCGGTGTGGGGCTGGCATCGCAATATCTCGAACAGGCGGGGCGCCGCCTGATCGGTGGCCTGTTCGGCAAGCTCGCAGGAGGACTGGTCGGCGGTATCGCCCGCGGCGCGACCGGCATGGCCTTCTCGTTCGCCACCACCTACGCGCTCGGACAACTTGCCGTGCGCTACTACGGTGGCGGTCGCAGCATGAGCACGGACGTGTTGAAGCAGACTTTCGACGATCTGCTGGCGCCAGCGAAGGAGATGCAGGCGCGCTACGTGCCGCAGATTCAGGAGAAGGCGCGCGGCCTGAACGTTGGCAGTGTGATGGACATGATCAAGGGCAATCGGGTGTAGCGCGGCGATCTGCCTGCTGCGCGGGTTTCGCGCAGCGACATGTCATCGGTCAAGGGGATCGCCCGGATGCGTGATGCTCCGGCTGCCGACCTCGCGTCCTGATTGGCGTCCGCAGTGCGTCTATCCTTTCGCTCCCCATGCGATGTCTGCTCCGCAGGCGCCTTGGGAGCGAGAAGCTGGAGCGATGACATGAGCACCACCCTATCCATCCCGCGCTTGCTGGCAGCCACCGTGTTTGCCGCCGTCACCGGTGCATTTGCGCTGGCGCTTGGCTTGCACTTCGCAGCGCATGGCAGCAGCGTGCAACTGCCGACTGTCGCCCAACTGCTTGGCATGAGTGCCTTCTTCAGTCTGTTTACCCTGCCGGTGTCAATCGCCTTTGCCTTGCCGGCCGGCTGGCTGTGGCGACGCAATGGCCCGATTCACCCGGTGAAATGCGCCCTGCTTGGCGCTGTCGGCGGTGTACTGGGTGGCTACGGATTGCTGCTGTTCGCGTTTGTGCCGACACCGGGCTGGTCGTCAACGCTCTGGTTCGCGCTGGCGGGTAGTGCTGCTGGCTTCGTGATGGGCCACGTGATGCACGGCGGCGGCGCTGAAACGCGATCACCACGGGCGACCCCGCTCTCACAAGGCAAGCGGGCGGCGTAGTCGCTGCTGGCGCTCATCCGGCGCGCGAGAGGCGCCGCTGCACTGCCCGCGAAAAAACTGGTTGTGCGGATTCGCAACCTTGGCCATTGACGCCACTTCACGTTGGGCATGCGGGAGCGCCTGAGCCAGTTTCCGCTCGCATCCGCTATGCAGAACAGGGGCGTTCGGCGGGTCGATTGCCCGGCAATGTCAGGAGGCTGCCATGGCACTGTTTGCACTGGAAATCAACGTACTGGATTTCGTTCACCCTGCTGTCGCAACGCTCGAGAAGAATCTGGCAGCGCTTTCCAGCCAGAAGGTCATGAAGTTCGGCGGCATGAGCAATGGTGTTGGCCAGATGGTGACCAATGTCACCCGCATGGCGAAACCCGGTGAGGTTGACGTGCTGCGCTTGTGGTCGCATGGCAGCTCGGGCGGGCAGGGCGTGTCGACTGGCTTCCCCGACGCGCGTTTCAGCGTGCGTGGTCAACGCGCCGGCATTTCGCAAAGCTCGCTGCCAGACATTTCTACCGACATCAAACGGCTGGCGCCGTACTTCTCGAAGCGCGGCCGGCTCGAGCTGCGTGGTTGCTCGGTGGGCGTCGGCGACGACGGACCGAGGCTGCTGCGCGCGTTGGCCGAGCTGGTCGGCACTGACGTGTACGCCGCACTCAACGCACAGCCGATCGGACCGATCCAGTGGGCAGGCCCGGTGGTACGGATGCGGCCGGATGGCAGCAGCACGACCGGCTCGGGCCTGGATATCCGGTAATGGCTGTCATCGCCAGGCGCCCGCTACGGTGCCGCGCCGCTCTGTTGGCTACTGGATGCGGCAGCAACGCGCCTGCGAGGTAAATGTCAGCGTGCCCGTCATGGCGGAGGTGCCAATGTGGCAAACCTGCCAGCTGTTGCCTGTCGCTGCACTGGAGTAAATCGTGGCCTCACTGACGGTATTGTTGTTCGAATAGGCGCCACTACTAATTCCTCCCCCAGTCACCACGTAGCCTGCCGCGCAGGCAGCCACCGCGCAGACCGAACCGCCGCCGGGGCTCACCGTAGCGGCAGCGCTGTTGACGTTGGTGCAACTGAGCGTCGGCGTCGCTTGCGCCGGCGGCGTCGGCAGCGCGCCGAAGTAGCCCACTACATCAATGGTGAGGTGAGCACTCGCTGTGGAGACAACGCTCAGTTCATTGGCGGAAGCGCCCTGATCGATCTTGAGCACGGCAAAATTGCTGCGCACTTCGCCTGCTGCATAACTCATTGCAATGGCGCTGGCTGGTGTTGTGGCGCCAAATGCGAATGCCTTTAGCGAACCGGAGACGTTCGGGTTGATGACCGTGATATTGACGGCAACCGCTGCGAACGAGCCGGCGTTGCCGATCGCGCAGTTGTTCGCCTCGCCACCCTGGAATGAGTAGTCGCTGACCGCTGTCACGTCGAAACTTCGGGTCGTGTTGGCCGTCAGGGTGCCACCGGCAATTCGTGTGTCTGCGATTCGACAGAGCGCGACCGGCGTGTAGACAAGGTCGGCGGCAAGGTCACCGTAGGCTGCCTGAGCGCCACTGGCCGACAGCAGGCAGACAGCGGCGGCAAACACGCCAGCGAACAGGGAAGTGTGATGTTTCATGGCGACTCCTGAGAGGCAATTCTTGAGGGTGATTACGGCAGGCAATTAGCGCCGTGCGTGTCGAGAATCCATTGCAGGATCAGCGTTGCCGACCGCACGCCGGGAAAGCTGGTGTTGCGGGCGTTGCTGATCAGCGGTGCTCCGATCATGCCGACGGCAGCGCGTTCCAGCAGCATGCCATCGGTGGTGGCGATCCGGGCACCGTCACCGTCGGCGTCGAGGTTGAGGGCGGCCAGTTGCGCCTCGGCGCTAGCCAAACCGGGGCCGGATACGCCATTTACGAGCGCCGCGCCGCGAAGGCCAGCCAGATAGCGCAGGATCAGCGTGGCGTCTTGCAGGTCGTAGGCATTGTCATTGTTGACGTCCAGTGCGCACTCGTAGGCGGGATTCATCACGAAGGCACCAAAAGTCAGCGGTGCCTTGGCACTGTTCGGGATGGTGACCGGGATGGTCACCGCATTGATGGTAGTGTTGATTCGCGCCAATGAATTGGGATAGGCCGTGACCGAGGCGAAACTGCTGTCGGGGGCCACCGCAAGCGAGACCGCGCCTGCCGGCAAGGTCACTGCGCCGCCGATGACCGCGCCGGTGGTCGGGTTGATGACCGAGAAGTTGCCGTCGAAGTGATTCAGCACGTAGGCTTTGTTGGCGTCCACGATACCGATGGCGGTGGGATGGGCGCCAACCAGCGTGGTGGCGATCGTGGCGTAGCTGGTGCCGTCAAGCACGGAAACGCTGGCGCTGTTGTTGTTGGCAACCAGCAGCCGGCTGCTGGCGCCGTTCGCCAGGTAGGCCAGCGCGTAGGGCCGCGACTGCACCGCGGTGATGGTCGTTGTCACCACGTTGCTGGCGGTGTCAACCACCGAGATGGTGCTGTCGCCGCTGTTGGCCACAAACAGCCGGTCACCGGTTGGTGTGATGGCGAGGCCACTCGGGTTGTTGCCGACGTTGACGGAGGCCAGCACAGCGTGGTTGCCGGTATCGAATACGGTCACGGTGTTGCCGCCGAAGTTGGCAACGTAGGCGCGCGGCTGTGTGGGCGAGATCGCCACCCCCATCGGGCGACTGCCGACGCTGACCGTGGCAATCACCGCGCGGTCGGCCGTGCGAATGACCGACACGGTGTTGGCGGCGTGATTGGACACGTAGACGCGCTGCTGGCTGGGGCTGGCGGTCACGCCCACCGGCGCGGTACCGACTGCGATGCTGCCCAGCCACGCGCTGCTGCCGTGGTCGTAGACGGCGACGGCGCTCTGATCGTGCAGCGCAACATAGGTGTAGGGCTTGGCGCCGATAGTGCTGGATGCCATCCCGCAGACGGCAAGCAGGGCGACGCGCCACCGGACGAACACTGCGGTTCGCGCTGGCGATCGCGAGAGAACGGGCCGACCTGACTGGCACAGCCGTCGCGGCTGTGACATGCAATGCACCATGATGAGCACCTTGTGCCGGCAGCGGATGTGGCTACCCGATGCTGTGTAAACGTAGCGACGAGGTGAATTGCGCCAGCGGCTGTCTGCTGACCGCACTTGCCGGCACAACGTCAGCCAGCAGCTTTCAGCTGAAATCCCCATCGCGACTGGGCTTAGACCCGGATTCTCCCAATAGTCGATATTCAGCCAAACGGCAATTTAGCCCCAGCCAAATGAGGCTTTCATCGAAAAGCCGTTGGTCCGCACGGACACCCGATTTGGCAGCCGCAGCTGCGGCTGCCATGGTGTCGCACGAGTGTCGGTAACGCGCCGCCGGTCAGGCGGCCGCCGCAGCGTGCAGTTTTTCCAGCTCTTCGCGCAGACTGCCAATCACTTTTTGCAGTTGCCCCACTTCGAGATCGAAACTGGGGTTCACCAGCGGCGATTCGGCAAGTTTCAGCACCGCATTGGCTTCATCCAGCTTGCTCTCCAGCATCGCGTTTGCCGCAGCGGTGGTGAGCGCACTGCGCAGCATCTGGCTGTGCTGCTGGCGCGTGACGGCGTTCTGCAGCGCCAGACTCAGCGCATGGGCGACGATGTTGAACGTGGCGGCGGCCGCAAATGGCCGCTGCATGCCATCGAGCAATTGCTGCACCTGCGCGACCGAGTCGCGGATCTGGCTGTTAACCGTATCTGCGCTGGTGGTGCCCGCATCGTCGGCGTCTGCTGCGTCCGCCGTCATTTCGGCATCCGTATTGCGGCAGTGGTCAGCGCCATGACGCAGCGTGTGGTTAACACTTCCCGAAGCGAATCGGTGGCCTGCTGCTGCGTGACTGCGTTCTGCGCCGCGTTGGCCATGGCCTGCGCGGTCGCCTGGTAGAGCGAGGACATCGCCTGCGCCGGGGCGTCGCCCAGCACCTTGACATTGGATTGCGTGACAGCGTCAGTAATCTGGTCGTTGACTGCGGTGGGGAAAGCCATCATCAGCTCCTGTCTGCGGTGTCGCCGACGAGCAATGCCACGCAGCGGGTGAGCACGGCCTGCGCCAGCACGTTGCCCTGCTGCTGTGCGGTGGTGGCGTTGTGAGCCGCATTGGCCAGTGCCTGCGCGGTGGCCTGATACAGATTGCCCATCGCCATGGCGGGGGCATCGCCGAGCACCTTGACGTTGGTTTGCGTGACGGCATCGGTGATCTGGCTGTTGACTGCTGTGGGGAAGGCCATGCTGGTGAAACTTTCTATGGTGTTGATTGATGGGGAGACTTGCCGAGTGCTTCGGTTTGGCGTGAGGCGTGCTAGCTGTCGCCCACGTTCATGCTGGCTACCGCGTCGGTCACGGCCGCTTCTGCTTCCTGCATCGCGCGGTCCGCCGCCTCGGCGGCCGAATGGGAAGCTTGCACGCTCGCCAGAATGGCATCGACCGATGGCTTGCCCGGTGATGGGGTGGCCGGCTCCGGCGACGGCGGCTGTTCGTCGGCTGTCGATGCGGTATGCGCTGGCGTGGTAACGGTATCCATGCGTGGCAGTTTGTCATCGCATCTCGCCAATGACAACGTCTCAATTGGGATGCGAAAAGTCACAAAAGTGATCGTATGCCCCGGCAAAGTTCTGTTACCGCAAGCGGTCGCAACGGAGGTTGCGCTGCAATCAGAACTCGCCGCTCAGGCTTGCCGTAAGATGGTCGGTATGGTGCGGTGGCACGCACGATGGGTCTCGTCAAGCGAGAACGCGACATCGCGGAACATTACGTACTACGGAGATTGATGATGGAACCCGGATTTCATGCGCTGTCCGATCTCTTCAAGCAGCTGGGCTTGCCTTCGGACAACGGCAGCGTGCAGCAATTCATCATGGAGCACGCTCCGCTGCCCGACGCAATGCGCCTGGAGGACGCGCCATGCTGGGCGCCTGCGCAGGCCGCGCTGCTGCGCGAGCAGTTGCTGCAGGATGCCGACTGGGCCGAAGCAGTGGACCTGCTCAACGTCGCGCTGCGGCGACGCTGATCTTTACAGCGTGCCTTGAGCGTTGCCCGCCTATTTCGCGAGGTCGCTTGAAAACAACGCTGCACGCCTGATCGCACCTGCGGTCAAGCCATTTTCGCGACGATTGCGACCTGGTTTTCAAGCTACGGGCGCATTGGCGGTGTAAATCGGCGCATCTTGCAACGGCGTCCTGGACCGATAGCACACACTATCGGCGCTGCGGCCGACCGTCGCAACCTGCATCCGATTTTCACGCGCCACTGCATCCCGTCCCTCATGAAATAGGCGGGCTAGTCATATTGCAGCGTCGGTGCGGGGGTGCCGAAGCAGTATCGGGCAGCGCCTGCATTGCTGCCGGCATCGGTACACAGATGGGCCGCGCGTGGCTGGCCAGGGTCTGTCTCGGAAGCCATCAGTACGGTACGTACCAGCCGGCCTTCCAGCGCTTCGCTGTCGGTGTCGATCTGCGCTGCATTCGATCGCATCGAAGCTGGAGCCACCACCACGCCATTGCTGACGCGCTCATAGCCGGATCCATCGGCTTGCGGCTGGTGTGCCCCCGAAAGATCCAGCGCGGTCAGCGTCAGCACCAGCGCGCTGACCGTAACAGCAAGTCGGGAAGATTTCATTTGCGGCTCCCTGAAAGAGATATCGAAGCGCAGCTGGGGGAGAGGAGGAGGGACCAGGGAAACTGCGCTTCGATGGGAGGATTGTTGACGCGCTACTTGCCCGCGACAGCCGGTGTATCGCTCGTCGCGCTGTAGGACAACGCGCAGTCGGGTGTCTGCGCGATACAGCGAGTTCCTTGCCTTACCTGCTTCGATGTCATCCGGGCGACTGCGTTCGCCAACGCTGCCCGATTCGGCGACCATGACCACGCCGTTGCGGCATGCGGCTGCCTCCGGTCCTGCGGGCCCATATGAGATGCACTGGTCACCGCCATGCGCAAAGACAGTCGCCCCTGAGTCCGCTCAACATCGAGCGGGTACGCCAGTTGATTCAATTGACTGAGAAAAACTTACAGTGTAAAAAAGAGTCTGTTCGACCTGTCTCCGGCGGCCTGCATGTTTTGCCGCATGTCCGGAAGTCAACTTGTGGCCCGTCGCAGATCAGCCTTGCGGCGGCAGTGACGAACACAGCATTCGGGGGAGATCAATCAACACAAATGGAAAACACGTGACATTCAAAATGCGCACAACAAGTCTCGCCCTGTCGCCGCTTCTGCTCCTCGCCAGCGTTGCCAGCGCACAAACCACACCTGGAAATTGGTATGTGGAAACGGGCTTGGGAATTACCCATGCCAACGGCAACTATTCCAGCCAGGTTGGGGCTTCGCTGGCGCCCTCGTCAAACTATCGATTTGATTCAGCCTCGTACGATCACACCGGGACACTGGGTGGGCGCGTGGCTATTGGTTGGCGCGCCGCATCGGTCCTTGCGGTGGAGCTGGCCTATGCGGACTTCGGACGCCACGATACACGGGCATTGGCCATCCCCATCCAGACCCTCACCGGCGCTTCGACCATCGATGGACGCTTTCGCGTCAGCGCCGTGACACTTGACGCTGTCGGCCAACTCCCGCTGCCCGGGGCATTGTCGTTGACCGCGCGGGTTGGTGTTGCCATGACCGAGCAACGCTACTCGCAAACACGGACATACAGCAACCCGCCGGGATCTGTTGCCGCAGACTACCCGACGACGCGGCAGACTCGCCTGCACTGGGGCATGGGCGCGCAGTATGCGATTAACCCCAATCTCGCAGTCGTCGCCAACTATGAGCGCATTGAGTATGTCGGCAACGATTTCTCAAGCGCGCCCATCGACAGCGGCACACGTGCCGGCAAATTTGGCTACGGCTTGCTGAGCGTGGGCGTGCGCTACAGTTTCTAGTCGCGACTCGCGCTGCCGACCGCACCAGATCGGGCTGTTTGCGCGAGCCACTGCCACTCATTCACTCGAGTTTGAACTCGCGCAGCAGCGCGGCGAAGCCGCGCTCGAACACCTCACCGAAGTGCTCGGCAGTGGCCATACGGCCCACCAGCGCCAGTTGCGGGTAGTCGCGTTCGAGCACTTCATCAGGCAGCGGCGAGAGCGACGACGGGCCATTGGCATAGCCGCTGCTCTCGTCGAGCAGCGCACCCGTCATGTAGTAACCGAGAATCAGAAAGCCTCGGGTTGCTTGTTCAGGCGGCAACCCGGCGTCGTAGAAGCAAGTCAGTATCTCGTTCAAAAATCGGATTCCCGTGGCCGAGTTGCCGCGATGCAGCGTGATCCATTGATAGAAGCGCGGATGCCGCAGCGCGAATACGCGCCAGCTATGAACGAAAGCGCGCAATCGCTGTGCCGGGCTCAAGTTCTTGTCCGGTATCGGCATGCTGCCGAGCACGCGATCCACCAGCGCATCCAGGATGTGCGCCTTGCTGGGAAAGTAGTGGTAGATGCTCATGGCCTCACATTCGAGCCGCGCGCCGAGCTTTCGGGTGCTGAAGGCATCGATGCCCTCCTCGTCGATCAATGCCAGCGCTTCAATCTCAATCCGCTCACGCGTCAGAGGTATGCGCTTTCGCACAGCGGGAGATCGGGTGGGCTTCGCTTTGGTCATAGGAATCGTGAGAAGTAGCCATGCAACGAACTTACGACGTAAGGCGAGTGCTAGACTTACGGCGTAATAAAAGTCGAAGGTGCGGATAGAGAAGCCAATTCACCGGCTGCTGCCCGGACGGTCAACAAGGCTAAACGCATTTGTGTTTGAGCGCATTTTATTTGCTCAAGACAACGGCGCCCGTCGCCTGACTGCAACCGGGGTGAGCCCACGCTCGCGAAGGACATTGATGTTTGCATGTCGGTTTTGCAGCTGCTCACGGTGAAGCGCCCAACGCACAGAAAGCAAAGGATGAACAGCGTGCGAAATCTCCGCTGGTTGGTACTCTTTTTCGTTGTGTTGTCGTCATGGTTCGCCACCCCGGCGATAGCGGCCTTTGCCAGCGGCACCGGCATCGCACGGGTGCCCGCGTCGACGGGCAACGACGAGGGTTACGGCATCGCCCTGCAAAGTGACGGCAAGATCGTGGTGGCCGGGCGCTGCATCGACAGCGGCGCCAACCCGTGCGTGGCACGACTCAACGCGGATGGCAGCATGGACACCAGCTTCAATCCGACCGGCGCGGTGCCGGGCAAGCGCGTGATTGATGGTCTCGTCATCAACACGTCCAGCTTCCTGCGCGGCGTCAAAGTGATGATCGCTGCTGACGGCAGGATTGTGCTGGCCACCACCTGCTCGCTGGCCAATCGCAACTACATCTGCGTCGCCCGGCTCAACGCTGATGGCAGTTTCGATGGAGCTTTCGACGGCCCCGATGCGGGCAATCCAGGTAACGGCCGCTTCCGCTTGCAGATCACCACATCGCTTGATGAAGTCCTGTCTGATGTGGCCCTGCAGCGCATCGACGGTCGCATCGTGCTGGTCGGTCAATGTGGCAGCTACCACTGTGTGGCCCGGCTCCGGGCGACCGACGGCAGCTACGATGCCGACAGCGCTGACTTCGGTCTGCTCGGCCCCGCCACCGCCGATCGCCCGCCCGGCGATCCTGCCGCCAACGGGCGATTTCTGTACCGCTTTCCGAGCACCTTCAACAGCGCAGGGGTCGGCAACGGCATCGCGGTCGAGACCAGCAATGAAGGCAAGATCGTCATCGCCGGGACTTGTGGCACCAGCGCGCTCGAGCTTTGCATCACCAAACTCAACCGCGATGGCACCTTCGACGCCGACTTTCGCGGTGACTCCCTGCCCGTCGGGCAAGGCGGCCGCGTTCGCATCCTGACCACCGACGAGTCAGGTAACGCGGTCAAGCAGCGCGCCGCCGATATCAAGATGCAGGCCGACGGGCGCTTCCTGGTGCAGTGCGGTTACTTCCGCACGTCCAGCTGGAGCCAGTGCCTCTATCGCGTCAACAGTGACGGCACCGTCGCGACCAGCTTCAGCAGTGGTCTGCCGTTCCCGAGCGAGCCGGGGCGCGTGGTCTACAACGCAATCGGTGACGCGCTGGCATTCACCATCACTCCAGGTAGCGGGTCCTACGCTAATCGGGTCGTCACCCTCGGCAACTGTGACGGCGTGGGCGGCAACACGGGTGGCACCTCCTGTGTCACTGCCGTTCGCAATGGCACCGGCCCGGCCAGCGCCGATGGCACGATCGACACGTCCCTCGTCGGCCCCAACGGCGATCAGCTCGGAACATTCAACTTTCGTACACGTGGCCTATCACTGCGCAACAACGATACCCGCGAAATTGTGGCCGACGCGAATGGCGATTTCTACATCGTGGGCGAATGCGACGGGCAAATGTGCGTCTACAAGTTTCGCGCGGACGGCGCGCTCGACACCGGCCCCTGCGTTGCTGATGCCGACGCAGATGGACGTGTCTCTGCTGCGTCCGACGGTCTGGCAATTGTTCGCAACATGCTGGGCGTGCCGATCCCGGTGACGATACCGCCGGGGCTCGGCTACGACATTGATGGTGACGGCGTGCTCAACGCGTCGCGCGATGGTCTGCTGATCCTGCGTCGCATGCTCGGCTTCACCGGCACCGCATTGCTGCGCGACATCCCGTCCGCCACCACGGCCAGACGCACCACTGCGTCCGACATCGAAAGCTATTTGCGTATGCGCTGTGGCATTCCGCGCCCCTGAACATAAGGCTGCCGCTGCACTGGCCGCGTGAGCGGCCGGGAGCAAAATCCGTAGCGTGAAGCGCGGCCAACCCGCGCACGAGGTCGCGGGCAACGATTTGATCGAGTTCGCGCGTTGTGTGCCGACGTTCACCGTCCACAAGCCGGCGTGAGCAGCATTCGTCCAGGGCGACGTTTGTAGAGAGGTGGGCATCGCAGCATCGATGCCGCACTTCGCTCAACCTGCCGAATGGATCAACATGAACAAGTCAAAGTACTCACTTCGCTCACTGCTGCTTGCCGCCACAATGATCGTCGCCGCCACCGCGACCACGGCGTCGCACGCACGGGCCACCTTAAACGCCTGCGCAGGCGGCGTGTCGTCGGGGTTCCAGCAGGCCTGCGAAGGGCATAGCGGTTACTTCGCGATCAACCTCAAACTGTCCGGCGATGGCGGCTGCCTGGAGATGTGCTGCACGGGTGACTCCAGCTCCGGCTATACCTGCTTGTCCGACCCCAACGCCATCCGCCGAGTGTCGGCGCTGTGGGTTGGGCCGCAGCTCTCCATCATCACCGCCAGCAAGGAAGGCGCGATCGCCCCGGCGCCGGCGGGCGTGGTCATCACTGTCACCGTTGCGCCTGAGGCGGAGAAATAGGGGCAACGAGGCAATCCGCCATTGCCACGCTCTCGCGATATGCAGCAGGTGGGAGCCCGCTACCGCTCCCATCTGTCGCGTCAACCGCAGATGTCATCGGACATTTCGGGACGGTTACCGTGAGCTATGCAGCGGGACCGTGAACGACCTGCCACTTCGTCTTCCCTTGCGGTTGCGGTAGTGGTAGTGTTCGCCCCAGCATCCGCTTGCTGCGGATTGTTCACAAGGGGAAATTGATGAACTGGATGAACGGATCCCACGCACGCCAGTTGCGATGGGCCCTGGCTGCTGTGTTCGCGCTCGGCGTCTTGCCAACCGGCGCAGCCGTCAACGTCGTCGCGCACTATTCGCTTGGCGAAGCTGACGGTGGCGCGGTCGCCGGCGCAGTCGCCGCGTCGGGCACCACAGCTTCGGTCGGCGCGACAACACTGCCGACCATCGGCACACCTGCCTACTCGACTGCGGGTGCACCGGCGCCGCGGCCGTCGCGGCTCAGCGTGCAATTCAATGGCAGCACGGACGGTTTCCGCACGCCGGCCGTGCTCTCCACGGTGACTGACAATTTTGGTGTTGAGGCATGGGTCCGGGCCAGCTCGACTGCGGGCAACAGCCAGGTGGTTTACAACGGCAATTCATCAACCAGCGGCTGGGGGCTCTTCCGCAATGGCGCCAGCTGGGGCTTTCTGTACGGCGGCCAGGTGCTGGCGGCGACACCGGCGTCCAGCGTTGATCTGAACACCTGGACGCATCTCGCATTGGTACGCAGCGGCGGCGTCTCAACGCTCTACAAGAACGGCGTTGCGGTCGTCAGCTCGGCAACCGCGCCAGCGGTTCCGGCCGGCGCTTTTGCCATTGGCGTCGGCGCACCGTCGAACGGCGAATTCTTCGCAGGCAACATCGACGAAGTCCGCGTCTTCACGTTCACCGCAGGTCAATTTGCAACCTCTGATCTGCTGACCGGACTCAGCTACAACGATCCGCCCGTGGTGGTGCCAGTGAACGCGCCGCTATGGCTCCTCGCCGCAGTGCTGGCGTTGCTCGGTATCGGGGCGGGCTTCATTCGGTCACGCCGTTCTGCCTGACGCGAGCGGGGGATAACCGGTCTCTGTGCATCGGCGAGGTGATGCGGCGGGTGACGCTCTGCGTCTCCACCATGTGTCACGAACGCCTATAGCGGCCGGACTTCGCCGACCAGCCGCTGCAGCACTTCGGTGACGGACTTCGCTTCTGCCGGCGAAACGCCACCGTGCTGCTTGAGGTAGTCAGCCACCGGCTTGCCGGTCTTTTTGCCGACGAGCGTTCCTTGCTGCATTGACAGCGATTGCCTTGCGAAGTCTGCTGCGGTGCCGTGACAGCCGCCGCACTTCGATGCGAAGACTGGCACCGTGGTCGCCTGCGCTTTCAGCATCGCAACCACCGGCTGATGCAGATCGGGTGTCAGGTAGTGGTGTTCGAGAAACGCCTCGAGGGTGTCCTTGTGGTGGGTGCCAACCAGTTTGCCGTCTTCGACCCGCAGGAACTTGCGTGCGAACTGCGCCGCATGCCCGTGGCAGCTTGCACAACGCCCGTCCCAGTAGTCGTGCAAATCACGTTCGGCTGCCCACGCTGGTGGTTGCATCACCGCAATCAGGATCATCGTCGCGAAACACTGAATGATCTTCATGGTCTTTGCATGGTTCGATTGGAACGCCGGGGACATTATCGTTCCAATGGCGACGATCGGTTGCGCCGGATCAAACTGATCAGCGATGCCCGGCGCAAGGCCCCGGTGTGATCCAGTCCGTCCAACATGCCTGCGGGCTTGCAGTGACTATTGCTGCCTGCGGACCCTGGTTGCGAGCTACGCCGCAGCGCCCGTCGCCGGTTCCCGCAAGGCTTGCCCAAATGCGCTGACTGCGTCGCGTCGTTGCCGGGGCGCACAGATCGGCGTAGCCACCCGCGATTCGCAGACATTAATGAGCACATCGTCGTGCGCCCGGCGTTCTTACCAGTAGCGCACATTGCGCGTGCCATTTTGAACTTGAGGAGAAACGCCAATGAAACGACTCAAATCCGCATTGCTCGCAGCACTCATGCTGTCCGCGACGTTCGCGCCACCAGCGCAGTCAGCGCGACTGGTCTGCTCGGCCGTCGGGGCCGCAGCCAGCGGCGCTACCGACCCGGCGCTCAGCCTGAACCTCTGGTATCTCTACATCCGCCTGGGCTGCGATCAGTAGCGCCCACACGGGCGCACTCACGCGCGCCCGCGTACTCACGCGCACCGGTGCGCCGGAAGTTTGAATCGCGCATCAACTTTTCGATGAAACCCGCATTTGAACTGGGCTTACCGCAAGAAAATTCTGGATGTCGACTTAGGGCGTAATTGCGCTTTCAGCCCAATATAAATAGGGTTTGGCGTGAAAAGGTGATGGCCGAGATTTGATGCTCGGTGCGGACTCTGCCGCGGCGAGATTGCGCGCCCAAGTCCGCGCGCCCCTGGGGTTTCGGGCCGGAATATCGAGCGGGACGTTCGAGCCGGAGCTAGCCCGGAAATCGGATTTTCTTGGAGAGCAGGCAATACTTCAGGAGATGGCGAGTGGGAATGGCGATGGCGCGCTCGGATGTCGGGCGGCGCTTCTCGAGAACTTAGTCGCCAACAACCATTTGTGGACCGATTCGCCTCATCCGCTGATCCGCATCCCGCATTGAGTGACCAAGTAATTTCGTATTGCAGCCCACGTGTTTCGAGGCGCATTGGACACGTTAATGCCGGCCAGCACAGCGTCTCCGGTCATGCCGAGCGCAACACGTGCGAGGATCAAAGCATCGGTGGTGGCGAGAACTTCGCCGTCGCCATCGATATCCAGGCGACATTGCTGTGCCGCACTGCTGCCGACGTTGAGTCGCGCAAGACAAAAATCGTTGTCGCCCAACGGGCCGACGCAGATACCACCGGCGACAATCTTCCCGTCTTGCTGAAGTGCGATTGCGACTACCACGTCATAATCGCTTCCTATCGGAAATCGGACACGACCGTTGGCATTTCCAGGCGTATTGCCATCAAAGCTGACATCCCACGTGCCGTCAGCATTGAGCCGCCCGATGCAAAAATCGTTGTTGCCTGAATCTCGGCAACCGCCGCCGAGCACGATCTTCCCATCCGTAGAAACGGCCACCGCACCCAGATAGGGATTGGTCGATGCCGCATACTCGACACGTCCGGGCGCTGGCCCTGCGGCATCACCGAACGACGTATCGTAAGTGCCGTTTGCGTTAAGGCGCGCAACACACCAGTTCGTGGTGGATGAAGAGCACATTCCGGCGAGGATGATTTTTCCATCGGGCTGAAAAGCGAGCGCGAAGACTTGGCTAGTTCCCGATGCGCTGAGCGGGATGCGGAAGCGGCCAGCGCCAGCATTCGGCCCCACGAAGCTCGTATCTAGGCTGCCATCAGTGTTGAGACGCGCAATGCAGGCGTCGATCACGCTTCCGTCGAGGCAATAACCCACCATCACCAGCTTTCCATCCGGCTGCTGGGCGATCGCGGTGAGCGTCGCGCCGCGCGGAACATTGGTGCCGCCTACGAGAGTGAAAGCCAAGCGACCATCACCCGTGCCGACGCCCACGCCGTTCGCGCCCGGCCCGTCGAAACTGGCGTCAAACGAACCATCGCTGTTCAATCGCGCAGCGCAGAACCCTTTCTCTGACTGGCCCGGCACAATGCACGATCCAGCGAGTACGATTTTCCCGTCGGACTGGATCGTCATCGCGCTCA
Source organism: Casimicrobium huifangae (assembly GCF_009746125.1). Taxonomy (NCBI): domain Bacteria; kingdom Pseudomonadati; phylum Pseudomonadota; class Betaproteobacteria; family Casimicrobiaceae; genus Casimicrobium; species Casimicrobium huifangae. The sequence goes on from NZ_CP041352.1 coordinate 1,307,181, forward strand.
GTTCGTCACCGCCGGGAAAGAGATCGATTACGAAACGTCCGTCGCCGCTACCCGTGCCGATGCCGTTCGCGCCAGGGCCGTCAAAACTGGAATCAAAGCTGCCGTCGGCATTGAGCCGCGCAGCACAAAAAGCGCGAGCGCCGCCGCTGATGCATTCCCCTGCCAATACGACGCGCCCCGAAGCATCAATCGCAACCGCGTAGGCCCGATCATTGGCCGTGCCAATGGGAAACGTAAAGCGCCCTGCGCCAGTGCCCACGCCAACGCCGTTCGCACCCGGGCCGTTGAAACTCGGGTCGAGGTTTCCGCTCGTGGTGTATCGGGCGACGCAGAAGTCCTCCTGACTGGAGACAACGCAGTAGCCAGCAAGCACGATCTTGCCGTCGGGCTGGAGTGCGAGACCGTTGACGACGTCCGCGCCCGAGAGGCTGGTGATACGAACACCGGAGGCGCCGAAGGACGTATCAAGGCTGCCCGGGATTTGCGCACCAACGCTCGCAGAGAAGGCCGCCGCGATGCAGGCGGCTGCACCCAGGCCCGCACGCTGTTTCGGAATGTACGCCCAAGCGCTACGACGTTGGATTTGGCGCGAAAGCCGCGCTATCAGGTTCGGGAAAACAGGAAATGCCACCATTGTTGATGCTGAAGCCGAACGAGCCAAGACTGCGTCGAATTGGAGCACAAGTTTGCGCAATGACGGCGCAATTGAAAGGGCCAAAGGTCAAATATTTCTTAGTACGAGCAATATCTGGCGACCATCAGCTTGTGGCGACTCTTTTGTCAGCTTGCGTGGTCACCCACGCGGGTGAGCCTCGGCGTGAAGAGGCGATGGCTCAGGTTTGATGCTAAGAGCGGACTTTGACGCGGCGGTATTGCGCGCTGACGTGCGCGCGCCCATGGGATTTCGGCACGGAAGATCGAGCGGGAAATTCGAGCCTGACCCCTTTAACTGATGCGTAGCGTCATGCGCAGCAGCGGTTGCGTCGGCATGGCGAAGCAGAACAGTGAGTAATTGCCTGCGTCGCCGAAGTTTCTTGTCAACGCAAGTGCATTCGGCGGGACCGCGAGCGTCCCGCCCTACGGGCTGCGGGCTGGCGGCAAGGTCACCATAGCCGCGTTGACGCTCGTGACGCGACGTGGCGCGCCCCGGGGACGCTCAATGCCTGATCCTCGCCTTCATTTTTGTATCGCTCAAGCAAGTTTGGGAAATAAATGTCACTTGGAATTTTCAGGCTAAGTGCGAGGGTCGTTCCAAAGCGTGACCCAGTGGGGCGTAGAAGATGTTCTTCACCTTGCGTCTCGACTTTTAGAAAGGCGCCCCCACTGACGAGCGTCAGACTGCCGAAGTCACCTGCAATCCGGCGCAACATGTAGAGCCCAAAGCCGGAGTTTTGCCAGTCGTCATCAGTTTCAGGGCCTTGATAGTCGGTGATGCCTGGCTGAACGGCAAGTCGTAAAGCATCGCATGCATCTTTTGGTTGATGACTGGCCGCGAGAGATTCGCAGATCCCTACACCAGCGTCTCCAACAGACAACTCTACTTGCCCATTCTTCCATGCTTGGCCAGTTACATAGGCCCGATCAACTTGAGCGTGCTCAAACACATTGCGTACGGCTTCGCGCAGACACCAACCAACCGCTTGTACGGCTGCATCGTCAGTCGAACTTCTTTGCAGCAAAAACTCAGCGAAAGACTGCGCCTGATCATCAAGTCGGCGATGGAACGTCGATGCCGACACGAGAAATTCCTCGCGTTGTAGGTGAACACATGACATCTTGATGTACTTTCGATCAGGTGGCAATTTTGCGTACGTCGTTGTTTGAGACGGTAGCGCCAAGTGCTCGAAAAAATCCATGTACATCAGGTACGCGACGGCATCTGTACGCGGCGTCGGTATGAGTAGCGTGAGCGAGGATAGACCCAAATTTCGTCGCTCGGCAATGACTTTCGTTACACCAATGAATAGGCACATCGTGCCCTGTGGAATTACGAAAGCAAGCTCACTGAAGTCGATTGACAGCGTCTCTGAAAAGCGGTGATCGAAAAGCCGCCTACAAAAAGAAGATGCTTCAGCTGCGGTCAAGCGTTTCGGAACTAAAAGGCGCATTCCGGAGGCTTACTCCCAGCTCAACGCCCCACCCGTCTGATACTCGATCACGCGGGTTTCGAAGAAGTTCTTTTCCTTCTTCAGGTCCATCACTTCGCTCATCCACGGGAACGGGTTCTCGGCCTTGTCGAACAACTGGTCGAGGCCGATTTGCTGGCAGCGGCGGTTGGCGATGAAGCGCAGGTATTCCTTGAACTGGGTGGCGTTCAGACCGAGCACGCCGCGCGGCATGGTGTCTTCGGCGTAGGCGTATTCGAGCTCGACGCCGCGCTTGATCAGCTCCTTGATCTCGTCCTTGAACGATTCGGTCCAGAGCTGCGGGTTCTCGAGCTTGATGGTGTTGATGAGGTCGATGCCGAAGTTGCAGTGCATCGATTCGTCGCGCAGGATGTACTGGTACTGCTCGGCGGCGCCGGTCATCTTGTTCTGGCGGCCGAGCGAGAGGATCTGCACAAAGCCGACGTAGAAGAAGATGCCTTCCATGATGCAGGCGAACACGATCAGGCTCTTCAGGAGCTTCTGGTCGCTTTCAAAATCACCCGTCTTGAAGTTCGGGTTGGTCAGCACGTCGATGAACGGGATCAGGAACTCATCCTTGTCGCGGATGCATTTGATCTCGTGGTACGCGTTGAAGATTTCGGCCTCGTCGAGGCCGAGCGACTGCACGATGTACTGGTAGGCGTGGGTGTGGATCGCCTCCTCAAACGCCTGGCGCAGCAGGTATTGCCGGCACTCGGGCGCGGTGATGTGGCGATAGGTGCCGAGCACAATGTTGTTGGCGGCCAGGCTGTCGGCGGTGACGAAGAAGCCGAGGTTGCGCTTGACAATCAGGCGCTCGTCATCGGTGAGGCCGCCGGCGCTGGTGGGGCGCTTCCACAGTTCGATGTCGCGCTGCATGTTGATCTCTTGCGGCATCCAGTGGTTGGCGCAGCCGCCGAGGTATTTGTCCCACGCCCAGGTGTATTTGAAGGGCACGAGCTGATTGACGTCGGCACCGCCGTTGATGACCCGCTTGTCCTCAGCGCGCACACGGCGCCAGCGGCTGTCGAACTCCGGGTTGCCCACACTCGACATGCGTGGCTCGGCCGCCACCGGCTGCGGTTGCTCATGCATTTGGGCGCGGTAGTCCGCTACCTGCGCGGCGGTGGGCGGCGGCACGCTCGGGCGTGCGGGCTGGGCAGCAGGCTGCGGCGTCGCTGCTGTGGCGGCTGCGGGTTGGGCCGGGGTGACGATGTCGTCATCAAAATTGAGCATTCGGTACTACTTTCTTTCGGTCATCGCGCTACGGCGATGAGGGCCGGGGCGCGAACTGCGGTTTACTGGACGGATTCGAGCTTGGAATAAAGATACGAGGGCGAGATGTCGATGCCGCCGCGCTCCCACGAGAGGGTGGCGAGGCCTTCATCAAGCGAAAGCTCGGCAAAGGCGGCCGGATCGCGCAGCGCTTCGAGGTCTTCGCCCCAGAGGTCATCGGAGAGATCAACAATGCCCGCCTTGCCGTCGCTGAACTGCAGCCACATCTGATAATCGCCCATATGGCGGGCGTTGCTCAGGCGCGGGTTCGGGTCAACAAGGTCTTGCAATGCGGTGGTGCTCCGTGGGTTTTTCAGAATGTACTGACGCAGGGCGCAGGCCCGTCAATGCGTTTGGAAAAACCGCCGGAGAGGTTTTGCAAACTCTCCGGCGTGCAGTTCGCGCGGGTGGGTACCCGTGGCGGCTAGCTGCGGTTATGCGCCGGTGTAACCGTTAAGACGCGCGTTTTCCTTGCAATCCTTCGGGGTCACGTAGCCTTGCGACGACGCTCCGATGATGTTGCCGTTCGACGCGATCCGGCGCCAGCGATGCTTGCCGGCCTTATCCTGGTAGAACTCCCACTTGTGTTCTTTTGTTGCCACAGATCACCTCCCTTCCTTAAGGTACACACACTCGACCCGAACAAATTACGTGATCCGCCGGGCGACGGGGGTGTGCAAATCGCGGTGGTGTCTCGCGCGAATCGAGAACACCGCCGCACTTACAGCCAGTGCCGACACCCTTCGCTCGGGTGATCGTCAGTCCATACCGGCACTGGCGATGAATCGGCGGCTTGCTGCGGTCAGGGCTCTGTGGTCATTCCATACACAGAGCCCTCACCCCAACCCTCTCCACGTGGAAGAGGGCGGCCGTGGCGGGCGGACTAGAGCGGCGGGATGCGCAGCTTCTGGCCCGGGTAAATCTTGTCAGGATGTGACAGCATCGGCTTGTTGGCTTCAAAGATCACCGGATACTTGTTGCCATCACCGTAGGCGGCCTTGGCAATCGCCCACAGCGTGTCGCCGCGCACCACGTCGTGATAGGTGGCTTCCGGTTCGCTCTGGTCTACCGACATATTGTCATTGACGTTCGACACGCCCGACACGTTGCCGCAACAGAGCAGTGCCTTCTCCTTGGTGGCCTGATCGGCGGCGACGCCGAAGATGCTGACCGTGGAGCTGGTGGCGTCGAAGGTAACGACCAGACCGGTGATGGTCAGGCCCTGCGCTTCGATGTAGGCCTGGATGGCGTCGCCCGCCTGGCGGTTGGCTGCGTCAAGCTTTTCCTTGGCGGCGGCATCATCGGCGGCAGCGGCTTGCGCTGCTGCCTCGGCATCCTTGTGGCCGAACAACTTTTCGCCGGCATCCTTGATGAAACTGAAAAAACCCATTTGAGTCTCCTTTGCTCTGGTTAGGGTGGCTAATATCAGCAACTGCTGAGGACCACCATAACGACGATTATTGCGTGAATGGACGTCGCGAAAAATCTGATTCAGACATGCTCATGACATGAGCCAACGCCACTACTGGCAAGCCTCACAGTCGGGATTGTCAATGGAGCAGAACTTCATGTCGGTTGCGGGCAGCTCGCCTGCAACTGCCGGGTTGGTTGGCACCACGGCCGCAGGCACCACGATCGGTGCGGCGCTGACGGCCTGTGCGATACCGCCAGACGACGGTACGGCGTTCAGCTCACCGCCTTTGCCGGTGGACTTCTCGGCGCTGGTGGCGGCCAGAGTGCGCAGGTAATAGGTAGTCTTGAGGCCACGCTTCCACGCCATTTTGTAGAGCTCGTCGAGCTTTTTACCCGAGGCGCCGGCCATGTAAATGTTCAGCGATTGCGCCTGGTCGATCCACTTCTGGCGACGCGAGGCGGCCTCGACGAGCCACAGCGGGTCCATCTCGAACGCAGTGGCGTAATTGGCTTTCAGATCGTCCGGAATGCGGTCGATGCGGGCCAGCGCGCCATCAAAATACTTGAGGTCGGCAATCATCACCTCGTCCCACAGACCGCGCGCTTTCAGGTCGTCGACGAGATGCTCGTTGATGACGGTGAACTCGCCGGAGAGGTTCGATTTGACGAACAGGTTCTCGTAGTTCGGCTCGATGCAGGCGGACACGCCGATGATGTTGGAGATGGTCGCCGTCGGCGCGATCGCCACGCAGTTGGAGTTGCGCATGCCGTGGATCTTGATGCGATCCTTGAGTGCGTCCCAGTCCATGGTGACCGAGGAATCCACCTCGACATAACCACCGCGTTCGTCAGCCAGCAGCTTGAGTGATTCGTGCGGCATGATGCCGCGATCCCACAGCGAGCCCTTGTACGAGCTGTAGCGGCCGCGCTCCTCGGCGAGCTCGGTGGACGCCCAGTAGGCGTAGTAGCAAACCGCTTCCATCGAGCGGTCGGCAAACTCCATCGCGTCCTGCGAGGCGTACGGCGTGCGCATCATGTGCAGCGCATCCTGGAAACCCATGATGCCCAGGCCGACCGGGCGATGCTTCAGGTTGGAGGTGCGCGCCTTCTTGACGGCGTAGTAGTTGATGTCGATAACGTTGTCGAGCATCCGCATGGCGGTGCGCACCGTCTTTTGCAGCTTGGCGTGATCGAGCACGTAACCGCCATCAACCTCCATCATGTGATTGACGAGGTTGACCGAGCCCAGGTTGCACACGGCAATCTCGGTCTCGCTGGTGTTGAGCGTGATCTCGGTGCACAGGTTCGACGAGTGCACCACGCCCACGTGCGATTGCGGCGAGCGAATGTTGCACGGGTCCTTGAAGGTGATCCACGGATGCCCGGTCTCGAACAGCATGGTGAGCATCTTGCGCCACAGCGTGGTGGCCTGGATGGTCTTGAACAGCTTGAGTTCGCCGCGCGCCGCCTTGGCTTCGTACTCGGTGTACTTCGCTTCGAACGCCTTGCCGAAGAGGTCATGCAGGTCCGGCGTATCGGCGGGCGAGAACAGCGTCCAGGTGCCGTTCTCCATGACGCGCTTCATGAACAGATCGGGAATCCAGTTCGCCGTGTTCATGTCATGCGTACGGCGGCGGTCGTCGCCGGTGTTCTTGCGCAGTTCGAGGAATTCCTCGACGTCGAGATGCCAGCTTTCGAGGTAGGTGCAGACGGCGCCCTTGCGCTTGCCGCCCTGATTCACTGCGACGGCCGTGTCGTTCACTACCTTGAGGAACGGCACCACGCCCTGCGATTCGCCGTTGGTGCCCTTGATGTGCGAGCCCATCGCGCGGACTTGCGTCCAGTCGTTGCCGAGGCCGCCAGCGAACTTGGACAGCAGGGCGTTTTCCTTGATTGCCTCGTAGATGCCGTCGAGATCGTCGGCAACGGTGGTGAGGTAGCAGGACGATAGTTGCGAGCGATGCGTGGCGGAGTTGAACAGCGTCGGCGTGCTCGACATGAAGTCGAAGCTCGACAGCAGTTGGTAGAACTCAATGGCGCGCGCCTCGCGGTCGGCTTCGTTGAGTGCCAGGCCCATCGCAACGCGCATGAAGAACGCCTGCGGCAGCTCAAAGCGGCGGTCAGCGCCGTTGGCCGTGGTCTGGCGATCAATCAGGAAGTAGCGGTCGTAAAGCGTTTGCAGGCCGAGGAAGCCGAACTTGAAGTCGCGCGTGTGATCCAGCGCTTCGCCGAGCCGTTGCAGATCAAAGCTGGCCAGCTCCGGGTTGAGCAGGCCAATCTTGATGCCGTGCTTGATGAACTTCGGGAAGTACTCGGCGTACTTGGTCGCCATGTCGGCCTGCGACGCTTCTTCACCCAGGATTTCGAAGCGGATGGAGTCGAGCAGCAGGCGGGCCGTGACGAAGCTGTACGCCGGGTCTTTCTCGATGTACTGGCGCGCAGCGAGCACCACGCACTTGCGCACTTCTTTTGCCGAGACGCCGTCGTAGAGGTCTTTCAGCGTGGCTTTCAGGATCAGATCGGCATCGGCGGCGCCCTGCAGGCCTTCGCAGGACGATTTGATGAGCTCGCGCAGGCGCAGCAGATCAAGTGGTTTGCGCACGCCGTCCTCGACGACGTGCAGGATGGATTCCTGATCAGCTTCCTTCGCGGTCTTCGCCTGTGCCGCGCGTTCCTGAGTGCGCTTCTCGCGGTAGAGCACATAGGCGCGGGCCACTTCATGTTCGCCCGAGCGCATCAGCGCCAGCTCGACCTGGTCCTGGATTTCTTCAATATGGATGGCGCCGCCTTCCGGCTTGACGCGCATCAGCGCGCGCATGACGGCGTCGGTCAGTTGCTGCGTCAGCTCACGGGCGCGGGCAGAGGCGGCGCTCTGGTTACCGTGGGCCGCCAGATAGGCCTTGGTCATCGCCACCGTGATCTTGGACGGCTCGAAGCTGACCACCGAACCATTGCGACGGATGACCTTGTACAGCGCGGCCCGACCGGCCTCAGGCGTGGCCGTTGAACTACCGGTGACCAGCCCCATGACGGCGGGGTTGACGGCGGGATTCAATGCGGCGCCACCAGATTGGGCGGAAGGGGAATCGAGCATGTAAGCGTCTCCGAAAAACTGTCATTCATCTGTACGGGTGGCGGCATGGCAACGAGGCCAGTCGACTATTGCGGTCAACTGGCTAACCGATTGCGTGCGCCCCGGGCCTCCCAACCCACCCCTCCTGTTGCATCGAAGTCCGTACCGGTATCGTGGTGCTGGCCGACCGTGCTGTTGGCAAGGCACAGGCCTCACACGGCATACACGCGACACACACGAAAACTCGCCTGTTCATGCAAGCTGGTCCGCAAAGTCGATGGAACAGACGAAGAATACGACCAACAATATCTAGTGGTCAAGCGGCATTCGAACCACAAGATGTTGGGGTTGGGGGCGCAGTTTTATCACGACGGCAACAGCCTTTGCGATGGCTCAACGTGACCCCGCATACAGCTTGGCTTGGCAGCGTAGCGAGTAGTTTTTCCCCGCTCAGCGCACAGCTTTTGCAATGCTTTTTCGCGGCTTTTCCACAGGCTTATCCCCGCGATCCGAGGTGGTGCAGTTGTTGTCCCGCCACCACAACTGCAGATTTACCAATGTCAATTGAAATGGGTGATGAGCCAGTGACGCTACCGAACGACGGCAGCACAATGCCGCGATGGTGCTGCCAGAAGCAGGGCAGGGCGACGCTCTCGCGGGCCGTAGTGAGACGCAGCGACGGATGCAGGTGGCCGGCAAGCTCAATCGTGTGGTGCTGCTCCTCGGTCCGCGCTGGGGGCACGGCCAGCAGCGGTTCGTGAAGACAGGTGAACGGTCCCAGCTCAAACGGCTCGGCGACCAGTTGCAAGCCCCAGTGCGCCGGGGGATCGCCCGCATGGCGATCATGGTTGCCACGCACCAGCGTCATTGCAACATCGGCGTGTCGGGCCCGGAACTGTCTGAATTTTTGATCAAGCGCGGTTGTGTAGCTTTCACGGGTGTGAATGAGGTCCCCAAGTATCACAAGGTGCGCAGCCTCACGCTCATCCAGCAGTGTCGCGATGCGATCAAGGTCGTGCGCGGAGTGCCCGCCCGGCATCGCTACGCCAGCGGCGCGAAAGCTCGCTGCCTTGCCCAGATGCACGTCAGCCACGAACAGCACGCGGCCCTGCGGCCACAACAGCGCGTGCGCCGCCAGGCAGAGCAGGGTCTCGCCGTTGACCGCAATGGGCAGCCGCCCGCGCCCGGAAGCAAGGGCTTTCATCGCGGTCGCCGTCCCGTCATTGCCGGCCGCTGCCGGCAAGCGCTCGCAACGCAGCGCGCAGCGGACGGGCGAAGGCTGTCGGCTGACTGCGGACGATGCGCACCGTCAGCGTCCCGTGCCAGCGCGCACAGCGTTGCAGGGCGCCGGCAATATCGCTGGCAAGTGCTTCACTGCTGCGGATGCGGGGCTCCAGGTGCAAGGCGCGGACCTCGAAGATGCCTTCGCCGCGATGCGCCTTGGCGTCGACGCGCCCGACCAGTTCGCCGCGGACGAGGATGGGCAAGGTGAAATAGCCGTAGCGGCGTTTCGCCTCGGGCGTGTAGCACTCGATGCGGTAGTCAAAGTCGAACATCGCGAGCGCGCGCTCGCGGTCCCACACCAGCGGATCGAACGGCGACAGCAGCGTGCAATGGGTCGCCCGTAGTTTGCCGCGCCGCGCTGCGCGCAGCGACGCGAGATGGTCACGATGGACATACCCCGGCCAGGGCCAGCCTTCGACCGCGACCCGGAGCAGCTCGCCACTGTCAACGAGACCATCCGGATGCGGCTTCGGCTGCGTTTTGAGGGCATGGCGAAAGTAGTCGCCAATCCAGCGTGCGGGCAGTACGCCCAGCGCCTTGACGGCGGCCAGCGTCCAGGCGCGATCCACTTCCTCGCGCGCCGGCACTGCGCCGTCATCCAGCAGGCTGGGTGGCAACACCCGTTCACGCACGTCGTAGATGCGATGAAAATTCTCACGCCGCGCGACCATGACTTCGCCAGCAGAAAACAGCGTCTCGATGCGCAACTTGTCCGGCTTCCAGTCCCACCATCCGGTGCCGCTGCGGCCGCCCTCGTGTTCGAAGTCGGATGCCCGCACGGCGCCCTGGTCGCGCACGCGCTCAAGCAGATCGAGATGCCCCACCGGGTCGGCGGCCAATCGGTCCGCGCTGCGGGGCATCCCGGCGGCCTCCAGATGCAGCATCTGTCGCCGGTACTGCCGGTAGTGCTCAATCGGCAGAAAGCACGCGGCATGGGCCCAGTACTCAAACAGACGGCCCTCGGCCAGCAATTCGTCGAGCCACTGTTGTGGATAGTCGCCCAGCCGGCTCCAGAGCACCAGATAGGGGCTGCGCGCCACCACATGGATGGTGTCGATCTGCAGCACCTGCACGCGGTGTATTGCAGCGAGCAGGTCCTGCTTGCGTGCTGCGCGTGCAGGCGGCGCGAGCAGCCCGGTGGCGGCAAGCTGCAGGGCACGCGCTTCAGTGAGCGATAGCTGGATGTCGTTGGTCACGGTGATTGATGCATGGAATGCGTTGGGGCCGGCTTCATACAATAGGTGCCCGCCCACATTTTGCCGTCGCCCGGATTTGCTCTATGTCCATCAAGTCTGACCACTGGATTCGCCGCATGGCGCAACACCACGCGATGATTGAGCCGTTCGTACCGGACCAGGTGCGCTACGTCGATGGGCACAAGATCGTCTCCTATGGCACGTCGAGCTACGGCTACGACATCCGTTGCGCCGACGAATTCAAGATCTTCACCAACATCAACTCGACCATCGTTGACCCGAAAGCCTTCGACGAGAAGTCGTTCGTGGATTTCAAGGGTGACGTCTGCATCATCCCGCCCAACTCGTTTGCGCTGGCGCGCACGGTCGAGTATTTCCGCATTCCGCGCAGCGTGCTGACCATCTGCGTCGGCAAGAGCACGTATGCGCGTTGCGGCATCATCGTCAACGTCACCCCATTCGAGCCGGAGTGGGAAGGTTATGTGACGCTGGAGTTCTCCAACACGACGCCGCTGCCAGCAAAGATTTATGCGGGCGAGGGTTGTGCACAGGTGCTGTTCTTCGAAAGCGATGAGATCTGCGGCACGTCGTACAAGGACCGCGGTGGCAAATATCAGGGCCAAAGCGGTGTGACGCTGCCAAAGACCTGATTGCGCTGATTGCACGCAACGTGGAGCCGAACGCAACGGCGCGCAGCGTCGGCCTGCTGCTCGCAGCAGGCAGCGGGCGCCGTTTCGATTCCACCGCACCGGGGCGCAAGCTTGAACAGCTGATTGATGGCCAGAGCGTGGCATCGCGCGCATTGGGCACGTTGCGTGCGTCCTGTGACGCCGTGTTGGTGGCCGCGCGCTCACTGACAGCACCGATCGCGCAGGAAGCGGCCGCGATGGGAGTAAAGGTGCTGGTGCCGGAACAGTCATCGCTCGGTATGGGGCATAGCTTGGCAGCGCTTGCAGCCGCCGTACCGGAACACTTTCCGCAGGCGGAAACGCTGGTGATTGCGTTGGCTGACATGCCCTGGATCGAACCGGCTACCGTTCGCGAGCTGGTCAGCGCATCGCGTGCCGGCAATGTTATTGCGCAGCCGGCATTCGACGGCGAGAAGGGGCATCCGGTGGTATTTCCAGCCAGCTATGCCGCCGCGCTCGCATCGTGCACGGGCGATACCGGGGCGCGGGATTTGCTGCGGCAAAACGCCGACCATCTGCGACTGGTTGCCGTCAACGATAGCGGTGTGGTGCGAGACGTCGACACGCCAGCGGATCTGCCACCGCGCCGGTAACCTTCCGGCAACCGCGTCAGAGCGTCATCACGCCAACATTGCCCAACTGCATCCGCCACCAGGACTCGATCGCATTGGCATCGAGCGGTTTGGCGATGTAGAAGCCCTGGATTTCCTCGCAGCCGATTTCGCGCAGTATCGATAGCTGCAGCGGTGTTTCCACGCCCTCAGCGATGATGCGCATGCCGAGACTGTGGGCGATCGCCACGATTGCCTGCACGATGCCGCGGCGGGGCTTTTCGTCGATGTGCTGGATGAAGCTGCGATCAATCTTGATGGTGTGAAACGGCAGCCGGGTCAGATAGCTGAGGCTCGAATAGCCGGTGCCGAAGTCGTCAAGCGTGAGCGTGACCCCCATCTGTCCGAGGGTGTCGAGCGTGTCGATCACGTTCTGCGGGTTGCCAACGAGCATCGACTCGGTGATTTCGAGGTCGAGATAGTTGGGCGGGATACCGGTGCGGGCGATGGTGTCGTCTACCGATTTGAGCCACCCCGGATCAGCCAGTTGCCGGGCGGAAACATTGACCGAAATGCGGGGATGAATATCCTGCCCCTGCCACAGCTTGAACTGCTCGCAGGCCATCGCCAGCGCCCGCTGGCCCAGCGGGTTGATGATGCCGCTTTCTTCCGCGATCGGGATGAACTCGGCGGGCTGAATCAAGCCGCGGGTTTGGTGACGCCAGCGCAGCAGGGCCTCGAGGCCGGTCGGAGAGCCGGTATCCGAATCCACCTGCGGCTGGAACATCAGGAAGAACTCGCCGGCCGCGAGGCCGCGGCGGATATCGTTCTCGAACTGGGTGCGCAGCGCCTGCTGGCGGCTGGAGCCACCGGAAAAATGTTCGATGCGGTTGCGCCCGGCCTGTTTGGCGGCGTACATCGCCGTGTCGGCGTTCTTGATCAGCTCGGAGGCATTGGCGCCGTCGTGCGGATAAATCGCGATGCCAAGCGACGCCGGCATGGTCAGGCTGGTGCCAGCGACGTCAAAGGGCTTGCTCAGCGTCTCCAGAATGCCTTCGGCGACCGTCAGGGCCACATGCTCGGCATGCTGGGCTTCCAGCCGCGAGATCAGCACCACGAACTCGTCGCCACCAAATCGGGCCACCACATCGTCCTGCCGCACGGCGTCCTGCAGGCGGGTAGCCGCAGCGCGCAGCACCGCGTCACCGGCGTCGTGGCCGAGACTGTCGTTGAAGTTCTTGAAGAAATCGAGATCGACAAACAGCACCGCGACCCGGCTCTTGTCGGCCGCAGCGCTTTTTACTGACTCTTCCAGTTTGGTGCGGAACAGCAGGCGGTTTGGCAGCGAAGTGAGCGGATCGGTCTGCGCGATCTGTACCGCGCGCAGGGTGGCCGAGTGCAGCTCGCGGGTGCGTTCCCGCACACGGGTTTCGAGCGTCTTCTGATAGTTGGTGATCTGCTGCCGGCTGGCCGACAGCTGGTGCGCCATCTCGTTGAACGCTCGTGCAAGCTCGCCTGCCGGGCCGCGAGAGCGGATGGGAACCTCAACCTGAAAATCGCCTTGCGACAGGGACCGAGTGGCGACCGTCAGCGCTTTCAGCGTGCGTCGCGTACGCAGCGATACCAGCCACGCCACCAGACCGATGAGCAGAAGCCCGACCAGAATGATCAGGCCGTCAATCAGGGCGACTTGGCTAGGCATGCGCGGAGTGTACGGGCAGGGCGTGGCAGCTGACAGCCTTTCCGCTAGGCGGTGACCACCGGGATCTTGCCGATCCGCCCCTGCCATTCCTTCGGACCCGTCTGATGCACGCTGGTGCCGGAGGAGTCCACAGCAACGGTTACCGGCATGTCCTGCACGTCGAACTCGTAGATCGCCTCCATGCCAAGATCGGCAAAGCCGAGCACTTTGGCGCCCTTGATGGCCTTCGACACCAGATACGCAGCACCGCCGACGGCCATCAGGTAGGCAGCCTGGTGGTTTTTGATCGACTCGATGGCGACCGGGCCGCGTTCCGCCTTGCCAACCATGGCGATGAGGCCGGTTTGGGCCAGCATGATCTCGGTGAACTTGTCCATCCGTGTGGCGGTGGTCGGACCGGCCGGACCGACCACCTCGTCGCGCACCGGATCGACCGGACCGACGTAGTAGATCACCCGGTTGGCGAAATCCACGGGCAGCTTCTCGCCCTTGGCCAGCATGTCATTGATGCGCTTGTGTGCGGCATCGCGGCCGGTGAGCATCTTGCCGTTCAACAGCAGCGTCTGGCCGGGCTTCCAGCTCGCCACTTCCTCTTTGGTCAGCGTGTTGAGATCAACGCGCTTCGACAGTTTGACGTCCGGCGCCCAGTGCACATCCGGCCACGCGTTGAGCGAAGGCGGCTCGCAGTACGCCGGGCCGGAGCCGTCGAGTACGAAATGGGCGTGGCGGGTGGCGGCGCAGTTCGGGATCATCGCCACCGGCTTCGATGCGGCATGGGTCGGGTACATGTTGATCTTGATGTCGAGCACGGTGGACAGCCCGCCGAGACCCTGGGCGCCGATGCCCAGCGCATTCACCTTCTCGTAGAGCTCAATGCGCAGCTCCTCGGTCTTGTTCTGCGGACCGCGTTTGAGCAGGTCGAACATGTCGATCGGGTCCATCAGCGACTGCTTGGCAAGCAGCATCGCCTTCTCGGCGGTGCCACCAATGCCGATGCCGAGCATGCCCGGCGGGCACCAGCCAGCGCCCATCGTCGGCACTGTCTTCAGCACCCAGTCAACCAGCGAATCGCTCGGGTTGAGCATGACGAACTTGGTCTTGTTTTCACTGCCGCCGCCTTTGGCTGCGACATTGACATCGATGGTGTTGCCTGGCACCAGTTCCATCTGGATCACCGCCGGCGTGTTGTCCCTGGTGTTCTTGCGCTCGAACTGCGGGTCCGCCACCACTGAGGCGCGCAGCTTGTTGTCCGGATCGTTGTAAGCGCGACGCACGCCCTCGTTGACGGCATCATCAATGCTGCCCGCGAAGCCCTCAAACCGCACATCCATGCCGATCTTCAGGAACACGTTGACGATACCGGTGTCCTGGCAGATCGGCCGATGCCCCTCGGCGCACATCCTGGAATTGGTCAGAATCTGTGCGATGGCGTCTTTCGCGGCGGGCGAGGCCTCTGCCTCGTAGGCACGGGCGAGATGCTCGATGTAATCCTGCGGGTGGTAGTAGCTGATGAACTGCAGCGCCGCAGCGATGGATTCAACGAAGTCGGCGTACTTGATGGTGGTGGGCATGGTCGGCAGCGTTCGGTTCGTAGCAACGTTTCAAGGTCGGGGTCAGTGTTTGTCGCCACCGGGTGGCGACATCAGGCGGTCGGTCATGGCAATCGCCATGGCCGAGAGCAGGAAGGCGACGTGAATCACGGTTTGCGCGATCAGCGTTTTCTCGGAGTACTGCTCGGCGTTGATGAAGGTCTTGAGCAGGTGGATTGACGAGATACCGATGATCGCTGTGGCGAGCTTGACTTTGAGCACCGAGGCGTTGACATGCGAAAGCCATTCGGGCTGGTCGGGGTGGCTCTCCAGCTCCATGCGTGACACAAAGGTTTCGTAGCCACCGACGATGACCATGATCAGCAGGTTGGAGATCATCACCACGTCGATCAGGCCGAGCACCAGCAGCATGATCAGCGTTTCGGTGAGCTTGGTGGGCACCGCCGCACAAACGCTACCCTTTGCCTGCGCCACCGCCGTGTCGCACGGCTGAACTGAGGTGGCGATGGCGGCGACGGCCTGTGACGAACCAAACGCCGCTTCAATCAGGTGAGCCAGCTCAACCCAGAAATGAAATACGTACACCGCCTGAGCAACGATGAGGCCCAAATAGAGCGGCAGCTGCAGCCAGCGGCTGGCGAAGATGACAGCAGGTAGCGGGCGCAGGCCCCGTTTCGCGCTGGAAGACGAGGCGGACGATTGGCTGGACTTCATATTGGACTCAAGGACGACGTCGATGCAGATCAGATTGCATCGTGCAGCCGCCGGCCTGAACAGTGACGATTGAGTAAGGCAGTTTAGCACCCGCCGATGACCGTCAGCGGATGTCTGGCCTTGTGTTTCACGCTTCCCGGTGGCGCAACTTTGCGGCCGGAAACTGGTCCCGCGATGCCTCGTCTGGACGGTATTTCTGTACTACAGCTTTTTCATGAAATGACGTCTGATAAGGGCATTGAGCGGAAATATGACCGATATCGACTTGAGGTGCTTTTTGCACCCAAGCCCATACGAAATAAGGCTTCACGATGAAAGCTGTAGGCGGGTCCTATGTAAGACTCACGTCAATGACTCCCGCTAACGTGTCAGCAGTTTCTCCTCGTCACGGAGGTAGGTGTGCGCGAGGGGCTCTCAAGTGATACTTTGCACCGTGTGCCGTCGTGCCACTGACTGAAACAGGAGGAGTGAACCATGTCTGCCATTGAATCCGTCCTTGTCGAAAACCGGGTGTTTCCGCCGCCGGCCGCATTTACCGCGCAGGCCAACGTCAAGCCCGCCGATTTCGAGGCGATGAAGGCGAAGGCAGAACGTGATCACGCTGGCTTCTGGGCCGATCTGGCTCGCGAGAACCTGATCTGGTCGAAGCCCTTCACCAAGTCGCTTGACGACAGCAATGCCCCATTCTTCAAGTGGTTCTCCGACGGCGAGCTGAACGCCTCGTACAACTGCCTCGACCGCCATCTGAACACACCGGTCGCAGACAAGACCGCGATCATCTTCGAAGCGGATGGTGGCGACGTTACCAAAGTCACCTACCGCGACCTCTACAAGCGCGTCTGCCGCTTCGCCAACGGCCTCAAGTCACTTGGTTACAAGAAGGGCGATCGCGCCATCATCTATCTGCCGATGTCGATCGAGGCGGTCGTTGCGATGCAGGCCTGTGCACGCATCGGCATGACGCACTCGGTGGTGTTCGGCGGCTTCTCCGCCAAGAGCCTGCAGGAACGCATCGTTGACGTCGGCGCCACACTGGTGATCGCGGCCGACGAGCAGATGCGCGGCGGCAAGGCGATCCCGCTCAAGCCTGCTGTGGACGAGGCTTACGGCATGGGTGGCTGCGACGCCGTGCGGCACACCATCGTCTACAAGCGCACCGGTGGCAATGTTGCCTACGGTGCGAAGGACATCGACTGGGCAAAAGTAGAGGCCGGTCAGGCTGACGATTGCCCCGCCGAAATGGTCAATGCCGAGCATCCGCTGTTCGTGCTTTACACCTCGGGCTCCACCGGCAAACCGAAGGGCGTGCAGCACTCCACCGGCGGCTATCTGCTGCATGCGATGCTGACCATGAAGTGGACCTTCGACATCAAGCCGAACGATGTCTTCTGGTGCACGGCCGACGTGGGCTGGGTGACGGGTCACACCTACGTGACCTACGGCCCGCTCGCAGTGGGTGCCACCGAGATCATCTTCGAAGGCGTGCCGACCTTCCCGAACGCCGGCCGTTTCTGGGACATGATCCAGAAACACAAGTGCACCGTCTTCTACACCGCGCCCACCGCGATCCGCTCGCTGATCAAGGCGGCCGACACCACGCCGGATGTCGCGCCAGGCAAGTATGACCTGTCGTCGCTGCGCCTGCTCGGCTCGGTAGGTGAGCCAATCAATCCGGAAGCCTGGATGTGGTACTACAAACACATTGGCAGCGAGCGCTGCCCGATTGTGGATACCTTCTGGCAAACCGAGACGGGCGGTCACATGATCACCCCGTTGCCGGGCGTGACGCCGCTGGTGCCGGGCTCGTGCACGCAGGCGCTGCCGGGTATCGCCGCAGCGATCGTCGACGAAACCGCCAACGACGTGCCGAACGGCTCCGGCGGCATTCTGGTCATCAAGAAGCCGTGGCCGTCGATGATCCGCACCATCTGGGGCGACCCGGAGCGCTTCAAGAAGTCCTACTTCCCGGATGAACTCAAAGGTTACTACCTCGCTGGCGACGGCGCTGTGCGTGATGCCGTGCATGGCAACTTCCGCATTACCGGTCGCATCGACGACGTGCTGAATGTGTCCGGCCATCGCCTCGGCACCATGGAGATCGAATCAGCGCTCGTCGCTAACCCGTTGGTTGCTGAGGCTGCGGTGGTTGGACGTCCTGACGAAACGACCGGTGAAGCCGTGTCCGCCTTCGTTGTGCTTAAGGGCGCACGTCCGGCTGACAAAGAGAGCGCTGCAAAGATCGCCAAGGAGCTGCGTGACTGGGTGGGCAAGGAGATCGGCCCGATCGCCAAACCGAAGGACATCCGCTTTGGCGACAACCTGCCCAAGACCCGCTCCGGCAAGATCATGCGCCGCCTGCTGCGCGCGATCGCCAAGGGCGAGGAAATCACCCAGGACGTGTCAACCCTCGAAAATCCCGCGATTCTCGAGCAGTTGAAGCAGAGCCTGTAAACGCGGGCCGCCCGGCATGAGGAGCCGACTGGCTCCTTCGCGCCGTGCGCTGTGGCCCGCTGCGGTGAGTTCATTCGGGTGAATACTGACCCGACAAGCCCCGAAGGCAGGGCACAATTCCTCCGTCTGACGCGCCGCTTGTACGCAGCGCGTTGCCATTGGGCCACGTGGGAGCTGCTTTGTCGCCGGGGGTCGCCGCCTGCGAACACCTGACTTGCCACGCCTGGCAAGCTCCATAGGGTTATCGATGCAGGCTTTTTTTGCCGTTGTACACAATCTGGTGATGCTGATCGGGCTGTTCTACATCGCGCAGTTCGTCGTTGGCATCTTCAACTGGCCGGCGCGCGAAAACAATCCCATCTATCGCCTGTTCCGCTTTCTCACCTCGCCGGTGACGGCATTGGCGCGCGCGATGACGCCGTCTGCGGTGCAGGACAAGCATGTGCCTGTGGTGGCCTTCTTCCTGTTGTTCTGGCTCTACGTAACCTTGATTGTCGTTCGGCTCTATCTCAAGCGTCCGGAGTTGTTTCAATCGGCGACGTTGCCCAGCACCGGGTTGTCATAGTGCCGACCGCAGGGACGACTTTGATTGCTGCTGTGCGTGCTCATCTGCTGCGCCAGGTTGCGTCGTGGGCCATTCTGTTTCGGCGCACCGGTTTTGCCTTGGCTTGCTATGAGCGGGCGCTTCGTGACGACCCGAATGACACCGTTACCCTTGCGCAGCGGGCCTACCTCTATGCGCAGTCAGTGAGTGCAGCTGATCAACAGCGCGCGGTTGCCGAGTTTGAACGTCTCGTTGCGCTGAAGCCCGCCGATGCCGACAGCTGGTTCAATCTTGGGTTTCTATATCAGCAACAAGGTGGCCACGTCGAGGCGATCCGTGCGTTCGAGCGGGCCGTTGCACTGCGCGACGGTCTGGACCGTGCCTGGTACGGCCTCGCGCTATCAAGAATCGCTACGGGCGACGACGCAAGTGCGATCGAAGCGCTGAAGAAAAACGTTGCCTTGCAGCCAATGAGTCCATTTGGTTTCATGGAGTTGGCGCGCGCGCAATTCCGGTCGCAACAACCCGAAGCCTGCGAGAAGACGATGCGGCGCCTGAAGGCATTTGATCCCCGTAACGCAGCCGTGCTGGAAGACGAGACCGGCATCCGCATTGGTATCGAGCGCTGGTGGCGTAACTGAGTTCGCGACGTTCTGGCGATCCCGCTCGGGCAACTGTCGCCATCCGGCGGCCGCATTGCCCGGCAGCCCGACAAAGCCCCTGATTGTGTTGCCGATGTGATCAGCGCCACCGCGTACTGCCTGCAGCTAAAGTCACAGTCGTTGCGCGTCGTGAACAGTCGTGATCAACGCGCCGCAGCGCGGGTAAACCATGCCTCATTTGATATGGCGCAACCTCTTTCTCAATTCGGAAAACTCGGATACGCTTTGTCAGCTACCTGATAGCTTCAGGTGGCAGGTCACCGATCGACACAACGATATTTGCAGACATCTACGCAAATTGACCGAACCGAGGAGGAATCAATGCAACTGACTGACAAGCACCGGGAGTACTGGCGCAGGAATCTGCTGATCACGCTGGTTCTGATGGCCATTTGGTTTGTGGTGACGTTCGTGGTCGGCTACGCCGCGCGCGATCTGTCATTCAGTTTTTTTGGCTGGCCATTCTCGTTCTGGATGGGCGCTCAGGGCGCCCTCATCGTCTACGTCGCGCTCATCTGGTACTACGCGCGCACCATGAATCGCCTTGATCGCGAGTACGGTGTCAACGAGGAGGAAGAGCAATGAGCGCCGGTACTACCCAGCGGGCCTTTACCGCCCAGTTGAAAAAGGTCTACACGTGGTACACGGGGGGCTTCGTGCTCTTCGTGGTGGCGCTGGCGATCCTCGAGAAGGCGGGCATGCCGCGCGCATGGATCGGCTACGTGTTCCTGCTTGCCACCGTGCTGCTCTACGCCGGCATTGGCGTGATGAGTCGCACGTCTGACGCTTCCGAGTATTACGTGGCAGGTCGTCGCGTGCCGGCGGTGTTCAACGGCATGGCCACCGGTGCGGACTGGATGTCGGCGGCGTCGTTCATCGGCATGGCAGGTACGCTGTATCTGCAGGGATATTCGGGGCTAGCCTTCATCATGGGCTGGACCGGAGGCTACGTGCTGGTGGCGCTGTTCCTGGCGCCTTATCTGCGCAAGTTCGGGCAGTTCACTATTCCCGACTTTCTTGGCGCCCGCTACGGCGGCAACACGGCCCGATTTGTCGGTGTGCTGATCGCGATCCTCTGCTCGTTTGTGTATGTGGTGGCGCAGATCTACGGCGTCGGGTTGATTACCGCGCGGCTGACCGGTCTGTCGTTTGAGGTGGGGGTGTTTGTCGGTCTCGCCGGCATTCTGGTCTGCTCGTTTCTGGGGGGCATGCGTGCGGTAACCTGGACGCAGGTGGCGCAATACATCATCCTGATCATCGCCTACATGATTCCGGTGGTTTGGCTGTCGATGAAGCACACCAATATCCCGTTGCCGCAGCTTGTGTACGGCTCGGTGCTCGAGAAAGTCTCGGCGCGCGAAGATCAATTGCTCAAGGACCCGAAGGAACTGGAGGTTCGCAAGCTGTTTGCCGATCGCGCCGCTGCCGCAGAAGCCAAACTCAAGGCGTTGCCGGGCTCATTTGACAGTGGCAAGGCCGAGGTGCAAAAGGCACTCGATGATGCCAAGTCGAGCAATGCCGGACCCGAGCAGGTTGTTGCTGCGCAGAAAGCCGTAGACACCTATCCGCGTGATGCCGCCGCAGCGAAGACTGCGTGGACCAAGGAGGCAGCGCTCAAAGGGCGGGCCGCGCCGCCACTCAAGCACGGCGAAGCCTTCCCGGCGGCCAACGAAAAGGCGCGCGATGTCGCCCGCAAAAACTTCCTGGCGCTTATCTTCTGCCTGATGGTGGGGACCGCCGCGTTGCCACACATCCTGATGCGCTACTACACCACACCCAGCGTGAAGGAGGCGAGGAATTCGGTGTTCTGGTCGCTGTTCTTCATCTTCCTGCTCTACTTTACGGCGCCAGCGCTGGCGGTGCTGGTGAAGTTCGATATCTACACGATGCTGGTGGGCAGTGAGTTTGCGAAGCTTCCGGCGTGGGTGAATTCATGGTCGAAGGTGGATCCGTCGCTGCTATCAATCGCTGATGTCAACAAGGACGGTATCGTGCAGCTCGCCGAGATCGCCATCGGTGGTGACATCGTGGTGCTCGCTACGCCGGAGATTGCCGGTCTGCCGTATGTCATCTCGGGTCTGGTGGCGGCGGGCGGTCTGGCAGCCGCTCTCTCGACAGCGGACGGGTTGCTGCTGACTATCGCCAACGCGCTTTCGCACGACGTTTACTACAAGATGATCAACCCCAATGCGTCTACGGCAACTCGGGTTGGCGTATCCAAGGCACTATTGCTGGTGGTGGCGCTGGCGGCGGCTTACGTGGCGTCGCTCAAGACGGCAGACATTCTGTTCCTGGTTTCAGCCGCGTTTTCGCTGGCCGCCGCAGGCTTCTTCCCTGCGCTGGTGCTGGGTATCTTCTGGAAGCGGGCGACCAGTCTTGCTGCCGTACTGGGCATGATTGCCGGTGTGTCGGTCACGTTCTACTACATGGCCACCACACAAGTGTGGATGCGCGGATTGTTTGGCGTGACAAGCCCGATTGCAGACAACATCTGGTGGGACATTCAGCCGATCTCTGCGGGCGTGTTTGGCGTGCCACTTGGCTTCCTGGTGATCATCCTGGTTAGTCTGGTGACTCCGGCGCCGAAGCCGGAGGTACAGGAGCTCGTCGAGCATGTGCGTTACCCGAACCTGAGGCCAGGTGCGGCTTGATGCGCGTTTGCTGAAAAAAAGGCGGCTTCGGCCGCCTTTTTTGTTTGCCTGGAAATAGCCGGAGCGATTGCCTCGCACCGCTGCGGTCAAGCGGCAGACGGATCAGTTTGCTTGAAAGAAGGGCGGCCGGCGATCTTCTTGTAGTGTCGGGCCAGATTGGGATGAGTTGTTTCCCAGCCAATGTCCGGATAGCGAAGCTTGAGATAACCCAGTGCGCAGCAGGCAGCAATATCGGCCAGCGACAGGGCGTTGCCAACGCAGAACTCGCGCTCACCCAGTTCCCGCGCCATTTCTTCGAGACACGCGGCGATCTTGCTGCGCTGCCGCTCGATCTGCTTGCTGCTCGATTCATTCTTGTCCGGGCGGCCGGCTTCCAGCCGGGCCAGGATCGCCGCATCGCACAAGCCGTCGGCGATGGCCTCCCAGCGCTTGGCGGCAATACGGTCACGGGAGGCTTCCGGGATCAGACGGTGCACCGGCGACAGGCCGTCGAGGTATTCCACGATCACGCGCGAATCGAACAGCGTCGTGCTGTCGTCCATTACCAGCGCCGGCACCTTGCCAAGCGGATTGATGCGCGCCAGATCGGCGGGGGACGACCACGGATCGACCACTTCCAGATCAAGTTCGAGCTTTTTTTCGGCAGCCACAATGCGCACCTTGCGGGCGTAGGGGCTGGTGTTCGAATGGAGGAGTTTCATGCGGGCAACTTGTTATTGGTACGACCTACTGCTGCGACGAATCTAGCACGTCATGGCGAGGTCGCAAATCCGGTCCGACGACAAGGGATAATAGAGGGCTGACACTGCTTGACAAAGACGTTCTTTTTCCTGCAGTCGCGTCAATTTCCCCGGTGATTTGTGGCGTTGGTGCATGTTGACCGCGCCAACGCCGCCAACGCATCCACTGCAGCTTTTCAATCATGGCCACGATCGATACCCTCATCGCACTGTCTCCACTGGACGGGCGTTACCAGCGCAAGGTTGCTGTTCTCGGCGATGCTTTCAGTGAATTCGCTCTCACCCGTGAGCGTGTACGGGTCGAGTTCGCGTGGCTGCGCTCGCTTGCGGCGGAACCGGACATTTCGGAATTGCCGCCGCTGAGTGACGAAGCGCTGGCGTTTCTCGATGCGCTGGTGGCCAATTTTTCCGTGGACGATGCGTCGGCGGTGAAAGCCATCGAGGCGACCACCAATCACGACGTAAAGGCCGTCGAGTACTGGATCAAGGACAAATTCAAGGCGCTGCCTGAGCTCGCGCCGCACGCGGAATTCGTGCACTTTGCCTGCACCTCGGAAGACATCAACAACGTCTCGCATGCGCTGATGCTGAAGCGCGGTGTGCACGGCGTGCTGCTGCCGCAGCTTGATGATGTGATCGCGGCACTGGCGCGGGTGGCGATAGCTACTGCCGAACTGCCGATGCTCTCTCGCACCCATGGGCAGGCGGCGACGCCGACGACCATGGGCAAGGAGATCGCGCTGTTTGTCGATCGTCTGCAGCATGCGCGCCGACAGATTGCCGCCGTGCCGCTGCGTGCCAAGATGAATGGTGCGGTGGGCAATTACAACGCACATCTGTCAGCCTATCCCGAGGTTGACTGGCCGGCGCTGTCGCAAGCCACCGTGGAAGCGCTTGGCCTGACGTGGCAGCCGATGAGCGCACAGATTGAGCCGCATGACTACATGGCCGAACTGTTCGATGCCATCGCCCGCGTCAACACTATCCTGATCGACTTCTGTCGCGATACCTGGGGCTACATCTCGTTGGGCTTCTTCAAGCAACGGCTGAAGGAGGGCGAAGTCGGCTCCAGTACCATGCCGCACAAGGTCAATCCGATTGATTTTGAAAACGCAGAGGGCAACTTCGGCATTGGCAATGCCCTGTTGCGGCATCTGGCCGAGAAGCTGCCTATCTCGCGCTGGCAGCGCGACCTGACCGATTCCACCGTGCTGCGCAACATGGGCGTGGCGGTGGGCTACAGCCTGCTCGGTATCAGCTCGGCGCGGCAGGGTATCGGCAAGCTTGAAGTCAACGCTGACGCCATGCTTGCTGATCTCAATGCCAACTGGGAGGTGCTGGCCGAACCGGTGCAAACAGTGATGCGCCGCTACGGTGTGTCGGGCGCTTACGAGCAATTGAAGGCGCTGACCCGCGGCCAGCGCATTACGCCGGCAGCGATGACGGCCTTCATTGACGGCCTTGATATTCCAGCCGCAGCGCGTGCCGCCCTGCGCGAGCTGACCCCGGCGCGTTACACCGGCCTCGCGGCCGAGCTGGCTCGGCGCTATGCGGTGACCGAAACAGCGGATTGATGGATGCGGCGTCGGTTGCCGGCGCCACCCACCCCATTCGAGCGTGATTTTCGAGTGCCGGTTGATGGCAACTTTTTGCTGAAGTGGCGTCGGCTTAAGGCCTGAAAGCCAATAATGCCGATTGTCGACTTTCCGATTTTTCGACGGTTAGCCCTTATCAGATGGGACTTAATTCGAAAAGCTGCTTGAACGACAGATCGCTGCCATGCGCATATGCATAGGGTAATTTTTTCTATCAAGCGGCGTGATTCGAGACCTAGAATCGATCGAGAAACTGTTCAGTGATTCCCTGCAGTTCCCCATGAACCGGCAACACTCGGAGGAGGAGTCCCCATGAAAAAAACGATACGCGTGACCGCGCTCGCGGCGTCCGCGCTGACCGTACTGGCGGTGCAGGCGCAATCCGCGCAGGCACCCGTGAGCCAGCACCTGGCGCGCAATCTTGCGGCGCAATGCGCCAACTGCCATGGCACCAATGGCCGCAGCGTGGCTGAGGTGCCGTCGCTGGCAGGCCAGAGCGCCGCCGTCCTCGTCAGCAAGATGAAGGACTACAAGGACGGCAAACAGCAGGCCACCATCATGCATCAGCTCTCGAAGGGGTACACCGATGAGCAGATCGCATTGATCGCCGATTACTACTCGAAACAACCGAAATAACCGGGGGCGCACATGAACACATTCAATCGTCGCGACTTCGTCAAATCCGCCGGTGTCCTGTCGCTGCTGGGTACGTCTGCCATCACTGGTTGCGCCAGCGTGGGCGGTACCGCCAGACCCAAAGTCGTTGTCGTCGGAGGCGGCTATGGCGGCGCGACGGCCGCCAAGTACATCGCCATGTGGAGCGAGGGCAAGATTGACGTCACCCTGGTCGAGCGCGGAGAGGCCTTCGTGTCCTGCCCGCTGTCCAACCTGGTGATTGGCGGCTCGAAGCAGATCGGCGACATTTCAGTGTCGTACGACGGCCTCAACAAATACGGCATCCGCCGCGTCAAGGGCGAGGCGGTCGGTTTTGATGCCGACAAGAAGACGCTGACGCTGGCCGATGGCACCACGCTGCCCTATGACCGCCTGATCCTGTCGCCCGGCATCGACTTCATGCTCGAATCACTACCCGGCCTCGCCTCGGTGGAAGCGCGCAGCAAGGTGCTCGCGGCGTGGAAGGCCGGCCCGGAGACCATTGCCCTGCGCAAGCAGCTGGTCGACATGAAGGATGGCGGCGTCTATGCGATCCAGATTCCGAAGGCGCCCTACCGTTGCCCGCCAGGGCCGTACGAACGCGCCTGCCAGGTGGCGTGGTACTTCCAGCAGGCAAAGCCAAAGTCCAAGGTGTTGATCCTCGACGCCAACGAAGACGTGGTGTCGAAGAAGGGCCTGTTCATGAAGGCATGGAACGGTCAGTTCAAGGGGCTGGTCGAGTACCGCAACAACCAGGAAATCCAGGACGTTGACGCGAAGACCAATACGCTCAAGATGAGCTTTGGTGACGACGTCAAGGCCGACGTGCTGAACGTGCTGCCGCCGATGCGCGCTGGCAATATCGCCACGCAGAACGGTCTCAACAACTCGAACAAGCGCTGGTGCCAGATTGACTGGCTGACCTATGAGTCCACGGCGGTGAAGAATGTGCACATCCTCGGCGATGCGTTGCAGATCGCGCCGGCCATGCCGAAGTCGGGGCATATGGCGAACCAGCATGCCAAGGTGTGCGCGGCGGCGGTGATCGCGCTTTTGACCGGCGACGTGGTCAACGCCACGCCAATGGTGGCCAACACCTGCTACAGCTTCATCGACGACAAGAATGTTGTGCACGTCGCCTCGGTGCATCGCTACGATGCCGCGCAGAAGACGATGGTGACGGTGGCTGGCTCCGGTGGCTTGTCGGCCGATGCCAATCGCACTGAAGGCATCTTCGCCAACAGCTGGGCGCGCAACATTTGGGCTGACATGCTCGCCTGAGCGCAACAACTGTCCCTGCCAAGCCCGCGCACTTTGTGCCCGGGCTTTTTTGTTGCGCATTTGCTACATGATTTTCTTGCGGGGACGCCCCGCCGCTGTGGAGCCACAGGCAGCGTGCGCTGCGCTGCATCGCAATCGCGTTGCCGCTGCGGTGACGTCTGCGCCTGCGCGGGTGGCGACAGCGCACCTCAACTGTCTGCGCAACCTGTTTGAATTTGCGGGCTTTTTTCCACGTTCGCCACCTTGCGGAAGTGTTTTTCAATTTGTGCGCTGCGGCGTGCAAAACGCAATTTCACGATATGGAATCTTTCATTCCGTGAAAACAAATTGCAAACCATTGTTTTTGAACGTTTTTTTGTAATTTATTGATGCGCTGTGCGATCGATTCGGATATGCTGCGAAGCAATAACAAGATATTCGTTGGCTTTCCGCTGAGTGGAAACAGGCGGAGCCAGATAAAGAGGATCGAGTTTTAGTCTGAAAGGCAACCCACCATGAGTCAATCCGCATCCGTTCAAGCCAAGATGGCCGAAGCCGTCGCCGCCCTCGAAAAAGACTGGGCAACCAATCCGCGCTGGAAAGGCATCAAGCGCAACTACAGCGCGGCTGACGTCGTTCGCCTGCGTGGTACCGCTGCCGTTGAGCACACGCTCGCGAAGAAGGGTTCGGAAAAACTCTGGAACCTGATCAACACCGAGCCGTTCATCAACTCGCTCGGCGCGCTGACTGGCAATCAGGCCATGCAGCAAGTGAAGGCAGGCCTCAAGGCGATCTACCTCTCTGGCTGGCAAGTCGCGGGCGACGCCAACCTCGCTGGCGAGATGTATCCGGACCAATCGCTGTATCCGGCCAACTCGGTGCCGTCAGTCGTCCGCCGCATCAACAACACGCTGATGCGTGCCGACCAGATCCAGTGGATGGAAGGCAAGGACGACGTCGACTACATGGCGCCAATCGTGGCCGATGCCGAAGCCGGTTTTGGCGGCGTGTTGAACGCCTATGAACTGATGAAGGCGATGATCGATGCCGGCGCGTCGGGCGTGCACTTCGAAGATCAGCTCGCCAGCGTTAAGAAATGCGGCCACATGGGCGGCAAAGTGCTGGTGCCGACGCGTGAAGCGGTTGAAAAGCTCACCGCCGCCCGCTTTGCGGCGGACGTGATGGGCGTGCCGACTGTGCTGCTGGCGCGCACCGATGCCGAAGCCGCTGACCTGCTGACCAGCGATGTCGATGAAAATGATCGCCCGCACTGCACCGGCGAGCGCACCATGGAAGGCTTCTACAAGACGAAGCCGGGCTTCGAGCAGGCGCTGTCGCGCGGCCTCGCTTATGCACCGTACGCTGACCTGATCTGGTGCGAAACCGGCAAACCGGATCTCGAGTTTGCCCGCAAGTTCGCCGAAGGCATTCACAAGAAGTTCCCGGGCAAGATGCTGTCGTACAACTGCTCGCCGAGCTTCAACTGGAAGAAGAACCTCGACGAATCGACGATTGCCAAGTTCCAGCGCGAACTCGGTGCGATGGGCTACAAGTACCAGTTCATCACGCTCGCCGGCTTCCACAGCCTGAACTACTCGATGTTCAACCTGGCCCACGGCTACGCGCGCAACAACATGAGTGCGTTCGTCGAGCTGCAGGAGGCTGAGTTCGCCGCGGCTGAAAAGGGCTTCACCGCCGTCAAGCATCAGCGCGAAGTGGGCACCGGTTACTTCGATGCTGTGACACAAGTGATCCAGGGCGGCCAAAGCTCGACCACGGCGCTGCATGGTTCGACGGAAGACGAACAGTTCTTCGACGACAAGAAGCCGGCCCTCAAGCTGGCGGTGGGACAAAACGACTAGCGAGTCGTTGGGTCAGAACGACTAAACAGTCGATTAGACAAAACGGCCAAAGCGGGACGACTGGCATCTTCGGCGCAGCAGCTTCGGGTTTCGCAGACCTGAAGCGCGTCGTAGTCATCTGCGTGTCCGCTTGCGTTTTATCGCATGGCTATCGGCTGATACGGGTTATGGCACCAAAAAAGTGACAAAAGCACCAGAAAGGGCTTGTAACTCTTATAAATGACCCTATAATCGCCCCTGATTTCCTCGAGGAGGAGGGAACCCTTCAGCCCGCGCCGCGTTCACACGCCCGCGGGCTTTTTTCTGCCTGTCGTGCCGGCCTGTCGCGGCGCAATTTGCGGAGACAAGACCGAGCCATTGCTGCGTGCAAGGGCGCGGAGTTACAGCGCCGTCGCGACCGGTGCCAGCGCCTTCAGCCAGCGTTCAAAGGGTAATTTGTAGTCGGCCCGAAGCGCGCGCGCACGAGCCTGTAAGGCACGCGCATCCAGCGCCGGTAGTGGCGATTTGCTGGCGATGACGGTGACGTTTTCGGTGGCGATAGCTGGCAACAGAACAATGTTGTCCACGCCAAATACCGCTCGTAGCCGACGCAGTCCGCCACGGTAGCGTGACACGCTGCTCCACATGTTGGCCACGAATACGCCGTTCTTGCGCAACACACGATGTGCCTCGGCGTAGAACTCCGCCGATTCGAGTGCGCCCACGCGCCCGCGACCGTCGTAGCAATCAACCCAGATCCAGTCGAAGCTTGATGCTGGCCGCTCGGTGATGACTTTGGCTGCATCTCCCTGCGTGATACGCACACGGCTATCGTCCTGCGGCAGCGGAAAGGCAGAGTGCGTCAGCGAAATCACGTCGTCACGCAACTCCACGATGTCGAGTCGCTTCAGGCTGTCGCTCCAGTTGGCAAGCGCCCAGCGCGGCAAGGAACCTACGCCGAGACCGGCCACATAAACCTGCTTCGGCGGCGGCACAAACAGCAGTGCAGCACACATGTCCTGCGCGTAACCCAGCGCCAGTTCGTCCGGGCGGGAGATGCGCATCCTGCCCTGTACCCACTCGGAGCCAAAGTGCAGGGTGCGAAAGCCCAGGTGTTCCGAGATGAGGAGGTCAGACATGAGTGGCGCGCGAGCCTGCGACGTGCAAGGATTGGTGAAAAGAGGATTTTGCCCTGACTGCCATCGTGGTCGCGTAGCAGCGCGTCTCGCGAAAATCGTGCGGACAAGGCCTAGCCAATAGAATAGAGCCTTCTCTACCCGAGATCGCTCTTTGCCATGACCACTGCCAAACCTTCACTCGCCGCCGTACGCGGCGCTGCGTCACCCGCGCCATCGGTGCTGGCGCCTGTGCCTGAAATCATCGCCGAGCTCAAGGCTGGCCGAATGGTGATTCTGGTGGACGAAGAAGATCGCGAAAACGAAGGCGATCTGGTGCTGGCAGCAGAGTTCGTCACCCCCGAGGCGATCAACTTCATGGCCAAGTACGCGCGCGGCCTGATCTGTCTGACGCTGACGCCCGAACGTTGCCAGCAGTTGAATTTGCCGCTGATGACAGCCAGCAACCGATCCGGGTTCGGCACTAACTTCACCATGTCAATCGAGGCGGCCGAAGGCGTCTCCAGCGGCATTTCCGCCGCTGACCGGGCGCGTACCGTGCAGGCTGCGGTTGCCTTCAATGCCAAGCCTGCCGACATCGTGCAGCCTGGCCACATTTTCCCGGTCATGGCGCAGCCGGGCGGCGTGTTGATGCGGGCAGGGCACACCGAGGCGGGGTGCGATCTGACGCGCATGGCGGGCCTGACACCAGCGGCTGTCATCTGCGAAGTCATGAAGGACGACGGCACCATGGCACGTCTGCCCGATTTGCTGCTATTCGCCAGGGAGCACGGCCTCAAGATTGGTGCCATCACCGACCTGATCCAGTATCGCGCCGCGCAGGAAAATCTGGTCGAGTGCGTTGGCGAGCGGCCGTTGCAGACGGCGCAGGGCGAATTCACGCTGAAGGTTTTCCGCGAAAAGCTCGCCGATGCCACCCATCTGGCCATTGTCAAGGGCACGCCCAGCCGCGAGCAGGAGACCGTCGTCCGCGTGCATGAGCCGCTGTCCGTGATCGATACGCTCGACGCCAGCGCCGCCGTCCACTCATGGAGCATTCCGAAAGCGCTGGCCCGACTGCAGCAGGCAGAGGCGGGCGTGCTGGTGCTGCTGCACCGGAGCGAGTCGGCGGCCGATTTGCGTGACCGGGTGCTCAACGCGAAGCCACTCAATGCCCACAAGGTGGACCTGCGCACCTATGGCATCGGCGCGCAGATCCTGCGTGCGCTCAGTGTGGGCAAGATGCGGCTATTGGCCAAGCCGCGCCGCATGCCATCGATGACCGGCTTCGATCTTGAAGTCGTCGCGTACGAAGAATCGTAACCACCCATATTCGAACGGTCGCCGTGACCGGAACATCAATTTGATTCGCTGGCAGCACATTGCCAGCACCCCAACTCGTTAGCAAAACAACCATGGCACTCCAACCTCTCATGAAACTCCGCGGCGCTGGACTGCGAATCGGCGTTGTCACCGCGCGCTTCAATGCACCCGTGTGCGAAAAGCTGCTCGCCGGCGCCCGCAAGGCGCTGGCCGAAATGGGCGTTGATGCCAACGATGTCGCCGAAGTGACGGTGCCGGGTGCGCTGGAAATTCCGCTGGCGCTGCAGGCGTTTGCGGCAACCGAGCAGTTCGACGCGCTGGTTGCGCTCGGTTGCGTGATCAAGGGTGACACCTATCACTTCGAAGTCGTTTGCAATGAATCTGCGGCGGGCATCACCCGCGTTGGCCTTGACCTCGATGTGGCCATCGGCAATGGGGTGCTGACCACCTATACCGACGAGCAGGCCGAGAGCCGTGCCGAGCAGAAGGGCTACGAGGCGGCACAGGCGGCGGTCGAAATGGCGCTGCTGCAGGAATGGACGCACTCGAACTTTGGCGAGAACTGAGCGCCGGAGTTGATGATGAGCGAGAAGCAAGCCGTTACTGCGGCAAAGACCGATAACGAGGCGGCCCCCGCCAAAGCGACAAAACCAAAGTCGGCGCGGCGCTGGGCACGCGAGTTCGCGGTGCAGGCTCTGTATGAACTGTTTGTCGCGGGGCACGAGGTGGCCGCTGTGCGCCTGCGCACTGAGGGAGAGCCCGATTTCAAACGGGCCGACAAGGATTTCTTTCGCGAGCTGTGGACCGGGGTGACGACCGATACCGATGCGTTGATCGCCGCTGTGCAGCCGCATGTGGATCGTCCATTCGAACAGGTCAGCCCGATCGAGCGCAGCATCATCCTGATTGGCGCCTGGGAGCTTCGGCAGCGGCTCGACATTCCGTATCGTGTGGCAATCAATGAATCCGTGGAATTGGCCAAGACCTTTGGCGGCACCGACGGCCACAAATGGGTCAATGGGGTGCTCGACAAGCTGGCGCCACTGCTGCGCGCCGACGAGGTTGCAGCGGCACCGACGCGCGGCCGGCGCTGAATTCCGCCGCCACTTCCACCTGCGGCGTTCGCGATGACCGAGTTTGAGCTGATCGAACGCTTCTTCAAACGTCGCAGCCGCACCTCCGTGTTGGGCAATGGCGACGATTGCGCACTGGTGGCGCCGGCACCCGGCAACGTGTTCGCCATCACCACCGACACACTGGTGGCCGGGCGTCACTTTCTGCCCTCGATCACGCCTGAGCGACTCGGGCGTCGGGCGGTGCATGTCAATCTGAGCGATCTCGCAGCGATGGGTGCTGCACCTCGCTACGCCCTGCTGTCGCTGACCCTGCCCGAGATTGACGAAAGCTGGGTCGCAGCGTTCGCGGCTGGCCTGTGGGCCGCACTCGACGAGTTCGAGGTCGAACTGGTCGGCGGCAATACCACCCGCGGCCCGATGGCGATCGCGCTGACAGCGCTGGGTGATGTGCCACCCGGTCAGGTGTTGACCCGTACCGGCGCTTGCCCCGGCGATGAACTTTGGGTCAGTGGACCGGTGGGGGACGCGGGCTGGGCGCTGACAGCGCTGCTGCAGGATGGTGATGGTGCGGGGGAGCTGGTCATCACCGCGAGTCCCGCGCAGATCGACAAGTACGAGTGCCCGACTGCGCGGGTGGCCCTCGGCCTCGCGCTTAGGGACGTGGCAAGCAGTTGCATTGACATTTCCGACGGTCTGCTCAGTGAGGCGCAACATCTGGCGTCGGCATCCGGCGTCGACATTGACATCGACATCGTGGCGATTCCCACCGGCATCACCGATGTTGACCGCAGCGATGTCGGGCAGGCAGCGCCGGTGATGAATACGGTTGCTACCGGCAACGAGCGCAATCGCATCTTGCGCGCGCGCCTGGCACAGCATTGCCTGCTGGCGACGGGTGACACCTACGAGCTGCTGTTTACCGCGCCATCGTCCCGTCACGACGATGTGGTGCGACTGCTGGCGGCGCAGGACTTGGCCGGAGCGTGTATCGGCCGCGTGACAACCTCCGCCAACAGACCTGCAGTGCGCGTGCTTGACGCACAATCGCGCCTGATGAACATCGAAAGCAAGGGCTGGGATCATTTCGCATGAGTGATGTGGCAACGCAAAGTCGTGAACCTTCGCTGCGTTTCATGCTGTCGCATCCGGCACACGTGATTTCGTTGGGCTTTGGTGCCGGTCTCGCGCCGTTCGCACCCGGGACGTTTGGCACGCTGCTGGGCCTGTTCGCAGCGCGCTGGCTGCAACCCCTGTTGGGCGACACGCTCTTTTTTGCAGCCCTGTTCGGCGCCCTGCTTATCGGCACCTGGGCGGCCGGTGTTACCGGGCGCGCATTGGGCGAAAGTGACCATGGCGCCATCGTCTGGGACGAGGTGATCGCTATGGCGCTGATTACTGCAATGTTGCCCGGCGCCATGTGGAAGCAGGCCTCGGCGTTTCTGCTGTTCCGCTTTTTCGATATCCGCAAACCCGGGCCGGTCGGCTGGGCTGATCGCAACGTCAAGGGCGCGGTCGGGGTGATGCTGGACGATCTGGTCGCAGCGGCGCTGACGATGTTTGTCATGGCGCTGTGGATTCGTTTCGTTTGAGGGCACAGCGATGCACGCGTTGTTCGATGAGTGGATCAAGCTGGCGGCACATCTCGGCGAAAACTGCGTGGCGCAGCGGCGGGTGATCGCCGGTGCCGAGAGTTGCACGGGTGGCCTGATCTCTGCGGTGCTCACCAGCGTCAGCGGTTCGTCGGCCTGGGTGGACCGTGCTTTGGTGACTTACAGCAACGAGGCCAAGATGGATCTGCTTGGTGTCAATGCGTCAACGCTCGATGCCTTCGGTGCGGTGAGCGAGCAGACGGCGCGTGAAATGGCTTGCGGCGCCTTGCGGTGCGCCGACCAAAGCAATGCCCCCAACCTGGCTTATTCGGTCACTGGTGTCGCCGGGCCAATCGGCGGTAGCCCTGCCAAACCTGTGGGGATGGTGTGCTTTGCTTTTGCACTGAGGCCGACCGACGATCCGCAGACGCGGCAGGAAGCAATTTCGGTACGGGCGACGACCCGCCACTTCGCGGGTGACCGCAATGCGGTGCGTGAGCAGAGCGTCAACTACGTGCTGAGCGAACTGAATCGCATTGTCATTAGCGGGACCGTGTGAGATTGACGACGAAACAGGTCGGTAGACTAATCCCGCGCGCCGCAGATTGACCCGATACACTGCGAATACCGCCGTCGCTGGCTCTTTCCAAGCTCCACTACGAACGCATCCGCATGAAATGTCCATTTTGCGGCTCCCTTGATACGCAGGTGATCGACTCACGTGTCTCCGAGACGGGTGACGCCATCCGTCGTCGTCGCAAATGCCTGGCCTGCGACAAGCGTTTCACCACGTTTGAGACGGTTGAAATGCGCATGCCGCAGGTAGTCAAGAGCAATGGCACACGGCTCGATTTCAACGTCGAAAAAATTCGCACCGGCTTCAACCGCGCGCTGCACAAGCGCTTTGTGCCCACTGAATTTGTCGATCAGGCGATTGCGCGGATCACTGCCAACATCCACAGCCTCGGCGAACGGGAAATTCCATCGCGCAGCATCGGCGAAATGGTGATGGCCGAGCTTTACAAGCTCGACAAGGTGGCCTACATCCGTTTCGCATCGGTCTACAAATCGTTTCAGGATGTCGAGGACTTCCGCTCCGCGTTGCACGAGGTCGAGCGCCCGGCGGCCAAGAAGCCCGCGGCGAAGAAAGCGAAGCATGTTTAGCGCGACCGACGAAACTTTCATGCGGCGCGCGCTTGATCTGGCGGCAATGGCAATGAATCACGCCACGCCGAACCCGCGCGTCGGCTGCGTACTGGTGCGGGACCGTCAGGTGATCGCGGAAGGCTTCACCCAACGTCCCGGCGAACCGCACGCCGAGGCGCATGCCATCCGCAACGCGCGGGCGAAGGGGCAGGATCTGAGCGGCGCCACTGCCTACATCACGCTCGAGCCCTGCAATCATTTCGGCAAGACACCGCCCTGCACCGAGGCGCTGATTGGCGCAGGCGTCGGTCGCGTGGTGGCGGCGATGGAAGACCCGAACCCGCGGGTCAGCGGTACTGGCTTCGAGCGCCTGCGCGAAGCGGGCATCGACGTGCGGGTGGGACTGCTGCAGCAGGATGCCACCGAGCTCAACATCGGCTTCATCAAGCGCATGGCGACCGGCCTGCCCTGGGTGCGCTGCAAGGTGGCGGCGAGTATTGATGGCCGTACCGGGCTCGCCAACGGTGAATCGAAATGGATCACTGGCGACGAAGCACGCCGCGACGGCCATCGCTGGCGCGCGCGCGCCTGCGCCGTGCTTACGGGAAGCGGTACGGTCAAGCAGGACAACCCGCAGATGACCGTGCGCGGCGTCAGCACGCCGCTGCCGTTGCGGCAGCCGTTGCGGGTGGTGTTCGATCACATGGGTGAGCTGAGCCCGCTGGCCAAAGTGCTGCAGGGCGGCGCGCTGGTCTACTGTTCGGACCACGTTGCCGTCGGTTTGCCGGCCAACGTGGAAGTGGTGCGGCTGCCCGATCCGGCGAATCCAGGCAAGATCGACCTTGCGGCGACCATGCAGGATCTCGGTACCCGCGGCATCAACGAGCTGCACGTCGAGGCGGGCGCACGCCTGATGGGACCACTGATCGCGGCGGGACTGGTTGATGAACTGCTGGTCTATCTGGCGCCGAAACTGCTCGGTCGTGACGCTCGCGAGATGTTCTCGCTGGCGGCGCCGGACAAGCTCGGCGACGCCATCCAGTTTGACCTTCATGATGTCAGCCGCGTGGGCGACGATGTGCGCGTACTGTTGCGCAGCAAGTAGCAAGGCAAAAAAATGTTTACAGGAATCGTGACTGGCCTCGGCCGCGTGACTGCACACCAACCCATTGGCGACGGCCAGCGCATCACCGTCGCGTGCGGTGACTGGCCGCTCGACGATATCGCGATCGGCGACTCGATCATGCATTCGGGCTGCTGTCTGACCATCGTCGAGAAAGGCACGGGCGTGTTGCGCTCCGATGTTACGGCGCACACCCTCAGCGTGGTTACCGGGCTCGGGGTGGGTGCGCTGGTCAACCTTGAAAAATCGCTGACCCTTGCCGACAAACTTGGCGGCCATCTCGTCACTGGCCATGTTGACGCGACGGGCTTGGTGACGAAATGGCAGAACCTCGCGGAAAGCTGGTTGCTGGAAGTGGAAGTGCCGGCGCATCTCGGCAAGTTCATCGCGCAGAAGGGCTCCGTCACGGTCAACGGGGTGAGCCTGACGGTTAACGCCGTCGATGACGTCGCCACTGGCACGCGCTTCCAGATCAACGTGATTCCGCACACCTTTCAGGTCACCAATTTCAGCGAACTGAAGCAGGGTGGCCGGGTGAACGTCGAGATCGACACCATTGCCCGCTACGTTGAGCGCATGACGGCGAGGGCCTGAAGGCGACCGCGCAGCACCTAGAATCGGTTTCAACAGTATTCATCGCAAGCGAATCCGGGGATTTTCCATGGCCAACAGCAAAGCCACCTTCAACTGGAGCGATCCGCTCCTGCTCGACCAGCAACTGACCGACGACGAGCGCATGGTGCGCGACGCGGCGGCCGCCTATGCGCAGGACAAGCTGCTGCCTCGTGTGACCGAGGCATTCCGCAGCGAACATACTGATCCGGCGATCTTTCGCGAGATGGGCGAGCTGGGTCTTCTCGGCCCGACGATTCCCGAGCAGTACGGTGGCGCGGGCCTCAACTACGTCTGCTACGGCCTGATCGCGCGCGAGATTGAGCGCGTCGACTCCGGCTATCGCTCGATGATGAGCGTGCAGAGTTCGCTGGTGATGGTGCCGATCAACGAGTTCGGTTCCGAGGCGCAGAAGCAGAAATACCTGCCGAAGCTCGCTACCGGCGAATGGATCGGCTGCTTCGGTCTGACCGAGCCGAATCATGGCTCCGACCCGGGCAGCATGATCACCCGCGCGCGCAGCGTGCCGGGCGGCTTCTCGCTGTCGGGCGCCAAGATGTGGATCTCCAATTCGCCGTTCGCTGATGTTTTCGTCGTATGGGCCAAGAACGACGAAGGTCGCATTCGCGGCTTCATTCTCGAAAAGGGCATGAAGGGCCTGTCCGCACCGGCGATCAAGGGCAAGGTTGGTCTGCGTGCATCAACGACTGGTGAAATCGTGATGGATGAGGTCTTCGTCCCGGCCGAGAACGAGATGCCCGGCGTTGAGGGGCTGAAGGGCCCGTTCACCTGCCTGAATTCGGCTCGCTACGGCATCGCCTGGGGTGCGCTGGGCGCCGCCGAAGATTGCTGGCACCGCGCGCGCCTGTACGTGCTTGATCGCAAGCAGTTCGGCCGTCCGCTCGCGGCGAACCAGTTGATCCAGAAGAAACTCGCCGACATGCAGACCGAGATCACGCTTGGTTTACAGGGCTGCCTGCGTTTGGGCCGGATGAAGGACGAGGGCAGCGCCGCCGTTGAAATCACCAGCATCATGAAGCGCAATAGTTGCGGCAAGTCGCTCGATATCGCTCGCCTCGCCCGCGACATGATGGGCGGCAACGGCATCAGCGACGAATACGGCGTTGCCCGCCACCTGGTCAACCTTGAGGTGGTCAACACCTACGAGGGCACGCACGACATCCATGCCCTCATCCTCGGGCGTGCGCAGACCGGTATTGCGGCATTCGCGAACTGAGCCCGGACGCGGACGGCAAGCGGCGCGGTCAACAACCTACCTCCCTGGTACCACCATGAAGCTCTACAACTATTACCGGTCATCGGCGGCATACCGGGTTCGTATCGCTTTGAACCTCAAAGGGCTGACCTGGCAGCACGTGGGCGTACATCTGCTGAAGGCGCAGCACCGGGCGCCGGATTACCTGAAGCTCAATCCGGCCGGCCTGGTGCCGACGCTGGTGGCTGACGATGGCGCGGTGCTGACGCAATCGCTCGCGATCATGGAATATCTCGACGACGCCGGGCTGGGCGACACCTCGCTGTTGCCGAAAGACGCTGTGGATCGTGCGCATGTGCGAGCGCTGGCGCTGGCGTTGGCTTGCGACGTGCATCCGCTCAACAACGTGCGCGTGCTCAACTACCTGAGCGGTGAGCTGGGTGCGACCAATGAGCAGAAGAACGCCTGGATTGCGCACTGGATCACGATCGGGCTCGGTGCCTTTGAAAAGACGCTGGAGCAATCGGGCATGAGCGGGCATTTCTGCTTCGACGACATGCCGACGCTGGCCGACTGCGTGCTGGTGCCGCAGGTGTTTTCGGCACGACGCTTCAACGTCGATGTGTCGAAATATCCGCGCGTTGCCGCGATTGACGCGCTGTGCAACACGTTGCCAGCGTTCATCAGCGCACACCCGAAGAACCAGCCCGATTTCTCACCTTGACCGTGGGAGCCTGGCGGTGACCACTCATGAAGCGGCATCCGGGACTGCGAACGGGGCTTTGGCGGTCATTGGCTTCCGTGCGAAATGCCCGCTGAACAAGGGCGCAAGCGGTGAATATCGTAAAAGTCGATAAATGCTGTTTTATGGTTCTGAGCCCTTTTGGAATGGGCGTTTCCGGGAAAAGCTGTTGCTGCTGCTGATAGACTGCTCTGATGTCTGATTCCCCTGTTTCCGGTCCTGCCGTGCTCGATGCCCCGATTTCGGCGACGGCACTGGCCGAGGTGCGCTTTGACGCGCAGGGCCTGATCCCGGCCATCGCCCAGGACGCCGTGACCAACGAAATCCTGATGGTGGCCTGGATGGACCGCGATGCGTTATTGCGTACGCTTTCGACGGGCCGTGCCTGTTACTACTCGCGGTCGCGCCGGTCGGCGTGGATGAAGGGCGAAAGCTCCGGGCATTTGCAGATCCTGCGCGAGATTCGGATCGACTGCGATGGCGACGTGGTGTTGATGAAAGTGGATCAGCTGGGCGGCATCGCCTGCCACACCGGGCGCCGCAACTGCTTTTTTCGCAAGCTCGAAAACGGCGGCTGGGTGAACCAGTTTGAACCGGTGAAGTCCGAAGCGGAGATCTACGGTGAGCGCTGATCCGGTAGCGTCCAGCGCAAGCAGCGCCGACCTGTTTGCCCGCCTGGCGCAGACCATCGCCTCACGCGCCGGCGCCGACCCGGCCAAATCCTACGTCGCCAAACTGATGGCGAAGGCGCCGGATGCCGCGCTCAAGAAGGTCGGCGAAGAGGCGGCCGAATTCATCATGGCCTGCAAGGACGCAGAACTGGAAGCCAGCGCCGAGGACCGTGAGCGTGTGGTCGGCGAGGCGGCTGACGTGTGGTTTCATATGCTGGTCGCCATGTCGCGCTACGATGTCGGTGGCGCTGACGTGCTGGCCGAACTGGCGCGGCGCGAGGGTTTGTCCGGGATTGAAGAGAAGGCCTCGCGGCCCAAATGACCTTGGGAAACGCTGAACAAGTCCCTCACGAGCCGCGCATCGACGGACTCGGGCGGCTGGCATCGTTGCAAAGCCTCGTCGTAGCCCCGCTACGACTGCGTTTTGCGCCTGGCCATCCATCCCGATCCGCCGCGCGCAGCTTCGCGGGGACTTGTTCAGCGTTTCCCTTGAGCGACGCGGCCTGCGAAACCGTATCGGCAACTAATCCGTAAATCACCATGAGCACCGATAAAGACTGCATCTTCTGCAAGATTGTTCGCGGCGAAATCCCGTCCAGCAAGGTCTATGAAGACGACGAGGTGCTTGGCTTCAAGGACATTCACCCCTCCGCGCCGGTGCATGTGCTGCTGGTGCCGAAGAAGCACATTGCGCGGTTGTCGGAGGCGCAGGCCGCAGACCACTCGGTGCTCGGTAAAATGATGCTTGTTGCGCCGCAGGTGGCACGCGAGCAGGGCTCGGTCGACGGTTTCCGTACCATCATCAACGATGGCCGGGTCGGGCGGCAGGATGTGTTTCACCTGCACATGCACGTGCTGGGCGGCCCCGGGCCGCTCGGGCGCATGATGGCGATGGATGAATGATTGACGGCGGCGATGGCAACGTTCTCGCCCTGGCACTGGACGCTGGTGCTGCTGGTCGTGCTGTTTTTGTTTGGTAGCCAGCAGGCTGCAACGATTAAATGGATGCCACTGGTTGAAGGTGGCGCTGGTTTGTTGATAGCGTGGCTGCTGTTTGCAGCGCTGCGCGGACTTTGAGGAGTTGGCTGATGGGTTCGTTCTCGATTTGGCACTGGTTGATCGTGCTGCTGGTCGTCGTGCTGATTTTCGGCACCAAGAAACTGCGCAATGTCGGCAAGGACCTCGGTGGTGCCGTGAGTGATTTCAAGCAAGGCATGAAGGGCGGCGAAGAGGCCGCCAAGGGCAACGTCGAAAGCAGTGCCCAGGCCGCCCCGCAGGTGCTCGAAGGCGAAGTCAAGCGCGACAAGGTCTAGCGCCGATTGGCGCAGGACGAATGACCAATGACGAATGACTTATCTTTTTTCGTCCTAGCGCCGCAGGCGCGTCGTCATAGCCCGCCGTATGGCGGGCGCCGTCATAGCGGGCCCGGCCCGCGTCGTCCTGTCGCGGAGCGACAAGATGTTTGAACTGTCCTTCGGCAAGATGATGATCATCGCGGTAGTCGCGCTGATCGTGCTCGGGCCGGAGAAGCTCCCGCGCGTGGCGCGCACGCTCGGGCACCTGCTCGGTCGAGCGCGTAGCTACGCCAATCAGGTCAAGCAGGACATCGACCGCGAGATGCAGATGGACGAACTGCGCAAGCTGCAGCAGCAGGCGCAGGACGCCGCGCGCAGTTTCGAGTCGGCAGTCAACGAGGCAGGACGTAGCGTCGAAGCTGAAGCAGCCAGTGTTCAGGGCAGCGTCAACACGTCGCTCGCCGAAGCCAACGCCGCCGCCACGACATCTGTCGAAAACAGCATTGCTCCGGTGCACAACGCCACGCTGACCGCGCAGGATGAAGTGCAGGCGCTCGAAAAGTCCATCGCCGAACAGGCTCAGCCTGCATCGGCAGCTAACTCGTCCGCTCCGGTGATCACCGCCGAGCAGATGAGCGCCACACTGAATCCATCGGACAACGTCAGCAAGAAAGTTGCCTGAATCCGTGCGTTCGAAGTGCCGGTGCGGGACCGCCGCAGCCACCCTGGTGAGACAACGTCGCGGCATGAGTAGCCGCTCCTACCGCTAAGTCCCGCTCTCATGTCCACTGATACCCCCCAGGAAACTTTCATCTCGCACCTGATCGAGTTGCGCGAGCGGCTGGTGAAAGCGGTGGTCGCCGTGCTGGTGGCTACCTTTGCGCTGATGGCCTGGCCGGGCATGAAAGAGCTGTACTCACTGGTCGCAGCGCCGATGATGCATGCGCTGCCCAATGGCGCCACGATGATCGCGACCGACGTCACCGGCACCTTCTTCATTCCCTTGAAGGTGACGCTGATGGCGGGTTTCCTGATTTCGCTGCCGGTCGTGCTCTACCAGATGTGGGCCTTCGTGGCGCCGGGGCTCTACGCGCACGAAAAGAAGATGGCGCTGCCGATCATCGTGTCGTCCACGCTGCTGTTCTTCGCCGGCATGGCGTTCGCCTATTTCGTCGTGTTCCCGTCGATCTTCAAGACTTTCGTCAGCTTTACGCCGGTGGGCGTGCAGATGGCGACCGACATCGACAAGTACTGGAGCTTTGCGCTGACCATGTTCATCGCTTTCGGCATCACGTTCGAGACACCGGTGGTGCTCGCCGTGCTGACGCGCGCCGGCATCGTGACAGTCAGGCAGCTCGCCGAGTTTCGCGGTTATTTCATCGTTGCTGCGTTCGTGATTGCCGCCGTGGTTACTCCGCCGGACGTGCTGTCGCAGTTGTTCCTTGCGGTGCCACTGGTGGTGCTCTACGAGGTAGGCATCCTCGTCAGCCGCTTCATTACGCCGCGTACCCGCGCCGACGCTGACAGCGAGTAGGGCGCGCCGCCCGAAGGCGCGTCAGCGGCGCGTCTGCGGTCGGCGACCCAGCGTGATCTTGAGGTCAATGATTTCACCGTCGCGCAGCACCTTGAGCGGGAGGGTCTGCTCCGGTGACGACATGGCGATGGTGTTGACCGCGTCGCCGCGATCCGCAGTCGCCCGGCCGTTGATCTCGACGATCACGTCATTCACCCGCAAACCAGCCCGGCTGCCCGGCGCCCCATCGATGACCGCGGCAACGAAGGCGCCCTTCGATTCTTTCAGCGCCAGCCGCTTCGCGATGTCCGGCGTCACCGAACCGAGATTGGCGCCGATGTAGCCCCGCTTCACTTCGCCGTGGGCGATCAACTGCTCCATGATCGGTCGCGCGATCGCGGTTGGAATGGCGAAACCGATGCCCGAAAAATCACCGGTGCGGGTGAAGATGCTGGAATTGATGCCCACCAGTTCGCCCTGGGCGTTGACCAGCGCGCCGCCGGAGTTGCCCTGGTTGATCGCAGCATCGGTCTGGATAAAGCTCTCGAACGGATTGCCGTCGGCAATCTGGGTGCGGCCCAGCGCGCTGACGATACCCATCGTGACCGTGTTGCCGAACACGCCGAACGGGTTGCCGATCGCGAGCACCACGTCGGCCACCTGCAGTGCCTCGGAGTTGCCCAGCGCGACCGCCGGGAAGTCACTGCCGTCGATCTTGATCACGGCGAGATCGGTGTCGGGATCGGTGCCGATCAGTCGCGCTGGCAACACCCGCTTGTCGGCCAGCTCCACCTGAATCTGCTGTGCGCCCTCGACCACGTGGTTGTTGG
The DNA here is from genome assembly GCF_009746125.1 of Casimicrobium huifangae. Lineage (NCBI taxonomy): Bacteria > Pseudomonadati > Pseudomonadota > Betaproteobacteria > Casimicrobiaceae > Casimicrobium > Casimicrobium huifangae. The sequence goes on from NZ_CP041352.1 coordinate 1,349,403, forward strand.
TGAGGATGAAGCCATCGGCCCGCACGATGACGCCGGAGCCCTCGCCGAGCAATTGCTGCGCGTTGCTGTTCTGGTCGCGCCCAAAAAAGCGCTGGAACGTGGGGTCGTCCAGCAGCGGGTGGCGGAATTTTTTCTGCGCGCTGGTAGCGATCTTCACCACCGAGGGCAACGCGCGGCCAGCCGCAGCACTATAGCTGGTGACCGCACCACGCGCCGCCGCAGCGCCGGACGGGGCCGCTGCAGGCGCAGCAGCGTTCGATGCCGCTGGCAGCGCTGGCGCGAGCGGGGGCGCTGATCCGCCGGCGCGGGCGAGCCATTCTGGCCGCAGCGTGCTGACGGTGAACAAAATTGCGACACAGATCGTGCAGACCTGTGCGAAAACGAGCCATAATCGTTTGAGCATTGCGGTATTCCGGCGGTTCAGGGATCGGGCCCTGTTCGCACTATTTTCGCGAAAACAGTGTGAGCAGGATCCAGTGATGCGAAGTGAAATTCCGTAGCGGGTAGTTCAGCGTTTCTACGTGACGTGCTGCAAATAAAGTCGCGGGAGACCAGGCGGGTAGCGGACTACGCAATGGGCGGCGCTGGCAGTCAACGTGTCAGCGGGCCAATCGCGATGCCATTCATTGAGGGGCGAAAGATGCGTTCGGTGGAATTGCCGAATTTTATTCAACACATCGGGGCTCAGGGTGTGACAACGGCGACGGAAAGTTCTGTTCAGCGCGAGCAACTGACGCGCCATCTCAACGCGTTTCTGGAATGCCAGCGCTTCAAGGACGTCGCGACCAACGGCCTGCAGGTGGCCGGCCGCGAGCGCATTGCCAATATTGTGGTCGGCGTCACCGCCAACAAGGCGCTGATCGATGCCGCCATCGAGGCCAAGGCTGACGCGGTTATCGTCCATCACGGACTGTTCTGGAAGGGCGACAGCCCGGCGCTGGTCGGCTATCAACGCGAGCGTGTCGCGGCGCTGCTGGCGCACAAGATCAATCTTTACGCCTATCACCTGCCGCTGGATGTGCACGCAGAGGTTGGCAACAACGCCTGTCTGGGCCGCCGGCTTGGGCTTTCGCCGACCGGCACCTGCGGCGAAGCCGGGCTGGTGATGCTTGGCCAGCTCGGAGTGAGTGCTGACGTGCGCTGCACGGTGCTGGCGGCCTATGTCGCCCGCCATTATGGGCGCCGGGTGACGCTGTTTTCGCATCCTGAGCGGCCGATCAGGACGATTGCGTGGTGCACCGGCGCCGGCGGGTCATTGCTGGGCGATGCCATTGCGGCGGGGGCCGACGCCTTCATCACCGGCGAAATCAGCGAACAGCATGTGCATCAGGCGCGTGAGTCAAACATCACCCTGATCGCCGCGGGCCACCACGCCACCGAGCGTGACGGCGTGGCGGCGCTGGCAGCACATCTGGTGCAGCAGTTCGGCGTGAACTACCAGTTCATCGACATCAATTCACCGGTCTGACCGCACACTGGCGCATTCAGCTTCTTGCTGGAATGCCCATTGGCATTGGGCTCTACTGGCCATTCGCCAATAAGTCGATAGTGGCGCATTTTGGCGGTTCAGCCCAGCTCGGATGCCGCTAAGCGCGATAAGCTGTTGTTGCCTGGGGCGTGTTAACACGCCCTAGTTGCCACCCACGGTCGCCCGGCGTACGGCCAACCGTTCAACGGCCTGCCAATCCCACTCAATCCCGAGCCCCGGTTGTGCTGACGGAATCGCGAATCCGGCTTCGCTGGCCATGCCGCAACCTTCGCCCAGCGTCACCGAATCGAGCTGCGGGATGTATTCCACCCACGGCGCGTTCGGCACGGCGGCGCAGAGGCCGACGTGCAACTCCATCAGGAAGTGCGGACAGATTGGCACGTTGAAGCTCTCGGCCAGATGCGCACACTTGAGCCAGGGCGTGATGCCGCCGATACGCGCGACGTCGGCCTGGATGATTGAGCAGGCGCCGCGCTGCAAATATTCGCGGAAATGTTGCAGGCTGTAGATCGATTCGCCCACCGCAATCGGCAAACTGGTGCTCTGCGCAAGCCGCTCGTGACCGCCCAAATCTTCTGCAGGCAGCGGTTCCTCGAACCACGCAATATCGAGCGTTTCGTAGTGGTGCGCGCGGCGGATCGCCTCGCCGACCGTGAAGCACTGGTTGGCGTCGATCATGATTTCGAAGGCGTCGCCGACCGCCTCGCGCACGGCGGTCAGTCGCGCCATGTCCTCGCTGACGTGCGGGCGCCCGACCTTGATCTTCACGCCCTTGAATCCGAGCGCCTGCGCCTCGACCGACTGCGTCACCAGCTGTTCGGGCGACAGGTGCAGCCAGCCGCCCTCGGTCGAATACATCGCCACCCGCTGCTGTGCGCCGCCCGCCGCCTTGTGCAGCGGCAGACCGGAGCGCCGGCAGCGTGCATCCCAGAGCGCCGTGTCGATCGTCGCCAACGCCAGCGCGGTGATCGCACCGACGGCGGTAGCGTGGGTGTGGAAGAACAGGTCTTTCCAGATTGCCTCGATGTCGTCGGCGTCGCGGCCGACCAGCCGGGGCGCCAGGTGGTCCTGCAGCAGCGCCATGACCGACGAGCCGCCGGTGCCGATCGTGTAGCTGTAGCCCGTCCCCTGCGAACCGTCGTCGCAGGTGATGCGCACCATTGGCGTCTCCTGCACCACGAACGACTGGATCGCGTCCGAGCGCGGCACGGGCGGCGCCAGGTTGACCTGCCAGAGTTCGACTTGGGTGATGCGCGGCATGAGTCCCTCTCAATCAGATACTTCAAGCCGACGTCATTCTCGGCGCAGCCGGGAATCCAGACGGCTGCCATTCAAAGTCAAGTCACCGCGAGTACTCGCTCTCGGCATTCTGGATACCCGCCTTCGGCGAGTAGACGGCATTTTGTGAAGGACGAATGTCGCGTCGTTTGCTACATCCCCATGTACTTCGGCAACCAGAGACTGATCGACGGTATGTAGGTCAGGACGGCCAGACTCAACAGCAGCGGAACCAGCCACGGCAGGATTGCTGCCGTCGTGCGCTCCACGCTCAGCTTGGCGACGCGCGCGAGCACGAAGAGAACCATGCCCATTGGCGGATGCAGCAGACCGATCATGAGGTTCAACACCATCACCAGCCCAAAGTGAACCGGGTTGATGCCCAGCTTGAGCACGATTGGTAGCAGGATCGGCACCAGGATCGTGATCGCGGCGGTGGGCTCGAGGAAGCAGCCGACGAACAGCATCAGCACGTTGGCCAGCAGCAGAAACAGCCAGGGCTCCTTGGTGAACGCGAGCACCCAGTCGGCAATGGCGGCCGTCACGCCGGTGGCAGTCAGCATCCAACCAAAGATCGACGCGGCAGCAACGATGAACATGACCGTTGCGGTGGTCTCAACGGTGTCGAGGCAGACCTTCACAAACATCCGCCACGACAGCGTGCGGTACCAGAACAGGCCCAGCACCATCGCCCATACGCAGGCCGCGATGGCGCCCTCGGTTGGCGTGAAGAGCCCTGTCGTCATGCCGCCGATCAAGAGCACCGGTGTCATGATCGGCAGCACGGCCTGGAACTTGAACTTCCAGTCGGCGAGGAAGATCACCACGAGGCCCGTGATGACAGTCGCCTGCGCCGGGGCACCCCATTGCACTGCGTAGTACAGCGCGAGCGGCCACGCGATTACGACGGCTGTCTCAATGAGTGCGCCGCCGAAGCGCGACCAGACGAACTTGATGTCGCCGCCCCAGCCGTTCTTGTGCGCAAAGTACGCCACCGTGAGCATCATCAGCACCGCCATCAGCACGCCGGGCAGGATGCCCGCGAGGAACAGCGCGCCGACCGACACGTTCGCCATCATCGCGTAGATCACGAAGGGCAGCGACGGCGGGATGATCGGGCCGAGCGTCGCTGATGCGGCGGTGACGCCGACCGCGAACTCGGTCGCGTAGCCGTGGTCCTTCATCGCCTTGATCTCGATGGTGCCCAAGCCCGCCGCGTCGGCGATGGCGGTGCCGCTCATGCCAGCGAAGATCACTGAGCCAAGCACGTTGACATGCCCGAGTCCGCCCTTGAGCCAGCCGACGAGGGCCAGCGCATAGTTGTAGATGCGGTTGGTGATGCCCGCATTGTTCATCAGATTGCCAGCCAGGATGAAGAACGGCACGGCGAGCAGCGGAAAGCTGTCGATGCCGCCAATCATGCGGTGCACGACGGTGAAGCCGGGCAGATCGCCGCTGACCAGGATATAGATGAGCGACGCGCCGGCCATGGCGATGGCGACCGGTATGCCGGTGCTCATCAGGCCGAGGAAGAAAATTTTCAGCATGGAGGGTTCTGCCGGTTAGCGGTCGGCCATCGTGGATTCGGGGCGCTCAAGCACGCTGTAGCCGCGTTGCCAGTGCACACGCGTCACCCACACCGAGCGCAGCATCATGCCGACAAAACCGAACAGGCAGACACCGTAAACGATGTTCATCGGCAGATCGACGATGGTCATCTTGTAGCTTTCCATCTTCATCATCATCTGCACGGTGAACCAGACCATCGCCGCGAAAAATGCGATACGCGCGACGTCAACAAAGGTCGATAGCGTCCGCGCCACGCCGTGCGGCAAGTAGCGATAGAGCAGGTCCACCTGAATGTGATTGTTCTTGGCTACACCAATCGCGGCACCTACGAACACGGTCCCGATCAGCAGGTAGCGCGCGATCTCCTCAGTCCACGACGCAGAATCGTTGAATGCGTAACGGGTGATGAACTGGGTGAAGACCACGGCTGCCAGTGTCCAGAACAGCAGCAAGGCAATCCACGCCTCGAACGGCACGTCGTCGAAGGTGACGGCTTCATCGGTGGCGTGAAACTCGCCATCGTCGCCCATGACCTTGGGGCCGGAATCCAGATCCATGGTGTCTGCTCTCGAATAGTCGGTAAGGCGGGCAGTGCCCGCCGTTCGCAAAGGAGGCGGGCAGCACCCGCCCGACGACAGTTGTCCGTGAAAGTGCTACTTCGCCGCCTGAATGCGGTCGTAGTCTTTGCGATCAAAGCCCAGTGATTCGAGCGTGGTGCTCTTCAATACGGCCTGCTGGAAGCCAGCGCGATCCACCTGCACGATGTTGAGGCCCTTCTTCTTGAACTCTTCCACCAGCTCGCCTTCACGCTTGATGATTTGCGCGGTGGCGCGGGCGGCAGCCTCGCGGGTGACTTCGGTGAAGATGGCCTTCTCGGCGTCGCTCAACTTGGTCCATACATGCGGCGCGATCTGCGTGACGAGGCCATCCACGATGTGACCGGTCAGCATGATGTGCTTCTGCACTTCGTAGAACTTCTTGGCCTCGATGGTCGTCAGCGGATTTTCCTGCGCTTCCACGGTGCCGTTCTGCAGCGCGAGATAAACCTCGGCAAAGGCGATCGGCGTCGGGTTGGCGCCGCATGCCTTCGGCGTGGCCATGTAGACCGGCACATCCGGCACGCGAATCTTCAGGCCCTTCATGCCTGCGCAATCGTTGAACGGCCGGTTCGAGGTAGTGTGCCGGGCGCCGTAGTAGGTGTAGGCCGTCATCTGGATGCCGGTCTTGGCGCGATAGCCGTCGACCATTTCCTTGAACACATCACTCTTTGAATAAGCCGCCTGATGCGCGGCATCGCGGAAGATGAAGGGATAGTAGGCAATGCCCAGCCGCGGATAGCTGCGCGCGGCAAACGATGGGCCGCTGATGATCATGTCCACGGTCCCGAGCGTCATGCCCTGATTGATGTCCGTTTCCTTGCCGAGCGAGGAGGCCGGGAACACCTGAATGTCGAACTTGCCGTTGGTGCGCTTCTTGATTTCGGCGGCCGCCCATACCGATTCAGTGTGATACGGCTCGGACGTCTCATAGACGTGCGCCCACTTGAGCTTGGTCTGGGCGAAGCCGACGGCCGGGGCGATGACGGTGGCTGCGACGAGCGCAGAAGTGATGAGCGTGCGGAATTTCACGGAGACCTCCTTGTTGAATGCGGTGAGCGGCGTTCTGAACTCTGTCGGTCTGTGCTTCGCCGCACTGCCGATAGCATAAGCGATTACGACGCCAGTCATCGTACAAGAGGAGACGGAGTGAAACCAAGCAGGATTACCCACATTCGCGCCACGCCGGTGACAGTGCCGCTGCAGGCGCCGCTGCTGCACAGCAATGGTGCGCACTGGGGGCGCTTCGTCCGTACCATCGTCGAAGTCGAAACTGACGACGGCTACGTCGGCCTCGGCGAATTCGGCGGCGGTGGCGAGGTCGCCAGCGCCGGGATCGAAAGCCTGATCACCTACCTCAAGGGCCACAACGTTTTCGAGCTGGAGGCGTTGCGCTTCGCCATCTGCAACCCGACCGCGAGCCTCTACAACAACCGCACGCAGTTGCACGCCGCCATTGAGTTCGCCTGTCTGGACATCATGGGCCAACGCCTGGGCGTGCCGGTGGCCGAGCTGCTGGGCGGCCGCGTGCGTGAGTCGGTCGAATTTGCGAGCTATCTGTTCTTCCGCCTGCCGAACGACAAGACGGGCGAGGGCGAGGTGCGCACGGCCGATCAGCTCGTCGCGCATGCCAAAGCCTTGCAGGCTGAGCACGGCTTCACCGCGCACAAGCTGAAAGGCGGCGTGTACGCGCCCGACTACGAGCTGAACGCCTATCAGGCTGTGGCTGCCGCTTTGCCGAAGGACCGCTTTCGCTACGACCCGAATTCCGCGTTCTCGCTGGCCGATGCCATCCGCTTCGGGCAGGGCATCGCGCACATCAACAATGACTACTACGAAGACCCGGTGTTCGGCATGCCGCAGCTTTCACGGCTGCGTGAATTTGTGCGCATCCCGATTGCCACCAACACGGTCGTGGTGAACTTCGAGCAGCTCGCCATGAACATCACCACGCAGCCGCGCGCAGTGGACGTGGTGCTGCTCGACACCACCTTCTGGGGCGGCATCCGGCCCTGCATCAAGGCCGCTGCGATTTGCGACACCTTCGGCCTTGGCGTTGCCGTGCACTCCTCGGGCGAGCTCGGCATTCAGCTCGCGACGATGCTGCACATGGGCGCCGTGGTGCCCAACCTTGGCTACGCGGCCGACGCCCACTACCACCACCTCACCGACGACATCATCGTCGGCGGCAAGATGAAATACGTGAACGGCGCCATTGCCGTGCCCACCGGGCCGGGGCTTGGCGTCACGCTCAACCGCGACAAGCTGCGCCAGTATCACGAGCTGTTCAGGGAGCTCGGCGGCTACACCTACGACCGCGACCCGTCGCGCCCCGGCTGGTATCCACTGGTGCCGAATTCGCGGTGGAAGGCTTCGTGATGGGTGAAGCGGTCACCGCGCCGGCCTCGCTGATTCCGCCCTTCGTCAGTCTGTCCGACCTGATTCACGGTCACGCTCGCGAGCGGCCGGACGCGCTGGCACTGAGCGACGGGCAGCAGTCGCTCACCTATGCCGCGCTGGACGCGCAGATGGATCGCATAGCGGCTTCGCTGCAGCGCGATGGTCTGCGCGCAGGCGATGTGGTGTCGGTATGCGCTGCCAGCTCGGTGCGTTATGCACTCGTGTTTGTGGCTGCGTTGCGCGCGGGCATTGTCGTCGCGCCGCTGGCGCCATCGTCAACGGCCGCCAGCTTGTGCTCAATGCTGCACGACGCCGAGGCGAAGCTGCTGTTTCTGGATGCTCAAGTCGCCGCCTTGCTCGACGCTGCGTCAGACACAGGCGAACAAGCGCCAGCGCGCATCGCGCTCGACGACAGCGACGCGGGGCAGCGCTTTGACGAATGGCTGGCCGATGCCGGCAGCGCACCGGCGCCCGTCGAAGTGCAGCCACAACACCCGTTCAACATCATCTACTCGTCCGGCACCACCGGCACGCCCAAGGGCATCGTGCAATCACACGCCATGCGCTGGGCCCACATCCAGCGTGGCGTCGCTTATGGCTATGGCCCGGACGCTGTGACGCTGCTGGCGACGCCGCTCTACTCGAACACTACGCTGGTGTCGTTCTTTCCGACGCTCGGGCTCGGCGGGCAGGTGCATCTGATGGCGAAGTTCGATGCTGAAAACTACTTGCGCATCGCCGAGCGCATTCGCGCTACGCACACCATGCTGGTGCCGGTTCAGTACCAGCGCATCATGGCGTTGCCGTCGTTCGGTCAGTTCGACCTGCGATCGTTTCAGGCCAAATTCAGCACCAGTGCGCCGTTCCGCGCGCCACTCAAGGCCGACGTGCTGGCGCGCTGGCCCGGCGGGCTGATCGAGTTCTACGGCATGACTGAGGGCGGCGGCACCTGCATCCTCGAAGCGCATCTGCACCCGGACAAGCTGCACACCGTCGGCAAGCCGGCCACCACCAGCGACATCCGTCTGATCGACGAGAACGACCGTGAGCTGCCGCCGGGTACAACCGATGTGCCCGGCGAAGTGGTTGGCCGCTCGCCGGGAATGATGACCGGTTATCACCGGCAGGACGCGAAGACACGCGAGGTAGAGTGGTTCGATGTCACCGGCTCGCGCTTCATCCGCACCGGTGACGTAGGCCGCTTTGATGCCGACGGCTTTTTGACGCTGGTGGATCGCCGCAAGGACATGATCATCAGCGGTGGCTTCAACATCTACCCGAGCGATCTCGAAGCCGAGCTGCGTGCCCATCCTGACGTCGCCGATGTAGCGGTCGTCGGCGTGCCGTCGGAGCAGTGGGGCGAAACACCGGTCGCCTATGTGGTGCGCGCGGCGGACGCAAGCTGCGACGCGCCGACGCTCAAGGCCTGGTACAACGCCCGCGCCGGCAAGACGCAGCGGCTGGCCGACCTGCGCTTCATCGACGAACTGCCGCGCAGCGCCATCGGCAAGGTGCTCAAGCGTGAGCTGCGCGATCTCTATCTTTCGGCCTCGAACTGAGCCTCCCATGCGACTGAATCTTCAATCCCTGTCTTCGCTGCCCGCCACTGTTGAGCGCCCGAATGCTGCTGTCACCAGCGCGGGGGTCGGCATCGTCCACCTCGGCATCGGCGCCTTTCACCGCGCGCATCAGGCGGTGTACACCGATGACGCGATGGCGCTGAGCGGTGGTGACTGGGGCATTTGCGGTGTGAGCCTGAAATCGCCGACCGTTCGCGACCAGCTTGCACCGCAGGACGGCCTGTACAGCGTTCGCACCGTCTCGCGTGCGGGCGACGCGTGGCGAGCCGTGGGCGCAGTGCGCGAGGTGCTGTTCGCGCCGGCGCAGTTGCGGGAGGTGATCGCCCGCATTGCGCGCGCCGAGACGCAGATCGTGTCGCTGACGGTGACCGAGAAGGGCTATTGCGCCAACGTCGGCAAGCGCGAGCCACTGTGGGATCACCCGGATATCGCCAATGATCTGGCGCATGCTGACGCGCCGGTCAGCGTGCTCGGCGTGCTGGTGGCTGGGCTGCACGAGCGCTACCGCAAGCGCGGGGCGCCGCTCACCGTGCTCTGCTGCGACAACCTGCCCGAGAACGGCGCCGTGCTGGAGGCGCTGGTGCATCGCTTCAGCGAGCGCCTGTATCCGCAGATGCTGCCGTGGCTGCGCGAGAGCGTGCGCTTCCCATCCGCGATGGTGGACCGCATCGTCCCCGCCACCAAAGCGGGCGACCTTGACGATGCCAAGGCTGCGCTCGGTGTGGAAGACCACGGCGTAGTGCGCGCCGAGCCGTTCGGGCAATGGGTGATCGAGGATCGCTTTGCCGCTGCGCGCCCGGCATGGGATCGCGTCGGCGTGCAGTTCGTCGCCGACGTCAAACCGTTCGAGAAGATGAAGCTGCGGCTGCTTAACGGCTCGCACTCGCTGATGGCCTATCTGGGCTATCTCGCAGGCTACGAGACGATCGCCGAGACGATCAGCGACCCCGCCTTCGAGCACGCGGTGCGCGGGCTGATGCGCGAAGCTGAATCCACGCTCGACCCGGTACCAGGCACTGACCTCGCGGTCTATCAGACGCAACTGATCGAGCGCTTCGGTAACCCCGCCAACGGCCACCGCTGCGCGCAGATCGCGATGGACGGCTCACAAAAGATTCCGCAACGCTGGCTCGCCGTGGCCCGCGAGCGCATGGCCGCAGGGCAGGGCATCGACGCCATCGCGCTCGCCATCGCCGGCTGGATTCGCTACCTGTACGGCAAGGACGAACTCGATCAGCCCATCACCATCGCGGACCCGCTCGCAGGCGAATTCGCAGCGATTGCCGCAAAGTACTCCTACGATGCGCTCTCATTCGCCGACGCCGTGTTGCGTGTAGAAGCCGTATTCGGCGAACTGGGCCGCACGCCGGCGTTTGCGGCGCCCGTGAAGCGGCTGGTCAGCCAGTTGTTCCGGGATGGGGCGCAGGCGACGGTTGCCGACTTCGGGGCGCGATCAGGCTGAGCGCTGAACAACCAACGTCACCAGTCGCAGCGACGTACCTTTCCCGACCCCGGTCGTGGCGCCTCCGTTCGTGGTGAGCTTGTCGAACCATGAACCCGTAAGGGGCGTAGGGTGGGTTTCAACCCACCCAAATTGATACCAGCCAAATTTGTTCATCGCAGGATTGTCTGCGAACGCCACCAGCGCGCTCAATGGCCGCGCGGGGCCAGTCACTTTTGTTCCGACTAACGCGCTTCGCGCATAAGTCTCCACGCTGCTTCGCTGTGCCAATCGCGGCAAAAGTAACCGAAAGCGCTCGCCTCGCAGCCCGCTTCATCCTGCGGTGCTCGCGTTTCGCGGGATGTGTTGAACGTCGCGCGAATGCTCCGCTGGCGCTACGCACAGTGCGCGCGACAACGCCTCTTGGATCGCGAAACGCTCCGCTCCTCGACGCGGGCTGACGGGGCGGACGAGCCGAAACAACGCGTACTTGATATAGGGTCTACGCTAATATCGTGATGAAAGCTCAGCAAATTTGCGGCGACTATATGGTTAGGTATCAGCACGCTCTCGACGGCTATGGCAAAACGGTGTCGGCAAGATCTATTGCTGGAACCGAAACAAGCGGGGTTCGATATACATGTCTGGGCTGCGCCAATGACTTGGTCGCACGAGTCAACGGTCAACAGCATCAACCCCATTTTGCGCACAAGATTCAAGTCGAGTGCAGCGGAGAGACCTATCTTCATCGTCTGGCAAAGCAAGTTTTTGTTGAGACTTATCAGAACTGTTTAGTTCACGAGACTCCGTTTGAAATCGTTTTGCCCGTTGATCGACGATGTGCGAAATACGCGCCGCTGATCAACAAGCATTGCAGTCTAGGTACAGCGGACAAGGCATTCGACCTTACAAACTACTATCGCGAAGTTCGGGTCGAAGCGCGAGATGGCTCGTTTGTTCCCGACGTAACTCTAGTCAGCCAAAAAAATCCGAACGACAAAATCTATGTAGAAATAGCGGTTACGCATTTTCTGTCCGAAGAAAAAGCCGCGTCATCAAACCGGATTATTGAAATCCCAGTCGAAAATGAATCGCATGTCGAACATATTCGCACAGCCAAGTTGACGACGAAGGTGGCATCGTTCCAAGGCTTCGCAGTGTCTACTGATCGCGTCCACGATGACGATTGCAAATGCGACGGTGAGAACTACTATGTATTTACGGCCTATCTATCCGGCAAAGCTATTCTGCGATTGATGACGCTACGCAGCTTGTTTTCCGAGGTGCGGAAAGATTCAGAGAAAATCGTTTATACGAATATCTCAAAGGCATCAGACAGATGGCAGGAGGACTTGGACTGGGACGGTCGGCGCTCGAAAGGTCGACCAGATCAATCGTCTTGGGATGCAGAGGACCGGGGTGGGCGATTCGTTCAAGAAGTGAAATTGGCAGCCGCGCGTGGAACCTCCGTACGCAACTGTTTTTTGTGTAAATACCACGGAACCAGCTACGACTTATCGCCTGGCGGCGGAATTTTCTGCAAAACATTCAAGAAGCGGTGCAACTCAAATGAAGCTGCCAGCTGCGAAAGGTTCAGGCGAGCCGAATAGTGGTTTGAGGTTGGTCGTTGATGCATCGAGAAACGTGAGTATCGCTGGATGAAGCCGGCTGCGAGGCGAGCGTTTTTGGTTACTGTTGCCGCGATTGAAAAAAGTGACTGACCCCGCGCGGCCTCAGAGCGCGCTGGTGGCTACCGCTGCCCGTGTTCGGAGCGCAAACATCACCCTCTCCCTAGCCCTCTCCCCTCAAGGGAGAGGGAACCACAAGCGTTCATGGTTCGACAGGCTCACCACGAACGGAAGTGCGCGCCACGAACGCAGGCCAAGCTGCCAACGGCGAGGCGAACCGCGCACTCGGCGCGCGCAGCAGCCGCAAAAACAAAAACCGCCGCAAAAGCGGCGGTTTTGGCAACGGCAGCCGCGGCTACCGGAATGCCTATCAGGCAATATCACCCTGAATAATCCGCAGCATCCGCCGCAGCGGCTCGGCGGCGCCCCACAGCAGCTGGTCGCCAATGGTGAAGGTGCCGAGGTATTCCGGGCCCATCGCGAGTTTGCGTACGCGGCCGACCGGGATGTTCATGGTGCCCGCGACGTTCTTGGCGGTGAGCTGCGTCTCGGTGGCGACGCGCTCGTTCGGCACGAACTTGGCCCACGGGTTGTCGTTTTTGATCATGTCCTCGATGTCGGCGAGGGGAACGTCCTTCTTGAGTTTGAAGGTGAGCGATTGCGAGTGGCAGCGCATCGAGCCGATGCGCACGCAGGTGGAGTCGATCGGGATCTCGGGCGTGCCAAACATCGAGCCCAAGCCCATGATCTTGTTGGTCTCGGCGCCGCCTTTCCATTCCTCAAGGCTGGTGCCGTCGCCGCGGTCGGCGTCGATCCAGGGGATCAAATTGCCGCCGAGCGGGATGCCGCGGAAGTTGGTGGTCTCTTCGGGTGTGAAGGCGCGCTGCTTGGCGGTGACCTTGCGGTCGATTTCGAGGATCGCGCTGGCCGGGTCGTCGAGCAGGTCTTTCACCTCAGCGTAGAGCGCGCCGTATTGCACCAGCAGCTCGCGCATATTGGGCGCGCCGCCGCCGGATGCGGCCTGGTAGGTGGAGGTCTGCATCCATTCGACAAGGCCGGCCTTGTACAGCGCGCCGACGCCCATCAGCATGCAGCTCACGGTGCAGTTGCCGCCGATCCAGTTGCTGATGCCTTTGCTGAGCGCCGTCTTGATGACCGGCATGTTGATCGGGTCGAGGATGATGATGGCGTCGTCGTCCATGCGCAGGATCTTCGACGCGTCAATCCAGTGGCCCTTCCAGCCCGCCTCGCGCAGCGGTTTGTAGATGGCTTTGGTGTAGTCACCACCCTGGCAGGTGATGATGATGTCCATGGTTTTGAGTGCGTTGACGTCATTGCCGTCCCGGAGAATCGGGTCGAATACCTTGCAGCCGGTAATCTTCGGCGCCGGTTTGCCGGCGGTGGAAGTGCTGAAAAAGGTGGTTTCAATGGCGTCAAAGTCGCGCTCTTCGCTCATGCGTTGCATGAGGACGGAGCCGACCATTCCTCGCCAACCAACGAGACCGACGCGCGGCACGGGTTGCAGGGCAGGCTGGGACATGATTTCCTCTCGGTGTGGAACGGGTTTGAAAAATGCTGCAATGCAGCGAACCCGCAAGGATACTGCATTTGCGGGCGATTCGCATGGTATTGCCTGATTTTTCAGCGGCGCCACCGAGGCTGCCGCCAGTGCGGCTAGAGCCGGGTCGCGACCAGCGGCTCGCTGCCGTTCCAGGTGCCGGCCATCGCGTTGCTGGTGAACATCGTCGGGCGAATGAATTGCTCCAGCGAACCCGTGGCCGTCCACGCGATGTCGATACCGAACGTGGATTCGAACCAGTATCCCCGGCCGTCCGCAGTGTTGGGTGGCGATTTCAGGTTGCCGGGCTTCGTCTTGCTGTAGGACACCCGGCCGCCTTTGCCGAAGTAGTAGTAATAAACCTTGCCGCGCCAGAGCACGCTCCAGTAGCCAAGCAGGCTGTCGCTGGCGGTGCCATAGGTGTCACCGGCGTCCCAATGGATCAACGTCACCAGGTTGTGCTCTGCCGTCATCGAGCCGGTCCAGACGCCGCCACCGCGCTCGGGGCAGTTGGGGTGATTGGCATAGGTGTGCATCGCCATCTTGCCGCCACCCAGATAGATCGTGCTGTGGCCATGCTTGTTGACTGTCTTTGAGAAGATCAGCACATCACCTTCCTTGAGCAGTCCGGCGTCCATGATGCGCTGGGCGTTGGCCTGATTGGTGAACTTGGCCAGCGTTTTGGTTTCGCTGTGGGCGGTCAGGCTGTTCAGCAGGTTCGGCACGCTCACGGTGCGCAGGCCGGGCGCGCCGCCGGCGGCAAGGCATTCGGTGACAAAGTGGGCGCAGTCGTTGAGCCCGTTGTACGGCGGCGGATTGGTCAATGAGTCGTCACTGCGGTTGTCGTACCAGGACGCCAGCATGATGGCGCCTGGATAGGACGAGGCCTTGCGGTTGCTGAGCAGTTTGCCGGCGTCGCTGCGCTTGATCAGGTAGAGACCTTCCAGCAGCCAGCGGGTGCGGGTGCCAGCGGTGTCAGGCTTGCTCTGGCCGTCGTAGCCAAGGAAGGCGCCGGTCCAGTCGGCGGACGACAGCTTGCGTTTGCTGATTTCGTTGGCGATGATCACCGGCTCGTTGGCAAGCCACGCCTTGCCGTCCTTGCAGGGTTGGTACCAGTAGGTGTTGGCGTAGGAAACGATTGCTGAACGGTCGATAGCCATGGCGTACTCCCATGAAACGGCTGGGGCGAAATACCCGGTCGGTGCTCCTGCTGATAGACGTATCCCGCATCGGGCGGGCGACAGCAACCGGGGGGCGATACAGCTTTGGTCGGAAAAGCCTATTCAATAAGGGCTCAGGGCGGTATTCGGCTGAAAGTCGACTGAGCTAGCCCGGTGCGGGCCGTTGGCTATGCCAGCTGGTACGGATCGGACCTGCTGGCGGGTGGCGGCCGGGTGCTCGCAAGCCGGGCAAAAGCGCCACTGTCGGGCGGTGGCTTCAAAAGCGGTGAGCCGATCAGATAAAATCTTGAGGTTGTCCGGCGCAAGTTGCTCGCGAGAAGCGATCGGGGTATGCGCAGTAGGACACGAAGCCTTACATGCGAGCCCTCGCGGCCATAACAACAAGTCTTTTCAAGCCACCAGCCTAGTGCGAAAGCACCCGCAAACGCAATGAGCGAACCTGTCAACACATCCAGACGCCGCACCCTGATTGCGGCCACCGCCGTGCCCGGCGCCATCACGGGGGCCGCAGCCGTGGCTCCCTTTGTGGCGACACTTGCCCCGTCGGAGCGCGCCAAAGCCGCCGGCGCACCGGTCGAGGTCGATATCTCGAACCTGAAGCCGGGCGAGAAGAAGAACGTCGAATGGCGTGGCAAGGTCGTGTGGGTGATGAAGCGCACCGCCGAACAGCTCGCGGCGCTGGAAAAAATCCCCGCCTCGCAATTGCAGGACCCGAAATCGGAGAAGGCCAACCAGCCGGCCTATGTGAATGGCGCCACCCGCTCCATCTCGCCCGATCTGGTGGTGATGGAAGGCGTCTGCACCCATCTCGGATGCTCGCCGACCGAGAAGGCAACGCCGGGCGAATTGGGCAATGACTGGCCGGGTGGCTTCTACTGCCCCTGCCACGGCTCCAAGTTCGACTTCGCCGGTCGCGTGTTCACCGGTTCGCCGGCGCCGCGCAACCTCGACATTCCGCCGCACAAGATTGACGGCACCAAGCTCGTCATTGGCATCGGCCAAGACGGTAAGGAGGCGTAATCATGGCTGGTACTCCTAGCAATCACCCCTCGATGTTCAAGAACCCGGTGCTGAACTGGGTTAATGACCGTTTCCCGCTGACCGCGCTGATCAAGACCTCGGCCAGCGAATACTACGCACCGAAGAACTTCAACTTCTGGTACTACTTCGGCTCGCTGGCGCTGCTGGTGCTGGTGCTGCAGATCGTCACCGGTATCTTCCTGACCATGAACTACAAGCCGGATGCGGCTTACGCGTTCGGGTCGGTCGAGTACATCATGCGCGACGTCGACTACGGTTGGCTCGTTCGCTACATGCACTCCACCGGCGCCTCGGCGTTCTTTGTGGTGGTCTACCTGCACATGTGCCGCGGCCTGATGTATGGCAGCTACCGCAAGCCGCGCGAGCTGACCTGGATCTTCGGCATGCTGATCTACCTGGCGCTGATGGCCGAAGCCTTCTTCGGTTATCTGCTGCCGTGGGGCCAGATGTCGTTCTGGGGCGCCCAGGTGATCGTCAACATCTTCTCGGCGATTCCGTTCATCGGGCCGGATCTCGCGGTCTGGATCCGCGGCGACTACGCCATTGGCGACGCCACGCTGAACCGCTTCTTCGCGTTCCATGTGATCGCGCTGCCGTTGGTGCTGCTGGGTCTGGTCGTGGCGCACTTGATCGCATTGCACGAAACCGGCTCCAACAATCCCGACGGCGTTGAAATCAACGAAGGCCCGAAGGGCAATCGCTGGTCGAAAGACGCACCGGCCGATGGCATTCCGTTCCATCCGTACTACACCGTCAAGGACATCCTCGGCGTAGTCGTCTTCCTGATGATCTTCACCGCCGTGGTGTTCTTCATGCCGGAAATGGGCGGCTACTTCCTCGAATACAACAACTTCATCCCGGCCGATCCGCTGAAGACCCCGCCGCACATCGCGCCGGTCTGGTACTTCACGCCGTATTACTCGATCCTGCGTGCGGTACCGCCGCTGTTCGGCTCGCAGTTCCCGGGCGTGATCGCGATGGGCCTGTCGGTGATGATCTTCTTTGCGCTGCCGTGGCTTGATCGTGGCGCCGTGAAGTCCATCCGCTACCGTGGCACGCTCTACAAGAGCTACTTCGCGATGTTCCTGGTCTGCTTCGTGCTGCTCGGGTACCTTGGCGTCAACTCTACCGACGTCTGGGGACAGTTCGGCGACTGGTCGAGCATGCTCGATACCAAGGATCGCGCGACCTGGGTGGCTCGTGTCTGCACCGTCGGCTACTTTGCCTTCTTCTTCCTGATGCCCTGGTACACCAAGGCCGACAAGACCAAGCCGGTACCGGCTCGCGTCACTTCGCACTAGAGGCAGGGAGAAAACAACAATGAAACTGAGAACATTTCTCGCTACGCTCGCGCTGGTCGTCGCTCCGACCGTGGCGCTGGCCTCGGGTGGCCCCGAGATCAAGTACGTAGGTGTCACTGCCGAACGTACCGACATCGCCTCGTTGCAGCGCGGTGCCCGGCTGTTCGTCAACTACTGTGTCAACTGCCACAGCGCGCAATACATGCGCTACAACCGCCTGAAAGACCTCAATCTCACCGAGGATCAGATCAAGCAAAACCTGATGTTCACCACCGACAAGATTGGTGACACCATGAAAGCCGCGATCAAGCCGAACGACGCCAAAGAGTGGTTTGGCGCGGTGCCGCCGGACCTGTCGGTGATGGCGCGCAGCTACACGACAGAAAAACTCGCCGGCTATCTGCGCAGCTTCTACGCCGACGACAATCGCGAAACGGGCTGGAACAATCTGGTGTCACCCAACATCGGCATGCCGCATGTGCTGAACGAGCTGTCCGGCCCGCAGAAGCTGGTTGAGACGGTGTTCACCGCCGACGGCAAGGAGATCAAGACTGATCACGACGCCGAAGCCCGCGCCAAAGCCGCGTTTGTCGCTGCCAACACGATGGCTGCCTTCGAGCATCATTCCGAGAAGAAGGATGGCAAGACGGTCAATCACTACGTGGTGAAGACCATCGCCAGCGCCGGTCCGGGCGCGATGACCGCGCAGCAATACGACGCTGCGGTGGCTGATCTGGTCAACTTCATGGATTACGTTGCCGAGCCGCACAAGGCAAAGCGCATTCAGATCGGCATCATTGCCCTGTTCCTGCTTGGCTTCCTGCTTGCCGCTGCCTACGCGCTCAAGAAGGAATACTGGAGCGATGTGCACTAGGCACATTTGATCCGCACCGGGCGTTGCGCGCACACTGCGTTGTCGCCCGTGTCACCCGCAAGGCAGGCCACAAGCCTGCCTTATGTCTTTCATAGAACCTGATTTTTCCGCGGTGCGAAACGTTGACAAGCGTTGCAAGCGTGGCACAGCAAGCAAAGGAAACTCTGCCCCATGATGACCCTGTACTCCGGCACGACCGACCCCTTCAGCCACCAGTGCCGCATTGTCCTGCACGAAAAGGGCATGGACTTCCAGATCATTGACGTCGACCTCGACCACAAGCCCGAGGATCTGGCAGTGATGAATCCGTACAACACGGTGCCGGTACTGGTCGAGCGCGACCTGATCCTGCATGAGTCGAACATCATCAACGAATACATCGACGAGCGTTTTCCGCATCCGCAGCTGATGCCCGCCGATCCGGCGACGCGCGGCCGCGCACGCCTGTTCCTGCACCGCTTTCACCGCGAAATCTTCGTGCATGTCGAAGAGCTCGAAAAGAAAGCGCCGAAAAACGCTGACAAGGCACGCGCCTCGATCCGTGATCGCCTGACCGAGATTTCGGTGGTGTTCAACAAGCAGAAGCACATGCTGGGTGACGACTACTCGATGCTTGACGTTGCGCTGGCGCCGCTCTTGTGGCGCCTCTCGCACTACGAGATCGAACTGCCGAAGACGGCCGCGCCGGTGCTCAAGTACGCCGAGCGCCTGTTCAGCCGTCAGGGCTTTATCGACGCGCTGACGCCGGCCGAACGCGGCATGCGTCGTTAAGCGCGGCGCACTCGCACAACGCGTCACGTCCATGAGCGAACAATCCGCCAAGCCTTACCTGGTCCGTGCACTGTACGAATGGTGCGTGGAGCAGGGCTACACGCCGTATCTTGCCGTTCGCGTGAACAGCAAGACGCGGGTGCCGGCGGCGTTCGTGAAGAACGGCGAAATCGTGCTCAATGTCGGCCCGTTGGCGACCCATCAGTTGAAGATGGACAACGACTGGGTGCTGTTCAATGCACGTTTCAATGGCGCCTCGCAAGAGGTTGCAGTTCCGTTCGCTGCGGTGATCGGCATCTTTGCTAAGGAAACCGGCTACGGCATGGGCTTCCAGCCAACACTCGACGCAGCAGGTACTGAGTCGACGGAGGCAGCGACCGAAGCCACGACGGACGACAACGGCAGCGCACCAGCCGGGAGCCCCTCCGCGGCTACGACGCCAGCGTCCGGCAAAGGCAAAGTCAGTCACCTCAAAGTCGTCAAGTAAAATTAAGCAAGCAGTTTTCTGCACGCCGATTTAGCTCAGTGGTAGAGCAACCGCCTTGTAAGCGGTAGGTCGTCAGTTCAATCCCGACAATCGGCACCATTCCCCTCGTTCGCTGCGCGCCATGCATGGCTGTCGGTGCGAACGGTTGTTACAGGCCAGCGCACGGCCTTTGATGTGCGCGACTGGAGCAGCCGTTTTTTTGACAGGCGTGCTCGTCCGCGTCAGAGGCCCAATCCCATTCCGTGCGGGCCTCGCTTTAGTTCAAACGAAATGACTCAAAATTCCAATCGTGGCAATGCGCCACGCCATCCGCGTTCGCCCCTGCCCAAGCACGGCGGTCAACACAACGCACCACAAGGCGGGCAGCAACGTGGTCCGCAAAATCGTCCGCCGCACGGCGCTCCGCGCTCCAGCGGTTCCGCGCTGTTCGCGACACCTCCGAAAAAGGTAAGCAACTGGCTCGATGACGACAGTCTGGCCGCGCCGGCCGTCGCGCCCGCGCGCGCACCGGCGACCGTCGCACCGGCTGCGCCGGTCGCATCCGTCACGCCCGCCGCCGCGCTGAGGCCCGTTGCAGCGGCCGTCGCGGCTGAGACTCAACCTGCTGCGGCCGATCACGGCTTCGCCGCGCTGGGGCTGCGTGACGAGCTCGTGCGCGCCGTGCTCGCGCATGGCTACAGCACGCCGACGCCGATCCAGCGTCAGGCCATCCCCGCCGTGCTGCAGGGCGGCGACCTGCTGGGCGGCGCCCAGACCGGTACTGGCAAGACGGCTGGCTTCGTGCTGCCGATGCTGCAGCGCCTCATGAACTCTACGGCACCCACCGGCCAGCGCGGCAAGCGCCTGCCGCGCGCGCTGATCCTGGCGCCGACGCGTGAGCTCGCCGCCCAGGTCGAAGAAAGCGTGCGCGTCTACGGCAAGTTCCTGCCGCTGACGTCCACCTGCATCTTCGGCGGCGTCGGCATCAATCCGCAGATCGACGCCGTGCGCCGTGGCGTCGACATCATCGTCGCGACGCCGGGCCGCCTGCTCGACATCTACGGTCAGCGCGCGATCGACTTCTCGGGCATCGAGATCCTGGTGCTCGACGAGGCCGACCGCATGCTCGACATGGGCTTCATCCACGACATCAAGAAGGTGCTCGCGGCACTGCCGGCCAAGCGCCAGAACCTGCTGTTCAGCGCGACCTTCAGCGACGACATCAAGGCGCTGGCCGATCGCCTGCTCAACAACCCGCAGGCGATCGAGGTCGCCCGCCGCAACACGACCGTCGAGGTCGTCGAGCAGTCCGTCGTGCAGGTCGAGAAGGCGCACAAGGCGAAGCTGCTGATCCATCTGGTCAAGTCGCGCGACTGGCAGCAGACGCTGGTCTTCACGCGCACCAAACACGGCGCCAACCGCCTGGCCGAGCAGCTCGAAAAATCCGGCATCGTCGCCATGGCGATCCACGGCAACAAGAGCCAGGGCGCGCGCACCAAGGCGCTGGCCGGGTTCAAGGACGGCAGCGTGCGGGTGCTGGTCGCGACCGACATCGCGGCGCGCGGCATCGACATCGACCAGCTGCCGCAGGTCGTCAATTACGAACTGCCCAATGTGCCCGAGGACTACGTGCACCGCATCGGCCGCACCGGGCGCGCTGGCGCCAGTGGGCAAGCGCTGTCGCTGGTCATGCAGGAAGAGCTGCCGCTGCTGAAGGACATCGAGAAGTTCAGCAAGCAGAGCATCCCGCGCGTCAAGATCGACGGCTTCGATCCGTCGGCGCTGCCCGATCCGGTTGCCGCCGTGTCCGATGCCCGCGATGCCGAATGGCAGGCCCGCGGTGGCCGTCCGGCACCGCGTCGCTCCGCGAGCAAACCGCAGGGTGCGCCGCGCGGTAGTCATGGTCGCAGCGGTAGCGGCGGGCAGGGGCGTAGCGGCGGGGGTGCAGGCGCAGGTAACGCCGGCGCGAGCGGACAGCAACGCACCCCCAGCAGCCCACCACGCACGTTTTCGACCACCGCCTCGCCCAGCGCGCGGCCGCGTTCAGGTGGTACTTCGCGGCGGTAACGCCAGCAAGTTAACGGATTCTGCGTGATCAGCTTCCGGCTGAAAGTACAGTTTGATCAGGGCTTGAAGGCCGTTTTGATGGAAGTTGATTTCCCATCATTTCGGCCGTTTAGCCCTTTTGCAATGGGCTTTTCAGCCAAAAGCTGATGGTGAAGCTCAGGCATTGACTATGGTGTCTCTGCCCGTACCTGAAACACATTGCCTTCGGGATCAACACCGTCGCAAATACGCTCTGAACCCAGTTGCCATTCGCGATCTGGTGGGTTCAGCTCGCCGCCCAGCCGCGCTGCAGTCGCTCGCGCGATGGCGATGTCGGCTACCGGAAACACCAGCTTGATGGCGGCTTCCTCGCGGCGTTCGGGCGGAGAGCTGGTCTCGAAGGTGGCGGCGATGTGCGGCGGGATGCCGTGTACCACCAGCTCGAAGGCGCCGGTGCCAAGCCGCGCCCAGGTCGGCCCCGCTTCGGTGACCGACAGACCAGCCACGGCTTCATAGAACGCACGCATGCGGGCCACGTCCTTGACAAACAGGACGGCGCCGAACTTGTTCATGACTTCCTCCCTGTCTCGCGTTGTGGGCTGTGGTGGCGACGCGG
This sequence comes from Casimicrobium huifangae, assembly GCF_009746125.1. Classification (NCBI taxonomy): domain Bacteria; kingdom Pseudomonadati; phylum Pseudomonadota; class Betaproteobacteria; family Casimicrobiaceae; genus Casimicrobium; species Casimicrobium huifangae. The sequence goes on from NZ_CP041352.1 coordinate 1,371,238, forward strand.
TGCGTCACGTCCGATTGCCCTGATCAATCCGGCCTCGGCAACAAGTCCATCACGCGTTGCCGTGTCGACACCGACCCGCACATCTGCGCGACGTACTGCAATGCCATACGATGCTCGGGTTCGCTGTAGTCACCCAGCGCGTCGGCGACCATCGTCATCTGGACGTTGCGCATGTAGCCGTCAATGCAGCTCACCATCACGCCATGATGCGCGAATACACCGCAGACGATGACCTGATCGCGGTTCATCTTGTGCAGCGTCGGTTCCAGTTCAGTGTCAAAGAACGCGCTGTGGCGGGGTTTGTGAATCACATATTCGTCCGCCCGGGGCGCCAGCGCATCAATGATTTCGCAATCACGATCAGTCACATGAGCCGCGTTGAGCCCGTCGCCCCAGACGGTGAGCCCAAGGCCGCGCTCGAAGCGTGACTTCGCACGCTCACCACGGCAGAAAAACACGGGCAGCCGGGCGTTGCGGAACGCGCTCAGCAGGGACGAAACATTCGCCACCAGCGGGGCAGGATCGGTGAACAGATCCACCCAGTAGTTCTGCATGTCATGCACCAGCAGTACCACGCGGTCGGCGCTCAGTGGCCAGCTGATCTTGTTGTACGCGACGCACTCTTCACCGGGTAGCGGGTAGGGCGCGATCGGGTTGCGAGCCAGCGTGCGCTGGGACTGGATGGTGGTGTTGTGTGTCGTCATGCGGACTCCGGGGCGAACATGCACAATACCCGAATCTTTATCTGCGGGCACCCCTCTCATGAACAGCACCAGCGTGTCGTCCCTCTCCGGCCGGGTTGCCCTGATTACCGGCGCCAACACCGGCATTGGTCTGGTGACGGCGCGAGAACTGGCGCGACAAGGGGCACATGTGTTCATTGCATGCCGGTCGCAGGAGAAGGGGCGCGCCGCCGTCGATGACATTCGCGGTGTTGTCGCGGGAGCGCAGGTTGAGTTGTTGCCGGTCGATCTTGGTGATTTTGACTCCGTACGCCGCTGCGCCGCCGCCTTTCTCGCGCGCAACCTGCCGCTGCATCTGCTGATCAACAATGCCGGCCTTGCCGGCGCGCGTGGCCTCACCACGTCGGGCTTCGAGCTCGCGTTCGGCACCAATCACATGGGGCACTTTCTGCTCACCGACCTGCTGCTGGAGCGCATCAGAGCCTCGGCGCCAGCGCGCATCATCACCGTGTCCAGCCGCGCTCACACACGAGTGCCCGGCATCGATTTCAACCTGCTTCGGCAACCGACCGCAACTACCAGCGGCATCCGCGAATACGGCGTGTCGAAGCTCGCCAATCTGCTGTTCAGCGCGGAGCTGGGCCGCCGTCTCGCGGGCAGCGGCGTCACTACCTATGCGCTGCACCCGGGCGTCGTCGCGACTGACGTCTGGCGCGAGTTGCCGTGGCCGCTGCGCTCGCTCATCAAGCTGTGGATGATCGACGCCGAAGCGGGCGCGCAGACGACGCTGCACTGCGCGGCGTCCGCCGGGGCAGCGGGTGAGACTGGGTTGTACTACGACAAGTGTCGCGTCAGGACGCCTAGCAGCGCCGGGCAGGATGTGGCGCTGGCGGCGGAACTTTGGCGGCGCAGCGATGACTGGATTGGTTGAGGCTTGCGCGTCAGCTACTGCGACAGGGCGGGACATCCTTATGGATAAATGCGGCGCTTTGCGATAACCTGAAATCGACGCCGCGATTCGCTTCGAATCAGCTGATCGCGGCGGCAGTCAAGCCATTCTCAGGGGGACTTTCATGGTTTGCATACCAGCCACAAAACGCGTTCGGAGCGCGATTGCGTTTGCAGCACGCTGCTTTACTGGCGCGATCACGGTGGCATTCGCCAGCGCAATCGTCAGCGCCCAGACATTCACCATCACCTTCGATGCCGGTGACCCGATCGGCGGTCTGCCGGTGGGTACCGTGCTGGGCAACCAGTACACCGCGTCGACCGGTGCGACATTTTCGGCCAATGCCTTCAGTGGCGCCGGCGGTCCAGTCGGGAACTGGGCCACCAATACCGATATGACCGTTGTCAGCAGCGCCGGCACAGACGTCGGAGGACTCGGCATACCGCCGCTGGTCAGCGGCAACCTGCTGCGTTCATTCAACGGCTGGCTGGGCGAGAATGGCGATGCCAGCATTCGCATGACGCTGTCGCCGCCAGCGCAAAGCTGCAGCGTGACCTTTGGCGGGATAGCGACCCCATCGTCCACCCGCCTGCAAGCATTCGACGCCGGCAATACCCTGATTTCTTCAGCCGTCGCGACTGCGGGGAGCGCGGGGCAGCAGACGCTCACTGTCTCGGGTGTTGGCAATGTCATCGCCTCGGTCGCCATCCTGCCGGGCGATTTCAATGACTGGGTCGGCGTCGACAACATCACTTGCACCCGCGTGGTCGTCGGCCCGACCAAGCTGGCCATCACTGCGCAACCCACACCTTCTGTGCAGGCGCTGGCGCCATTCAACGTCAGCGTACAGACGCAGAACGCGGCGAATGCGCCAACCAATGTCACCGCTGCAACCACCGTCAGTGTGGCGATCCAGACGGGTACTGGTGCTCTCACCGGCACGACGTCCTGCAACATTGCTGTGGGCGCCAACAGTTGCACGATCACGGGCATTGCCAGTAACGCGGTACAGACCGGCCTCGTGCTGCGCGCGACTGCAGTACCCGCGTTGACCGCCGCCGATACCGCGCCCTTCGACGTGACGGCCATCCCGCAAACGATCACCGGCTTTGCCCCGGCGTCGCCGGTCGTGTTTGGCGCGGCGCCTGCCACGCTGACGGCAACCGGTGGTGGGTCCGGCAACGCGGTTGTCTTTGCGACTACGAGTGCGCCTTCGATCTGCACGGTCGCGGGCAACCTGGTGACCTTTGTTGGTGTCGGCACCTGCAACCTGACCGCCAATCAGGCAGGGGGCGGCAACTACAGCGCAGCGCCGCAGGTCACGGCGAGCATCGTGATTGGCCTCGCTCCGCAAACAATCACTGGCTTTGCCCCGGCTTCGCCGGTCGTGTTTGGCGCGCCACCCGCAACCTTGACGGCAACGGGTGGCGGCTCTGGCAACCCGGTTGTCTTTGCGACTACGAGTGCACCATCCATCTGCACAGTCGCCGGCAGCGTGGTGACCTTCGTTGGCGTCGGTACCTGCAACCTGACGGCAAATCAGGCCGCCGGGGGCAACTTTGCGGCTGCGCCGCAGGTCACGGCGAGTATCGTCATCAACCCGGCCGCGTCGGTCATCACCGGGTTCAACCCGCCGCCGGTGGTGAACCTCGGGACTGGGCCCATCACACTCACGGCGACTGGTGCGCCGTCAGGCGTGCCGATCGTATTTGCCACGACCAGCGCATCGTCGATCTGCACTGTCAGCGGCAACCAGGTGATTCTGGTCGGCCAGGGCAACTGCATTCTCACCGCCAATCAGGCGGCGGGCGGCGGCTTCGCGGCGGCCCCGCAGGTCACGGCGACGATGTTGATCATCGCGGCTGCGGCCCAGGTGCCGGTGCTCGACCTGGGAGCACTTGCGGCGCTGATGGCCTTGCTGGTGGCTACGGGCGCCTGGCTGCGGCGTAAAGCGTAGCAGGGACAGCGCGGAGCGGCGTGGCGGGTGGGCGCCTAGCCGCTGTGCGCGAGCAGGCGATCGAGCAGCGCGCTGAGCTGCTGCTGCTCGGCGCCACTCAAACAACCGAAGATCTCTGCGTTGCGCTGCGCGATCAGTTGCATCACACGTTGCCAGGCGGCCTTGCCCGGCGCGGTGAGGTTGAGCACCACGCCACGACTATCCGCGTCACTCGTGGTCTTGCTCACCAATCCGGCGTCCACCAGTGCCTGGGCGGCGCGACTGGCCTGGCCTTTGGTCAGGTGGGCGTGGGCGGCGAGATCATTCACTGACAGCGGCGCAAAGCTACCGATGGCAGCGAGGCATCGACCATCGCTGATTGACATGCCGGTGTGCTCGGCGTAGGCACGGTTGCTCTGCAGGTCGGTCAGCTTGTGCAGGCGATGCAGACGCCAGGTGAGTGTTCGATCCAGTGCCGGTTGCGCAGCGGCCGCGCCAGTTGATGTCGTCCGCCGCCGGGTCATGTGTTGCTCAGGCGTTCAGCCTGTGTGATCTGTGCCAGCGCGGACGCCGCGTCGGGCTGCTCGGCCAGCAGTGATAGCGCAAGCGTCGCCAGCAACAGTGGTGAACGTGTTTCGCCGGTGCGGGCGATCGCCTCGGCGAGCGCGGTGTAGGTGGTGTCCAGTTCGGCGTGGGTCATGCGGTTCTCGTAGTCTGCTGCAATGCCTTGTCGATGATGGCGGCGATGTCGATATCGCGACCATTGCGCCAGCGGCCGAGCACGTAGCCATCCGGACGGATCACGTAAAGCGTGCCGGGCGCGGCCGCGAAGCGCTCGCGCATCTGCCCTAGGGTGTCGTGAATGTCGCCGTCGCGAATAGCCACCGTATCGCGAACACTGTAGACGCGGACACCGCCGCTACCTTTGGTGGCGGGTGCGATGTCACCGAAGTAGAGCGCCACGAAATGCTGGCCGAACAGTTCGCTCAGATGCTGCGCGCCGCCGGTGGTCTGAATACTTGCCTCGGGCGCTGGCAACCCGGCATGTGGCCCGCCGTCGAATGCACCGAAGTCTGCGATATTGAGCGGGGAATCGACGTACTCAATCGCGGTTGTCTGCCGTGGGTTGACCAGCGAGCGAACGCTGTCGTTCTCCAGCGCCAGCCGCAGCGCCGCTTCGCGCATCAGCCGAAAACCGTAGTTGGGTGGCGCCATGAATTCTGTGCTCTTGGCACCGTAACGGATGTTCTCGCGAGCGGCATGGACACGTTCGATGGAGTAACTGTCGAGCAGCGAATCGGCTGCCTCGCCACGCAACACCGCCGCCAGTTTCCACGCCAGGTTGCCGGCGTCGTCGAGCCCCGAATTGAGCCCGCGCACACCGAAGATGGGCACCAGATGCGCGGCATCGCCGGCAAACAGCACACGGCCGTGGCGATATTGCGGCAGCGTCAGGCATTTGGCGTTGTAGATCGAGATCCACAGTGGCTTCCAAGGTGCCGTCTCGCCAATCATGTCGAGATGGCTCTGCACGCGCGGTAGCACGTTCTCCGGCTTCACCGCCTCGGCCGGATCTTCATCGTCGCGGATCTGGTAGTCGATGCGCCACACGTTGTCCGGCTGCCGGTGCATCAGGATGGTGGAGCCCGGATTCGACGGCGGATCGAACCACGCCAGCCGCTCCACCGGGCGCGACGTCGCCTGTTCGATATCGACGATCACGTAGCGGCCGTCGTATTGCATCCCGCTTAACTGCAGTCCGAGCAATTCGCGCACGGTGCTGCGGCCACCGTCGCAGGCGATTACCCAGTCGGCCTCGATGCGATGCGTGCTGCCGTTGGCGCTGGTCACCTCGACGGTGTTTCCGTTCCCATGAGGCGTTACGTTGCTGACGCGCGTTGACCAGCGCACATCGACAAGGCCGGTGGCGATTGCCGCGTCATGGGCGAATTCCTCGGCGTAATACTGCTGGATATTGACCATTGGCCCGAAGCGCTGAGTCGGCTCTGCGGGCATCTCGAAATGCAGCACTTCGCGGTCACGGAAGTAGCTGCGCCCACCCACCCACGAGAGCCCCTTGTCCAGCATCGGCTTGTCGGCGCCAATCCAGCCAAGGATCTCCAGCGAGCGGCGCGACATGCAGATGGCCCGGCTGCCGTCGCAAAAGCTGCTGTCGGCCTCGATCACGGTCGAGGCAATTCCCTGCTGCGCCAGCAGCGCGGCGACGGTGAGCCCGACGGGTCCACCGCCGGCGATCAGCACCGGCGTCCGTGCGGGCAGCGGCGATGTCGATGTTGTGGAGGATGACGTCATGGTTCCGCTCCCGGATTCGGTACTGTTTCAAATCGTCAACAGGACGACAAATAGTTGCGTGCGCAATTATTATTGAAAATAGTTGCGTACGCAACTAAACCGTTTGCTAGTCAGCAGGACTTGCGGGCTTTAGAAGCAATGCAGTGAAGCGCAGCGGAACCGAGGCATATCTCAGGCGAGCACAAGTTGCCCTCGATTTCACTGCGTTGCATCGAGGCTACGGCTGACGGGTGGTCCGCTACCGGCAATAGCCGTCGCGATTGCAGGCGTGTCGTGGGACGCTGCAGGCAGGCGCAGCGGCGTGCGCGAAGGAAGGTGGTGGCGCCCCGGAGACGAATCGAACGTCCGACCTTCCCCTTAGGAGGGGGAAGCTCTATCCACTGAGCTACCGGGGCGAAGCAGTAATTGTGGCAAAAATGGCCGTGGGGCACATATCCCGCGTTCGCCGCACTACGGCAAACCACGGTGGCTACACTTCCAGTCATGACTGAGAACGCTGCTGCTGCATCCGTTTCCACGCCGTTGCCGGCGGCCACGCCTGTGGCGGTGCTGGGCGCTGGCTCTTTCGGCACCGCGCTCGCCATCCAGCTTGCGCGGCGAGGGTCGCGCACCCGGCTCTGGGGGCGCGACGTCACGGCCATGCAGGACGCTGAACGTACGCGGCGCAATCCGCGCTATCTGACCGACTGCGAGTTCCCGGCGACGCTGGTCGCCACCGCCGACCTCGATGCTGCGCTGCGCGACGCCCAGGACATCATCATCGCGACACCCAGCCATGCCCTGCGCGGCACACTGGAGACGCTGAAACCGCGTCTCGGTGATGGTGACGGCGCGCGTCAGGGCGTGGTGATTGCCTGCAAGGGCTTTGAGCCGGGCACCGGCAAGCTGTCACACGAGGTGGCGGCCGATGTGCTCGGGCCGATGCATCCCTATGCTGTGCTGTCCGGCCCCACCTTTGCCGCAGAGCTGGGCCACGGCCTGCCGACGGCAGTGATCATCGCGTCAAAGGATGCGGCATTCGCAGAGCGCATTGCGCATCGCCTGAACGGCGGTGGCTTTCGTGCCTACACCGGTAGTGACGTGATCGGCGTCGAACTCGGTGGCGCAGCCAAGAACGTGATCGCCATTGCTGCCGGCACGTCCGACGGTTTGGGCTTTGGCGCTAACGCACGCAGCCTGCTGATCACCCGCGGCCTTGCCGAAATCCGGCGTCTGGGCGACAAGATGGGCGCGCAGGCAGAGACGCTGATGGGTCTCGCCGGTCTGGGCGATCTGGTGCTCACTTGCACCGACAACCAGTCGCGCAACCGGCGTATGGGCTTGCTGCTGGCCAGCGGCAAAAGCGTCGCGGAAGCGACCGCCGAAATCCAGCAGGTGGTGGAAGGCATCAAGGCCGCCCCCGAGGTGCATCGCCTGGCGCAGCGCTACGGCGTCGCGATGCCGATCACCGAGGTCGCCTGTGCCGTGATTGACGGCCGCATGACACCGCGCGAGGCGTTTGCCACGCTGGCATCGCGCTCGGTGCGGGCCGAAGCCAAATGAGCGCCGCAGCGATGCTTGCAGGGCATCTCAATCCAGCCACCTCCAGTGCCTGGCAGGCGCTGCTCCGCCATGCTGACAGGCAGAAGGAGACCGGCTTCCGCGTCGCCGGCGCCTTTGCGCTTGACCCGGAGCGCGCCAGCCGTTTCAGTATTGATGCCGCCGGGCTGACGCTGGATTACTCCAAGCAGCGCATCGACACGCAGACCATGCAACTGCTGCTGGCGCTCGCAGCCGAACGCAACGTGGCGGGCCGCCGCGATGCGATGTTCGCCGGCGAGAAGGTCAACACGACCGAGCACCGCGCCGTGCTGCATGTCGCCCTGCGCGAACCGGCGGTTGGCGCGCGGCAACACATCGTTGATGGCGTTGATGTGGTTCCCGCCGTGCACGCCGAGCTGGCCCGCATGCGCGCGTTCAGCGAGCAGGTACGCGCCGGCGCGTGGCGCGGGCGCACCGGGCAGGCGATCACCGATGTCGTGAACATTGGCATCGGTGGTTCCGATCTTGGCCCGCAGATGGTGTGCGAGGCGCTGCGACGCGACATCCACCCGCGGCTCAGGACACACTTTGTCTCCAACGTCGATGGCGGCGATCTTGATCGCGTGCTGGCGGGGCTCAATGCGGCGACGACCCTGTTCATCGTGTCGTCGAAGACGTTCACCACGCAGGAAACGATCATGAACGCCCGTCGCGCGCGGGAGTGGTTCCTGGCCAGCGGCGCGCAGCAGGCCGATGTTGGCCAGCACTTCGTCGCGGTGACTACCAATCTGCCTGCCGCTGGTGCGTTCGGCATCGCCAGCACCAATTGCTTCCGCTTCTGGGACTGGGTCGGCGGGCGTTATTCACTGTGGTCGGCAGTCGGCCTGAGCGTGATGATCGCCATCGGCGGCGATGCCTTTGCTGAGCTGCTTGCAGGCGCGCACGCGATGGACGAACATTTCGTCACCGCGCCACTTGCCAGCAACATGCCCTGTGTGCTGGCGCTGGTGGGCATCTGGAACGGCAATTTTCTCGGCGCCAGCAGTCTTTGCGTGGCGCCGTATGCGCAGGATTTGCGGCGGTTGCCCGCCTATCTGCAGCAACTTGAAATGGAGAGCAACGGCAAATCCGTCGCCCTCGACGGCACGCCGCTGGCAACGACGAGTGGCAGTGCCATCTGGGGCGAACCGGGCAGCAACGGGCAGCATGCCTACTTCCAGTTGCTGCATCAGGGCACCGGCCTGATGGCGGTGGATTTCATCGCCTCGCTGGCGCTGACCGGGACCTCGCCCGAGCATCATCGTGTGCTGCTGGCCAACTGCTTTGCGCAGTCGGAAGCGCTGATGTGCGGCAAATCCGCAGACACCGTGCGTGCGGAAATGCGCGCCACCGGCATGGCGGAGGCCGAGATTGAAGCGCTGGTGCCGCACCGCACCTTCACCGGCAACCGTCCGAGCAACACCATTTTGCTTCCGGAGCTGTCGCCATGCTCGCTGGGCGCGCTGATCGCTCTCTACGAGCACAAGGTGTTCGTGCAGGGCGTGATCTGGGGCATCAATTCGTTCGACCAGTGGGGCGTGGAGCTTGGCAAGCAACTGGCGAAAACGATTGATACTGAACTTGCTGCAGGCGCCGTTACCGGCGTGCACGATGCGTCAACACAGGCGCTGATGCAGCGGGCGATCGCGGCGATGGCGGATCGCCGCTAACGTTCGCCGATCAGCCGGGTCTAAGCTTCGAACAGCAACAACGCCGCCACCTGCCGCCCTTCGCCGAGCAGCACGTTGTAGGTGCGGCAGGCAGCGCTGGTGTCCATCACTTCGTAGCCGATGCGTGCCTCGATCAGCGGGCGCAGGGCGTCGGGCTTGGGGAAGCGCAACGCGCGGCCAGTGCCGATCAGCACGATTTCGGCGCCCACGTTGGTTGCCTGCGCGATCGCCTCTGAGCTGATCTCGGCAAACGCGGCCACTGGCCACGGCGCGGCAGCTTCGCGGTGCGACAGGCGCACGCTCTGGCGATGCTCGACGCCACCCACCGTCACCGACCCGACGGTGTAGGCGGTGATCGCGTATGCGCTTGCAGCCTCGCGCTGAAATTTCATCGCCATGGGCGCCCGTCTCCTGATGTGTTGCAGTGGTCAGCAGCGAATTATCCGCGAGCATTTGATCGGAGCATCTTGTGGACGAAAAGACCGCTGTATATGGGCTTGAAACGGCAAATGCCAAAAAGTCGACTTTGAGTAAAAAAGTACCCCTGAGCCCAATGAAATAGTCTTTGCAACAAAAAGCTGCTGTCCCAGTGCACGCTGTCCAGCCGCCCAATGCTGCGTTGCGGCAAGTCGCTTTTCCCTGTAACATCAATCGCTTAGGTGCCCCCTTCGTCTGCCAGATTTCTGTTGGATCGAGGAGGGGTAAGTTCAAATCCCCGCACCAGGATTCTGCGATGCAAACCGAGTTCTCGCGCATCAAGCGCCTTCCCCCTTACGTTTTTGCGATCACCACTGATCTGAAGATGGCTGCCCGCCGCAAGGGCGAAGACATCATCGATTTCGGCATGGGCAACCCCGACGGCCCCACGCCCAAGCACATCGTCGACAAGCTGGTTGAAACCGCGCAACGCGGCGACACCCACGGCTACAGCGTTTCAAAAGGCATCCCGCGTCTGCGCAAGGCCATCGCCAACTGGTATGCCCAGCGCTACGGCGCCTGGATTGATCCGGAAACTGAAGCCATCGTCACCATCGGCTCGAAAGAGGGCCTCGCGCACCTGATGCTCGCCACGCTGGATCGTGGTGACACCGCACTGGTGCCGAACCCGAGCTACCCGATCCACATCTACGGCGCGATTATCGCGGGTGCGGACATCCGCAGCGTGCGCATGACCGAAGACGTGGATTTCTTCGAAGAGATCGAGCGCGCCATTCGCGAAAGCTTCCCGAAGCCGAAGATGCTGATCCTCGGGTTTCCGTCGAACCCGACTGCCATGTGCGTCGATCTGCCGTTCTTTGAAAAGATCGTCGCACTGGCCAAAGAGCATGGCATCTGGGTCGTGCATGACCTTGCCTACGCCGACCTCGGCTTCGATGGCTACAAGGCGCCGAGCATCATGCAGGTGAAGGGCGCCAAAGAGGTTGCCGTCGAGTTCTTTACCATGAGCAAAAGCTACAACATGGCCGGCTGGCGCGTGGGCTTCATGGTGGGTAATCCGCATCTGGTCAGCGCGCTCGGCCGCATCAAGGGCTACAACGATTACGGCACTTTCACGCCGATTCAGGTGGCAAGCATCGCCGCGCTTGAAGGCCCGCAGGATTGTGTGGAAGAAATCCGCCAGAAATACGAATCTCGTCGCAACGTAATGGTGAAAGGCCTGCATGAAGCGGGCTGGATGGTCGACAACCCGAAGGCCAGCATGTACATCTGGGCAAAGATTCCCGAGCCGTACATGAAGATGGGCTCGCTGGAGTTCGCCAAAAAACTGCTGGCCGACGCCAAGGTCAGCGTGTCGCCCGGCATTGGCTTCGGGCAATATGGCGACACCCACGTGCGCTTCGCGCTGATCGAAAATGAAGCGCGCTCCCGTCAGGCGGTGCGCGGTATCAAGGAAATGTTCAAGAAGGATGGCTTGCTATAGCGCTGTTGCGCTACAGCAGGACGAGAGGACGACGCTCGCTTCGCTCGCTAGGACGACGGCTTGCTTCGCCGCCTAGGACGCAAGGCTTGCGACCAGGATCGTATTCACACACTATGCGAATCAAGAACGCACTCAACATCTGCTCGCGTCCTAGCGCGAAGCGCGTCGTCCTAGCCCGCGAAGCTGGGCGTCGTCTTAGCGCGTCAGCGCGTCGTCCTCACGGAAATACCTTATGAAACCTCTCAGAATCGGACTCCTCGGCATCGGCACAGTGGGCGGCGGCACGTTTGACGTGCTCACCCGCAACGCCGAAGAAATTTCACGTCGCGCCGGGCGTCCGATCACCATTACCCACGTTGCCGACAAGAACACCGCACTGGCGAATCAGGTGGTGGCGGGTCGTGCAACGGTGACCGATGATGCTTTCGGCGTGGTGCGCAATCCGGACATTGACGTCGTCGTCGAACTGATCGGCGGTTACGGCGTTGCCAAGCAACTGATACTGGAAGCCATCAACAATGGCAAGCACGTGGTCACCGCCAACAAGGCACTGCTCGCATTGCATGGCAATGAGATCTTTGCCGCTGCGCGCGCCAAGGGCGTCATCGTCGCGTTTGAGGCCGCCGTTGCCGGTGGCATTCCGATCATCAAGGCGCTGCGCGAAGGCCTCGTCGCCAACCGCATCGAATGGATCGCCGGCATCATCAACGGCACCACCAACTTCATCCTCTCCGAGATGCGCAGCAAGGGCCTCGCCTTTGCTGACGTGCTGAAGGAAGCGCAGGCCAAGGGCTATGCCGAGGCCGACCCGACGTTTGATATCGAAGGCGTCGATGCAGGTCACAAAATCAGCATCCTTGCGGCGCTGGCGTTTGGCATTCCGCTGTCGTTCGACAAGGCCCACGTTGAAGGCATCACCAAAATTGAAGCCATCGACATCCGCTACGCCGAGGAGATGGGCTACCGCATCAAGCTGCTCGGCATTGCCCGCCGCCGCGGTGATGGCAGTGACGCGGGTTTCGAATTGCGCGTACACCCGACGCTGATCCCGGCCAAGCGACTGATCGCCAATGTCGAAGGCGTGATGAATGCGGTGCTGGTGAAGGGCGACGCCGTCGGTGCCACGCTGTACTACGGCGCCGGGGCCGGGGCGCAACCTACAGCGTCGGCCGTAATTGCAGATCTGGTGGATGTCGCGCGACTGATCGACGCCGACGTCAACCATCGTGTGCCCTACCTCGCGTTCCAGCCGGACCGCATCGGCAGTGAGCCGGTGCTGCCGATTGACGAAGTGGAAACTTCGTACTACCTGCGCCTGCGCGTGGATGACAAGCCGGGTGTGCTGGCCGACATCACGCGCGTGCTCGCGGACAACAACATCTCCATCGATGCGATGCTGCAAAAGGAGCCCGCCGAGGGCGAAGCGCAGACCGACATCATTCTGCTCACGCATGAGACGATCGAGAAGAACGTCAAGCGTGCCATCGCAGCGATTGAGGCGCAGCCGAGTACGCGTGGCAAGATCGTGTTGCTGCGGCTGGAGAATCTGGCGTGATGCAGTACCTCTCCACCCGCGGCCACCCGGCGCGACAATCGTTCAGTCAGGTTCTGCTTTCCGGCCTTGCCGAGGACGGCGGCCTGATGCTGCCCGAGACGCTGCCGAAGATCACCGACGCAGAGCTCACCGCCTGGCGCGCGCTGCCGTATCACGCGCTGGCGCATGCAGTGCTCTCGAAGTTCATCGCGACCGATGACATCGATTCCGCCACGCTGGCCGCGTTGACGAAGGCGACGTACACGAAGGAAGTGTTCGGCACCGACGACATCACGCCGCTGCGCAAGATTGACGGCTACGCGCCAGGCATGCAGATCGAGGCCCTGTCGAACGGGCCGACGCTGGCCTTCAAGGACATGGCGATGCAGCTGCTCGGGCGGTTGTTCGAGTTTGAGCTGGGCCGTCGCAACCAGACGCTGAACATCCTTGGCGCTACGAGCGGCGATACCGGCAGCGCGGCGGAATACGCGATGCGCGGGCGCAAGGGCGTCAACGTTTTCATGCTCTCGCCCGCAGGCCGTATGAGTGCGTTCCAGCGCGCGCAGATGTACTCGCTGCAGGACGCCAACATCCACAACATCGCGGTGGAAGGCGTGTTCGACGATTGCCAGGACATCGTGAAGGCGGTGTCGAACGACCTCGCGTTCAAGCGACAGTACAACATCGGCACCGTGAATTCGATCAACTGGGGCCGCATCTCGGCGCAGGTGGTCTACTACGTCAAGGGCTATCTCGCGGCGACGACGGCGAACGCGCAGAAGGTTTCGTTCGCCGTGCCGTCCGGCAATTTCGGCAACATTCTCGCCGGCCATATCGCCCGCGAGATGGGCCTGCCGATTGACACACTGGTGCTCGCGACCAACGAGAACAACGTGCTCGCCGAGTTCTTCAATACAGGCGTCTATCGGCCGCGCCCGAGCAAGGAAACATTCGAGACATCGAGCCCGTCGATGGACATCTCGAAAGCCTCGAACTTCGAGCGCTTCGTCTACCACCTGTTCAACAACGACGCGGCGCGCGTTGCGGCGCTCTGGCGCGAGGTTGATCAGGGCCGTGCGTTCGACGTGTCGCAGACTGCGGAGTGGAAAGGCCTGCGCGAACGCTTCGGCTTTGTAGCCGGTACCAGTACGCACGCCGATCGCCTCGCTACCATCCGCGAGGTGTATGAGAAGACTGGTAGTCTGATCGACACCCACACCGCCGACGCGGTGAAAGTCGCTCGTCCGCTGGTGAAGCCAGGCGTACCGATGATCGTGCTCGAAACGGCACTGCCGGTAAAGTTTGCCGACACGGTGAAGGACGCCGTGGGCTTTGAGCCGCCGCTCACTGCCGACCAGCAGGCAATGATGAAGTTGCCGCTGCGCGTGGTGCAGATCGCGCCGGATGTCGAGCGCGTGAAGGCGATCATCGCCGGTCGATAAGTTTGCAGGAGCGGCTCCGCCGCGACCCGCGTCGACGCAGGGTAGGGGCGGCGCCGTCTGGGCAGAGCCCCTCCTACAATGCGTGCATGCCCAACTCCCTCGAAGTCAGCCACCTCAGCCACCGTTATCCGCCGCGCGGTCGCGAGCAGGCGCGGGACACGCTGCACGATGTAAGCTTTCGGGTTGAGGCCGGCCGCGTGGGCTGCCTGCTCGGGCCATCCGGTTGCGGCAAGACGACACTGCTACGCTGCGTTGCAGGACTGGAACCCACTGGCAACGGCACCATCCGCATCGGCGAGCGCATCGTGGCGGACGGGCGCACCCACATCGAGCCCGAAGATCGCGGCGTTGGCGTGGTGTTTCAGGACTACGCCTTGTTCCCGCACCTCGACGTTGCCGGCAACGTCGGTTTCGGGCTCAACAAGCTGGCGTCGCGCGAACGCGATGCGCGCGTGCAGGAGGCGCTGGAACTGGTGCGCCTGCGCGACACCGCGCACGCCTATCCGCACGAGCTTTCAGGTGGCCAGCAGCAACGCGTAGCACTGGCCCGCGCGCTGGTGCTTAAGCCCAAACTCGTTCTTTTCGACGAGCCGTTCTCGAATCTCGATATCGAAACGCGGCAGCGCCTCTCCGCAGAGGTGCGTGCCTCGCTGTCCGAGGCCCACGCCACGGCGCTGCTGGTGACGCATGATCAGCATGAGGCCTTCGCGCTGGCCGACGAGATCGGCGTGCTGCGCGATGGTCACCTCGAACAATGGGACACCGCCTACAACCTCTATCACCGGCCGTCGTCCCGCTTCATTGCGGATTTTGTGGGCGAGGGGGTGTTCCTGCCCGCGCGCGTTGTCGATGCCGGCTGCCTCGACAGCGAACTTGGCCCGATGGCACTGAGCGAGCTCACGACGCGCGCGCCGGGCGACGAAATCGAGCTGCTGCTGCGGCCCGACGATGTGATTCACGATGACGCCAGCACCGCGACGGCAAAGGTCGTTGCCCGCGCATTTCGCGGGGCGCAGTTCCTCTACACGCTGGAGCTGCCGAGCGGCCGGCACGTGCTGGCGCTGGTGCCCAGCCACCACAATCACCGCATCGGCGAGGCGATCGGCGTTCGCGTCGAGCTGGACCACGTCGTCGCGTTCTGACGCCAGGTCGGCTCCGACGCCGTGTTTTTGACGGCGGCCCCGCTTTCTGGTTATAATTCAAAGCTCAGCGGCTGTAGCTCAGTTGGATTAGAGTACTTGGCTACGAACCAAGGGGTCGTGGGTTCAATTCCTGCCAGCCGCGCCATACACACAAAGGGTTAGCAAGTTAATAGCTGCTAACCCTTTTTTCATTTCGGCGATCACGATACCTGCCGCGATACCTCTGCAGTTTTGCTGGTAATCGAAGCCCTCGCGCGCGTACACCTGCGCGGATCGTATGCACTTGGGGCACCCTACACGCATTCGCGCGGTCATGACAGGCGCCTAATGGTGCCGATGCCGAACCCAATGATCCGGCTAGCCTTTGTTGAACTGACTCAAAACCCTTTGATTCTTCGATTAAGTCTCTGATTTTCAATGGTTTTGTTGCCCTCGCGCGCGTGCCTGTGCGCGGAATCGGGAAATACGTCGCGGGGATTGAAGGACGTATCGGACATTGCAATGCGCTGATCGAACCCGCAGAATCTAGCCGCCATACCGGAGGCTCTTCAAATGCGTCAATTTGTCGCCTGTCTAGCAGCTCTATTCGTCGGGCTCGTGTCTGCGCAACAGGTCTCGGTCGTTGAATACCAGAACACCAGCCTAGACGCCTACTTCATCACCGGGCGGGCTGATGAGCAAGCCGTGTTGGATAAGGCGTCCGGGTTCCGCAGAACCGGAATGACGTTCGCTGCGACTCCGGCGTCTACGGGGGCGCTCCTCGGCAGGCCAAGCGTTTGCCGATACTACATATCCATCCCGTCGCCATTCACCAGTAGCCATTTCTACGGAACCACCGGCGGTGACTGCGAGCTACTCGCGTCGTTGCTGCCTGTTGGCTTTTCGTATGAAGGACTCGATTTTTCAATCGATAAGTCCACGGCGGCAACGTGCCCCGCTAGCGCGCCGCATCCTGTCTACCGTGCGTTTCGTCCGGCGGCAGGGGGAAAGACGCCCAATCACCGCTACGCGACCAGTTTCGACACGTACGCCAGCATGGTGCGACTTGGCTGGACTGGCGAAGGTATCGTTTTCTGTTCGACGTCTGTGACCGACGTTGCCGGGGCAGCACCGGCAAGTTCAGCGGCCGGATATTGGATCGGGACCACCAATACAAACCGAAACGTGTTCGCGATCATCTTGCCGTCAGGTGAATCGTGGGTGATGTACACCGACACGGCCGGTCGCAACTTCCTCTCCGGGGTTGTCTACTCGCAGATTAGTTGGACCTCTAGCACCTTTGCGAGCAGTAGCGGCGCGCGAGATTTTTCGTTCGAGTTTGCGCGCTACTTCGATGCTGGCGTCAGCGGAACTTATTCCCAACGCAATCAGATAGCCGGGATGATCTCTTACCCTTCGCTCGGCCAATCAACGTCATTCAACGCGCGCTACAACGCGAACATCGAACTTCAACCAAGTTTGGGGACGATTGCTGGCGCGTACACCGGCACCGGGATCATGTTGGGTAGTAACACTGCCACAACGGTTTCAATTCAAGCAACCGGGTCCGTGCTCGGCGTGACTGCGAGCGGATGTTCCTTTACAGGCAGCATCACCCCTGTGAGTGGCGCTAATGCGTACCGTGTGACGGTAGCGACAATATCGAGCGCGCTTTGCGGGCCGTCGATCACGTTGTCCGGTGGCGCCTACTTTGACGCGCCAAGTCGTTCGTTGAATGTGATTACGTTGGATGCTGGCAGAACAAATGCCTATGTGTTCCTCGGGACGAAGCAGTGATCTAGGTCCTTAAAGAGCAGAAATGCAATTTTTGCGCGGTTCTCCTTCAGACCGTTATGGTCGTCACCAAGCGCACACGCATGTGTACCTTACCGGTCGTCTGAACACTGATTTCCCCGGTTGCGGTGAGCATGTCGCCTTCGCCCAACCGTCGCAGCTCAAGTCCTAGCGCTTCGTCGTTCGTTTCCATCGTGATTACCTGCGCGCGGTTGCTGGCATCCGGTGCAATCATCGTTGCCGTCGTTAGCGTGGTTACCCTGGGCATAACGATCTGCCACTTCGCCTTTTCCTTCAGGCGTCCAGAAATCATTGCTGCAATCATTGGCGGCCCCCTGACGGCATGCGGCGCGTTTGCTCGTCGCGCTTCCTCCTGACCTGATCTTGAGCCGCAATCCACGGGGGTAAAACCGCCTGAAATGCCGCCAACGGAGGGCGCGGCGCTTGGCTATTGCGCATAGCCTCCTGAGTGACTTTCTGTGCAATTGCAATTTGTGTGCGGAGGTATTCGATGTCGCTGTCCAATTTTTCTGGCGCGATCCATTGCCGCAGCGTCAGCAGCCTGTGCCGATAACCTGGTGAATCAGCACGCAATGCACACAGGTCAAAAATCAACTTGTCGCAAAGCGTGGCCCGGTCAAGAAAGCCGAGCCAATACTCGTCAGCATCAGGCGTTGGCATGCCTGATAGCGCCCGCGTTATCTCTTCGTTCAGCGTGCCCACATGGCGCACGCTTCCCGGTCGTTCAGTCACTTTCATAGCGTTCCTTTCGCTGTTCGTTGTTCGGTGTGTATGCATGGCGCGAGCGTTCAAAGGCTGCGCAGTTCAAACCGTTGTCGTCTGGTAGCTCGCGGGCGAGCGGCCCGGACGGGGCCAGGTCTGCCCGCTCATCGCTGGTGCAGTAGCCCGCCGAGCGTCCCGGCGCTATCCGGTGTCGGCAGTTGGCACACTGCCGGGTTGCTTTGATGTGCTCGGCAAGTGCTGCGCCGTGAGTCTTGACGGTATCGGCCCAGATGTCCGCGACTGTTTCCGGTGTTTCCTCGTGCAGCCGTGCCACGTTGCCGCGTACCTCGATAAAGGCGCCATCGCTTGACGACAACGAAATGATGCGTTCTGGCGATAGGCGTTTCAGGTACTGCGGCCATGTGTCAATGGCAGCGGTATCGTTTGCAGCCTGCTCAATGGCGAGCGCTGCAATCAGTTCGGCCTTGTGATCCCGAACAAAGGCCCGCCATTCGTCATTCAAGCGACTGGCAGGGGAAACCGTCAAACGGTCGCCAGACACTGCCAGCTCGAAGCCTTGTTCCCGGATGCTTTGGAGTGCGTTAGACATGGTCAAAACGTCTCCGCATCGGCGTTAGACTGCGCCGAAGAAACCGAAGAAGCCGAAGAAACCCGTTCTAAGAAAGCCTGTTTCTTCGGTTTCTTCGTGCCGTTTTCGGTTTCTTCGTGGGCGCTTGGCTGTTGCCAGACCCAGCCGCCGCGCATGGAGTCCTTAACCGACTTGATGCCCAAACGCTCGCGAGCGGTGCGGATTGCCGTTGCGCTGTAGCCGTGCTTCTTGGCTTCGTTTATCCCTTGCAGCGCTGGGCAGGGACCGTTCGACACCAAATCAAGCAAGATGTCGTCGAGACCGCCTTGTGCTTCGTCGTCAACTTCGGGTTCGTAGTCTTCCGCTGATGCCAGAATGTCCCGCGCCGATCCCTCTATCGGATCGCCAAAAGCAACATATTGTCCGGTTACGCCGTCGGCGATTTCTTTCAGGTTAAGCCCGTAGCGATAGCCTCCGCCGTCTGGCCCGATGTTGGATTTCGAACGGACTAACAGCCGGTCGAGTTCGCCATCGGCTTTTGAGTCCTTTGCGGTAGCGAGCACCACGCGGGCAAGCGCCCCGAATGCTTGCGAGCCGATAACTCGCTCTGTCACGTCGCGGCCTGCTGATCCTTTGCCGAAGTGACTGATTCCAAGAATCGCAATATCGTGCGCCTCAGCAAGGGCAACCCATGGCGCCAGCGCCCGCCTTACTTCCGATGCCTTGTGAGAGTCACCAGCAACAGCCGACACAATCGGGTCAAGCACGATTAGGCGAACGCCGTCCAGCACAGGCGCGAGCAAGTCGTGATCCATCGCACTGTCAAACAACACTACTTCGCCGTTTTCGTCGGTGCGTCCCTTGATGATGCGAACGCGCGACGGATCGCCACCAGCGGCTAGTAAACGGGGTTTCAGCGTGTCGCTGCAGTCATCCTCTGCGCTGATAACCAGCACGTTACCTTGCTGCGCTCTAGTGCCGTCCGGCCATCGTCCGCCCGTGGTGACGATTGCCGCTAATGTCATCGCAAGCGATGTTTTCCCGGTGCCGGGTGCGCCCGCCAGAATGTGCAGCTTCCCGCAAGCGAGATATTCAAACCATAGCCAGCGGATCGGCTTCATCTCGATTTCGGCAAACGTCGGCGCCACAATGCGCGGCTGCTTCTTTGCGATGCCGTCGAGCGCAGATTGCCCACGCTGCACCGATTGCAAATGAACAACGCCGTTCATACTGCCACCTGTGCAGCGCTCAGCACACGGGAAATTGCCAGACCTAAGCGCTCGTCATCCTCCGACGATAGAGAGCCTTTGCGCATCGTCCCGGCAATGACGCCGATAGTCAGCGCTTCATGTTGGACGGCGCGAAGTACGTCTGCCGCGCTCCACGGCTTGCGCTGCGGTTTGCCGCTCTCGGTCTTCGGGAAAAGGTCGCTTAGCTCGATGCCGACGGCGCTGGTGATCTCGTGGACACTGCAACCGGCAAAACAATGGAGGAGCACTGTCCCGTCTGGCGTTTCCTTGATCGCAAGCGACGGTGATTTATCGTCATGCGCCGGGCAACGTGCAGCCCATTTGCCCTGACCGGTGGCTCGCACGTTTGAAACGCGGGACAACAGAGCTTCAATCAATGGAGCCTCCAATCTCGGCGAGCAGTTCAAGCGCTTCCTGGGTGTCATCGAGCGGTCGCCAGACAAGGCCCCAAGTCGCCGTGTAGGATTCGGCACCGTTCGACCCTTTTGAACGCAACAGGCCGAAACCGCGTTGCGCAAAGGCGCTACGAAGAATTTCGTAACTAGGCTGCATATGCTGCCTCCTGCGCCTCGCCATGGCCGACAATGCCTACCGATGCAACGGCTTGCTCTGTTAGGTGGTCGCGCAGCACGCGCGCGAGCGCTCTTTGCTCGTACGTGGCAACGTGGATTTCGACGTCATGTCCCTGTGTCCAAGACCACCTATAGACGAGCGGGTTACCTCCAGGCGCGCACACAATTGCGTCTACGCCTGCGGTCGCTGTCATAGCTTCTGTCGGGTTCGTGAGCAAGACATGCACCACATCCGGCGGGTTGCCGCATATGACGCGATCAACGACGTAGTGAGCGAGTGCCGGGAGGGGTTTGCGTGGAAATGTGTTTTCTGTAAAATTCATCTTTGAAATCAATCTCTTAAGCAGCCCGCCATGCGCGGGCTCTTTTTTTTGTGGTGGGAGCGAAGCGAATAGCTGGCAGGTCTGATGCCCGTCATGCTGCGCTGTGCTGGCTAGGGTTCGTGCCGTCGCGCGCTTCGATCTGCTCTCGGATGTAAGCGGCGATTTCGTCGCTGACCCAAGCAACCGCGCGCCGCGAACCGCCGATACGCACCGGCTGCGGGGCTCGTTTTTGTTGGACGTTCTTGAGAAAGAGGGCGCGAGACTGTCCGGTGCAGTCAAGCACGCGGGGAAGGCGCCAAAGGGATGGAGTCTGCATTGTGAGTTCTTCCTTGTGAGTTAACACGGGGCTTTCGCCCGAAATCCACGTAGGGACACAGAGGTCTCTGCGTGTCAGGAAGAACAATAGGAATTGCAGTGACCGGTGTCACTGCAATCAATTCATCAATTATTTCTTGCTGCTGCAATAAGGTCTTTGAGGTCTTTTAGACGCGCGAAAGCTTCCGTGAATGCCAGTTTTTCAGCATCGTCTCGCAACTGCCGACGAGCAGCGCCTTTAGGAAAAGCTGTATTCAGAAAGTAGGAGATGACACTCCCCAAGACGGCCGCTTCCATCGCTGCAAAGTCAGGAGTCAAAGAAGCGATAGGTCTAATCGGGCGCTCAATACCTTGTTTGTCGAGCGCGCATTGGGTGCCCAGTGATACCGCGTGTCGAACGATTGCGCCGCAGTCTAAATTGTCTGGCCGCTCCAGGAGCGAGAGGAACTCTTTCAACGCTAGCGGTGCTCGTGCGACCGGGTCCGTTGACAAGCCAATTTGCGCCATGTCTCGCACGAATTGGCTGTAGTGGTTGCTGATAGTCCGCTCTGACCTCGCTTGTTTCTCTGCGGCGCTAAAAATCGCGTCTTGGTAGCTTTCACCGTGGACAATGCGCCGAATCAAAACGTGAACGACAGCTGATTCGTACTCAGGCGAAAGGGACTCGGTGGATGTCCGCTTTCTTGGACGCCCCCGTGCGACTGCTGCCCCATCAACGTCCATGCCGGTCATCCGTCGAAGCAAGGCTGCTGCGGCGTTCCGATCATCTTGCCCTATCCAGTCATTCTCAAGTCTGTCGGCCAGTTCGCGTATAGCCTTCCGCTCTGCTGGAGTTGTTCGGATTTGTACCGATTTTTGCCCTGATTTTTCATTCACCACAACATTCGCCTCGTGTTGTCCGATATGAATTCCGCGCAAGCCGGGCTTGCTTCCCGGGTTTCGCCAGTTACGGCTAGGCGCGGCAACTCGTTCTAATCCCGTTACCGGGGCTGACTCGTTGCTTTCTTGACGAAAGCTATCTGCACTGTCTCGCCCTTTCAAGCAACATCGCGCGCGCTGCTGTTCAAGTGTTCTCGAGCGACCATTTTGTTGGCCATGGTGAAAGGTGCCCTTTCATAGTGGTCAGACGGATTGCAGCGTTCCTGCGCTGATTTCCGTCGCCTTTGCCCTGAATGATCCGCGTCAGGGCTTCGCGGTTTTCTATGCCGTTCTCTTGAATTGCGGCAGCGTGATTACCTGCCCGGTTGTTTCTCCTGACTCGATCCGCTTCAACTCTGCGCCGAGCTTGTCGAATGCGATGACCTGATCCGTCTCGCGGCGGTCATGGATGTAGACACGACTCATGCGATCAAGCAGCTTGTGATTCAGGCACTCGTTGATTACGTCGCTGCTTACGCCGAGCGATGCCATGAGTGACGCGGCCGTTCGCCGTAGATCGTGGGCAGTCCATTTGCCACCCGGCATTGCGAGCGCGTCAGCGGCCTTGCTTCGGTTCTTCATCGGTGGCGCTTCCCGTTGCCGGTCGGAGAGTTGTTTGCCGAAGCTCTTCACGCAGACGGGCTTGTTGCCGGTGCTGTCCGGGAATATCCAGTCGTCGTGCGCCTTCAACTCCGCGAGTGCCTTGAATTTCTCTAGGGCAAAGTCGCTCAGGTGAATGGTGTGCTCGCGCTGGTTCTTGGTGTCAGGGATGAACCATTCGCGCGTCATGAAGTTCACCGTGCCGAATTTCACGTCTTCGGCTTCCGCGACAACCCGCAAAGCTTTGCTGTCGGTCTTGTGGTCAGGCCATACGGCGCCGGTGAGTTCGCCTACCCGCACACCCGTGGCAAGAATGATCCAGATGCCCAATGCGGTACGGGGCGACAGGTTCGCGCTGGCGATCTTTCCCGGCAGCATTGCGATTTCGTCGCGCGAAAGCCTGCGGTCGCGTTCGACATCCTTGCCGCCGACTTTCTCCTTCTTGATCCGTTCAATCGGGCTGACATCGACGACTTCCCGGTCAACCGCGAAGCGAAAGAGTTGCTTGAGGTCGGCAAGCATGACATTTGCCGTCCTTAGCTTTCCGGCGCTTTTGAGTTCGTCGAGGATGGCGAGGATGTCCGAGCGACGGACAAGGGCGAATGGCATGGCCCCGATCTTCGGGAACACGTACCGGGTGAATTGATCGGCGATGAACTGCCCGCCGTCTTTCCTGCCGATCCTTTTGCCGTCCGTGCGCTTACGCGGTTGAAGGTCGGTCGCCCGCCATTGGTCGAAGACTTGACGGAAACTAACCGCCCGGCGTTCTGCCTCCGCCAGTGCCGCGACCTCTGCGCGTTGGGCTGCTGCCTTTTGCTTGCGGGCGAGAGTGGCGTCCATGCCGTCGGCGAACTGGTCCCGAAGTTGCCGCGCGGCCTTTCTGGCATCAGACAGGGAGACTTGAGGGTAAGGGGCGCCGCCTTGCTTGATCGTCACCCATACGCGCTTGCCGGTAACGGGCGACGTTGCCCTGAGATACCAAAACCAGCTACCAGACTTAAACGGGCGAAGGAACAACCCCCCGCCGTCGTGGATGGCTTTGGCTGGCTTTTTCGCGATAGCTGCGACCAGCTCCGGGGACGAAAGCCGCTCCAGCGACCGGTTGCGCGTCACTGGCTGTGCGCCGTCCACTACATCGCCTGTTTCCGTCGAAATGTCCATTGAGATACCTCGCGAGATACCTAATTCTACTGGATGTTTATAGACTAGTGAAGACTCGTATGGACAACGTTGAGATGTTGTAACGGGCTATAAGCCAGTAAATACGGTGGTCTTAGAGAATTTCCCCCTATGAAATTTCCATTTGTTGTATTGGCTACGAACCAAGGGGTCGTGGGTTCAATTCCTGCCAGCCGCGCCACATTACGCAAAAAAGCCAGCCTCGCGCTGGCTTTTTTGTGCCCCGAATCGCCATTAGCTTTTTAGTGAAATGCCCATTAGAAAAGGGCTTGAGCCGAGAAAATGCAGAAAGTCGATTTCCATCGCTTTTGATGCTTTAGCCCTTATTGAATGGGCACTTCAGCGAAAAGCCAATAAGCCAGACCACGCATCGCCATCAAACAGATCCAGGTGACAGTTTCTCGAATTATCATTTGTAAATTCGAGGGAGTATCGGGTGGCCAGAAGAAAGCCAAAGACCAACCGGCAGGCCAGAAAAATCAGGCAGGCGGGCGCCTCGCTGCTGGTACTGGGTGTCACTTGTCTGGTGTTGCCAGCCGCCATGCGCGACAGCGCAATTGGTGCCGCCTTTGCAGGTTTGCCGGCGCTTGGCTGGCCCATTGCGGCGGCCGGTGCCCTTGCGCTGGTGGCCGGGCTCGCGCTGGAGCGTCGTGGACACCGCGCGCCGGTTGCCGTACAGCCAGCTCCGCCGACGGTTTATCTGCGAACTCCAACCAGCAGTGATACCCGGTCGCGCGGGGAGCTCACCGGTGGCGGTAAGGCGAATGCGGCGGCCGTCGCGTCACCTGTGGCCGGGGTCAAACCACCCGCGAGACCCGAGCGCTGGAGCGAAACGGTCTTCGACGTGATCGAGTGGCGTCGCTTTGAAGCAGTGGTCGAGCGGATGTTCCAGCAGGCTGGATTTGTCACCCGCTCGCAATCACATGGCGCCGACGGCGGCGTGGACGTGTGGCTGTACACCCATCAGCACCCCCGGACTCCAGTGGGCGCGGTACAGTGCAAGCATTGGCAAGGCAAGCGAATCGGAGTCGACAAGATACGAGAATTGAAGGGGGTGATGGCTGCACGTGGAATCGAACGAGGGCACTTCGCTGCGACGACGACCTTCACCGACGACGCGATTGCGTTTGCACAAAGCGCGCGAGTGAATCTGCTAGACGTGACACGCCTACTCGACGTCATCGCTAAACGCACTGCTCAACAACAGGCGGAACTTCTGGCAGTAGCACTGGAAGGCGACTACTGGTGCCCCACTTGCGTGAATTGCGGCGTGAAAATGATTTACCGCCAACGTCGCAGTGACGGATCGCCGTTTTGGGGTTGTGCAAACTACCGGACCTGCAAAACCCCGAGAATTCCTATGCGTGTGGCCTCGAAATAATTAAACGGGCTTCGGCAGACTCAGTGTGTGGAGCATGCTGCGCAGCTACCAAACCTAGGTCGCTGCCGGCTTCGGCGCAAACCCCAGCATCGCTTTCACTTCCAGGAACTCGGCAAACGCATGGTCGCCCCATTCGCGGCCGTTGCCCGATTGCTTGTAGCCACCGAACGGCGCCATGAAGTCCGGCGCGGCACCGTTGATGTTGACCTGCCCGGCACGCAGGCGGGCGGCGACCTTGCGCGTTGCGTCCACGTCGGTGCCCGAGACGTAGGCCGCCAACCCATACGGTGTGTCGTTGGCGATCTGCACCGCTTCGTCCACCGTGTCGTAACCGATCATCACCAGCACCGGGCCGAAAATTTCCTCGCGGGCGACCGTCTTGTCGTTGCTGACATTGGCCAGCACCGTGGGCTTCACGTAGTAGCCGGTGGCCAGCCCGTCCGGTTTGCCGGGGCCGCCAGCAACGACCGTCGCGCCTTCCTCGATGCCCTTGTTGATCAGCCCCTGTATCTTGTCCCACTGCCGCTTCGAGATGACCGGGCCGATGGTTGCGCCGCTGTCGGGCGCGCCGACGGTGGTGCCTTCAGCGGCAGCCTTGGCCACAGCGATTGCTTCGTCCATCCGCGCGTTGGGCACCAGCATGCGCGTGGGCGCGTTGCAGGACTGGCCGGAGTTGGTCATCACGCCGCGCACGCCATTGGTAACGGCGCGCTTGATGTCGGCATCGGGCAGGATCAGGTTTGGCGATTTACCGCCCAGCTCCTGATGCACGCGCTTCACCGATGGCGCCGCGTTGCGGGCGACTTCGATCCCGGCACCGGTGGAGCCGGTGAACGACACCATGTCCACACCGGGATGGCTGGATATGGCGGCGCCGACGGTCAGCCCGTCGCCGTTGACCAGATTGAACACCCCCGCCGGTACGCCTGCCGCGTGCAGGATTTCGGTCCAGACCTGCGCCGAGAATGGCGCGATCTCGGAGGGCTTGAGCACCATCGTGCAGCCAGTGGCGAGCGCTGGCGCCACCTTACAGGCAATCTGGTTCACTGGCCAGTTCCACGGCGTGATCAGGCCGCAAACGCCAATCGGCTCCTTGCGGATCAGCGTGCTGCCGCGTTGTTCCTCGAAGTGATAGTGCTTCAGCACCGACAGCGCGGTCTGCAGATGCGCCTGGCCCATCGCGGCCTGCGCCTTCTGCGCCAGTGCGACCGGGGCACCCATCTCGTCGGTGATGGCAGCGGCCATGTCGGCGTAGCGCTTCTGGTATTCGGTGATGATGCGCTCAAGCAGCGCCACGCGCTGATCAACGCTGGTTTGCGAATAGGTCTCGAAAGCCCGCCGCGCCGCCTTTACCGCGCGATCCACGTCTGCTGCAGAACCCAGCGAAATGTGTCCGGCGACCGCCTCGGTGGCCGGGTTGATCACATCAAATGTTTTCGGCGTTACCGGATCGACCCAGGCGCCGTCGATGTAGAACTTGAGGTATTCACGCATTAGGTGCTCCTGTTGGCCGCCAGGCGGTATCGGTGGTTTGGCAATGATTCTAGGAGCGGTCGCAGATCCGCTTTAGGTGGTTTGGTCAGAAGTGGCGTCGACAAGCGATCAATTATTTCCAGCGAAGCAAGCCGTCGAACAGCGAGCCTCCACTCAGGACTTCGGCCGTGAGCCGGACATGGATTACGTCGCGAAGACCTTCCAGCCTTCGACGATCGGTTCGAACAGACAGGCGCAATGCCCAATTGCGATAGCCTCGCAGCGACGACTGCGTTTGTCGTCGCCGCATTGAGTGGTAGCCATGTCCGGTCTTTCGAAATATCAATTCGCGCTTGCGTTGCTGTTCATCGCTCCAGCCTTGTGGTCGGTGAACTATCTGGTGGCGCGCACGGCGCCGGGCCAGGTGGAGCCGCATACGCTGGCGCTGATCCGCTGGCTGCTGGCCAGTTTTCTGTTTGGGCTGGGGCACTGGCGGGCAATCCGGGCAGCGCGCGCCGAAATCCTGCGCGACTGGAGGCACTATCTGGTGCTCGGCGCGCTGGGCGTGTGGATTTGCGGCGCCTGGGTTTACATCGGCGGGCGCACGACGACGGCGACCAACATCGCGCTGATTTACAGCATGGCGCCGGTGCTGATATTTGTGGCGTCAGCATTGTGGCTGAAGGAGCGCGTGACCTGGCTGCAGGCGGTCGGCGTGCTGCTCGCGTTCGCCGGTGTGTTGCACGTAGTGCTCAAGGGGCAGTGGATGCACCTTGCGGACGTCCAGTTCGTGGTGGGCGACCTCTGGATCGTCGGCGCTTCACTGGCGTGGACAGCCTATTCGTTATTGCTGAAGCGCTGGCAGAGCCCGCTGGCGGTGAGCCCGCGACTCGCGGTGATTGCGCTGGCTGGCTGCGTGGTGCTGCTGCCGTTTGCACTGTTTGAGGCGTTGACCGGCGCGCAGGCGATGCCCACCTTGACCGGCTTTGGGCTGAGCGTCGCGGCGGCGCTATTTCCGGGCTACGGCGCCTACCTGGCCTTTTCGGTCATGCAGCGCGAGCTCGGCGCCGCGAAAGTGAGCGTGGTGCAGTACCTGGGGCCGATTTATGCCGCCGTGATTGCCTGGCTGGTGCTTGGCGAGGCCATTGCAATGCACCATGTCGTGGGGCTTGGTCTCATTCTCCCCGGCATTTATCTGGTCAGTCGGCGTTCGCCAGCAAGCGGTCAGCAGGCTGCTTGAGGCCTGGAACGCAGCGGTTTACCGCAACGCAGCAAATTTCCGTATACTTGTTAGTTCGGACACCGTGGCGCTTTGATTTGTCTGTTTTTGCAGCAAGTCGAGGGCACACAGTTGGGGAACCGGCCACAAGCCACAGGTTTTCCCGATTGTGCAGAGCGTGCGCGAGGCCGTGGTTACCCAGTTTTGAATTGCCCTCAGGGGCCCTGCGTCATCACCCAGCGACGCGCGGCATCACCAAACTCTTGAGGAAGAAGATGTCACAGACTCCGAATGCTCACGGTCAACAGACGTTGACGGGCGCAGAAATCGTCGTTCGCTGCCTCGCGGAAGAAAAGGTCGACTTTGTGTTCGGCTATCCCGGCGGCGCCGTGCTCAATATCTACGACGAAATTTTCAAACAGGATTCGTTCAAGCACGTGCTGGTCCGGCATGAGCAGGCGGCCGTACATGCGGCGGATGCGTATTCGCGCTCGTCGCAGCGGATCGGCGTCTGCCTCGTCACCAGCGGCCCCGGCGTGACCAACGCGGTCACCGGCATCGCCACGGCGTACATGGACTCGATCCCGATGGTGATCATCAGCGGCCAGGTGCCGACGCACGCGATCGGTCAGGACGCTTTTCAGGAATGCGACACGGTCGGCATCACCCGCCCCTGTGTGAAGCACAACTTCCTGGTCAAGGACGTCAAGGACCTGGCCTCAACGATGAAGAAGGCCTTCTTCATCGCCTCCACCGGTCGCCCCGGCCCGGTGCTGGTCGACATCCCGAAGGATGTGACCATGAACAGCTGCAAGTTCGAGTACCCGAAAGAAGTGGTCATGCGCAGCTACAACCCCACCGGCAAGGGGCATAGCGGCCAAATCAAGAAGGCCGTGCAGTTGCTGCTCGACGCCAAGCGCCCGATGATCTACGCCGGCGGCGGCGTGGTGCTGAACGATGCCGCGCCGCAGCTGACCAAGCTGGTTCGTCTGCTCGGCGCTCCAGTCACCAATACGCTGATGGGCCTGGGTGGTTTCCCGGCGAGCGACCCGCAATCGCTCGGCATGCCGGGCATGCACGGCACCTACGAAGCCAATCAGGCGATGCAGGACTGCGACGTGCTGCTCGCCGTTGGCGCCCGCTTTGACGACCGCGTGATCGGCAATCCGGGCCACTTCTTCCGCGACGGCCGCAAGATCATCCATATCGACATCGACCCGTCGTCCATCTCCAAGCGCGTCAAGGTTGACGTGCCAATCGTGGGCTACGTCAGGGACGTGCTCGATGAAATGCTGGCGCAACTGCAAGCCACCGACAAGCGGCCCGATGCCGCTGCGCTGAAGACTTGGTGGACCCGCATCAAGGAATGGCAAGGCAAGAACTGCCTGGCGTTCAAGCCGGCGAAGCCCGATGGCAAGATCAAGCCGCAGGCCGTCGTGCAGGCGCTCTGGAAGGCGACGGGCGGCGACGCCATCATCACCAGTGACGTCGGCCAGCACCAGATGTGGGCCGCGCAGTATTACCCGTTCAACAAGCCGCGCCGCTGGATCAATTCTGGCGGACTGGGAACGATGGGCGTGGGCATTCCTTATGCGATGGGCGCGCAACTGGCGAACCCGGACGCGACGGTCGCCTGCATCACCGGCGAGGGCAGCGTGCAGATGTGCATTCAGGAGCTCTCGACCTGCAAGCAGTATCACATCCCGATGAAGATCATCAACCTGAACAACCGCTCGCTCGGCATGGTGCGGCAGTGGCAGGAGTTCTTCTACGGTAACCGTTACGCCGAGAGCTACATGGATGCGCTGCCTGATTTCGTCAAGCTCGCCGAGGCCTATGGCCACGTCGGCATGAAGATCGAGAAGGCGGGTGACGTCGAAGGCGCCCTCAAGGAAGCCATCAAGCTCAAGGACCGTCTGGTGTTCATGGACTTCATCACCGACGAAACCGAGAACGTGTTCCCGATGGTGCCGGGCGGCAAGGGCCTCACCGAAATGATCCTCGCGGAGGAGCTCTAAGATGCGCCACATCCTCTCCATCCTGATCGAGAACGAACCGGGCGCGCTGTCGCGCGTAGTCGGCCTGTTCTCGGCGCGTGGTTACAACATCGACTCGTTGTCGGTATCCACCACCGAAGACACCACGATGAGCCGCATGACCATCGTGACGCATGGCTCCGACGATGTCATCGAGCAGATCACCAAACAGTTGAACAAGCTGATCGAGGTCATCAAGGTAGTCGACCTGACCGACGGCAACCACATCGAGCGCGAGCTGATGCTGGTGAAAGTCCGCGCCGCCGGCAAGGACCGTGACGAAATGAAGCGCATGGCGGACATCTTCCGTGGCCGCATTTTGGACGTCACCGACAAAAGTTACACGGTGGAGCTCACCGGCGACAGCGACAAACTCGACGCATTCATCGCCGCCATCGAGCCAGGCGTGATTCTGGAAACGGTACGCACCGGTGCTTCGGGAATCGGACGTGGCGAACGGATCCTGAAAATTTAGCGCGGCGTTGCCGCTAAGGACGAAAGACGAATGACGAGTGACGAAGACCTTGGTTGCCATGTTTGTGCAGCTTTGCGTCGTTCGTCATTGGTCATTCGTCCTCTTCCGTAACTGATTCCCGATTCATATTTAGCGAAACACAAAGGAAGAACATGAAGGTTTATTACGACAAAGACTGTGACCTGAGCCTGATCAAGGGCAAGAAAGTCACCATCGTGGGTTACGGCTCGCAGGGCCATGCGCATGCGCAGAACCTGAACGACAGTGGTGTCAAGGTCACGGTCGGTGTCCGCAAGGGCGGCCCGAGCTGGGACAAGGTCAAGAAGGCGGGCCTCAAGGTTGCCGAAGTGGCAGAGGCCGTCAAGAGCGCCGATGTGGTGATGGTGCTGCTGCCGGACGAACAGATCGCCTCGGTCTACGTCAATGACATCGAGCCGAACATCAAGAAGGGCGCTTCGCTCGCCTTCGCGCACGGCTTCAACGTGCATTACAACCAGGTTGTGCCGCGCGACGATCTCGACGTATGGATGGTTGCACCGAAGGCGCCGGGACACACCGTGCGCTCGACCTACACGCAGGGCGGTGGCGTGCCGCATCTGGTGGCCGTGCATCAGAACAAGAGCAAGAAGGCCCGTGACCTCGCACTCTCCTACGCTGCGGCCAACGGTGGCGGCAAGGCCGGCATTATCGAGACCAACTTCAAGGAAGAGACCGAAACCGATCTTTTCGGCGAGCAGGCTGTCCTTTGCGGCGGCGCCGTTGAGCTGGTGAAGATGGGCTTTGAAACGCTGGTCGAGGCTGGCTACGCGCCCGAGATGGCCTACTTCGAGTGCCTGCACGAGCTGAAACTGATCGTTGACCTCATGTACGAAGGCGGCATCGCCAACATGAATTACTCGATCTCGAACAACGCCGAGTTCGGTGAGTACGTGACCGGCCCCGAAGTGATCAACGAGCAGTCGCGCGCCGCGATGAAGAATGCGCTCAAGCGCATCCAGAACGGTGACTACGCCAAGATGTTCATCCTCGAAGGGCGCACCGGCTACCCGTCAATGACTGCCCGCCGTCGCAACATGGCCGAGCATGACATCGAAGTGGTGGGCGAGAAGCTGCGTTCGATGATGCCTTGGATCAAAGCGAACAAGTTGGTTGACCGTACGCGTAATTAACCATTGCGTGTCCCCGCCAAGGTAGGGCATCATGGCCGATGCGCAAGTATGCGCACCGGCCTCCGAAGCTAAAAAGCAGCCGCAGGGCTGCTTTTTTTCACGCTTCAAAGTGCCCTGGATCAAAGCGAACAAACTCGTCGACCGCACCCGCAACTAACCGTTGTGTGTCCCGACTACGGTCGGGCATCATGGCCATCGCGCACGGCGCCACTGCGCCGCGCTGCGGCGGGCGCGCTGGCCTTCAAAGCTAAAAAGCAGCCGCAGGGCTGCTTTTTTTATCTCACTGGCCAAGCCTTAGCTCAAAACAGAACGGCGCCCGAAGGCGCCGTTTCTGGTCCGTACCGGTGCTCGATCAGAAGCGGTGACGGATACCCACCGCGAACGAGTTGCCCCGATCATAGTTGGTGATCTTGTCGTTCATGTAGACCACGTAGCCGTCGGTGCGCTTGGAGAAGTTGTAGTCGTAGCCCAGCGAGAAGGTGTCGCGCTTGCTGCCGTTGCGGGCGCTGGTGGGCGTCGTCGTCCACTTGGTGTCGGCATAACCTGCCAGCACCTTGCCGGGGCCAACAGCCATGTCGGCGCTCAGGCTCCAGGTCTTGCTCTCTGCGTTGCCAGCGGCGCCAGCGTAGTTGTCGTTGGTCGCCTTCTCATAGTTGGCGTAGAGGTTGACCGGACCGACGGCCGCTTTGCCAGCCAGCATCCAGGCCTTCTGCTGCGAGAAGCCAACGTTGACCGAGCCCACCGTACCGGCGTTCGGGTTGTTGGTGCGAACGTTGTGCACGAAACCGCCCAACGCGAACGGGCCGCGGAAGTACAGGAAGTTGGCGCCGACGTTGCGGTTGCTGCTATTGCCGGCGACTTCGCCGAACT
This sequence comes from Casimicrobium huifangae, assembly GCF_009746125.1. NCBI lineage: Bacteria > Pseudomonadati > Pseudomonadota > Betaproteobacteria > Casimicrobiaceae > Casimicrobium > Casimicrobium huifangae. The sequence continues at coordinate 1,403,253 of NZ_CP041352.1, forward strand.
GGTAATGCAGGTTTGCCGTGAAACCACCAAAATTCGGCGTGGTGTAGCGAACCTGATTGCTCCAGCCGGTGTCACCGGCATTGACTGCTGCCCAGCCGGTGCCGTTGAACAGAGGCACGTTGGCGTGCAGCACGATCGGCGAGAACGAGAACGAATCACCGAAGGCATTGAAGATGACGGTGGGCAGGAAGTTCGGCGCCAGATCGCGACCGAAGTGCACGGTGCCGAAGTTGCCGGTCAGGCCGATCCAGGCGTCGCGGCTGAAGGTGTTCTCGTTGCCGTTGAAGCGGCCAAACGCACCATTGTCGCCCCGGAAAAAGCCGTCGATCTTGAACTCGGCCTTGAGGCCGCCGCCCAGATCCTCGGTGCCGCTCATGCCCCACCACGAGGTGGTCATGCCGCCTGAATTGACGACGCCGGTGCGCTTGTCGCCCGAATACTGCAGCGAGCCGGCGTAGGCATCAATCAGCCCCGACAGCACGACGTTCTGCGCAAATGCGCCGGTGGAAAGCACTGCGGCAACGGCGGCAGCAACGATTGTTTTTTTCATGGCTCAACCCTCTGGAGTATCGGTGTGGTGGAAGGACACAACTGCCTACGATTTAAGCACCGCTGAACCCGCAAATCGCTGACTGCCGTGCGCATAAGGGGCATAAGCGCGAGTAATGTTGCATTGCGGCAACATATTGATTTTGCACCGAAATTTGCCGCCAACGCACCATTGCAGCGCGTCAGACATGTGCGCAGCCGAAAGATTGAAACTGGTTCTTCTTTTTCACGGAACTCAACGCTGATGAGGGCTAAGCGCCGTTTTTTTAGCAAGTCGATTTCGGCCCCAATCGCGACCGACGCCCCATTCAGACGTCATTCCAGCCGAAAGTCGCTAGGCCTGCATGACCAGTACGATCTTCCCTAAATGGGTGCCGGATTCCATCATTTGGTGCGCTTGCACGACGGCCGACAGCGCGAATTTGGCGTGAATGTGCGGGCGTAGTGCGTCCGGGTTGGCAGTGAAACGCGGCCAGACGTCTCGCGCGAGTGCCGCGGCGATGGCGGCCTTGGCTTGCTTGGGCCGTGCACGCAGCGTTGAGCCCGTCCAGGTGAGCCGACGCAACATCAGCTCCTGCATGTTCAGCTCGGCTTTGGCGCCATGCTGAAAGGCGATCTGCGCGATGCGGCCGTCGGTGGCACAGGCGGCGAGGTTTTGCTGAAAGTAAGGCGCGCCAACCATGTCGAGCACCACGTCGGCGCCGTGTCCGTCGGTCGCGGCGCGGGTTTCAGCAACGAAATCCTGCGCTTTGTAGTTGATGCCAACGTGGGCGCCGAGCGCAAGGGCGTAGTCGATCTTGCTCTGATCACCGCAGGTGACGATGACCTTGCCGGCGCCGAAGGCGCGTGCCAGCTGGATCGCCGTGGAGCCGATGCCGCTGGAGCCGCCGTGAATGAGGATCGTTTCACCTGCCTGCAGGCGCGCGCGGTCGAACACGTTGGCCCAGACGGTGAAAAACGTCTCAGGCAACGCGGCCGCTTCGACCACCGACAACCCGTGCGGGATCGGCAGGCAATGCGCGACTGGCGTCTTGCAGTATTCGGCATAGCCACCACCGGGCGTCAATGCGCAGACGGTGTCGCCCACATGCCAACCAGTCACTGCGGCGCCGACGGCAACGATTTCGCCCGCCACCTCCAGTCCCATCACCGGCGACGCATCGGCGGGCGGCGGGTACTTTCCGGAGCGCTGCAATACATCCGGCCGGTTGATGCCGGCGGCAGCGACGCGAATCAGCACCTCGTCGTCGGCGGGCACCGGCAGCGGCCCCTGCGCGATTTGCATGCAGGTGGGTGCGCCGCCGCTGCCGTGGTCGACATAGTGCATGGTGGCAGGCAGGGCGGGGGCGGCGGTCGGTGCAGTCATGGCAGGCGCCTGGTGTTGGCGATGTGGAGCGAGGCTCGCATTTTCGGACAAAACAAATCTTCGCGTCAGGTGTGCCGGCGAGTTCGGCTATTGTTGACCGCTATGGGGGCATTTCTCGTCAAGCGCATCCTTGCCACGATTCCGGTGCTGGTGATCGTGGCGGTCATCGTTTTCACGTTGATCCGGCTGGTGCCCGGCGACCCGGCCGCAGTGATTGCCGGCAACATGGCGACCAACGAGGACATCGCGCGCATCCGCACCGAACTCGGACTTGACCGTGGCTTTTTCACCCAGTTCCTGCTGTGGGCGAAGGGGCTGGTCAGTGGCGACCTCGGGCAGTCGTTCTTCTTCAAGAAGGAAGTGACTGCGCTGATCGCCGAACGGCTGGAGCCGACGCTCTCGCTCGCCTTCCTCACCATCGTGCTGACGGTGCTGGTAGCGGTGCCGCTTGGCACGCTGGCGGCATGGCGCCACGGCGGCTGGCTGGATCGCGCGCTGATGGGGTTCTCGGTGCTGGGCTTTTCGATTCCGGTGTTTGTGCTCGGTTACCTGTTGGTCTACTTCTTTGCGCTGAAGCTCGACTGGTTTCCGGTGCAGGGCTATCGGCCACTGCGCGAAGGGCTGTGGCCGTGGCTGCACCAGTTGCTGCTGCCGGCGATCACGCTGTCGATTGTCTATGTGGCGCTGATCGCCCGCGTCACTCGCGCCAGCGTCGCTGAAGCACTGACGGAGGACTACGTGCGCACCGCCCGCGCCAAGGGGCTGCCCGAGGCGCGCGTGCTGGTGCGCCATGCGCTGGCCAATGCGGCGGTACCCATCGTCACCGTAATCGGTATCGGCATCGCGCTGCTGATCGGTGGTGTGGTGGTGACTGAAAGCGTGTACTCGATTCCCGGCCTCGGCACGCTCACGGTCGATGCCGTGCTGGCGCGCGACTTTCCGGTCATCCAGGGAGTGATCCTGTTCTTTGCGTTTCTGTACGTGATGGTCAATCTGCTGGTGGATCTGTCGTACCTGTTCCTTGATCCGAGGATTCGCTACTGATGAAGAACGCGACGATTCAACGCGTGCTTCGTAATGGCGCCGTGCGCTTCGGTGCCATCGTGCTCGCCGTGCTGGTGACGTTGGCGGCGCTGGCGCCGGTGCTCGGAACCGTAGACCCGGCGTGGCTGGATGCCGTCAACATGAACCAGCCCCCGATGACGAAGGCTGACTGGACCGGGCCGGACAATCAGACCGCACCGCGAACGCTCTTGATGGGTACCGACAGTTTCGGCCGCGACATCTACAGCCGGGTGCTCTATGGCACGCGCATTTCCCTCGTGGTGGGCGTCGCTGTCGCGGTGGTGGCGTTGCTCATTGGTACTTTCTTCGGTCTGATGGCGGGCTATTTCCGCCGCGTCGACGCGGTGCTGATGCGGGTGATGGATGGCCTGATGGCGATCCCGGGCATCCTGCTCGCGATTGCGCTGGTCGCGGCGTGGGGGGCGCAGCTATCCACCGTGATCATCGCCATCGCGGTGCCGGAGATTCCGCGCGTAACGCGGCTGGTGCGTTCGCTGGTGCTCTCCATCCGCGAGGAGCCCTATATCGAAGCCGCGATTTCGATCGGCACACCGACCTGGAAAATCCTGCTGCGCCATGTGCTGCCAAATTCGATTGCACCGATGGTGGTGCAGGGCACCTACGTTTGCGCGTCCGCCATTCTGCTGGAGGCTATCCTGTCGTTCCTCGGGCTTGGCTTGCCCAGCGAGATTCCGACCTGGGGCAACATCATGGCCGAGGCGCGCGTGGTGTTCTCCAGCGCGCCACACAACATGTGGTTCCCCGGCATCTTCCTCGCGTTCACCGTGCTCGCTGTGAACCTGCTCGGCGATGGCCTGCGCGACACGCTTGACCCGAAGTTCAACAAGCGGGGGGCGCAGCGATGAGCGATCCGCGCCCCGCGGTCCTTTCCGTCCGCGATCTCGCGGTCGCCCTGCCACCGGGCGCCGACCGTGAACTGGCCGTGGAGCACATCAGCTTCGATGTCGGTGCCGGAGAGATCGTTTGTCTGCTCGGCGAATCAGGCTCCGGCAAATCGGTGATCTCGTTCGCGGTGATGGGGTTGCTGCCAGACAACGTGCATGTCAGCGCGGGCGAGATTCGCCTGGGCGATACCAATCTGCTGGCCTTGACTCCGGCGCAGCTGCGCGAGTTGCGCGGCGACGAAATCGCCATGATCTTCCAGGAGCCGATGACGGCGCTGAACCCGGTGATGACCTGTGGTGCCCAGCTGGACGAATTGCTGGCCGAACATACGTCGCTGAGCGCCGCCGAGCGGCGCAGCAAAACGCTCGCCATGTTCGAGGCCGTGAAACTGCCGGAGCCGGAGCGCATTTTCGCCAGCTTTCCGCACCAGCTCTCGGGCGGGCAGCGGCAGCGCATCATGATCGCGATGGCGCTGATTCTGGAGCCCAAACTGCTGATCGCCGACGAGCCCACGACGGCGCTCGACGTGACCACCCAGGCCGAAGTGCTTGCGCTGATCAAGACACTGCAGCAGGAACGCGGCACGGCGGTGTTGTTCATCACGCATGACATGGGTGTGGTGGCAGAAATTGCCGACCGCGTGGTGGTTTTGCAGCAGGGCAAGCAGGTGGAAGCAGGCCCCAAGCATGATGTGCTGCAGTCGCCGCAGGAGGACTACACGCGCATGCTGATCGCTGCAGTGCCGCCGATTGACCCGCCGGTGTTGCATCACCATTTCGCCGATGCCCCCGCGCTTTCGGTGCACAAACTCTGCAAGACCTATTCAAGTGGCGGCTGGCTGCAAAAGCGTCGCGAGACCCGCGCAGCGACGCTGGTCAGCTTTGATGTGCGGCCCGGTGAGACGGTCGGCATCGTGGGCGAATCGGGGTCCGGCAAAAGCACGGTGGCGCGCTGTATCACCCGGCTGATTGATCCCAGTCAGGGCGAAGTGCACTTGCGTGACGTCGAACTGCACGCCGGCTCACACGAAGCACTCAAGGCGGCGCGCAAGCGCATCCAGATTGTGTTCCAGGATCCGTATCGTTCGCTTGACCCGCGTCAGCGCGTAGGCGAGGCCATCATCGAAGGACCGGTCAATTTTGGCGTGCCGCGCGAGCAGGCGATGGCGCGGGCGCGCGAGCTGATGACCTTGGTGCGCCTGTCGCCAGACGTATTGTCGCGCTACCCCAACGAATTCTCCGGTGGCCAGCGGCAACGCATCAGCATTGCGCGCGCGCTGGCGCTTGACCCGGAAGTGCTGATCTGCGACGAGGCCGTGTCGGCGCTCGACGTCTCAGTGCAGGCGCAGGTGTTGAAGCTGCTGGAAGAAATCCAGAGCAAACTGAATCTCGCGATTCTCTTCATTACCCACGATCTGCGCGTCGCCGCGCAAATCTGCGATCGTGTGCTGGTGATGCAGTCGGGTATCGTAGTTGAAGAAGGCCTAACCCGGGACGTGTTCCTCGCGCCGAAGCACGACTACACCCGGCGCCTGCTCGCCAGTGCGCCAGGGCGCGAGTTCCGCTTCGCGGCGGCGTAGAACGCAATGGCAGCGACTCTCACCACGCTGGCGCTGCTCTATCTGGCTGCGCTGATCATCCCCGGCCCCAATCTGTTGTTGCTGACGCATACCGCTGCGTCTGCCTCTCGTCGCGCGGCACTGGGCGTTGCGCTGGGCATTTCCACGGGTACCGTGATGTGGGTGGCGGTGGCCGTGTTCGGTGTGCAGCAAATTTTCGAAGCGGCTCCGGCGCTGCAGACCGCGCTGCGCGCCGTCGGCGGTGTCTACCTGCTGTATCTGGCGTGGGGGCTGTTTGGCTCGATTCGCCAACGCGACCAGGGTAGCCCGGCTGATCGCAGCAGGGATCGCGATGATCGTCAGGCGGCGACCGATGAGGCCGCCACGCCCCCGGCTGCGAGCAGCCGGGCGACGTTCTACCGCCGGGGTCTATTGACCAATCTCACCAATCCGAAGTCAATGGCCTTCTGGACCAGCGTCGCCGTCGTCAGCCTTGATCCGCAGGCGACACTGGCGACTCGACTGGCGGCGGTAGCAATGGTTGGCTGCATGGGTCTGGTCTATCACCTGAGCCTCGCCTGGCTGTTCTCGACAGCACCGGCGCAGCAAGCCTACCTGCGCGCCAAACCGGTGTTGTCCGCCATCACCGGCGCGATCATGACAGCGTTTGGTGTGCGCCTGTTGTGGAGTCTGCGCGGCTGACACGGTCGGCCGCGCGAAATGGATGGAGCCCCGGCAGGCATCGCCGCTAACGCTGGCGATATTGCTTTCACTCGCCGCTGCGGTATCACTGGGTATCACCCGCTTTGCGTACGGGTTGCTGCTGCCGCCGATGCGTGCCGATCTCGGGTGGACGTACACGCTGGCGGGCAGCATGAACACCGCCAATGCCTTCGGCTACTTTGTCGGTGCGTTATGCACTCCCGCCTTGATGCGCCGCTGGGATGCGGCACGCGTGCTGCTGGTGGGTGCTTCTCTTGCCAGTTTTTTCATGGGCGCCAGCGGTTTTTTCACCGACAGCACGATGCTGTTGACGCAGCGCGCGCTGGCAGGCGCGGCAAGCGCGCTGGTGTTCGTTAGCGGTGGTGTGCTCGCCGCGAAGCTGGCGGTGCGGGCCAGCAGTGCCGGGCAGACGCAGCAGAGCGGGCTGGTGCTCGGTATCTACTACGGCGGCTCCGGCTTCGGCATTCTGCTTTCGGCGCTGGTGGTACCAGTGCTGCTCGCCGGTGCGGCACCGGGCGAACGCTGGCATGGCTACGCCCCCTGGGCGTGGGCGTGGTGGGTGCTTGCGATCTTGTGCGCATTGGCCACGCTCGCACTGGTGCGACCGGTATCTGCTTTGCGCTCGCTCGTCGCACAGGGCAGCACCGTGGCGCGCCATGGGCGAGGTTTTCGCTACCGTGACCTCACGTTTGGGCTTGCAGGTTACGGGTGCTTTGGCGTTGGCTATATCGGCTACATGACGTTTGTGATTGCGCTGCTGCGCGAGCAGGGTGCCAGCACCGTGGCGGTAACCGTGTTCTACAGCCTGCTCGGCGTCGCTTGCATGGCGTCGTCGCGCATCTGGGCTGGTCTGCTTGATCGGCATCGCAGCGGCCGTGCACTGGCGACGCTGAACGCGTTGCTGGCGGCGGCCTGTGTGCTGCCCGCGTTGTCGTCGGAGTGGCCGGTGCTGCTGCTGTCAGGGGTCGTGTTTGGCGGGGTGTTCTTGTCGGTCGTCGCCTCGACCACGGCGCTGGTGCGACACAACCTCGCACCGGTCGATTGGCCAGAGGGTATTGCCGCGTTCACCACCGTGTTTGCTGCGGGGCAGATCGTTGGGCCGGTTGTTGTTGGCTGGATTGTGGACGCATTCGCTTCGTCGTCACCAACCTTGAGCGCATCTGCCGACCATGCCGCCGCGTTGTCACGCGGACTGGTGTTCTCGGCCATCGCGCTGGCGCTTGGCGCGCTGCTCGCCAGCCGGCAACGTGCGTTGTCAGCTGCGATGTAGCTGATGCGGAAACCGGCGCAAGCTTGCCCGCGCAACCGGCGGTCGCTAGACTGCGCAACATGCCGCTCGTCACCTTTGCGCCACAACTGCAGCGCCACGTTCCCTGCCCACCACAACAAGTGCCGGCGGGTTCGCTGGATACGGTTCTGCGGACGGCGTTTATGGCTGCGCCGATGATCGAGCGCTACGTACTGGATGAGCAGGGCGCGGTGCGCAAGCATGTCGCCGTGTTCGTGAACAACGAGATGATTGCAAAGCGAAATGACTTGTCACAACCGTTGACCGATAGCGACGCGGTCTGGGTAATTCAGGCCTTGAGTGGGGGATGACTATGGCGACCTTGTTGCTGGCTACACGCAAGGGTGTTTTCGTTGTTGAGCGCTCCCCAGTCAGCGGCTGGACGGTGATCGGGCATCACTTTCAGGGCGACGCCGTCACCCGCGTGTTCGCCGATCCGCGCGACGGGGCCTGGTATGCCGCATTGCGCCACGGCCACTACGGGGTCAAGCTGCAGAAAAGCCTGGACCGCGGTGCAAGCTGGACCGAAATTCCGGCGCCTGCCTTCCCCAGGAAACCTGAGCATGGTCCGTGGGCGAACGACGAAACGCCCTGGACGGTTGAGCTGGTTTGGGCGCTGGCGCCGGGCGCAGCCAATGAACCGGGCGTGTTGTGGGCCGGCTGCATGCCAGCCGCTGTGTTCCGATCGGGAGACGGCGGTGCCAGTTGGCAGCTTTGCGAGAGTTTCTGGCTGGACGAGCGGCGCCGCGCGTGGATGGGTGGCGGCAATGATTATCCGGGCATGCACTCGGTGTGTGTTGACCCGCGCGACAGCCGCCATGTCACCGTCGCGATTTCCTGCGGTGGCGTGTGGACCACGCATGATGCCGGTGCGAAGTGGGAACTGATCGGCAAGGGGCTGGAGGCACCCTACACGCCGCCTGACCTGGCCTTCGATCCGAATGTGCAGGATGTGCACAGCATCTCCGCGTGTGCCGCAGAACCCGACGTGATTTGGGCGCAACACCATTGCGGCGTCTATCGCAGCGTGGATGGTGGTGTGAACTTCACACGCCTGCCCGCGCCCATGCCGGGTGACTTCGGCTTTGTGATTGTTGCCGACCCGGCAAACCCGCTGCGCGCCTGGGTGGTGCCGGCAGTTTCGGACGCGAACCGCTACGCCATTGATGGTGCGATGTGTGTCTGCCGCACCGACGATGGCGGCCAGACCTGGCAGCAGTTCCGCTCCGGATTGCCGCAACACCACGCCTACCATCTGGTGTATCGCCACGGACTCGCACTGGCGCCCGCGACGGGCGGCGAGCGAACGCTGGCAATGGCGAGTACCACCGGCGGCGTATGGATCAGTGATGACACCGGGGAGGCGTGGTCAACGCTTGACGCATCGCTGCCACCGGTTGCTGCCGTGACGTGGAGCGTGTAGTCGCGGGCGCGTTGCACGCGCCCGGCGCGCATGCGACGGGGTCGCCTGACGACTCTGATTCGAGAACCACCATCGGATTGCGGCACGCAACACCGTTGGCAATTGCGACTGATTGGCGGGCTGCGGCAACGCTGACGGGTATCACCGATGAAGCCGCACTTGCAGGTCTGTGTGCCGCACTGCTGCCGTCCGCCACGGTCGTATCAGCCAGGGAAAGAGCGCTGCTCGCTGCGATATCGTCACAGCCTGTCGCGACGACCGCCATTGATCGCACAATATCGGCGATACAACAAGGCACCGATCCACTCGGTGAGTGCTTGCTGGCACTGCGTCCTGCCGCGCAGCGCCGGGCTGATGGCGCCGTCTACACCCCTGCAACGATCCTCGCACCGATGATCGCGTGGCTGCGCACGCAGGGTAAGCCGGTTCGCGTGGTCGACCCTGGTGCTGGGTCAGGCCGGTTCATTCTCGCCGCTGGTGCTGCGTTCGATAACGCGCAATTGATTGCGGTCGAAACTGACCCCTTGGCGGCGCTGGTGCTGCGCACCAACCTGCATCTGCGCGGCATGACAACGCGCAGTCAAGTCCTGGTCGACGACTACCGGCGGATCAAACTGCCAAAGATCGCGGGTATGACCGCGTTCGTGGGCAACCCACCCTATGTGCGTCACCATCACATCGGCGCGCGCTGGAAGCGCTGGTACACCCGCAACTTCAAGACGCTCGGTATTCACGCGAGTGCAATGGCAGGGTTGCATCTGCATTTCTTCCTGAAGACCGCTCTGTTGGCCAGCGCCAACGACGTTGGTACGTTTGTCACGTCGGCTGAGTGGCTGGACGTGAACTATGGCGCTGCGCTGCGCAAGCTGTTGACGCAGCATCTGGGCGTGGTCGGGCTGCATGTGCTCGCGCCGGCTGTCGAGGGCTTCTCCGGTACGGCTACCACCACGGCCATCAGCTGCTTCCGGGGGGCCGCGCCGCAGACGTCCGTTCGCGTCCGCGCGGTGAATAGTCTGACCGAACTGGCGGCTCTGGATTCCGGCGCCGTCGTCCTGCCAGCGCAGCTCGACGCCGCAACACGCTGGTCCTCTGTCATTTATCCAGTGCAAGCACGCGACAGCGACACCGTGCCGCTTGGCGAGCTGTTTCGCGTGCTGCGCGGACAGGTGACCGGCGCCAACCGCGTCTGGGTATTCGGCGACGATCGTCCATCCCTACCGGACAGCGTCCTGATCCCCACGATTACGCGCGCGCAGGATCTCATTCGGGTGGCGGACCGGCTGGAGTCCACCGCCAGCCTGCGTCGCGTCGTTGATCTTGCTCCCGACCTCGATTGCTATGTCGGCGACGAGCGGGAGCAAATTGATGCCTATTTGACGTGGGCCAGACGCCATCGTGCCGACCAGGGTTACATCGCGCGGCATCGGCGCGCGTGGTGGTCGGTTGGCCTGCGGGAACCGGCGCCGATCTTGTGCACCTACATGGCCCGTCGAGCGCCGCAATTTACGCTGAATGTTGGCGAGGCCCGGCACATCAACGTGGCGCACGGGCTGTATCCGCGCCAGCCGATGAGTGAACGCCAACTGGCCGCCATCGTCGAATGGCTCAATCGCAACGTTGAGGTGGGCAGCGGCCGCACGTACGCCTGGGGACTGATCAAGTTTGAGCCGAAAGAGGTACAGCAATTGCGCATCCCGGCTCACCTCGCATCCGGATAGCTGCTAAGGAAAGGCTGAACAAGTCTCCGCGAAGCTGCGCGCGGCGGATTGGGATGGATGGCGAGGCGCAAAACGCAGTCGTAGCGGGGCTACGACGAGGCTTTGCAACGAAGCCAGCCGCCCAAGTCCGGCGATGCGCGGCTCGTGAGGGACTTGTTCAGCGTTTCCCTAACTCCGGTACCGGGCGCCGTTGCGATGGCTCGGCCTGTCTACACTCACTGAATCATTCCCATCAAGAGGCACTGCGTCATGCGCATCGCAATCGGCGGCTTCCAGCACGAAACCAATACCTTTGCGCCATCGCGTGCGACCTACGAGCGCTTTGTGCAGGGCGGCGGCTGGCCGCCAGTGTCGATTGGCGACGAGATCTTCGAGCGCTTCCAGAACCAGAACATCCCGATCTCGGGCTTCATGAAGGAGATCGGCGCGGCGCATACGCTGATCCCGACTGCATGGGCCGCCGCCAGCCCGAGTGCGCAGGTGACCGATGACGCCTTCGAGCGCATCGCGGGCGCGATCTGCGACGGCATCCGCAAGGCCAACGCTGACATGGTCTACCTCGACCTGCACGGCGCTATGGTGACTGATTCGCACGCCGATGGCGAAGGCGAGCTGCTGCGTCGCGTGCGCGCGATCGTTGGCCCCAAAGTGCCGGTCGCAGTGAGCCTGGATCTGCACTCGAACACCACGCCGGCGATGTTCGCCAACAGCGAATTGCTGGTGGCCTATCGCACCTATCCGCATATCGACATGGCGGAAACCGGTGCCCGTGCGGCGTTCTACCTGAAGCAGCGCATCGGTGGCATGGCGGCGCCCAAGGTGGCGTGGCGGGTGTTGCCCTACCTCATTCCGATTACTGCGCAATGCACCGACCTGTTCCCCGGCAACGACATCTACACGCTGGTTGGCCAACTTGAATCAAACGACGTGCCGAGCGCGTCGTTCACGCCCGGCTTTCCGGCTGCGGACTTCGACGGCTGTGCGCCCGTGGTGTGGGCCTATGGCGTGAATGACGCTGCAGCGGCAGACGCCGCAAGCAAGCTTGAGCGACGGGTGCTGGCGGCGGAGGGTGAGTGGGACGCCCGCGTGCTCAGTGCGGTCGAAGCGGTACGCGAGGCACAGCTGATCGCCAGCACAGCGCGCAAGCCGGTAGTGATTGCCGACACCCAGGACAACCCCGGTGCGGGTGGCGACAGTGACACCATGGGCATGGTGCGTGCGCTGCTCGAATGCCGTGCCGAACGCGCGGCGACCGGGTTGATCGTGGATGGCGCGGCAGCGAAAGCGGCGCATGAAGTTGGCGTGGGCAAAACGCTCAACTTTGCGCTCGGTGGCAAGAGCCGCATTCCCGGCGATTCGCCGCTGGAACTGCCGTGGACGGTGGAAGCGCTGCACGAAGGCAACTTCGCCGCGACCGGGCCGTTCTATCGCGGCATGAAGATGCGCCTCGGGCCGTCGGCCTGCCTGCGCTATCAGGGCGTGCGCATCGTCGTTGCCACCTACAAGACGCAACTGGCCGATCAGGCAATGTATCGCTACGTGGGTATCGAGCCGACCGAGCAGGCGATTCTGGTCAACAAAAGCTCAGTGCACTTCCGCGCCGACTTCACGCCGATTGCGGAGAAGATTCTGGTGGCCAAGGCGCCCGGCCCGATGGCAGCAGACCCGGCCGATTTGCCGTGGCGGCACTTGCCGCGTGGCATTCGTCTGCATCCATTCGGCAAGCCGTTTGCGTGATGTCTGTTGTGTTGGCCGACGTTTGACCGCGGTCATGCAGGGCGACAGCGATCCTGCTTAGACTTACGATTCCGAACTGTTTTTGTTTTTTGCCCGGAGGATTGCCATGAAAGTTCTGCTCGCCGTTGACGGTAGTGACGACACCAAGAAGATGCTCGCCTATCTCGCCACGCATGAGGACTTGCTTGGCAAGGCGCCACAATATGTGGTGCTCAACGTGCAGATGGCCATTCCGGCGCGCGCAGCAAAGGCAGTTGGCAAGGATACGGTGCAGGAGTACCACCAGGCAGAAGCCGATGCCGTGCTCGGGCCGGTGTGCAAGTTCCTTGATCGCCATGAAGCCAAGTACACGTCGAGCTTTCGCGTCGGTCACGCCGCCGAAGAGATTCTGCGCGCGGCAAAGAAAGCCAAAGTCGATCTGATTGTGATGGGTTCGCGCGGCCGCGGTGGCATTGGCTCGCTGCTGCTGGGCTCAGTGGCACAGTCGGTGCTCGCGGCCAGCGATTGCCCGGTGATGGTGGTGCGCTGAGGACACGGCGCGCCGCCGCGCAGACTGGCGGTTGATGCGGTCAAGGCGTCTGTAGTTCGAAGCGCCTGCGACGCGTTCAGCAGCAGGCATTTCGTCCCCGTGACTTTTGGTTGCAAGCCTTATCCAATAGGGGCTGGCGGCCTGATTTGTCAAAAGTCGATAATCAATAAAATTAGCGATCAGGCCCGGTGCAGTATGGCTTTCGCAGAAAAGCTGTCAGGTCGCCCGGGCGCTGGTTGCGGGTGCATGCGCCCTTCGCACCAGAACCCAGGCCGACAGCGCGATCAGCGTCCCGCCGGTGGCGTTGGTCAGCACCAGCGGCCACGCGCTGACGCCAAGGAAGGGCGCAATCGCCTGCCCGACAATGAAGGCGGCAAGCATCATCAAGAAGCCCGAGATCGCCGCTGCGCGCCCGGCGTGCTGCGGGAAGCCGGCGACCGAGCCCGCCTGGCCGCAGGGCTGGTTAACGCCGTGCCCGATCGCGATCAGATACTGACCCGCGATCATCGCCCACGCCTGCGGTGCACCTGCCACCAGCGCCACGGCCAGCATCAGCAAGCCACCGGCGATCGAGAAGCGTGAGCTCACACTCACCGCGCGGTCGGGCGTGCGCTGCTTGAGCAGATGCCGGCACCAGTAGGTCCCCGCAATGTAGGACAGGCTGTTACCGGCCAGCACCAGACCGCAGCCGAGCGGCGAAAAGCCAAACACCTTGATGTAGACGAAGCCCGACGAGAGCAGGAAGCAGAACAGCGTGCTGTAGCTCGCCGCGAGCACCGCAGTCCAGGCGCGGAAGCGCGCATCGCCGAGCACGGCGCGGGTGGCGCTGACCTCGGCGTCAGCATCAGGCACCGGTGTTCTGGGCGGCAGGGATTCGCCGAAGAAGAACCACACCCAGGCAAACACCGCCATGCCAAATATGCCGAGCGCAACGAACGCGGCGTGCCACGAAAACTGCGCCACCACCAGTGCCCCGACCAGCGGCGCCGACAGGGCAAAGATGCCGAGCCCGGTGAGCCCGCGCGACAAGGCCTTGGCGCCCTCCACCGGTGTGTAGAGGTCGCGCACCGATGCGCGGGCGCACACCACCAGCGCGGCCATCGCCGCGCCTTGCAGGCAGCGGCAAACCACCAGCGCGGCGAGCGAAGTGACCCAGGCACCGGCGAACGAGGTCAGTGCGTAGGCGGCACAGCCTGCCAGCAGCACCGGTCGCCGGCCAAAGCGGTCCGACAGTGGGCCAAGGATTAGTTGTGCGGCACCAAACGCGAGCGTCAGGCCGGTGAGCGTCAGCGCCGGATTGCCCAGCTCCGCCGCGATCGCCGGCAGTGCGGGCAGGTAGAGATCCGTCGCAATGGGCTGGCTGCCGAGCAGCAGCGCCAGCAGAACGATGTAGTGCGGTTCGGAGAATTTGCGGCTGGGCGTGGCAGCGCGGCGGGCGTCACTCAATTGTGGAACCACTCGGGTTGCGGCAGGCCCTGAAATACTTGCCGCAGCCCTTGTCCCCATGCCTTGCGAATGCCCTGAAAATAGGCGTCCTCCTCGGTCACCCGATAGCGCATCGAGAGCTTGAGATGATCACGCTTGAGGATCGCCACGTCGATCGGCAGGCCGACCGACAGGTTCGATTTCATCGTTGAATCGAACGACACCAGCGCCGACTTCAGTGCTTCGCCGATCGAGGTTTCCGGCCGCACCACGCGGTCAATTATCGGCTTGCCGTACTTGCTCTCGCCGATCTGAAAGTAAGGCGTGTCGCTGGTTGCCTCGATGAAATTGCCCTGCGGATAGATCAGGAACAGACGCGGCGCCTCGTCACGGATCTGGCCGCCAACGAGGAAGGTGCAGCTGAAATCCACGCTCGACTGTGAGAGCTGGTTTTCCTCGGCGTGCGAGATGGCCTTCTTGATCGTTTGCCCGAACAGTTCGGCCACGTCGAACATCGAGGGCAGATTGAGGATGTGCGAGTCCTCTCCGACCGTCTGCCGGCGCAACTGGCTGATTACTCCCTGCGTCGTTGCCAGATTGCCGGCGTTCACCGTCACGATGCAACGCTGATGCGGCCCTTCCGGTACCTCGAACACCGTCATCTTGGAGAAAGTGGATACGTTGTCGACTCCGGCATTGGTGCGGGAGTCGGACGCAAAGAGCATCCCTTCGTGCAGGGACATGGCGACGCAGTAAGTCATGACGGGCGCCGCGCAACGCAGCGCAGCAAACGCTTAGGGTTATCGATTATAGAAACCGGCCACGAGACCCGCTGCACGCATCAGGAAAGTGCCGCTTCGTCAAAATCGCAAATAATGAAACACCGGGTATCTAAAAAGCCGTTCCCGATACGTTTCAGTTCACCGGCTGCGGTTAGCCTGTTTGCATCGTCGGCGCCTTCCACGAGACAGGTGCACCGAGAATCACAAGGAGGACACAGCGTGAGTGAAAACATCAACGATCCGGTGAACCCCGGACGTCGCAGCGTTGTTGCCGGGCTGGCTGCCGGCACCGTGGCCGTCGCCGCCGGTTTGCCCGAGCCGGTCGCCGCACAGAGCGGCAGCACCGCCTGGGGCTGGCCGCAGCCTTATCAGAAGGTTTCCGACAAATCCGTCGCCTGGCTGAAGGACAAGGGCTGGTGGCCGCTGGGTCTGGGCTGGCAGCCGCCGTGGTCGGGGCAGAACGCCGTGATGGCGGTGCTGGACAAGCAGGGCTTTCTCGCGCAGCGCGGGCTGGAGTCCAAGCTCACCGCGTTCACCTCCGGCCCCGCGCTGAACGAAGTGTTCATCTCCACCCGCATTCAGGTGGGTGTGGGCGGCAACTTCCCGCTCAACTCGCTGGTGGACAACAAGATTCCGCTCAAGGTGATTTCGATCATCTGCCCGAACCTGCGTCACCACGTGATCGTGCCGCCCGATTCGCCACTGAAATCGGTGAAGGATTTCAAGGGCGGCAAGAACGGCGAGCCCTACGTGATCGGCATCGCCACCGGCTCCTCGTCCGAGTTCTACTTCCAGATGATGGCTGGCCTGAACGGCATCAACATCGGCAAGGACGTGGTGCTGAAGAACATGCCGCCACCTGAGCAATTGCTGATGCCCAAGGGCATCGACGCCGTGGTGCCGTGGGATTACACCTGCTCGCTGATGCTCAACGAGCGCAAGAACGGCCGCAGCATTGACGTGAGCTACGCCTACAACATCTATCAGGGCTCGATCTACGTGCGGCAGGAGCTGGTGGACAACGTGCCCGATGTTGTGCAGGCACTCACCGATGCCATTGTCGAGGCCACGCTGTGGCTGCGTCTGAACGTCGAGCCGGCAGTGAACGCGATGATGGAGGACGCCAATCTCAAGAACGCACCGCGCACGCTGCTCACCCAGCAGTTGATCGAATACAACAACTGGTACAAGCCGACCTATCTGTATCCGATTGCCGATTTCTGGGCCAAGGAGAACGAACGCATCGCCAAGTGGCTGTTCGACAACAAGCGCCTGAAAACCGCCTTCACGCAGAAGGACTTTTCCAGCGTGTTCGCGCCGCAGTTCATGAAGGCCACGTTCGATCGGCTGGGCTGGAAGATTCCGTCAGTGCCACCCACCGTACCAGCAGGCTGGACGGGCAAGCTCGGTGAGCTGCCGTATCCGTCCTACGACACCATTCTCACCATGAAAGGCCCGCAAGCCTTCCCCGAGAAGGGTGATCTCACCAAGCCGTTTACGTTCAACGGTCAAACCGTCACGCCCGCCTGATGTCGGCGGTGACGGGGGGCACGCCCCGCTTTGCGTGGCTCACGCGTTGGGCCACGCTGGTGGTGCTGTTTGTGGTGTGGGAGCTGGTGGCGGGCGTCTGGTTGCCGAAAGGGCGACCGGAGCTGGCCACGCTGTTGCCACCGCCCAGCGCGATTGCGAAAGCGGCGGTGGAGATGATTGCCTCTGGCGAGCTGCTGATGCACCTGTGGCAATCGCTCAAGCGCGAGCTGATTGCATTTCTGTTCGCGCTGTTCGCGGTGCCGCTCGGCATTGCGATGGGCTGGTGGCGCTGGGTGCACGAGCAGATCGATCCGATTGTGGAGATCCTGCGGCCGATTCCGCCGATCGCGTGGATTCCGCTGTCGATCCTGTGGCTCGGCATCGGCAATGCGCAGAACCAGTTCATTATCTTTCTCGGCATCTTCTTCCCGCTGCTGATCAACACGATCCAGGGCGTGAAAAACGTGGAGCCTAACCTCGTGCGCGCGGCGCGCTGCCTGGGCGCGAGCGAGTGGCAGATTCTCAAGCGCGTCGTGCTGCCGGCGGCGCTGCCGCAAATCCTCACTGGCATCCGCATCGGCTTCGGCGTGGGCTGGATGGCATTGGTGGCTGCGGAGCTGGTCGGCGCCAGTTCGGGCCTCGGCTTTCTAATCAACGACGCACGCAGCCTGCTGAAGACCGACGTAGTGATTCTCGGCATGCTCACCATCGGTGTGGTCGGGCTGCTGCTTGATCTGCTGATTCGCCGCATCGCGAAACGCGTGCTGCCGTGGTCCCTGGCAGCGCAGAAATAACGGGTGGAACCAGACACATGGCACGACTGATCGTCGACAACGTCAGCAAAACCTACCCGGCGCTGCAAAAGGGGCACGAGGACGTGCTCGCCCTGCGCGACGTGAGCTTTACGGTAGAGGACCACGAGTTCTGCTGCCTGCTCGGCCACTCCGGCTGCGGCAAGACCACGCTGCTCAACATCATGGCCGGTTTCGAGGCCACCACCGGCGGCCGCATCACACTCGATGGCGCCGAGATCGGCCCGCCGCACTGGTCCCGCACGATGGTGTTTCAGGACTACGCGCTGTTCCCCTGGCTCACCATCGAGCGCAACATTGCCTTCGGTCTTGAAGTTAAGGGTGTGCCCGAGGCTGAGCGCGCGCGCATCGTCGCCGAGCACGTCAAGCTCGTCGGCCTGAGCGGCTTTGAAACGCGGCTGCCACACCAGCTCTCGGGCGGTATGAAGCAGCGTGTCGCCATCGCCCGCGCTCTCGCGGTGGACCCGCAGGTGGCGTTGCTCGACGAACCCTTTGCCGCGCTCGACGCGCAGAACCGCTCGCTGTTGCAGGACGAGCTGGTGCGCATCGCGCAGGCCACACGCAAGACGATGGTGCTGATCACCCACTCCATCGACGAAGCGATCAAACTCTCCGATCGCATCATCGTCATGACCAAACGGCCAGGCACGGTGAAAGCGAACCTGAAGATCGACATCCCGCGCCCCCGCGCCGAGGACGATCCGCAGGTGATCGCACTCAAGAAGCAGTTGCGGGCGTTGATTGCGGATGAGAGGGAAGTGGAGCTGGCCTAGCCAGTTGGCACGACCGGCGCCACCTGCGCGTCCACCAAGCGTGGTGGGTGCCGTTCCCGTTCGTGGTGAGCCTGTCGAACCATGAACGCATCTGGTTCCCTCTCCCTTGAGGGGAGAGGGCTAGGGAGAGGGTGACGGTTGCGTTTCGAATGCGGGTTGCGGGTGCCACCAGCGCGCTCTTGGCCGCGCGGGGCCAGTTACCTTTTTGCTTCGCCAAAAAGGTAACCCAAAAAGGCGACCCCAACGATTCGCCTGATTCCTCCGGTGCTCGCGTCAGGCGGGCGTCGCAGAAATCGCCCGACGCGTGGCACGCGCTACGCGCGACCACGCCAGTGGGCTCACACTGCGCCGCTTGGACCGCCTGCCGCTGCGCTCCTCGGGGCGAATCCATGGGGACCCTTCGGACCGAAGCTTGATCGCTTCGCGATGGAATCACGAGAACCCGGATGCGAGCATCCGAGCTACACCACTACTCGGCTGTCATCCGGCCTCGTCTGGCTCGGTGCGATCACGTCAGTTAGATTCAAAATAGTCCTGATCAATCTTCTTGACTTCGTAAACACCCATGGAAGCGACAGCGACGTTGTGATCCACCATCAACTGTGCGAGAAGCGCACCGTCGATCAGAATGATTTTGCTTGCGATCATGTTCGCGAACTCGGTCGCTTCCCGCGTAAACGACGAGGTGGTTATTACGACGCCTTTGCTGGCGCGTTGACCCTGCAGGGCGCCAGCAAACTTTTGAATCTCGGGCCGACCTACCGACCCTTCCCACTTTTTGGCCTGAACGTAGATTACGTCAAGTCCAAGTCGGTCCTCCTTGATGATGCCGTCGATGCCGCCATCCCCACTACGCCCGATCGCTCGACCAGCGTCTTGTCTTGAACCGCCATAGCCCATCGCGACGAGCAAGTCGATTACCAGGCGCTCAAAAAACGCGGGTGTGGAAATCTTCACTTGCTCAAGCAGTTCAGACTCAAGATTGTCTCTAAGTGTCTGGTAGGCGACGGCCAAAGCGTCCTCGGGCGTCACTCTCTGCTGGTCCACGGTTGCTGCGAACTGCTGCGTGCCTGTCTGCGATTCTCTGCTGCGTGCTTTGAACGCTTGAAAGGACGGGTACCGTTCGAGGGTCTTGAGGCTGATTTCTGCGGGTTGTTCCAAAAGTAGCGACAGTCCATCCGACGTAATCTTGAATACGCCGCGACGTGGCGAGACTAACAATCCACTCTGCTTCAAGTAGGTTCGGGCCCAACCGACTCTGCTCGCGAAGACGGACGACGCGCCGCTTGGCAATAACTGCGTCAGTTCGTCATCGGACAGTTTGAACTGACGCCCGAGCAAGTCGATGGCTGACCGCATCGCGTGCTCTTGTCCATCACCAGCGAGCTTTAGCAAGGGAAGCATCACAGATTGGTAGTCGGGAATTGCCATCAGCGTGATGTCGAGAATGTCAGAAAAGTCATTCTATTGGCACCGCAAGCGACGTAGCCCGGATGCTCGCATCCGGGTTCCCGTGAACCTCATCGCGAAGCGATCAAACCTCGGTTTCGACGGGGTCCCCATGGATTCGCCCCGAGGAGCGGAGCAACGCGCGGTCGTAGACCCGCACCATGAGCCCACTGCGCGCAGACTTGCGCGCCATCGGGCGATTTGTGCGGGTCCCGCGCGTTGCGAGCACCGCAGGAATCAGGCGAATCGTTGGGGTCGCCTTTCTTTGGTTCCTTTCTTTGGCGAAGCAAGAAAAGTGACTGGCCCCGCGCGGCCACAGAGCGCGCTGGTGGCATGCACTCCACGTTAACTCTCCCAACCATCAGACCCTTCGACAAGCTCAGGGCGAACGGCGGGCGTGCGGCCACAGAGCGCACTGGTGGTACGCGCGACCCGTATTCGGAACGCGACCGTCACCCTCTCCCCAACCCCTCTCCCCTCAAGGGAGAGGGGGGTTCTAGTCTCTCCGCAGTAGCATCCCCCAATCCAGTCCCCACTCCCCCCACCATGTGGCACTCCTTCCTCGACACCTTGCAAACCCAACTGCAAAACCAGGTGGTGGCGGGTGGTATTGCGCTTGGGCTGGCGGGCATTCTGGTGGCGGCGTTGCGCAAGGTGCCTGGCATGCTGTGGGCGCAGTTGCAGCGGCTGGTGGTGGCCACTGCCGTGATCGATAGCCGCAATGACATCTTCAACGCTTATGTGGCGTGGCTCAACGATCTGCCGTTCGGGCGCAAGAGCCGGCTGTTCACCGTGGTGCAGGCGCCGCCTGATCCGGGTGATACGGTGGGTACGCTGCCGCGCCTGCTGTTCAGTCCGGCGCCGGGCATGCATGTGTTCTGGCATGACGGGCATGTGATGTGGATCGAGCGCACCATCGCGATGAACCTGCAGGTGGTGGAGACCATTCGCGTGAGCATGCTGTTCGCGCGCCGCGCGCGGCTGGAGGCGATGCTGGCAGACGTGATCGCGCGAGCCGATGCGCGGCTGGCCGGGCGCACGCAACTGTTCACTGTCGATCAGTGGGGCACCGGCTGGCGGCTGGCCGACGCCAAGCCGCGGCGGCGGCTCGATTCGGTGGTACTGGAGGGTGACATCCGCGAGCGGCTGGTGGCGGACATCCGGCAATTCTTCGACCGTCGGCAGTGGTATGCCGACATGGGCATACCGTGGCGGCGCGGCTACCTGTTCTATGGCCCGCCCGGCACCGGCAAGACCAGTCTCGCGTTCGCGCTGGCAGGCGAGCTGCAACTGTCGCTGTGCACACTGTCGCTCACCAACCCGAAGCTCGACGACCAGAGCATCGGTGACCTGCTGCAACGCACGCCAGCAAAATCGCTGATCCTGATTGAAGATGTCGATGCCTTCTTCGTCGCCCGCGACAAGCAGGATCAGCGCATTGAGGTGAGCTTTTCCGGTCTGCTCAACGCGCTCGACGGCGTGGCGGCACAGGAGGGCCGCGTCGTAGTGCTGACTACCAACCATCGCGATTCGCTCGACGCCGCCATGATCCGGCCTGGACGGATTGATCTGGCGCTGGAGATTGGTCTCGCAGGAGCGCAGCAGGTGCGGGCACTGTTCCTGCGCTTTCATCCCGAAGCAACCGCGCTTGCGGATGAACTGGCGGCAGCGCTAGGCGAGCGGCGGTTGTCGCCTGCGTCGGTGCAGCAGGTGTTGCTGGCGCATGGGGGGGCGCGGGAGGCAGCCGAGAAACTTCGGGGGCTCGTGCAGTAGCATGCCGTGACAAGTTGATTTCATGCCGCCACTTCGCACAGCGTGTCCTTCCCGCGAAGGCGGGAATCCAGACCGACGCGTCGGATCGCGCCCGCGCATACGGTGGAGCGTGCGGCGGTCGGTCTGGGTCCCCGCCGCCGCGGGGACGACAGCGTTTGAGCGTTAAAGTTGGGGCTCCCATCATTTCATTTGCTGTTGAGTCAGATGTCTCTCCTCGCCTTCACAGTCGCCGCCATCATCCTCGCCATCACACCCGGGCCGGGTATTGCCTACGTCGTCGCGCGCACCGTCGCGGGTGGGCGCTCCGAGGGGCTGGCGTCCTGCCTCGGCACTGGCGTAGGCGGCATGCTTCACGTACTCGCGGCGGCGCTCGGGTTGTCGCTCATCGTGGCGCAGTCGGCGCTGGCGTTCAATGTGGTGAAGTACGTTGGCGCGGCTTACCTGATCTATCTGGGCGTCCGTCTTCTGCTGCGAAAGGATGCGGCGCTGACGATGGATGCCGGCGAGCAGGTAAAGTCGCAGGGTGCGCGACGAGCCTTCTTCGAGGGCATCTTCGTTGAGGCGCTGAACGTGAAGACGGCGCTGTTCTTCCTCGCATTCCTGCCGCAATTCGTGGCGCCCGGCGAACCGCTGGCGCCTCAGCTGGTGCTGCTCGGGACGATCTGCGTCGTCCTCAACACGCTGGTGGACGTGGTCGCGGTGTTTGCCGCCGTCCGACTGCTCAAGTCAGATGCCGCCCGTGCCGCTAGGGCGCGGCTGATGACGAAGGTGTCTGGTGTGACCATGCTCGGGCTGGGTGCCTGGCTGGCGCTGGCGCGGCGCGAGACCTGATCCTGAAGCAGCCAGCCGGAAGTTTCCAACCTGCGAGTCTCCCCTGCAAGGCAGGGGGGGACGTCGGCGAAGCCGACAGAGGGGTTGCCGGCATTGCAGATGCGTTCGATGGGCGTGAGACCCCTCCGCTGCTGCGCGGCACCTCCCCTACTTCGCAGGGCGGTTCCATTCACGCGGCGGAGCGCAATGCCATTGGCGGTGCTTCATGACCGTTGGCGACGCCGGCTGACAGCTCGTCGCCTGGGGTGACGCCGCTGCGATGCACGCCCTAGACTTCGCGCATCGCTACTGCGGAAATCGACAGCGCCATGCTCTCAGCCACTGAACTCAACAAATCCTATTCCGGCCGCGCGGTCGTGTCCGACGTGTCGCTGCGCCTGGAACCCGGCCGGGTACTGGGCCTGCTCGGCCCCAACGGCGCGGGCAAATCGACGACCGTCTCGATGCTCTGTGGCCTGCTGCGCCCGGACCGTGGCGACGTTGTTTTCGATGACGGCGCCTCACCGATGAACGGTCGCACCGACGAATTCAAACGCCGCATCGGACTGGTGCCGCAGGACATTGCACTTTACGAAGAGTTGCCAGCACGGCAGAACCTGGAGCTGTTCGGCGCGCTTTATGGTTTGACGGGCACCGACCTTGCGCGTCGCGTGGGCGAAGCGCTGGAGCTGGTCGGGTTGGCTGACCGCGCGCGCGACAAACCCTCCACCTTCAGCGGCGGCATGAAGCGCCGCCTCAACATTGCCTGCGCGCTGGTGCATGACCCGGACGTGCTGGTGTTCGACGAGCCGACAGTGGGTGTTGACCCGCAGAGCCGCAACGCGATCTTTGACAACCTCGAAGTGCTGCGCGATCGTGGCAAGGCACTGATGTACACCACGCACTACATGGAGGAGGCCGAACGCCTGTGCGACCGCATCGTGATCGTGGATCATGGTCGCGTGGTGGCCAACGACGAGCTGGGGGCGCTGCTGCGTCACGCACGCGCTGGTGAACGGCTGGAGATTGATGTCGGCCAGACAGTTGACTGCACGCCGCTGCTCGCCTTGCCGGGCGTGCTTGAGGCAACAGAGTCCAATGGGGTGCTCACCGTCAAACTGCAATCACTCGCCAGCGACATGGCGCCGGTCCTCGCGTGGTGCAACGCGAAGGGTCTTGCGATACGTCACATCAATTCGGTACGTGCCAATCTTGAGGATGTTTTCCTCGCGCTGACTGGCCGCCAACTGAGGGATCACGCATGAGCACTCTGACCTCAAACTTTCCTGCGTTCAAGGCGCTTGTCCTTGCCGAGCTGCGGCTGTATTTTTCATCACGCCGCACGCTGATCATGAATGTGATCGCGCCGGTGCTGATTGGCGCCTTCTTCGGCTACGTCACCAACCCGAAAGACCAGACTGCGCCGCACGTGCCGGTGGCGGTGGTGGATCTTGACGGCAGCACCGTGACCAAGGCCATCATCGAAGCAATGAGCAAGGATGCGTCGCTGGAGATCACCCGTGCCGACGAGGCACAGGCGCGCAAGCTGGTGAGCGAGGGCAAGCTGCGCGCGGCGATTGTCTTTCCGGAGCGCTTCGGTACATCTGCTGCGACCGCGCTGTTCGC
This sequence comes from Casimicrobium huifangae, assembly GCF_009746125.1. Lineage (NCBI taxonomy): Bacteria > Pseudomonadati > Pseudomonadota > Betaproteobacteria > Casimicrobiaceae > Casimicrobium > Casimicrobium huifangae. The sequence continues at coordinate 1,427,095 of NZ_CP041352.1, forward strand.
TCCCGGCGACCGGCCCAAGATCACGCTCATCGAAGACCCGAGCAAGGCGATGGAGGTGTCGCTGGTCCAGGGCCTGATGACGCAACACATCATGCAGGCGGTGGCGGCGCAGGCCTTTTCACCGACCACGCTGAGCGCGGATACCATCGCCGGCTGGCGCAAGGGGCTGGCGGATTCGGGTTCCGGCGTGTCGCCGGACCAGCAGTCTGCGCTGGGCGGTTTTTTCGATAGCCTCGAGCGCCTGCGCGTTGATCAGGAGAAGGGCGCCACCGCCGCGCCAGTCTCGCCGGCGAGCGCTGCGACGCCAGCACCCGGCGCAACACAAGCGGCTGGCGGCATGCGGCAACCGTTCAGCCTCGACAAGCAATCCGCAGTCGGCAGCCGCGACAACCAGTACAACGGCTATGCGCACTCGTTTGCGGGGATGAGCGTGCAGTTCATCCTCTTCCTCGGCATTGATCTCGGCGTGGCGTTGCTGCTCGCCCGCCGACTCGGGCTGTGGAAGCGGCTGCGCGCGGCACCGCTCTCCCGTGCCACGCTGGTCGCGAGCCGCATGGCCAGCGGTACCGTCATCGCATGCACGCTCATGCTCGCGATCTTCGCGGCGGCGATTGCCATCTTCGGTGTGCGCATCCGCGGCAGTGTGGCGGGCTTCGCGCTGATCACATTGACGTTCGCCATCATGACGGCCGCCTTTGGGCTGTTCATCGCTGCAGTTGGCAAGACGCCGGAAGCAACGCGTGGCCTCGCGATTGTGGTGACATTGATCATGGTGATGCTCGGCGGCGCCTGGGTGCCCAGCTTCATCTTCCCGCCGTGGCTACAGACGGCGTCGCTGGTGGTGCCGACGCGCTGGGCGGTGGACGGGTTTGACGCGATGACCTGGCGCGGCCTCGGTTTTGATGCCGCGCTGGCGCCGAGCGCCGTGTTGCTGGGCTTCGCGCTGCTGTTTGCCTTGCTGGCGCTGTGGCGGTTTCGCTGGGATGAATAGCGGTGGCCTGACCGCCAGCTCAGTGCGTCTCCATATAAGCCGCGTTCACCGAATTGCCGAGCTTGACCATGTCGAGCAGGAAGTCAGCGAGGTAGCGCTTGAGGCCGTAGTCGAGCACTTCGTCGATGGTGCCGTAGCGCAGTTTGGCGTTGATTTCGGCGACGATGCGGCGCGGGATGCGGCTGCTTTCGGCGGGCAGACTGTCGATCACGGCGGTCGCCTCGTCCATGCAGTAGCGCAGTGAACGCGGCAGCTTCGGGTCGAAGATCATGATCTCGGCAACGCGGCGAGCGTCGATCACGTCACGATAGGTGTCGCGATAGGCTTCCAGCGCTGACACCGACCGAAGTACTGCCGAGAGGCGGTAGTAATCGGTTTCCTTGTCAACTTCCGTTTCCTCGAAGCTGTCGGGCGCTTCGTCGGCGTACTTGACGTTCAGGATGCGCGCTGTGTTGTCGGCGCGCTCAATGAAGGTGCCGAGGCGAACGAAGTGGTAGGGCTGGTCACGCCGCGCGGTGGCGAAGGTGATGCCACGGAAGAGATGCGAGCGCTCCTTGACCCACTCGAAGAATTCGTTGCCCGTCATCAGCGGATTGATGCTGCGTGACTTTTCCTGGAACGCGATCCAGGTGTCGTTGATGTTCTCCCACATCTCGCTGGTGATCGAGCCGCGCACGGCGCGCGCGTTCTCGCGGGTGGACTCGATGCAGTTGCGGATGGAGGATGGATGCTGGCGATCCCAGGCGAGGAAGGCGACCACATTCTCGTAAGTTGCGGGCAGGTTGGTCGCGGCGAATTCGGCCTGCGCTTCGGTGATCACGATCGGCGTCATGGCGCCACCGGAATCGGCCGAGCGGTCGAGCATGGCGAGTGACTGCGTGACGTCGAGGATGCGCGCCATGTTCTCGGCGCGCTCAAGATAACGGCTCATCCAGTAGAGGTGGGCGGCAACGCGGCTCAACATGATTAGTTGCCCTCCGCAGTCGTGGACGCAGCCGGCGCGTTGTCATCCCCCAACACCCAGGTGTCCTTGGTGCCGCCCCCCTGTGACGAGTTGACCACCAGCGACCCTTCACGTAGCGCGACCCGCGTCAGCCCACCGGGCACCATGCGCACCTCGCGGCCGGTGAGCACGAATGGCCGTAGATCGATATGGCGCGGGGCGATGCCGGATTCGACAAAGGTTGGGCAGCTGGAAAGCGATAGCGTGGGCTGGGCGATGTAGTTGGTCGGATTGGCCTTCACCACGGCGGCGAAGTCCTCGACTTCCTTTGCCGTCGCGGCGGGGCCGACCAGCATGCCGTAGCCGCCGGCGCCGTGGACTTCCTTGACCACCAGATCCTTCATGTTGGCGAGCACGTAGGAAAGGTCGGCAGGCTTTCTGCACTGGTAGGTGGGCACGTTGTTCAGGATCGGGTCCTCGTCGAGGTAGAACTTGATCATGTCCGGCACATACGGGTAGATCGATTTGTCGTCGGCGACGCCGGTGCCGATCGCGTTGCAGATCACGATGTTGCCCTTGACGTAGGCGTTGAACAGACCGGGCACGCCGAGCACCGAGTCGGGCCGGAAAGCGAGCGGGTCAAGGAATACGTCATCGAGGCGCCGGTACATCACGTCCACACGTTGTGGTCCGCTGGTGGTGCGCATGTAGACGTAGTCGTCCTTGACGAACAGGTCCTGGCCCTCGACCAGCTCCACGCCCATTTGCTGCGCGAGGAAGGTGTGTTCGAAGTAGGCGCTGTTGAAGCGGCCCGGAGTCAGCAGCACCACCGTCGGGTTGTCGATATCGGTTGCTTCCTTCAGCGTCTGCAACAGCAGTGCCGGGTAGTGCTCGACCGGGCGCACCGTCTGACGCAGGAAGAGCTCGGGGAATAGCCGCATCATCATCTTGCGGTTCATCAGCATGTAGCTCACGCCGGACGGCACGCGCAGGTTGTCCTCAAGCACGTAGTACTTGCCGTCGTTGTTGCGCACGATGTCGACGCCGGTGATCGACACATAGGTGTCGTGCGGCACCTTGACGCCGACCATCTTGGTCTGGAACTGCGCGTTGCCCTCGATCTGCTCACGCGGGATCAGCCCGGCCTTGAGGATCGCCTGGTCGTGATAGATGTCGGCCAGAAAACGGTTGATCGCCGTCACTCGCTGGGTGAGGCCTTTTTCGAGATAGCTCCACTCGTCGGCGGTGATGATGCGCGGGATCACGTCGGACGGGATCAGGCGCTCGGTGCCTCCCTCGTCGCCGTACACCGTGAAGGTGATGCCGATGCGGCGGAACAGCAGGTCGGCCTGGGCGCGACGCTGCGCGAGCGTTTGCTCGGGCGAGGACTGCAGCCAGTCGTTGTAGGCCGCGTAGTGGGCGCGCGTGCCCTGACTTTGCACTTGCGACTGCCCGCCGGCGGACTGACTCTGGCTCTGCGATTGCCCTCGCTCCGGCGCCCCGGCAGTGACGAGCATCTCGTCGAAATGGTGGGCAGGCGGCGGAGTGATGGCGTGCATGGTCATGATCGCGGACAACGGGACGGTTGCAATAGTACGCAGACGTTTGCAAACAAAGCAATCGGCGTGCCGTGGCGACATATCTCGGTCGATTCAGGCGTTGAACAGCTTTTCATGGAAAGGCTTATTAATAATGGGCTAGAAGCTGTAAAACGCCAAAAGTCGATAAATAATAAAAATGCGGCTGTAGCCCATATGGAATGAGACTTATGGCAACAAGCTGATGACTTTGACCTGTCGCAAATCGGCACCGGGTGCGTCGCCGCCGTGGGTGGCCTGATGCTTCGCATGACACTTCGGTACCGCTGCGGGCGTTGCAGCTCCTACCACGTAGAATCGCTGGCAATGTCGTTCCCCTCCCGCTACGAGCTGGAGCTTGGCCTGCGCTACGTGCGCGCCAAACGCCGCAACAGCTTCATCTCGTTCATTTCGCTGATTTCCATGCTCGGCATCGCGCTCGGCGTGGCCGCGCTCATCATCGTGATTTCGGTGATGAACGGTTTCTCAAGCGAGCTGCGCGAGCGCATGCTGGCCGCCACCGCGCATGTCGAGGTGAAGGGCTACAGCCAGGGCGACACCTCGCCGATGAATGACTGGCAGGGTATCGCTGCCGTGCTTCAGAAGAATCCTGAAGTTGCCGCCGTGGCGCCTTACGTGCAGGGCGAAGGGCTCTGGGTCAACGGCGAGATCAACAAGCCGTCGCTGATTCGTGGCATTGAGCCAGTCGGCGAGGCACAGGTTGCCAGCGTGCAGAAGCACATGAAGGTCGGATCGCTGGACATGCTGAAGCCCGGCGAATGGGGCGTGATTCTGGGGGTCGATCTGGCGCGCGGCCTTGGCGTGCGCGTGGGCGAAAAAGTGGCGCTGATCACGCCGCAGGGTACGGTCACCCCGGCCGGCAGCGTGCCGCGGGTCAAGAGTTTCACCGTGACCGGGCTGTTCGAGATCGGCTGGATCGAGGCCGACTCCAGGGTGGCGCTGATTCATGTCGCCGACGCGCAGCGCTTGTACCAATTGGGCGATGCCGTGACCGGGATTCGCGTCAAGCTGCATGACCTGATGAAGGCGCGGGAAGTGGCCGACGGCTGGCTGCGTACCCTGCCGGGCGGCCTCGGCGTATCCGACTGGACGACGCAGAACCTGAGTTTTTTCAAGGCCGTGCAGATGGAAAAGCGGGTGATGTTCATCATCCTCACGCTGATCGTCGCCGTGGCTGCGTTCAATCTGGTCAGCACGCTGGTGATGGTGGTGACTGACAAGGAGGCGGACATCGCGATCCTGCGCACGCTTGGCGCGCGGCCGGGCAGTGTGATGCAGATTTTCGTGGTGCAGGGCGCCGTGATCGGCGTCGTTGGCACCCTGATCGGGCTGGTGCTTGGGCTGTTGATCTCCTTCAATCTGGACCACGTGGTCGGCTTCATCGAGCGCGTGTTCGGCGTGACCTTCATCGACAAGACGGTGTACCTGATCACCGAGCTGCCGTCGAAGGTGCTGGCGTCGGATGTCACCACCATCACGCTGCTGAGCCTCGGGCTGTCGCTGCTCGCCACGCTGTATCCGAGCTGGCATGCAAGCCGCGTCAATCCGGCGGAGGCGTTGCGCTATGAGTGATCCGTCGGCGACGCCGGTCCTCGTTGCGCAGGGGCTCGGCAAGCGCTACGAGAGCGGCCCGGCCAGCACTGAGGTGTTGACCGACGTGACCTTCAGCGTCGCGCCGGGGGAGACTGTCGCCATCGTGGGCGCCTCGGGCTCCGGCAAGAGCACGCTGCTGCATCTGCTGGGTGGCCTCGACACACCGACGACGGGCAGCGTGACGCTGATGGGCGAATCGCTGGCTGCCTTGTCGGACGCGGCGCGCGGCGATTTGCGCAATCGTGCGCTCGGCTTCGTCTACCAGTTTCACCATTTGCTCGCCGAACTGACCGCAGTGCAGAACGTTGCTCTTGCGTTGCGCATCCGGCGCACGCCGGTCGCCGTCGCCGAACAGAAGGCACGGCAACTGCTCGAGATCGTTGGCCTGGGCCATCGCCTGCAGCATCTGCCGTCCGAGCTTTCTGGCGGCGAACGGCAGCGGGTTGCCATCGCCCGCGCGCTGGTGACCGAGCCGGCCTGCGTGCTGGCCGACGAACCGACCGGCAATCTGGACCTCGAAAACGGCGAACGTGTATTCGATCTGCTGCTGCAGGCGACGCGCGAGCGCAACGCCTCGCTGGTGCTGGTGACCCATGATCGCCAGCTCGCCGCCCGCTGTGACCGCACCCTGACCCTGGTGAAAGGCGTCTTGCAGGCGCTGCCCGCGCACCGGGTCCCCGAACTCTCTGCCCCGATTGCTGCGGCCGCTGTGCTGCAAGGAATACCCATTGCCCCCTGAACAACGTCCGGCTTTGTGGTGGTTGTTTGCCGGGATCACGCTGTTCGCCACGATGGACGCTGCGGCCAAATGGGTCGGGCGTACCTATCCGCTCACGGCGGCGGTCTGGCTGCGCTACCTGATTCCAACGCTCATGGTGGGCGGTTATCTGTTTGCCACGCGCGGCTGGAAATTCGCGCACACACCCAATCCTCGCGTGCAGATTTTGCGCGGCTTGTCGCTGGTGACAAGTACGCTCTGCTTCTGGACGGCCCTGCATCATCTGCCCCTGGTGGAGGCGGCAACAGTGTCGTTCGTCGGGCCGACCATCGTGGTGATCTTTTCATCGTTCCTGCTTGGCGAGCGGCCACGGCCGGCGCACTGGGTGGCGCTTGGGCTGGGTTTTACCGGGGTGCTGATTGCACTGAGGCCCGGTTTGGCCCATACTGGCATTGGTGCCGTCGCCGCACTGGGTTCCGCGACCTTCTATTCGCTCTATCTGGTGCTGACCCGCAAAGTGTCCGGCGATGAAGATTCACTGTCGCTGCTGTTTCACGCCAACGCGATTGGTGCGATTGCGCTGACCATCGCTGCCCCGGCGACGGCACGCATGCCGGCCGGGTGGGCAGAGTGGCTGATCCTGCCCTCACTCGGCATTTTCGGCACACTCGGACACTGGTTCATGATCAAGGCCTACAGCCATGCGGACGCATCAACGCTGGCGCCGTTCATGTACGTGCAACTGCTGGTGGCCACGTTCTGGGGCTGGCTGATTTATGACAACCTGCCGGATGGCTTCACGCTGCTCGGCATGCTGGTCATCCTGAGCAGCGGTCTGTACGTGCTCAACGACGGTCGTCGTGCCGCGCGGCAGGCGCGCGCCGACGAGGTGGCCTCAACGCCCGAGTAGTGCCTGCAGCCAGCGGTCAAACTCGGCCGCAGGCATTGGCTGCGCGAAAAGAAAACCCTGCATCACCCGGCAGCCGAGCGATTGCAGGCATTGCCGTTGCTCGGTCGTCTCCACGCCTTCCGCCACGGCCGTCATGGCGAGGCCGTGCGCGAGCTCGATGATGGTGTTGACGATAGCCACCGAGCTGGCCGACGCAGGCAGTTCGCGGACAAAGCTCTGATCAATCTTGAGCGTTTCCACCGGCAATGTGCGCAGGCGCGACAGTGACGAAAAGCCGGTGCCGAAGTCATCAATGGCCAGGGTGATGCCGGCGTCACGCAGGCGTGTCAGCGCCACCTGCATTGCGGGATCGTGGCCCATCACCATGCGTTCGGTGAGTTCGAGCTCAAGGCTGGCGCCAGTAAGGCCGTGGCGCTGCAGCGCTGCCAGTACCGAATCGACAAAATCCGGCGAGCGGAACTGGTTGCTCGACAGATTCACGGCCACCCGGGCATCGTGCCAGCCGTTTGCACGCCAGCGCGCAAGCTGGGTCATTGCACTGTCAAGCACCCATTGGCCGAGCGGGACGATTTGATGCAGGCTCTCGGCGACCGGAATGAATTCATCGGGCGTCAGTACGCCGAGGTCACCACGGTTCCAGCGTAGCAGGGCCTCAACGCAGACCAGTCGTTTGCCATCGGCGGACAGTTCGGGCTGAAAGTAAAGCTCGAACTCACCCTTTTCGATGGCCGGTCCCAGCGCCTCTTCGATCATCAGGGCGTGGTCGGCGGCGCGCGCGATGGCCCGATCAAAGTAGCGCGCAGCGTCGCGGCCGGCGGTCTTGGCCAGATACATGGCGGCATCGGCATTCTTCAGGAGCTGCGACGGCGTCTCGCCGTCTTCGGGGTAGATGGCCACGCCGATTGAGGCGGTGACCCGGAAGCTGCGGGTGCCGACCCGCGTCGGGGTTTCGAACACGCGGCGCACGCTGTCAACGAAATCGACCAGCTGGGCGTGATCGGCAGCCCGATAGGTCATCACGAATTCGTCGCCGCCGTGGCGGGCGAGCCAGGCTTCGCGGTCGAGCGGGCTGCGCGCGGCGCAGAATGCACTCAGCTTCTCTGCTACCGCGATCAGCACCTCGTCACCGGAGGCATGACCGAGCGAATCATTGACCCGTTTCAGCTGGTCGAGATCGAGAAACAGCACTGCGAACGGTGTGCGCTCGGGCCCGCTCATGTCGATCATTTCGCAGAGGTGCTCGTCGAGATGCACGCGATTGGGCAACCCGGTCAGCGCATCGTGGACGGCGAGGAAGCGGATACGGTCCTGCGCGGCCCGGGATTCGGTGAGGTCGCGCACTACGATCATGCGCTGCCGCTGTCCGGCCCAGTCCATGTCGCGCACGATGTACTCGACCGGGATGCTGTGGCCGTCGCGATGCAGCGCGAGGCTCTCGTACGACAACTCGGCACCTGAGCTCATCACCTGACGAACGCGGGCGTGCTCGGAAGGCGGCACGAAGTCGATGGTACGCCGGCCGGTCATCTGGTCATTGTCGTAGCCAAGCAGGCGGAGCAGGGGTGGGTTGACATCAGTGATCACGCCGCCAACATGAAACGCAATTCCTTCCACGCTGGCGGCCATGAATTTGGCCAGGCGGTCGCTGCTTTGTTTGCTGGCGAGTTCGGCGGCGCGATGCTTGGTGATGTCGGTAATCATCACGAACACCCGCTCCGGTTGCGGCGTGCCCCAGGGCACCAGGCTGACTTCGATCCAGCGACGCTGCCCATCGGTATCCATGGAACGGGAGTAGGTGACCGTGGTGCGCTCCGCCAGGACCCGCTCGACCGCGGGGCGGATCCGCTCCGTCGCTTCCGGGCCAATAATTTCCTCGGCGGTGCGGCCCACTGCCTGTTCAGGTGCCAGACCACCCAGGCGGGCATAGTGCACGTTGGCGTACAGACAGCGATGCGATGACGCGTCGAAGCAGGCAAGCATTACCGGCACTTCGTCCATGAGACGCATCAGGTCTTCGAGAGAGAGTGTGGACGATGATGCGGGCACGGGAAGGAAAGCGTGTTGCAAACAGACTGGAGGCGAAAAGAGGGTGGTGCTACCGGCAAGGTGCTGCACCGTCACGATCATCGAGTCTAACGTGCGTTTGTCGCACAACGCGAAGGGAATCAGTCCTTTTCCGGGACAATTGTGACGGGTCTGATCGGCTGTTGCGTTTGTGTCGCCACGTTTGAAGCGGTCTTGTGCAGCCGCAACATTGCGGGTGGCACATGGCGCCATGCTTATCGGGCTCATCATTGCTGGAAGCAGCGCTGGAAATGGCTCAGTTTTTGAGCATTGCACTGCAGCACGGGGCGTTAAAATGCGGCTATCGCTTTTTTGCCGATGAGCATTCCGTCACGCGATCCGTGGCCGAGTGTCCGGCAGTTCCCGACCCGATTCCCAAACCGCTGCGTGCGCAGTCCTGATGACTGCCGCGTATTTGCCCTACGAGTTGAACGACGAACATGAGCACACCCACCTACGGCGCCGGCATTCAGATCAACGCGCCCATTACCCCTGATTTCGCCACCATCCTGACACCGGAAGCGATGGCGCTGGTCGCCAAACTGCACCGCGCCTTCGAGCCGCGCCGCCAGCAACTGCTCGCCGCCCGTGCCGAGCGCGCCAAACGCCTTGATGCTGGCGAGCGGCCGGACTTCCTGGCGGAAACGAAGCACATCCGCGAAGGCGACTGGAAAGTCGCACCGCTGCCGAAGGCGCTGGAATGCCGCCGCGTGGAGATCACCGGTCCGGTGGAAGCCAAGATGGTGATCAACGCGTTCAATTCGGGCGCAGACAGCTACATGACCGATTTCGAGGATTCGAATTCGCCGTCGTGGGAGAACCAGATCCAGGGCCAGATTAACCTCGGCCGCGCGATTCGCCGCACGCTCACGCTCGAGCAGAACGGCAAGAGCTACAAGTTGAACGACAAGATCGCGACACTGCAGGTGCGGCCGCGCGGCTGGCATCTGGACGAAAAGCACGTCCTGATCGACGGCCAGCGCGTGCACGGCGGCATCTTCGACTTCGCGCTGTTCATGTTCCATAACGCGAAGGAGCAGATTGCGCGCGGCGCCGGTCCGTTCTTCTACCTGCCCAAGATGGAATCGCACCTCGAGGCGCGCCTGTGGAACGACGTCTTCGTGATGACCCAGAACGAATTGGGCCTGCCGCAGGGCACCATCAAGGCGACGGTGCTGATCGAGACCATCGTCGCCGCGTTCGAGATGGAAGAAATCCTCTACGAACTGCGCGAGCACAGCGCCGGCCTCAATGCCGGCCGCTGGGACTACATCTTCTCGTGTATCAAGAAGTTCAAGCTCGACAAGAACTTCTGCCTGGCCGACCGAGCGCAGGTGAAGATGACGGCGCCGTTCATGCGGGCCTATGCTCTCTTGCTGTTGAAGACTTGTCACAAGCGCGGTGCCCCAGCCATTGGCGGCATGAGCGCGCTGATTCCGATCAAGAACGATCCCGAGAAGAACGCCATCGCCATGGCCGGCATCATTGCCGACAAGAAGCGCGACGCGACCGATGGCTATGACGGCGGCTGGGTCGCGCACCCAGGGCTCGTCGAGGCTTCGATGAAAGAGTTTGTTGCGGTGCTTGGCGACAAACCCAATCAGTGGGAAAAGCAGAAACCCGAAGTCAGCGTGACGGCGGCAGATTTGCTCAATTTCCAGCCGGAAACGCCGATCACCGAGGCTGGCCTGCGCATGAACATCAACGTGGGCATTCACTACCTGGGCGCCTGGCTCGCGGGCAACGGCTGTGTGCCGATCCACAACCTGATGGAGGACGCCGCCACGGCCGAAATCTCGCGCTCGCAGGTGTGGCAGTGGATCCGCTCGCCCAAGGGGGTGCTCGACGATGGCCGCAAGGTTACGGCTGAGATGGTGAAAGCGATGGTTCCCGAGGAGCTGGCCAAGATCAAGGCGGGCGGCTTCGACGGCAAGTTCGACCGCGCGGCCGAGATATTCACGCAGATGAGCACGCAGGAAGCATTCGCCGAATTCCTGACACTGCCGCTGTACGAAGAGATTTAGCGCGAATCCGGTCGGCACTCCGCCGCAGCGAGGGGCGCAAGCGCTGGCGCGGCCAGCCGTGGTTTGCTGCGCCGCAGAAGAATTGTCCCAAAGTGGCCGAAAAACGCACCTCGTTGGTGCGTTTTTCGTTTATAGAGCGAATTGCTGACCGCCAAAGGCTGGCTTTTTAGGAACCTGCGACCTAAAATTGATGTCTACCGCTCATAAGTGTGCACGCAGGAGTGGGTGTCGAATTGCCAAGGGTTTCCCCGGGTAACAGACGCCGCGAAGCACCCGTTTCGGTATGTCGGGCAGGGCGCCACCAGAAGCAAACCCGCCGATTTGGATGTATCGATTACTCACGGATTGGACTATGGCAAAGAAGTCAGCGCCCGTTTTGTCGCGGGCTAACCTTTGGTCGCTCGAAGAATACGCAAAGCGTCGCCCCACCTTTCAACCAGAGGTGATGGCGCACAAGAAAAATCGCACCGTGCATCTGGGCAACCACCTGACGCTTCAGTTTGAAGACGAAATGACGGTGCGCTACCAGATTCAGGAAATGCTGCACAACGAAGCGACCGATCACGACAGCGTGCAGAGCGAGCTGGATGCCTACTTGCCGCTGATCCCGGACGGCAGCAATTTCAAGGCGACGATGACGCTGGATTACACCGACGACGCCGAGAAGAAGCGTCAGTTGGCGCAACTGATCGGCATCGAGGATCGCGTCTGGATTCAGGTTGAAGGCAGCTCCAAGCTGTATTCGATCGCCGACGAAGATGTTGATCGCGAGAACGACTACGGCCCATCGACCGTGCATTTCTTGCGCTTCGAGCTGACCAAGGAAATGAAAGCCGCGCTGAAATATGGCGTCGGGCTTGCGGTCGGCGTTGATCACCCGCGCTACAAGGCCGCAATCAATCCGCTGCCGCAAACCATTCGCAATGCGCTGGTCGCTGACCTGAAGTAATTTCGGTCATCGTCGGCAAAAAGGCGGCTTCGGCCGCCTTTTTCGTTTTCTGGCGAGGCTCGTCGACATGCGTGAAAGTTGCCGGCGCAGCGATCAGCTTTTTGCTGAAAGCCTCATTCGAAAAGGGCTGGAAGGTCAGAAATGCGCTCAGTCGACATATGATGATTTGATGCGCTGAGCACTATGCTGAAGCCACTTTCTCAATAAAGATGTACTGCGCTGCGGTCCGTGCCACGGTCGCGAGTCGGGCATGCACGCTATGCCAGTGCGCCTGCAAGTCGCGCCACACCGTCCTGTAGCTTTGCCATGTTGACTGCGTAAGCCATTCGCACATGTTCCCGGGCGCGGAATTCGCCGAAGTCGATGCCGGGCGCGAAGGCGACGCCGGTGCGGTCGAGCATTTCGCTGGCGAACTTTTCGCTATCGCGGGTGAAGGCACTGACGTCGGCATAGACGAAGAAGCCGCCGTCAGGCAGGATGGGGATCTTGAAGCCGATTTTGCCGAGCGCGGTCGCAAAGTAGTCCCGTCGTGCCTGGAATTCCGCCCGGCGAGCCTCGGCAATGGCGTAGGCGGCGTCGGAGAAGCAGGCCAGCGCAGCATGCTGCGAAAGCGCCGCCGGCGAGATGTAGAGGTTCTGCGCCAGCTTTTCGAGATCGCGCACATGACGCTCCGGCGCGACCAGCCAGCCCAGGCGCCAACCGGTCATGTTCCAGTATTTTGAAAAGCTGCTCACCACAAACGCGTCATCGCTGTGCGCCAATGCGGTCTCCGGCGGCCGGCCATAGTTGAGACCGGCATAAGTCTCGTCCGAGATCAGCAAGCCGCCGTGGGCTGCCACGCAGTCAACGATGCGTTTGAGCTCGCCCTCGTGCAGGCTGGTACCGGTAGGGTTCGACGGGCTCGCCACCAGCACACCCTTGGTGCTGCGGCCCCAAGCGCGGTCAATCATCGCTGCGGTGAACTGGTAGGCGTCATCGGGCCCGACCGGCAAGGTGCGCGGTACACCCTCCATCACCCGCACGAAATGGCGATTGCAGGGGTAGGAGGGGTCAGTGAGCAGGATTTCGTCGTCGCGACCCACCAGCAGCGCACAAGTGAGCAGTAGCGCCGCGGAGCCGCCCGCGGTGACGATGATGCGCTCCGGCGCAATGTCGAGGCCGTGCAAGCGCCGGTAGTGGCCGCTGATCGCCTCGCGCAATGCGCGAATGCCGAGGGCGCTGGTGTAGTAGATCTGGCCACTCGCCAGTAACGACTGCGCGGCGTCGATCACCGGTTGTGGCGTCGGGAAGTCCGGCTCGCCAATTTCCATGTGGATCACGTCGCGTCCCTGTGCCTCCAGCGCGCGGGCGTGAGTGGCAATCTCCATCACGTGGAAGGGTTCGATCTGCGAAAGGCGGGCGGCGATGGCGGGCGTCATTGACTGCGAACGCGAAGCGTTGAAAAAGGGAGAAGCGTGGCGCCTGCTGTCAGGGCGCCGCAGGATAGTTCATGGTGGCCAGCAGCGCCTGCCAGCGGGGATCACCGTGGTGTCGGCGAAACGCAGGTTGGCACGGTAGCAGAAGTTGTAGCGGTTCAGTCGGTACTGCCACAGCCCGTACATGCTCGAAAAACGCTGCATCATCGGCGCCGCCGCTCTCAACGCAGGCGATCGCGAAGTGCCGTGCACCATCGCGCAGCCGACTGAACTGCGGGTAGCGGGTGCGCGCCGCGGAGAGGTCACCCAGTCGCGCCTCGGCGAACCCGGCGTGGAATACGAGCTGGGCGGCGGTCGGGAAGCGTTGCAGCGCCAGTTCGGCGGTGCGCAGCGATTGCGCGTGTTCACCGGCGAGCTCCAGCCAGGTGCACAGCGTATCGAAGTAAAACGCCGATTCGCCAAGCAGGCGACGCGCATCGTCGATTGCCCGCCTCGATTCGGCGAGCCGGTCGCCTGCCATGAGCGTCAGCGCGTGGTGGTAGCGGGCGGGTGGCGCCAGCGGATCAAGCGTGAGCACATGCTCATAGATGGCGGTGGCATCGGCAAAACGCCCGAGCGAGAGGTAGATGAAGCCCAGGCGCGCGTTGACGCCGCCGTGGTTGGGCGCCAGCGCAACGGCCTCCTGCGCCCGTGCGAGGCCAAGCGCCCATTGCCGCTGGTTGCAGATGGTGGTGTAAGCCGACAGCGAGCGCGCCTGTGCGCTGCCCGGATCCAGGGCAATGGCCTGTTCGAGCGCGGCCTCGGCATCGCCCTGATCGAGAGTTGGCTCACTCGACAGTACTGAGCGGCGCGAGTAGCGCACCATCGCAAGTACAAACCAGGCATCGGCATGCTGCGGATCAAGTTCTGTTGCGCGCGTGGCCATTGCTTCGGCCAGCGCGAGATTTTCCGGCGTTTGCGTCACATTCAGACCGCGAGCCTGATCAATCAGCCCCTGCACTTGCGGCGCCGTGTTGCGGGCCACGACATGTGGCGCGTCCGCCACAGCGCCCAAAGTCAGCGACCGCAACATCAGGTCGATCAGGGCATCGAGCAGCACATGACGCTCGTCGCGTGCGAAGGTGAAGACGTGGCTCCACTGGTGGCTGCCGTCGGAGCCGAGCACCAGTTGCGCGGTCACTTTCAGTTGTGCGCCGTCAAGCTGCACGCTGCCTTCCAGCAGTGCATCAACTGCGAGCTCGGTGGCGATTTCGCGCACGTCGCGATTGGCATTCTTGTAGCGAAAGCTCGACGTGCGGGCGATCACGCGCACATCGGGCAGCCGCGTCATGGCGTCGATGATGTCTTCGGACAGGCCATCGCAGAGGGCGTCCTCGTCGCTCCGTCCGGTAAAGTTCGCCAGCGGCAGGACGGCAATGCGCGGCTTGGCAGGCAACCCGGCAGGCGTGTTGCGGCGGACGATGGGCACATACCCACCGCGCTGGATTTCGATTCGCAACCCGTTGCTGCGTCCCTCGTCCCCGTAGTAACGGTCCAGCAGCTCGCGCAGTCGGTTGACCGAAACACGAACGATGCCATCGTTGGTTGAATCGTAGGTGGCGGCGTCCCGGCCGAAGACATCCAGCGCGATGACGCTTTCTTTCAGTCGGGTGCTGCCACCATCGTGCAGGCTGCTGACCAGGTACAGCAACAGGTCGCGCGCCCGCTGCGAACGCGCGAACGCACGGCTGCGCAGCACGCGGGCAAGCTCGGCGTTGACTTCATCGCGGTTCGGGTTCATCGATATCCGGCCCGGCGCCTGTGGCGGGCGCCTTGATCAGACGCGATTTTCGCTCTTTTCGAGACTGGCAGCGCTGGCGCTAGCGCAGACGCAGTACCGGCTGACCGTGTTCTGCAGCCCATGCAGCCAGCTTTTCGTCGGGATCGACGGCGACCGGACGATCGGCGGCAAGCAGCAAAGGCAGATCGTTGATCGAATCGCTGAAGGCGGTGACCTCGAAGGAGGCGATTGAACTCTCGCGACTTGCGAGCCATGAATGGAGCCGCACAACCTTGCCTTCGCGCATGTTGAGCGTGCCTGATGTCCGTCCGGTGAAGCGGCCGCCCACCACTTCCGGCTCGCTGGCGATCAGGTGCTCGATGCGGAGATGCCTTGCCGTGAGTTCGGTGATGTAGCGGTTGGTCGCGGTTGTCATCGCCACCAGATCGGCGCTGGCCAGATGTTGCTCCACCAGCTCACGCGCGGCATCAGGAATGCGCGGCACAATCTCAACGTCGAGAAACTCACGGCGCAGCGGCTCCCATTCCTCCGGGCTGCGGCCTGCCAGCGTGCTGACATAGAACTCGGTAAATTCTCGAACCCTCACTGTTCCAGCTTTGTAGCGGGTCTCCATGTCGGCATTGCGGGCCGAAAACTCGGCGCGGTCGAGAAGGCCGCGCCGGATCAGGAAGTCACACCAGAGCACATCGCTATCGCCCGTCAGCAGCGTGTGGTCGAGATCGAACAGGGTCAGCTTCTTTTTTGCCATCACCACTAACGGTAACACCAATGATCGTCAGGCGATACATGCGGGCATGACTTCATTTGACCACGATGGCGTCAAGTCCAGTTGGCCAGGCCGACGCGGCACTTCATCAACCTCGCGCTGCCGCTGCTTCAGGCACTGCGCAAATGCCACGCCTTGGTGCGGCAGAAGGTCTGGATGCCGTAGGTCGATAGCGTGAGGCCGATGCCGGAGTCGCCGTAGCCGCTCCACGGCAGACGCGGGCTGACGCGGTCGCAACAATTCCAGTAGACGCTGCCGGCGTTGACTTGCGCCAATATGCCGCGCGCAACGGTTTCATCAGGTGTATAGACGCCAGCAGTCAGGCCGTAGCGCGTGTCGTTCATCATTGCTACCGCTTCAGCATCGTCGGCGACTTTCTGAATGCCGATAATGGGGCCGAAGCTCTCCTCGCGCATCAGCTCCATCGAATGATTGACGTCGGCGTAAACCGTCGGCGCATACCAGTTGCCCGGGCCCGGCAGGCGATGGCCGCCGACCAGCAGGCGGCCGCCCTTGCGCCGCGCATCTTCGACCTGTGCATCGAGCACGTCCAGCTGCGGCGCGCGGGTGATGGCACCGATGTAGGTGTCCTCGGCCATCGGGTCGCCGACTTTGAAGCCTTTGACGACATCGACGAAGCTGCGCACAAACTCGTCGTAGATCGACGCGTGAACGTAGATGCGCTCCACCGAGCAGCAGCTCTGGCCGGTGTTATACATCGCGCCATCCGCCAGCGACTCCGCCGCATTTTTTACATTGGCATCGGCGCGCACATAGGTCGGGTCCTTGCCACCCAGCTCCAGTTGCAGCTTGACCATGCGCGAGCCCATCGTACGGGCAATGCGGGCGCCGGTGCCATAAGAGCCGGTGAAGAAAAGGCCGTCAATCCGCTGCTCCATCAACGCAGCGCCAACGCCGCCGTCGCCCACCAACGTGATGAAGGCGTCATAGGGCACGCCAGCCTCGTAGAGCAGGCGCGCGATCTCCAGACCTGTCATCGTGGCGTACTCGGAGGGTTTGTAGAGCACCGTGTTGCCGGTCAGCAGCGCGGGCACAAACACGTTACCGCCGACAAACCACGGATAGTTCCATGCCGAGATGTTGCCGACGACGCCGAGTGGCACATGCTCAATCTGCTCACGCATGCCGCCTTCGTCGAAAACTTTCTCGGTACCCGTTGACCGTTCGACGGCGCCAAGGAAAAAGTCAATGCGGCCCAACAGCCCGTTGAGCTCGTTGCGGGCCTGGCGAATGGGTTTGCCGGTGTCGAGCGTCAGCGTGCGCGCGAGCGACTCGAGGTCGCGTACCACCAGTGCCCGGAAGCGCTCAATGCAGGCCTTGCGCTCGGTCAGCGGCACGCGATGCCAGCGCGGCTGCGCCGCGCGCGCCTGAGCAGCCTTGAGCGCAACGGTCGCCGCATCGTCGGCGGGCACTTCGTCGATTTGCCCGCCGGTGGCGGGGTTGATGATTGCCAGCGTAGCCATGCAATATTCCTCTTGTTCAGTGTATGCCCGAGTTGCCGTTACATCGCCGCGAGGAACAGTCGCTCGAAGTCGGCACCCGTGCAGGGCCGCGGGTTGGTCTGGTGGCAGATGTCGCGTGTGGCGATGTCAACCAGTCGCGGCAGGTGCGCTTCCGTCACGCCATGCGCAATCAGACCGCCATGAATGCCAACACTGGCTTTCATGGACTTGAGCCAGGGCACGAACGCGCTGCCGCCGCCAGCCACGCCACAGACATGCGCCAGCTCGTCAAACTTCTGCGGTACCGCTTCAAAGTTCCACGCCATGACGGTATCGATCATCAGTGCATTGGCCAGGCCGTGGTGCAGGTCGTTGACAGCGCCCAGCGCGTGTGCGCAGGAGTGCACTGCCCCCAGGTCTTTCTGGAAAGCGATGGCTCCCATCATCGACGCCATCATCATGTCGCTACGTGCCTGCAGATTGCCGGGCTCCTGCACTGCCTTCAGCAGGGCGCGCGCTGCAATGCGGGTGCCCTCCAGAGCGATGCCGTCGCACAGCGGGTGATAGGCGGGTGAGAGATAGCTCTCCACATTGTGCGTCAGAGCATCAATGCCGGTGGCGGCCGTGACGGCGGGCGGCAGGCCGACGGTCAATTCAGGGTCGGCGAACACGCAGCGGGCGAGAATTTTTGGGCTGAAGACGACGCGCTTCAGATGCGTATCGTTTTCGCTGACCACCGATGAACGTCCAACCTCCGAGCCGGTGCCCGAGGTGGTGGGCAGCGCGACGAAATACGGCAGCGGATGCGTGATAGCCCGTACCTGCGGATGATCCCAGACGTACTCAAGGATGTCGCCTTCATGCGTCGCGGCGACGCCGACGATCTTTGCCACATCAAGAGCCGCGCCACCGCCAAAGCCGATCACGCAGTCAGCGTTGTGCGCCTTGTAGGCTGCCGCGCCGTCCATCACCTGCGAGCAGGTCGGGTTGCCGAAGACGCCGGAGAACACGGCGACATCCAGTCCGGTCAACGTGGATTTGAATTCGGCAAGTACAGGTAACGCACCCAACGCACGGTCGGTCACGATCAGCGGACGCTTGAGTCCTTGCTCGTGCAGATGGTCGGCGACCAATTTGCGGGCACCAACGCCAAACTTGATGGCGGTGGGAAAAGAGAAAGAGGAGATCGACATGCCAGTAGTGATGCTGCGTTAGATGATTTCGAAGTAGCGCTTGAGTTCCCAGTCGGTGACCGCATCCTGCCACTGCCGCCATTCCCACTCACGGGTGGCAGCAAAGTGGTCGACGAAAGTGTCGCCGAGCCAGTCGCGCGCGATGGCGGATTCGCGGAAGTTGCGTGTGGTCTCGATCAGTGTGCGCGGTGCGCGTGGCACGTTGTCAGCGCCCTGGTTGGTGCCAGTGATCGGCGGTGCCGTCAGCTTGAGGCCCTTCTCGACACCGTGAAGGCCGGCGGCGATCAGGGCCGCAGCGGCAAGATAGGGGTTGACGTCGGCACCGGGGCAACGGGTTTCCAGCCGGGTCGCCTTCGGTGAACCGGCGATCACGCGGAAGCTCGCGGTGCGGTTGTCCAGTCCCCAGGTCGGTTTGACCGGTGCCCAGAAGCCATCGACCAGCCGCTTGTAGCTGTTGATCGTGGGCCAGAACATCGGCGCGAACTCCATGAGGCAGGCAACCTGGCCAGCAAGATAACTCTCGAAGAGCTTGCTCATGGAGCGCGGGCTTTTGGCGTCGTAGAACAGATTCTTCTTGCCGTCGGAGAGGCTCTGGTGCAGATGCCCGCTACAGCCGGGATATTGCTGGTTCCATTTGGCCATGAAGCTCGGCATGATGCCGTAGCGCTTGCCAATTTCGCGGGCACCGGTCTTGAACAGAATCGCACGGTCCGCCTGCTCGAGTGCGTCGCTGAAGGCGATCGCTGCTTCGTATACACCTGGGCCGGTTTCGGTGTGCAGGCCTTCAATCGGTACGCCGAAGGCGAGCATCTCATCCATCAGCGCGTTGAAGAAGGGCCGGTTGTCGGCCATGCGCAGCAGCGAGTAGCCGAACATGCCCGGTGTCAGCGGCGTCGGAGCCACGCCACGCTTCTCGGCCCAGCTCTGCGGTGTTTCGACGAAATTGAACCACTCGAACTCCATGCCTGTCATCGGCTGCACGCCGAGCTTCTCGGCCCGTTTCAGGACGCGCTTCAACGTCTGCCGGGGGCACACCGGGAACGGTGAGCCGTCGGCATTGATGAATTCGCCGAGGAAAAAGTTGACATTGCCGTCCCAAGGCACCTGCCGATGGGTATTGAGGTCGAGCCGCGCCAAGGCATCCGGGAAGCCATGCTGCCAGCCGGTGACCGTCGTGTTGTCATAGCAGTTGTCGTGCGCGTCCCAGCCGAACACGACATCGCAGAAGCCGAAGCCGCTGTCAGCGGCGCCGTAGAACTTGTCACGGTGCAGGTACTTGCCACGCAGGATGCCGTCGATATCGCTGACGGCAACCTTGACCTTGCTGGCGCCGGATTTGCGGATCGCGGCGAGGGCGGGATGTTCTTTGGGTACTCGGGTTGCCATGTGATTCTCTCTGCCTTCAGTTCATTGCGAGGCGCCGGACGGAATGCCAAGCTCCCTGAGCGCCAGGGCGACGGCATGCACCGCCTGCTCGATTTCCATTGGTGTAATCGCACCAATACAACCGACGCGGAACGTCTCCACCTGCGTCAATTTGCCCGGATACAGGATGAAGCCGTGCGCCTTGGCGGCTTCGTAAAAGCGCTTGAAATCGTAGTTCGGGTGCGCCGGTGCGTGAAACGTGACGATGATCGGCGCCTGCACGCTGGGGTCGAGAAACGGCTTGAAGCCGAGCGCGCGCATGCCGCTCACCAGCGTCTCGTAGTTGCTCGTGTAGCGCGCCAACCGCGCCGGTTGACCGCCTTCTGCCTCGAACTGGGCGATCGCCTCGGCCAGCGCCACCACCACGTGCGTCGGGGGCGTAAAGCGCCACTGGCCGGTTTTCTCCATGTAGACGTATTGATCGTGCAGGTCCATTGCCAGTGACTGGCTGCGACCGGCGCAGTCATCGAGAATGGCTTTGCGGATGAAGACGAAGCCCATGCCGGGCACGCCTTCCAGACATTTGCCGCTGGCCGCGATCAGCGCATCGAAACGGGTCTTGCGCGCATCGATTTCAATGGCCGCAAACGAGCTCATGGCATCGATGATGAGCCCTTTGCCAGCCGCTGCGCAGACATCCGCAATCTCCGGCAGCGGGTTCAGTACACCGGCGCCTGTTTCGCAGTGAATCAGCACCACATGGGTGATGCTGGCGTCGGCATCGAGTTTGTCGCGTAGCGCGGATGGCGACACCGGCTCATGGTCGGCGAACGGCATCACGGTGCAGCGGCGGTCCATCATGGTCGTCAGCTTTGCAGCGCGCTTGCAGTAGGCGCCGTTGTCGAGCACCAGCACGTGGCCATCGCGGGGCACGACCGTCGCTACCGCAGCTTCCACGCTGAACGTGCCACTGCCCTGGAGGGGCACGACCACGTGTGTCTGCTCTCCGTGAACAACGGCGAGCAGGCTCTTGCGTACGCGGGCAGTCACGGCGTTGAACTCGGCATCCCATGAACCCCAGTCGCGCAGCATGGCGAGCTTGGTTTGCAGCGACGTGGTCAGGGGGCCGGGGGTGAGAAGGATTCGGTCGTGAGACATGAGCAACTACCTATCGAATGCGGGGCTGGCTAACGACCGCCGCGCCAAGCCTGCGTGCGACGGTCTACCCAACGCGCGAGCAGCATGAAGACGCCGGTGGACACCGCAGAAATCGCAGCGATCATCACCGCCATCGCGGCGGCGGCGCCGATCTCGCCCGCCTCGTCCAGGTTGAGAATGGCAATGGAGGCAACCTTGGTGTCGGGCGAGTACAGGAACACCACAGCCGAAATCGTTGTCATCGCGTTGACGAAGAAATAGCGCGCAATGTCCACCATGGCTGGTGTGCAGATCGGCAGTGTGACGCGCCAGAAGGTGCGGAACCACGGCACCTTGAGCGATGCGCTGACGGCTTCAAACTCGCTGTCAAGCGATTTCAGTGCGGTCACCGCTGTCAGATGCCCGGTGGTGTAGAAGTGGATGATGGTGCACAGGGTCAAGAGTGCAGTGGTCTGATAAAGGCCATGCAGCGGGTTGTTTGGCGCGTTGAAGAAGAAGATGTAGCCAAGACCCAGGACCAGTCCGGGCACGGCCATCGGCAGCATCGCGAGCATGCGCACCGGACCGCGCAGCAAGGGAGCGCCCTTGGTCTTCTCAAGCAGATAGGCGCCGAAGAATACGAGCAGCGTGCCAAAGAAAGCGGTGCCCGCCGCCATCTTGAGGCTGTTGACGAAACCTTCACCTACCTCGCCATCGACGAGGCCGAGCACGTAGTGGCGCAGGCTTGGCGTCAGGTTGTATGGCCAGAAGCTGGCGAACGAGGCAAAGATCGCCATGCCGAGCATCGCGAGCATCAGTAGTGCCACGGCGCTGCAGCAGAGCAGCATCACGCGGTCGAAGCCCTTGCTCGGCGTGGGTCGGTACGGCACAGCGCGCGCGGTCAACATGGCTGTTTGCCGGCGGCTCACGTAGTGATCCACGGCAAAGGTGAACACGGCGGGCAGCAACAACAACAGAGCGACGACTGAACCCTTGGCGAAATCCTGCTGGCCGATCACCAGTTTGAAGACGTCGGTAGCGAGTACGTTGAAGTTGCCGCCGATCACCTTCGGGATGCCGAAGTCCGTCATTACCAGCGTGAAGGTAACCAGTGCAGCCGAAAGCAGGCCGTACTTGGCGCCGGGTAGCGTGATGGTGAAGAACTTGCGGGCACGGCTGGTACCCATCGCGGCTGCCGCCTCATAGAGCCGCGCATCGGCAAGACTGAGCGCAGTGATCAGAATCATCAGCGCATGCGGAAATACGGCAAAACACTCGGCCAGCACGATGCCCGGGGCGCCATAGATCTGGCTGATGCCGAGCGCCTGCATGAAGCCCTTGGCAATGCCCTGATTGCCGAACCAATAGATCAGGGAGATCGCCGACAGCAGCGACGGCGCCAGCAGTGGGATCAGGCTGATGCCACGGAATAGCGGTTTCCATCGCATGCAGGACCGGGTGAGCCCGTAGGCAAACAGAAAGGCGATCGGAATGGTGATGAAGGTGACCGCCAGTGAAACCCAGACACTGTTCCACAGACTGTTGAGCAAGGCCGGCGTTTGTGCATACGCAATGAAATTGGCCAGACCGACGAACTCGCGGTTCTTCCCCTCAAAGGCCTGCATCAGTATCGCTGTTAGTGGCGCCGCGAGAAAGGCCAGCAGGATCAGGGCAATGCCGACAAGCCAGACGTGCGCAACGCGGTCGGACCAGTGCACGCGCTGATGCAACGCGGTTCCGGCCACCGGCGCCAGGGCAGAGGTCGTTGTCACCGCGACGGCCATCTCAGAACACCCGCAGCCGTTCTGGCAGCAACTTCAGCCGCAGGGCAGAGCCCACGGTCAATGCCTGCTCGGTAAGGAAGTTGAGCGACAGATAAACCGTCAGGCGATGAGGTGCGAAAGCTGCGCTCGCAACGTGAACATGACAAAACGAACCAAGAAACTCGATCTTTTCGATCACCGCATCGAATACACAAGGGTCATCCGGTGCGAAGCTGGCTGTGCCACCAGCCACTGGCCGCGCGAGCACGTCTTCAGGGCGCAGATACACCTTGGCCTCGCCGTCGGCGGCTCGGGACGATGCTTCGGTGCGTAGCCGGAACTGCCCGACATTCAATTCACCGGCACTAGTGCGACCTGGCAGCACGTTGACCTTGCCAACAAAGTCGGCGACGAACGGCGTTGCAGGTTCGCGATAAACACTGATGGCATCGCCCACCTGTTCGATCACGCCGTGGTTCATTACTACGATGCGGTCGGCAACCGAGAGCGCTTCTTCCTGATCGTGCGTCACCATGATGGTGGTGACGCCCACCTTCTGCTGCAGCGCCCGGATTTCCTGCCGTAGCCGGACACGCTCGAGGGCATCAAGCGCAGAGAGCGGCTCATCAAGCAGCAGGAGGCCGGGAGAGGTCGCCAGCGCGCGGGCGAGGGCAATACGTTGCTGCTGTCCGCCAGAGAGTTGACCGGGGAACTTGCGCTCGCTACCGGGCAGGCCGACCAGCTTGACCAGTTCTTCAACACGGCGCTGAACTTCAGCACGCGGAGTCTTCCGGTTGACCAGGCCGTAGGCCACGTTGTCGGCGACCGTGAGATTGGGGAACAGCGCGTAGCTCTGGAACACGATACCGTAGTCGCGCTCCGCCGGTGGTGCCGTGGTGATGTCCCGACCACCTTGCTGGATGCTGCCTGCCGTTGGCGTTTCAAGACCGGCGATGATCCGCAGCAGGGTGGTCTTGCCGCAGCCGGACGGCCCGAGGAAGCAGACGAACTCGCCCTGCGAGATTTCAAGATCAATCGCTTTCAGGGCGGTGAAGGCGCCGAACTCCTTGCGGACTCCGGAGAGTTTGAGATAGCTTGACGACGTATTGTGTTCAGTCATGGACTCAACGGAGCAAGAAGCGCGCTAACGCTACTGGGCGGTTGTGCGGCCATTGCCTCATGGCCGACCACAAGGCCGGGCGCCATGCAGCGCCCGGTTAACTGCTGGCGAAAAGACGCTGCTAGCGCTTCTCCGTCTTGGAGTCGTAGCGCTTGATCCACTCGGCCAGAATGCGTTCGCGGTTTTCTGCGGCCCACGCGAAGTCCATCTTCACCAGTCGTGCTTCATAGTCGGAGGGCACATTCGGCAGCGGAGGAGCCATGCCAGGAACGGCGGTGATCGCAAAGTTCTTGCCGTAAAGCGCCATCGCATCTTTGCTTGCCGCCCAGTCGGCGAGTTTCTTCGCCGCATCAAGCTTCTTGGTGCCCTTGTGGATGCCGAATGCTTCCAGATCCCAGCCGAGGCCTTCCTTCGGGAACACCAGATCAATCGGTGCGCCCTTGGCTTTGTTGCTGTTGCCGCGGTATTCGAACGAGATGCCGAGCACAAACTCACCCGAGGCCGCCATGTTGCAAGGCTTCGAGCCGGAGTGGGTGTACTGGGCGATGTTTTCGTGCAGGCCGTTCATGAACTGCCAGCCACCGCCCTTGCCGCCGTCATCACCAAACAGCGTGAGCCATGCGGTGACGTCGAAGAAGCCGGTGCCGCTGGATGCCGGGTTCGGCATCACGATCTGGCCCTTGTAGACCGGTTTGGTCAGGTCCTTCCAGGTTTCCGGCTTCGGGATGTTTTTCTTGGCGGCCTCGACCGTGTTGAAGCAGACGGTCGCACCCCACACGTCCATGCCGAACCAGGCGGGTGGTGACTTCTTGTCCTTGTACTGCGCCTGAATCGCCGCCAGACCGGCTGGGGCGTACGGCTCCAGCATGCCCTGCTTGTCGAGAAGTGCAAGGCTGGATGCGGCAACCCCCATCACTGCGTCGGCAACCGGATTTGCTTTCTCTGCAATCAGTTTGGCTGTGACCACACCAGTGGAGTCGCGAACCCATTTGATTTCGATATCGGGGTGGGCCTTGTAGAAGCCCTGTTCGTAAGCCTTGAGCTGATCAGTTTCCAGCGCGGTGTAGACCGTCAGCGAGGTCTTTTGCGCGTAACCCAGTGATGCAAACAAAACGGCGCCGGCAAGCGCGCCGAGGCGAAACAAGTTAGACAAACGCATATCGTGGTTCCTTTACAAAATCTTGCAATGGTGTGTCCAGTCCATGACAACGCTGTGACGGGCAGGCTGGAGCAATCGCCCTCTTTTCGCCGCGCCCGGTAGCTGGATTCCGTGGGCAAGACTGGCATGAACCAGCCTGCGTGGACGTCCCCTCGCGCCGTCGTCGAGTTGTTTTAGACCCGAGTTCGATTATTTGTCAATTGTTTTTTGCAGATTGTTGACAATCTGCGATCGCACGGGTCAAATGGCGGTATGTTTCTTCAACCCGACCGATGTGGCAATGGCGAACGACGTTGATGCAGCGGCCTCAGAGCCAGTGCTGCCACCATCTGGAGCGCTGTCGGGCGATTCACTCGCGACCATTGCGCTGTTGCAAACCAGCTCGCTGACCACGCTGGTGCAGCAGGACATCGAACGCGCCATCCTGGCAGGTGAATATGCGCCGGGCAGCAAGCTGGTTGAGGCGACGCTTGCCGAGAAGATGGGCGTTTCGCGCGGTCCGATTCGTGAGGCTTTCCGCATGCTGGAAGAAGCCGGGCTGGTGCGCACCGAAAAAAATCGCGGCGTCTTTGTTCGCGACATTCCCATCGACGAAGCAATTGAGATCTTCGATCTGCGTGCGGCGATGGATGAGCTCGTTGGCCGTCAACTCGCGAAGAACATCACGGCCGTTCAGCAGAAGGAAGTCAAGGCGCTGGTTGATGCCATGGAACGTGCCGTGAAGGTGAACGACACGCGCACCTATCACTTGCTGAACCTCAAGTTCCACGACCGTCTTGTTGAGATGGTGGGCAACCGCAAGCTCACTGCGATCTATCGCAAGTTGATCAAGGAACTGGCGCTATTCAGGCGACTGAATCTGGCGGACGGCTGGCTGATGCCCATTTCGGCGGGCGAGCACCGCCAGATACTGAAGGCCATCGCCTCGGGCGACCCGGAAGCTGCCGGTAAGGCCATGTTCGATCACGTGATGGAAAGCAAGGAACGCACGATTGCGAATGACCTGCGGCGGCAGAGCCGTGCGGCGTCGGACGCTGTGCGCAACAAGGCAGCTTAGGGCGTGTTAACCCTATTTTCACGAGATGCGTTGCCACGAGACGGCGATGGATGCAAGGAGCACTGCGCTGGCCGTGGTGGTTCCACGGCCAAGCAGGGCGACGCGGCAGACGCGCCGTCTCGTGGCAACCCTTCGGGGCGTGACGTATTTTCGCGCCCGGTGTTGTTGCGAAGTCCTTGTGGTGCCGGCACCACGGCGGCCTTCGCGCCTAGCCGTGCATCGAAAATACGACCGCCGCACTCGCGAAAATAGGGTTAACACGCCCCAATCAGGAGTTCTCATGTCATCCAGTCAACTTGGCGCCCGCAGCATCGAAGTCAACGGACGCAGCTATCGGCTGCCCAGCCATCCCGTCGTGGTTGTCTGCGTTGATGGCTGTGAGCCCGACTATCTTGGGCAAGCCGTTGCCACTGGGCAGATGCCGTGGATGAAGCGGACGCTGGCGAACGGCACGGCCATCGTTGCTGACTGTGTGGTGCCGACGTTCACCAATCCAAACAATCTGTCGATCGTGACTGGGGCGCCGCCCTCGGTACACGGCATCTGTGGCAATTACCTGTATGACCCCGCCAGTAACAGCGAGGTCATGATGAATGATCCGAAATGGCTGCGGGTGCCAACAATTCTCGCGGCGCTCGCCGATCAGGGCAAGCAGGTCGCGGTGGTGACTGCGAAGGACAAGCTGCGCAAACTGCTCGGCCACAAGATGCGCGGCATCTGCTTCTCGTCCGAGAAATCAAATCAGGTGACGGTGGCCGAGAACGGCATTGATAACGTGCTTGATCTGGTTGGCATGCCGGTGCCAGACGTTTACAGCGCGGCGCTCTCCGAATTCGTCTTTGCGGCCGGCGTCAAACTGATGCAGACGCGGCGTCCGGATGTGATGTATCTCTCGACCACCGACTACATCCAGCACAAGCACGCGCCTGGTACCGAGGGTGCCAATGCCTTCTACCGCATGATGGACGGCTACCTCGCGCAGCTTGACGCGGCGGGCGCGGTTATTGCACTGACAGCCGATCACGGCATGAATGCCAAAGTGGCGATGGACGGCACGCCTGACGTGATTTATCTGCAAGACTGGTTTGATGCCTGGCTGGGCGCCGGCAAGACGCGGGTGATCCTGCCCATCACTGACCCGTATGTCGTGCATCACGGTGCGCTCGGCTCTTTTGCTACCGTCTATTTGCCCGCTGGCGTTGATCCGGCTGAAGCCGCCACAAAACTCGGCAGGCAGCGCGGCATCGAGAGTGTTCTGGGGCGAGCCGCTGCCGCAGAACGATTCGAATTGCCGCCTGACCGGATAGGCGATCTGGTGGTCGTCTCCGAGCGCTTCACCGTGATCGGTACCTCCGCGTCAAAGCATGATCTGTCCGGCCTCGATGCGCCGCTGCGTTCGCACGGAGGTGTGAGCGAACAGCGCGTGCCACTGATAGTCAACCGCTCCTTGCCTGGTCTTGACCACAGCCGCCGGTTCCGCAATTTCGATGCTTTTGATCTTGCCTTGAACTATGTGCAGTAGTCTCAATGCCCGCGTGGCGCCGACGCTTCACGATCAACTTTGTCTGTCAGCTAGCCCATGAGCATCCAGCAGTTCATCCTAGATCATCACCTCAACGCCATGCGCATCAACGGCAAGCGCGTCGGCGGTGATCGCACTGGCGAGCGCGCGATTGCCGTGCACAATCCGTACACCGAAGAGGTCATCGGCAACGTCCCGAAGGCGACACTGGAAGAGGTGCGCGCCGCCTTCAGTACCGGCCATGCTTACCGGTCGAAGCTCACGCGCTATGAGCGTGCTGCCATTCTCAACCGCGCCGCCGATATCGCAAATCGGCGCAAAGACGAGGTGGCAGCCCTGATCTCCGCAGAAGCTGGCCTTTGCATGAAGGATGCGATTTACGAAGCGGGCCGCGTGAGTGACGTTTTCCTTTTCGGTGCCAACGAGGTGCTGAAGGACGACGGGCAAGTCTTCAGTTGTGACCTGACGCACCACGGCAAGAAAAGGCGCGTCTATACGCAGCGCTCGCCTTTGCTCGGCGTGATCACGGCGATCACGCCTTTCAATCACCCGATGAATCAGGTGGCGCACAAGGTGGTGCCGAGCGTCGCAACCAACAATCGCATGGTGTTGAAGCCCTCGGAGAAGGTACCGTTTTCCGCCATTCTGCTCGCTGACTTTCTTTACGAGGCGGGGCTGCCCCCCGAGATGCTGTCGGTCGTGACTGGCGATCCAAGGGAGATTGCCGACGAACTGCTCACCAATGAGCACGTTGATCTGATCACCTTCACCGGTGGCGTGGCCATCGGCAAGTACATTGCAAACAAAGCCGGTTACCGTCGCATGGTGCTTGAGCTTGGGGGCAACGATCCGATCATCGTGATGGAAGACGCCGATGTCGACGAAGCGTCCACGTTGGCGGTGCAAGGGTCATACAAAAACAGCGGACAGCGCTGCACGGCGATCAAGCGGATGCTGGTACATGAATCCGTCGCCGACGCATTTACCGAGCAGGTGGTGACCAAGACCAAGGCGTGGTCTTACGGCGACCCGGCGGATACAAAAGTCGACATGGGCACCGTGATCGACGAGCCGGCGGCACGCCTGTTTGAGAGCCGTGTCAACGAAGCTGTAGCGCAGGGTGCGCGGCTGCTGGTGGGCAATGAGCGTCGCGGCGCACTTTACTCGCCCACGGTGATTGATCGCGTTGATCCCGCCATGACGGTCGCGCGAGAAGAAACCTTCGGTCCGGTGTCGCCGATCATCAAGTTCCGCAACATCGACGAGGCGATTCGTATTTCCAACGGCACGGCCTACGGTCTGTCGAGCGCTGTCTGTACCAATCGCCTGGACTACATCACACGCTTCATCAGCGAACTGGACGTCGGCACGGTGAACGTGCGCGAAGTGCCCGGCTATCGTCTCGAATTGACGCCGTTCGGGGGAATCAAGGACTCCGGCCTTGGTTACAAGGAAGGCGTACAGGAAGCGATGAAGAGCTTTACCAACATCAAGACCTACTCTTTGCCCTGGGTGTAGGCCGTGCTGACCATCGACGACATCGCCCGCCTGTTTGCCGAACGCGGACATGAGCAGTATTCCGGTGAACCGGTAACCCAGCTTGAGCACGCCTTGCAAACGGCTTTACAGGCCGAAGCGGAAGGCGCAGACGACGCGCTGGTGACCGCATCGCTGCTGCATGATCTCGGTCATTTGCTGCACGATCTGGGCGATACACCCAGCCTGCGCGGTGTTGATGACGTGCATCAGTACCGCGCGTTGCCCTTTCTGCGAGGTGTTTTCGAGGACCGTGTGCTTGACGGCATCAAACTGCACGTCGATGCCAAACGCTATCTGTGCGCAATCGACAGCGGTTACTACGCGGCACTTTCTGATGATTCGAAGCGCAGCCTTGCGTTGCAGGGCGGCGTATTCGCCGATGGTCAGGCGGCGGTGTTCATCGCGCAGGCGGGCGCGGCCGACGCTGTGCGTCTGCGCCGCTGGGACGACATGGCCAAGGTTGCCGGACTCGCGACGCCCTCGCTGGAGCACTTTCTGATGCGTGCCAGCCGCGTCGTGCAGGCAGACGCGGCGCCACGCGCCACCGGAGGATGACCGCGCCCGCCGCTGCACTCGTGCTGACGTGGCCAGTCGTGCTCGTCGTTCTGTTCGGTGCCTTGTTGCATGCAAGCTGGAACGTACTGGTGAAATCCAGTACCGACAAGGCGCTCGATACGGCACTCATTCACCTGCTCGGTTCGCTGATCGCACTGCCGTTGCTGCTGGTCGTCGGGCTACCGGGCACAGCATCGTGGCCTTACATCCTGGCGTCTGTAGTTATCCACATTGGCTACTACATCGCTCTTACGGGCGCCTACAAACACGGTGATATGGGGCTTACCTATCCGTTGATGCGCGGCGTGGCTCCCATGCTGGTCGCGGTTTCCGCTGTGATGACGGTGGGTGAGTCGCTGGCGCCGATGGCTTGGGCAGGCGTGCTCGGCATCTGCGTTGGCGTACTGGTGCTCGGGCTGAGCCGACACGCGCTGGACAATCGTCGGGCGACGCTGTTCGCGCTGGCCAACGCCGTGGTCATTGCGGTCTACACCGTGATTGACGCGCTGGGCGCACGCGCGTCGGGCAACGCTGTCCAATATGTGGTTGCGCTGTTCGTTCTCGACGGTTGGCCGTTTGCGCTGCTGGTGCTGGCGCGACGCGGACGCGCGGCATGGCCGTATGCACGTGCACGCTGGCCGGTCGCGGCGGGCGGTGCGCTGGCGTCGCTGGGTTCCTACGGCATCGCGCTGTGGGCAATGACGCGTGCACCGGTTGCCACGGTGGCTGCACTGCGGGAGACCTCGGTGCTGTTCGCTGCACTGCTCGGTACCTGGTTGCTGAAGGAGCAATTCACGCCCCGTCGCGCGCTGGGGACTTGTGTGATCGTTGCGGGCGTGATGGCGCTTCGTCTGGCCTGATTCCATTTCCAAATCAATGCGATGCGTCGTTGCTCCTCCTTGCCGTGCTAAAGCACCTTCTTCGTCGTCGCGCCTCGCCTCCTATTGATTTGGAAATGGAATGAGAGATTGAAAATGTCTGCCTTGCCTACCCACGCAGAAGTCATCATCGTCGGCGGTGGCATCGCCGGCTGTTCAACCGCGTATCACCTTGCCAAGCTTGGCAAGCGCGACGTACTTCTGCTGGAGCAGGGCAAACTGACCTGCGGCACCACATGGCACGCGGCCGGGCTGATCGGGCAGATGCGGCCGAACCGCAACATGACGCAGATGAGCAAATACGGCATTGAGCTGTATTCCACGCTGGAGGCTGAGACACGGCTCGCCACCGGCTGGAAGCAATGCGGCAGCGTCAACGTCGCCGCCACGCCGGAACGGCTGAAGGTACTCAAGAAGCAAATTGCATTGGCGAAAAGCTTCGGTGTGGAGGTGCACGAAATCTCGCGGGACGAAGTGTGCGCGCGGGTGCCGGTGATGCGCACCGATGACTTGACCGGTGCGATCTGGATTCCCGGCGACGGCAAGGCCAATCCGGCTGACCTCGCGATGTCACTCGCCAAGGGCGCACGCAATTGCGGTGTACGCATTGTTGAGGGCATCGAGGTCACGGGCGTGCTCATCGAGCGAGGGCGAGCGGTGGGCGTGCGCACCGCGCAGGGCGACGTGCGCTGTGAAGTGCTGGTCAACTGCGCTGGGCAATGGGCGCGGCAGTTCGGGCGGCTGGCGGGCGTGAACGTGCCGCTGTATTCGGCGGAACACTTCTACATCGTCACCGGCAAGATTGACGGCGTGGGGCCGATGATGCCGGTGGTGCGCGACCCGGACGGTTTCATCTACTACAAGGAAGAAGTGGGTGGCTTGCTGATGGGGGGCTTCGAGCCGAAGGCGAAGCCGTGGAAGGTAGACCCGATTCCGGCTACCTTTCAATTCGAGCTGCTTGGCGAGGACTGGGATCAGTTCGAGATCCTGATGACCAATGCGATCCATCGCACGCCATGCCTCGAAACGGCCGAGATCAAGATGCTGCTCAACGGGCCGGAGAGCTTTACGCCCGATGGCAATTTCATCCTGGGTGAAGCGCCGGAACTGCGCAACTACTTTGTGGCTGCGGGTTTCAATTCGGCGGGTATCGCCAATTCCGGCGGCGCCGGGCGGCTGATTGCAGAGTGGATTGTCGGTGGCGAACCTCCCGGCGACTTGTGGGACGTCGACATCCGACGGTTTGGCAGCTTCACCGGCAATCGCCGCGCCCTGTTCGACCGCACGGCCGAGACGCTCGGCCTGCACTACGCCATGCGCTGGCCGAGGCAGGAGCTGGAAACCGCGCGGCCGCTGCGCACCTCGCCGCTGTATGACCTGCTGGTAGCGAAGAACGCGGAATTTGGCAGCCGGAACGGCTGGGAACGCGCCAACTACTTCAAGCCCCCGGGTGCTGCTCGCCCGGACTACACGCTCGGCAGGCCTGGCTGGTTGCCGTGGATGATGGAGGAGCAGCGCGCCACCCGCGAAGCGGTGGCAATCTACGACCAGACCTCGTTCTCGAAACTGCTCCTGCAGGGGCGTGATGCGCTGGCGGTGTTGCAGCGGCTCTGCGCCAACGAGGTCGATGTATCGGTGGACCGCATGGTCTACACCGCGATGCTCAACGCGCGTGGCGGCTTTGAGAGCGACATCACGGTGGTCCGCCTCGCGGCAGAGCGTTTCCTGATCATCACTGGCTCAGCACAAACGACGCGCGATTTCGACTGGATTTCACGGCATATCGGCGAGGGCGAGTTCGCCGTGTTGACCGATGTAACCACGCAATACGCCGTGCTATCGCTCATGGGGCCGAACGCACAGGCATTGCTGGCGAGGGTCAGTCCGGACGACCTGTCACCGGCGGCGCTCAAGTTCTCGTGGACGCGCGAGATTGATGTCGGCTTCGCGCGCGTACGTGCCGCGCGCATGAGCTATGTCGGTGGGCCAGGGTACGAACTGTACGTCCCGATTGAAATGGCACGCCACGTGTATCTTGCACTGCGCGAGGCCGGCGCCGATCTGGGTTTGCGCGACGCCGGATATTACGCGCTCGATGCGCTGCGCGTCGAACAGGGGCGTCGCGCCTGGGGCGCTGAGCTCGGCCCTGACGAGACGCCGTGGGAAGCGGGTCTGTCGTATGCAGTGAAGCTTGATCGTGAAGTGGACTTCATTGGCAAAGCCGCGCTGCTCGCAGCGCGGGGAAAACCGCTGCGCAAGAAACTGGTGACGCTGGTACTTGATTCGCCCGAACCTTACGCTTGGGGGGGCGAATCGATCCTGCTCAATGGCGAAACGGTGGGTGAACTGTCGTCAGTTGGCTGGAGCCCGCTGGCCGGCGCCTGCGTGGCACTGGGCTACGTCCGCGGCGCGGGCGCGAACCAGCCGCACGACGGCACCAGCGCTGCCATCGAGTTGTGGGGTGAAACCGCAGCGGTGAAGCTATATGATCGGTGGCCGGTGAAATGACATTGCCTGACCATGCTGCAATCCGCTCCCGACTGGGTGCACAAACTTCGCGCCGAAGCCAATCAGCCCCCACTGCGTGAACGCGTGCCGCTGTCGTGGGGCGGTGTTGAGATTGGCAACGCCGAGGCAAAGATCCTGCGCCAGATTGCGCACACCTTCAGCTTCCAGAACGTGTCACCGTTGCGCGATACCACCAATGGCTGGATCGTCGATGGCCACCTCACCGAGAGTCTCGCCCGCATTGCGCTGGCCATGCGCGACCTCGGCTTTACGCATGTCTGGCGCAACGAGCAATTGCCGGTGTATGACGTGCGCGGCCACCAGCTCGGCAGCATTGAGCGTGCAGCGGTGCGCTCGCTTGGCTTGCGCACGCGTGCCGTGCATCTGGTGGGTGAGACGTCCGACGGCCACTTCTGGGTGCAGCAGCGTGCGCTGAACAAGGCGAACGACCCGGGCCAATGGGACACGCTGATGGGCGGCATGGTGACGGCCATCGATACACCTGAAAGCGCGCTGGAACGTGAAACCTGGGAGGAAGCAGGTTTCCGTCTCGATGAGCTGTTCAGCGTGACCTGGGGCGGTGTTGTGCATGTACACAAGCCTACGTCGGACGGCGCCAGCGGCTACATCAGCGAGCGCATTGACTGGTACCGCGCCACCGTGCCCAATGATCGCGAACCAAAGAATCAGGACGGCGAGGTCGAGCGCTTCGCCAAAGTGCCGCGAGAATCGATGATCGCGGGTATCAATGCTGGCAAGTTCACGCTTGAGGCAGGACTGGTGATCGCGGCGTCGCTAGGGTATTGAGCCGGCACGAGTTTGCGTTCTCGGTAGCGCAAGGAAAGTCGTCTGGAGGATCCATGAAGAAGATTGCTGCATTTTTCGGTGTCATCTCGCTGGCATTGGTTGCCTACCTCTCGCTGTGGCCGGTACCGGTCGAGCCGATGGTGTGGAGCGCCCCTGTTGCCCCGGGTTACGTTGGGCCTCATGCCGTCAACACGAAGCTCGCCAACCTGAACATGATCTCGCTTGGCAAAGAAGAGGGGCCGGAGCACATCGCTATCGGTCGCGATGGCAAACTCTATGCGGCTGTGGTCAGCGGCAACATCCTGCGCATGAATCCCGACGGCACGGCGCAGGAGGTGTTCGTGAACACCGGTGGCCGGGTGCTGGGCTTCGATTTTGATGCCGCCGGCAACCTGATTGCAGCCGACGCCATGAAGGGTTTGCTGTCGATCGCATCTGATCGCCAGATCACTGCGCTCACTGACAAAGTCGGTGGTGACCCGATTCGCTACGCTGATGCGGTGGTGGTCGCGGCCAACGGAAAAATGTATTTCACCGACGCCTCGACGCGTTTTGCACCGAGCCAGTGGGGTGGCACCTTTGAGGCGAGCGTGCTCGATATTCTCGAGCAGCAGGCGACCGGTCGAGTGCTCGAATATGACCCGGCGACGCGCGGTACTCGTGTGGTGGCACGCGGGCTGGCATTCGCCAATGGCATCGCCCTGTCGAAGGATGAGCAGACGCTGTTCGTCAATGAGACTGGCAAGTACCGGGTGTGGAAGATAGCTGTCACGGTTGCAAATCTGGACTTGTCGCGCGGCGCGGCTGCATCGGGCGCGACCGTGCTGTTCGACAATTTGCCAGGTTACCCGGACAACCTGATGCGCGGTCTCGAAGGCAAGATCTGGCTGGGCTTTGCCAAGCCGCGCAACCCCAAGATCGACAACATGGCCGACAAGCCGTTCCTGCGCAAACTCACGTTGCGCTTGCCGCGGGCCCTGTGGCCAGTGCCAAAGGCCTATGGCCACGTAATGGCGTTTACCGAGGATGGCAAGGTCGTTGCCGACTTGCAGGATCCGACCGGCGCTTATCCCGAAACCACGGCGATCACCGAAACGGCCGATCGCTGGTATGTGCAGAGTCTGCATGCCAAGGGTCTGGGCTGGTTGCCGCGGCAGCAATGAACCAGGGTGAGCAGGCCCTAGCCCAAAGCCTTCACATCTGCAGCACGACGCCTGCCAGCGCGCCAAAGGCAATCATCCACAGCGGATGCCACTTGGTGAGCATGTAGACGGCGAATGAGATGCCGGCGAGCACCCAGGCGCGCCAGTCGGGGAAGCCGCGCATCAGCAGCATGCAGCCAGCAAACATCAGCCCGACCGTGACAGGTGCCAGCCCGCGCAGCACGATCTCGCGCCATGGGTTGGCCTGCAGGCGGGCGAACATCCGGGTGGTGATGACCATGAGCACAAAGGGCACGAAACTGATGCCACCCAGTGCAGTGAGTGCGCCGGGGATGCCGGCGACGTGATAGCCAAACAGCGCGATGTAGAGGATGTTGGGCCCCGGTGCCACCTGAGCCAGCGCGATGTAGCCGGCGAATTCGGTGGTTGTCATCAGACCGCGGCCTTCGACGAAGAAGCGGTGCATGTCCGGGATCAGCGGGATGGTGCCACCAATGCACAGGAACGACAGCGACAGATACAGCAGCAGGATGTCGAGCAGTTGGTCGCTGTTTTTCACAATAGCTATCTCACAGTCGCCCGCGCTTTGACAGCACCACACCGACAGCACCGCAGACCAGCAGCACCAGCGCCATGTGCCAGTGCGCGAAGAATGCCAGCGCCGCCGACGCCACACAGAGTGCAATGCCAAGTGGTCGCCGCCAGAAGCCGCCACCCATCTTGAGCGACATGTAAAGCAGGTAGGCTGTAGCGGTAGCCGCCATGCCGGTCATTGCCGAGCGCACCGCCGGCAGATGCGCAAAGCTGTGATAGACAGCGTTGAGCGCGAGCAGGATGGCAAGAGGCACGCCGACGATGCCGACGAATGCGATCAGCGCGCCGACGATGCCGTGATAGCGGGTGCCGACAAACACTGCCAGATTGACCATGTTCGGCCCTGGTACCGCCTGGCAAACGGTCACGATCTCGGTGAACTCTTTTGACGAGATCCACTTGCGATCCTCAACCAGGATACGCCTTCCCCAGGGCAGCGCACCACCAAAGGCACTGACGCCAATCTGCAGGAAGGCGAGGAACATGGCCCAGCGGTCGGGGACGAACGCAGGGCCGGGAATCGGGGATGGAGGCACGCCGACAGGCGGATGGCCAGGCGGCTGATCGGGCGAACTCATTGCAATTGATGCTAGCGCAGGGCCTGCGCTGGCCGCCGTCAGGTTGCTGGCAGGTCGGTTCGCAAGCGAGTTACGCCGCAGCAAAAAGAAAAACGCCTGCAGAAGCTGCAGGCGCGAAGGAGAGGAGGGGTCGTTTGTTCAGCAGCTAGCGCATGGCACGGCCGCTATTTGACCGGGCGTTGAACGATTATCGTTCAAAGCGGACACGGTTGGCGATTACTTTGCCGCCACGCCAGGTGCCGCGCACTTCGACGGCAACGCCGTTGCGCAGGTCTGCGGTAGTACCGCGCTCGAATGACGCAGTGGACGCGTCGATGCTGGTGGTGCCGAGTACGAACGAAGACACGCTGACATAGGCGCTAACGGTCCCCGACGCTTCGAATTCAGTGCCATCCGAAGGCGTACCGGTGCTGGAGCCGCTCTTGATTTCGATCCGGGTCGCCCGAACCACACCGTTCACCAGCGATCCATTCACCTCGATCAGCACACCATTGCGCAGGTCATTCGCCGTACCGTCGACAAATGTTGCTGCCGAAGCATCGATCAACACGCCGCCAACGCGGAAGGAGGCAACGCTCGCAAAATCGGTCACATTGCCGGTGGCTTCGAAAGGTGTACCTGCGCTGCCAGTCGGGGGTGTACTGGTGCTGCTGCGAATCTCGACGCTCGTTGCACGCACCACACCGCCTGTCAGCGTACCCTTGATTTCGACCGATGCGCCATTGCGCAGGTCAGCGGCGCTGCCATCCTTGAACGTGGCTGCAGAGGCGTCAACACTAACCCCGGCAACGGTGAAGGACGCGATGCTGACGAAATTGCTGACGGTGCCAGTGGCTTCGAATGCGCTGCTGCTACCGGGGTTGCTGGTGCTGCTGCCGGGGCTGGTGGTACCGGCATCGACCCGTGCCCGCTTGAATTCGACGCGGGTGGCAATCAGCACACCGGCGACTACATTGCCTCGCACTTCCACGCGCTGGCCGTTGGCAAGCCCGGCGGCCGTGCCGTCCTCGAAAACCGCATTGCTGGAATCAACCTGCTGATTGTCAACGCGGAAGCTGGCTACGCTGGCGAACGCACTGATGGTGCCGTCGATTTCGGCGCTGCCCATTGCTGACGCGCTGACCGAAGATTGCGGGGTGTCGTCAAGCTGCACGATGGTGGCGACGAAGACCCCGTTGACGAAACCGCCGTGCACTTCCACCTCGGCGCCGACCACCAACTGCGCAACTGTCCCGCGAACGATGCTGGCGTGGCTGATATCCACCGCAGTGCCGTTGACGAAGAGCGTCCCGGTTGAGCCGAGTGCGGTGATGAAGCCGTGAATTTCATCGACCAGAGCCGGCGTGGTGCTGCCGGCAAAGGAGAGTTTGACCTCAGTGGCTTTCAGCACACCGCTGACCAGCACGCCTTCTGCACTGGCGGCAACGCCATTGGCGAGCGCGGCCGCCGTGCCACCTTCAAAGCGGGCTTGTGAGGCATCGACCGCCTGGCTGCCGATGTTGAATGAAGAGACCGAAATGAAGCCGCTGACCGCACCGCTGATGGTGACGTCCTCACCGGTGGGGCGCGGTGTGCCGGCGCGCTTCTCCACCGAGGCATCGCTGCTGACGCCAGTAGAGCAGAAGGCGACGGCCTCGTCGGCGAAGCCGGTCTTGACCGTCGCTGCCTGCAGCTTCAGCTCGTTGCTGTAGCGATGATTGCCATCGGCGCGGTTGTTGAAGGCGCGGAAGATTGGACGAGCACCCGCATCGCAGCGCCCGGCGGTTGGTGTCAGCGCAAAGAAGGCGACACCTTCATCGCTGAAGCCTTTCGGATTGCTCGCGATCGGCAGGCTGCGCAGCAGCGCGATGTCGGACGCGCTGGAGGTGAACACGTGCGATGAGGTGGCCGGGTTGAAGAACCGCTGCACCGCGACGGCGTTCGCCGGTCGGTTCTTGTTGTTCTCGGACCAGGCGGCGAAGCTGCGCCCGGTAGCCAGGAATGACAGATTCGCCGGCGCGCTGGTGAGCGCCCGCTGGTCGTCGGCAGAACCGGTCATGAAGTAGTGACCGGTTGGTGCATGGAAGAACTCCATCACCGTCACGTCGGGTGGCGCGGCGGCGAATACAGTGGGGGCAACGCCGATGGTCAGCGCCGCGATCGCCGCAGCGGGGAGAGATTGGGACAGTATGCGCATGATGTTTCCTTTCAGCCGATGACCCGCACAGGCGGGCGACGAGGAGGTGGTGATCTCGATCCCCCGTCGCCAACAGAGCGCCGGCTGGCTCGAGAAATACATCGTCACGAGAATTTCTTTGTGGTGAAAAAAGGCCGGCATGCGTTGTACGCTTGCCGGCCACAGCGATGCTTGCAACTGGACTTACTTGCTGAAACTCGCTTTTGCCGAAAGATTGGCGTTGACCGTCAGTGTGCAGGTGGAGTTGGTGCCGGTGCAAGCGCCCGACCAGCCAGTGAAGTTCTTGCCTGCCGGTGGTGTGGCAGTCAGCGTGACGCTGGTGCCCGCCGCGTAGTTGGCCTGGCAGACATTGCCGCAGTTGATGCCGCCGACGTTGCTGGTGACAGTTCCGGGGTTGCTGGTGGCGACCTTCAGTGTGAGCCCACCGCTACCCCCGCCACCACCACCGCCGCCAGTCACAGCCTGGGACCAGTTGGCGGTCGCTGCGATTGCGCCCCGGACCGTTACCGTGCATGTCGTTTGCGCACCGCTGCAGGCGCCGCTCCAGCCGGCGAAGGTGCTGCCGCTGTCTGCTTTGGCGCTGAGTGTTACAGCGGTCCCGGCCACGTAGGCGGCGACGCACTTGTTGCCGCAGGCGATGACCTTGTCGCTACTTTCCACCCTTCCGCTGCCCGTGCCAGCGGATTTCACCGTCAGATTGTCGCCCTGCACTTCCACCGCAGTCATCTGCGCGCTGATGAAGTCGCCCAGTTCGCCTGCCTGTGGCGCAGTGCAGGTCAGATCAGCACAGAGCGCCTCGTTGGTGATCGGGTCCACGGCGCCGGTGTAGTTGTAGAGTTCGTAGCGGCGTACCACTGTTCGCGTCGTCGGGTCGAGGTTGGTCGAGCCGGATTTGCGATTGCGACGTTGATGGCCGTTGCTGCCGGTCCGCGGTTCAGCCTGAATGACGTCCCACTGCACTTCGAGCTGCGCCGGATCCATCGGCACGGTGTTCGGGTTCTCGGTGATCAGTTCATCCAGCGTGACGGTGCGCGGCAACTGGCGAACAAAAACCTTCATCCATTGCGCGTTGCCGTAGCGTTCCGGTGCTTCCGGCGGCTCGGGCGCTTCCACCTCGGCGACGATCACCGGCGGATTGTTGACGACGGCGACGGGCTGCACGGTGTAGTTCGGCCACGCCACCGGCATCGGCGGATCGACAGGTACATAGCTGCCGGGGTTGGCAGCATCGCGTACCAGCCAGCGTGACGTCACCTTGTTGGCGGCGCCGTAGTAATGCACGCCGAAGTGCTCGCAGCCAGCGTTGTCATAGGTGGCCGTGTTCCATTGGTAGCAGGTGCCCGCGAAGCCCGTGCCCGGAGCGTGAGCGATGGTTTTGGTCAGACTGCAGTCGCGGCTTTCCCAGCGTACGCGGGTGCCGGATATCGCGCCAGCGGTGTACGCGGCAATGGCGGGCACGCCGTAGCGCTGCACTGTGAAGGTGGACGGTATGGCTGTGGGCGCCACGCCCTCGAGCTCCACCTCGAAACCGCAGGCGTCCTGCCCGGTGTTGTTGACGACGTCGAAGTTGCCGAGCGAGCCGTAGATGGTCGCCGTTTGTGCCTGCGAGACGGCGCTGGCGGCCAGCGCGAGGCTGCCGAGCACGGCGGCGGCCAGTGGGTGTCTGCCAAGGATTTGCATGAGGACTCCTGCCTGTTGGTTGTCGAGGGTGATGCCTCTGACAGAGCGGGAGTCGACGTCACAAATACATTGTCATAAGACTATTTTCGTCAATACCTTTTTTATGGAAGGCTCAGCTGATAAGGGCTATAACTACAAAAACGACAAAAGTCGATTTTCGGAGAAAAATGGCTTGGAGCCCAATGCAAATGGGCTATTACGCAAAAAGCTGATGACGCTGACCGCACAGTTGGCGATCAGGGCAGGTTCATCAGGCAGACGTTCTTCAGGTAGCTGCGGATGCTGTCCCAGGTATTGCGCGCAGCGGTGGCGGTCGCCGCGTTGCTGACGGCGGTGCCGGTCATACCCATCATGGCCCGCATGATGATCAGACCATCGGTGGTGGGCAGCGCCTGGCCATCGCCGTCGATGTCCATCGAACAGGTTTCAACCACCGCAGCGGCGTCAATCTGCGGAATATTGGTCCCGGTCAGCGGTGTCGCTGTGCGCTCAATCTTGCGGACCACGTCGCGCGGTGCGAGTTCGGGCTGGGCGGCGCGCAGCAGTGCTGCCGTGCCCGCCACCAGCGGTGCTGCCATTGAAGTGCCGCTCCAGGTGGCATAGCCAGTAGCCGACGCGCTGGTCGGCATCGCGCTGGTGATGGCGTCGCCCGGCGCGGCAACGCTCACCCACGAGCCGCTGTTGCTGAATGAGGCCAGGTGTTTGCTGGCGTCACTGGCGCCAACGGCGATCAAGCCATAGACGCTCTCCGCAGCAGGATATTCCTTGGCGGGTGGGTCACCCGGGCCAAGATTGCCCGCTGCAGCAACGATGACTGGCGCAATGCCGTTGGCGCAGCGCGTCTTGTCGTTGTCATAGCCAGGGTTCGAGAAGTTGAGCAGCGGATCAGTGTCGTCCGGCGGCTCGCAGGTGAAGAGCTTGGCGATAGAGGTAAGCACTTTCATCCGCAGCGGCGTGCCCAGACTCAGATTGATCACATGGGCACCGTCATCCGTGGCAGGGTTGCCGTCCGGGTCAATCGCCTTCTGCATTGCCTCAGCCAGCACCCACACGTTGCCGACGCCATAGGGGTCAAGCACACGGTACGGCACGATCTTCGCATTCGGCGCCGAGAGCGCGATCAGGCCAGCCACGTGCGTGCCATGTCCGAAGCCCTGATTGCATCCGGTGGTCACGCCGGGCGGGCAGGGCGTGCCCACTTCGCTCGGGTCGCTGTCGCCATCGACAAAGTCGTAGCCGGGCAGCAGCTTGCCAGCCAGCGCGGGGTGCGTGGTGTCGACGCCGGTATCAAGCACGGCTACCCGCACGCCGTTGCCGCGGGTAAACAGGTGGGCCTCTTTCAGGCGCATGGCAGCGGGGGCCCATTGGGCGGCGTAGGCGGTGGGGCTGCCGACTGTCCAAGCTTGGTTTTTGCGCGCTTCCGGCGAGTTCGCCGTGTAATTTGGTTCCGCCAACAGCACGTCGGCGTTGCCCGTGACCGAAGCGATGGCTGCATTGACGTCGCTGCCGACCGGCAATTTAAGGCGGTAGATCGGACGGCTGCCAAACTGGATGGTTTGTACGACGCTCAATTGCGCCTGGATACCGGCCAATGCAGTGGTGGTGCGCAGCTTTACGACGATTTCGTCGGGTTTGAAATCGGCGCCGAACGCGCTGGCCGCCAGCATGCAAACGACGCCCACGACCATAGCGCGGGCGATGCAGCTCAGACGAGACAGGCTGTGAGTCATCTGGAAAGCGGGCATTGACATGGGCTTGCAGCTCGGGAAATGTCCGACAGAGCGAACGTAGTCCGAAAAAATACACCAAATGAAGAAATAGTTCTGATGCGAACTAATTCTGGCAGTTCGCTATCACCGCTACCAACCGCCAAAGGTGGCGAATGCGGCCCAGTGAAATGGGTGCGCATGCTGCTCCCGAACAGCTCGCTGCGCCAGCTGGCTGGCGCCAGTCGGCGTCGCGCCGGATTGAAGTGCCCGGTAAAAGGCGGTCATCCAGTCCACCGTCGTCTCGTCATCCACCGGCCACAGGCTTGCCACCACCCGCGACGCACCGCCGATGAGGAAGGCTCGCACCAGACCGAATACCTCATCGCCCTCAGACTCGGTAGCTACGCCGCTGTCACAGGCACTGAGCACCACCAGCGCATTGCTGAGGCCGAGCTTCTCGGCGTCAAGCGCTGAAAAGTTGCCATCGGCCAGTTCTAGGGCGGAAAAGGCGGGGTTGTCGGAGCGAAAGACGCCGTGGCAAGCGAGATGGATGCTGTCCGCCGACAAGCCCAATTGGCGAAGCGTCTCGCTGTTGGCTGCATCGTCGGTTTCGACCCATGCACGGGGAAATATCTGCCGTAGCGCATCGGCTTCCCGGCTCGCATGAACGAGGCGCTGTGTGTCCGCCAGAACCAGTGGTGCCACGACGGCAGGTGCGGGGCGGGCCAGCACCTGCGCGGCCACGGCGACACTGGGCGCGACAGCGATTGGCACGTGTTCGCCCAAATATCTGCTGCCATCGTGCAAGGCCGCGAAAGCAACGGCACCGAGCTTTCCATGCGGTACCACCAGCAGATGCCGCGCGTGACTGAGCGCCGGAGTCAATGGCGCCCAGATCAGGCCATGCAACTGCTGCAACGCTTTCCGCGCGCGTGCCTCCAGTTGCAGCACATGCTGCGGCGGCAGCAACCGGCTGGTGCGCATGGCATCCATCTGGAACTGCACACGGCGGATGGCGCCTTGCACGACGTCCCATGGCGCCACGCTGCGAGCCATGCGAACAGACGTGTCATTGATCACGCAGGCAAAGAGTTCGTCATCTATGACACCGTATTCGACGATGACGGCGTCGTTTGGCAGTCCCCGTTGCAGTTCGGCCAACGACCGATCGTTGAGAGTGATCGCCGACCCGGTCTGTCGGTTCCCTCCGGCCGTCAAGCGCCATCGACGCTGGACCTCAAGGTAATCATGTTCGAGCCGACCGATTTCAGTCTCGGCCGCTTCGGTATCGTCGCCTTCCTCGCGCAGGCGCCTCAGGCGACGCTGTGACCAAGCGAGACGATATTGCAGCTCGTCGAGCGCTTTGTTGCCTGTAGCCTGGTTAAGTGTGATGTCACCCAGTCGGTCAGCAAGCGCGCGCGCGCGAAAACGTTCAAGCGCCAGTAGGACTGCTAGCGCTTGACTTTGTTCGCTCATGTCGTCAAGTGACAGCCGTAGCAACTCGCGGTAAGGCACCAGAGCTGCAGTTAGGAAAGAGTGGCGCAATTCATCGCCACCAAGGCGGTCACGTTGCTCCTCCACGATCGAGACCGCACATTCGAAATGGTGTCTGGCGCCATCGAGATCGTGTTCGCGTGTAGCTATGTACCCCAGTTGAGTCAGGGCACGCAGCTCAACCGACTGCAGCCTTTGTTCATGAGCACTGGCGAGTAGTCGCGCAAAGGTGCCGCGCGCATCGCTCAACCTGCCGCAGTGGCAATCGCACTCGGCCAAAAGCACCTCAGCGCGGATCTG
Source organism: Casimicrobium huifangae (assembly GCF_009746125.1). Taxonomy (NCBI): domain Bacteria; kingdom Pseudomonadati; phylum Pseudomonadota; class Betaproteobacteria; family Casimicrobiaceae; genus Casimicrobium; species Casimicrobium huifangae. The sequence continues at coordinate 1,470,606 of NZ_CP041352.1, forward strand.
GTGAGCAGCCATGCCAAGCTTTCGGAATGCCGCTTCCGCGCCTGCCGCCTGTTCACGCGCCGGATCGAAGTGGCCAGTGTTCATGGCGTGCTCGGCTCGCGCCAACGCCACCGCCGCTTGGCCAGCTACTTGCGTCTGACTAGCAAAAACACGGTCTGCTTCCGACAGCAGACTGTCCAGTTGAGGATCGCCTGGCCGCAGCGCAGCTATCACCTTAGCGAGCTCGACGCGTGTCCACGCCGCCTCAAGATTCATTTCAAGGGGTTCGAAACGCTCAATCGAGTGTTGCAGGAGCGCGGTCGCTTCCGGCAGCAAATTTAGCTCGAAATAAACCTGACCAAGCTGCCGCTCCGCGTTTGCCAGATGCTGAGGCATCGACAACCGCTCATACTGCTGACGGGCGAGTTCGAACCCCGCTAACGCAGCAGCAAATTCACCTCGTGCCAAGTAAATGAGTGCGGCAGATTCCTCACATAGCGCAGACAGTATTGGCCAACCACGTTTAGTCGCTTCAATTTTGCCGCTGGAGTAATGCGCCAACGCGATATCGAACGTCCCATTTGCGGCAAGCGCGTCAGCAAGGCCAATGGTGCTTTGCACCAGTCGCTCTAGATCGTTGCCTTGGCGCAGCCCGGGCATAGCGGATTCGTAGTGTTGTATCGCGCCGGAGTAGTCCGAGCGCGCGTAACTCAACTGCCCAAGATTCAAACTCACCCGGCTCGCGGCATGCATGTCACCCAGCGCGACAAGCTCATCGCGCGCAGCGATGCCGCACTGCTCTGCGTCGTCGAGTCGCCCCTGCATGCAGAGCACCAGCACGCGGGGCACCTGTGTTTGTGCAGCCGCAGCGGCGAGGCCGAGCGCGCGGAACTGGCTGGCCGCCTGCTGCAGCAGGGTGTCAGCGTCGGACATCCGCCCCGCCGCGATGGCTGCCAGGGCAGCCACCCAGTCGTGCAGCGCTGGTATTGGGCTGGCAGGTGTGGAGCGGTCGAGCGCCAGCAGTTGCCGCAGCAACTCTTCAACGGTTGCCACCTGCGCCTGATTGGTGCTCCAGCAGGCGAGCGCGGCATCCTTGAGCGCCCACGCCAGCGCGGTGCGCCGTGTGTCGTCAAGGTCGACAGGAAGCTGTGATTCGCCAGCGATCAGCGCGGTGGCCAGCGCTTCGGCGGAAAACGGGGCGGACGGGGCAGCGGCGGGCATGCCTGCATTTTGCCGCGCCGGCTACGGCGGACGCCTTTACGCGTCGGCGCTAGTGGTTGCCAATATCAATCGGCGGCAGCTCCACGACGTCGCCGGCGAAGCGCAGCGTCATCCAGTAGGTGCCGGCGCGCATTGCTTCCAGTTCAAAACTGCCGAGATCGTCGAGCTCTACGCTTTGCGGCGGCGGCCCGTCGCGATCAATCGACGTATCCACCGAGATTTCCACCGAGCCGCGCTCCTCAGGGCCGAGGATTTGTCCGGCCAGCACGTAGCTGTTGGCGGCGGAGACGATGCGCAGATCAATGTCGCGACCATCAGCGCTGAACATCAGGTGGCGGGTTTGCCGTGACAAGCCAGCCGAGCGCAAGCCCAGTGCACCCGGTGTGGTGGCCCAGCTATCGAAGGTGAGCACCGCGCGCACCTTGCGGACGGCTGCGCCAACAGCGCCAGTCAGCGTAGCCGCAGGCGCGGTGACCGCTTGCGTGGGCCACAGGCTGACTGCGGCGGCGACCAGCGGCGCTGGCGCGTCGACCAGTTTCAGCGCGCCGCGTACGGCATCGCCAAGTGCGTCGTCGTCAAGTGAGGCGGGCGATTTGTTCACGTCATGGTTCTCCGGGTTCGCTCAACAGAGTCGTCCGGCGACGACAAAATACATCGGCTGGCGCCAATTCATCTCAGGCCGCCAGCAGTTTGCGCAGCTTGCCAAGACAGCGGGCGCGGGTGGGGCCAACACTGCCGAGCGGCATGTCCAGCCGACGCGCCACCTCGTCGTAGGCGACGGCATCGTCGGCATCATGGTAAAGCAGCGTCAGCAGCGTGCGGCAGCGCTCGTCCATGCGTTCGAGTGCGTTGCGCACCTGGTTCTGGCTTTGCAGGGTGGCCAGCTGCTCGTCGGGTAGTGGCGAGTCGTCGGCGACGTCGTACGCCGGGCTGGCGGCGCCGTCATCGTCGTCGGCTGTCAGCGAGACGGTGCGCAAGCCACGCGAACGCTGCAGCAGGGCCTCGCGCTTGGCGGTGGTAACGATCCAGGCCTGCAGGCGATCGGCCTGATTGAGTTGCGGCAGGTGAGTGAGCAGGCGGCTGAACACGGTCTGAAAGACGTCAGCGGCGGCGTGGTCATCGAGCCCGATGCGGCGAACGATGGTGTAGACCAGCCGCTGGTAGCGCTGCACCAGGATTGTCCAGGCGGCACTTTCACCCCGGTTGCAGCGGGCGGCAAGGGCAGCGTCGCTCTCGGCGTCGAGAGAGTCCTTTGCCGCAGATTCATCAAGTTCGGTCATTTGCCGAAAGCATAGCGTTCGCTTGACCGGCGCCTGTGGGTGAACATCTTTTTATGTAAACCGTCGTCCACAATGGGCTTAATACGGAAAAATACCAATAGTCGACTTCAAGACATTCTTAGCCTTAAGCCCAACGCTAATGGTTGTTTTATCGAAAAGCTGTACTCGGACTGCACGCCCGGCAAAAATTGATGGATGCTTGCCTCCGAATCTCCCATCCCGCCGTTTGAACTGCCGCTGACCATCCAGTCGTCTGACATCGACGAACTGGGGCATGTCAACAACGTTGTCTACTTGGCGTGGGTGCAGGACGTTGCTATCGCGCACTGGAACTTTTTGACCACGCCGGAGCAGCGAACACACCATGTCTGGGTGGCGCTGCGACATGAAATTGACTATCTGGCCGAAGCGGTTCCGGGCGACGCTGTGTTGGCCCGCACCTGGACAGGAATGGCACGGGGCCTGCGCTATCCGCGCCATACGGAGATAATTCGGAGTGGCGACGGCAAGGTGCTGGCACGGGCGGTTACCCAATGGTGCCCGCTGGACCGCGCCAGCGGGCGGCCGAGCCGGCTGCCTGCCGAGATCGACGTCTGGTTCGGCAAATAGCGGCTGAATCGCGCGGGACAGCGATTGCGACGTCGCGACAACGGATGCACGGCAAAAAGAGAAAACGACGGACTTGGAGGATTGGATGGTGAAGCGGCCCACGAGCCATAACGGCTCGCGAACGGTCTTGTTGTCTGACGCTTTGCGCCGTGGTGGACGCTGGAGCGGGGCGCTGGCGCTGGTGGCGCTCGCTGCGTTCGGCAAGCTTGCCCTGACGCTCGGCAGCGGTCATGCCAACGCCGCGCCAACCACGCCGCCGTCGATGGCTGTGGCCACTGATGACAACGCGCCGCATCGACGGCCCGTGAAAGTGATCGCCCCGGAGCGCCTGAAGCTGAAAACCGCGCAAGGTGAAGTGCTGGTGCCCGCCTACAGCAGCGTTGCATTGGGCGACATGAAGGCGCAGCCGGGCATCCGCCGGGCGGTGATCGTGGTGCATGGCCGGTTGCGCGATGCTGACCGTTATTTTGAGCTGGCCGGGAAGGCACTGAAAGCGAGCGGCGCGGAAGCCGAGACGCTGCTCATTGCACCGCAGATCATGACCACCGCCGATGCTGCCCGTCACGACCTGCCGACGGCGGCTGCGCGCTGGAAGAACGAGACCTGGCTCGGCGGAGAACCGGCGAAGGGACCTTACCCGGTCAGCTCATTCGAAATTTTTGACAGCATTGCGGCGCTGCTGGCAGACCGCGCGCGCTTCCCCAATCTTGAGCGCATCGTGTTCGCCGCTCACTCCGGTGGTGCGCAACTGGTGCAACGCTACGCCGTGGTTGGTCGGGCTGATCAGGTCATCACCGCCGCTGGCCTGCACCCGGTGGCCGACGGGGCCGACAACGCTACGGCTGGCAAAGGCAGCATCCGGCTGCGCTATGTGGTCGCCAATCCGTCGTCGTACCTTTACTTTGATGCCCAGCGCCCGGTGAACCTCGCGCATTGTCGCGAACAGGATCGCTGGCGCTACGGGCTCACCGATCCGGTGCCTTACGTGACCGCCCAGGGCGATGCCCGCGCGTTTGAGGCGCGCTACTTCGGCCGGCGGGTGATTTACCTGCTCGGCGGCAATGACATTGACCCCAACCACAGCGCGCTGGACAAGAGTTGCGCCGGCGAGGCGCAGGGTGCTTTCCGCCTTGAACGCGGCAATAACTACTTCGCCCACCTGCAGCGGCGCGCCAAAGCGCAGAATCTGACGCTGCGTCACAGTCGCGTCGAGGTGCCCGGCGTCGGCCATGAGGCCGAACGCATGTTCAGTTCCGTTTGCGGCAAAGCAGCGCTGTTTGATACGGCGGGTTGCGACATGAAACCAGGCGAAGCGATGACTGCCCCGAAATAGGGCGTTGCGGTAGTTGGTTGTGCGTTCCCGTATCTACCTCAGGGTGCCGACGGCCGCTGATAGCAGCGAATTTCTGGCTGCTGTAGGCGCCAGTCGTACGCTGCACCAACCGTGGGTCAACCCGCCGGCGGACCGCAAAGCCTTTAACGCATGGCTGGACCGCATGCAGCCGCCCGCGAATTACCCGTTTCTGGTGTGCCGGCGTGACAGCGACGCCATCGCTGGCGTGATCAACGTGAGCAACGTCGTGCGCGGCGCCTTTCAGAGCGCCTACCTTGGCTACTATGGTTTTGCCGGGCACGAAGGGCAGGGCCTGATGCGTGACGGCCTGCGCGCCGTGATCAAGGTCGCGTTCGGCGAAATGGGGCTGCACCGGCTGGAGGCGAATATCCAGCCCGGCAACCTCGCTTCCATCGGCCTCGTCAAAGGCGCCGGCTTCCAGTGCGAAGGCTTCTCACCAAAATATCTCAAGATCGGTGGCCGCTGGCGCGACCACGAGCGGTGGGCGCTTCGCGCGCGCCCCTGAGATTACGACTTCGGTGGATCAACCGGAGCCACGGTTACGGCGACGGTCAGCTGCGGCGTGCCGCCACCGCGAATGACGCCGCGTAGCGGTGGCACGTCGCCATAGTCGCGGCCATAGGCGAGCTTGACGTGGCTTTCGCCTGCGAGGCAATTGTTGGTCGGGTCGAAATCGAGCCAGCCGTCCTTCGGGCAGTACACGCTGACCCAGGCGTGCGAGGCATCCGCCCCGATCAAGCGTGGTTTGCCCGGTGGCGGCTCGGTGAGCAGATAGCCGCTGACATAGCGCGCCGCCAGCCCGAGCGAGCGCAGCCCGGCAATCATCACCTGCGCATAGTCCTGACAGACGCCCTGCTTGAGGCCGAGCGCCGTTAACGGGGGCGTGTTGACATCAGTTGCTTCGGGTGAATACTTGAACTCCGTATGGATCCGCTGGCAGAGCGCCTTCGCCAGCGCGTAGACTGGCTGCGACTTGCCAGCGACAGCCGAGGCGTAACGCGCAAAGTCAGCGTGGATCGGCGCCAGCGGTGACGGTTGCGCGAACTCCCGTGCCGCGTCATATTCCTGCCCGGCGGCGTATTGCATGTGTTCCGCGACGGCCTCCCACGGCAGGCTGTCTGGCACCGCGACGCGGTCCAGCTTGCCGCTCAGTCCGGCTGCCAGGGCGTGGGTGATGACTTCGCTGTGGGCGACGACGCTCAGCTCGGCGTGGGCCACGGCCAGCTCAAAGTACACCCGTTCCTGACCATAGCTGTCGAGGCTCGGCGTGCGTACCTCCGGTTCCGGGTTGATGGCGAGCTCATGGCTGAGCAATTGCTGTGATGCCGACGCCAGCGGCCGCAGATGCGCGATGTGATGCGCCTGCTCGACGCTGCCAGCGTACTGATAACGGGTTTCGTGGGTGACGCTCAGCCGCATGCCTACGCCCCTACCGCATGCGCCACGCCTTCGGCATGGCTGAAGTAGCGCTGCGACAGCGCGTCCGAAATCGCGCAGGCATCGCTCGCCACACCGCGCAGCATGGCCACCAGATCGTCCTTGTCGCTGCGTGCCGCCAGTGCGGCGATCTGAGCGGCCGGCCAGCGATGGGGCAGCTCGTGTGCCGAAAGCAGCGACGGCACCACGCCGGAAGGTGTGTCGCTCAGTTTCGCGATGCGGCTGGCCAGCGTTTGCGCGATCCACGCCAGCGAGCGCGGATTGTCTCGGTTGAGCACCAGCAACTCCAGCAGCGCCTCAGGGTCGCGCCGCTGCAGATAACGTGAGCGGTAGGTGATGGTGCTGTCGAACAGGCTCAACACCAGCGTGAAGCCGATATCGCTGTCCAGCGAGCGGGTGGCAAACGCTTCCGCCAGCGCGTCGGCCAGCGTCGCCATGCGCTCGACGTGGCGACCGATCGATAGCAGACGCCAGCCATCATCGCGCGTCATGCGGTCGGTCTGGGCGCCGGTCATCGCCATCACGTTGACTGACAGGCGATCGAGGGCCCGCAGTGCCTGCTGCGTCGTGGCGATCGGCGCCTGCGGCGGCGTTGCTGCCGGCATCTGTTGCGTCATGCCCGGCATCGTCTGCTGCATCACCGCCGCCGGGCCGCTGGCCTTCAGCATGCTGTCGAATTCGTTGGCACTGGCGGCCACCAGCGACCACTGTTCAATGGCGAGCCGCTCGCGCACCGCGAACGCGGCGTGACGCAAAGACGTCAACGTCGCTGCCACACTGTAGGCACCAAGCCGGCCATCGCGGTCAGCGAGCGAGGCGATCAGCGCCCGCTCAAACACATGGGCCGCCTGCCGTGGTGATGGCACCGCGCGGCTGATCAGGCCGTTGGTGAGGGCAAGGCGATGCAGCCACTCCAGCGTTTCCGGCGTTTCTTCCGCCTCGCTGGCAAGCGCCTCCAGCGTCACGCGTGCAAGGCGGGTCGCGTTTTCCAGCCGCTCGGTATAGCGGCCAAACCAGAACAGGTTTTCTGCTGCACGGCTGGAAACACCCAGCGGCGTACGGTGCGTCGAGATCGGCGTCAGCGTGGGTGACAGCGGCGTAGCGTCGTCGCTGCCGTGGCCGGTGATGACCCAGAAATCGGCCGAACTGCCACCTCGATACATCGAGACGACATCCTTGCCTTCGGGCGCGATGCGGGCGAGACCACCGGGCATCACGTGCCACCGACCAGGGCCGTTGGAAACGGCAAACACGCGCACCATCGCCGCCCGCGAGGCGATCGGTGGCGACGAATGGGCGCCCTGCCAGCTTGGCGTGTGTGACAGCGGCAGAAAAGCCTGCGCCGCGAAGTCCTCCGGCCGCAGCGCAATGCGGCCAGCCCATTGCTCACGTTCACGCGCCGACAGCGACTTGCCGATCGCGGGCACAAAGCGGCGGCCGCGATCATTAAAAGTAGGCTTCAACACGTAGTCGCCAAGCTGCGGCATCAGGGTACGCAGCGCTGCCTTTTCGCCGCACCACCAGCTTGCGATCGACGGGATCGCAAGCGTCTCGCCGAGCAGCGATTCGCACAGCTTTGGCAGGAAGCCGAGAATCGCGGTTGACTCGAGAAATCCGGTGCCCGGCGCGTTGGCCAGCACCACGTTACCCGCGCGCCAGGCCTGCATCAGGCCCGGGATGCCGAGCGCGGAATCGGCGCGCAGCTCCAGCGGGTCGAGAAAATCGTCGTCGAGCCGGCGCAGGATGACATCGACTGCTTCCAGGCCGTTCAGGGTCTTCAGCCACACGCGCTGGTCGCGCACCACCAGATCGCCGCCTTCCACCAGCGTGATGCCGAGGTAGCGGGCGAGGTAGACGTGCTCAAAGTAGGTTTCGTTGTAGGGGCCTGGGGTCAACAGCACCATGCGGGCATCGTCGCCCGCCGGGCTGTGCGCCGTGAGGCTGGCCATCAGTGTCTGGTAGCTGGTGGCGAGCTTGTCGACGTGCAACGCGCGGAAGGCATCCGGGAACAGCCGCGACACGATCATGCGGTTCTCGAGCGCATAGCCCAGACCCGAGGGCGCCTGCGTGCGCTGCGACATCACCCACCAATTACCGTCCGGTCCGCGCGCGAGATCAAACGCTGCGACATGCAGGAAGGTCTGGCCACGGGGCACGATGCCGTGCACCGCGCGCAGGAAACCGGGGTGGCCGTGGATCAGTGCGGTCGGCAGCTTGCCGTCGCGAATGAGATCCTGCGGGCCGTAGACATCGGCGAGGATGCGGTTGAGCAGGTTGGCGCGCTGCGCGACGCCGCGCTCTACCTGCAGCCACTCGGCCTCAGTCATGATCATCGGCAGCAGGTCAAGTGACCACGGCCGCGCCTGCCTGCCAGCGCTTTCCAGCGCGTCGGAGTAAAGGTTGTAGGTGACGCCGTTATCTTCGATTCTGCGCACCAGGCTGGCGTGCAACTCGTCGAGCTGGCTCAGCAGCGCTTCAGGCGTACGTTCCGCGGCCGGTAACGCCGCCATCGCCCGTTCGAGAAAGGTTTGCCAGACCGTGCGCGTGGCCTCGCCGTCGCGCAGTGCATCGAAGTGCCCAGCCGGTGCGCGGCGCGCCAGCGAGACAAGCGCGCTGACCGCTTGCGCGACACGATCACCGTCGTTCGCAGCATCGGCATCAAAGAGGGAAGACATGAGCAGAGTGTAGCGGCGCTACGTCAATGCCAGTCGTCGCCTGTTCATTGCATGCCCGCGAGGTTCTAAGTCCGTCGCAAATCGAGCGTGAACGGATGCTCGTGATTGACCGTTGCCGGCGCCACCACCATCCGCCCTGGCGTGTGCCCCATGCGCAAAAAGCGCGACAACCGCCGCGATTCGGCCTCGTACGCGTTGATCGGGAACACGCTCGGGTTGGACCCGCCCGGATGCTGCACGTGGTACTGGCAGCCGCCGAGGCTCTTGTTCATCCAGGTGTCGACGATATCGAAAGTGACTGGCGCATGCACCTGAATCGAGGGATGCAGCGCCGACGGCGGGCTCCAGGCCTTGTAGCGCACGCCGGCGACAAAGTGACCGACGGTGCCAGTCGGCTGCAGCGGCAGCGCCTGGCCGTTGGCCGTAACCACATAACGTGCATCGTTGAGCCCGGTCACGCTGACTTCGAGCCGCTCCAGCGACGAGTCGACATAGCGCACGGTGCCGCCGATCGCGCCTTCTTCGCCCATCACGTGCCAGGGCTCGAGCGCGCCGCGGATCGCGACCTCCATGCCGCGCACGGCGATCTCGCCGAACAGCGGGAAGCGGAATTCAAAGTGCGGCGCGAACCACGCCGGGTCAAACTGATAGCCACCGTTCTCCGGCATCGCGAGGTCTTCCAGCACGTCTTCGAAGTCCATGCGGATGAAGGTCGGCAGCATGAAGCGGTCGTGCAGCGCGGTGCCCCAGCGCGACAGTGAATGATGCTTGGGCTGCTTCCAGAAGCGGGCGACCAGTGCGCGCAGCAGCAGTTGCTGCACGATGCTCATGCGGGCGTGCGGCGGCATCTCGAAGGCGCGCAGCTCGAGCAGACCGAGCCGGCCGGTCGGACCATCGGGCGAGTACAGTTTGTCGATACAAAACTCGCTGCGATGCGTGTTGCCGGTAACGTCGATCAGGATGTTGCGCAGCGTACGGTCGACGAGCCAGGGCGGCATCTCGCAGCCGTAGATTTCGCGGTTCTTCTCGATCTGTGTGAGGGCTATTTCCAGTTCGTAGAGCTGGTCGTTGCGCGCCTCGTCAATGCGCGGTGCCTGCGAGGTGGCACCGATGAACAGGCCGCTGAACAGGTAGGACAGGCTCGGATGGTTGTGCCAGTAAGCGATCAGACTGCCGAGCAGCTCGGGCTTGCGCAGGAACGGCGAGTCGGCCGGCGTGGCGCCGCCCAGCACGAAGTGATTGCCGCCGCCGGTGCCGGTGTGGCGGCCATCCAGCGCGAATTTCTCGGCGCACAGGTGCTCCTCGAACGCGGCTTGGTACAGGAACTCGGTGTGCTCGACCAGCTCGGTCCAGTTGTAGGCCGGATGGATGTTCACCTCGATGACACCGGGATCGGGCGTCACCTGCAGCAGCTTCAGGCGCGGGTCGCGCGGCGGCGGATAGCCTTCGAGCACGATCTTCACGTCGAGCGCTTCGGCGGTCGCCTCGACCGCGGTCAGCAGGTCGAGATAGTCTTCAAGCCAGGCGATCGGTGGCATGAAGATGTACAGGTTGCCCTCGCGCGCCTCGACGCACAGCGCAGTACGCGTGAGCCAGTGAGCCGACTGGAAGCGTTGCGGCAGCAGGGTGGCGGTGGCGGGGACGTAGCTGCGCTGCGCCGCCTTAGGCGTTGCATCTTTATCCGACGCGTCACCGTCTATCCCCGTTCGTGGTGAGCTTGTCGAACCATGAACGTGAGTTCCAAATGCAGCCGATGATAGAGTGCCACCCGGTGGTTCGACAGGCTCACCACGAACGACCAATGAATCGCCACGCGCCGTCAAATCCGCGCCGCTCGGCAAGCCCTGCATCGCCACCGTCGCGGGAACATTCAACCCCCGCGCCACCCCATACCGTTCCGCAAACGTCCGCGCCGCTGGCAGGTCGCCGCGCGCATCGAACGTGTCACGATCGATGAAGTACGGGTAGTCGCCTTCGGATGTCCACGGCAGGCTGTCGAGCGGCAGGCGGTAGCCCATCGCGCTGTCGCCCGGGATCAGGTACATGCGCTCGTCGCGGAAGAACCACGGACCGGTCTGCCAGCGCGTGCCGCTGAGGCCGACGGCGCTACCCGGAGTGAGCGGCAGTACGTGACCGACGACATGCGTCAGGCCCTGATCGAACACCTTGCGCAGGCGGTCGCGCTCCAGCTCGTCTCCCAGACGCGCGTCGAACGGATCGACGTTGACCGGCAGGCGGCGCTCACGCCACAGGTAATACCAGGTGTCTTCGTAGCCTTCCTTGACGAACTCATCGGTCAGACCCAGTTTGCCCGCCAGCGTACGGATGAAGCGGCCGGAATCGGCATTGCTGTAACCACCCGGCTTGCGTTCGTCGGCGAACAGGTCCGGGTTGTGCCAGATCGGCTGACCATCCTTGCGCCAGAACACCGACAGCGCCCAGCGCGGCAGTTGCTCGCCGGGATACCACTTGCCCTGTCCGAAGTGCAGAAAGCCGCCGTCGCCGTACTGCGCGCGGAGCTTCTGCACCAGCGCATTGGCGTAACCGCGCTTGGTCGGACCGAGTGCGGCGGTGTTCCATTCGGCAGCGTCGCGATCTTTGTCAGCAACGAAAGTCGGTTCGCCGCCCATCGTCAGGCGCACGTCACCGGCGATCAGGTCACGATCAACCTTTTCGCCGAGGTCGAGGACCTGCTCCCATTGCGCCTCCGTGTACGGCTTGGTGACTCGCGGTGATTCATAGATGCGGGTGACCGCCATGTGGTGACTGAACTCCACCTCGGCCTTGTCCACGCCGCCTTCGATCGGCGCGGCCGACGACGGCTGCGGCGTGCAGGCGAGCGGGATATGGCCCTCGCCCGCGAGCAGGCCCGAGGTCGGGTCGAGCCCGATCCATCCGGCGCCCGGCAGGTAGACCTCGCACCAGGCGTGGAGGTCGGTGAAGTCGGCGCTGGGGCCGCTCGGGCCGTCGATCGCCTTGACGTCCGGCGTCAGCTGGATCAGGTAGCCCGACACGAAGCGCGCCGCGAGGCCCAGATGCCGCATCAGCTGCACCAGCAGCCAGCCGGAGTCGCGGCACGAGCCGGACTTGAGCGTCAGCGTCTGCTCGGGCGTCTGCACGCCGGGCTCCATGCGGATCAGGTAGCGGATGTCCTTGTAGAGCATCGCATTGATGTCCACCAGGAAGTCAATGGTGCGCCGCTTCGACTTGTCTATCTTCTTCAGGTAGGTGTCAACCAGCGGCGTCATCGGCACCGTGGCGAGATAAGGGGCGAGCTCGGCTTTGCTATGGCGCGAATACTCGAACGGAATTTTCTCTGCCGATGGTTCGAGGAAGAAGTCGAACGGGTTGTACACCGCCATCTCGGCGACCAGGTCAATGGTCACCTTGAACTCACGCGTGCGCTCCGGTACCACCAGCCGTGCCATGTAGTTGGCGAATGGATCCTGCTGCCAGTTGCAAAAGTGATCGGCAGGCTCGATGCGCTGGCTGTAGGAAACGATGCGTGTACGGCAGTGCGGCGCCGGTCGCAGGCGCACGATCTGCGGCCCAAGTGTGACCAGGCGGTCGTAGCGGTAGTGGGTAACGTGGTTGAGCGCGACGTGGATGGTCATGGTACGAGACAGTTCCGGTTCCGGGCTTCAGGAGCAAACGCCGTGCCCATCGTTGCCATTGTCCCCGGTTTTGGTGACGTTTCGCTCACAGCGTATCGGGCGAGTCCAAGTCTTTTTTCGTAACAGCTTTGTTGGTGAAAGCCCATTTGAAATGGGCTTGAGTGCTTAAAAGAATATAAGTCGACTATTGGTTAAATTACCATTCAAGCCCCATTGGGACGCCATTCATGGAAAAAGCCGTATCAAGAAAGCAATCGGCCAGCACGCGTCGGATGACACGGGCTGGCCGATGGCGCAGGCACCAGTCCGGTACCTGCGCGGGGGGACGCCTTCGTTCGCGCTAACGCGTTCGCGAAGGCCGACGGGCTAGAACGTCGTGCCGCACATCGTATTGACGTGGGCGCGGACGGTATCCGGGCTCGAGTAGGTGGCGCCTGCAGGCACAACGATGCCGCCGAACAGGCCGGTGTCCGGCACCCCAAGCATCAGGCGGAACAGAACGACACCGTCCTGCATCGCCGAAATCGACGGCGCCGGGCGACCGAACACATCAAACTGAGCGCCGTTGCCGATGTAGCTCTCCACCGCAGCAGCGTCGGCACGCAAAGGGCCGAGAGGGACATTTGCGATCAGATGGCCGCTACGGAAGCCGAGCAGATAGCGTGTCAGCAGCACGGCGTCCTTGTCTGCAGTCACGCTGCCATCGCCATTGATGTCCAGCGAGCAGCCGATCGGGCAGGTTAGCGGCCACGAGCGTTGCGTTGCCGGATTGCTGCCAATCGTCTCGTTGCAGGTCAGCGTCGCGGTGCGTTTGGCGCTGCCAGCGGTACAGGTGAGGTTGACCGACTGAGGCGTGGTGGTCGGGCCGACAAAGCTCAGATTGACGGCTGCGGCACCAGCAAAACTGGCCGCGTCGGGGCCGGAGACCACACAGCCGTTCACGGTAGACGTCGCGGCGGCCCCGCTGCCGGTGCCACCCGACGGCGTGACGGCGATGCTGCCGTTGCCCGTGCTGCCGACGGTGTTGACGCCCGTGAATGCAATGTTGGTACCGGCGGTCGGCGCATATGCCAGAGCAGGCGGTACGTTGCTGGCAACGCAGACGCCGCTGCCTGCCGTGCATGTTGAGCCGCCCGTGATCGAGATGTTGTCGATGCGCCAATTCGGGTTGCCAGCCGCCGTAGAACTGTCAAAGCCAGCCCGCCAGCGCAAGCGGATAGTCTGACCATTGAGCGACGCAGGTAGCGGCAGGGTCGTGGTAACGAACGTTGACTGCACTCTGCCCCACGCCTGTTGGCCGCCAAGCGGATTGCTAAAGCTCGAGGACAGCGTCGTGTTGTAGCCGCCAGCGCTGAAAGTGGCGCCGACCGCCGGGCTGGTCACGTTGTTGTAGTTCAAGCCGCCGTCGGTGCTGATCTCAAGAATGCCCCCGTCGAAGGACGAGGTCGCGCTTTCAAAGTTCCACGCGTGCCGGAAGTTGAGCGTCGCCGGGAAGGGCCCGGCTGGCAGCGAAATCGCTGGACTGATCAGGCTGTTGCTGGCCACCGAGGTGACGCCGTTGGTCACTGCAGTATTCGGCGCGCTATCGGCGCCAGTTGCTGTCGTCGCCCATAGCGCCGGCGGCGAGGCGCCGGTTTGCTGCGTGGTCCAGCCGGCCGGGAGCGCTGGCGCGGTCACGCTGTCGAAATTTTCACTGAACAGCACCGTGGTGCCAAACGATCCAACCGTAAGCTGGATGGGCAGACTGGTCGGCGAGGTTCCACCGGCATAAGTAACCGTTTGTGTCAGGTTGATGGTGCTGCCGCAGGCAACCGACGATGCCGTGCTGATCTTGAAAGGCGTCACGTTGCTGCCGGTCGCACCCGCAGCGATATTGCCATAGGTGCTGTTGCCGGCACTAACGGTAACGCCCGGCGTGGACGTAGTGAGCGTCGTGGAGATCGCAGTCGCACCGGTATTACCATCGTTACTGAGGGTGAGATTGACATCGTTGCACTCGTTCGGTTCGACAATGCCGTTGCCGGTGGGCAGGGTCACTGCGCTGAGCGACAACAGCGCCTGATCAGGTGCAGGTGCCGCGTTGTAGGCCACTAGCGCGAAGTCCTGATTGAGACCCACGACGGTGGGATCGGCTTGCCCGGCAATGTTGGTGGCGACGACGCGGATGGAAATCACGCTACCGGCGGCCAAACCGGCCGGCAGGAAAACGCTCTCCAGATTGTTGCGCGGGTCCGCGCTGCCGCCGGTAACGGAGGTGGCGCCCGAGAACACGTTGCCGCGGTAGGTCTGTCCGCCGGCGATGACCACGAGGTCAAGGTTGTTGACGTAGCTGGCGCCGGTCGTCGCACCTTCCTTGTCCGTGTAGGCGAGAGTGACACGCAGCGGAGCGGCGGCGTTGACTACGGTGGCGAAGAAAGTGCGCGACTGTCCGCTGGCGGTGAATCGGTCTGCCGCTACCTGGTCGCGGATGATGCGCTGCACGCCGTCAAACGCCATGCCCAGGTTTGCCGAACCCATGCCCTGACTGTTGGAGGGCAACGTGTCGTTGGCGCCGGTGCCATTCAGGTAGCGGGCCGAGTTGGTCAGATAGGCCTTCACCAGTGCGGGGCTGGGCGGAGCCGAGCCTGCGGGCGTGCGGTTGGCACCAATGTAGCCGGGGTTGTTGATGAACTGCTGGTAGATCAACGCCGCTGAGCCGGACACGGCGGGGGCGGAGTGGCTGGTACCGGAGGACGTGGTGTACCAGCGCTGCGCGGGGTTCACTGGGAAGAAATTGTTGGCGTTCCCGGCAGTACCGCTGCCCGGCATGGCGCAGGCGCCGTCGGCACGGTACGCCGCGTCGCCGGCACCGAGGCCATTGAGCGGGCTCGCCGGATCCTGGCCCACCGCGACGAAGCTCATGCCGGTAATGTGAGTTCCGGGGGCAACGATGTCGGGCTTGACGCGACCGTCGGCGGTCGGCCCGCGTGATGAGAAGGAAATCATGTCGTTGGCGCTGTCGGCGCCAGTGTCAGCGATACTGCAGCCGTCGTTGCCCGCTGTGTTGCCCGCGTTGCCGCCGTTGCTGTCAGAGTGCGAGCGTACATTCTCGGCGGCGCCGACGGTAAGGACGTTCTTGCCGGAGCCCGGTGACCCAACGGTCGTTACTCCAGGCCCGGCGTTCCCCGCCGAAAACACCACCAGCATCTGTTGATTGCCGGCGGTGCCAGACTGGGAGTCGCGCACCAGGATGTCATAGGTTTGAGCGTTGGCGTTGTAGGCGCCGGCCGAGTTGGCGCCCCAACTGTTGCTGCTGATGCGGGCATTGTTCTGATATGCCGCGCTGAGCAGATTGGGGATGTTGGGGGTCGTGAAATTCGGGTCGAAAATCACCGAGTTGCCCAGCAGCACAAATGGCGCAACGCCAAGGCCGTACCGAAAGCCTTGCGCATCGCGGTGAACGAGTGTGTTGCTGGTGTCGAGGTTATCCGGCACGTAGCCGCCGATGATGCTGCTGTTGAGCTGGCCGTGACCGCTTACGCCAAGGCCGGCATCCGTGGTCGATCCAGTGCCCCAACGACCTTTGTAGCGCAGACGCGGGGAGCCGGTCACGACGCCGCCTTCGCGAAGCACGAAGTGCCGTACCGGTATAGGGCCGCTATTGGTGTCCTGAGTAATGGTGCCGGGATCACTAGCGCCAGGATTTCGGTCCACGCCGTCATCGGTTACGTCAACCACCAGACCAGACGCGGTGAACTGCGCCTGCGTCAAACCCCAATTGGCCAGCGTGGTGAAGTAGTTACCCGCGTTCGGGGTATTCCCGGTGAGGTTGCCGGCCAGAATCATGTTCTGCCGTTCATCCATTTTGCGCGGCTCGATGTACGGCGCGATCGAAATGACATCCGGGCGCTTGGCGATGGTTTCGAGCAACTCCGGCGCGATATCGACCACCAGATTTACATAGTTGCGAATCTCGAACCGGGCGACAGCGGGTTTTGCAGCCAGCAGCGATTCGGTCAGGCTGTTGGTAACGGGGTCACGCACCAATTGCACTTCGTAGCGATCGGTAAATGTCGCACCTGCCCTGGCTGCCAGTGACTTGGCGCGCTGCGTAGCGTCGAGCGACACGCCCGGCTGCAGCTTGAACGCCGTGGCGTACGGTCCATGCCACTGCGCGTGGCCGTCGGTGGCGAGCGATGCGACACGGTTGATGGTTGTCGGGTCGCCGTAGACGAGGTAGGCGTTGCTCGGAATTGCGTTGACAATCTCTACACCGGTAGCTTCGAGACGGGCGTACCACTCGGGGGTGATGGGCCCGGGGAACTGCACCAGGTGCAATTGCTTGCCGGCCGCGAGAGCCTTGCTGCTTTGGCTGGCTACTTCCGGCGCCGTGGTGTCAATCGCACCAGTGTTGAACAGGATCAGATTTTGGCCATCGGCATTGCTACCCACGCCGCTGGCGATCAGTTGGTCTGCTGTTGCGCGGTCAACTTCAAGCAGCTGAAAGCTGCCGTAGTCATGACTGCGGCCGACAGCGATGCTCTTTGCCCGTCCAGCATTGTCAGCCAGTACCAGCACCTTGTGTTTGCCGGCGCTGCTGCGGTAGCTCACGGCGTCTGGCGCTACAAAACTGCCGCTGGATTGCGGCGCGGAATTGCCGAGATTGACGGCCCCGGCCGACGCAGCAAGCGTCAGCGAAAGCGCCCAGACCAGCGCGCTACGGCATCGGGTCAACCAGTGTTCCCGATTCACTTCCCCACGGTTCATGATTCCCTTTCAGGCATTCTCTATTGAGACAGCAGAAAAGCATACAACGCAAAACGCTGAAAATTGCGGTATCGCGACAACTTTCGCTTTGGCCGACCACAACGGACCATCTGTCTGCTTTGGTTCTTGTTCACACCGGATGCTGGCGCATGCCACAATCGCTGCACCAACATTGCACAGGAGTACAAGATGGCCATCCAGCCCTATCTCGCCTACACCGACGGCAATTGCGAAGCGGCGCTTCACTTCTATCAGTCAGTGCTTGGCGGCGAAGTCAGCTTCATGATGCGTTTTGGCGATTCGCCGATGGCGGGCGAGTTTGACACCGAGTGGCACGACAAGATCATGCACGCCACCTACACGTTCGACGGCCAGCAGATGATGGCTTGCGACCGGCCGCCGAACATGCCCGGGCCAACCGGTTTCTGTGGCTTCTCGCTTTCAGTCGCCTACAACGATATTGCCCGAGGCGAGGCGGTGTTCAAGGCGCTGGGCGAGGGCGGGCAGGTGACCATGCCGTTCGCACCCACGTTCTGGGCGAAGGGCTTTGGCATGCTGGTTGACCGTTTCGGCGTGCACTGGATGGTGAACTGCGAGTAGCGCGGATTTGGCAGCACCAACAACAAGGGGGCACCAAGCCCCCTTTCTGTTTCTCAGATTGCGCCGGTCTGATGGGGCTACCGGAGCGACGAGTAGTTCACCGGAATGAAGGTGTAACCCTTGCCGGCATTCTTGCGCAGGTAGCCCAGGCCCGGAAAGCTCAGGTGTGCCGAGCCCACCAGATAACCGCGCTTCGCCGCGTCGGCATACGCCTTGGCGCGCTCCTTCGCAGCAGCCTTGTTGTCGGTGTCGAATTTGATCGTTACCGCCGGGTCGTCGAACTGCACCGCCGCAACGTGCATCAGGTCACCCCACAGCACCAGCTTCTCGCCCTTGCTTTCCACCACATAAAGCGAGTGCCCAGCGGTATGGCCGTGGCTCGTCCATGAGCGCACACCGGGCACCAGCTCCACATTGCCTTCGAACGTCTTCAGCTTGCCTGCATCGGCGTAGGGCTTCAGTGATACCTGCGCGCCCTGAAAGAATCCCTGCGCATCTTTTGGCGCTGCCTTCATGTTCGCCTCACTCAGCCAGAAGTCGGCGTCCGCCTTGTCGGCCCGCACCACGGCGTTCGGGAAATTGATGACGCCATTCGCCGCCAGCCCGCCAACGTGATCCGGATGCATATGTGTGATGTAGATTTCGTCGACCTGCTCCGGCTGATAGCCAGCCGCCTTCAGGCTGTTGGCAAGGCCACCTACGGTGGGCCCGAACAGGGCACCAGCGCCCGCATCAATCATCACCAGTTTGCTGCCGGTGTTAATCAGATAGGCGTTCACCGAGGTCTCAACCGGATAGGCGATCTTCGCCTTCTTCAGGGCCGCGTCCACCTTGCCGGGGGTGGTGTTCAGCAGGTCTTTCACCGGCAACTTGACGGTGCCGTCGGAGAGCGCAGTGATCTCGAACTCGCCCAGCATCATGCGGTAAAAGCCGGGTGCCTGTGTTTTGGCGAATGGTGCGGCGGCGAAGCTGGTGCCGACGCCGAGCGTCAGAGCGGTGGCTGCCAAAGCAGCCACAGCGGCCAGACGGGAGAACGGGTAACGCGACATGGAGGACTCCTCGGGTGGATGGATCGTCCGCGAAGCTCGTCGCCGGGTGGGCGAGGCTGTGCTGCGGAGCGCGAAGTCTAATCCGCAACCGGGCCAAAGTGGGGGCGCGGCATTGGCACGGTGTCGCCAATTCGCAATAATCCGCCGGCAGCAAATGCCACTGGCGCACGACGCGCTGCAGGCACACCGATCCGATGAAAGCGAGCGCAAGGATGAGCGAGAGCAGCATCAACAATGCGATCACTACAGCCACCGAAGTGGTGGCAGCGCCGCTGCACTGGCTGGATGTGCTCGTGACCTCGCTCTTGAGCGGTGCCGTCGCGCTGGCTGTCAGCCTGCTGACCATCATCGTGATTTCGCTATTTGCGTGGTGGCGTCCAATCAGCGTCGCGCCCTTCATGCGCTGGGTGATGGCGGCCGCCACCGGCGCGGTCGCGGCCGCCCTGTACGTCGCCGACAGCAGCGCGAAGTTTGGCGCTGCGACGTGGCCCTACTGGCTGTGTGCAGTGGCTGTCACCATTGCAGTATTGCTGTTGCTGGTGATGGGGATGATCGCAGCAGGTATTCGTGGTCTCTGGCGTCTGGGCGGTCGCGCGGCGGACGCTGGCAATACAAACGCGACCGCCGCGCCCCGTCCGCCGCCAGACTCAGGAGCGGCGTGAGAATGGTTCGATCCGTAGCCTCGATGCAACGAAGTGGAATCGAGGGCAACCGCAACTCGCCCGACAAGTGTTTCGAATACGCCGCACTCCATCGCGGCGACACACAGCGCAGGTGAGATTAGCGACGCAGCAGGTCTGCGGCATCCCAAGTTGTGTTGCTGCCCAGCGCCTCCGCGCTGCCAACGACTGTCTGCTGCCGGTTTGCGGGCGCGACTGCCAGTGCGGGTGAGGGCGCCGGCTGGGCCAGCTCATAGTCAATGTGATACCTCCAACGCGCCACGGGCAGCGTGCCGAGGCGTACAAAGCTGGCGTCAATCAAGGTGCTTTCGCCGGGCGCCACGTCACGCGCGTTGCAGCGGCCGTCGCCCA
Source organism: Casimicrobium huifangae (assembly GCF_009746125.1). Lineage (NCBI taxonomy): Bacteria > Pseudomonadati > Pseudomonadota > Betaproteobacteria > Casimicrobiaceae > Casimicrobium > Casimicrobium huifangae. Next base: position 1,490,201 of record NZ_CP041352.1, read on the forward strand.
GCGCCACAATGCCGTCGTAGCGGTCAAGCAACACGATGCTGGCGCGGCAGCGCTGCATCGGCGACCGACCCGACGGTGCCTGAATGCGGGCAGCCAGCTTGAATTGCATGTCACGTTCCACCAGGCGTGCGTCGCTGAACTTCAGCACTTGCCCGTCCGTCGTCGCAACCGCTCGCAGCGGTGACGCAAGCGCGATTTCATGTCGCTGCGCCTTTCCCGGCCGACCGGCGATCGCAGGTGGCACCTCAATCAGCACCGGTGCCGATTCGCCGGGCCGCAGCACGCTGGTCTGGGCGTAGGCGCTACGGCTCTCCAGCTTGGTGGACCCGCCGTAAAAATTTGCTGCAACGTGCGGCGCGATCACCACCCGCGTCCCACGATTGGTCACCATCACCAGCAGCTTCTCGCGCGCCTTCTCGCCCTGTAATGCCTGCACCGGTGCGGCGGCTGAAAGTTCGATAGTGGACGCGTTGATCACCTCGTTGCGCGGCGTTCTCGGACTGACGCTGACCTGCCAGAGAACGACGGCAAAGACCGCTGCCATCAGCAACCCCGCCACGCCAAACAGCGGACCGCGAAGGGAAGGTGGCGCTGCATGGGCAACCGGAGAAGCGCGTTGTTCTGCGGCAACGAGCACCGACGCACCGCAATGCGAGCAGCGATAGCGTTCATCGTCAACACGCACCAAATCGCGGCTGCCACAGGCGTCGCAGTAGAGGGCTTGCAGGGTCATGGCGGTGGCGTTTGCTTGGCGTTGGCCTGCTTCGCTGCCTGCTGGCGTGCAGTTGAGTCAGTCGCGCGATTTGTCGTCCCCGCGAAGGCGGGGACCCAGACCCGGAAGGCAAGTTTCACGGCCCAATCCAGTGAACCGCATACCCGCCTTGGCGGGAATGACCGGTCGACCGCACGTCGCGCAGCCAAGAGGTTCGTGACTGGCCGATGGTTAAAGCGCCGAAATCACCAGCGCCGTTGCCGCTGTCACTTTCTTCGCATATTCGATATGCAGGAACTCGTTCGGGCCGTGTGCGTTTGACTTCGGCCCGAGCACGCCGGTGACGAGCATCTGCGCATCAGGAAACTTCGCGCCCAGCATACCCATGAACGGGATGGTGCCGCCTTCGCCCATGTACGCCGCGGGCTTGCCGAAATAGTGCATCGACGCGGCGTCCAGCGCGACCGTCAGCCACGGCGCAAAGGCCGGTGCGTTCCAGCCGGTGGCGGCACTGTCCGCTGCGAAATCGACCACCGCGTTGTACGGCGTGTTCTTCTCCACCAGCCGCTTCACCTCTGCCGCCGCTTCGGCGCCGTCCACCGTGGGCGGAATGCGCAGCGAGAGCTTCAGCGCCGTGTAGGGGCGCAGCACGTTACCCGCGCTCTTGGTCGAAGGCAGTCCGTCGGCGCCGGTGATCGAGAGCGCCGAGCGCCACGTGCGATTGAGGATCAGCTCCACCGGGTCCTTGGTGGTCGGCAACGTGAACTCATGCGCACCGCCGCAGCTTTGCCACGGGAAGCGCTTCCACACCACGTCGCCGAGAATCGCTGCCGCCTGCGCCGCCTGTGTCACGCGCTCCTCGGGGATGGGCGCACTGAACACCGGCGATTTGGTCATGCCGGTCGCCGAATCGTCGATGCGATCGAGCAACTGCCGCGCAATGCGGAAAGTGGACGGCACCGCGCCCCCGGCGTCGCCCGAGTGGACGCCTTCGGTCAGCATGCGCACGGTCATCGTGCCGTTGACCAGGCCGCGGAGCGAGGTGGTCGCCCACAGTTCGTCATAGCTGCCGGCACCCGAGTCGAGCGCGACGACGAGGCCCACGTCGCCCATGCGCGGCGCCAGTGCATCGAGGTAGGGCGGCAGATCGTACGAACCGGATTCTTCACAGGTCTCGATCAGACCCACGCAGCGCGGGCGCGAGATGTTCTCGGCGTCCAGCGCCAGCACCGCCGCCATCGCGGCGAACACGGCGTAGCCATCATCCGCGCTGCCACGACCATAGAGCTTGCCGTCCTCAAGCAGCGGCGTCCAAGGCCCCGAGTCATCGCGCCAGCCAGTCATCTCCGGCTGTTTGTCGAGGTGACCATAAAGCAACACCGTCTTGCCCGTCGCCTTGGCCCCGGTACCCGGAATGTCGAAGAACAGCACCGGCGTGCGCCCTTCGAGCGTGATCACCTCCAGCGTCATGTTCTTCACCGGCTGCGCCGCCACAAACTTCTGCGCCTGCTCAATCGCCCGCTGGATTTGCCCGGCGCGCTTCCACTCCGCCTCAAACGAGGGTGACTTGGCCGGCAGCTTCACGTACTCAATCAGTTGCGGAACAATGTCCGAGTCCCACTGCTTGCTCGCACGGCGCAACAGCGCGGCGGATTGGTCGGAATTGAATGGGTGGGTGTCTGGGCGGGCGGTCATGGGGGCACTCCTTGATGTTTCTGTGTAGAGTTTACGCCGATAGCAAGCGCAAGGAAGGGCGTGGTGGCACGCATCGCTAATCGGGCTTCGCAGCAGAAACTTCCAGTGTGGATTGAGGCTTGGCAGGAGTATCAGCGAAGTACCCTTGACAACGATGTATCTTCAACAGCGCCAACGCTGCACTTTCAGCAGGTGGTGAAAGTGCGTTGATATCAAGACAGCGCGCCGGGATGAGTGTAGCGATGAAAAAGTTGATCGATCTATCCAACACTGAGGCCAAAGTTCATTTCATGAAGGGCAGCAGCTACTTCAATGCCGACTTGCCAGCGTACATCAGTTTTGACCCGACACTCAGCGATGTAGCAGATGTGCTTGCTGGTGGTGACTATCAGCAGTTCAAGAAATCGCAACCGGCAAGCTTGCCAGATGTGAACTACAGCCTAATTGCCAACAAGGATGGCAAATTCTCGTGGCGGCCGTTCGAACTGATGCATCCCGCTATCTACGTCTCGCTTGTAAATGCTGTGTGCGCAGAAGCTAACTGGGCGCTTGTCCAACAGCGGTTCGCTACCTTCGCTGGCGGCGTGGTCGATTGCTGCAGCTCACCAGTTGTTTCATCCGATCAGCAAACAGATGTTGCGACGCAAATTGCGAGTTGGTGGCAAAACGTTGAACAAAAGTCTCTCACGTACTCTCTGGAATTCAGCCACTTACTCCATACGGACGTGACTGACTGCTATGGCTCTCTATACACGCACAGTATCGCTTGGGCATTGCATGGTCTAAAAGAATCCAAAAACTCAAAAGGCAGTAAAGGCAAGAAGGCACCGCTACTCGGCGACACTATAGACGAGCACATCCGAGCTGGTCGGTATGGACAGACTAACGGCATTTCGCAAGGGTCGGTGCTAATGGACTTGGTGGCCGAGATCGTTCTGGGCTACGTTGACGGACTCATCAATGAGGAACTGTCTAGTCACAACAATGTTCGAATTCTTCGGTATCGCGATGACTATCGAATCTTCGCCAGGAGCGATGAGAGTGCCGAGTATGCGCTCAAGGTTGTGAGCGACAAGCTACGAACGGTCGGAATGCGGCTTGGTGTGGCGAAGACTTTCACCACGCGAAATGTGGTTGAGGGTTCAATCAAACCCGACAAGTTGGCGGGCATCGACTTGCAAGATTTGGGTGAATCCAATGCGAAGACGGTTCAGAAGCAACTTTTGAGGTTGCATGCGTTCGGTCAGCGGTTCCCTAATAGCGGAGCGTTGCGACGGTTAGTGGCACAGTTTCACGAAAAGATAACTGGCTTGAAGGCTGCGCCAGAAGACTTGGAAGTACTGGTCGCAATCGCTACGGATATTGGTTTCGTTTCGCCTGCTACCTTTCCGGCCATTGCAGGCATACTGAGCGGCTTGATTTCGTTGGCACCAAATGGCAAGAGGACCGAGCTGTGGAATAGAGTGCGAAGCAAGATGGCCCGAGTCCCGTACAACGGTTATCTCGAAATTTGGCTACAACGCGTCACGCAACCGAAAGCAGTCGGCATCAAGTTCGATTCCAATGAAACGATTTGTCAGATAGTCAATGGTCACGCGCACCAGTTATGGAACTCCAGTTGGATCTCGAGTGCCGCGCTGAAAAGTACGGTCAATTCCAAGAGTATCGTTGTCGCAGAAGTCGATGAAATCGACCCCGTAATTCAGTCTAGTGAGATAGCGCTATTCAAAGAGAATGCGGAGCACTACTAGTTGAGCTTGGTGGCTGCGCTAACGCGGTTGTATCCAGTCGACCGTACTTGGTCGTTCGGCAATCGAAAGCATAGCCGTCGAAGAATGTGATGTTGAAATCAGTTTGCCATTGCGAAATACCTTCAACCGCGTAGCCCGCAACCGGATAGCCTCAATCGGATCTCGCGCCTGTAGCAACACAAAGCTCGCGTCGCAGCCGACGTCCAGCCCGTAGCCTTGCAGGTGCATCACGTAAGCGGCATTGGTGGTGACAGCCTCAAAGCATTGCCGCATCGCGCTCTGGCTGGTCATCTGCGCGACGTGCAGGCCCATGTGCGCGACTTCCAGCATGTCGCCGGAGCCGAGGCTGTACCACGGGTCCATCACGCAGTCGTGGCCGAAGGCGACGTTGACGCCTGCGGCCAGCAACTCGGGCACGCGCGTCATGCCGCGGCGCTTGGGGTAGGTGTCGTGGCGGCCCTGCAGCGTGATGTTGATGAGCGGATTGGCGACTACGCTCACCTGACTTTCGGCGATCAGCGGCAGCAGCTTGCTGACGTAGTAGTTGTCCATCGAGTGCATCGACGTGCAGTGTGACCCCGTCACGCGGCCGTGCAGGCCCAAGCGCTGCGTTTCGAACGCCAGCGTCTCGATGTGGCGTGACAGCGGGTCGTCGCTTTCGTCGCAGTGCATGTCGACCAGCTTGCCGCGCTCGGCCGCGATCTCGCACAGCAGCTTGACGCTGGCCGCGCCGTCGGCCATCGTGCGCTCGAAATGCGGAATACCGCCAACCACGTCGACGCCCAGGTCGAGCGCGCGCTTGAGATTGTCGACGCCGCCCTTCGTTCGCAGTACGCCGTCTTGCGGGAAGGCGACGAGCTGCAGATCCAGGTACGGCGCCACGCATCGCTTAACCTCAAGCAAGGCTTCGACCGCGAGCAGGCTCGGGTCGCTGGTGTCGACGTGCGAGCGAATCGCTAACAGACCTTTGGCGACGGCCCAGTCGCAATAGGTGAGGGCGCGCTCGATGATCGCGTCGGCCGTCAGCGTTGGTTTCAGTTCGCCCCACAGCGCGATGCCTTCGAGCAGCGTGCCGCTTGCGTTGACGCGCGGCAGGCCATAGCTCAGCGTCGCGTCCATGTGAAAGTGCGGGTCGACGAAGGTGGGTGACAGCAGCATGCCGCCACAGTCGACCGTCTCTTGCGCTTGCGCCGTGATGTGTGGCGCGACTTCGACGATCTTGCCGTCGCGTACGGCGACGGACATGCCGGTGCGACCGTCGGCAAGGTTGGCGTTGGTGATCAGCAGGTCGAGCATGCGTTGGAGTCCGTCAGTTGCGGGCGCGTGGAGCGGATATTGTGCATCGTCGCTGCGGGCGGCTTTGCCATGCTGTCATTCCCGCGAAGGCGGGAACCCAGACTGTGGTCGCCGCGGGTAGCTGCGTTGACACTCCAACCTTGCGCGTCGGTCTGGGTCCCCGCCGCCGCGGGGACGACAATGTGTTCGTCGCATCGGGCGTCAAAGGCAGCTCGCCACGCATCAACGCTCGCCCTTGCGATAAGGCTTCATCAGCGCCTGCGGATACGTCGCACGCCGTGCGACGATGATCAGGGCGACGATCGACAGCACGTAGGGCAGCATCAAGTAGAACTGATACGGCAGCACCGCGTCGCCGGACTGTTGCAGCCGCAGTTGCAGCGCATCGAAGAACGCAAACAGCAACGCGCCGACCAGCGCCTTGCCGGGCTGCCACGCGGCGAACACGACCAGCGCAACGCAGATCCAGCCGCGGCCATTGATCATGTTGAAGAAAAATGCGTTGAACGCCGACAGCGTCAGGAACGACCCCGCGACGCCCATCAACGCCGAGCCTGCGACGATCGCGCCCGTACGCACGACCGCGACCGAGACGCCCTGGCCTTCGGCCGCCTGCGGGTTCTCGCCGACCATGCGCACCGCCAGGCCGATGGGTGTGCGATAGAGCAACCACGCGATCAGCGGAACCAGCGCCAGCGCCAGCAAAGTCGGCGGTGTCTGTGCATCAAACACCGGGATCGGCAGCCAATCCATTGGCGCGAACGGCGTCACGGTGGGCGGTGTGTTGACCTTGGGGAAGCTCACGCGATAGCCGTAATATGACAGCGCCGTTGCGAGCATGGTAATACCGAGCCCGGCGACGTGCTGCGACAGCGCCAGCCCCACGGTCAACCATGCGTGTAGCAGGCCGAACGCGGCGCCCGTGATTGCCGCAACGAGCACACCCAGCCACAGCGACCCGCCCGCGTACACGGTGAGCCAGCCCGCGAACGCCCCGGCAACCATGATGCCCTCGATGCCGAGGTTGAGCACGCCCGCGCGTTCGCACAGCAGCACGCCCAACGTGCCAAAGATCAGCGGCGTTGCGATGCGCAGCACGGCCACCCAGAATGACGCGTTGCCGAGGATGTCAATGATGGAGTTAAGAAGGTCCATCATTTCCAGCGCACCCGGTATTGCGTGAGTAGCGTTGCGACCAGCACCGAAAGCAGCGAAGTGGCGACGATCACGTCCGCGATGTACGTCGGCACGCCAATCGCGCGGCTCATGCTGTCGGCGCCCACCAGCACGCCGGCGACGAACACGCTGGCGACCAGCACGCCCAGCGGATGCAAGCCCGCGAGCATCGCGATGACGATGCCGCTGTAGCCATAGCCGGGCGACATGTCGAGCGTGACGTAGCCTGTGCGACCTGCGACCTCGATGGCACCTGCCAGCCCCGCGAGTCCGCCCGATAGCAAAGCGACCATCACCACCGTGCGCGTGACGGGAATGCCCGCAAACGCCGCTGCACGCGCGTTGGCACCGACGGCGCGAATCCGGAAGCCCAGCGTGGTGAAGCGGAACAGCGCCCACATCGCCGCTGCGAGCGCGCCCGCGTACAGCAGTCCGCTGTGCACGCGCGTGCCCTCGATCAGCTTGCCCAGTTCGAGATCGCCGTTGAGCGCAACGCTCTGCGGCCAGCCCATCGCCGTCGGGTCCTTCATCGGGCCATCGAGCATCGCGCCGACGAACAGCAGCACGATGAAGTTGAACAGCAGCGTCGTGACCACTTCGTCGACGCCGAGCTTCTGCTTCATCAGCGCGGGGCCGAGCAGCAATGCGGCGCCCGCCAGCGCAGCAGCCAGTAGCATCAGCGGGAACAGCACCCACGGCGACCATTCCAGCCCGCTGCCGCCGTGCAAGCCACCGACCGCAATCGCAGCGAGCGCGCCGGCATACAACTGCCCTTCGGCGCCAATGTTGAACAGGCGCGCCTTGAATGCCACCGTTGCTGCGAGCCCGGTCAGGATCAGTGGTGTCGCGCGCGTGAGCGTCTCGCTCCACGCAAACACCGAGCCGAAACCGCCCTGCAGTAGCTGCGAATATGTCTTGCCGACCGGTGCGCCGGCCCAGAGCACCAGCAATGCGGCGATGAGCAGCGTGAAGGCGACGGCCGCGAACGGCGCTGCGACCAGCGCTACGGCGGAGGTTTCATTGCGCTTTTCTAGCCGCATATTGATTGACTCTGCGCCGCATCTGTGGGAGCGGGCTCGCCCGCGATTGGCGTTTGCGATGGGCTTTCGCGGGCGAGCCCGCTCCCACAGGGAATCAGGAATGCATCACGCCGCATGCTTCGCCCCTGCCATCGCCAGTCCGATGGATTCACGTGTCCAGTCATCGGCGGCGCGCGCGTCGGTGAGTTCGCCAGCATGCATCACGGCGATGCGGTCGCCGAGCGCCATCACTTCGTCGAGATCGTCCGAAATCAGCAGCACCGCAGCGCCCGCGTCTCGTGCGGCGATCAGCTGATCCTGCACAAAGGCGACGGCACCAATGTCGAGGCCCCAGGTCGGCTGGTGCGCGACGATCAGTCGTGCTGGCGCGGCACCAGCAGGCGGCGTCAGTGCGCGTCCCAGAATCAGCTTCTGCATGTTGCCGCCAGAGAGTGAGCGCGCAGCGGTGTTGAGGCCGGCACCGCGCACGTCGAAGCGGGAGACGATGGTGCTCGCGTGCTCGCGTGCGTGGGCACCGCGTATCCATCCGCCGCGCGAAAACGCGGGCGATGACAGTCGCTCCGACAGGGCGTTCTCCCACACCGGCAGGTCTCCAACGACGCCGACGGCATGCCGGTCCTCCGGGACTCGTGCGATACCCAGTCGTACCAGCTGTTCGGGTCGTGCGGGCAGCGCTTCACCGTTCAGGACGATGTTCCCTGTTTCTGCCTCGATGGTGCCGCACAGCAAGTTGGCCAGCGCCGCCTGGCCGTTGCCGGACACGCCGGCGATGGCGACGATCTCGCCCGCATGCAGTGCCAGCGAAACCTCGTGCAGATACTCGCGCCCACGCCGCGGCGTGTTCACGCGTTCGAGCGCACACACGACGGCGCCGCGCGCGGTCGCTGGGCGCCGTGTGGCGGCCTCGACTCCATGGCCGACCATCCACTGTGCAAGCTGCGATTGCGTGACGTCCGCCGTCGCCGCCTCGGCGACCAGCCTGCCCGCGCGCAGGACCGCGACGCGGTTGGACACGCGCAGCACTTCGCCGAGTTTGTGACTGATGAAGATGATCGACAGCCCCTGCGCGACCATTTGACCGAGCGTTGCAAACAGCGACTCGCTCTCCTGCGGCGTCAGTACGGCCGTCGGTTCGTCGAGGATCAGAATGCGCGCGCCGCGATACAGCGCCTTGAGAATTTCGACGCGCTGCCGCTCGCCGACTGAGAGCGTGCCAACGCGCGCATCCGGGTCCACCGGCAGGCCAAAGCGCTGGGCGACGTCAAGCAGCCGTTGCCGCGCGTCGTGTCGTCGCGTGAAGGGCTGCCACCATGGCTCGCTGCCGAGCATGATGTTGTCGAGCACGCTCAGGTTGTCCGCCAGCGTGAAATGCTGGTGCACCATGCCAATCCCGGCGTCCAGCGCAACGCGCGGGTTGCCCGACGGAAGCGGGTGGCCAAACACCTCGATGTCACCGCTGTCGGCAACGTAGTGGCCGAACAGGATCGACATCAGCGTCGACTTGCCAGCACCGTTCTCACCAAGCAGCGCCAGCACTTCGCCCGCTCCGAGAGTGAGCGAAATGTCATCGTTCGCCAGCAGCGAGCCGAAGCGTTTGCTGATGTGGCGGAGCTGGAGGACGGGTTGGCCGGTGGTCACGGCGGCGGTTTGGAGAAGGGGGTGAAGGCGGCAACCCCTCCGGCGCTGCGCGCCACCTCCCCTACGCTGTAGGGGAGGCCTGCATCATGAGTCGCCCCTGCAAGGCAGGGGAGATGTCACCGCAGGTGACAGAGGGGTTGGCGGTGTGGCGAAGGCTGTTACTTCGCAGTCGACTTCGGTTGCGAGTCGTCCACCTTGACCGTGAACTTGCCCGACAGGATGTCGGCCTCTTTGGCCTTGACCTTGGCGACGATGTCGGCGGGAACCTTGGTTGCGAAGGTGCCGAGCGGAGCGAGCTCGGAGCCCTTGAATTTCATCATCGAGAACTTGCCGTAATCCTCGGCGGTGAACTTGCCGGCCTTGACCTTTTTCAGCGCCTCGTCGATGGTCGGCTCCATGTTCCAGAGGGCAGACGCAACTACCGTGTCGGGGTACTTGTCCTGCGTGTTGATCACGTTTCCGATCGCGAGCTTGCCCTTTTCCTTGGCAGCATCGCTGACGCCAAAGCGCTCGGCGTAGAGCACGTCGGCGCCCTTGTCGATCATGGCGAACGTGGCTTCCTTGGCCTTGGGCGGATCAAACCAGCTATTGATGAAGCTGACCGTGAACTCGACCTTCGGGTTGGTCTCCTTGGCACCAGCCATGAAGGCATGCATCAGGCGATTGACCTCGGGGATCGGGAAGCCGCCGACCATGCCGATCTTGTTCGACTTGGTCATGCCGCCGGCCACCATGCCCGACAGATAGGCCGGCTCCTGGATGTAGTTGTCGAACACGCTGAAGTTGGGCGCCTGCGGCTTGCCCGACGAGCCCATCAGGAACGAGACCTTGGGCGAGTCCTTGGCGACTTTGCGTGCCGCCGCCTCGACGGCGAACGCCTCGCCGACGATCAGTGTGTTGCCCGCCGCGACGTATTCGCGCATCACGCGTTCGTAGTCGGCGTTGGCGACGTTCTCGGTGGCTTTGTATTCGATATCGCCGCGCGCCTCGGCGGCCTTGAGCGCCTTGTGGATGCGGCTGACCCATTGCTGCTCGAAGGGCACTGTGTAAATCGCGGCAACTTTGAGCTTGGCCTGCGCGAAGGTCAGGCCCGGCATGGCGAGCGTGGCGAGCGCAGCAACGGCTGCGGCGGAAAGGGCTAACTGACGACGGGTGTTCATGCGGGGCTCCTGTTATTGGTTGTGTTGTGGTTGCTTGGGCAAACTGGACCGGGTGACGAAAGCAAGAAACGCGCTACTTGGTGCCGAAGATGCGGTCGCCGGCATCGCCGAGACCGGGCAGGATGTAACCATGATCGTTCAGTTCGCGGTCGATCGCCGCCGTAAAGATCGGAACATCGGGGTGCGCCGCCTGCAGCGCCTTGATGCCTTCGGGGCAGGTCAGCAGGCAGACGAACTTGATCGACTTCGGCCGCGTCTCCTTGACGCGTTCGATGGCGGCGATGGCCGAGTTACCGGTCGCCAGCATCGGATCGACGACGACCACGTCGCGGTCTTCCATGTGGCTCGGCACCTTGAAGTAGTACTCGACGGCGGTCAGCGTCTTCGGGTCGCGATAGAGCCCGATGTGGCCGACGCGGGCGCCGGGCACCACGCTCAGCATGCCGTCGAGAATGCCGGTGCCGGCGCGCAGGATCGACACGAACACCAGCTTCTTGCCGTCGATCACCTTGGCCTTGGTGGTCTCAAGCGGCGTCTCGATCTCGATCTCCTGCATGCCAACGTCGCGTGTGACCTCGTAGGTCATCAGCATCGCGAGTTCGTTGAGCAGGCGGCGGAAACTGTTGGTGCTGGCGTCCTTGCGCCGCATCAGCGTGAGTTTGTGCTGGACGAGCGGGTGATCGACGAGGGTGACGTTGGCCATGATGTGTCTATTGTCGTTAATCAGAAAACAGTAGCGTCGCTATTCAGCTGGATCGGTGGCAGGCCGCCGCGCAGGCGCTGCGCCAGCACGCGTCCGGCGGCCCAGGTGCCGCCCTCGAGCACGCACGCGAGCGGCATCTGCGCTTCGCTACGCCCAAGTATCGCGCGAACGCGCGGCGCCAGTTCGTCGAGCAGGGCGACGGTCAGCGCGCGCCATTCGATGATGAAATCGTCGCCGACCTGCCAGGTGTGCGTGAGTGCAGAGGGGTCACGCACGGCAAGCACGCCGCTGTCGAGCAGCAGTCCGCCGTTGCGGTATTCGGGCAGGCCAGTCAGCGCGTCGAGTCCGGTGACCGCGACCCCGGCCCATTCGAACGGCTCCAGCAGCGAATAGCTGAGCCATTGCGACAGCTTGTGAAACGGCATCCAGCCGTCGCTTGCGCCTTCGCCACGCGCCGCAGCGAAGCGCCAGCAGTCGCCGAGCGCGGTGCCGTCGGGCAGGCGGTTCGGCGCTGGCCAGACTTCGGACAGCGTGTCTAGCAGCGCCACCAGCACCGCGTGCGCCGTGATGCCGCCTTGCGCGTCGGCGCACAACAGATCGAACAGCGCACCGGGACGGCCGAGTGCCCCGAAGACGTCCGGTTGTTGCGCCAGCGTGTCGCCCAGGCGGCGCAGCAGTGTCACACGGCCGTCGAGACCGACCAGCGGACTGTCGGCGCCCACCTGAAAGGCTTCGGCGAGCGCCTCTGCGGTCACGGCGCGCAGGCCGGCCGCGTCGGCGCGCAGCGGCACCGCAGGGTCGGACGAGAAGAGGCCTCCAACAAATGCTCGATAGCTGGCGACGCCCAGGCCCTCGGAGCGCGTGAAGCGCTGGCCGCTCGACGCCTCGACATAGCCCCAGTCCGGCCCGGCACCGGCGTCTAGCAGGACGCTCACGACGGTGAGGTCGATCTGCGTACGCGCGCGCTCGGCGGCGCTCACGTTGCCCAGCAGGCGGTCGAGCTCGCCGCGGCGATCGACGCCGCCGGCCTCAAAGTGACGCCAGCGGCTGTGATACGGGATCGGCCCGCCGCCGTAGCGATCGTGCGTGACCTGCGCCACCAGCGCCGCAGCAGCAGCGATGGTGGCATCGTCGCCGACCGTGAAGGCTGCGGATAGTCCAGCGCGTGCGCCTACGAGCAGTGCATGTGCACGCTTGCGCACAGCGGCCGTGCTGCGCAGTTCACGCAGAACCGACTGCGTCGCCAGTGACGAGGATTCTGTTGCGGTCGCTGCGTTCATTCGCTGAGGCCGCGACCCTTGGCGACCTTCAACTCTTCGGCGTCAGGCACCAGGCCCAGCGTGAAGTAGCCAGATGCGATCTTTGCGTCCATTTCGACGCGGGCGTCGGCCGGAATCAGCTTGTCGGGGATGTTGACGCGGGTGCCGATCTCGATGCCCGAGCCGGTGATCGCGTCGTACTTCATGTTGCTCATCGAGACAAGGCGATGGATCTTGCGGATGCCGAGCCAGTGCAGCACGTCGGGCATCAGCTCCTGGAAGCGCATGTCCTGCACACCGGCGACGCATTCGGTGCGAGCGAAATACTTGTCGGCCGTGTCACCGCCGACCTGGCGTTTGCGCGCGTTGTAGACGAGGAACTTGGTCACCTCGCCGAGCGCGCGGCCTTCCTTGCGCGAATAGGCCACGAGGCCCACGCCGCCGCGCTGCACGCCCTGAATGCATTCCTCAATGGCGTGTGTCAGGTAAGGCCGGCAGGTGCAGATGTCCGAGCCGAACACGTCGGAGCCGTTGCACTCGTCGTGCACCCGCGCCGTCAGTTCGACATCAGGGTTGGCGAGGTCGCGCGGGTTGCCGAAGATGTAGATGGTCTGGCCGCCGATGGGCGGCAGGAAAACTTCGAGGTCTGACCGCGTGACCAGTTCGGGATACATGCCGCCGGTCTCTTCGAACAGCACACGGCGCAGGTCGGCCTCGCTGCAGCCGAAACGTTTGGCCACGCCGGGCAGATACCAGACGGGCTCAATCGCGGCCTTGGTGACCATGGCCGCGCCGTTGTCGGTGAGCACCTTGCCGTCGGCCTTCAGGCGGCCGCGCGCGAGTGCGTCGATGACCTCGGGCAGGATCACGTGTGCTTTGGTCACCGCGATGGTCGGACGGATGTCGTAGCCCGCCGCGAGGTCATCGGCGAAGACCTGCGCCACGGTTGCGCCCCAGGGATCGAGCGACACGATGCGGCCCGGTTCACTCCACTGCGGATAAGGGCCGATGGCATCGGTCGGCGAGGTGTTGGTCAGATCGGCACGGTGGTCGCGCTTGAGCGCACCGGCCGCGACGGCCAGCGCGCGATAGACGCTATAGCTGCCGCTGTGGGTGCCGATCACGTTGCGATGCGCGCGCGTGGTCGTAGTGCCGACGATGGGGCCGCGTTCGAGCGGTGTCGGCGCGTCCCATACGATCTGGCGGGCGCCATAGCCGCCCGAGTGCGAGGTCAGGCGGATGTGAGGTTGCGGAGCCGCCGACGCGGCGCCCGAGGCGGGAGCATCAGCAGGCATGATGGCAATGCGCTTTGGAAGTCATTGCCGTAGCTTAGCAAGAAGCGTGCGCTGGTGCGGCACGCTGTTGCAATGTTGGCTATAACGATTCGGCAATAAATCTGCCGACGTCGGCCGTGGATGCGGTACCCCCGAGGTCCGGCGTGCGCACGGCGCTGGCCGTACTCTTCTCGCACGCAGCGAGGATGGCGTCGTGCGCGGCCTTGTGGCCCAGCCATTCGAGCATCATGGCGCCGCACCAGATCTGGCCGATCGGGTTGGCGATGCCTTTGCCGGCAATGTCGGGCGCGCTGCCGTGCACCGGCTCGAACAGGCTCGGGAACTTGCGGTCCGGATTGATGTTGGCGCTGGGTGCGATGCCGATGGTGCCGGTGCAGGCGGGGCCGAGGTCGGACAGGATGTCGCCGAACAGGTTGCTGGCAACGACCACATCGAAGAACGCCGGACGCTGCACGAAGTGCGCAGTGAGGATGTCGATATGGAACTTGTCGAGCGTCAGCCCGGGATAGGCCTTGGCCATCTCGGCGCAGCGCTCATCCCAGTACGGCATGCTGATCGAGATGCCGTTGGACTTGGTGGCACTGGTCAGGTGCTTTTTCGGGCGGCTCTGCGCCAGCTCAAATGCAAACTTGAGGATGCGGTCGACGCCGGTGCGGGTGAACACCGATTCCTGCAGTACGAACTCGCGCTCGGTGCCGCCGAACATGCGACCGCCGACACTCGAATACTCACCCTCGGTGTTCTCGCGCACAATGTAGAAGTCAATTTCGCCCGCCTTGTACGGCGAGCCGTCCTTTTTGACGACCGGCGCCGTGACGCCCGGCATCAGCCGCGCCGGGCGCAGGTTCACGTACTGGTCGAACTCGCGACGGAACAGCAGCAGCGAGCCCCACAGCGAGACGTGATCGGCGATCTTCGCGGGCCAGCCGACGGCGCCGAAGTAGATCGCGTCATGGCTGCCAATCTGCGCCTTCCAGTCGTCCGGCAGCATCTTGCCGTGCTTCTCGTAGTAGTCCCACGATGAAAAATCGAAGTGATCGAAGGCGAGCGGAATGTTGAACTTTTTCGCGGCGGCTTCGAGCACGCGGATGCCTTCCGGCATCACTTCCTTGCCGATGCCGTCACCGGCGATGACTGCGATTCGTTTGGTCATGTTGATGTTGCGCTACTGCTGCAGTGAGTGGGTGACGGCAGTCTAGCGGCGCAGTCTGTCAAACCATTCGCGGGTAGCTCGCTGGAACCATCAACTTTTTTGTCAATGCTCCATTTGACAGGGGCCTAACGGGTAAATTGAAGAAAGTCGACTTTCTTAAGTTTCGCGCTCAAGCCCAATAAAAATCGTTTGTCCAGTTACTTAGCTGTTGCGAACGTTACCGCTTGGTTATGCGATGGCTTTAGCTGACGAACAGCAATGGCCAAAGCAGCGCTGCGCCGATGGCGAGTGCAAACACCAGCGCGACAAATAGGAATATCGCCAGCAGCGAGAACGGCAGCAACAGCGCGACGATCACCGGAGTGAGCAGCAACAGCGCCGCCACGCCGCAGGTGATGGCGAGCAGCCAGCCGATCAGATCGGGCGCGAAGTACATCAACATTGCGACGACCACAATCAGGGCAACGACGGTAAGCGCGGTGAGCATGGAGTCCCCTTTGTGCTGTTGAGCAGACGATCAGGCGTTCTGCCTGCCTGGCGACAGGTTTTGTTCAAGCGAGAACAGAGCGCATCGTAGCGGGCACCAGATTACGATCCAGACGCGTGCGACGAATCGCGGGTAGCGCAGCCGAATCGCGTGGCCTGCGCGGCAGGCCCTAGTCAGCAAGGAACGGCAATGCGGCGGCAAGCAAGGCGTCAGGCGCTTCCTCGGGAATGTAGTGTCCGCAAGGGACTGAGCTACCTTGAACATTGACGGCCACGCGTCGCCAGTCATCAAGCGGCTTGAAGCACTTTTCGATGATGCCATTGGCGCCCCAGAGCACCTGCAGCGGCTGCGTGACCTTGCGGCCGGCCTCGCGGTCGGCCCGGTCGTGCTCCAGGTCGATCGTTGCTGCGGCGCGATAGTCCTCGCAGATCGAATGCGCAATGCCGGGCAGGCGGATGCAGCGACGATACTCGGCCAGTGCTTCCGGCGCGAAGGCGCTGAGCCCCGCGTGGCGGTTGCCCATCATCTTCTCGATGAAGAACTCCGGGTTTGCCTCGATCATCGTCTCCGGCAGCGGCTCACGCTGGATCAGGAAGAACCAGTGAAAGTAAGCGCGCGCGAATTCCATGTTGGTCTGCTCGTACATCGCAAGCGTCGGTGCGATGTCGAGCAGCGTCGCGCGTTCGACCGAGTCGGCATGGTCGACCAGCATGCGATGCGCCACCCGCGCGCCACGGTCGTGCGCGAGCACGCGATAGCGCGCGAAGCCTAGCGATTGCATCAGCTCCACCATGTCCTTCGCCATCTCGCGTTTGCTGTAAGGCGCGTGGTTCACGCTGGCATCGGACGGCGGCTTGTCACTGTCGCCGTAGCCGCGCAGGTCGGGCGCGACCAGCGTGAAATGCTCGCCGAGCGCTGGCCACACCTCGTGCCAGATCAGGTGCGTCTGCGGGTGACCGTGCAACAGCAGCAGCGGTGGTTTGCTGCGATCATTAGTGACACGGGCGTTGAGTGTGATGCCATTGGCGGCAATGCGATGGAGGGCAGTGTTCGCGATCATGCGCGGAGTTTAGAACTTGTCGGCTGGCCTCAAACGCGGATCAGACCGAGCGCGACCGCACGCCCGACATCGGCAGGCTCGTCCACATCCCAAAGCCGCGGCATTTCGGCCCAGCGCTCATTGGCGGCGGCAAGTGCGGCGCGCGTTTGCGCCATTACCGCGTCGGTGCTCCACGCGACGCCGGAGAACGGCACAGCATTGGGCGCATTGCTGCCCACCAGGACATAGCCGCCATCTTCAGCAGGGGTGAAAACCCATCGGTTGCCGGCGTCCAGTGTCGCTGCGGCCGACGCGAGATCGCCCGCTGTCAGCGCCGGGCAATCGGTGCCGATCAGCAGTACGCGTTGCCTGTCGGCAGCAAGCGACTGCAGGCAATGCAGCATGCGCGCGCCGAGGTCTTCGCCCTGCTGCAGGAACACAGGCAGATTGAAATCGCGGCTCCACTGCCTGATGGCTGGGTGCTCAGTGTCGTCGGCGACCCACAGCGACGCCGTGGCCGCGTATTGCTCGCGGGCGTCGTTGACGGTCTGCAGGGCGTGCAGCGCAAGCTGGAGATAGATGGCGGCTGCGCCACCGGCACCGAATTGAGGGATCAGCCGCGTCTTGACGCGCCCTGCGACGGGTGCCTTGCAGAAAACAGCGATGTGAAACGGCAAGCGGCTAGTCATGCTGACGCACCGGGCCGGCGACGAAGTTATTTGTAGCCATACCAGCGAGCGAGTCGCACTGGCGATACGCCGAGCCAGTAAGCCAATCGCAGCCACCACATCAGGAGGATTGTTCTCCAGACGCCGTGCCTGAGCCAACGACGCGGCGAAGTCGTCACCCTGTCGCGCAGGCAGGCAGGTGGCGAAACCTTCTTGAGTCGCCTGGACAGCTCAATGTCCTCCATCAGCGGCTGCATTGGAAAGCCGCCTGTGCGCTCGAATGCCGCGCGGGTGAAGAAAAGGCACTGATCGCCGGTGGCGATTCCGGTGACGCGCGAACGCCAGTTCATCATGAAGGCGATGACGTTAAGCATTGCCGGCAGCCGCCCGACTTCACCGCCCGGATCGCCAAAACATACGTCGAATCGGCCCCAGTCTGCCCCTTTGCTCAGCGCGTCAAGAATCAGGCGGTCGGCGTCAGCCGGCAACTGCGTGTCGGCATGCAGGAACAGCAGTGCCTCATGATGCGCAACCTGTGCCCCCGCGTTTTGCTGACTCGCACGTCCGCGGGCCGCAACGATGACACGGTCAGCAAACGGTTGCGCGACGTTTAACGTACCGTCACTGCTGCCGCCGTCTACCACGATCACTTCGCAGCCACGTTGGCGCAGTGCTACCAGCGCTTGCAGCGTTGCCTGGAGCTGCGGTGCCTCGTTGAGTACGGGCAGGACGATGGAAAGCTTCAAGGTCAGTCGGTCAGCGTCCCGGTATTGCGGGGGGCTCGCCGTTGCGCGCATCGGCGACGACGTGGCTAGCCCAGCGCTCCGCCGCAGGAGCTGCCTTGACCCGCCGTACAGCCGTAGCAATGATCACGCACCACGATGGCACCATCGTTGAGGGCGTCGCGCGCGCTGGCCAGCACATCACGCAGGTGGGTGCGTGGGCGCCCGCCTGCACGGGTGGCGAGGCCGAGCATCTGGTTGAAATCGCAGTCGTAAACGTAACCCTGCCAGTCAATGCTCAACTGGTCGCGACACATCACGCCATCGAGGTTTTCGTCGCGATGCGCGTCCTTCAGCAGCGTCATGTAGCCGTCGAAGGTGCCTTTTGAAATCAGCGTTGATCCGAATCGCTGGATCGGCATGTTGGCCAGCGTGAACAGATGATCGAAGCGGATGCCAAAGCTCTCGCCGAGGATGCGCTTGTAGTCGGATTCCAGCTTCACCTGCGACGGCGGCAACGATGGCCCCTGCGGGTTGTAGACGAGATTGAGTTCCAGCCCGGAGGCGCCATCGCCGTAACCGAGACTGTTGAGCAGTTGCAGCGCACGGATGCTTTGGTCGAATACGCCGTTGCCGCGCTGCTTGTCGACATTGTCGACCGAATAGCAGGGCAGGGAGGCGGTGACGGCGACCTGATGGTCGGCGAGGAACTGCGCTGTGGTCTCCTGACCGGGCTCGAACAGCACGGTGAGGTTGCAGCGATCGATGACCCTGACGCCGAGTGCACGGGCCTCGGCGACCAGCGCACGGAAGTACGGATTCAGCTCCGGAGCGCCGCCGGTGAGGTCCAGTGCTTTGGCTCCGGCGTGCCTGAGCGTGTCAATTACCAGATCAACCGTCTCGCCATCCATCATCTCGGTGCGCTGCGGGCTCGCGGCGACGTGGCAATGCAGGCAGGACTGGTTGCACTTGTAGCCGAGGTTGACCTGCAAGGTGCTCACGCTGCGCCGACGCAACGGTGGAAAAGTGGTGCGCTGGCTTTCGAGACGGGGAAGTACGGCGTGCATGTTTGTCCTGCAAGAAGTGGGCACCGGTTTCCCGAAAGGTTAGCAAACCGGTGGAAGCGCAGAACTGTCGCGGCGGTGAACGTAACCCTTACAAAAGCGAGATGCCTGGCGCATGAGCATCTGCCGGGTTGCGCGGAATTTACTTGCCTGTGACCTTCAGCGCATCCGCATCAGGCTTTACCTTGCACGGGCCGAGCCAGGTGCCGGTCATTTGCTGCTTTATGCGCTCAATGCCCTGCGACGCCGGGATGTATCGTGATTCGAGCGTGATCTCAAAACGTTTTGGTCCTACCCGCCCCTGCGCGCTGCCGTCGAGCGTCTTGCCGCCGTCACAGGCGTAGCGGAAGCGAATCCCCTCCGGTGCGCCAGCTGGCGCTGCTCCTGGCGCGATTCGCAACAGGGGTGTACGCTCAAAATCGGTGCTCGGACAGCGATCGGCACTGCTCGCCAGTGTCTGCAGCGCAAATGCGCGGCCGCTCGCGAAGTCATCGGCGCTGCGGCATACCTTGAAATCGATGGTCGGGAAGTTGACCCGCATGTCTGCCGGGATGTTCTTCATGTCTGTGGCGATGACATAGCGCCACTCACCGGGCGTTTGCGCGACCGTCATTGTGCTCACCGCCAGCGCGGCGAGCGACGCTGCCATCCGCAGAATCAGCATCCGCCGAGACGCTTGGCCGACATGCTCATGTTCATCTTGCCGCCCATGGCCTTGGCGTTGCCGCCGGTCATCGTCATTTTCGCGTCGAACTGATTCGGGTTGGCCGTCATGTCGTAGCTCATCACCATGGGTTCAGGGAGGTTCTTGCCCGTGCAGACTGCGGTGAACTGATAGCGGTTACCGGTGACCTTCACGTCCTGATACTTGCAGTCCATGCCCGCTTCCTTCTGCGAATTGAGGTTGCGGCCTTCATCGATGTCCTTCTGCGTGACGCATTGCTCGAAGCTCATCGGGATGCTGCCCATGCCGGGGATTTCGGTGCGCGTGTTGTAACTCCATTTGCCCGGTGCGGTGTCGAATTTGGGCAATTGTGCGAAGGTGACGCTGGCGGCGCCAGCAGCAAGCAACACGGAAACGGCGGAGACGAGACGAATCATGGGAACCTCAGAGTTGGCAAAAGTGTAGCGAACCTCAAAAACGCTGGCAGTCGCCATGTCGTGGACCGCCCGGCGCCTTGCGGGCACAGATGACGTAGACGGGATCGCAAGGGCAGGTGCGACATCCTTTCGCTGCGGCGAACGCGATCGCGCGCAGCGATTACATCTTTTTGTCGTAACGACCATTTTATGCGGGCTATGGACGCAATTTGACTAAAGGCGACTTTCGGGAAAATGCCTTCTAAAGCCCCATTCGGAAGTCGTTTCAGGAAAAAGCTGAAAGCGCTGCGCCGCACGCTTAAATGAATCGGACTGGCGACAGCGTTTCGTGCCAATGGCAGGCTATAACCGGCGTCACGAATGCGACGATAGCGACGGAGGAGGTCATATGTCGTTCTGCAGGCAATTTGTGCTCAGGCTGCGCCGCATGCGCGTGTGGTGGTCGCCGTTGCTCATGGTTGCTGCGGCGGCATCGTTGCCGCTGGCCGCACAGGACTTTCCGTCGCGTCCCATCACACTGATCGTGCCTTTCCCGCCGGGTGGCGTGGCCGACAATGTGGCGCGACCAGTGGCGCAGGCGCTGGGCAAGCAGCTCGGGCAGTCGGTGGTGATCGAGAACAAACAGGGCGCCGGCGGCGGCATCGGCATGGCCTATGTGGCCAAGGCGAAACCTGACGGCTACACCTTGCTGCTGGCGCTGTCGTCCATCTCGGTGATTCCGGAAGCCGACCGTGTGCTGGGTCGGGCGCCGATGTTCCAGCTCGACCAGTTGCTGCCGGTAGCGCGCTTTACGGCTGACCCTGTCGTGCTTGCGGTGCGTGCGGATTCGCCGTGGAAGAGCTTCGCAGAATTTGTCGCCTACGCAAAGGCCAACCCGAAAAAGCTCAACTACGGTTCTTCCGGCAACTACGGCACCATGCATGTGCCGATGGAAATGCTGACCGCCAGCGCCGGGATCAGCATGACGCACGTGCCCTTCACCGGCGCTGCGCCCGCCGTGACTGCACTGCTGGGCGGCACGCTCGATGCGGTGGCGTCGGGGCCGTCCACCGTGGTGCAGCACGTCAAGGCGGGCAAGCTGCGGGTGCTGGCGAACTGGGGTGGCGAACGGCATCCGGCATTGCCGGAAGTACCTACGTTGCGCGAGCTCGGTGCGGCGGTCGAATATGCCCAGTGGTCGGGCCTCTTCGCGCCAGCAGGCACGCCTGAACCGGTGCTCGCCGCGCTGCGCAAGGCGGCCCGCGACGCGCAGGACGACCCCGCCTTCCGCCAGGCATTTGTCACGCTGCAGACGCCGCTTGCCTATCTCGATGCGCCAGCGTTCCGGCAGTACTGGGACGCTGATGCGCGCAAGATGGCAGAGGTGGTGCAGCGCATCGGCAAAGTCGAATGAGTCGCCCCGGGTTCGCCGCACTTGACGCTTGACCCTGCTGCGCAGTCCAATCCAGAGTTACTACCAAGGAGGTCCGCATGAAACCGTTCAATATGGCCCGTCGCGGCGCGATCGCCGCCGCGCTCGGCGTTGCGCTGTGCGCGCTGCCGCAGTTCGCAGCAGCGCAAGCGCCTGCTGCGCCCGCCGCCCCTGCCGCCAGCGGCAAGACCGAGATCCTCTGGCTCGGCCAGGCCGCTACCCGCATCAAGACACCCGGCGGCAAGGTGATCGTGATCGATCCGTGGCTGCGCACCAATCCAAAAACACCGCAGACCTACAAAGACCTCGACGCGCTCGGCAAGGTCGATCTGATTCTGGTGACGCACGGGCATTTCGATCATTTCGCCGATGCACCGGCCCTCGCCGAAAAGCACAAGGTGCCGATGTACGGTCCGGCGGGCATGAATGCCGCCGTGGCCACGCTGGGCATCCTGCCGGCCGAGCTGGCACCCCGCTTCGGCAAGGGCGGCACCATCATGCCGTTCGGTGCCAACGGCGTGAAGATCACGGCGACGCGTGCCGAACATTCCTCGGAGTTGAACTGGAAGAACCCGGCGACCAACAAGGATGAAACGCACCCCGGTGGCGAGCCGGTGGGCTTCATCATCGAGATGGAGAATGGCTTCAAGATCTGGCACATGGGCGACACCGGCCTGTTCGGCGACATGAAGTTCATCGGCGAGTACTACAAGCCCGATCTGGTGATGATCCCGATTGGCGGTCACTTCGTGATGAGCCCCGCCGATGCGGCGGTTGCCACCCGCGACATGATCAAGCCGAAATACGCCATTCCGATCCACTACGGCACCACGCCCGTGCTGCGCGGCACCACGGCCGAGTTTGCTGCGGCGCTAGGCAACACCACGGTCAAGATGTTCCCGATCAATCCGGGTGACAAGCTTGAGTTCTGATGCGCGCCCGGCAACCCTCGCGGGCACCGTTTTGCAATCAGGCGGTTCGCGGCTTGTTGCCTTGCTGGCTGCGCCGTTGCTGGCACTTTTCGCGGGTTGCGGGACGATGAGCGCAACCGTCGGCCCGGCGCCGCCTGAGGTTGTCCGCGCGCTGGCACCCGACGGCACGCTACGCGCAGCGATCAACTTCGGCAATCCGATTCTGGCCAACCGGCATCCTGCGACGGGCGAACCGGTCGGCGTGTCCGTCGACCTTGCCCGTGAACTGGCGCGCCGACTGGGCGTGAAGGTGGAACTGGTGCAGTTCAGCGCTGCTGGCAAGGTAGTGGAGGCGGTCAGCGCCAACGAGGTGGCGATCGCCTTCGTGGCGATTGACCCGGAACGTGCCGTCACCACGGTCTACACCGCGCCGTATGTGGTGATCGAGGGCGCTTATCTGGTGCGCGAAGGCTCACCGTTGCGCGCGAACGAGGAGGTGGACCGCGACGGGACTCGCGTGGCGGCGGCGAAGGGCAGCGCCTACGACCTTTATCTTTCGCGCGAGCTGAAGAACGCGAAGATCGTTCACGCGACGACGTCGCAGGCGGTGACAGACACCTTCATCGCACAAAAACTGGACGTCGCTGCCGGCGTCAAGCAGCAGTTGCAGATGGATGCCGCACGCATCCCGGGCCTGCGTTTACTGCCGGGGCGTTTCATGGCGATCAACCAAGCCATGGGTACGCCGCGACCGCGGGCGGTGGCGGGTGACTATCTGAAGGCGTTCGTCGAAGAGATGAAGGCAAGCGGCTTTGTTGCTGCCTCACTCGTGCGGCACGGCATTCAGGGGGCAGCGGTCGCTCCGGCTGCAGCAAAGCCCTGAATGGAATCGGGAAAATCAACGGAGGAAGAAATGCGTAATTCGCAGGGAATGATGACGCGGATTTGCGCGACATGGCTGGTGTCGCTGGTGCCGGCGGCGATGCTGGTCGGGACGACGGCTGCGAACGCGCAGGCGTATCCGAACAAGCCAGTCAAGATCATGGTGGGCGCATCGCCGGGTGGCGGTACCGACATCATCGCGCGCATGCTGGCCGAGAAGTTTGGTGCCGAACTGAAGCAGCCGTTCGTTGTTGAGAACCGGCCTGGTGCCTCCAACACCATAGCGGCTGACCTCACTGCCAAAGCCCCAGCCGATGGCCACACGCTGCTGGTGGCCACCAATACCGGACAGGCCATTGCACCGCATCTGATCAAGCTTGCCTTCGACCCGATCAAGGACCTGGCCCCGATTGCCTTGATCGTCACGGTGCCGAATGTGCTGGTCATCAATCCGCAGGTCGGGGCGAAGGACGTGAAGGAACTGGTCGCGATGATGAAGGCGAAGCCAACCGGCTTCAGCTATGCATCCAGCGGCGTCGGCAGCACGCAGCATCTGGCCGGCGAGGCGTTCAAGCTGGCGACCGCTACCCAGATGTCACACGTGCCTTACAAGGGAAGTGCGCAGGCGCATCTGGATCTGATCGCCGGCAGCGTGCAAATCATGCTCGATACCACTTCGTCTGCCATGGGACACATCAAGAGCGGCAAGCTGAAGCCGCTGGCGGTGACATCGCCGCGCCGCTCGGCTGAGTTGCCGGACGTCCCGACCATGACCGAGCTGGGCTATCCGGCTGCCGAGATGACGACCTGGTACGGACTCTACGTGACTGGCGGAACACCGCGTGATGTGGTGGCGCGCTTGGTCGAGGTGACGCAGCAAGTGCTCAAGCTGCCGGAAGTGCAAACCCGACTCAAGGGCCTCGGCGGTGAGCCCGGTGGCATGAGCGTAGAGCAGTTCGCGGCACTGAATCGCAGCGAATATGACCGCTTCGGTAAGTTGATCCGCGATGCCAACGTCAAGCTCGATTGACCGGTGCGTGAAGCAACGATGAAACCGAATATTGCACTGGTCATCGGCGATCCGGCGGGCGTTGGGCCGGAGTTGGTGGTCAAGCTGCTGGCCGACGAGTCTGCCGGTCAGGCCAATGTCTACGTGATCGGCAGTCGCGCCGTGTTGGCAGGCGCCATGCACGAGACGGGCGTTCACCGCGATTTGCCAATCGTGGCGCTCAGCGACATTGGCAGTCGGGACCTGCCGTCGCCCGTGCTGGTGGATTGGCCGGGGCTCAACGCCGACGGCTTTGAGCGCGGGCAGGCGAAAGCAGACAACGGCAAGTTCATGCTCGACATGCTCACGCTCGGTGCGCGGCTGACGCAGCAGGGCGCGACGGACGCGCTGTGCTTCGCGCCATTGAACAAGGGCGCCCTGCGTGCTGGCGGCATGCAGCAGCAGGACGAGCTACGCTGGTTCGAGGATCTGCTGGGGTGCCACAGCTACACCGGCGAGCTGAATGTGCTTGACACGCTGTGGACCTCCCGCGTCACCTCTCATGTGGCGCTCAGGGACGTGAGTGGCCTGTTGACCCCGGAAGGCGTGGCCGACGCAGCGAAACTGATCACCGATTCGCTGCTTGCCGCTGGCAAGACGGAGCCACGGGTGGCGGTGTGCGGGCTTAATCCGCATAACGGCGACAACGGCAACTATGGCAATGAGGAAAGCACGGTCATTGAGCCCGGCATTGCGCTGGCCCGTTCACGCGGCTGTGCGGTTGACGGCCCGTTTCCCGCAGATACGATCTTCGTGCGCGCCAAAAATGGTCAGTACGACGGCATCGTGACGATGTATCACGATCAGGGGCAGATCGCGATGAAGCTGATGGGCTTTGAGCGCGGCGTCACTGTGCAGGGCGGGCTGCCGATCCCGGTGACCACCCCTGCCCACGGCACCGCCTACGACATCGCAGGGCGTGGCATTGCCAACGTTGGCGCGATGAAAAATGCGTTCGACCTGGCTTGCCGCATGGCCGCTGGACGACATACCCGAAGCTAGTCCGATTGGCGCGTGCCCAAATCCGCTACGACGTGATTGTGTCGACCGGTCGCTTGGCGTAGAACTTCAAAGGCGATGCCGGGATTGCAACGCTGGACGGCGGGGGCGCGCGCAGGATGTGCGAACGGGCCTTGCCCATCACATGCATCTCGCAGGGCTTGCAGTCGAACTTGAGGGTCAGGCGGTCGCCACCACTGATCAATGTCATCGGCTCCGCGCGCACCTGGCCCTGTACGCCCTGCACGCCTTTCGCCTGCTTCGGGCACAGGTTGAATGAGAACCGCAGGCAGTGCTTGGTCACCATCAGCGGCACTTCGCCGGCCTCCTGATGCGCTTCGTACGCTGCGTCGATCATGCTGACGCCGTGCTTCGCATAAAAATCGCGCGCCGCCTGGTTGTAAACATTGGCAAGGTAACTCAGCGATTCGCCGGGGTAAGGCGCCGGCGGTTCAGCCGCTGCTCGCCGCGACCACTTGACGAAGCGCGCGGCTCGGTCCACCTCCAGCGCGGCGACGGCATCTCGCCGCAATGCGTTGGCGGCAGAGGCGGGGACGAACCAGGGCTGCGACCACGCGATTTCCACTTCGGTGGCGCTGAAGATCGTGTTGCCCAGCTTGGCGAGGTTATCGCGCAGACTTGCCTCGGCGCGGTCCGGGCTCTGTGCCGGGTCATGCGGCAAGGTGACGGTCGCCGTTCCACAGGCACCCGTTTCGTCGGTGACCTGCAACGCGAAGCCGTCGGCGGTCTCGGTGAAGCGCAGGCTCACGTCGATGCGTCGCTCGGCGGACTTGCGCGTCAACGCCAGCTCCCAGGCGTGATCGCGATTGCGGCTCAGCGCGACGCCGGGTTTCAGTCCCGCAGCCTCAAGCTCGCGAACTGGCTGATTGGGGGTGACTCGCCAGACTTCGCCCATCTGCCGCGCGACATTCACCTGCGCGCCTTTCACCTCGCGCTTGTGCATCCAGGTGATGCCGTCGCCGTTGGCCAGCGTGTCATGTGCGTCCACCTCGAACCACTCCGCCGCCACCCGAGTCACGGTGCCGAGCGGCAGCCCGACGTGAATGGGGGCATCGAAGGCGCCGATGTCCGTCTTGCGTCCGGTCGCAAAGTAGTCGGTGCTCTGGCGGTTGAAGGTCTTGTCGGGATCAGGCGTGAAGGTGTAGCGGCAGCGACCATGTGAGGCCCGTGCAAGTTCGGGCCGTTCTTCCAGAATCTCGTCGAGCAGCTGGCGGTAGTGGGCGGTGACGTTCTTCACGTAGCCCATGTCCTTGTAGCGGCCCTCGATCTTGAAGCTGCGGATGCCGGCGTCGATCAGCGCGCGCAGGTTGGCGCTCTGGTTGTTGTCCTTCATCGACAGCAGATGCTTGTCGAAGGCGACGACACGGCCCTGTGCGTCTTCCAGCGTGTAGGGCCGGCGGCACTCCTGCGAGCAGCCACCACGATTGGCGCTGCGCCCGGTATGCGCCTCGCTGATGTAGCAATTGCCCGAGAACGCTACGCACAGCGCGCCGTGAATAAAGTATTCGAGCGGTACATCCGGGTTGACAGCCGCGCGCATCTCGCGAATCTGCGGGATGGTGAGTTCACGCGCCAGCACCAGTTGCGAAAAGCCCACTTCACCGAGGAATTTCGCCTTTTCGACGGTGCGGATGTCACACTGCGTCGAGGCATGCAGCGCGATTGGCGGAATGTCGAGTTCGAGGATGCCCATGTCCTGCACGATCAGGGCATCGACGCCGGCGTCGTAGAGCTGGTGAATGAGCTTGCGTGCGACCTCCAGCTCACTGTCGTGCAGGATGGTGTTGACGGTGGCGAAGATGCGTGCGCCGTAGCGATGCGCAAATTCAACCAGACCAGCAATGTCGGCTACCGTATTTTCCGCCTTGTTGCGGGCACCGAACGAAGGGCCACCGATGTACACCGCGTCGGCGCCGTGCAGCACCGCTTCGCGGCCGATATCGGCGTCACGGGCGGGGGAGAGCAGTTCGAGGTGGTGGGCAGGGAAACTCATGGCGGGCAGATACAGCGGTACAACCGGGCTAAGCGCGTATTTTCTCGCAGATCGGGCACTGGCGCTGCCGGATGACCGGCTCTAGCCGGCTTTGCGCCGATTGGCGATGTAGTCGTCGACCACGCGCTCCAGCACCGCGAGGGGCAGGGCACCGTTGAGCAGCACCTGATCGTGAAATTCACGGATGTCGAAGCGGCTGCCGAGCGCGCTGCGCGCCCGCTCGCGCAGTTCGAGGATCTTCAGCATGCCCACCTTGTAGGCCAGCGCCTGACCGGGGTCGACGATATAGCGCTCGATTTCGGTCACCGTCTCGGCTTCGCCCATGCCGGTCTCGCGCATCATGTAGGCGATCGCCTGCTCGCGCGTCCAGCGTTCGCTGTGCAGGCCGGTATCGACGACCAGGCGCACGCAGCGCAGCATCTCGTCGCGCAGGCGACCGAGATTGTTGAGCGGATCCTTCTGGTAGCCCATCTCCCAGGCCAGATGCTCCGCGTAAAGCGCCCAGCCCTCGTCGTAGGCGGTGAATGGCAGAAGGGAGCGGAAGATCGGCAATCCAGTGAGCTCTTGCGCGATGGCCGTCTGCAGATGGTGGCCGGGCACCGCTTCGTGATACGCCAGCGTGCGCATCACGTAGCGCGGTGTTTCGGCGACGTCGCGCAGATTGGCGTAGAACGTGCCCGGTGCAGAACCATCCATCGGCGGCGAACTGTAGTACGCTCCCGGCGTGCCTGCCTCGGTGAATTCCGGCATGCGCTTGACTTCGACACGGGCGTGGGGTTTGGTCTTGAAGCTGCCATCGAGCCCCGCGGTGATTTCGTCGATGATCGCCTGATAATCCTTGAGAATTTGTGCGCGACCTTCGGCACTGTCGGCATAGCGCTGCGACGGGGACTTCGCGAGCGCCGCGATGCGCTCGGCACGTGTGGCCTGGGCATAGCCCGCTTGTGCCAGTATCGCGTCCATCTCGGTGCCGACGCGTGCCACCTCCTTCAGACCCAGCGCATGAATCTGCTGCGCCGTCATCGTGGTCGTCGTGTTGCTCTCGATTCGGTACTGGTAGTACGCCGCGCCGTCTGGCAGCACCCACGCGCCATCGTTGTGGAGCGGTTTGCCACGTAGCGTTTCAAAGTAGGCTGCAAGACTCGCGTATGCAGGCACCACATTGGCCGCCACGGCTGCCTCGGCGCGCGCGAGCAGGGCAGCGCGTTGCGTTGCATCGACGCGATCAGCCGGCATCTTGCCGAGCTTGTCGCGCAAACTGGAGACCAGCAGATTGTTGCTCGCGCCAGCGGCGGTGAAATCGCGGATCTGGTCCAATGCCTTGGCGACGGCGAACTTCGGCGGCAGGATGCCCTTGGACTCGCGAATTTTCAGGTCGGCGATGACCTCGGCAAAGCGGCGCGGGAATTCATTGAGCCGTGCAATGTAGTGCTCGGCGTCGGTGGCGTCGTTGATCTGCTGCTGCTGCGTCATCAGGTTGGGCAACGAAGTGTGTACCCCGACCATCTGGTTGACCGGCCACCCGTGATGGCGCCAGCGCTCTGCGCGCACCCTGTCGTCAACGTAGTAGGCAAAGATGTCGTAGGAGAGCCGGTCCTGCCCGGTGAAGGCGCTGTGGTCATAGCGGCGCAACGTCGCCTGGGTATCACGCAACCAGGCGAAAGTCTGGTCCTCGTGGGCTTGCGAGGCGTCAGCCAGCTTTGCGTTGTGACCACGGATTCCGAGCGGCTCGAAAATGCGCAGCGCGGTGAGGAACTCCGGGTTGTCCAGCGCGAACTGCACAAAAACCCGTGTGTAGAACCAGTTGACCGACAGCGGCCTGGCGAACCAGGTGTGAAGGCCGAGTGCGACCGCTCCAGTGGTCACGACCCCGACGACAATCGAAATCCGCTTCAGCCAGAGCCACGAGGTTGAACGGCCGCCTTGCTTTTGTACTTCGTCTTTCTGCATGCCTGTCTGGAGCTTGTTGGTGATGGAGCCGGGCGGCCGACTCGCCAGTGGAGTCGTTGTTTCTACGCCACCCATCCCGTTTTACTTGTGGACGCGTTTTTCTTTTGGGGCAGTGTCGGCAAAGCGCACGGCAATCGTTGGCAATACAGCTTTACGTGGAAAGTCTTATCCAATAAGGGCGAATAGGGCTATTGAGCAAAAAGTCGACTTGCATCGATATATCCACTCACGCCGAATTGAAATGCGATTCTTGCTGAAAAGCTGATCCGCCAGCGCGGCTGCTGCTTCCAGTCAGCACGGCCGCATGATTCGCACACCCTTGTCTTCCTCCCGGCTGCCGGTGCTGCTGACGCGGCCGTCGTTGCCATAGCCAACGTAGAAGCAGGTTGGAAAGGTGCCGTCCATGAAGCGGTAAACGTGTACCAGTTCCTCGGGCCGGAACGGATAGCGCAGCGACCAGTACGATGGTCCGATCAGTGCTTCCACTTCGTCCTGCGTCTGACCGATGACCACTTGGGCAACCCGCTGCGGTGTCAGCCCCTGAACGTTGCTGACCAGCTTGCCAGTCTCGTCAAAGCTCAGGATTTGCACCGTGCGGCCTTCCGGTGCACTGCTGTACGCCCAGCGCTCGCCGCCACCAGACCCGGCGGGCAGCCGCACTTGCGTCGTCGGCGCTCCCCATGCGGCGCGCACGTCCGCCGTGCTTGCACCGGGCTCCAGTGGTCGCAGCGACATGCAGCCGGCGACCAGCGCCATGGTGACCAGGGCGGCCAGGCTGCTGGATCGCAAGAATTGAGTCGCCGTCGAATGCGCCATGATGCTGCTCCTGAATCGATGCCGCGATGTTACGTGCACTGCGTTGCATTCCCGCTGCCAACGAGCTCGACGCGATGCCGGCCGCCGCTGTGCAGCCCCTCGGGACGCGGGCTTCGTCTACGCTTGCAACATGGTTGCTTCTCCTGTTTCCTCCGCCGCTGCGGCCTCGGAGCATACGTCGCGTGCCCTCGCCATTGGCGTAATGCTTGAGACTGGGCGGTTGCAGGACGCGTTGCGCGATGCGGAAGAGGCGCTGCGAGGCTGTGATGACGAGGAACGCCCGATCCTGCTGTGCATGAAGTGCAACGCGCTGGTGACCCTAGGGCAGCCACTCGATGCGCTGCGGGTAGCAACGGCAGCACGCGAATTGGCGCTGCCGATGGGCAGGCCGCTGCTCGTTGCCGAGGCCAATCTGGCGCTGTCATTTGCACTGCAGGCGCTGGAGGAGCACGACCGCGCCATCGATCTCGCGGCAGAGTGTGAAGACATCGCGACCACTCATCAGGATCAGGAATTGCTGGCACGGTCATCGCGGACGCTCGCGATTTCCTACTCCATCCTCGGCCGCCATCAACAGGCAATCCCGATTCTTGAGCGGGTGGTGCAGCAACTCGAACAGCATGCGCGGACCCCGGAGCGCCTGTTCCACGCCCGCTACTCGCTGATCAACGCCCGCTCCCGGCTGAGCAGCACCGATCGCCGGCCGGAGACCGAAAAGCTCGACACCTATCGCGGACTGCTCGCCGACTGGCTCGCCTTTGTCGAGGACGTTGAAGCGCGCAACCTGCTGCGACTGCGGGCGATGGCACTAGGCAACGCCGGCATTGCCGCCCGCCTTGCCGGAGATAACGAACTGGCCCTGCAAATCCTCGCGAGGGCGCGCGATGAGGAATACCGCCTCGGTCTGCGCGGCCACGGCGCGGTGTCGGAGAGCCATCTCGGCGCCGCTTATCAGGCGCTCGGTCGTCCGCAGGAGGCGATTGCGGCGTTTCGCAGTGCCATCGACAAGCTGAAGGAGGGCAATCCACGCGATCTCGCCGGTGCGTGCGAGGAGCTGGCTGCCGCCTACGAGTCAGTCGGCGACACCGCCGCCGCGCTCGATGCACTGAAGCAGACACGGGCTGCAGAACGTCGCCTGCGTGATGATGCGGCGCATTCCGCTGCGGGGCGGCAGGAACGGCGCGACGAAGTGAACCGGCTGGCGGAACAGTGGACACGACTGGCCAGTGAAGACGGGCTCACGGCACTGGCCAACCGTCGGGCGTTTGACCGCAAGCTGGCAGCGCTTGCAGAGGCTGCGAAAACCGGCCATCCGTTTGCCGTGGTGCTGTTCGATCTCGATCACTTCAAGCAGATCAACGACACGCATGGCCATGCCATCGGGGACGCCGTGCTGAAGCGCTTCGCCGCCATTCTTCGCAGCGAACGCCGCACCGACGATCTGGCGGCCCGTATTGGCGGTGAAGAGTTCGCGCTGTTGCTGGTAGCCGCATCGGTGGAACAGGCACGGGCGGTCGCCGTCAAAGTGCAGAAGGACCTCGATCGCGTGCCGT
Organism: Casimicrobium huifangae; assembly: GCF_009746125.1. NCBI lineage: Bacteria > Pseudomonadati > Pseudomonadota > Betaproteobacteria > Casimicrobiaceae > Casimicrobium > Casimicrobium huifangae. The sequence continues at coordinate 1,521,744 of NZ_CP041352.1, forward strand.
GGCCGCAGATTGCCGAGCGCCTGGTGGTGACCGTAAGCGCAGGAATCGCCTGCAGCGCCGAAGCGCTCGTCGGGGCTTCCAGTCAAACGAACGCAGGCGATTGCGCCGATGCCTTGTTAGCCGCCGCTGATCGCCGGCTGTATGCGGCCAAGGCAGCAGGGCGCAATCGGGTGGTGATGTCGGATTGACACCGTGCGCGACGCCGACATTTCCGCATGCACGCGAATGCGCTACGCTTCGCGCCGGCCATGCGCGGTCGATCCGGGCGGCGCAACAACGGAGAACTGGATGCAAAAATTTTTATATCTGATTTGTGTCGCCCTCGTGGCGTTGCTGCAAATCGCCTTGCTGCCATCCGCCAGCGCCACTGAGCGCGCCATCGACAAGGAGATTGTGGTGCCCGCCAACGTCGATGCAGCGTGGATGGCGTGGACAACGCGCGAGGGGATCATCAGCTTCTTTGCTCCCGACGCGGTCGTTGACCCGCGCGTTGGCGGCGCCTTTCAGATCCACATCAACCCGCTCGCCGAACCAGGCATGAAGGGCGCCGACGATATGCGCTTTCTGGCGTTGCAACCGAGGAAGATGCTCTCGTTCGACTGGAACGCTCCGCCCAGCCTGCCGGAGGCACGTCAGCAGCGGACCTTTGTCGTCGTGCGGCTGACCCCGGTCGATGACAAGTCCACCCGGGTGTCGATTCATCACACGGGCTGGGGCGATGGCGGCGAGTGGGACAAGGCCTATGCGTATTTCGACCGTGCGTGGGGCAACGTACTCATCAATCTGCGCAAGCGATTCGAGACCGGACCGATGGACTGGACTGACTGGCTGGCGCAGTTGAAGAAAATGCGTGACGACGCAGCAAAGAACCGCGAAGACGCTGCCGCGACAAGAAAGTAGACGCCACCAGCGTCTTCATGGGAACGTGACGGCAATTGTGCCTAGCGCCCCGAAGTCCATCGTCAGTGCGTCACCGGGCGCGCAGGGCACCGGCACCACGCAGGTGCCGGTAGTGATGAAGTCACCGGCCTGCAAGCCATTGCCATAGGTGCAAAGCTCATTGGCCAGCCAGGTAAGGGCGATGCGCGGATCGCCGAACACGTTGGCGCCGATGCCTTCGGCAACGGTCCGTCCGGCGTTGCTGGCGGTCACGCGGTGCGCCGCGAGGTCGATGCTGCGCCAATCAATGGTCACGGCGCTGCCGACGACCCACCAGGATGCGCAGGCGAGGTCGGCAATCAGTGTTGGCGCACCGACTTTGACGAAGTCGTTGAACCGGGTGTCTGGCACCTCGATCGCGAGATGCAGGCTGTCAACGGCCGCCATGACCTCGTCCACGACATACTGCTGCCCGTTTGCTTGCGGGGGCAACGTGCGAGCCATGCGAAACGCGAACTCGGCCTCGGCAACCCGCAGCAGATTGCCACGCAGGTCAATTGAATTGGCGGCTTCGCTGCCCGCCGCAAATATGCGATTGACCAGCAGGCGACCGGCCAGTGGACCGTCGACGTTGATGTGCTTCTGCCCGGCCATACTGGTCGCCGCGATCTTCCAGCCGACAGGCCGTTGCCCGAGCTGGCGCACGACTTCAGCCTGTACTGCATAGCCCTCGGCGCGTGAGGCCGGACGGCATGCGGCCGGCAATTCGTCCCGGCGCGAGCCGCTGGCGAAATGTGCGGCGATCAGTTCGGCGGCTTCATTTATGGCTTGAGGCTGCATATTTCGCGTTCTGAATGGTGATGAAGCGATGCTAGCCGCTGTCCTACCCGCTACCGGCCTCCGCGTTTCTGCGACTGGTCGCGTCAGTGCCTGCAACCTGGTGGTGGTGCGACACAATCCGTCGCGGCGGTCGGCGACTCGTGACGACCATTGGTGCACAAGCATGCGAGGTCAGTCCGAATGAACGAACAGCAGGCGAAGCGAATTCGCATCTACCTTACCGTGGCAGTCCTTCTGGCCGAGATCGGCCACCTTGCGTGGGAGCACTTTCACGGCGGTATCGCCAGCCATCACTTCCTCAATCGCGCCGATATGCCCGCGGTCTCCAATGGATGGGGACTGCTGCTGTTGCCCGCAATCAGCTGGTTTCTGGGCGGCATCGCCTTGCGACGATCCATAGCGACTGCTGCTGCAGCAACGATCAACGCGCCGGGTGGCCAGGCTGAAGCCGCAGGACTGGCACGCGGCGTGTTCGTCGGATTTTTCGCGGAACTGCTGTTCGGTGCGTCGCTTGCTGCGACGTTCTCGCTGGGCTACCAGGATGTGACCTCCATTTTGTTCTTCGGCATGCTGCTGCTGGCACTGGTGTTTCGTGTCTATCGTGCCGAGTGCGTGCTGGGTTTCGTGCTTGGCATGACGTTCACTTTCGGCGCCATCCTTCCGGCGCTGGTCGCGTCTGTGACTGCGGTCATTTCGGCGGTCGCGCACCGGGTGCTCTATCCGCTGGCAAGGCGGGTCTGGATGGCACTCGGGCTAGGCTAGTTGCGCAGATTCGACGCCGCTGCCGGAACAAAATCGGCCAAGTTGCGCTGCGATGCTCTAAAACCCTTGCATTGACATCTGGCAGGGGAGCAAACCATGCAAGCCATCACGACCATCAGCTTCAGAACTTTCAGCGCGTTGCTGCTTGCCGGCGCCGCGCTTCTGCTCGGCGCCTGCGCTTCGACCCAGTCCGTTACGCCCACTGGCGCCACCGCGAGCGGGCCGGAGCAGACCAAGGCCGTACTCTGGGTCGGCAACAGCTTCTTCTACTACAACAACAGCATGCACGGCCATGTCGGGCAGTTGATTCAGGGCGCGACGACCGGCGACAAGTCCGGCCATCGTGCGGTGTCCGCAACCATCAGCGGCTCCGGCATCAACTGGCACGATCTCGAATCGCACTTCAAGCCGGGCGGCGTGGGTTCCTATTCGTTCGACCGCAACAACAATGTCGTCTTCAACACCTTCACCAAGCCGTTCGACGTGGTGTTGATGATGGATTGCAGCCAGTGCCCGATCCACCCGCAGTTGCAGAAGTTCTTTTATGACTATGCGCAGAAGAACAGCGAAATTGCCCGCAAGAATGGGGCACGCCCGGCGTTCTTCATGTCCTGGGCCTATCAGGACAAACCGGAGATGACGGAACAGCTCGCCGCGGAGTACACCAAGGCCGGGCGCCTGCACAACGCGCTCGTGGTGCCCGCAGGCCTCGCGTTTGCGGCGTCCGTCAAGGCGCGGCCCGATCTGAACCTCTACGTCGCAGACAAGCGGCACCCGAGTCTCGCGGGCACCTATCTCGCCGCCTGCACAGTGCTCGCTTCGCTTTACAAAACCAACCCGGAAGGCAACAGCTACACCGCCGGGCTCGATGTGGCGACGGCGAAATTCCTGCAGTCAGTCGCGTGGACGACGGTGCAGGAGTACAACGCGAAGAAGTAGGCGGCAGACTCGCTTTCACGCCAGGCGCGTGAACGCCAGTTTCAACTTCCTCAGGGCTTCGTGGGCCTGGTTCCCGACGTCGCTCGGACGCGGGATTCTTGCGCCGTCCTAGCGCCGCTCCAGCGCCAACTCAACCAGTCTTGAGACGAGGTCGCCGTATTTCACACCGCCGGCGCGCCAGAGCTCGGGGTACATCGAGGTCTTGGTAAAACCGGGCATGGTGTTCACCTCATTGAGGAACAACTCGCCCGTGCTGTCGAGATAGAAGAAGTCCACCCGCGCAAGGCCCGCGCAATCGAGCGCGCGGAAGGCCTCGATCGCCAGCGCGCGGGCGCGGTCCGAAATTGCCGCCGGAATCTTGGCCGGGATATGCATTTCAGCCTTGCCGGCCGTGTATTTGGTTTCGTAGTCGTAGAACTCGCTGTCGAAGGTCAGCTCGCCTACCGGGCTTGCCTTCGGATCGTCGTTGCCGAGGATACCCACCTCGATTTCGCGCGGTTTCTCGGAGGTCGCGGCCTCAACAATCACACGACGATCCAGCTCGAATGCCAATCGCAGTGCGGTGCGCAGCTCGGTCTCGTTCTTCGCCTTCGAGATGCCAACGCTGGAGCCCAGATTCGCTGGCTTGACGAATACCGGGAAGCCAAGCGACACAATGCGCGCGACGGCATCCTCCGGCGTACTGGCGAACTCGGCACGCGTGACGAGCTGATACGCCACCTGCGGGATGCCGTGTGAGGCGAGAACGGCCTTCGCCATCACCTTGTCCATGCAGACGGCGCTGCCCAGCACGCCAGAGCCCACGCACGGAATGCCAGCGAGCTTGAGCATGCCTTGCACCGTGCCGTCCTCTCCGTTGGGGCCGTGCAGGATCGGGAACACTACGTCGTAACCCTCGGCCGCGCTGGCCTGATGCAGCACAAGCTCGCCACCGCTGGGCGCGCTGCCGCGCTCCAGCGCCCGCGCTGAGTCGGGCGCCGGCAGCCAGCGGCCCTCACGGGAGATCACCACGCTGGTCACATCAAAGCGATCCTTCGGGAGCGCGGACAGCACGCTGCGCGCACTGTTGATGGACACTTCATGTTCACCGGATTGGCCACCGGCAAGGACGAGGACGCGAGTTTTTTTCATGCACCAATTTTAGGAGGCCCGGCCGCACGTACCGGATGCACTCTGGCGTTCATGCGACTTCGGCATGGCGCTCAGCGCGATGCTGTGCCGGGGTAGACGACGCGCTCGTCTACGGCGTACAGCACGCATCGGGGGCCCGTGGTCTGCCCACCACCCCGGGCCTTGCAGCGGGCCAGCGCGACATCAATCGAGTTTGGATCGTTGGCGCTCCAGGCCCAATGCGCACCGTTGGCCGAGACGGCGAAAGCGCGGGGCAGCGCCGCCAGGCGAAACTGCCCGAAATCGCGCTTGGCCAGCGGGTTGCGCACTGGCAGCTTGTCGATTTGTTCCAGCGTGGCGTACGCGGTGGTCGGGAACTTTTCGCGGCGCCAGCCATAGGGCAGGTTTCCACTGTCCGGACTCGACCAGATCACCTGCGACGTCACAACCCCTTGCGCCAGCGCGCTGGTGGCGATCTTCTCGCATTGCTGCGGCCGGGCCGACTCGGTGCCGAGGCAGAGCATGGTCGCCTGCCCGAAACGCGACGCAACTGCTGGCGGATAAAAGCGCACATCGCCGGCGCGGCGCTCAATGCTGATCCAGCGCTTCACCAATGCCGGATCGGCCTTGCCGTCGGTGAATTTCAACGTCCATTGCAGCAGGTCGTTTTTCTCCACTGCCGCGTTGTTCAGCTTGCCAAAGTCATAGTGGCCGTGAAAACCCACATAGGTCAGGCTGGCTGGAAAATCGTCGGAAAACAGCCGCTGCCTGCCGCCCAGGAAAAGGCGCGAGCACGCTGATACGCAGTGGCCAGACACCACCGTGGTCACGCCCTTCTCGCGGAACAGCTCACCGAGCCGATAACCCGTCCAGCTGTTGCCCCCCATCGAATTGCGCAGCACGACATGGGTGATCATGGGCGTCCTGTTGAACTCGGCCTGCACGGCGTCGAGGTCACGCCGCACGATCTCGCCGGAGAGAACCAGTGTGTCGCCCAGGCGAATGACTTCCATCGAAACGGCCTGCGGTGCGGCGACACAGGCCGCGAGCAAAACCACAATGGCGGAAGCTTTGCGGTGGCGACCCGTGCTGCGCAGCATCTGAACGAATCAGTGAAAGAACAGGTAGGCGATGGCAACTGCCGCCACCACACCGGAAAACTCGGCGAGCAGGCCGTAGCCGATGGCGTAGCGGATTTTCGCGATCTTTACGGAGCCGAAATACAGCGCCACGATGTAGAACGTGGTGTCCGCCGAGCCCTGGAAGATGCAGGCCAGGCGACCGACGAACGAGTCAACGCCGTAGGTTTTCATGGCGTCGATCATCATTGCGCGGGCGCCGCTGCCGCTGACCGGCTTCATCAGCGCTGTCGGTAGTGCCGGTGTGAAGTCGGTGTTGAGGCCCAGCGCCGTAAAGAACCACGTGAAGCCCCTGACGATGAACTCCAGCACGCCGGAATGGCGCAGCACGCTGATCGCGACCAGCATGCCGACCAGATACGGGATGATGGTCAGCGAGGTCTGGATGCCACCTTTCGCACCCTCGATGAATGCCTCGTAGACGTTGATCTTGCGTCGCAGTCCGCCGATCAGGAAAGCCACAATGATCGACAGCAGCAGCAGGTTGCTGACCAGTTGCGACACTTGGGTAATCTGCTCTTTGCTCAGGTACTGGCTCAGATACCAGACCATCCCGGCGATCAGCGCCGTGAGGCCACCGAGCCACGCGACGATCACGCGGTCAAACAGGTTGATGCGTTGACGGATCGCGACGGCTACCAGACCGACAACAGTGGCGACAAAGGTGGCGATCATGCACGGGATGAAGATGTCCGCGGGGTCGCGTGCACCCAGCACGGCTCGCTGCGCCATGATGGAGAGCGGAATCAGCGTGAGCCCGGATGCGTGCAGCACCATGAACATGATCTGGGCATCGCTCGCTTCATCCGGCTTAGGATTGATGCTTTGCAGCGATTCCATCGCTTTCAGACCGAACGGCGTGGCCGCGTTGTCGAGGCCAAGAAAATTCGCCGAAAAGTTCATCACCATGTGCCCGGTAGCGGGATGATCCTTCGGCACTTGCGGAAAGATGCGGGAGAAGAACGGCGCAATCAGTTTCGAAACGAAGGCGATCGCGCCAGCTTTCTCACCCACGTTGAGGATGCCGAGCCAGAGTGTCATCACACCCGCCAGCGGCAGTGCAATGTCCATCACGCCTACCTTCGCGGACTCGAAGGTGCCATCGACCATCCGCTTGAATACGGTGGCGTCGCCAAATGCGAGCCACTGCACCAATGCGGCAGCGAAGCCAACGAGGAAGAATCCGGTCCAGAGATAGGTGAGCGTCATACGGTCAAGAGTGAGCTGGGAACGCGCACCCTCTGTGCGCAGGCGTTGCCTGCCGGGCGGCACTGTCACCGGATTGTGTCAGAGGGCGAACCGGCGTGTGTGCGGCAAAAGTCCGAAATGATGTGTAACCGGCATCATTGCGCATCGACAACGATGATAAAAACGGTTCATGAAAGCGCTTGATGGTCATATCCTGACCCCGCGCGGATTCATTCGTGGGCGGATCGGTATCGACGGGCGTCTGCTTGCTTCCGTCGTGGGCGAACCGGTTGCAGAGGTGGCGGTTCGCGACAGCTCGTTGCCAATCGTGTTGCCCGGCTTTGTGGACCTGCATGTTCATGGCGGCGGTGGGGCTGACGTGATGGATGGCGACGATGCGGCACTGAAGGTTGCACAAGTCCACGTACAGCATGGCACTACGACCATGCTGGCAACGACAATGACAGCACCTGCCGATGACTTGCGCGTTGCCTTTGCTGGCGTTGCCGCCGCGCGTGTTGCCACGAGTTGTGAAGCCGCTGCCGCCCACATTCATGGCGTGCATCTTGAAGGCCCCTTCATTGGCGCCGGCAAGCTTGGCGCGCAGCCCGATTTCACACGACCGATATCGCTGGCAGAGGTCAAGGCGCTGCATGCGGTAGCGCCGATCACACTGATCTCGGTAGCGCCAGAGGCAGCGGCGGGTGGTGAGGATTCGAGCATTTCGGCGCTCGTTCAGGCCGGTTTCCGCGTCCAGCTTGGCCATTCCGGCGCCAGCTACGAGGCCGCTAAAGCCGCGCTGGATGCCGGTGCGACTGGCTTTACCCATCTCTACAACGCCATGAGCGGGCTGCATCACCGGCAACCCGGTATGGTGGGCGCGGCACTGGCGCACGCCAGCCACGCCGAAGTGATCCCCGATCTGCTGCACGTGCATCCCGGAGCCATCCGCGTGGCGCTGCGTTCAATCGCGGGGCTGTATTGCGTCACCGATTCCACTGCGGCTGCCGGCATGCCTGATGGTGAATACCGGCTTGGCCGCCAGCTGGTCACCCGCTGTATGGGGGGCGTGCGTCTTGCCGATGGCACGCTGGCGGGCTCCACGCTGACGATGGACGATGCCTTGTGCAATCTGATCAACGCATTGGGTCTGTCACTGACCGAAGCATCACTGCGGACGTCCACGCTCGCGGCTGACTACATCGGCGCCACGCAACGAGGCAGGCTGGTCGCCGGTGCATTTGCCGATATGGTCGTGTTCGACCGCGATTTGCAGCTACGCGATGTCATTGCCGAAGGTTTGAGCGTGCATGGCCGGGATTGATCACAGGCAGCCAGCCTCGGCAACATCGCTGATGCTGGCTGAAGCACAGTCAGCGCCGGACGTGGTTGCCCGCCTGCTGACGCAGTCGGGGCCGACCATCGATGCACTGGCGCAGCGCCTGGCGGGCGCGGGTGTTGCTGCTTGTGTGACGGTGGCGCGTGGCAGTTCGGATCACGCCGCGAGTCATTTTGCTTACCTGATGCTGGCGCGTGGTGGGTTGCTGACCAGTTCACTGCCGCCATCTATCGTGACTTTGCATCACGCGCCGTTGCGTGGTGATCGCCTCGCGGCCATCGCCTTTTCGCAGTCAGGCCAGAGCCCGGATCTGGTGCAGACCATGACTGCGCTCGGCGCCAGTGGTGCAGTAACGGCTGCGATGGTCAACGACCCGGCGTCACCGCTCGCGCTGGCGGTGTCGAATGTCGTTGATCTCTGTGCCGGTGCTGAGCGCAGCGTTGCCGCGACGAAAAGCTTCATCGCGCAACTGGTGGCCGGGCTGCGTCTTCACGCCGGGTGGATGGGCGACGACGTGCTGCAGCAAGCCATGCTGACGTTGCCGCAGACTCTGCGTGCGGGGTTGCAGGTCGACTGGTCGGCGGCAGTTGCATCGCTACGCAACGTTGACCGGCTCTACGTGATCGGGCGAGGCGCAGGCCTTTCCATCGCCGGCGAGATGGCGCTCAAATTCAAGGAGGTGTGCGGCATTCAGGCCGAGGCGTTCTCCTCGGCTGAAGTGCGGCACGGCCCGATGGCACTGGTCAACGCCGGCTATCCGGTGCTGGTGCTGGCGCCACGGGGAGTCGAGCAGCGCGGCTTGCATGAGCTTGCCAGCGAGCTGCACGATCGCGGTGCCAAGGTTCAATGCGTCGTCGCCGGCGATTTCGGTGTGCCTGCGGTGCCATCGTTGCCCACAGTTGCTGCTGCGCATGAGGCGCTCGACACGGTGTCGATGATCCAGAGCTTCTATCCGATGGTGGAGGCCCTGGCGCGCGCTCGCGGCCTCGATCCGGATCACCCGAAACATTTGAGCAAGGTGACGCGCACCCAATGAAGTCTGTACCGGGCAAGGCCAGGAAGCTGCTGTCAACCGAGCGGCCCAGTCTGGATCACACCGACCTCGATACCTATCCGGTGGACGAGCTGGTTGCCGCGTTGATCGATGATCAGGCCCGCGCCGCAGTCGCTGTGAAGCAGGCTCAGGGCGCAATCGCCCGTGCGGTTGAGGCTGCCGTGCCGAGAATTCGCGCCGGCGGACGCCTGATTTATGTTGGCGCTGGTACATCTGGCCGACTGGGGCTGCTAGACAGTGTTGAGCTTTACCCCACTTTCTCGTGGCCGTCGGAGCGGTCCATCGCGTTGCTTGCAGGCGGACAGGGCGCCGTGTACCGCGCGGTGGAGGGCGCCGAAGACAACGACGGGCAAGGGGCGGCCGACATTGAACGACTGCTACCCAACCGCAATGACGTGGCGCTGTTGCTCGCGGCATCGGGCAGCACGCCGTATGTGCTGGGCGCGATGCGGGCGGCGCGTGCAGCGGGGACGCTGACGATCGGTATGGCCAACAACCCGGAGTCACCGGTGTGCGCGCAGGCGGATATCGGCGTCACGCTCGATACCGGCCCGGAGGCGATCTCCGGTAGCACCCGTCTCAAGGCCGGAACCTCGCAAAAGATTGCGCTGAACGCTTTTTCGACGGCCTTGATGGTGCGTCTGCACAAGGTGTATGGCAATCTGATGGTGGATCTGGTGCCGACCAACGCCAAGCTGCTGGCGCGGGCCATCCGCCTGACTGCACTGGCGACCGGGGCAGACGAGGCTGCCTGTGAGACGGCGCTGAAGGCCTGCCGCTACCGGGTGAAAGTGGCGATTGTCATGATCCTGCTGGGGGTTGATGCTGATACCGCATTGCAACGGATCAACAGCAGCGATGGCGACGTGCGCACGGCGTTGAGGCGCGAGTGACATCCACTTTCGAATCGCCCGCGTTAGCCAGCGCTATACCAGCCAGCGACGGCGGACGACTGTACTCGCTTGACGCCCTGCGCGGGCTGACCGTCGCGGCGATGGTGCTGGTCAACAATCCCGGCGACTGGTCACACATTTATGCGCCACTGCGCCATGCTGCGTGGCACGGCTGGACCTTCACGGACACTATATTTCCTGCCTTTTTGTTCATCGCTGGCGTTTCAATGGTGATTTCTACCCACAGATCGCTGGCATCACATCGGTCGCCCACTGCGGTGCTGCTTGCGCTCTGGCGGCGCGGACTGATCATCGTGGCGATTGGCCTTGCGATCAATCTCGTGCCGGCGTTCGATCTCGCTACGTTGCGCTGGCCAGGTGTGCTGCAGCGGATCGGGGTTTGCATAATCATTGCTGCGCCACTGGTGCTCTGGTCGCGCTGGCGTGGGCTGGTTGGCTGGACGCTGGCACTGATGGTGACCTACTCGGTATTGATGCTGTGGGTGCCGGTGGCTGGCCCCGACGGTGCGGTCAGCCAGGGCTCGCTCGAAGCCGGGCGCGATACGGGGGCCTTTGTTGATCGCAGGTTGATGTCCGGGCACCTGTGGGCGCAGGCGAAGACCTGGGATCCGGAAGGCCTGCTTAGTACTCTGCCGGCGGCGGCAACGCTGTTGCTCGGCGCGCTCGCCGGACGTTTTTTGCTGACCAGACGGATGGATGGCGGCCGCACGCTGTTGCTGGCTGCTGCCGGTTTGGCGGCGGTCGGGCTCGGTGCCCTGCTGGATAGTTTTTTCATGCCGATCAACAAGTCACTGTGGACGCCTTCTTACGCCGTGTTCATGAGCGGCTATTCGGCGACCGCTCTAGCCGCCTGCTACTGGTTCGCCGATGGCTCCGGCAATGAGCGTCTTCGTCATCACGTGCGTACTTTGCTGTTGCCTTTCGTGATGTTGGGCGTGAATGCACTGGCGATCTTTGCCATGTCCGGGTTGATCGGGCGCTTGATCGGCACGCTCAAAGTCACGAGCGACGCTGGGCAATCAGTCACGATCAAGACGTGGATGTTCGGCGAGCTGAGCCGTTTGCTACTGTCTCCAGTCAACGCATCGCTGCTCTATGCCGGGTTGTTTGTCGCGTGCATGTTCGTGGCCGCATGGCTGCTCTGGCGCAAGCAAGTCATCCTCAAAGTCTGACGATGCTGCGTGTACTCCTCGCCGGGATCGCGCTGTTCGCACTGTCGGGTTGTGCGCTGATACCACCGGCTCCGGAGTACGTTGCTCCGCCTGCGCCGCGGGAATTCCGCGCCATCTGGGTCGCGACAGTCGCCAACATCGATTGGCCGAGCAAACCAGGCTTGCCAGTGGCGGTATTGCGTGAAGAAATGCAGCGCATCCTCACAACGGCGCGGCAATTGAAACTGAATGCCGTGATCCTGCAAGTCCGCCCGGCAGCGGATGCCATCTATCCGTCGCAGTTTGAGCCGTGGTCCGAGTACCTTTCGGGTCGTCAGGGCGAGGCGCCCGGCGATGGTTATGACCCACTCGCAGAATGGGTGACGGCCGCTCATGCGAGCGGCATTGAACTGCACGCGTGGTTCAATCCCTACCGTGCGCGGCATGCCAGCGCGAAATCACCACTGGCAGCGCAACATGTTGCCAATACCCATCCGCAGATCGTGAAGACTTATGGCGACATGCTCTGGATGGACCCCGGCGAAGAACAGGCTGCTGCCCGCACGCTTGCGGTGATCGCTGACGTGGTGCGGCGCTATGACGTCGATGGTGTACACATCGACGACTACTTCTATCCTTACCCGATCAAGGCAACGGGTGATCGGGCCGGGGATGAACTGCCTTTCCCCGATGAACCATCGTGGACGCGCTACCGGCAGCATGCAGGCCTGTTCGCGTGGCGCGACCGTGCCGACTGGCGGCGCAACAACGTCGATCGTCTTGTCCGTGATATCTACAGCGCCGTTCACGCCACCAAGCCGTGGGTGAAGGTGGGCGTTAGCCCGTTCGGCATCGGGCGCCCGGACCGACGGCCGGCGGGCATCGCAGGCTTCAGCCAGTACGACAAGCTCTATGCCGACGTGGAGCATTGGCTGCGGGCTGGCTGGCTCGACTATCTGGCACCGCAGCTTTACTGGCCGATTGACCGCGAAGCGCAGGCTTTCGCGGTACTGCTCACGTACTGGAGCAGCGAGAACTGGCGCGGGCGCCATCTCTGGCCAGGGCTCTTCACCAGCCGGATTGACGACAGCGAAAAGTCCTGGCAACCGGAAGAGATCCGCCAGCAAATCGCGTTGCAGCGCAGCTCAGGCGGGGCATCGGGCCACGTTCATTTCAGCGCGGCGGCACTGGTACAGAACCGGAAGGGTATCGCTGACGTGCTGGCGACGACGAGCTATGTTGGCACTGCCGTGGTGCCACCCACCCCCTGGCTGCGACCTGCTGGCAGCCGGCGGCTACCGGCACCGAGGGTCGAACTCACTTGTCCGTCAGTGACGCTGGCGCGTGACGATTCAGCCGCTTGCCGCGTTATCGTAAACACACCCGACGGCGATGCGGCGCCTGTGACCAATGTGGCTGCACTCTGGCTGCGCTATGGCAATGTCTGGCAGTTGCAGGCGACAGCGGTTGGCCGCGACGGCGCATCGATTCCCATTTCCCGTGACGGCGAAAAGATCAACCTTGTTGTCGCTCGACTGGTTGATCGGTATGGTCTGGAGGGGGCGGAGGCCGTGCAATCGGTGCCAGTGGCTGACCTTGCTGGTCGAGGCACGCAATGACTGCGCATCCAGCTGGACTCCCGTGCGCGCTTGGCCTCGACGTGGGAGGCACTGGCGCGCGCTGGATGTTGCTTGATGCCAAGGGCACCGTTGCCAGCGGCGTCGCGACCGGGTTTAGCGGAGCTCGCCTGCACACGGATGCAGGCCGTGCCGAGGTGCGCGCGCGCCTTTCCCGAATTTCGCAGATGGTCACCGAGCAGGCACCAGGACGGCGAATCCTCGGGCTGGTGGCGGGCGTGACCGGCGTCGGTAGCGGCAGTGCAGACATGGTGGCGATGCTGGCCACAATGTTCGCTGCGCCCGAAGCCGGCGTTCGGGTGGTCAGTGATGTTGAGATTGCCTATCGCGCCGCGTTCGCACCGGGCGAAGGCTATCTGGTTTACTCCGGTACTGGCTCCATCGCGGCGTTCATTGATGCTCAGGGCGTTCTGCATCGTGCTGGCGGGCGCGGTGTTGCGCTCGACGATGCTGGCGGTGGCTACTGGATCGCGCGTGAAGCACTGCGACGCCTCTGGCGGCGCGAGGACGAACGGCCCGGTGCATGGCGTGAGTCCCCGCTGGCACGCCGGCTGTTTCCGATCGTTGGCGGCGACTCTTCGATCAATGCCGCGCGCTTCCTGATGGAACGTGATCGCGGCGACATTGGCATGCTTGCCATCGATGTGGCTGCCTGTGCAGGTTCCGATACTGACCCGGATGCGGATGAAATTGCGTCGGCGATAATGGTTGACGCGGGTGCCGAGCTGGCGCGCCTGGCTAATGCCATGCTTGCGCGCTACGGTCTGCGACCCATTGTGGTTGCGGGTCGCGCCGCGCAACTGCATCGACTGATAGAGGTTGGTATGCGAAGCCATATCGCTGTGGAGGCTCAACTGACATTTCGCCACCTTGAATCACATCGTGCTGCCGCAGCTATGGCTCTGCAGATCGCAGCGTTGAACTCGCAGCCCCCATCAACGGAGAACAGGACATGACACCTTGCCCACATCGTATGACCACGGCGTTGCTGGTGGTCGCTGCACTGCTTGGTGGTTGTGCGACGGGCCTCAAGATCGACACCAGTCATACAGCGGTCGGACAGGACAGTCGCGTGCAGCATCTGGTGCTGCATTTCACGGCCGAGGATTTTCCGCGTTCGCTCAAGATATTGACTCAAGGGGCCGTCAGCAGCCACTACCTGGTGAGTGATCGACAGGGCGACAATGCGCCAAAGATCTATCGTCTGGTGGACGAGAGCCGTCGCGCTTACCACGCCGGCGTCAGTTCGTGGAAGGGAGCATCGTCACTGAATGCTAGCTCCATCGGCATCGAAATCGTCAATCGCGGCCCGCGCAAGGGGCCGAATGGCGTTGAGTTTGAGGATTTCGACGACGAACAGATCAATCTTGTCATCGAACTCTGTCGGCAAATCATCAAGGAGCATGCCATTCGTCCGGACCGCGTCGTGGGTCACAGTGACATCGCACCGACGCGCAAGAATGACCCGGGTCCGAAATTCCCATGGAAGCGATTCGCCGATGCAGGTTTGATTCTCTGGCCTGACGCCGCACTGGTGGCCCAGAAGCGGCCGACGTATGAGCAAAAGCTGCCTGAGGTGAAGTGGTTTCAGGAACGCATGCAGACACACGGCTTCCTGGTGCCGCAGCACGGTGAGCTTGACCGTGCAACGCGCGACGTGATCGCCGCCTTCCAGATGAAGTACCGCCCCGCTCGCTACGACGGTGAACCGGACGCCGAGACTGCGGCACTGGTGGACGCGCTGATCGTACAAGCGGCAAAGCTGGTGGCGCCGCCTGCGCGGCCGGCTACTTCCGGGGCTGAGGCAATGCGCAAGTAGTGGCTGGCTCATGTTGGCTGATGGCCCGCAAACAGTGACGACCAGACTCCTGCCCATCTTTGCTGCGCTGATGTTTGGGTTCACACCTGCCGGCTTGCCGGCAGCCTCACCCGCAAGCGAGCCGTGGCAGCCGAAACTCGACGCCGAGTTACAGGCGATCGCCGCGTCACCGACACATCCACTGGCCAGTCTGTCCGTGCTGGCAATTCGCAACGGTGAAGTCGTCTATCAAAGGCAATTTGGCCATCGCTACATCGATCCCGTTGATCCGTCGAAAAGCCGCCTTGCCAATGACGAGACGCTTTATCGAGTTGCCTCAATCTCGAAGCTGATCACCACCCTCGGTGTGATGCGCCTGGTGGAGGCAGGCAAGCTGCGGCTCGATGACGATGTCAGTCCTGCTTTGGGGTTTTCACTGCGTAACCCGGCATTTCCTGACGTACCGATCACGCTGCGGACACTGCTCAACCACACGTCCTCGCTACGCGATGATGCCGGGTATTACTGGGACGCCGGACAGAACGTTCATCTTCGTGATGTGCTGGCGCCCGGTGGGCGCCTGCATGGTGATGGCGCAATGTGGGACAAGCAGCATGCGCCCGGCACTTACTTTCAGTACTGCAATCTCGCATGGGGCGTGATAGGCAGCATCATGGAGCGCGCGACTGGCGAACGATTCGACCGCCTGATGAAACGTCTGGTACTGGATCCACTCGGGTTGCGCGGTGGCTTTCATCCGTTCGATCTCAGCGAAGCTGATCTGCAGAACGTGGCGACGCTGTATCGCAAGCGCTCAACGGTTGCTGGGCGGGAGATCTGGAACCCTTCCGGCCCCTGGATTGCTCAGGTAGATGACTATGTCAACGAGCGACCGGTTGCCCGTGCTGCCGCAGACTATGTCCCTGGCAGCAACGGCACCCTGTTTGGTCCGCAAGGCAATTGCCGGTTGTCGGCAGCGGGTCTCGGCCGCGTGATGCACATGCTGCTGGCACGGGGCCGCCTTGACGGCGCAGTTTTCCTGCGCGAGGACAGCGTCGCGCAGATGCTGAGGCAATCCTGGCGAGCTGAGGCGACAGGCAGTAATGGCCGATCAGATTTCGGCTCGCAGCGTGCACTGTTTCATGCCTGGGGGTTGGGCAACCAGCACTTCCTCGACGTTTCGGGGGACAACCGCGGTGACCGTCTGGTCGCTGACGGTGGATTTCGCGCTGTGGGGCATCTGGGGGATGCCTGGGGGTTGACGGCGGCGTTTGTGTTTGATGCCGGGTCCGGCAATGGTCTTGTCTATCTGATTGGTGGTCCCGGCTTTGATCCGACCACTTATCGCGGCAAGTATTCCGCCTTTGCGCGACACGAAGAACTAATACTGGACGCACTGCACCGTCGGGCGATATTGCGCCAGTAGTGGGGCCTCTTGATCAGTCGCGAGACGTGGCTGCTTCCAGGACGGTGACAGTAGCTGCCTGCGGATTGACTGTTGCGAGCGCACCGACAGGCAGCGTGTATTGGTGTGCAATGTGACCGAACGAGTAGCCGTACACCGACGCTATGTCCACCATGCCGATATGTTCGTCAATGGTTTCCGCCAGCGACAGCGATGTCTCGCCGTCGCGTGGTGAGCAATTGCGGAACACGCCGAGCATGATTCCGCCAGCATGCTCCAGCGCACCACCTTGGCGCAATTGCGTCAACATGCGGTCGATGCGGTAGGGGGCTTCGCCGATCTCCTCGAGAAACAGTAGCGCCCCGTTGAGCACTGGCGCGTAGGGCGTGCCGGCAAGAGCAGCGACGACCGACAGGTTACCCCCAGCCAGTCGCCCGTGCAGGGTGCCGCCTCGCAGCACACGGGCACGAAACTCCGCGTTGCGTTCACCTTGTGCCACATTCTCCGGCGCGAGTGACATCACGTGTTGCGGAGCGGCATCAAACAGCAGCGCCCGCAGGTGCGCGACCGAGAACTCCGAAAATGTGGACGATGCGACCGGGCCATGAAAGCAGACCAGACCGGCGTGCCGCACGACGGCTGCCGTCAACGCAGTGATGTCTGAATAACCGATGATGATCTTGCGTTGTCGGCGAATCAGGTCGTAGCGAAGATGTGGCAGCAACGATGCGCAGCCGGAACCGCCACGCAGCGCCCAGAGTGCGGTCACCTCGCGATGCTCCAGCAATGCGTGCAGGTCGGCCAGTCTTTCCCGCACCGTGCCGGCAAAATTGCCGTGGCGGGCGCGCAAGTGCGGCGCCAGCAACACGCGCAGTCCGATGGACTCGAGGTTGCGCACGCCTTTCTCGATCAGGGCGTCATCGACCACACCTCCGGGCGCCACTAGCGCGACCAGATCGCCAGTGCGTAGCGCGCGAGGCTTGACCAGCGACCGCAACGTATTTGCGGCGACCCGTGCAGTTGCAGCGCGTGCGGCGGAACTCACGGCGGTTGCCGCGCCCAGACCAACGCCCAGTCCGATGCCGAAGCGTCGGCGCTGGCGGTTGATCGAAGGCGATTCTGCGGTCATCAGGAAGGGTCAGGGCGTGTTAACACGCCCTGGTGCAAAAGAAAACGGGCGCGATGGCCGCGCCCGTTTCGGTTGAAGGCAAAGACTTACTTGAACGAGTAGGTAGCGCCCAGCACGTAAGAACGACCGCGGGGGTCGGCGATACGTGGCTCCCACGAACTACCAGCACCCGTGTTCGAATCGTATGCAGCGCTGAACGGCGGATCGGTGTTGAGCAGGTTTTTGATGCCGCCAGTGATCGCCAGATTCTTGATGCCGGTGTAGGTAAGCATCAGGTTGTAGGTGATCCATGCCTTGACATTCGGGCTCCAGTTCGGAGGCACCACCGTGCCATTGGCGACGCCCGGCAGCACGGCATCCTTATAGCCGCCCGAGTAGATCTGCGTCAGTGTGCCACTCCACGGGCCCTGCACATAGTTGAACGAAGCGGCGTGCTTCCAGCGCACCGGTACGTCAGCCAGGCGGCTGAAGGTACCGACTTCGTTGGGGCCGAAACCGGTGGACGCCAGGATGCGCGACTTGCGCTCGATCAGGTAGGTGCCGTCGATGGACGCTGTGAACTTGCCTTTCCAGAGATTTCCGGAGGCACGTGCGCCAACTTCGATGCCCTTGGTGATCGTTTCACCAGCGTTGATCCAGCGGGTGTCGATCGATACGAGATTGCCCGACGCGTCGCGGATGAAGCGGTCCGGGAACAGCCCCGCATTGGCGACGATCGTGGTCAGACTCAGTGACTGGATGGTGCCGTCACGGCGGATGTCCCAGTAGTCGACGTTACCGCTCAGCCAGTTGGTCGGCGCGAACACGATACCCAGCGAGCTCTGCTTCGACTTTTCCGGGCCAAGATCGGGCTTGCCGCCGGAGAGAATGGTCGGCGTAATTGACGCGCAGCCAGTGGCGGTGCTGACAATCAGGGTGGGGCACTTGGCCGGGTCGACCAGATCCTTGCCGGAGTAGGGAGACTCGGTGATGCCAAAGAAAAGCTGACTGAAGGTCGGCACCCGGAAGCCGGTGCTGTACGAGCCACGGAAGAGAACTTCCTGAACCGGTGCGAAACGGAAGGTCACTTTCGGGTTGGTGGTACCGCCGAAGCCGGAGTAGTTGTCGTGCCGTACCGAGCCTGTCACTTCGAGCGACTTGGTGACCGGGACCAGCACCTCTGCGTAGGCCGCGCGGACGTCACGCTTGACGCCATTGAGATTATTCACCGCATCGAACGGAGCGTTGAAAATATTGTTGCGTACGGCTAGATCAGTTTCGGTACCGTTGAAGCGGTATTTCTCCTGCCGGATGTCAACACCCACGGCAGCCATCACGTCGCCGGCTGGCAGTTTGAATACCGGCCCGGATGCCGAGAAGTCGCCCTGATTGGTCGTGTACTTGCCACCGTACAGCACCGTGCCGGTCGCGGAGGCAGCGGCCAGCGCGGCCATCGCTTCGGCGGACTGGCTTTGGCCGGCCAGCAGGAACGGGTTCAGCAGACCTGAACGGAGCAGCGGGACGAACTTGTCGTTGAAGTAATA
Organism: Casimicrobium huifangae; assembly: GCF_009746125.1. Taxonomy (NCBI): domain Bacteria; kingdom Pseudomonadati; phylum Pseudomonadota; class Betaproteobacteria; family Casimicrobiaceae; genus Casimicrobium; species Casimicrobium huifangae. Next base: position 1,540,551 of record NZ_CP041352.1, read on the forward strand.
GCCGCCGGCGAGTGTCGAACGGGTATCGCTGTTGGCCTGGGAGAAGCCGAACTTGTAGTCCCACGACTTGAAGGTGCCCTCGCCGCCGATCAGGTAGCGATCAGTCTTGGCCGAGGTCTCGATTTCACGCGGGCCACAGGGCATGCAGCGCCAGCGGTAGGCGATGCCCTGACCGCGGTTTTCCTCGATGGTGGGGAACAGTGCCACCAGTGCATTGAACACCTGGTTGTAGGCCGATCCCGTGCTGGGATAGAGCAGATTGAACAGCGGACTGGTGCTTGAGGTGCTGCTGCTGATCTGGTTGGCCGAGAAAGTCTTGCGGGACTTCACATCCGCAGCAATCGCCTCGCCGAACAGCGTCAGCGAATCGTTGATCTTGAACGTCACGCGACCCACGGCGTTGGTGTTTTCCACCGGTTGTTGCAGCACCGCCGCACGGCCGGTATCCCAAGCGCACCCCCATTTGGCAGCGGGCGTCGCCCACAACAGTTCGTCGTAAGCAGCCATACCATCAATGGAGGAGCAACCGGCCTGGCCAGGCAGATCAAGCGGGTTGATACCGTTCATCGCCACCGTGGTGCCCGGTTGCGTAGGCCCGGTACCGTTGACCAGCGCTCCGGCGGCGTTGCGCGAACTGAGTACGGTGCGGACGCTACTGATGGCGAAGACAGTGGCGTACGGCGTGCCACGGGTGTCAACCGACAGGCCGCGATCCGGCTGGAAGGTATTGACGAAATCGCGCTGGTCGCCGCGCAGCGCCTGGCTGCGGCTGTGCGCGACCGAAGCCATCACGTTGTAGCCGTCTTTGGCAAGGTCACCGAAGCCCGCCACCACCGAGGCGCGGATGACGTTGCCACCACCTTGTTCGGTAGTGTCGGTAACGCCTTGCACCGAGACGCCGGTGAAGTCACGACGCAGGATGAAGTTGATCACGCCGCCGATGGCGTCGGTGCCGTACAGCGATGATGCGCCGTCTTTCAGCACTTCAATGCGATCGACTGCAGCCAGCGGAATCGAGTTGAGATCGACCACGCCGCCGTTAAGACCGTGCGACGCCACGCGGCGGCCGTTAAGCAGCACCAGTGTTGCGTTCGAGCCCTGGCTGCGCAGGTTGGCGGCCGAGATGCCGTTGTTGCCGCGGTTCGAGCCGGCGGCGACGTCGGCGTTGCTGGCCAGGTTGTCCATGCCGTTGCCGTTAACCGACAGCGTCTGCATCAATTGCTCGACGGTGGAAATGCCGGAACGATCCAGCTCGGCGCGGGTGATGACCTGCACTGGCAGTGCTCCTTCGGCCTGCACGCGCTTGATGCTGCTCCCGGTGATTTCCACGCGCTCGACCTTCGCGGGCTGCGCGTCCTGGGCGAATGCCGGTCCGGCAATGAGGGCCAACGACACACACTGTGCAATTTTCTTGAGTTTCACGATTACCCCTGTTCCCTGTTCTCTACTACTGGCGCGCTGCTCATGTGAGCGTAGCTGCGCCCCCTGGCTATTTCCTTGATTGCAGTCCGCTGCGGCGAAATTGCTGGCGTGCGAGGGCTTCGTTGGCCGCAAAATCGCGCTGCGCTGATCGCAGATCGCTATGCGATTCATTATCGCCCGTCAAATCGGGCTGGTGTCAATCCGTAAGTTCCGATTTGCAGTTGATGTGCCGGGCTTTGACACAATTGGTACGGTTGTGATCGGGCCAGTGGACTGGTCCGCACCGTATTGCTGATTTCGATGCCCGACTTTTTCACTCTTTTCTGGCCGCGACCCCGCTTGCAGCTAGTCGCTTCCGTGCTGGCGACACTGCTGCTGTCGTCCGTCAGCGCACAGACGCCCGCCGAGGTGAGCCGGCTGATGGCCGCTGCCGGGCTGCCGGCCGATGCACTCGCTTTTGTTGCACTGCGTGTCGACAACGGCGAAGTGGTTGCCTCCCGCACACCGGCGCGCCCGATGCAACCGGCGTCGACCATGAAGCTGTTGACCGCGGCCGTAGCGCTGGACCGCCTCGGGCCGGCCTGGCGCAGTCGCAGCGACCTGGTCGCCGATGGCATGGTGACCGGCGACGTACTGCATGGCAATCTGCTGCTGCGCGGGTACGGCGACAGCGATCTTGACGCTGATGCGTTGCGCCGCATGCTGCAGCGCGTCCGTGATCGCGGCATCCGCGAGATTCGCGGCGACCTTCTGCTGGTACGCGACTGGTTCTCGCCGCCGCGGCCCGACCTCGGCGTGCCGCCGTTCGACGAGACGCCGGAGTTTCGCTACAACGCTATTCCCGACGCGATCTTCCTGAACAGTAATCTGCTTCAGATTGATCTGGTCGCCGACGCCACTGGCGTTCGCCTGCGCAGTACACCGGCGCTTCCCGGGGTGTCGCTCAGGGGTGAGTTCACGCTCGTCGAGCGGCGCTGCGAGGATTGGGAGGATGGCTGGCAACTGCCGCGAGTCGTTCGTGCCGCCAATGGCGACATTGAAGTTCGGCTGGGCGGTGAATTTCCGAAGGACTGCATTGCCAGCACCCAGATCAATGTGCTGGACCGTACCGACTTCGCCGACCGGTTGTTCCGGGCGCAATGGCGTGAACTCGGCGGCAGCTTCAGTGGCGTCGTGCGGGAAGCTTCGGCGCCGACTGCGGCAACCAAATTACAGATGTTGGCCGACCACCGGTCGCGCCCGCTGTCTGAAGTGCTGCGCGATATCAACAAGCGCTCCGACAATCCCATTACGCGGCTGACCTTTCTGGCGCTGGCGGATCGCGTGGCGCCGGAGCGCGCAGCAATGGCAACTGCTGCCAATGCCGAGGTGACCGTGCGGCACTGGTTGCGCGGGGAACGCATCGACGATGCCGGGCTGGTTCTCGACAACGGCTCGGGTCTGTCCCGCAGCGAAAAGATCAGCCCGATGCAGCTGGCGCAGGTGGTGCGGGCTGCCGCGCGCAAGCCGTGGGCGCCGGAGTTCATGGCCAGCCTCCCAGTAGCCGGTATCGACGGCGGCATGCAGCGGCGACTTGCCAGCCCCGCGTTGACCGGACGTGCCCGGCTGAAGACCGGCACGCTGCGCGACGTCACCGCGCTCGCCGGCTATCTGCCCGATCAGGACGGCAATGTGCTGGTTGTCGCCGCCATGCTCAATCACGACAACGCGAAATCAAAGATCTCGCGGCCAATTCTCGATGCGCTGATGCTGGCGCTGGCCAGTGGATACGGTGGCCAGCAGATTGCCGACGGGCCGCGCGGCGTTGGGCCTTAAGCGCCGGTTCGCGTCAGTCGGCGCCTGCCGTTTCATAGCACTCGCGCGTATTCGCGCCGTACGTGCACGCGGTCGCCACAGTCGAAGTGCCACCACTCATGGCTGATGCCGCGAAAGCCAGCGTGCGTCATTGCTGCGCGGAGCAGGGCGCGATTGGCGATCTGCTGCTCGTCGAGTTGGCCGGCAGCCAGAAACCTCTCCTCGAGCGCCGGGTGTGACAGTTCACTCAGGTCGTCGAATCCGGTGCCCATGTCGAACTCTGCACCATCGTCATCGATCAGCGTGACGTCGACCGCCATGCCAAACGAATGGATCGATCCGCGTTCCGGCGGCGCCAGATAGCCAAGCAGCGGCGTGCCCTGCAATGCTGCCCAGAGCGCCTCCTGCACGCGTTGCGGGCGCAGGGCGTCGAGCACGAGCAGGCGTGAGCCGGTGCGTTGCGCGGCCAGCCAGCTGGACGCGCTGGCGAGCGCTTCGGCGGCGTCACGGTGCAGCCACGCGCAGTCGAGCGGCGTGTAGAGATCGCGGCCAGCGAAGTTATTCGCGGTGGCGTAGCGAAGGTCAATCGCGATGCCGGAGATCGTCGTCAGGTGGCGGAAATCGTCGTGGCCGGCGATTTGTTCACACGGGATGGCCGGTACGGCCTCGGCAAGCAGGACTTCAGAAGAGCTCATGGCGATGATTATCGATAGCCGAGCCGGATCGTACGCCAGCTATTCAGCTTTTTTGTAAAAGCCTCGCTGGAAAAGGGACCAAACAGGAAAAAGACTGCAAGTCGACTTTGCAGCTTTTCACTCCTGGAGCCCATATTGAATAACGCTTTGGACGAAAAGATGAGCCACCGTGTCGGTCGTCAACGGACGTTCCTGGCGATGCCGAGCGGTTGTGCCGTGCGGTGAAATCAGCGAACTGCTACCCACTGGCGCAGTGTTTCGGTCATCAACGTCTGTTACTTTGCGGCATCAGGCGCAGCATAAGCGCTCGGCACGTGACCGGAGGACACCACATCAGGTTTGGAGTCCACCATGATGAAAGTTGCCACCGAGCAGCACATCGACAAACTAATCACCGAGTCCGCCGACGAGCGCAAACGTGTGCGCCGGCTGGTGGCGTCGGGGCGCTGGCGTGACGCCGAGCCCGACGCCGATCGCAGCCGCGCCTTTGCCGCGCGCGGCGTCAAGCGCAGCGTGGTACCGGCAGCCGGCGCCGAGGCGATTGTCGGCAGCACCATCGACTACCAGCCGGTGAGCTTTTTGAGTGAGGGCGCCACGGTGCGCCGCGCAGTGGCCTACGTCGAGATCAACACACCGGTGTCGCATGCCTCCGGGTCCGGTTTCCTGATGGGCGAGGACCTGTTCATCACCAATCAGCACGTCATTGCCGATGCCGCTGCCGCGCATTCGGCGGTGCTGATCTTCGACCGCGAGATGGACGAACGCGGCCAGCCGCGCGCCACCACGACGTTCCGACTCGATCCCGACGCCTTTGCACTGTTCTCGCCGGAGGATGACCTCGACTATGCGGTGATCGCCGTGGGTAGCCGGATCGCTGGCAGTGCGACGCTGGACGAAATGGGCTGGTGCGCGCTGTCCGACACGCCAGACCGTCACGTTATCGGCATGCCCGTCAATATCATCCAGCACCCGAATGGCTGGCCCAAGACCGTTGCCCTGCGCAACAACACGCTCACCTATCGTACCGACCGCGCGCTGCTCTATGAAACCGACACCGAGCCCGGGTCCTCCGGCTCGCCGGTGTTCAGTGATGGCTGGGACGTGGTGGCTTTGCATCACTATGGTTCGCCGTTCCTGAGCGCTGCCGACACGCCGGATGCGGCTCGCACGGTGGTCAACGAAGGCGTTCGCATCAGCGCCATCGTGCGTGATCTGAAAGCGCGGTCCAGCGCTCTGCCGGCTGCACAAGCGCAGCGACTGATGGCCGCGCTCGCGCTTGCTGACAGTCAGGCTGCAGCGGCGGGCGGCCACCAGCTCGGGCCACCACGACCGGGCCGTGGGGAGTCGCCCCCGACCGAGAACTTGCCGTTGCCAACGGCGCCGCATGCCGCGAATTCCGCGTCTGTTCGCGCTTCCACGCCATCCGCCAACCCTCAAGGAGCATCCGCCATGAATGCCACCAATCCAGACGGCAGTGTGACCGTCACCGTTCCGCTGGAAATCACCGTGCGTCTGGCGTCCGGCGCCGTACCGTCGGCAGCCGCATCTGTCGGTGCTGCGCTTGCTGCCGCAGGTGCCGGGCCGGTGCGGACGCTTACCCGCGCCAGCGAGGCGGTCAAGGTGGATGCCGACTACGACAATCGTCGCGGCTATGACGAAGCCTTCATCCCCGGCAACGTCGTTGCCTTGCCGGTAATGGCAGCCAGCCTGCGCCGCGAAATTGCACCGTTGCGCGGCAACGAGGCCGGCGCTTCCAGCGGGCTGCTGCGCTACGAGCACTTCTCGCTGGTGCTGCACAAGACGCGACGGATGGCCATCTTCACCGCGACGAATATCGATGGCGCCACCTATCTGAGCGTTGATCGGCAGAGCGGGCAGGTGGGCGATTCCGAGGGTGAAAAGTGGTTCAAGGACACCCGTGTCAGCGATGCCTACACCCTGAATCAGGACTTCTATTCGGGATGGTCGGACTACTTCGACCGCGGTCACTTGACGCGACGGACCGACCCGACGTGGGGCACTGCCGCTGAAGCGGAGCGCGCCAACGCCGACACCTTCCACTTCGCCAATTGCTCGCCGCAGCACTTCCGCTTCAACCAGACGGCCAAGTTCTGGCAGGGCGCCGAGCGCTTCGTGCTGGAGAACGGCTTGCTCGCCAGCGAATCCGGCAAGCGCATTTGCGTGATCCAGGGGCCGATCTTCAACGACACCATCGACCTCTGGGCGGACGATGTGCAGATTCCATCGTCGTTCTTCAAGGTCGTTGTCTGGCGCGGCGCGGCCGGCCTGAAAGCAGTAGGAATGATCGTCGACCAGCTGGCCTTGATGTCGGAGACGCGCAAGGCGCTCAAGCCGCCAGCGCAGCTTGCCGGCGTAGACGTATCGCAATGGCGGGTGGCCATTCCGGTGATCGAACAGCGCACCGGGCTCGACTTTGGCGACGCCGTACGCGGCGCTGACACCATCGCCAGCAGCACGCAGCCAAACGTCGGCGCGGAGCGTGCCGTGCTGATGCGGGATATGGCGGATTTGTTGCGTTGAACCTGGGTACCCAGTGCCTCACCATGCATCCCGGCGATGCTCAGGGCGTTGATGGTGGCAACGCGGCCACCATCAGGTGGTAGCCGCTGCGAAGTTCCACCTTGCGGAACCCGCAGGATTCGTACATGTACTGCGCCGGGTTCTGCAGATGCACGGTGAGTGACACCTGCCGGTATCCAGCTGCGCGTGCCGCAGCCAACGCCGCCAGCATCAGCGGACGACCGTAACCGCGGTGCTGCCATTCAGGCTCGAGTGCGATGCCCAATTGTGGCGTCGCTTCATCTACAAACGCGAATCCGATGCTGGGTGGACAACAGCGCATCCAGCAGGCACCCGCGTCTGCGCTGTCCACCTGCGCCACGACGCCGACGTCACCGGCACGCCCCCAATCCTCGGCATAGATGCGCACGCCAGGCGCCTGCAACAGTTCAATCGGGCGCAGCCCCGCTGGTGGCGGATCCCAGAGCGCGATGTGCAGCCAGTGCCAGAGTTTGGCCTGATCGGCGGGCACCAGCGGACGGAAAATGGGCGGAGTGCTGGCCATTGTTTGCTCAGTCATTTGCGTTGCGCTGGTGTAGCGGCTTGACCAGCTTGCTGGCTGTCAGTGACAACAGACGACCATGAATCGCCGAGAAGATACCGCGCTCCCGCCCCCCGCGCCGCTGCCGCGTCCTTCGGGTTGTATAGCGCACAGGCTTTCATCGACAGGCAACCGCAGCCGATGCAACTGTCCAGTTTGAGACGCAACCGTTGCAGTGCGGCGATCTGGGCATCAAGCCGTGGCCCCCAATCCCTGGCGAGGCGCGACCAGTCGGCTTTGGTTGGCGTGCGGCCATCGGGCAGCGTTGCCAGCGCTGCCCTGATGTCCGGCAATGCCAACCCCACCGCTTGCGCGGCCCGGATGAAGGCGATCCTGCGCAGCGTGTCCCGCGCGTACTGGCGATGCCCGCCAGCGCTGCGGCGCCCGCTGATGAGGCCCTCGGTTTCGTAAAAGCGCAACGTACTGGCCGCGACGCCGGCCCGTGTGGCAACGTCACCTATGGTGATCCAGGGCTTTTCCATGGCATTTTCTTCTTGACTTGAAGTTAACTTTAACTTCTACGATTCATTTCATCAAGTCGGACGGAACAATGAATCATGGACTACCTCCTCGCAACCAGCCAGGGCCTCGCGCGGCAACTCGATGGCTGCATGGCGCACGACGCCGAATACAACCACGGGCTCAGCGATCACTTGCCCATGCTGCTGCATTCAATGCATGCGCTGGGTGCCACTGAAAGTCGGCTGCAGGAATACGCAAGCAGCTACGCCACCCGGCTCGAACCCCGACGCGTCATTCCGATGGATACGGGTGATTGGCTGGCACTTCGCGGTCAGCTTGATGCATACCATGCGCTGTCAGCGATGTTCGTGCAGCGAATCGCAGTCGCCGGGCGCGACAGTGTATTGCGGGACGCTCTGCCACGCCTGATGCCTGGCGTTGGCGCCGGTGCCTTTCATGGCCTGATTCGTTGCGGACATGCGCTGGCGGCGCGGCACGACGGCGAACTTGCCAACGGCCTGGCCTACTGGGCCGCAGCCTGGTTGCCGCTGATGCCCAGCGCTGACGCAGACGAGGTACGGCGGCCTTTGCCATCGCCTTCACTCGACCTTGCCAGCTGGACAAGGTGTGCACATGATCTGCGTACCGCGCTGGACACCGAGCAACCGCGAATCACCTTGCGCATGAAGGCGTGGTCAGCGGCGCCGCAGTTCCCGGTACTGGCATTCGCACTACGCACCAACGACGATACTCTCCGGGACATTGCCCGCTTGGCGGCAACGGTGTACGCCCAAACCGGCAACTTCACGGTGATGCACATGGTGACATCGGCACACGCATTGTTGGCGCTAGGGCCGTGGTTCGACGACGTGAAGCTCGCCACGCGCTGGTTTGGTGTCGCGTTACTGGCAGCGCTGCGTGCCGCCCGGCTTACGCGGCAGCAAATTGATACCAGCCTCGTCACCATGAATGACGCTGACGCCATCAGCGCCCTGCCGGTGCTGCCATGGAACGAGCTCGCCGCGGCAGCAATCGCCAGCGGTGACGATCACGCAGCGAAGATCGTCTACTCGAGTCGGGCGCTGTTCGAGATGTTCGGTGATGCCGCTTTCCACGCCGCAGCAACGCAGGGGATGCTGACGCAGACGCGCCCGGATTGAACGACAGCATCGCCGTATCGCATTCACAAAAGAAACGGCTCCCGAAGGAGCCGTTGTATGTCGGAACCAGCGATTCCGGGTGGATCGCCAGCCCCGTAAGCCGCCAGCGTTACGCGGCGACCGATTCCGCCCGCTCAACGAAATCCGGCATTTCGTTGAAGTTCATGTAGCGGTAGATCTTGCTGCCGTCAGCGTTGATCGCGGCGGCGTCGGCGAGGTATTCCGCCTTGGTCGGGATGCGACCTAGCTTGGAACATACTGCCGCCAGTTCGGCGCTGCCGAGGTAGACGTTGGTGTTTTTGCCGAGGCGGTTCGGGAAGTTGCGCGTGCTGGTGGACATCGCGGTGGCGCCTTCCTTGATCTGTGCCTGGTTACCCATGCACAGTGAGCAGCCGGGCATTTCCATGCGGGCGCCGGCGGTGCCGAAGGTGTTGTAGTGACCTTCTTCCGTCAACTGGTTGGCGTCCATCTTGGTCGGCGGTGCCACCCACAGTTTGGTCGGCAGATCGCGCTTGCCTTCGAGCAGTTTGGCAGCGGCGCGGAAGTGGCCAATGTTGGTCATGCAGGAGCCAATGAACACTTCATCGATCTTGGCGCCAGCCACGTCGGAGAGCGTCTTGGCGTCATCCGGATCGTTCGGGCAGCAGACGATCGGTTCGGTGATCTCGTCGAGGTTGATCTCAATAACCGCCGCGTACTCGGCGTCGGCGTCGCCCTTGAGCAATTTCGGGTTGGCAAGCCAGTCTTCCATCGCCTTGACGCGACGGGCGATTGAGCGTGCGTCCTGGTAGCCGTCGGCGATCATCGCCTTGAGCAGCACGATGTTCGACTTCAGGTACTCAACGATAGGTGCCTCATTGAGGGCAACCGTGCAGCCCGCAGCGGAACGTTCTGCAGAGGCATCAGCCAGCTCGAATGCCTGCTCGATCTTGAGATCGGGCAGCCCTTCGATTTCGAGGATGCGGCCGGAGAAGATGTTCTTCTTGCCCTGCTTGGCAACGGTCAAATGGCCTGCCTTGATGGCGTACAACGGGATGGCGTGCACGAGGTCACGCAGCGTGACGCCGGGCTGCATCTTGCCCTTGAAGCGAACCAGCACCGATTCCGGCATGTCGAGCGGCATCACGCCGGTCGCCGCCGCGAAGGCGACAAGGCCGGAGCCCGCCGGGAACGAAATGCCGATCGGGAAGCGGGTATGGCTATCGCCGCCGGTGCCGACCGTATCGGGCAGCAGCATGCGGTTCAGCCACGAGTGGATGATGCCGTCGCCCGGGCGCAGCGCGATGCCGCCGCGCGTCGAGATGAATTGCGGCAGCTCGTGATGCATTTTCACGTCCACCGGCTTCGGGTAAGCCGCCGTGTGGCAGAACGACTGCATCACCAGATCCGAGGAGAAGCCGAGGCAGGCGAGGTCTTTCAGCTCGTCGCGTGTCATCGGGCCGGTGGTGTCCTGCGAGCCGACCGAGGTCATCTTCGGTTCGCAGTAGGTGCCCGGACGCACGCCCTTGCCTTCCGGCAGGCCGCAGGCGCGACCAACCATCTTCTGTGCCAGCGAGAAGCCCTTGCCGCTGTCGACGGGTGCCTGCGGCAGGCGGAACAGGGTGGATGCGGGCAGACCAAGCGCTTCGCGCGCCTTGCTGGTGAGACCGCGACCAACGATCAGAGGAATGCGGCCGCCAGCGCGGACTTCATCGAGCAGCACCAGGCTCTTCAGCTCGCTTTCGGCGATGGTTTTGCCGTCCTTGCTGGCGGTGACTTTGCCGGTAGCGTGATCAATGGCGAGCTCCACCGTGTCGCCCATGTTCATCTGCGAGACATCGATCTCGACCGGCAACGCGCCGGCATCTTCCATCGTGTTGTAGAAGATTGGTGCGATCTTGCCGCCGAGGCACACGCCGCCGAAGCGCTTGTTCGGGATGAACGGAATATCTTCGCCGGTGAACCAGAGCACGCTGTTGGTCGCCGACTTGCGTGAGGAGCCGGTGCCCACGACGTCACCGACGTAGGCAACGAGGTTGCCCTTGGCGCGCAGGTCCTGGATGAACTTGATTGGGCCGCGCTTGCCGTCTTCTTCGGGGGTGATGCCGGGGCGGGCATTCTTGAGCATCGCCATTGCGTGCAGCGGGATGTCCGGGCGGCTCCATGCGTCCGGCGCCGGCGACAGGTCGTCGGTGTTGGTTTCGCCGGTGACTTTGAGCACGGTGATCTTGATCGACTTCGGCACTTCCGGGCGGCTGGTGAACCACTCGGCGTCGGCCCAGCTTTGCAGGACTGCCTTGGCGTTGGCATTGCCCTTGTCGGCCTTTTCCTTGACGTCATGGAACTGGTCGAACATCAGCAGCGTTTTCTTCAGGCCATTGGCAGCAATCGCGCCCACCGCGGCGTCGTCGAGCAGGTCTACCAGCGGCGAAATGTTGTAGCCGCCGAGCATGGTGCCGAGCAGTTCAGTCGCTTTTTCGCGCGAGAGCAGCGGCGTTTTCTCGGTGCCGTGGGCAACGGCAGCGAGGTAGCTGGCCTTGACCTTGGCGGCGTTGTCTACACCCGCCGGCACGCGATTGCTGATCAGGTCAACGAGGAAGTCACCTTCGCCAGCCGGCGGGTTCTTGATCAGCTCGATCAGCTCGGCGACCTGCTTGGCGGTCAGCGGCAGCGGCGGCACGCCGACGGCAGCGCGTTCGGCAACGTGTTTGCGGTAGTCAACTAGCATGGTGGTCTCCTGCAATGGGTAAGTAACTCGGACATCAATGAACAGCGGGCAGCGCGTCGGGGTCACCGGGGATGATGACGCGCAACCCCTTGAAGTAATCACGGTGGAAGCCACCGTCGTAAGTGATCAGCCCTTCGCACTGCATCAGCGCGTGGGCGCCAATCAGGAAGTCGGCGATGATGCGGGAACGGGTGCCGCCGTTCTTGCGGTAGCGCTTCGACATTTCGCCAGCGCGGATGGCGGCAGTTTCGTTGGTGGGGACGAACAGGAACCCGAGGCTCGCCAGCGTCTTGCGTGTCTGCTCGCTGTCACCACGAGAACAGATCTCCGCCATCGCCACATCGGACAGCGCGAGGCGACCAATCTGGGCGGCATCGCTGAGCGTCTGCGTGCTTTGTTCGGCATCGGGGCCGTCGAAAAGCATGTCGATCAGCACGCTGGAATCCACCGCGATCATGCACGCTTCCTGCGCGTTGCGGTGGCGGCCACGCCCGCGCGCGGCGCGGCGGTAGTGGATGCTTCGGTGTTATCGGTCACCGGCAAGCTCTGCTCGGCAAGCCAGGCGGCACGGCGGCGGGCGTGGTCCTCGCGCACGGCGGCAGGGATCTCGATGTCGTCGCGCAGTTCCTCCCACGGCTCGATGGGATCGTTGGGCGCGCGCCCGCGAAGCTCGCGCATGATGCCTTCGACCGTTTCGCCTGGCTCCAGCTTGAGGATGCCACGCGCCCGGCTGAAGGCGTCGTCCAGCTTCTTGCGGATGATGAGCTTGCCACCTTCGACGGTGAAGGTGAGCAGCGTACCCGGCGTCAGACCAAGCTGATCGCGAATGGCTTTCGGAATGACAACCTGACCGCGTTCTGCAAGGGTGGCTTCCATGTCATACCTTGAAAGTAGGAATCAATTGGTATGAATTATAAGGTATGAAAACTATTTTCATATAGGCTGGGAGCTATCATCTTGGCGAATAAATGGCGTCCAAGCGCGGCTGACAGGGCAATTCGGCAAAAAGTCGGAATTTAGCTATTTCGACAGTTAAGCCCATATCCAGCGCGGTTCTTCGCAAAAAGCTGATGGCATCTGATGCCTACAAACCCGAGACTGGAGGAATCCGTACATTGCCTTCCATCAGCACTCGTGCGCTGCGGCTCATCACCGCCTTTTTCACCACCCATTCGCCGTTCTCCTGAGTCGCTTCCGCACCCACACGAAGCGTGCCAGAAGGGTGTCCGAAGCGTACCGCCGGGCGCGTACCGCCGCCGGCCGCCAGATTGACCAGGGTGCCGGGGATGGCCGCTGCGGTGCCGATGGCAACTGCTGCGGTGCCCATCATGGCGTGGTGCAGCTTGCCCATCGAGAGTGCGCGCACGCAGAGGTCAATATCGGTCGCCTGCACCGATTTGCCGCTGGACGCGGTGTAGCTGGTGGGCGGTGCGACGAAGGCGACCTTCGGCGTGTGCTGGCGGGTAGCTGCTTCGTCGAGCGACTTGATCAGACCCATGCGCATCGCGCCGTGCGCGCGTATCGTCTCGAACATTGCGAGCGCTTTCGCGTCGCCGTTGATGGCGTCCTGCAGCTCGGTGCCGGTGTAGCCGATGTCTTTGGCGTTGACGAACACGGTGGGGATGCCGGCGTTGATCATCGTCGCCTTGAACGTGCCGACGCCGGGCACCACGAGGTCATCGACCAGATTACCGGTGGGGAACATCGCGCCACCGCCGTCGCCTTCACCCTCGTCAGCCGGGTCGAGGAATTCGAGTTGCACTTCGGCAGCGGGGAAGGTCACGCCGTCGAGTTCAAAGTCACCGGTCTCCTGCACCGCGCCGTTGGTGATCGGCACATGGGCGATGATGGTTTTCTGGATGTTGACCTGCCAGATGCGGATGGTGGCGATCCCGTTCTGCGGCACGCGTGCGGTGCCCACAAGACCATTGCTGATCGCAAACGGCCCGACCGCCGCCGACAGATTGCCGCAGTTGCCCGACCAGTCGACGAACGGCTTGTCGATGGAAACCTGTCCGAACAGGTAATCGACGTCGTGATCCGGCTTGCTGCTCTTGGCGAGGATCACGCTCTTCGACGTGCTCGAGGTGGCGCCGCCCATGCCGTCGATCTGCTTGCCGTACGGGTCAGGCGAGCCGATCACACGCAGCAGAATGGCGTCACGCACGGCACCCGGCTGCTGCGCAGCGGCAGGCAGATCGGTCAGCTTGAAGAACACGCCTTTCGACGTGCCACCACGCATGTAGGTGGCAGGGATTTTGATTTGGGCGGGGTGGGTAGACATCGCTAATCGCTCTCATGTAGCCCGGCTGCTTGCAGCCGGGATTTGTGCGGTGGAAGGGGGCGTGACGTTTCCCCGGCTGCGAGCAGCCGGGCTACTACGCCGTTTGCCCTTCCAGAAAGTCCTTCGCAAACCGCTGCAACACACCACCGGCGTCGTACACCGAAATTTCTTCTGCAGTGTCGAGACGGCAGGTCACTGGCACTTCAACCGTTTCGCCATTCTTGCGGCGGATGACCAGCGTCAGCGTGGTGCGCGGCGTGCGTTCGCCGATCACGTCGAAGGTTTCGGTGCCGTCGATGCCGAGTGTCAGGCGGGTGGTGCCCGGCTTGAACTCGAGAGGCAGTACGCCCATGCCGATCAGGTTGGTGCGGTGGATTCGCTCAAAGCCTTCCGCCACGATCACTTCCACGCCGGCGAGGCGCACGCCCTTGGCCGCCCAGTCGCGCGAGCTGCCCTGGCCGTAGTCGGCACCAGCGATGATGATCAGCGGCTGCTTGCGATCCATGTAGGTCTCTATCGCTTCCCACATGCGCATCACCTTGCCATCGGGCTCGACGCGGGCGAGGGAACCTTTCTTCACGGCGCCGTCGACCACTGCCATTTCGTTCACCAGTTGTGGGTTGGCGAAGGTAGCGCGCTGCGCGGTGAGGTGGTCGCCGCGATGTGTCGCATACGAGTTGAAGTCTTCTTCCGGCAAACCCATCTTGGCCAGATACTCACCTGCGGCGCTGTCGAGCAGGATCGCGTTCGACGGCGACAGGTGATCGGTGGTGATGTTGTCGGGCAGTACGGCGAGCGGGCGCAGCCCACGCAGCGTGCGCTCACCGGCCAGTGCGCCTTCCCAGTACGGCGGGCGGCGGATGTAGGTGCTGGGCGCGCGCCAGTCGTAAAGCGGGCTGATCTTTTCGCCGGTACTCGCCGCGAAGGTGAACATCGGCTCGTACACCTTGCGGAACTGCTCCGGCTTCACGCTCTTTGCGATGACCGCGTCGATCTCCTCGTCGCTGGGCCAGATGTCCTTGAGCGTGACGGGCTTACCGTTCTGGTCGATGCCGAGTACGTCTTTCTCAATGTCAAAGCGCACTGTGCCGGCAATGGCGTAGGCGATCACCAGTGGCGGCGAGGCGAGGAAGGCCTGCTTGGCGTAGGGGTGAATGCGGCCATCGAAATTGCGGTTGCCGGAAAGCACGGCCGTGGCGTAAAGATCGCGGTCAATGATTTCCTGCTGGATCTTCGGGTCGAGCGCACCGCTCATGCCGTTGCAGGTGGTGCAGGCGAAGGCGACGATGCCAAAGCCCAGCGCTTCGAGATCGGGCAGCAGCTTCGCTTCTTCGAGGTAGAGCTGCACCGCCTTCGATCCCGGTGCCAGCGAGGTCTTCACCCAGGGCTTGCGGGTGAGGCCGCGCGCGTTGGCGTTGCGCGCGAGCAGCCCCGCCGCGATCACGTTGCGCGGGTTTGAGGTGTTAGTGCAACTGGTGATCGCAGCGATGACCACTGCGCCATCCGGCATGGTGCCTTCGCTGGCAGCAGGCATCTGCCACGGCGCTGCGATACCGCGTTCGGCAAGCGCGCTGGTCGGCAGCCGTTTGTGCGGGTTCGACGGGCCGGCCATGTTGCGCACGACGGTGGAAAGATCGAAGCGCAACGTGCGTTCATATTCAGCCGCGACCAGCGCATCAGCCCAGAGACCAGCGGCCTTGGCGTAGGTCTCGACCAGTGCCACCTGCTTGTCGTCGCGACCGGTGAGCTTGAGATAGTCGATGGTCTTCTGGTCGATGAAGAACATCGCGGCAGTGGCGCCGTACTCGGGTGCCATGTTCGAAATCGTTGCGCGGTCACCGAGTGTGAGTGCAGCGGCACCTTCGCCCCGGAATTCGAGATAGGCGCCGACCACCTTCTCCTTGCGCAGGAATTCGGTCAGCGCCAGCACCACGTCGGTCGCGGTGATGCCAGGTTGCGGCTTGCCCGAAAGCTCGACGCCGACGATGTCCGGCAGCCGCATCCACGAGGCACGGCCGAGCATTACGTTCTCGGCCTCGAGGCCACCGACACCGATGGCGATGACGCCCAGCGCATCCACATGCGGGGTGTGGCTGTCGGTGCCGACGCAGGTGTCGGGATAGGCCACACCGTCCAGCGTGCCAATCACCGGGCTCATGCGCTCCAGGTTGATCTGATGCATGATGCCGTTGCCGGCAGGGATCACGTCAACGTTCTTGAACGCCTTCTTGGTCCACTCGATGAAGTGGAATCGGTCCTCATTGCGGCGATCTTCCACCGCGCGATTCTTGGCGAAGGCGTCCTTGTCAAATCCGCCATATTCAACGGCGAGCGAATGGTCCACGATCAACTGCACGGGTACGACCGGATTCACCTTGGCCGGATCACCACCCTGATCGGCGATGGCGTCTCGCAGTCCGGCGAGATCAACCAGCGCGGTCTGGCCTAGGATGTCGTGGCACACCACACGCGCCGGGAACCACGGAAAATCGAGCTCGCGTTTGCGCTCAATGAGCTGCTTGAGGTAGTCATTGATCTTAGCCGGCTCGGCCTTGCGCACGATGTTTTCGGCGTGCACGCGGGCGGTGTAGGGCAGCTTCGCCCAAGCCCCGGCCTGCAGGCGGTTGACGGCGGCGGCTGCGTCGAAGTAGTCGAGGCTGGTGCCGGGGAGCGCTTTGCGATCAGTGCTGTTCATGGCGTTTGCAATTGGATTGACGGTGGGCTGCCGGTGCGGGTGCATGGCAGCAAAGACAAAACGGCAACGCCGCTGCAATTGCCAGCGGCAAGCAGCGGTTTGCGGTTTGAATGGAAAGTGGCGACGACGGCGCGTCGCGCAGCAAGAGCTACTGCGAGAGCAGGAAGTCCACGCGCTTCGAAAATTCGATACGCACTGCGTCGCCCTTTGACTTGCCAAGCGCCGCCTCGACAGCGTCGCGCAATGCGAGCAGCTCCTTCGCTGACATCGCGCGCTCGACTTTCATCTGCAGCATCACGCCACGCAGGCCGAGATCGGCGACAGCACGTACAAATTCCGGATAAAGCAATCGCTGCTGCGCTGCCTCGTCCACTGTGTGCGTAGCAGTGACCGGGGCCACGTCTGCCATCGGCTCGTGCAGCACTTCCTCCGGCGCGGGTGCTGGCGTCGCTGATGGCGCGCGGCCACCAATGCCAGCCAGTGTGGGCACTACTTCGACCAGGCCGAGCGTGATCAACTGCTGAAAGCCATCGCGGCCCGCAGGCAGGCGCGACGCAATCTCGCTGTATTCCGCAGCGGTCTTGTCGCCGTAGACCATCAGCAATAGCGTGCGCAGCGGGCCAGGCAATTCCTGGCTCCGTCCCGCCAGCGCGGCACGACCGCTGGCGCTCTTCTGTATCCGGTCTCCGGGTTGCATAGTTGTGTTCAGCGTGATTCAGAAGCTTTCGAAAGTCTACGCCGAATGACAACTGGATGCGAGCGGACATGGCGGAGGGCTAGGTACGCTGTTGCAAATTTACAAAAGTCAAATCATCCGGCCCGGTGTAGTTGGCGCTTGGCCGGATGATCTTTCCGTCGATGCGTTGCTCAATCACGTGCGCGCTCCAGCCGCTGGTGCGTGCGATCACGAAGAGTGGGGTAAACATAGCGGTCGGCACGCCCATCATGTGATAACTGACCGCGCTGAACCAGTCGAGGTTCGGGAACATCTTCTTGATGTCCCACATCACCGTTTCCAGACGCTCAGCGATGTTGAACATCTTCATGTCGTTGCGCTCCTTTGACAGGCTGCGCGCCACTTCCTTGATGACCTTGTTGCGCGGATCGCTCACGGTGTAGACCGGGTGACCGAACCCGATCACCACCTGCTTCGCCTCGACGCGCGCCTTGATGTCGGCCTCGGCCTCATCCGGCGTGTCGTAGCGCTTCTGCACTTCAAACGCCACTTCGTTGGCGCCGCCGTGCTTCGGCCCGCGCAGTGCACCGATGCCACCAGCGATGGCGCTGTACATGTCGGAGCCGGTGCCAGCGATCACGCGGCAGGTGAAGGTGGAGGCGTTGAACTCATGCTCCGCGTAAAGGATCAGCGAGGTGTGCATTGCCTTCACCCAGCTCTGCGGCGGGCGAGTGCCATGCAACAGATGCAGGAAGTGGCCACCGATGGAATCTTCGTCGGAATCGATCTCGATGCGTTTGCCGTTGTGGCTGAAGTGATACCAGTACAGCATGGCCGGGCCCAGCGAGGCCATCAGCTTGTCGGCAATGTCCTTGGCGCCCGGATGATTGTGGTCATCCTTTTCGGGCGACACGCAGCCGAGCACCGAAACAGCCGTACGCATCACGTCCATTGGGTGCGACGACGGTGGCAGCTGTTCCAGCGCCGCGCGCACTGCCGCAGGCACGCCACGCAGCGATTTCAGCTTGGTCTTGTAACCCGCGAGTTCCGCCACCGTGGGCAGCTTGCCGTGCACCAGCAGGTACGCGATTTCCTCAAACTCGCAGGCACCGGCGACATCAAGAATGTCATAGCCGCGGTAGTGCAGATCGTTGCCCGTACGACCCACCGTGCACAGCGCGGTGTTGCCGGCAGCGGTGCCGCTGAGGGCGACGGACTTTTTGACTTTGGGGCCGGGGGTTGCGGGGGCGTCGGACATTGTTTCTTCCTTCCGTAGGGTGCAATCTCATTGCACCCAAGTTGATACCAACCAAGTATGTTCTTTGCGACGATGGTGCGATGCATCGCACCCTACGTGCTATCCAGTTAAGTGATTTCTTATTCCGTCTTCAAACGACTTGTCCCATCCGGTGCGCTTGTCATACTGAATGCCAGCCAAAACATCGAGGCAGACTGTCGGAGTCATGCAATCAAAAAGCCACACTCCATCAGACAGCACTATGTCAATGACCTTGGGCATACAAGTCTCATACGGACCATCGAATCCACCGGGAAAGTCATGTTCGCAGGAATGTCTGGTGGGGTAACACTCGCGAGCAGTCCAGTTGAGGTGATACATAAACTGCGATGGCGAATGGTGCCGTTGCCGTTGGGCGTTCAGTTCAACAGCGAGAATCGATATAGGAAAGTGCTCGGGGGATTTTGGAATGCCGTCCCGATCATGAAACGGATACTGCGCGGTGAGAGGCAGCAACCAATCAAAGGTTATTGCGAGCACGACGCCGCGACCCCGACCGCTGCACTGTGGTCCGCCACATCGCCAGATGACCAG
The DNA here is from genome assembly GCF_009746125.1 of Casimicrobium huifangae. NCBI lineage: Bacteria > Pseudomonadati > Pseudomonadota > Betaproteobacteria > Casimicrobiaceae > Casimicrobium > Casimicrobium huifangae. The sequence goes on from NZ_CP041352.1 coordinate 1,559,398, forward strand.
GATGCGGTCGTTCTTCCGCAACACATAGCGACGACTGTCACATCGAAATCCTGCCTCAACTAAGCGCTCGTGCTCTCGCGACGCACGCATCCACTTGAGCCAGTCCGAAGTGTCTCCTCGGTTCGCCATTGCGCTCATTTCGTGGATGACCTGATCGCCCGGAGAAGCGAAGCGCGTCCGGGGTTCCCCGTGGCATGCAGGTTTGTATCAATTTGCCTTGACGCGCTGCGCTTCTCAAGGTTACGTTTGACACGAATGAACGTGGCGGCGAGCACGGCCGTTGTTACGCCTTCTTCGCCGCAAACAACGCATCAAGATGGTTCTCGAATGCGTGGTAATTGATGCGGTCGTAGAGCTCCATGCGGGTTTGCATGGTGTCGAGCACGTTCTTCTGGTGGCCGTCGCGGCGGATGGCCTGGTAGACGTTTTCGGCGGCCTTGTTGGCGGCGCGGAAGGCGGAGAGCGGGTAGAGCACCATGCCGCAACCGGCGCTCTTGAGCTCTTCCACCGAGAACAGCGGCGTCTGGCCGAATTCGGTGATGTTGGCAAGCACCGGCACCTTCACCGCGTCAACAAACTTGCGATAGGTCGGCAGGTCGTACGCGGCCTCGGCGAAGATGGCATCGGCCCCGGCCTCGACACACTTGATGGCGCGCTCGATCGCGGCATCCACGCCGAACGCCTGAATGGCGTCGGTGCGGGCGATCAGGAAGAACTCGGGGTCGATCTTGGCGTCGGCGGCGGCCTTGACGCGGTCCACCATTTCCTCGGTGGTGACAATTTCCTTGCCCGGACGATGGCCGCAGCGCTTGGCGCCGACCTGGTCTTCAATGTGGCAGGCCGCGGCGCCGAACTTGATCAGCGATTTCACCGTGCGGGCGATGTTGAATGCGCTGGGTCCGAATCCGGTATCGATGTCCACCATCAGCGGCAGGTCGCACACATCGGTGATGCGGCGCACGTCAGTCAACACGTCGTCGAGGTTGTTGATGCCTAGGTCGGGGAGGCCGAGCGAACCGGCGGCCACGCCACCGCCTGAGAGATAGATTGCCTTGAAGCCAGCGCGCTTGGCGAGCAAGGCGTGATTGGCGTTGATGGCGCCGATGACTTGCAGGGGGGATTCGGCTTTGAGGGCCGCGCGGAAGGCGGCGCCGGGGGAGGGGAGGGACATCAGCTTTTCCTTCAACGCCCCGCTACATCAGGGCACAGCGCGGAATTACCCGCTTATCGACTTCAACAGATTTTGCATGCCAAGCCCTTGTCAAATAAGGCTTGCAGGAAAAAGCTGTCATCCCGAAACCGCGTCGTCAGTGTTGACTTCCGTACCTGCAGGCGCGGCTCCACCGCTGCCTTCTGCGCTCATCAACGGTGGGTCGCGGCAGAGCCGCGCCTACAGTCAATAAGTGCTCAATCACTTTCCGTTTTGCAAGCCCACGAAACCGTCGGGCGCGCCGCGCGCGACCGTGGGCTTGCAAAACGGAGCTGCGCACAAGTGGCACGCAGCTCGGCGACGACGGGTGAAAAACGGTGGCATACCTTTGCGTCCTAGCGACCAACGGAAGCGTCGTCTTCTCGTCCTAGTAGGCGGCGCAAAGCGCCGCCACGTCGTCCTGCTCGGCTAGCCGAGCAAATGCGCAATCGCGTCGCGCTCGTCGGTCAGCTCCTTCAGCGTCTTGTCCATGCGGGCGCGGCTGGCGGCGTCAATCTCGAGGCCGGTCACGCGGGTGTATTCGCCGTTGGCGCAGGTCACGGCGACGCCGTACTGAATGCCTTCCGGGATGCCGTAGCTGCCGTCCGACGGGATGCCCATCGTCACCCATTCGCCGTTGGTGCCGAGCGCCCAGTCACGCATGTGATCGATCGCCGCGTTGGCCGCCGAAGCCGCCGACGACACGCCACGCGCTTCGATGATGGCTGCGCCGCGCTTGCCGACAGTCGGGATGAACACGTCGTTGTTCCAGGCGTCATCAATCTTGTCCTTGAGCGCAGCGCCGTTGGCGGTGGCGAAGCGCACATCCGGGTACATCGTCGGCGAGTGGTTGCCCCAGACGACGAGCTTCTTGATGTCGGCGACCTTGGTGCCGGTCTTTGCCGCGAGCTGCGACAGGGCGCGGTTGTGGTCGAGGCGGAGCATCGACGTGAAGTTCTTCGCCGGCAGATCCGGGGCCGACTTCTGTGCGATGTAGGCATTGGTGTTGGCCGGATTGCCCACCACCAGGACTTTCACGTTGCGGCTGGCGACGGCGTTGAGTGCCTTGCCCTGTGCCGTGAAGATGGCCGCGTTGGCCTGCAGCAGATCAGCGCGCTCCATGCCGGGGCCGCGCGGACGGGCGCCCACGAGCAGGGCGTAATCGGTGTCCTTGAACGCGGTCATCGGATCCGAGTGCGCTTCCATGCCGGCGAGCAGCGGGAACGCGCAGTCGTCCAGCTCCATCATGACGCCCTTGAGCGCCTTTTGCGGGCCTTCGACCGGCACTTCCAGCAGTTGCAGGATGACGGGCTGGTCCTTGCCCAGCATTTCGCCGGAGGCGATGCGGAACAGGAGGGCGTAACCAATCTGGCCAGCGGCTCCGGTGACGGCTACACGAACAGGGGCTTTCATGTTTGATCCTTTTCTAGGGGTGGCACTGCGCCCCGAAACCCGCTGTTACCGTCGCTCTTGTATAAGACCACGACAAAAACCGAGAGCCAGCCGGAGCACTGAACTGTCAATTCTCGCGCAACTCGCCTGACTTGTCGTTGACGGATGCTGCGCTGCGAAATCAGTTCAACCCGGAACGGATTATTCAACAAGTTTCCGCGCACGTCAACCACTCTTATGTCTTATATAAGACATAAGACCACAGATTGCCAAGCGGGCGATTTTGAGCAACAATTCGCTACATGAGCGACGTCGCCCTGGCCTCCCACACTGCGTCCGCAGGCGCCTCCGGCACTGCGGCCGGGGCTACGGCCCCGGAGACGCCGTCGTTCCAGCCGCTTTACCAGCAGATCAAGGGCTTGCTGACGCAGCGCCTTGAATCAGGCGAGTGGCGGCCTGGTGAAGCGATTCCCAGTGAGCAGGACCTTGCCGCCCAATTCAGCGTAAGTCAGGGTACGGTGCGCAAAGCCATCGATGAGCTGGCTGGCGAGAACATCGTCGTGCGCCGTCAGGGCAAGGGCACCTTTGTTGCAACGCACACCGAGACCAAGAGCTCGATGTTCCGCTTTCTGCGCATGCGCCGCAACGACGGTCAGGATGAGTATCCCGCCAGCGACCTGCTTGACGTCCGGCGCGGCCGGGCCACCGCCGAAATTGCCCGCGCCATCGACATCAAGCCCGGCGACGGCGTGCTGGTGCTGCGCCGCCTGCTGCGTTACGGCGGCGAACCGACGGTGCTCGACGAGATCACGTTGCCTGCCGCCCTGTTCAAGGGCCTCACCAAAGAACGCTTCGATGCCTATGAGGGCTCGATGTATGGCTTTTTCGAGACCGAGTTCGGCGTCCGCATGTTGCGCGCCGAGGAACAGGTGAAGGCGGTCGCGGCAGACCCGGTGACCGCCGAAGCGCTGCGCGTGGGCATTGGCGCACCGCTGCTTTGCGTGGAGCGCATTGCCTACACCTACGGCGACAAGCCGGTGGAATTCCGTCGTGGGCTCTGCACCACCCGAAGTCACCACTATGCCAATACCCTGAGCTGACGCTGCAAGCTCGCGGTCAGCCACGAACAGCAAAATGAAAACAAGCAGTAACCGTTCAAACCAACAATAGCAAACACAACCAATCAGTCCTACGGAGCACTCTGCATGGCCAACACAGATTCAGTCACTCTGCCGAAAGCGAGGCCGCGACCGGTCTTCCGCAATATCGGTTTTGGTGAACTCTCCAACTACCGGCTGCCGATTCCGGGCGTCGCCTCGATCGTGCACCGGGTCACCGGCATTGCCCTGTTCGTCGCGCTGCTGTTTCTGCTCGCCATGCTGCAGATGAGCCTCAAGTCCGAGGCCGGCTTTGAGGCGTTCCGCAGAATCATCTGGGGCAACATCGTTGGCAAGCTGGTGCTGATCGGCCTGCTGTTCGCGCTGATCTATCACATGGTCGCCGGCTTCCGGCATCTGATTCAGGATGCCAACCAGTGGCTGGATCTGGCCACGGCACGCTCGACGGCGTTTGCATCGTTTGCCATCAGCATCGTGCTGACGGCGCTGGTGGTCTGGAGGCTCTGCTGATGGCTGCTTCATCGAAATTCATCACCGAATGGTGGCTGCAGCGCATCAGCGCCGTGGTCGTCGCCGCTTACGCGCTGCTGGTCATTGCCCTGCTGCTCATCAATGGCACGCCGAATGCGGCGCAGTGGCAGAGTCTATTTGCTAACACCGGCTTCAAGCTGGCCACGCTGCTGGCGCTGGTCGCCACGGCCTATCACGGTCTGGTGGGTGCATTGCACGTGTGGCCGGACTACGTGAAGAACCGCGCCGTTCTCGCCGTACTCAATGCCTACACCTGGGTCGTTGCTGGCGCGGTGGTGTTGTGGTCGGTCTACATCCTGTTCGGCCTCAGCGCCATTGCTAAATAAGGGCACGCAGAATGGCTCTCTCAGTTCACAAATACGATGCAGTGGTGGTAGGCGCCGGTGGCGCCGGGATGCGCTGCTCCCTGCAACTCGCGCGCGCAGGCCTGCGCGTCGCCGTGCTCTCCAAGGTGTTCCCGACGCGCTCGCACACAGTCGCGGCGCAGGGCGGTATCGGTGCCTCGCTCGGCAATATGGACGAGGACAACTGGCACTACCACTTCTACGACACCGTCAAGGGCTCCGACTGGCTCGGCGACCAGGATGCCATCGAGTTCATGTGCCGCGAGGCACCGAAGGTCGTCTACGAGCTCGAACACATGGGCATGCCGTTCGACCGTAACCCTGACGGTACGATCTATCAGCGCCCGTTCGGCGGCCACAGCGCCAAGTACGGCGAGAAGCCGGTCCCCCGCGCCTGTGCCGCCGCTGACCGCACGGGTCACGCGATGCTGCACACGCTCTATCAGCAGAACGTCAAGAGCAACACCACGTTCTTTGTCGAATGGATGGCGCTCGACGTCATTCGCGACGCCGAGGGTGATGTGGTCGGCGTCACGGCGCTCGAGATGGAGACGGGCGAAGTTTCGATCTTTCACGCCAAATGCGTGCTGTTTGCCACGGGTGGCGCCGGCCGCATCTTCGCAGCCTCGACCAACGCCTTCATCAACACGGGCGACGGTCTCGGCATGGCAGCACGCGCCGGCATCCCGCTCGAAGACATGGAGTTCTGGCAGTTCCACCCAACTGGCGTACACAACGCGGGCGTGCTGCTGACCGAAGGCTGCCGTGGCGAAGGCGCGATCCTGCGCAACAAGGACGGCGAGCGCTTCATGGAGCGTTACGCGCCCAAGCTCAAGGACCTGGCGCCGCGTGACTTCGTGTCGCGCTGCATGGACCAGGAGATCAAGGAAGGCCGCGGCTGCGGTCCGAACGGCGACTACATCGCGCTCGACCTCACCCACCTCGGCGGCGACACGATCATGAAGCGCCTGCCCTCGGTGCACGAGATCGGCAAGAACTTCGCCAACGTTGACGTCATCAAGGAGCCGATCCCGGTGGTGCCGACCATCCACTATCAGATGGGTGGCATCCCGACCAATATCCACGGCCAGGTTGTCGTTCCCAAGAACGGTAACCCGAACACCGTGGTCAATGGCTTCTACGCCATCGGCGAATGCTCCTGCGTGTCGGTGCACGGCGCCAACCGTCTGGGCACCAACTCGCTGCTCGACCTGCTGGTGTTCGGCCGCGCGGCCGGCAATCATCTGATCGAGACGGCGCTGGCGAGCAAGGCGCACAAGCCGCTGCCGGCCAACGCGGCCGACTACTCGCTCGCACGCATCGCCAAGCTTGATCAGTCGAACAGCGGCGAGTATCCGCAGGACGTAGCCAACGATCTGCGCAAGGCGATGCAGACGCACGCCGGCGTGTTCCGCACGCAGAAGAGCATGGACGAGGGCGTGGTCAAGGTGCTCGCCGTTGCCGAACGCGCGGCCAACCTGTCGCTCAAGGACAAGTCCAAGGTGTTCAACACCGCGCGCATCGAAGCGCTGGAAGTGGCCAACCTGATGGAAGCCGCGAAAGCGACGATGGTCTCGGCTGCCGCACGCAAGGAAAGCCGCGGCGCACACACGGTGGATGACTATGGCGATACGCCCGAGCACCCGCTCGGCCGTAACGACGACGTCTGGATGAAGCACACGCTCTGGTACAGCGAGGGCAACCGCCTCGACTACAAGCCGGTGCAGACCAAACCGCTGACCGTCGACACCATTCCGCTTGCGAAGCGCACGTTCTAACTCAGGATAACGCTGGACCCGATCATGGCTGACAAACGCACATTCGAAATCTATCGCTACGATCCTGACAAGGACGCGAAGCCCTACATGCAGACTTTCGAGATAGAGCTCGAAGGCACTGAGCGCATGCTGCTTGATGCGCTGATGAAGCTGAAGAAGGTGGATGACTCCATCAGCTACCGCCGTTCATGCCGCGAAGGTGTCTGCGGGTCGGATGCGATGAACATCAACGGCAAGAACGGCCTGGCCTGCCTGACCAACATGCAGACGCTGCCGCAAAAGATCACGCTGCGCCCGCTGCCGGGTCTGCCGGTCGTGCGCGACCTGATCGTCGACATGAGCCAGTTCTTCAAGCAGTACCACTCGATCAAGCCCTACATCGTCAATGACACGGTGGCGCCCGAGAAGGAACGCCTGCAGTCACAGGAAGACCGCGAAGAGCTGAACGGCCTCTACGAGTGCATCCTGTGCGCCTGCTGCTCGACAAGTTGTCCGAGTTTCTGGTGGAACCCCGACAAGTTCGTTGGTCCGGCCGGATTGCTCGCCGCCTACCGCTTCATCGCCGACACGCGCGATCAGGTGCGTGAGGAGCGTCTCGACAACCTCGAAGACCCGTACCGCCTGTTCCGCTGCCACACCATCATGAACTGCGTCGATGTCTGTCCGAAGGGGCTCAACCCGACCAAGGCCATCGGCAAGATCAAGGACATGCTGGTCAAGCGCGCTGCCTGATCCAGTCATCATCGCCGGCGATCATGCTCACCGATCTCGAACTCTCAAAACTGCGCTGGCGCTGCCGGCGCGGCTTTCTTGAGAACGACATCATCCTGACCCGTCTGCTCGATCGCCGGGGCGCGAACTTCGCCCCGGACGAGCATGAGCAACTGCTGGCATTGATTTCGCTCGACGACAACGACTTGTGGGAGATCATCGCCGGACGCTCCGACGACTTTCCTGCGGGCTGCAACGGCATGGTCGAAACGCTGCGTCAGACACGCGTCAATCATTAGCCGTATTTTTCGTCCGTACCGCTTTCGCTTTCATCCATACCCAACACTTTCAACACAATAACGGAGCTTGCAATGACCGCCTCCTCGACCGCCACCCTGTCGTTCAGCGACGGCTCGCCCAGCATTGAATTTCCGGTGCTCAAGGGCACCGTGGGCCCTGATGTCGTTGACATCAAGACGCTTTACGGCAAGACCGGCAAGTTCACCTACGACCCGGGTTTCATGTCGACTGCGGCCTGTCGCTCAGCGATTACCTACATCGATGGCGACAAGGGCGAGCTCCTGTATCGCGGCTACCCGATCGAGCAGATCGCAACCAATTGCGACTACCTCGAAACCTGCTACCTGCTGCTGAACGGCGAAATGCCCAACGCTGCGCAAAAGGACGCCTTCGTCAGCAACGTGTCGCACCACACCATGGTGCACGAGCAGATGCAGTTCTTCCTGCGTGGTTTCCGCCGTGACGCGCACCCGATGGCTATCCTGACCGGCATGGTCGGCGCGCTGTCGGCCTTCTACCACGACACGCTCGACATCAATAACGCCGAGCATCGCCACATTGCTGCGATCCGCCTGATCGCCAAGATGCCGACCCTGGTGTCGATGGCGTACAAGTATTCGGCCGGCCAGCCGATGATCTACCCGAAGAACGATCTGTCGTACACCGCGAACTTCATGCGCATGATGTTTGCCACGCCATGCGAGGAATATCAGGTCAACGACGTGCTGGTGCGCGCGCTCGACCGCATCTTCATCCTGCATGCAGATCACGAACAGAACGCATCGACCTCGACGGTTCGCCTTTGTGGATCGTCAGGCACCAACCCGTACGCGGCGATCGCTGCTGGCGTTGCCTGTCTGTGGGGCCCGGCGCATGGTGGCGCGAACGAGGCGGCCCTCTCCATGCTGCTCGACATCCAGAAGAATGGCGGCGTCGAGAAGATCGGCGAGTTCATCACCGCAGTGAAGGACAAGAACTCCAACGTGCGTCTGATGGGCTTCGGCCATCGTGTCTACAAAAACTACGACCCGCGCGCCAAACTGATGCGCGAGACCTGTTATGAGGTGCTCGGCGAACTCGGTCTGCAGAACGACCCGCTGTTCAAGCTCGCGATGGAGCTGGAGAAGATCGCGCTGTCGGACGAATACTTCGTCTCCCGCAAGCTCTATCCGAACGTCGACTTCTATTCCGGCATCGTGCAACGTGCCTTGGGTATCCCGACTTCACTGTTCACGGCAATTTTCGCGCTGGCCCGCACCGTCGGCTGGATCGCGCAACTGAACGAAATGCTGGCCGATCCCGATCAGAAGATCGGCCGCCCACGCCAGCTCTTCACCGGCGCTACGGCTCGCGACGTGATGCCGTTGCATCAGCGGTAGCGCTTGCGCGCTGCGCGCGCAGGACGAGAGGACGACGCTGCGCTAGGACGACGGTGCGCCACTGGGCGCACCTAGGACGCAAGGCATCGTTGGCATCAAACTTCAAACGACAGTAAACAGCAAAGCAACCAGCGAGTGACGGAAACACGTTGACACCTCCTTGCGTCCTAGGCGCGCCAGCGCCGACGTCCTAGCGAAGCGTCGTCTTCTCGTCCTCGCTTCTCCAAAGGAGAAGCGGAAATGATGAACGAACTCCAGCAGACTTCCACTATTTTCGGCGGCAACATGCCGTACATCGAGGAGCAGTACGAAAACTATCTGGCCGATCCGGCATCGGTCGAGCCGAAGTGGCGAGCGTACTTTGACGCCATGCGCGCCGGTGCACAGGATGTTGCCCACCAGCCGGTGATTGACGCCTTCGCCGCGATGGCCAAGTCGCGCAAGGCGGCGACGGCGAGCATCGACGCTACGCTGATGGACAAGCAGCTCGGCGTGATGAAGCTGATCCACGCCTATCGCTTTGTCGGTGGCCGTATTGCCGACATCGATCCGCTCAAGCGCCAGGAAGTCCCGTTCATCAAGGAGCTTGACCACAAGCACTATGGCCTCGCCGACAGCGACCTGGAGACTGAGTTCTCCACTGGCCTGCTGCCGGTGAACGGCCAAAGCCGCGCCAAGCTCAAGGACATCATCGCTACCCTCAAGGCAACGTACTGCCGCTCGGTCGCCGTTGAGTACATGTACATGGCCAATGAGGACGAGCGCGAGTGGCTGCGCAGCCGCATCGAATCGACCTGTCTGAAGCCGAACTACAGTGCCGAGCAGAAGCGGCACATCCTCGAGCGCCTGACGGCGGCCGAAGGCCTTGAGCGCTATCTGCACACCAAGTACATGGGGCAGAAGCGCTTCTCCGGTGAGGGTGGCGACACCATCATTCCGGTGCTCGATCACATGCTGCAGCACGCCGGTGCGGCGGGTGTGCAGGAGACGGTGATCGGCATGGCGCACCGCGGTCGTCTCGGCGTTCTTGTCAACACCTTCGGCAAGCTGCCGAAAGACCTGTTCGCCGAATTCGAAGGCAAGTACGACACCACGCTGTCCGCTGGCGACGTCAAGTATCACAAGGGTTTCTCGAGCGATATCACGACGCCGGGCGGCCCGATGCACATCACGCTGGCGTTCAATCCATCACACCTTGAGATCGTGAACCCGGTGGTGACCGGATCGGTGCGCGCCCGCCAGAATCGTCGTGGCGACAAGAATGGCCGCGAAGTGCTCGGCATCCTGTTGCATGGCGACGCAGCCGTGGCCGGTCAGGGTGTGGTACAGGAGACGCTGGCGCTGTCGCAGACCCGTCACTATGGCACCGGCGGCACCATGCATCTGGTGATCAATAACCAGATCGGTTTCACCACCAGCGACCCGCGCGACTACCGTTCGACCCTTTACTGCACTGACATTGCGAAGATGGCCGAAGTGCCGATCTTCCACGTCAACGCCGACGATCCGGAAGCCTGCCTGCTGGTCACGGAGATCGCGATGGACTACCGCACCATCTTCCACAAGGATGTATTCATCGACCTCGTCTGCTTCCGTCGTCTCGGCCACAACGAGCAGGACGAACCGATGGTGACGCAGCCGCTGATGTACAAAAAAATTCATCAGCATCCGGGCACTCGCAAACTTTACGCCGACAAGCTTGAAGCCGAAGGCGTGATCAAGGCAGGTGAAGGCGATCAGTACGTCACCGCGTTCCGCGATGCGATGGACAAGGGTACGCACACCAACAAGACCATTCTGGCCAACTATGTTGCGCCGTATCAGCAGGACTGGGCTAAGTTCGTCGGTCGCGTCTGGACTGACACTGCGGATACGACCGTTCCGCTGAAGACGCTCAAGGACCTCGCCAAGAAACTCACCACGATGCCGGACGGCTTCACGCTGCATCCGCGGGTGGAAAAGATGATCGGCGACCGCAAGGCAATGGGCGAAGGCAAGCAGCCGCTCGATTGGGGCATGGCCGAAAACCTCGCCTACGCGACGCTGGTGAACGAAGGTACGGGCGTACGCCTCTCTGGCGAGGACTGTGGCCGCGGCACGTTTTCGCATCGTCACGCCGTGTTCCACGACCAGAACCGTGAAAAGTGGGACAGCGGCAGCTACATCCCGCTGCAGCATGTCAATCCGAAGCAGGGCGAATTCACCGTCATTGATTCGATCCTGTCGGAAGAGGCCGTGCTCGGCTTCGAGTATGGCTACTCGACGTCGGAGCCAAACCAGCTCGTGATCTGGGAAGCGCAGTTTGGCGATTTCGCCAATGGCGCGCAGGTTGTGATCGACCAGTTCATCAGCTCCGGTGAAGTGAAGTGGGGCCGCGTCTGCGGCCTGACGCTGCTGCTGCCGCATGGCTACGAAGGCCAGGGCCCTGAGCACTCGTCGGCGCGTCCGGAGCGCTTCCTGCAACTGTGCGCCGAGCACAACATGCAGGTTGTCGTGCCGTCAACACCTGCGCAGTGCTATCACATGCTGCGCCGACAGATGCATCGCGACTGGCGTCGCCCGCTGATCGTGATGACGCCGAAGTCGCTGCTGCGCCACAAGGAAGCCGTCAGCACGCTGGAAGAGCTGGCCGAAGGCAGCTTCCAGACGGTCATTGGCGAGACCGACAAGATCGTCGCCAAGAACGTCAAGCGCGTGGTGGTCTGCTCCGGCAAGGTCTACTACGAACTGCTCGCGCACCGCCGCGAACAGGACATCAAGGATGTCGCGATCATCCGTCTCGAACAGCAGTACCCGTTCCCGCACGACGACTTCAAGGCGCAGCTCAAGAAGTTCCCGAACGCACACGAAATCGTCTGGTGCCAAGAAGAGCCGCAGAATCAGGGCGCGTGGTATCGCCTGATGGCCTACTTCCGCGCGGACATCAAGCCCGAGCAAGTGCTGCTCTATGCCGGCCGTGCGGTCAGCGCCTCCCCCGCAGTGGGCTACCTGTCGAAGCACAACGCGCAGCAGAAGGAGCTCGTCGAGAGTGCCTTCAGCTCCAAGCTTGGCACGGGGCAGATGTTGACGAATCTTTGATTTGTCAGGACGAATGACGAAGGACAAACGCGCTTTGCGTTAGACGAAATCCAAAGAAATGATCCGTAGGGTGGGCACCTTTGCCCACCACCACAAAGTAACCGCGTGGGCAGCGACTGCCCACCCTACGAGAAGAACCTGGAAGAGACTATGTTGATCGAAGTAAAAGTGCCGCAACTCGCCGAAGGCACACCCGAAGGAACCCTTGCAGCGTGGCATGTGAAGGCAGGCGACGCCGTCAAGCGCGACCAGAATCTGTGCGACATCGAAACCGACAAAGTGGTGCTCGAAACCCCGGCGCAGGGCGACGGCGTGCTGGTTGAGATCAAGATTGCGGCGGGCGCTACTGTGACCTCCGGCGTCGTCCTCGGCGTGATTGACACCGAAGCCAAGGCCGGAGCCGCCCCGTCGGCGACCAGTGCCACTGCTGCTGCGGCGCCTGCGGTCGCCGCCCCGGCTGCTGCGGCGACTGCTCCGGCAGCGCCCGGTGCACTGCCCGCGGCGAAAAAGATGATGGCCGATGCCGGTATCGATGCCGCCAGCGTGCAGGGTACGGGCCGCGGTGATCGCATCACCAAGGGTGACGTGATTGCTGCAGTGGAAGCCAAGTCAGCGCCTGCGGCAGCCCCCGCGCCCAAGGCCGCGCCCGTGTCGGCCCCGCCGGTCAACGTGCCGCTCGGCAATCGCCCCGAGCAGCGCGTGGCGATGACCCGTCTGCGCGCACGCGTGGCCGAGCGCCTTGTGCAATCGCAATCCACTGCTGCCATCCTGACCACGTTCAACGAGGTCAACATGAAGCCGGTGATCGACCTGCGCAATGTTTACAAGGACAAGTTCGAGAAAGTGCACGGCGTCAAGCTCGGCTTCATGAGCTTCTTCGTCAAGGCCGCCGTGCACGCGCTGAAGAAATACCCGGTGGTCAACGCGTCGGTCGATGGCAACGACATCGTCTACCACGGCTACTACGACATCGGCATCGCGGTGGGTTCGCCACGCGGCCTGGTGGTGCCGATCCTGCGCGATGTGGATCAAATGAGCATCGCCGACATCGAGAAGCAGATCGCTGACTTCGGCAAGCGCGCGGGAGAAGGCAAGCTCGGCATCGAAGAGCTGACCGGCGGCACCTTCACCATCTCCAACGGGGGCACGTTTGGATCGATGCTGTCAACGCCGATCATCAATCCGCCGCAAAGCGCCATCCTCGGCGTGCATGCGACCAAGGATCGCGCCGTCGTTGAAAACGGCCAGATCGTCATCCGCCCGATGAATTACCTCGCGATGAGCTACGACCACCGCATCATCGACGGCCGCGAAGCAGTGCTGTCGCTGGTCGCGATGAAAGAGGCGCTGGAGGATCCGGCGCGGTTGCTGCTGGATTTGTAATGCTCGTCACGCAGGTGGTGGTGCGCTGCTGACTTGTTTGCATGCAAGTCAAGACGCGACTCATCACCCTCGCAATTGCACTGGCTGCATTAGCCATCGGCTGCCTTATCTACTTCGGTTGGGTGCAGCTTGAGATCGACAAGTGCCTGGACGCAGGCGGACGATGGAATGATCGCGTTCACGCGTGTGAGCGTTGGTGAAGGAAAACACAATGGATCAATTTGACGTAGTGGTGATTGGTGGCGGCCCCGGTGGCTATGTGGCGGCGATTCGCGCTGCACAACTCGGCTTCAAGACCGCCTGCATCGACGAGTGGAAGAACGCCAAGGGCGGCCCGGCGCCGGGCGGCACCTGCACCAATGTGGGCTGCATCCCGTCGAAGGCGCTGTTGCAGTCCTCCGAGCACTACGAACATGCGCTGCATCACTTCGGCGATCACGGCATCACCATCAAGGGTGCGTCGATGGACGTGGCGAAGATGGTGGCCCGCAAGGACGCCGTGGTGAAGCAGAACAACGACGGTATCCTCTACCTGTTCAAAAAGAACAAGGTGACCTTCTTCCACGGTCGCGGTGCGTTTGCCGGTGCGGCGAAGGATGGCGTCTATCAGATCGATGTCAGCGATCCTTCCAGCACCTCGATCGCCGCGAAGCAGGTGATCATCGCCACCGGCTCCAATGCCCGCGCGCTGCCGGGTGTGGCGTTTGACGAGAAGCTGGTGCTGTCGAATGACGGCGCGCTCTCCATCGGCGAAGCGCCGAAGAAGCTTGGTGTGATTGGTGCCGGCGTGATTGGCCTGGAGATGGGCTCGGTCTGGCGTCGCCTTGGCGCGGAAGTGACGGTGCTCGAAGGCTTGCCAAACTTCCTCGGTGCGGTGGACGAACAGATCGCAAAAGAAGCGGCCAAACTGTTCAAGAAGCAGGGCTTCGCGATTCACCTCGGCGTCAAGGTCGGTGCGGTCAAGACGGGCAAGAACGATGTCACCGTCGAGTACACCACGGCGGACGGCAAGGCGGAAACGGCGACCTTCGACAAGCTGATCGTGTCGATCGGCCGCGTGCCGAACACGACAGGCCTCAATGCTGATGCGGCGGGCGTGAAGCTCGACGAGCGCGGCTTCATCGTTGTTGACGGCGACTGCAAGACCAGCGCGCCGAATGTGTGGGCGGTGGGCGACGTGGTGCGTGGCCCGATGCTCGCGCACAAGGCCGAGGAAGAGGGCGTCGCGGTCGCCGAGCGTATGGCAGGCCAGCATCCGCACATCGATTTCAACTGCATCCCGTGGGTGATTTACACCTCGCCGGAGATCGCCTGGGTCGGCCAGACCGAGCAGCAATTGAAGGCAGCGGGCGTCGCCTACAAGGCTGGCAGCTTCCCCTTCCTCGCCAATGGTCGGGCACGGGCGCTCGGCAGCACCGACGGGCTGGTCAAGATTCTGGCCGACGCGAAAACCGACAAAGTGCTCGGCATGCACGTGATCGGCCCGGTCGCCTCGGAGCTGATCGCCGAAGGCGTGATGGCGATGGAGTTTGGTGCGTCCAGCGAAGACATCGCCCGCATCTGCCACGCCCACCCGACGCTGTCGGAAGCGACCAAGGAAGCCGCACTGGCGGTGGACAAGCGGACGCTGAATTTCTAGCGTTGCGTTTACTTCCGTTCGTAGTGAGCTTGTCGAATCACGAACGCAGATCAACTGAGCCCTTCGAAGGGCTCAGGGCGCGCGGGTAGTTGTTTGCTGCAAAACCTGGAAAAAATCTGTCAGGAACGCGGGATCACACTGGATCCTGCGCAACAGCGCGCCGCGCAACGCCTCGCGCAGTTGAACGACGAGCTGCACGCGTTCAAGGACAAACGCGCATCGCTGATGGGCTTGGGGCGAATGTTCACGCGACCACAGCTGCCGCGCGGTGTCTATTTTTTCGGCGGCGTCGGTCGCGGCAAGAGCTTCCTGATGGATGCCTTCTACGCCAGCACGCGCGTTCGTCGCAAGGTGCGCGTGCACTTCCACGCCTTCATGCGCAGCGTGCATGCCGAGCTGCGTGGATTGAAGCATGAGGCCGATCCGCTGGTGGTGGTGGCCGAGCATCTGGCCGAGCGCTACCGGCTGATCTGCTTCGACGAATTTCACGTCAGCGACATCGCCGACGCGATGATCCTCGGGCGTCTGCTGTCGAACTGCCTGGACAACGGCATTGTGTTCGTGATGACGTCCAACTACACGCCCGACCGCCTGTATCCCGATGGATTGCAGCGGCAAAATTTCCTGCCGACCATTGCGCTGATCAAGGACCGGATGGACGTGATCGAGGTGGACAGCGGCGTTGACTACCGCCGCCGCACGCTGGAGCAGGATCACGTGTATCACAGCCCGCTCGGCGCCGCGACCGACGACAAGCTCGCAGCGACATTTGCGCGGCTGGCGACCTCGAAGCCCTCCGCCGAGAAGCACATCACCATTCTCGGCCGCGATGTTGCGGTGCGGCGGCAGGCCGATGGCGTGATCTGGTTTGATTTCGCGGCGCTGTGCGAGACACCACGGTCGCAAAACGACTATCTCGAACTGGCGCAGTCGTATCACACGCTGATCCTGTCCAACGTACCGCTGCTGGCAACGAAGGACAGCAACGTGATCCGCCGCCTGACGTTGCTGGTGGACGTTCTCTACGACCATCGGGTGAAGCTCATCATCAGCGCGGCGGCGTCGCTGGTCGAGATCGCCGCCGTTGATGACGACGTGAAAGACAGCGATACCCGCCGCGTGCTCAGTGAGTTCTCGCGCACTGCGTCGCGCCTGACCGAGATGCAGAGTGCGGAGTACATGAGCGAGCCGCATTTGCCGTCGCTGATCAGGTAACGGCATGTTGCCTTCGGCCTTTGCTACGCGGATTGGGCAGGAGCAGCTGCTTTGAGATTGGTCGCGGTCTCGATGGTCCGGAACGAGGGCGACATCATCGAAGCCTTCGTGCGCCATCATGCCGGTCTGCTCGACCACCTGGTGGTGCTTGACCACAATTCGTCCGACAACACGCCTGACGTTCTCAAAGCCCTGCAGGCGGAGGGCCTGCCGCTCACGGTGTTGCATGACGAGTCGCTGTCGTTCCAGCAAGGGCCGCGACTGACCGACCTCGCGCGACGCTGCTTTGCCCAGGTTGGTGCCGATTTCGTGTTTCCGCTCGACGGTGATGAATTCCTGCGCGTCGAGTCGCGCGCTGCGCTAGAGCAGGCGTTGCTAAGGGTGCCGGCTGGCGCCTGCGGCAAGGTGCCTTGGCAAACCTATGTTGCGAGCGATGTGGACGACGCGACTGAAGCCAATCCGGTGCGCCGCATGCGTCATCGGGTGGCCGAGGAGCCGAAAGCCGACGTCAAGGTGGTGCTTACCCGGCTACTGCTGTCTGATGCGCGCTGGCAACTGGTGCCGGGAAGTCACATGCTGCTTCGCGAGATGGCCGACGGCGCTACACAGGCAGCGGATATGGTGTTCGTTGAGGGAGTGCGGCTGGCGCATTTTCCGTTGCGTTCTCAGCAGCAGTATCAGCAGAAAATCCTGCTGGGTTGGCTATCGACGCGTTTGCAAAACCCGACCGAGATGGTGGCGGCCGAGTCAGGCCAGCAGATGACGGCGATGTTCTGGCATTGGCGCGAGCTGTTCGCCCGCTTGCTGACCGATCCGTCGCTGACGCCTGCGGACCTGCGCGAGCATGCCCTGCGCATGTATGTTGACCGCGTGCCGCTGAATCATCCGTTCACTGCTCACGCGTTGCTGGAGGACCCGGTCGCGGTTGACTACGCCCTGAGTCTGACGACTGCGCACGACAGCATCGCGCTGGTAAGCCTTGCGCTTTGGGCGGATCGCCTGTTGACCCGAGTTGGCGAGAAACTCTGACGGCCGGCTTTCATGGCGCTTGCTGCGCTATGCTGGACGAGGTTAATGACCGCGGCGGTGTCCGCCATCACCTGTTTCCAGCAACCCTGATCGAGGCCGACCCATGAATGCATCGGTGCAGCACTTCACCGTTCAACGCAACAATCCAGCGCAGGGACGCTGGCATCGGGCCCCCTTGCCGGCTGTCGGTGCTGGCGAGGTCCTGCTTCATGTGGATCTGGTGTCCTTCACTGCCAACAACGTCACCTATGCGATGTTTGGTGAGCGGATGAAGTATTGGGCGTTTTTCCCGACCAACGATGCTGCGAGCGGCAGCATTCCAGTGTGGGGATTCGCAGACGTGGTCGCATCGGCGGCCGACGGCGTTGCGGTTGGCGAACGTTTTTATGGCTACTACCCGATGTCCAGCCATCTGCTGGTGAAGCCGGCGCGCGTCGGTCCGGGTGGCTTTCTCGATGCCAGTGAGCATCGGCGCGAACTGCCCGCGATTTACAACCAGTACGTCCGCTGCAGCACTGACAGCATGTACCGCCAGGACCGCGAAGCCGAGCTGGCGATATTGCGGCCGCTGTTTGCGACCAGCTTTCTGCTGGATGACTTTCTTGCCGACAACCAGGACTTTGGCGCGACCAGGGTTTTGTTGTCGAGCGCGTCGAGCAAGACGGCTTACGGAACGGCGGCCTGCCTCGCGGCGCGCGGCGGCGTGGAAGTGGTCGGATTGACTTCATCGAGCAACGCTGACTTCGTCAATGCGCTCGGTTGCTATTCACGGGTGGTGACCTACGACGCGCTGGCATCGCTGGATCCGTCGGTGCCGACTGTTTATTGCGATTTCGCCGGCAACGCTGCGCTACGGGCTGACATCCATCGTCACTGCGGCGATGCATTGACCTACAGTTGCAGTATTGGCGGCACCCATTGGGACCATCTCGGCGGCGGCGGCGCATTGCCCGGTCCACGTCCGGTACTGTTCTTTGCGCCAAGCCAGGCCAAGAAGCGGGCCGGTGAGTGGGGGCCGGACGGCTTGCAGAGGCGTCTGGGCGAGGCGTGGGAGCGCTTCATCACGCAGGTGACATCGGGCCCGACAAAGTGGCTGACGGTGGCAACCTCATCCGGGCAGGAGGCGATCAGCAAGGCTGTTGCCGACGTCATGCAGGGGCGGGTGCCACCGAACGAAGGCCATGTTTTGCGTTTCGGCAGTTAGGCACGGGTCGATTGCCGACTGCTTCATGGGGCTTGTGCGTGGCAGCAGCTTTTCGCTGAAAGTACCATTGGATAAGGGCTACAGCGGCAATCAGTCCGTTGTCGACTTTCAGCCTTTTGGTGGTCATCGCCCTGAGCGTTTGGCCTTTTCAGCGAAAAGCTGATTTCTCTGGCTGACAGGCTCGGACAGGAGCGTGCGCGTGCGGGTCACCCCAACAGGGCAACTGTGATCCAGTAGGACACCAGCCCGGCAGCGATGGACAGCAGGCCGATCATGCGCAACTGCCCGTCGCTAAAGCGCGCCAGTCGCAGCATCGTCTCCCGCCAGGCTCTGGGCGCCAGAAACGGCAGCAGGCCCTCGATCACGAGCACCAGACAAAGCGCGGCGAAGAAGTCCACAACGGCAGCCGGTCTGGCTATTTGCCCTTGCTGCCCTGCTTCAGGAAGCGGAAGAAGTCGGCGCTCGGATCGAGCACCATCACGTCGCTCTTGTTTTTGAACGATGCCTTGTAGGCTTCGAGGCTGCGATAAAAGGCATAGAACTCTGCGTTCTGGCCATAAGCCGCGCTGTAGATGGCAGCCGCCTTGGCGTCACCGGAGCCCTGCATCTCCTGTGCCTTTTTGTAGGCCTCGGCGAGGATCACTTGTGCCTGCTTGTCGGCATCAGCCTTGATGCGTTCGCTCTCGGCAGCACCGGTGGAGCGCAATTCGGCAGCAACACGCTGACGCTCCGAGCGCATGCGGTCGAACACACGGGTGGACACCGATTCATCGAAATCCACGCGCTTGAGACGGACGTCAACGATGCGAACGCCAATTTTCTTGGCATCAATCTCGGCGGCATCACGAACGATCGCCATGATTTTTTCGCGATCGCCGGACACCACTTCCTGCAGCGTACGCCGCCCGAATTCTTCGCGCAGCAGCGAAGTTACAGTCTGGCCGATCCGGCGTTCGGCCTGCTTCTCGTCGCCGCCGACGGCACGGTAGAACTCGCGGGCGTCGGAGATTTGCCACTTGACGAAGGAGTCCACCTGTACGGGCTGGTTTTCCTTGGTGTTGAAGCGCTCCGATTCCGGGCTGTCCATCGTCAGGATCTGCTTGCTGTACTTGCTGACCGTCTGAATGAACGGAATCTTGAAGTTGAGGCCCGGCTTGTCCTTGATGGCGACAACTTCGCCGAGCTGGCGGACCATGGCGAATTCGCGTTCATCAACGGTGAACAGCGTCTGCGAGAACGCAAACACCACGACCAGGAATGCGGTGAGCAGGGGAGCGATCTTGTTCATGTTGTCAGCTCCTTTCTAGTTGCGCGAGTCGCGGCCACCGCGAGTGGTGTCGCGCGTGTTGCTGCTGCGGGTGTTGCCGGGTGCCTCCACCGCCGCAGCCGGATCGGGCAGCGGCGCACTCGGACGCGCCGCCTCAGTTGCGCTGCTGGCGCCAAGGCCGGTGCTGGCAGCGGCGCGGGTGCCATCCATCAGCTTGTCGAGCGGCAGATAGAGCAGGCTCTGACCCTGTCGCTGGTCAACCAGCACCTTGCTGGTGTTGCCGAGCACCGACTGCATCATGTCGATGTAGAGGCGCTCGCGAGTGACCACCGGGGCCTTGTTGTATTCGCCGACGACCGAAGTGAAGCGCGCGGCATCACCCTGGGCGCGGGTAACAACGCTCTGCTCGTAGCCGGACGCTTCTTCCAGCAGACGTGACGCACGGCCGCGTGCTTCGGGGATGACGCGGTTGGCGTAGGCCTGGCCTTCATTGACCTGCTGCTCGCGGTACTGCTGCGCTTTGACCACGTCCTGGAAAGCCTCGTTGACCGCCTCGGGTGCGGCAACAGCCTGCAGATTGAGCTTGCTGATGGTGATGCCGGTGCCGTAGCGATCCAGCAATTGCTGCATCAGCTTCTGGGTGGCACCGGCGAACTCCTCACGACCCTGATTGAGCAGGAAGTCCATTTTGCGTTTGCCGACCACCTCGCGCATGGCGGTTTCTGCCGCCTGCACGACCGCTTCCTCCGGCTTGCGGTGGTTGAACAGGAAGGCTCTCGCGTCCGACAGCGTGTATTGCACTGCGAAGGCGATATCGATGATGTTGAGATCTTCCGTCAACATCTGCGCCTGTTTGGCGTCACGGTTGCGACTGGCCCCACGGAAGCCGACCTCGACCGAGCGAACCTGGTTAAGGTTGACGATGGTGCGGGACTCGATCGGCCACGGGAAATGCCAGCGCGGGCCCGGTTCGGTGGTCTCGACATACTTGCCGAAGCGTTGCACGATGCCGCGCTTGCCTTCGTCAACGATGTAGAACCCGGTGGCGAGCCACAGCAGGGCGCCTACGACGAGGGCCAGCACCAGGCCGCCCGCCGCAAAGCGCGGGCTGATCGGTGGGAATGGCGAACCGCCACCACCGCGTTTGCCGCCTTTTTTGCCACCGAAGATCTCGCCGACGCGATCATTCACCTTTTTCATCAGCTCGTCGAGATCGGGCGGGCCATCCGGCTTATTGCCACGACCGCCGCCGTTGTTGCCACCCGGTGGCGGAGATGAGGGCGGGGGAGGCGGACTGCCGGTCGGCTGCTGTTCGCTGCCCTTGTCGCCGCCTTTGTCGCCAGATGAGTTATCACTGCCGCCGGCGCCGGGTTTGCGGCCCCATTGCGGATCGTTCAGTGACAGCTTGATCCCGTTACGGAAGGCGTTGCGCCAGCGGGTCAGCAGCGAGGGTGTTGCTTGTGTGTTCATTGTCAGGTCGCGTATTTACGCGGCTTTGGCATTCTGCGACGCGTCGTCATGGGCGAACCCGGACTCAGTGTCGTACGGATAGCTATTTTGGCGTGGAAACCGCGCTTGCAAGACGGTACGCAGTTCGGGAATGCCCGCCCCCGTGCGCGCTGAAACAAAAACGCGACTCGCCGCACCGCTTTCATCAGTCTCGATACGGCCGGCGTCGGTGCCGAGGCCGAGCAGATCGCACTTGTTGACCACGATCAGTTGCGGAATGTCGGCAGCGCCAATCTCCTGCAACACGGCGTTCACCGCTTCGATCTGTTGTTCGCGCTGGTCGCTGGCGCCGTCCACGACGTGAAGCAGCAGGTCTGATTGCACCGCTTCCAGTAGCGTCGCCTTGAAGGCTTCCACCAGCTCATGCGGCAGTGCGCGGACGAAGCCCACTGTGTCTGACACCACCAGCGGTTGTGCATCCGCCACATAGAGTTTGCGCACGGTGGTGTCCAGCGTCGCGAACAACTGGTCGGCGGCGTAGGTGCCGGCCGCAGTGAGGCGGTTGAACAGCGTGCTCTTGCCCGCATTGGTGTAGCCGACGATGGCGATCGAGCGTGTTTGCGAACGCTCGCGCTGCCGGCGCTGGGTGTGGCGCTGGCGTTCAACCCGATCAAGGCGCTCGCGCAGGGCGCGAATCTTTCCCGAGATCAGCCGACGGTCAATTTCAAGCTGCTTCTCGCCGGGGCCGCGCAGGCCGATACCGCCGCGCTGCCGCTCAAGGTGCGACCAGCCGCGTACCAGGCGGGTAGACAAATGTTCCAGTTGGGCGAGTTCCACTGCCAGCTTGCCTTCCGCACTGCGGGCGCGCTGGGCGAAGATGTCGAGAATCAGTGTGCGGCGGTCGATGACGCGGCAGGAAAGCTCGCGCTCAAGATTGCGTTCCTGCACGCCAGACAGTGGATGGTTGAAGATCACCAGCTCAGCATGGTGCTCGGCGCAGGCCGCACCAATCTCTTCAACCTTGCCGCGACCAGCGAACAGTGCGGCGTCCGGTTTTTCGCGGCGACCGGTGATTACGCCGGCCGTATCCGCGCCGGCAGTGGCAGCCAGTGATTGCAGCTCTTCGAGATCGTCGGCGATAGGCGCCTTGCCGAATGCAAGTTGCACCAGCACGGCGCGATCATTACCGGCGTGTCGTTCAAACATGGGAGCGTTCCGGGCAGCAGAACGCGCCGCAGCGGGGATTACTCAGATGCGTCGTCTCCGTGCGGAATGCTGACAGCACGGGCGGGAACGATCGTGGAGATCGCATGCTTGTAAACCATTTGGGTGACGGTGTTCTTCAGCAGCACAACGTACTGGTCGAAAGATTCGACCTGACCCTGCAGTTTGATGCCGTTCACCAGGTAGATGGAGACCTGGACGTGCTCCTTGCGTAGCGTGTTCAGGAACGGGTCTTGTAGGGATTGCCCTTTATTGCTCACTTCTTGTTCTCCGAATTATTGAATGATGCTTCCGAATACGCACCAGCCCGGCACGATCGAACGACGATCCTGCAATGAGATGGAGCCGGAGCCTGCAAGTTCAAGCACCCTTTCGGGTTGCACTGCCGCGGGAGGACGCGCCGAAATGAAAGCGATCAGCGCTGGCGACGACCCGACTTGCCGGTCTCTGCGTACGGATTATGCCCCGTACGCAGCTCAAGTCGTAGCGGTGTTCCCCTAAGTTCGAAGGCATCGAGGAAAAACCGCTCCAGAAAGCGCTTGTAGGTGTCAGAGATTCGGTTGAGCGAGGTGCCGTGGATCACGACCACGGGCGGATTGCTGCCACCCTGATGGGCGTAACGCATCTTTGGGCGGATGGTGCCGGCGCGCGGCGGTTGCTGCTTGACAATGGCGTCCTGCAGCGCCCGGGTCAGCTTGGGCGTTGACAGCTTCTTGAACGCCGACGTGTAGGCCCGGTTGGCTGCCGCCATGACCTTGTCGAGACCCTGCCGGGTGCGGGCCGAAATGGTCAGCGTCTCCGCATAGTCAACGAAGTACAGCTTGCGCTCACAATCGTCTTTGAGCTTCTTGCGAGCGTCGGCGTCGGCAATGTCCCATTTGTTGAGGCAGACCACAAGGGCGCGACCGGCATCCTGAACAAACGACGCCAGTTGAACGTCGTGGTCGCTGACGCCCTCGGTGGCATCGACGACGAAGACCACCACATTGGCATCTTCGATTGCCTGCAGCGTCTTGATGACCGAGAACTTTTCAACGGCCTCGGTCACCTTGCCGCGTTTGCGCACGCCGGCGGTATCGATCAGTGTGTAGTCGCGATTTTTGTACTCGAAATCCAGATAGATCGAGTCGCGCGTGGTGCCGGGCTGGTCGAAGGCAATGACCCGTTCTTCCCCGATCAGCGCGTTAACCAGTGTGCTCTTGCCGACGTTCGGGTGGCCGACGATGGCGATCTTGACTCGCGGCGGCGGTTCGGGGATGAACTCGGGCTCTTCGCCCTCGGCGGGCTCCACAGCCTCGACGACATCGCTGCCGGTGACAGCGATATCCTCGTCCTCACTGTCTGCGGGCGAATCGACAACCGGCAGTGGCGCCTTCTCTTCCAGCGCCATCTCGATCAGGGCATTTACGCGATCACCGTGCGCGGCGGAGATCGCATAGGGCTGCCCGATACCCAGCTCGTGGAATTCGGCAGTGACGCGGGCATCGTGCATGCCCTCGGTCTTGTTGACGGCGAGGTAGACGGCGCGACCGCGACGCCGCAGCAATTCGGCGATGCGAGAATCCTGCGGCGTCACGCCAGCACGACCATCGACGAGGAAGATCACGATGTCAGCTTCGTCCAGCGCCTGCAGTGTTTGCCGCGCCATCTCCTTGAGAATGCCGTCCTTGGCTACGGGCTCGAAACCACCGGTATCGATCACGACAAAGCGGCGTTCGCCGACGCGACCCTGACCGTACTGACGGTCACGGGTAAGCCCCGGGAAATCAGCTACCAGCGCTGAACGCGACTTGGTGAGCCGATTGAACAGTGTGCTTTTGCCGACGTTTGGGCGGCCAACGAGGGCAATGGTGGGAAGCATGAGAGGTGAGGCGTGGTGCCTGACGCGGAAACCGGCGGAAGCGAGCCCGCCGTTGTTGCGCCTGGCTAGCGAGCCGTTACCGCGGCGACCTGGCCGCTGCGGGTCTGGATCAGGGTCAATGCACCATCGGCTGTCTGCACCAGACCGGCATCCGACAGGAACGACTCACCGAGGCCACGTCCGGCGATTTTGCCTGTGGTGCGTTCAACAAGGTGCAGTGTGCCTTCCGCGTCCTGAATGGCCAGAAAGTCGCCCATCAGCGCGGTGCCGGTAGCGCGGCGCCCCGCGAGGACATCCTGCTTCCAGAGGGTGCCCCCGGTGCTCTTGTCAAAGGCCTGGGCAACCCCTTTGTCGTCGGCGACATAGACTGCCCGTGCATCAATCTGCGGACCGGTCAGCGTGCTGACGTCTCGCGACCAGAGCAAGGTGCCGCGGATCAGGTCGAAACAGGCCACCCGACCTTGGTAGGCGGATGCGCAAACGCGCTCTGCGTCCACGACTGGTCTGCCAACGACATCCACCAGACGCTCCAGTTCGGATGCGCCTTTGGGAGTTGCCACGGTGGCTTCCCAACCGACGGTGCCGTTGCTCGGGTCCAGCGCCAAAAGCTTGCCCTGTGCGGTACCAACGAAGGCGGCGCCACGCACGGCGATGGGAATTGCACTGGAACGCACCGTCAATGCCGGCAGCTGGCGCTGAATGGTCCATTTGCGATCACCGGTCTTCGGATCCAGGGCTGTTATGCCACCGTCGCCGCCGACCACCAGCACTGCGTCGTCAAAGATCGCCGCTGGCGACACCACCTCGCTGCTCACGCGCGACGACCAGCGCGTCGCACCAGTCATGTCCAGCGCAATCACTTCGGCCTTGCTGGTGCCAACGACAATCAAATCGCTGCCGACCGCTACGCCACCGGAGAGGTTGCCTTTGCCAGCAGGTACCTGAAAACGGTTGCTGACGGCGCCGGACTTTTCGTCGAGCACCAGCACAGTTCCGGTCGGGTGGGCGACGTAGACGCGCCCGTTGGCGACTGCCGGGACCAGCGCGCTCAACTGCTTGCTGCCAATCGCCGCCTGCCAAGCTACCGAGGTGGTTGCGCTGCCGGTCACGGCAGGTAGCGGCAGAACCTTTTTCTCGGTTCCGCCGAGCCACGACGGCATGGAACTGCAACCGGCCAGTGCGGCCAATGTCAGACCGGCGACGAGGCCGCGCGCTATCGGCGACGCCAAATTGAGCGTCATCGTTGCACCGCTGTTACGCGGCGTCATTTTTTGGCTCCGGTGGCCGCTGCCGGCGCTGCGGGAGCGGTCGCAGCGGCTGGCGCCGGTGCAGCAGGGATTGGCGCGCTGGTTGTGACACTCGCCAGTGCGTCCAGTTTCAGTTGCGTGTACTGCCTTTGCGCGCCTTTGGCGTCAAGCTTGGTGAGTGCCGCTTCATACGCGGTTTTGGCGTCGGCCGCTTTGCCTTGCAAATTGAAAATGTCGCCCTTCATGTCCAGAAAGAGGCCCGCGAACGATTCACTGTACTTGCCTTCCAGTGCTGCCAGTGCCGCATCGAACTGCTTCTGGTCAATCAGCACTGCCGCAAGGCGAAGGCGGGCGAGGCTCTTCAGCTCGTCTTCCTTGCTGTTGGCGACGACCCATTCCAGTTGGGTTTTCGCCGTGGCCAGGTCGCCTGCGTCGACCGCAGCCTTGGCGCCAAGCAGTGCGCCGCGCGGTGCGTACCCCGTGCCGGGAAATTTCTCCAGCAACTGTGCCAGCGCGTCCTTGATCTTTGCGGTTTCGTTCTTGCCAACCGCATCACTTAGCGCGAAATACAGTGTGCTCGCCTCTGCAGACTGCTTGGTGGTCCACCACTTCCAGCCCTGGCTGCCGGCGATGCCCAGTGCGACTACCAGCACGGCAGCGGTGACGAAGTTACCGAAACGCGCCCACCAGGCCTTGAGATCGCCCAGTTTTTCTTGTTCGTCGAGATCGTAAGCAGCCATCTTGCAAATTGGAAAAGTTCGGTGGATCGGGTTAGCCGCGCCGCAGATGTGCCGCGACGGCAGAACCCATAATTATCGCCTGTTCGCCCTGAATTGGCTCCCCGGCAGCGTTGCGCATGGGTTTTACGGCTACCGTGCCGGCGGCGACTTCGTTGTCGCCCAGGATCAGTGCGAAGCGCGCGCCACTGGCGTCGGCCTTCTTCATCTGGCTCTTGAAACTGCCGCCACCCGCGTGCTGGGCAACCGCGAGGCCGCTGTCACGCAGGGTTTCGGCCAGCTTGCCCGCCGCGACGCGCGCGGCGTCACCCGCGTGCACCAGGTACGCATCAAGCGGCGCCAGGTTGCTGCGGTCGGCCAGCATCATCAGCATCCGCTCAATCCCCATGCCAAAACCAATCGCTGGCGTCGATTTGCCGCCCAGCTGCTCAAACAGGCCGTCGTAGCGACCGCCACCGCAGACGGTCAGCGGGCTGCCAAAGCGCTCCGTGACAAATTCAAATGCGGTGCGGTTGTAGTAGTCCATGCCGCGCACAATTCGCGGATTGACCTCAAAAGGCACATTGGCTTCCCGCAGCAATTGCTGCAGGGTCTCGAAGTGCGCGCGCGAATCGTCCTGCAGTGAATCGAGCAGGTTCGGCGCCGTTCGGTTCACCTCAATCACGCTTGCGACCTTGCTGTCGAGGATGCGCATCGGATTCGTGTGTAATCGCCTTTTGGCCTCGTCGTCGAGCGCGTCCAGATGCGCTTCATAGTGGGCGATCAGCTTTTGGCGGTACGCAGCGCGTTCGTCGGCATTGCCGAGCGAATTGATCTCCAGGCGCACATCGTCGATCCCGAGCTCACGCCAGATGCGCGCCGTCATGATCATGATCTCGGCGTCGACATCCGGCCCATCAAAGCCGAAACACTCGACGTCGAACTGGTTGAACTGGCGGTAGCGGCCTTTTTGGGGGCGCTCGTGGCGGAACACTTCGCCCAGCGAGTAGATGCGCACCGGGCCGTTGTAGGTCAGATTGGCTTCGATGGCCGCACGCACCAGGCCGGCCGTCAATTCGGGGCGAAGCGTGAGCTTTTCACCGTTGAGCTTGTCTTCGAAGGAATACATCTCCTTCTCGACGATATCGGTGACCTCGCCGATCGAACGCACGAATAGCGGTGTGTGTTCGACGATCGGTGCGCGCATGTTGCGATAGCCATACTGCCGTGCGACGCGGGTAACCGTTTCTTCGAAGAACTCCCATTTCGCGGAGTCTGCGGGCAGCACGTCGTTCATGCCGCGGACAGCTTGCAGTTTCATCGGCGTCGGCGCGTTAGAGGTGTTTTCCATGCTTGAGTGGAGGAGCGTTTCAACAGGCATCTGCGCCGCAAGGTCAGCGCGAAGGGATTGCGGGTACGGTCGAGGAGCAGGGCAGAGATGCGGCAACGGCAGTTGGCGCCAACTGGCTCGGCGTGGGCGGCGCCCGACCGGGCACTATTATCGCCCAGTGCCCCGATACGTTCGCAGTCTGACTGACGACGCGCTGCCTGGTCTGGTATCAGACGTCGCGCGACAACGACAACACCTGACGCCCCAAGCGGCGATGCTTCGGCTACATTACTGCGTCAAGACGCTGGCCTTCGTGCCCGGGTGATTCAGGCAACGGGCGATCAATAACAATCAGCGTGCCAACCAATCAGGAGATCCCGCATGGCTATTGATCCGAATTCGCCGGCATTCCCGGCGGAAGCTGCACGACTGCTAAAGATTGCTGACAGTATTGATATCAGCACCGTTATCAGCCGCTATGCCCGTGAACAAAAAGTGACGCTACCCCGAGCGCGAGCTGTCGGCGTCGAAGGCAAGCGGTTTCTGGTGCTGTGTGCCATGAACGCACAACCTTACGCGGTCGGCGGAGAGGTTGATTCCTTCTGGCACACCTTTGTGCTGTTCACAGTGCGTTACGCCAAGTTTTGCCAGGCTGTGGCCGGGCACTTTATCCATCATATTCCCGGCGACGACATGACCGATGATGCTGCAACAGCGCGCGCCCGATATGCAGCCACGCTTCGCGACTATCAATTGGCGTTCGGGCAGGCACCGGACCCGAGCATCTGGCCCCGATCTGTTGCCGCTGGCAACGACTCCGACGCCGGGCCATGCGTTCACGACTGCACGCCTGCGCTGGATGCCGCGATCCCCTGCGTTCATGATTGCACCCCCGCGGTCGGTGAAGCAGCGGGTTCGTGAGCAGATGCTAAGGCGCTTCTGTGCGCGTTAATGACGTTGCGGCACGCGAAAACCATTTGTACGAACGCAGTGCGACCGGTGCTCCGGCACAGCACTACGACGCGCCCAAACCGGTGGTCACGAAAGTTCACCGCAATGAGCAGAACATGGTAGCTGACTGGGCGCGTGAGGTGATTGCGCTGCAGAGCGCTGGCAAGATCACCGAGGCACTGGCGTTGGTCGAAGCCAGACTGGCCGTCTGCGCCGATGACGGGCGTGCGGCGCTGCTTGCTGCCAAAGCGGTTGTTCTGGCAGCCAGGGGCGACCTTCGGGATGCACTGTCGGTCGCGACGGCTGCGCGGGAAGCGGCACGCCTTGCCGATTCGCAACCGGCGATGGCGGATGCGGGTCTGTCGCTGGCATTTGTCCTGCAAATGCTGGAGGAGCATCGTCGCGCCATCGATATCGCTTCCGAGTGTGATCAGATCGGACGCGAGTACGGCGACGAGTCGCTCAGATTTCGGGCGCAGCGACTGCTGGCGAACTCTTACTCCGTGATAGGGCGGCACGAACAGGCGATCTCCATGCTTCGTGCAGTGATTACGCACCTGGCCGCCGACAGCGACGGGAGTGGCTTGCAGTTGTACTGGGCCCGACTGAATCTGCTGAGGGCAGAAGACAGGCAGCTGCAGGCCAGCACGAGTGAACAGCATGTTCGAAGGTTGGCATTTCGCAGCCTGTATGAGCGCTGGCACTCGTTTGCCGACGAAATGAGCGCTTTGCAACTGGTTCGGCTGCAGGCAATTGCGCTGGCAAAGGCTTGCCACGTGGTCAGCGAATTGGGCGATGACCAATTTGCGCTGGCGAGTCACGAGGCGTCGTTGCCGCTACTCTACTCGGTGGGATTGCGTTCCAACTGCGCCGAAACGGAGTACCAATACGGCGTGGTGCTTTCCAGGCTCGGACGATTCGGGGAAGCCCGCGACGCGTTGCAGCGATCCATCGCGTTGCTGGATGGTCATGGCCCGAGAATTTTGGCACTGGCCTGGGATGCGTTGTCGACGGTATTCGAGGCACTTGACTTGCCATACGATGCCCTGAGTTCGCTCAAACAAGCGCGGCATTTCGAGCGACAGCTACGCGATGGCGAGGCACTCGTGGCCGCCACGCTGGCGGAGCAGCGGGTGTTGATTGATCGTCTCAGCGATGAGTGGTCGCGACTCGCATCCGAGGATCCGCTGACTGGCGTTGCCAACCGCCGCGCCTTTGACCGGCAGCTGGCGGCGATGACGGACGCTGTCAACGGTGACAGTCGCGCTGGCGCGGCATTTGCGCTGGCGTTTTTCGATCTTGATCGGTTCAAGCTGGTGAACGACGCTGCTGGTCATGGCGTCGGAGACACCGTGCTGAAACGATTTGCAGCGATCCTGAGCTCGGGACGCCGCGGTAACGACATGGTTGCACGCCTCGGGGGCGATGAGTTTGCGATTCTGTTTGCCGGAGTTCGTGCCGGTAACCTGGGCGGAATTCTGGACAGTCTGGTGACGAGCGTGCACAGCGAGAACTGGGCTGCAATCGACTCATCATTGCGGCTGACGGTGAGCGCGGGCGCTGTGCACACCGATGAGATCAGCGCGTCACAACGAACACCGACATCGTTGCTGCGGGTTGCGGACGAACGACTTTACGAGGCGAAGCGGAACGGTCGGAACCGGGCCGTCGTGGGTTTCTGACCCAGCTGCGTTGGCGTGACTTCGAAAGCCTCTGCTAACGCGCGACTGACGCGATGGGTATCACCTGACGCCCAACTGCGCCTGCGTCAGTGAGCGATGCCCCCGGACTGTCGCCAGAGTAAGTTCGGTGCACGTACGCATCCAGCAAGGCCTGGAAATCCTCGGCGATCCGGTCGCCCTTGAGCGTGACCGTTTTCTTGCCGTCTTCATAGACGGGAGCCACGGGTAATTCGCCGGTGCCCGGCAAGCTGATGCCGATATTGGCCAGCTTGGATTCGCCCGGGCCATTGACGACGCAGCCCATCACCGCCACGCTCATGTTTTCAACGCCCGGATAGCTGCTGCGCCACACCGGCATTTGCGCGCGTAGGTAGCTCTGTGTCTTGGCAGCGAGCTCCTGGAAGAACGTGCTAGTGGTGCGACCGCAGCCGGGGCAGGCGGTGACCAGTGGCGTGAAAGTGCGCAGGCCCATCGTTTGCAGCATCTCCTGCGCGACGATGACCTCTTTGGTGCGGTCGCCACCCGGCTCCGGTGTCAGCGAGACGCGGATGGTGTCACCGATGCCCTGCTGCAGCAGGATGCCCATTGCAGCGGTTGAGGCGACGATCCCCTTGCTGCCCATGCCCGCTTCGGTAAGGCCCAGATGCAGCGGATAGTCGCAGCGCGCAGCGAGGTCGCTGTACACGGCGATCAGGTCCTGCACATCGCTGACCTTGCAGGAGAGGATGATCTTGTCGCCCGGCAGGCCGACCTCTTCGGCCAGCGCGGCGGATTCGAGCGCCGAGGCGACCAGGGCATCGCGCATGACCTGCTGTGCGCTCTTCGGCTGCGGCAGGCGCGAGTTCTCGTCCATCAGGCGGCCCATCAGGTCCTGGTCGAGGCTGCCCCAGTTGACGCCGATGCGCACCGGTTTCTGCTCGCGACAGGCGATCTCGATCATCTGCGCGAACTGGGTATCGTGCTTGTCGCCACGACCCACGTTGCCGGGATTGATCCGGTATTTCGCCAGCGCCTTCGCGCAATCGGGATAGTCGCGCAGCAGCTTGTGGCCGTTGAAGTGGAAGTCACCCACCAGCGGCACATTGCAATGTAGTTTGTCGAGACCTTCGCGAATGGCGGCGACCGCAGCGGCGGCTTCCGGCGAATTCACGGTGATGCGAACGACTTCCGAGCCGGCGTTGGCCAGCGCGAACACCTGATTGATCGTGCCCTGGATGTCGGCGGTGTCGGTGTTGGTCATCGACTGCACCATGATCGGTGCGTCGCTGCCGACGACTACGTGCCCGATGCGTACCTGGCGCGTAACGCGGCGCCCACGCGGGGAAGTGGAAAGGCTCATGTTGTTGCGCGGTACCGCCGCCTGCAATTACTCGATGCGGAAGCGGGCCACGTCGTTGCGCGTGAGCTCGCTCATGTCGAACGGCTTGCCGTCTACCGCAACTGCGACATTGCTGGCATTACCCACGGTGAACGACAGCGGGAGCGCGCCGTTGAACTCACGGGTCCCCGGTTGTGCCGTTTCCGAAAAAATGACTTCGCCCTTGCTGCGCACCTCGGTCCACGACTTCCCCTTGAAGGTAAGCGTGATGCGCTTTTCGCCCGGCCCGGGCAACAGTGGCGAGCTGGGCAAGGTGGCTGGTACCGGCGCAAGTGTTGCTGACGCGGGTGACGCTGCCGCCGGGGGCTCGTTTGCAGGCGAGGTAGCCCCGTCTTTGGCGGCGCCGTCTGCCGAGCCGCCCGACGGCGGCACAACGACAGGCACTGCGGGCGCGGCGTCGCCGGGGCGTGCCGTTGCGGTTGGGCTACTGGTGACTGTACTTGCCTTGCTGGCGCTCGGCGCCATCGCTTTACCCTGCCAGCTGACCAGGTGACCCCACTGGAAGTAGGCCGCGCCACCGGCAAGCACCGCAATCAGGGTGGCAGGAACCGCCCAGCGGGCGACGCGGCTGCCGTTGTGATCAGATTCGTGCGCGATCTCGCCGATAGCCTCGGGCGTCGGCTTGAGTTCGGTGGCTGCAATGGACTGTGTGGTCCCCTGTTCGATGCCCACGCTCTCCGGATCAAGGCCTACCAGACGGGCATAGCTGCGCATGAAGCCGCGTGTGAACGTGCGCTCCGGGAGGGCACTCCAGTCACCCGTCTCAATGGCAGTGACTTGTCGCACAGAGAGCTTGAGCTTGGTGGCGATGTCCTCCTGCGACATGCCGGCCGCCTCGCGCGCCGCCCGCAACCGGGCACCGGGTGAGGGGACGAATGCGGTCGTTGTCTCGTCGAGACTCACTCGCACACTCCTTTTTGCAGCCGCGCGTTGAGCGGCGAATCGGCGAAACGGGACTTGAGTTGCTGCACGTAACTGTCTTCTGCAGCGCGATCGCCGAGTTGCCGTTCAGCGCAGGCACCGTAGTAGTAAAGCTCGGCCGTCAGCGGCTGCGCACTGAGCGCCATGCGGACCTGCTTGCGTACTTCATCGAAGCGTGCCGTCTTCATGCCGACCGCCGCCAGCCCCTGATAGCCACGGGAGTAAAACGGCTGGATTTGCACCAGGCGGGCAAAGTAAGTCTCAGCTGGACGAATCATGCTGGCTGCGAGGGCGCAACTGCCGGCGTTTTCCAGCGCAACCTGGGGGGTCTGGTACAGCGGCAGCCGCAACGCTGCGTCGAACTGCTCCAGCCCTTCCTTCGGGCGACCCTGACGGCAGAGGTAGGAGCCGTAGTTGTTGCGGATATCGCCTTCGGCCGGGGCCATGGCGACTGCCTGCTGAAAAGCGGCATCGGCCTTCGCAAATTCGCCAAGGTCTGCGTGCACCAGCCCGAGAATGCTGTGCGCAACACCGTATTTCGGATCAAGACGGATTGCCTCGCGCAACTCTTCGAGTGCCACGCTCATCTGGCCGCGCTGGAAGTAATTGGCGCCGAGCTCGGTATGTACCTTGGCGCGGTAACGCAACGGGTCTTCGCCGCCAGGCGCCGCAGCCTGCGCGCTGTCGTCTTCTTTTTTTGACAGATTGCCGCAGGCGGTAAGCAGGGCCATCGCAACACCGGTCACGCCAAGGGCGACCAGTCGAAGGGTACGCGACAGACGCAAAGTTGCACAGGTCACTGCTGGTCTCCCGGAAATTTGGATGAACCCGAAGCCGGATGGATGTTGATCGTTTTCGCGGCTGTCCGGCGCGTGCGATCCTTGATCTGCCCGGCCAGCTGGCCACAGGCGGCGTCAATGTCGTCGCCGCGCGTCTTGCGAATTGTCGTCACGATGCCGGCATCCGACAAGCGGCGCTGGAAGGCGAGGATGCGTTCGCGTGGCGATTTGCCGTAGCCGGAATTAGGGAACGGATTGAACGGGATCAGGTTCAGCTTGCTGGGCACCTGCTTCGCCACTTTGATCAACGCTTCGGCGTGTTCGGGCTGATCATTGACGCCATCAAGCATCACGTATTCGAAAGTGATGAAGTCGCGCGGCGCAAATTCGAGGTAGCGGTTGCAGGCGGCGAGCAGTTCCTTGAGCGGATAACGCTTGTTGATCGGCACCAGCACGTCTCGCAGCGCGTCGGTGGGCGCATGCAGGCTCACCGCCAGCGCCACGGGCACCACGCGTGCCAACTCGTCAATCTGCGGCACCATGCCCGAGGTCGATACCGTCACCCGGCGGCGCGACAGGCCATAGGCATTGTCATCGAGCATCATCTCGAGCGCCGGGAACACGTTGAGATAGTTGGCGAGGGGTTCGCCCATGCCCATCATCACCACGTTGGTGACGGGCTGTACGCCGTCGGGCGTGCGCCCTTCGATACCGAGGTCGGCTTTCAGCGCCTTGTTAGCGTAGCGCAACTGGCCGATGATTTCGCCGACCGTGAGGTTGCGGTTGAAGCCCTGTTTGCCGGTGGAGCAGAACGAGCAGTCGAGCGCACAGCCTGCCTGCGACGAGATGCACAGCGTGCCGCGATCATCCTCCGGGATGAACACTGCGTCCACCGCACTGGTGCCAACGTCGAACAGCCATTTGCGGGTGCCATCGCTGGCGGTGCTGTCGCGGATGACGCTGAGATCGCGGATCTCGGCGTTGGCGGCGAGCAAGTCGCGGGTGGCTTTGGCGATGTCGGTCATCGCCGAAAAGTCAGTGACTTGCGATTGATGCAGCCACTTGAGGGTTTGTTTGGCGCGCATCTTCACGCTGGCAGGCTTTTCGCCGAGTTGGGCGAAAAACTGCGCCAGCGCGGGCTGGTTCAGCTCAAGAAGATTTTGCAGTTCGGCCACGAAATGGGTGAATGCATGCGCGCCGGTCGATCCCGATTAGCGGCCTGCGAAGACCTGGCTTTGCGGGAAGAAGTAGGCGATCTCGACGGCAGCGGTTTCCGGTGCGTCAGAGCCGTGCACGGCGTTGGCGTCGATGCTGTCTGCGAAGTCGGCGCGGATGGTGCCTGGCGCGGCTTTCTTCGGATCGGTGGCGCCCATCAGGTCACGGTTTTTCAGGATCGCGTTCTCGCCTTCGAGCACTTGCAGCACGACCGGGCCGGAGATCATGAACGAGACCAGGTCGTTGAAGAACGGGCGGGCCTTGTGCACGGCGTAGAAGCCTTCGGCTTCAGCCTTCGACAAGTGCGCCATGCGCGAGGCGATCACTTTCAGACCGGCGGCTTCGAAGCGCGACACGATGGCGCCGATGGCGTTCTTGGCGACTGCGTCCGGCTTGATGATGGAAAAGGTGCGTTCGATGGCCATTATTGATTCTCCAGAATGATTGCGACGGGTGATAGAGACGGCGCCAGGTTGCGGCAACTGCGTGAGGAGCAATCCGCACAAACGATCAAGGCGCGAAAACCCGAAAAACGCTTATGAAACAAAGCTCTACATTGTAGCACTGCGGCGATTTCCAGCGCATCGCTCGAAGTTGTACCGGAGCCAAAGTATGCGGCGGGTCGTGGACGAGACACGGTAATGCAGGCCAAGCAGCTTTTTCGCGAGACCCTTACTCGCTGAGGGCTAACGGAGCTTTTTTGCCGAAGTCGAGTTTTGATGTTTTGCCGCGCCAAGCCGTATGCAAGATGGCTTGCAATTGAAAGTTGACTGTCTGAGCGGTGCCGGGCGCCGGTGCACGCGAGCTAGGTGGTGCGCCGGTCGAACAACAGATGCGCGTGATCGGCGATATGACGGTAGCCGATGCGCTGGTAGCAGCGGTTGCTGGCGGGATTCAATGCGTCGGTAAACAGGAACACGGTACGCGGCCTGTCGCGCTGTACGTGCACGCTGGCGGCGGCGGTGACGGCCTGCGCGAAGCCGCGGGCACGCAGCGGGGGCGGTGTGTAGACCGGGCCGATACGCGCCGACGCGGCTGGCAGCGGGTTGCCGCCAGCAAACGCGACCGGCTCGCCGCGATCACACCAGAGCACGATCTGCTCGTCCGCGACGCGGCGACGGACGCGTTCTGCCAGCGGCGTCGGCACCGCGATCATGCCGACTTCCGCCTCGAATCCGCTCAGCCAGTCAATCAGCAAGTCGATATCGTTGCTGGTGGCGATGCGTGACGTGCCGCTCGCGCTGCCGAACGCCGGACTGCCGTGCAGCCGGTAGAGCAGCAGATCGGCGTGCACCGAATACTCACGGTCAAAGATGTCGGTGAACGACTTCAACAAGTCGCGCCGGCCGATCACCCCGGCGAGCGCAATCTGCTGCGTCCGCAGCCACGTGGCCAGTGCGGTGGCGGCTTCATCGGGCATCACCGACAGAAACAGCGTCTGCGTATCGACCAGCGTGCCGCAGCCAACCAGCGTTCCGTCCAGCTCGACAGCAAAAAAGCGCTCGCCATGCCGGGCGCCCAGTTGCAGGATGCGTGACAGTGCGCTCAGTTGGTGGGTATTGTTGGCCGGATCGGCCGCCAGCAAAGGCTCGGCGACGGCCCAGAGGCTTGCTGCCGTGGCGTGTTCGATGATTTTCATTGTCCGAAAGCGGGCGACGCGAAATCGGCGGGCATCGCCGGCAAGTCGGTGACGCCGGGATCGATGCCGCACTGCATCAGCAGCGTACTGACCTGACCGCGGTGATGGGTCTGGTGGTTGAACAGCTGCATCAGCGCCAGCGACAGCGGCTGCACGATCTCGGCGCGGTTGCCGGACAGGCGGCGATAGGCGATGAATTCAGCCAGCCGTACCGGTGTCAGGCTCGCGACAAACCGGTCAATGCGGTCATCGGCGGTGACGCGTGCGCGCGCCAACTCGTCAAAATTGGTATACAGCTCCTGATCGAGAGAGATCACCGCGTTCGGCTCGCCCGTCATGCGTGACAGCCACAGCCAGTCAGCGACCAGCAGGTGGTTGAGCGTGCCGTGGATGCTTTTGAAATAGGCGCCCATGTTGCGCTTGCGGGTGCCATCCGGGAGCTTTGCCGCCGCAGCATAAATTGACTCGTTCTGCCAGCGGTTGTAGCGGGCGAAATGCTTGCAATAGGCCGTCGTGATCATGCCCAAAGTATAGGCGGCGACACCTGGCATTTTTTGCCAACATCACGACAGCGCTCGTACGATGACTTGCTTAGCGTTTCGCCGGCGTTTGCTCACCCTGCCGCCACTCGAAACGCACCGTTGGCCAAAGGGTGTTGATCAATGGCACCAGTGCGCTTGCCGCGAACAGCACCACGATCAGGCCATGCGGCTTGTAGAGTACGAATTGCCAGAGGAAGGCAACGATCGCCACTGCCATGGCGTAGGCAACGCGTGCGCTGCGTCGCTGCGGCGTGGTCATCGGATCCGAGATCATGAAGAAGGCGAACAGCAGCGTGGCGCCGTTGCTGATCTGCTGCAGCCACATCGCGCTGCCGACGCCTGCGCTGTAGTCGAGCCAGAGCACACGCCCGGCGAGAAGGGCTGCCCAGGTGGCGAGAAAGGCGAGGCTCACGTCCCAGCGCTGGATGCGTTGTGTGACCAGCCCGCCGAGTGCGATGAACCAGAGCGAAGCGAGCGACTCCGATCCCCATTGTCCCGGCGACAGCCAGGCGCCGGGGATCCAGGCCCATGCCGCGAATGCCGCGAAATTGGCCGGGTTGAGAATGTGGCTGCGGCATTCGGCCGGCCCTGCGCGTAACACGAATTTCGACGACATCGCGAGTGCCGCCAGCAGCGGGTGCACCCATAGCGAGTCGGCGCGCACCAGAATCGAAATCCCGAAGCTCGACACGATGGCGCTCAGGTAGCCGCTCCAGCCTTTGCGGTTGGGCAGGCCGAGACCCCACTGCCAGGCGGCTTGCGCGACCAGCGCAGCAGCGAAGGTGAGCGCGACCTGTTGCCAGGTCAGCGCGAAGTCGCGCGCAAGGGCGCCGAGGCAGAGGAAGCTCGCCAGAAAAAGAATCTGGAACCAGCGGGCGTCGATTCGGGCGAGCGCCTGCGGCAGGTGCCAATGCCCGTTGCCAGGGCGGCCCCGCTGTACGACGCCGGAGCCATGCAGCGCTGCTGAGGCATGCGCGACAGGTGCTTGCGTGCTCATCACATCACCCACGCGCGGCGTGCAGCACGGGCGCGGCACCAAACAGCTTCTGCCACCAGGTGCGGTTGTCGGCAGGCGGCACTGGCTGCACATCGCCGCCCTTCGCTGGAACGGGCGTCACGTTGCCGCTGTCAGCGCCCATGCGGTCGATCTCTGCCAGCGACCAGCCGGTGAGTTTTGCCAGCGTCTGCTTCTCGCGGGCCAGGCGTTCCGGCAACTCGCGCTCGTAGTAGCGGGTAGCAGCTTCGATGGCGCTGCGCTTGCTCTCGCTGCAAGCTTTCAGGCAATCGGTTTGCAGCGCGTCGGAGGACTTGTTGGCATAGTCACCCGGCGAGCCCCAGTTGTTCTTTTTAGCCTCGCTCACCATGCGCTCGACATCCGTGACACGGCTCCTGCACATCGCCTCGCAGTCGGCTTTCGCGGTCGTTGCGGTGCAGGCTGCAACCGATCCGGCGTAGGGGTTCTGGATGACGTATCGGGTCTGGAAGTTTTGCTTGTCCTTGGTCTGGGTGAACATCAGGTCTTCCGGGAAAGTGTTGGCGGTGTAGCGCACGTGCAGGCGCGTCAGCATCACCGGTTGCGCGCCGCCACCGGGCGGGATCGGGCGCCCGGGAAGGACGCGCGGCGGCGACGACGGTGCGACGGCCCCCTGCGCAGGCTTCTGGCCACCGGGGGCGATCTGCATTTGCTGAAAGTTGCCCGCCTCGTCACCGCCCACCCAGAACACGCCGGCCTTGCGCAGCTCCTCGGTACTGAGCGGATTGGCGGCGCAGGGGTCGCACCAGCTCATGTCCCAGAAGTACTCGGTGAACACCACCTTGTAGTCTTCACGCGCAGTGGAGGTGTCGTAGAGCGCCTTGTAGAACTCCTTGAACTTCGGCTTGACAAAGGGTGGCAGGTTCTCGTTGGCGGCGAGCTTCACGGTGCGGTAGTTGCTGCTTTCCACGCGTCCGTTTTTGGTCAGGACGTAGACGATCAGGTCTTGCGGTTTGTTCGGTGGCGCGTTCAGCATGCCCAGGCGCATCGGCAACATGAACTTTTCGCTCTCGAAGGCGAACTGCAACGGTCGCAGCATGCTGTAACCCAGCCGCTTTTGCTCCTTGAGGTTGACCTTGGCCACGAAGAACTTCATGCCCATGTTGATGTAGGGCTTGAGCGCGGCGGACGCGCCTTTGGGAATCTTGTAGCCGTTCTCGCGCAGCCAGATTTCAAGGCCGTCGGACTGCTTCGCCGAGAGCGAGACGATGTCGTATTCCTCCAGCGTGTAGGCAGCCTCGACGGTCACTCCGAGCGCGGCGTCACGGCTCTTGGCCATTTCAGAGCGCATGGCGCCGGCGGCGGCCGCCATCGGCGCTGGTACTGCGCGGGGGTACATGTTTTGCCCCCACCAGAAGTTCATGCGGCACGGGTCTGAGTCATGGTATTCAGCGAGCCGCGGGCTGGAGTAGGCGTCGAGCCGCTCGAAGGTAGCCTTTTCGGCGACGCGCACCTGGCCCTGCTGCAGCGCTGTTGGCGTCGGCACCACCAGCGCGAACTCGTTGAGCGGCCCCGAGTAGTCATTCAGCATCGACAGTACGGTGCGCTCGCCGTCGCGCACCAGCACCACCTGGCTTGCTTCGTTGAACAGACTGGCGTCCGCCTTGCCGGCGTAAAAGCCGCAGAAGGCACTGGCTTGCGGGATGACAAGGCCCATCCCCACGCAGGCAGCGGCGAGCAGGGTGTGGACGAGGCGGTGGGTTTGGCGGCGGGCGCCGGTTGGGCGGTGGCTCATGGTCTCTCCTGAGTGCGGTACGAGCAGGTTGTAACGAGCCAAGACGGGAAACGGGGTTAATGCTGCGCCAGTCTCGTCGGCAAATCCGTCATCGCTGACACGTCGCGTCCGATGGCAGCACAAAATGGCACTTCAGCTTTTCTTTAAACCCCACATTTTCTATGGGCTTGTATCGCCAAATCAGGAAAAGTCGACCTGATAGAAATTACCGTTCTACGCCCAATGAAATCGCAGTTTCAACGAAAAGCTGATGCCAGCAAACGGTCCTGTGAGTCTACGAGCGACGGCGCCGCAATCTCACCAGAGCTCGGCGCCGCACGCTTGCTGCAACGATTGGTGGGCGCGAGCTAGCTCGCGCATTACGCAGAGCGCGCACGACGGCGCGCCCACAGACGGACTAGGCCCAGATCACCGGCCCCTTCTTGTTGTACCAGGCGTCCACGCCCGGCGCCACCGCGGCTTCGATTCGGGCGCGCTTGATTTTCATGGTGGGCGTCAGGCATCCGTTGTCGATGGTCCACGGCTCCGGCGCCACCACGAACATGCGCAGTTGCTCGTAGTCCGCCAGTGCGTTGTTGACCTCGGCCAGCAGCGCGCTCAGGTTGCTGTTGACCTCCTCGCGTACGTTCGGATCGGTCACCTTCGGGCGCAGGTCCTCGGCAAGCACCACCACGGCGTACGCCGCCTGCTGGCCGACGCCGGAAACCATCGACAGCTCGATCATCGGGTGGGTATTGATGCGGTTCTCGATCGGCGCCGGCGCGATGTATTTGCCCTTGCCTGTCTTGAACAGCTCCTTCTTGCGCCCAGTCAGCTTGAGCAGGCCATCCGAGCGCACCTCGCCCAGGTCACCGGTGCGGAAGAAGCCGTCCTCAGTGAAGCACTCGGCGTTCAACTCCGGCTGCTTGTAATAGCCTGCGAGCTGGCCGGGTGACTTGATCAGCACTTCGCCTTCGTCGCTGATGCGTGTCACCACCCCCGGCAGCGGCGAGCCGACGTAGCCCGGTGCGTTCAGCTTGATCGACGAGGTGTTCGAGTAGGCGAAATCCTCGGTCATGCCGTAGCCCTCGACCAGATTGAGGCCCAGCTTGCGGTACCACGCAATCAGTGCTGCCGGAATCGGCGCCGAGCCGCTGCCAGCGTGCTTGACCGAATCGAGCCCCAAACCACGCAGCACTTTCTTGCCAATCAGCTTGCCGATGATCGGCAGGCCAAGCAGGAAGTCGAGCTTCTTCGCCGGCATTTTGGTGAACACGCCCTGCTGGAATTTGAGCCACAGCCGCGGCACTGAGATGAACACGGTCGGCCGCGCGCGCTGCAGGTCCGCCACGAAGGTCTCCAGCGCTTCGGCGAAGAAGATGTGGCCGCTGCCTTCGACCATCGCCGCGCATTCGATCCAGGCCCGCTCGAACACATGGGCCAGCGGCAGGTAGGAGAGGATGCGGATTTCCTCGGTGGTGCCGATGGCGCCACGGATATTGCCGACGATGCCCTCGGAGGCGCGGGTGATGCGGTCGAAGCGGTGCATCACGCCCTTCGGCTGCCCGGTCGAACCCGACGTGTACATCAGCAGCGCAATCTCGTCGCCGGCGCGGCCGGGTTGCCCGGCCAGCGGCTCGGTGCGCGAAACCACCGAATCCCAGGTGTCCATGCCGGACTTCGCCGAGTCCGGTGCCAGCGGGAAGGCGATGCAGGGCAGGTCGTCGCGCACGGCGCTGGCCTGCTGCGCCCAGGTGTCGAGTTTGCCGACGAACAGCATGCTGGCGCCGCTGTGGTCGAGCACGTAGCGGATGGTGTCCGCAGTTTCGGTCGGGAAGATCGCCACCGTGGTGCAGCCCGACATCCAGATGGCGAGCTCGGCCATGAAGAAATGCGCGCAGTTCTTCGACAGGATCGCGATGCGCGCGCCTGGCTCGAGGTTGCGGCTCTTGATGAAGGCGGCCATGCGGCGGGCCTGATCCATCGTCTGCCGCCAGGTGTAGTCCGTCACCGCGCCGCCACCGGTTGGCTGTGTCAGCCACAGGTGATCCGGGCGCATCGCCTCGTGCGCGTAGACGTAGTCGAGAATGAGTTTGTTGTTGTCGGCCATCTTGCTCCCCTTGTTGCCTTGCCGATTGATACTGAAATACAGCCGCATCCGGGCGGCGTTTGCCGCGTGCCGCATGGTCTCCTCCTGCGGCACGGGATGCGTTGATCGTGTTTATGCCACGATACAGACCGATTAAAGCACGATACGGCCAAATCGAAGCAGGATTCACAGCAATTCGATGGCTGGATTGTGCGCCGGCTACGCGCCCGCTCGCGGTGCCGGCGTAATTTCCGCATGCCGCAATCACCACCGGACGCCTGTTCGTCGACGAAAATTGCGCGCTGACGTTTTGTGGAGATATTCGATGCCTGATTTCACCTGCACGTTGCCCGGCCTGCAAATGCGGGGGCGCCGTTTCGAGCTGCCGCTGGATTACGCAAAGCCGGACGCGGAAAAGATCGAAGTTTTCGCCCGCGAGCTCGTCGCACCGGGCAACGCCAATGCCGACTTGCCCTATCTGATCTTTTTTCAGGGCGGGCCGGGCTTTGGATCGCCGCGCCCAACTGGCCCCGGCGGCTGGATCAAGCGTGCGTTGCAGGAGTTTCGCGTGCTGCTGCTTGACCAGCGAGGAACCGGGTTGTCGACACCGGTCACCGCGCAGACGCTTCGCCATCGTGGTGACGCTGCGGCGCAGGCCGACTATCTGCAGCACTTCCGCGCTGACAATATTGTTCGCGACGCCGAGGCGATTCGCAGGCAACTGATCGGCGACAAGCGGTGGACCGTGCTCGGACAAAGTTTCGGGGGCTTTTGCGCGATGCACTATCTCTCTGCCGTGCCGGAGGCGCTGACCGAGGTGCTGATTACGGGGGGAATTCCACCGCTGGCGCGACCGACCGACGACATCTACCGCGCCACGTATCAGCGCGTGATAGCCAAAAATCGCTGCTACTACGAACGCTATCCCGGCGACGTTGCTCGCGTGCGCGAGATTCTCAAGTACCTGAACGGGCACGACATCGCCCTGGCGTCAGGCGGCCGCCTGACGCCGGAGCGCTTCCTGCAACTGGGCATCGCGTTCGGCGCCAGCGATGGCTACGAGCAGGTGCACTACCTGATCGAGGAGGCGTTCGTCAACGTGGGCGGCAAGCGCGAGATCAACTACAACTTTCTGGTCGGCATCGAGCACGCTCAGGCGTTCGATACCAATCCGATCTACACGCTGCTGCATGAGGCTTGCTACACGCAGAACGAAGCCAGCCGCTGGTCAGCGCAACGTCTGCTGGCGGCGTTCCCGGAATTTGCCAACCGCTCGGACGAAGGCTCAGAGGGCGCCCCGATTCTGTTTACCGGCGAGATGATTTATCCGTGGATGCTGGATCAATATCCGCAATTGCAGCCACTCAAGGCAGCGGCAGAGATACTCGCCGCCAAGGCCGATTGGCCGATGCTCTACGACGTTGCGAGGTTGAAGCAGAACCGCGTCCCGGTCGCTGCAGCGGTGTACTACAACGACATGTACGTGCATCGGGAGTT
This sequence comes from Casimicrobium huifangae, assembly GCF_009746125.1. Lineage (NCBI taxonomy): Bacteria > Pseudomonadati > Pseudomonadota > Betaproteobacteria > Casimicrobiaceae > Casimicrobium > Casimicrobium huifangae. Next base: position 1,602,222 of record NZ_CP041352.1, read on the forward strand.
TTCAGAAGAGACCGCTGCGATGGTGCCCAATATCAAGCTCTGGGTCACCAGCGAGTACGAGCACAACGGGCTGCGGGCAGATGGTGAGGCGATCCTTGATCGCTTGCTCAGGCTGGTCCGCAACCAGTAACTGGCAACAGCAGCAGCTACCTGCGCCGCGGCGAGCGCGGTAGAGGAGCGGCCCGCGCATTCCCTGCGCGGGCCGGCCAGATCGCCTTTACGGCTTCAGTCGATCAATTGCGTTGGTGATGTCGGTGTCGGTGCGTACCGAGGGTGCTCGCGCCCCCGCAGTAAGCGCCGGACCGGACAAGCCAAGCAGGCGGCGCACGACCAGCAAGCCGTCGGTGGCGGCCAACGTGGAACCGTCGCCGTCAACATCAAACAGCGTGAGATACGTCGCAATGTGGGCCTCAATCTGCGCCGCATTGCGCCGGGCATTGGTGCCCAGCAGGCCACCCTGTGTCAGCGCCGTACCGCGCAAGCCGAGCAGGTAGCGCATCAGCAACAGGCCATCGTTGGCCGGGCTGTAGACATCCGGTGCATCACTGTCGTCGATGTTGAGGACCGGCAACGCTGTGAAGTTGGCCGTGACGCTCTTGGCACTGGTGACGTTGGTCAGTGCGCAGGTGGCGCCAGTACAGTCACCAGACCAGTTGGCGAATGTGTAGCCGAGCGCGGCGGTCGCCGTGCAGGTGGAGTTGCCACCCGACGGCACCGGGTTGACGGTGCAACTCACGGTGCCGGCGCCAGCGGGCGATACCGCGGTCGTGATCGGGTAGGTGGCCGCCACGCAGGCCACTCCGACGTTGGTGATGTTGGCGGCTGCGATGGTGCCGCTGCCGTTGGTTACCGAACAGGTTTGCGCTGGCGCGCTTGGCTGGGTGAAGACCGTGACAGCGTAGCTGGCCCCGGTTGCCAGCGGCGTGGCAAAGGTGAACGAACCATTCGCGGGAACCGACAGGTTGTCGCCACCATTGTTGCGCAGTACTAGGCCGCTTCCCGTGAGACCGCTGACACTACCGCCCACCGTGTAGGTGCTGCCGCCGCAAGTGCCCGTACCGGGGCCAGGGCAGGTCACGCCGGACTGAATGCTCAGGCCGTCGATGCGCCAGTTGGTGCCGGCGTTCACCACACCGCTATCCCACGCGGCGCGGAAGCGCAGGCGAATGGTCTGCCCGTTGAGTGAAGCAGGCAGTTGCAGCGTGGTGGTGACGAATGTCGCCTGAACGCCAGTCCATGCCTGCTGACCAGCGATCTCGCTGCCATCTGTTGGCGAGATTGCGCTGGAGTATCCGCCCGTCGTAAATGTGCCGCCGACAGCGCCCGAGGTGACGTCGTTGTAATTGAGACCGCCGTCGGTGGAGAGTTCGAGGATGCCACCGTCGTAGCCCGCCTCGAAGTTCCAGGCGTTGCGGAAAGTCAGCACCGCACCGGTGCTCGACCCTGGTAGCGTGATCGTCGGCGAAATCAGGCTGCTGGTCGATGGTGTCGCGACACCGTTGGTGAAGGCAGCGTTAGGCGCCGTATCCGGGTTGCTGGTGGTCGTGGCCCAGGCCGCTGGCGGCGTGGTGCCGGTTTGTGCTGTGGTCCAGCCGGCGGGCAACGCCGGTGCGGCGACGCTGTCAAAGTTTTGCGTGAATACGGACGTCGTGGTACCGACTGTGAAGGTCAGCGGTATCACGCGGGGCGAACCACCACCCGTGTAGTTCACGGTCAGGTTGAAATTCACCGTCGAGCCACAGGTCAGGCTGTTGGTGGTGCTGAACTGGAACGGCGTCAGGCTGACGCTGGACTGACCTACCGCCATATCGGCAAAACTCGCCGTCGGCTGGGTGACCGTTACGTTCGGCGTCACGGTTGACAGTGTGGCAGTGATGCCGGTGGCGGTGGCACCGCCAGCGTTGGTCAGCGTCACGTTCAACTGATTGCACTCGTTCGGCTCAATCAAACCGTTGCCGGTGATGATCTGGCTGCTGGCCAGATTGATCACCGGTGTGGTCGGCACCACAGTGACCGTGAACTGGCGCACGCGCACCGCGCCGCAGCTGTCGTTGGCCTGCGCGCGCACGGTGTACGTGCCCGGCGTGGTGTCGTTGTCGGTATTGACCGTCACGGTGCCGTTGGCAGCGATCGAAATGGTGGCACCAGCGCCACTACCCGGTAGCAGCGTCGGACTTACCGAGGCGGCAACCAGGTTGTTGTTGCCATCGGCGATGGCTGCCGACGGCGTGGCCGTGGTCGTCGCGTTAAGGTTCATGTTGATGTTGCCGTAAGTTCCCAGCGTGGGAATCAGGTTGGCGCCAACCAGCACGTTGACCGGCAGTGTTGTGCTTGCGCCAGCGCTGTCAGTCACGGTCAGCAGCACCGGATAGGTTTTGTTACCGGTGGTGGGAGCGACCAGTGAGCATGACGCCGTCGCAGTCAGGCTGACGTTGCCTCCCGAATTGCTCGCCGTCACCGTCAGCTCTGGCGGCACTTGCGATACCGACACCGCGAGGCCGCCCGCGCTGTCCTGCGCATCGCTGACCGTGGCGACCACGGCCGTTGCTGCCGGTGAGCCCTGCCGCGTCGTCACCGAGCCGGTGACGTTCAACGTGGGGGCGGTATTGGTACCGGTAATTGTGAAATTGACGTCGCTGATGTCGAAGAAGATATTGCCAACCGCAGCGACGCGGATACGCGCCTGTGTGGTCGGTGGCGTACCCGCCGGAATCGTCACTGTGGCAGTGCCAGTGTTGGCGACGCTGGGGGCAAGGATGGTCGGGAAGGTGTAGCCGCCATCGACCGACAGTGCGATCTCGACGTTGGCCGTGCTGACTGGTGCGGCAGTGGTGTTTGCCGGGTTCCACGTCACTGTCTGGCTTGATCCTGCCGCCCAGGTGACGGCTGTATTAGGCGCCGTCACGGCGAATGGCCCCGCTGTCGTGGTCACCGTGATCGCGGTAGACGCTTCGTTGGTGCCGCCACCGCCTGCGCGGTTGTCGCGCACCGTCACCCGGAAGTTCATGGGGCGGTTGGTACTTGGCAGCAGTTCAGCAGCCATGTAACTGGGGGTTGTGGTGCCAGGCAATGGAGCCGTGCCCGGAACCACGTTCGCGTTGTTGAGGATATAGCGCAGGCTTGGGAAGATGCGCGTCGGGTCCGTGGTCGGGATGAAGTTGCGGAACAACGGCCCACTGCCCGCGTCAACGAGCACGCCTGCGGCATTGGCGGCGCCGAGGTCGAACTGCTCCCAGAGATAAGTGAGAGTATCACCGTCGGGATCGGTGCCGCTGGCGGTCAGCTTGAAGGGGGTTTGCTGCGGAATGGTGAACGCCGGGGCGGTGGTGACGGTCGGGGGATTGTTGCCGGTGCTGCTCAGAGTGCCGCAGCTTGCTCCGCTGCTGGTATTGGTGGTGAAGGCCAGCATCTCATTGAGGCTGCGGCGATGGAAGTAGTCTTCGCTGTTGGGCTGCGTGTTGTCGGTGCCGCAGATGCCCGCATAGGCCTGGATGGTGACGCCGCTGCCCGGCTCATAGGCGCTGCTGGCGCTACGGTTACCGTTGCAGGCACCGCCGCCGCCATTGAAAGTATGGTTGCCGGCGAACTGATGGCCCATTTCGTGTGCGACGTAGTCGACGTCATAAGCATCGGCGATAGGGTTCGTGGACCCGGTCACGCCGCGTCCTTTGTTGCCGGAGTTGCAGACCACGCCAAGCCCCGCCACACCACCGCCACCAGTACTGAATACATGGCCGATGTCGTAGTTGGCGTTGCCAATGACGGTGTTGAGGTTGCTCTGGTTTTCACCGAGCATGGTGTTGCCGTTGCCGTTGGTATACGGGTCAGTGGCGCCATTGGTATAGACGATCAGGTCATTGTTGGCCACCAGCACCATGCGTACGCCGAGCTCGCGCTCGTAAATGCCGTTGACGCGGTTCATGGTGGTGATCTGACCGCTGAGGCCGTCGAGCACCGTGCCGCCGAGCACGGCGGTGTATTCGCCCGTCGCCGCCAGCGCCAGACGATAGGTGCGCAGGCTGCCGCCCGACGAGATGTTCACCACGTTGTTCTTGCGCAGCAAGTTGGGAACGCTCTTGATTTCCTCGCCGGTGACACCGCAAGTGAAGGCCGCGCCCTGCTTGCGATAGTCACTCTTGTTGAACACCACGTAGGTGCCGACGTCGCCGGTCTGGTACGGCTCGATGTAGGTGGTGTGCGTGTTGGCAATCACCTGTGCACGGAAGCCGCGGACGGTCAGGTCGAAGCGAACGGTCGCAGTCGGGTTGTCAATGCCCTGGCCCAGGTAAGTCTTGAGCATCGGGTAGCGCTTGGCGAGGCCGGCCTCCATAATGGGAGACTCAACCACGCGGAAGCGACCATAGCCGCCTTCGGGCAGCGGCAGTTCCAGCTCGAACGGGCTGTCCGGCGCTGCGACGTCCCGCTCCAGTGGCGCCGACTGCAGCAGTTCGGACATTCCAGCGTAGTTGAGCGCCATCGTGCGGCCGACCTCAGGCACGATGAATCGCGTGCCTGTAGCGGCGACACGCGACGGATCCGCGTCGCTCCAGAGGTTGGCTGCGGAGGCAAACGCCGCAATCAAACCCATCCCCAGCCCTGCAAAAAGGGCGCGCAAATTCAGATACATGGTGGAACTATCCCCCGAGGAAAGTGGGCAGATGATAGCTTGGGTAATGGGCATTTTGGGCAAGCAAACGCGGTGATCCGCAAGCGTTGCTGCACTCACTTGCTGCCGGGATTCAGCCTCGCCGAAAGGCGCCGGCGGCCAGCGAAAGTGGCCGCCGCAGCGTCCGTTGCGGTCTGTCGCCGCCGGACGCGACCGAAGTGAGGCTTTCTCCGTGCCGCGCGTGTCCGTTCAATCTGCTCAGCCGAAATGACGGGATGAGCCGGACGCCGCCGGATGCCTCAATTCACGCCAGCATCTTTTGGAGCGAACAACCATCCAGTCAGGGCTACGAAGCCATTTCATTAAAAGTCGACAAGTGTCGAAAAACCGCATTCAGCCCATATCGGATGCGGCTTCCAGAAAAAAGCTGATCCGGCTTTGGCCGAGGTCCAGTCGCCGGCGATCCTTACTGCGTGAGGTCTGCCAACAGGCGCTCAATGTCCGCCGTCCCGCGCGTTGGCGCAGGCGATACGGCGACCGCGTTGGCGACCAGCGTCGCACCGCGGAAGCCAAGCAGGTAACGGAGCACCAGGAGGCCGTCGGTCGCGGCGTCAACCACACCGTTGCCGTCAATGTCCAGCGCCGTGTTGGCGACCAGGCCGTCGAGATACTTCTTGATGGCCACCGCGTCGCCGCGGGCAGGTGCGGGGCCAACGGCGCCGCCGGTGAGCGCTGTACCAGTGAGGCCGAGCAGGTAGCGCAGCACTAGCAACCCGTCGGTGCCGGCGCTGACGGTGCTGCCACTGCCGTTGCGGTCAATGTCGAGCGAGACTTCGTTGTAGCCCAGCAGGTTTTCTGCGCTGGCGATGCCGGGCACGCCGTTGACGTAAACCGTCGCGGTGACCGGCCCGCTCAGGATGCCCACCACCCTGGCGCTGGCAAAACTGGTGGGCGACCGCGTATTGCCGGCGCTGGCGCGCACCCATGCCTGCTGCTCATTGTCGATGCGCCGCAGTTGCAGCAACGGGTAGTCGGTGGCACTGTCGCGCGCGGTACCGGCGGACCCCTCCGAATCGCCGCCGAACAGTGCGCCGGTCAGCTGCGCCGTGACACCCACGGCAAAGGGCTTTGCGATTGCACTAACCGTCGGCCGCCGGCCCACGCCGTAGCCAAGGTTCACGTCGTACAGGCGGGCCTTGGTAAAAGCGCCACCCAGCACATAGTTGGTGCCTCCGGCGATTAGCAGCCGACCGTCGGGCAGCACTGTGGAAGTGTGCAGGAAGAGGGTGTCCGAGATCGGCGGCTGTGGGGTCCAGGTGTTGGTTGCCGGGTCATAAACGGCGACCGTATCGTAAGCCACTGAAACGGAGCCGCCAGTACCGCCGGCGACCAGTACCTTGCCCGACGGCAGCAGGCTCGCCGTGTGATAGTTGTACGCCGCAGGCAGCGAAGCCGCAGGCGCCCACGTGTTGAGCGCCGGATCGTAGATTTCGCAGCTCGCCGTGCCCGCACCGCCGGCGAAGCCGCCCGCGGCCAGCACCTTGCCGTTAGGCAGCAGCGTGGCGGTGTGATGCAGGCGATAGCCGCCCATCGGCGCCATCGCGGCCCAGCTGTTGGCGTCAACATCGTAGAGCTGGTTCTGCCAGGCTGGCGCGCCCAGCAGACCCGGCCCGAAGCCCCCCGCCATCAGCACCTTGCCGTTGGGCAGCAGCGTGGCGGTGTGCTGGTTGCGGCCGATGGTGAAGCTCGCCGCACTGGTCCAGGCATTGGTCTCGGGGTCATAAATTTCTGCGGTCGCCAGATAGCTGGTCGAGTTGCCGCAGGCGCCCGTGTTGACGCCGCCGATGACGAGCACCTTGCCTGACGGCAGCAGCGTCGCCGTGTGTTGCGAGCGACCGTCGGTGAGGTTGCCCGCTGCACCCCAGTTGCCTGTGACCGGGTCGTAGAGCTCGGCGTTGGTTGGATAGGTGTTGCCGGTCGAGCAACCACCCACCACCAGTATCTTGCCGTTGCGCAGCAGCGTTGACGTGTGATCGCGCCGCGCTGTCGCCAGGCTCCCGGTCGGCGCCCAGCTGTTCGCAGCCGGATCGTAAAGTTCGACGCTAGTCAGGAAGTTGGGGGTTGCATCAAGTCCGCCGGCGAGCATCACCTTGCCGCTGAGCATCACGGTGGCCGAATGCTGATAGCGCCCCTGCCCAGCCGGTGTACCGTTGCTCCACGCGGGAGCCGACGCATCAATCAACTCACCACTGGCCAGATAGGTGAAGCCGGTGGTGGTGCCGCCGATCAGCATGACCTCACCCGTGGGCAACAGGGTTGCCGAGTGCAGATACCGCGCGGCAGTCAGCGTGCCGGCGCTGCTCCATTGATTGGTCGCAGGGTCGTACAGCTCGGCGGCATTGAAGATGCTGCCACCGGCACCGATGCCGCCAGTGACCAGCACCTTGCCGGATGCCATCAGCGTCGCCGAATGCCGCGAAAATGCGTTGGTGAGCGTGTTGGCCACTGGCGCCCACGAATTGGCGACCGGATCATAGACTTCCGCGGTGTTCAGATAGTTGGAGCCAATGCCAGCCGCCACCAGCACTTTGCCCGAGGGCAGGCGGGTGGCCGTGTGATGGCGTCTTCCGGTGCCAAGACTGGTCGCGTTGGACCAGGCGTTGCTGACCGGGTTGTAGATCTCCACCGACGCAATCGGGAAGCCGCCGGAATCGGAGCCGCCGGTGATCAGTACGTTGCCGGTCGCCAGCAAGGTTGCAGTGTGGGTTTGTCGCGCGGTCCCCAGACCGGCCACCGCGTTCCATGTGTTGGCTACCGGGTCATAAACCTCCGCGCTGTTCATCGCGGTGGGGTCAAGCCCGCCTACCACCAGCACCTTTCCTGAGGGCAGCAACGTCGCCGTGTGGGCACGCCGCCCGATCACGTTCGAACCCGCGTCCGACCACGTGTTGTTCGCTGGATCATAGAGTTCGGCGGTCATCACCACGCCGGTGCTGCCGACACCTCCCACCACCAGCACCTTGCCGGATGCCAGCATCGTCGCCGTGTGCTGGTAGCGCGCTGTCGTCAGATTACCTGCGCTGGACCAGCCATTGCTCAGCGGGTCGTAGAGCTCGGCGCTGCTGACAATGAACCCGTTCAGGCCACCGGCCACCAGCACCTTGCCGTTGCCCAGCAGCGTGCTGCTGGCCTCAGTGCGCGAGGAAGCCATGCTTGATGTGGCGGTGAAGCTGATGGCTGAGGCCGGCGCGGCAATGAGCGCAGCCAAGGTAGCAACGCTCAGGACGGTCAGCACGCGAGCCGCCAATTGGTTGCGCAGCAAAGGCCGCCGCCCGCTACAACGCGACACGGTTGCCGCAATCAGGTTGAAAACCACAGAAAAACCCCCGGTGCGCCTGGTTTGTCTTGTACCGCCGGCCCGATTGCCGAAGCTGCATCGCATGCAGGCACGCTATCGCTCTTGCCGGTGCGTTACGTCTGCCGTCGCCTCAAAGCAGACGGCCTGTGCGCCGCATTGTTGCACTACTTACCGCGACGGTCGAGCGGCACCCGGTTGCAGCATAGTGCCGGCCAGCGACAAGTCGGTAGCGCCCGACAATCTGCTAGCCAGCGATGAATTCGCGCAGCAGCGCCATTGCGTCATCCGGCGCATCGGGAACGACACCGTGACCGCAGTTCGCGAACTCTTCGTAGCGAACCAGATGCGCCGGAATCGCGGCGGCGATGTCGCGCTGGCACTCAACCGGCAGCATCGGGTCAAGCGCACCGCCTATCACCAGCGTTGGGCACTGAATGCGCGACAGCTCATGCAGCATGTCCAACGTGCACCCCTCGCCACCAGGGCCAAAGAAGCGTTCGCGCACCGGCTGCTTCATCACGATACGATGCCACAAATCCGGATCCGGTGGTGTTTGCGTGTAGAGCGGAAAAGCCACATCGATCCAGGCTTTCAATAGCTCCGGGCTGGTGTCACCTTCGACAAAGCGTCGTCGCGCCAGCTCGCCCGCTGCCGCGCCACCCAGGCGCGTGAACATCGCAATCTTCGCGTCGGTGTGCGACGTCGCCTGCGCCGACGTGCTCACCAGCACCAGCTTGCCCGCATGCGCAGGATGGCGAGTCGCGTAAGCCATCGCCACCATGCCGCCGAACGACGCGCCATAGACGATGGGCTTCACAATCCCCAGTGCATCGCAGAACGCAACCAAGTCGTCCGCCCACTGCGCAAGTGTCCACAGCTCCGGTGGGCCGTCGTCACTGCGTCCGTTGCCGCGGTGGTCGAGGTAGATAACCTGCGCCACATCGGTCAGCGCCGAGAAGTCGGGTTTGTAGATTGAATGGTCTGCGCCCGGGCCGCCGTGGAGCAGGATGACGGTGGGGACTTCGCGCATGGTGCCGCCATCAGGGCGGAGGGAGGCGCCGTCCGCGTCGAAGTAGAGGTTGATTCCGTTGACGTGGATTTTCATTTATATATCTGAGCCCGCATACAGTTGATCGGTCAGAATTGGCGGTTACCGTAGCGACCACAAGAAACAGCGCCAATGCTTCAAATCAACACTGGAAAATTATTTGTTGGGAAGCCTGAATACATCAACGAACTTAGAGGCGTTCTCTACTCGAATCTTCGACTCGTTGGTACGGCGAAAATAGAAACGGCTGCTGGCACGTTACTCGCCGGCGGCTCAAGCTTGAACAATCCAGCGCTAGTCTACGAGTTGACTGAGCAGATTGAAGCACGACTCGATGGACCGGGCTTTTTGTTGTCACACCGCATCGAACCATACGCCAAGGATTTTGCGGTCCTCGTTTCCTTCGCTTTGAATGTCGTGTGCACTGTGGACTTCGCTACAACTGAGAGGCTGTGCAACGGAAAGCCCGATGCCGCGGGTCGATACACACCGCGCACATTAGTCCAAAGATTTTTCGATGAGAAAGTTTTGTGCTCTCCGGCAGACCTACAGAAACTGCGCGAATTCACTGATCAGTTTCTCGCGTTAGAGCGGAAAAGCTTTCTCGGTGCGATGCGGGCAATGCGCACATATGTTGTTGCAATGCATCGTATTGCGGACGATGTCGAGCTTGCCTACACACTTCTCGTTGCTTCAATCGAATCACTAGCTCAGAAATTTGACGGTCACGAAGGCGCATGGGGTGATGTTGATGATCAGAAAAGACTAGCAATAGACAAAGCGTTGGTTGGAGCGCCTGAAGACGTCGCCCAAAGAGTACGATCCGCGATTTTGAGCACAGAGCATACGAAACTAAAGAAGCGGTTTCATGATTTCACGCTATCGCACCTAACGCCTGAGTTCTTTAGGGAGGAGGCTTCTGCGGAATCACAACCCGTTGGCCGTAATGATCTATCAGATGCAATTGAACAGGCATACAAGCTTCGCTCGGCCTACGTGCATACGCTGTCTCAGCTTCCTTGGTCTCTGATAGCACCGAATGAATTTTGCGAGACGGTTTTGGAGGATCGCGTCCAGACGTTGACTTTGCAAGGGCTTTCGCGCCTGGTGCGCCACGTGATTGGTGAGTTCGTCAAGCGACAACCGAAGTTAAATATGGAGCCGTACGACTACAGCCTCGAACGAGCTGGTGTAGTGCTGGCAAGTCTTGCGCCTCAGTATTGGATTGGTACAACGACCGGGATGCGCCTCGACGATGGGAGATTGCGGTTCGAGGGACTTTTAGAGCAAATAACTTCTCACTTGTTAGGAAGAGGCGACGCAGTAGTTACTGATCTGCGCAAGGTGCTTAGCGTTGTTGAGCCTTCTTTGCCAAATATGAAACGTGAGCAGCGCGTGCCCTTCCTCGCGCTGCTCTACTGTTTCAACTCCTTCGTTCGTTCCGAAGATCGACTCGTCGAAGGCGCCGGTACCTTCCACAGATTTGCGGAAGAACTAGATGCGCCTTCAGCGGAGTCTGTCTTTGTGCATCTACTGATGAACAGGACGCCACACTGGCCGCTTGAAACTCATGAGGCAGTGATCGAGGAATACTTTCATCGTCGCAAGCACAGAAGCGGTCTGCGGGCGCCGGCGACGCTGGAAGCGGCCTCACTTCTTGGGATTGCCGAACGTCATCGAATTACGGGTGATTGGTTAGGCGCAGAGACTTTCATCTCCCAGGCAGTAGAGAACCTTCCGAGTTGCCTAAAGCTCCGAGAATTCGAGAAATCATTCCATGGCGCCATGTTTATCAACTGGCAAACAATACTTCTGCCTGCAAGGCACTCGCCAGCCGAGTAGGCCGAGCAGCTCGTTGCCGTCGCGGGGGCGATGTCACCAAAGCAAGTTCACCCGAAACAATTTCATCGCCGCATCATCAGTCACCAGCGCTGCGCCTTCAATGATGGCTTGTGCCGCCAGCATCCGATCAAATGGATCGCGGTGCTCCACATCGAACCCACCTGCCTTGATCGCGTGACTGTGTGCGACCGCGAGATGACTGAAGCCATCGGCGGTAATGAGTTCGTTGAAGTCGCGTATTGCTGTCTCGACGCCGGGCAGTTTGCCAATGCGGTGTTTGGTGGCGATTTCCCAGGCGCTTGCTGCGCTGACCAATACGGTGTTGCCTTCGTCGGCGATGGCTGCTGCCGCGCGCTTGGACAGGCGCGGATCGTCCTTCCACCACCACAGGAGGGCATGGGTGTCGAGCAGCAGACGCACGGCTAGCGCCCTTCCCACGCAGCGAGTTCTTCCTCGGGCAGCGGGTCAAAGAACGCGGAATCGTCGATGCCCTTGACGCGACCACGCTGGCGCTTCGCGGTCTCGGGCGCCAGCGGCATCATGCGCGCGTAAGGCTTGCCGGCCTTCGCAAGAATGATTTCCTGCCCGGCATGAGCTTGCTCCAGTAGTTTGGAGAACTGGGTTTTGGCGTCGTGGACGTTGACGAGCATTTTGCTCTCCTAGCAGAATGCTCGTATTATGACTTAGTCCATAGACTTAGTCAATTTGTGGCCTAGGCAAGCGTTCGAATGGGGCCTGATGCCGTGGCGGCAGTTTCGCGGTCGCGAGTGTGTGCGTCTGCAATCGCGAGTTCGCGAAAGCGGAAAGCATTGATCACTCGATGAAAACCCTTGGGTCGCCATCTATCTTTCTGAGCGCGTGTGAGTTTCCCCTTGGTGCACTTGCTCACCGCGTCACGGCCCGTGAAGCCTTTATCCGTGAGCCTTTCGCACGAACTCGGATTTCAGTTTCATCGGGCCGAATCCGTCAATCTTGCAGTCGATGTTGTGATCACCTTCGACAAGCCGAATATTGCGAACTTTTGTCCCTGCCTTGAGCGCCGAGCTGGCACCTTTCACTTTCAGGTCTTTGGTGATGGTGACTGAATCGCCGTCGGCGAGTACGTTACCCACCGCATCCTTGTGGACCGCCGGCGCGTCGTTGTCGACGGTGGTTTCGCCGGCCGCCCACTCGTGCCCGCACTCCGGGCAGATGAACAGCGCTCCATCCTGGTATGTCAAGCCAGAGTCACACGACGGGCACTTGGGTAGTTCATTCATTTTTTGTTTTCGGTGAGTAACGTTGGAGACTGGTTTGATTTCCAGACAAAACCACGACTAGAACCGCTTCAGCCAGTTGAAGAATTCGGTGTACCAAAGCTTCGAGTTCTGCGGCTTGAGGATCCAGTGGTTTTCGTCGGGGTAGACGACGAGACGTGACGCGATGCCCTTGGCGCGCAGTGTGTTGTAGTACTCGAGGCCTTCGTAGTAGGGCACACGGTAGTCGAGCTCGCCGTGGATGACCAGTGTCGGTGTCTTGAAGTTTTTAGAGAACGTGTGAGGCGATTGCGACTGGTATTTTTCGAGGTCTTCCCACGGCCAGCAGCCCAGCTCCTGGTTGAGCCACAGGTAGCCATCGTCGCCGAACTGGCTGACCCAGTTGTAAACGCCGGCGTGGCACACATAGGCCTTGTAGCGATCGGTGTGGCCGTTCATCCACGCGACCATGTAGCCGCCGTAGCTGCCGCCGGCAGCGTAGAGGCGCTTTTTGTCGACGACGCCTTCCCTGATCAGCGCATCGGTCACCGCCTCGGTGTCGGTCAGCTCGCGGTGACCAAGGTCGCCGTCGATGATGCCGAGGAAGCGCTCGTCAAAGCCGGACGAGCCGTGATAGTTCACGGCCGCGACGACGTAGCCCTGCGCGGCGAACGCGTGCACGTTCCAGCGGTAGTGCCAGGTGTCCATGTGCGCGGCGTGCGGGCCGCCGTGGATGCTGTGCAGCAGCGGGTACTTTTTCTTCTTGTCGTAGTTCGGCGGGTAGCAGACGAAGGCCTGCACCGGCTCGTCATTCCAGCCATTGAAGGTGCGGCTTTGCCACTTGCCGAGCGGGACTTTGTCGAGGAACGCATTGGTGCGGTCGAGGCGGTGTTGTTTGGTTTCGTCCGTGCCAAGTGTGTAGAGCCGCGCCGGGTGATCGATGGATGCCTTGGTGAACACGGTGGTTGCGCCGTCTGCCGACTGCGCAAACGCCATCACATGGCCGCCGTGGGCGATGGCGGTGGGTGCTTCTGCAGACAACGGCAGCGACCAAAGGTGCTGCACGCCGGCATCCTCGGCGCAGAACAGGATCGCTTGATCGTCGGCACGCCATGCCGGGTTGGCGCTGCCGTAGGTGCCGACCGAGCGCGGCCACTTGGCAGCGAGACGCTCGGCCTTGCCGGACTTGAGGTCTACCAGCATCAGCCGCGTGTGCTGGCTGGGGGCGGACGTGGGCGTCGCGAGCACGGCGACACGGGTGCCATCGTGCGAGTAGGCGGGTGCGACGAGCCACATGTCGCCGAGATCGGTCACCTTGCTCTTGCGCGACTTGAGGCTGAGATGGATCAACGTGTTGCGCGAGATCAGCCGTGTCGGATCCTCCGGCTGCGACCAGACGATCTCCTTGCCGTCCGGCGAAATCGCGTACTCGGCTGGACCGGGATCGCCAAGCCCGAGCGTCCACGGCTTGCCAGCGAACAGGTCTTTTGCCGCACCGCTGGCGACGTTGATCTCAAACAAATGCGGGCGGGTGCCGTCGCAGACCCAGCTGTCCCAGTAGCGATAGTTGTCGGTCTCAATGACCTTGGCCTGTACCTTGGATTCTTTCTGCTCTTTCTTGCGCTTGGCCTGCTGCGCATCGGTCTTGAGTTCCGGCCACACCCAGCTGATCGCTGCGACGCGCTTGCTGTCGGGGAACCACTTGATGCTGCCTACGCCGGTGGAGAGCGAGGTCACGCGGCGTGCTTCACCGCCGTCAGGCGCGATGACGTAGAGCTGCGGTTCCTCATCGGCGCTCTTGCCTTCGCCGCGTTTGGCGCAGAAGGCGATCAGCTTCCCGTCGGGCGACCATTGCGGGGCGGTGTTCTTCTTGCCGGCACTAGTGAGCTGCTTGCGCGTCTTGCCATCCGTGGAGTAAAGCCAGAGCTGGGTGGCACTCTCGTTCGTTTCCATCGAGTAGGTCGTCTGGTCAACGACTACCCAACTGCCATCCGGCGAGATGCTCGGCGTGCCGATGCGCTCGCACTGCCAGAGGTGGTCGACGGTGAGATGTTTCGCTTTCATCGCGGGTCCGTGTCATGCGTGGAGACGCAAGCGTAACCGCTGACGCGTTGTACTGCGGGGTGTTGTGATGAATTGCGAGGTTTGCGGAACGAGTCTTTGTCGTGGGTTGGGCACCTTCACCACGCGCCGGTCTTGCACCGCTCCAGACGCTTGGGCAAGGAGTTGCCCACCCTACACGCTGCCATTTAGTCGGGATACCAGTCGTACTGACTTGAGCAAAGCGGGAAGATGCCGATGCCCGACTCCGCCTTCGGCAGTCGCAGAAGCGTCTGCCCTGTCGGTGCAATCACGATGCTCCGGCCTTGTTCGGCGCCTTCAGCAGGGTAGTTCAGCGAATTGGGCCAGTTCGCTTGTACGACGTAAGCGTTGAGATGGACTGCCAGACGGCGGGCACAGTCGATGTAGGGCTCCTGGCAGGTTGCACTTTGCGGATCCGGGCGCATGGTGCCGGGCCAGAAAATCAGGCCGACCCCGCTGTTTGCCAACTGATTGGTCACGAGGTGAATGTCCTCGACCTCGCGGCACAGAACGGCAGAACAACGATGGCCACAAAGCGAATACGCGGGACGGGAGCTGCCTGCCGCGAAGAGCGTAGCTTCCGCCGTTGTCAAGCCATTCTTGGACACTTCACCAAGAATGATGCCATCGCGGTCTACAAAGACGCTGCTATTGAAAGTCTGTCCGTCGTTGATCACAGGTGCACCGACAACGGCGGCGATTTGGTATTGCCGGCATGCGTTCTGCAGCTCCAACAACGCGCCAGCAATGGATGATGGCACACACAGCTCCCCAATTTTCCGGTGGTAGCCCGTGATGCTGAGTTCCGGAAAGACGCACAAGTGGGCACCATGTTGAGCGGCGTGCGCAAGCGCACTCACCGCCGAGCCGACATTTTCGTGAATACCCCAGTGCATCACCCGCTGAACGATGGCCATGCGAAGCAGGTCGCTGTTTGCTGATGCGATGCTGTCCGCATGCGCTCTCAAGTCGGAGTCTGCCGATGTCGCGATGTGCTCAAGGCTTGACACGGGCAAGCAGCGTCTTGAGGGTGGCCTGCGGGTCGAGCACAAAGTCCCTGGTGACGCGGAAATGCTCAGTGTCCTCGTGGTTCACACGTTGTAACCCCTCCGGCGTACACACGTAGATCCACGCGTCGGGGTAGGCCATGAGAATCGGCGAGTGGGTCGCGATGATGAACTGCGAGCGTTCAAGCACCAGATCGTGAATGCGCGATAGGGCAGCCAGTTGACGGTGGGGCGACAGCGCTGCCTCCGGCTCGTCAAGGATGTACAAACCCTGCTCACCGAAGCGGTTGTTGAGCAGTGCCATGAAGGATTCGCCGTGCGATTGTTCGTGCAGGGAGCGTTCGCCATAGGCCGCACCAACGTTCAACGCTTCAACTTCCGTCGCTACGTTGAAAAAGCTTTCCGCACGCAAAAAGTAGCCTGTTTGCGGGCGCTTGATGCCCTTCGATACACGCAAGAACTGGTGTAGCCCCGAATGCGAAGCACGCGTCGCGAAGTTGAAATTGCGGCTGCCGCCTTCTGCGTTGAAGCCCAACGAAATCGCCAGCGCCTCAAGCAATGTCGATTTGCCCGAGCCGTTCTCACCCACAAAGAACGTTACTTTCGGATGCAGCTCGATGTAGTCCAGATTGCGGATGACCGGCAGCGACAGTGGATAGCTGTCGAATGATTCGATGAGTTCGGTCTTCAGCGCGATGCTTGAAACGAACTGGGTCGAGATCATCGCAGCGCGCTACATCACGCCTTCAAACATCTGCACATCCACCATGCTTCCCGGCTCCACGTTGCCGGTCTCGGTGCTGAGCACCACGAAGCAGTTGGCCTGCACCATGGAGGAGAGGATCCCCGAGCCCTGATCGCCAGTGGTGCGGACTTCGTAGCCACTGTTGCCCATCGTGAGCACGCCGCGCTGGAACTCGGTGCGTCCCGGCAACTTTTTGACTTTGTTGGTCAAGGTCGCTTTGGCTGTGGGTGGCAGCGCGTAGTCGGTGCGGCCCTGCAGCGTGGCGATAGCGGCACGGACGAACTGGTAGAAGGTGACGGTGACGGCGACCGGATTGCCCGGCAGGCCGAAGAAATAGGCATCGCCGACCTTGCCCACCGCCATTGGCCGACCCGGCTTCATGGCAATCTTCCAGAACAGCACCTCGCCCATCTCGTTGAGCATCTGCTTGATGAAGTCCGCTTCGCCGACGCTGACGCCGCCGCTGGTGATAATCACATCGGCCTGCGTCGAGGCGGCAGCAAACGCGCTGCGGATCGCCTCGGGGTCGTCGACGAAATTGCCGAGGTCAATCGGCTGACACCCGGCGCGCTGCAGCAGACCGTAGATGGTGTAACGGTTGCTGTCGTAAATCTCGCCGGGGCCAAGCGGCGTGCCGATGGTCTTGAGCTCGTCGCCGGTGGAGAAGAAGGCCACGCGCAGCTTGCGGTAGACGTCGACCTCCGCCACGCCGAGGCTCGCCAGCAGGCCCACGGCCGCCGGGCCGATCAGGGTGCCTTTCGGCAGCGCGACTGCGCCAGTCTTCAGGTCCTCGCCGCGAAAGCGGCGGTTTTGCCCTGCCTTCAAATCGTTCGGCAGGTGCACGCCGGCATCGTCCACGGTGACACGTTCCTGCATCGCCACGGTGTCGCAATCGGCAGGCATCACGGCACCGGTGAAAATGCGCACGCATTCGCCCTTGCCGACCGGGCCAAGGTAGGGCTTGCCGGCATAGCTGGTGCCGACGCGTTTCATGGTCGTATGTTGTGGTTCGACGGGCTCACCACGAACGGACGCCGCGTTAGCGCTCGTCGACACGATGTCCGCATGACGATACGCCCAGCCGTCCATCGCCGAGTTGTCGTGGCCTGGCACATCGATGGGCGAAATCACGTCGTGTGCCGCGACGCGGCCCAATGCCGCGCGGATGTGCAGCCGCTCGGTCACCCCGATTGGCGCGAGGAATTTGCTGATGAACGCCCTTGCCTTGTCGACCGGCATCGAATTGGGATCGTAGTCGTCGGCGCAGGAGAGTTCGCGGATGGTGGCGGCCATGATGTGAAGCGGTGGAATGGCGAAAGCAGGAAGTTTATGCCGCGAACAGCTGCAGGGGCGTGGCGTGGGGCGCGGGCAGCCGGCTACGCGGTTGTAGCGGTTCCGTTGGTCGTGGTGGGCAGCGATCTCGCGACTACCCGCAGCGAGGCAGGCAGGACGTCGATCATCAAATGTGGCGTTTCGCCCAGGTATTCACCATCGACCGCGATGGGTACGTCCGGGCTGCCGTGAATTTCGATGCCAGTAAAGGCGTTGGTGTGCAGCCGGGCGTCGCTCAGGTGCTTTCCCATTAGCAATCGAGGCAGCATCACCATTGCACTGGCGCGACTGAAGCGGCCCGCGACCAGCAGATCGAGCTTGCCATCGTCGATGCGGGCATGAGGCACCGCCGGGATGCCGCTGCCAAAGCTCGGTGTGTTCAATGCCGATGCGAACAGGGCGGTACCGGCTCGCAGTGGCTTGCCCTCGCAGTGCACGGTGAGGTTCCAGTGGCGCAGGAACAGCAGCTCCTTCAGCGTTGCCAGCAGGTAGCGCGGCAGCCCACGCAGCCAGCGCGGGCCGTTGAGCGCGCGCAGCGCAACAGCCGAATCGAAACCGCAGGTGCAGCAGGCGAGGAAGGGCACTTCGCGTTCGCCGAAGGTCACGACACCGGCGTCAATCGTGGTGGCCGGTGCTGTGAGCGCATGCGCCAGCGCCTCGGGCCACGCGAGGGTGAACAGGTTCAGTGCACGGGCGACGTCATTGCCGCTGCCGAGCGGGACGATACCGAGTTCGCGCGTGGTGCGCACCAGCGGCGGCAGCATGCGGTTGATGGTGCCATCGCCGCCAATCAGCACAATGCGGGCGTCGGGCGGTGTGTCCTCAATGAGCGCGTGTGCTTCCGGGATGGTGCCTGCGACCACGAATCGCGCCCCCGGATGATCGGTGCGGATGCGGGTACGGATGGCTTCTTCCAGCTTCGCGGCACGGCCACCGCCGGCGAAGGGATTGAGCATGACAAGGGCGGAACTCATGGCGGGCCAGAGTATAGGCAATGCGGGCACGGGTTTCGGAGCACCCTCGACAAACCGGTGGCAGGTTTCCGTAACATGGCGGGCATTCCTGTATTTGACCCCGACGGAGGTGGAAGATGATTCTTGAAGTGGCCGACATTCGCATTGCAGCGGGCAAACAGGCCGAATTCGATGCTGCGATCAAGCGTGGTGTGGAGACCGTGATCGCGCGCGCTGGCGGTTTTTGCGGTTACAAGGTGAATCGGGGCGTCGAATCGCCCGAGCGCTATCTGCTGTTCATCTACTGGGAAACGCTGGAAGCGCACACCGTGGACTTTCGTCAGGGGCCGCTGTTCCCCGAGTGGCGTGCCATCGTCGGACCGTTCTTCGCGCAGCCGCCGGTGGTGGAGCACTTTGAGCTGGTTAGCAAGTCAGCGTGATGGTGTAGCGCCGGGGCCTCACCACATCAGGTGCAGGTCGCGTTCGCGTACCCAGTCATTGTCGCCGTTGTCGCGGATGATGGTGACGGTGCGCAGCACATCGCGGAACGATTCGCGCGTGACCACTGCAGCGGCAGTGCACAGCGCCTCATAGCGGTCGGTCTCCGTTGCCTGCGCCAGGGTGATGTGCGGCGTGTAGTCGAACTCGGGACGCAGGAACTCCTCCAGCGGCCCACGATACAGGCGGTCATGCATTTCAACGAGCGCGTCGGTGCCCACCTGGGTGCCGATGCCGATGAACTCGTTTTGCGCGGACCAGAATCCGTGCATCACCACCGGAAAGCAAGGCCAGGCGCGCAGCACCTTCTGCGCATGCGCCGCAATCTGGTCCAGCGTCAATCGTGAGTGAAACGGAAATACCAGCGTCAGATGCGGCGGCAGTGCCTGCGCTTGCGGGTCGTGCAGGCCGCGGAAGCGATCGATCGACTTCTGGTTGACAAATTGCGGGAACCACACGATCGCGCGCCGCGGCAGCGTCGGTCGCAGGATGTAGGTGAGTTTCTTGCGGGCCACACGGCATTCATAGCGCAATGGCAGCCGCGTACCAGGGCGCGACAGGCAACAGGCAACTGGGCGCCGTCGTCACGGCGCCAGTGTTGCTCAGTCGCGCTCCAGCGATTGCAGCTCGTCGATGGTGTTGATGTTGGCGAAGGCAGCCTCGTCGTCGAACTCGACCTCCGCCACCCGGTGAGCGCTGTACCAGGCGTCAATCTTGCGGCCGCCGCTCTCCAGAAAGGCAGTCAGGCTGGGTAGCAGCGCGACGCTGTAGAGTGCGAACACGGGCTGCGCGAAGCCGCCGGTGCGGACGACGGCGAGGTCGGCGATTTCGCTCTCCATCGCAGTATGCAGGCGGGCGACAAGGTCGAGCGGCAGGAACGGTGAATCGCACGGCGCGGTGACGATCAGCTCCGTCGTACACGCTCGCATGCCGGCATGCAGGCCGGCGAGCGGGCCGGCAAAGCCGCCAACTTCATCGCTGATGACTGGATGGCCGAAGGCCGCATATTGCTCGACATTGCGATTGGCGTTGATCAGCACCGATCCGACCTGCGGCGCCAGGCGTTCGACGACGTGCGCCACCATGGGCTTGCCGCGAAATGGCACCAGGCCCTTGTCGCGCGAGTCCATGCGGCGGCCCATGCCGCCGGCGAGTACGAGGCCGGTAACGCGTGCCAAGCGCGATGACGAAGGACGAGTGACGAGTGACGGGTTGACCGCCTCGTTCGCTGCATTCGATGGCGCAATGTCGTCACTGGTCATTCGTCATTCGTCCTTCGATGCAGTGGCATCGAAAACAAAGCGACCGGGATCGTTGAACAGCAGGAAATGCTTGTTCACCGCACGGCCGATCATTGTCATGCCCACCTGCTTCGCTATTTCGTATCCCATCTGAGTGACCCCGGAGCGCGATACGAGGAAGGGCACACCCATTTGCGCGGCCTTGATCACCATTTCGCTGGTCAATCGACCGGTGGTGTAGAAGATCTTGTCGCTGCCGTCCACACCGTCAAGCCACATCATGCCGGCGATGGCATCCACGGCGTTGTGGCGGCCGACATCCTCGACGAAATAGAGCAGTTCAGGCCTTGTGTTGAACAGCGCACAGCCGTGCACGGCGCCTGCCTGCTTGTAGATGGTTTCGTGCTTGCGTACCAGCTCGGCGAGCGCGTAAAGGGTGCTTTGCGTCAGCTGCACGCTTTCGTCGGCAGCGGGCAGGTGGATCGCGTCGATGTCTGCCATCAGGTCGCCAAACACCGTGCCGCTGCCGCAGCCGGTGGTTTTGGTCCGGTGCGCCATCTTTTCTTCGAGATTGATGAGACCGTTGCGGGTGTAGACCGAGGCGGCGTTGACTTCCCAGTCCACCTGTACCGCAACGAGGTCTTCAATCGAGTCCACCAGCCGCTGGTTGCGCAGATAGCCGATGACCAGCGCTTCCGGCGCCGCGCCGAGCGTCATCAGTGTCAGGATCTCGCGCTTGTCGACGTAAACCGTCAACGGATGCTCGCCAGCGATGGCGGCGGTGCCGGCATTGCCGTGTTCATCGCGGGTGGCGACTTCAAAGGTGGCCGGGCGGGCACTCTGGCTAAGCTGCGGGCGGTAACGTCGATCGCGGTGAATTTTGTCATCGTGTGTGGGCATACCGGCATGTTAGCGACGGGTTCGCAGTTGTCCTTGTTGCCTGCGGAAAGTCCATCAGCTTTTCTATGGAATGACCATTGGATATGGGCTTTGTGAGCAAAAGTGCAAAAGTCGACAAGTAGTCAATTGACCCCATGAGCCCTTATTTGATGGGCTTTTCACGAAAAAGTCGTTTGTTGCGAGGGAGTGGCTGCTAGGGCGTCAATGCATCAATGAGATTGACGATTTCGACATCGCTACGGCTGCCACGTTTGGCGCCGGCGGTGATGGCTGCCATCGCGGCAACGTCGGTCGTGGCAGCGCCCGGATTCAACAGCCGGCGCAGGATCATCAGGCCATCGGTGTGCGGCAGCGTCTGCCCGTCGCCGTCCACGTCAAACACGGGCAATGCCCCGGCCAGATACGTCTCAATCGCGGTTGCATCGCGCAGCGTGGTGCCGGTGCCGCGTGCGCTCGCGATCAGCGCGGCGCCACGCTGGCCGAGCAGATAACGCAGGAGCAGCACGCCGTCAGTCGCGGCGTCGTAAGCGGTGGCGTCACTCTTGTCCACGTTCAGGAGCGCCACGTTACTCACGCTGATCCGGGTTCCGGTGAGTGCCGCTTGCGGTTGTGCGGCACCATACGCGGTGTTCCAGCCGGGCGTGGCGGCCAGCAGATAACTCACGTTACCTTTTGACGAAGTGCCGTCGCGGTTGAGCCGTGTCAGCAAGCCCTGACGGTCCGCCTGATTGAGGGTGATGCGAAACTGTGTCGCGCTGGTGATCTCGACGCCACTGGAGGTGAGGGGATAGGCGGTGCCTTCGCCATAGAGAGTGAGTTTGGTCGGATCAATGTCGTTGTTGGCACCAGCGAGCGCCACCATTTCGGTGCCATTGACGACCAGTTCACCGCTTGCGGCATCGAAGGTCGCTTTGGGCGCGATGCCGTTTTGCTCGATCACCCAGCGCAACCGTGGCAGGGTGGCAACGGCAGCGTCCCGCGTCGAGAGTGCATCAGTGATCGGCTGCAACCTGGCGCGCGAGGCATTCAGCACCACGTTGCGGTCGGTGGTGCTGCCCTGTTCGGTCGCGGTATCGGTTTCGTACTTGATCATTTGCGCCGCACTCAGGCGGTTACGCACTCGCACTAGAGCCGCAGCGGTGCCTGTCATTGTGAAATCGATCAGATCGGCCATCACCCGTCCCTTGCTGGTGGTCGGGCTCGTCACATCGTAGGTGTTGAGTCTTGATGTCCAGAAGAGGCTTTGTGCACTGTCTGGTGCCGTGCCAAAGAGATTGACCCAGAACTTCGCGATGATCTCTTCGTTGAGCAGGAAAGCCGGGAACCCGGCCACCGTGGCGTATCCAGCGTACATGCTCTGCAGCGCCTGATCGCGCGGGGCGTTGCCCGCAAGCGATCTCCAGAACGAGTAGGAGGTCCAGTCCAGCGCGTCTGCACCGAACATGAGAAACGACCCCATCAACGGCGTGTATGAGTCCGGCGGTCTGACGGCAGCGACGGTGAAGTCAGCCGATGAGGCCGTCGCGTCGCCAATGGTGGGCGGCGCGGCGGACGCCGTGGTTGCGGCGAACACGGTGGCGAGCAGTGTCACCGCCGACCAGCATCGGCTGGCGTTGTTGCGGCGGGCGCCGCTGGCGGCGGTCGGAAGGGGATGGCACGGGGTGGAACGGTTGGGGCGCGACAACAGCATGTCTCAATCGGAGGTCAAGCGAAGCAGGGAAGAGGCGCCTGCCTCGGTGGTGCAGGGATTTTGGGAAATTGAGGGCGACACAATTTCAACACGATGTACCGCTGCCGTCACTGCGTGTTCCGGCGTGTCCGCCTGCAGGGACTCACCGGCACGAAAAGGCAACGCCCGTAGACGGGTTGCGATCCGTTTGCATTGGCCGCACTGCGCATCACCTTTTTGCAATAAACGCTTTAAGAATAAGGGATAGCACGCAGAAATCGACAAAGTCAACTTTGCTAATTTCCGCCTTCAAACCCAAAATGTAGCGTGACTTCTGGCTAAAAGCTGCTTGCGATCTTGCGAGAGTCGTTTTGTGCGGGTCAAGTTGTTCCGCGTCAAGGACGCCACGGTTTTGCGGGAGTAAGCGCGAGTGGCAACCTTGTGTGACAATCACTGCAAATAGAAGTGTTTGGGTGACGTATGTTGGACAAAGACGGCTTCCGGCCGAACGTCGCCATTGTGATTGCCAATCACAGAAACCAGGTTTTTTGGGGAAAGCGGATACGTGAGCATTCCTGGCAGTTTCCGCAAGGCGGAATCAACCCTGGCGAAAGCCCGGAGGAAGCCATGTTCCGTGAGCTCCAGGAAGAGGTTGGCTTACGGCCGGAACATGTAAGGATTCTCGGGAGAACCCGGGACTGGTTGCGATATGAAGTGCCCTCCACGTGGATCAAGCGTGAGTGGCGCGGCAATTATCGTGGGCAAAAACAGATCTGGTATCTGCTGCGGCTGACCGGGCGCGATAGCGACCTGAATCTGCGCGCCGATACCAAACCCGAGTTTGATGCCTGGCGGTGGAATGACTACTGGGTCGATCTCGACGGTGTGATCGAGTTCAAGCGCGACGTCTACCGGCGGGCGCTGAACGAGCTTGAGCGCTTTCTGCATCAGGGCAAGCCTTACACGCGGCGCGAGCGCTTGTATGGGCCTGCAATGCACTCGCCACCGGAGGGCTATCAATTGCCGCTAACGCAGTCGCAGTCGCGCGAGTAGGCCGGGCAGCACGCGCGCGGCGGGTAAGGCCGGCTGCCGTAACCGGAAATAAAAAAGGCCGCAATTGCGGCCTTTTCTGCGCTGGTCCGGCGCGTTGCCGGACCACTGTGCGACGGAGCTTAGAAGCGGCCGCGCATCATGTCGGCGCCGCCCGCAAGCGCGCCAATGACCACGCTAACAATCAGCGCCGCAACGATGTAGCAGACGACGATCAGCGCCGTGTAGCCGATCGACTTGTCCTCAGGGTTCTTCATCAGTACAGGCAGGCCAATGTAGAGAAGATAGAGACCGTACAGCGCGGCGATGATAGTCAAGACGCCGAGCATCGGGATCAGCGAAAGCACGCCGGCAATCCACACCGGTGTCGATGAGTAGATCACCAGCTTCAGCGCCTGGATCAGATTTTTTTCGCCGCTGAACGTTGGTGCCAGCGCATTGACGATCATGCCCACCAGATAGATGACCCCAAGGCCAAGCACGTAGCCGATGATCAGTTGAGCCAGGCCTGCCGCGATCGGGGTGCGGATGGTGCCGACGATCGGCATCGACACGCCGATCACCGTCATGCCGATGAAACCGCAGATGGCCGGAATCAGGGCGAGGATCGCGGCGTAACCGACATAGAGTGACTTGACGTCGGTCGTCTCTGCGGCAATCTTCGGCCACTCAGCTTTGGGCGACAGGCAAATGCCCTTTGCGCGCTCGATCAACTTTGCTAGATCCATCGTACTGTTCCCCTGAAAAGATGGTTGGAATCGGTGTCAGTGATAAGACGAAAGCCGCCGTGGGAAAGCGTCACCCGCCGCAGTCTCGTGAGTGTATGACGGATAAACGGTACTGAACAGATGCGCAGGCGATGACCTGCTATGGCTGGCTCACGGCGCTTGCGGGCTTCTCCCCGATCGCATCGAGTGGATTGGCTGGACGGATGACAGGTGTCCCTTCGACGTCGATGCTGGCCTTGCGGACGGTGACCCGGTTGTCGCTGCCTGCGGAGCGCTCGGTCCAGGCGAACGATCGGCCCGTAGCGTCAATGGTGGCGTGATCGATACCGCCGTGCGGCCCGCTGGCGATGGTGAGGCGCCGCCCTGTCGCGAAATCGATCCAGTCGAGCGACTCAAGTTGTTCCTGGCGCTGATGCAGCAAACCGTAGCGTCCGTTGCCGGACAGCGCGCGCAGGCGCGCGTTCTGGCCGGCCGCCACCGTGTGCAGGCGGCGACCGTCTGGCCAGCGAACCACCGACAGCGAATTTGCTGCGTAGCGCTTGACGAAACGCGTGCCTTGCACAAAGGTCGTTTCACCCTCGATTGCCCATGCCGGCGCCGGCGCACGCTTCAGTCGCGGTAGCGTCCAGATCCCGCTGCGGGCGTCCGTTTTGTCGCTCAGATCGAAATTCACCAGCGCCTTGCCGTCTGGCGAGAAACCCATCTCGACGTTGACGCCCACGGACGTTTCCGCGAGCTGTTTGCCGCGGAAGGTGAACAGCCGCACTTTGCGGTTGCCGTCTTTGTCGCGGGTTGCGACGGCGAGCTGTTTGCCGTGTGCGTCGGCGTCCACCACGATGCTGCCGGGGACGCGGATATGGGCGACACGACGGCAGCGTCGGACATCGAAAACGTTCACGATGGATGGCTCACCGCGTACCCGTTCAATGATAAAGCGACGATCAAACGAGAAACTCGCTGGCGAAGCGAGTGCACATACTTTGGTGGGCCCCGAGGCACGGTGCGCCCAATGGTAGAGCCCCGGGGCACGCGCCGCAGGGTTGCTGACCAGAATGGCCAACCCATTGCTGTCGACAAACTCTACGTCAACCAGCTCGCGCGAGGTAAACGATTGCGCAAGCGCGGCAGCAGAAAGGGCCGAGGCGAATAGGGCCGGGATCCACCCAGCGAAGTGGCACTTCACTGCGCTAGGTCGCGATTTCAAGCAATACCGGCTGGTGATCCGACACCCGAGTCACCAGATCGACGTCCACGCGACGCACCCGTGGCGCCAGCCCATCACTGACAAACAGGAAATCACAGGAAATGGGTTCTGGTCCATAGCGACGGTCATACAGCCGGAACGTCGGCGCGTGAGGCGTGCCAGCGTGCACCAGTGTCCAGGCATCGACCAGCCGGCTGGCGCCCACCTGTGGCGTTTGCAGCAACGCGTACTCGTCACTGTCCGGCTCGAAGTTGAAGTCACCGGTCAGGATGCAATGCGCCGTATGCGGCTTGCTCTGAAATGGTGAACCGGTGTCGTCGAGCAGCGGTGGATGCGCGGCCAGCGCGCAGCCCTGCGCGTGCAGGCGTAGCAGCTCGCGAGCCTGCGCCATGCGCATTGCCGGCGAGTAGAACTCAAGGTGCGTGGTCATGAAACGTACCGGCCCGATCGTCGTCAGCACCGTCGCCGACACGCAGATGCGAGGCATGCTGCGTACGCCCCCTGGCGTTGCATCGGCCGGGTAGGGCAGAGTGTAGTGATGCACCTGCGCCACCGGTAGACGGGTGGCAATGAGGTTGCCGAAGCGTTGCCGCGATTTGCCATCAGGGGCGAGCTCGTCTACCGCAGCGCCGAAGAAAATTTCAAAGCCGGGCAGCAATTCACGTAGTTGCTGCGGCTGATCCTGCGACGCGTTGCCGTCGAGACGTGGATAGTTGATGGCCACTTCCTGCAGGCAGAGCACATCGAAATCCGCCATAGCTCGCGCATGCGCGACAACCCGTGCAACATCGACGACGCCATCCAGTCCGCAGAACCACTGCACATTCCAGGTCAGGATTTTCATTTGATGCCGGCACGCATGAAGGACTGCACGAATTGTCGCTGGAACAGCAGGAAGGCCAGCAGCAGTGGCGCCGCAGTTAGCAGTGTCGCAGCGGTGATGATCGACCAGTCAATGCCCTGATCGGCCGACGCAAATACCTGCAGGCCCACGGTGAGTGGACGTGAATTGACCGAATTGGTCACCACTAGCGGCCAGAGAAAGTTGTTCCAGTGATAGCTCACCGATACCAGCGCAAACGCCACGTACACAGGCTTCGCGAGGGGCACATAGACGCGCCAGAGGATCTGCAGCGTGCTGGCGCCCTCCATGGTGGCGGCCTCGACCAGTTCCTTCGGAATGCCCTTGAACGTTTGCCGCAGCAGGAAGATGGCGAATGCCGAGGCGAAGTAGGGCAAACCAATGCCAAACAGCGTGTCGATCAGCCCAAGCCGGCTCATCGTCTTGTAGTTCTCGACCAGCAACACGTCCGGCATGATCATCAGCTGCACCAGTACCAGCGCGAACACCACGTTCTTGCCACGGAACTCGTAGCGCACAAAGGCGTAGGCAGCGAGCGTGCACAGCAGCAGTTGCGAGCCAAGGATCAGGCTCACCAGCAGCGTGGTGTTGAGAAAGTAGCGTGCGAACGGCGCTGCTTCCCACGCACGGGCGAAGTTTTCCAGCGTCAGCGGCGCCGTGAGTGAGAACTTCGCGGAAAATTCGGCGGGATGAAAGGCGGTCCACACCGCGTAGGCCAGCGGCAGAATCCACAGGATCGCCAGCCCCCACGCTGCCAACGTGTCCAGCCATTGACCAGCCGGATTGGCCTGCCTCAAAGCGATTGCATCGGCCATGGTCAGTAGTGCGCCTTGCGGTCAAGCACGAAAAACTGCACCAGCGCGACGGTGGCCAGCGCGGCCAGCAGCACCACGGTCACCGCTGCCGCATAGCCCTGGTCCCAGAATTTGAAGCCGACTTCGTAGAGGTGGTAGAGCAGTAGCGTGGTGGCGTTGTCCGGTCCGCCCCGCGTCATCACGACCACGTGATCGACCATGCGGAAGGCGTTGATGACGGCGTTGACCAGCACAAAAATCGTGGTCGGCATCAACAACGGCCACAGCACGCGGCGGAAGAAGAACCAGCGGCTGGCGCCCTCAATGGCGGCGGCCTCGCGCAAGCTCGGGTTGATTCCCTGCAGTGCCGCGAGATAGAAGATCATGAAGAAGCCAGCCTCCTTCCAGATCGCAACCGCGGTGATGGCGCCCAATGCGGTGGCCTTGTCGCCGAGCCAGTTCTGTGAAGGCAATCCGAACAGATTGCCAATTTGCTCCAGCAGGCCATAACTCGGCGTGTAGAAAAAGAGCCAGATGTTCGCCACCGCAATCATTGGTAACACTGTAGGCGTGAAGTACGCCATGCGCAGGAAACCGCGCCCGGCGATCTTGCCGTTGACCCAGAGCGCCATTGCCAGTGCCAGGCCGACGGACAGGGGAATAGTGGCCAGCGCAAACCACAGGTTGTTGCGCAGCGCCTGCCAGAAGATCGGGTCGTCCACCATCGCCGCGTAGTTGTCGATCCCAACGAACACCGACGCCCGGTAGGGCTTCGGCGTCGACATGAAGCTGTCAATCAGCGTGGCGATGGCGGGATAGTGCGTGAACGCGACTAGCAAGGTCAGCGCTGGCAGCAGGAGCAGCCAGGCGTGTGCCTGCTTTTGCGCGTTCACGGGGTGTACAACTTACTTGTAGCTGCGCAGCAGACGTTCGGCTTCCTTCTGCGCGTCCTTCATCGCAGCCTCTGCGGTCTTGCTGCCGGTGAGTGCGGCCTGCAGTCCGTCGTTGAAGGCTTTGGTCACGCGCTGATTGTCGTGCGTGGAAAGCTCAGCCACTGCGTACTGCAACTGATCGCGTGCCACCGCGGCAGGTGCAAATTCGGCCGCGTATTTCTTGAGTGCCGGTGTGTCCCACGCAGCGGGCGAGACCGCAACGTAGCCCGTATCAATGCCCCATTGTGCGGCGCGTGCCGGCTGCGTCAACCATTTCGCAAACTTGAACGCCGCCTCCTGCTGCGCCGGCGTGGCCTTCTTGAAGATGAAGAAATTGCCACCGCCGGTCGGAGAACCGCGCTTCTTGCCGGCCGGCAACATTGCTACACCGAAGTCAAACTTGGCGTTGGTACGGATGTTGGTCAGGTTGCCCGTGGTCGTCCAGATCATGGCGACCTTCTTCTCCATGAAATCCTTCGGTGTGGTGCCCCATTCCACGATACCGGACGGATGCACGCCGTACTTCTTCGACAGATCAACCCAGTATTGCAGTGCTTCGATCACCTTCGGATCGTCAAACTTGGTCTGGGTGCCGGCTTCGTTGGCGAGGATTACGTCGTTCTGAGTGGTCAGGCCCTGAAACAGCCAGTACGGAAAACCGCTCGAAGGAATCTGCACGCCGTATTGCATCACCTTCCCGCTGGCGTCCTTCCTGGTGAGCTTCTGCGCCATGCTGGTCATCTCGGCCCAGGTCTGCGGCGCCTTGTTCGGGTCGAGCCCGGCTTCCTTGAACAGCTCCTTGTTCCAGTAAAGCACCACGGTCGAGCGCTGGAACGGCACGCCCCAAGTTTTGCCGCCAATCTGACCGTTGAGCAGGAAGGCTTTGTAGAAGCCACCCAGCCAGGCCTTGTCTTCAGGCGTCTTCACGAAGTTGTCGATGGGGACGATGGCGTCTTCATCGATCAGTGTGAAGGTATCGGTGGAGAGCAATACCGAGGCGACCGGTGGCGTGCCGGCCTTGTTGGCGGTGAGCGCTTTGACGATGGTGTCCTGATAGCTACCCGCATAAATGGGCGATACCTTGATCGATGGATTTTCCTTGTTGAAATCCGTCGCAAACTGGTCAATGATTTTGGTGATCGGTCCGCCCACGGCGACCGGAAAGTAGAACGGAACTTCGGTTGACTGCGCCTGTACAGCACTGGCGCCCAGCGCGAGCGCCACAGCGGCTGCACAGGTGGCAAATGAGTGTTTCATGGGATCTTCCTCCGGGTGAAATGGTTTGCGTGGGTGGTCGGGATCATGGCAAGCGCAGGCCCTGCGCGTCAAATGCGTGTACGGCGCTGACAGGCCAGCCGAGCCGCACTTCCTGCCCGGCGTCAAATCGGTTCTGGCCTGGTGCCCGTACAGCGATTTCCTGATCACCGATGCGACAACGCAGCAGGCAGTCGGCGCCAAGATACTCGCTCTCGCGGACGGTTGCTGCAACATCGCCGTCGAGCGCGACCTCCTCCGGGCGCAGGCCGATACTCACTGCCGCTTCGGGTGCGCTGACAGTCTGCGTTGAACCGCTGATGGCAGAGCCGGCCAGCGAGATGATGCTCATCGGCGGCGTGCCGATGAAGCGCGCGGCGAAGACTGAAGCAGGTTTGGCGTAAATCTCGCGTGGCGTCCCTATTTGCTCAATGCGACCGTGGTTGAGCAGTACGACCTGATCGGCCATGCTCATCGCCTCGGTCTGATCGTGAGTGACGTAGACAACCGTCAGGCCGAGTTTTTGCTGCAACGCCCGCAACTCCTGACGCATCTCCTGTCGCAACTGTGCGTCAAGATTGGACAGCGGCTCGTCCATCAGGCAGATGCCCGAGTCCGCCACCAGCGCGCGAGCCAGTGCGACGCGTTGCTGCTGGCCGCCGGACAGTTGCGATGGCTTGCGGTCGCGCAATTTCTCCAGGCTGAGCAGGGACAGCACGCGGGTCAGGCGCTCGGCCTGCTCCTGCCGCGAGGCGCCGCGTACCTGCAGGCCAAACACGATGTTGTCGGCAACGCTCAGATGCGGGAACAGTGCGTAGTTCTGGAAAACCATGGCTACACCGCGCTTGGATGGCGGTGCTACCGTGACATCGTGGCCATCAATCAGGATTTGCCCGCGACTCGCGACGTCCAGCCCTGCAATCAGGCGCAACGTAGTGGTCTTGCCACAGCCCGATGGTCCGAGCAGCACGGTGAAACTCGCTTCCGGAATGACGATGCTTGATGGTTGCAGCGTGACGACGTCGCCCCATTGCTTGCCGACCTGGCGCAGCTCTATCTTGGCCGTCTTTGGGGAGGCAGCACGCTGATCAGTGTTCACGCAACAAGTACTCGCGACATTTGGCAGCTTTCGGAAAACCCGCAATTCAAGCCAACAATTATGACGGCGCGGCGACAGTCCTCTATCATCCGGCCCGATGTTTTCGAAATCGCAACCATGACAAAGAAGAACACTTACGACTGCGGGCAGTGTCCGGGGTACTGCTGTAGCTACGATTACATCGAGACCAAGCCGTCGGACGTCAAGCGGCTGGCAAAACACCACGGCATCGCGGTGGACGAAGCGAGGGACCGCTTTACCAAGGAAGTCGTTCACGAGGACGAGACCATCCGCGTGTTGCGGCACCGCAAGGATCACATTTACAAGTCGATGTGCATGTTCTTCGATCAGGACGAACGCCGTTGCACCATTTACGAGGGGCGCCCGCAGGTTTGCCGCGACTATCCGAACGGCTCTACCTGTGGCTATTTCAACTTCATCAAGTTTGAAAGGAAGCACCAGGGTGATGACAGTTTCATTCCGTCGGCCTGACACTGCATTGCCACCACTGCACCGGCCGCCGGCAATGTGCAAGTGGTGGCTGGTCACCGCGCTCGCTTTGGCGTTGAACGGGTGCACGCAGGCGCCCGTGGTTCCCGCTGAGGATCCTGCCGCATTGCAGCCCAGAACTGCCGCTGGAGCGTCTATCGCCCCGGCGGGCGCATCTACCAGCGAGGCGCTGGCGCCCACGGTTTCTGCCAACCCCGCGATCCCGCCCACTGATGGGCGGGCGACCAGTGTCGGTTCTGGCACCGGGGCGGTAGCGCCCGCGCGGGCGCAGATGAGCGCGGTCCAGATCGCGTTGGCTCCGTCAGTGACGCCCGACGGCACGACCCGCTATGAGTGCGTGACGGGCAAAGTCGGTGAAGAGAGCCGGGCGGCCATCGTGTTTCCGGAGAAATCTGGACGCATTTGTGCACGCTTTCCGGCGATGGGACCCTGCCAGTATGAGCGCAGCGCCTGCCGAGCCAAGGGCGGGCGGGTGATTCGCTTCGATGGCGTTGAAATCACCAAAGACGTCGAGAAAGAGTACGACAAACAGGTACAGCGATTTCGCCTGAACGCCGGCTAGCCTGCCTGCGGTGGGGCGATAGGCGCGTTTTCCAACAGCGACGGCGCGGTAAACTGGCGAAATGAATCGCGTCAGATTTTTCCCTTCCGGAATGACCAAGCCTCCGTTTTCACGCCGCCTGTCGCGTTCGCTGCTTGCGGCGTGTATCGCCGCCTGTCTTGGTGCAATTGCGCCCGTGCCGCAGCTGCAGGCGCAAACGCCGGTCACGCTCAACTTTGTCGATGCCGATATCGATGTCGTCGCCAAAGCAGTTGGCGAGCTGACCGGCAAGACGTTTGTGCTGGATCCCAAGGTCAAGGGTAAGATCAACATCCAGTCGGCCAAAGGCGTCGCGCCGGGGCTGGCCTATCCCACCTTCCTCTCCGCCTTGCGCATGGCAGGTTTTGCTGCGGTGGAAGGGCCAGGCGGCGTAGTACGGGTAGTGCCTGAGGTTGACGCGAAGGCCTTACCCACGCCTATTGGCGTCGACGCTGGCGGTGCCATCGCCACCAAGGTGATTCCACTCGCTCACCAGAGTGCCAGCCAGGTTATCAACGCATTGCGCCCGCTGGTGGCTGCCGCCAATGCATTGACGGTGTACCCGCCGGGCAACGCCATCATCATTACCGATTACAGCGACAACATCCGCAAGGTCGAGGCAGTGATCGCCAGACTGGACGTACCGAGTGTCGCAGCGCCGGAGCTGGTGCCGCTGAATCACGCCCATGCGCTGGACGTGGCGGCGACATTGACGCGGGTGTTTGCGGACGCGAATGGCGCCACCGAGTCGCGGGATCGCCTGCTGATTACTGCCGACGCCCGCAGCAACTCGATCATCGTGCGCAGCGAAGACGCCGGTCGTCTGGCACGCGTGAAAACGCTGATTCAGGAGCTTGATCGCCCTACGGCGGCGCCGGGCAACATCCGTATCGTTTACCTCAAGCATGCCGACGCTGCGCAGGTTGCAGCCACTTTGCGCCGCGTGCTGGGGGCTGAGGGCGGCAGCAGCACCGGTTCCAGCAGCAATGCGTCGGGCAACGCGTCCGCCCTGTCGTCACTGCTGCCAACGGCGGCAGCTACTGGCAGTACACCGCAGAACCCGCTGGCAGCAGCAACGGCAGCATTGACTGGCGCTTCGTCGATGCAATCGGCCGGCACGCTGCCGCAGATGTCGACCAACACCAACACGGCGTTTACCGCTGGCGGCGCGACGGTCTATCCCGACACCGCCATCAATGCGCTGGTGATTTCCGCGCCCACCCCGGTCTACAACAACCTGCGCACGGTGATCGAGCAGCTCGACGTACGGCGGGCGCAGGTGTTCATCGAGGCGCTGATTGCGGAGGTGCAGGCGGATCGCGCTGCCGAGTTCGGCATTCAGTGGCAGGCGCTCGATGGCATCAACCGCAGCGGCACGCAGGGTTTTGGTGGTACCAACTTCGGCAGCACCAACGGGACCACGACCGCCAATATCCTGGGCGTTGCCGCCAACCCGGCGGCCGTCGCCCAGGGTTTCAACGTGGGCCTGGTGCGTGGCGCGGTGACCATCGCCGGCAAACAGATACTGAATCTCGGCCTGCTGGCGCGGGCGCTGCAGAGTGACGTGCAGGCGAATATCCTGTCCATGCCGACCCTGTTGGCGCTCGACAATGAAGAGGCACGTTTCTCGGGCGGCCAGACGGTGCCTGTACTGACGGGCCAGTACGCCAATTCGTCCGGCGCCAACAATTCGGTGACACCGTTCGCCACTTTCGATCGCAAGGACGTCGGCCTCATCCTGCGCGTGAAACCGCTCATCACCGAGGGGGGCGCGATTCGCCTGCAGCTCTATCAGGAGGTGTCCAGTGTGGCGCCTTCGACGGCCAGCGCGGTTGATGCTGCCGGCCTGTCAACTTTCAACAAGCGGGTGCTGGAGACCTCGGTGCTGGCGGACGATGGCCAGATCGTCGTGCTCGGTGGCTTGTTGCAGGAGAGCCTGTCCACCGACCAGGAAAAGGTACCGGTGCTTGGTGATGCGCCCTTGCTGGGCAACCTGTTCCGCTACGACACCCGTAGCCGCAAGAAAACCAATCTGATGGTGTTCCTGCGTCCGACCGTGCTGCGCAGTGCCGCTCAAGCCAACGTGTTGAGCAATGAGCGCTATCGCGTTCTCGGGCTCGACCAGCAGGCAGTTACCCCCGACGCTCGTCCCATGCTGCCGGAAATGAGCAACCCGACGCTGCCGATGGGTACTGCCGTTCTGCCACCTGCCAGCGCTCCGACACCGGGTACGCCGAAGCGATGAGACATCGCGCGCTGCCCACCGGCGCCTTTGCGGCTGCTGCCGCGACGGTGACTGCATCGCACGCGGCGAATCATGACTGACATCGCGAAGCTGACCGGACAGTTGCCATTCGAACTGGCACAGGAATTCGGTGTGGTTCCAGTGGCTGATGAAGGCAATGCCATCGCGGTCGCGACAGCGCCGCATATGACCGTGGCGTCGCTATCGGCGGTCCGCCAGCGCCTCGGTCGGCCGTTGCGGGCGCAGTCTGTCTCCGCCGAAGAGTTTCGTTCGCTGCTGACGAGCGCTTATTCACGCGCCGCACGACCGGCGCCAGCCACAGACAGCGCATCTGCGATCGCTCGGTCGTCCCCTGAGCGTGATGAGCAGGATTTGCTGGCCAGCGCCGCACTGACGGATGACGCACCGGCGGTACGCATCGTCAGCGAGCTGCTGCGCGATGCACTGGCAGCGGCGGCTTCCGACATTCACCTTGATGCCACCGATCGGGGAGGACGCGTGCGTTTCCGGGTCGATGGCGTATTGGCCGACGTGCGCGAAACCGATGCTGCGACGCACGCCGCACTGGTCGCCCGTTGCAAGGTGATGGCGGCTCTGGATATTGCCGAGCGCCGATTGCCGCAGGACGGCCGACTGCAGGTGACCATCGCCGGCCACCGCGTTGACGTGCGCATCGCGACCTTGCCGACGCAGCATGGCGAGCGGGTGGTGCTGCGCCTGCTCGATACGAGCGCTGCCCGGCTGGACCTCGCTGCGCTCGGCTTGCAACCTCGGGTGCTGGAAGCGCTGCGCAGCGCTGTACGCATGCCACATGGGCTGGTGCTGGTCACCGGGCCGACTGGATCGGGCAAGACCACCACGTTGTATGCCGCGGTGAGCGAGCTGGATCGCGAACGGCTCAACGTGGTGAGCGTGGAGGACCCGGTGGAATATGCGCTCGACCGTGTGGCGCAAACCCAGGTCAATCCACGAATCGAACTCAGTTTTGCGCGGGCGTTGCGCTCCATCCTTCGCCACGATCCCGACGTGATTATCGTCGGTGAAATCCGCGACCGTGAGACCGCTGAAATCGCCATTCAGGCCAGCCTGACCGGGCATCTGGTGCTCGCGTCGCTGCACACCAATACGGCAGGGGCCGCCATCACGCGGCTGACCGATATGGGCGTTGAGCCTTATCTGATTGCGTCCTCGCTACGCGGCGTGCTGGCGCAGCGCCTGGTGCGCAAGTTGTGTGTCGCCTGTCGCAAGGTGCACGCGGTTGCGGCCGATGAAGCGGCGCTACTGACCGCCCACGGTATCGGCGGCGCGGTTGGACTCGTACAGCTCTGGTCTGCCGACGGCTGCAATGTGTGCGGTGGCAGCGGGTACCGTGGGCGCATGGGCCTGTATCGCTGGTTGCCAGCGGGCGCTGAGGTTACCAACGCCATTCACAACCGCAAGGCCGATACCGACATTGAGAACATTGCCATTGATGCCGGGTGGCCCACGCTGGCGGCGGACGCGGCACCGGCGCTTGCCGACGGCAGTACGTCACTGGCGGAGGTGTTACGCGTGGTGACGTTGTGAGACCCTTTGCCGTGCTTCACTGCAGTGTCCGGAACGTCTAGCCATGCGCTTTGCGTTTGAGGCAGTCGATGCTGACGGTCGTCGCGAGCACGGCGAACTTGCTGCGGCGGACGAACGCGCAGCGCTGAAAGCGCTGGCGGCCCGCAGGTTGACTGCCCTCAGTCTGGTGCCAAAGGCGGATGCGCCGGCGGTTGACGCTAACGGCCGCATCAGCAGCGCTGACCGGGCACTCGCCGTGCGTCAACTTTCCGGGTTGATTGACGGCGGCGTGACTTTACCTGCTGCGTTGCAGTCGGTGGCTCAAAGCAGCGCGCAGCCGACCGTAGCCGCAGAACTGCGCGCGGTGCACGCAGCCCTTGACGGCGGCGAGCCGCTGGTATCGGCGTTCGGAAAAGCGTCAAAGTTGCTGCCACTGGTCGAACGCCAGGTGGTCGTGGCGGGTGCGGAGGCGGGTGATCTGGCAAGGGTGCTGGCGCGGCTCGCCGACTATCTGGAAGAACGCGATGCGCTGCGCGGCAAGCTGGTCGGCGCGATGGTCTATCCGGCGGTAGTGGGCGTCGTGGCGCTTGCTGTGATTGTGGCGCTGCTGGTATTTGTCATGCCGCAAATCGTTGCCGCCTTCGCGCAAACCAAACAGCAGCTTCCCTGGTTGACCCGCAGCTTGCTTCTGGTGGCCACCGGACTGCGCCAGTACGGAATCTGGTTGATCGCGCTGTTGCTGGCGGCATCGGTGTTCGCGCTCTGGTCGTTGCGTGGCCCGTTACGCCAGCGTGGGCTGGCCCTGTTGCAACGTCTGCCGCTACTCGGGCCACTGGCTCAGAGCGCCGACGAGGTGCGCGTACTGACGACGCTGGCGATGCTGGTGGAGAGCGCTGTGCCACTGCCGAGGGCGATGGTTGCGGCAGCGACCACAGCCCGTTTTGCATCAAACGCAACGCGGCTTGACGCCGCGCGCAACCTGATCGAGCGCGGCAGCGCGGTAACCACGGCATTTACCGAGGCGCAGGCGCTCGACGGCATGTCGCTGGAGCTGCTGCGGCATGGTGAAGCCGTCGGTGGTGTGGCTGCGGCATTTGCCAAAGCTGCCCACCTCAAGCGGCAGGGGCTGGAACGCCGTTTGCAATGGTTTGCCACACTGGTGGAACCGGTGATGATCCTGGTGCTGGGCGGCGTCGTACTGCTGCTGGTGCTGGCCGTAATGCTGCCGATCGTGACGCTCAACTCAGCCGTGCGCTGATAGCCCCTGCGTGCGGCTACTCCAGCCGCTGCTCGTCGCGGTAGAAGCGGTAGAAAAGCTTGTCGTTCTTGAATGGATGCTCATCGAGCACATGGTGCGCCAGCGACACATCGAGCAGGCGCTGACCGCAGCTCATCGCCTGATTGAGCGTGTAGTTCTGCACCAGCATCCAGTCCACCGCCTCGCTGCCCACGAAGCAACTGGCATAGGCGGTGCCGCGAGACGTGCGGTCGGCGACGCTGAAACCGGCGTCACTGCGCACCAGTGAATAAAAGCGGTCCAGCGTCCAGCGCGGCGGCAACTGCGCAACGCGGAAGTAATAGTTGCCATAGTCAAAGATCTGTTCGCGCGCCACATGATAGATCAGCCCCGCCGCCTGTAGCGCCAGGCCAATGGCAATGGCCTTCTCCCGGTCGATTCGCAGGGCACGTTCAAGCCAGACGATGCTTTCGCTGGCCACGAAGCATTCCGGGTAGACGCGCAGCAAATAGCTGCGGTCAGCGATGTTGACACCGCCGGAGCGTTGCATGCGAAAGGCGAGGGCCGCGAGGTCGATGCCATCGGCCTCGGCGGCGGCGATGACGCGAGCCTGCGCGCCGCCGCTGGTGGTCTGCGCAGCGGCCCGCACGTAGGGGGTGATGCGGCGCATGGCGGCGTCAACCGTATCGCGGTCGCCGATCAGTTCGTTGAGCAGCCGCTCGCCAGTCATGTTCCAGCGCCAGGGGTTGATCTGGGCGACGGCGTAGTCGGCTCCCGCTTCGCGGGCCCATTCGACGATGACGTCATCGACCCAGTGCGTTGCCGATGCAATCACACCAATCTTCGCATCAGGCAAGGTCTGGCGTACCCGCGTGCACGCATTGGCGAGACGGATACCGCGCGCAGCAAGGGCAGCGAGGTCGAGCACAACGGCAACCGGGAGCCCGTTGGTGCCCTTGTTGAGTTTGCGTTGCAGGTCGGCCGCATCGTCGAAGGCATCAAGCACTCCTTTCAGCGCGTCGGCGCTCGCGCGCATGAGCGCGAGCGTGACAGGGTCGTTGCAAAGGAGGAGGATCTTGAGCATCGCGTGGTCCGGTACTTTTGTCTTGTTGCCGCGCGCAGATAGCCTTCGAGGGGCAAGCCTGAGTCGCGGCGGCGGTATCGCCCTTACAACGTGCGCGCCGCTTCTGCGGTACAAATACTATTCGATTGTTTTCCGCTTTGTCACTCCCATGCTGCTGCGCAACGCCACCGACGACGATCTGATTGCCATCCAGTCGATCTATGCACATTGGGTGACCCACGGTACCGGCAGCTTCGAGCTCGAGCCGCCAACGGTTGACGAGATTGCGAAACGGCGTGCCGATGTGCTGGCAAAGGGTTTGCCCTATATGGTGGCAGAGGACGCCGGCCGCGTCGTCGGGTACGCCTATGCCAACTGGTTTCGGCCACGTCCGGCCTATCGTTTCACCGTTGAAAATTCCGTGTACGTTGACAAGGGCTCGCACCGTGGCGGCATTGCCCGCTTGCTGATGGCGGAGTTGTTGACCCGTTGCGAAGCGGCGGGTGCCCGGCAAATGGTTGCGGTCATCGGTGACTCGGCCAATACCGGATCGATTGGCCTGCACACCGCGATGGGCTTCGAACACATCGGCACGCTGCGCTCAACCGGCTGGAAGTTTGGCCGCTGGCTGGACACCGTTTTCATGCAGCGTTCGCTGGGTCTGGGTGACGGCACGGCGCCCGCGCAGGGGGCCGCATGACGTGCGGGCACACGGCCGCCCGGCTCGGCAGACGAACACCGAATACGAACATTCTTAGGCGTCTGGCTGCACTGACACTGCTCGCGCTGTGTAGCACGCATGCCGGACTCGCGGCTGCGCAGAATCAGGCACCCGAAGCTGCGACCGGACGTAGCGCGAAGCAGGGCCTGAGCTTCCGGCATCAGGGTGTTGCTGCGGCCAACCCGCTGGCGGTCGAGGCCGGTTACGCGATGCTGCGGCAGGGTGGCAGCGCGATCGACGCGGCGATCGCCACACAATTGGTGCTCGGGCTGGTCGAGCCGCAGAGCTCCGGCCTCGGCGGCGGTGCCTTCATCGTCCTGCACGACGTCAAAACTGGCCGTACCCGCAGCTACGATGGTCGCGAGACGGCGCCGGCCGCAGCGAA
Organism: Casimicrobium huifangae; assembly: GCF_009746125.1. Taxonomy (NCBI): domain Bacteria; kingdom Pseudomonadati; phylum Pseudomonadota; class Betaproteobacteria; family Casimicrobiaceae; genus Casimicrobium; species Casimicrobium huifangae. The sequence continues at coordinate 1,640,947 of NZ_CP041352.1, forward strand.
GCCGGAACGCTTCATCGGTAGCGACGGGTTGCCACTCAAGTTCTATGACGCCGTGGTGGGCGGTCGTGCCGTCGGCGTGCCCGGCACCGTCGCGCTGCTCGCCGAGACGCATCGCAAGCATGGTCGTCTGCCGTGGCGCCAGTTGTTCGAGCCCGCCGTTGCGCTGGCAGAGCAGGGCTTTCCGGTCAGCCCCAGGCTGAACATGCAGTTGAAGGGCGAGCGCTTTCTGAAGCTCGACCCGGCGTCGCGCGCCTACTTCTATGCACCTGACGGTGAACCCTGGCCGGTTGGTTATGCGCTCAAGAACCCGGAATACGCCGCCACGCTGAAAGCCATTCGCGATGGCGGTGCCAAGGCGTTCTACGATGGCGACATTGCGGCGGACATCGTGCGTGTTGCTCGCGCGCAAGCGAGCGCAAGCGATCTCACCGAGGCGGACTTCAGTGCCTATCGCGTGTTCGAGCGCGACCCGGTGTGCGCACCCTATCGTGGGCTGCGCGTTTGCGGCATGCCGCCGCCGTCTTCGGGCGGTATCGCGGTGGCGCAAATACTGTCATTGGTCGAGCGCTTCCCGCTGGCTGCCTGGGGGCCAAACGCCCCCGACAGCCTGCATGTGTTTGCCGAGGCGGGACGGCTCGCCTTCGCTGATCGCAACCGCTATCTGGCCGACCCGGACTTCGTGGCAATTCCGCGCGGCATGCTGGACGCGGCGTACCTCAAGTTACGTGGCAGCCAGATCGACCTTTCGCGCAGCATGAAGCGCGCCGAGGCGGGCACGCCGCCTGGCAGCAAGGTTGCGCTGGCGCCCGATGCAACCATCGAAGCGTCGGGCACCTCGCACATTTCGGTCGTGGATCGTTACGGCAATGCGGTGGCGATGACCACCACGATTGAGGACCAGTTTGGTGCGCGCGTGATGGTGCGCGGCTTTCTGCTCAACAACGAGCTGACCGATTTTTCGTTCGTGCCGCAAGAGGGCGGGCAACTCGTCGCCAATCGTATCGAAGCAGGCAAGCGGCCGCGCTCGTCGATCGCGCCGACCATCGTCTATGACCGCCAGAACAAACCACTGATCGTGACCGGCTCGCCGGGGGGCAGCGCCATCATCAACTACGTCGCCAAGAGCATCGTGGCGCTGGTTGACTGGGGGCTCACGCCGCAGCAGGCGGCCGATCTGCCGAACTTCGGCTCGCGCAACGGCCCGACCGAGATTGAGCGCGGCACGGCGCTGGAGGCGCTGAAGCCGGAGCTCGAAAGACGTGGCCACACGTTCAGCGTGATCGACTTCACCAGCGGCCTGCATATCCTGCAGCGGACTGATGGCAGGGCTGGGCGGCAATGGCGCGGTGGCGCGGACCCGCGTCGCGAAGGGATTGTGCTGGGCGATTGACGTGAGCAGGGGAAGCGCTCTGCTGCTGACGTACCGTCTGCCGTTGCCTTGGCATCACACAAATTTCGCTAACGGCTTTTAGGTGAAAAGCCCATTCGAATTGGGCTCAAACGGTGAAAAGGTGCAAAGTCGACTTTGCGCTTTTTTCGCTGTCATGCCTTAATCAGCAGACGTTTCAACGAAAAGATACTGCTACCGGGTGACACGCGGATCGCGGCGATAGCGGTGCAACTGGTGCAACAGACGCAGCACAAGGTAACGCACTGTAACGCCGCAAACCTTGCTGCAATCCGGTTGGCGACGCCACAATCCACGATCAGACGTGACGGGAATGCGAGGGGAACGCCATGAACTGCGAGCAGCCATTGCTGCGCCGAGCGGTCGTACGGGCAGGTTGCGCTGTCGCCGCGGTGGCGACGTTTGCCGCGCACGCCGCCTACACCATCACCGGTGACCCTGGCCCGGCGCCGGTAAACGCGACGACGCCGAATGCCGACTACGCGCAGCTCGACGCGATCATGACGCAGTTCATGCTGAACGCCAACGTGCCCAACGCCCAACTCGCGGTGGGCCACGGCGGCCGCATCGTGTTCGTGCGTGGATACACTGCCAGCACCACCGAGCGGCCGTTGCAGACGATTACAGCCACTGTCAACATGGTGTCGCGAACGTACAACGAACCGGCGTACCAGACCACCCAGCCGAACAGCCGTTTCCGCATGGCCAGCCTGTCCAAGCTGGTCACTGGCCTTGCCATCCAGCAACTAGTGCTTGATGGCAAGCTGGCGATGAGCGATTCCGCCTATGCGATCCTGCGCGAAGACGCGTCCACGACGGCGTTCGCGGGCGCCCCGGCGGATGCGAACATGCTCAACGTCACCGTCAAGCAGCTAGTCAACCATGAGGCCGGGTTCGCACGTGGCGCCCCACTGTCCACGCCCTCAGGGCAGCCGCAGGACATCATCGACTACGCCGATCCGCCCGGTACCGTGAAACCCTGGCCCTATCCGTACAACGTGGCGACCTTTCAGGAGTGGGTCAAGACCTGCAAACGGCACATCGAAATCGACCTGCCGCGCCGCAAGCTGCACTATGTGCCGGGCAGCCCGCCGCTGCAGGGTGGCAGCTACTACCAGTACTACACCAACATCGCTTACTGCTGGGCCGAGCGCGTCATTGAAATCCGCTCTGGCATGAGCTACGAGGACTACGTGCTCAACAAAGTGCTGCGCCCACTCGGTATCGACAAGCCGCGGCTGGCGCAGAGCGACAACATGGCGCGCTGGTATGCCGGCGACAGCGCCAACGCCGAGATCAACGCCTATTACGACCAGCCGATCGCGAGCAACCCGGCTGCCACGCTCTATTCCAACTGGTGCGCGCTATATGAAGGCACGCCCTCACCGCCGGGCTGTGTGGGCCCGCGGCCGAACAACTATCGCGCCCACGACTACGGCGGTGCGGGCGGCTGGGTGTTTTCCGCGCAGGAGTATCTGCGCATGCTGCAAAGCGCCAAGCTCCGGTTGCGTGCGCCCCATCTGCTGGATTTTCCCGCGAGCAATGTCAGCGGCTCCGATTCGCTGTTCGAGGGCCCGACGCTGTCGAGCGGAACCAGTGGTGCCAACAACTTCAGCTACCGCTACAGCTATGGCGCCGGCGTGACCGAGTGGCGGGTGACGGCGACCAATCAACTGCTCGGCTACTTCGTTGGTCACACCGGCAGTTTGCCCGGTACGCGTTCGTTTTATCAGCTCGACGACGTCACGCCGATGCACTGGACCGTGGTGCTCAACACCAGCCCGGACTGGGACTACGGCTCGTGCAGCAGCGCGACCAGCGTACCAGCGGCGACCAAATACTGGTGCCTGTTGCAAGGCAATCGCGTCAGCGAAAACAACGGCGCGACCCTGACCAACCCGAGCACCAGCAACTCCATCTTTACCCAGATGCGGGCAATTTACGGCAACACGGCGAAGCGCGCGCAACTTGAAGCCGCGGCTGATCTGTGGAGCGACCAGATCGCCTTGCCCTGCAATCTCGATGTCAATGGCGCTGGCAACGGCACACGCAATGGTGTCGCCGATGGGTTGATGATCCTGCGGGCCATGCAGGGCAATCGCGGCGCCGGGATTGCGACAAGTACAGTTGGCGCGACCTCGTCGGCCACCACCACCTACGACCGTGCCGAAAAGAACGCCCGTGATCTCATCACCACCAAAGTCGTCGACATCGATGGCGACGGCGTGGTTGATCCTGCGGTGGACGGCGTGCTGTTGCTGCGCACGCTGTTGGGCGCACGCAATACCTCAGTGACTAATGGCCTGACCATTGCCGGGCCACGCAACGACTGGACCTCAATCCGCAACTACCTGAACACACGATGCGGCGCAGCGTTACCATGACGCTGACATGATGTGAGGGACGCTTGCGACACTCGCGGTCAGGGCGCCAAAACTCAGCACAAACCCTACCCACGCTGGTTGGAATTTTCCCGCACCGTTAAGAGGCATTTCCGCTAAAAACAAGTCTGCGCAAACGGTCGCGTTTGCATCAGTTGTTTATTGGGGGTAATACATGTTGTACCGGAGACATCCAGCCAGCGCTGGTCGTAGTTTGCTGGGCGCCAGCGCCGTCATAGCAGGCACCTTTGCCGCATTCGCGGCCAGCGCCGCCACCATCACCGTCAACAGTCTGCTTGATGACGTCTACGTCAATGCAACGGGCTCGACCTTCTCGGACGCGGCCTACACGACACCAGTGAGCCCGGCGTATTGCACGCTGCGGATGGCGCTGGCGGCAGCCAACCTGGACGTTGCTGTTGGTGGGTGCGTTGCGGGTAGTGGCACCGACACCATCAACATTACGCCGACTGGCACGATCCTGGTGTCGCAAGTTGCAATGGAGCCTGTAGGTGTTTTCACCGGCACCAAGACCTGGCTGCTTTATGCCGCTGGCAACGTCACCATCAATGGGCCCGGTCGCGACCAGCTCATCGTCAACGGTGGCGGCCTGTCGCCCGGTGCGGCGGGAATGCGCACGTTGCTGGTCAGCAACAACGACGCTGCGGTTGACGCGCCCGCGACGATCAGCAATCTCACGTTTCGCGAGGGGCGGGCCGTCGGTTCCATCGCCGCGTCGGGCGGCTCGGCTGGCGCCTGCGTGTTCAGCCGCGAGTCCCTGACTGCGAGTTCAGTCGCATTTATCAACTGTGAGGCAGCGGGCGTTGGCAACGGCGTCAGCAACTTCGGCACCAACGGCGGCGCATTTGCTGGCGGCGCGACGCTGCCTACCGATGCGCGGCCGAATTTCATCTTCACGGATGTGCAGTTCACCGGCAACCGTACCGTACATGGCACGGCTGCCGCGGCCTCCACCTCCGCTGCCGGTGCAGCGTCGTTCGGCAATAACTCGAATCTGTTTGTCGGCAATGTCACGCTGACCAACGTCCAGTTCGTCGGCAACTCTGCCGAAAATGTCGGGGCGCTGCGGATTTCCGGCGGCAACAACGCGTCGCTGCAAAACGTCTCGTTTGTTTCCAACAGCGCGACGACCGGCTCCGACGGTGCATTCACCATCAATGCAATGGCCGGTTCAGTCACGCTGTCTGGTGGCGGTGCCATTGGCAACACCGCACTGTTGCGTCGCGGCGGCGGCCAGATTTCCACGGTCGGCGCGACTTTGCCGTCCGGTCCGGTGGTGCAGATCACCGACTGGTCGTTTGTTGGCAATGCCGCGCAGACGCAGGATATCGGTGGCCTCAGCATCCTCACCGACACCTTCGACGCCAACGGCAATTGCCTCTTTGGACAACTGCGGGACGTGACGCTCACCAACGTCTACTTCGAGCGAAATATCGCGTCACAGTCGCGCGGCGGTTTGCGTATCGGCTGCTCGGCAAACGTCACGATGACTGGCGTCGAGTTCATTTTCAACGAAGTCGCAGGCAACAGCACGGCGAGCAGTGGTGGGCAAAGCGCCGCGTTGATTCACGATGTGGCCAACGTCACCATGACCAACACCCGCATCATCGGCAACCGCACCTACGCGGGCACCACCGCGGGGGGCTACGGCGTGTTCACTGTGATCGGTGCGCCGTCGTCGTCGTCGGTGCCATCCAGCTGGCCGCTCTCGCACAGTCTGACGGCGACCGGCCTGGTGGTGAAGGACAACTGGGCTGAACGCAACGAGGCCGGCCTTTCGCTGCGCCCGAATGGTGCCGGGCGCAACTACCTGATTGCGGATGGTGCATTCATCGGCAACCGCGCAAACGCCATCGCCAGCCTGCTGCTTGACGCCACCGGCAATTACACCGTGCGCAACAGCACGTTCTCGCTCAACGAGAACATTGGCAACAATGGCTCGACGGTTGTGGTCAATCTGCACGCCGGCAGCGGCAGCAATTCGGTCAATTTTGTTAACAACACGATTGCCCGCAACCAGGCAGGCGTGAATGATGACGGCTCACAGTTCAGCGTTGGCGCGTGGGTTCCTGGCTCCGCGGCGACGCCCACCCCGAACGGCAGCGTGGCAATCGTCAACAACATCATTGGCGCGGCGGTTTCCGGCAGCCTTGCCGGCAACATGATCTTCGCGCCCACCGGGCCTGGTTACAACTACGCGGTGTCGAACACGCTGTTTGAAAGCGCTGCGATCCCGAACAGCTTCTGCAGCGGCGCCGGCATGAAGTGCGGCGTCGATGCCAAGCTTGATGGTCTCGCCTTCAATGGCGGCAGCATGCAGTACGCCTATACCCATCGTCTGCTGCCCGGCAGCCCGGCGCTGGACGCGGGTGACAACGCCGCTGCTGCGGCCATGACGCTTGACCAGCGCGGCACCGGCTTCCCGCGTGTAGTGAACGGCACGGTTGATATGGGCGCTCTGGAGTCCGTCGTGCTGACTGCGCCGTTGCCGTGCAAACTGGACATGGACGGCGACAACCAGGTGCGTGCCAACAAGGAAGGCCTGGTGCTGTTGCGTTCCATGCTCGGCTTCTCGGGCGCCGCCGTCGTCAACGGCACCGGCATCAGTCAGGGGCAATGGGATACGGTTCGCAACAACCTGAATGCAAACTGCGGCACCAGCTTCACGCCGTAGCGCAACCATCCGGAACAGCGCTGTGATGCAACAAGAGATACGGCTTTTCGCAGAAAAAAGCCGCTGTAATAGGGCTCACAGCGCGTTTTTGCCAAGATCGACTTTTTCATTTTCCGGCTCTGAGCCCTTTACTGGCGGCGGTTGCGGAGCAAAGTTGGCTAAGGGGCGATGAGCCATTTCGAACTTTGTCCGCTATCTGGATGAATGAAAAGGACGCAAGGGTGTCTGGTCTGGGGAGGATCACGGGTGTTGCTTATGCTTCATGACGACGGCATAATCGTGGCGCCATTCCTCGATGGACCAGAAATGATTTATTTATGTCGATCTGACCGCTTTTGCAGTTGAAATACGTCTATCGACTTTGTGGCGACAAACGCGCATACGGAAATCGTTGCGAGCGAGAGGCGCTTCAAATTCTTCACAATTCACGTTAGCTTGTGTAGCATGGCATTGATTAGGGGCCTCAACATGCATATGAAGACAATTCGCTCGGTTATGTTTTCCGGATTGGTCGGCTTGACCGTCGTCGCGGCAATGTCCGCGCAGGCGTTGCAAACGGTCGATCCCAAGCTGTCGCTAGCCGGCGCCAGCATCAATGGTTCGACGCAGGCCGTGCCGGCTGGCACCACCTTTACGGTGTACGGCGTCTACAGTGACGATTCCACCAACCCGGAAAGCGGTTTGGGCCTCAAGGTCAAGTACAACGGTACTCACCTGACTGGCGTCACCATCAGCGAGGAATACACCAAGTGCCGCATCGCGGTGGCCGACGTGCAAAACCCCACCACCGCCACTGCCCAGGCAGTGATGGGCTGGATCGACACCGCCATTCGCCCCAACGGTGTGGTCGGCTCCGCCACTGGTGCTGTGGGTTGGCCGGATCTCGCCGATCTCGCATCTGGCGGTTGCCTCAACCCCGGCAGCATCAACACCGACACTGCGGCCGCATCCGCCACTAGCCTCAAGCTCTTCAAGATGACTGGCACCATGGCAGCAGGCTGCACATCCGCAGCAGCGTGCACGTCCACCGTCACTTTCGACAGCGAAGGCAATTATTCGTACGCCAACGCGGGCGCCGGGTTCACCAACAAGTCTTTCACCATCACCGGTGCAGCGGCGCCGACGCAGGCACTGGCCGCAACGCCGTATGTGTCGCGCAAGACGCATGGCGCAGCCGGTACGTTTGACATCACGATCGATCCGGCAGGGTCGGCAACGGCTGGTCAATCGGTGACGGTTGAGCCGCGCCAGGCGCAATCGGGTGCCCATCAGATCGTCATCGCGTTCACGTCCGCCGTGTCGTCTGCGCAGTTCCCCACGGTTACTGCAGCTGCTGGCGTAACGAGCCTGCCGGTCGCCACAGCGTTTAACGGCAATGAAATGACCGTCACTATCGGCAGTGCGGGTACGCCAGTGCCGAATGGATCGCGCGTCACTGTGAGCGCCACGGGTGTCGGCACGGCTGCCGGTGTTAATCCGAGTGTAGTGGTCGGGTTCCTCGTCGGCGACGTGAGCAACAACCGAACCGTCAATTCCACAGATGTCGGAACCGTAAAAGGGCAGTCGGGTGTTGCGGTCACGTCTTCAAACTTCAAGAGTGATCTGAGCGCGAACGGCGCGATCAACTCTACTGACGTCGGCCTCGTCAAGGGCGCGTCTGGTACATCGATTAACTAGTGTTAGGGAACAAGTCAATGAAATTCGCGTACCTGCTCAAACGGGCGGCATTTGCGGTTGGGGGGCTCTCTCTCGGCCTCGTGCTCGCACCAGCGCACGCCGCAACGACCTTTTCACTGTCGAGCGGCTCGGTCTGTGGTGGACCAACATCGGCATCATTCACGCCGGGGGTGGGCAACATCACTGTGTCTCTGTGTGCGACGACAGGCGCAGGAGAACCGTTTTGCGGCGCATCAATTAAGTTGCTTTCGGCTGTTGGCCAAGGCGGCTTGTTCAACATCACGAACCGTACGCTGGGCCCTGCACTGCCAGACGCTACTACTGCGTCGCCGACGTACCCGATCGCGATCAGTAATCCGGCTGCGGGCCCCGATCTTGGAGGCACGCCCAATGGCACTGCCTCTACAGCTGGCGGCCTGACTACTTTGCTCGCAACCTTTACGATTACGCCGCCGGCATCCGCACCGTTGGCGTCCTATGTGATCACGACGGATGCCTTCACGAGCTTGAGCACGCCGAGTCCCGACTGCACGACCCCAGGGGATCCGGTGGGTGTTCCTACTCAAGCCTCGTTCACGTTGAATAAAATTGTGACGCCCGCCACTGCGGTCTTTACCATCTCGGGTCCGGTCAACGTGACTGAAGGTGGCGCAACTGCCAATGCAGTTGTAACCTGCACGGGCGCTCTTGATGGCAACAACACAGCGATAACGGTGCCGTTCACGACCACCAACGCTTTGAATAACTTCACGACCAGCGCCTCGCCGGTAACCTTCACAGCCTGCGCAGGCGCAACGCAAAACATCGTTGTGACACCGCGTGGTGATGACGCGACTGTTCAAGGTCCGGTGTCCGGCACGATCGTATTGGGCACGCCTTCAGCAGGTTCGCTCGGCGCCACGACGACAGCAACGGTTAACGTCGCTGATAACGATACTCTCCCGGTGTTTGGTCTGGTCAAGGCCGGTGCCTGCGCGGAGCCGACGACATCCTGCACGTTTACGGTTGTCCGGGAAAGCGGTATTACCAACAACACTGCCGTTGGTTTCACCATCAGCGGTACGGCGACTCGCGGTACGGATTACACGCTCAATGACAGCAACTGCGGCGGCCCGGTAATTGCCGGCAACTCGATCACGCACACGCAGGCGGCTCCGTCTGGAGGCTTCACAATTGCTGTTTGCCCGATTGATGACACCGCTGTCGAAGGCGCTGAAACCGTCGTCATGACGCTCAACACTGGCGCCGGTTACACACTCGGCGCAGTGGCGACACAAACGCAGAGCATCGCTGATGACGACAGCCCGCAAGTGGTTACCCTCGCAGTGAACGGTCCGGTATCGGAAGCTGGTGGTGTGTTGACCTACACCTTCACCCGCTCCGGTGGCAGCGCCGCTGCCCAGGCCGCAACGCTGACGGTGAACACCACGGCGCCGGCAACGAGCAGCCGCTACAGCACGACCTGTGGCGCGTCCATCACGTTCGCTGCATCGACGTCAACGGCTACCTGCACGGTAACCGCCATTGACAACGTCGCGGTTGACGGCAACGCTACCGCAACGGTTGCAGTCGCTGCTCCGACGGTTGCTGGGGCATACACCGTGGGTTCGCCTTCGTCGGCAACCGGCACCATCAACGATGATGATGTAGCGGTTAACGCTGTTGCCGGTAACACCGGCTCGGCGGCTTCGATGGGAATCACCGAAGGTGCTGTGGCTCGCTTCAGCGTCAGCTGCCCGACGCTTGCTGCGCCGTTCACGGTGAACTACTCGATCGCTCCGGCAACGCCGGCAACCGGTGACGTGTTCGTTGGCGGTGGCGCGACTGGCTCAGTGACCTGCCCGGCCGCGGCGGCAAGCCTGGTTGCGGTACCGACGACGGTGCAGACGCTTGACGACTCGCTGATCGGCAATGCACGTACCTACACCATGACCATCTCGGTCCCGGCAGTCCCCGGTCCTGCACCTGCAGCCACGGTGATTGGCAACGCGGTAGCAACGGTTGTTGTCGCTGACAATGATCAGCCGACGTCGATCCCGACGATGGGCGCAGCAGGCCTCGGCCTCTTGAGCTTGATGCTCGCCGGCTTGGCTGCCTTCCAGCGCCGTCGCCGCGCCTAAGCCCCGCTAAGCATCGGTACGCGGGCTGGTTGCAGAACCAGCCGTGAACCGCGATAACAAAACCCGCTTCGGCGGGTTTTGTCTTTTCTGGGTATCACGCATGCGGCTTGCGTAGCGGACCATGTAGCAACAGTACGATTGACTCGGCGCTACACTGTGTTCCATGAATACCGCGTGCTGGCTTTCTGCTTCCGATTTGTTCCGTCAGCTGGATGTCGGCGGGGTGACGTCGGCGGAAGCGGTCCACTCGGTGCTGGAACGCATCAGACAGTGCGAACCCAGACTTAACGCGCTCTATCTCGACAAGTCGCAAAGCGCCCGCAGCGCTGCCGATGCGTCGGATGCGCGCTGGGCCGCTGGCAAAGCCTTGAGTCCACTGGACGGTGTTCCAGTCACTCTCAAGGAGAACATTTACACCGTTGGCGATCCGGCGCCGATTGGAACGGCAGCCAACACCACGGAGCCGAAGGCGGTCAACTCACCCGTGGCGGACCGGTTGCGCGAAGCTGGCCTCGTTCTCGTCGGAAAGACGACGATGCCAGACTTCGGCATGCTCTCCAGTGGCCAGTCGAGTTTCCACGGCGTTACCCGCAATCCCTGGCAACCCAGCCGCAATCCCGGTGGCTCCAGCTCGGGCGCCGGTGCGGCCTGCGCGGCCGGCTATGGCCCGTTGCACATTGGTACGGACATTGGTGGCTCAATTCGCCTGCCAGCCAGTTTCTGCGGCATCTTCGGCTTGAAGCCATCGCTCGGCCGTGTCCCGATCAATCCGCCCTACATGGGACGCGTCGCCGGGCCGATGACCCGCACGGTGCTTGATGCGGCATTGCTGATGAACGTGATCGCGCGGCCGGATCCTGATCACCGCGACTTCATGGATCTGCCGACGCAGCCGGTGGACTACGCTGCAGAGCTGGAACGCTTCTCGTTGAAAGGCAAGCGTATTGGCGTGCTGACCGAGATGAAGGTCGGTCGTGAGGTGCAGGCCGATGTCGCCGCAGCGGCGTGGGAGTGCGGGCAGTTGCTCGAACAGCATGGCGCCCGCGTCGAGCCGCTGCAGCCATTCATCACCCGTGACATGCTGGACGGAATCTGCGGCTTCTTTGAGGCACGCAGCCATCTGGACATCTCTCGGCTGCCCGAGGCGACACGCGCAAAAATCCTGCCTTTCATCGTTCGCTGGGCGACGTGGCGTGCAGGCAAATTCTCCGGCGATACGGTCATGGCCTTCTACGCGCAGGTGATGGCGATGCGTGAAGCGACGGTGAAAGCCACCCATGGCTTTGACTTCGTGATCACCCCCACCAGTCCGATTCCTGCGTTTGAGGCCGAGTACTGTTGCCCGGACAACGACCCGGAACGCGCGCTCGAGCACATTGCGTTCACGGTGCCGTACAACATGAGCGAGCAACCCGCCGCATCGATCAACTGGAGCTACTCCACACAGAAGCGTACCGTTGGCCTGCCGATCGGCGTACAGGTCGCCGGGCGTCGCTTTGATGATCTCGGTGTATTACAGCTGTCGCGTGTTATCGAACAGATCCGCCCGGTGCAGCGGCCGTGGCCGGTCCATATCGGATGACCCACGATCCGCAGCGCCGCATCCTGGCCACAATAGTTCATCCATTCGTCTGCAACCAACCACTCTGAGGGGCTCATGAAGATTGCCAAGCTTGTCACCGCGATTGCGCTCGCATCGTCGGCCGTTCTGGCGGTAACGCCGGTGCTCGCACAACAAAAGGTGCTCAAGGTCGCGCCGCACGCCTTCCCGGCCAATCTTGACCCGTTCAACGTGACGGCGTACATCACGCGCAATCACGGCTACATGGTCTACGACACGCTGTTCGCGACTGACGAGAAGGGGGCGATAAAGCCGCAGATGGTGGACAAATGGGTGGTCAGCCCGGATGGCAAGACCTACACCTTCACCTTGCGCGACAAGCTCGAATTCCACGACGGCAAGCCAGTGACGGGCGAGGACTGCGTCGCCTCGATCAAGCGCTGGGGCGCGCGCGACACTTTTGGCCAGAAGCTGATGACCTTCGTCGACAAGATGGAAGTGGTGGACGCCAAGACTTTCCGCATGTTGCTGAAAGAGCCGACTGGTATCGTGCTCGATGCCCTGGGCAAGCCGTCGTCGAACCCGGCCTTCATCATGCCCGCCCGCGTCGCCGCGACCGATCCGTTCAAGGTGATTGACGACTACACCGGTTCCGGCCCCTATGTCTTCAAGAAGGACGAGTACAAGCCCGGTGTGCAGTCCATCTACCTCAAGAACACCAAATACGTGCCGCGCAGTGAGCCGCCGTCCGGTCTCGCGGGTGGCAAGAAGGTGTTTGTTGATCGCATCGAATGGCTCGCGCTGAAGGATGCGCAAACCCAGCTCAACGCCTTGCTCGCCGGCGAGATCGACATGATCGAGCAGCCGGCGTTTGAGCAATACCCGCAACTGCGCAAGGACAACCGCGTCAGCATCGTCGACACCGGTACCGTGAACTACCAGTACGTGATGCGCTTCAACCATCTGGTACCGCCATTCAACAACCCGAAGGTGCGCGAAGCGGCGATGTGGGCGATGAACCAGGAGGCCTTCCTGCGCGCCCAGGTCGGTCCGGAAAACGAAGGCATGTTCTACACCTGCCCGAGCATGTATCCGTGCGGCACGCCGCTGGCAAGCCCGAAGGGCAGCGATTTCATGGTCAAGGGCAACATGGCGAAGGCGCAGCAGCTGCTCAAGGATTCCGGCTACGACGGCAAACCGATTGTCGTGATGCGCCCGACCGATCTGCAGTCAATTCACAAGTTGCCATTGGTGGCCACGCAACTGCTGCGTCAGGCCGGTTTCAAGGTTGATCTGATCACCATGGACTGGGGCTCGCTAGTTGCCCGTCGCTCGAAAAAGGACCCGGCTGATCAGGGCGGCTGGAACATCTTCCTCACCGCCTGGGTAGGCGCCGATATCATGAACCCGCTGACCAGTGCCCCGCTCGGCGGCAATGGTGAAAAGGGCTGGGCGGGCTGGGCGACCGACGCTGAACTCGAAAAATTGCGCGACCAGTATGCGCGTGCCACGACCGAGGCCGACAAGAAACGTATCGCAGAGGCGGTGCAGGTGCGCGCCACGCAAGTGGGCACGCACGCGATCCTTGGCGAATACAAGAATCCCGCAGCAGTTCGCAAGAACATCTCCGGCGTGCTGAAAACGGCCGGCTCAGCGTACTGGAATATCCAGAAGAACTGATTCTTGCGCTAACAGCTTTTTGCTGTAGGCCCCGTCTGATCAGGGCTTGAAGCAGTAAATCGGCAAAAGTCAAGTATTTGCAGAAATACCATCCAAGCCCCGCTCCGGCGGGGCTTTTCACTAAAAGATGCTTATGGATTCCCTGTCGTTCCAATCGGTCCGTGAACTCTCGGCGCTGCTGGTGTCGCGGCAGCTATCGGCCCGTGAACTGCTTGACGCCTGCCTGACACAGATCGACCGCGTCAATCCGGTCGTCAATGCCATCGTCACCCAGGATCGCGAGGGCGCCTACGCCAACGCCGACGCCATCGACGCCCGCCGCGCGCAGGGTTTGCCGACGTCGCCGCTGGCGGGGCTGCCGATCGCGATCAAGGATCTGGAGCCGGTCAAAGGCATGCGCACCACGATGGGTTCGCCGATTTTCAAGGACTGGGTACCGGACTTCGACACCCTCATGATCGAGCGTTTCCGCTCGCACGGGTTGAGCATCCTTGGCAAGACGAACACGCCGGAGTTTGGCCTTGGCAGTCAGACCTTCAACGCCGTTTTCGGCGCCACCAAAAACCCGTGGGACATCACCAAAACCTGCGGTGGCTCATCCGGCGGCGCAGCGGTGGCAGTGTCAACGGGCATGTTGCCGTTCGCCGATGGCTCCGACATGGGCGGCAGTCTGCGCAATCCGGCCAACTTTTGCGGCACCGTGGGCCTGCGCACGTCGCCGGGCCGCGTGCCGACCTATCCTTCGCTCAATCTCTGGGGCACGCTCGGCGTGCTCGGCCCGATCGCGCGTACCGCGGAGGATGCCGCGTGGCTGCTGTCGGTGCAGGCGGGCGACGATCCTCGCGTGGCGCTCGGCCGCTGTGGCGACCCGACAGTCTTTCGCCAGCCGCTGGACCGTGACTTCAAGGGCGTGCGCATCGGCTGGAGCCCGACGCTGGGCGGATTGCCGGTCGAGAAGGGTGTGCGCGATGCGCTTGAAAAGTCACTCAAGCGCTTTGAGGCCATCGGCGCCGTGATCGAGGAGGCTGCGCCGGATCTGTCCATCGCCGATGACGCCTTTCAGGCGCAGCGGGCGTTGCACCTGGTCAATTCACTTGGCGCCCACTATCGGGACAAGCGGCACCTGCTGAAGGACACCGCCGTATGGAATATCGAGCAGGGATTGAAGCTGACTGGCGAACAGATCGCCGCCGCACAGACCGCACAATCGAAATGCTTTGAGCGCATGCAGCGGTTCCTGAGCCGCTACGACTACTTCATCTGCCCGGTCAATCAGGTGCTGCCGTTCGACGTGACGATGCCCTACCCGATGACGATTGACGGTGTGCAGTTGGGCAACTATCTCGAATGGATGAAATCCGCCTGCCGCATCACCATGACTTCGCACCCCGCCGCCAGCGCGCCGGTTGCCTTTGCGGCGAACGGTCTGCCGGTGGGCATGCAGATCGTCGGGCACTATGGCGCGGAGCTCGAAGTGCTGCAACTCGTGCATGCGGTGCAGTTGCCGCTGGCGGAGCGGATGCCGCCGCTGTGAAGCATCTGTTATGCCAGCGTGCTATGCCGCTGTCGTCGGAAATGTCCGTTTTGCCGGTAATCGTGATGTAACTGCTTGAATCAACGGTGGTCGTCAGGTTTGTCTGGCCATTCATCCGCATAATGACAATGATGGAGAGCGGGGCAGGCAATTGAATTCCGTAGCAGTGACGCCGGAGCAGTACCGGGCGCACTATTGGGCGACTGACGCTGAGCAGTGGCGTTTTGCGCTGGTGCTGTTTCTGGTGCCGACGGTACTGTTCGTCTGGTTCGACTACCAGTTGAACGGCACCACCTGGCTCTTCTACGGATTCGTCGCCATGCGCGTAGCCATGGCGAGTTACTCGCTGTTGCTGATCTTCGCGTTGCGACGTTTGCAGAACCGTCGTCTGCTGGAACGACTCCTGTTGCTATGGACGCTCTGCGGCATCACTGTCTTTGCCCTCAACGCGCTTGGCCGACCACCGGAATTCTTTGGCCACTATGTGTTCGAGGTTTTTGCGCTGATGCTGTTTTTCTCGGCGATGCCGATGCAGCCGGGCGCACAACTGGCGGTGGGCATCACCTATCTGGTGGTCGCGTTACCGATCCTCTTTTTCTACAAGCAGCCCCCGACAGCGGTGTACACCAGCAACACGGCTGCCGTGATGCTGCTGACCGTGATTAGCGGCTACCTGATCGCACGACGGATTCGTGACTATCGCGTCGATGCACTGGTCGCGCAGCTCAAGCTTGAGCACCAGGCCCGCACCGACGCGCTCACCGGCATTGCCAACCGTCGGGCGTTCCTCGATGCCGCGCATCAGGAGTTATCGCGAGTCAATCGCAGCGAATCGCCGCTGACCGTGCTGATGCTCGATATCGATCACTTCAAGAAGGTCAACGACCGCTTTGGGCACGATGTCGGCGACGATTTGCTGGCTGAGTTCGCGCGTCGCATCGAGAAAGGCTTGCGCGGCTATGACCAGTTCGCCCGGCTCGGCGGCGAAGAGTTCGCGGTGATGTTGCCGGGCTGCAACCTGGAGCAGGCAGTGGCCACGGCGGAGCGCTTGCGGCACGCCATCAGCGCCGAGCCGTTTGCGGTGCGCGGCAACATCGTACCGATGACGGTGAGCATCGGTGTCGGCATCGTTCGCGAGTTCGAGATGACCATTGACGGCGTGCTGACCCGCGCCGACACGGCGCTCTACGCCGCCAAAGACAACGGTCGTGACCGGGTGGAAGTGGTCGAATAGGGCACCGCGGCGCCGCCGCGAGCAATCCTCAGGCGCGTGCCGCTGGCGTGATCTGCACGCCACTGGCCATTTCCTGCGCGGTCACCAGCTCGGCCACCATGCCATCGCCCAGACCCATCGCGCAGGCCTGCACCAGCGCCTGATGCACGGCTTCGCCGAGCCAGCTGGCCAGTGGCATGCTCTCGGTGAAGTGGGTGTAGTAGCGCAAGTCCTTGCGCGCGTTGTCGAGCTGAAACTTGAGGCCCTGCATGTCGCCATCCAGCGATTTCGCCATCGCCTGAAACAGGCCTGAATTGACACCGCCAGCGCTGACCACCCGAACCAGTTGCTTCGGATCAACGCCGGACTTCACTGCTGCGGCGAAAGCCTCGGCCGTGGCCGTGCAAATCGCCTGAGCGATGAAGTTGTTCATCAGCTTCACCTTGTGTCCAGCCCCCGGCGGACCGACGTGAAAGATGTTTTCGCAATAGGCCTTGAGCACCGGTTCGATCTGTGCGAACACCGCATCGTTGGCACCAACCATGGTGTTGAGCTTGCCCAGCTCGGCCTCCACCGGCGTGCGCGCCAGCGGCGCGTCAACGAATTCCACTCCGTGCTGCGCAAAGCGATCGCGCAAGGCGGCTGTGCTGGTCGGCTCGGCGGTCGAGGTGTCGATCACCACCAAACTGCGCCGCGCGGATTCGATGATGCCGTTGCTGCCGAAGCAGACCGCCTCGACTTCGGGCGAGCCGGTGACGCACAGGATCACGATGTCAGAGGCCGCAGCCACCTCGCGCGGCGACAGCAACTCAACTCCGCCCAGTGCGATCAGGTCGGCACCGGCGTCCGGGGCGCTACGGCGCTTGAGAAAAGATAGCGATTGGCCTTTGGCGACAATGTTTTTGGCAATGCCGTGGCCCATCAGGCCGATGCCGATAACGCCAATACTCGGTGAAGATGCGGTCATGTGATTGCTGTGAATGCCTGGTCTAGAAGCGGTCGCGGTCGCGGTTGACGGTGTTGTCGTTGCTGGCGACGGTGCCGAGCAGCACTGGTTTCAGGCTGTCGTCAATCGGCTTCGGGCCGAGCCAGATCTGCAGCAATGCCTGGAAGAACGACTCATCGGTGAAGGTCTCGCCGATCTTCTTGCCGTTGACGAGAATGATCATGCCGGTGCCCGGTATCAGGTCAACCGTGATGCTCTCGCCTTTCTTCAGCGACGGAATGGTGCCGAAAATCGCTCCGAGTTTGAGCAGATTATCGAAGTGCTTCTGCTGCTCCGCCGCCGGCAGGTTGGCGCGCATGCCGCCCAGCAGTCCTTTCGAGAAGTCGTTGGAATTGACCTCGCGCAGCAGGGCCAGATGGATGCGCTTTGCCCCTTTGAGCGCGCCAATATCATTGCTGGTGTTGCGCTTCTGCGGCAGGTAGAGCGATGCCACGTAGACGCGCACGAAACCCGCCGCCGCGTAGCGGATGCCAGCACCGTTGAGCACCAGCTCCTGGTTGGCCACGCGCACTTTTTCGTCCACTTTCAGGCCTGCGACATCGAGCGCCCATGTGTTTTGCGTCGCGGCGGCGAGACCAGCCAGTGCCAGGGAAGCGAAAAGGGTACGGCTGCGACCGGCCACGCGAGTGGCGGCATTCGCAAGCATCGAGTTGTTCATAAATCCTCCGTTTGGGGTTTGGGTGCCGCATTCGTGGCGTGACACCTCAGACAATTAGAAGCAGAGAATAGTTTAGGCAGTTTCGCGCCCGGCTGCCTGCAATCCGGGCAGGCACTCAGCCAAGGCCGATGCGATCAAGCGGGCCGTTGCCAACGCGCAACACTTCTGGCGCGTCACCGGTGAGATCAACCACGGTGGTAGCCAGTTCAGGGCTTTGCCCGGCATCAAGGATGAGCCCGAGGCTTGCCGGCATCCGCTCGGCGATGGCTTCCGGGTCGTTCAGCGCCACGTCCTCATCTGGCGGGATCAGCGTGGCGGAAAGGATCGGCTCCCCTAGCTCGGTCAGCAGGGCCTGCACCACTGGGTGATCGGGTACCCGCAGACCCAAGGTGGCCCGCTTTGGATGCAGCAGCCGTTTTGGCACCTCGCGGGTGCCTTCGAGGATGAAGGTGTAAGGCCCGGGGGTTGCCAGTTTCAGCAGCCGGAAGGCCCGGTTGTCGACGCGGGCGTACTTGCCAAGCTCGGACAGATCGGCGCAGACCAGCGTCAGGTGATGCTTGTCGTCCACACCGCGCAGTTGCCGCAGGCGTCGCAGGGCGTCGGCGTCGCCCAGATGACAGCCCAGCGCGTAGGAGCTGTCGGTCGGGTAGGCAATCACGGCTCCGTCACGCAGCATCTGCGCTGCCTGCCGGACCAGACGAAGCTGAGGATTCTCTGGGTGAACGTAAAAACGTTGCGTCATAATATGCGTATTCTATCGCCGAATAAGTGAGCGCAGACGACGGGCGTCAGTACCGCCATCGCACTGCGCACTGATTGCAAGCTACACCCACAATGAACCTGCAGCAAATCAAATTCGTCTGTGCCGTTGTCGAGAGCGGTTTCAGTGTGTCCGAAGCGGCGGTGGCCTGCTACACCGCGCAGCCGGTGGTCAGCAAGCACATCAAGACGCTTGAAGACGAGCTCGGCCTGAAAATCTTTGAACGGCGCGGCAAGCGCTTTACCGGCCTGACGCAGGCGGGCGAGGAGGCCTATGCGATCGCGAAGCGGCTGAACGGCGATGCCTCCAGCCTGAAGGCGCTGGCTTCCGACATGAGTAACGCCAAGGAGGGCGTATTGACCATCGCTACCACGCATACGCAGGCGCGCTACGTGTTGCCGCGCGTGGTGACGCAGTTCGGCGCCAAGTATCCTGGCGTCAAGCTCAAGCTCAAGCAGGGCAACCCCAAGCAGTGCGCCGACTGGGTGGCGGGCAGCGAAGCCGATCTGGCGATTGCCACCGAAGCGCTGTCGCTGGATCCGCTGCTGGTGACGCTGCCGTGCTATCGCTGGAACCGTTGCGTAATCGCGCCGCCGAAACACCCGCTGGCGAAGGAGAAAGTGCTTTCCATCGAGGCGCTGTCGAAATATCCGCTGATCACTTACGACACCGCATTCACCGGCCGCTCGCAGGTGGATCGTGCCTTTGCCAGTGCCGGGTTTGCACCGAATGTGGCGCTCACCGCGCTCGACTCCGACGTGATCAAGACTTATGTACGGTTGAACGTTGGCGTCGGCATTCTTGCCGAGATGGCCTATGAACCGAAGGTGGACGCTGATCTCAAGCGCATGGATGCATCGCATCTGTTTGCACCCTCGATCACCCGTGTTGGCCTGCGCCGCAACGCGTTCCTGCGCCGCTTCGCCTATGATTTCATCGTGATGTTTGCACCGTCGCTGAAACGCACGGAAATTGAAGAGGCCGTTTTTGCCAAAGCCTGATGTGCCCGATGTTGTAGCTGCCCCGGCACCGTCCTCAACCCCCGAACCCCCGCCTTCTGCCAACGCTGAACTGATCGCCCGCTACGCCGATGGCCGTGAGCGACTCAAGCTCACCTGGTTGCTGGCGGCGCTGTCGATGCTGGGGCCGTTTTCGATCGACACTTATCTACCGGCGTTTCCGGCGATGGAAGCCGCGCTGCCGGCGACCGAAGTGCAGATGCAGCTCACGCTGACGGTCTACTTCATCGGCTTCGCCATTGTCTCCCTGTTTCACGGTGCGATCAGCGATTCGATCGGGCGCAAACCGGTGATCATCGGCACCATTGCCGTGCACGCGATGGGTTCGGTGGGCTGCGCGCTGTCGCAGTCGATCGAATCGCTGCTGGTGTTTCGTGCCTTGCAGGGCTGCTTCGCGGGGGCCGGCTTTGTGGTGGGACGGGCGGTCGTGCGCGACCTGTTTGCCGGCGACGAAGCACAGCGGCAACTGTCACGCATCCAGATGCTTTTCGCGCTGGCGCCCATCGTGGCGCCGATTCTTGGCGGCTGGCTGGTGGCGCAACTGGCGTGGCCGGCAATCTTCTGGTTTCTCGGTGGCTACGGCCTGCTGCTGATCGTGTGGACGCAGATCGGACTGGTCGAGTCTCACCCGGCAGAGCACCGGCTGCTGCTGGCAGTGAAGCCGCTGGCCGCGACCTACTGGCGAATGTTTTTCAATCGCGAATTCCAGTTGCTGGCGGCGATTCCGGGCATCAATTTCGTCGGATTTTTCACCTACATCGCGGGGGCGCCGGCCTTTCTGATGCGCCACCTCGGGCTGCGCAACACCGACTTTGCGGCGCTGTTCATCCCCGGCATCGCCGGGATCACGCTGGCGGCGTGGTGCTCCGGGCGCCTGGCCGGACGCGTCAGCCACCAGCGGCAAATGCGCTGGGGTTTCAGCGTGATGATCGGCGCCGCACTGGCCAATGTCGCTGTCAGCCTGTGGCTGCCGGCGGGCGTTGTCTGGAACATTGCTCCGATCGCGATCTATACCTTTGGCATGGCACTCGTCACCCCCTGCATTACGCTCAAGCTGCTCGATGCCTTCGCCCATGCCCGCGGCAGCGTGTCGGCGTTGCAGTCGTCCACCCACGTCGGGATGATGGCGCTGACCACGGCAGTCATCGTTCCCTTCGCGCAGCAAAGCCTGCAGCGGTTCGCCGCAGTGATGCTTGCCTCAGTGCTGATTGGGACCTTGTTGTGGAAAATCTATCTGGCTACGCACCCGCCAGCACCCACGCCCGCCACCTGAACCGATCCTCGCCTCATGAAAACATCCGTGTTCCGCGCCTTTCTCGCCACTGCGTTCGCCGTCGGCAGCATGGCCTTGTTGCCGCAGCAGGCCGCCGCGCAGATCAACAAAGGGCTCCCGCTGGTGGAGCTGACGATTGGCAAGGCGAAGCTCAAGGCAGAGGTGGCGGCTGACAACAACACGCGCACCGTCGGACTGATGAACCGCTTTTCACTGCAGCCCGATCACGGCATGCTGTTCGTTTTCGCCCAGAGCCAGCCGCTGGCGTTCTGGATGAAGAACACCTATGTGCCACTGTCGATTGCCTACATCGACGCGCAGGGTGTGATCCTCAATATCCTCGACATGAAGCCACACGACGAGTCGACCCACCCGTCGGCCGGCGCCGCGCTCTACGCGCTGGAAATGAAGCAGGGCTGGTTCAAGGATCGCGGCATCGTGGCCGGCAATCGCGTCGAAGGGCTCGACAAGGCGGGCAAGGCCAGGCAGTAGGGGCATCGGACCGGGCGGACCGCAGCTGCTATCGACGGCGCTACGGCCCGGAAATACCGGGGCCGTCGAACGACTACTGGCCAGCAACTTTTTCGCAGAAGCCATATCAAGGATGGGCTCGAAGCGGGAAATCGTCAAAAGCCGACTTTACAGATAATGAGCCTGTAGCCCAAATCAAATAATGGTTTTAGCGAAAAGCCATTGGCTCCCGCCCCCGGCTTCGCAACGAGCCGTCATGAAACAATACGATCATGCAAAGCGAAGTTGTCCTGCCCAAACACGTCCCGATTGCTTACAGTACTCGTGGCAACTATGTCGAAAACGTCTTCTATGGCTCGGTTGCGGTGGTTGACCGTGACGGCAAGCTGATCGCCCACGTTGGCGACGTCGACTATCCGATCTTTACCCGTTCTGCGCTGAAGCCCCTGCAGGCGTTGCCGCTGGTGGCCAATCCCCGCTTTGCCGAATACGGTCTGACGCCTGCCGAAATTGCGCTCCTGTGCTCCAGTCACAATGGTGAACCGGTCCATGCCGAGACGGCTGGCCGCCTGCTGGCCAAGGTGGGGTTGACCGAAGCCGCCCTGCAATGCGGCAGCCACACGCCATACTGGTATCAGTGGAACAACGAACGCCCCGATCCAGACAAGCGCTGGAGCCCGCTGTTCCACAACTGCTCGGGCAAGCATTCCGGCATGCTTCTGCAGGCGAAGCTGCTGGCGGCGCCGGCTGATCACTATCTCGACCCGGAAAGCCCGGTGCAACGGGCGATCCGCGACGCCGTTGGCTACGCCTGCGGTGCCGACGACCCTGCCGCCATGCCCTCGGGCACCGACGGCTGCAGCGCGCCAAACTTTGCGGTGCCGCTGGTCGGGCTGGCGCGGGCGTTTGCCTGGATGACGCGCGATGAGGCGGACCCGCGCTACGGCACGGCGCCGAAAACGCTGTTCGAGGCCATGGCGGCGCACCCCGAGATGGTCTCCGGCGCCGGTCGCAACGATCTCGCGCTGGCCACCGCCGGGCGCGGCGACTGGGCCAACAAGGTGGGCGCCGACGGCGTGCAGACACTGGCCAGCCGCTCGCGTGGCATCGGCATCGCTGCCAAGGTCAGCGACGGCAACCTCAAGGCACTCATGGTCGCCTTTTGCAGCGTGCTGGAACAGCTTGGCATGCTTGATGATACGGCGAAGGCAGCGCTCGAATCGTGGTCGAGAGTGCCGATCAAGTCGATCCGTGGCATTGAAGTCGGCGCCATCGAACCCCATGTGCTGCTCAAGCGGACGGCGTAGCTGGCTGGCAGTCAGTTGCGGGCAACAATGAACTTTGCCCCGATGGGCCGGTCATTAGCGTAGACCGGTCGCGTTGGCGCTGATATCGCCCGGCAGACAGAATAAAAAAGGGAACTCGCCGATGAGCGACCGGGTGGTCGATCAGGAACTTGTTGAACGTGTACAGGCAGGTGACAAGCGTGCCTTTGACTTGCTCGTGCTCAAATACCAGCGCAAGGTGCAGCGGCTGGTGGCTCGCTTTGTGCGTGACCAGGGCGAGGTCGACGACGTGGTGCAGGAAGCGTTCATCAAGGCGTACCGCGCCCTGCCGACCTTTCGCGGCGACGCGGCGTTTTATACGTGGATTTATCGCATCGCCATCAATTGCGCCAAGAATTACCTTGCCAGCCCCGGCCGCCGCATCATCCCGCAGAGCGATCTGCTTTCCGAGGATGACGACGACGCGGAATCTTTTGACCGCAACGATGGTCTACACGATGTCGCAACCCCGGACGCCGAATACGCCAGCAAGCAGATTGCGGAAACGGTCAACCGGGCGATGGCGGCGCTGCCTGAGGATTTGCGGATGGCGGTGACGCTGCGGGAAATTGAGGGCTTGAGTTACGAAGAGATCGCAGAGGCGATGGATTGTCCGATCGGAACGGTGCGCAGCCGCATCTTCCGGGCACGGGAGGCAATCGCGACCGAACTGCGACCGTTGTTGGGAACGCGGGAAGACAGGAGATGGTAGGGATGAACGGCAACATGGAAAGCGGCTCGGGCAACACCGATCTGCCGCTGGCAACCCGGGAGCAGATTTCGCGCTGGCTCGACGGCGACATTGCGTCGCATGAAATCGAACTGGCGATGACCACGCTGGCCAAGCAGGACGGCCGCTATTGCTGGGCCGAAATGCACTTCGTCGGCGATTGCATACGAGGGCTGGAAAACACGCCGCACGGCTGTGCCGACCGCATTCGCGCCGCCATCGCTGCCGAACCTGCGATCGTGGCACCGCTGGCCCGTCAGACGCGTGAGGCACGAGAAGCCGCGGAGCACAAACAGCGCGGCGTCATGGCAGCCATGTCGTCAATGGGTCGAGGTGGCCGTGCCTGGGCGACTGCTGCTGCGGTAGCGGCGGTTGGCTTTGTTGGCACCGTGGTCTACAAGGACATGGCGGCACCCGGTACGCCGGGGGCGGTCGCTACCGGGCCATCCGCAGTGGTGGCTACGCCGGTGGCGTCCCGCCCGGTACAGGATTTTTCGGCTTATGAGCAGGCGCATCGGGAAAGTGCCGATGTCGCCAGTATGTCGCCGATGCGGCAGTACCTGCGTCCAGCCGTCATCGTTCAGGGTCAGTAAGAGGGTTTCATCGCCGTGACTGCTGTGACCGTGACGACCCTGACGTCTATTGCTGCCCGTTTCGAGCGGGCAACCCGCTTCGCAGCCCGCCGTTTCGCTCGCGTGCCAATGCTCGCGGCGGCGCTGGTGGGCAGCTCCGGCGTGACGCTGACGAGCGTCGCCTGGGCGCAAAGCGGCGGCTTGCCCTTGCCCTCGTCGCAGGCAGTGAGTTCAGTGCCCAGTGTCGGGCAAATCCTGCAACAGGCGGCGAGCGCGGCCTCGTCGCTGAATTACTCCGGCACCATCACTTACCAGCGTCGTGGCGCTGTCGAGACCTCACGTATCGTGCACCTGTTTGAAAACGGTGTCGAAATGGAACGCATCACGACGCTTGATGGGCCACCTTACGAGGTGATTCGGGTCAACGACGAGCTGACCTGTTACTTGCCGGAAGCCCGCCTGATCCGCATTGAACCTCGCACTGGGCGGCAGGGCTTCCCTTCGCTGTTGCCCAAGCAGATGGCGACGCTGGCGCAGCAGTTCACGGTAAAGAAGCTCGAAATCGAACGCGTCGCCGGGCACGACGCCCAAGTGTGGATGTTCGAGCCCAATGATGAATTCCGTTTCTGGCACAAGCTCTGGACGGAGCTGAAGACCGGCCTCTGGCTGCGGGGGCGGGTGCTCGATGAGTCGGGCAAGGTGATTGAAGAAATTACGTTCAGCGATATCCGTATTGGTGGACGAATTGATCGTGAGCAGCTGAAGCCGACGCTGGTCAACAATGTTGCAAATTGGCGGGTTGATCGCAAACTGCCGATCAACGCGGTCAAGACTGATACTGGCTGGGTAGCGAAACTGTTACCGGCTGGTTTCGTCAAGATTGGCGAGACCTTCATGCGCGCGCTGCCCGGTCGTACCGAGCCGGTGTCGCAACTGGTTTATTCCGATGGCCTGACGTCCGTGTCCGTTTATGCTGCGCCCTTGGCCGCTGGTGAATCGCCAACGCTCGGCGCCAGCGTGCAGGGTTCGCATCAGGTATTCACTCGTCAGGCGAACGACCAGTTGATCACTGCATTCGGTGATGCCCGACCGGCAGCGGTAAAGGCGATCGCCAACTCGCTTGCCCGCAAGTAGCGCCAGGCGAAATTCCGGCCAACTTCGGCTTGGGATCAGTTTGCTTCAAGCAGAACAGATTTCAGATTTTTTTCGTTCAATGTCAATGTAGCGTTCACGTAAAGTTTTCAGGAGAAAAACCGTGAAAAAGTCAGTTATCGCTTCCCTCTTGGCCGTCGGCGCACTTGGCGTGACGGTCGCTGCTTTCACCTCGCCGCATGGCGCTGCCGTCGCGCAGTCGCAGATTGTCGCGCAGAGCACTGCTGTCGCCCAGGCGCCGCAAGGACTGCCGGATTTCGTTTCGCTTTACGAGCGAAACAGCCCATCGGTGGTGTCGATCAGTGTCAGCAGCACGCCGGGTCGAAACCGCGCGCGCGGCAACGACGACAACGCAACGCCGGACCGCGACGACATGGAAGAATTTTTCCGCCGCTACTTCGGGCAAGGGCAGGGGCGCGGTGCACCCCGCAATTTCCGTCGCCAGGGCGGCGGTTCGGGGTTCATCATTTCTTCCGACGGCATGATCGTCACCAATAGTCACGTGGTCGAAGATGCTGATGAAGTGCTGGTGAAACTGACTGACAAGCGTGAGTTCAAGGCCAAGGTTCTCGGATCTGACAAGCGCTCCGACGTCGCGGTCATCAAGATTGATGCGACCGGCTTGCCAGCGGTCAAGGTGGGCAATCCGACCAACCTGAAGATCGGCGAGTGGGTGGCGGCTATCGGGCAGCCGCTTGGCTTCGAAAGCACCTTGACAACCGGCGTGGTCAGCGCCAAAGGTCGGGCCAGTCGCGGCAACGACGCGACAGGCGACCTCGTGCCGTTCATCCAGCACGATGCTGCCGTCAATCCGGGAAACTCGGGTGGTCCATTGTTCAACACGCGTGGAGAAGTGGTCGCCATCAATTCGATGATCGCGACGGTAAGCGGTGGCTTCCAGGGCATCTCGTTCGCCATCCCCATTGATTTGGCGATGGATGTGGTGGGGCAACTGCGCGCTGGCGGGTCGGTGAAGCGCGGCATGCTGGGTGTCAACATCGGGCCGGTGACACGTGATCTCGCCGATGCGTTTGGTCTCTCCAAACCGCAAGGCGCGCTTGTTGCGGGCGTAACGAAAGGCAGTGCGGCCGAGAAGGCTGGAATGAAGGAGGGCGACGTGGTCCTGAAGTTCAATGACCGCGCTGTCGAGGATTCGCGTGATCTGCCGCGCTTCGTTACTTCTGCTCGCCCCGGCACCCCTTCCAGGGTGCAGGTGTGGCGTGACGGCAAGACGGTGGAACTGAGTGTCACCCTCGATGAGTACAAGGACGCTACGCAAGTCGCATCGGTTCAGTCCAGTACCCCAGGAAAAAAGGAGCCGGCGAAGTCAGATGCCACCAGCGAAGGGCGGCTTGGTCTGATGCTGCGTCCGTTGACAGAAAAGGAGCGCGAGGCTGCGAAACTGGCGAATGGCGGCGCGGTTGTTGCCGATCTGTCCGACAAGTCAACGGCCGAGGCACTTGCCAAAGGCGACATCATCGTCGGCGTAACCCGCAAGGGCAAGTCAACTGCGGTGACCGGACCCGCGCAGCTGGCCGAGCTGATCAAAGGTGCAGAAAAGGGCTCCACGCTGGCCTTTAGGGTGAAGCGGCCGGCAGATCGTACCGGCAGCGAGTACAGCGAGTTCTTCGCGCCGGAGAAATTGCCGGAGTGAGTCCTGTCTGCCGGACATGCCGGGCAGCGCCGAAACGCTAAAATTAGCGGTTAGCCACGAAAAGGCCAACGGGATCGACCACCGAGTCGGCGCCCGGTGGCCTTTTCCATTTTTCTCGCATGCAGAACATTCGCAACTTTTCGATCATCGCGCACATCGACCACGGCAAGTCAACCCTGGCTGATCGCTTCATTCAGCGCTGCGGCGGCCTCTCGGATCGCGAGATGACCGAGCAGGTCCTTGATTCGATGGATCTCGAAAAAGAGCGTGGCATTACGATCAAGGCGCAAACGGCAGCGCTAAGCTATAAGGCGCGAGACGGTCAGATTTACAACCTCAACCTGATCGACACGCCGGGTCACGTCGACTTTTCGTACGAAGTGTCGCGTTCGCTTTCCGCGTGCGAGGGCGCTCTTCTGGTGGTTGACGCCTCGCAAGGCGTGGAAGCACAGACGGTCGCCAACTGCTACACGGCCATCGAGCTGGGCGTCGAAGTGGTGCCAGTGCTCAACAAAATTGACTTGCCGAGCGCCGACCCGGATCGCGTGAAGGAGGAAATCGAGGATGTTGTTGGTGTCGATGCCACCGACGCCGTGCCGTGTTCCGCCAAGACCGGGCAAGGGATCGATGACATCCTCGAAGCGGTCGTCGCCAAGATCCCGCCACCTACCGGCGACCCGGAAGCGCCGCTCAAGGCGCTCATTATCGATAGCTGGTTTGACAACTATGTCGGCGTTGTAATGCTGGTGCGCGTGTTTGACGGCACCCTGCGCCCGAAGGACAAGATCAGCTTCATGGCGACAGGGCGATCGCATCTGTGCGAGCAGGTCGGCGTGTTTGCACCTCGCTCGACACAGCGCGAGTCGATCTCTGCCGGGCAAGTGGGCTTCGTCATTGCCGGTATCAAGGAGCTGGATTCGGCCAAAGTGGGCGATACCATTACTCACGCCCAAAAGCCGGCAGCGACCCCACTGCCAGGTTTCAAGGAGGTCAAACCGCAGGTGTTTGCCGGTCTTTATCCGGTTGAAGCCAACCAGTACGAAGCGCTGCGCGAGGCGCTCGAGAAGTTGAAGCTTAACGACGCGTCCCTGCACTTTGAACCCGAGGTGTCGCAGGCGCTGGGCTTCGGCTTTCGCTGCGGCTTCCTGGGCCTGCTGCACATGGATGTGATCCAGGAGCGCCTGGAGCGCGAGTACGACATGGATCTTGTCACCACCGCGCCGACGGTGGTGTATCAGGTTGTGCAGCGCGACGGTACGGTGACCAACGTCGAAAATCCAGCCAAACTGCCCGATTTGTCGCGTGTTGAGGAGATCCGCGAGCCCATCATCACCGCGACAATCCTGATGCCACAGGAGTACGTCGGCCCGGTAATGACGCTTTGCAACGAGAAACGTGGTACCCAGGTCAACATGCAGTACATGGGCCGGCAGGTCATGCTCACGTACGACCTGCCAATGGCCGAAGTCGTGATGGACTTTTTTGACAAGCTGAAAAGCGTGTCGCGCGGTTATGCGTCCCTCGACTACGAATTCAAGGAGTTCCGCGCTGCCGACGTCGTCAAGCTCGACATCCTCATCAACGGCGACAAGGTGGATGCGCTATCGGTGATGGTGCATCGCGCGCAATCGGCCTACCGAGGGCGGCAGGTTGCCGCCAAGATGCGCGAATTGATTCCGCGCCAGATGTATGACGTGGCGGTGCAGGCTGCGATCGGAGCGCAGATCATCGCCCGGGAGAACGTCAAGGCCATGCGCAAGGACGTGCTCGCCAAGTGCTACGGTGGTGACATCACTCGCAAGAAGAAGCTGCTCGAAAAGCAGAAAGAAGGCAAGAAACGCATGAAGGCGGTGGGCTCAGTCGAAATTCCGCAGGAAGCCTTTCTCGCGATCCTGCAGACAGGTGACAAGTGATTGGCGCCCACCGCAGACCTTTGACGCCGCCGACAGACCTGTTGTCGCATTGCTGCCTGCGGTCGCCCTTTGTCGCGAAAAATGACAATTAATTCCTGATTCCGCACATCGAGTTGGGTATCCCGGCGTCGCGCCTTCACCGCTTTTGACCGCACAAATATGAAGTACCTCCCATCGCTCGCTCTTGCCGTACTTGTCGTCACCGCGCTGCGCGGCGTTTTCAGCGGCGCTCCCGTCAACTTTCCGCTATTGCTGTTGCTGGCTGTTGTGGTCTGCGGTATCGCCTGGGCTGCAGACAAGTTTTTCCTCGCCAAGCGCCGGACGGCTGGAGAGCAGTTGCACTGGGGGGTGGAGGTGCCTGCCTCAATCTTTACAGTGTTGCTGGTGGTATTCCTGCTGCGTTCGTTCCTGGCAGAACCGTTTCGCATTCCATCCAGTTCGATGCGGCCAGGCCTGGTGACTGGCGACTTCATTCTGGTCAACAAATTCAGCTATGGCATCCGACTGCCGGTGCTGGATAGCAAGGTAGTTGATACAGGCAGTCCGGCGCGCGGCGATGTGGCTGTGTTCAAGGCGCCACATGAGCCCGAAAAGGACTACATCAAGCGCATCATCGGTCTGCCCGGCGACACCATCGTCTACAAGGACAAGAAACTGACACTCAATGGCGAAGCAGTGCCACAGGTAGAAGATGGCACCTATAGCTACGTCGAATTTGGTCAGTTCCTGACGACCATCAAGTTCAGGGAAAAGCTTGGCACGCATGAGTACCTGATCGCACAATTTCCGCAGTTCCCGTCTTTCATCCCCAGTCAGAAGTATCCGGGCACCCCCGTCCCGACTTGCAGTGATGACGGCAATGCAGTGACGTGCAAGGTGCCGCCGGGGCACTATCTGGCGATGGGTGACAACCGCGACAACAGCCTTGACGGTCGCTACTGGGGTTTCGTTCCCGACAGTCATCTGCGCGGCAAGGCGTTCTTCATCTGGTTCAACTGGGACGACATTTCGTCGTTTGCTTTCAAGCGCGTGTTTCGCGGCATACAATAATTCGTGATTGAACTACCGATAAAGGCACCTGTGAATTTCAAGCACCAGCGTGGTCTGAGTCTGATTGGTTTCATTTTGATCGCGGCGATCGTTGCCTTCGTGATGTTCACCGCGTTCCGCTGTGTTCCGGCCTGGACAGAGTACTTTTCGCTGAAGAAAGTTTTGCAGCAGGTCGCGAACGAGTTTGGTGTTGAAGCCCAGGCACCCGCTATTCGAGCTTCGTTCGATCGGCGGGCAAGTATTGATGACCTGCCGGTCAGAGGTAAGGAGCTCGACATTCGCAAAGACAACGGGCGTATCAGCCTCTCGGTGACATACCAGCGCCAAGTTCCCGTCGCAGGCAATATGAGCCTGCTGTTTGACTTCGATGCGTCGGCTACAGGTAACCGATAGTTGAGTCTCGAAGCGTCCCTCGGCCATACCTTTCGCGAACCGCGTCTGCTGCGCGAGGCGTTGACGCATCGAAGTTTCGGCACGCCACACAATGAGCGCCTTGAATTCATCGGCGACGGCGTCCTGAACTGCACTATCGCGCTTGCCCTGTACGAAAAATTTCCAGAGTTGCCCGAGGGGCAGCTCTCGAGGATGCGTGCGAACCTGGTCAGCCAGCCAGCCTTGCACTCACTGGCGCAACGCCTGGACATTTCGCAGCATATTCGCATCGGTGAAGGTGAAGAGAAGAGCGGCGGACGAGAGCGGCCGTCCATGCTTGCCGATGCTTTGGAAGCCATTTTTGGTGCAATCCTGCTGGACTCCGGTTTTGATGCGGCGCAGGCTGCGATCAATCGCCTGTATGTAACGCGAATTGCCCAGGTGAATCCGCGCGAAGGCGGCAAGGATGCAAAAACCCGCTTGCAGGAGTTCATGCAATCCAAGCATTTGCCGTTGCCCACCTATAGCGTCGAACGTGTTGACGGCGAAGCCCACGCGCAGGTGTTCACCGTTCGCTGCAGTGTGCCCCAGGTGGATCAGGAAGCCGTTGGCCGTGGCTCGTCGAGGCGTGCGGCCGAGCAGCAGGCGGCCAATGCGGTGCTGAACAAGCTTGGAGTCTGATGTGACTGAGCCAGTGGTCCTGCGCTGCGGCCAGATCGCCGTGGTTGGCAAACCGAACGTCGGCAAGTCAACGTTGCTGAATCGTCTGGTCGGTGAAAAGGTATCCATCACCTCACGCAAGGCGCAGACCACACGCCTGCCGTTGCGTGGCATCCTGACTACTGCGACTGCACAGTTCGTTTTTGTCGACACTCCCGGTTTCCAGACCAAGCACGGTGGCGAGATGAACAAGCGCCTCAACGGTAGCGTTCGTCGTACGCTGGAAGAGGTGGATGTCGTGCTTTGGGTGTGGGACGCCACGCGCCTCTCGGCCGCCGATCGCGCCGTGCTTGAGTTGATCCCGGCAAAAACGCCGGTGATCGCAGTGCCCAACAAAGTCGATCTGCTCAAGGATCGTGCCGCGTTGGCAGCTGCGGTGATGGAACTGTCGGCAGTCCGTGAGTTCGCGGCTGTAGTGCCAGTGGCGGCCAGCAAAGGAACGCAGACCGACGCCTTGCTTGCCGAGATCGAGAAACTGCTTCCCGTCGGCGAACCAATGTTTGATGCCGACGACTTGACTGACAAGCCGGAGCGCTTTCTCGCCGCCGAAATCATCCGCGAGAAAATCTTTCGTCTCACCGGCGACGAACTGCCCTATCGCGCGGCGGTAATGATTGACAAGTTTGAGCATGAAGGCAATCTTCGCCGCATCTTCGCTGCGATCCTGGTGGACAAGTCGTCGCAACGGCCAATCCTGATCGGTGCCGGCGGCGAAGTGTTGAAGCGCATTGGCACCGAAGCGCGTCTTGACATGCAGAAACTCTTTGGCGGACCGGTCTACCTTGAGCTTTTTGTCAAGATCAAGAGTGGCTGGTCGGAGAACGCGGCAGTGCTGCGCGATCTGGGTATTACTTAGCGGCGTCGCCGCAGGACGAAAGACGAAGGACGAATGACGACCAACGTGCAACGATTTTCTGTCGCCGCGAAGTTGGCCCAAAGGTTGTTGCTTTGTTCGCACTGCGGGGAGCGGATTCCACGCAGACGCAGCACCCCCTCGTCATTCGTCTTTCGTCGTTCGTCCTGTCAAGCGCAAAGCGCTTGACATGGCCGTTCAGGCGAAAAAATCCACCCCGCAGCGCGCATTCGTGCTGCACAGTTACGCTTATTCCGAATCCAGCCTGATTGTCGATCTCTTCACGCTCGACAATGGTCGCATGGCGGCGATTGCCAAGGGGGCCAAGCGGCCGGCATCGAATCTGCGTGGTGCCTTGTTGTCGCTTCAGCCGCTGGAGGTTGTTTTCAGTGGTCGCGGCGAGGTGAAAACACTGACCCAGGCACAGTGGTTGCCGGGCCAGCCGTGGTTGACTGGTCGGGCGCTGATGTGCGGCATGTACCTCAACGAACTCGTGATCAAACTGCTGCCGCGCGAAGACCCGCACCCCCAGTTGTTTGAATCGTATGCCGCGACCCTGCTTACTCTGGCCGCCAGCGACGAGCACAGTGCGATCCTGCGCGAATTTGAAGTCAGCTTGTTGATCGAAATGGGCTACGGTCTGGAGCTTACGCACGATGTGCGTACCGGTCAGCCGTTGAAGCCGGACGCGCTCTATCGGTACGACCCGATGTCAGGCCCGGCCGAGCAGGGCATCGGTGCCCTGGTCAGTGGTGCCGCGTTGCTTGCACTTGCCTGCGGCCGCTTTGAAAACAATGCCATTGCGGCTGAGGCGCGTGACTTCGTGCGCAACATCATCAATTTTCATCTGGAGCGTCGCACGGTGCGCTCTTCCGGAGTGATGCACGATCTGCACCAGCTCTCCGAGCGACTGGACGCGAAGCCCGCCCGCAAGGCCGGTGCATCACACCGGGCCACCAGCGACGTTGGCGGTGCGGCCACAGCCGTCGCAGAAGGCGCGTCATGATTCTTGGCATCGGCACCGACATCGTCTCGATTGCCCGTATTCGTGACGCTCTCGACCGTCACGGCGCTCAGTTCGCGCAGCGGATATTGAGTGACGCCGAGCTGCTCGTCCTGAATGACATCAAGGACCCTGCGCCCTGGCTGGCCAAACGTTGGGCAGCAAAAGAGGCATTCGGCAAGGCTGCGGGGATTGGGGTGCGCGCGCCGCTGACGCTGGCCGGTATTGGTATCGGCCACGATGATGCCGGACGTCCTTTGTTCGAACTGAGTAAGACTGTCGCTGTGCACCTGAAAGGGCTCGGCGTCGAGCACACTCATCTTACCCTCTCTGACGAGCGGGACTACGCAGTAGCCTTCGTTGTGTTCGAAGGAAACGTGCCGAGCCACCGCCGGTACGGTGAGACCCGCTTGCCCTGATTGTTTCGACTGCACCTTCCGACCATGCCACGCCAATCTTCAGCCGTTCCGAAATCACTTCTCGGCCCCATCATGACGTCCATCGAGGGTACTGAGCTCACCGCCGAAGACCGCGAAGTGTTGCGCCATCCGCTGATCGGTGGTGTCATTTACTTCGCTCGCAACTTCGTCGACAAAGCTCAGCTCGCGGCGCTTTCCGCGGACATCAAATCGCTGCGCGATCCGGCACTGGTGATTGCGGTTGACCAGGAGGGTGGGCGTGTGCAGCGCTTCCGCGATGGTTTCACCGAGATCCCGCCGATGCGCTCACTGGGGGACCTGTGGACGACGCACGCACCCTCGGCCCGCGCCCGCGCGTTCGAGTTGGGCTTCACCATCGGCCACGAGCTGGGCGACGTTGGCGTTGACTTCAGTTTTGCGCCGGTGCTCGACCTCGACTATGGCGAATCCACAGTGATTGGTCATCGGGCTTTTCATCGTGATCCGATCGCGGTGTCCGCGCTGGCCACGGCGCTGATGCAAGGCTTGCGGGCCGAGGGCATGGCGGCTGTCGGGAAGCACTTTCCGGGGCATGGTTTCGTCAAAGGTGACACGCACTGGGAACGACCGACCGACGAGCGCACCTACGAACAGGTGGAGGCGGCGGATCTGATTCCGTTCCGCGAACTTGTTGCCGCAGGGCTGGACGGCGTCATGGCGGCACATCTGATTTTCCCGGCGATTGACGCACAACTCGCTGGCTTCTCGCCCTTCTGGCTGCAGAACGTGTTGCGCAACAAGCTGCACTTTCGCGGCGTGATTTTCACCGATGATCTCGGCATGGTCGCCGCACACGCCGTTGGCGATCTCACTGCGCGCGCCGAAGCGGCGATTCAAGGCGGCGCTGACATCGTGCTGCCATGCAATGACCGCCCTGGCCTGATCGAATTGCTTGATCGCTGGAAGCCGGCGCCGGAATCGGGCCTCGCACGCAAGTGGGAACGGATGCGCAAGAAGGCGCCGGGGCGGCGGCTGTAGCGCATCGCACCAGTGCGCAGAGCCTCCCTACAATCCGTCGCGTGAATTCATTGTTTGCAGTGCAGCGCCGATCGCAGCGGAAGTTGGCAGTCGGTTGCCCTGACATCTTTTCTTTGAAATGGCCTTTGGATGAGGCGTACCGCCCAATTTCGCGGAAACTCAACTTCTCAGCAAAATGGTCGCTAGCGCCCATGAAATGGTGCTTTGATGGAAAAGCCGTACGACCACCATGTGTCGGGAAGGTGCCATGACTGACGCCATTGACGACACCCTGAAATCCTTGCCGCAGCGCCCCGGCGTCTACCGCATGATTGGCGCCAACGCAGCGGGCGAAGAGAGCTTGCTCTACGTCGGCAAGGCGAAGAACCTGAAGAGTCGGGTTTCGAGCTATTTCGTCAAGAGTGGCCACAGCGCGCGCATCCAGATGATGATCGCGCAGATCCGGCGCATCGAGACGACTGTCACGCGCAGCGAGGCCGAGGCGCTGCTGCTCGAAAACAACCTGATCAAGACGCTGGAGCCGAAGTACAACGTCGTCTTCCGCGACGACAAGAGCTACCCCTACCTCTGCATCAGCGGCGACCCGTTCCCGCAACTGCGCTTCTTCCGCGGCAAGCCCGACAAGAAACATCAATACTTTGGCCCGTTCCCGAGCGCGTGGGCGGTGCGCGAGGGCATCAACACACTGCAGAAAGTTTTCCAGCTCCGCACCTGCGAGAACACCGTTTTTGCGCACCGCTCGCGGCCCTGCATGCTGGCGCAGATCGGGCGCTGCACAGCGTCCTGCGTGGGGCAGATCAGCGAGGCCGACTACGCGGCCGACGTGAAGAGCGCAGCCATGTTCCTGCGCGGCCAGCAGGACGAAGTGACGCACGAGCTGAACGCGCAGATGGAGGCCGCGGCCGGTGAACTCGCATTCGAAAAGGCCGCCCGCATCCGCGACAAGATCGCGCGGCTCAACCGTCTCGTTAGCAAGCAGTTTGTATCCAGCGTCGCGGACCGCGATGTCGATGTGCTCGCGCTGGTGCAGACCGGTGGCATGATTGCGGTGAACATCGTCGTCATCCGTGGCGGCCAGCATGTGGGCGACCGCACGCACTTTCCGGTGAAGAACGCCAGCTCCGAGCCGATGACCGACAAGGAGCTGACCGGGGTGCTGGAGAGCTTCATCGCGCAGCACTACATCGGCCGCGAAGTGCCCGGCATGATCGTCTCCACACTGGAGTTCGACGTCGAGGCGCTGGCCGAAGCGCTCTCCACGCAGGCCAACAGCAAGGTCAGCGTGCTCTGCAACCCCATCGGCGAAAAGCGCGTGTGGCTGCAAATGGCGGAGGAGAACGCGCGCCTCGCCATCGCCGCGAAGCAGCGCCAGAGCGACACTGGCAACGAGCGCCTGCAGGCGCTGATCGTCGCGCTCGATCTGCCGGAAGGCACGCAGCGGCTGGAATGCTTCGACATCTCGCACACGATGGGCGAGGCCACGGTCGCCAGTTGCGTCGTATTCGACCAGAACGCCATGCAGACCGGCCAGTACCGCCGCTTCAACATCCAGACGGTGAGCGATGGCGACGATTACGGTGCGATGAAAGAGGCGCTCACCCGCCGAGCTGCGCGTATCGCGAAAGAGGAAGTGCCGCACCCCGATGTGTGGGTGATTGATGGCGGCAAGGGGCAGGTGGGTATCGCCGCGCAGGTGCTCGCCGAGGCGGGCCTGCACGACATCGTTCTCTTCGGCTCTGCCAAGGGCGTGGAGCGCAAGAAGGGCATGGAGCAGATCGTGTTCCCCGACCGTGAAGACACGGTTCGTCTACCCGCCGATCATCCCGGCCTGCACCTCATCCAGCAGATGCAGGACGAAGCGCACCGCTTTGCCATCCAGGGCCACCGCGCCAAACGCGCCAAAGCGCGGGAAGGCAGCGCGTTGGATGACATCGAAGGCATCGGCCCCCGCAAACGCGCCGCGCTGCTAAAGCAGTTCGGCAGCGTACGCGGCATCGCCAGTGCCAGCGTAGAAGACATCAAGCGCGTGCCGGGGATTTCGAGTGAATTGGCTGAGCGAATTTATGGGGTGTTGCATTGAGTAGTGCCGACACCCCCGTTGCGGAACCTCAGCGAGACATGCAGCGGTTGCTTGGACGTTGCATGATACATCTGCAGCAGTATGAAAAATTGCTTAAGGCAATCCTTCGATCGAGTAGCGTAGTCACGAATCTGAGCATCGGGCAACCGCCCGACGTCGTGTGGCGGAACGAATCCGAAGGCAGCACGCTCGGCATACTCGTGAAGAATTTTCTAGAGGAGATGATTCCGCGTAGTGTCGAATCGGACTTTGATTCGGGCAGCGGCGAAGACGCCGCGCCGCTGTGTGTGTCGTTCTCTACGGACTTTCGGTTTGTCATGGAGACGGACAGGCGTGCCTCTGTCGAGTACGGACTGCGGGAGCTTGTCAAAGTGCGAAACGGGTTGGTTCACTCCTTCATTGATCAATTCGACATTGGATCTGTCGAAGGTTGCCTCGCTGCCGCGGATTCGCTAAGGCAGACTTTTGAGCTGATTGATGCGAAATTTCTTGAGTTGCGCGGTTATGCAGAGTCACTTGATCAGATGCGCAGGGCATGTGGTGAGTTCATCCAGCCGCCTAGGTTTCAAGACATCTTCGACGGTATCAGGCCTGACGGTAAAGTAGATTGGCCGTCGGCAGGTATCGTTGCTGCCTTGCGGGAAGCAGCTGAGCAACTTGGAGGGCGCGAGTGGACGCCACTGAGTGAAGCGGTGGAGTGGATATTGGAAAAGTATCCTGAGCAGACACCGGGTCGATATGGCTGCCGGACTTGGCGACAAGTTGTTCAAGAGTCGAAGGCATTCAAGATCAAGCGTGAACCCAATGAGACTGGACAGCGGCATCACTATTACGGCAACCGCTAGCTAGTAGGGCGGAACGCTCGCGGTTCCGCCGAACGCGGTGGCGCGCTGTGACCGCGGCTGAACAGCCTTCGGCGGTGGCACGAGGCGGGACCGCAAGCGTCCCGCCCTACGTTGTTCTGCTTCGCTATCAGTGCTAGTATTACCAAGTAATGCAAAGTGGATAGATAATGAAATCCGGCGCAACCTCTGTCACCTCCAAAGGCCAAGTGACAATCCCTGTTGAAGTGCGCGAGCAACTCGGCATCCGTGCCGGCAGCCGCATTGCGTTCCGGGTGACCGGCGCTACCGCCGAGCTTTCCGTGGTTAGCGGTGCGTTGACGGCAGAGCCCGTTGCCAGCGGCTTCGGTCTGGTGAAGCCGCGGCGCAATGCGGGCGGCAAGGCTGTCCCTGCCGATTTCGACGTAGCAAGCCTGCTCGGCAAATGATTGGCCTCGACACGAATGTCCTCGCCCGCTACTACGTCGATGACGCCGCCGACAAGGAGGCCACGCGCCAGCGGCTGGCCGCAAGAGCGCTGATCGAGTCGGCGCGTCCACTGAAGGTCGCGAAGACGGTATTGCTTGAGCTGGAGTGGGTATTGCGCGGCTACTACGGCAACACGCGGGCAGAAATTGCACGAGTGCTTCAGCATTGCCTGTCGTTGCCGAATCTGACGGTGGAGGATCGGGCGGCGGTGGAGCGTGCGCTGGACGCGTATTCGCTCGGGCTCGATTTTGCCGATGCCCTGCATCAGGCGAGCTACGCTGGTTGCGAGTTCGTGGCATCGTTTGATGACAAAGGCTTCGCACGAAAAGTGACGAAACATCGTCTGCTTCCCCCGGTGAAAGTACCCGCAACAACATGAACACTAAGCCACAAATGATCCTCGTCGCCGGGCCCTATCGCTCCGGAACCAACGACGACCCGGTGAAGATCGCCGCGAACGTGGCGGCGATGACGGACGCTTCGCTTGCGCTGTTCCGTGCCGGGCATTTGCCGGTGATGGGCGAATGGTTTGCCTTGCCGCTGATTGAGCATGCAGGTGGCAGGCAGATCGGCGATGCGGTTTTCGATGAGATATTCCATCCGGTGTCGCGGCGGCTGGTGGCCAAATGCGATGCGGTGCTGCGCATCGGTGGTGCATCGGCCGGGGCCGATGAAATGGTCGCGCTTGGCCGTGAACATGGCAAAGCGATCTACTTCTCGATCACTGACATATCAGCGCCCTGAAACACGCCGAAGGCATCAACTTTCAGCTTTCGTCCTACACGCCAGACGCTGACCCTGCCAATAGAATCAAGCCAGTTGCTTCCTCCCGCATTCGCGGACTAACCGTGTTTCCAAATCCAGTTTCCCAGCGGCCGACCCTGTCGGTTGCTTGCCTGTTGCTTGCCTTGGGCGCCACATGTGCACGGGCGCAAAGTGTTCCGGTGCCACCACCTTACGAGCCGAAGCCGGTTCCCATCGCGAACCCGGCTGCCGCGAAAGCGGACCCCATCGCAACAGCGATTCGTTGCGCTGATGAAGGCGGTCCGCTCGGCGCCGTTCGCAAGTATCAGGGCACCTACAGCTTCACGCTTGATAACGACCTGTTCGCCAAACGCGATCAGGACTACTCCAACGGCTTCAAGTTCGCGTGGTCGTCACCGAATGTGCGCAGCTTTGCCGATGACGATTGCCTGCCGCCCTTGCTGCAGCAGGCCGGCAAGCTGTTCACCCAGGTCTATTCGCCTACGGTTGAACAGGGCAATGTGACGATGACGCTGGGGCAGGCGATGTATACGCCGCGCGACCGCAAGGCCACGCAACTGATCGTCAATGATCGCCCCTATGCGGGCTGGTCGTACATTGGCTTTGGCTACAACACGCGTTCGCCGTATCGGCTGGATTCGTACGAGATCAATCTTGGCGTGGTCGGTCCCTGGTCGCATGCGAAAGAGGCACAGGATTTCGTGCACCGGACGCGGCATCTTGAACTGTTCAACGGCTGGCAGAACCAGCTGGGCAACGAGTTCGGCGCGCAGCTCGTGTTCGAGCGCAAGTTCCGCAAGGAATGGCTGCAGGACGCTGACAGCCGGTCCGGCCTTGGCTTTGACGTCATCCCGCACTTCGGGTTCTCGGTGGGAAATGTGGCAACCTACGCCAACGCCGGTATTGAAGTGCGTGCCGGCTGGGGTTTGCCGGATGATTTCGGCACGTCGCCCATTCGCCCCGCCGGCGACAACTCGGCACCGCGCGTGCGTGATGGCGTAAGCCAGTTCGTGCGGCAGTTCGGCGCGCACCTGTTTGCATCGGTGGACGGACGGGCGGTGGCCCGCAATATCTTTCTCGATGGCAATACCATTCGTGATTCGCATTCGGTGAACAAAAAGCGCTGGGTGGGTGATGCGGCCGTCGGTATTGCTGCCAACTTCGGTGTTTACAAGATCGCCTTCGTCCGCGTGTTCCGCAGTCAGGAGTTCGCCGGCCAAGCCTCGGCGCCGCGTTACGGCTCGATCACCATTTCGGGGCCGCTGTAGTCCGCGCTGCTGCCCATGAACGCAGAACAACTGAAGCAGATCCGTGCCGAGCTCGCCCGTTACCGGGCCGAGACTCCATACGAGATCACGCGACAACATGCCGATGCCACATTGCGCTTGCTGGACCGCCACGCCAAGCCGTGGCAACGTAGTGTGCTGGAGGGGCATCTGACGGCGTCGGCCTGGGTGCTTGATCGCTCTGGTCGCCATGTGGCGATGATTCACCATCGCAAGCTTGATCGCTGGCTGCAACCTGGTGGCCACATCGACGACACCGACCTCTCCTGGCGCGCCGCCGCGCAGCGCGAGTTGACTGAGGAAACTGGCCTTTCCCGCTTTGTACAACTTGCCGATGAGGAAAAGCTCTTTGATGTTGACGTGCATGGCATCCCAGCTCGCGCCGACGAGCCTGTACATCTTCACCATGATCTTCGCTTCCTGTTTGTGGCCGAGGTGGACGCCGATGCAGGCGTGACTGGCTCGCTGGCCCTGAACGCCGACGAATCCAACGACTGCCGCTGGTTTGCCCTCGCCGATATGGCGAACGACACATCGCTCGGCCCGGAGACCCATCGCATGATTGAATTGAGCGTCCGGCGCTTCGCCTGATCATCCAATTTTTGCCAGAGCATCCGCATGAATTACCTAGTTGTCCGATCCACCGTTTTGCTCTGCGGCTTCAGCGCTGCCATTGCGGCGCACGCCCAAGCCTGGCCGAACAAGCCAATCAAGTTTGTGGTGCCGTTCACCGCCGGTGGGGCCAACGATCTGATGGCGCGTGCTGCCGCCGAAGGGGCATCCAAGGTGCTGGGGCAGCCCGTGGTGATCGACAACAAACCCGGTGCTGGCGGTTCGCTCGGCGCTGAACTGGTGGCCAAGAGCCCGCCCGATGGTTACACCTTCCTGATCAGCGCCGCCGGGGTGATCTCGAATCACATGATCAAGAAGTCGATGCCATTCAAGGAGTCTGATCTGGTGCCGGTCGCCATGATTGCACTGTCGCCGTCGATCATCGTCGCACCACCAAACGCGATCTACAGCAATCTCAAGGAGTTCGTCGAAGCGTCAAAGAAGAGCCCGGATGGTTTCAACTTTGCCACCGCCGGCACCGGCAGCACGCCACACTTCGTCGCCGAAATCCTGAAGAGCAAGTACGGCGCCAAGCTGCAGGTGGTTCCGTACAAGAGCGGTAACGAGAGTGCAACAGCGATCATGGCCGGGCAGGTGCAGGCGACCAGCGAGGCCAGCATCGTGTCTTTGCCCAAGATTGCCGGCGGCAAGATGAAGGCGCTGGCGAATACCTGGACCACGCGTATTTCGTCCTACAGCCAGTTGTCGACTGCGACCGAGCAGGGCTTCCCGGAGGTCAAGATTGCTCACTGGGCGGGTGTGCATGCGCCAGCAGGTGTAGCGCCGGAGATCATGGACAAGGTTGCCGCAGCCGTGGACGCTGCGATGAAAACGCCCGAGATCGCCAATCGCTTGAAGGCGTCAGGCATCGAGCCCATTGGCGGCACGCGGGCGTCGTTCAACCAGTTTGTCGGCGAGGAAAAGGCGCGACTGGCGGCGGTGGTGAAAGTGTCCGGAATGAAAGAGGATTGATTGTCGTGGCGAATGACATCAAACGGATCGTTGTTTATTGCGGCGCCAATGTCGGCTTCAAGCCGGAGTACAAGGAGGCCGCTGTCGCGGTGGGCCGAATACTTGCGGAGGAAGGTATCGGCCTTGTCTACGGCGGTGGCGGCGTGGGATTGATGGGGGCGGTCGCCGATGCCGCCCTGGCTGCCGGCGGCGAGGTGATTGGCGTAATTCCGGAGGCGCTAAAGGCGCTGGAGGTTGAACACAAGAACCTCACCGCCATGCACGTGGTGCCGGACATGCATAGCCGCAAGGCGATGATGCTGGGCCTCGCCGATGCCGTGATTGCCATGCCCGGCGGCTTTGGAACGCTGGACGAACTGTTCGAGGCGTTGACGTGGAGCCAACTCGATTACCACCGCAAGCTCTGCGGCTTGCTCAATGTCGCGGGTTACTACGATCACCTGATTGCCTGGGTTCGACATTCCGTAGACGTTGGACTGGTCAAGGCGGTCAATCACGACCTGCTGGTGCACGGTGAGACCGTCCAGGAATTGCTGCACGGCTTGCGCAGTCGCGAGTTCCCGTTGGCTCAGAAGTGGATGGGACGATAGCCGGATTCGCAAGCGACAGCACCCCCGGCGTCAGGGGGTTGTCAGGCCGCCGCCCTTGTCGCGTGCCAAAATGCGCATATGTCCCTCAATATCCCGACCACGCTGACCTGGATACGCATTGCGCTGATCCCCGCGTTCGTGGGCGTCTACTACTTGCCGCATGACTGGCTGACGCCGACGCAGCAGAACTGGACCGGGGCATGGATCTTCACCATTGCAGCCATTACTGATTGGGCGGATGGTTTCGCGGCGCGTCGGCTGAAGCAATCGAGCGCCTTCGGGGCTTTTCTCGATCCGGTCGCGGACAAGTTGATGGTCGCTGCAGCGTTGCTGCTGCTGGTACAGATGAAGCGCGCCGACGCCGTGCTGGCGTTCATCATTGTCGGTCGTGAAATCGCAATCTCCGCACTTCGCGAGTGGATGGCAAAGATCGGGCAGGCGAAGAGTGTGGCCGTGAATACCGTCGGCAAGCTGAAGACGACCGCACAGCTCACCGCGTTGATCGCGCTGCTGCTGTATGAGCCGTTCTTCCCCGGCATTCCCACGCCATTGCTCGGCAATGTGGCGCTTTGGGTGGCGGCCGGTCTGACGGTGTGGTCAATGTTTTATTACCTCAAGCTCGCCTGGCCGCATCTGAGCAAGCCGCAGCCGCTGATTGAAGATCGCGACGATGTGCGATAGCTGGATCGAAGT
Source organism: Casimicrobium huifangae (assembly GCF_009746125.1). Classification (NCBI taxonomy): domain Bacteria; kingdom Pseudomonadati; phylum Pseudomonadota; class Betaproteobacteria; family Casimicrobiaceae; genus Casimicrobium; species Casimicrobium huifangae. Next base: position 1,683,491 of record NZ_CP041352.1, read on the forward strand.
GTCTGCTCAGTTGCAGGCTTCGATGATTTATGGCTATAATTCAAAGCTTCGATTCCCCGATAGCTCAGTCGGTAGAGCGCCGGACTGTTAATCCGTAGGTCCCTGGTTCGAGCCCAGGTCGGGGAGCCAAATCGAATAATGAAAAGCCCGCCTTGAGCGGGCTTTTTCATTGGCTGCGAGATAGCGACGCCAACGCGATATTGGGCCTATACTCGCAAAATGGACGAAACAGTACATTTTGCGCATTCCGAAAATCTGCCCACAACGACGCGGTCCGGCCGAGCCCGTGGCACCGCCCGGCATTCGGCGACTTCCACGGCGCAATCCGGGGCGAAGGCGGCGGCTCAACGAGAGCGCACCCGCACCAACGATCCGGAACGCACCAAGGCTGAAATCCTCGCCGTAGCAAAGGCCGAATTCGCCGAGAAGGGACTCGACGGTGCGCGGATCGACGAGATCGCGGCCGCAACCCGCACCAGCAAGCGGATGATCTACTACTACTTCGGCAGCAAAGAAGGGCTCTACGTTGCTGTTTTAGAGGCGGCGTACCGCGAGACGCGCGAGGCCGAAGCCGAGTTGCGACTGGACGACTTTACGCCGGAAGATGCGCTGCGCAAGCTGGTGGGGCGCGCTTTCGACCGCTGCATGCAGAACCAGTGGTACGTGCGGCTGGTGGCCAACGAGAATATCCAGCGCGGAAAGTACATCGCCGAGAGCAAAGCCATTCAGCAGCTCAATGTTCCAGTGATCGATACCATCCGCCGGCTTTACGAGCGCGGCGTCAGGCAGGGCAGTTTCCGGTCTGGCATCGACGCCGTCGACCTGCACGCCTCCATTTCCGCGTTGACTTTTTTCAATGTATCGAACCAGCATACGTTCGGCTGCATTTTCCAGATTGACTGGCAGAACGTGCAGACCATCACGGCTCGGCGCGACAGCATTATTGAGATGATCGTCCGGTTTGTTCGCAAGTAAGGCCGGAGCTGCGCCATCATGAAATGCTCTGGCAGGTGCCCGTCATCAGCATGCTTTGCAACGCCCGAAACTGCTGATATATTCCAAAATTAACCATTTGGTACATTTTGTTGTGAGCGCAGGGGTGGAGGCCCGTCAACTGCAGCACAACGTAACGGCGACAAGGAGGAACGATGCTGGAACGAGTCATCGACGGCTACTGCAAAGCCATTGGCTACCTCATCGCGGCAATGCTTGCGGTCATGGTTGTGCTGGTCTTCGGCAACGTAGTCATGCGCTACGCATTCAATTCCGGATTCACGATCTCGGAAGAGCTTTCGCGCTGGCTGTTCGTATGGTTGACCTTTCTGGGCGCCGTGGTCGCGTTGCGCAGTAACTCACACCTCGGCACAGACATGCTGGTGGGGCGTCTGGGGCCAGCCGGAAAGCGCATCTGCATGGGCATTGCGCTGGCGCTGATGCTCTATTGCCTGTGGTTGCTGTTCAAGGGGTCCTACGATCAGACGATCATCAACTGGTCGTCAACCAGCGCCGTGATGGAGGTGTCGATGGCGTGGTTCTACTCGGCGGGAATGGTGATGGCCGTCCTGGGGGCACTCATCGTGCTGAGCGATTTGTGGCGACTGGTCACCGGCAAACTGGACGACGACCATCTCGTCCTGATGCAGGAGTCAGAAGAAGCTCCGCATACGCCCGCCAACGCCGGCAAATAGGGGCGCGCCATGACAATCGCAATTTTCGTTGGTTCGCTGCTACTTGCAATGGCGCTGGGTGTGCCCATCGCATTCTCCCTGTTGCTCTGCGGCGCCGCGCTGATGTGGCATCTCGGCATGTTCGACGCGCAAATCCTCGCGCAGAACGTCATTGAAGGAGCCAACAGTTTTCCCCTGCTTGCGGTGCCGTTCTTCATGCTTGCCGGCGAGGTGATGAATGCCGGTGGCCTGTCGCGCCGGATTGTCAACTTTGCGATGGCACTGGTTGGCCATGTCAAGGGTGGCCTGGGCTACGTCACCATTGTTGCAGCGGTGATCATGGCGGCGTTGTCCGGGTCGGCCGTGGCCGATGCAGCAGCGTTGACGGCACTGCTGCTGCCGATGATGGTGGCGGCCGGCCATGACCGCGCTCGATCCGCCGGGCTGATCGCGTCAGCCGGCATCATTGCGCCGATCATTCCGCCAAGCATCGGCTTCGTGATCTTCGGTGTGACCGCGAATGTGTCCGTATCCAAACTCTTCATGGCTGGCATTGTTCCGGGCATCTGGCTGGCGCTGGCGCTGTGGGTTACCTGGTGGTGGCTGGTTCGCAAGGAGAAAGTCACGCCGCCGCCGCGGCAATCCAGGAGCGAGGTGTTCAAGGCCTTTCGCGAGGCGACCTGGGCACTCGTCCTGCCGTTCATCATTGTCTTTGGTCTCAAGTTTGGCATCTTCACGCCCACCGAAGCAGCGGTGGTCGCCGCTGTCTACGCGATCTTTGTGTCGCTCGTTGTCTACCGTGAGCTGAGTTTCCGGCAGCTGGTGCCGTTGTTTATTGCTGCAGCTACGACCTGCGCTGTGGTGATGTTTCTGGTTGCTGCGGCAATGGTTTCGGCGTGGCTGATCACTGTCGCCAACCTGCCGGCACAGCTGGTTGATTTGCTGCGGCCACTCATGGACAACCCCAAACTGCTGATGGTTGCGATCATGGTGATAACGATGATCGTAGGTACAGCGCTGGACATGACACCAACCATCCTGCTGCTGACGCCGGTGCTGATGCCGGTGGTCAAAGCCGCCGGCATCGACCCGGTCTACTTTGGTGTGCTGTTCATTATCAATAACGCGATTGGTCTGGTCACGCCGCCGGTAGGTACGGTGCTCAACGCGGTGGCTGGCGTTGGCAAAGTCAGCATGGATGATGTGACGAAAGGCGTCATGCCGTTCATGATTGCGCAGTTCGTCATCATGTTCCTGATGGTCGCCTTCCCGCAACTGGTCATGGTTCCGGCACGCTGGTTCTATTAATTTTTTCGTATCTGCGGTTACTAATTTTTGCCCGTTACTCAAACTCACTGGAGGAAATCAATGAAACACATGTTGTTGAAGGCCGTGGCGCTTGGCGTCACCGCGATCGCGATGGCTGCCGCATCGGCACAAGACATCAAGGAGCGTGCATTCAAGTTCCATCTCGCCGGCCCGGAAGGCAATCACCCGGCCTCGCCAGGAATGAAGAAATTCGCTGAGCTGGTCAGTCAGCGCTCGGGCGGCAAGATGAAGGTGAACCTGTTTTTCAACAGCGCCTTGGGCACGGATCAGGCGGTGGTGTCATCGCTCAAGGGCGGCACTGTCGAACTGGCGGTAATGAACACCGGCATTCTCGCCAGTGAAGCCAAGGAACTGGCGATATTTGACTTCCCGTTCCTGTTTGCCAACGAGAAAGAGTCTGATGCAGTTGTCGACGGTGCTATCGGCAAGAAGATGCATGCCCTGCTTGAGCCGAAGGGTATTGTCGGACTTGCTTATTGGGAGCTGGGTTATCGTCAGATCACCAACAGCAAGCGGGCGCTCAACAAGGTCGAGGATATCGAAGGCCTGAAGCTGCGTGTGATCCCGAACCCGATCAATGTCGCCTGGGTAAAGGCGCTGGGTGCGAACCCGACGCCGATGCCGTTCGCTGAGGTTTACGGCGGGCTCGAGCAGAAAGCAATCGATGGTCAGGAGAACCCGATTGGTGTGATCGCTGCCAACAAGTTCTGGGAGGTCCAGAAGTTTATGGCCATCACCAACCATCAGTACAACCCGCAGTCCGTGCTGTTCAGCAAGAAGGTTTGGGACACCCTGTCTTCAGCGGAGAAGAAGATTCTCGATGACGCCGCGCACGAGTCCGCACTGGTGCAGCGCAAAGAGTCGCGGGCACAGGTTGCAGGCAATCTTGAGCTGCTGAAGAAGAACGGCATGACCGTCACTTCGTTTGGCCCGGCCGAAGTTGCCAAGCTGCGCGAGAAGATGAAGCCGGTGATCGCCCAGTTCACCGCCAACGTGGGTGAGCCGCTGGTCAATGAAATGAACGCTGAACTGGCGAAGATGCGCAAGTAAGCCTTTGTACAAGCGGTCCCTCTGCCTGATTGCAGAGGGCTCTGCATGCGGTGTTCGCCGCTCAGGCAGTCACGCTTGAAGGGGTTGAGTGCCGCCCCAGAGCTGGTGCGCGGGCCGATTTTGGCTAGCGTTCAATGCCCGGAAGAATCATGAGCAAGACACGTATTGCGGTTGCGGGGGCTGGTCTGATTGGCCGTAGCCATATCAATGTCGTTCAGGCGAGCGCAACGGTCGAACTGACTGCTGTCGTCGACCCGTCACCTCAAGCTGATGCAATCGCCAACGCCGCTGGCGTCCCGCTTTACCGTACGCTGGAAGACTTGCTTCAACAGAAGCGACCCGACGGCATCGTTCTGGCCACTCCGAACCAACTGCATGTGCCACAGGCGTTGCAATGCATTGAAGCTGGAGTCGCCTGCCTGCTTGAGAAGCCGATTGCGCCAACGGTCGCGGAGGCTGAAGCGCTGGTCACGGCGGCAGACATGCGCGGCGCGCGCCTGCTGATCGGACATCATCGGGCCCACAGTCCGATCATGGCCAAGGCATGCGCTGTCGTGCAATCGGGCCAGCTTGGCCGTGTTGTGGGTGTGATGGGCAGCGCGACCTTCTTCAAGCCCGATCACTATTTTGACGATGGACCCTGGCGACGCGAAGTCGGTGGTGGACCTATCCTTATCAACATGATCCACGAGGTGCACAACCTGCGGATGCTGTGCGGGGAAGTGACTGCGGTGCAGGCGATCAAGTCACATGCCCTACGCGGCTTTGCCGTGGAGGACACCGTCGCCATCAGCCTGCAATTTGCCAGCGGAGCGCTTGGCAGTTTCCTGCTGTCCGATGTCGCGGCGTCGGCGCGGAGCTGGGAGCACACCTCGCAGGAAAACAAGGCGTACCCAACGTATGAGGACGAGGACTGCTATGTGATTAGCGGCACCGACGGCACTTTGTCGGTCCCGACGATGCGTCTGAAGACCTATCCGCGCGCTGAGGATCGCTCATGGTGGAAGCCGTTCGAGGTTGGCGTCGTGGGCATGGTGCGAGAGGACCCGCTGAAGCGGCAGATGGAGCATTTCGGCGCGGTTGTCAGGGGCGAAGTGGCTCCGCTGGTGTCTGCCCGTGACGGCTTGCAGAATCTGCGCGTGACTGAGGCAATCACTCTCGCGGCCGCGACTGGTCAACTCGTTCGCATATAGCCCCGGCACGCTTGAACGGCGCGCGATAATTCCCAATCCCATGATTACCGGCAACACAGAACTCATCGCTCACATCGGTTACCCGACGCACAGCTTCAAGGCGCCGATGATTTACAACCCGTACTTTGACAGCATTGGCGTCAACGCCTGCGTCGTCCCCATGGGCTGCAAGCCCGATGACTTTCCTGCCTTCCTGCGAGCCGTATTTTCGCTGACCAATATCCGTGGCGCGCTGATTACGATGCCCCACAAGGTCGCTGTGGTGGATCTGGTTGATCGCGTCACGCCAACGGTCTCGGTCGCAGGGTCGTGCAACGCGGTGCGAATCGGCGCGGATGGCAGGCTCGAAGGCGACATGTTTGATGGCGAAGGCTTCGTTCGCGGTGTCAAACGCAAGGGCATCACCGTGGCAGGTGCCAGCGTGCTGGTGGTGGGTAGCGGCGGTGTCGGCTCTGCGATTGCAGCATCGTTCGCGGCCGCAGGCGTCTCCCGCATTGCGTTGTTCGACGTGAATACCGTTTCGATGGAGGCGTTGGCCGCGAGACTGAGACAGCACTACCCTGCGCTTGATGTGCAAACCGGTAGCAATGATCCCGCTGGCTTTGACATCGCGCTGAACGCGACGCCAATGGGAATGAACCCCGGTGATCCACTCCCCATGGACGTGTCGCGCATCGCATCAACCACGTTTGTCGGTGAAGTGGTCATGCGCGCCGAAACGACAGCGTTCCTCGCGGCCGTACAGGCACGTGGCTGCCGCGTCCAGGTTGGCACCGACATGCTGTTCGAGCAGATCCCGGCCTATCTCGAATACTTCGGATTTCCGACGACCACGGCGGACACGCTGCGCAACGTCGCGCAGATCAAGTACGCGTGAGCAGGGCGGTGCGACCGCAAAGGCTGCAGAGTGCGCGTCAGTCGCGCCCGGCGGCAGGAGCTGGTGACTGATGGTTGCCATACTGTCAGTCACCGCCCCGATCTTCGTACTGATGGCGATCGGCTATCTCGCCGTTCGTTCCGGGCTGCTGTCGAAGACTGACAATCAGGCGCTGGGTCGGTTTGTCCTCTACTTTTGCATTCCGGCGCTGCTGTTCCGCGCGTTTGCACAGCGGCGACTGGGCGAAGTGTTTGACGCCAGTTATCTAGTTGCCTACGGTGCAGGCTCGATGGCAGCGTTCGTCACGGTGTTGTTGCTTGCGCGGCTGTGGCGGGGCAATATCAAGGCGATGAGCGGGATGCAGGCGATGGGAGCCTGCTCGTCGAATAGTGCGTTCATCGGCTACCCGATCGCGGTCCAGGTGTTCGGGCCGGTCGCGGGGGTGGCGCTCGCACTGTGCACGCTGATCGAAAACCTTATCACGATCCCCTGGGGGCTGGCCTATGCGGAGGGCGGTTCCGGTAACACGCAGCGCTGGCAACAAGCGCTCCTGCAATCGTTACGTGGGCTCGTGCGCAATCCGATGATCTACGGCATTGGCGCCGGCATCGTGTTCTCGGCGCTGAGCATCCCATTGCCATCGTTTGCCTCGTCAACACTTGGATTGCTGGCGACTGCTTCCAGTCCGGTCGCCCTGTTCGTGATTGGTGGCTCGCTGGTCGGGCTGCAACTGGACGGGCAGCGTACCGATATCGCCATTGTGGTCATCGGCAAGTTGCTGCTGCATCCACTTGCGGTGGCTGGCACGTTGTTGTTGCTTCCCGCGACCGATCCACTATTGGCCAAGGCTGCCGTGCTCTACGCCGCTGTGCCGATGCTCAGTATCTACGCGGTGCTGGCACAGCGACACGGTCAACAGGGCTTTTGTGCAGCAACCCTGCTGGCGACCACCGTTGCATCCTTCGCTACCATCACTGCCTGGCTTTGGTGGCTGGACGCGGCACCACTGCGTTAGCCGCGCACCGCGTTATCGCGCGCCAGATTTCGGCTCGCCTTCCAGGCGCTCAATCCCGAGCGCCTTGAGCACATATTTCTCGTAAACGGGCTCCGAGGAACCATTCTTCATCTTGTACATGAAGTACTTTTCGAAGGCCACCTTGGCCAGGTGCACCCATTTGCCCTTCTTGAACCAGTTGACATTGCGTGGCGGGATCTGCGGCAACGCGACGAACGCGGCACCGGTGTCGCCCATGTCGGCCAGACAGATCGCGTTCCAGGTGCCTTTGGCGTCGGCTGCTTTGCCACTCAGTTCTGCCGCAATGTTGTGCACGATTGCAGTCACCATGGTTTCGATCATGTAGCCCGTCTTCGGCGCGCCGGTCGGCACCGGTGTCGCTTCGACCGGAGGGATCGCTACACAGACGCCGGCGGAGAAGATGTTGCGATACTTCTTGCTGCGCTGATGTTCGTCAATCAGCACGAATCCACGCGGATTGCACAGCCCTTCCACCGCGGCAACGGCATCGACACCTTTGAAGGCCGGCAGCATCATGCTGAATTTGAATGGCAGCTCGTGTTCCTTTTTCACCTGACCGGCGTCGTCCAGTTCGGTGACGAACATCTTCCCGTCTTCAACTTTGGTCACGCGCGCGTTGGCAATCCATTTGATGTCGTTGTTGCGGAAGTCACTCTCTAGCATTGACTTGGAGTCCCCCACGCCGCCCAGGCCCATGTGCCCGACGTATGGTTCCGCTGTAACAAACGTCAGCGGCACCTTGTTGCGCAACTTTCTGCGCTGGAGGTCCTTGTTGAAAATGAATGCGAACTCGTACGCCGGCCCGAAGCACGATGCGCCTGGCATCGCACCGATGATGGCTGGACCGGGAGCGTCGAGGAATTTCTGATAGTCGGCCCACGTCTGCTCCGCGTGGTCGATGGTGCAGATCGAACGGGTGTGGCCTTCCGGGCCGGCGCCGGGCACTTCGTCGAATGAGAGTTTGGGGCCAGTCGTGATCACCAGATAGTCGTAGCCGAGTACGCTGCCGTCAAGCAACTGGAGCGTATTCCCTTCGGCATCGATGCGCGTAACCCGCTGCGCGACGAATTCGATGCCTTTCTTTTCCAGGTACGGCCGGATGGGAAAGGTGATTGCTTCACGCTGCCGCCAGCCGACTGCGGCCCACGGGTTCGACGGCACGAACTGGAAGTAGTCCACCGCGTTGACCACGGTTATGCGGTGACTGCGATCAAGTGCGGCGCGCAGTTCGTAGGCTGCTGGCATGCCGCCTGTACCGGCGCCGAGAATGACAATGTGAGCCATGTTGAGTCCTCCTTCTGATTGATGTACGCCGCAGCCCTGCGGCTACGTCAGGTCGCCCGAGCTGGCATCTGATCCGCCTTTCTTCGCGAATTCATGTTTGGCCTGGCAACGACTTGTTGATCCATTGGATGATTTCGGCAGCGCGCATCGCGCCCGCTTGCCGCGAAATTTCGCGACCGTCGTGGAAAAGGATGACGGTTGGAATGCTGCGGATGCCCCACTCCGATGCCGTTTGCGGCTCCGCGTCGGTATCGACCTTCGCGAATCGAACGCCTGGCAACTGTCTGGCAGCCAGTTCGAACTGCGGCGCCATCATGCGACACGGCCCGCACCAGCTCGCCCAGAAGTCAACCACGACGGGCTGTTCGGTGTGTTTGATGTAAGAAGCGAAAGTGAGATCGGTCAGCGCGAACGGGGCTGGCGCGGCGACAGGCGTTTTGCAGACACCGCAAACCGGGTTGTCACCCAGTCGCTCATCGGGTACACGATTCACGGCTGCGCATTTTGGGCAAACGAGATGCATGAAGATGCTCTGTGCGCGACTGCTCAGCAGCCTGACTTCACACCAAATTTGCGCAGGATGCTTTCCATCAGACACCAGCGGGTGAGTGCGCTCTGCAGCAGATTGGCACCAACGAACGCGGTAAACGCAAGCCACCACTGGCTCACAAAAATCGGGCTGCCCGGGATACCGAGTGCCAGCGACAGCAGGATGAAGGTGCCTGCAATGAAACGAACAACTTGCCATGAGGTCATGGGATTACTCCTTAAGCGGTTTGCGGGGACGAATCGGAAACGGATAGCGCGCCGCCGGTGATTGCCGACAGGCGATTGCGGTAGGCCACGTAGTAGAGGATCGGGATGACGACCAGCGTAAGGATGGTCGAGACAAATATTCCGAAGATCAGTGAGATCGCGAGGCCGTTGAAGATCGGGTCATCGAGAATGAAGAACGCGCCCAGCATCGCTGCCACGCCGGTCAACATGATTGGCTGCGCGCGGGTGATCGCCGAATGCACGATGGCGTCGGCAAAAGCCACACCGGCGCGCACCTGCAGATTGATGAAGTCCACCAGCAGGATTGAGTTGCGCACGATGATGCCTGCCAGCGCGATCATGCCGATCATGCTGGTCGCGGTGTACTGCGAACCAAGCAGTGCGTGGCCGGGCATGACACCAATGATGGTGAGCGGAATCGGTGCCATGATGATCAGCGGCGTCAGGTACGAACCAAACTGCGCTACCACCAGCAGATAGATGAGGATCAGGCCGACCGCATAGGCTGCGCCCATGTCGCGGAATGTCTCGAAAGTGATCTGCCACTCGCCGTCCCATTTGATCGCGTAGTCGCGATAAGCCTCGGCAGGCGGTTTGATGAAGTATTCGACCAGTCCGCCGCCATTGGGCGCCTGGATCGCCGCGATCTCGCTGCGCATGCTGAACATGCCGTAGAGCGGCGAATCGAGCTTGCCCGCCATGTCACCGACCACGAAATTCACCGGCAGCAAGTCCTTGTGATACACCGGCTGTTCGCGCTCGGTGTCGCTCACGGTGACCAGCTCGCGAATGGCAACGAGCTTGCCCTCCGTGCTGCGTACCGCCAACTGCAACAGCGCATCGAGATCGCCGTGGCGCTCAGCGGGGAGCTGCAACGTCGCGGCGGCCGGGTATTTGCCGGCGTCGTGCAGCCAGGCCGTGGCCTCGCCGGCGAGCCCGGCACGCAGGGTAGTCACGATGGCCTGTTGCGGCACGCCCAGCATGGCGGCCTTGCGACGATCCACGATCAGCAGCTTCTTCGGCGCGCTGGCGATGCTGCTGTCGTCAACATCGACCACGCCGGTGGTTTTCTCGAACACCGTACGCACTGTTTTCGCCACGTTACGCCGACCGTCGGCTTCGGGACCATAAATCTCGGCCACGATGGGCGCCAGCACGGGTGGGCCGGGCGGTACCTCCACTACCTTTACGTTGGCACCAAAGCGGGCCGCGATCTTCTGCAGGTGCAGACGCACTCGGGTGGCGATGGCATGGCTCTTTTCGCTGCGCGCGTGTTTGTCGAGCAGATTGACCTGCAGGTCGCCCACTTCGCCGCCGGCACGCAGGTAATACTGGCGTACGAGGCCGTTGAAGTTGATCGGTGCCGATGTGCCGGCATAGGCCTGATAGTCGGTGACTTCGGGCACAGTGCGCAGATAGGCGCCCAGCTCATGCATCACGGCGGCAGTCTGCTCGACGGGGGTGCCGGCTGGCATGTCGACGACGACCTGGAACTCGCTCTTGTTGTCGAAGGGTAGCATCTTGAGTTGCACCAGCCCCAGCACCGGCAGCAGCACCGAAAGCGCGATGAGACCCGCCACGCCCAGTGCGAGCAGTTTGCGATTGCGGCCGCCGCGCTTCGCGTCCAGCAGCGGGCGGAACACGCGCTCGAACAGCGGTGCCAGCTTTGCGGCCAGGCCATGCCCAGCCGCGTGCGAGCCGGTGGACGTGTGTCCCGTCGCTTTCATCCATAGTCTGGCGAGCCACGGCGTCACTACGAACGCAATCGCGAGCGAGAGCAGCATGCCCATGCTGGCGTTAATGGGGATCGGGCTCATGTACGGCCCCATCAGCCCCGACACAAAGGCCATCGGCAGCAGCGCTGCAATAACGGTGAGCGTGGCAAGGATGGTCGGGCCGCCCACCTCATCGACAGCACCGGGGATGATCTGTGCGAGTGTTTTGCCGGGGTGCAGTTGCTGGTGGCGGTGGATGTTTTCCACCACCACGATCGCGTCATCGACCAGGATGCCGATCGAGAAAATCAGCGCGAACAGCGACACCCGGTTCAATGTGAAGCCCCACGCCCACGAGGCGAACAGCGTGGCGGTCAGCGTCAGGATCACCGCTGCGCCAACAATGGCGGCTTCGCGGCGGCCGAGAGCAAAGAACACCAGCGCGACCACCGAGATCGTCGCGAACAGCAGTTTCTGGATCAGCTTCTGCGCCTTGTCGTTGGCGGTGGCGCCGTAGTTGCGTGTCTCGGCGACTTCGACATCCGCCGGGATCACCGTGTTGCGCAAGCTCTCCACGCGCTTCATCACGGCGTTGGCGACGTCGATGGCGTTCTCGCCGGGCTTCTTGGTGACACTCACGGTCACAGCGGGATATTCGGCGCCCGGCTTGCCATCCTTGTCTGCCGTGCCGTGCCAGACATAGCGGCTGGCTGGTAGTGCGCCGTCGCGAATGCTTGCCACGTCGCGCAGAAACACCGGTTTGCCGGCACGCGCCGTGACCACCAGATCACCGACTTCGCTGGCCTGCCGCAGGAACGGACCCGATTCGACGGCCACCGCCTTGTTGCCACTGAGCAGGTCACCCACCGGCAAGCCCAGGTTGGCCGATTGCAGCGTGTTGCGCAAGTCGCCTACCGTCACGCCGACGGCGGCCATGCGCGTTGGGTCGATTTCGACCACTATGGCGCGTCCAGGACCACCCACTGTCACCACCTCACGGGTGCCGTTCACCCGTTTGATGTCCGTCTCAATGCTGTGCGCCACGCGTTCCAGATCGAAGGCGCCCGTGTCGGCTGTTTTGCTGAACAGTGTCAGCGTGACAATCGGTACGTCATCGATGCCTTTCGGCTTGATGATCGGGTCGAGCACGCCCAGACCCTTCGGCAGCCAGTCAGCGTTCGAATTCACGGTGTCGTACAGTCGTACCAGCGCCTCGGTGCGCCCAACCCCTACCTTGAATTGCACTGTGATCACCGCGAGGCCAGGTCGCGAGATCGACATCACGTGCTCGACGCCCGAAATCTGCGCCAGCACCTGCTCGGCCGGGCCGGCGACCATCTGCTCCACGTCCCGCACTGCCGCGCCGGGAAACGGGATCAGCACATTGGCCATGGTGACGTTGATCTGCGGCTCTTCTTCCCGCGGGGTGACGAGCACGGCAAAGACACCGAGCAGCAAGGCGACCAGCGCGAGGAGTGGCGTGATCTGTGCACTCTGGAAGAACGCGGCGATACGACCCGACATCCCCATCGGTGCCGCGCTGTCTGTTCGGGTTGAAGTCACTTGCGACATGGGTGTGCTCCAGATCAGCGAATGCGCGCCGCGAGCTGCGGCTCGGTGACCACGCGCTCGCCATCGCTGAGTCCGGAGAGCACCTCAACCTTGTCGCCCTCGCTGCGGCCGAGTCGTACCTGGCGCAGCAGCGGCTGGTTGCTGCTGCTCAGCACGTAGAGACTGGTCAATTCGCTGCGACGCACGATGGCGCTTGCTGGCACGGAGATTCGGGCGGCCGCAGCGGCACTCTTGCTGGCAATCCAGACGCGGGCGAACATGCCAGGCGTAACGCCGACGAGATCGCCCGACAGGTCGAGGCGCACTTGTGAGGTATGTGTGCTGGCGTCCACGGTTGGCAACACCTGTGTGCGCACCGTTGCGGGCCATTGCGCTGCTGCCGGCAGGCCGGGGAGCTCGGCTTTGGCCGCAGGCGCGCTGCCCGTGGGCAAACCGTTCAGGGCGGTTTGTGGCACCGCAGCAGTGACTCGCAGCGCGGTCGGGTCGTAGATCGTGACCAGAGAGCGCCCTGGCATCGCCATGTCACCGAGCGTGACTGGCACCTCCGACACCACACCCGCATAGGGCGCGCGGACCACGTGGAAACCGGTTTGCGTGCGGGCAGCACCTGCCTGCGCCAACTGCGCGTTGACCTGCGCTTCGGTGGCCTTGAACTGTGCCTGCGCACGCTCCAGAGCAGCCGGACTGATGTAGTTCTTCTGAAAGAGTTGCTGCTGGCGCGCAAGGTCCGCCTTCGCTACATCCAGCGACGCGCGCGCAGCCTGCACCTGCGCCTCGCTGGCGACCGCCGCTTGATCAGCAGCACGGGCGTCGATACGCAGCAGGACTTGACCTGCCTTCACGCGGTCGCCCGCCTTGACGTCCAGTTGCACGATGGCGCCAGGCACCTGCGCGGCGATCACTGTCTGACGTACGGCCTCAACCACCCCGTCATACGCAGCCTGTTCGCCGTTGGTCGCGCCACGCGCCACGACGGTTGGCAGCATCGAGGCGGTACTCGCTTCCGAATTCGATTTCGCCGGGGCACCTCCGCTGGACTGCGCGAGCGACGCTGATGTAATGGCAATCTCCGCAGTTAGCCCCACAAGCACGAACGCGATGACGCGCCGCGACTGGCCACGGTGCGGCGGGAGCGAAAGTCGAAATTGGCGAAATGAGCGAAACATCTTCATGGCGGTGTTCACATCGTGAAGTTTGATGTATTATTTGCGCAAGTAGTTAAATAGTCAAGTGCGTAATTGTGAGATTGGTCAAATATTTGTCGATCAAGACGTCTTGAGGCAACATCGTGACTTTGAACCCAGCTCCGTGCCCGGCAATGAATGGACTCCCTCCCGAAGCGCTCACTCAGGTAGCGGCCTACTTTCAGGCTCTGTCAGAGCCAACCCGCCTGCAAATCCTGAATCTGCTGCGTGAGAAGGAGCGCAATGTCGGCGAACTGGCCGAGCTTTGCGGCTACACCTCCGCCAATATTTCCCGGCACCTGAGCCTGTTGACGCAGCATGGTCTGGTCGCCCGCGAGAGCCGCGGCAATAGTGCCTACTACCGGATTGCCGACACGTCGATCTATGAGCTGTGCGATCTGGTGTGCGGCAACATCGCACGCAAACTCGATCGTGCGGCCGAAGAGCGGGCGCTATTTGTGTCGCCAGCTGCGGCTATTGCGAGCAAGGCGGCGAATGCCGGCTAGCGACCGGCGCAGAGTCATTCGCTGGATTCGCACCGCGCAAGCTTTGGAATTCCCGTTCTAATCGCCAGTCGGGCTGTTTGCGACAATTGTCAGCATGGGCAATCTGTATCTTGTACGGCACGGTCAGGCGTCATTCGGCGCTGCGGACTACGACAACCTGAGCGAACTGGGTCAGCGTCAGAGCGTTCGTCTGGGGGAGCACTTTCGCGAGCAGGGGCAGCAGTTCGACGTGGTGCTGACCGGTACGCTGAAGCGGCACCGGCAGACCTTTGCCGGTATCGCGGAGGGCATGCAACTTGGAGCGGTTGAGGCGCGGGAGTTGCCCGGGCTCAACGAGTTCGACGGCGACGCGGTCATCCGCGCCATCCATCCCGAGCCGCTGCAGCGGCCGACGACACCAGATGGCGTGCGCGCACATTTTCGCCTGCTGCGGGAAGGCATTGCAGCATGGATGCAGGGGCGTACCGCGCCCGAGGGCATGATCAGCTATGCGGCGTTCCGTGCCGGCGTGCAGGACGCCATCGACCACGTTCGCGCTGAACACGCTGATGTTGACGTACTGATCGTGTCCAGCGGTGGGCCGATTTCGACTGCGGTCGGGCTGGTGCTGGGTACGACGCCGGAGACCACCATCGATCTCAACATGCGCATGCGCAACAGTGCAGTGACCGAATTCGCAGTCACACCGAAGCGGCACGCGCTCATCACCTACAACACGCTGCCACATCTCGAAGCGCCCGCGTACCGGTCGTGGATCACTCACGCATGAGCGCGGGCAGGGCGGCGACATCCGCCGATGTGTACCGCTGCGGGTAGGTGCTTGATATACGTTGGCCTTGCCGCCGGCGGCGAACGGAAGCAACCGATGGCATATGCTCAGGCCAGATCCTTTGCAACCGAAACCGCGTATTTCTACCCACGACATTACGGACAAGCCACGCATCCTCATCGTCGAGGATGAGGACGCGATCGCCGAGACGCTGGCCTACGCCCTGCGCACCGATGGCTTTACGCCGGTGCATGTGCGACTGCTGGCGGACGCCCGACGCGAGCTCAGTGGTGCGGGAGCGGCACCAGCGCTGGTGATCCTCGACGTTGGTTTGCCGGATGGCACCGGTTTTGACCTGTGCCGCGAAATTCGTGCGACGCCCGGGAGGAGTGACCTGCCGATCATCCTGCTTACGGCGCGCAGCGAGGAGGTTGATCGCGTGGTTGGGCTGGAGCTGGGGGCCGACGATTACGTGGTCAAACCGTTTAGTCCACGCGAGGTGAGCCTGCGGGTGCGCACGGTGTTGCGACGGGTGTCTTCAGCGGTACCGCCGCCGCCAGCCCCAGCTCGGTTCGTTGTTGATGCCCCAGGGCAACGGGTCCTGTTTGCTGGCGAGGTGCTCAACCTGACGCGCCGCGAATATTTGCTACTGCGGACACTGCTTGAGCGGCCGGGCCGAATCTGCTCGCGTGACATGCTGCTTGATGCAGCATGGGGGACGGATGCAGAAAGTGGTGATCGTACTGTGGATACCCACATCAAGACTTTACGTGCGAAGCTCAAGGCCTTGCGCATTGACCTCGACCCGATCACGACGCATCGGGGCCTCGGGTACAGCATTACCGACTGATCAATCATGCACTTGGGCATCCGTCTGCTGTTTGCGGTTTTTGCCATCATCGGATTGGCCGCGTTCTTTGTGCTGACGGTGTTCGTGAACGAAATCAAGCCGTCGGTCGCGGAGGTCATGGAAGACATGATGATCGACTCGGCACACATGCTCGCGGAGCTGGCAGCGCCCGAACTGGCGAAGGGAACGATCAACAGCGGTGACTTCGCACGGGCACTGAAGGCCTACAACGCCCGCAACCCGGAAGCGCAGGTCCACGGCTTCCGCAAGGAGAGCGTGGACTTTCGCGTCTATGTCACCGACGGCCAGGGCGTCGTGCAGTTTGACTCGGAGAACCGCGCAGTTGGGCAGGACTTTTCAAGGTGGCGCGACATTCTGCTGACGCTCAGAGGCCAGTATGGCGCCCGCACCAGCACGGCGACGGTGAACGACGTCGATACGTCGGTGTTTCACGTTGCGGCGCCGATCGTACGCGATGGCAGGACAATAGGCGTGCTGAGCCTGGCCAAGGCGACCAGCACGGTCGCGCCGTTCGTTGAGCGAGCGGAACGAAAGATTCTTGCTGGCGGCGCCTGGCTGCTTGCGCTCTCCCTGATTGTGGGCGTAGCAGCAACGCTCTGGATTGTGAGCGGCGTACGCCGTCTGGCGCGTTATGCCGACGCGGTGGATGCCGGGCGCCGCTCGGCCGTGCCGGCCTTGCCGGGCGAGCTGGGCAAACTGGCGCGGTCAATGGGCGCGATGCGCGAGCGTCTGGAAGGGCAGCGCTACGTCGAGAACACGGTCCGTGCGCTGACGCACGAACTGAAGTCCCCCATCGCTGCCATACGAGGCGCGGGCGAACTGCTGCGCGAGCCGATGAGTGATGCGGATCGCGTTCATTTCGCGGACAACGTGGTGTCGCAGAGCGAGCGCATGCATTCCACGGTAGAGCGTCTGCTGGAGCTCTCGAAACTTGAGCAGTTGGCTGCACCGGCGCAGCTAGCGCGCATCAATCTTTCAGCGTTGTTCGATCAAGCGCGTGCTCACTGCGCGGCGCACGCCGATCAGGCCGGCGTGCAGGTGGTCTGTGATGATTCATCGGCCGACGTGATGGGTGACCGCGAGAGCCTGCAGCTCGCGGTGGATAACCTGCTGCACAACGCAATCGAATTTTCACCGTGCGGCGGCCTGGTGCGGTTGACAGCCAGTACAGTCGGAACCACCGTTTGCATTGACGTCGGTGACGATGGTCCCGGGTTTGCGCCCTTCGTGCAGGAGCGGATCGGTGAGCGATTCATCTCGACGCCACGTCCGGATGGGCGCCCCAAGGGCAGCGGACTGGGGCTCGCAATTGCCCGGCAGGTCGCGCTGCTGCACGGCGGTGACTTGCGCGTCGAGTGCACCAGCGCGCCGACGATCGTGCGATTGTCGATTCCATCGGGTACTGGCATCTAGAACACCTTCCCCGGCACTTGGCAGTGGATTGCCGTTGGGCGACCTCCGCTCGAAGCACGTACTTCACACAGACTTCACACGCTTCATTTTCTGCGCACATTCGCGGCTGATATTGCGCTCTGTTTCCAACGAATGGAGTGCAACGATGCGGCGGTTCTCATTGCTGGTGAAGGCGGTTTCACTGGCGGCGGTGTTACTGGTGTTGATGATGGGTTTGTCGATGATCGGCGGACTGGCCAACGAGCGCGTGGCGTATCGGGCGCAGGCGGCGGCAAGTATCGAAGGCAGCCTCGCTGGCGCACAAACACTGGCCGGGATGGTGCTGACCCGCCGGTGCGTCGAGACTTTCGAGGCCACGGTGATAAAGGACAAGGAAAAGACGGTGGAGCGCAGCGAAGTGCGGACCGTTCTCCGCTCGCTGCCACAGTCATCCTCATGGACGACAGAGAGCAAGATCGAACCGCGCTACCGCGGGCTCTACAAGGTGAATTCGTACGCATTGAACGCTGAAGAAGTGGTGGACTGGAAGACCGCAAGGGATCTGGCAGTCTTGCCGCTGAAAGCACCCGCTGTTGCCGTTCGCTGCGATGCGCCGCTGATCGAGTTCACGGTCACCGATCCGCGCGGTATCCGGGCGGTTCGGCTGCGTGGCCCCAATGGTGATCTTGAGGTCAAACCCAGCACAAATGGTGGAACTTTCAACCGGGGGTTTGAGGCGAAGCTGCCGGTGGCTGAAAGTGCGCTGGATGCACCGCTGCGCTTGCGCCTTGTCGTGGATCTGGTCGGTATCGAATCAGTCGGCTTTGTTCCCCTGGCGGTGGACAACACGGTCACACTGAAATCGGACTGGCCGCACCCTTCATTTGGTGGTGAATTTCTACCCTTGACGCGAACCGTATCGGCGCAGGGATTTGACGCGCGCTGGAGCGTCTCTTCGCTCGCCGCTCAGGCCCGCTCGCAGCTCGGCAGCAGCGCGGCAGGCTGTGCGCAGACGCGCTCGTCGACGAAGGGATGTCTGCAATCCTTCGGCGTGGACTTCATTGACCCGGTCAATCCGGCGTCACTGTCGGACCGCGCAACGAAGTACGGCATTCTCTTCATCGTTCTCACCTTTGCCGGCATTGTGCTGCTGGAGGTGTTGAAGGGGCAGGCCGTGCATCCGGTGCAGTATTTGCTGATCGGTGCGGCGATGGCCGTGTTCTTCCTGCTGCTATTGAGTTTGTCCGAGCACATCGCCTTCATCAAGGCGTATGTGACAGCGGCTGTGGCCTGCGTGGCCCTGCTGACGGTGTATGCGAAGGCAGTCCTGGGCGGCTGGCAGCGAGCGCTACCGATGTCGGCGGGGCTTGCGGTGCTCTACTGCGTTTTGTATATGGTGCTGCAGTCGGAGCAGCATGCACTGCTGGCCGGCTCGCTGCTGGTGTTCGCGGTGCTTGCAGGGGTGATGTTGCTGACGCGCCACGTCAAGTGGGGAGGCCTCAATGAAGGCGCCTGACCCTTGGTGTGCCACCGGGTGGCAACCGCCAGCCATCAGCGATGACCGGCAATTGCGCCTGGCGTGGCGGGCGTTGGTGGATGCACAACTGGCGATGTTGTCGCGCGCCAGCCAGGCCATTCCCGCCGAACTGCGATTAGCGGCAAAGCGGCCCGGGCGGCCGCGTCGCCAACGTCGGAGGGCAGAGTATGTCGGCTATGCCAGCAGCAACGCCGCAATGCCAAGCAGTGCCGGCAGGGCCTGGATATAGAGGATCTTTTTGGTCGCCGTAGCCGCGCCGTAGAGGCCAGCGACCAGCACGCAGGCGAGAAAGAACAGCTTGATCTCGTAGCCCGCTGCGTCGCCCTTGATCAGACCCCAGATCAGCCCAGCCGCGAGAAAGCCGTTGTACAGCCCCTGATTGGCGGCAAGCGCCTTCGACTGCTGTGCGAAGTCGGCAGTGATGCCGAAGGCCTTTTGCCCTTTCGGTGTGGTCCACAGGAACATCTCGAGGTAGACGATGTAGATGTGGATCAGCGCAACCAGTGCGACGATGACGTTGGCGACGGTTTTCATGGCAGTTTATTTCCTGTTTTTGTTCGGCGCCGACGTTGCAGCACGGAGTCAGGCGGGAGGGGCGCAACGCTACCGCGGAAGCGAGCGTCAGGCAAGCGTTGCGCTGCGTATGAATTGTCGGACGCTGTCTTCGGTATGCTTCTGGCTGATCGCTGGACAAGGCGGCTTTTTCATAGAATGACGTCAGGATGCGGCCTCAGCGCAAATATTGGCAAAAGTCGATTTCACGTTATTTTTGGCTTAAGCCCTTGTCGAATAAGGATTCGGTGAAAAAGCTGATAGCCAAATTCGCCTGCCGTTCCCCTTCAATTCCGGTAACCACCCGTCCGAATCGCTTCCATGCAAACAGTCCAGGTCTCGCTCGCTGATCGTCCGTATCCGATTCACATTGGCCCGCATCTGATGGGCAGCGCCGACGCCCTGAAACCGTTCATCTCCGGCACCACGGTCGCCGTCGTCACCAACGAGACGCTGGCGCCACTGTTCCTGAAGCGGGTGAGCGATTCGGCGCGCGCGCTGGGCAAGCAGGTGGTGGAGATCATTCTTCCGGACGGCGAGGCCTTCAAGACGGCGGAATCGCTGGACACCATCTATTCCGTCATGCTGGCAGCGAAGTGCGACCGCAAGACGACCATTCTCGCGCTCGGCGGCGGCGTCATCGGTGACGTTGCCGGCTATGCCGCTGCGACGTACCAGCGCGGCATTCCCTTCGTGCAGATGCCTACCACGCTGCTGGCGCAGGTGGATTCGTCGGTGGGTGGCAAGACGGCGATCAACCATCCACTGGGCAAAAACATGATCGGTGCTTTCTATCAGCCGCAGGCGGTGTTGTCCGACACTGCCGCCCTGAAAAGCCTGCCGCCACGTGAATACGCCTCTGGTCTTGCCGAGATCATCAAGCATGCGCTGATCTTCGACGCACCGCATCTGGCGGAGCTGGAGCGCGACGTCGACAAGCTCATCACCCGCGATGACGATACCCTGGCGCGGGTGATCGCCCATTCCTGCCGCATCAAGGCCGACGTCGTGAAGCGCGACGAGCGCGAGACGCTGGGTATTCGTGCTCTGCTCAATCTGGGCCACACCTTCGGTCACGCCATCGAAACGGAAATGGGTTACGGCGCCTGGATGCACGGCGAGGCAGTGGCGGCCGGCTGCGTGCTGGCAGCCGAGTTGTCGCAGGAGCTGGGGCACATTTCGACAGCGGATGTGACCCGCGTCCGGGCTTTGTTCACTGCAGTGAGACTGCCGATCGCGCTGCCCGAGTGTGATCCGCGCAAGCTGATCGCGCACATGCAGCGCGACAAGAAGAACGAAGGTGGCGCCGTGACGCTGGTGTTGCTGAAGCGCCTGGGCGAGGCCTACCTGTATCGCAGCGTTGCCGAAGACCGCCTGCTTGAGTTCCTGCAGACGCGTAGCGCCGTGGCGGACGCCTGAGGCTGCGGCGGCTGACAACGTGGGCTAGAGCCGGCTACGCAACTGCTCCGCCGCAGCCTTGAGCGGCGGTACGCAGCGCCGCACTGACACCGCTGGCGTCATCGACGAAATCGCCATTGACGCGCTGATAGCACCGACCGCCGCACCTGTGCTGTCAATCAACGGTACAGCAACACCGCGCAGTCCAAGCTCAAACTGACCTTCGGTGACGCAATACCCCTGTTTGCGGACTTTAGTCAGCTCGCGGCGCAGTGCTTCCTTGTCAGTCACGGTGAATGGCGTGAAGGCGCCGAGTGGCGTGCGCGCCAGCCAGCGTTCCAGATCGTCCGGCGGCAGATAGCTCAGCAGCAAACGGCCGGCGGCCGACGTGTGCGCGGGCAGGCGGGTGCCAGGCTCGATTAGCGTGGAGAGCAGCTTCGGCGCGCTGACGCGACCGATGTAGACCGCATCCGCGTCCTCCAGAACTGCCAGATTGGTCGATTCGCCGATGGTGTTGGTGAGCGTCTGCAGCACCGGCATCACCGTACGCGGCAGCCGGGCCGACGCCAGATAGGAGTGCCCCAGCCGCATCACCTTCGGCGTCAGCCAGAAAGCCTTGCCATCGGTGGCCATGTAGCCAAGCGCACTGAGTGTCATCAGATAGCGCCGCGCGGCAGCACGGCTCAGGTCCAGCCGTTGCGCGAGCTCGCTCTGTGTGAGCTTTGGCGTGGTGTCGTCGAACGCGCAGATCACCTCCAGCCCCTTGCGCAGGCCGTCGATCATGTCGGCACGCGAGACTTCCAGACTAACCGTCGTTGACGGCGTCGCCGGATGTTCGTGCGAGTCTGTGCTGGGTGATGGGCTCTTCACGTCTTTCCGATAACAAATGAGGCGAATGAATCCTGCGCGTCTGCCGTCTTGCGCCTCGGCGACGCTGCCTGACAGGAACTTTCGCTTGACTCAAATCAAGTACTGTGTTCTATTATCGCACACTTGTTCGTTAATCGCACAAAAAATAACAAGATCGCAAGCTTAACAAATGCGTAGCAGGGGGCGAAATGAGCTTCGCCAGCTGCCCTTCGAAAAATTGGCACAGGCACAAATGACAGGGTATCCATGCAATGACTGAAACTGTCAGCAAACAAAAGAGCGGCACGACTCCCCCGGCCAACCCTCTGGGCGTAGCGGGCATTGAGTACGTCGAATACGCAACACATGAACCGCAGAGCTTTGGCGCTGCGCTCGAAAAGTTGGGTTTCGTTGCCGTGGCCCGTCATCGCAGCCGTGAGATCGTGCTCTACCGCGCCGGCGGCATGAATGTGATTGTCAATGCCGACCCGGCCGTCGCCGGTGTCGCAGGCGGCGATGATGATGAACCGCAGACGCCACGTCTGAAGGCCTTCGCGTTGCGTGTGCGCGATGCGGCTGCAGCGTACGAACACTGCGTGGAAAAGGGCGCATGGCCAATCGTGCCGCGCGTCGGTGCGATGGAACTCAACATTCCCGGCATTTCGGGGGTCGGTGACAGCATCATCTATTTCGTCGATCGCTATCAGGAATTTTCGATCTACGACGTTGATTTCAAGAAGCTGCCGTCAGCGGCCGAAGCGCACCCGGCGATCGCCGGTATGCACTTCTTCGGCATCGTGCAGTCCATCGAGGAAGGCCGTACCCGCGAGTGGGTGGACTTCTACCGCGAACTGTTCGGCTTTCTGGTGCTGCCCCAGGGGCAGTATTTCGGTGTGCTGCCGAAAGGCACGCTGCTGGAAAGCCCGTGTCTGCAGTTCTATCTGCAGCTGGTCGAACCGCCGGAGCAGGCCGCCGTGCTGGCGTGGCAGGAAAAGCTCACGCGTGTTGGTTTTGGTGCGCCTGACATCACGGAGCTGGTCAGCCAGTTGCGCGCGCGAGGCGTCAATTTCGTCGAGAGCGATTCGGTGCACACCAGTGATCGTGGCGCCGTCACCTATCTGGGCGGGACGTCGTTCGAGTTCGTCAAGAGCCATCTGCCCGCAACGGAGTAGCGCGTGAATCTCGGCGACTTCTCCATGGACACCATCACCCTGCCGGGCTCGCTGGAAAGCAAGCTTGATGCAGCGAACGCAGCGGGCTTCAGCCAGATCACGCTGTGGGCGAAGGATCTGGCGGGCCATCCCGATGGTTACGAGGCGGCGCTCAACGAGGTGCGGCTCTCCGGTTTGCGCGTCAATGGCATCCAGGTGATGCGTGACTACGAAGGCCTGTCCGGGCCGTTGCACCGCTACAAGGTGGAAACGGTCAAGACCATGCTCAAGCTGTGCGAGGCCGTCGGCGCCGAGCGTTTGCTGATTTGCTCATCCACTTCTGCCCATGCTTCGGGCGACGTTGACCACATCGCCGCCGACCTGCGCAAGGTTGCCATGCTGGCGACGCCGCTCGGCATCCGGGTCGGCTATGAAGCGCTGTCGTGGGGCCGTCACGTCAGCGACTTCGAGTTGTCCTGGGAGATTGTGCAGCGTGCTGATCGCGCCAATCTCGGTGTCTGCATCGACGCCTTTCATGTGTTGGCCAACTGCGGCCTCAATGGCACCAATTTCGATGCGCTGGCCACCATTCCGGGCGAACGTATCGCCTTCGTGCAGTTGTCGGATTTTCTGTGGAAGGCCGTTCGCACGCCGGAAGAACGCATCGAGACGGCGCGCCACCTGCGTGTGTTCCCCGGCGAAGGAGTGCACAGCGCAGAGCTGTCACGCATGATCCGCATGATTGATCGTTCCGGCTACCGCGGCGACTGGAGTTTTGAAGTCTTCAACGACGACTACCTGCAGATGCCCGTCGACATCGTGGCGCAGCGCGCGCGAGATGCCGCCATGTGGGTGGCGGCGCAGAGCGAACGGCGCAGTCTGCCGCGGACACTGGTTCGTGGCAGCCACTAAGAACACCAAGGAGGATTTACATGACTGATTTCATGCAGCTCCTGCTGAGCGGCGTGGCCACGGGGGCGATCTATGCGATGGCCGCCCTCGGCTTCACGCTGCTCTGGCAGGCCGCTGGCACCATCAATTTTGCGCAGGGCGAGTTCGTCATGCTGCCAGCGTTTGCCATGCTGATTGGCATGTCGTTCGGTCTGCCGCTGT
Source organism: Casimicrobium huifangae (assembly GCF_009746125.1). NCBI lineage: Bacteria > Pseudomonadati > Pseudomonadota > Betaproteobacteria > Casimicrobiaceae > Casimicrobium > Casimicrobium huifangae. The sequence continues at coordinate 1,707,313 of NZ_CP041352.1, forward strand.
GGGCGTCGTTCATCGTCGCGGTCGCGCTGTCGGTCGTGGTGCTCGGTGCCGCGTTCAAACGCTGGATTGTTGACCCGATGCGCGGCAGCGGTGTCGTGGCTGTTGTGGTGGCGACCCTGGGTCTGTCGATTGGCCTCAAGTCGCTGGTCAAGGCGGGTTACAGCGCCGAGCCGCATCCATTTCCGAGCATCTTTGGCGATGAAGTGTTCAAGCTGGCAGGCGTCACCGTGTCGTATGCCGACGTCGGAGCGCTGGTGTTTGCCGGGCTGATGGTGGTCGGCCTGCAGACGTTCCTGAACCGGACGATTACCGGTCGTGCCATGCAGGCGGTGGCGCAGAACACCTTCTCCGCCGAAGCGCTAGGCATCAACGTCAAGCGGATGATTTTCTATACGTTTGCGATCAACGCCATTCTGGTGTGCGTGACGGCGCTGCTGATTACGCCGACCTATCTCGCCAAGTTCGATATGGGTGACAACATCGGCCTGAAGGCGTTCTTCGCGGCGATCATCGGCGGCTTCAACAATTCGCGCGGTGCACTGCTGGGCGGTGTGCTGGTCGGTGTGCTCGAAAATCTGGCGGGCGCCTACATCACGCCAGCGTACAAGGATGGTGTCGCGCTGTTGCTGTTTCTCGCCGTGATCCTGGTCAAGCCGGACGGTTTGCTTGGTACACCGCAGGAAAGGAAGGTCTGACGATGTCAAAACAGCATCTGGCCTTTCTCACGGTTGCCGTCGCCGCACTGGCGATCGCCCCTGCGCTGCTCAAAACCTACGGGCTCTATCTGTTGACGCTGTGGCTTGTCTACATCATCGCTGCAATGGGGCTCAACCTGACTGTCGGCTACGCCGGCCTCAAGTCGCTTTGCCATGCCGGATTCATGGGAGTGGGGGCGTATACCGTCGCCATCATGATGAAGGCGGGCTTCTCGTTCTGGCTTGCCAGTCCGGTCGCGATTGTGCTTTGCTTCGTGCTCGGGCTGGTCATCGGTTTCCCGGCATTGCGCGTGCAATTGCACTATCTGGGCTTTGCGACACTGGGCTTCAATCTGTTGCTGGTGCTGTTCTTCCGCAACGAAGAATGGCTGACTGGCGGTACCTTCGGCATCCAGAACATCAAGCGCCCGGAGCTTTTCGGTTTTTCCTTTGAAGGCAATCTGGCGTTCTACTTTCTGGTGCTGCTGATCACGCTGGTCGCTGGTGCCGTGCTGGCTGCGCTGCTGCGCTCGCCGTGGGGACGGGCGTTCGCGGCGTTGCGCGACAACCCGATTCGCGCGGAAAGTACGGGCGTGAATATCACCGCCTACACGCTGATGTCGTTCGCGATCGGCGCCGCCTATGCCGGTATCGCCGGGGCGCTGTTCGCGCCGCTGGTGAACTTCATCGAACCGGCACCGTTCGGCATTGCCAACTCGCTCCTGTTCCTGATGATGGTGGTCGTGGGTGGCTCCGGACGCTTCTACGGGCCAGTGCTCGGTGCCGCGATCGCACTGCTGCTGCCCGAGTATTTGCGCTTCCTGAAGGACTGGTATCTCGCCGTGTTTGGCTTCGCGGCCGTCATCATGATGATCTGGCTGCCGGGCGGACTGCTTTCGTTGCGCGAAGCGCTGCTGCTGCGCAAGGCCAAGCGGGAGGCGAAGCAGAAAGAGCTGTCGGAACGCGCTGCAGCGGCAGCCGGCAAAGGCACGGTGGAGGCAGCATGAGCATCCTTTCAGTTCATGACATCAAGAAGAGCTACGGCGCCATCCAGGCGGTCAGCGGTGTCAGCTTCAACGTCGAGCCTGGTGAAATTCTTGGCGTGATCGGTCCCAATGGCAGCGGCAAGACGACGCTGTTCAATTCGATTCTCGGCCAGATCAAGCCGGACAGTGGTCGCGTCGAGTTTGAAGGCGTGGACATCTCCGGCAACTCGCCGCTGGAAATGTCGCGCCTTGGAATCGGCCGTACCTTCCAGAACCTGCAGGTGTTCGGCAAGCTGTCGCTGCGCGACAACCTGATTGCCGCAGCGCAGGAATTTCACGGTACCTTCTGGGGCCGCATGTTTGCACCGCCGGACAACGGTCTGCGCGAGCGGGCCGACGAAATGATCGAGATGTTCCGGCTCAAGCACGTAGCCGATTTGCCCGCCGGCAGCCTGTCGTACGGGCAGCAGAAGCTGGTGGATATCGCCATGGCTTTCATGCCGGCGCCGCGTCTGGTGCTGCTCGACGAGCCCTGCGCCGGCGTCAATCCCTCGCTGGTTGACGGGCTGCGCGAGCTGCTGGTCGAACTGAACAAAAAACAGGGCGGCAGCTTTGTCGTGATCGAACACAACATGGACTTCGTCATGAAGCTCTGTCACCGCATCGTTTGCATGGTGGAAGGCAAAGTGCTCGCAGTCGGCAAGCCCGAAGAAATCCAGAACAACCGCGAAGTGCTGGAGGCCTACCTTGGCAACTAATCCCGCTTCCGCCGCGCCACGCAGCGAATCGCTGATCCAGTTCGATGCTGTTGTCGCTGGCTACACGCATCTCACCATCCTGAATAAGCTGACGCTTGACGCCCGCAAGGGCGAAATTACCCTGCTGATCGGCCCGAATGGCGCCGGCAAGTCGACGGTGCTGAAAACCCTGTTCGGGATGCTGACGCCGCGTTCCGGTGAAGTTCGCTTTGGTGGCAAGGTGATCAACGGACGCACACCGCGGCAACTGCTCGGCGAAGGCATGGCCTTCGTGCCGCAGGGACGCAACCTGTTTGGCTCGTTGAGCGTATTGCACAACCTCGAACTGGGCGGCCTGCAACTGCCCAAGAAGCTGCTGCGCGAACGCATTGATGAAGTGATGGAGCTCTTCCCGCGTCTCAAGCAACGCATCGACTCGCGGGCCGCGTCACTGTCCGGCGGCGAGCAGAAGCAGCTCGAGATTGGCCGTGCGCTGCTGGTCAAACCGGAAGTGATCCTGATTGACGAACCCTCCATCGGGCTGGCGCCGATCATCGTGCAGGACGTCATGCAACTGCTGCGCAAACTGGCCGATTCGGGCAAGAGCGTGCTGATGGTGGAGCAGAATGTGCGCACCGCACTCAAGTTTTCGGATCGGGCGCTGGCGCTGGAGATGGGCCGGCTGGCCGTGGATCGACCGGCGTCCGAGCTGCTGAATGATCCGAACCTGAACCGGCTGTTTCTGGGCGGTCACGCCAAAACCTAGTGCCTCAGGGAATTCCCTGTCGGCGCATCGAAATTCGCTACGTTACCAATCGTCGTCAAGACACTTTCAACTGGAGGAAGACATGAACAAGAAACTCGCACAGGCGATGGGCCTGACAGCAGCACTGCTGGCAGCGTCTGCCTATGCACAGAACATCAAAGTGGCGCAAGTCGTCGAGCTGTCGGGCGGCGGCACCGCAGCGGGCACCATGTATCGCAACGGGGCCAAGCTGGCGATCAACGAAATCAACGCTGCGGGCGGCGTGATGGGCAAAAAGATCGAATCGGTCGAAATGGACACCCAGTCGCAGCCCGCCATTGCCAAGGCGATGACCGTCAAGGCCATTGACGAGAAAGTCACTGCCATTTTTGGCCCGGTATTCTCCGGTTCCATTCTGGTCAGCCAGACCGAGAGCCAGAAGGCCAATATCCCCAACTTCACCGGTGGTGAGGCGTCGAATGTGACGGCCCAGGGCAATCCGTACATCTTCCGCTCCTCGTTCAATCAGGCGATGGGCATGCCGAAAGTGGCGAACTATCTGGCCAACGATCTCAAGGCGAAGTCGGTCGCCGTGGTGTTTGTCAACAATGACTTCGGCAAGGGTGGTCGTGACGCCATCATCAAGGAGCTCGGTGCCCGCAATGTCAAGGTTGCGGCCGATATTTCCACCGATCCGGGCCAGGTCGACATGTCCTCTGCCGTGCTGCGTGCCAAGCAGGCCAACGCCGATGCGCTGTTCGCCTACCTTAACGAGGAAGAATCAGCTCGCCTGCTGAAAGAGCTGCGCAAACAGGGCTACGACAAGCCGATGGTTGGTGAAACCACGCTGATGGGCGCCAAGGTGATTGAGCTTGCCGGCTCTGCAGCCAACGGTGTGCGCGGCCATGTGGGCCTGACGGCAGACGCCCCGATGTTCAAGGACTTCGGCGCCAAGTTCGAGAAAGAATTCAAGACCAAGCCGGATCACAACGGCATCAAGGGCTACTTCTCGGCCTACATGCTGAAGGCTGCGATCGAAAAGGCCAAGAGCACCGACGGCAAGGCGATTGCCGCTGCGATGAAGAACGCCTGCTTCAAGGTCAAGGACAATCCCGGCATCCTGCTTGACGTCTGCTTCGACGACAAGGGTGACATCGACCGTGAGAGCTTCCTGGTCGAAGTGAAGGATGGCAAGCAGGTAGTGACGCAAACGCTGCCGATGCTGAACAAGCGCTGATCACCAGTCGCTGACACAAAAAAGGCTCGCTTCGGCGGGCCTTTTCTTCATTGGCGATTGCCAGCGAGCCGCCAATGGCACTTTCGAGCGGGCAATCGAAACGCGACTTCTACAATCGTTGCATGATCGACAAAACGCAAGCTTCGGTCGCAACGGCGGTTGCGGATGTTCCGGATGGTGCCACCGTAATGATTGGTGGCTTTGGCGGGGCCGGCATGCCGGTGGCGCTGGTTGATGGCCTGATTGTCCAGGGGGCGCGTGATCTCACTATCGTGGCCAACAATGCTGGCAATGGCGAAACCGGAATCGCCGCACTGCTCAAGGCAGGGCGGGTGCGCAAGGTGATCTGCTCGTTTCCGCGGCAGGCCGACTCCTACGTGTTCGATGCGCTGTATCGAGCCGGCAAGGTTGAGCTGGAGCTGGTGCCGCAGGGCAATCTGGCCGAACGCATCCGCGCTGCCGGCGCCGGTATCGGTGGCTTCTTTACCCGCGTGGGTTACGGTACGCCGCTCGCCGCCGGCAAGGAAGTGCGCGAGATTGACGGCCAGATGTATGTCTACGAGTCGCCGATCCGCGCCGACTTCGCGTTGATCAAGGCCGAGCTGGGCGATCGCTGGGGCAACCTTACCTATCGCAAGTCAGCACGCAACTTTGGTCCGCTGATGGCGATGGCGGCGACTGTGACGATCGCTTCGGTGCACGAGGTGGTGCCGCTCGGTGACATCCATCCCGAGCACGTGGTGACGCCCGGTATCTTCGTGCAGCGTATTGTCGAAGTGCAGCGGATGGAGATGGCGGCATGAGTTACCAGCGCCTCAGCCGTGACCAGCTCGCTGCGCGCATCGCGCGTGACATGCCCGACGGCGCCTACGTGAACCTTGGCATCGGCATGCCGACGCTGGTGGCCAACCACCTGCCACTTGATCGCGAAATCATCCTGCAGAGCGAGAACGGCCTGCTCGGTATGGGGCCGGCGCCGGTGCCGAATGAGGTGGACTTTGATCTGATCAATGCCGGCAAGCAACCGGTGACGCTCTTGCGCGGCGGCTCGTACTTTCACAGCGCCGACTCATTTGCGATGATGCGCGCCGGACACCTCGATATTTCCGTGCTCGGTGCCTTTCAGGTCGCAGCAAACGGTGATCTGGCCAACTGGCACACAGGCAATGCCGACGATATTCCGGCGGTGGGCGGTGCGATGGATCTGGCCGTTGGCGCCAAGCAGACCTGGGTGATGATGGAGCATTTCACCCGAGATGGCCAGTGCAAACTGGTCGAACGCTGCAGTTATCCGCTGACCGGCCTTGCCTGTGTGACCCGTGTCTACACGGACCTCGCGGTCGTTGATGTCACCGCCAACGGCTTTGCGCTGGTCGAAACTGTTGATGGCCTGTCGCGTAGCGAGCTGGAAGCGCGCTCCGGCCTCTCATTTGTCGCCTGACTACTCACCACTTTTTGAACGAGCTGCTGCCATGACCCAAGCCTACATCGTCGATGCCCTGCGTACTCCCATTGGCCGCTATGGCGGCTCGCTATCTTCGGTGCGCACTGACGATCTTGGCGCGGTGCCATTGCGGGCGCTGATGGCGAAACACCCGAACCTTGATTGGGCCGCGATCGACGATGTGCTCTATGGCTGCGCCAACCAGGCCGGCGAGGACAACCGCAATGTGGCGCGCATGGCGCTGTTGCTCGCCGGGCTGCCGCAGGGCATACCGGGTGCCACCATCAACCGCCTGTGCGGCTCCGGCCTCGATGCGCTGGGCACTGCAGCCCGCGCGATCAAGGCGGGCGAGGCGGGCCTGATGATCGCTGGTGGCGTCGAGAGCATGAGCCGGGCGCCGTTCGTGATGCCGAAGGCGGAATCGGCGTTTTCCCGTAGCAATGCGGTGTATGACACCACCATCGGCTGGCGCTTCATCAACAAGCTGATGAAGGAAAAGTACGGTGTCGACTCGATGCCGGAAACCGCAGAAAACGTCGCCACCGACTACAAGATCGAGCGGGAAGCGCAGGATCGCATGGCGCTGGCGTCGCAGCAGAAGGCGGTGGCGGCGCAGAAAAGCGGCTTCTTCGACGGTGAAATCACGCCGGTGACGATCGTGCAGAAAAAGGGCGATCCGATCATCGTCAGCAAGGACGAGCACCCGCGCGACACGTCACTGGAAGCGCTGGCCAAACTGAAAGGCGTAGTGCGACCCGATGGCACGGTGACCGCCGGCAATGCCAGCGGCGTCAACGACGGTTCCTGCGCCATTCTGGTGGCATCGGAGGCAGCGCTGAAAACGCACAATCTCACCCCACGCGCGCGTGTGGTGGGCATGGCCACGGCAGGTGTGCCACCGCGCATCATGGGCATCGGCCCGGCACCCGCGACAAAGAAGGTGCTGGCGCAGACCGGGCTCAGCATCGGCCAAATGGACGTGATCGAGCTCAACGAGGCGTTCGCGGCGCAGGGGCTTGCCGTGTTGCGCGAGCTCGGCGTTGCCGACGACGATGCGCGCGTCAATCCGAACGGCGGCGCCATCGCGCTGGGGCACCCGCTCGGCGCGTCCGGCGCACGGCTGGCGACCACGGCGGTGAACCAGCTGCATCGCACGGGTGGCCGCTACGCGCTGTGCACCATGTGCATTGGTGTGGGGCAGGGCATTGCGGTCATTCTGGAGCGCGTCTGAGGCTGTGGCCCTTGTGCCCTGATTGCCCATCGAGGCAGTCAACTCGTCAGTACCACGGCGCCTGACAGCTAACTGACCACTGAATGGGTGACACTGCGAAGGTTGCCACGCGCCTTGGCGCGTGCTTTTTCGCATGTCAGATACCAAGTTGTTTCAGGAGGAACTTGATGAATCGCTTTGCCCGACTGTTTTCCCGCACCGCGCTGGCTGTTGCATTCGCCACAGCTGCAGTGGCCGGGCACGCCCAGGACGCAGCCAGCTATCCGAACAAACCGGTCAAGATCATCGTGCCGTTTGCACCCGGTGGAGGATCGGACTTCATGGGGCGTCTGCTGGCCAAGCAGCTGACTGAAAAACTCGGCCAGCCGTTCATCGTTGAGAACAAACCCGGCGCTGGCGGCAACCTCGGTGCCGAGATCGCCGTGAAGTCGCCGGCTGACGGCTACACGCTGATGCTCACCGCCGCCAGCTACACGGTCAATCCGTTTGTCTACAAGGTGCCGTTCGACTCGCTGAAGGACATCACGCCGATCGCGCAGTTGGCGCGCGGGCCGTTCATCATCGCCGTCACGCCGTCGCTGCCCGCAAAGACGCTCAAGGAGCTGGTTGATCTGGCGAAAAAGCAGCCGGGCAAGCTCTCATACGCATCGGCCGGCAGCGGCAGCATCACCCATGTGGCGAGCGAATATTTCATGGACCAGGCCGGCATTGACGTCGTCCATGTTCCGTACAAAGGCACCTCGCCCGCACTGACTGACACCATCGCTGGCAACACGCAGATCGTGTTCGGCACCGTGGCGTCCACCATTCCGCACGTCAAGGGCGGCAAGCTGCGCGCACTCGCGGTCAGCACGCCGAAGCGACTGCCAGCCCTGCCCGATGTGCCGACCGCGATGGAGCTTGGCTACAAGGACTATCAAGTCGTCAACTGGCACGGTCTGATCGGCCCCAAAGGCATGCCGGCCGACATCGTTGCCAAACTCAACAAAGCGGTCAACGAGACGATGGGCGCCAAGTCGATGGAGTCCAATCTTGAGAGCGACGGCCTGACAGCGTCGCCGGGAACGGCGGCAGACTTTGGCGCGCAGCTCGCGTCTGAAAGTGCTCGCTGGGGCGCCATCGTCAAGAAGCGCAACATCAAGGCGGAATAGCGATCAGCTTTTTCGCGAAAGCCCCATTCGAATTGGGCTGGATGGTCGATTCAGCCCAGAGTCGGTTTGTGGCGAAAATGTCTGGTGAGCCCGGTGCTGTTGCCGGTTTCAACAGAAAGCTGACCTGACCGACGTCTGGTTTGCCTGTCTACGACGACATCCTTGCCAGCACGTCGGCCCGGGTCGGCGCGCCAATCCGGCCGCCGAACACCTCGCACTTGAGGCTTGCCGCAACGCAGGAAAAGCGTGCCGCATCGGCCGCGCTCTGGCCCTCGGCAAGCGCCAGCGCATAGGCACCGTGGAACACATCGCCGGCGCCCAGCGTGTCAATGGCGTTGACCTTGACGCCCGCAGCGTGCCCCACCTTGCCGTCCTGCAGCCAGTAGAAGCCTTCCGCGCCTCGCGTCACGCCGACGAAGGCGTGCGGCAGGGCCGCCTGGGCGCGCACCAACTGTCCACCCGCGTCGCCGGTGCCAACGTGGGCGTCGAGCCCGGTTTCGCTGTACAGCACATGCGTCGCCCGTTGCGCCAGATCCTCGAGCACGCCGGGCGCGCCGACCTCGGCATCGAGAATCGCCGGGATGCCAGCCGCGCGCGCGGCGTCGAGCACCGCCGCTGCGCCCTCGGGCCAGCGCACTTCGGTCAGCACGGTGGCGAACTCGCCGGCGCGGATGCGCTCCAGCGGCAGCCATGAAGCCTCAGTCGGCATGGCCGGGTCGTGACGCGGAATCACGATGCGTTCGCCATCGCCGTCCACCACCACGGTGCAGAACGAGCCCTTGACGCCTGTGACCAGCCGCACGCCAGAGCAATCGAGCCCGGCTTCGGTGAGCGATTTGATCGCGGCGTGACCATTGGCGTCATCGCCGACCCGCGCCCAGAACGCTGCCTTGCCACCCAGTCTGACCACGGCGCAGGCAGCGGTGGCGCTCATGCCATCACCAATCTGGATGGCGATGTCCGGGATGATCTTGGCCGAGCCACGCGGCAGATGCGCCACGCGGAAGATGGTGGTCCACGCGCAGGCGCCGACGCAGAGAATGGGTTTGCTGGCAGTCACGTTGTTGAATCGAAAGGATGTTGCAAATTGCCGTGCGGACGACGCGTTTTGTCCGCCGAGCTTAACGGCCTGACGATGTTATGCACGAACGCTGTCGTACGCCGCGCGTGTCGCGAGATGGCCTTGACTCGTCATTGATTTCTCCAACGGCGTTCATGGTTCGACAGGCTCACCACGAACGGAGAATTGAAGGCCATCCGTGCGGTATCAAATGTCGCTGCGCGCAGCTGCCCGCAGCGTGGCGCCGCGATGCGCTGGCGGCAGCCCGGTCGCGAACACGGCGCTGCCGGCGAACAGCAGGGCGGAGATCCCCAGCGGCGCCACGACCGCGCCAAACGCGACCGGCACCACCACCGAGACACTGTTGCTCAATACCGAGCGCAGGCCCACTGCCTCGCCGCCGCGTCCGGCCGGCGATGCTGCGTGCAGCAGTGACAGCAGATTGGGCTGGCTCATGCCGACTGCAGCGCCGAAGATCAGGCCAAGCGTCATCAGCATCGGGGCCACCGCCGCCCACGGCAGCGCAATGAACACGCACACGATGACCGCCAGCGACACGCGCAGAATCTGCCACTCGTTGGCCCGCTGCGAGAGCCAGGGCATGGCAGCGCGTGCCGCAAAAGTCCCCACCGCAAACAGCGAGAACACGGTGCCAATGACCGATGCCGAGTAGCCCAGACGCACACCGAGCACCGGCAGCATCACGATGAACAGATCCCACGACGACGCGGTGATCATGTTCACCCAATAGATGCGGCGCATCTCAGGGATCGCCAGCAAGTCCAGCACACGCGGCTTCTGCTGCACCTCCCTGACGTCGTCTTCCTCATTGCTCGCGACTTCGGCTTCGGGGTCGGCGTGCGGTCCCGGCAGGCCTTTGGTGCGGGTGTAGACCAGCCACGCCGCAGCACAGGCAAACACGGCGAGGGCCGCGAAGGCAGCGCGAAAGCTTAGTGCGTCGATCAGGACGCCAGCGATGAATGGGCCCAATGTGCTCGACGCCGAATGCCCGAGAGCGAACCAGCCGAAATTGGCGAGCCGCTCCGACGGTGACGCGTTCTCAACCAGATGACCGACGGTGTGTTGCGCAGCAACCGACAGCACATTGAAACCGAAGCCGATTGTGACTGCCATGACCAGCAGCGTCGGCAAGGTCAGATACACGACCGGGAGCCACGCCCCGAACAGCACCAGCGAAATGCCCAGCCGCATCACGCGCGGCGCGCCCACGCGGTCTACCCAGCGCCCGATCGCCAGCGACGTCAGCACCGGGATCGCCGAGAACAGCGCCATGAACACGCCCACCAGATATTCCGGGTTGCCGGTCTTCAGCACGTAGAGCGAGCCGGAAACGCGTCCACCCGACAGCGCCATGTGGCCAGTCAGGTTGATCAGGATGAGCGGGAGCAGAAACGGCGGAAACCGCGACGTGAGTGAAGCAAGCACTACGGCATTGTAGGCGTGTGGCTTGCGGTAGTTGAGCGTCGGTTTCTGTAGGAGCGGCACCGCCGCGACCTTGGCCTTTGCACCGCGAAGTGGGTCGCGGCATAGCCGCTCCTACAATACTGGTTACAAATTCAGTGTTCCGCCACCTTGTCCACTACCGCTCTCGACATCCTCAAGACCACCTTCGGCTATCCGTCGTTCCGCGGACCACAGGCAGACATCATCGATCACGTTGGCGGTGGCGGAGATGCGCTGGTGCTGATGCCGACCGGCGGCGGCAAATCACTCTGTTATCAAATCCCGGCACTGTTGCGTGACGGCGTGGCCATCGTCGTCTCGCCGCTGATCGCGCTGATGCAGGATCAGGTAGATGCGCTGCGCGAGCTGGGCATCACAGCATCATTTCTGAATTCGTCGCTGAGCGGCGAAGAGGCGAATCGCGTCGAGCGCCAGATGCTCGCCGGCGACATCAAGCTGCTGTACGTGGCGCCGGAGCGCCTGATCACCTCGCGCTTCCTCGATCTGCTTGATCGCCTGCGCGACGATGGCAAGCTCTCGCTGTTCGCCATCGATGAAGCACATTGCGTGTCGCAGTGGGGGCATGATTTCCGCTCCGACTACCTCGAACTGGCGGTGCTTGCTGCACGCTATCCGGGTGTGCCGCGCATTGCGCTCACCGCGACAGCCGATGCGCTGACCCGTGTCGAAATCCGCGCCCGGCTCAAGCTTGATGACGCTCGCGAGTTTGTCTCCAGCTTCGACCGACCGAACATTCGCTACCTGATCACGGAGCGCGTTGACGAACGCGCCCAGTTGCGCGCCTTCCTGCGCGAACACGCAGGCGAATCGGGCATCGTCTATTGCCTGTCGCGCAAGAAGGTCGACGCGACGGCCGACTGGCTCAATGCCGAGATGACCAAGGCACTGCCGTATCACGCAGGCATGGACCAGGACGTGCGCCGGCGCAACCAGTCGCGCTTCCTGCGCGAGGAGGGCATCGTGATGGTGGCAACCATCGCGTTTGGCATGGGCATCGACAAACCCGATGTGCGCTTCGTGGCGCATCTCGATTTGCCCAAGAGCGTCGAGGGCTACTACCAGGAGACCGGGCGCGCAGGCCGCGACGGCGACGAGTCCGAGGCGCTGATGATCTACGGTCTCGCCGACGTCGTGCAACAGCGGCGCTTCATCGAGCAGAGCGAAGCAAGCGAGGAATTCAAGCGCGCGGGCCGCGCCAAGCTGGACGCGCTGCTGGGGCTTTGCGAGACAACGGCCTGCCGCCGAGGCCGCCTATTGGCTTACTTCGGCGAGACGCAACCTGAGGGGCACGCCTGCGGCAACTGCGACACCTGTCTTAACCCGCCACAAACCTGGGACGCCACCGAACTGGTGCGCATGGCGCTATCGGCCATCTATCGCACCGGCCAGCGCTACGGTGCCACTTACGTTATCGAAGTGCTCATGGGCAAGACCACGACCCAGATGCGCGACCGTGGTCACGACACCTCGCCAGTGCACGGCATCGGCAAGGAGCACGACGAAGCGACGTGGCGCAATGTGTTCCGGCAGATCGTGACGCACGGCTGGGCTGAGATCGACGTCGAGGCGTATGGCGCGCTGCATCTGACGCCTGCCGCGCGCCCTGTGCTGCGCGGCGAAGTGCCAGCGATGCTGCGCCAACAACTGGCAGTTGCGGCGAGCAAGACCAAGAGCAAACGCGGCAGCAAGGCGAAGATCGGCAAGGACGGCAAGGTGGAAGCAGACCTCACCACTGACGACGAAGCCCTCTACGAAAAGCTCAAGGCCTGGCGCCTCGACACCGCCAGAGAAGAAAACGTCCCGGCGTTTGTCATCCTGCACGATAGCGTGCTGCGCGAGATAGCGCGGTCACGGCCGCGAGACAAGGTTGCGCTATCCGCAATCAGCGGGATTGGCGAGAGCAAGTTGGCGCGGTTTGGCGAGGCGTTGGTGGGGATCGTCGCGGGGTAGGGCGGAACGCTTGCGGTTCCGCGGGATGCGTTGGTGTTTCGTGTAGTGGTTGAAGTGCCTGCGGCGAGGATATGAGGTGAAACCTCTCAGGTTTCGCCCATCGAGCTATCAGGTCGCTTGTGTCATGCTCACCACTGATCTCTTCGTTAAGTTGGCTAGCTTTCGATTTCGCTTTTGCAACCCAATTCTTACGTCATCCCATTCAAGTCCCAGAGGTACGGACTTTATTAGGCGTTGATCATCATCTAACTCGATCGCCGACAGGGTAGCAAGACTCTTGTCGTAAAGCTGCGCATACCTTGCATGCAGGGATTCGACATAATCTCTTGCTCCTACGACTTCCGCCTGGATGGTCCCTCTAGCGAAGCAATGTATCTCGCTGATCGCCTCTACGTATTGCCGTAACGCGTGAGGTATTTCAACCTCTAATGGCATTTCAGCCAAGATGTTTGCCTTAAACCTTCCGTCTTCACGCAATTTCTCGCGGGTTGCTACCAAGCGAATGGAAAACTCCATGTAACGATGGTCTGGGCCGTCCTGCCACCGTGACTGATACGTTGTAAGGTGAATCGGAATACCCCTATGTTGAACATAGTTCCGTAGCGCCTCCATGAATCGGTACTCAAAGTGCGCGTCATATTGGTCGGCGCATTTCGCCTTAAGGCGTTCCTTTCGGGCATGGGATTCGTCGGCCGTTTCACCAATCATGTGCTGCGGGAGTTGATCCAGGTATAGACGCGCGGCGGAGAGAAAATTGACCAATCTCGCGTTCAGGGCAACACGATTTTCGAAGAACTTGTCATACGTATCCAAATCCCGTACAGCGTTACTTAATACTTGAGTTAACGCTGTCTGCTCAAATTCGATGAAATTAGAAAGTAGGATTTCGTACTTTTCTTCGATAGACAGTGCGTTGCGCAGAGTACTTTGTGATCGCTGTGCCTTGTGGAATTCATCGCGCGATATAGCGTATTCCGGCATCAGGGCCAACACTTGCTTTCGAACCAGATACTTCATCGGTGAACAGATTTCAGCGGGGTTGGATTGCAGTTGCGTGCAACTTAAGCCCCAGCGCGCTGACCACCTTCATGATCGTCGCAAACTCCGGATTGCCTTCTAAGGACAGGGCCTTGTAAAGGCTCTCGCGCCCGAGCCCGGTATCGCGTGCGATTTGCGCCATGCCCTTTGCGCGGGCAATGTCGCCGAGCGCGGCAGCGATGAGCGACGGATCACCTTCCTCGAATGCAGCCTCAAGATATGCGGCGATATCGTCCTCGGTCTCAAGGTGCTCCGCAGGATCCCACGGATGGGTTTTCAATGTGCTTGCCATGACGCTCTCCTAAGCGATGCGGGCCAGTTCAAGGGCGGTCTTGATGTCACGATCCTGTGTCCGCTTGTCGCCGCCCGCAAGCAGGATCACAACGGTTTGTCCGCGCCGGACAAAGTAAACACGGTAACCCGGACCATAGTCGATGCGAAGTTCGGACACGCCTTCGCCGACAGCCTTCACATCGCCGGGATTGCCCAACGACAGGCGGCGAATGCGGATGTCGATTCGTGCCCGCACTTGCCGATCTCTGAGTGACGCAAACCACTCCACATAGGTCTCAGTTTGCCGGACTTCGATCATGCATTATTGTATCGCATAGGATACGAATGTCGCTACTCGGCAGTTTTTGCCTGGAGAAGCGAAGCGCGTCCGGTTTCCTGTGGTGACGTGGCTGGTATCAATTTGCCTTGACGCGCTTCGCTTCTCAAGGCTACGTTCAAGCGCCCAGACAGGCCTCGGCGGCACCTTCTGCGTGCAGTCGCGTGGTGTCGAACAGTGGCACAGTGGCGTCGCGTTCGCTGACGAGCAGCGAAATTTCCGTACAGCCGAGGATGATCACCTGCGCGCCGCGTTCGACGAGTTTGGCCATGATTCGGCGGTATTCGTCGCGTGACTCGTCGTGTATCTCGCCGAGGCAGAGTTCTTCGTAGATGACACGGTGGACGGTGGCGCGATCAGCATCGTCAGGGACGATGACGTTCAATCCATGCTTGCTCACCAGCCGGTCACGGTAGAACGCCTGCTCCATCGTGAAGCGGGTGCCGAGCAGACCGACAGTGCTGTGGCCGGCGGCTTTGATGGCGGCAGCGGTCGGGTCGGCGATATGCAGCAGGGGGATGTCAACCGCGCGCTCGATGGCATCGGCCACCTTGTGCATGGTGTTGGTGCAGAGCACGATGAAGTCGGCGCCGGCAGCCTGCAAGCGACGCGCCGCGTCGGCCATCGCTTCACCTGCAGCGGCCCAATCGCCCGCGTGCTGCATGCACTCGATCTCGTGAAAGTCCACGCTGACCAGCACCAGCTTTGCAGAATGAAGCCCGCCCAGCCGCGCCTTCACCTCCTCATTGATGATGCGGTAGTAGGGCACGGTGGATTCCCAGCTCATGCCGCCGATGAGGCCAATGGTTTTCATCGCTTTCCTTGTGTTCAATTCATCGACAAGCGGCGGACGGACGCCAACGTGACATGAGAATCAGTCAGTCAACTTTTCATTGAAAGTACCATTTGAAAAGGGCTCAAACCGGACATTCATCAAAAGTCGACTTTCTGGAGAAATGCCTGTCCAGCCCGCACGAAATAAAGGCCTCGCTGAAAAGCGGATCTTCGCTACGGCAGCACTTTCAGCAATCCCCGCGCCGCAAGATTGCCCATCAGCGCCGCGATGCCGAATGTCCACGGCGCGATCTGGTCGCTGTGGCCGACTCGGTTGACGAGCTTGCCAAGCTTCGCCGATGAAATTGACACCACATCGCCAACCTCGTGAGTGAAGCCCAGGCCCGGTCCGTGACGATCCTGCGTCGGGGCGAACATGGTGCCGAGAAACAGCATGAAGCCGTCGGGATACTGGTGCGTCTTGCCCCACGCGTGACCAACCAATTCCAGCGGGTCGCGGCTGATCTTGTTCAGCGAGCTGCTGCCGGTCATCACAAAGCCGTCACCGGCGCCTTCAACGCGCAGCGCAAGCTCGGTCTGCCGGATGTCGTTGATCCCGAAATGCTCATCGCACAGCCGGATGAACGGACCGATGGCGCAGGAGGCGTTGTTGTCCTTCGCCTTGCCAAGCAGGAGTGCACTGCGGCCCTCGAAGTCGCGCAGGTTGACGTCGTTGCCGAGCGCGGCACCCACCACTTCGCCGCGACTGTTGACGGCGAGCACGACCTCGGGCTCCGGGTTGTTCCAGACCGACTTGGGATGGATTCCGATGTCGGCACCGAGCCCGACCGCAGAAAGCACGGGCGCTTTGGTGAAGATCTCGGCGTCCGGCCCGATGCCCACTTCAAGGTACTGCGACCATGCCCCACGCTTGATGAGTTCGGCCTTGACCCGCACAGCATCGTCGCTGCCGGGTTTCAACTGTGCAAGGTTGTCGCCAATGATGGCGGTGAGCGCCACGCGAATGTCCTGCGCTTTGGTCAGATCACCACGCGCCTGCTCCTCAATCACTCGCTCCAGCATGCTGGCCACGAAGGTCACGCCACTGGCCTTCACCGCCTGCAAGTCGCACGGCGCAAGCAGCCAGGGTTGACCAGGATTGCGGGTGGCTTCGTCGCAATTGGCAAGCACGTCCTGCAGATCAGCCACCCTCGTCGCCGTGGGGAGCGCGTCGCGCACTGCGCCTGCAGGGGCCGGAAGTTCGAGCAGCTGGCTCACCGTCGGCGCGACGCGGGTGATGTCAAACAGCGCGCTGTCACTGCAGACGACAACCGTTGGGCCGATGCCTGGCTGCCACAAGCGACCGACCAGCAGTGCGTCATCGGCGTCGGCAGGAAGAATGTGCTCGGCGGCAAGATTCATTGCGGCAGTCCTGGTGGTTGTGCGAGCGGCGTGATCACTTCGCCGTCGGCATCACAAACTCGGCGCCCTTGCCGATCGATTCCGGCCAGCGTTGCATGACACTCTTTTGTTTGGTGTAGAAACGCACGCCTTCTTCTCCGTAGGCGTGCATGTCACCAAACAGGCTGCGCTTCCAGCCGCCAAAGCCATGCCAGGCCATTGGCACCGGGATCGGCACGTTGACGCCCACCATGCCGACCTCAATGCGCCGCGCAAACTCACGGGCGACGTTGCCGTCGCGGGTGAAGCAGCTGACGCCGTTGCCAAATTCGTGGCGATTGACCAGATCGACCGCAGCGGCGAAATCCGGCACGCGCACGCAACAAAGCACCGGGCCGAAGATCTCTTCCCGGTAGATGCGCATGTCGGGTGTGACGTCGTCGAACAGCGTGCCGCCGAGCCAGAAGCCGTGCTCGTGGCCAGCGACCTTGTGCCCACGGCCATCCACCAGCAGTTTGGCACCTGCCTTCACGCCGTCCTCGATGTAGCCGGTGATGCGCGCGAGTGCAGCGCTGGTCACGATCGGCCCCATCTCGGCATCCAGCTCCATGCCGTTCTTGATCTTCAGCGTTCTGGTGCGTTCGACGAGCTTGGGCATGATCTTGTCGGCGGCATCGCCGACCAGCACCGCGACCGAGATCGCCATGCAGCGCTCGCCCGCCGAACCGTAGGCCGAGCCGATCAGCGCGTCAACGGCCTGATCAATGTCGGCATCCGGCATCACGATCATGTGGTTCTTGGCGCCGCCCAATGCCTGCACGCGCTTGCCGTGGCGGGCGCCGGTCTCGTAGATGTAGTTGGCGATCGGCGTCGATCCGACGAAAGAGACGGCGCGCACATCCGGATGCGCGAGCAGGGCGTCCACGGCTACCTTGTCGCCCTGCACCACATTGAACACGCCGTCCGGCAGCCCCGCCTGCTGCCACAAATCCGCGATCATCAGTGAAGGCGATGGGTCAGTCGGTGAAGGTTTCAGGATAAAGCTGTTACCGCAGGCGATAGCGACCGGGAACATCCATGCCGGCACCATGCACGGGAAGTTGAACGGCGTGATGCCGGCCACCACGCCGAGTGGCTGCCGCATCGTCCAGTTGTCGATGCCGGTGGACACTTGATCGGTGTAGTCACCCTTGAGCAACTGCGGAATGCCGCAGGCGAATTCGACAACGTCAATGGCGCGCGACACTTCGCCCTCGGCGTCGGTGAACACCTTGCCGTGCTCGGCGGTGATCGCGGCGGCCAGCGCTGCCTTGTGCTGGTTCATCAACTCGAGGAACTTGAAGATGACCCGCGCCCGGCGGATAGGCGGTGTGTCGGCCCAAGCCGGGAAGGCCGCCTTGGCTGCCTGAACGGCGGCATCGACCTCGGATTCGTCCGCCAGCGCGACCGTGCGTGCGAGCGCGCCGGTCGCCGGGTTGTAGACGTCGCCGTGGCGGCCCGACATGCCGCTACGGATGGCACCACCGATGTGGTGACCGACTTCTGCGGCGGAGAGATTGGTTTCGATTTTGCCCATGGTCACAGTCCTGCTTTGCGTGGCGATCTTTGTAACTGCATTTTCCCGCTTTGTGCTGCCACTCGCGTTCGCTATGCTCGAAATGGACTGCGGTGTACAGTCCACACTCGCGCGCTGCAATGTCGCAATGATCAATTGTGTTGATGAGCGTCATTGTCGGCACGTGGCTTGCTCCCGTAGCAAAACGACAGCGACAGCACATAAAATTCGGAAACTAATTCCACGATACGAAAAAGGCGGAGATCATGGCCGACACAACGAAAGCGCTGACCCTGAAGGAAGCGGCGCTTGAGTACCACCGGAGCCCGAAGCCGGGCAAGCTCGAGATCAGTGCAACCAAGACGCTGACCAATCAGCGCGACCTCGCGCTGGCGTATTCGCCCGGTGTTGCATTCGCCTGCGAAGAGATCGTGCGCGATCCGGCGGAATCGTTCAACATGACCTCGCGCGGCAATCTGGTTGGCGTGGTGACCAATGGCACTGCGGTGCTTGGCCTGGGCAACATCGGCCCGCTGGCGGCGAAGCCGGTGATGGAGGGCAAGGCGGTCCTGTTCAAAAAGTTCGCCGGTATCGACTGCTTCGATATCGAAATGAATGAGCTGGACCCGGACAAGCTGGTCGAGCACATCGCGGCGCTGGAACCGACGTTTGGTGGCATCAACCTTGAAGACATCAAGGCGCCGGAATGCTTCTACGTCGAGAAGAAGCTGCGCGAGCGGATGAAGATTCCAGTCTTCCATGACGACCAGCACGGCACCGCAATCATTGTCGGTGCGGCGTTGACCAACGGCCTGCGCGTGATTGGCAAGAAGCCGGAAGAGGTCAAGCTGGTGTGCTCCGGCGCGGGCGCGGCGGCGCTGGCCTGCCTCGACATGCTGGTTGCGGTTGGCGTGCGGCGCGAAAACATCTGGGTATCGGACATTGCCGGCGTGGTCTACGAAGGCCGCACCGAACTGATGGACGACAACAAGGCACGCTACGCGCAGAAGACCGATCTGCGTACAGTGGATCAGTTGCTCGATGGTGCGGACGTGTTCCTCGGCCTGTCCGCAGCGAAGGTGCTCAAGCCTGAGTGGCTGGCAAAGATGGCGAAGAGCCCGCTGATCATGGCGCTGGCCAACCCGGAGCCGGAGATCATGCCGGACCTCGCCAAGGCGGCACGACCCGACGCGATCATCGCCACCGGTCGCAGCGACTATCCGAACCAGGTCAACAACGTGCTCTGCTTCCCGTTCATCTTCCGCGGTGCGCTTGATGTTGGCGCGACCACCGTGAACGAAGCGATGAAGCTCGCGGCAGTGCTCGCCATTGCCGATCTTGCGATGGCCGAGCAGAACGATCAGGTCGCCGCAGCCTATGGCAATCTCGGCACCCTCTCGTTCGGGCCCGAGTACCTCATTCCGAAACCCTTCGACCCCCGTCTGATCGTGCGCATCGCGCCAGCGGTGGCCAAGGCGGCGATGGATTCCGGTGTCGCGACGCGCCCGATCAAGGATTTCGACGCCTACCGGCAACAGCTCGCACAGTTTGTCTATCACTCCGGCGCGGTGATGAAGCCCATCTTCGATGCCGCGCGCAAGCTGCCCCGTCGGGTGGTGTTTGCCGAGGGCGAGGAAGAGCGCGTGATGCGGGCCATTCAGGTGGTCATCGACGAAGGCATCTGCAAGCCGGTGGTGATCGCCCGCCCGGCGGTGTTCGAAAAGCGGCTGGAGCGTTTCGGCCTGCGCATGAAGCCGGGTGTGGACATTGAACTCATCAATCCGGAGAACGACCCTCGCTTCCGCGACTACTGGCAGGAATATCTGCGTATCGCGCAGCGCAAGGGCGTCAACCAGCAGCTCGCCAAGATCGAGATGCGCCGCCGCCTCACGCTGATCGGCGCGATGATGGTGCGCAAGGGGGACGCGGACGCAATGATCTGCGGCACCTACGGCACCCATGACATGCACCTGAAGTACATCGATCAGGTGCTTGGTCTGCGCAAAGGCGCCCACGAGTATGCAGCGATGAACGGCCTGATGCTGCCGGGCCGCCTGCTGTTCCTGGTTGATACCCATGTCAACTACGATCCAACGGCGGAGCAGATCGCCGAGATCACGGTGATGGCGGCAGAAGAGCTGCAGCGTTTCGGCATTGAACCGAAAGTCGCACTGCTGTCGCACTCCAACTTCGGCACCTCGAACACACCTTCAGCAGTGAAGATGCGCGATGCACTGGAGATCATCCGCAAGCGCGCACCGAAGCTCGAAGTTGATGGCGAGATGCATGGTGATTCGGCGCTTGACGAAGATATGCGTGCCGGCCTCGTCGACTCGCATCTCTCCGGCTCTGCCAATCTGCTTGTCTTCCCGAATATTGACGCTGCCAACATCGCCTACAACCTGTTGAAGACTGCAGCCGGCAACAACGTGGCGATCGGGCCGATCCTGCTCGGCTGCGCGCGACCCGTGCATATCCTGACCCCGAGCGCTACCGTGCGCCGCATCGTCAACATGGCGGCGCTGGCGGTGGTGGACGCCAACAACGCTCGCTAGCGACGAACTCGCCAGTCAGCCTGACTTAGCCGATCACATCAGGGACGCACCATGCACGACATCGAAACCCCGTCGCCGTGGATGGTGCGCCATGCGGTCTACGTCAAGCCGCAGAGCGAGCTGCTAGATGTTGCCTGCGGGCGCGGCCGTCACGCCCGCTTCTTCGCGGCGCGCAATGTGATGGTCACCGCTGTTGATCGCGATGCGTCACTGCTGCAACCATTGAAGACCGTGCAGAACGTGCGTACCGAGCAACGTGATCTGGAGAATGATCCCTGGCCCTATGCCGAACATTCTTTCGACGTGGTGCTGGTCTGCAACTACCTCTGGCGGCCTGCCGCGCGCGAGCTGCTGGCGACGGTGAAGCCGGGCGGCCTGCTGTTGTATGAGACCTTCATGGCGGGCAACGAGATGTACGGCAAGCCGTCGCGGCCGGAATTCCTGTTGCGGCCGAATGAGCTGGCGCAGTGGGTCTACGGCGACTTCCGGGTGATCGCCTTTGACCAGATGCCGGAGCGCGGCGCGGACGGCAAACCAGTCGCCATGAAACAGCGCATTGCTGCCATTCGCAATCTGCCCGAAGTGGAGGGTGGTTCGCCGCCGGCAGCACCGGAGCCGGGCCGGTCGGGCGATCCCGCTAAACCGCAGTAATCTCGCCGCGTTCGCGATCAACGCGCAGCTTGCCCGCGCGAACGGCCTCGCCCAGCAGCCAGTCGGCGTAGGCCTCATCACTGATGCGAAAAAACTGCGCGTTGTAGTCGCGATGCACGCCAATGCGCCCGACGTAGCCCGGCAGCTCCGCCAGCGGCATGCTGCCGCGCCACATCATCGAATAGATGAACATGCCTTTCACCACGCTGCGCACGATCTTCATGTCGTCGGCAGCGAAAGCCTCCAGCTTGTCACTCGCACGTTTCAGCGCACCGCTGAAATCGGTGAACATCGGCCCGTGACCGGGGATGACCAGTGCAACATCGAGATCGGCGAGCCTCCTGAACGTGGCGCGCTGCGCTGCCAGTGGTTTCGGATCAATCGCCTGCGGCGGTACGAACCCGGAGCTGTGCTCCCACAGCGCATCCGCCGAGATCAGGATTTTCAGGCGCGGCGAATGGAGCACCAGCGAGCCCATGTCGTGCCCCGGTGTGGCAATGGTGTGCCACTCCTCGCCGCCGAGGGTGAGCTGCTGGCCCGGCTCAATCACCTCGTCCCAGGCGAAGCGCTCTGCCTCTTGGTCGGCGTACGACAGCATTTGCTCCGGAGAGTCCCAGTTCACCAGCGCACGTTGTTCCTCCGCCGGCACGGCAATGCTGCAGCCGCGATGCAGTCGCTGCAGCGCCACGTTGCCGCCGATGTGGTCGCTATGGATGTGGGTGTTGATGATGCGCGCAAGCGGCGCACCGTCCCAGCCGTCGAGCGTGCGTTCAACATGGTCAATGGTGACATCGTTGAACTTGCCGTAACCGGTATCGACCAGCGTTGCCGCGTCACCGTCGCGGAACATGATGTGATTGGCGGACAGCCAGTCGCGTTCGATGAAGGCGATGCTGCCGGGCAGCGCCGTGGTCATTCGCTGGCACCCAGCAGGTTCGCCGCAAATCCGTTCAGATCAAGTTCTGCGAGCAATTGCTCGACGTGAGCCCGGTCCCGCGTCTCCAGCGTCAGTTCAACCTCGGTGGACTTCACGCTGAACACGCCAAACAGGCGCTGATGCTCGACATCGACCACATTGGCGCCAGCGTCACCGACGACTTTGGTCAGTTTGGCCAGCGCACCCGCGACGTCCGGCAAACGCACCCGGATACGGATCAGCCGTCCCTCGCGCACCAGATTGCGCATCAGGATGCTGGCCAGAATGCGCGAATCGATGTTGCCGCCGCAGAGCACGATGCCCACTTTCCTGCCGGTGAAACGATGACCATGCTGCAACAGCGCCGCCACACCGGTAGCGCCAGCGCCCTCGGTCACCGTCTTCTCAATCTCGATCAGCAGTGCGATGGCCTCCTCGATGATCGCCTCATCGACCAGCAGCACGTCTTTCACCAGTGCCCGCGCGATGGTGAGCGGGATTTCGCCGATATCGCGTACCGCCAGCCCCTCGGCGATGGTCTCCGTACCCACGCGTACGGGTTCGTCGCGAAGGCGCTGCGCCATGGCCGGAAAGGTGGTGGACTCGACGCCGATGATCTCGATATCCGGTCGCACGCCTCGCGCCGCCACCGCACAGCCCGCAACGAGACCGCCGCCGCCGATGGGAATGACCAGTGTGTCAAGGTCCGGTGCGGCCTCCAGCATTTCCAGCGCCAGCGTGCCCTGACCGGCGATGATGTAGGGGTCGTCGAACGGGTGCACGAACACGTATTTGTGTTTCGCGGCGAGATCGCGCGCGTGTTGCGAGGCCTCAGCGAGGGTGCTGCCGTGCAGCACCACCTTGGCGCCATGCCCCTCAGTATTGCGCACCTTCACGAATGGCGTGTAGGCCGGCATCACGATGGTCGCCGGAATGCCGAGGCGGCCAGCGTGATAGGCGACGCCCTGCGCGTGGTTGCCCGCACTCATGGCAATCACGCCCCGTGCTTTGTCTTCCGCAGTCAGCGACAGCAGCTTGTTCAAAGCACCACGTTCCTTGAAGCTGGCCGTGAACTGCAGGTTCTCGAACTTGAGCCAGACTTCGCAATTGAATATTCGGGACAAAGTCTTGGAGTGAAGACAGGGCGTGCGCTCGACCGCACCAGCGATTTTGTCGCGGGCAGCCTGCACGTCAGCGAGTGTGACTGGTAGGTCGGCGGGATTTCTCATGAACCGGATTGTATGGGGGGCTGTGATGGACGTGCAGGCCCGTTGCTCATAGCATGTCAACATGCGTTTGCTGTGGAAAACATTGCTCGGGGTGATGACTGCCATTCTGCTGGTCATCATCGCGGCGGTGCTGTGTCAGGTGTACTACGCGCTCACGCCGGTGACGCTGTCACCGCTAGTCAAGTCGCTGGACGCGAAGGCGTCTGCGCTGGACAGAATCACTGACAACGGGCATCGAGCGTATGGCATTCGCGCCCCGGCGGGTATCGACCCGGTGCTGTATGGAAAGTGCCTGCTGGCAGCGCACGAAAAAATGGTGAACGAGCGTTCAGCGCAGGAGCCAACCCCACCGTCGCCGTTCTCGCAAGTGGAATTCAGCGCCTACTCCAGACGCTGGGCGGACCGCGAAGATGAAATTCGCAAAGTCTGCCGGGGCGGCCTTGATGAGCTGTCAGTGCCACCTGTGGCGCCAACGGTGCGGGTGACCCCGTCAACGTCGGCAGACGAGTGGAGCGCATTGCATGCGGCTGCGCCGCACGACATATTGCGCCAGCGGGCCGATTTGATCTGGGCCGCGGGGCCGCGTCGAACGGGCCTAAGCGTGGAAGCGCTGTTGCCACCCTACGACACGTTGATGAAGGTGCTGCGATGGCAGACAGCGGATGCCCGTCAGCTTTGGATTGATGGCGACGTTGGACGGGCTA
Source organism: Casimicrobium huifangae (assembly GCF_009746125.1). Taxonomy (NCBI): domain Bacteria; kingdom Pseudomonadati; phylum Pseudomonadota; class Betaproteobacteria; family Casimicrobiaceae; genus Casimicrobium; species Casimicrobium huifangae. The sequence continues at coordinate 1,731,467 of NZ_CP041352.1, forward strand.
GCGGTATCTACCATCGTCTACTCAATGCGACGGCCAGCCGTTCGGGCGATAGTCTGATTGACGCGATGATCTCGGTCGCAGCACAGTCTCAGTTGCTGCTCTCGGTGCAGTCGAACGTCGCGGCATCGCAGGGACTCGATGCAGGGGTTGCCGAGCAACTTGTTGCAGCTCTGCAAGTGGTCGACTCCACGCCGGATCGGCTTGATTCGCTGATGGATATCGAGTGGGCGGTTGTACGCGCGGTATGGGATGTTGTGCGCGCCTCGCCGTGCCAATCGCTCGCGTTCGGGGCAGCCCCTTCATGGTCAGAACAAGCGGTCTGCAAATTCACGGAATGGACGATCGATCACAACGATACGATCAACCTCGCAGCATCCGCCAACCGAGCGGCACAGCAGGCCCTTCAACGTGCGGCTCGCGCTGAACCTGAGCTGCTCCGCGATAAGGAGACAGACCCGTTCGCTTGTGGTCGACTAGACTGGCTAGGCCCAATGTGTTTGCCTTTCGTGCGCAATCCGATGGGACGTATCGTCGCCGGCATTTCTGCGCCGACGTATGCCCAGTACGGCAGCCGCATTGCCGATCTGCGCAATCTGGCAGCGGCAACGCGCTTGGCCATAACGGCGCGTACGAAAGGGGTGGCGAAGGCGGACCTGGCGGCGTTCATCGCTGCCGCCGAGCCCGACCAGCGAGACGTTTTCACCGGGCAGCCGTTTGCGTTTGACGCGGCGGGCGGGCGGCTCCGCGTTCAGTTGCGTACGCCGAGCACGGTGCTGGGTCAGGAGAGTTACGAACTTCCCCTGTGACCATAGTTGGCGGTACTCCATACACAGACGGTCGGCCGGCGCAGCGGCGATGATGACGTGACCCAAGTCAAGGACGTCCGGTGGCAGCCATGCAACACTGCCCGGCATTGTTCTTACGCCCGGAGCCTTGCCATGACACACGAAAGCCTGCGCATCATTCGCGAGGAGCATGCCGCGCTGGCGGCGATGTTGCGGTCGCTGATGCTGATGGTTCAGCGCGGCCCGAAGCGGGATACCGAGACGTTTTTTTCGGTGCTGCGGGCGATGTTGTTCTATGTGGATGAATTCCCGGAGCGGCTGCATCACACCAAAGAAACCGATCTGCTGTTCCCGAAAATCGTGGCGGCCTCGGCCGAGGTGCGCGACGCGATCGAACGGCTGGATCGTGACCACGCGCGTGGCGAAAGTGCGATCCGCGAACTGCAGCATCTGCTCACCGCGTGGGAACTGCTGGGCGATACCCGGCGTGGCGCCTTTGAAGGGGCCTGCGAGCGCTACATCAAGTTCTACATGGAGCACATGCGGCTCGAAGAGAACGTTGTGTTGCCAGCTGCCGAGCGCGACCTGAGCGAAGCCGACTGGAACGAGCTGGATCGTGCGTTCGCGGAGAACCGCGACCCGCTGACCGGCAAGTACCCGCCGGACCCGGCCTACGAGCGCCTGTTTGCGCAAATCCTGCTCAAGGCACCGGCGCCGATTGGGGTGGGTGAAGACGCCTGAGCGATCTGTCCAGTCATTGGCTTTTTGCAGAAATCCTTGTTTGAACAGGGCTTGAACCGCAATTTGGCAAATAGTCGACTTTTGGTCAAATTGACCGATGGGCCCAATGCTATTGAGGGTCCAAGCGTAAAGATGAAGTGTCGCGACAGCGCGAGCAGACCGCCGCAGCTCGGCTTTCAGCGCTTGGTCGGCGAACGCAGCAGGCTAAGTGCGAGCCCACCCAGCACCAGCACCGCCAGCACCAGAACGCCCCACAGCAGGGTGGTGCGGTTCAGCCAATCCGTCGTCATGGCGTTCCCGCCCGGCGCGCCCGCGCCAGCAGGCCGACCCGTGGCCGCTACCGAGCCGGGCTCCGGCTGCGCCTGCAGCACCGACAGCGCAAACTCATCGGCAACCTTGTAACCCGGCATCACGGTGGCCACCGGCAGCGCGGCGGATGCCAGCCCCGCTTTGCCGCTTGCGACGGTGAACGGCCCCTGCCCGGTGGCGACGAACAGCGCTTGCAACGGTGGGTATTCCAACGCCAGTATTAGTGGCACGCCGCTCAGCTTGTAGCCTGGCTGCGCCTCGACCCGCACTTCCCGTTCGAGCGCGTAGGGCAGTGGCTGCGACGGGTTGACGTTGGCAACGCCGTCGGCGCCAGCCAGCCGGTAAACAACACTGGTCGCGACCACCCGCCACGGTTCGCCTGCACGGGCCCGGGTGCTGATCCGTACCGGCATCAATGCGTTGGTCGCGTTGGTGGACAGGCGCAGGCCCTGTGCGCGCAATGCCGACGGCAGCGTCCACTGCGCCGCGTCTTCGCTGGTGGATGCAGGCGGGCCGAGATCAAGCACCACCGGCGGTACCGGGGCCACATCGCCCGAGCCGATCGCCCGCAGCGCCGTGACAGGCAGGGCCCCGGCGCCAGCGCCCGACCAGGTGAGACGCAGATACTGATCCTTCAGTCGTGTGCCCGCTGGCAGATTGATTCGACGATTCACCGGCCCGGCGCCTGCGCTGGCGTCAGCGGACGGAAACTCGAACACCGGCACATCGCTGGCCAGGTTGCGCCACGACTTCAGATCGCTACTGGCCGCCAGCGACACCTTGACGATGGTGGCGGCGGGCAGCGTGGCTTCCAGCTCGACCGCACGAAGTTCACTGTCGATGCTGCGGGTGTCGAACAGCCAGCCACGAACTTCCGCCGCAGCTGGCGGTGCTTTTGCTTTACCGGGTGCGTCCGCCGCCGAATATTCGATGACACGGCGCTGCGGTCCTTCGATGATGCGCAGTGTCGGCGCGTTGCCGGCAGTGGCGGTCGCGTCGCTGCTCCCGCTGTGGATCGGCAGTACCAGCAGACGCTGGCCGGCGGTGTCCGGCCGAGTTTGTGGCTGCGTTGCGGCATTGATCAGAGCATAGGGAAGCAATTGCCCGGCAGCATTGAAGACTCGAAGGTCGCCGCCATCGGGGGTACGCAGTGCGGCGATGGTGGCAGCCGGCAGCGCCACGCGCGCGATGGTGGTGCCGGCTGGGACTGTCGCGGTGGCGCGCACTGAGAAGTCCTGTGCGGTCTGCGCAGTTGCGATGGGCACGCAGGTGGCGCCGAGTGCCAACAGTGTGAGCAGGCAGCGCTGCACGTGTCCGCCTGCAGGAGTGACATCACGCATGATTGGTCTCCACGTTGTCGCGCTTGCCGCCATCGGCGGGCGGCAAGGGCGCAAAGTAACCTACTGCGACCATCAACAGGCCGACGCCAATGAAGGCGACGATGCGTTCACCACCGCCCGAGTTGGCCAGGTCCACCAGCAGCAGCTTGACGACGATCAGCCCAAGCAGCGCGGCGCCTGCCTGCCAGATCATCCGTTGCTGGCGCTTGTGTGCCACCAGCATGGCAGCAACGCCCAGCAGCGTCCACAGCACCGAGTAGCCTGCCTGCACGAAGAAGGAATTGCCGAGCGCATGCGCGTTCCAGGCGATGTCGCGGAAGTGGTGGGCAAAGCGCAGCCAGACAGTATTCAGGGCGATGAATGCAGCAAACGCCAGCACGCCCACCGGCAGTACTGACCGTAACCACGAGCCTTCGGCCACCAGAGAAGAGTTGCGCGCCCGTTTCAGCCACAGCGCCACGCCGGTCAGCGCCAGGGCGACGACCAGGTCCACTGGATTAAGCAGCGGCAGGTAGGGTAGGGGCGCCGCGTTGCCCGGCGCGGTGCAGGCCACGATCAATGCACCAACTAGGGTGAGCGTCGCCACGCCACCGCCCGCCTGCAGGGCGTACTGGCGCTGGAAGCGGTCGAGCGGCCAGCCGGCTGGCGTATCGGTCCAGACGCGACCGGACGCCAGCGCCAGCAGCAGCACGGTGCAGGCGGTCAACAGAATGCCAGCAGCCCAGTCGGTGCCGCGCAACTGGCCAAGATCAATGGCGCGATCAAGAATGGTGGCGGCCATCAGGATCATCAACAGCACGTTGCCAACATGGACGACCGGCCACCAGCGTCGTGGTCGCTCGTCGTCGACGCCACGCAGCATGAACAGGTGCAACAGCAGGCAGGCGGGCCAGAGCAGCACGTTGAACAGCAGATTCGAGCGTTCGAAGAACAGGTTGCCGCTCACTGCGATCAGCAGGAACGGTGCGGTGACGATCGCCGGATAGCGGGCGGCACGCCAGCCGCTGCGGCGCCATGCACTCCAGGCGAGCAGGGCGAGCGCCATGAAACTGAGCGTAAACCAGGCCAGCTTGACATAGTCAGGCTGGCCGGGCAGCACACGAGTGACTTCGCCCCAGGCGCCGCTCACCAGCCAGCCGAAGCCGGCCACGAACAGCAGTGGATGCGCTGCTTGCCAGAGCAGCTTCTGGTTGCTGGCGTGTGTGTTTGCCTTTGCAGCCGCTTCGGTTGACTCAGCAACTGACGCGCTTTCGCCGGCGTCGTCATGCGACGCGCGCAGCAAGCCATGCGACCACCACGAGATCAGCAGCCCGCCCAATGCCAGCATCGCGTGACCAACGAAGTCCGCATTGGCGAAGGGCAGCGCATGCGCACGCGTTTCACCAACCAGCGCAAAGCCGTTGATGAAGGCGCTGGCAGCAAGCAGTTGCATGGCCACACCAAACAACTGCCCGATCAGGCTCTTCTGCCGCGTTGCCAGCCAGAAGACGCCAGCACCTTCGATCGCCCAGATCGCTGCGGTCATGCGGCCGTCCACCGCCAACGGCACTGCCAGCGTCGCGAAAATCAGCGCCAGAGCGGCGTAGCTCATTGTCAGCCACTGCGCCACGTCTCCGGCGGCTGTGGTCGCCCGGCTGCGCACAAACAGCGCCAGCAGCAGATAGACCGCACTGGCGGCAACGGCGGATATGGCGGCGCCGTATTCGAAATGTTCAACCAGTTGCGTTTGCAGCAGGAAGCTCACGATCGGCGTGCCGAAAATCACAATGCCATCGAGCAACCGCTTGCCATCGCCCGCGTGGCGCAGCGCGTAGAACAAACCGATAAGCACATAGATGGCGAAAAAGGCAATCAGGAACGGCTGCGTGGTGGCGTAGTTCTCTGGCACATACTTGAGTGCACCCCACAGCGTCGCCACCCCGAATGTTGCAAAGAAGCCGAGCAGGTTGAGCGCCCGCCACGCCCGTAGCCAGGCGACGATACCAATGGCCAGATTGAGCAGCAGGTAGTAACTGAACAGTGCCACGTGATTGCCACTGCCAGTGGAAACCAGAATCGGCGTGGCAAAAGCGCCGGCAAAGCCGACAAAGGCAAGCATCTGTTTGTCGGCCAGCAGCGCGAGCAATGTCGACAGCGCGCATACCAGCGCCATCAGCACGAAGGCCGCGAGCGCCGGAATCATCGCGTAGAGCTTGAACGCAGCGAAGATGGTTAGGTAGAGCACCGCTACGCCAGCGCCTTGAAGCAGGTAGGCGTAGTTGCTGCGCGCAGCGATCTCGTCGCCGTTGTCGCCAACAGCGACGCGGCGCGACAGCCGGAAGCCCTGCACCAGGAGCGCGATGCCCATGATGCCGACGGCAGCAAGACGCAATTCGGGCGGGAACAGGGCGTTGTCCGCCGCCCACTTGGCGAGGAACGACAGCCCGATGAAGAGCACTACTGTGCCGACGCGCGCCACCGTATTGCCGCCGAGCAGCCACGCCTTCGCGCGGCCAACGAGTTTTTCGATGGGGTCCGGTTCGCGCGATAGGTCCGGCCCGAGCGGTGCCGGTGTCGATTTGGGCGACGCGGTGGTCGCGACGGGCGCCGTTGCTTCCGAGGTGGGTGTTTGCGTCAACCCTTGCGCTTGATCGGCAGCGACCGGCGCTACCGCTGCCAACGGCCGAACTTGATCTTTCGCCGCTTCCTGCGCGACGGACACTGTGGCGATGGGGACGGATGCGTTTGCAGTGACTTCTGTCGTGGCGTCGGCAGCAACCACAGGCGTTGTCGCAACTGCGGCCGGCGTAGCCTTCGGCGCCGGTTGCTGCGTTGCTGTCTGAGCCTCAGCCAGTCGCGCAAACTCGCTGCGCACCGATTTGCGCAGGGTAAGCCCAATCAGCGCCCCGATCAGGCCGCCAGCGATCAGTGTCCATGCATCCTCGTGGCGCGGCAGGATGATGCCCAGTATCGCGCCCCAGATTGCTCCCCAGATAATCATCGCGTTCCCCCGATCCACTATGGATCAACAACGAGATAGCCGGAGCGTACTTGTGGTCGCTCCGCGCGGCGAGCGTATCAGCAAACGTTGCGTTTTTTAATACCGGCGGTTAGTTCAACGCAGCGCATGGAAGAACTCGCGCACCATGCGCGCGCGCTCGTTCAGTGCCGGCACCGGACGCTCGATCTTCACCTTGTCCTGACCGTGAAGCCGATAGCGCCCGTCCTTCTGGATGAGCTGGATGAGCTTGATCGGTTCGAACGCGGGCTTCGGTTTGAAGCTGATGATGGTGCGCTCCGGTGCGCTGTCGATCTTCTTGACGCCCAGCGATTTGCCTGCGATGCGCAACTGGTGCGCCGCCAGCAGCGATTCGGTCGGTGGCGGCAGCAGCCCGAAGCGGTCGATCAGCTCTTCCTTCAGGTCCTCCAGCGCATCCTCGGTCTCGCAGTTGGCGAGCCGCTTGTAGATCACCAGCCGTTCGTGCACGCCGGGGCAATAGTCTTCGGGCAACAGCGCGGGTATGTGGAGGTTGACTTCGGTCGTGACGCCCAGCGGCTCGTCGAGATCGGGCTCGCGACCTGCCTTGAGCGCCCGCACCGCCTGGTTGAGCATCTCGCTGTACAGCGAGAAGCCGATCTCCTGCATCTCGCCCGACTGGTTGTCGCCGAGCACTTCGCCGGCGCCACGAATCTCGAGGTCGTGCATTGACAGGTAGAAACCGGCACCCAAGTCTTCGAGTTGGGTGATCGCTTCGAGCCGCTTCTTGGCGTCGGCTGTGATCGCATCCTCGCCAGGGATCAGAAGGTAGGCATAGGCCTGATGGTGCGAACGCCCGACGCGGCCGCGCAGCTGGTGCAGTTGCGCCAGACCGAACTTGTCGGCGCGGTTGATCAGGATGGTGTTGGCGTTGGCCACGTCGATGCCGGTCTCGATGATGGTCGAGCAGAGCAGGATCTGGAAGCGCTGCTGGTAGAAGTCGCGCATCACGCCCTCCAGCTCGTGTGCGCCCATCTGGCCATGGCCCACGCGCACGCGTGCCTCGGGCACGATCGCCTCGAGCCGCTCGCGCATGTTCTCGATGGTCTCGATCTCGTTGTGCAGGAAGTACACCTGTCCGCCGCGCTTCAACTCGCGCAGGATCGCCTCACGGATGATGCCGTCGCCACCCTTGGCGACAAAGGTTTTGATCGCCAGCCGTTTCTGCGGCGCCGTCGCGATCACGCTGAAGTCGCGGATGCCCTCAAGGCTCATCGCCAGCGTGCGCGGGATTGGCGTCGCGGTGAGGGTCAGCACGTCGACCTCGGCGCGCAGCTTCTTCAACTGTTCCTTCTGGCGCACGCCAAAGCGGTGCTCTTCGTCGATGATGACCAGCCCCAGGTTCTTGAACTTGATGTCGGGCTGGATCAGCTTGTGGGTGCCGATCACGAGGTCAACCTTGCCTTCGGCGAGGCTGTCGAGCGTGGCGCGTACTTCTTTCGTGCTCCGGAAGCGCGACAGCTCCTCAATCTTGATCGGCCACGGCGCGAAGCGATCCTTGAAGGTACTGAAGTGCTGCTCGGCAAGCAGCGTCGTCGGCACCAGTACGGCGACCTGTTTGCCGCCCATCAGCGCAACGAACGCGGCGCGCAGCGCGACCTCGGTTTTGCCGAAGCCGACGTCGCCGCAGACCAGGCGGTCCATCGGCTTGGCCGCGACGAGATCCTGGACGACGGCCTGAATGGCGGCGCTCTGGTCGGGTGTTTCCTCAAATCCGAAGCCCGACGCAAAGGTCTCGTAGTCGCTCCAGTCGATCTTGAACGAGTGGCCGACGCGTGCCGCGCGTTGCGCATAGATATTGAGCAACTCGGCGGCAGTATCGCGCGCCTGCTGTGCCGCCTTTTTCTTCGCCTTCTCCCACTGGCCCGAGCCGAGCGTATGCAGCGGCGCGTGTTCGGGCGAGGTGCCGCTGTAGCGCGAGATCAGGTGCAGGTTGGACACCGGCACGTAGAGCTTGGCCTGATTCGAGTATTCGAGGTGCAGGAACTCGGTCGGCCCGTCGCCGAGGTCGAGCGACACAAGGCCCAGATAGCGGCCGATGCCGTGTTCTTCGTGCACGACGGGGTCGCCGACACGGACCTCGGACAGGTCCTTGAGCATGCTGTCGACGTTGGTGGTCTTGGCACGCTTGCGCCGCGCCGAGCGCGTCGTGCTCGGGTACAGCTCGGCCTCGGTCACGAACGAGAGCCGCTCCTGGACGAGGATGCTGCCCGCGAACAGCGGTGCCGCCGTCACGCAGAACGGCTCGCCGGTGCCGAGGAAGGCAGCGAAGTCGTCGAGCTTGTGCGGCGTCAGGCCGTGCTCGACGAACATCTCCTGCAGCGTCTGCAGCCGGCCCGCGCTCTCGGCACACAGCAGCACGCGACCGCCGTTCTGAGTGGCGTTGGCCAGGAAGTCGGCGAGCGGCCCGAGCGGACGCGCCAGCCGGCGGTCGATCTCGAGGGGCGGTACCTTGCGCGCCACCTCGGAGTCGCCAGCCTTCAGCTCGTAGCGCGCGTAGGTCTTGACGTGATGCAGGAAGTCGTCGCGGCCCAGGTAGAGCTCGCACGGCTCCAGTAGCGGACGTGCGCTGTCGCCGCGTAGCAGCCCCCAGCGTTCGCGCGTTTCCTTCTCGAAGTCGGTCAGCGTCGCGTGTACATCGCCCAGCAGCACGAACACCGCGTCGGCCGGTGCGTGGTCGAACAGCGTCTCGGCGGCGTCGAAAAACAGCGGCAGATAGAACTCGATGCCGCCCGGGAAGATGCCGTTCGACACGTCCTTGTAGGCGACGGCGCGCGAGGGATCGCCCTCGAACACTTCGCGGAAGCGCTGACGGAACAGCGTGCGGCCGGCCTCGTCGGTCGGGAACTCGCGCGCCGGCAGCAGCGACAGCTCGTTGACCGGATACAGCGTGCGCTGGCTGTCGGGTTCGAAGGTCTTGATCGACTCGATCTCGTCGTCGAACAGGTCGAGACGCACCGGCAGTGTGCCGCCTGTCGGGAAGATGTCGATGATGCCGCCGCGCACCGCGAACTCGCCCTGCGATACGACCTGGTTGACGTGCGTGTAGCCGCCGAGTGTCATCTGCTGGCGCAGGCGGTCGACGTCGAGTTTCTGGCCCTTTTTCAACGCAAAGGTGCGCGCCGCGACGTAACTGCGCGGCGAGAGCTTCTGCGTCGCCGTGGTTGCAGCGACGAGCATCACGTCGCACGCGTTGTTGGCGAGCGCATAGAGCGCTTGCAGGCGGTCGCTGACGAGGTCGGGGTGCGGCGAGAAGTGGTCGTAGGGCAGCGTCTCCCAGTCCGAGAATTCGCGCACACGCAGCGCCGGGTCGAACCACGCGAGCTCGAGCGCGAGCTGGTGCACGTCCTGCGCATCGGCGCAGGTGACGATCAGCGTGCGCTTTGCGTCGCGCAGCGATTGCGTCAGGCGTGCGAGCGCTAGCGAGGTCGCGGCCCCGGGCGGACGGGCCGTCTGCGCGCGTTCACCGGCGCGGGGAATCGGGGGAAGAAGCGAAAAAGTGGGCAAAGCAGAACCTCACGAGAGGCGCTGCCTCACGCGATAACTCAGTGGATCAGACGATTGATTTTATCGGGCGCGATCTGCCGAATGTGACTCGAAGCTCTTGCGCCCCGAACTACATCGGCGACGACCGCAAAGGCGTCACCTTGCCGTTGCCGATCAAAAACTCCACACGCAGTATCGCCTCGCCCTTCTCATCCTTGAATGTGTAGCCCACCACCGCCATCCTGTCGCCAACTTTGGGCGCCACGACTTTCCAGGCATCCATTCTGGCGATCGGCGCAAATTCGATTTCCCAGACCTTGTCCTTGCGAACGGGCGGCTTCGCTGTGCCGAGCACGGTGACGGCATCAACGGCTGCGGACTGCTTCGGCACGGCAAAGCGGGGCAGCGCCGCAGGCGCTGGAGCGCCGTTCACTTCAAGCTTGACCTCGGCGTGCGGGTTTTGCCACTTCACTTCTTTCACCACGCCTTCCAGATAGATCGGCTTGCTCTCGTCGAAGCTGCTCCAGCCGTGATGGGCAAACGCCAACGAGGTCGCGGCAACCAGTGAGACGACGATTGAGTTGCGAAACATGGGGACTCCTAGAAACGGGGCCTGACAAATGCGTTGAAAGGTGAAGTGGGGGACAACGGCGAACGAATCCGGCATGGCCTGCTCAGGTCAGGCGGTTGCGCGTTTCGCTAGACGTAGGCGATCCAGCGGCCACAAATGATGATAGCGATCCATATCAGCAGAGAAAAGGCCGCCTGGAGCCGGGTTGCCGTACTGCTTGAATCCAGAGGGCCGCGGCTGTGCAATATGGCGGCATTGGTACCGGCCACGAACAGGAGCAGGATTTTGAGCAGGAACGCCTGATTGCCGATGAAGTCGCCCGCTCGTGCCAGAAACATCAGGCTGCCGGCGGCCGCAGCGAGAACAAAGCCGAATAGCGTCCAGGGCAGCGCCGCCCCGGCGAGCGTGCGTACATCCAGCGCTCCGAGGCCGAAGAGGCGTACGCCGAGCAAGCGCAGATCGACGATCCAGAGCGAGCCGAACGTGATGGCAATCGCGATGATGTGGAGGGTTTCAAGTGCTGGATAAACGATGGGCGCGGAGCGCAGCCAGACCGCGAACGGCCAGTCGTGCAGTGCGTGGATCACGGTTGCATTCATCAGATGTGGCTGGGCACGTACGGCGGATGGCGTCCGGGCATTCTCCCACGGCTGAAATTGCCTGCTGGGTTGATGCGTATCAATGAATGCAAACGAGAATGGTTCGCATTGTGATAGCATTTGAGAATAGTTCGCGTTTACAACTTCCCTTCGTCATTCCCGTAGTGCCGGCGCCTGGCCGGTCGCACGGGCTGGCGTCAACAGGCAGACCCAATGGAACTCAAGATTACGAAAACTCGTTTCCGCACGCTCTTCGCCGCCGCCGTCTCTACTTTGATTGCGGTGTACGGCGCGCAGGCGCAAGACAAGGTGCTCAATCTCTATTCGGCGCGGCACTACAGCACCGACGAGGCGCTTTACAGCAACTTCACCAAAGCAACGGGCATCAAGATCAACCGCCTTGAAGGTGGTGAGGACCAACTGCTGCAGCGGATCAAGAGCGAAGGCGCCAACTCGCCAGCCGATGTGTTCCTGACGGTCGATGCCGGGCGTCTGTGGCTGGCCGATCAGGAGGGCGTGTTCGCGCCCGTCCAGTCGAAAGTGCTCAACGAGCGTATCCCGGCTGCCTACCGGCTGGCCAGCAACACCTGGTACGGCCTGTCCACTCGTGCGCGTGTGATGGTGGTGGACAAGCTGAAAGTCAAACCCGGTGAGATTGCGACCTATGAGGATCTGGCCGACCCAAAGTGGAAAGGACAGGTCTGCACGCGTTCCGGTTCACATGTTTACATGCTGTCACTGATTTCTTCGATCATCGAGCACGCAGGCGCCGAGAAGGCGGAGGCGTGGGCGAAGGGCGTGGTGGCCAACCTGGCGCGGCAACCCAAGGGCGGCGACACCGACCAGATCAAGGCAGTTGCCGCGGGCGAGTGTGCCGTGGCGCTCTCCAACTCCTATTACGTTGCCAGGTTGATCAAGTCGGACAAGGCTGACGACCGTGCTGCGATGGAACGCGTGCGCATCGTCTGGCCGAATACCAGTGGACGTGGCGTGCACATGAATGTCTCCGGTGGCGGCGTGCTCAAGTACGCGCCGAACCGGGACAACGCCATCAAGTTCATGGAGTATCTCGTCAGCGACGAAGCACAAGGTTATTTCGCCAACGGCAACAACGAGTGGCCGATTGTCAGCGGGCTGAAGGTGAAGAACCCGGCGCTCGATGCGATGGGTGTCTTCAAGCCAGATTCGATCAATATGATCGCCCTCGGCAAGAATCAGCGCCTTGCGCAGGAAATCGTCAACCGAGTGGGCTGGAAATAGTCGCGTGAAATTGCGGCGATGAAAAAGAGCGGCCGAGGCCGCTCTTTTACTTGGGGCGTGTTGGCCTCAGGTTTGTCCGGATGCAGGACGACGTAAGCGGTCGGACAATCAGCGCTTGCGAGCAGCCTCAATCAGCTCGGCCAGCTTGGCATGCGCCTCGCGGGGGCTCATATCGTCGGCATCGAGCTGCGCGAGTTCGTCAAGCAGTGTTGACGCTACGGTCGCGTCCGACGATTCGCCCGGCGTTGATACTGTGGCGAACAGATCGGCTTGCGGCACGGCGTGCGTGCGTTCCCGCTCCAGCCGCTCCAGCTCGCGTCGAGCGTCGCGTATGACTTCAGCGGGCATGCCAGCGAGTTTTGCGACGTCGATCCCGTAGCTGCGGCTGGCAGGACCGGCCTTGACTTCGTGCAGGAAGACGACGCGATCACCGTGTTCGACGACCGAGACATGCTGGTTGACGCAGGTGGCGAAGTCGTTGGCGAGTTCGGTGAGTTCAAAGTAGTGCGTGGCGAACAGCGTCAGGCTCTGGGCCCTCGCAATCAGTCGCCGCGCGATTGCAGTGGCCAGGGCGAGGCCGTCAAAGGTGGACGTACCGCGGCCGATCTCGTCGACGATCACCAGTGAATTCGGCGTGGCGCGCTGCAGGATGGCAGCGGCTTCGGTCATCTCGACCATGAAGGTGGAGCGGCCCGAGGCGAGATCGTCGGAGGCGCCAATACGTGTCAGCACACGGTCGATCGGCCCGATCGTCGCCTGTGTCGCCGCCACAAAGCACCCGGCATAGGCCATGATCACCGCCAGCGCCGCTTGCCGCATGTAGGTGCTCTTGCCGCCCATATTCGGGCCGGTGAGGATCACGCAACTGCGCCTGCTGTCGAGCCGCAGATCGTTCGGGATGAACTGGTCAACCAGCGCTTCTATAACCGGATGCCGGGCGCCTGCCAGCTCAAGGCAGGGCAGCGAGGTGAACACCGGTCGCGAAAGCGACAGCGTCTCGGCGCGCTCAGCGAAATTGGCGAGCACGTCAAGCTCGGCCAGCGCCGCACCGGCCTTGCGGAAGCCATCGAGCGCCGGGGCCAGCTTTTGTAGCAGTTCTTCGAACAGCCGCTTTTCCGCCGCCAGCGCACGGTCGTTGGCCGCGAGCGCCTTGTCCTCGAAGGTCTTCAGTTCAGGCGTGATGTAGCGCTCGACGTTCTTGAGCGTCTGCCGGCGTTTGTATTCGACCGGCACCTGCGCCACGTAGCTCTGCGTGATCTCGATGTAGAAGCCGCTGACCTTGTTGTATTCAACACGCAGGTTCGGGATGCCGGTGCGCTCGCGTTCGCGCAGCTCCATGGCGGCGAGAAAGGCACCGCTGTCGTTCTGGATGGCACGCAGCTCGTCGAGGTCGCTGTCGTAGCCGTTGGCGATGACGCCGCCGTCACGAACCGCCAGGGCCGGTTCCTCGGCAATCGCGCGTGCTAGCAGGGCGTGCCATTCGGGCGCGACGGCGAGCGCGGTGCGGATGTGCTGCAGCAGTGGGTTTTCCGAGGCCGCCAGGGTTTCGCCCAAGGCTGGCAGGGTGGCGAGCGTCGCGCGCAGCCCGGCGAGTTCGCGCGGACGCACGCTGGCCATCGCGATGCGGCTGGCAATGCGCTCGATGTCGGAAAGGCCGCGCAGCACGTCCTGCACGCGGTCGAATGGCACTGACTGATCGCGGGCGAGCGAGGCGACGGCGGCGTGACGGGCGGCGGCGACGGCCGGGTCACGTGGCGGCTCGCTCAGGCGCGCCCGCAGCAGCCGCGAACCGGCGGCGGTCTCGCAGCGGTCGAGCAGCGAGAGGAGCGTCGGCTCGGCAGCGCCCGAGAGCGTCTGCACGATTTCGAGGTTACGCAGCGTGGCGGCGTCCATCTCGAGCACTTCGCTGGCGCGCTCGATGTGCACCGTGGAGACCGGCAGCCGCGCGCCGCCATTGACCAGGCGCACGAAGGCGAGCGCGGCGCCGCTGGCCGCCAGCGCGAGCGGGGCGCGTTCGCTGTCGAGATGGGCCAGCGTGGCGGTACCGAGCGCCTGGGTCAACTCGTCGGTGGCGCGGACGCTGGTGAATTCGTAGTCTGGTCGCGCACGCAGCATGGCGTCGGCGCCGAGCAGGCTGCGCAACGTAGGGGCTGCCGACTCCGCGTGCACGATCTCGGCGGGCGCCTTACGCGCCAGATAGGCCGCCAGCTCGCTGACCTGCAGGTCACGCAGCGAGACGGTGCCGCTGGATGCGTTGACGATGGCGACGCCGGCGCGGGCGGCGGCGCTGGCTGGCTCCAGCGCGACGGCCGCGAGCAGCGTCTCCCGGCGCGGATCGACCAGCGTGGAGTCGGTGACCGTGCCGGGCGTGACGATGCGGGCGACCTTGCGTTCGACCGGGCCTTTGCTGAGGCCCGGCACCCCGACCTGTTCGACGATCGCGACCGTTTCGCCGGCACGCACCAGCCGCGCGAGGTAGGTGTCGAGCGAATGAAAGGGCACGCCCGCCATGGGGATCGGCGCGCCGCCGGACTCGCCGCGCGCAGTCAGCGTGATGTCGAGCAGTTTCGCGGCGCGTTTGGCGTCGTCGTAGAACAGCTCGTAGAAGTCGCCCATGCGATAAAGCACCAGCTTGTCCGGGTGCTCGGCCTTGAGCGCCAGGTACTGCTGCATCATCGGGGTGTGGGCGGGAGCGGCTGGTTTCGCCATAACAATCAATAGTTCACGTTTCAACTTGCGGCAGGCATTCGACGCGGAACGTCGCCGCGGCGCGCAACGGAATTTTGCACCCTATGGAAAACGCTGACCGATTAAGGCCCGCCGCGTTTGACGAGCCCGGATGAGACACACGGCTTTGTCATACTGGGCAAGGCCCCGGATCGATGTACTGACGCAGAACTGCAGCTGGTTTCCTTATCGCTGCGGCACGCTTGATCGGTGAACCGTTCGCGCTGAGGCAGCGCCGAAGCGTCTGATATCAAACCCTTCGCTGCGCTCAGGGCGAACGGGGATTCCTGTTGTCAACCTGCCGGATCGATAGAGTGCCGCGCGATGCTTCGCTATGCTCGCTATGACGGTAAAGATGGTTGCCGCAGCGACGATCAGCGTGCGCAATGGCTATTCATTGAAATCCAGGGCGCGTATGGGCTGAGACGACGTTTTGGTCCAAAGTCGACTTCAACGCCAATAGGTAGCCAAGCCAATAGCGCAAAGGGCTAACCGAAAAAAGCTGATCAGGGTACCGTGCTTCGACGTGGCGCCGCACCGGGCCGTCAGCCCGGTAGCGCGTGGGGCGCCCTGGACGAGTGGCAGATCTCGAGGGGCCGCTAAACGGTTGGTTCGACGATTTGCACCAGTTGGCGGTCGGCCATCGTTTGCACCAGCGCACGAATGTCGCTCTCGAGCGTGGCGCGCGTCACCTCGTACTCATCGAGCATCAAATCGCAGGCTTCGGCGATCGCCTTGCCATCGGTCAACAGTGCCCAGGCTCTGGCGCCGACGGGATTGAGTCCGAAATAGGTTCCGCTTTGCAGGTCGAGGATAACCAGCTCGTCGCCGACTTGGCGGGCCATGACTTGTGGCGGAACGGATACCTTACTGGAAAGATTCATGTCGTCAAGTGTTCTGCTGGGCAACGTGGTCAATGATAGCGTCGCGCACCCGCGGCAAGTCTTCGTACCGGCGCGGGTAATCGAGATGAAAGTAGATCGGAAGCGCCGCCAGCCGCACCATCTCCTCGAAGTGCCAGGCCAGCATCTGCCGCTCCTCGATGTCGAGCAGAAACGAGGTTTTTACCAGCGCCATGAGCGCCTCGGCGGGGGGCACTGGCGTGATGCTAAGCGTCGTTGCGCTGCCGTCGCCTAAAAAGTAGACGCGACGCAGCGGACGCGCCTGGTCGCAAAAGGCGATGTGGTCGCCCGCCAGCAGCCGCGCTTTTGGCGTGTAGTCAACCGGTGCGGCGTGCTCGGCGTCATGTACGTTCAGTGCCTCCTGGCTATCCTGCCACAGACGTATTGACGGGTGGCTTGGTGTGGCAAAGCACAGCCCGTCGTGCCACTCGATCTGCAATCCGTCGTCGGTCAGGAATCGGTAGCCCGCCGTCGCAAAGCTCGCCGCCAGCGTGGATTTTCCGCGTCCCGATGCCCCGCTGAAGGCGACACCGAAGCCGCCCAGCTCTACGGCGCTGGCGTGCAGCACCAATCGGCCCTGACGGCTGAGCGCCAGCGGCAAGACCTGATTGAGGTAGAGATGATCGAGGGTGCCCGCTGAGACGTCCGGTACGGGGCAGGCGACGACCGACCGTCCGTCGTGCGCCACATGGAAGTCGGCCAGATCGGGAAATCGCAGCAGGTAATCGCGTCCACGGCGATGAAATGCAGTCCAGGTCGCGCCGTCCGCCAAGTCCCAGGTGTGAAAGGGTTTGTCGGCGAGCGGCGGTTGAGGGCTTGGCGACAAGGTTTGCAGCGCGATGTTCAACAGGTGTCTCGCCGCAATACGGACGTCACAAAGCGGACGATTTCGTCGCGCGAGGGAAACAGGTTTGGATGATTGAGCAACACGGCCTCCTGCACCTGCGCAACGCTGCGCTGCCCGTCGCAGTAAGACAGCACGCAGTTGCGCGCTTTCCCCGATGCGCTGAGTTGCGGCACGTGATCCGGTTGATTCCGCGAGAATTGCGCGCGGCCGATGATCTCGCCTCGCCAGGTGGACTGACTGAATTGTCGTCCCGACAGCGGATCGCTGACCGTCCAGGCGATCAGATTGTCGGCGGGGCGGGCCATCACGGAGACGTCTAGCATGCTGCCGGCGCGCACGGCGATCGCTTCATCAATGGGCAGAAAGGCCTGTGCCCGCCGGATCGACTGTTCCGCCAACGGCGAATTGGTCATGCTGACGCCTGGCGCCAATTCACACTCGAACCAGCCTGCGAGGCCATGGAGCATGCCGTCGCGTTGCACCGTCAATTGTGCCTGCCACGAGAAGAAATCCGGGTTGTCGAGTCGGAAATCGATCTCACCCAGCGTGGCCCCCGTCGACAACAGGTCGCCCGGCTGCAAATCGATATGGTGCGACGCATTGACGCTGTGTTCGCGAATCCAACGTAGCTCGGCGGGAATCTCAGGCGCAGCCCAGGAATCGGCAAGGGATCTGCACTTTTCCGACTCGACGGCGGCGACGCACACGGTGACTTGTTGGGGAATCAGCCGTCCGCCAGGATTCAAAAAGCGCTTGCGCGCGTCGGCCATCATCGCGGCAATACCGTAGTCGAACCCAAAGCAGCCGACGTGATCGCAAATAACAATGTCTGCCGGCTCGGGGAGAAGCGTCTGAAACGTGCTGCGGTCAAAGAAAGTTGCTTTCTTCGCCCAGCCCGCGCGCGCATAGGATTCCCGGGCCAGTTCGATGGCTGGAGAGGAATCGATCAGGTCAACGTGAGACGCGCCGGCCTGCAGGCAGAGCAAACCCAACACCCCAGTGCCGCACCCGGCGTCAACGACACGATCACCGGGGTTCAACACGGCCCCGATCGCACTCCGATAGCGATCCAGCCGGTGCGGAAGTGAAAGATAATGCAGGTGCTCCTCAAGCACTCCTGGCATGACCGTGCGAACCTGCGACAGAGTTAGTGCAGGCTACGCTGCGCTTGGGTGATGCCGAGCACTGCGTAGTTGACGCGCCGGTAGCCGTCGGCATGCATGACGACGGCTTCGGGCACGATAGTTTCGACTTCATCCGCCATGACGCCAAATTGCCGGCCTTCAACGCCAAAACCTGCCTTGTAGTCGAAGAGGTATAAGCCAAAGCCTGACGGGTGTGTACCGATGCGAACACAGTTCGTCTTGCACGCAGGGTCCGACTACCGCATGGGCATACCACTGTTTCCATCCGCATTGCCTGACGAATCACTACCATGCGTAAACTGGTGAACTGCACCGAAGACCGTCAAAAGCGGCGGCACATAGATCGCCTTGGGTGATGTGAGTACCGACTCGTGTGGATTCGAATTATTCAATTTCACAGCGTCCATTTGGCTCCCTCGGAATATTTCAGCTAGTCGGCGCAGAATACCATAAACTTTCTCGCTAACCGAATCAAAGCTACCTACGACGATCAGACTAATCGCAAACGACGGTGTCCAGCCCGAAAAGCGTCCATGCAACCCATCCACCTCTGAAATCGTGACTGCCCATGCTGAACGCTTGGCCAACGATGTCGCCGAATTCTTGCGCCTCCACCCAGCCTGGTCGCGCAGGAAGAATGTCATCGGCCAATAGCGACAACAGTTCCGGCCAGTAGCGTCGGAAGGTGACACTAAATTCAGCTTTTGTCTGACGCTGCAGCACTTTTTCAGGCAGCACGTGAGCCATGCCCTGGCGGTGTAGCCATCTGTCTTCATTGCCGCGCATATTCAAATGGGCCGGTCTGGAAAACGCACACTGAACGATTTCCTTGTTCCAGAACGGCAGGCGTAGCTCAAGTCCAGCACGGGACGTGCGTCGCTCCGAGACTTCGCGTGCGAGTATGTTGTACGGTTGCGGCAGGTGGCGCAATAGTTCTCGCTGGCCAATTCGCCTGCAGATCGGCGCCGATTCGCCAACAAATTTTTTTCTGCGTCGATCAAGTCTGCACGCCATATCTGCCGCGAGCCAACGCTTGGAACTCTTGCCTGCTCGGTTCACTGCCAAGTGGAAGAGTTTGCGCAACGCGAGTCTAAGCGGGGACGGCAGCGAGGGCGATACGCCCTCAAGTAGCAGCCACCGTAACATCGAGCATGGCCCTGCAGCTCGTGCGTCGCGCAGCATCAAAGCAAGCAGATCGCGCGCTTGCCAGCCGGCGATGGCCTCGGCATAGTAGATATGGCTTCCTCCAGTCCACTCATCGCCTCCGACGCCGCTGAACAGCGCCCGGCTATTGCTAGCGCGAGCGAGATCGACGATGGCCTCACCCATGGCGCCATTGGGGTAGTCAGGAAACTCCCGATACCATCTGGCGTTGTCCCGATACCAGTGCAGCGGTTTATGCGCAGGTACAACCTCGTGAACGTGCCGGCCAAGAAACGCCCCCACCGCGCGGGCGTAGTCCATCTCGTCGGCCGCTGGGTCGCCACTGAAATCCAGCGTATAGCCTTCAACACCAGGCGCAGGCAGTTGCGCTCGTTGCCGCAGAGTCTCGGCAACGGCGAATATTGCGGAGGAGTCCAGACCGCCGCTGACCTCGCACGCTACCGGGTGGGTGGAGCGCGACATGCGGCGTACCACGTCGAAGAACAATGCGCGATAGTGTTCGATGTACTCATCGTCGTTACGGCACGGTAGGGTGTGCTGCAAGTCAGGATGCCAGTAGCGCCGCTGATGAAGTGATTGCCCCCCACCTACTTCAAGCGAATGCGAGGGTTTGAGCCGCATCACGGACTGCCAAAGTGTCTCGTCCAGCGAATGCCACTCCGTCGCCAAATACTCCGCTGCTACATCCAGATTCAATCGTTCGGGTACCCATGGTAACGGCAGAATCGCACGCAACTCGGACGAAAAGACGAACGACTGCCCATTCCAGTGGTAGTTGAAGGGTTTGTTCCCGGCAGGGTCACGCGCGCAGAACGCTCTTTGCCGGCGCGCGTCCCAAATGACGAACGCAAAGTCGCCGTCGATGTGCTGCACGCAGTCGCTGGCCCAAACCTCATACGCACGCAGCACCAGTTCGGCGTCCGCCCGAGTGCGCAGCGTTACGCCGTTTGACAGGAGCGTTTGTCTTAGTTCTTCCCAGTTGTCTACGCGCCCGTCCATGACGAGCACGAGACTCTCGTCCTCGTTGGACAGCGGCTGGGTTTCCTCCAGCGATTCCGGCGTGGTGCGCAGCATGCATTGCCCGAGCGCCACATTGCCGCGCCGCCAGTGATTTGTGCCATCCGGCCCGCGGTAGGGCATGGCGGCGGTCATGGCTTCCACTTGGCCCGGCTCGACCGGGCGGCCATCGAAATGGATGATACCGGCGATGCCGCTCATGACGCGCGAAACGCGGTGACTGAAGGCAGCCGGCCGAAGGGCTTGAAATCAGCGGCGATGTCGGCGCGGTCGTTCAGCGGTCGTCCTTCGTGTTCAACCCAGGCATGCGCCCGCAGGATGCCCGAGCCGATGTTGACGCCGATGCGCAGTTCCGTGCGCACCCCGCGCCGTTGCAGCAACCATTCCAGCAGCAGCGAGCGTGTCAGGCAGGTGGCCGGAAACGGCGTGTGGCTGGCTGCCATGGTGACGGCGGCAGCGCATGATTGAATCTCGTCCGCCGTCATGGCAGCCGAATTGTCTTTTCTGTCGGTTGCCTGATGCAGCAGGCGCTGAAAGCGCGGCAGCCCCAGTGTGCGCAGACCGACCCAGAACAGTGGCAGCCATAGCCACGCGGCCACCAGTGCTCGCTTTTGTGCGTTGCGCAGCCGAATGAATCTGGCCAAGCGCGAGGGGTGGCTCGTGTCAACTGGCGCAGGCGTTTCGGAGGTCACCGACACAGGCTCGTTCACGCGGGCTGGGAGAGGATCGGGGACGCTGAGGTCGGCGGACGCTCTCGGTACGCCAGCTCGGGAATCTCGAACACGCGCGCCCAGTTGCTGGCGCGAACCCGTTCCTTCATTCCGGCGGGGACGAAATGGAAGAACAACAGGTCGCACCGGGCGGCGGCACTGCGCGCTGGCATCGCGTCCCGGTAGTGCCACTGGCTGCTGCCGGAGAAGACGATGGCTTGTCCAGGCGACATCGTGTAGGGCTTGAAGTTGGCGGCCGGCGAGAGCTTGATGAAATGTTCCCAGTCGTCGCGATGCCACGGCCCCAGACCGGCCTCGTCGGTAACTTCCGGCCAGGCTTGTACGTCGCTGATCCAGATGGGCCACGGCTCGCTCTGATCGATGCAAACGTCGAGCGTCCATTTCGCTTCAGGTGAGTCCATGTGCACCGGGCATACGCCGGAAGCGGTGTAGAGGCTCAGGAAGTTGTAGCCGGGTTCGACCGCTTCGCCCACCGTTGCGCTCATCAGCGCGGTCAATTGCTGCTGAAGCTCTGTGAAATAGGGGTGATCGTGAACGATGAACCGTTTGAATTGCCGCGCCTCGTGCAATTCAAAGTCGGCAGGCTGCAGAGCTCTTACAGTGCTGCGAATTTTCTCCAGCGTGCTGTCATCAAATACCTTGTCGAGCGTCTTGACGGAAAACCCGGAAGAGGTTCGCAACGGACGCATGGCCTCCTCAAAGGCATCCAGTGCCAAAGGTTTCACGTCGCGAATGATCTGTTTGGCCAGCGTGTATTTCTGCAGCCAGATGGAGTCGTACCACGGATAAATACGGCTGCTCGCCGGGCGCGTGGTCATCGCCGTTTTCCGATCGTCGAACTAAACGTAGTCATTTGTCGTCGCAGCTTTGTGGATTTGATCTCTGTATTCACTCGGGGCGATGTATTGTGAACTGCAGGAACGACTGCCCGTGAATCGCCTGCTTTCGCGAGCAAGCCCCACCCACAAACAATCAAATATTTCGCTTGCGGTTCGATAGCAAGTAGACGTCAATTAAACACGGGTTGGCAATTGCGCGTCAACGTTTCGCTTCGTACGGGCCGTTCGCCAAATGTGTTCCCGCTTCATCGTGCTGATGCAAGGATAGCTTGCTACTTCATCTGAAGTGTCTTCAGCAGCTCCGGGAAGATCTTGGGCGTGCCGGCCACGATGGCGCCGCTGTCCATGTAGGTGTCCTCGCCGTCGATGCCGGTGACCAATCCACCGGCTTCGAGGATCAAGAGCGCACCGGCAGCCATGTCCCACTGATTCAGCTTCATCTCCCAGAAGCCGTCGTAGAAGCCCGCTGCTACATAGGCAAGGTCAAGCGCCGCCGATCCGGGGCGGCGCAGGCCGGCGGTCTTCGGCATCAGGTTTTTGAACTGGGTGACGTACTCGTCGAATGCGGCACCATCGCGGAACGGGAACCCGGTGCCGATCAGGGCGTCGCGCATCTTGGTGGTCTTGGAAACCCGGATGCGACGGTTGTTCAGGAAGGCGCCAGAGCCGCGAGTGGCGGTGAACAGGTCGTTGCGGTTGGGGTCGTAAATCACCGCTTGCGTCAGCTTGCCTTCGACCTGCAGTGCGATCGAGACGCAGTAAGTCGGCATGCCGTGCAGGAAGTTGGTCGTGCCGTCGAGCGGGTCGATGATCCAGATGTGATCGCTATTCGCATTACCGCGGGTCGACCCGCTGCCTTCTTCGGCGATGATGCCGTGGCTCGGGTAGGCGCCAAGCAGCGTATCTACAATCGCCGCTTCCGCATTGCGGTCAATCTCGCTGACAAAATCGCCCGGCCCTTTGCTGTCGACAGTGAGGCGGTCGAGGTTACGGGCGCCGTACTGAATGATCTCGGCGGCTTCGCGGGCGGCCTTGACCGCCGTATTGAGCATCGGGTGCATGAGGAATCGACTGAAAATGGAAAGAGCATGAGCCGAGTCGCAGCAGCAACCCCGGAAGCGGTCACTCCCGACGCCAGCGCCGCCGCAAACGCGGTGGAATCCCGTGATTTTAGTGCGCAGGACG
The DNA here is from genome assembly GCF_009746125.1 of Casimicrobium huifangae. Lineage (NCBI taxonomy): Bacteria > Pseudomonadati > Pseudomonadota > Betaproteobacteria > Casimicrobiaceae > Casimicrobium > Casimicrobium huifangae. The sequence continues at coordinate 1,754,131 of NZ_CP041352.1, forward strand.
TATCAGACGCGCCTGCGTTGTTGGCGAACGGCGTTGACGCACTGTCGCGCATTGCGGTGGTGCTATCGCACACATCGCATCCGGGCAACATCGGTGCCGCAGCGCGCGCCATGAAAACAATGGGGCTGAGCGATCTGCGGTTGGTGAATCCGGACGTATTTCCCAGCGAAATCGCCACGGCGCGAGCGTCCGGTGCGTCCGATTTGCTGCAGTCGGCCCAGGTGTTCACCAGCCTCAAGGACGCCATCGCCGATTGCGTTCATGTGGTCGGCAGCTCCGCTCGCGGCCGCGACTTCGTCGGCGAGGTCAGCGATGCCCGGAGTGCCGCTGGCGCGCTGGTGCGCCACACCGGGCAGGGCAAAGTCGCCATGGTCTTTGGCTGCGAGATGAGTGGCCTGACCAACGCTGAGGTGGCGCTGTGCCAGACGCTGGCGTTTATCCCGGCCAACCCGGCTTATTCTTCGCTCAATCTGGGCAGCGCCGTGCAGGTGTTTGCCTACGAGCTGCGCGTCGCGGCCGGCGAAACAACCGGTTTTTCTGCGCCGCAGTTTCAGCTGGCGACGCAGGGCGAAATCGAAGCGATGTTCACCCATATGGAAACGGCGCTTACCGACGTCGGCTTCTGTAATCCCGACAACCCGAAACGCCTGTTTCCGCGTCTAAAGCGCCTGTTCAATCGGACCAGGCTTGAGCGCGAGGAGGTGGATATTTTTCGCGGGATTTTTCGGGCGATGCAAGCCCGTCCACCTCAGCGTCGGTTATGACTCACGCGGCGGCTAAGCCATATGTTCGGGCGATGGCCGACGATAGGGGACAAGCCAGCCAAAACGCTTGGCAAATCGGAGTGCCACTTATCGGCCCGCTGCAGCAGCTACTAGAGGTCTCTTCTAGTTGCAAAACCAGCGAGCACGCACGCTGTCCATGCTACGGACGGAATGTGAGACGGAAAGTCATACCAGGCGTGGATTGCGTACGACAAGCAACCGAGAGCGCAGGCAGCGGCAAGCGGCGGGCGCGACAGGCGCTGGCAACTGCGCGCGAGCAGGTATTTTCCCGCAATCAAGCCGCTGAGAGCCAGCAACGCGATGACTATAACTCCGACTGCGCCGAGCTCGAACAAGACCTGCGCGTAGTCGTTGTGTGCGAATTCGACGTATCCGGTAATGTCTGGTGGCTGAACGCGTTGGAACGCAATCGAATAGCTGCCCAGACCCGCACCGACGGGAAAAAGCTCTTTCGCTGCCTCCCAAGTGGTGCGGTACATCAAATGGCGGCCAGCCATGCTGCTCAAAAAGTCAGGACTTTCGATGGATCGCCACAGCACCCCAAGGCCGGATCCAGCAGCCATCAGCATGGCAAGGCCAAGCGACAGGGCCAGCGCGATGCGCGACCTGGTTGATCGGCTGTGATACACGCAAAGGATCGTGGCAAGCATCGCAGACACCGCCGCGGCGGCCACGCCCGCTCGTGACTGGCTACAGACCAGTGCCGCAGCAACAACGGCCGTCGCGAACATCCACCATCCGTTTGCGAGCGACGCACCGTTTCCTCGCATTGACGACGGGGTACCTAACCAGCCTGCACTTCGAAAAATGAGAAGCGGCAGGAGCATTCCGAGTAGGGTCGCGAAGTGATTCTTGTTCACGAAGGTTCCAGAGGCACGATGGCCACCGACGGCAGTCCCAAAGGCCATAAAAGACGGCGACCCGAATGCAAACTGCAACAATCCCAAGGCGGCTTGCACGATTGCAACAAACGTCAGGAATCGCAGGAACTGCTCGGCCAATTTCGCCGGCAACAGGTGGGCTACGGCGAAAGCGGCAACCGCTGCGATGGCTGTCAGCGTGGCGATTGCGGCCCGTCGTGGGTCAATCGCGAGTGCGAAGTCACCGCCAAGTGAGGGAGCGAGCGCGAGCCAATCGGTCACAATTTTGTACGAGTCACGCCCAGGGAGCGCGGTCCACAGGGCAGCAGGCAATCGTATCTGCCCTAACAATCCGGCGACTGCGATCAACAGCAATGCGACAAGCGCAAGCACTGCCGAGACCTCGATTTTCAGCGATCCAGCGCGATAAGCGGTAACTGCAAGCAGTCCAAGGACGAGTGAAGCCAAAAAACCGCCCACAGCAACGATCGCGTCGTCATTGCCGCCGCGATACCACACACTGCAAACAAAAAGCCCCAGCAGAACTGCCAGGGCTTTCGATAGGCCAGGACTTACGGCGTGCAACACCGAGCGTTGCGATCCTGAGGTTTCGGTCAGTTTGGACTGGAGTTTCGGCCGTTACGGTACAACAGATAACCGCCTACCCCCACTGCGCCAGCGATTATCGGCGCGGAGAAAGAACCGGCTGTCGCCGTAACCGCCGATGCACCAAGCGCGGTCGCCGGTGCAGCACCAGTGACGGCAGCAAGTAACCCTGCGCAGCTGCGCGGCAGTTCGGCGTCAATGCGCTCGTTTTCCTTAAGTTGCACGTTACAGCCACAATCAAAGGCCACGGTGACCGAGGCTTTTGAGGTCGTCGTGATTCGCACGCCGTTCGGCACGCGCTGGCCGGAAACTGCCGAAGCCATACCCGCCTTATCACTGACGAGCACGTTTCCCTGAACTTCACGCAGTTCAGCAACCGTATCGCGACTTGCGCTACCAGTTCCCTCGCAGGTGGACTGCTGACCTGCTGCAAGCTGCGAAGCAACCATGACGAGTGCGCCAACGACCAAGCCACTACATTTCGCGAATTTGCTCATAATCGATTCCAGCCTTGAGAGGTGTATAGAAGCGAGTATAAACCGAGCCGAGTCCCATGGCAAGGCCATGTGTTCGCTGCTCCGCTTCCCATTGCCATCGACGCGCCGTGCGGTTCCGACTAGGAGAGGTGACCGCAACGCGTGGCTCGGACACGCAGCATCGCCCCTACTTGACGCGGCTGATAGCGACCTTATCAACGTAGACCGTGCCACGGATTCCCTCAAGGCCGGAAAGCCGTGTGAGCGGTTCGAAGGTCAGCGCTTGCCCGCCACATCGATTGCTTACGGCAAAGTTCGAAGTTCGCCTAACCCAATTCGTTCCTGCGGTCTGTCGCTGATCGGCTGGTCCGAGAAGATTATCCGTCGCGCCGATGCAGCGCAGGAAAAACCCTGGCGCAGCAGAAGCCGCAAAGTTCTCGTCAAGTGCCTCGTACGTGAACTGATACTGTCCAGGAGGCAGTACCAGGGTCTGCTTTGCTGGCACGCCCTTAATCGGGCGGCCGGTGAAGCGAACTTCAAGTGCTTTGTTTCTAGTTGAAGATCCGGCGGCTGTAGCAATTTGCGCCGCAAAGCCGTCTCGAAATTCGCCACCGCTGTCAATCGTCCAGTCGAACACGCTACCGGAGAGCGGCGTCTCGAAATCACCATTGAAGACAAAGTCGACCCGTCGTTGCGTCTGCGTGACAAAAAGCAGCCGCAGCTGGTAGGCCGAATCAATCTGACCGCGTCCAAGCAGGTAGCCTTCAACGCACAGCAACGCGTCTTGCGACACAGGGGTGTCGCCTCCCGCTGCCAGCAGAATTCGAAGTGAGTTCGTCTGACCAGTTCTTGCATCTCGCCGGCACAAATGCTCCACGTATCCACTGACGCCCGACCATTTGCTGCTAACGGCTAAACCAACAACCTGAGTCCACACCTCGTCGCCGATGTGTTCGTCTAGTGCCGCGAAAGTGTGACCATTGCCCTGCAAAACCGTAGAAAGCGTCTTGATCGATGCAAACGCGTCGGTCGCGTTACCCTCACGTAGCATGGACCGGATTGCAGCGTCCAGCATCAAAGGATCCGTCGGGGCAAGACGTTGCCCAATTCGAAGTGTCGCCAAAACGTCCATTGAACCGCCGGGAAGTTGTGCCAGTTCCTGGGCGCGAGCCAGATAGCCAGCCGCATCGAATGGAGTCTCGCGAATGTAGCTCGCGGCGTCACTGGGAATCGCTTGCAATGCTTTTGGAATGACTGCGAGCGGAATCAATGCGGGGGCGACGAACAGGGTTATCAGCGTTGCGATGAAGACAGGAGACCGTCCGCTGCGGGCAGAGTTGTCGTTGACCCCGAGTGACACTTCACTTTTCGGCATAAGTTGCCAAACGGTCGATGTATAGGCCGTCGCGCTCTTTCGATACCTCAATCTCAAGAAAAACTCGAGATACATCAGTTTTGTTCGGACCAGTCACCGTGGTGACGGTAGCCAGTCCAGAGGTAAGCACGCGGTTCTCAAAACGACGGTGTTTCAGCTGGCCGAGCCTAAGACCACGCGCCGATGTCTCACGAAACACCCGGTCATATTGAGCGACAAGTTGACCACGACCAGGCATCCGCGGCGAAAAGAGGCGGGACAGCGTTGTGGTGGACCCGGATTCAAACGCGCTGATGAACTTCAGAAGCATGTCGTCGACGTCCAGCGCGGATGGGGATTCCTTCCCATCGCCCGGTACGCGCACCAGAGCGATGTTGTCGACTGATCCGCTGGGTGCTTCGCGCGCAGTCACTGCGGTCGCATTCTCCACAGTGGGCGCCAACATTGACCGCGACAGTGTCGCGACTGGAGGCGAGGAGGGGGGCGACGTCGCAATAATGCTTTCCGCGGGAGTTGCCAAAGGAACCACTGACTCGACTGCGGGAGCAGATCTGCTCGATCGGACGCTGGCCGGTTGTGTGTTCAATTTTTGCGGCGTGTCTCCGGCGGCTCGTGCTCGCGATTCGCGTAAATCCGTGGACAGCTTGCTTGCTACGTTCGTCCAGACTTCACCGACTCCCTGTTGCTGCGCAGCGGAAATTCCACCTCCCGTTTCTGATTGAGTGCTTTCAGATGGTGCTGCCGGCGGCAGCGCGCCCAGCTCGCTGGACAACGCAATCGCGGGACGCGCTTCGACTAGGCGCTCCTGTTGTTCAGGCGCGATGGCTATGACTAGCCAGGCGATTGCACCGATCGCGAGCAAAACGCCAATCCAGAGAAGGCTGCCTCTGGGCGCTCTCAGTCGTGCCTTCGCCATCGAGTTGGTCGTAGCCGCAGAACTTGCAAGAGTCTGTCGTTCGTCTGGTTGCGAGCGCACGGAGGGCGACGAGGTGCTGATCGTCAGCTTCTCGGCTTTCAGCTCGGCATCGAGCTTAGCGCGAGCGACGTTATTGCAGAGCAGCGAATAAGCGGTGTTGACGCGACTTGCAGCATCTTCCGGAAAGCCCACTGGCCTAACGTCCGGATGTACCAGTGCGATCATTCGTCGATAGGCGTTGCGTATTTCTGCGTTGCCGGCGTCTTGTGCAACGCACAGCAACTCGTAACTGTTGGCGGCTGGCCGAAAGCAAACACTGGCGATGACATACTGGGCGGCGCGCCGCCTCGATTGAATTCGCTCGGCAGAAACCTCCGAATCGTTCAGCGACCAATCGTACTTGTCACTTGCGATGGCAACGATGGTCGCAAGGACGCTGTCGCCCACCAACGATATGCCAGACAGATCAGACGGCGACGCGAGGGCGATGCGATCCAGGGCCGCGAGAAGAGTCTTGGGCTGATCCAGCACCATATTCAAGCGTCAGCAAGCGCAGCGCTGAACGGACGTATTGCTGAAGCGATAGCGGCATGGAGTGGCAACCGTCGTTGCGGTTGCATGCCGCCTGATGACGAATCAGCCGGGTGCATACGCCGTGAGCTCCTAGACCTTTCCCAACTTGGGCGCGTTGGGGTTGTCGCCGTAGTAATAGTAATTCGAGTCGTACCCGTACAACGACGAGCTGCTGGGTAGCTTCGTCAGAATCGCACCCAACGGATGCGTTCCTGTCTGATGCAGGCGCTTCAGAGCATTGCGAATGCTTGTCTTGCGGGTGCGCCCGCACTCGATCACAAAGAGACAGGCATCGACCTGTTTGCACAGTACGACAGCATCGGCGATCCCAAGAACGGGCGGAGCATCGACAACGATGTGATCGAAAGTCGAGCTGCCCGGGGCCAAGAGCTTGCTCAAATTGTCGCCCGAGAGCAGTTCGGCCGGATTTGGAGGCAACGGGCCAGCGCTGATGAAATACAAGCCGCTGTGAGCGGTGAGCCTGGTGATCTTCAGAGGATCAAGCGAGCTTGAGAGCAAGTTCGACAAGCCTTCGCTGTGATCCTGCCCCAACACCTTGTGCAAGGCGGGGTTGCGCATGTCGGCGTCCACTAATAAAACTTTCTTGCCGAGTTGCGACAGTGCCAGAGCGATTGAGAACGCACTCGTCGACTTTCCTTCGCCCTTCGCGCAGCTGGTAACAGCGAGAGTTCGCGGGGCGCCGCGCGATGTGGAAAACTGCAACGCGGTCCGCAGCGATCGATAGGCTTCGGCAAGCGCGGAGCGAGGATCCTCCGCTACCTGACTGGTGATCGCCATGCCCGAACGTGTCGATGCTTTGGGGACGACTCCAACCAGCGTCAGTCCGGTAAAGCGCTCAACCTCATCTGGAAACTTGATCGAATCGTCGAGATGCTCCAGCAAAAATGCCAAGCCGAGACCAATCATCAGGCCCAACGCGAGTCCGATCATAGCGTTCCGAAGGACATCAGGCTTGAACGGAAAGAGTGGCGTGTCAGCCTTGTCGACGACCGAAATGTTGTTAGTGCCTACGCCCGCAGCGACGCCGACTTCCTTGAAGCGTTGCAAGAGGCCGTTGTAAATCTCGCGATTCGTGTCGACATCACGTTTCAGGATGTTGTAGCGAATGCCCTGATTCTGCAGTTCCAGCACGTTTCGCTTTGCGGAATCTGCACGTGCGCGCAACTGTGATTCCTGGATGCGCGCCGCGTCGAAAGCAGCCTTCGCCGACGTCTCAATGGAGTTTGAAACTAACGCAATTTCCGCCTTGATTTTCTTGTCGAGCTCGTCAATCTGAGACTGCAGCTGCTGCATTTTGGGAAAGCCCGGTTTGAAAACCTTGAGCTGTTCCTGGTAATCTGTCTCGAGTTTTGCCTTGCTGTCCCGCAGGGATGAGACAGACTTATTCTCCAGTACTTCCCGCGAATTGGCTAAGTTTCGCTTTGTTTCGGAGTACGTCGCCTCCGCCTTGATTCGATCCTGCTCCGCCCGGGACAGCGCAGCATTAAATTCCTGAAGGCTTTGAGCAACCAAATTGGTTTTGTCATCAACATTAACAATCTGCTTTTGACGTGTGTATTCATTCAGCTGGCGCTCTGATTCCTCCAGTTTTTCCTTGGTCGCCGCAAGTTGCTGTTGCAGGAAGGTCTTGGCGTAGGATGACGCGTCCACCCGGCGTTCAAGATTTGACGCGATGAACGATTCGGCCCAGGTGTTGGCAATTTTTGCTGCAAGGGCAGGGTCGCTGCCATCCGCATTGATTTTCACCAGACGTGCGTTTCGAACCGGCTCTATGCTTACGGCCCCCCTCAGCGAGCCGATCACCGACTCTCGATCGAGAATGTTCAAGTCGCGAACGGCGGGCTCACGACGCTTGCGCATCGTGGCCAAAATACGGTCGAGAAGGCCGTCGCTCGCAAGCACTTCGTCGCCCGCCGGGTTTTCCTTGCTGCGTGAAGGACGTTTTCGGTCCAGGTCCAGCCTGAGCGATTCCATGACACGCTCCGCCAGCGCCTTACTCTTTAGCAGTTCGTATTGCGTGGCCAGAAATTCACGTTCGTCGTAAGCGAATTGATCGCTGTTCGTGCCGTCCTTGAAGTCAACGACGCGGGCAGCGTTGCGCTCAATCTGGATGGTGGTGGTCGCGCGATAAATCGGTGTTTGCAGCAACGTGTAGAACGTGGCGAGCACCAACACCAGCAGCGACGCTGAGACGATCCACCACTTGCGTTTGAGAATGATGCGAAGTAAATCCCGCAAATGAAGGGAATCGTCGATTTCTTCGGTATGCGTGCCCGAAACATGGGTCGATAGCGCCGTCGTTTGGCGAACTACGACGCCTGTTCCTGACGGACGTGCTGGATCAATAGGCGTGGCTGTATTCAAGGTGTTGCACTACGTGTTTCGTCAGTAAAAGCGGCCAAATCTTTATCGCAAGAAAGAAAACGGATTAAGCGTTTGCAGTATGTCGCCAAACAGTGAGTCTTTGACCGCAGCCCGCGCCTTGGATCTCTTGACAACAACGAGGTCATCGTTAGCGATGAACGGGTCGGCGATTTCCCCGCTGCGGATTTTTTCCATGTCGAACGACAGCGTTTGACGCTCGCCGGTCGGTAACAAGCGAAAAAGCATGACGTCACTCATATCACTAAGCGGACCTTGCCCGCCAGCAACTGCCAGCGCGCGCAGCAAGGTAATTTGCCCGGAAAGGGGGTACAAACCAGGTTTGTTAACGGCGCCTTCGATGGTGAAGCGCAGCGTTGTAAATTCCTTGATGAAAACGGTGACCTGAGGGTCTTGAAGGAATTTCTCGCTCAAACGGTCCGAGATATTCTTCTCAAGCTGTTGCGCGGTCAGGCCGACGGCGTCGACACCCCCAATCAGGGGCAAGCTGATCTTTCCCTGAAGGTTTACCCTAACCGTGCGAGCCAAGTCCGGCTGGCCCCAAACTTGAACTTCCAATAAGTCTTGTGGGCCAACCTTGTATTCTGCTTCAGGCGCCGTCGGGTTCAGGAGGCGCGGCGACGCTGCACCAGCTTGAGTCGGGGCAACAGAGGTTTGACCAAATACCGCCGATTGCAACATTACCGAAGCGATCAGCGCTACCCAATGCCGAAAAATCGCCCAAGGCTGCTCTTGCTCCATCAAAGTACCTCCAACATCTCGCCGGATCATTTGCCAATCCAGCGCAGAAGTTTACCTTTCAAGGTGCCCACCGGAGAGATTGCCCGCCCCGCGTCCGACATGGCGGGCGGCGGGTGGACAGTTCCCGCGGGAGAATTGTTCAGAATAGCGAGCGGGCGATCGTAGACGCAGCGCTTCGCCTCGTCACTGCCGACCAGTTGCGCGGCGCGAAGGCGCGCCTGGCTCAAGCGCGGGGCACGCCGTTGAGTTGTGTGGGCGTCGCTCGCAATAACTGCCGTCCAACCGTCCCCGGTCAGACGCTCGGCGAGCATCTGTGCGCGTTTTCCGAATGTTCCTAGTAGCGCACCGGCCGTAATCTGCAGCCAACAGCCGCTGCGGGCTAGCTGGAGAAAGTCCGTGTAATGCTCGTCAGCCCAGGTTAGGCGCTCAGGATGAGTAATCACAGGGACAAACCCCCGGGCTTGCAGAGCAAACACAGACTCCAAGAATCTCGGTGGGCGCACAGTATGCGCGGGCTCCAGGAGCACGTAGCGGCTACCGCCGAGCGTCGGAATCCGTCCGGTGCTCAAGCCTTCCAGCACCTCTGGCACCAGATGCACGTCCGCGCCGAAGTTGATGGACAGTTTGATGTTCTGATCACCCAAAACCAGTCTCAGGGCATCAACGCGACGTTTTATGTCTGGCCCACGGTTGTCATAAAGTCCCGGGTAGATGTGCGGCGTACAGAATATGGTCGAAATTCCGTCGTCAACCGCAATCCGCGCCATTTCTAGCGTGGTGTCCAAGTTGGGCGAACCATCGTCAATACCCGGCAGAAGGTGACAATGCAAATCAATCATTTCGAGCGGCAATACAGGGGCATCGGTCAACGTGGTGCGGCAAGATGTCTCCAGTCTACCCTGCGTCCGCAGTTGATGTACCAAACTTCCGTCGCGACTAGCCCCGCGCACACCTGCCTGCATCAGGTAGGGGCGCGCGCGTTGAGCTACGCCCTATGCTGACGCGCGCCATCAAAAAGGCCATCGCGCACGCGCGTCTTGTGCCGCGTGCGTTCGCGCTGGTCTGGTCCGCTTCACCCGCGCTCACGCTCGCTACCATTTCGCTGCTGGTAATACAGGGCGTCTTGCCTGCGTTAGTTGTTTGGCTGAGCAGGGACGTCATCGACGCGGTCGTGGCCTTGCTGCGGTCCGGGGTTACGGATGTGGTGGCACAGGAGTCATGGCGCAGTGCCTTTGCTTTGTCTGCGTCGATGGCGGCGCTCCTGTTGGGTATCGAGATTTTCCGCGCAGCTTACGATTGGGTACGAGCGGCGCACGGGCGCTACGTGGCTGCGGCGGTCTCCGACCTGATTCACGCCCAGTCCATTTGTCTTGACTTGGCGTTTTACGACTCTGCAGAACACTTTGATCGCCTTCACCGTGCGCGAGACGATGCGCAATATCGCCCGCTGCTGCTTATCGAGAACCTGGGCAGCCTCGTACAGCACGGTATTACGTTGATAGCCTTATCCGTGCTCCTGCTGCCCTACGGCTTGCTGCTGTCGGTGGCTCTGGTGGTCAGCACGCTACCGGCACTGTTGCTCGTGCTCTGGTACGCGGCAGGCCAACATCGATTGCACCGGTCGATCACCACACGAGAGCGAAGTAGTTGGTATGCGACGTGGTTGATGACGAGCAACGAACCTGCAGCCGAGATTCGTATTCTGGGTCTTGGGCCCCAGTTGCGCCGGGCGTTTATGCGAATCAGGTCGGCGGTAAATCACCAATATATCGGTCTGGAAACTCGTAAGGCGCTAGGGGATATGCTCGCCAGCGGATGTGCCGTCGCCGTCGCTGGCTTGTGCTTGCTTTGGATGCTCTCGCGCGTAGCTCGGGGGAGCGCAACTTTAGGTGACGTTGCGCTTTTCTATCAAGCCTTTAGTCAAGGGCAAAAGCTAATGAGGACGCTACTCAGTAACCTTGGCCAAACGTATCAGAACTTACTCTTTCTGGGAAACCTATTCGAGTATCTGGACCTGAAACCGGCGATTCGGACGACGCCAGTATCGACTGAAGCGCAGCATGTGTCGGACAGTGTCCTGTCCCACACAGTCGAAAGTAGCCAACCGACCGCGTTAAGCGTTCGTTTCGAAAACGTTTTCTTCCGCTACGAAGGGAGTGATCGCAATTCGTTGAATGGGCTCTCCATGGACATCCCTGCAGGTCAGATTGTGGCTGTAGTTGGAACCAACGGCGCCGGCAAGAGCACGCTCCTCAAATTGCTCTGCAGGCTGTACGACGTGCAAGGCGGCAGCGTGATGGTGGACGACCGAGACGTTCGCGACTGGCCGTTGGAAAAACTGCGTGAAAGCATGTCAGTCCTCATGCAGTCGCCGACTCAATACAACGCAACAGTCGCTGAAAACGTTGCCGTCGGGGCGCTACAAACAGCCCAAGGCGCGGCCGCGCACGCAGCTACGTCGGCGAGCCGTCCTGAGCCGATGATACTGGAAGCCTCAATTGCCGACGGTCAACTCGCAGCGGCGATTGCGGCAGCGGGCGCCACGGCTTTGGTGAGTCGCCTGCCGGATGGCACAAACACCATGCTCGGCCGCTGGTTCGCCGGCGGCGTGAATCTAAGCGGCGGTGAAACGCAACGCATTGCACTTGCGCGTGCCTTTGTCCGACCAGCGCCTATTTTGATCCTTGACGAACCAACAAGCGCCATGGACCCCTGGGCGGACGCGGACTGGATGCAACGTTTTCGGGCCTTGGCGGCCGGTAGAACTGTACTGCTAATTACGCACCGCCTGGCTACAGCGAGACAGGCACATTGCATTTACGTAATGCAACACGGAAAAGTCGTGGAAGCGGGCAGCCACGATGCCCTGCTTGAGCATGGAGGCGCCTATGCCCAGTCGTGGCGACACCAGTACGGCTAGGAGTCTGCCCGTCGCCCGGGGGTACGAAAAGTCAGGCAGATTTGTTGCATTCCGGCGGCGCGCGGGCGACCGAGCGCCGCGCCGCCAAGAAATGGCAAAAAAGCTCGCGGGGTCAGGTCAGGGACAAGACGCCTTGACGATCCCGACACCGCAAGGCACAAATACTACGTAGCACTCCGAGGTCAACCATCAGTGTTGGCGACCGCCATGAACCGATGGTTACGGCCGCTTCGTCGGGCCTTAAATATGCCCACTAGCGCACGAACGGCGTCTTGTGGCGTATCGTGCAGTGCGAGCGTGAAGCCGAATTGAACAATCAATGGCCAGGCATGAAGTCGGGTCGGCAAATCTCGCTCGAGCCACCAGTGTATGTACGCACGGCGCAGGACGCCGGGCCGTAGCCGTTGCTCGAATTCGCCGGGCACCTCATGGGCCAGCGGGTGCAGCAGTTGAAACCATTTCAGTACAGCCCATCCAGCACCGCGTGTCCCGCATCTTTCGAGTTGCGTGGCAACCGCATTCCAGTCGATGGGTTGGTCGCGTACGACCAGCAAAAAATCGTGAACACGCACCAGTCGCATCGAGGGCGACGAAACATACTTGGTGAACGCAGGATGCAGCAGCATTATTAACGCGGCATCGCTGGGGGCGAGCGTCCAAATATTCGCCATACGCTGGCGTCGTGAGAGCAAATCCGCAGTAATGTCGGTCCGTAGTCGACCCGGACGAACGATATGCCAGTGCAAATCAATCTCAATGCCACGCCTAAGCATGATGAGTTCATGACTAACGGTGGCGCTGTCGGGTTGGGGCTCAAATCCGGCGTCCATCAATGCGCTAATGGCCGAATCGTTATCCTCCGCTGCAATGAGAACGTCCACGTCTGCCGGGTCGCGTAGCGTCGGATCGCGGTAAATCCATTCCCTAATGTGCGCGCCTTTGAACACCGCGTAGCGAATACCGGCAACCTGGAAGGCGTGATCCAGTTCGGACAATGCTGCGCAATGCAAAAGATACTTCGCGACGGCTGCGGTCCGCACAGCAGCCAATGGATCGTTGCGGGCGGGCGACTCACCTACGACAGCGCGTCGAACGTCAGTGCCACACGGGATAGCGCTCCAAAGTGGCGCCAAACCCTGACGGATCAGATATTGGTCACCGAGTTGTGACCGGACGATATCCGGTGATGAATCGTCATCAACGTCCCCGTGAGCACGATCAACGGGAATCAGTGTCGCCAGTGCCAGCCTCGCGGCAGCAGTCGGTGAGAGGGGCTTCAATTTGGGTGAGTGGTAGCGAATATTGGCGCGCCCGGGCGAATTCCTGTTGTCATGCCGCTTGGGTAGCCCGGTGTTGACTGGCTCCGCGACGAATCAGCCCCTTACGGAGTCGAATATCAATTGCCTTTAACTGCAAATGACTCAAGCGTGGCGCCATTTGCGATCGCGGTTTTCAACCAGCCTGGCTGCAAGCCACGGCCGGTCCAGGCGTTCCCCGCTCCGTCTTGATATTTCACCGGTATCTTATTTCGTTTCGGCGGATTGCGACGCTTCGACTTGCCGTCCGCGGCCCGGCCGAAACCTAGTTCGGCAGGCTTAATGTCGAAGGTATTAATCAACTCGATGATGGAACGTATAGCGGCGCTTCGTTCGGAATCCCAAAGCGCAGCCGCCTGTCGCTGCAAATCGACAATTTGCTGCTGTATTTTTTGATACTCAGTCATACGATGAACTCCGGGAAACGAAAAAAGTAAGAAGTGGGGCAGGCGTAGAAATCTGGCGGTATAGGCCGTAATATTCGACTGTAAGTGCTTTGGTTGCAATTCGAGTAATCAAATCTCGTTCACTAAACCTTGGCGCTCTATGGGATGGGCTATTTTGTTTGGTGCGGAGCGGTTTGGCGCGTTGATGGATGTGTCGAATAGAAGTATATCAGTTTCGTGGCATCATAGTCTGCGCAATATTATCGTTATCTTGACATTAAGAAATCACACGGGCTGCCGAAATTGATGTTTGGCGGGGCGGAATGCCTTGAATACTAAAGCGACCATTTGCCAGTCACGTCATGCGGCGGCGGAGGTACGCGGCTTCGAGGTGTTTCTGGAGACCGGTTTTATCTTGTATTCGAGCATTTGCGATGACCTGAAATTACGGAAGGTTCCCGCCGGTATGCTGGCCAGCGCAGCCATCAACACTACGAGTATGAGTAGTACGTGATTCATCTCGCAACCAGTATGATTGAGTCGCCCGACGAACTACATTCCCTTACGCGATTCAGAGCCCCCTAATGCGTCAATACAACCCTTCTCAGCGCATCCTGGTTACCGGCGGAGCCGGCTTTTTGGGCAGCCATCTATGCGAAAGGCTGATTGCACGGGGGCATGACGTGCTTTGTGTTGACAATTTCTTCACGGGCACCAAGCAAAACGTGGCCCATTTGCTCGGGAACCCGCACTTTGAGCTGATGCGGCACGACGTCACGTTTCCTTTGTTTGTTGAGGTCGACCAGATTTACAACCTCGCGTGCCCGGCCAGCCCCGTGCACTATCAGCACGATCCGGTGCAGACCACGAAGACAAGCGTTCATGGAGCGATCAATATGCTCGGGCTTGCCAAGCGCTTGGGGGCGAAGATTTTTCAGGCATCTACCAGCGAGGTGTACGGCGATCCGTCAGTGCATCCGCAACCCGAGGCTTACTGGGGCCATGTCAACCCGATTGGTCTGCGCAGTTGCTACGACGAGGGCAAGCGCTGCGCCGAGACGCTGTTCTTTGACTACCATCGCCAGCATCAATTGCAGATCAAGGTGGCCCGCATTTTCAACACCTATGGCCCGCGCATGCACCCTAACGATGGGCGCGTGGTTAGTAATTTCATCGTGCAGGCGCTGAAAGGGGAGGACATCACCATCTACGGTGATGGGCAGCAAACACGCAGCTTCTGCTACGTCAGCGATCTCATTGACGGGATACTACGCCTGATGGCCACGGGGGCGGATTTCACCGGGCCGGTCAATCTGGGCAATCCGGACGAATTCACCATGCGGCAACTGGCCGAGCTGGTCATTCAGATCACCGGCAGCCGGTCGCAGCTCGTGTTCCGTCCATTGCCTGCAGACGACCCACGCCAGCGGCGACCCGACATCCGGCTGGCTACGGATCGTCTCGGGTGGTCGCCGAGTGTGGCGTTACGCGACGGACTGCAATTGACCGTTGCCTACTTTGATCGCCTGCTTGCGTGCGCCTCGATCACCCCTGATGAAGCGCACAGCGGGTAGCGGCGAGCCTGCACCGCATGAGGTGCCAACTGGTGCAGCGATCAGTGCGTTGGGGTAACACTGAAAGCGATCCCTGCAATTGGGGTATCGCGCCGCCGCAGAGCCGCTGCCCGCGCGGCGGCGCCCGCGCTACACGCGCACGCGTCGCGAGTACCAGTACTGCAGGAAATCCCACCCGTTGCAAGTGGGTGCCGATCGAGGGCAGAACGGTCCGCGTCGTGGGACGCGGTGCGATTGCTCGCGCTTTGCGGGGCACCGGGCGGTCGCGCCGCTGTCACGCATCCTACGTTGCAGGCGTCGAGATCGGGTGCCTATAATGGGAGTAACCTAACACGGGGATGGCCTACTTCGGTCCTCTTGCACGCAACTTCATGACGCGAACCGGTCACTTTCAGGCCCTACCGACGTACCGGTCAGTGCCCCTCCGCAAGCCTGATCCTGAAGTTATGATGTTCGCGCCCGACGCCCCGCACTGGGGCGTCCCGGTGCCTGCTGAATATCGCGGTTACATCGCCGTTACTGCGCGATAAGCGATGCACGCGCAGCAATCACGCATAGCACATTCGCGCCTGCGAAGTACGGCCAGTCGTATCTTGATCGAAGTCAAGACACAGGCAGCAGCAGTAGCGAAACTACGGTGTGCCGTTACCGCGCAGTCAGCCACCACCGGCGGCTGCGGCGGCGGAGGACGTGTGCAGCGTGGCCCTGACAGAGAACACTCATGTGCGGCATAGCGGGCATCTATGCCTACAGCGCGTCAGCGCCGTCGGTTGACCGCGCGGAGGTGCGCAGCATCCGGGATCACATGGCCTCGCGCGGGCCGGATGGCCAGGGCGAATGGTTCTCCGACGACGGCCGCCTGGCCCTGGGCCATCGTCGCCTGGCCATCATCGACGTGAGCGAACGCGGCGCGCAGCCCATGCAGAGCGCCGACGGCCAGCTGGTCATCACCTTCAACGGCGAGATCTACAACTACCGCGAGCTCCGCCGCCAGCTGGAGCGCCTGGGCCACGTCTTCCGTTCAGACTCCGACACCGAGGTCCTGCTCCACCTGTACCAGGCCAAAGGCACGGGCATGCTGCAAGACCTGCGCGGCATGTATGCCTTTGCGTTGTGGGACGCGCACAAACAAGCCCTGCTGCTCGCGCGCGACCCGTTCGGCATCAAACCGCTGTACTACACGCCCACCCACACCGGCGCAACCCGCAGCAACGGCACCCTGCGCTTCGCCTCCCAGGTCAAGGCCTTGCTGGCCGGCGGCCACGCCGACACCGCGCCCGAGCCCGCCGGGCACGCCGGTTTCTTTTTGTGGGGCAGCGTGCCGGCCCCGTTCACCCTGTATCGCGGCATCCGCGCGCTGCCGGCCGGGCACTGCCTGTGGGTGGGCGCGCAGGGCGCCGCCGAGCCCCAGCCCTTCAGCCGCATCACCGACATCCTGGCCCACGCCGCCGCCAACCCGGCCCAGGGCAGCGTGGGCGACGCGCTGGACGCCATTGGCGCGGCCGTGCGCAGCAGCATCGCCGCACACCACGTGGCCGACGTGCCCGTGGGCATGTTCCTCTCGGCCGGCATCGATTCAGCGTTGATTACCGCGCTCTCCAGCGCGCATGGCGAGCGCCCGCACACGCTGACGCTGGCCTTTGCCGAATATGTGGGCACACCCAACGACGAATCGCCCCTGGCCGAGCAGCTGGCCGCCCAGCTGGGCACGCGCCACGCCGCGGTGATGGTGCGTAAGGAAGACTTCATCGAGCAGCGCGAGCAGCTGCTGGCCGCCATGGACCAGCCCAGCATCGACGGCGTGAACACCTGGTTCGTCTCGCAGGCGGCCACCTTGCAGGGCATCAATGTGGCGCTGTCAGGCCTGGGGGGCGACGAGCTGTTTGCCTCGTACCCCAGCTTTGCCGATCTGCCGCGCATCCGCAACCTGGCGCGCCCGTTTTCGCGCTGGCCCGGCCTCAGCAAAGGCCGGCGCCAGTTGTCGCTGCCTTTGCTGATCCGTATTACATCGCCCAAATACGCCGGTCTGGTGGCAAGTTCATCTAATTCCTGCGGGACTAGGTGTCGGCACATTCCATGCCGTACCGCGACATCCGCGCTCTGCTGGGCGGGCGTTTCAGGATTGAACTTGCCGATTCGTGCTCTTACTGCTCGGGCGTTGCCAACATGAGCCCTGAAAACAAGAAAGAGGGCAACAGCTACGGGCAGATTCTTAAGTCGTCGTCCCTCATAGGCGGGGCGCAGGGCATCAGCTACGTCTTAGCTATGGTAAGGGTCAAACTGGTGGCCGTGCTTCTCGGTCCGTCTGGTGTGGGACTGGTTGGGCTTTACACCACAATTACGAGCCTCATAAGCACCATCTCCAATCTTGGCCTCGAAACCAGCGGGGTGCGCGAGGTGGCTGGGGCACATCACAGCGGTAATCAGGCACTTATGGCCAGTACCGTCAAGACCTTATTCCGCTTCTGCTGGGTAGTTGGCCTGTTGGGCTGGTTGCTTACTGCCGTATTTTCCTATCCGCTAAGTATCTGGATTTTTGAATCGTCTGAGCGGGCGTTGGCCATTTTCCTGCTGGGCGCAACAGTTTTCCTTGGCGCGGTGAACGGTGGTCGAACCGCGCTGATACAGGGGACTCGCCACATTGGAGACCTTGCACGCTTGAACGTTTTGGGGGCCGTCGCCAGTACCGTGGTGGCTGTAGGGCTTTATGCGTGGCTTGGCGAGCAGGGGATCCTTCCTGTACTCATCATCACCGCCGCTATCAACCTCGGCTTCGCCAGTTGGTTTGCGCACCGCATTAGAGTGGTACGCATTACGCAGACTTGGTCGGAAACGCTAAGGCAATCAAGGCGCCTGATGGGTATAGGGGCAGCCTTCATGTTTGGCGGAGTCACAGCGGCTGTTGTCGCCCTTGGGATTCGTGCCGTCATTGTTCGCAATTTGGGACTAGAGGCGGGCGGTGTATATCAAGCTGCAATGGCCCTATCAGGCATATTTGGGAATTTTATTTTGGCGGCAATGGGTGCCGATTTCAATCCAAGATTGTCAGCCTCCATTGATGACAAAATTAAAGCGGTAAAGCTTGTGAATGAGCAGGTTGAAATTGGCTTGCTAATCGCGCTTCCAGGTATGCTCGCGACTTTATTTTTTTCCACATGGCTAATGAAAATATTCTATTCCTCGGCGTTTCTGGCAGGAGCGGAATTACTTCCGTGGCTAATAATAGGTGTCTTTCTGCATATGATTAGTGCGCCATTAAGTTATATTCTGGTGGCAAAAGGGTCTTGGCAACCATATGTCATTCTTGTAACCGGTTTTCATTTGTTATTTTCTTTATTTAGCTTCATTTTACTGCCTTATTTTGGCTTGAATGGGATTGTAATAACAAATACAGTTCTATTCACCGTTTATCTTCTGGCCTTACAAATAGTGGTGAGAAATTTAATTGATTTCAAGTGGACGAAAAATACTAAGAAACTAATTCTTCTAAGTGGATTTTGGATGACTTTTGGGTTATTTGTTCGGTGGATTTCTCCAAAAGAATGGATCGAGATTGTAGGTTTTATTGTAATTATTGGCGTGGGAGTTTTTTCGTTGCGTGGAGTTGCTCTTCGACTGGGGAAGAATCATCGTGCAGTATCTTTTTTATATCAATCAAGAGTGTGGAAATTTCTATGCGGATTGTAAAATTCATTTCGGCTAAAATGAAAAAATTCACGGATTTGATTGAGATCTGGAAGTCAATCGTATTTCAGACCAATAGGGGTCGATGGGCGAAAGTTGCCGTGAGTGGTATGCCGTCCTGGGATTCAAGAAATAGAATAATTGGCACTTATATTTTGCCTGGAAGCAGTGTTATAGACTTAGGGTGCGGCGCCCAAACACTTAAGAAACATATTGCAACCGATTGTATTTACCAACCCTGTGATTTGATAAAAAGTACGCCAGATGTAATAGTGTGCGATTTTAACAAAGGTGATTATCCAAATGTCGGGAAGAAATTCGATTATGTAGTTTGTAGCGGAGTTCTTGAGTACATAAGAGACTCAAAGATGTTTTTGAAAAAAATATGGTCACTTGGGGATACGGTGATATTGTCATACAATCCTAGGATTCTTGGCGTTTCAGTGATTTCTCGCATGACTAATAATTGGATTAATCATTACTCAAGAAGCGAATTGGAGGCTTTGTTTGTTGAGCTTGGTGTAAATTGGTATTTGAAAAATAAATCTCAGAATGAAGAATTAATCTACTTGCTAAAAAAATAAATTGGTGATCTAGGAAATAAATTTTCGCAGTCACAATCTGTAGGTATTTGAATTCTTCTTACCAAATTTTAAGTGCTGTCATTCAAGGCGTCTAAACAGAATGCACCACTACACTGCCAAAACGGGGTATGAGACCCAATCGGCGCGACCCACAGCTATCGTCGCACATCCGATCTGGGGGCGCGGTGGGGCCGAAGCGGCGGCGATGTGGACCATCGCGGCGTTGACTGCCGATTTCGATGTGACAGTTCACTGCCGGGGCGGATTCGACCTCGGGGCGTTGAACCAACTTTCGGGCTCCTCGCTGTCGCCCGGAGAGGTAAGGATTCGGATTGACCGCGCAGCGAACAGGATGCCCTTTGGCGCCCTGGCTCAAGGCACCTATATGCGCGGTCTGGCACGGGTAGGAGCGGACTACGATCTGCGCGTCACCGCCTCGGGCGTGATGCGGTGGGGCCTACCCGCTCTACATTTCCTTTCATCGGCGATCTGGAACGATGTCCTCGCCGGGCAGCTTGATGCACCGACAGCCCCTGCCAGGCGCAACCGGCGACAACGGATATCGTCGGCCTTGATAGTTGCTGCCTCGGGCGAAGGTCGCCGCCGCCTCGAACAGGATGTCTTCATCGCCAATTCGGACTGGACGCGGCAACAATCCGCACCTTACTGTCCTGGGCGGCTGGAAGTGATCTATCCCGCTGTACCTCTCCAGGGGCCAGGGCTGCCGTGGGCAGAGCGCGAGGATGCCGTCCTTGTTTTTGGGCGGCTATCGCCCGAAAAACGGATCGAATCTTGCATTAGCATCGTCGAGGCGGCCCGCAAACTGGGCCTCAGCGCGCGACTCGTGATCGCGGGCCCGCCGGGAGAGTCTGGTTACGCTGCCCATGTGACCGCACTTTGTGCCGCGCGCCGTGACTGGGTGGAATTGCTGCCAGCGCAGAATGCCCAAGAAAAGGTACGCCTCTTAGGTCGCATGCGCTACGGTCTCAGCGCCTGCAGGATCGAGGCTTTCGGCATCGCAACGGCTGAAATGGCCGCCGCCGGCATGCTGGTGGTGGTGCCCGGCGGCTGCGGTCAAACCGAGATCGTCACCGACCCACGAATGCATTACGACACAGCGGCAGAGGCAGCGGGGCGGCTTCTGGCGCTGCAGAACGACCCGGCGCTAAGGGTGGCCATGCTGGCCAAAGCGACTGCGGTGCGCGGCCGATTCTCCCCCGAGCGCTACATGAGTGCCGTAAGGAAACTGGCCCGGGAGACTATGGCCGCAGCAGGCCCACTTGGAAGAACGCCTAAATGAAATCGCGACAAAGTCGCACATATATCATGATACTTGCGGCAATGTTCGGGCCGATGGCAAGTTGCGAATCCGGCGCGACGTATTAAATAATGGATGGCGTGCTTATGAACTTCTTAAGAAAAATAAAGTCAGGATATTACCGAATAGTAGTCAGAGGGCCTCGCTATCTTGAAGGGGCATTGAAAGGCAACGCTGTACGTGCGTATTGGTATCGAGATATAAAAAACTTTGGCGACTTATTAACCCCCGCACTTCTGCGGCACTTTGGTTTTACGCCAGTTCACACGTCCCCTGTAAAAGCCGAAATGATCAGCGTAGGCAGTATTCTTGAACACGTTGCGGAATCATTTTCTGGCACAGTGATCGGTTCAGGCTTTATACACGAGAGTTCAAGAATGGACTTGCAATTTGCGCAAATCCAGTCTGTACGTGGTCCCTTGACGCGCGAACGATTGAGTGCGCGTCATCGCAAAGTCAGCCTCGGAGACCCTGGACTTCTTGCTCCACTTTTGCTGTCGACCCGTCCTAAGAAGCGATTTATTGTTGGCGTACTGCCGCATCACGCGAACTTAGACCCTGCTTATCTTTCCAAAATCGCAACAATTTACCGACACGAAATCAAAGTAATCAACGTGATGGACGACCCGATTTGTGTCATTAAGAAGATATCCGAATGCGAGCATATACTTTCCAGCTCGCTTCATGGACTTATTGTCGCTGACGCGCTAGGGATTCCTAATGCCTGGGTTGAAGAGAACTCTCTGCTGGGAGGGGGATTCAAATTTTATGATTACTACGCATCACTCGGCGTGGATCATGTGAATCCAGTTCATCTGAAAGGCCATGAAACATTATGCGAACTAACCAAGCACACAAGCATTCGACCGCAAGAGCGAATTTTTGAATTACAGAACTCAATAACAAATATATTTGAGAATCTACGAAAAAATATGCAATGAATTGTCAAGAAGAGCGCACTCTTTTTACTGTTGTAATACCACTTTACAACAAGGCAAAATATATTTATCGCTGCCTGGACTCCGTCGCGAATCAGAAATATCATGCATCCGAGGTCATCGTTATTAACGATGGTTCCACGGATGACGGACCCAATCTTGTTTTGAGATATTCAAAGTTACCTATTCGGTTGATTCAACAGAACAACGCAGGCGTCAGCGCAGCCAGAAATGCCGGAATTGCGGCCGCTCAACATAAGTGGATCGCCTTTCTTGATGCCGATGACGAGTATTTGCCAGATTTTTTAGATCGCGTTGCGAAGGCAATTCAACTTCGTCCAGAAGCTGGGCTTATCTATGGATGGTCATATTTTTCAGATGGAACAACTAAGACTTTCCCATCGTCTACTGATGTTATGCCGAAGCGGGTAGAGGATTATTTCAAGTACGTTGTATCGTCTAAGGGCAAGGAAGTTAACACCTCATGTGTAGCGGTTCGAAGAGATATATTCGTTCAAGCCGGAAATTTCCCGCTGGGTGTCGCCGTAGGTGAAGACTCTGATATGTGGATGCGAGCTGCTTGGGTCACAACTTTTGTCGTCATTCCAACCTGGCTTTCGATATACCACACAGATGCCAGTGGTAGCGGCTGGGAAAGGCAGGTTCTCTGCGATGCATATTGGCTCAATACTTATAGAGATTGGAAGCAGAGTTACCGAATCCCGGTGCGATTGATGGCAACCACTGACTTATATGTTCAGCATTACTATCTCTCGCGTGCTTTGTATTTGGCAGTGCGCGATAAGCGAGCCAACGCACTAAATGTCCTATTAAGGCAAGTCAATTACTTCCAGGCGCCAGGATTGTTTGCTGCGAAAGTATTTTTTTACACATTACTCCCAATTGGAAAAATTCGTATGATTCTTGGTCGCAAGAAAACATAATTACGGTGACCGAATGAAATGAATATTCTTATCGTGAGTGCCTTCTGGCCAACGCAGTCAAACAAAATTTCAGGAATGTTTGTTGTCCAGCAAGTGGCTGCCTTGGTGCAGCGCGGATGTCAAGTTACGGTCATTGTGGCGAAAACAATAGGAAAAAGTTATTCGTCTCACTGTTCTGTGATTGATCTTGGCTTGAATGTCGAATTTGTCAGATTGGTGGTGGTGCCACTTTTTAAGCTCCCTGACCAATTGTCCTTCTTGCCTAGGGCAATGTGGTTAAACAGCACTATTGCGGGCCTATTTATTTCTCGTGAAATCAGGCGGCTACTGATGGCTGGGATGAAGCCCTTCGCGGGCTGCGTAATCCATGGGGAAAGATATATGGGGCTCGCAGTGCCTATGTGGCGGCAATATATTAGGGGCGGCGTGGCCCTTGTCGTGCACGGTGTCGATCCATTTCTTGCGCAGGTCACCAATAGGCGCCAGGCAAGAGACCTAGTTAGGGATGCTGGACATACATGTGATGCGGTGATTTTGGTGGGCAGCCCTCTGTTTGCACATGCCGTCTCGATGGGCCTGCCAACTGCCAAACTTCATGTTGTCGCAAATGGTACGGCCTTGCCGATTCAGCAAGAAGTGTCCGACTCACAACGCACACTCGGACAAGCGCGTCGGGTAGTGAGTGTTTCAAATCTAATTGAGTTGAAAGGCATTGACGACAATCTGCGCGCACTCGCGCAGATTACGAAGCGCCGGCCCGACCTGGCTTGGGAATATCGGGTTGTAGGCGATGGCAAAGAGCGCCTAAGGCTGGAATCTTTGGCCAGTCAGTTGTGCATCGCCGACAGGGTTCGTTTTCTGGGCCGTATACCCTACGGCGAGACCATGCGCGAAATCGCGGATGCAGACATCTTCGCCCTCCCGAGTTGGGGTGAAGCATTCGGCATCGTATACCTGGAAGCGATGGCGCGCATGAGACCTGTTATTGGCTGTCTCGCGAATGGTGCGGAGGACATCATCACGCACGACCGCGATGGTTTGTTGATCACGCCGCGCAGTGTGGCAGAGTTGTCAAATGCACTTGAGCGCTTGATCGAGAGCCCTGAATTGAGTCAAAAACTGGGGCGCAACGCTCGCACTACGGCTGAAGCTTACAGCTGGGACCAAAACGTAAGTCGCATGCTGGATCTGCTGGGGTTAGATACCTGAGAGCCGGCCATGAAAATTCAAAAATCTCACGCTTTCTTGTTGGTTCCAAGCGTCGCAATGGTGATGCGATTAGCCTCTGAGCCCACGGCAAACATAAGTTATGTCTTGATAGCACTCTATGCGTTGGCGGGGCGCGAGCAGGCACTCCAGGCGTTGTTCCTTTCGTGGTTGTTCGTGACGTTGAATCCTGCTATTGCACCTGGCGCTTCAGCGGAAGCGGTTGGGCGATTTGGAGTCCTGATAGCGGCTGCCGTTTCAGTAGTGGTCCGCAAACGCAGTGTTGCAGGAGAAAAAGACGATCAAATGTTGGTTCTTGTTACCCTTTTGTTTGGCGGCTTGATCATCTTTCATTCGCTGCTATTCAGTTCAATGCCTGATGTGTCGCTGCTCAAGGCCACCTCGTGGACTTTGGTGATGACCACCCTCATTGCCGGATGGTCTGGCTTGAATGACGCCGTGCGTGCCAAACTGAGCGCGCAATTGTTTTGGGGTCTCGCACTGGTCATGCTGGTAAGCCTTGCACTTTTGCCATTCCCAGCAGGCTACTTTCGCAGTGGCGGGTTTATGGGTGTCCTTGGGCATTCCCAAGCCTTCGGCCTTACCATGGCCTTGCTCGGTGCGTGGGCGGCGCTGCAAGCCGTTGCCATGCCCAGACCTACCTGGGCACTGATTTCGATGATGCCAGCCTGCATGGCCTTGATCCTCATGTCTGGCACACGCACTGCGGCACTCGCCTTGCTTATGGGTGTGGCTGCTGCCTTGTTTTTGGGCCCCTTGCTTTCAGGCGGACCCAGTAAGCAGTTGCTGCCAGGGTTGCGCAGTCGCCGGTTTCAGTTCGCCATTTTTCTGGCGTTCGCTGGCATGGTGGTGGCATGGCCCAAGCTTGTTGATGAGTCAAAAACTTTCATTGCTAAGACCGCTGACGCTGAGAACATCGGGCAGGCGTATCAGATGTCGCGCGGCGGACTGATTGACGCGATGTGGCTGAACATCGAAAACGATCCTTGGCAGGGCATCGGTTTCGGTATTGGCTCTATACCGGAGGTAATGGAGGTCATCCGCGATCCTATCTTTGATTTACCCGTCAGTGCGCCTGTTGAAAAAGGCGTTCTGCCCATCACCGTACTGGAGGAGTTGGGCGTATTTGGCCTCGTGCTTTTCGTGGCGTGGCTCTGGGTCATCATGTTGAGATGTGCGCGTCGGGGGGGGGCGGCACTGGCGGTGTTTCTCGTGGTCGTGTTGTTGAATATGGGCGAAGCCATCCTCTTTTCGGCGGGTGGCATGGGGATGCTCGCAATGATATTGATGGCCTGGGCAGCTACCGGCGCACCCGTGAAAAGAAGCCGTGCATGAGCATTGCCCCACCTCGCCGCATCTGGCTATGGCAAAACATCTTCAGCCCCCACATGGCTGGCTTGGCTGTGGCGCTGGCGCGGCGCGGCTGTGAGGTCACCTATGTGGCCGAGCAGGCATTGACGGCTGATCGCGCTCAGCAAGGATGGTTGCCGCCGTCACTAGAGGGCGTGACCCTGAAGCTGATGCGTTCGGCGGCCGCCGTGGACGAACTGGTCGCGTCGGCGCCACCGGACGGCATTCACATTTGCTCGGGCATTCGCAGCAACGGCATGGTGGCTGTGGCACAGCGCGCACTGGGGCAGCGCCGCCTGTGCCAATGGGTGGTGATGGAAACCGTGGACGATGTCGGCTGGCGCGGGGTGTTGAAGCGGCTTGCGTACAGGCGGCTGTTCATGCAAAAGCGTCAGCAGGTGCAGGGCGTATTGGCCATCGGCCACCGCACGCCGGGTTGGGTGGCTGCGCGTGGTGTGCCGCCAGACCGCGTTTACCCATTTGCCTATTTCTTGCCCGGCCCAGACTTGTCTCTGCCGCGTGGCGTGCGCGAGGCGGGCCCTTTCCGGTTTGTTTTCGCCGGCCAGTTGATCCCACGTAAGCGTGTTGACTGGCTGATCAACGCGCTTGCTGCCTTGCCTGACCCGGCCGCCGAGTTGTGGATCGTGGGCGGTGGCCCGGACGAGCCGGCTTTGCGGGCATTGGTGGACCGCGGACTGGGCGACCGGGTGCGATGGCTGGGCCAGATGCCATTGCCTGACGTGCCTGATGTTTTAGCGCAGGCCGATTGCCTGGTGTTGCCCAGCGTGCATGACGGGTGGGGGGCGGTGGTGTCTGAGGCATTGATGGTTGGCACCCCGGTGATTTGCAGTGACGCGTGCGGTGCCGCGGGTGTGGTGTGGGCAGGTGGTGCCGGCGGCGTGTTTCCCGCCGCTGATCGCGCATTGTTGGCCCTCTTGCTTGAACAGGCCTTGGCCGGGGGGCCGGTAACAACGGCAGCAAGGCTGTCGCTCGCGGGCTGGGCTGAATGTTTGTGCGGGCAAGCCGGCGCTGACTATTTGTTGCGGATTCTGGATCATGCCGATGGACGCCCATCCAGCGCATCCCGCCCTTTGCCACCATGGTCCCAGGTTTCGACTGCGCCGTGCGCAGAAGCCCGCACAGATGAGTGAAGTTACTGTTCTACAGGCCATCGCCGACCTATACCCCTGGTCTGGCGGTATCGCTCGCGTCGTGGTTGACAGCGCCGATGCACTGGCCCGACAGCGCGATCTATCTGTCACCTTGATGACTCAGGCTGTTGCGGGCTCAGAGATTCTTGTGTCGAGTTGCCCGCAGGTCGAACTCGTCGTTGCTGAATCTGCATCGCGTGCTGCGTTGGCCTTTGGATTGCCCTTTCGGCGCGAACTGGTGCGGCTCTGCCGCACGGCCCGCCCCTCGCTCATTCACAACCATGGTTTATGGGTTCCGCTGAATCACTGGGCCGGCAGCATGGGGCGCCGCATTGGCATCCCAGTGATCGTGCAACCCCATGGCATGCTGGAGCCCTGGGCCCTGAATCACAAAGCGTGGAAGAAGAAGCTGGCAATGGCTCTGTTCCAGCGGCGGGATCTTGAGTTTGCCAGCCTGTTGGTGGCAACGTCCAGTGTCGAATATGAAAACATCCGTAAGTTGGGCCTGCGGCAACCGGTGGCCATCATCCCGAACGGAGTAGATCTGCCGACTGAGGCATTCCAGAAGACTGTGTTGTTGCAAGATCGCCAGCGGGTGGCCTTGTTCCTCTCTCGCGTTCACCCGGTCAAGGGGTTGTTCAACTTGGTGCAGGCCTGGGCGCGGTTGGCTCCCGTGGGCTGGCGCCTTTGCATCGCAGGCCCGGATGAGGCAGGTCATTTGAAAGAGATCATGTCGCTGGTCCACCAGTTGGGTATGCAAGATTCAATCGAGTATGTTGGGCCTGTCCTTGGCGCTGCCAAATCGGCACTCTACAACGCAGCCGACGTGTTTGTGCTGCCCACGTTTACGGAGAACTTTGGCGTGGTAATCGCCGAGGCACTGGCCCACGGGCTTCCCGTGATCACCACGCGAGGTGCGCCTTGGGCTGATCTGGAAAAGTTTCGCTGCGGCTGGTGGGTTGGTATGGGTGTTGACCCGTTGGTGCATGCACTGCGCGAGGCCATGGCTCTTGGTGATGACCAGCGCTCGGCGATAGGCGCGCGTGGGCGGGAATATGTGCGTCGCTACGATTGGGATGACATCGCCCTGCAGACGATCAACGTCTATCGCTGGGTGTTGGGGCAGGGGCCGGCGCCTGAGTGCGTGAGAATGAGTTGATGGCGATGCTTGCGGAAACAGGATCAAATCATGCGGCTAGACACTTTCAACAATACCGGCTTTGACCGCGGCGCTTCCAAAGGCAAGGAACTGCTCTGGTTGCTGTGCTGCTGGCTGCCGCTTTCAAGCGGGTTGCCTGGCGCTGGATGGCGCGCATCGCTGCTTAGATTGTTTGGCGCGCGTATCGGGCAAGGTGCAATTATCAAGCCCGGTGTACGTGTGAAGTTTCCCTGGCGTTTGACCGTCGGCGACCATTGCTGGATTGGCGAAGATGTATGGATTGATAATCTGGCGGAGGTCAGTTTCGGCAATCATGTCTGTGTGTCGCAGGGCGCGTACTTCTGCGCGGGCAGCCATGACTGGGGTAAACAATCATTTGATTTGATCGTCAAGCCGATCAATGTTGGACCACACGCTTGGATAGCAGCCAAAACCATCGTGGCGCCGGGGGTTTGTGTTGGTGAAGGCGCTGTACTCGGTCTAGGAAGCGTCGCGACGCAGGCTCTTGAGCCTTGGACAATCTACGCTGGCAATCCCGCTGTGCCAGTGAAGCCGCGACGGTTTGATGAGAAAAATATTGAATTCGAATGATATTTCCGGCTACCGTTGGACCAACGCCGCGTTGACGCCAAGCCATGATTACCTGCTGCCTGTGTTACTAGGTGCGATGGCGGGCATGCGGGCTAAAGGCGCTGGGGGTCGAGTGTTTGAACTGGGTTGCGGCAACGGCAGCGTGGCCAGCGTGTTGGCGCAACAGGGGTGGGACGTGACCGGTGTGGATCCTTCGACCGAAGGCATCGCCCAGGCCAATGCACAGTGGCCCCAGCTCAAGCTATATGAAGGCTCTGCCTATGACGACCTGGCGGCGCGATATGGCCGCTTCCCGGTGGTGACCAGTTTGGAGGTCGTGGAGCATGTTTATGCTCCGCGCCACTATGCCGCCACGCTGTTTTCTTTGTTGGTGCCAGGTGGCACGGCGATCGTCTCCACGCCCTACCACGGCTATTGGAAGAACCTGGCCATGGCGCTGACCGGCCAGCTGGACGCACACTTCACAGCGCTGTGGGACCATGGTCATATCAAGTTTTGGTCGGTCAAGACGCTGGGTGAACTGCTGCACGAGGCGGGATTTATAGACATCCGCTTCGAACGGGTGGGGCGCGTACCGGCGCTGGCCAAGTCCATGATTGCCGTTGCGCGTAAACCATGAAGCTTGTTGCCATAATCCTGACGCTCAACGAAGAACTGCACCTTGCCCGTTGCATTGCCAGTCTGTATGGCATTCCCAGTGAAATTGTGGTGCTGGACTGTTTTTCGACCGACTCCACGCTGGATATTGCACGCAACCTTGGCGCGCGAGTCATTCAGCGCGATTGGGTGAACCACGCGACGCAATTCAACCTGGCACTGTCGCAGCTCGACCCGGGCACTGACTGGGTGATGCGCATCGATGCGGATGAAGTGCTGACGCCTGAGCTGGCCACCGAGATCAAGGCGCGCCTGCCGGGCATCGGCCCGGAGGTGGATGGCGTTTATTTCAGCCGCCGCATGACGTTTCAGGGCCGGCTGCTGCGTCACGGGGGGGTATTCCCGGTGCGGGTGCTGCGCCTGTTTCGGCACGGGCGCGGGCAGTGTGAAAACCGCTGGATGGACGAGCACATCAAGGTGGCCGGCCCCACTGTGGATTTCAAAGGCGAGCTGATTGACGACAACCTCAATTCGCTGACCTGGTGGACCGACAAGCACAACAAATACGCCAGCCGCGAGGCGGTGGATTTGCTCAACCTGCAATACCACTTCATGCCGCGCGACACGGTGGCCAGCCTGCGCGGCGGCGCGCAGGCCGGCGTCAAGCGCTGGCTGAAGGAGGAGGTCTACGCCCGGTTGCCGGGCGGATTGCGCGCCTTTGCCTACTTTTTCTACCGCTATGTGATCCGGCTGGGTTTTCTGGATGGGCAGGCCGGCACGGCGTTTCACTTTCTGCAGGGCTTCTGGTATCGCTACCTGGTGGATGCCAAGGTGGCGGAGGTCAAGCGATACATGCAGCGGCAAGGCGTGGACGTGGTGGTCGCAATCCGCGCCGTGCTGGGGATAGAGGTGGAGAAATCGAAATGATGGCTTATTCGGGTGACCGTGACAACACTGTGGCAGGCGCGGCGGCTGGCATCGGCGCCCGTGTGCTGGTGACGGGTGGTGCCGGCTACATCGGCAGCCACACGTGCAAGGCGCTGCACTTGGCGGGGTATGTGCCGGTAGTGCTCGATAGCTTGGTCGCGGGGCACCGCGAGTTTGTACGGTGGGGGCCTCTGGTAGGAGCCGACATTCGGGACACAGGCGAGGTGGTGGCTGCCATCAAGCGTCACGGCGTGACCAGCGTGGTTCACTTTGCATCGCTGATCGCTGTGGGTGAGTCGGTTAGTGATCCTGCTCTTTACTACGACGTTAATGTCGCCGGCACCCTATCGCTGTTGCGCGCTATGCGACAAACGGGCGTGCAGCGAATCGTGTTTTCGAGCTCGGCAGCGGTTTATGGGATGCCGCAAGCCGCCGCGCTCAACGAGGCGCATGTGCTCAACCCGGTGAACCCGTATGGATGGTCTAAATACATGGCGGAGCGCATGCTGCAGGATCACGCGGGCGCCTACGGCCTGCGCTACTTGGCCCTGCGCTATTTCAATGCCTGCGGCGCCGATGCGGCGGCTGAACTGGGCGAATGCCACTCACCCGAGACGCATCTCATACCGCTGGCAATTGCGGCCACCCATCCCGGTGGCAAGCCGCTGCAGGTGTTCGGCCGCGACTACGACACGCCGGACGGTACCTGTGTACGCGATTATGTGCACGTGTCCGATCTGGCGGCGGCGCATGTTGCGGCACTGCGCATGCTGGACCAAGGGCATGGCAATCAGGCGTGGAACGTCGGCACAGGTCGCGGACACAGTGTGCTTGAGATCATCGCTGCGATCGAGGCTGCGACCGGCCGACCGGTGCGGGCTGAGTACGCCGGGCGACGGCCTGGCGACCCGCCGCGACTGGTGGCCGATGCGTCACTGATTCAACAGCAGACCACGTGGCGACCGCAGCACTCGTCGATCGGGAACATCATCGCCACGGCGTGGGCCTGGCATCAGGGGCGGCCCACTTGAAGCGCCGTCGTCCGCGATGAGCAGGCCGCCTGCAGTGATCGTCATGGCGCGGCGCAGTCGCCGCAGGCCGTTGGCGCCAATTGCGGCACTGGTGTGCGCCATTGGCATGGCGGGTGGTGTCTTCGTCGGCGCAGGGGCTTTGCTGTCAACGCCGGCTGTGGCGCCGCACCACGCCGATGCGGTGGTCGTGCTGGGCGGCGATCCGACCGTCGGTGGACGATACGCGCACGGCGTTGATCTGGTGACGGCCGGCTATGCGCGCCGCTTGGTGCTGGTGTTGCCCAGCGCCGCGCAAATCGCCGATGCGGCCAAGCGGTCAATTGGCGTGGATGCGCTGGACGACCCCGCCATCACCGGGAGTTGGGGCGAAGCGGTTGCCGTGCATGCCTACCTGCGCGGGCATGGCCTGCAATCGGCGCTGGTTGTCAGTGATCCGCCGCACATGCTGCGCCTGCAGTATGCGTGGGGCGCGAACTTTCGCGGTTCACCCGAACGTTTCTCACTGGTCGCCACCCGCCCGCCGTGGTGGTCGGCGTGGCGCTGGTGGCAGTCACCGCAGGGGGCGGCCTTTGTGCTCAACGAGGTGCCCAAATTGCTCGGCTACATCTGGCATTACGGCCTGGGGCTGCCGCTTGTCGGCACAGGCGCAGCCGGCGCACCACTTGGCTCCACAGAAAAATCGGTTGCGCTTGCGCCGCACTTGGAGACGCTGTGAACACCCGGATATCGGTTGTGACTGCGGTATACAACCGCGCCTCGACTATTGCGGAGGCTTTGCATTCGAGCCTGTCGCAGCAATATCCAGCCGTAGAGCGGGTCGTGATTGATGGCGGCTCCGCTGATGGCACCGTCGAGGTGGTTCGGGCACTGGGTGAGCGCATTGATACCTTCATTTCCGAAGCCGACCACGGCATCTACGATGCGTTGAACAAAGGCGTGGATGTCGCGACCGGCGACGTGGTCGGCTTTCTGCATGCCGACGATTTGTTCAACGACGACACGGTCCTGAGCCGGGTCGCCGCTGCGATGGCGGACCCATCGGTGTCGGCGGTCTACGGCGATCTGGTCTACGTGAGCAAGGACCGGCCCGAGCAGGTGGTCCGCGATTGGCGCGCGGGCGAGTATTCCCCGGCCAAGTTACGTCGGGGCTGGATGCCGCCGCATCCGACGCTTTACGTGCGGCGCAGCGTGTTCGACTCGGTGGGCGCTTTCGATACGTCGCTGCGTATTGCGGCCGACTACGACTGGATGCTCCGGCTGTTGCTAGCGGGCCACCGGGTCGCCTACATCCCGCATGTGCAGGTGCGCATGCGGACGGGTGGCGCGAGCAACCGCAGCCTGGGCAACATCATGCGCAAGTCCACAGAGGACTTTTCCGTATTGCGCCGTCACGGGTTCTCGCACGCGGCGGCGGCGACGGCCCTGCTATCCAAGAATCTGCGCAAGTTGCCGCAACTGGTCAGGCGCCGCTTTTGATCGATATCGATGAGGTGGCAACGGTGGGAGCGGGCTTGCCCGTAATTTGCCGGCCGTCGCGGGCAAGCCGGCTCCCACAAAAAATTGCGTCGGATCATTCGGGCTGACGGCTGCCGCGGCCTTCTACAATGTGCCTATGAAAGCTCTCATCGCAGGCGCCACCGGTCAGGACGGCACCTATCTTGCGGCGCATCTGCTCGCGCTCGGCCACGAGGTGGTTGGCACCACGCGCGACGCGGGATCGGCCGATACCGGGCGGTTGCGTGCACTGGGTATCGATGGGCAGCTCAATCTGGTGTCGATGCTGCCGTCGGACTACCGTAGCGTGTTGCGCACACTGGCGCAGCATCGGCCCGATCACATTTACTTCCTGGCGGGGCAGACTTCGGTCGGGCTGTCGTTCGACCAGCCGGTGGAGGCGATCGAGAGCATCGCCACGGGCACGTTGAACGTGCTGGAGGCGATCCGCTTCGTGAACCCGGAGATTCGGCTGTTCAATGCGGGGTCGAGTGAGTGCTTTGGCGATACCGGGACTGCACGGGCCAGCGAGCAGACCCCGTTTCGGCCGCTTAGCCCGTACGCCGTGGCCAAGGTGACGGCACAGAATCTGGTCACCAATTACCGCATCGCTTATGACCTCTACGCCTGCACCGGCGTCCTGTTCAACCACGAGTCACCACTGCGGCCGGATCGTTTTGTGACGCAGAAGATTATTCGCGGCGCGCACGCAGTGGCGATTGGCAAGACGAAGCAGTTGTCGCTGGGTAACCTCGACATTTCGCGCGACTGGGGCTGGGCGCCTGAGTACGTGACGGTGATGGTGAAAATGCTGGCGCCTGCGCAGCCGACAGATCTGGTGATTGCGACCGGGCGTTCGGTGTCGCTGTCGTATTTTGTCGAGCGGGCGTTCCGCAACTTTGATCTCGACTGGCGCGAGTTTGTGCGCGTGGATGACGCGCTGCGCAGACCTTCCGACATACACTACGGCGCCGGTGATCCGTCACTCGCAAAGCAGGTGCTTGGCTGGAGCGCACAGTTTGACGTCGATTACGTGGTTGACCAGATGTGCGCGGCGGTGGTGAGGTCGGCGGCAAGCTGACCGTTGCAGCCGGCAGCGTTCGAAGCAACTGGCAAAAGGTATTTGGACAGGGGAAGAGATTGAAACGGGCACTGATTACTGGTATCACCGGGCAGGATGGGGCGTATCTCGCAGAGTTTTTGCTCGGCAAGGGCTACGAGGTTCATGGCATCAAGCGGCGGGCGTCGTCGTTCAACACTGAGCGTATCGACCATGTGTATCAGGACCCGCACGACAGCAATCGGCGGCTCTTCCTGCACTATGGTGACTTGACCGATTCCGTCAACCTGACGCGAATCCTGCAGCAAGTAAAGCCGGACGAGGTGTACAACCTGGGTGCCCAGAGTCACGTGCAGGTGTCGTTCGAAACGCCGGAGTACACGGCCGATGTCGACGCGATGGGCTCGGTGCGCTTGCTGGAGGCGATTCGCCTGCTCGGTATGGCCAAGACAACGCGCTTCTATCAAGCGTCCACATCTGAGCTTTACGGCAAGGTGGTGGAGATTCCGCAAAGCGAGCGTACGCCGTTTTATCCGCGCTCACCGTACGGCGTGGCCAAGCTTTATGCGTACTGGATCACCGTGAACTACCGTGAGTCCTACGGCATGTACGCCTGCAATGGCATCCTGTTCAATCATGAGTCCCCTCAGCGCGGCGAGACCTTTGTCACACGAAAGATTACGCGTGCCATCGCACGCGCGCATGTTGGGCTGGAGCAGTGCCTGTATCTCGGCAATCTCGACGCGCTACGCGACTGGGGACACGCCAAGGACTATGTGCGCATGCAGTGGATGATGCTGCAGCAGGACCATGCCGAAGACTTCGTGATCGCCACCGGCAAACAGCATTCGGTGCGCCAGTTTGTCGAGCGCACAGCTGGCGAACTGGGTATCACGCTTGAATGGCACGGGTCGGGCGTTGACGAGAAGGGCGTCGTCGCGTCGGCGCCGTCTGATAGCGCGTTGAAGGTCGGTCAAACGCTGGTGGCCGTCGATCCGCGTTACTTTCGCCCCGCTGAGGTCGAGACCCTGCTGGGTGACCCGACCAAGGCGCGGGAAAAGCTGGGCTGGACCCCGGCGATCACGTTCGAAGCAATGGTCAGCGAGATGGTTCGCGCCGACCTGAAGACCGCACAGCGAGACGCGCTGGTGAAGGGCGCAGGCTACGCAACGCCGTCGTTCCGGGAGTAGGGGGCGTGGAGCTGTCTGCCCGTATTTTCGTCGCCGGCCATCGCGGCTTGGTGGGCTCGGCACTGGTGCGCTGCCTGCAGCGGGCGGGCGCCAGCAACCTGTTGTTGCGCAGCCGCACGGAGCTGGACCTGACCGATCAGGGCGCCGTTGCAGCGTTCTTCGCGGCCGAAAAACCGGAGTTTGTGTTTCTGGCCGCAGCCAAGGTTGGCGGCATCAAGGCCAACGACACCTATCCCGCCGAGTTCCTGCGCGACAACCTGGCCATTCAAACCAATGTGATCCACTCGGCGTGGCAGGCGGGCGTGCGCAAGCTGTGCTTTCTGGGCTCGTCGTGCATCTACCCGAAACTCGCGCCGCAGCCGATGCCCGAGGAAGCGCTGCTGACCGGGCCGCTGGAGCCGACCAACGAGTGGTACGCGATTGCCAAGATCGCCGGCATCAAGATGTGTCAGGCCTACCGCCGCCAGTACGGCTTCGACGCGATCAGCGTGATGCCGACCAACTTGTACGGCCCTGGCGATAACTTCGATCTGGAGAACTCACACGTCCTGCCGGCGATGATCCGGCGCTTTCATGAGGCAAAGCTCGCCGCTGCGCCGAGCGTGACGATCTGGGGCACCGGTACGCCGCGCCGTGAATTTCTGCACGTTGATGATATGGCCGAAGCCTGCGTGTTTCTGATGCAGCATTACTCGGACGCCATGCACATCAACGTAGGCGTAGGTGTGGACCTGACGATTCTGGAGCTGGCGGAGCTGGTCGCGAAAACGGTGGGTTACGACGGCGCGATCCTGACCGACCCGAGCAAACCCGACGGCACACCACGCAAGCTGATGGACGTGGCGCGCATTCATGCGCTGGGCTGGCGCGCACGCGTCGGGCTCGCCGATGGCGTCGCGCAAACCTATCGCTGGTACCTTGAGCAGTTGCAGGGCGCAGGCGTGCGGGCCTGAGGCCCCACCCTCCTGTCGTCCCGCACGGTCATGCTGCACTACGTTTCAAAACTGAGCGTTACGCTCTGGCAGCCGCTGGTGTGGGTAGCGTCACTGCTGGCGCTGGGCGTGCTGCTGCTGTTCGCGCGCGGCGAACGTGGTCGGCGGTGGGGGCGGCGGCTGTGCGCGGGTGCGCTGGCGCTACTGCTGGCGCTAGGCTGGTACCCGCTGCCGGATGCGCTGCTGCGCGGACTCGAGGATCAATATTCAGCCCCCACCGGCGATCTGTCCAGCTACTACGGCATGGTGGTGCTGGGCGGCGTATTCGGTCGCGACGACGGCCGTGGTCACCGCCAGCTTGCGCTGGGGCCGGCGGCCGAACGGGTGGTCGAGCCGGTACTTGTCTTGCGGCGCAATCCGCAACTGCGTGTGCTGTTCACCGGTGGCGACGGCACCCTGTTTGGCCCGGTACGACGCCACGAGGCGGACATCGCGCGCGAGTTCTTCGAGCGCATGGGAGCCGGGATGAGTCAGCTTGCGATCGAGACGAAATCTCGCAACACCTACGAGAATGCGGTGCTCAGCCGCGCAGTTCCAGGCATTGACGCCAACAAGCCGTGGCTGCTGGTGACCTCTGCCGCGCACATGCCGCGCGCGCTGGCGACCTTCCGCAAGGCGGGCTGGAATGTGACGCCATACCCGGTGGACTATGAGACCGTGGCGAACGAGTCGTGGCTCGGCTACGGTTTGTACGACGGGATTAGCGCGTGGCAGATGGCGCTTCGTGAATACCTGGGTATTGCGTTCTACCGCCTCACTGGGCGGTTGTGACTGCATTCGCAGGCGTTACAGCTTTTTCGGGAAACGCCCATTTCACTGGGGCTCGGGCCTCAAAACCGCGTAAGTCGATGCCCGAAGCGGACAAGCCGCGCGTGGCGACCAAACCGGTGCGGGCCTACTTTGACTTGGCGGGTTCGGCGGCGATGTCGTCGGCCGCTGCGGCCGCTGGCGCACGCGGGCGAATGGCCAGATAGGCGACAGCGAACGCGACCGCCAGAAACCCGCAAAGCATCATCATCGCCGCAGTGTCACGGTGTAGAGCGACGGCGAGCACCGCCGTGACGCCGGACACACAGACGATCACCGCGCTGGCCAGGTTGCGGCCGACACGACCGAAACGCTGCACCAGACGCTGTGCCAGCAGGGTGTGCAGGTGGTCCGCGTCCGGCGCCATGATCGGGCGCCCGGTGGCCAGCCGCCGCACGATGGCGGCCGTGGTGTCAGCGAACGGGTAAAGCACCAGCGCGAACACGAACCACGGGCTGACGTCGACGTGGCGATGGCACAGCAGGATGGCAAACAGGCTGATCGCGGAGCCGAGCAGATAGGCGCCGCCGTCGCCCGCGAACAGTCGGGCACGCGGGAAGTTGAAGATGGCAAAGCCGGTAGTTGCGGCCGCCAGCGACGCGGTAGCCACCATGAGGAACTGGTCGCCGTGCCGCCACGCCACCCACGACATGGCCGCGCAGGCGGTGATGGCCAGGCCGGCGAGCAGGCCGTTCAGTCCGTCCGCCAGGTTGTAGGCATTGGCAATGGCGCCAACGCAGAACAGCGTCAGCACGAACTGAGCGAGGGGCGAAGCGGCCAGCAGCGCGTCAAGCGGCGGCACCGCGAAGCGGCTCAGCGCCGCTTCGCAGAAGTAGTAAGCGATACCAGCGCCGACAAAGGTTGCCAGAAGCCGCAAGCGCGCCCCGAATGACTTGGTGACATCCTCAATCAGGCCGGCAGCGAAGGGAACGAACAGCGCCAGAATCAACCAGCCGTTGAACCAGGGCGGCGCATTGGTGCCATTGTCGGCGGGCAATTGCACGCGGGCGGCCACCACCGCCAGCGCAAATCCGGCCATGACGGCAATACCGCCGACGCGCGGCGTTGCCCGTTCATGCAGCTTTTGTGGCCCGGCACCGGGCGCGTCTGCCGTGATCGCGCCGTGCCAACGCGTGGTCAGCACCAAGAGCAGCGCTGTCGAGAACGACGCAAGAAAGGCAACCAGTAGCGTTGTGATCAATTACTGCCCTCAAGCGCGCGGCGACTATTGCCGCGCCGTCATGTCCTGCCAGCCTTCCGCCTTGCCCTACGGTCTTATCGCCGCTGCCGTGACGCTGCTGCCAGTGAGCGCAAGCGTGAGATCGCGAGTCGGCGCCGGGTGGCAACGGCCCTTTGTGGGGTTCGGGCCCAAGGGGACCGAAGGGGGCCGATGGCTGACCATCTTTACAAATGCAAAGGCTACCCCGTTTGGCTGCCAACAACAAGCAAAGCAAGGGATTCCGTGGCGTTGCGCGGCGCGATGTTGCAGATTTCGGCGCTGCGACCGTCGGCCAGGGTGACTTCGGCGCCGGCAACGAGGTCCGTCGCCGGCAGGGAAACGACTTCGGTGTGCCGCTTCACCGCACCACGATAGTGGGCGCGGGCGACCACCTCCTGTCCAGGGTAGCAGCCTTTGCTGAAACTCACCCCGCCGCCTGGCGTGACCTGATCCCAACCGATCATCTGCGGCACAAAGCGCTCGCTGGTGGTGGCGGTGATTTCAGGCTGCATGGCGTTGATGCCGGCAAGCGCCCAGCGTTGCATGAAATCGGCGGCGTCAGCGGCCGATGGCGTTGCCGCCAACGTAGGTTCGCTAGCTGATTCCAGGGTGATCCAGCGCCCATTGCCCAACGCCAGTGTGGCGACGGTGCCTGCCACGACAGCCGGATCCGCGAGGTGCAGGCGAACCACGAGGTCATCGGGCGCAGCAATGTCCAGCTTAGAGCGCAGCCGGTACATGGTCAGGCGTTTACTGATCGGCGCCGCCAGCGAGCGGTGGACGACCGCTACGTATTCGGCCGCGTCGACACGGATTAGCGCGAAGGTTGCCAGCAGACGACCCCTTGCTGAGCAGTATCCCTGCCATTGCCAGGCGCCAGGCGCGAGCGCATCAACGTCGTTGGTGAGTTGCGATTGCAGGAAAGCCGCAGCGTCCGGGCCGGAAAAGCGGAGGATTTGATGTTCAGGTGAGAGCAGGTGCATGGTCGGTACCGCAAGACAGCAGCCGGAATTTAGCCCATTTGGGGGCAGACAGGCCCGAAGACAGGCGAGATATGGCTACTTCGTATAAAGCCCGGTTTAATCAGGGCTTGGAGGCCTGTTTGCAGCTATCTCGACAATTAACGAAAATGACGCTTTAGCCAAGAAAGAATAAGGCTTTCGGCAAAAAGCTGTCTCTCCGTGCGACGCTGATGTGGCGCGCTGTGCATCGCGCGCAGGTCGGACGGTGCGCAGCGGGCGTTTCCGGGCTATAATTATTGGCTGTCCTATTTCAGGACAAATCCACACACTCGCACCGATCTGATGGGTGTTCGCGCGGTTCGCAGGAATCCGTGGCAAACGCAGCGAGTGGAGGTTAAACCCACCAGGAGACAATTTATGTCCGCAACCATGCGCCAGATGCTGGAGGCCGGTGTTCATTTCGGCCACCAAACGCGTTTCTGGAACCCGAAGATGGCTCAGTACATCTTTGGCGCCCGCAACAAGATTCACATCGTCAACCTCGAGAAGACGATGGAGAAGTACAACGAAGCCATGACCTATGTTCGCCGTCTGGCGGCGAACCGTGGCACCATCCTGTTCGTCGCTACCAAGCGCCAGGCCCGCGAGATCATCGCTGAAGAGGCGAAGCGCGCTGGCATGCCCTACGTCGACAACCGCTGGCTCGGCGGCATGATGTCGAACTTCAAGACCATCAAGGGCTCGCTCAAGCGTCTGAAAGAGCTGGAGACGATGCAGAACGACGGCACCTTTGATCGCATGTCGAAGCGCGAAGCACTGACGCTCAAGCGCGAGTTCGACAAGCTGATGACCTCGATGGGCGGCATCAAGGACATGGTTTCGCTGCCGGACGCGCTGTTCATCATCGACGTCGGCTACCAGAAGATCGCCGTGCAGGAAGCCAACAAGCTGGGCATTCCGGTGGTCGGCGTGGTTGACACCAATCACACGCCGGATGGCGTCGATTACGTGATCCCCGGCAACGACGACTCGAGCAAGGCGATCCGCCTCTACGCCCGCGGCGTGGCTGACGCGATCCTCGAAGGCAAGTCGCAGGCGGTGCAGGAAATCGTGAAGACGCAGACGGAAGAATTCGTCGAAGTCGATCCGGCTGACCTCGAAGCCAAACAGTAATCCTGGCCGCGTGCCCGCTGTAACCATTGCGGGCCGCCCGCCGGAGTAATTCCGGCGGTGACCGGCGTCTGGTCACCGTCCAGCCCCAGATTCCGCGTACCCGGCCCGCCGGGTGCGCCCATTCGGAGAAGCACATGGCAGAAATCTCTGCATCGCTCGTCAAAGAGCTTCGTGAAATGACCGGTCTCGGCATGATGGAGTGCAAGAGAGCACTCACCGAAACCGAAGGCGACATCAAAAAGGCCGAAGAGCTGCTGCGCATCAAGTCTGGCGCC
This sequence comes from Casimicrobium huifangae, assembly GCF_009746125.1. Taxonomy (NCBI): domain Bacteria; kingdom Pseudomonadati; phylum Pseudomonadota; class Betaproteobacteria; family Casimicrobiaceae; genus Casimicrobium; species Casimicrobium huifangae. Next base: position 1,793,735 of record NZ_CP041352.1, read on the forward strand.
AAGGCATCGAAAGCCGCGTCACGTCAGGCTGCCGAAGGCACGATCGGTGTCTACGTGGCGCCGGACGCCTCGGTCGGCGCGCTGGTTGAGTTCAACTGCGAGACCGATTTCGCGGCCCGTAACGTTGATCTGCTGGCGATGGCGGCTGCGCTTGCCAAAAGCGTTGCCGAAAACAACCCCGCCGACGTGGCAGCGTTGATGGCAACCAGCATCGATGGCGAACTGGCAGAAACCCGCCGCGCCGCGCTTGTGCAGAAGGTGGGCGAAAACATGACCGCCCGCCGCTTCGTTCGCGTTGCGGGCGGCAAGGTCGCCAGCTACATGCACGGCGGTGGCCGCATTGGCGTCCTCGTGGCCTATGAGGGCAACGCCGACATCGCGCGTGACGTGGCCATGCATCTGGCCGCCTCGGTCGCATCGACCCGCGCGGTTTGCGTGTCGAAAGACCAGGTTCCGGCTGAGCTGATCGAAAACGAGCGCAAGATCTTCGCCGCGCAGGCAGCCGAGTCGGGCAAGCCGGTCGACATCATCGCCAAGATGGTGGAAGGCCGGATCAACAAATACCTCGCCGAAGTCACGCTGCTGGGCCAGCCCTTTGTGAAGGACCCGGAGCAGACGGTAGAGAAGGTGCTCAAGGCTGCCAATACGACGATCAAGAGCTTCCAGCTTTACGTCGTCGGCGAAGGTATCGAGAAAAAAGTGGTGGACTACGCTGCTGAGGTGGCTGCTGCTGCCAAGGGGCTCTAAGCCTCCGCCGCACGACGTTGCTGAGAACGGCCCTTCGGGGCCGTTTTTCTTGCCTGTCAGAACACCCACGACGGTAGCGCCCACGCGATAAACTTACGAGTTATGCCCGACGCCAAGCCAGCCTTCCAACGCATCCTTCTCAAACTTTCCGGCGAAGCCCTGATGGGCGACGATGCCTATGGCATCAATCCGGAGGTAATTGACCGCATCGTCGGCGAGATCAAGGAAGTGTCCCGAATGGGGGTCCAGATCGGCGTAGTAATCGGTGGCGGCAACATCTTCCGTGGCATCGCTCCCAGCGCTGTCGGCATGGATCGCGCGACTGCGGATTACATGGGCATGCTGGCGACGATCATGAACGCGCTGGCGCTCGGCGATGCGCTGCGTCGTGCTGGTGTGGAGGCGCGTGTGCAATCTGCGTTACGCGTCGATGCCGTGGCCGAGCCCTACATTCGCGGTCGTGCGTTGCGTCATCTGGAGGAGGGCAAGGTGGTGATTTTTGCGGCAGGCACGGGCAATCCGTTCTTCACCACCGACACGGGGGCTGCGCTTCGTGGCCGCGAAATCAATGCCGATCTGGTGCTGAAGGCCACCAAAGTCGACGGCGTATACACCGCCGATCCGATGAAAGACCCGACGGCAACACGCTACAGCTCGCTGACCTTCGACGAGGCGATCGTCAAGAACCTGAAGGTGATGGACGCCACCGCACTCGCGCTCTGCCGCGACCAGCAGTTGCGCCTGAACGTGTTCAGTATCTTCAAACCGGGTGCGCTAAAGCGCGTCATCCTCGGTGAAGACGAAGGTACCACCGTAGTTTGCTGAGAGAGAAACAAAAATGATTGCAGACACCAAGAAAACAGCCGAACAGAAGATGGCCAAGGCGCTGGAAGCGCTCAAGAACAATTTCGCCAAAGTGCGCACCGGGCGTGCTCACGCGGGTATGCTGGATGTGGTGCAGGTCGACTACTACGGCGCGATGACACCGATCAACGGCGTCGCCAGCGTCACGCTGCTCGATGCCCGCACTATCGGCGTGCAGCCCTACGAAAAGAAGATGATCCAGGCGATTGAGAAAGCGATCCGCGAGGCGGACCTTGGCCTCAATCCTTCGGTCAACAGCGACATCATCCGGGTACCGATGCCGATGATGAGCGAAGAGCGCCGCAAGGAGCTGGTCAAACTGGTCAAGGGTGAAGCGGAGGACGCCCGCGTGGCGATCCGCAATGTCCGCCGCGACGCCAATAATGCACTTAAGGACGCGCTGAAAGCGAAGACGATCTCGGAGGACGAGGAGCGCCGCGCGCAGGACGACGTGCAGAAGCTGACCGACAAGACGATTGCCGAAGTCGACAAGCAGTTCACTGCCAAGGAAGCCGAGCTGATGTCGGTGTGACGTCAGGCGGTCAAAGCATCATTTTTCGTTCCAAGCCTCAGACCATGTCGGCTGCCTCAGTGCCTCGCCATATCGCCGTGGTCATGGACGGCAACGGTCGCTGGGCGCAGAAGCGCTTCCTGCCGCGCGTTGCCGGTCACAAGCAGGGGGTTGAAGCGGTGCGTACGCTGATCCGTGCCGGCAGCGAGCGCGGCGTCGAAGCGCTCACCGTGTTCGCATTCAGCAGCGAGAACTGGCAACGCCCGGCCGATGAGGTGTCGTTTCTGATGGACCTGTTTCTTCGCGCGCTGCGCGAGGAAGTGCAGAAACTGCACAGCAACAGTGTCCGCTTTCGGGTGGTCGGCGATGTGTCTGTTCTGGGCGCAGAGACACGGTCGCTGATCGAAGAGGCCGAGGCGCTGACCGCAGCAAACTCCCGGCTTTGCCTGAACGTGGCAGTCAACTACGGTGGGCGGTGGGATATCGAGCAGGCGGTCGCCAAAGCCACGGCTGCCGGTGAGTCGGCAGCATTCGCGCAGTGGCTGTCGTTTGCCGGCCAGCCGGATCCTGACCTGTTCATTCGCACTGGCGGTGAGCGGCGAGTCAGCAACTTCATGCTGTGGCAGTTGGCCTACACCGAGCTCTTTTTCTCGGACATCCTGTGGCCGGACTTTGATGAAGCGGAGCTTGCGAGCGCACTGGCGTGGTTTGCGGGTCGCGAGCGCCGTTTCGGCAAGACGGGAGAGCAGGTTCGTGTGCTCTCGACAACTCCTGTCTGACGGATCAGGCCGATGAGTAATTTGCAGACCCGGGTGATAACTGCGCTGGTGCTGGGCGCGCTCGTGGTCGGTACCCTGCTGACAAGATCGTCGATGTTGTGGGCTGCCCTGATACTGGCTTTCTGTCTGGCAGCGGTGTGGGAAGGACAGCGGCTCTGCGGCCAGACCTCGTTCGCCGCACGCGCGCTTGGTTGGACTGCTTCGGTATCGCTGTTGGGCGTGCTGTGGCTGGCGGTTTTCTCGAACCACGCTGTTTTGGGCCTCTTGCCTGTCGCACTGCTGGTTGTGGTCACCGCCTTCTGGCTCATCGTGGCGCCGGTGCAGTTGAGCCGGCATGCGCTACCTCCCGCCTCCGTCTTCACCCGCACTGTTCTGCTGTTACTGATTGGCGCTGCCTGGCTATCCGCCGTGCTATTGCAGCGATTGGGCATGGCGTATCTGGTCGCTGTCGTAGTGCTTACTGTTGTTGCCGATGTGGCTGGTTACTTTGTGGGGCGAGCGTTCGGCCGACGCAAACTTGCGGCGGCGATCAGCCCTGGCAAGACCCGTGAGGGGGCGGCTGGTGGTGTCACCGCCGCTGCGCTGTGGTCGGCCGCCGCCGCGTCTTACCTTGGTCTGGCGCAGTCATGGGTAGAAGTTGCGATGGCGTTGTTGGCCGGAGCGGCGCTTGGATGCTGCGCGGTGATGGGCGACCTCTGGGAGTCACTGCTGAAGCGGCAGGCGGGTGTGAAGGACTCGAGCCAGTTACTGCCAGGTCATGGCGGCGTGCTTGACCGGATTGATGCGCAACTCGCGGTGTTGCCGACTGCAACTTTGCTGATTTCGTTGGTCAAACCGATATGGTGATCAGATGATCGGCGTTGCCCTGCTCGGGGCGACCGGCTCTATCGGTGCGAGTACGCTGGCGGTTTTGCGTCAGCATCGCGATCGCTTCCGGCTGGTTGCCGTGGCGGTGCGTTCGAACTGGGAGGCGTTGCTCCCCATCATTGCCGAGTTTGGGCCACAAGTCTGCGCGATTGAAGATGAACAGGCTGCACTCTCGCTTTCTGCGGCGATGTCTCGTCATCATCCGCGGGTAGAAGTGGTTGCCGGACGGGACGCTGCAAGCATCGCTGCGACTTGCGCTGGTGCGCAATTAGTCGTGGCCGGCATATCAGGCTTCGCAGGCCTTCCCTCAACGTGGGCGGCCGTTGCTGCTGGCAAGCAAGTGCTGCTGGCGAACAAGGAGGCGTTGGTCGCTTCCGGTAATTTGCTGCTGAACATGGCACGGCAATCGGGAGCGAATGTCTTGCCCATTGACAGCGAACACAACGCCGCCTATCAGTGCGCCAACGGCCTGCATTGTGACAAGTCGCGTGTTCGGGCAATTACGCTGACGGCGTCGGGTGGCCCCTTCCGACAGCGCTCGCTGGAGTCATTTGCTTCGATCACGCCGGAGGAGGCGTGCAAGCACCCGACGTGGTCCATGGGGCGCAAGATTTCAGTGGACTCGGCAACGCTGATGAACAAGGGCCTTGAGGTGATCGAGGCGTCGCTGTTGTTTGATCGCCCTGCGTCCGATGTTCACGTGCTGATCCATCCGACCAGCACCGTGCACGCACTGGTCGAATTCGTAGACGGATCGATTCTGGCTCACCTTGGACCGGCCGACATGCAGGTGCCGATTGCACATGCCCTTGCGCAGGCGGCATCCAATCTCGGCACGCAAATTGAGCGACTGCCACTAGACGTTCCGCCGCTGTCACTCAGCGCGCTCGGCGCCCTCCAGTTCTTCGACGTCGAGCCGCAACGCTTTCCTGCGCTGGGGCTTGCCTATGCGGCGCTGCGGCAAGGGCAAGGGGCATGTCTGGCATTGAACGCTGCCAACGAAGTTGCAGTGGCCGCATTTCTGTCGGGCGAGTTGCGTTATACGGACGTCGTGCCAGTGGTGGCAGACAGCATGGCGCGCGCTGATCTAACCAATCCGGGCGACATCAATGAGGTATTCGCCCGAGATGTCGGTGTCAGGGCGATTGCCGGCGATCTGGTGGCGGCGCGGAGGACGGCCTGATGGCGCTGTTTGGCAGTTCGATTGCGGGTTTTCTGCTGGCGGTCGCCATTCTGGTCACCATCCACGAACTGGGGCACTACCTCGCGGCGCGGTGGTGCGGTGTGCGGGTACTGCGATTTTCCGTTGGCTTCGGCCCGGTCTTGCTGAAGTGGACTGGACGGCGCAGTATTTTTGCGGGGACCGAGTTTGCCGTGTCCGCGATTCCGCTCGGGGGGTATGTGCGCATGCTTGATACCCGCGATCCGGAGGCCACGGCCATGGTATCGAACTTCGTGGACGCCTTTGACCGGCAGCCTATCTGGAAGCGATCATTCATCGTTGCCGCTGGCCCGTTGGCCAACTTCGTGCTTGCCTTCGTCCTTTACGCAGTGGCATTGTCAGCGCCTGATCGGGACTTGCAGGCAGTAGTTGCTGCGCCCGATGCAGGCACACCAGCTTACACAGCGGGCGTGAGGGGTGGTATGCGCATCACCCGCGTCAACGATCGCGAAGTGGCGCATTGGGGAGACATCCGCTGGCAACTGCTGACGCACGTTTTCGACGACCAGCTCGCGCTGGTGGTTGACGACAATGGTATCGAACGCACGCTATCACTGCAGCGTTCACACGATCAGCCGTTGACGCCAGAAAGCATCGGCAACCGGCTGGCAGGCTGGGGGCTGAGCTTTGACCAGCCGGCGATGATCGGGCGCGTTGTCGCCGGCGGGCCAGCAGAGCGCGCCGGTTTGCTGGTCGGCGATGTGGTTGTTGCAGCGGATGGTGCGGCCATTCGGCAGTGGAATCAGCTGACTCGGGCGGTTCAGGCGCGCCCGGACACACCGGTCGTGCTCACGATCGATCGTCGGGGCTATCGTCAGGATTTCACCGTGACGCCGCGTGGCGAAGCGGTCACCGGCAAGCGCATTGGACGAATCGATGTGGCAGGCGCGCCGCCGGAGATGCTCGGGCAGGAATCGGTGGTGCTGCGGCAGCGCAGCCTCGCCGCCGCAGTAACCGATGGATTGCAGCGCAGCATTGACGCAACCGTACTGACGGTGCGCGTGCTTTGGGGAATGCTGGTGGGCGACATATCGTTGCGCCAGATTTCGGGGCCGCTCACCATGGCCGAGGGGGCAGGGGTGACGCTGAAGCAGGGGGCCGTGTCATTTGCCCTCTTTCTGGCGATTGTCAGCGTGTCAATCGGGGTGCTGAACCTGCTCCCCGTGCCCATGCTGGATGGTGGACAGTTGCTATATCATCTCTTTGAAGCCATCAAGGGAGCGCCCCTTTCGGAGCGTGCTGAAGCACTCGGACAGCGCGTTGGCATCGGTTTTGTGATTGCCCTCACCGCGCTCGCGCTCTACAACGACTTTTTGCGAATCATCTCGTGACCCGTATCTCCCGCAGCATTCCGTTCTCACCGCGCCGCGTCGCTCTTGGCTTGTTCTCTGCAGGAATGCTCGGCCTGTCGGTCGCGTCGCATGCTATCGATCCGATCACGGTACGTGACATTCGGGTCGAAGGCTTGCAGCGTACGGATGCAGGCACAGTATTCAACTACCTCGGCATCAAGGTCGGTGATCGTTTCGACGACGCTGCGGCATCGGCGGCGATCAAGGCCCTGTTTGCGACCGGCTTCTTTCGTGATGTGCGAATTGAGGTTCAGGATAACGTCGTTATCGTCTCGGTCGTCGAGCGACCGACCATCGCCTCGATCGATATTACGGGCGCGAAGGAATTCGACAAGGATACGCTGAAGAAGGCGCTGCGGGATGCAGGGCTCTCGGAAGGTCGCATTTTTGATCGTACGACGCTGGACAAGGCGGAGCAGGAGATCAAGAAGCAGTACCTGTCTCGCGGCCGCTATGACGTGGAAGTCACTACCACGCTGACGCCCCTGGAGCGCAATCGCACGGGCGTGTCGATCGTGGTGAAGGAAGGCGAAGTCGCCCGCATTGAGTCGATCAATATTGTCGGCGCCAGTGCAATCCCCGAGAAGACATTGTTGTCCGAGATCCAGCTCACCACTGGCGGCTGGCTCTCCTGGTATACCAAGGACGATCAGTACTCGAAGCAAAAACTGCAAGCCGATCTCGAGACTATCCGCAGCTACTACACCAATCGCGGTTACCTCGAATTCAACGTCGAGTCGACGCAGGTCTCGCTGTCTCCGGACAAGACGCGGGTCTTCATCACCGTCAACATCACCGAAGGCGCGCAGTACACGGTATCGTCAATCGGCATGAGCGGCGAACTGCTGCTTTCTGAGGCCGAATTGCGGCCGCTCATTCGTGTGCAACCGGGTGAAATATTCTCCCGGACCAGGCTCGCAGACAGCGCCAAGGCGATCAGTGACCGCCTCGGCCGGGAGGGTTACGCCTTCGCCTCGGTCAACGCTGTGCCGGAGCTCGATCGCGAGAAGAGGACCGTTGCCTTCAACTTTGTCGTTGATCCGGGCCGCCGCGTTTACGTTCGTCGCATCAATGTCTCCGGCAATGCGCAGACCCGTGACGAAGTGATTCGCCGCGAGTTGCGGCAACTCGAAGCGTCCTGGTACGACCAGAGCAAGATTCAGCGATCCAAGGTCAGACTGGATCGTCTTGGCTTCTTCTCCGAGGTGACGCTTGACAATCAGCCGGTGCCTGGCGCGAGCGATCAGGTTGACATCGACGTTGCAGTGACCGAAAAGAACACCGGTAGCCTGAACGCTGGCGCCGGATATTCGAGCGCTGACAAGTTGGTGCTGACGGCCTCCATTTCCCAGAACAACGTACTGGGTACCGGAAATTCGCTTGCGCTGCAGGTAAACACCAGCCGCACGTCAAAGACCGCAGTGATGTCTTACACCAATCCATACTGGACTCCGGATGGTGTGAGTCGTGGCATTGATTTGTATCGCCGCACCTATGACCCGACTACCACCGGTGTAGGCAGCTACGTGCTCGGTACCTATGGCGCTGGTCTTCGCTTTGGCATCCCGATCAGCGAGACCGACAGCATCAGCGCCGGTGTAACGGCTGAAAACTCCAACCTCAAGCTGTATCCCGGCCTGAGTCCGCAACGATTCTTCGATTTCGCCAACGAGTTTGGCTACAACAACAACACCTACAAGGTCTCGTCGGGCTGGGCGCGCGATACCCGGGACAGCCTGACCTACCCCACTCGTGGATGGCTGCAGAGTGTGGGCGTCGAAGCCACGCTGCCGGTGACCAACCTCAAGTTCTACAAGCTGAGCTATCAGGGTCAGGCGTTCCTCCCGATCTATGCGGACTTTGTTTATGGTCTGAACGTCGAGCTCGGTTTTGCCAATGGTTATGGCGGCCGCTCGCTGCCGTTCTTCCAGAACTACTACGGCGGCGGCGTCGGTTCGGTGCGGGGTTACGAAACGAATTCGCTGGGTCCGCGGGAGGCTGTGACGTCCTCTGTGACGACCAACCCTGACGGTACGACCTCATCAACGACGTCGTACACCGGAAACGCGACTGGTGGCCGGCGCAAGTTCACGATGAACAACGAGATACTGTTCCCGTTCCCGGGTACCAAGAACGACAAATCGGTGCGCGGTTCGTTCTTCTTCGATGCGGGTCAGATCTACGACAAGGGTGATCCGCTGCAAAAGGACAACGAGCGGGTGCACTTCTCGGCGGGTTTTGCGGTGGCGTGGCAGTCGCCCATCGGTGCGCTGAAATTCAGCTACGCGATTCCATTGGCAAGCAAACCGGGCGACAAGACGCAACGGTTCCAGTTCCAGGTCGGCACGCTGTTCTAGGAGTTGAAGGCGATGCAGAAAAAATCCATGTTGAAACGATGGCTCGCAGCCTTTGCGTCGCTGGCCGTTATCGGGCTTTCGACAGCAGTTGCGACGGCTCAGACGGGGGCCGTACGTACGCCAGACATCAAGATCGGCGTGGTCAATACCGAAAAGCTGCTCAAGGAGTCGGCGCCGGCGCAACGTGCCTTCAAGAAGCTTGAGCGTGAGTTTGCAACGCGGCAGGCGGACGTTGAACGCACCGCGAAGAAGTTTCGCGATCTGTCGACGGCTTTTGAAAAGGATCAGTTGACCTTGTCCGACGCTGATCGTCGTAACCGCCAGCGTGAGCTGGAGGTTCTGAGTCGCGATCTGCAGCGCGCCCAGCGCGAGCTGCGCGAGGACGAGAACCTGCGACGCAATGAAGAGCTCGCCGCCCTGCAGGATCGTCTGCAGAAGGCTATTCAGCAAATCGCCGAAGCGGAGAAGTTTGATCTGATCCTGCAGGAGGCGGTCTACATCAGCGCCCGAATCGACATCACAGATCGTGTGCTGAAAGCCCTCGCCGATAAGTAGGTATCGCATGGGCCGTGCAGTCGCTCAGCCTCTGGCGACCGGACAGATTGCTGAAAAACTTGATTGCACGCTGCGCGGTGACGCTACGGTAATGGTGCGCTCTGTTGCCGCGCTGGATAGTGCGGTCGACGGTGATCTTGCATTTTTCTCTGACAACAAGCACCGCCGTGCTGCGCATGCGTCTGCTGCATCGATCCTGATTGCACGCAGTGCGGATGCGGATGAACTGGCCCGCAGCCCGCTTGGTCCCCGGGTGCTACTGCTGCATCCAGCGCCCCACCTTGCATTCGCCGGGGCGCTCGAGCTTCTGTTTCCCGCGATCACGTTGGTGCCAGGCGTTGCAGCCTCCGCCGTCGTCCATGCCACGGCGGAGGTCCGTGGCGCCAAGATTGGTGATATGGCGACAGTGGGCGCCGGATCACGGGTTGGTGTCGGTACCTCCGTCGCCAGCCACTGCAGCATCGGCGACAATGTTGTCATCGGTACTGATTGCGTCATCCATGCAGGTGTGCGCATTGGTTCCGGGACCAAAATTGGTGATCGCTGCGTTATTCAGAGTGGCGCGGTCATTGGCTCCGACGGTTTTGGCTTTCAACCGACACGGCAGGGCTGGCAGAAAGTACAGCAGGTGGGGTTTGTCGTCATCGGCAACGACGTGGAAATCGGCGCCAACACGACCATTGACCGGGGTGCGATCGACGATACGGTCATTGGCAATGGGGTCAAGATAGACAATCTCGTGCAGATTGGACACAACTGCCGCATTGGCGATCACACCGCGATTGCCGGTTGCGTCGGCATTGCTGGCAGCGCAATCATCGGCGCTCGCTGCATGCTGGGTGGCGCGGCGATGGTGAATGGCCACCTGAGCATCTGCGATGATGTCGTCGTGTCGGGTGGCACCCTGGTGGCGGCGTCGATCAACACGCCCGGCCGCTACACCGGTGTTTTCCCTTCGACTGAGCACCGCACCTGGACAAAAATCGCGGCCGGACTGCGACGTAGCGCCCGTTAGGGTGTAACAGTCGCCGCCTCGCTGGGCAGATTTGCGAAAATTCAGCGCATGACTGAATCCGCCACCCCAAATACGCCGCTGTTCGAAGTCACCCAGATCCGGGAGCTGCTTCCGCATCGCTACCCGTTCCTGCTGGTCGATCGCGTTTTGTCACTGGTCCCCGGTAAGTCAGTGCGGGCGATCAAGAACGTGACGATCAACGAGCCGTTCTTTCAGGGCCACTTTCCGGGCAAGCCGGTCATGCCGGGAGTTTTGATCATCGAAGCAATGGCTCAGGCGGCTGGCGTGCTGGCGTTCAAATCGGTGCCACCTGCACCGGACAATCGCCAGCAGATCGTCTATCTGGCCGGCATCGACGGTGCACGTTTCAAGCGCATGGTCATTCCCGGCGATCAACTGGTGCTGGAAGCCGACGTTGATCGCATCGTTCGCAACATCGGCAAGTTCCGCTGCCGCGCGCTCGTTGATGGCCAGCTCGCTGCCGAGGCGCTGCTGATGGCCGCTTTGCAGGTGGCCTGATGGCGCACGTTCATGCGCTCTCGATGGTCCATCCGGATGCGAAACTCGCGCCTGATGTTGAGGTGGGCCCGTTCTGCACGATTGGCGCCGGCGTGACGATCGGCGCCGGCTCGAAGCTCGTCTCCCACGTTGTGATCGATGGCCACACCACCATCGGTGGTGGCAATGTCTTCTATCCGTTTTGCTCCATTGGTCTGGCCTCACAGGACAAGAAGTACGCCAACGAACCGACTCGGGTCGTCATCGGCGACAGCAACGTCTTTCGTGAGAACTGCACGGTGCACCGTGGAACGGTGCAGGACAAGGGGCTCACCAGCATCGGCTCGCGTGGTCTGTTCATGGCCTCGGCGCACGTGGCTCACGATTGCGTGGTTGGCGATGACGTCATTCTCGCCAACGCGGCGACCCTCGGTGGTCATGTACGCGTTGGTAACTGGGCCATTCTTGGCGGACTCGCTGGCGTCCACCAGTTCTGCCGCGTGGGGGAACATGCGATGGTTGGTGGTGCCTCCTGCGTGCTGCAGGATGTCGCTCCCTATGTTCTTGGGCAGGGCAATCCGTTCAGCCTCAGCACGGTCAATGCCGAGGGGCTGAAGCGGCGCGGCTTTTCGCCGGAAGCGATTGCTGCCGTGCGCAATGCCTATAAGACTGTCTTCCGCAATAACCTCACCTTGAAGGAAGCCATTGCGGTGCTGGAGGCGGAGCAGGGCACGGCAAGCGACGAAATCCGTGCCGCGCTGCATCCGTTGCTGAGCTTTCTGCAAACACCTGGCCGGGGGCTTGCGCGCTAGTCGATGTCGGACGTTGTTATCGTCGCCGGGGAGACCTCGGGCGACCAGTTGGCCGCAGATCTCGTCGAACGTGTCCGGCGCGTTGATCCTTCGGTGCGGTTTCACGGCATCGCCGGGCCACGCATGCGCGCTGCCGGCGTCAGCACCTGGATCGACTCGGAAACGCTCGCCGTCCGCGGCTATGCCGAGGTGCTGGCGGCGTTGCCGCGTATCTTGCGCGCCAAACGGGCGTTGTTGCAGCAAACGCTGGACAAACGTCCTGCCTTATATATCGGCGTCGATGCGCCAGACTTCAATTTGCGTGTCGAACGTGAACTGAAGGCGCACGGTATCCGCACGCTGCACTTTGTCTGCCCATCGTTCTGGGCCTGGCGACCGGAGCGGGCAGCGCGCTTCCGCGACTCTGCGGATCATGTCTTGTGTCTGTTCCCGTTCGAACCAGCACTCCTGGCGCAGCACCAGGTGCCGGCGACATTTGTTGGACATCCGCTCGCAACGGCGCCATTGCGTCATGCCGATCGCGAACGTCTTCGTCGCAAACTGGAGCACCATGACGCACCCGCCGGTGCGCCGCTGATTGCCGTTCTACCCGGTTCGCGCGTTGACGAGATTGATCGCCACGCCGAATTGTTTGTGGCTGTGATGAAGCGGCTGTCAAACCGGTTTGTCGGGGCGCGATTCGTAGTTCCGCTCGTCACGCGCGAAACACGGGAACGTTTCGAAAATGTCCTTTGGCGCGATGCCGAGGCGTTGGTGCCGCAGGTACAGCTGCTGTTCGGGCATGCCGACTTCGCCCTCCGCGCGGCCGACGTCGCTCTGGTGGCATCGGGCACGGCGACGCTTGAGGCAGCCATGCTGGGTGTGCCACAGGTGGTCAGCTACCGAGTCAGCGCGCTGACGGCGATGATCGTGCGCCGCAAGCTGAAGAGCCCTTATGTATCGCTGCCAAACATTCTCGCCAATGATTGGTGCGTGCCAGAGCTGTTGCAGGAGGCAGCCACCGAAGATGCGCTGGATAGCGCCCTGAGCTGCCTGATCGCACAGCCGCGCCTGGCGGGCACCATGCGCGATGCCTATGCCCGGATGGGCGATGCCCTGCGGCCGCCGGCTTTGCCTGATTCGGACCCGCTCGCCAACGCGGTTCTTGCCGAAATTCGTTGGTCCCGCCGATGACGCTGCTTTGCGGTGTTGACGAGGCTGGGCGCGGTCCGCTGGCGGGTCCGGTGTTCGCGGCGGCGGTTGTGCTCGGGCCGACCGCCGAGATAGACGGCATCGCCGACTCGAAGAAGCTTTCTGCCGCGCGACGAGATGCGCTGGCACCCCTGATTCGCGAGCAGGCGCAAGCTTGGGCGATTGCATCAGCCAGTGTGGCTGAAATCGACAGCATGAATATTCTGCAAGCCACCATGCTGGCGATGTTTCGGGCGGTGTCGCAGTTGCCGCCGGCTTGCCTGCAGCGCATCGTTATCGATGGCACCACCGTGCCGCGCGATTTGCGACCGTGGGCGCAGCAACGCGGAGTCGTGGTCGTGGCGCAAGCGCGCGCAGATGCCGACGTGCGTGAGGTCAGTGCGGCGTCGATTCTGGCCAAGACGGCGCGTGACGCCTACATGCTGGACGTACACGCCCGCTATCCGCAGTACGCCTTCGACCAGCACAAGGGCTATGGCACGGCGGCACATATGGCGGCGCTGGGCGCGCACGGCCCCTGCCCCGAGCACCGGCGCAGCTTCGCACCGGTCGCACAGTGGCAACTGCTCTAGTCAGCTCAGACTGACAAACTTGCTGTTGTGAAAGATCAGCGGCTGACCGTCATGCGTCGTGGCCCGTAGCACCTCGCCGACGAACAGCTCGTGGTCACCGACGCGATAGTCGTTGACCTTGCGGCAAACGAAATGCGCCAATGCGTGGCGGATCAGCGGTGGCGTGTTGGCCGCCTCAATCAGCTCGACACCTTCAAAGCGGTCCGGCACCCGGCTGGCAAAGCGTCGCGCGATGGCCTCCTGATCAGCAGCCAGCACGCTGACGCAGAAGGTCTGGGCGTCAACAAAAGCGCGGTGCAGGCCCGAGTTGACGCGCAGGCTCCACTGCACCAGCGGCGGGTCGAGCGAGACCGAGCCGAACGAATTGGCGGTCATGCCAACCGGGTTGCCGGATTCGTCAAGCGTAGTGATGACAGTGACGCCGGTCGCAAAGCTCGCAAAAGCATGACGCAGCGCAAGGGGATCGAGATGGGGGGACGTGTGAGGCATGCAAGGCTGAACAGGCTCACATACACTAGGACGCATTCCTCTTCGTGTGTCGAACCCAAGCCTTAATTATGAAGCCTTCGATTCCCCTACTTGCCGTAATGTCGCTAGCTGCAGGGCTGGCATCGCCCCATGCGACCGCACAGATCAAGATTGGCGCCATGGTGTCGGCGACGGGGCCTACGTCCGCCATCGGCATCCCCCAGCGCAATACCGTCTCCCTGTTGCCCTCCAGCGTGGCGGGTCAGACCATCGAGTACATCACGCTTGATGATGGCGGCGACACGACGCGTGCAGTGCAGAACGCCAAGCAGTTGATCCAGCAGCACAAGGTTGACGCAATCATCGGCCCATCGACAACGCCCAACGCGCTCGCGATCCTGCCGATCATTGCTGAGGCCAAGGTGCCGCTGGTCAGTACCGTTGGCTCGCAGGCGGTGGTCGAGCCGCAGGATGCCACCAAGCGCTGGGTATTCAAAACAACGCAGAACGACGACCTGATTGCCGAGGCGCTGGTCTCGCACATGGTTCGCGCCAAGGTCAAGCGGGTCGGCTATATCGGCTTCAATGACCCGTTTGGCGAAGGCTTTCTGAAGCTACTGCCCGGTCTTTTGACCAAGAACAGGATCGAACTGGTCGCCACGGAGAAGTACGCGCGCACCGATCAGTCGGTCACTGGTCAGGCACTGAAATTGATCGCGGCCAAGCCAGATGCCGTATTCGTCGCGGCCGTCGGCGGGCCGGCCGTGCTGCCGCAGGCCACGCTGCGCGATCAGGGTTACAAGGGCTTCATCTATCAGACGCACGCCATTGCGACGCAGGATTTCATCAAGATCGGTGGTGCCAAGGTCGAGGGCACCGTGCTTGCTGCCGGCGGCATGCTGGTGTTCGACGAGATGAGCGACGCCAATCCGATCAAGAATGTCACCGCCCGCTACATCCGCGCCTATGAAAAGGTCTACGGTAATCGGCCCGCAACCTTCGGTGCCAATACTTACGACTCCGGCATCCTGCTGCAATACGCCATCCCCGACGCGCTGAAGAAGGGCGCGCCTGGCACGGAGGCATTCCGCACAGCGCTGCGCGACTCACTGGAAGCGCAAAAGGAAATCGTCGGCTGCCAAGGCATCTTCAACATTACGCCCGCCAATCACAATGGCATGGACAAGCGCGCCCGTGACCTGATCACCATCAAGGACGGCAAGTTCCGTCTGCTGGGCGAGAGCAAGGTCGCACTCTAGAAGTCTGCCGGACGTTGGGTCGCGCAGCGGTGTCGGCGCCCGGCAACGCACACCGGGTGCGAAGATTTGTTTCAATGGAGCACGCATGAAGTACAACCGTCTCGGCCAGAGCAATCTTCGCGTATCGGCGCTTTGCCTTGGCACCATGATGTTTGGCGATCAGACCGATGCCATGGAGTCGATGCGCATCGTCGATTTCGCGCGCGAGAAGGGCGTCAATTTCATCGACACGGCCGATGTTTATTCGCTCGGACGCAGCGAGGAGTTCACCGGCAGTGCGATTCGTGGCGACCGCGACTGGTGGGTGCTCGCCACCAAGGTCGGCAACCGGATGAACACCGACGCCAGCGTGCCCAACCAGGATCGCTACTCGCGCAAATGGCTGCTGCGCGAGTGCGATGCCTCGCTCAAGCGGCTTGGTACCGATTACATCGATATCTACTACCTGCACCGCGACTTTGAAGAAGACAACCTCGCCGAAGTTGTTTCGGGTCTGGGTGACCTGATCCGCAGCGGCCGGATTCGCTACTTTGGTGTATCCAACTTCCGCGCCTGGCGCATCGCGGAAGTGGTGGCCGAGTGCAAGCGGCAGGGCGTTCCACTGCCTGCCGTTTGCCAGCCGTATTACAACCTGCTCAACCGTTTGCCGGAGGTGGAGATCCTGCCCGCCTGTGGCTTCCACGGCCTTGGCGTGGCGCCGTATAGCCCGATCGCCCGTGGTGTGCTCACCGGCAAGTACAAGCCGGGCGACGAGCCGCCCGCAGACAGTCGCGCCGCGCGCGCTGATCGCCGCTTCATGCAGACCGAGTGGCGGCCGGAATCGCTGGTGATTGCGCAAAAGCTGGAGTGGCACGCCAAGGCTAAAGGCTTCTCGCTGGTGCAGTTCGCCACCGCGTGGGTGCTGGCGAACCGTTTTGTCACCAGCGTGATCACCGGGCCCAAATCGCAGGCCCAGTTTGAGCCTTATTTCGGCGCACTGGATTACCCATGGGGTGAGGAGGACGAAGAAATCGTCGATTCACTGGTGCCGAAAGGGCATCCGTCAACCCCCGGCTACCATGATCCTGCGTATCCGTTTGTCGGACGCTAGTTCTGCAGGCCAGTCACGCCGCATTGCGTTGCCAGGTACTGTCGCAAATCTGTCCAGGTACGCCGCGGTGCATTGGCAGGGAAGTTCAAACCGGCAACTACGCGGCTGTCGCGTAGACCGGCAGCGATTCGCAGGTGAATCGCTGCATCGGTCAGCGCGGTATTGAGGCCGTCGCCGTCAATATCCAGCATGCAATACGGTGATGCTGGCGCGCATAGCGAACGCAGGTAGGTGTCGATAGCGCTCCAGTTGTTGCGTGTTGCGCTGGCCGGGAACGTGATGCCTGTCGTTTTTGCGGTGTCCGGTACGCCCAACGCGATGCGCAGATGCAACAGCGCGTCGGTGGTCGCCAACACTTGCCCATCGCCGTCAAGGTCGAGCGTGCAAAGCACCGGTGGCGACGGTTCACCTTCGAAGCGTGCGAAGCAGAACACGGCTCCATTCGGATTGGGATCACCCGCAGCGCCGACGGCGCACGATGCGGTGAACAGTACCTTGCCGTCCGGCAACAGGGTGACGTTGGCGGGATATGCGTAATTGCTGTAGCGGCCGAGTGCGAAATAGTTGATGCCACCGGCAGCGAATGAGATGTCCAGCGCGCCGGCCGCCGTCAGCCGCATGAGCAGGAACTTGCCAGCGCCGAACGTGGCATTGCAGCCGCTCGTTGCGTTGAGATGACGACAGGCACCTGCCACCAGGATACGCCCATCGGCGTAGACGTCGATGCCGCCATAGCGGAACTCGGGGGCAGGTGAAATGGTGACTTTGCCGCCGATGCCGAACGTAGTGTCGAGGGCGCCGTTTGCCTGATAACGCGCGGCACAAAACGAATCCTTGAGACCGGTGCCGGCGTCGTCCGGAACGCGGCATTGTCCGGCGGCCAGCAGTCTGCCATCGGGCAACCGTTTCAGCGTATGCGGCTGATCCCACTCGGTACCGACCGGGGTGATCACGATGCCCGCCGTTCCGAACGTCGTGTCAAGCGTGCCGTTGGCGAGGTATCGGGTCAGGCAGAAGTCATAGGCGGTGAATGGCGAACCCGGTGTTGTGCGGCAGAACCCGGCGATCACCAGTCTGCCGTCCGGCAGCAGAGTTCCCGCCTGAGCCAGATCGAGGTCGTTGGCGACGATATCGGTCGCGACGAGACCGGTCCCGCCCCAGGTCGAATCGAGCTGCCCGGTGCTGGTGAGGCGGGCGATGCAAAAGGTGCTCTGGCCGTTGCAGAAGCCGATCAGGACAATACGGCCGTCGCCCTGAACGACCAGCGCGGTCAGGGTATCGCTGTTGTTGCTGTTGCCGAAATCAAGCAGGCGCTTGCCGGCGTCGCCAAAGGTGGTGTCGAGCGTGCCGTTTGTGTTGTAGCGGACGACGCAGAAGTCGCGACTGCTGCTGTCGCACCATCCGGCCAGCAGCGCCTTGCCGTCGGTCTGCAGCGCCAGTGCGAGCGCGGTGTCACTGGTGAAGCCGGTGGCAACCTGCGTGAGCGTGGATCCGGTGCCGTTGAAGCTGGCGTCCGGCGAGCCGTCGGCGTTGCGTGATGACAGGCAGAACGCCCGCGACAGGCTCGCCGAGTTGCAGTACCCACCAACGAGGAAGCGGCCGTCGCTTCGACGCACGGTTGCGCTCAGCGTGTCGTACACGGCGACCGGCGCGGCAAATACGGCCCCGGTGCCACCGCCATAGGTCAGATCCAGATCTCCCGGCAACGCTGACGCTGGCCGAATCATCAGCAGCAGCGAGAGGCAGGCAAACCATCGCGCCAGTTGCGCGGTCCGGTGTTCAATCACATCTTGCTCCAGTAAATCAATGACTGCGCTGGCAACGGTGGTTGCTACTGCGCGCGGGTCAGACATTGCGGATGGCGGTGCCGACTGTGGCGCCACTCGTGCCCGTGCGCCTGTTCTGCACGCGCCTCAACCTTTGTTCGGCTGGTGCAATCGTCAGCAAATGGTAAATTTATGCCGTTGTCATTGTTTTGGCAAGCAAGATGGCGGTTCCAACTCCAACAAGTGAGTCGGCAAGTAGTGTGCATGACGTCAAAAGCGGCACGCACGCATCAACAACCTGACGCCGAAATGACCTTTGCACAGGGCTCAGAGCCAGTAATCTGCAATAAGTCGACTTAAGATAAAAATGCACATGTAGCCCATATAAAATGGGCGTTTCGACAGAAAGCTGATAGTGCCGGCGCAATCTCGCAGGCAATTGGCTCCTGCAGGGCGTGCAGGCGTGCGAGGGTGGTTCGCTGGATGCGTCGGGGCACCGATGTCCGGCGCGCGGGCGCGGCATAAGGCAAGGCGTGCCGGAGGCTGTCCGCCGCTATCTGCCTGTCCTATACTGCGCTGAACACAGTCTGAATGGGGCAAAGTGCGATGTTCACGATTCTTGTTGCCAATCCGAAGGGCGGCGCGGGGAAGACGACCATCGCGACCAATCTGGCGGGCTATCTCGCGGGCAAACATCAGCGCGTGGTGATCCTCGACATGGATCGGCAACGATCGTCGGCGCGCTGGCTGGCGCGACGACCGCGCGGGTTTCCGGAGATTCGCGGCGCGTTGCCGGACACCGACCCGAAAATCATTCGCGACTACGCGCCGCAGTGGCTGATCGTGGACGCGCCGGCTGGTGTTCACGGCGCCCAGCTTGCTGAGCTGGTGAAGTCGGCCGATGCGGTGCTGGTCCCGGTCTCAACATCGACGTTCGACTTTGAGGCAACGGCCGACTTTCTCGCCGAACTCTCGGCGCTGAAGCCCGTGCGTGACGGCAAACGCTCGCTGGCAATCATTGGCTCCAAGGTTGACGGACGCACGGTTGCGGCGGCCGATCTTGACGCCTTTCTCGCGCCACTTTCGCTGGATGTACTGACTCATGTTCGCGATTCGCAGCTGTACGTTCATGCTGCGCGGGACGGCCTGTCAATCTTCGATCAGCCGCGATCGCGAGCGGAAGAGGCCTGGGCAGATTGGCCGCCGATATTGCACTGGCTGCAGTCGATTGTTTCCGGCAAGGCAGCGAAGTAGTCGCGAGAGTCAACGCAGTTGACCGCAAGCACCGGAACGGCGTGGCGCTGACGGCGCGCGATACACTCAGACGATGTACACCATCCTCGTAGCCAATCCCAAAGGGGGCGCTGGCAAATCCACGCTGGCGACTAATGTGGCTGGAATGCTGGCGCAGACCAAGCAACGTGTGGTGATCATGGATCTCGACAAGCAGCAGTCGGCGACCAACTGGCTGGCGCGACGGCCGGCGATGCTGCCGCGCATCATGTCGTGGACCGAAGATACTGACATGGAAGAGTTACGCGCTTTCGCTCCGCAGTGGATGGTGGTCGACACCCACGCGCGGCTGCGTCGCGCCGACCGCACCTATCTGCTGTCGCGTGCCAACTTTGTGCTGGTGCCGGTGAACCCTTCGGTTTTCGATATCGAAGCGACGGCCAAGTTTCTGCTCAAACTGCACCAGGACCCGAACGTGCAGTCCGGCAAGGTCGCCATCGGCCTGGTCGGCAGTCGTACGGACTCCCGCACGCGGATGGCACAGGAACTGAACAGCTTCTTCAAGCGCAGCGGTTTGCCGGTAGTGATGTTCGTGCCGGACAGCGTGGTGTATCCGCAATGCGCGCGGGACGGCGTGTCAATCTACGATTTGCCCAAGGCGCGCACCGAACAGCAGCTTGACGCCTGGCAGCCGCTGGTGGACTGGCTGCGGTCGCAGCTGACCCGCATGCGCGCAGCCGAGGCAGCCGGCGCCGCCAGGCCCACGGTGGAGCCCGGCGTCGTTCAGGTCGCGTAACGCCCGTCGCGTCACCCGGCCAGACAGCCGCCGCCGCTGGCGGTGGCAGCTATCCCAAGACGCTTTCCTTTTCTATTTGAGCAGTCCCATCTGCCTGGCCAGCGGCATCGTCTCGGCGGCGCGCTTTTTCATGAAATCACCGACCTGGTCGTAGGTGATGTCAATCTGCTCGTAGCCGCCATCCTGCATCTGCTTGCGATGCTCCGGGTCGCTGTTGATCTTCAGGAAGAGATCGGAAATCTGTTTGCGCACCGCCTCCGACGTTGACTTCGGCACCGCAATGCCGCGATAGGCACCATCCACCCAATCGAAACCCAATTCCCTGAAGGTCGGCGTATTGGGGAACTGCGGCAACCGGTTTGGCGTTGCCACGGCAAGCACGCGGGTCTTTTCCTTGTTGGATACGGCAAAGGTCGGATAGGTCATCGCCGCATCGACGTGTTTGCCGAGCAGGGCGGTCGTGAGGTCGCCAGTGCCCTTGAACGGCACGTAGGTCATCTTGAGTTTGCCCTGCACTTCGAGGCGCTGGAACGCCATGTGGTTGGCCGAGTTGGTACCGCTACCAGCAATGGTGAGCTTGCCTGGACTGGCCTTGGCCGCCGCTGCAAGATCGGCGAAAGTCTTGTACGGCGAATCGGCGGCGACCACCAGTGCATCCGGTGTGTAATGAAAGAAGAACACGTTGACGATGTCGTCGGTCTTGTACTGCACCTGGCCTTCAAGGGGCTGCAGGATGATGTGGGGCAGGTTGCTGCCGACGACGGTGTAGCCATCGCCGGGCAGGCTGTTCAATTGCCCCCAGGCCAGCGCGCCGCCGGCCCCGGCCTTGTTCTGCACCACGAAATCCTTGCCGGTGAGCTTGGACGCGACCTTGCCCTGCAGGCGTGCCGCGATGTCGCTCTCGCCACCGGGGACGAAGGGGATGATGTAGTTGATCGGCTTGTCCGGGAACGTGCCCTGGGCGAATACGGCGGCGGGCGCAATGGCGAGCGCGGTCAGCGCCACTCGCAAGAACGGTGTCTTCACGATAGACCTCCTTGTTACAACCAGCGCAGTGTATTGCCCGAGTCGGCGCGGCGACGGTTTGTGTATCGAAGATTTTCTGCGCCTGATTCCACAAATGTGAGTTGTGCTGCGGGGCGGATTGCAGGCGATTTGGTGCATCGCTGCGACCCCATAGCGAATGTCGTGCGTGGTTCACGCCGGTCACGCGGCACGCCGGGCCTGCCCTTTGCCAGCCCGCTTGGCTTCATACATCGCCGCATCAGCGCGACGAAGCAGATCGGACGCCGTTCCCGGCCCGGCTGCATGCTGTGCGATACCGATTGAGGCGCCAACGGTCGTTGTGCTGTCCCCGACATCGACCGGGAGTTGCAATGCCAGAAACAGGCGATCAACGACTGCGTCCGGTTCGCTGGTGTTGCCATCCGGGTGCAGCAGGACGACGAATTCGTCACCGCCCAGCCGCGCCACCGTATCGGCCGCGCGTACGCAGCCCTTGATGCGCGTGGCTACTTCCGACAGCACGCGGTCACCCGCCGCATGACCGTGCGCATCGTTGATTGACTTGAAGCCGTCGAGATCGACGAAGATCAGCGTCACTGTAGCGCCGTTGCGTTCGCCCAGGGCCAGTGCGGCCGCGACGCACTCTTCCAGCGACGCCCGGTTATGCAGGCCGGTGAGCTGGTCGTGCATTGCCATTCGGCGCAGTTGCGCTTCTGCCGTCACACGCGCGCTGACGTCCTCGACCAGCGACATGATCGATGTCACCTGACCGTTCGCATCGGTCAGCGCTGAATTGAACCATTCGCAGTGCAGCAGCGTTCCGTCCGCGCGCACATGCGTCGAGGCAACGTGGTTGCGCGATTCCTCGCCGCGCTGCAGGCGCTCGAAGCTGACGCGCAGCGAATCGGCATGCAGGCCACCGAGTTGCGCAAGCACGTTGCAGCCCACGAGATCGTCGGGCAGCTGGCCAAACACCTGCTGCGACCGGATCGAGCAGTGGGTGATGTTGAGACTGGCATCAAGATCAATCACCAGCAGCGGACTGTTGTCCATGTGCGAGGACAGCCGTTCATTGGCAACGCGCAGTTTCTCAGCGGCAATCTTGAGCTCCTGCACTGTCATCGCCACCCCGATGACACCGGCGATCTGCCCGTCGGCGTCGCGCCAGGGACGTAACGCGACGGTCCGCCAAAGACCATCCTTTTGTGCCATCCGTCCGAAACGCTCGTAGTTGAGCGATTCGCCTGCCAGCGCGCGTTGCAGGTACGCCGTCAGCACCTCGATATGGGCCGGGCCATAGGCGTCGAGGATGGTCATACGGACCATTTGCCCGGGGGCGAAGCCGAGTGCCTTCGCGAATGGCTCATTGACGTACTGAAAGCGCAGGTCGGCACCGACGATGCAGATCGAAGCGCCAGCGTCCTGCGTGACGATACGACTCAGCTCCGACATCGGAATGGCCGACGGATAGTCCGGGATGGGCGGGCGAAACCGGAGGGTTGCCATGATCGATCTGATGTTACTTCGGAACCCGCCGTGACAAGTCGGTACTCGACGGCGGCGTGGCTTCCGTCTACGATCAGCACTCACACTTGTGATCCACCAAACCCGAGGGGAGATACGGATGCCGCACAACTACAACAGCAAACGCCTGCGCGATCGCGCACTGTTCGCGCAGTGGGACAAGCGCGACGAAGGGGCGTTCTCGCGCTACGGCGTCAGTCGTGATGCCGTGAAGCAGGCGCAAAGCGGGCTGCAGGGCACCATCGTGCTGCCCGGCGATCCGCAGTACAACGCCGATCGCGTGCTGTTCAATCCGGTGTTCGACCCGTATCCGGCGATGATCATCTATTGCAAGACCGAGAGCGATGTTGCTATCGCACTCAGCCTTGCCAACCTGGCGCGGCTGCAGGGCGGGGCGCCATTTACCGTCCGCTCCGGCGGCCATTGCACAGCAGGCTTCTCGGCCAGCTATGGTGTATTGATCGATATGAGCGAGATGGACAGCTACACCATCGACACCAGCGGCATGACCGCGACCGCGCAAAGTGGCGTCACCTTTGGTGCCTTCCGCTCGGCGCTGACGACATATGGCGTGCATGTGCCCGGCGGCGAATGTGACGACGTCTGTATCGGCGGCTACGTGCAGGGCGGTGGTTACGGCTTCACCTCGGTGTCGTTCGGAATGAACTGCGACTGCGTGCTGAGCCTGAAGGTGATGCTGTTCGATGGCTCCATCGTGGTGGCCACAGCCACCACCAACTACGACCTGTTCTGGGCAATGCGCGGCGGCACCGGCGGCACCATGGGCGTGTTGCTGGAAGTGACCTATCAGCTGGTGACGCTGGGCAATGTGTTCGGCTGGGCGATCGGCTGGCCGCTGACGACCGCCACGGATTTTCAAAATGCCACCGCAGCAATGCTGTTCCTGCAGCAGAACTACATGGGTGCCGCGACCGATCCGCGGCAGAATATCCAGGTGACGCTCTGCTGGCAGCCCAGCCTGCAGCCGGGGCTGCCAACCAACCCGATGTCGCCCTATCTGCTGGTGCGCGGCTGCTGGACTGGCGATTCGACTTCCGGCGCGACTGCCATCCAGCCGCTCATCAATCAGCCCGGCGCCTATCTGCAGTGGACCGATACCGATACCTTCGAGGTGATGAACGACAAGCTGCTGAACTATCCGTATGGCCTGCCGGACATCAACATTCCGCCGATGCCCAACGAGGACAAGGCGTCGCGCTATGTGTCGCGCTACATGACCAGCGAAGAGTGGAATACCTTCTTCAACTACTTCGTCGGCTCGCCGAACCAGTACTCGTACTTCTACATGGAGTTCTATGGCGGTGCGATCAACAGTCAGGCGACTGACTACAACGCCTTTGTGCATCGCACGGCGCTGTACAACGCGGTGCTTGATGTGTTCTGGTACACCAGCGACCAGCGCAATGCGGTGGAGACGTTCCTCGACGGCTGGGTGACCTTCATGGAGCCGATCTACAACGGCGAGGTCTACCAGAACTACCCGCGCATGAACGACGTCAACTACAACCGCATGTACTGGGGTGACAATCAGGCAGGGGTGTACGCCGTCAAGTGCAAGTACGACCCTTACGGGGCGTTCACCTTCCCGCAGGTCGTACAGCCGCTGATGCCGCCGATCTTCGGACCGGGGCCGGTGATCATCCTGCCAGCGGCGTTGCAGGCGGCCCTCTCGCAGCCCATCGTGTACGCGTCAACGGTTGAGCAATTCGCGGTGAAGCCGAAGGCACCCGTTCCGGCATCCGCGTAAGCGTCAACCAATGTCGGTGGCCCGCGTCATGGACGCGGGCCGACCGTCTGCTAAAGGATCTCGGCGGCGTAATCAGCCAGACGCGAGCGTTCGCCGCGCTGCAGTGTGACGTGACCGGCATGGGCCCAGCCCTTGAATCGATCAACGACATAGGTGAGACCGGACGAACCCTCGGTGAGGTAGGGTGTGTCGATCTGTGCGATGTTGCCGAGGCAGACCACCTTGGTTCCCGGGCCGGCACGGGTGACCAGCGTCTTCATCTGCTTTGGCGTGAGGTTCTGCGCCTCGTCGATGATCAAGAGCTTGTTCAGGAAGGTGCGGCCGCGCATGAAGTTGAGGCTTTTCACTTTCACCCGTGAGCGGATCAACTCGTTGCTGGCGGCGCGGCCCCAGTCGCCGCCCTCGTGGTTGTCGGCGCCCATCAGCACGTCGAGGTTGTCCTCCAAGGCGCCCATCCACGGCGTCATCTTTTCCTCCTCGGTGCCGGGCAGGAAGCCGATGTCTTCGCCCACTGGCACCGTGACGCGGGTCATGATGATCTCGTTGTAGATCTTCTGGTCGAGCGTTAGCTGCAGGCCGGCTGCGAGGGTCAGCAGCGTCTTCCCGGTGCCGGCCTGGCCGAGCAGGGTGACGAAGTCAACGTCGGGGTTCATCAGCAGGTTCATCGCGAAGTTCTGCTCGCGATTGCGTGCCGTGATGCCCCACACCGCGTTCTTGTGGTGGCCGAAGTCGCGCAGCGTCTGCAATGTCGCGCTCTTGCCTTCGATGGCGATCACCCGCGCGTAGAACGGGGTATCGATCTCGGTGTAGACGAATTCGTTGACCAGCAGTTTCGGCACGATGGGGCCAGTGATCTTGTAGAAGGTGGCGCCGCCCTGCTGCCAGCTCTCCACACCCTTGCCGTGCTTCTCCCAGAAGTCGGCGGGCAGTTCGGTCATGCCGGTGTAGAGGAGGTCGCTGTCCTCCAGCACCTTGTCGTTGAAGTAGTCCTCGGCGTCAACGTTCAGCGCGCGGGCCTTGATGCGCATGTTGATGTCTTTCGACACCAGCACGATGTGGCGCTTGGGCAGCTTCTTCTGCAAATGCAGGCAGACCGCGATGATCTCGTTGTCGGCCTTGCCCGGTGCGAATGACGATGGCAATTGCACGCTGATCGGCTCGGTCTGCAGGAATAGCCGGCCGGTAGCCCCCCCCTGTGACGCCTTGTTCAGCGGAATGCCTTCCGAGATGCCGTTTTCGAAGCCACCGACCAGGCCGTCGAGAAAGCGCGAGGCCTGACGCGCATTGCGGTTGACTTCGAGCGTGCCTTTCTTGTGGTTGTCGAGCTCTTCCAGCGTGCAGATGGGCAGGAAGATGTCATGTTCTTCAAAGCGGTACAGCGAGGTCGGATCGTGCATCAGGACGTTGGTATCGAGCACGAACAGCTTGGTGGGCGTGGCGCGCGCTTTTGGCGTGCGCGACGAAATGGACACGACACGCGACTTGGATTGCGTCATGAATTTCCTTGTGGGGAGAAAGGCAGTAGCGGGAGGAGAAAAACAGGTAGCCCGGGGTGCAGCACGGTCAGCGGGGCAGCCACGCGAAGGGTGGCGCCGGGGGTGGGAGCAGCATGGCGCTGCGGTCGGAGAAAGAAACCAATTGCATTCAGCGGGAGCCTTGGACTAAATGTAGCGATGTTTGGCGACGCGGCAAGCGTTCGGCCCGCCATGACTTTGACCAGCCAGCTGGCCGTTGGGTTTTCGCGACAGCCCTGGACAACAGCTTTTTTGCAAGAAGCCCATTGGAGCTGGGCTCATGGACTGATTTTGGCGAAAGTCGAGCAAAAATTCGTGCGTTCGGCCTGATTGGCCGGTCATTGCAATGTCATGAGACGTTTCAGGCGGAAAGGCCGTGACGGACCACCTCGCCGTTCTGGTCCACACCGAGCCAGGCGACCTGCTGACTGGCAAGAAAGGCCGGTGCGGCGTCCTCATGCAGCAGCGCAATGGTGCTCATCGCGCCGGCGGCCACGCAGAGCGGCGCCACCACACTGATTGACTGCCAGCCTTGCACCGGCCAGCCGGTAGCCGGGTTCAGGATGTGGCAGTAGCGTTTGCCATCGACTTCGAAGAATCGCTCGTAGTCACCGCTGGTTGCAAGTGCTCCGCGGGCAAGACGAATGCTGGCGATGGCGCGCTCTGGAGCACGCGGATGCTGGATGCCGATCGACCACGCGCTGCCGTCCGGTCGTGGGCCCAGCACGCGCAGATCGCCGCCGAGATTGACAATGCCGCTGGCGGCGCCATCGCGCTCAAGCAGCGCCGCTGCGCGGTCGGCGGCGTACTCCTTGCCGAAGCCGCCGAAATCGATCTCCATGCCTGCGTCCGGCAACACCACCGTCTCCGGCATTCGCTGCACGCGGGGCCAGCCGATCTGCGCCACGGCCTCCGCCAGCGCGTATGGCGTCGGGATGCGTGCGCTGCGGAAGTCCCACGCCCGACGCAGTACGCCGGAGGTGATGTCGAACCGACCGTCACTCAGCGCGTGGAGTTGGGCAGCGAAATCCAGCAGTTGCGAGGTTTCAGTGTCGATCTCGACTGCTTCGCCACTACCTGCCGCCGTATTGATGCGCGAGACGATGCTGTCTGGCCGGTAGCGCGAATATTTGTGCTCAATGCGACGTACTTCGGCAATCGCGATCTCAGCGTGCGCAGTCGCCAGCGCGCGCGGCAGGCCGGCGAGGCGCACTTCGCAGGGGCTGGCCATCGCGGTGAAGCGGAAGCGGTGGTCCTCCGCATCGTCTCCCGCCGCGTACTCGACGTCCAAAGCTGCCGGAGCAGCAGAACGTTCAGAACCGGCGGCTGAAGCCAATTTGCAGGATGTCGGCGCTCAGGCGCGCCAGGCCGGGTGAGCCGTTGCCACCCAGCCGCCAGTTGCTGCGCTGCTCGTAGCGTTCGTACTTGAAATCGGCGCTCCAGCGCGAATCGATGCGCCACTCAAGCTTGGCGCCCACGGTAATCGCACCGAATGCGGACAGCCGATGGTCCGACGATGACAGGCGCGGGCGGCCCGGCGGATAGGGCTCGCCAATCACCGGGTCATACACCGGGTCGTAATAGAAGTCCGCCTTGCCCTGCGTGTAGTAGCGCAATGACGGCGTCAGCGTGAAACGCTCGCCCAGCGGGTGCACGCCCTCGACGGCAGCCGTGTGGGCGCGAATGCCGAAGGTGTCGCGATAGAAGCGGTAGCTGGAGCGGATGGTGACGCCAAGCGGCTCGATGTGGTGATTCCAGCGGGCGAGCGCCGTGGTCTGGTCGCGCTCCCGCGGGCGCTTGTCCACCAGCTTGTAGGGATCGTTGAAGTAGCCGCTGGCAGCGACGCGGCCGACGTTGAGCTGGACGAGATCGTTCTTCGTCCACGCCTGGGTAACGCCGATCATGAATTCGTTGCTGCGCTTGTGCTCGTTCTCGACGACGCCGTTGACCGGGTTGATGTCGTCACGCGTGAGGCCGGCGCCCACGTAGAGCGTGGTGTTGTTGTCGGGCGTCGACCAGCGCACATCAAGCGACGCCGCGCGGGAGCGGTAATCGCGCTCTTCCGAGAAGGCGCCGCCCACGCCGACGCTGACGCGATCGAAGTAGCGGGTGGCCCGCGCCGTGCCGGCAGTGCGGTGGTCGCTCATGTGCGACGCGCCAGAGATGGCCGAATGCCAGCGCGGCGACGCGCCGGAGATGTCGTCGTGGACCAGGCTCGCTTCCAGCGCCCAGTTCGACGCCACGGGTGCCAGCACGTATAGCGACGGTGCGATGACGCGAATGCGGTCAAGGCCGGGTTGCCGGTCGTCGTAGCTTTGCAGCTTGACGCTAATGACGCCATCGGTCGGTGCCGATTCGGCGTGCGCCACATTCAGCAGGCCGGGTAGCGCCAGCGCCGCGAGCGTGATCGAACCGAGGCGCGGGCGAGCGTCGGTGGGCTGGATGTCGTCGTGGTCAGTTGCAGCCACAGCCACCTCCGCCAACGCCAGTGCCGCCTGAGGCCGCTTCCTTGCTGAAATAGACATGCTGACTGAAGGCGTCTTCCAGCGGGTCAGCGCCGAAGGTCATCTCCCGCTTGGCGAGATTGCCCTTCTCGAACGCTTGCGGTGGCTGCAATGCACAGCCGGCGAGGCTGGACAGGGCGAGCACGGCAAGCAGGAGGGCGGCGCGCGGTGGCGTTTTCGGTAGCTTCAGTTCAATCACTTCGCGGTCCTCGACAGGGCGTTCCTGATGGCGTCTTCCAGTGCGGCGCGGTCTTCTGTCTTGAACCCGGCGTGAACCAGCACCACGCGACCTGCCGGATCAATCAGCAGCGACGTCGGCATCGCCTTGACAGCGTAGCGGCGCGGCGTATCGCCACTCGTATCGTAAGCGATGGTGAAGCTAGCCAGGTTGCTGGCGAGAAACTTCTCAGCGTCCTGGGTTCGCGTGTCGACGCTCACCGCAACGATACGCAGGCCTTTACCGCCATACTTCGCGTGCATCTCGTTCATCCAGGGGAACGACTGCTTGCAGGGCCCACACCACGATGCCCAGAAGTCGAGATACGTCCATTCCCCACGAGCGCGGATGGCGTCAAGCGAGACAGCGCCCTGCGGGCCGGACAGTGCAAACGACGGCGCAGCGTCACCGATGACTGCCGCCTGAGTTGTGGAAACGGCGCTGCTAACCGCCATTGCAGCCGCCACCGCTCGGGCCGCATTCGCTACGACTCGCAAGATCCGATAGCTGCCAGATGGCGCAGCCTGCATCATGGCGCAGGAACGCAGAACTTCACGCCTTCACCGTCCCAGCCGAGCCCGACGAACTGGTTGTAAATCGCCAGACTGGTGGTGAAGCGATGGTTCGGGTCGTTCGGAAAGTTCGCATTGCCACGGAACAGTCGGTACACGGGGGCAAGGCCGGCAGCGCAGGAACCGCCAACGCCCTCCACCAGTGGCGCGAAGGCATAGGAGTCGACACCCTCGTTGTAGGGCAAGCGGGGCGCCTGCAGGTTGTTCGGATTGAGGCTGGCGAGCAGCGTTTTTTCGGTTTCAACCAGCGTGTAGAAGTGACTGCCGCGCTGGCCATTGCGCGCCACCTGATCGAAGTAGTAGCGCGAGATGCCGAGCCGGTCGGCTGCCTCGATGACCAGCACGTTGAAGCTTTGACCGGTTCGCGCCCAGCCGGCGACTGCATCGAGCAGCGTCTTGTCGCCATCGCGCGAGGTCATGAAGTAGTAGTCAAGCGGGGCGTAGCGATATTCGGTCATCACCCGGGTTTGCTGCGCACTGACCACGCCGAGGCCGCTCAACGCCACCGCACTGCTACCGCCCGCCGCGTTGTGCAGGATCAACAACTGTGCCTGCGCGGCGCCGCTCTCGGTCGGCGTGATTCGCAGCGATACCGAACAGCTGGCGGATGGCGGGACGCTGATACCGTCGGCACAATCGCCACCGATGCGCTGGAACGGACTCCCGCTCGGGGTGATGACGATGGCGCTGATCTGCAGCGGCAGGCTGCCGGTGTTGCGCACCTCAATGAACTGCTGACTGCTTGATGAGCCAACGACCGTCGGCGGGAATACCAGTGTGGCCGGTACCTGAATGGCCGCTGCCGAACCGGAGCCACTGGCGGTCACCGTGCTGCTGCCGCCACTCGCGTTGTGCAGGATGGTGATGGTGGCGTTGCGGGCGCCCGTCGCCGATGGTGTGAAGATGACGTTGACGGTGCAACTGGCGTTGATGGCGACCACGTTGCAGTTCGAGTTGACGGCGAAATCCGGATCACTGGACGAGACGCCGGACACGGCCAGCGGCAAGGTGCCGGTGTTGGTGACGGTGATCTGCTGCGCTGGTGCAGCGGTGCCGGGCGCGACGGCGCCAAAGCTCAATGTCGGCGGCGACACCTGCGCCACAGGCTGGCCGGTGGCCGACGTCGGGTCCGCGATGTAGGCCGCGAGATCGATCAGCTGCGGTGTGGTGACGTGACCGCGCAGGAAGGCCATCTGCACCACCAGATTGTTGATGGCGTTGGCGATATTGCCGGCGTTCTCACCCAGTTGAATTCGGTTTTGCCGGTCCAGCGGGTCGGGGCCGTGACAGGCGCCATTGCTGCAGCTGCGTTCACCGGCGACCAGCGGGGTGTTGTAGAGCACCTTGCCGTTGTTGACGTCCTGGGCCAGCACCGTGCTGCCGAGCAGACTGACCAGGCCAATCGCAGCGAACGCCGCCAGGCGCGAGAGCATGGCCGTTGCCCAGGTTGTAACTGGCCGGCCGCCCGATTCTGTGTTCTGCATCGACAACATTCTCACTATCGTTTGCGTCCCCCGATCGCTCCCGCCATTATGCCAATGGGATTGCTGTCAAAGCGCATTGGTGCGAACCTTCAATGCGTGACACGATCAGTATTGACCAGATCAGCTTTTCGGTCAAAGTACCATTTGATAAGGGCTTGGTGGTCATAATTGCCGAAATCGACATTGAGTGAAATTGGCCGTTTAGCCCAATGAAAATCGGCTTTTATGCAAAAAGTTGATGATCGCGAAGGCCTCATTCTTTCCTTGCACTGCCAATGACGATGTCATATGGTTGCGTACATGAATCGAATCTCCCGCTCTCTGTTCCGTTTTTTCGCCCGCTGTCTGGTGCTGTCGGCGTTGCCGGGCATAGTCGCCGCGCAAACACTGCCATCGGGTTTCGTCGATGAAGCGGTGGTGAACGTCGGTGCGCCGACGGCACTGGCATTTACGCCGGATGGGCGAATGCTGATCACCACGCAGGGTGGCACCTTGCGGGTGGTCAAGAATGGCGCGCTGCTCGCCACCGCCGCAATCACCTTCAACACGGCGGCCGCTGGCGCCGATCCGCGCATCTGCACCGGCAGCGAGCGCGGGCTGCTGGGCGTGGCCGTCGATCCACAGTTCGCCAGCAACGGCTATGTGTATCTGTTCTACACGGCTCGCAATGGTTCGTCGTGCGCCACTGGCGCCATCTATGGAACGGGAACGCTTTACGACGCAACCGGACGCGCCGTCAATCGGGTGTCGCGCTTTGTGCTCGGCGGCAATGATCTGATCAATCCGGCGACCGAGACCATCATCGTCAACAACATGCCATCGCCCGGCGGCAACCACAACGCGGGCGACCTGCACTTCGGCAAGGACGGCTATCTCTACGTCAGCATCGGCGATGGTGGCACCGACTATGCGGGCGATTCCGGCTCCGGCGGTGGCAACGATGCGGCGCGCGACAAACACGTGCTGACCGGCAAGATTTTGCGTGTCACCAGTACCGGTGGTATTCCGCCAGACAATCCGTTTGTCGGTGCTGGCACCGGCGTCTGCGCGTTGACCGGTGCCACGACTGCCGGCAACCACTGCCGGGAGACCTTTGCCTGGGGCCTGCGCAATCCGTTCCGCATCGCGCCCGATCCGAACGCTGCCGGCACCCGTTTTTATCTGAACGATGTCGGGCAGGGGGTATGGGAGGAGGTCGACGAGTTGCAGGCCGGCGCCGATTTCGGCTGGTACTGCCGCGAGGGCGCCCATGACAACAGCACCAGCGGCAAATGCAACCCGCGCCCGGCCAACATGATCGACCCGGTGTTCGAATACCAGCACGGTGGCACCAGCGTGCCGGGCACGACGGTTAGCGGCTGCAACTCGATTACTGGTGGTGCCTTCGTGCCCAATGGTGTGTGGCCGTCGGCCTACAACGGCACCTACCTGCTGGCTGACTACATCTGCGGCGCGATGTTCCGCATTGCAGCTACCGGCACCCCGGCGGCGCCAATCACCTCGGCGTTTGCCTTCGCCACCAGTCTGGGCGCCAACAGCGCAACCTCGCTGACCTTTGGGCCTTATCTCGCAACTCAGGCGCTGTACTACACGTCCTATGCTGGTGGCGGGCAGATCCGTCGTGTCCGCTACGGGCAGACACGCGACGTGACGCTGCAAACCTCGCCACCCGGACTGCGTCTGACGGTGAACGGCGTTACTCGCGCCACACCGTTCACCATCAACGCTGCGGAAGGTGCTGCCTTCACCATCGCAGCGCGCGACCAAAATGCGGGCTCCAGCGGCTATCGCTTCGCGTCGTGGTCTGACGCAGGAGCACGCAGCCATGCCTACACCGTGCCGGCCAGCGCCAGCACCATTACCGCAACCTTTACGACCGGAGCTTTTGTGCCAAGCCTGGATGTTGACAACGACGACCGCTTTGACGCGGCGACCGACGGGCTGCTGATTCTTCGCTATCTGCTGGGCTATCGCGGCGCTGCGCTGGTGGCCGACGCCGTCGCTGCAGCCGGGGCCGAGCGCGCCTCGGCCGCTGCCATCGAAGGCTATCTTGCGGCCGTACTGCCGGATCTCGACATCGAGGGCGACAATCTGCGCCTGGCGACCACCGATGGCCTGCTGATCATTCGCCACCTGCTGGGTCTGACCGACGATACTGCGTTGATCAGCGGCGCTGCCCGCCCAGGCAGCAGGAACGTGGCGCAGATGAAGAGCTATCTCGCAACTACGCTGCAACCCTGAGCGGCACCCATTGCAAAAAAGCAAACTCGGGCAGGAGTGACGCGCGCTGCGCGGATACGAAGGAGGATATGAAAAGAAAAAGGCGCGAATTTCGCGCCTTTTCCCTTTTTGACCAGGCTGCCAACGCAGCCGGTGGTCAGGCCAGAAATCCCATGTCAAAGCCGTTCGGGTGGGCCGCCCGTACGGTCGGGAACATGGCGTCAATCTCGGCGTTGGTGGTGAGCGGCACGCCAAACCATTTGGCAATGGTCGCCATCACGGCATCACCCGACGTGGTCGCCAGCAATTCGCCGCGGTCGAGCGCGTGGTTGAGGCCATTGCACTTGGCGCCGGGTGCTGTCAGCGAGCTGTTGTAGCGGTCTGGCGGAATGCCGACGCGCGGCACGGCGCCGCAGGTGGTATCCGGGCTGACCCAGACCTTGCTGGTGGTGGTGAGGGAGTCGATATACGCCTGCGATACGTTGTGGTTCATGCCGTAGATCTTGCCGCCCTGCACCGCGCCGCCAAGCACGAAGTGGTGGCTGCCCCAGCCATGATCGGAGCCCGCGCCATTGGAGTCGAGCGTACGCCCAAAGTCGGTCATGGTCAGCAGCGTGACGCGATCCTGCGCGCTGCCGGGCAGATAGCCGGTGCCGGCGGCGTCACGGATGCGCACGTTGCCCATCGCCGACCAGAAGGCATTGATGGCCTTGCTGATGCGGCCATTGAGCCTCGGGTTGTTGTCCCAGAATTCGGTGCCGTGAGTGTCGAAACCACCGATGGACACAAAGAATATCTGCCGCTTGACCGGGGTGGCAGCCGTGGCGCCCAGCTGGTTGCTGGCGCGGATCATGGCGGCAACCATGCGCAACTGTTTGGCCAGATCGTTGCCGCTGTCGACGCTGAGTACGGTCTGGAATGGAGCGACGATTTCCTCAGTTGGTGGGCTGTTGAGGAAAGCCGAGCTGACGTCAATTTCCGTCTGGATCGACTGGTTCATCGTTTGCCGCCACTGGTCGTGGTAGACCGACACGTTCTCGGCGGTGGCATTGATGCGGCCGCGGAACGCGTTGTAGAGAGGCGAATTCCAGCTGTAGCCGTTGCTCACCCGAATCGGGCCACCCGTCACGCAGTAGGGCGATGTCGGGTTGTTGTTCATGAACGTGGAGCCCGTGTTGCAGACGGTCGGCGTCGCCGGTGGCGTCGTGGTCGCAGTCTGCAGGCGCCCGATGGAGCCTGTACCGACCTGATAGGCGATAGCGGTAGTCGGCGAGCCGACGTCGGTCAGCATGAAAGTGTTCACGCCATCGATCGAAATCTGCGTGGATACCTTGGCGCCAACGTTCAACGCAGCGATCGCCGGGTTGGCTGCAATCCTGCCACCGATGCCGACGGCCGGATTGGCCACGTTCGCGGTGCCGCTCATCCAGCCTTTCTGCTGGTCGTCGTGCGAGTACAGGTTGACTGGCAGGGGCGGTCGTGTAGCCGACGAACCGTACCATTGCGCGCGCGTCAACGGTGCCACCAGCGGGCCAACGTTGGCGATCACGGCGAGCTTGCCGCTGTTGTACAGCGAGCGCAACTCGGCGTAGCTCGGATGTAGCGCAAACTGGCGACCGTAGGTGTGGGTGGTGAACACCGAGTTGGTGCCGGGATCGGTACCTGTCGACGAGATCGACGTCGCCGCCAGCTGTGCGTTGGTGTAGGACAGGTCACCGGTGGACGTCGTCTGATTTTGCGGATCGCTGCCGTTGGCACGACCCTGACGATAGCGGTCGTACTCGGTGGTTCCGGTGCCATTGCTGTCGCGATAAGGGATCAGTACATTGGAAGCGTCCTGGCCGCCATAGAGGAAGACGCAAACGATGGCCTTGTAGTCAGCGCCGACTTCGGTGGTGCCGACGCCGCCAGCAGCATGCGCGACTTTGGTCAGCGCTTCCAGCGTGGGCAGTCCGCTTGCGAGTGCGAGCGAGGTGGCCTGCTTGAGGAAGCTGCGGCGTTCCTGAAAGTTCTTGGGTGTCATGGTGGTGCCGCCTATCGTTGAATCTGGAATTCGGGGGTGTGTACGGCAAGCCACAGCGCGCTCTTGACGCGATCACGCTTGCGGTCCTGCCAGGTCGTGATGTTGCCCGCCGTGGGCGAGCCGGGCAGGGTGTAGACCGGATAGGCCGTATCCAGCGCACTGGCCAGCGCCGTCTTGTTGGCGGGACTCAGCGTGCCGCCAAGCAATACCAGATTGATGTAGTCGAACAGGCTGCTGCTGCTGGCCTGTATTGCGTAGAGATCGGACAGGTTCGAGAAGATGCAGTCCGGCGTATTGGTCGAATCGCAGGTACCCGAGAAATCACCCTGACCGTTCTGCTTGTACAGATTGTTGCCGTTGCTTGAAGTGATCACGCTGCCAAAGAAGTTTTGCGTGCTGGCGACCGCCGTCGTGGTCGTGATTTCGAACTCCGGCGCGATCGCAGCATTGCTGGACACCGGGCCGGGCGGTGCAAACTCCGGATGGAAGTAGTTGAACACCGTCGGTGATTGCAGCGGCCCCTGGCTGATGCCGTATTCGACGTCGTTGATGTAGTGCAGCTGGTAACGGCCCGACGCTGCCGTGCCATTGAAGGCGCGCAGGATCGCGGAGAGTCGCAGAATCGGCTCTTTCAGCTTTCCGAATTTTGCGTATTCGGTGGCGGTCAGCGTTGTAGCCGGTGACACCGCTTCGTCGTCAAGCAGGATGGCGCGCAACACGGCTTTCATGTCGCCGCGAATGCCGCTGCCGTTGTCGTTGAAGACGGTGGCGACACGCTGGACATACGCCGGTGTGGGCGTCGAGGTCACCAGGAACTTGATCAGATGGCGGCTGATGAAGGGGCCGACATTGGGGTGACAGAACACGTTGTCGATCGCCGAGGTCAGCGTGGCGTTGGCCTGCGTCACGTTCACGCGGGTCCCCGTCGTTACGCCGGAGCCAGTGGTGGTGATTGCGGGAAGCAGGCCGTCCGACCCGCCGGACGCAACCGGCTTGGCGACATTCAATGCAGCGGTGCAGGCGGCGACGGGCGAAGCATAGTTGTATTTGAGCAACTGCTTCGACAGCGCGCTGTGCTTGCCGGGAAAGGCAATCATCGACCGTGCCCAACCGGTCAGCACGGGTGGAAAGGACTCACCACCAGCATTGTTGGGCGGATTGTTGTCCGGGCTCCAGTACCAGGAGGGATGGGTTGTGGAGTAACCGTCGAGGCAGCTATTGCGCGGAATTCCGTACCCGGGATCGCCGGCCTTGCAATACGGGTCATCGTAGGAAAACCCGGTGAACACTTTGGCGAATCCCTTCACCGTGTTCTCGTCGTAGCTCGGCGTCGCGGTGGCGGTGCCGTCCGGATTGAGCATGAACAGCCCGACGGCAAACAGTTGCAGAATTTCCCGCGCGAAGTTCTCGTTCGGATTGGCGCTGCCGCCATCGTTGCGCAGGTGGCTCAGGTAGCGCCCCATCGCTGGCGAGAGCGCCACCTTGTTGAGGATGTCGCGGAAATTGCCGAACCCATTGTCGGCCAGCAGATCAAGATAAGCGGCCAGCTCGAACGGGTCGTTCGATCCGCCGTTCTCGGAGACCACGAGGACTTCCGACAGCGCGAACGCCAGACGTTGTCGCAGCTGGTCTGGGCTCTTCAGTGCCTGGCCCCAGAACGCCTCGCGGCTCATCTCGCTGTAAAACGTCTGGCCGGCGGCATCGTACTCAACTTTGCGCGCGAGCAGGTAGTCAAAATGCTTCTGGCCGCGCGCCATGTTGAGCTGATCGTTGAGCCAGGTCGAGCGTTGCTTTTTGTGATTGCTGCCGGACACGGCGGCATCCGGCGTCAGCGCGACGAACGACTGGATGTCGTTGAGGCTGGGACCGAACGTGGACTGGATGAGGAAGCGCGCAGCATCGACCTGATCGGTCGTGGGCGCTGCGAAGGTGGTGTTGCAGCCACCGGCAACAAAGGCCTGCATGACGGCAGCGTTGGTTCGAGTGCCGTAGTTGACGTTGCTGGTGCCAGCGCCTTGCTTGCTGTTGGTGATGCCAAGCAGCGCACGGTTGATGACAAGGGCGTCCTGTACATCGAGGAAGCCATCGCCATTGATGTCGAGTTGTGCCAGGTTGCTCGCGATATTGCTTTCGACCGTGGCTGCGGTGGTACCGGTGCCGGCCACCAGCGCCGCACCACGCATGCCTTGCGCGTACCGGGTAATCAGCACGCCATCGCGCAACAGATCAAAGCTGGCCGGGTCGGTCAGGGTACCGACGCCGGAGACGTTGAATGGACAGGCAGCGTGCGCGCCTGCAGATACAAGCAGAAGCGCGCCAAGCACGCGTGCAGCGAAGAGTGGTTTCAAGGTTCGACCCCTTTGTCAGCGGACGCCGGCATGTTATGACATCGGCATTACCGTCACAAGTATCTTGACGCATTGACGCGCAAATTCAGTCGCTTTTCAGCGGCTGTTGCTAGCCATTGGACGGATTTACTTTTACGTCTGTAATTTCGTCAGCAGTGACGCGGACCCGGCGCCGACGCGAATGCAACGTCAGTTGCTCCCCGATGGATACCGGCGAGTGGTCGGTGACCAGCGCGCCGTTTCCGTCGTAGACCAGCACATAGCCGCGGTCAAGTACGTTCTCGGGATTGAGATGCGCGAGCGCCGTAGCAGCGCGGTCGAGGCGATGCTGCACACTGAGCAAACGGGATCGCATGGCGGGCGCCAGCGCATGCTCGCATCCCGACAGGCGACGGGCAATGGCCGGGGGCGGAAGCTGCCGGGCAACGAGGGTGCGCGCCAGCGCTTCCAATCGCGCGTGCTGCATCGGCAGCTGCCTGGTCAGGCAGCGCTGCAGTCGCGCCTCGGCGCGCAGCAGGGCTTCGCGCCAGGGCGCAAGCTGGCCGAGACTGCTGCGCAATTGCGCGGCGAGATGATCAAGCCGTTCGGCGAGCCGGTTGCAGCGGTTGTCCAGCGCGTCGATCAGGCGCTGTGCCCGCTCGCCCAATGCCGTGCGCAGCCTATGCTGCTCTGGGGTGACCATTGTTGCGGCTGCGGTTGGCGTTGGCGCTCGCACGTCGGCGGCAAAATCACAGAGCGTGAAATCAGTTTCGTGGCCGACCGCGCTGACAATGGGCACACTGGAAGCGGCAACGGCACGCACCAGCGCTTCATCGTTGAACGCCCACAAGTCCTCGATACTGCCACCACCACGGCCGATGATCAGCACGTCGCACTCAGCACGCGCGTTGGCGGCGTTGAGCGCCACGAGCAATTCGCGGGGCGCGCTCGCACCCTGTACGCTCGCCGGATACACGACTACCTGCGCGCGTGGCCAGCGGTCGCGCAGTACACGCAGCATGTCGGCAAGGGCAGCGGCCCTGGTCGACGTGATGAGCCCGATGCATCGCGGGAATGCGGGCAGCTCGCGTTTCAGTTCATCGGCGAACAAGCCCTCGGCGTCGAGTTTTGCCTTGAGCCGCAGGAACGCTTCGTAGAGACGACCCACGCCCGCCAGGCGCGCCTGTTCGACGGTGAATTGCAAACTGCCGCGCGGCTCGTAGACCGAGGGACGCACGCGCAACTCCACCTGTGCGCCATCCTTCAATTCAAATCCAGCCAGCGCAGCGCGGTTGCGATAAAGCACGCAGGCGATTTGTGCCGCGTCGTCCTTCAGGTCGAAATAACAATGGCCCGACGCGGCGCGTTTGAAACCGGAGATCTCACCTGACACCCAGCACAAGGGCAGCGCACGTTCCAGCGCAAGCTTCGCGCGCTGCAACAATCCGCTGACCGAAATAGGTTCGGCGTTGTTGATGGTTTCTGCGGGTTCTGTCCAGGACATGTCGACGAAAGCGGTACCGGGATTATTCTGAGGAGCACGCCAACGTCATCGCCTGCAAACGCTGATTGTGTGGTGCAAGTGCTTGATCGAGTTTACGTTTTTGCAGGACAGACTGCGAGCAAAAAGCAAAATCGAGAACCGATGCGGGCTGCGGCCAGATCGGCAGAGTTATCCGGTCAGTTATCCACAATCGATGTGGGCAACTTTCCCGATTCCGGGGACCGCATTGGGGCTGGCGTCGCGCAGCGGTGACTTTTCCAGAACGCTGATGGACGCGCGTTCGGCGGTACAAAAGCGCATCGTTACAATGTTGCGACCGCACAATACGACATTGTCCAATCTCGAATGAGTTCCGTGACCAAGGGCGCACCGATCAAGGGCGCTGTATCCGCCAGCAGCGCCACGCCAGTCGGCAAAGAAGAATCCAGGGTCGTTTCCAACTTCATTCGACAGATCATTGATGCCGACAATGCGAGCGGAAAACATGGCGGCAAGGTCATCACGCGTTTCCCGCCGGAGCCGAACGGCTACCTGCACATCGGCCACGCCAAATCGATCTGCCTGAACTTCGGCCTCGCCAAGGATTACGCTGGCGTCTGTCACTTGCGCTTCGACGACACCAATCCAGTCAAGGAAGACATTGAGTACGAAGAGTCGATCAAGGAGATGGTCCAGTGGCTGGGCTTCTCGTTCAAGGATCATCTCTTCTACGCCAGCGACTACTTCGACACGCTCTATGCGTTCGCGCAACACTTCATCGAGCGTGGTCTCGCCTATGTCGACAGCCAGTCGGCCGAGGAGATGCGCGTCAATCGCGGCACGTTGACCGAGCCGGGCGTCGATTCGCCGTTCCGCAATCGCAGCGCCGAAGAGAGCCTGCGCCTGTTCGACGAGATGAAGCGCGGACTGCACGCCGACGGCACGCACATCCTGCGCCTCAAGATCGACATGGCCTCGCCGAACATCAACCTGCGCGACCCGGCCATCTATCGCATCCGCCACACCGGGCATCACCGCACCGGCAACAAGTGGTGCGTCTATCCGATGTACGACTATACGCATTGCATCAGCGATGCGCTGGAGCGCATCACGCATTCGCTGTGCACGCTGGAGTTCGAGGCGCACCGTCCACTTTACGACTGGGTGCTTGAGCGCCTCGTCGAGTCCGGCAAGCTGCCAGCACCAAACCCCCAGCAGATCGAGTTCGCGCGACTGAACCTGAGCTACACCGTCATGAGCAAGCGCAAGCTGCTTGAGCTGGTCGAGAAGGGCTATGTCGATGGCTGGGACGACCCGCGCTTCTGGACGCTCGCGGGGCTACGTCGTCGTGGCTTTACGCCCGCCTCAATCCGCCTGTTTGCTGAACGGGCAGGTGTGTCGAAGGCGCACCAGTGGATCGATATGGGCGATCTGGAGCGTGCGCTGCGTGATGACCTGGATGCGGTGGCCGCGCGCGGCATGGCGGTGCTCGATCCGATCCGCGTGGTCATCGAGAACTATCCCGAAGGGCAATTTGAGGAGTGCTCGGCGCCGGTACATCCGCATGACGAATCTCGCGGCAAGCGCAGCTTCAAGTTCTGTCGCGAAGTGTTTATCGAGCGCGACGACTTCATGGAGAACCCGGTCAAGGGCTTCTTCCGGCTGGTGCCAGGCGGCGAGGTGCGCCTGCGCCACGCCTTCATCATCAAATGTGAGCGCATCGAGAAGGACGCAGAGGGCAACGTCACTACGATCTACGCCAGCTACGATCCGGCGACCAAGAGCGGCACGGGCGGCCGAAACGTCAAGGGCGCGATCCACTGGGTCGGCAAGGCCGACGGCATTCAAGCCGAGGTGCGCCTGTATGACCGCCTGTTCAATGTCGAGAATCCCGACGCTGGCGAGGGCGACTACAAGGACTATCTGAACCCGCATTCGCTAAAGCTCGTGCGTGCCTGGCTGGAGCCGTCGCTGGCGAGCGCCAGACCCGACCAGAGCTATCAATTTGAGCGCAACGGTTATTTCACGCCGGACCGCAAGCTGTCACAACCCGGCGCGCTGGTGTTCAACCGCGCCGTGACCTTGAAGGACGGCTGGAAACCTGTCTAGGGCCAGGGCCCACGGCAAGCAGGACTACCGTGTTTGCGCCGCCCGCCCTCTGCCGTCTTGTAGCAGTTGCCATGGTGCCGATTCTTGCCGCCTGTGACGCGGTAGGGATCCATCGGCATAGCGAATGTCCCGACATTCAGGGCGTGTATTCGCTTCGCGCGCAGGACGTTCCAGGCGGGCAGTTCAGTCTGCGTGGAACATTTCTCGGTCGCGAGATATTGCCGATGGCGCACAACCCCTGGTTAGCGGTGAAGATCGAGGGGAAGCCTGGCTCCGTATTGACGGTCACGTATCTGCGTGCAGCGCAAAACGATTCCGTCAAACTCGGTGCGAAATCGACACCAGCCTACGTAAAGTACGCAATGGAGGTCACGGCGGACCAGGTGGGATCGCTTGACAACCACACGGCTACACTCGCCAGAGGCGCGCATTATGAATGCCGCGACGGTTGGCTGGCGGCGCCCAACGAACACCTGGGCTTACGCGTACGTCGCAACGCCGAAGGTGACCTTGAGGGTTACTTGACAGAGCGAACGCCAAGGGTGACCTCGCTTTGGGCCGAGACTGGCGCTGGCATTCCGTACTGGATCGACAGCAAACGCCGCAACGCCACCTGGCCGTCGGCGAGCCTTGCGCGTGTGACCGGCCGTGAGATAGATCGACAGCCCGATATCGTGCCGCCGCGACCGCCGGGTGGCGTCGCGCGACAGGAATGGGATCTGACGTATGGCGGTGGCATCGCCGGCGCATCCGGTGGGATTACACGCGGGGATAGTCCTCGAGAACAAACTTTTGACCCACAGCGGGCAATTCGTTCGCTCGTCGACCGCGATGCGACGGTCGAACGAATAAGGGTCGAAGCTGATCGCTACGTGCTTACGCTCCGCGTCGAAAGTCGCGGGCAGGTGACTAGAACGCTTGAGAACTTGCGTGGCGATACGCACCTGCAGGACGTGCAGGATCATGGTGCCGTATCTGACGGCAAGGCCACGGCTGTTGCGATGATCAGCATGCGCGTCGTATCACCGAGATAGCCTCCTAGGCTCACTGCCGCGCGCTACGGGAAGCACGCAACACCGCTCACAAGACGCGGCATTGCAACGAGGTTGCGTGCCAAATTTGCGCAAAGTCGACTTGATCGAAAATTCCGTTCCAAGCCCTTTTTAACCGTCGTTTCAGCAAAAAGCTGTACAGCCAAAGTGGCTACATTCAAACGGCCAAATGGCGAGTTACACTGCACGCTGTAATCACCAATCTGACGAGCGAGACTGCGCTTCATGTGGGACATCATCAAGGCGGCGGGCTGGCCAATTTGGCCGCTCATCTTTGTATCCATCGTTGCGCTGGCGCTGATCATTGAGCGGGCCTGGACGCTACGGCGGGCGCAGATCATCCCGGCCGGCCTGGTCGACAAAGTCATCGCCGAGTACCGCAAGAAGGGCCTGACGCAGGAACTGGTTGATCTGACGGCGGGTCAGGGGCCGATGGGTCAGATCCTTGCCGCCGGGCTCGCCAACATCAAGTCACCGCGTCCAGTGGTGAAAGAGGCGGTCGAGGAGACCGGCGTCGTGGTCGCCCACGGGCTCGAAAAGTACCTCAATGCCATCGGCACCATCGCTGCGGCGGCGCCACTGATGGGGCTGCTCGGCACCATCATCGGCATGATTGAAATTTTCGGCAGCACCGGCAGCGCCGGCGTTGATCCGACACGTCTGGCCAATGGCATTTCGGTGGCGCTCTACAACACGGCGATGGGCATCATCGTTGCGGTTCCCGCATTGATGTTCTACCGCTACTTCCGGGGCAAGGTCGATTCGCTGCTGATCGAGATGGAGCAGCAGGCGACACGCATGGTTGACATCCTGCATGGAGACCGCGCCAAGTGAACTTTCGCCGCGGCCGCTTTCGCGAAGAACCCGAGATCAACTTCATCCCGCTGATCGACGTCCTGCTGGTCGTGCTTATCTTCCTGATGGCATCGACAACCTACAGCAAGTTCACCGAACTGAAGATTTCGCTGCCGGAAGCAGATGCTGAAAAACAGGTGCAGCGGCCGAAGGAGATCAACGTCGGCGTTGATGCGACCGGTCGTTTCGCGCTCAATAAACAGGTGTTCACCTTTACCACGGTTGCTGCGCTGGCGCAGGCGCTGCGCGACGCTGCCGCTGGTGCTACTGACCCGGTGATCATCATCAATGCCGATGCTGCCGCCAAGCATCAGGATGTCGTCCACGTGATGGAGGCAGCGCGCCTGGCGCAATACGCCAACATCACTTTCGCAACGCAGTCGCCGGGCAAGTAGCCTGGCCGCGGTGTAGCCGCAACCCAGCACATTTGCCATCATGCTCCCCGCGCTTCTTGAAAAGACATGGTGGGCACGACAGCCGACCACGCTGGCGCGGCTGCTGAAGCCCTTGTCGTGGCTGTATGGTCTGGTTGTCCGTATCAGGGCAGATCTCTATCGGCGCGGTGTATTCAAGCGCAGCCATCCCGGCGTGGCCGTCGTTGTTGTTGGTAATGTCGTTGTTGGCGGCGCAGGCAAGACGCCGGTGGTGCAGGCCATTGTTCGCTGCCTGCAGAAAGCGGGCTATCGCCCCGGCATCATCAGTCGCGGCTATCCGGTCAGCCCCAAGGCGCCGCGCGCCGTGAGCGCACGGTCGACGGCGGCTGATGTTGGTGACGAGCCGATGCTGCACTTTGCGCTCGGTGTGCCGGTCGTCGTCTGCGCCGATCGGGTGCTGGCTGCAATCCATCTGCTTGCGGACAATCCCGATGTCAATGTGCTGGTCGCTGACGATGCCCTGCAGCACTACGCTCTGATGCGGGATGTCGAGGTTGAGGTCATCAGTGCCGAACGCCGCTACGGCAATAACCTGCTGCTACCGGCTGGGCCTCTGCGCGAGCCGCGCGAGCGCGTGCGCAACTGCGAGTTGCGCATCATGCCATCATGGACGACGCCGAGCTCCGGCTACAAAGACGGCAACCATCATGTTGCGCGGCGCAAGTTGAGCGACGCTTACGCGCTGGTCGAGCCCGGCCGCCATACCCCGTTGTCGACCTTTGCTGAATCCCGCGCAGCGGTGGTCGCCGGCATCGCCAACCCGCGCAACTTTTACGATGCCTTGCGCCGGGCGGGCGTTAGCGGTCAACTGTTTCCGTTCCGCGATCATCACGCCTTCCAGCCAGGTGATTTCAGGAACATCGGCGAGCGTCCGATACTGATGACAGAGAAAGACGCGCCGAAGTGCTTGCCTTTTGCTGATCGTCGAATGTGGGCCGTACCGCTGAGTGTGCATCTGGCGCCCGAAACCAAGCGTAAACTGCTGCGGCTGGTACGCGATGCCTGCGAACTGTATGCCACGCACGAGCCTTCGCGGGCGGCGCCGGCCGCCAGCGCCGAGCGTGAGGCGTTGCTGGACGATGATCCAGCGTCCCCGTCACCAGTATCACCTGCAACCGAATAGATTTCCGCGACCCCCCCATATGGCCATCGACCCCAAACTGCTTGAGATCCTCGTGTGTCCCGTCACCAAGGGGGCACTGATTTATGACAAAGGC
This sequence comes from Casimicrobium huifangae, assembly GCF_009746125.1. Taxonomy (NCBI): domain Bacteria; kingdom Pseudomonadati; phylum Pseudomonadota; class Betaproteobacteria; family Casimicrobiaceae; genus Casimicrobium; species Casimicrobium huifangae. Next base: position 1,837,997 of record NZ_CP041352.1, read on the forward strand.
AGGCAGGAGCTCATCTCAAAGTCGGCACGTCTTGCCTACCCGATTCGCGGAGACATTCCCGTGATGCTCGAAGAGGAAGCGCGCAAGCTCTTGGCAGAAGAGATCGAGGCGTTGGCGTCCTGATCAGGGACAGTCCAGTTCGCCACCCAGCACAGAGCACAGTACGAGATATGTCGTTTGTTGCCGTCATTCCAGCCCGATACGCATCCACCCGTTTTCCTGGCAAACCGTTGATTGATCTTTTCGGCAAGCCGATGATCGTGCGGGTGGCCGAGCGTGCGGCGCTGTCCGCTGCAAAGCAGGTCGTTGTTGCCACAGATGATCTTCGCATCGCTGAGGCGTGCCATGCTGCCGGCGTAGGCGTCGCGATGACGCGCAGCGACCATGCGACCGGTACCGACCGCCTAAGCGAAGTCGTCACCGCGCTGGGCCTTGACGATGATGTCATCGTCGTCAATGTGCAGGGGGATGAGCCGGAGATTCCGGCATCTGCCATTAATGCTGTCGCCGCGATGCTGGATGCCGATCGCGGCGCGGCCATGGCCACGCTCTGCCACCCGATTCATGACATCAGCGACGTGGTCAATCCGAACGTCGTCAAATGCATTGTTGCCGAGACCGGCAACGCCCTTTATTTCAGTCGGGCGCCGGTGCCGTTCTCGCGCGATGCGTGGGCAGGCGGGGTGACTGTCATGCCGGCCGGGCTGCCGGTCTATCGCCACATTGGGCTTTATGCCTATCGGGCGTCTTTCTTGCGCTCGTTTCCAGCCCTGACTGTGCCCGCCATTGAGCGGCACGAGGCGCTGGAGCAGTTGCGAGCCCTGGCGCACGGGTATCGCATACGGGTCGCCGTCGTTGACGATCCGCTGCCACCCGGCATCGACACGCCGGAGGACTACGCGAGGCTGCTGGCGCGTGGCAACCAGCACTAGCGGGTATTACTCCGGCAGCGGCGTCACTTTTTTGATGTAGTAGCGCGTTTCGCCGAAGCAACTGGTCGGCAGTCCGACCTTCTCCTCGTAGTGCAGCGTGACGCGGCGGCCGACATTGCGGTTGATGGACGCAGCGACGCCGTCATCCCACACAGTGAAGAAGAATTTCTCCGGCAGCGCGCCGGGTAGCACCACCATGTTCAGCTCTCCCTCCCACGTCTTGCAGACCCAGCCCTTACGCGAGAATTTCTGCACGACGCCTGCGCGTTCGCCCTCCGAGTAGCTCCACTTCCAGACGATCATGCCGTAGACGCCTGCCAGCACGACAACGATGAGCAGCACCGCCAGCAGCGGCAGGATGAAGCCGCGTCCACGCTGGCCGCGCCACGACGCCGGTTTTCGGACAAATCGCAAAGGCTTTTTCATCATGTGGGAGTGGCAAAGAAAGCGCTTTTGAGACATAATATAGGCCGTTGAAAATACAACGCTTTATTGAATCGCCTCAATTGCATTCGTGTCATGGTTTTTACACGAAGCGCGTCTTTTGAGCATTTGATGGCGCGTAACTCAGGGTGACGATGTCTATGCTCGATCCGAATCAGATCGCCAAATTTCGTCAACAAACCGCGACACCGCGCAAACGCTCGGTGGCCGGTAGTTGGACACGGCTCTGCGGAACCTGCAAGCAGCCTGCCATCATCCGTGGCGGCAAGACGCGCAAAGTCGGTGGTCGCACCGTCTTTACCTGCGCCGGGTGCTTGACCAAACTCCTCGAAAAACCGGACGACGGCGCAACCGTCAAGACCGGCACCGGCGGCGAATAGCACCACCGGACTTGCTGCCGCTCGCACAGCGAACGGCGGAAACAAATCACGCTCGCCTCGTGCTGATCGTCCGAATCAGCACGGTCTGGCTGTGCCTGACGCGTTGGACGGTCGCCAATTTCACGCTAGCTGGTCGCCACGCTGCGCACCATATTGATGCGCGGCGATGGTGGCGGTGAGAGGTGCGGCACCGCATCGCCGCACGCCCCTGCCAACTTAGTCTGCGTAGGCCTTGGCTGCCTGGATAATCGGTGCCCACTTGCCGATTTCAGCGCTCAGCAGCGCCTTGGCGCCAGCGGAAGTCTGGCGATCAGGCGGCATGATTTCGGCGCCCAGGTCCTTCATCTTGGCGAGGAAAGCTGGGTCCTTGATGGCCGTTTGCAGCGCGCCCTGCAGTTTGCCCACGACGTCGGCCGGGGTGTTTTTCGGCGCGTAGAGGATGTGCCATACGCCAACCTCAAAGCCGGGCAACTCGGTCGCCAGCGGAGGCAGCTCGGGGAAGTTGGCGAGCTTGCCCTTGCTGGTGACTGCAAACGCCTTTACCTTGCCCGCCTTGATCTGGCCGGTGGTGTTGGTGGTCTGGTCGCACATGACGTCAACGTTGCCGCCAAGCAGCGCGGTCATCGCCGGGCCGGTGCCCGAGAACGGAACCGTGGTCAGATCGGTCTTCAGCGCACTCTGGAACAGCAGGCCGCAAAGGTGCGACGCCGAGCCGATGCCAGCGTTGGCCAGATTGATCTTTTCCTTGTTGGCGCGGATGTAGGCCACCAGGTCTTTGACGTTCGTCTGTGTGGTCTGCGGCTTGGCAATCAAAGTCATCGGCACATCGACCACGGCGCCAATCGGGATAAAGTCATCCAGCGGCTTGAAGTCGAGCTTGCGATACAGCGCCGGCGCGGTTGACATGCCGATGTGATGGAACAGCAGGGTGTAGCCGTCGCCCTGGGCGCGAGCGACCTTGCCGGCGCCGATGGTGCCACCGGCACCACCAACGTTCTCCACGACCAGCGTGCCCTTCAACGGGCCGCTCATGGCCTGCGACAGGGTGCGGGCGACGACATCGGTGGGGCCGCCAGCGGCGAACGGGACGACCACCGTGATCGGCTTTTCAGGGTAGGCCGCCACTGCGACCGAACTCGCCACGGCGAGGCTCACCAGCGTGGCAAGCGTCGAGAGTCTCTTCAGCATTTGTGATTTCTCCATTGGATTGATTGTTATGGGCCGGGAATACAACGCCACGGTTCACGCGCTGGCTGACTCCACGGTCATTGTTGCGAGCCGGTCTTGATCTGCCAAGCGGGTTTCCACTGGCAGCAAAAGCCTCTCCCGCCGGCCTCTGTAGCATGCGGTGCGGCGCGCACTGTATAGGCGGAAGCTGTCGCAACGCTAGCGACTGCTGCAACTTCGTTGTTGCAGATCAACAGCGGCCACATGCTGCGCTGCCACGGCGGGATACCAGCGTTCTGCATGACGTTCTTGATCGACACATGACCGGAGCGCTCGGACAGCGCGATGCGGTCGCCGGGCTGCCGCCGCCGCACCAGCCAGTGTTCGCCTGGCTGCGGTGGTCGCAGCACCAAGGTTTCATCGGCAGCGCCGGCAACGAACTCCACGCTGCCGCAATGGCCACCCAACGAGAGGCTGGGTTCCCCGGTCCACGGCATCGCCGGCCAGGCCTCTTGCGGCCACGCGAGCTGCAGACGATCACGATAGACGATCACATCGGGCATCAGATTGCCAGCGCGTAGACGGATAGCCTGCGTCGGGTTGTTTGTCCCGAGCTGGCGCAGCCATTCATGCAGGGTGTTCTCGGCAACGGCTGCAATGGCATGCCTTGCCAGCCAGTAGCGCAGCACATTCGCCTGCCGCGCTGGCGACAGGCGCTGCAACCGCGAAACGACCAGTTCCTGCTCATGGTCTTCACCCGAGTCGCCATCGGTGCTGCTGATTGTGGCCAGGTCAATCGCCGCCAGATCATCCAGCAGCTCGGCCGCCTCGGCCTGCAGACCGCTGGCACGGGCAAGCGTGCGTTCGGCGGACGGGAAGGCTTCAACCAGCACCGGCCAGACGGCATGACGCAAGCGGTTGCGGGCAAAGCGCTGGTCGCCATTACTGTCGTCGTCAATCCAGGTGAGCCCGCATCGCGTCGCGTAGGCCGCAATCGCAGAGTGGGGAAGCGCCAGCAGCGGGCGTGAATACAGGTCACCGTCTTTCGCTGGCATCGCTGCCAGCCCGGCCGGACCAGCTCCCCGCAACAACTGCAACAGCACGGTCTCAGCCTGGTCGCGGGCGTGATGGGCGAGGGCGATGATCGTGGCACCGGATGCTGGTTTCGATTGGTCGCCTGTCGCTCCCGCCTGCAGTGCCGCATAGCGTGCGTCACGCGCCGCCGCCTCAATGCCGCGTGGATCGTTGCGATCGACATGCACGCGACTGACCGCGAGCGGCACCTTCAGCGCACAGCAGACCGCTTCGCAATGCGCCACCCAGGCATCCGCGTTGAGACTGAGGCCGTGATGCACATGATGCGCCTGCAACGCCCAGCTGGTGTCATCGCGGCGAGCTTCGTGCAGCGCGTGCAAGAGGACGATGGAATCACGGCCCCCCGAGAGTGCCACTCGCACCCGTGTCAGCCCGCCGGCGCGGGAACGCCAGCGATGCAGCGCGGCGGCTACGGCGGAACGAACGGCGTTTGCGGGATCAGGAGCCGGCTTTGAAGGCGCCATAGTCGGCCAGCCGCGCACGGCGCAGCGCCAGGCGCTTGTCTGGCGTCAATGCCTTGAGCTTTTCGAGTTCACTGGCGAGCACCTTTTTCAGGTTGCCCATCATCGCCACCGGGTCGCGATGGGCGCCGCCAGCAGGCTCCGGGACGATGTGATCGATCAGACGCAGGGCCTTTAGCCGGTCCGCCGTGATGCCCATGCACTCGGCGGCATCAGGCGCGCGCTCGGCGCTCTTCCAGAGGATTGAGGCGCAGCCTTCCGGCGAGATCACCGAATAGGTGGCGTATTGCAGCATCGCGGTGACGTCACCAACGGCAACGGCCAGCGCGCCACCGGAGCCACCTTCGCCAATGATGGTGACGATGATTGGCGACTTGATCTGTGCCATCTCGAACAGGTTGCGGCCGATCGCTTCGGACTGGCCGCGCTCCTCGGCGCCGACGCCAGGGTAGGCGCCCGGCGTGTCGACAAAGGTGAAGATCGGAAGCGCGAATTTGTCGGCGAGCTTCATCAGGCGCAACGCCTTGCGGTAGCCCTCGGGGCGGGGCATGCCCCAGTTGCGCAACACTTTCTCCTTAGTGTCGCGACCTTTTTGGTGGCCGATCACCATGCAACTCTGGCCGTCAAACTTGGCCAGTCCGCCGACGATGGCCGCGTCGTCGGCATAGGCGCGGTCGCCATGCAGCTCGACGAAATCGGTGAACAGGCCGTTGGCGTAGTCCAGCGTGTAGGGCCGCTGTGGATGTCGCGCTACCTGCGCGATCTGCCACGGCGTGAGCTTGGCGTAGATCGACTTGTTGAGGTCAGCGAGCTTTTTGGTGAGCTTTTTGACTTCGTCGGAGACGTCGAGCTGGTCAACGCCGTGGTGCAACTCGGTCAGTTCATCGATTTTTGTTTGCAGCTCGGCCAGCGGCTGCTCGAAATCGAGGTAGGTTTGTTTTGCCATGGCCGCGATTGTAGTGGGCAAAGCGCAGCCTAAGACATTTCCGGTTTTGTCTGATTTTTCGCTGACAAGCTCCTACGGCGCACTGTCCTTTTGCCTGGGTGCCAGCAGCCCGTTGGCGCGCGATTCGGGTACCGGCGCGAAGCGCGCCACCAGCATCATCAGCCCGGAGAAGATCATCAACAGCGGAATGATCAGTCGCGAACGCCATCCAAGATCAAAGTAGCCGTACCAGCCGATGCCGATGGCAATCAGGATCGGGCCGGCGACCAGCGACTTCTTGGTGATGCCATCGAGCACCAGAATCGCGATGCCGGCAACCACCAGTGCAATGGCGACCAGCGTGTTCCAGTCCGGAATCCAGCCGTAGTTCCAGCCGAGCAGGGCGAGCCCGCCGGCGATCAGTACGACGGGCAAGGTGGCGTCGCGCATGCGTTGTGATCCTGTTTTCGTGAGCAGGCAAATCTGCGCGGCGGATTGTCGCTACTTTGCGATGTCCCCGCAATCGGGGCAGGGCGGTAGCGGATTGCGCTACTGGCCGTTGCGCCTGACGGTACGCAGCCAACGCAGCGGCGGCTACAGCGCCTTGTAGAAGTAGGTGGTGTCGCAAAAGCCACCCTGCGGCCATAGCGCATAGTTCGGGATCACGCCGCACTTTTGCCAGCCGAGGCGCGCATAGAGGCGCTCGGCGTCGCCGCCGGTGACGGTATCGAGCACCAGCAACGATTTGTCGCTGTCGCGACCGAGCTGCTCTGCCGCTCGCATCAGTGCCTCGCCCAGCCCGCGCCGGCGTCCGCGGCGGTGCACCAGCATCTTCGCCAGATCGGCGCGATGCGGCTGGTTCTCCGGCAAATCAAAAACCAGTTGTACCGTGCCGACAATGCCGGCCTCGTCCTCCGCCACCAGAAGGGCGCGCTCGTCGCGCGCGACGCCGTCGGCAACCCGTTGCCAGAACGCCAGCGCCCGCTCGCGGCTGAGCGGCAGCATGAAGCTGACCGAGGCGCCGCCTTCGACGCAATCGACGAGCACGTCCGCCAGTCCGGCCAAGTCGGCGGGGCTCGGTGCCATCGGACGGCGGATGGTGATGGTTGTTGGCGCGGCGGTGGCAGGCATGTCATCTCCGGGGAGGTGCAGGTAGCGTCGCGATCACGACGGCGTAGCGCGTCGTATCGGCGGTGGGATTGTGGAAGGCGACCGGCCGGTCGAGTGCGAAGGCCAGGCAGTCGCCGCTGTCTAGCTGATGCGTCTCGTCGCCGACCGTGATCTGCATGGCGCCATCCAGCACCCACACCTGCTGATGCACAGCGACGTCGCGGGCCGCCGTTTCATAGGCGACGCGCGCGCCGGCGGGGAAGGCAACATCGACGATCTGGATTGGCGACTGCATCAGTCCGCTTGAGGTGCTTGCCATTTCTGGCGAGACGTTGCGTCGCAGGTAACCGGAATTGGGGTCGCGCCAGCGTGCCTGATCGGCGCGGCGGGCAAGCGTGGCGGTGTGATCCGCTTGACCGTTGACGGTGGGTGCATCGAACAGCGCTGCCAGCACTACATTGAGCCCGGTGGCGATTTTTTCGAGAACGACTGCTGTCGGGCTCGCCTCGTTGCGCTCGATCAGCGAAATCATCGAGCGGCTGACGCCGCTGCGCGTGGCGAGCGCCTCCAGCGACATGCGTTGTGCCGTGCGCAGGCCGTGTATGCGCTGGGCAATGCGGGCCGACAAGCCGCTGCTCTCGTCCTCTCTGGCGGGCCCGGCTGGTTCGTTGGCTCGGCGGATAGTGTCGTCTTGCATGATGGAATAAATATCCATCATGATGGAATTCAAGTCAAGTGCGACAGGAGTGATTCACTGACTTTTGCTGAAGATGACGTTTCAATGCGGCGCGCAGACAAGAAATGTATCAAGTCGACTATTTGCCTAATCGCGTCTGAGCCCACATTGAACGATGGTTTCAAAGAAAAGCTATAGGCGGACCCGAGGGCTCAGCGCTGAAACAGGAATGAAATCAATCGCGGCAGCGCGGCAGATTCGTCTGGATGGCACCACTCGTCGAGCCGCCGCAGGTGCAAGCCGGCGCGGCCCGCAGCGGCGGTGAAATCGGACAGGTGATGGGTGAAGGCGTCCACCTTTACCGTGTCCCCGGAGGCGCCGGCAAAGCGCGCCTGGCTGCCAGCGTACTGCCTGTATGGGTGCAGCTCACACACCCACAGATGACCGCCGGGCGCCAGCACGCGGGCGGCTTCCTCAAAATAAGGTGACAGATCCTTGAGGTGCTCCAGTACCAGGCTGCACGACACCAGATCAATGCTGCTGTTGTCGGCCGGCCAGCGTTGCAGCAAGTCGCACTGCGCAAAGCGGACCTGCGGTGGCAGACCGCGTTGGGCCGCCTTGGCCAGCATGCCAGACGAGAAATCGACGGCGAGCACGGACTGGCTGATGCTGGCGAGAAAGGCCGTGTTCTTGCCGGTACCGCAGCCCGTCTCCAGCGTTGCGCGCGGGCGCAGCTCGCCGAGCACACGCGGCAGCACCTGTGCATCGAGATCGCGGGTCGGATTGCGGTCGTGGTCGTACTGCGCCGACCACGCGTCGTAAGCGGCGGCGATGGCGGGTGGCTTGGCAGGAGGCGTCGTCATCCGCACAGGATAGCCAAACCGGTGCCCGGTCGCCCAGCGCGGAGGCGCTTTGCTGGCGCTTGGAAGCGGTCAGGGCATGCGCGCGGCGATGGCGGCTTCGATGTCGGCTGCCAGCGTGCGTGTGGCGCCGCTACCCAATGCGCCATTGACCAGCGCATCACCGCGCAGGCCAGTGAGATAGCGCAGTAACAGCAGGCCATCGGTCAGCGCATCGACGCGACCATTGCCGTCGATGTCCAGCAGCGGCAGCAGGTCGGTCACGTAGCTGGCGATCTGGGCCGGATCGGTGCGCCCGGCGTTCGTCCCGGTCGCGTTGACGGTCAGCGCCAGGCCGCCGAAACCGAACAGACGACGCAGCATCAGCACGCCGTCAAACGCCGCTTCGTAGCTGTGGTTCAGGTCCACATCGATCGGGAAAGGCGCCAGTGCCGATGGCGCAAAGGTCGCCGACACGGTGGTATCGCTGTTGACCGTGATCTGGCAGGGGCCAGTGCCCGCGCAGTGGCCCAGCCAGCCGGTGAAGATCGCATCGGCGTCGGGCGCGGCGGTGAGCGTCACCGCACTGCCATTGGCATACAGGTGCGAGCAGGTTGATCCGCAGTTGATCTCGCTGTTAGCGCTGCTGACGTTTCCGCCGGCGCTGCCAGGCCGGGTGACGGTCAGCGTTGATTGCTGGTCGATTGCGACGACTGTGTGCGCCACCGGCGTTGCCTGACTCGCGAAAAATACACCGTCTCCGCTGTAGCGGGCATTGAGTGTGATGGTGCCGGCGCTGGCCGGTGTGACTGCGCAGGATGTCGCCGGAAGCACAATGCTGCAGGTTGCACTGCCGTCGCTCACGATGATGCTGCCGCTCGGTGTACCCGTCGCGGGCGTGGTCGCCGTGACCGTTGCCTGCACAGTGATTGGCTGGCCGACCACGCTCGGGTTCGGCGTGTGCGCGTTGATGCTGGTCGATGTCGAGTTCTGTGGCAGACAGGCTGATCCGGTGCCCGCATAAAGCAGCGCCACTTCCGCCGTCGATAGCGCCCGGTTGAACACCGCCGCTTCGTCGATCTCGCCCTTCCAGCGGGTAGCGCCGGGGCCATCTGGCGGCCTCAATCCGAGCGTCAGACCATCGGCCGACAGCGTGGTGTTGAGGGCGCCGACGACGGCCTCGGCGTCGATCTGGCCATTGAGATAGAGCCGCAGCTGGTTGCCGTCGTAAGTCACCGCGACGTGATACCAGGTGTCGGGCTGTAGTGTGGTGGCACCGACGACATCGTTGCTGTTGCCGTAAAAATAAAGCCGATGCGGCGCGTTACCCGAGGTGATCAGACCGAACATCTGCGAGCCGGCGGCGGTGCCGTACTGCATCATCGCCCATTCCGTGGTGCTGTAGAAGTTGGCGGGCGTCTTGACCCACAGCGCCATCGAGCGCGGCGCACTGCCTGTCGGCAGAGCATTCGGCTGCGCAACCCGCACGTACCCGCTGCTGCCATCAAGATTGAATGCCTGACCCGATTTTCCAGGCGTGTAGGTGACACCGCCGACCGTCACGGCTGCGTTGTTACCCATTGTGTCGCGGCCACCGCCGTCACCCGTCCACCAGCTAATGGTGCCGGCGAGCAGATTGGGGCAGGCCGAAGCGAGGCGCACGTAGCGGTTGCGCACCTCGGACGCCGCGAGCGCGGTGTCGAAAATGCTGACCTGGTCAATGGCGCCGTTTACATAACTTTCGCCGATGCTGTAGTGCCAGTAGCCCATTTGCAGGTCGCGCGACTGATAGGCGGTGGACGCGCCAGGCACCACCTGCTGCGCACGTTGCTCGCCGTCGACGAACAGCGTGTAGGTGTCGCCGTTGCGTGTGGCGACCAGGTGATGCCACGCCGTCGAGGCGTACTTGCCACCGGAGGTCATCACCAACTGCCAGGCGCCGCTGCCACCGATGTCGAACAGGAACTCGCCCGCCGCCGAGTGACCCGGGCCGCCGTAACCGAGGAACAGACCATCCTGATTGCCGGCGCTGCGCACCAGCATCGGGCAATGCCAGTTGTCGCTGCAGGTGTCGGGCCGGATCCAGCCTTCAATCGTCCAGTTGTTGCCCATGTCGAACGCCGGCACCGTCACCTTGCCGGTGCTGCCGTTCAAGCGAAACGCCTGTCCGGCCACACCCGCCGTGTAAGTCACGCCGCCGCTGCTTGTACCGTGATGGGCGCCGGAGCTGTCGAGCGCATTGCCTTCGGCTTCATACATCGCCAGCGGAACGAGTCCGGCATCCGCCGTCACGTGGTACGGATAGTTGAGGCCGGTCGCGGCACCGACGATGACGCGCTTCGGCGCGACGTCGCCGCTGTCGTTGCGGTTGAACACGCTGATCCGGTTGCCGTTCGCGTCCGCGATAAGCAGCTCGTCACCAATCGTCCACACCGCGACCGGAAAGGCAAACCCGGTCTGCGCGCCGCTGATCGAGCGCTTCGGCGCGACGTTGCCGTTATCGCCGAGGTTGAACACGCGCACTGCGCCACTGGTCATGGCGAACAGTTCGCCGTTGGACACATGCACGCCAACCAGACCGGCGAGCAGCGTGTTGCTGCCGGTGATGGTGCGCGACGGCGTTGCCGGGTTGCTGGCGGTTTTTGGGTAGATGTAAATGGTGTTGCCCGCAGTGACGTTGTAGTCCTGCGGCAGGATCAACTCGTCGCCGTAGACCGCCAGCCCGCGGGCCGGCAAATCCAGCACCCGCTTCGGGACGACTGCATTGCCGTTGTCGCTGCTGTTGTAGACCTGCACGCTGCCACCGTTGGCATTGGCCACGTAAAGCTCTCCGTTGTCGACCCAGCAGTGCGCAGGATTGCTCAGGTTGCCGCTGATGCTGCGCTTCGGCGGTGCATCGCCGGCGGCGTTGATGTCGTGCACGGTGATGGTGTTTGCATGATGATTGGCAACGAACAGTTCATCACCGGATACGAAGGCGCAGGCGGGGGTAGCGATGCCAGTATTGGCGCCGCCATAGGTTTTCAGCGGCGCAACGTCTCCGCTGGCTAGATTGGTGTGAACGGTGACGCTGCTGGCGAGGTGGCTGGCGGTGTAGACGAGCGGCGTCACCACGGTGGCGATGCTGTCGACCACTGCCCCCTTGCGCACCAGCACCCAGTCAAAGTTCCAGACACTGGCGAGGGTGGAGATGTGCAAATGAGTAAGCGCGCTGAACGCCTGTCCCGGTGCGGATACCACTGTCTGGCGGTCGCGTTCGGACGTGAGCGTGTCGCCAGACCAGCGCAAACCACCAACGTACCATTGGTTCGCCACGCCGCTGTCGACGATCGACCACTCGCCGCTGCCGGCCGCACCGCCGGTGACCATGCGGATCAGACCCGACCGGCTGTTGCCGTGGCGAAACAGATAGCCGATGTAGCCGTTGTCGGGCAGGTCGGAGTAGGACGCGTTGAGGCTGTTGTCGGTGAAGGCGACGAGGATCCCGTCAGAACCCGGTGTTGGCCGTTGCGCGCGGGTTTCGATCACATAGCCGGCGGTGCCGCTGGACGCGAACGGCCTGGTCAGCACGCTGCCGTTGGAGAGATCGGGCGAGGTTAGCTGCGCCACACTTCGCCCGTCCACAGTCGCCTGCACGGCAGTGCCGGTGGCTTGCGTACGCAGCGTCCATGCGGCCAGCGAGGTGAAATCGTCGAACAGTTCGAAAGTAGCGGCGCCATCGCTCACCGCGGTGGCAGCAGCGTTGCCGAAGCAGAGGTGCAGGGACGCGGTATTGGCGGCAGCCACCTTGACCCACAAGGTTGATGTGTCGGCGCTATCCCAGGTTTCGATCCAGTACGGCAATTCCGTCGCGCCGGCATAGACGCGCAGATCGCTGCCATCGGGCTTCGCCTTGCTGTAGTCGAAGGTGGCGCGGTTGAGCGTCAGCTTGACCTGATAGTCCGCCATGGGGGTGGCTGGCTCGACGCGCAGCGTCGCCTTGTGTGCCCAGCCCGCCGGTTGCGCGGCGACAGGAGGCGCAGCCAGCAGCATGCAGAGGCCGGCAGCGCATAGCGCCGCCACACGGCGCAGCAAGCCACGAACACGAACAGGTGAGTGATCAAGCCAGGAAGAAGTCATTGCTGCGGCGCCGCGAGAGTGGTTGACGTCTCTGCGGTACTAGCCACAAGAAACGCACATCAGACCATTCTGGGGGTGATCATTGCCTTCGTCATTGACGTCTGTCAATCGCCGCGCCGTCGCGAGGGGGAAGAGCGCCGCGTCGGGTGGCCAACTGGCGGTTGAAGGCAATTGTTGCGGCGGCCAAAGAGCTTCCTGCGAGTCTTGGCAGCGGATGGCGGTCGGTCGGTGCAATTCCGCAGCAGCCAGAGCGGGTGGCGAATGGATACCATTCTCTGCACGCTTGGCGCTTCGGGATTGGGTTGTCAGCGCAGCAGCGCTCGCAAGGTCTCACGCACAGCCGTGTCGCGCCAGCTCGGCTCCTGACCACGGATGAACAGCACGGCGCCATGTTCCGAGCGGATCGGCTCGTGGATCATGCCGCGCGGCGCGAGGTGATAGGTGCCCGGGCCAACGCGCAAATCCCCGATGGTGACTTCACCTTCCAGCACCACGCACTCTTCGTCGTGATGATGGTGATGCGGCACCAGAAAGGCACCCGGCTCCAGCTTGAGCAGGTAGCTCATGCTGCTGCCATCCGCCTCGCGCCGCAGCACTTTCATCTTGATGCGCGGACTGAATTTTTCCCATTCACCGTCGCCGGGGCGCACGGTACTGGTGTTGGCGCCACGCTCATGGTCGCGCACACGGGTGAGCAGGCGCGACTTCATGAAGCGTTCGGCCATGGCGTCGAGTGGCACGTCGCGTACGGCCTCGGCCATGCGCGCCGCCACCATCGGCGGGAAATTCAGATCATCATCCATGCTTGAAGGGTTGTTCATTGCTGCGCCTCCAGATGCGTGCGCAGTTGGGCGAAGGCCCGGTGCATCAGCGTCTTGACCGAGCCAAGCGGCATTTGCCAGTGCTCGGCGATCTCCTGATGCGTCAGCCCGCGGAAGAAAGCCAGGCTCACTGCCTGCCGCTCCCTGGCGGGCAATTGCAGCAGTGCATTGTGTACGGCACTGCCCGCTTCAAACTGGCCAATCAGTTGCTCCGGTTGGGCCATCAGGCTGGCCTCCTGGGCGCGGAATTCGTCGGGGTCTTCCACTGATTCGGCAATGTCGGCACGGCGCAGGGCGTCCAGCGCGCGCGAGCGGCAAATGGTCAACAGCCAGGTAATGACTTTGCCGCGCCCGGCATCAAAGCGGTTGGCCTCGCGCCACGCCTGGAACAGGGCGTCCTCGGTGACTTCTTCAGCCAGACCCGTGTCGCGCACGATGCGCAGTGCGAACGCGTGCAAGCGGCGCACCGTCAAGTCGTAAAGCTCGCCGAGGGCAGCCTCATCCTTGTTGGCCATGCGTGCGACCAACGCGGCCAGCGAGCGGTCACGCTCGGCCAGTGGATCGCTGCCGGAGTCATCACGAAGCGAGACGGATGCCGAGCCGCCGCCGGAAAAGCCAGGAACTACCATCGAAGCATGGTATCCGTTTAGCGACTGCGGAGGCGGGGAAAGGTAGTGCATACCGGCTGGGAAACGAGTTCACCAGTCAGTACGCAAGGGCAGCAAAAGCGGTTTTTAGCCGTGGGTACCAAGACGTTTTTCTAGAAACCGAACCGCTGGGTCACGCCCCCGGCCGGCGTCAGCTCCACGCTGCCCGTCACGGCCCGAGGTGCCAACTGCAGGCGTCCATCGATGCGGGCGCTGCCACCGCGATTGGCAAGAGTGCAAACGCTGCCATCCGCCGCAGTTGTCGAAGGCGCGCAATCCAGGCTGACTTCGCCCAGGGCGATGTCGGTGTTGCCGAGGCGGTAGGCGGCATCTTGCCCACGCAGATTGCCTTTCACGACAAGGCGGTCACGGGCCAGTGTTGCCGCAACTACGTCTGCCACTACGCGAGGTGATTGGGCAACGACCTGTGCGCCCGCAGCGACGCGCAGCGGCAGGGTCGTGCTCAGTCGTTCGGCCACCACCTCGGAGGTGACGGCGTTCAGCACGACGCTTCCGGCCACGGCATCGCCAAGCTCACACCGGACGCCGAGCGGCCACCACTGCGGCCGACAGGACCAGGTAACGGGCAGCGAGGGTGGCACCCCCGTCAGGCTCAACAGCGCGCTGCCACGCCACACCGTGCCGTCGATGCGGTGCAATTGCACCACCCGTGCCGCGTCCGGCGGCATGAACAGACGCAGCACCGAGGCAGGCATCCGCCAGACCAGCACCGAGAGGGCGATCAGCACCGATGCAAGGATCGTCAGCAATCGTTTCATGGTGATCGCTCCGCCACTACCGAGAATCCGGCGCTGCCGTTGCGCGTGACTTTTATTTGTACCAACCTGAGGTCGGTGCCGTCGAGCGCTCTCAGGCTCGCCAGCAACTCGCCCGCGTTGCCAGCTTGCCACGCCAGGTCGTTGCCGGCTGCATTTGTACCGCTGGAGCGAATCGCAAATCGCGCGCTGACCGAAGCTAGCGGCAGCATTGTGCTGGGCGGTGGGCTGGTCTGCCACGCACTCCGTACGGCGGCATCGTGGGCGAGGGCGAGACGACGATCTGCAGCGTGCTGCAGCCATAGCGCGGCAACGATGGCAAGCACTGTCAACGCCACCCACACGATGCGGCGAACGGTGCCCGGTGCAAGATCCATGGTCAATTTGCCCGCTGTTGCTTTCATTGCGGCTTCGACTCGACAGGCAATGAGACACGCAGCCGCGGACCCGGCGAGCGGGCTGACTGCACCACCAGCCCGTTGCCTTCCAGCATCCGAGTTGCACGTTGCATGGCAGCGGCGTCGTACGCTTCAGCCAGAACGAGTACCCAAGCACCGCCGGCATAGGTGGCGCTCTGCAAGTGTGGCAGCAGGTCGGGCGCGGAGATGCTGATGCGGTCCAGCAGTGCTCCGGGCGCTGGCGCTGTCGAGGCAGCGGCCGGCAGCGGCGCTGGCGCTGGCAGCGACGCATAGCGCCATGCGCTGAGACCGGCACAAACCAGTGCCGCCGCGAGCGCCCAGCGCAACGTGCGGTCGAGTGCCGTGGTGACCGGCCGGACGCGGGCGCGAGGGGGCGCCACCAGTGGTACGGACGTTGTGACGGGCCAATTGCCATCACGCAATGAAACGCCGCTGGCGGCCGACCACAAGGCCAGCCGGTCATCGGGCAGCGCGTCGCTGTCGCGATCAATCAGTACGATGTCTGTCACCACTTGGCAGCCACGCGCGGCGAGCATGGCTGCCACTTCGGTTGGCAGCGCTTGTCCCGCGTCATTGGGTTCGACCACCACCGCCCCCATTTCGCCGACCAGATAGCCAGCGGGCGCCCCGACCCAGTACAACCGACCGGGCTGCACGGCACCTGGTAAATCGGTGGCGAGCGGTTTGTTGTTTGTGTCGCTACCACTGCTGCACCACGCCACCATCGCATGGCCCGATGAGGTGGTCGGCCCAGGCGCTGGCGTCGCGGCAATCCGCAGATCAGCGCCACTGACACTCAGGTCCCGGCGCAGGGCGAGTGCCGCGGCTTGCAGGCGCTCGCTGGCACTGAGTCCGGCAAAGCCGGGGATCGCCAGGCGTGCCAGACCAAGCTGCGGCGGGACGATCACGACGGCGGCGGGGTCAGGCATTGGCAATCAGACGTGAAATCACGATCGGGCGAGCGTTGGGCGGACGGGCAATCTGCAACTGTACGCGATGCGCCGCGCGCTCGAACCGGATCGTCGCGTCCACGGCAAAGTATTGGGTGTTGGCACTGAACATACTGTCCGGCAGCGGCTGCCCGATGGCGGCGGCCAGATCGCCAGCGCTGGCAAACGGCTGCTGTGCGCGTCGGGCGATGGCGCGATCAAGCGTTTCGCGCGTGGCGCCAGGAAACGCGGCGGCGATCAGGGCAGGCGCCGCCGTGTTGGCGTTGATGGGGGTTGCCTCGGGCAATACGGTGACCGCGGCCATCAGCGCGCTGACGTGTGCCTCAGTGATACCCGGCACGTCGAGCAGGTCGGCAAAGCGCCGGAGCGGGGCATTGCGCAGATTGCGGCCGTAGCGCTGGCGCTCGCTTTGGCCGTCGTCGCTGATCTCATCGCGATCAATGCTGTCAGCCAGCACATCAACCAGCCCGACTGGCACTCCTGCCTGCGCAAACAGGGTCCGCGCGAGTGCAATGTTGGGCGCACTGCGGACCCCGCGCGGCGCCACGCTGTTGAGATTGAATCGGGCCTGCAGGTCAGTGATGCGGCCCTCGATGCTGCCGCCCTCCACCGGTGTTGCCGGCAGTGGGGTGGCCCACAGTTCGCCGTAGTGATCGACCGGACCGAGGCGGGCGTCGGCCGCGAGCACTGTCAGTGCCCACGCCGCTGACGCATCGGCCAGCGTGTAACTCGCCTGAGTGTCGCGCGCACGGTACTCGCGCTCCAGCCAGCCGGAGAGCGGCACGATCATTTGTACGGCAACCGCTGCGCCGAGTGCTGTGAGCAGCATGGCCACGACGAGCGCCGCGCCACGCGTAGATCGGTGGGTTCTGGTGACGATCATCGCAATGCCAGCAACCGTTCCACGGTCGCACCGGTACCGGGCACGGCCAGCACAACGCGCAGCGCACGCGGGTACTCGCCGGAGGTGGCGTCGAACCGTATGCCGTCCGCGCTATAGGCGAAGCTGACGGTGAGGGCGTCGGCCATCGGCGTGCGATTGGTCACGGCGCCGGTCGCTTCGCGCCAGACGCGGGTGCTGACACCTGGAAGACCCCCGTTGGCGCTGTCAACGCCAGTGACGCGATAGCGCACCGTTGTCATTGCCGGGCCGCCATCGGCGGCGGGTTGCAGCAACGACATGCCGCTCTCGCTGCCGCTGAATTCGCTGAGCGATGCCCGCCGCAGGTCGGCCTCAAGGGTCACAAAAAAGTCGTCGAATTGTTGCCATTGCGTGGCGTCGGCCTGCACCTGGTCGCGCGAGGATTGCAGCGCGTCAATCGCCCGCCAGCCAGTCAGCGTCATCAGCGACGCGATCGCCAGCGCGATGAGGATTTCGACCAGCGTCATGCCGCGCGAGGCGAGGCGAAAGGTAACTGATGGTGTCGCCAGGGGAGCAGCCATCATGCGCTACTGCCGCGATGAAAAACCAACTGCCTGGGCCAGCACTTGCATGCCACCCTGCGCATCGCTCTGTGCGCGTGCTACCGACACCTCGACGCGGGAGAACAGTGGGCTTGGCGTCGCTGACACTTTGGCCACCGCGACGAAAACGACGCCGCCCTGTTGCACTTGCCGGGTCAGGGTACTACCCGCCGCAGCCTGCTGCGACTGCAGGCGAATCTCTGCCAGCGTGTTGTGCGCCACCCAGCGGGCCAGCGTGCGGTCGCGCAGGATGCCCTGATCAGTGGTCGCCACCAGCGCGGCGCGGGAAGCGGCAATCAGTCCGGTGGCGAGAATGGTTGTTGCAACGAGAACCTCAATCAGGCTGAAACCGGACCTGGCGCCTGATCGGCCTGCGCTCACAGATTCCAGGAGCCGATGTCGGCGTTCTCGCCATCGCCGCCCGCCTTGCCGTCGGCGCCGTAGCTGAAGACGTCAATTTCGCCGTGCAGGCCAGGATTGGAGAGCTGGTAGGGGTTGCCCCAGGGATCGTTAGGCAGGCGGGCAATATAGCCACCGCTGCGCCAGTTGTTGGGCTGGGGGGCGGCGAGCGGCTTCTCGACCAGCGCCTTCAGGCCCTGTTCGCTAGTTGGAAAGCGGCCGTTGTCGAGCTTGTACATCGTGAGCGACTGCACCAGCGTGGCCACGTCCTGCTTCGCCGCTGATGCCTTGGCGTCATGCAGGCGCCCGATCACATTGGGTGCGATGATCGCGGCCAGGATGCCGATGATCACCACGGCGATCATCAACTCAATCAGCGTGAAACCGGTCGCCAGATGGCGGCGAACGGCGAGGGGATGCGTGCGGTGCTCAAACATGGGCAGAATTATAGGTTTGGCCTTGTCCACGGACCGGGCGTCCCTCGGGTTCGTTCCGGCCTTTCCGCCGCGCCTTACGATTTTCTTTGCATCATCGCTTTTCTGTCACGCCAACTCCAATGAAGAAAATACTAGCCTTGCTGCTGTTGGCGGCGTTGTGCGCGGGCACTGCCTGGTACGCGCTGCCGCTATGGCCGGCAACCATTCCGGCTGGCGGACTCAATCTGAGCGTGCGGCAAGGCAGCAGTTTGGCCCGGCTTGCCAACGACCTGCAGCGGCAGGAGGTGGCGCCGGCGTTCGTCGTACAGGCGGTCGCGCGCATTCGCGGTAGCGCACGCAAGTTGCGCGCCGGCGAATATCTGTTTGAATCGCCGCAGACGGTTGCAGATATCCTGTCGGCCATCGAGGCTGGCAACGCGAAACAACTCGCGGTGACCGTGGTGGAAGGCTCGCGACTGAGCGACGTTTACGCGCTGCTTGCTGGTGCGCCAGCGCAACCGGGCGTCGCTACCTTTGCGGCGGGTACGCTGCCGGCCCGGAGTGCGCTGCGGGAGGCGCTGGCCAGCGACGCGATAAGTGCTGGGGCATCCGCGACTGCGCCCTTCGATTCGCTGCTGGAAGGATACTTCTTCCCTGACACCTATTTCGTCGCACCGGGCAGCTCGGCAACGGCACTGCTCCGATTGATGCACAAACGCATGCGCGAGGAGTTGGCGCGCGCATGGGAGCAGCGTTCGCCCGATACGCCGTTGAAGACGCCATACGAAGCGCTGATCCTGGCGTCGATCATCGAGAAGGAAACCGGCCGTGAGGCAGACCGTCCGCTGGTCGGCTCGGTGTTTGTTAACCGCCTGCGCATTGGCATGCGGTTGCAGACCGACCCGACGGTGATCTATGGCCTGGGGGACAAGTTTGACGGCAACCTGCGCAAAGTAGATTTGCAGACGGATACGCCGTACAACACCTACACTCGTAACGGCCTGCCACCGACCCCGATTTCACTGCCGGGGCGGGCGTCGTTGCGGGCGGCCGTGGCGCCGCCGGCCAGCGAGTTTCTTTACTTTGTTGCGCGTGGCGACGGCAGCAGCGAGTTTTCGCGTAACCTCGCAGAACATAATCGTGCGGTAGCGAAATACCAGTTGAGTCGCTGAGCTTCTGGAAGAACATGCGCGGCAAATTCATCACTTTTGAGGGCATCGACGGGGCAGGCAAAAGCACCCATATCGAATCGGTGCGCGCATTTCTCGCGGCTCGTGGCAAGACGGTTGTGATGACCCGTGAGCCCGGAGGCACCGAGTTGGGCGAAGCGATACGGGGGCTATTTCTGGACCGCAGCATGAGCCCGGCGAGTGAGGCGCTGCTGGTGTTCGCCGCCCGTCGCGAGCATCTGGAGCGGGTGGTGTGGCCGGCCCTGGAGCGCGGCGACTGGGTGCTGTGCGACCGCTTCACCGATGCCACCTTTGCTTACCAGGGCGGCGGCCGCGAAATGGGCTTTGATCGCATCCAGGTGCTGGCCGACTGGGTGCACCCGGGTTTCGCGCCGGATCTGACCTTGCTCTTCGACCTGCCCCCCGACGCCGCTCATGATCGAGTTGCTCATCGCGGCGAGCTGGACCGTATCGAGTCCGAAGTCAGTGACTTTCACGTCCGGGTGCGTGACGCCTATTTGCGGCGGGCCGCGGCCGAGCCAGATCGCATCAAGGTGCTGTCGAGTGACCAGTCGAAGGAGACCGTGCGCTCCCGAGTGCTGGCCTGCGCGATGCAGTTGCTGGGCAGCGCGGAGTAACGGTGCAGTTTTCCGCCTTGCCCTGGCAACGCACCTGGCTGCAGCACGCGCGAGCGCTTGCAGCCGGGCATCACCACGCCTGGCTGATCGTCGGACGTAGTGGTGACGGCGTCAGCGAAGCTGCAGCGGCGCTTGCCGCGACGCTGTTGTGCCGGGCACCACGTGAAGGTGAGGCCTGTGGCGAGTGCCCAAGTTGCCGCTGGCTGGCTGGCGACGTGCATCCCGACTTCAAGCGGCTGGTGCCGGACCTTGGTGATGGCGAAACGGTGAAATTGCCGACCATCAAGGTGGATGCGGTTCGCGATGCGCTCGACTTCATGCAGCTTTCGGCCAGCGCCGAGCAGGGTCGTGTGTTGCTGGTGGATCCGGCGACCGCGCTGGCGCGCGAGAGTGCGAACGCATTGCTGAAAGCGCTGGAAGAGCCGCCGCCCAACACCCGCTGGCTGCTGGTGACAGCGCAGCCCGAGCGATTGCTGCCGACCATCCGCAGTCGGGCGCTGAAGATTGCGCTGCCACGACCTGGCCGGGAGGCGGCGAGCACCTGGCTGCGTGCGCAGGGCGTTGCTGCCGGTGACATTGATGCACTGCTGGCGCGGACCCGCGGCGCCCCTCTCGACGCACTGTCGTTCTCGCGCTCGGAAAGTGGCGCCGCGATGGCGGACTTCGTGCACGACCTGCTGCGTCCGGGTCAACTGCCCACGCTCAAGTGGGGGGCATGGGTGGAGAGCGGCGCCAAGGCCGACCGGCGCGAACGCTTCACGACGATGCTTCGCCTGCTGCTGGACTGGACATCCGACTGGTCACGTACGCGCGCGTCGCTGCCGCCGTTGGTGTACCTTGGCCAAGGCCCGGCACTGGCGCGACTGGCGCCGGGATTGCCGGCGGCAGAGGCACTCCGTTATCATCGGGCGCTGCTGCGCAAGCTCAATCTGCCTGACACCACCTTGTCGGCGCGCTTGCAACTGGAATCGATACTGCTCGACTACCGGGCACTTTTTTCGCGATAGGACGTTGTTGGCATGAGCGACTCTGGCGGACTGGATACCCCAACCGGCATGGGCATGACCGGCACCCAGCGCGGCGCGGCGGCGGCAGCAATGCGCTCAGGCGTGCTGTCGCTGAACATCCGTGAACGCACGGCGCTCTACGCGGCCTACATCCCGTGGGTGGAGGGCGGAGGCATTTTCATTCCGACCACGCGTCCCTACAAGCTTGCCGACGAAGTATTCATGTTGCTGACACTGATGGACGATCCGAACCGCATCGCGGTGCAGGGCAAGGTGGTCTGGATTACGCCGCCGGGCATTCAGGGCGCGCGCGCGCAGGGCATCGGCGTGCAGTTCACCAAGGACGACACCGGTCGCGCGGCGAAAGGCCGCATCGAGGGCATTCTTGGCGCGCTGCTGGCCTCGTCGCGGCCCACCCACACGATGTAACGCCTGCCGCCGATAATCTGGTCACTGCGTCGCCCCCGGCGACGACTTTCATACGCTGCTGTCTGTCCGTGTTTGTCGATTCCCACTGCCACATCAATTTCTCCGACTTTGACGGCGAGTCCGACGCGCTTGTTGCGCGCATGGCCGCCGCCAATGTGACGCACGCAATGTGCATCAGCGTGACCTATCCGGAGTGGCCCTCAGTGGTGGCATTGGCAGAGCGATATGCCAATATTTACGCAACGGCGGGCGTGCACCCGGACTATGAAGACATCGAAGAGCCTACCGTTGCCAGCTTGCTTGAACGCGCGCGGCATCCGAAAGTGCAGGCAATCGGTGAAACCGGCCTCGACTATTACCGGCTGCAGGGCGATCTCGAATGGCAGCGCGAGCGCTTTCGCACGCACATCCGTGCCGCCCGGGAATGTGGCAAACCGCTGGTCATTCATACCCGCAGCGCGTCTGACGATACCCTGCGTCTGATGCGTGAAGAAAGGGCGGCAGAGGTTGGTGGCGTGATGCACTGCTTCACTGAAACCTGGGAGGTGGCCAGCGCTGCGCTCGACCTCGGGTTTCACATCTCGTTTTCCGGTATCGTCAGCTTCAAGAGTGCGGCAGACCTGCGTGACGTGGCGAAGCGGGTGCCGCTGGAGCGCATGCTGATCGAGACCGACGCCCCCTATCTGGCGCCTGTGCCTTTCCGCGGCAAACGCAACGAGCCCTCCTATGTGCCGCATGTAGCGGCCGCCATTGCTGCGGTCCGCGAAACCGATGCAGAAACCATCGGCCGTGCGACCAGTCAAAATTTCTTTTCCTTGTTTCGGGTAGACCCATGAAACGATCCATCGCTGCTTCGCTTGTTGCCGCGCTTCTGCCAATGCCGACGCTATTGGCACAAACCGCTGCCGACCTGTTTCAGATGATCGAACTGGATCGACCAGCGGCTGTGCGCACGGCACTGCTGCGTGGCTCCAAGGTGGATGCGGTCGATGAACGGGGCGATCACGCGCTGCTGGTAGCGGCACGCACTGGCCAGCAGGAAGTCGTACAGGTACTGGTGGATGCCGGTGCCAAAGTCAACCAGCGCAACAAGTGGGGCGATTCGGCGCTGATGGTCGCAGCGCTGAACGGTCACGAGAAGACGGTTCGCTATCTTCGGCAAAAGGGTGGCGACATCAACAACACGGGCTGGTCAGCCCTTCACTATGCCGCTGTGAATGGCCATGCCAATGTCGTTCGCTACCTGCTCGATCAGGGTGCAAATCCGCTGGCGACATCGCCCAATGGCGTGACGCCGCTGATGATGGCAGCCCGGGAGAACAAGACTGAAGTGCTGAAGGTGCTGCTTGAGTACGGCGCTGATCCAGCACAAAAGAATGACAAGGGAGAAACCGCCTATGACTGGGCGGTGCGCGAAGAGCACAAATCAGCCATTGAGATGCTGAAGAAACTTCGCCAGTGACAAGCCGTTGATGCGGCCCTTGGCAGTTAAAAATCGGTAGCGGCTTTACCAACGACCCGCGTCTTCGGCGCATCGGCGACAGACGTGGCAATAGAAGCGGTAGTCGCCGACGGCGCGGCAGCCTCCGCAGACGGCACCACGAGGCTCAAGTCCGGAAGGCCACCGACGATGCGGCGGGCGCCGTTGAAGGCTTTTTGCCAGTATTTCTGATCGAGGCTGACCACTTCAACCGCACCGCCACGGCTCGGCGCGTGAATGAAGCGGTTGTCGCCAAGATACAGGCCCACGTGCGAAAACTGGAAGCGACGGGTGTTGAAGAACACCAGGTCGCCGGGCTGCAATTTGTCGATGGCCACCGTCTCGCCGACGCGTGCCTGCTCGCGTGCAGTACGCGGCAGTGCGATACCGGTCGCCTGCTGGAATACGTAGCGAATCAGACCGCTGCAGTCGAGCCCCTGCTCGGGCGTGTTACCGCCAAATTTGTAGTTGACCCCAATCAGCGACAGCGCATAGCTGGTGATGTCGGAGGCGGCGTCGCGCGCCTTGCCGCCGAAGTCGCGCAGCGTCTTTTCTGCACGCACCAGCGCGGTGTCAACTTTGGCAGACGCATCATCGGCATGGCTGGCAACGACTGGCAGCGCCAGCAATGCGATCAGTGCTGTGCGAACGACAATTTTCCGCGCGTCAGGCTTGGGATTGACCGCTGCGCGGTGACATTGAGGCGTAACAGGCATGAGGGGATTTTAGCCCAGTCTGCCTGCAGGGAAAATGGCCCCCAAAGGCGGTGGCTGGCACTGAGCTAACATTCAGGGTTAGCTTACGCATTCAAATTCACCGATTCCACACATGCCCACCGAGATTTCTAGCCCCATTCAAGGCAGTCTGGTCGCGATTGTGACCCCCATGCACGCCGACGGCGCGCTGGACCTTGAGGCGCTGAAAAAACTGATTGATTGGCATGTTGTCTCGGGTACCGCGGCGATTGTGATCGTCGGCACCACCGGCGAGTCGCCGACGGTTGATGTCGACGAGCATGCGCTACTGATCAAGACGACTGTCGAGCATGCGGCTGGCCGCATCAAGGTGATCGCCGGTACCGGTGCCAATTCAACGAAAGAGGCCATCAGTCTCGCCGCCTACGCAAAAAGTGTCGGCGCGGACGCGTCGTTGTCGGTGGTGCCCTACTACAACAAGCCGACCCAGGAAGGCCTGTATCAGCACTTCCGCGCCATTGCCGAAGCGGTTGACCTGCCGGTAATTCTCTACAACGTACCGGGCCGTACGGTTGCCGATATGGCAACGGCGACCACGTTGCGTCTTGCCGAGGTGCCTGGCATCGTGGGTATCAAGGATGCGACTGGCGACGTCGCGCGTGGTAGCGATCTGATTCGCCGACTGCGACTGCTCGAAAAAGGCAGTGGCAAACGTTTTGGTATCTACAGCGGCAACGACGATTCCGCGCTGGCTCTGATGGCGATGGGCAGCGACGGTGTCATCTCGGTTACCGCCAACGTGGCGCCGAAGTTGATGGCTGACATGTGCCGTCTGGCGCTGGCCGGAGATTTTGCGGGAGCTCGCGCCGTCAACGACACGTTGATGCCGCTGCACTTTGATCTGTTTGTCGAGGCTAACCCGATTCCAGCCAAGTGGGTGTTGGCGCGCATGGGCCGCTGCAATGCAAAGACCCGGCTGCCGATGACGCCGCTGTCCGCCCGCTTTGAGCCAGTGCTCGAAGCAGCGATGCGCCACGCAGCGCTGCTATAACTGTTCACCGATTTCCCACCGATCACCGTCTCCCGAGGATCAGTTTCACGCCATGATGCCCGTATCCAAATGTGCGCTTGCTGCGCTTGCTACCGCTGCCGTTTCACTCGCCGGTTGCAGCACCGTCAGTGAGCTGAATCCGTTCGAGACCAAACGCGTCGAATATCGCTCGGCGCAGTCCGGCCCTTCGCTGGAAGTGCCGCCGGATCTCAATCCGCCGAAGTACGATGATCGCTATCGCGCTGGCACCGCGACGCTGTCGGGCGTCAATGCCCAGAGCCGTGCGGCGGCACTGTCGGGGGCAGGCGGCGTGTTGCCGGCGGTCACTGGCATGCGTGTCGAACGCGCTGGCACCGAACGCTGGCTGGTGATGCCGGGCACGCCGGAAGTGAACTTCCCGCGCATCCGCGAGTTCTGGGGCAGCATGAACATGACCCTGGTGCTGGACGACGCGCGTATCGGTCTGCTGGAAACCGACTGGGCCGAGAACCGGGCGCGTATCGTTGATGACCCTGTTCGCCGCGTGATTGGCACAGTCTTTGACAATCTTTATTCCAGCGGCACGCGTGACAAATACCGCACCCGCGTTGAGCGCGGCGCCAATGGTACGACCGACATCTTCATCAGCCACCGCGGCATGGAAGAGAAGAACGTCGGCGGCACGTCGACGCCGGTTTTCCGCTGGGAGCCGCGCAAATCGGAGCCAGAGTACGAAGCCGAGATGCTTTATCGGATGATGACTTACCTCGGGGCACCGAAGGATCAGGCTGCACAAATCGCCCAGTCCACGATCTCGCCGGCGGCCGCTGCGGCGCGCGTCGATCAGGCCCAGATCGCCAGGGACGGCGCGGTTTCCTACCTGACCGTCAGCGACAATTTCGAGCGCGCCTGGCGCCGCGTCGGCCTCGCACTGGATCGCGTCGGCTTTACGGTTGTTGATCGCGACCGCACCGCCGGCACCTACTTTGTCCGCTACGCCGACCCGGAAGTCATTGCCAGGAACGAACCGGGCATCCTCGACAAACTGAAGTTCTGGCAGTCCGACAACAAGGACGTAGTGGAGCAGTACCGCATCACCGTCAAGGAAAACGCTGGCAAGAGCGAAGTGCGAGTGCTCGACAAGGGCGGCAAACCTGACGGCACTACCATCGGTACCCGCATCGTGACGCTTCTGCACGAGCAGTTGCGCTAGACACGCGGGCGTTTCGTGCGCTTCGCGAGTCTCGGAAGCGGCAGCGAAGGTAACGCCCTGCTGGTGCAGTCAGGGGCCACCACGGTCATGATCGACTGTGGTTTTGCCGTCCGCCAGGTGGTCGAGCGTTGTGCCCGGCTTGGCTTCGACGCGGCGTCCATCAACGCCATCGTCGTAACTCACGAACACAGCGATCACGTCGGCGGCGTGCCGCGACTGGCGCGTCGCTTTGATATCCCCGTCTGGCTGACCTTTGGCACGCTGGCGGCGACCGAGTCGCGCTGGGAGGGCTGCACGCTGCGCGGATTCGATTCGCACGACCCGTTTGCTGTGGGTGACCTCGAAGTGCAGCCGTTTCCAGTACCGCACGATGCCCGTGAACCGGCACAGATGGTGCTGTCCGATGGCGACTTGCGGCTGGGGGTGCTCACCGATGTCGGCGAGACCACCGGCTTCATCGAGTCCTCGCTGCGCGGCTGTGACGCGCTATTTCTTGAGGCGAATCACTGCGAAGACATGCTGGCCAACTCGCGCTATCCGGCGAGCTTGAAGGCGCGTATTGCCGGACGCTACGGGCACTTGTCCAACCGGGTCGCCGCGCTGCTGCTGGCAAGGCTGGCGCACGGCGGTCTGCATCGCGTCGTTGCGGCCCACCTCAGCCGCGAGAACAATCGGCCAGACCTTGCCCGGGAAGCGTTTGCCAATGCCCTGGGCGGTGACGCGCAGGACATCCATGTGGCGTCGCAGGATGATGGGCTCGATTGGGTGGTGGTTGCTTGATCACCAATGGTCAAAAGTTGTACTGGGCGATAACAGCTTTTCGTTGTGATGGCGTCAGTACTGGGCTTATCGGCATAAATGAGATGAAGTCGGGTTTTCATCTTTTAGAGCGTCAGGCCGCAGGCACGTGTCGTTTGAAGAAAAAGCTGATGCCAGATTTGAGGCTGTGCTGACCCGATGAAACGTGAGCTTCCCGCCGCAGTGCTGTTTGATATGGATGGCTTGCTGATCGACAGCGAACGGCTGGCGCTGACATCGGTCGAGCATGCTGCCTCTGTGATCGGCTGGCCCGTTCCCGATCCGGTGGCACACCGGCTGATTGGGCTGGGGCGCGATAACGGTAGCCGCGTGCTGCAAGCGGCACTGGGTCAGGAGTTTCCGGTCATCCGATTCTGGGACGCCTGGTACGACGACTATCGTCAGCGGGTCAGTGCTGGTGTTCCGGCCAAGGCCGGTGCAACGCACGCGCTGGCGGCGCTGCAGGCGCACGATGTGCGCTGTGCGCCACTTCGACCGAGACCGCGCTTGCGCGCCACAAACTCGAAAAGGCCGGTTTACTGCCGTATTTCAACGTCGTCGTCGGGCGCGACAAGGTGGCACACGGTAAACCGGCACCGGACTTGTACCTGCACGCCGCCGATCAACTGGGCAAGCTCGCCACTCACTGCTGGGCGTTTGAGGATTCGTTGCCGGGATTGACCGCGGCAGTAGCGGCCGGAGCGCGCACGCACTGGGTACCGGACATCGCGCAGATTCATGCTGATGATCTGCCGCATGGCGTTGAGACCATTGACTCACTGCATGAGATCTGTCGCTGGCTGGGCGTTGCTGACGTTTGAAATCCTGATCGCTACTGCGCAGGAATAAAAAAAGCCGGTCACAAGGACCGGCTTTTAGATGGTGCGTTAACGGAAACCGATTACGGCTTCTTCACGGCATCCTTGGCTGCATCTTTGGCGGCTTCAACAGCCTTGCCAGCGGCATCCTTGGCAGCGTCTGCCGTCTTGGCAGCTGCGTCCTTGGTTGCATCAACAGCCTTGCCAGCAGCGTCCTTGGCGGCATCAGCGGTTTTCGCTGCTGCGTCTTTGGTTGCATCAACGGCCTTGGCGGCAGCGTCTTTGGCGGCGTCTACCGGGGTAGGCGCAGCAGCGGCAGGAGCCGGAGCGGGAGCAGCAGCAGGAGCCGGTGCAGCAGCTTTCGGTTCTTCTTTCTTGCCGCAAGCGACGAGGCCAAGCGCGAGGAGCGCGGCGACCAGGAGGGATTTTTTCATTTTGTTTCCTTACAACGTGAATCGTTAACGAATGTGTGTGCCTTAAGGAGAATCTCCCTCAGCGGAGACCACCCCAGTGAGCGAAACCGGGATAGAAACTGAGTGAGGCGGAAAGTATATCCAAATCCCCGGCACCGGAAACGGGCAGGGTCAGAGCCCCAGCGCTTCCGGGAATACCCGCTGCCCGCCTTGCTCCCAAAGCACCTGAAAAGTATCTGCGTAAGGTGCTGATTTTGCTGGGTTTTCAAAATCCACTAGACCGGCAGAATGCACCGAATTGGGGCGAAAAAGAAAATGTTGCCGGTCTGCAACAACGAAGGAATTGGCCGGAAACTCGTGGGCATCGCTGACCACGATCTCGACGCGATGACCGAGCGTTTTCAGCAGATTGGTCAGGCGCGGCGCCTGCGTGCTCACATAGTGTCCGTCTTCGACGAGGATACGTATATGAACGTGCCGCTCGAAGGCGGCCTTCTGCAGTGCTTCGCAGCGAGCGCGACTGCCCCAGTCCTGCAAGGTCAGCGAGTGATCAAGCACATCAAGTGTGCGCGTACTGCGCACCACCAGTTCATCGAGCGCCTTCGAGACGTCGTCCCACGTCAGCAGGGTGCGCGCGCTGCTGTTGTTCGGGATGGTTGTGCCGGGGGCGGATTCTGCGTCTGACATTGCGGTAGGCAGAAAGGTTGCAGGTAATTGGGTGAAGTCCGTCGCGAAACGTCAGCGCTTGTCGCTGGTACCGACCATGAGCCAGCCGTCGCAGTACCAGGCATACAGTGCGTCGATGGTTTCCTTTGCCGCTGTGGTCGGCACGACCGTGCTGCGCGCGTCGGCAAACTGGCGCCAGAAAGTCGCGTCGCCCTGAATCACGAATGCATCACCGTTGATGAAGAGATACTTTTCATCGTATAGACAGAGCGCGCCGGCTGCAAGTGCAACGCCGCCTTTGTTTGCGTCAGTGCAAAGCTTGCCGAAGGCGCTGCGCGACATCGGGGCGTCCGGTGGCGTGAATGTCACCTGAGGCTTTGGGTCGGACGCAAAGCAGCCGGCGAACTGCGCAATCGCATCGCGGTCAATCTGCAGCGCGGCAATGGCGTCAGCAATCTGGCGCTGATACTGCTTCGGCACGCGTGCCGGGTTGGCGGTGGCTGGCAGATCGGGGTCGGATAGCCGCCCCTCGATTTCGCTGGTTGCGCCCAGCCAGTCGAGAAAGCCGTCGGCAATTTCCTGATGCGTCGGTGCCCGGAAGCCGACAGAGTAGGTGGTGCAGAAGCCTTCTTCCTGCATCGCGACGCCATCGTGCGCCACGTGCGGCGGCAGGTATAGCAAATCGCCGGCGGTGACATCGACGGTCTGCTCCGTGCTCATCTTCTTCAGGATCTTGAGCGGTGCTTCGGGGTCGAGCGATAAGTCCGACTGGGTTGACAGTTTCCAGCGCCGCTTGCCGATGCCCTGCAGCAGAAACACGTCATAGGAATCAAAGTGCGGCCCGACGCCTCCACCGGGCGCCGCCAACGACACCATTACGTCATCCAGCCGTGCATATGGCAAGAAAGAAAACTGTCGCAGCAAGCTGTCGGCTGCGGGCACGTGAAGATTCAGTCCCTGCACCAGCAGCGTCCAGTCGCGTGCGGGCAGGCTGGCGAAGCGGGTCTTCTTGAACGGACCGTGCTCGAGGATCCAGCGCTTGCCGTCGCGAATCACCAATCGGGACTCGACGTCCTGCGAGGTGGCGAGCGCGAACATGGCCTTAGTGTCCAGCAGATCGGCGAAGCCGGGCACCGCGCCGGGCATCAGCCGCAGCGCCTTTTGCCAGTGCTGCTGCATGAAGTCGCGTGGCGACAGACCGCCAAGCAATGGCAGCGGTTGGGTGAGTTTGGGGGTAAGGCTCATTTGATTGTTGTGTGTTGGTAGACGCGCGGGGGCACCTTAGTCGTCGCGTCGTGACGGCTTTGAGGACTGGGCGCGGGCAAGCAGCGCAACTGCGGGCAGGCTGGCCAGCACGATCAGCAGTGACGGAAATGCCGCCTCACCGAGTCGCTCGTCCTTGACGAGGTTATAGGTTTGCGTAGCCAGGGTGTCGAAGTTGAACGGGCGCAGCGTCATCGTCGCAGGCAGTTCTTTCAGCGTGTCGATGAACACCAGCAGCATGCCGGCGAACGCACTGCGACGGATGGCTGGCCAATGCACGCGGAGGAAAGCTGCGCGGCCGACCACGCCGAGCACGCGGGCGCTGTCATCCAGGCTTAGCGGCAACCGGGCATAGGCCGCCGACACCGCGCTTGCGGCGACACCGTAAAAGCGGATGCTTGATGCGTAGACCAGCGCCAGCACGCTGCCGGTGAGAATCAAACCGGGATTGACGCCCAACCACTGTTTGCTCCAGTCAATCAGCCGCCCGTCCAGCCAGGTCAGCGGCAGCAGCACGCCGATCGCCAGCACCGCGCCTGGCACCGCGTAACCAAACGACAGCAGGCGCTCCACGCGCAGCGCCCACACTTCCCGGGCGAGCCGCGCGCGCGCGTTGAGCATGAGTGTCAGCGTCACCACCACCAGCGCCGCGAGGCAGCCGACCCACAGCGAATTCCTCGTCCAGGTGGCCACGGCGGTCGCCGATACGCTGGACCAATCGCGCGCCAGCAGGCGCAGCAGCAGCAACGCTGGCAACACAAAGCCAAACAGCAGTGGCACGGCGCATATCGCTGTGCGCAGCCAGCCGCCAATGCCCCGCACGCGCGGTCGCATGCGCTCGCCGCGCGCACGCACATTGGCGTAGCGCGAGCGATCGCGGCCACGACGCTCCAGCCACACCAGCAGCATCACCGCCGCCAGCAGCAGCGCCGCCAGTTGTGACGCAGCGACGAGATCGCCCATGTTCTGCCACGCGCGATAGATACCGGTGGTGAGTGTCTCCACGCCGTAGTAGCTCACGGTGCCGAAGTCAGCAAGCGTCTCCATTGTTACCAGCAAGGCACCCCCGGCGATGGCGGGGCGTGCGACCGGCAAGGCGGCGCGCCACCATGCCTGACGGCGATTGAGTCCGAGCGTGCGGGCGGCTTCGAAGAGTTCCGCGCCGCGTTCGGCAAACGCCGTGCGCGCCAGCAGATAAACGTAGGGGTACAGCGTCAGGCTGAACGCAGCGATCGCGCCGGGCATCGATACAAACTCGGGGAACCAGTAGTCGCCCTTGCTCCAGCCAAAAGTTGCGCGCAGCCAGCTTTGCACCGGCCCGCTGAACTGAAAGTAGTCGGTCAGCGCATAGGCGGCCACATAGGCCGGCATCGCCATCGGCAGCAGCAGCGCCCAGGCGAGAAAGCCACGCAGCGGAAAGTCATGCCGCTCCACTTGCCACGCACACGCCACCCCCATCACGCTGGCGCACAGTGCCACGCTGACGCCAAGCACAACCGCATTGATGACATAGCCGGGGAGCACGGTGGAGGCGTAGTGCAGCCATACGCCGGTGGCGTCGGCGGCGAACATTTCGCGCAACAAAGTGGCGAACGGCAGCGCGACAGCGACCAGCAGCAGGGAATACGCGACGGCGCCGGGCGCTCGATGCAAGAGGTGCTCTCTATAATTTGAGTCCGTGAAGATTCTAGTTTCTAACGACGACGGGTATCAGGCGCCCGGCATTCTGGCGCTGGTCAAAGCGCTGTCGACGATTGCCGAGGTTGCCGTCGTGGCGCCCGCCGACGATCGCAGTGCGGCGTCAAGCTCGCTGACGGTCGGCAAACCGGTACGCATCCATGAGGCGGGCGAACGGCGCTACTACGTCGAGGGTACGCCCGCCGACTGTGTGCACATCGCCGTCAATGGGCTGCTCGACTTCCGGCCCGATCTGGTCGTGACCGGCGTCAACAACGGCTCCAACCTTGGTGACGACACCATTTACTCCGGCACGGTGGCCGCGGCGATGGAAGGCTATCTGCTCGGTATCCCCGGCATTGCGATGTCGCTCACCCACAAGCCAGGCAAGCATTTCGACACCGCGGCACATGTGGCGGCGGGACTGGTGCGTCGGGTCATGACCAAGCCGCTGCCAATGCCGTGGCTGCTCAACGTCAACGTGCCGGACGTGCCCGAAGACGATCTCGCCGGCATGCGCGTGGTGCGGCTCGGGCGTCGCCATCAGGCGGAGCCGGTGGAGCGCACCCATCATCACCATGAGCCCGGCGTGCAGGTCTGGCGTATCGGCCCGGCGGGCAAGGCGGCAGACGCCGGACCCGACACCGACTTTGGCACGATTGCCGAGAACTGTGTGTCGGTGACACCGCTATTGATTGACCTCACCCGTTACGACAACCTGCGCCACGTGGCGAACTGGCTGGCATGAGCGCATCGCTCTCGCGCTCGGCAGCCGGCCTTGGCATGGCGTCCGAGCGCACACGGCTGCGTATGGTGACACGCCTGCGCGAGCAGGGCATTCGCGATGAGGTGGTGCTGGCGGCGATGGCCCAGGTGCCGCGCCACCTGTTCGTCGAAGAAGCGTTCGCCAGCCGTGCCTACGAGGATACGGCGCTGCCGATCGGGTTCGGTCAGACCATTTCACAGCCCTACGTCGTTGCCCGCTCCTGCGAGCTGGCGCGTTCCGGTCGCGCGCTCGACATGGTGCTCGAGATTGGTGGTGGTTGCGGCTATCAGGCCGCTGTGCTCGGGCGCCTGGCGCGCGAGGTGTACACCATCGAGCGTATCGGTGCGTTGGCTGCCAAGGCACGGCAAACGCTGTCGGCAGCCGGCGTGAACAACGTGAAGGTGCGCAATGCCGACGGTCGCGAAGCGAGCTCGAACGTCGTACAGTTCGATGCCATCGTGGTGGCGGCCGGCGGGGCGTCGATTCCGCCGAATCTGCCGGGGCTGTTGGCCGATGGCGGGCGTCTGGTGATCCCGCTCGGTTCGCCCGATCATCAGAAGCTGACGCTGGTCACCCGCAACGGTGAAAGTTTTCAGCAACAGGCCTTCGACGACGTGGTATTCGTGCCGCTCAAATCTGGACAGGAATAGACAGGATCGTGATGCAACGTACTCCCGCCCTGACGCTGCTCGGCAGCGCAATCGCCGTGCTGCTTGCGGCCTGTACCACCAGCACACCGGCGCCGGTGGTTGACCGCACGGCGCGTCCGGTCGCCAGTGCGCCGACACCGCCGCGGCCGGCCCCGGTCTCCGCACCGGCGCCCGTGCAACCGGGCATGACCGTCGGGTCGCAGTTCTATGTGGTGCAGAAGGGTGACACGCTGTACGGCGTCGCGCGCGCCAATAATCTCGATCCCAATACGCTCGCGACATGGAACAGTTTGCCGCCAGGCAGCGGTCTGCGCGACGGCCAGGTGCTGCGACTGACGCCGCCGCTCGGCTCGGCACCGGCGGTCACCGCGCCGGGCACCACGGTGACGGCGGCGCCGACGGCGGGCGCGATTCAGGGCCAGCCGCTGCCTGCTGCCGCCAGCACGGCGCCGGCCCCGGCGGCAGGTGCCGCACCGCCACTGACGGTGACGCCAGTGGAAGCTCCGCTGAAGCGTGATCCCAAAGCGCAGCGCGCGCCGTACAGCGATGCTGCATTGGCCGCCATGCAGCGCGGCGAAGGGACGACGCCATCCGCCGTCGTCCCGAACGGCACGCCGTCCCCCGCCACGCCGGCCAGTGCGCCTGCGCCGGTTGCCACCGGCGGTCCGACCCCGGCGCCGGGCGTTCCCACCGCAGCGGCGCCCGCCAATGCGCCTGCGGTCGCAGCGCCGACGGTCGATCTTGACGTGAAGACGGGCGGTGGCGCCGAGCGCGACGGCATTACCTGGAGTTGGCCCGTCACTGGCCGCGTCACCAGCAAGTTCAACGACAAGGCGCCGATGAAAGGCATCGATATTGTGGCGAGTGCCAGCGCTCCGGTGCTGGCAGCGGCCACCGGGAAGGTTATCTACGTGGGCAAGGAGCCGCGCGGCTACGGCCAGATGATCGTGGTCAGCCACGCCAAGGAGACGGTCAGCGTCTATTTCCACGCTGACAAGGTGCAGGTGAAAGAGCAGCAGCGCGTGCTGCTCGGTCAGAAGCTCGCTGAAGTGGCCGGTGGCGGCGACAACAAGATGCACTTCGAGGTGCGTCGCCAGGGGCGGCCGATTGATCCGGTAACCCTGATGCCCAAGTAAGTCTCCAGTCCATCGGACCAACAGCTTTTGACGGAAACGCCCGGTAACCAAGGGCTCACGCTGATAAATCGCCTAAAGCCGACTTCCTGGGTTTTTGGCGTCCAAGCCCAAAAGAAATGGGCCTTGCAGCCATAAGCTGTAAGGCCCATCGAGGAGGAGGGCGCCGCCGTCTTTGCGGTGGCTTGTCCCTTTTTGCTACAGCTGTCGCTGCAGACGACCTAGTAGTAGCGGGTCGCCTGCGGCCACGGCGCCAGTGCGGCGAGGCCATCGTCACGCACGCTCATGCTGGTGCGCATCGCCGGCACGGCTTCGTCGCGCAGCGCGTCGGCGCGGCCCTGGGCGACGAGGATGTCGTTCATCACTCGCGGGTCGCGTAGCGCCGTGTTCCACAGCGTGCGGTCGGCTCGCTCGGCGCGTGCCGCGGCGGCGCGAGTTGCCAGCCAGCCTTGACTTGCCTTGGTGCCGCGCAGGATGACGCCGGCGAGCAGGCCGAAGGTGAGCAGCGCAACCGCGCTCAGGATCGCCCATTCCAGGGCAAAACCGGTGCTCACGGCATCCAGCGCACGCTCGGTGGCAGTGACCACGGCCATGATGGTGACGCCGAGCACGTAAGTCGGCAGCCGTTTGGCCGAGAAGATTTCAGAGAGGACGCTCCTTGTGGCGCTGGCGCTCTCAATGACGCGCTCGACTCCGCCGTGGGTAGTGGGGTGGGATGGGATAACCATGTGAATGTCCTTTCGAAGAATCGCTTGTGGCGACATCAGCAATCTAGGGTATCCCCTGATATATTGCAAATTGATGTTTATGATGTTTGTCATTCGATTGGTGAATGGAAGGGGCGAGGATGGCCGCCAGTGACGTCAATTTCCGCACGCTCGATCTCAATCTTTTGCGCGTGTTTGACGAGGTGATGGCCGCCCGCAATCTCACGCGGGCTGCGGCCTCGCTGGCGATGACCCAGCCGGCAGTGAGCAATGCGCTGCGCCGTCTGCGCGACGCGCTGGGCGACGAGCTGGTGGTGCGTGCGGGCTACGGCGTCACGCCGACGCCGCGAGCAATCGCTCTATGGCCTGTGGTGCGCGAGGCACTCGCCAGCCTGCAGGCAAGTGTGGCGCCGGCGGTATTTGACCCGGCGACCTCGCGGCAGAACTTCGTATTGGCGATGGCCGATGCCACCGCCGCCATCCTGGTGCCACCACTGGTGCGTCACATTGAAGCGACCGCGCCTGGCGTCAGCCTGCGCGTGCTGCCGCTCACCACGCGCGATCCGCGGGCGCTGCTGGAGGCGGGCGAGGTGGACATGGCGGTGGGCTATTTCCCGGCCGTGGTCGCGGCGATTGGCTTGCAGACCATGCAGAGCGGCACGCCCGACAATTTTTCGCATGCCCTGCTCTACAGCGGTGAGTACGTTTGTGTGATGCGGCGCGGGCATCCACTGGTGCGCGATCTCAACGCCTCGCCGTTGACGCTGGATGCCTATTGCGAAGCGCATCATCTGCTGGTCAGTTTTTCAGGGCGCCCGTTTGGCTTTATCGACGAGGCGCTGGCAGCGATTAATCGGACGCGGCGGGTGGTGATCACCGTCAACCAGTTCTTCACGGCCGGTCGTGTCGTGGCTGGCTCCGATCTGCTGACAGTGCTGCCACGGCACTTCTTGCCGTCAACCGGCATGCAGGACGAACTGCTGGTGGTGGAGCTGCCGTTCGAGGTGCCGCCGGTGCGGGTGGACATGGTCTGGCACCGGCGTGCACAGGCGCTGGCCGCGCAACGCTGGCTGCGTGAGGCGATTAGCGAAGTCGCCCGCTCGTGGTCGCCGATCACCGCTGCAGCTGTCGGTCAGTAGTACGCGGTGACGCCGAGGAAGAAGCTGCGCCCCGGCATCGGCGCGACGTCTTTCAGGAACGAGGTATGTACGCGGA
Source organism: Casimicrobium huifangae (assembly GCF_009746125.1). Taxonomy (NCBI): domain Bacteria; kingdom Pseudomonadati; phylum Pseudomonadota; class Betaproteobacteria; family Casimicrobiaceae; genus Casimicrobium; species Casimicrobium huifangae. Next base: position 1,873,804 of record NZ_CP041352.1, read on the forward strand.
TGTCGCGGTTGCCCAGATTTCTGCCGAGCAGATAGAGATCGGCGTGCCGATTGGCCGCGAAGCGCATGCGATAGCGGAGGGACGCATCAAGGCGCGTGTAGCCCGATGTTTCGCTTTCGAAGGCAGCAACGCGATTCTGCGTGAACACATGAGTCGCGCCAAGGTCGGCATACCACGCGCTGTCGCTGCCACCCCGCCAGGTCAATTTGGCACCGATGCGGGTCGGGCTGACACGGGGCAGGTTGTTGTTGCTGCCACCTGAACTGGTAGTCCCGGCAACAACGCCGCGCACGGTGTCGGCCATCGCGCTGAAGCCGAATCCCTGCGCTGGCGCGTAGGCGGCGGACAGCTCCGCACCGGTGAAGCGCACGTTGACGTTGCGGAACTCGCGCTTCAGCAGTTCGGCGCCCGTCACCAGTTCGCCTTCGGCGTTCACACGGTCGGCGACGCCGTCACCGTTGTGATCGACGCTGGCGCCGTAGATGAAGTCCCTCACATCATTGCGGAAGGCTGACGCGCGCAGGCTCCAGGCATCACGCTGCAGTTTGTAGGACAGGTCGAAATTCTGCGAATGCTCTTTGGCAAGCGCCGGGTTGCCGAGGTCGTAGGTCAGCGTGGCGATGTGGGCACCCTTTGAGTACAGCTCTTCGATGCCCGGCGCTCGTTCGGCATGGGTGAACGACGCCGTCAGCGCGCTGGCCTCGTCGAGTTGAAACTGGTAGGCAATCGCCGAGCTCATCAGCGAAAAGCGGCGCGATGGCAACGCCTGTCCGGCATCCGGCGAATGCGCGACACGCTCAATGCGGCCGCCAAGTTCAAGACGGCCACTAAAGGCGCCCACATTGACTTGCCGCTCAGTGACGGCGAACAGCGCCAGATTGCGCGTCGTGGTGGGTGGGACGATGGTTTCCTCACCAACGGCAGAAAATCGGGCGCGTTCAACGTCAAGACCAACGACTGTTCGAAAGCCTGCGAGCGGCTGTGTTTGCATGTCAAAGCGCACGCTGTTGCCGTTGTTGCGGAACACGGTGCCAACATCACCGCTGGCCTCGATCTCGGCGTGGCGATAGTGGTTACTGGCTGCGGCAAAGCGAAGCCGTTCCAGACCAGCGATGCCGCTGAACTCGCCATTGACTTCGACGCGATTGCGGGCGAGATCAATGCGCGGCCGGTCACTCGATGGAATGCCGTATTCGCTCTCAAAGCGGTTGCCGCCAATGCCGACGTAGCCGTTGTCAAAAATCCATGAGGCGCCGATGCTGCCGTTGCGTGCTGCCGTGTCGGAATTGGCGAGACGACCTGCGTGCGCCGTGGCGTAGTCATCGCTGCGGCGATCAGAGAATTCACCGGTGAATGCCAGCGGTCCGGCGCTGCTACGCAACTGCGCGCCGACGTCGCGGGCGCGCTCGGCGGTGGAGCCGCGCAAGTCCGCAAGCAGGCGGGTGCCATCGCTATGCACCTGCGGGATGCGGTCGGTCACGACATTCACCAGACCACCGATGGCGCCAGAGCCGTAGAGCAAGGTTGCCGGGCCACGCAGGATCTCAATTTGCCGCGCGCCAAGCACTTCTGACGACACCGCGTGGTCGGGGCTGATGCTGGCGACATCGAGCGAGCCAACGCCGTTCTCTGCGGTCTTGATGCGCGGACCATCGAGGCCGCGAATAATCGGCCGCGAGGCACCTGGGCCAAACGCCGTGGACTGCACGCCGGGCTGGGTGGCGAGGGTGTCGCCGAGGCTTGCGGCACGATCCCGCGTCAGCGCTTCACGCCCAACGACGGCGCTTGGCTGAGTCGCTTGCAAATCGTCCTGGCCAGCGAAGGGTGAGGCGCTCAGAATGAGCCGCTGCACCTTGTCGGCGGGCGGCGCGGCTGTTGAGGGTGCTGGGCTTTCGGGGACACTTTGCGCCACGCAGATGCCGCCGCCGAGAGTCGCCAGGATTGCTGCGCCCGACAGCATGCGACGGCGACGATGGAATGATCCGCCGGATTGGCAGGTGACAAGTGGGATTCGCTCAGACTTCATTTGTTGTTGCCCGCAGAGCGCACACGAAGCTTGGTATTCACTGCGAGTATTTATTGCAACTGGATTGCATTATACGGGTTGACCGGCGTCAAATGCATCTAGGTTGCATAAATAAAGCGGTATCGCCGCGAGGATGACGGCGCGAGGCCAGTCAAATTGTCGGATCGTCATAGCAGCATCTTTTCCGGGAAATGACCTTTTTATCGGGCCTGGAAGCCTGAATTGTCAAAAACCGACTTATGCCGATTCGACCATTGAGCCCATATGCAATGGGGCTTTCACGCCAAAGCCATACGTAGGTACAGACCTGTCACCGGACATTTCGGCCGCCCCGGATGAGCTTCGACGCCTGCACGGTTTTCGCTTCACGGCGATTGAAACGCATCGCGGTTGCGAGGTCGCAACAGCAGGCGGGCGATGGCTTGCCGGAGCGACACAGAAATTCCCCGGCCAACGAGGTTTCAGTACACAATTGCTGGCAATCAGGCCACCGCCGAGCCGCAGTCGAAATTCGCTCCCGCCATCGAGGCGCGAGTGACAACCGGCTGGCAAGCGACCGCGCGAGTGGCCCCCCGCCATGCAACAAGGAGGATTCATGAATCGCAACGCTCAATTCGTCAGCACGTCGCGCGCGCTCGCCGCTTTCGCGGTTTTGCCGCTTTCGCTCGCGGTGTCGCAGGCGCTTGCACAGACTGCCAACGTCACGCTCTACGGCATCGTGGATGTCGGCGTGCAGCATGTCACCGGCGTCAAGGGCGGCGATCACACCAGCCTCGCCAGCGGCATCATGGAAGGCTCACGCTGGGGCCTGCGTGGCACTGAGGACATCGGTAACGGCTACAAGGCGATGTTTGTGCTTGAGAGCCGGTTTGAGGCTGATACCGGCGGTCTCAGCAATCGTCCGATGTCCGGCACGCAGCTGCCCGACCGGCTGACCGCAGGTCTGCCGCCCGCAGTGCAGGCCGCGCTCAATTCCGCCGTCGGCAGCCAGCTTGGCGTCAATCTGCCTGGCCGTCTGTTTGACCGGCAGGCGTTCGTTGGCATGGTCACGCCGTTCGGCGCCATCCTCGCCGGGCGCCAGTACACGCCGGCGTTCGAAATCAGCAATCGCTATGACGCATTCGCCAACGCGTCGGCTGCGTCGCCTGGCCAATTGATCTCCATTCCGGCTGGCGTTGATATCCGCGAGAGCAATTCGGTGATGTATCGCATCGAGTTGAACAACTTTTATGGTTCGGCCTACTACGCCTTTGGCGAGCTGAGTTCCGGCACCAAGAACGGTCGTCTGGTCGGCATCAACGGCGGCTATCAGACGAGCAAGTGGGGCGCTGGTATTGGCTACAACGAGCGCACCAACAGCGCCGGGCAAAAGTCACTGAACACGCTGGTCGCCGGCGCCAACTACGACTTCGGCCTCGCCAACCTGTTTGCGATGTATGGCTTGATCAAGGAACCCAACGGCTCGTCGGCGCCTGAACTGCGCGCTGGCTTGATTGCTGGTGGCGTGCCTTCGGTGCTGGTGGACACTGGCATCCTGCCGCGCTTCATGCAGGATGTGCGGCTTTACCACGTTGGTGCCCGCATTCCGCTCGGCGTTGGTACGCTGACGGCCGGTTACTCGCAGGTTGACGACCGCCGCGCCACCAATGCTGACGTGACCTCGTACGGCGTCGCCTACACCTACCCGCTGTCCAAGCGCACCGACCTTAACGCCGTTGTCACACAGGTGAACAACAATGCCAATGCGCAGGTGCTGCCCGGCGGCAATGGTTACCTCGGCGGCGTGACGGCGTACGGCGGCAAGGACGCAACCTCGTTCCAGTTCTCGCTGCGTCACAAGTTCTGATTTCGGTCTGGTTGATTTCTCCCTGTTAGGCACACACCTTGAAAGCCGCAGTCGCGAAAGCGACGCGGCTTTTTCTTTGTGACGAAGGCGGCCGATTTGATGCTGCTGCGGATGATCGCAGAGGTGTAGAGTCGTCGCGGCTCGGCGGTATTTGCGGTATCGGCGGCATCGTTGCTCGAGCCCCGTAAAATCGGATCAATGGACAACATCATCTACGTGCTCGCAGTCAATGCGATCCCGCTACTGCTTGCGATCACGCTGCACGAGGCTGCGCATGGCTACGCCGCACGCATGTTCGGTGACCGCACCGCCGAAATGCTCGGGCGCATTTCGCTGAACCCGATTCGGCACATCGACCCGATGGGCACGTTGCTGGTGCCGGCATTGACGCTGGCGATTGGCGGCTTTTTCTTTGGTTGGGCCAAGCCGGTGCCGGTGAACTTCAATAATCTGCGCAATCCGAAGACCGACATGATCTGGGTATCCGCCGCTGGCCCGCTCGCCAACTTCGTCATGGCGATCGGCTGGGCGATTGTGCTTAAGGTGTCGGATGCATCAGCCATCAACGCCATCGCCAAGGCAGGTGTCGCCTGGAACGTCGGGCTGATGGTGCTCAATTTGTTGCCAATCCTGCCGCTGGATGGTGGGCGCATCGTGGCTGGGCTGCTGCCAGGGCCGCTGTCATACAAGTACTCACGCCTTGAACCGTACGGCTTGTTCATTGTGCTCGGGCTCGCCGTCGTCGGCGTGCTGGGCACGATCATGTATCCGCTTTATCGAATCGTCTACCAAACGCTCGGCGCGTTGGTCGGACTCTAGTCAATCCCATGTCCAAAGACCGCGTTCTCTCTGGCATGCGCCCGACCGGGTTCATGCACCTCGGCCACTATCACGGCGCCCTCAAGAATTGGGTATCGTTGCAGTCGCAGCATGAGTGTTTCTATTTCGTGGCCGACTGGCACGCCCTGACCAGTCACTACGACGACCCGCGTGTCATCGAGCAGTCCACCTTCGACATGGTGACCGACTGGCTGGCGGCCGGGCTCGACCCGAACCAGTGCACCATCTTCCTGCAGAGTCAGGTCCCGCAGCATGCTGAGCTCACGGTGCTGCTGGGCATGATCACGCCGCTCGGCTGGCTGGAGCGGGTGCCGACCTACAAGGAACAGCAGGAAAACCTGAAAGAGAAGGATCTCACCACTTACGGCTTTCTGGGCTACCCGTTGATGCAAGCGGCCGACATCGTGGTCTATCGCGCACAACATGTACCGGTCGGTGAGGATCAGGTGTCGCACCTTGAGATCACCCGCGAGATCGCGCGGCGGTTCAACCACATCTATGGCCGCGAGCCGGGGTTTGAAGAAAAAGCAGCGGCTGCAGTGAAGAAGCTTGGCGGCAAACTGGGCAAGCGGTATGAGGCGATGAAGACCGCCTACAACCAGGATGGCAACGCCGAAGCGCTGGCACAGGCCAAGGCACTGGTCGCCGCCGCCGGGTCGCTTTCGAACGCCGAGAAAGACATGTTGCAGGCATTCCTGACCGGCGCCCGCAAGACCATCCTGCCCGAGCCGCAGGCGCTACTGACACCGACATCGAAGATCATCGGTCTCGACGGCCGCAAGATGAGCAAGAGCTACGGCAACGGTATTGATCTGCGTGAGCCGCCGGCTGCGGTGGAGCAAAAGATCAAGCGCATGCCAACCGACCCGAAGCGGGCGCGCCGCACCGATCCTGGCAACCCCGATGATTGCCCGGTGTGGACGCTGCATCAGGTCTATTCGAACGACGACACCAAGGCCTGGGTGCGCCAGGGCTGCACCACGGCCGGCATCGGCTGCCTTGAATGCAAGCAGCCGGTGATTGACGCCGTAAACGCCGAGCTGGCGCCGATGCAGGCGCGCATCCGCGAGATCGAGGCCAAGCCCGGTTATGTGAAAGAGGTGCTCGCAGCGGGTTGCGTGCGCGCGCGTGAGGCAGCGGAAGCGACTATGCTTGAAGTGCGCCAGGCGATGGGACTGGCCAAGGTCTAGGTCGAAGGTCCGATGTCGGTGTGCGTGGGCCTGGTCTCATGAACGCGGCTGATGGCAAAGTTGCCGATCGCGGCGAAGCGCAACGAGTACTGTCGCCGCCTGTTTTTCAGGCAGACAACCCGAGCGCTCGCACGGGTGTCCGTCAACCTCATGCGTATCGTCACACCGTTCCGAAGTCTGCATCAATAGGAGGTCCCGATGAAGTCATTTGTAGACTACCTGAGCCAGTATGCCGCGTACCATCGCGACAAGCGCAACATCGCGACGCACTTCGTTGGCATCCCGATGATCGTTGCGGCAGTGGCGATTCTGCTTTCGCGGCCGGTGTTGATGCATCTCGACGGTGTGGCAATCTCGCCAGCGCTGTTTGCGGTTGCACTCACGGCGCTGTTCTACCTGCGGCTTGATTTGCGTTTTGGCGTAGCGATGACGGTTTTCCTGCTTGCCTGCCTCTGGCTTGGGCAACTCATTGCAGGGGCAAGCACGCCAGCATGGCTCGGCTGGGGCATCGGGATGTTCGTGGTCGGCTGGGTCTTCCAGTTTGTTGGCCACTATTACGAAGGCCGCAAGCCTGCGTTTGTCGATGATTTGAGCGGTTTGATTATTGGCCCGCTGTTTGTTGCCGCCGAGTTCGCGTTTGCGATGGGGTTGCGCAAGGAAGTGCAGGATGCCGTCGAAGCCAAAGTCGGCCCCACGCTGATCCGGCAGATGAAGGCCGCCTAGCCCACGGTGCCACCAAGACCTGATTTGAGTTTGCAACAAGAAAAGTTCCGATGGATGTAGTCACCGAGTCCCCGTTGCCAGCGCCCGATACCGCCGCAGCCGCTGTCGCGGCCGATCACGCGCTGGCCCGCATCTATGGCCAGCCAATGGCCGAGATGCCGAAGGACCTCTACATCCCGCCGGAGGCGCTGGAGGTGTTCCTCGACGCCTTCGAAGGGCCGCTTGACTTGCTGCTCTACCTGATCCGCAAGCAGAACCTGAACATCCTCGACATCCCGATGGCGGCGCTGACGCACCAGTATCTGGAATACGTCGAGAAGATGAAATCCTCGCAGCGCTTCGAGCTGGCAGCGGAATACCTGCTGATGGCGGCGATGCTGATCGAGATCAAGTCGCGCATGCTGTTGCCGCGGCCGCCACAGGCCGAGACAGAGGAGGCCGATCCGCGCGCAGAGCTGGTCCGTCGCCTGCTCGAGTACGAACAAATGAAGCTGGCAGCAGCCGGGCTGGATGAACTGCCGCAGGCGGAGCGCGACTACGCCATCGTGCAGGTCATGGTCGAAAAGACGGCGGCGTTACGCCTGCCAGACGTCGAGCCTGAAGATCTGCGGCGTGCCTGGGCGAGCATCCTGGCGCGTGCCAAGTTGAACAAGACCCATCTGATTTCGCGCGACGAGCTGTCGGTCCGGGCGCGCATGAGTCATCTGCTGCGCCACCTGAAACCCGGTCTGCATGTAGAATTCACACAACTGTTCGAGGAAACGGCCACCGTATCGCTGGTGGTAGTCACCTTCCTCGCGATCCTGGAGTTGGCGCGCGAACGACTGATCTCGGTCGCGCAAACTGAACCCTACAGCCCCATTTATGTGCAGCTCGCCAGCGATGGCGGGGTGATGGTTGCGGCCTCACCCGAGCAGGGCACCGATGCGGCCAATGACGAAGTGCTGTAGCAACAAGGCTTTCGCGCTTTTTTGTTGATGGGGCCATGACTGGCCTCAGTGGGGTCCGCAAGCAACGGCGGCAGAGCGTTGCGTTACTTTTCGATGAGCATTCATTGGACGAACTCACCCACGCCAAACGCGTACTCGAAGGTGTCTTGCTGGCCAGCCACGAGCCCGTACCTCTCGACGAAATCATCAAGGTTTTCGATCCGCCGGTTCCCACCGAGACCGTGCGTCTGCTGCTGGCCGACCTGACGGCCGAGTGGAAGGAGCGGGGCAGCATCGAACTGGTGCAGGTGGCGTCCGGTTACCGCTTTCAAACACGGACGGAGATGCAGATCCACATTGACCGTCTGACACCGGAAAAGCCGCCGAAGTATTCGCGTGCGGTGCTGGAAACGCTCGCCATCATCGCCTACCGGCAACCGGCTACGCGCGGCGAAATTGAGGCGATTCGCGGTGTCGCGGTATCCACCAATATCCTCAAGGCGCTGGAGGATCGTGGCTGGATCGAAGTGATCGGTCACAAGGATACGCCGGGGCGCCCGGCGCTGTATGCGACCACCAAATCTTTCCTCAACGATCTTTCGTTGCGATCGCTTTCCGAACTGCCACCGCTGGCGGAGCTCGATGCGCACCCGGCTCTCGAGTTGCCGGAGGTACCGCAGGAGCCGGTGTACCCCGAGCAGGGGCGCATCGATGACGTGAACGAAAGCGATGACCTGCTGGCACCGGCGGCGCCGGACACGCCGCCAGCTCTGCCGGAGAGCGCCGACGCGGCGCTGTTCGAAATTTCCGATGGAGATGCCATGACCCAGCCCGCTTCGCCGACGGTCCACTGATATGAACGATATGCAAGACAGCGACTACAACGATCACGAACCTGGTGATGTCAACGGCAACATTGATCCTGCCTTTGCGCGCAAGCAGAAGCAGCAGGAGCGCAATCAGATGCGTCGCGATGCTCGCCCGCAGCAGCGACGCCCCCGCACGCCCAAACAGGACGCAGGCCAGACCGCTGGGGCCGATGCAGCGCCGGCGCGGCCAGTCGCCAGCGGCGGCGGCGATGATGTGACCGCCAATCCTGGCAGCGCTGGCGAGAGCCACGGAGCGCAGCGGCACGAGGGTGCGGAAGGCGCTGAAGGCACAGGCGATCAGCACGGCCAGCAACGCGCACGCGGACCACGCCGCAACCGTCGTGGTGGCCGTGGCCGCAACAACGGCCAGCGCGGCCCGCGACCGGAAGCATCGGCCGCCGCCGGCGACCAGCCGGATGGCGCTACGGCTGGAGCTGCTTTCTCACCTGGCGTCGATGGCGAGGCGGCTGGCGAGGCAGACGGCGAAGGCGGCGATGCACGACCCGGTGGCCCCAATCCCGGCGCTTTCGGTGACCCGAACCGCCCGATGGATCGCTCGGCACGACGCAACCGCAACCGCCGCGATAAACGCAGCAATCCGCGGGATCGCAATGGGCAGCGCACGCCACAGTTCGCGGCTCCGCAGCTTGATGCCGACGGCAATCCGGTGTCGTTGCCGGAAGGCGCTTCAGTTGCAGCCCCGGTATCGGGCGTCAATGAACACGGCGAGCGCGACGGTGAGCGGCTGCACAAGGTGCTGGCCCAGCAAGGCCTCGGCTCCCGACGCAACATGGAGGCGCTGATCGAGGCCGGCGAGGTCGAGGTCAACGGTGTCAAGGCACACGTTGGTCAGGTGGTGAACGAGAAGGACCGCGTGCACGTCAAGCGCCGCAAGGTGGCGGTGAAGCTCGGTGACGACAAGCCCCGCATCCTGATTTATCACAAGCAGGCGGGCGAGATTGTCAGCCGGGACGATCCGGAGCAGCGCGACACCGTGTTTGATCGTCTGCCGAAGCCGGATCACGGCAAGTGGATCGCCATTGGCCGCCTCGACTTCAACTCGGAAGGCCTGCTGCTGTTCACGACCTACGGTGAACTGGCCAACCGTTTCATGCATCCTCGTTACGAGATCCTGCGTGAATACTCGGTGCGGGTGCTCGGTGAGCTCACCCCCGAGCAGGAAGACCAGCTGATGGATGGCATTGAGCTTGAAGACGGACCGGCGCGCTGCCTCTCGCTCGACCGCATCGATCGTGACAGCGACGCCGCCAACCATTGGTATCGCCTGACGCTCAACGAAGGCCGCAACCGCGAGGTGCGCCGCATGTTTGAGCATCTGGGACTGACGGTGAGCCGCCTGATCCGTACCAGCTACGGCTGCGTGCAGATGCCGTCATGGCTCAAGCGCGGCCAGTTCAAGCTGCTCGACGAGGCCGAGACGTTCAACGTGCTCGAATCGGTCGGCCTGCGTTCCAAGAAAAAGCTCGAAAAGGCGGCCCGTTTTGGTGGCCGTAACAAGCTGCCGCAACAACCGCTGGGCCCGATGCGCTCTGCGACCGAGCACGAGGCGATCTGGACGGGGGCGCCGGTCGATGCCGGCATGGGGCAGGGGCGCCGCGGTCGCAATGCAGGCAGCGGCGGTGCTGGCCAGGGCGGTCGCAACAAGCGCGGCCGTGGCGGCGCGCCGGGCGCCGCAGCCTCGCTGACGCAGCAGCAATTCCCCGGCTTTGGCGGGGCGACCGAAATGCAGCCGGCCGGGCGCCGGCAACGAACGCCTGGCAACAAGGTCAAACGCGGTCGCAATGGCGAGGTGAACGGTAACGTGGCACCAGGCTATCAACCTCCGTCCGGTCAGGGGCAGGGCAATCGTGGCAATAACCGCAATCGCCGGCGCCGTGGCCGCAATGGTGGCGGCAAGGGCGGCGACGCCGGCGGCGGCGTTGCACCTGCGGCAGACATTGAGTAATTCCGTCTCCCGTGAATAATGCGGTGGTCTGATCGCGCGATCGGACCAACGCAATGCGGGAGGGGTGGAATGGCAACCAAATCAAAGTCGGGGTCGAGCTCAGCGCTAGGCACTGCGCTCGCGGTGATGCGTACTGCGACCGATCTGGCAACCAACGCTAGTACTGCGCTGAAGGTAGCGCAAGGTATCGGCAGTACGATCAAAACGACGCGGGAGCTGCAGCAGCTCTCGTTGTCGGATCTGGCCAAGCGGGCAGGCGTTTCCAAATCAGTGGTCAGCCGCATTGAAGCCGGCCTGACGAGTCCGACTGCGGTGATGCTGGCCAAGCTCGCGGAGGGGATGACGGTATCACTGTCGTCACTGCTGCGCGGGGACATGGGGCCACCGGTGCACATCCAGCAATTGGCCGAGCAGCCAATTTTCAAGGACCCGAAGAGCGGACTCACTCGCCGCACGCTGTCGCCCGTGAGCCCCGATGCACTGGTGGAAATCGTGCATAACAGCCTGCCACCACGCAAGACGACCGGGCACTTTCCGGCCCACGCCACCGGTACCCAGGAGCACATCGTGGTGCTGGCCGGCAAGGTTGACGTCACGGTTGGCAAGCGCGAGTTCAAACTGGCGACCGGTGATGCAGCCCAGTTCAGCGCCGACGTCGAACACTCCATCCACAACCCCGGCCCCAAACGCGCTGAATGGTTGCTGGTGATTCACTCGCCACCGCGAGCCGCGAAACGGTAGTTTCTTTGGCCATTACCTTGCCAGTCACACGGTCTATGCCGTAGTTGAATGGCATGCGTGGATCTATTGACGTATAGTTGTTCGATATATCGAACAACCAGAAAATCATCTTGACCCCCCAATCTTCCGGCCTGTTGCTCGGGCTGATCGGTGTACTGATCTTCAGTCTCACGATGCCGATGACACGCATTGCGATGACCGGCGATGTGCTGTCGCCCTGGTTCGTCTGGGCGGGTCGGGCGGTGCTGGCTGCATTGGCCGGCGTTGTCTATCTGCTCGTCACGCGCGCAAGGTGGCCGGAGCGGCGGGCCTGGATTCCGTTGCTTGGAGCCACCGTCGGTATCGTGTTTGGCTGGCCGTTGCTCAATACGATTGCCTTGCAAACGGTGCCGGCCAGCCACGCGGCGGTGGTCAATGGCATCCTTCCGCTTGCCACTGCCGTCATCGGAGCCTGGCTCAACCGCGAGTCGCTGTCGCGTGCGTTCTGGGCCTGTGCAGTGGCTGGCACCCTGCTGGTCTGCGGCTACGCCTGGCAGCGGGCGCACGGTAACCTGCATGCCGAAGACGCATTGATGCTGGTGAGTGTGCTGCTCGGTGGTCTCGGCTATGCCAGCGGTGCCATCGCGACCCGTTACCTGACCGGACCTCAGGCGATTTCCTGGGCTCTGATTCTCGGCTTGCCCGGCACGCTTGCTGTCGCCTGGTGGAGCGCACCAACGCAGCCCGCTGCTCCGGGTATCGCGGTATGGGGCGCCTTTGTTTACCTCGGGCTGATGAGTCAGTGGATTGGTTTCTTCTTCTGGTATCGCGGTCTTGCGCTCGGTGGCATCGCGCGGGTGAGCCAGGTGCAGTTGCTGCAACTGTTCTTCACGCTCGGCTTTGCAGCACTGTTGCTTGGCGAGGCGATCGAGCCGGCGATGACAGTTGTTGCATTGCTCACCGTTGCACTGATTGCGGTGGGGCGGCGGGCACGTTAAACGATCGGTTAAGCTCTGCCGCATGTATCTGCCGAAACACTTTGAATCTCCTGATCGTGCGTTGACGCTTGAAGTCATGCGCGAGCACAGCTTTGCTACGTTGACCAGCGCCGACGCCGATGGCGTGCCATTCGCTACGCATCTGCCAGTGGTTGTCAGTGACACTGAAGGTACGGTTGCACTGCACTTTCACCTGGCCCGTGCCAATCCGCAGGTGGCGATGTTGCGTGATGGGCGGGCGTCGATGATGGCGTTTTTGGGGCCGCACGCGTACCTCTCCCCCAAGGTCTACCCAGATCTCAAACGAGTGCCGACCTGGAATTACATCGCGGTGCACGCGTATGGGCCAGTCGAGGAGATCACCGAGGCACATCGCAAGGACGCGTTACTGAAGTCGCTGATCGCATTGCATGAGCCGCATTACGCCCAGCAGTGGATGAATCTCGACGAAAAATTTCAGGAGACGATGCTTGGCGCCATTGCCGCGTTCCGCATGACGGTGGCGCGACTTGAGGGCAAATTCAAGTTGAACCAGCATCGCAAGGAGGCGCACGCGATGATGAAGGTGGGCTACGCCGCCGGTACGCCTGACGAGCAGGCGCTGGGGCACTGGATGGAGCGGCTGGGTCTGTGACGTCGGCCATGTCGCCAGCAGCAGCGAGTGCTGAGGATCGGCGCTTCATGACTGAGGCGCTGGCGCTGGCCGACGAAGCCGCCGCTGCAGGAGAAGTGCCGATTGGTGCGGTGGTCGTGGTGGCTGGACAAATTGTCGGTCGCGGCATGAACCGCGTTATCCGCGATGGCGACACGACGGCGCACGCCGAAATCGTCGCGCTGCGCGAAACCTTCCGCCAGATCAATAACTACCGCGTACCCGGTGCTACCGTGTACACCACCGTCGAGCCCTGCGCGATGTGTGCCGGCGCGCTGCTGCATGCGCGCGTTAGCCGCGTGGTGTGGGGCGCGCCGGACCCGAAGTTCGGCGCCGCTGGCAGCGTGACCGATCTGTTCGCCAATGATCGGCTCAACCATCATGCCCGACACGTCATCGGCGGCGTTTGTGCTGATGCGTCGGCAGCGCGGTTGAAAAAATTCTTTTCCGACAAACGAAATCTCGACCGTCACATGAAGTCCATGCCCGCCACTTTCAAAGTCAAAACGGCCACCTGGCCGGATGATGCTGCTACGCTGAAGACCATACGCTTCGAGGTGTTTGTCGAGGAGCAGGGCGTACCAGCAGAGTCTGAAATTGATGACAACGATCCGCTGTCGATTCACGCCATTGCGTGGTCAGACGGACAGGCCGCTGCCTGCGGGCGTTTGCTGCCGGACGGTCATATCGGGCGCATGGCCGTGCGCAAGCCGTGGCGCGGGCAGGGCGTTGGTGCGCTGGTGATGGAGCACTTGATGGAGCGGGCTCGTCAACGCGGTGATCGCGAAGTCGTTCTGTCAGCGCAAACCCACGCCGTGGGTTTCTACGAAAAATTCGGATTTGTCGCAGAGGGCGATGAGTACCTGGACTGCGATATTCCGCACCGGGATATGCGAAAGGTGCTTTAACACATGAATGTTGCTGTCAGAGCCTTCAACAGGGGGATTGCCGTGAGCCTTTTGTCCGGCCTGCTGCTGCTCGTTGCCTGTGATCGCGTCGCCACTGGCGAATTGCAGCCGGGCCAATCCACAGTTGCAGACATGAAGCAGAAGATGGGCGAGCCGGCCAGCGTCTACCGCGAGGGCGACCGCGAAGTCTGGGAGTATCCGCTTGGCCCGGAAGGCGTGCGCACCTACATGATGACGGTAAACGCGCAGGGTACGCTGGAAAGGATCGACCAGGTGCTGACCGAGGCCAACTTCAAGCGCATCCAGCCGGGCATGACCATCACCGAAGTGCGCCGCATTCTCGGCCGCAACAGCAAGGAACAGCGCTTCGGCATGACGCCGAACGAGTTGACCCACAAGTACAAATTCAACAACGGCCGCGAGGATCTCTATTTCGACGTGACCTACGCCGCCGACGGGCGCGTGAAGGAAACTGGCTACGACCAGTTCAGCCTGCAGAAGGGGTCGGGGCAGTAAGTAGCGGCGGCAGACGGTTCAGCTTTTTACTGAAACCATTATCGAATATGGGCTTACCACCAAAAATTGCCGAATGTCGATAATCGGGTAAATTGCTCGCTGAGCCCGGTTCGTATGGGACTTTCACCGAAAAGCTGTTTGCTTCAGTGCTGACGTGAGAGCTGGCAGCCGCTGGTCCTGGTTGGGGGCGCAATGGCTGCGAGCTGCAAACGCTGCTACAGCACGATGCCGGGCCGTTTCAGCATCAGCCAGAGGATGGTGAGCACCGCCGCAAACGCTGGCACGCCGCAGGCAAGCCAGATGCGGAACAGCCGCGTGTACTGGGCTGGTAGTGGTGTTGCCGTGCGCACCGCCTCGCGGGCGAGATTGCGCAGGCGAATCTGGATCCGGACGACCGGAAGCCAGAATGCCCCGGTCACCAGGTAGAGCGCCAGCGAAAGCACGATCCAGCCGGTGCTGAGAGGCCAGCCGGTGACCTGTGCCAGCAGCGCGCCTGTGATCGGTTGCAGTACGACCGCTGTTGCCGTGAATACGGTGTCGGCGATTACCACCGTCCCGGCGACGTGAGCGATCAGCCGGGCGTCGCCAGTGCGGTGCGCCATCCACATGAAAAACGCGATGCCGCTGCCAGTGCCAAGCAGCACGGTGGCGCCAATCACATGCAACCAGCGCAGCAGATCAATGGCCGTGACGTCCATTTCAGCGGTCGTCCGCGATGGCCAGCAGCACCAGCGCCAGCACTGCGGCCGGGATGGGTTTAACCAGCGGCCCCAGTGGATCCAGCCAGAGTGACGGCAGCAGCAGCGTGCCGCCAACCAGATAGCCCACCGTCACCGCCACCATTGCAAGCGCGGCGGCACGCAGAGTGCGCCGATGCAGCACCGCCAGGCCCAACAGCGCATCGACAGCAGCGCCACCGAACACAACGGCTTGCGCTGCGATGCCTTCGATGCCGGCAGCAGCGAGCAGTGAGAGTGCCGGCCGCGGATTCGCGACAGCGATCACGGCGGTGGTACACCAGAACGCCGCGAGCGTCAGCACCAGCAAGGGTTTGAGCAGAAACAACCGCGCAAACCAGCGCTCTTGCACGGTGGCAGGCATCCGTTGCAGCGTCTCGCGAAGAGTCAGCAGTCGCGTGCCAGTCGTCGCCTGCCACGCCGTGCTGTCGCCAAGCACGCCGTGTTTGATCTCCCGCATCGCCGTCGTCCGCAGCGGCGAACGCCAGCCCAGCCAGGTGAGACCATCAGCGATCCGGGCCACCGGGCGCGCGAGGGCATCCGGCAGGCGCAGCATGGGCGCCGGCGGCAAGCCCAGCCAGGCGCGCAGTTGCATCACCACTTCAGCGAAGGTGTGGGTATCGGCCTCAACGAGATCAAAGCGACGCCCCGTCGGCACAACGCCATCGAGACATTGGCGAGCGGCCGACGCCACGTCGGTGACGGCCACCGTCTGTACTGTGCAGTCAGCGTGGACGATTGGCAACACCAGTGGCATTGCTGCCAGCGCTCGCAGCAGCGCGCTGCCGCCGTAGGCCTGCGGCGAAAGCACGAGACCCGGGCGCAGGATCCACCAATCGAGCGTGCTGGTCGCCAGCGCGGCGTCGGCAGCCGCCTTGCTGCGCATGAAGCCGGTATCGGCGTCGGCGGTGGCTCGCGTCGCAGAAATCTGGACAAAGCGGCGGATTGCCAACGTCTCGCACGCGGCAATCAGGGCGCGAACAGCATCGGACTGAATGACGAATACATCGTCGCGCGGCCCGTCCTGCAACACACCGGAACAGTTGACGATCGCGTCGGGTTTACAGCCTCGAAGCAGTGGTGTCCATGCATCAGCGGTGGTCAGGTCAGCAAGGTCGCCACGCAGCCACTGCACCGCTGGAAGTGCCTGCGATGCCTGAGCAATATTGCGGCCGAGGCCGATGACCTCATGGCCATGGGCAAGCGACTCGCGCACCACGGCGCTGCCGATCAGACCGTAGGCGCCGAGGACGACAACGCGCATGGGGATTTGTCGATTAGCGCGCGTGGGCCGTGCAAGTCAGGCGCGGTTCAAGCCAGCGTCTTGACGAAGTCCAGCACCTCTTGCGCGTGACCGGCCACCTTGACGCCGCGCCACTCGTGCGCAAGCTTGCCATCGGCGCCAATGACGAAGGTGCTGCGGACGACGCCACGCACCTGTTTGCCGTACATGTTCTTCATGTGGATCACGTCGAACTGGGTGCAGAGTGTTTCTTCGCTGTCGGAGATCAGCGGGAACGGAAAACCCTGTTTGCTGCAAAAGTTGTCGTGCGACTTCACGCTGTCGCGCGACACGCCGGCGACGACCGCATTGGCTTTCAGGAATTGCTTGTGTAGCGCCGCGAAATCGAGCCCCTCGGTCGTGCAGCCGGGCGTGCTGTCCTTCGGGTAGAAGTAAAGCACCACGATTTTGCCCTTGTGCTCGGACAGTTTGAAGGTACCGCCCCCGTTGGTGGGCAGGCTGAAATCGGCGACTTTGGCATTGGCCACGAACTGCTCCTTGCATCGCGCCGCGCCAGTTGCGGGCGCGGCGAACGTTATCGACGCAGCGATTGTTCCAGATTCGCCAGATACGGCGTGCCCTGTTTGATCAAGGTGCCGGAGCGGCCGGCCAGCGTGCCCCATTCCACCTCGCAAAATGGCAGCGCATTGACATCGAGGCGGTCGAAATATTGACCGGTGCTGATCAGTTCGTAACCCTGTTCGCGCCAACCGGCGATCAGCCGCTCCATCACCGGCAGCAGCGCCATGCCTTCGAGCTCGGCGTGCAGCGTGAAGACGTGATCGCGGCGATCCTGCGCCGTCATCGCGAGCAGGCGTTCGTGCACGTTGTCCGCCGTGCAGCCGGCCAGACCAATCATTTCGTCAAGGGTTGGCAGCGTCGTCGGTATCTGCACCACCGGCATCGGTTCCGCCTTCACCAGCGGCCAGAACGGGCCGGAGGACGCGCTGTCAGCGCGGGCGTCGGACGCGTAGCGGTAGCCGAGTGTGCCCTGCGCGCGCAGCGCGTCGCGGCTCATCTGCCAGCCGGCGGCGCCGCAGGTCTGCGCAGCGGAGCCGAACACGTCAATGAAACGATCATGCGCGTGCTGCATCTGCGCACGCCCCCAGGCGTCGGGTTTGTGCATCACGCCGTCCTGCCAGGCAACATGATCCCAGCAGTGGATGCCGCACTCGAAGCCAGCGTCACGGGTGGCGCGCATCACCTCGGCGCCGCGCCGCCCGATGTCCGGCCCTGGCAACAACGTACCGTAGAGGAGCGTCTTCAGGCCGTAGTTGCTGCGCACCGACGTGCGGCGCACCTTCGCCAGAAACCCGGGCCGAAAGATGCGCTTTAGCGCGCGACCGGTGTGATCCGGCCCCATCGAGAACAGAAAAGTTGCGCCAACATTTTCGCGACGGAACAGCTCAACCAGTCGCGGCGTGCCTTCCAGCGTGCCGCGCAGGGTATCGACGTCAACCTTGAGGCAGAGTACCGGCATCTGGCTGCCGGACATCAGGCCTTGTTGCCGGCAGTCATCGCGGCAGCTTCTTCACGGTAGGCTTCGAGAATCTTGCGTAGCGAGCGCGCCATGGTCACGCGCGGCAACCAGTCGAGTTCGTCAACTGTATTGGTGATGCGCGGCGTGCGGTCCTGCACGTCCTGATAGCCAACGCCGTAGTAGGCTTCGGCGGTGGTATCGACCAGTTTCGACTTTGCTGCTCCGGACTGATATTCCGGATATTCCGGCGCCAGTTTCAGCAGCATTTCGGCGAGTTCACGAACCGAGTGATTGTTGGCCGGATTGCCGATGTTGTAGATCTTGCTGGTAGCGACGCCGCGCGGGTTTTCGATGATGGTCATCAGCGCGGCGATGGCATCCTCAACATCAGTGAAGCTACGGCGGGCAGAGCCGCCATCCACGAGCTGGATCGGTTCGCCGCGAATGATGTGGCCGATGAACTGGGTGATCACACGGGCACCACCGGGGTTGCTGGCAGTCAGCGAGTCAAGTCCGGCGCCGATCCAGTTGAACGGGCGGAACAGGGTGTAATCGAGCTCGCCTTTCAGGCCATAGGCGTGAATCACGCGATCCAGCAGTTGCTTCGATATCGAATAGATCCAGCGCGGCTTGTTGATCGGGCCGACCACCAGATCGGATTGCTCGGGATCAAACTCCTTGTCCTTGCACATGCCGTAGACCTCGGAGGTCGACGGGAAGATCAGCCGTTTCTTGTGCTTGACGCACATGCGCACGATCGGCAGATTGGCCTCGAAATCGAGCTCGAAGACGCGCAGCGGGTCACGAACATAGGTCGCCGGCGTGGCAATGGCCACCAGCGGCAGGACAACGTCGCAGGCCGCGACCTGCTGGTCAATCCAGTCGGTGCTGGTGAGCATGTCGCGCTCGTGGAAGTCGAAACGCGGATGCTCAAGCAGCGGCTTCAGGCGATGGCTGCCCAAGTCCATGCCGACGATCTGCCAGTCGGTGTTGGCGAGGATGGCGCGGCTCAGGTGGTGGCCGATGAAGCCGTTGGCGCCGAGGATGAGGATTTTTTTCATGATGTTCTTTTGCTCTCCCACATGGCAGGAGCGGCATCAGCGGGCGGGTAGATTGCTATTGTTTCACGGTAGCCAGCCACGTTTGGCTGGCGCTCGCGTCGAGAGTCTTGTCCTCTACGATCAGTCGCAGCGGGATCAGCAGCTTGCCGTCGCCACAGACGAACCCCGACGATCCGTTGCTCGTGCGGGCGATCTGGCCCGCGACGGGTACGCTGGACGTCGCTTCTGCTGCGGCGACGCGGGCCTTTGCCACGATGATGCGTTTCGAACCAACGTCTGCAAAGGCGCCGGGGTAGGGTGGTGCGACTGCACGCACGAGGTTGTTCACCTCGGCGGCCGTGCGTGTCCAGTCGATGCGGCCATCTTCCGACTTGCGGCCCGAGAAGTACGAGCCTGCCTTGAGATTGAGTGGCACGCTCGGCGCAGTGCCGGCAATCAGTTGCGGCAGCGCACGCGCCAGTGTCAGTTCAGCGGCGACGGTGACCTTCTGGAAAACTTCGAACGCCGTATCGTCCCCCAGGATGGGCACGGCCGTCTGCGCGACCAGATTGCCGGCGTCCGGCTTGATCTCCATGTAGTGCAGCGAGGCGCCAGTTTCGCGCTCGCCGTGCAGCACTGCCCAGTTCACTGGCACCCGGCCGCGATACTTCGGCAGCAGCGAGCCGTGCATGTTCAGCGCGCCACGCGTCGGGATGCCGAGCAGATCGGCGCCCAGCATCTTGCGGTAGTAGAACGAGAAGAAGAATTCCGGCGCCAGCGCCCGGATGCGGGCCACCACATCCGGTGCGTTGGCGTCATCGGGCGTGATGAATGGAATACTGTGGTCGGCGCAGACCTGAGCCACGGAGTCGTACCAGATGGTCTCGGTGGGCGAATCCTCATGCGTCAGCACCAGCGCAACATCGACGCCCTGATCAAGCAGCACGCGCAGGCAGCGCACGCCGACGTTGTGATACGCAAAGACAACGGCGCGGGTCATGCCAGATCGCGTGCGGAAGCGATGTCACTGGCGCCAGCTGGGAAGGCCGGAGCCTGCTCGACCACGCGGTCGATCACATAGCGCGGTCGGTCACGCACCTGCAGATAGATGCGCCCCACATATTCACCCACCAGCCCGAGACCAAACAGCACCATGCCGATCAGAAAGAACTCGAGAATGTCGCGATCCAGCATGGCGAGCAGCGCCTCGCGCATCGGCAGCGTGGTCATCCGGTACACCATCAGCGCCAGATAGGTCAGCGCCGAGCCGACGGCCACCAGCATGCCAAGCAGCGAAAACATCTGCAGCGGTACCAGTGAGAAGCCGGTCATCAGGTCAAAGTTGAGCCGCAGCAACTGGTAGAACGAATACTTCGATTCGCCGGCCGCGCGCTCCGCGTGCGCCACCACCACTTCGGTGGGGTTCATCGCGAAGGTGTAGGCGAGCGCCGGAATGAAGGTGCGCACCTCGCGGGTCTGGTTGATCAGCTCCACGATGCGGCGCGAATAGGCACGCAGCATGCAGCCCTGATCAGTCATCTTGATTCGCGTCGTCTTTTCGCGGATGCGGTTGAGCAGCTTCGAGGCGGCGCCGCGCCACCAGGCATCGCCACGCCGCATGTCGCGGATGGAGCCAACGTAGTCGTGGCCCTCACGATAGGCGGCGAGCAGCTTGTGAATCTCTTCCGGTGGATTCTGCAGATCGGCGTCGAGCGTGACGGCGATCTCCCCTCGCACATGCGCAAAGCCGGCAAGGATCGCGCTGTGCTGGCCAAAGTTGCCCGAGAACAGGATCACCCGTGTCACGTCAGGACGTTTGTTCTGCTGATCGAGCAGCAGCGCCGGCGAGCGGTCGCGGCTGCCATCGTTGATGAAGATGACTTCGTACGCCGTGTTCAGTGCATCGAGCGCCGGGTAGAGCCTGGCGAACAGTTCGGTGAGAACAGCCTCCTCGTTGTAGACGGGGATGACGACGGAGAGCGTTGGATGATGGCTCACTGCAAGCCGCCTTCCTTGAGTACGTCCGTCAGCGCCGCGCAGACATAGTCGACATCGCTTTCGGTCAATCCGGCATGCAGCGGCAAGGTCAGCGTCGTATCGGCAATCAGTTCGGTATTGGGCAGATCGCCCGCTTTCCAGCCCTGCTTGCGGAACAGGCTGGTCAGATGCGGCGACTCATAGGAGACGCTGGTGGCGACCTGACGCACCTTCATGGCATCCATCACCTGCGGGCGGGTGAAGGTCATGCGATCGAGCGGCAGGCGGATGGCGAACAGATTCCAGCTATGCCCGGCCTCGTCACCGGCGTGGCCCGCGTGCGGCAGCAGGTCGTCGGACAGTACCTCGCGCAGGTTCGACAGGTAACGATGTGCCAGTTTCCGGCGGTGAGCGCTGAAGTGGTCAAGCTTCTTCAGCTGCGCGCGGCCGATGGCGGCGTTGACATCCGGCAGGTTGAATTTGCCGCCGGGAAAATCGACATCACGCGTCTGGTCCGGCAGCCGTGAAATGCCGTGGAAGCGCAGCACTTCGACGCGTTTGGCGTCCGCCACATCGTTGCACACCAGTGCGCCGCCTTCAATGGTGGTGATGTTCTTGTTCGGATGAAAGGAGAACAGTGCAATGTCGCCGAAGCTGCCAATCGCCTTGCCGCGCCAGGACGAACCGACGGCGAGCGCGGCGTCTTCAATCACGCGCAGCTTGTGCTGCTTTGCGAACGCGTACAAGGCGTCCATGTCGCAGGCGAGGCCGGCGTAGTGGGTCGGGATGATCGCCTTCGTGCGCGGTGTCAGGCGACGGGTGGCGTCGGCGAGATCAATATTGCGGCTCTTCAGGTCAACATCGACGAAGACGGCCCTGGCGCCGACCTTCTCGACCATGTTGCCGCTGGAAAAGAAAGTCTGTGCACCGATCAGCACTTCATCACCCGCACCGATGCCCAGCAACTGCAGGGCAACTTCAAGTGCCGCCGTTTCACTGGTCAGTACGCGTGTTGGGCGTCCGCCGAAGTAGGCCGAAAGCTCATTTTCAAGCGCGATGACATTGGGGCCCGAGGCGATCCAGCCGGAGCGCAGGACGGCGTCGGAGGCGGCAAATTCTTCCTCGCCCAGCAGCGGCGCGGCGAAGGCGATGGGCCTGGCCGGCGGCTTCAGGGCAGAGGTTGATTCAGGGCTCATTTCGAAAAGTTCCACGAGAGCAACACGACCCCAATCACAATGAAGCCGATGCCGACGATCTTTTGCACCGTCAGCGATTCACCAAACAGCCAGTACGCGATCAGCGCATTGACCACATAACCGATCGAGAGCAGCGGATAGGCCACGCTCACCGGTGCCCTGGACAGCGTTGCGATCCAGGTGAAAAGACTGATGCCATAGCAGGTAAAACCAGCCCAGAACCACGGCACGCGCGCAATTTGCATCAGCGTCTGCATCGTATCGGCACCGCCGAAACTGACGGTGCCGACGACATTGGTGCCGGCCTTCAGGAACAGTTGTGCCGCCGCGTTGAGCAGCACGCTGGTGATGGCAATGGCAAAAGCGGTGGCGGTCATGCCAGTATTGTCCTATGAGCGCCGGATTGGCCTGACGACGGCAGTGGCAGCAGGCGCTTCAATGCGCTGCGTGACGCGCCAGGATGACCCGACGCAAGTCCGCTGCCACCACGTGGTACTCAAGACCGTGCAGGTCAAAGCGCGGCAGCTGATCGAAGTCGGTGATCGCATAGCCGCGTTCCAGCGCTTGCCATTCGTCGGCGAAATCCGCGAAATTGAAACGCACCTTGTGCGGTTCGGCGGCGGCACCGAGGCCCAGTTCGTCGAGGTAGTCGACCAGTATCGTCGTGCGTTCAAGGTAGGGCTGCAGCGTCTGCTCAAACAGTCCTACCGAGTAAAACGGATCGGCTTTCGAGTAGTTGGCATCAGCGGCAAGAAAATCCTGCACCAGTTGCTTGCTCGATGTGCTGGGCGACAGTGCCTCGTAACCGCTGGCCGTGATGCTGCCGCCAACGGTGGCGAGCACGGCGGCCATCAGCATGGCGTCAAAGCGGCGACCGCGGCGATTGAGCTGCCACGCGGCAAATACGGCCAGGGCAAAGAAACTTGCGCCGACGATCACGTACAGCGAGAACGCATCGACCATGCCGGGTGTGTAGGCATCGTTGACGAAGCGTTCGCGCGCCAAAGGGATCAGGAACAACACCGCTGGCACGACTGCGATCAGCAGCAGCAGGCGGCGGAACGAGCGATCGGAACCGGCCAGCATGATCGGCGTCAGCAGTAGCGCGGCGGCCGGTGTAATGGGTAGCAGGTAGGACGACAGCTTCGATTTCGATGCGCTGAAGAACAGGAAGATGAACACGCACCAGATGGTCAGAAATAGCGGCACGTTAAGCGTTGCACCCGCGTAGGTCTCGCGCAGCGTTTGCCAGCCGCTGCGGTGCAGCAGTTTGAGCAAGGCTGGCGTCCACGGCATCAGGCCTACGATCACCAGCGGCACGAAGTAAAACAGCGAACCGATACGGTCGTGCTCTTCGTTGGCAAAGCGGCCGAAATGCTCGTAGATGAAGAAGAAATTGGCCCATTCCGGATTGCGTGACTGCACCAGCAGCGGCCACGGCAGCGCGATCAGCAGGAATACCAGCGGTCCCCACAGCCATTCCAGTCGCGTCAGCAGACGCCATTGCCGGGTCATCAGCAGGTAGAGCACAAAGATGGCGCCCGGCAGCACGATGCCGATCAGCCCTTTGGAGAGGAAAGCCAGCGCGGCACCAGCCCATGCCGCCACCATCCAGCCGCGGGCAGCTGTCACCGATTGCCCCTGCACGCCAAAGCCGCGCAGCATGCCCACCAGCGTGAGCGTCATGAACGCGCTCAAACCCATGTCAAGCGTGTTGATGTGCGCGATCAGGAAGTAGTAGCACATGGCGCCGAGCACCGCGGTGGTGACCATCGCCACTTCGCGGCCAGCGAGCGCGCGGGCGGCGCACCAGGTGAACAGCAGCCCGAGCAGGCCGGTGAATGCCGGCCACCAGCGGCCGGTGAAGTTGTTCAGCCCGAAGGTGTCGATCGCCAGCGCCGTGGCCCAGTACTGCAGCGGCGGCTTCTCGAAGTACTTCAGGCCGTTGAGGGTTGGCGTCACGTAGTCGCCGGACACCGCCATTTCGCGGGCGATCTCGGCGTAGCGGCCTTCATCCGGGCGGACCAGGGTACGGTAGGCGGAGGGAATCAGCCAGGCGGCGAGGAATAGCGCAGCAAGCAGCGCCAGCAGAGGGGAGGACAGCTTCACGGCGGACGATGCTAGCAGAGGGGGCGCGGGCTGTGCGGGGGAGGATGCGGTGGTCGCCAGTCGGGCAGATTGCCTGTTTTCGGTAGTTTGATTCACTGACAACTATTTCTTGAAATGCCCATTGGCAAAGGGACTGTGACGCATAAATGGCAAAACTCGACTCCGGCACTTTTCTCACCATAAGCCCATATTGAATAAGGCTTTGATGAAAAAGCTGATCGTCCAGTTTGGTTTTAATACCAAATGTCACGTCAACACTCGACTGACATTTGGTACGATTACCAAAAAGTGAACATCAAGCTTTGCATTCCCGGCTTCGCGCAACTGAAGCCCACGGCCCCCAAGCGCGAGAAAATTCTCGCGGCGGCGGCTGAATTGCTGCTGACCGAGGGGTTTCACGCGCTGACGCAGCATGCCGTTGCGGCCCGGGCCGGAATCCGGCAAAGTCATCTCACCTATTACTTCCCAACGCGCAATGATTTGCTGCGTGCGACCGCGCAATACGGCGTCGAGACATTGCTCGCCCCGCTCGGCTCAATCGCTTCATCGGGCGCTGTTGCTACTGGCAATGCTGCGGGCGACGTGCCGAAGGCCGAGCAATTCCGGCAACTGCTGACACCCGAGAAGTCGGACCGCCAGTGGTTTCGCCTGCTGGTCGGTCTGCTGGTCGCGAGCGACGAGGACCCGGGTATCCGCCAGTGGCTGCAGGAGTTCGACGCCCGCGTCATGGCAATTCTCGCCGCCGGGTTTGCTGCTGTTGGCACGCCACTCAAGGCGGAGCAACTGCACTTCCTGCGTTGTGCTTTCACCGGCGCGCTGCATCTTGACATGCAGGAGCAGAGCGAAGAATCCTTCGCGCGAGTGGTGCGTACGGTCGAGATGGCGCTTGATGCCATCCTGCCGCCACGCGCCGGCCCTTCCGCCGACAACCTTTCCGAATTACCTTCCCACACCAGCGAGTTCACTCCATGAGAGCGATACATCCTTTGCAGGCTACCCGCCAGCAGCCTGGGGCCATGCCGTCGCGCCGGCGACGGCCCGCACGTCTGACAGCGATCACCGGTGCCGTGGCGATCAGCCTGCTGCTGAGCGCCTGCGCAGTCGGCCCGCAGTACGCGCCGCCGCCCATCATCGCACCGGCCGCGTGGCAAGCCCCGCTACCCCACGATGGCGACGGACAGGCGTTGCAGCGTTGGTGGTCGCAGTGGAATGACGCCACCCTGAGCCGGTTGATCGCCAGCGCTCAGCAGAGCAGCCCGAGCGTCGCGCAGGCGGTTGCCCGCATTGACCAGGCGCGCGCCACGCAAACCATCGCCGGTGCTGCGGTGGCGCCCGCGGTAAGCGGCAGTGCGTCGGCCAATCGCGGCAACGCGGGCGACGGCCTTGGCGCCGTCAGCCGTGCGATCGCCTCGGCGCAGGCCGCGTGGGAACTCGATCTGTTCGGCGGCAATCGTCGCACCCGCGACGCAGCGGACGCGCGCCTCGGTGCGCGCAACGCAGACTGGCATCAGGCACGCGTGGCGCTCGCCGCCGAGGTCGCCACAGCCTATGTCAATCTGCGCATCAGCGAGGCCTTGATGACTGGCTACGAGCGTGACGCGGCAAGCCGTGCCGAGACGTCCCGCCTCACGGCGCTGAAGACATCTGCTGGTTTCGAAGCGCCGGCCAATGCCGCACTGGCCAAGGCGAGTGCGTCCGAGGCTGCCGCCCGCTTGCTGGCGCAGCGTGCCGAGGTTGATCTGGGCGTCAAGGCGCTCGTCGCGCTGACCGCCTTGCCGGAGCCGGAGCTGCGCGCGCTGCTGGCGGGCAGTCGCGCCACGGTGCCGAGCGCGGCTGCACCGCAGGTGGCCTCGGTGCCAGCCAGCGTGCTTAGCCAGCGGCCGGATCTGGCTGCGGCGGAACGCGAACTGGCCGCCCTGACGGCCGAGATTGGCGCGGTGGAGGCAGATCGCTACCCGAAACTGTCGCTCACCGGCAATATTGGCTACGGTGTTGCCCGCGTGGCGGGTGCCAATGTGAACGGCGCCACCTGGGGTTTCGGCCCGTCGCTCAGCCTGCCACTGTTCGATGCCGGGCGGCGAACAGCCGCCGTATCGCTGGCGCAGGCGCGCTACGAGGAGGCGCTGGCCGGTTACCGTGCGACAGCGGTGCGCGCTGTGCGAGAGGTGGAAGAGGCGCTGACCCAGCTCGATGCCGCGCGCCATCGTGCGCCAGAGCTGCTGGCCGCGCTTGGCGGCTATCAGTCGTTCGAGAAGGCCGCGCAGGCGCGGCTCGCCGCCGGAGCTGGCAGCGTGCTTGAGCTGGAGGACGCTCGCCGTGCCGTGCTCGGCGCCCAGGTGGCCGTACTCGCGCTGGAGCGCGAGCGGCTGAACGCAGCCATTTCGCTCTACCGCGCCGTTGGCGGCGGTTGGGATCAGAAGCAAGTACAAGTTTCGGAGAATCGTCCATGAGTTTCGCTACAGTTTTTCAGCAACGCAAGGCGTTGGTCATCGCGCTCGGCGCCGTGCTGGCAGTGGGCGTCATCGGCGTCACCACCGTTCGTGCCGCCGACGACAAGAAGCCGGCAGCGGCAGCCAAGCCGGCACTGACAGTCACCACCGCACGGGCAACGCAATCGGAGTGGCCGGTGAAGCTCGCCGCCAACGGCAATATCGCGCCGTGGCAGGAGGCGATCGTCGGGGCCGAATTGGCCGGGCTGCGCATCAGCGAAGTACGGGTGAACGTTGGCGACATGGTCAAGCGTGGTCAGGTGCTCGCCACCTTCGCGCCTGAGACGATTCGCGCCGATCTCGCGCAGCAGAATGCGGCCGTTGCCGAGGCCGAAGCGGCGTTGGCTGAAGCCGACGCCAATGCTGCGCGTGCCCGCACGCTGCAGGACAGCGGCGCGATGTCCGCGCAGCAGATCAATCAGTACGTGACGGCAGCCAAAACGGCAGCCGCGCGCCTGCAGGCAGCCAAGGCGGCGCGCGACAACGGCCAGCTACGCGTCGGCTACACCCGCGTCGTGTCCCCGGATGACGGCGTGATCTCGGCGCGGGCCGCGACGGTGGGCGCCGTGGTCGGCAGTGGCCAGGAATTGTTCCGCCTGATTCGTGGCAACCGTCTGGAGTGGCGCGCCGAGGTCACGGCCAGTGAGCTGGCCAAGGTGGCGCCCGGCCAGGCCGTCACCGTGACCATGCCCACTGGCGCCGCGGTGAACGGCAAGGTGCGGGTAGTGGCGCCGACGGTGGACACCACCTCTCGCAACGCCATCGTCTACGTTGATCTCGCAAAGCACGCTGAAGCCCGCGCTGGCATGTTTGCGCGCGGCGAGTTCGCGGTCGGTGCGACCGGGGCGCTGTCGTTGCCGCAACAGGCGGTGGTGTTGCGCGATGGCTTCAGCTATGTGTTCAAACTCGAAGCGGGCAACAAGGTCACCCAGCTGAAAGTGCAGACGGGCCGCCGTGTCGGCGACCGGGTCGAAATCACTGCCGGCATCAAGGCGGGCGAGGAGGTGGTGGCCAGTGGAGCCGCCTTCCTGGCCGAAGGTGACGTCGTTCGGGTGGCGGCGGCAACAGGCAACGCATCCGCACCGTCGGCCACTGCGCCAGCCAAAACGCCGGCGACAGGCAAAGCAGGGGCCTGAGCATGATGAATGTCTCCTCCTGGTCGATCAAAAATCCGATTCCATCGGTGATGATCTTCTTCCTGCTCACCCTGGCCGGATTGTTCTCGTTCTCGGCCATGAAGGTGCAGAACTTCCCCGACCTCGATCTGCCCACGGTGACGGTCAGCGCCTCGTTGCCGGGGGCTTCGCCGGGGCAGCTTGAGAACGAAGTGGCGCGCAAGATCGAGAACTCGATTGCCACTCTGCAGGGGGTGAAGCACATCTACACCAAGGTGCAGGACGGTGGCGCCACCATTACCACCGAGTTCCGGCTGGAAAAGCCGGTGCAGGAGGCCGTGGACGATGTCCGTTCGGCCGTCTCGCGCGTGCGCGCTGAACTGCCCGGTGACCTGCGCGATCCGGTGATCAACAAGATTGATCTCGCTGGCAGCCCGGTACTCGCCTTCACCATCGCGTCGAAGCGGATGGATGACGAGGCGCTGTCGTGGTTCGTGGACAACACGCTCACCCGCAAGCTGCTGGCCGTGCGCGGCGTCGGCGCGGTGACCCGCGTCGGCGGCGTTGACCGGCAGGTGCAGGTGCAGCTCGATCCAGTGCGCATGCAGGCACTCAGGGTCAGCGCCGCCGACGTGTCGCGGCAGTTGAAGCAGGTGCAGGTGGAGGCGGCCGGTGGTCGCACTGATCTGGGCGGCGCCGAGCAATCGGTGCGTCTGCTCGCCACCGTACGCTCGGCAGAGGAACTGGCCGCGTATGAAATCGCACTCAACGATGGCCGCCGTGTCCGCCTTGACCAGATTGCCAGCGTCGTCGACACCATCGCCGAGCAGCGCTCGGCGGCAATGCTCAACGGCAAACCGGTGGTGGGCTTCGAGGTGTCGCGTTCGAAGGGGGCCAGCGAGGTCGAGGTAGGTGCGGGCATCCACAAGGCGCTCGACCAGTTGAAGCTCGAAAATCCCGATCTCGAACTGAGCGAGTCGTTCGACTTTGTGACGCCTGTGGCCGAGGAGTACGAAGCCTCGATCAAGCTGCTGCTCGAAGGCGCGCTGCTGGCGGTGCTGGTGGTCTTTCTGTTTCTGCGCGAATGGCGGGCAACGCTGGTATCTGCCGTGGCGCTGCCGCTGTCGGCGATCCCGGCTTTCATCGGCATGTACTACCTCGGATTCTCGATCAACGTCGTCACGCTGCTGGCGCTGTCGCTGGTGATCGGCATTCTGGTCGATGACGCCATCGTGGAGGTGGAGAACATCGTGCGCCACCTGCGCATGGGCAAGACGCCCTATCAGGCGGCGATGGAGGCGGCCAACGAGATCGGCCTTGCCGTGATCGCCACGACGTTTACGCTGATTGCGGTGTTCCTGCCGACTGCCTTCATGAGTGGCATCGCCGGCAAGTTCTTCAAGCAGTTCGGCTGGACAGCCGCGCTCGCAGTGTTCGCCTCGCTGGTGGTGGCGCGGATGCTGACGCCGATGATGGCCGCCTACATGATGAAGCCGATGGTCGCGGCGCATCGCGAACCGAAGTGGCTGGAGATCTACATGCGCTGGGCGGCGTGGTGCCTGCGGCACCGCTGGGTGACGCTGGTGGCAGCGGGCGCGTTCTTTGTCGGCTCGATCATGCTGATCCCGCTGCTGCCGACCGGATTCATTCCGCCCGACGACAATTCGCAGACACAGGTCTACCTCGAACTGGCGCCGGGCTCGACACTCGCCGACACCAAGGCCGCAGCGGAGAAGGCGCGGCAACTGGTGATGGCAGTGCCGCATGTGAAGTCGGTCTACACGACCATCGGCGGCGGCTCCGCCGGCACCGATCCGTTTGCGCCGCAGGGGCTGGCGGAGGTGCGCAAGGCGACGCTGACGATCCTGCTCACCGAGCGTTTGCAGCGACCTGAGCGCAAGCAGCCGATTGAGGCCAACATCCGCAAAGCGCTGGAGCAGGTGCCTGGCGTGCGCAGCAAGGTCGGCCTGGGTGGCTCCGGCGAGAAGTACATCCTGGTGCTCACCGGCGACGATCCCAATGCCATCGCCACGGCAGCGCGCGCTGTGGAGAAAGATCTGCGCACTATTCCGAATCTGGGCAGCATTACGTCGACGGCGAGCTTGGTGCGGCCCGAGATTGCGGTCAAACCGAACATCGCCACTGCTGCCGAGCTGGGTGTGACCAGCGCGGCGATTGCCGAAACCTTGCGCATCGGTACCGTGGGTGACTACGACCAGTTCCTGCCCAAGCTGAACCTGTCGCAGCGGCAGGTGCCGATCGTGGTCAAGCTCACGACCGATGCGCGGCAAGACCTGGACGCCCTTGGCCGGCTGACGGTGCCCGGCAACAAGGGGCCGGTGATGCTGGCCTCGGTGGCGGATCTCAATGTGGCGAGCGGCCCGGCCGTGATCGACCGCTACGATCGTTCGCGCAATATCAACTTCGAGATCGAATTGTCAGGCGCTCCGCTGGGTGACGTGGTGGAAGCCGTGAACAAGTTGCCGAGCATCAATAGCCTGCCGCCGGGGGTGAAGGTGGTCGAGGTGGGTGACGCCGAAGTGATGGGTGAGCTGTTCGCGAGTTTCGGCCTGGCGATGCTGACCGGGGTACTCTGCATCTACATCGTGCTGGTGCTGCTGTTCAAGGACTTCCTGCATCCGGTGACGATTCTCGCGGCGCTGCCGCTGTCGCTGGGCGGTGCCTTTGTGGGGCTGCTGATCGCGCAGAAGAGCTTCTCGATGCCGTCACTGATCGGGCTGATCATGCTGATGGGGGTGGCGACCAAGAATTCCATCCTGCTGGTGGAGTACGCCATCGTGGCGCGGCGCGATCACGGCATGAGCCGCTTCGATGCCTTGCTTGATGCCTGCCACAAACGGGCACGACCGATCATCATGACGACAATCGCGATGGGCGCCGGGATGCTGCCGATCGCCATTGGCAGTGGCACCGCCGACCCGAGCTTCCGTTCACCGATGGCGGTGGCGGTGATTGGCGGCCTGATCACGTCCACGGTGCTGTCGCTGCTGGTGATCCCCGCTGTGTTTACGTTCTTCGACGACTTCGAAGGCGCGTTCAAGCGAGGTCTCAGTCGTATCGGCAACCTGTTTCGGCGCCGACCGAAAGCCTCTGCTGCCGGTGACTGATCGACCGGAGGGACAGCTCGAAGCCGCCGGCAATCAGGCCGGCGGGCAGAGCAGGCCGAGGAACATCGGCCGGGCGTAGAGGTCAACGGCGTTGTCACGGGTGGCGCCGGGCACCCAGCGGCGCAGCTCGGCGGCAGCGTTGATCAGGCCAATGGCGATTTGGGCGGTGATTGAAGGATCGACGGGGCGGATCGAGCGATCCATCATGCCATCAACCAGCACGCAGACCATGCGCTCGGTCATCTGGATCATGGTTCGGCGTACCCGCTCACGATGCGCTTCATCAGGCAGCGCACTGGTCGCCGATGAGCGCAGCAACGGCCCGTGCTCGGAGAGCTGGTAGCGCACCAGCACCCGTGCGGCGGCGCAGGCACGATCCCAGCCACTGCCGGTGGCCTCCTCGGCCAATACCAGCGCGCGGCGGACGACGCCGAAGGTACGGTCAAAGCAGGCGCTGATCAGATCCTGCTTGTTGTCATTGTGGTGATAGAACGAGCCCTTGGTCACGTTCAGCCGCGCCGAAATGCGATCCACCGAAGCACCGCGATAGCCCTGCTCGTTGACGAGGTCGGTGGCTGCGCGCAGAAAGGCGTCTGCCGTGTCGTTGCTGCCGGTGTCGAGCATCCATGACGCTTCTCCGGCAGTCTCCTGCCAGGCGACGTCAGCGGCCGGAATGCCGTTGAGCAGGATGTCAACCACCCGGCTGGCGATGCGTGGATATTCGTCGGGCTCATAGCGCCACATCCAGGCGCGAACCCAGTTGATGACCGAGATGACGATGTGCGTACGAGCATTGAGTTCATCGCGAGTCAGGCCCGCGGTTTCGTTGCCCTTGAGCAGCGCACGGATGCGCCGGAACAAATCGGTGTAGGCGCCGAACACCGTCTCCAGATGGGGCTCCGGCAGTGCGCGAAGATCGTTGAACACCACCAGCGCTGATTTCTCGCCCGTCTCCACCTGCGCGAGTAGCGTCACATACTCAAGGAAGAAGCGCTGGATGCGCGCCCCAACCGTAGCCTCCTGCGCGGCAGTGGACACGATGGCATCGATCACATCAATCGAGCGCAGAAAGCAGGCAGTGGCCAGATCTTCTTTCTTGCGGTAGTAGTAGGTCACGCTGTTGGTGACCAGACCGACGCTCGCGGCAATGCCGGACAGTGTTGCCCCCTTCACGCCCAGTTCATTGAACAGACTGGCGGCTGCACCGAGGATCGCCTCACGCTTCTCCTGAAAGCGGGCTGTCTGCGAAGGGCTGGTGGGAGGCGTGGCCATGGCGGGAAGAGTCAAGGTGGAGCGTCGCCACGAGGGCGCAGCTTTGGGCAAAAGCATTATGCCGTTGCTGCGTCGCAATCGCCCGCGCGCTGGTCGGCTGGGGCATCCGGCCAGGTCATGCAAATGTCATTGACGCCGCACATCGGCAGGCAAAAATCAGGCTCGAAAGTCGGACGCAAGACTCTAGGCCAAACAGGCGCCGCTGGATACACTGAGTTGCCTGGTTTGGAAAAATCGGTTTGTCCGGCGAAGTGCATCGTCACGCGCGTGCCAGCGGCGCTGCGGTGCCGCGGCACATCGCGCAAAAGCAACAAGGAGCACACGATGTCACTGTTTTCTTTGCACGGCAAGGTTGCTGTCATCACCGGTTCATCCAAAGGGATCGGCCGCGCCATCGCCGAACGCATGGCAGAGCAGGGCGCAAAGGTGGTGATTTCATCGCGCAAGGCGGACGCCTGCGCGGAGGTTGCAGCGGCGATCAATGCACGCTTCGGCGACGGCACTGCCATCTCGCTGCCGGCCAATATTTCGTCGAAGCAGGAGCTGCATGCATTGGTCGATGGTGCCAACGCCCGCTTCGGGAAAATCGACATCCTGGTATGCAATGCCGCGAGCAATCCGTACTACGGGCCGATGGCTGGCATCGAGGACGAGCAGTTCCGCAAGATCCTCGACAACAACATCATTTCCAATCACTGGCTGATCGGCATGGTGGCGCCGCAGATGGTCGAGCGCAGGGACGGCGCCGTCATCATCGTGTCGTCAATCGGCGGCCTGCGCGGCTCGCCAGTGATCGGCGCCTACAACGTGTCGAAGGCGGCGGACTTTCAGCTTGCCCGCAACTATGCCGTGGAGCTTGGGCCACACAACGTGCGGGTCAACTGCATCGCGCCAGGGTTGATCAAAACCGACTTTGCGCGGGCACTGTGGGAGGATGCCGAGCTGCTCAAGCGACGGACGGCAACCACGCCACTGCGCCGCATCGGCGAACCCGACGAGATTGCGGGGACGGCGGTGTACCTCGCCTCGCAGGCGGGCTCGTTCGTGACCGGGCAAGCGATTGTCGTTGATGGTGGCGTGACGATTGGTTCGTAACTGCGGCGCGTGCGCCAATTGACACGGACACGGAGGAGACACCCATGACTACTCACGTCACGCCGATCATCACGGGGCTCGCCTTTGCCGAAGCACCACGCTGGCGTGCTGACCCGACGGCGCCAGGTGGCGGTGAGCTCTGGTTCTCGGATTTCTTTACCCGTTGCGTGATGCGCATCGATAGCGAGGGCCGCGCCCACAAAGTGGTAGAGGTGCCCAACCAGCCGTCCGGATTGGGCTGGCTGCCGGATGGTCGCCTGCTGGTGGTGTCGATGCTGGATCGCAAGCTGATGCGGCTGGACGCGACCGGATTGGCAGTGGCGGCGGATCTGTCCGGCCTCGCCGCGTTTCCGTGCAACGACATGGTGGTGGATGCCAGCGGTCGTGCCTATATCGGCAATTTCGGCTTCGACATCTTTGTGCGTCCAGTGGAGCCCAGACCAACCGTGCTGGCAATGGTTGCGCCCGACGGCAAGGTGTCCGTCGCTGCGGACGATGTGCTGTTCCCCAATGGCGCCGTGATCACGCCGGATGGGTGCACCATGATTCTGGCCGAGACCTTTGGTCGCCGTTTGACGGCGTTCGACATCGCGAGTGACGGTACGCTGGCCAACCGTCGGTTGTGGGCTGACCTCGACAACATCGCACCCGATGGCATCTGCCTCGATGCCGAAGGCGCGATGTGGGTGGCCTCGCCGCGCAGCAACGAGTTCGTGCGCGTGCTGCAGGGCGGGCGCATCGCGCAACGAATTGCCAGTTCGCAGCAGGGCATTGCCTGTGCATTGGGCGGTGCCGACGGCTGCACGCTATTCATGGTGTCCGGTCGCGTGCGGCCGCATGCCGAGAGTCTCGCTGAGCGCACGGGCCGGATTGACGCCGTGCGTGTGGACGTTCCTGCGGCGGGGCCGCCACGTTGCCTGTGACGGGTTTCCGATCAACATCTTTTTGACAGAAGCCATGTCCTAAAAGGGCGTCGGGTGCAATTCGGCAGTTAGTCGACTTTTCGATTAAATTGCCAGTGAGCCCATATCAGATGGGCGTTTCATGAAAAAGTTGATCGAACTCTTCACACAGGTCTTATATAAGACCTAAGCTTCGTGTAAGGCACCCGGTGGCACAATGCAATCAATGTCGCCGGCCGCCGCCCGTACCAACGTGGCGCTGCGGGTGATCTGCCTGATCAAACGTGGAGGAATTGCATGGGTGCCTATCTCGACCACTACAACCGCTCGATCAAGGAACGCGATGCGTTCTGGGCTGACGAGGCCAGGCTGATCGACTGGAAGACGCCACCCACCGAGATCTGCGATTTCTCGAAGCCCCCGTTCGCCAAATGGTTCGGCGGCGGTACCACCAACATCTGCCACAACGCGGTTGACCGCCACGTCGAACGCCGTGGCGAGCAGACGGCACTTCACTTCATCTCGACCGAGACTGACGTCGAGACCAAGTATTCGTTCAAGCAGCTCTACGCCGAAGTCAACCGTGTCGCGGCCATGCTGCAAAGCCTTGGCGTCGGCAAGGGTGACCGTGTACTGATCTACATGCCAATGATCCCGGAGGCGGTGTTCGCGATGCTCGCTACGGTGCGCATCGGAGCCATTCACTCGGTGGTGTTCGGCGGTTTCGCGTCAGCCTCGCTGGCCACGCGCATTGACGACGCCAAACCGACGGTGATCGTCTCTGCCGACGCCGGCATGCGGATGGGCAAAGTGGTGCCGTACAAGCCGCTGCTCGACGCGGCCATCGATCTCGCGGAGCACAAGCCGGCCAAGGTGCTGCTGTTCGACCGTGGCCTCGAGCCGATGCAGACCACGCCGGGACGCGACATCGACTGGGCGGGCTTCCGCGCGTCGCACATGATGAAGACGGTGCCGGTGGAATGGGTGGAAAGCTCGCACCCGAGCTACATCCTCTACACCAGCGGCACCACCGGCAAGCCGAAGGGCGTGCAGCGCGATACCGGCGGTTACGCGGTGGCGCTGACGTCAAGCATGAAGAAAATCTTCGGCCTCGACCCGGGCGAGACAATGTTCTGCACCAGCGATATTGGCTGGGTGGTTGGCCACAGCTACATCGTGTACGGCCCGCTGCTCAACGGCAATACAACGATCATGTACGAGGGCGTGCCGCTGCGGCCCGATCCCGCCATCTGGTGGAAGATCTGCGCCGAGAACAAGGTCAAGACCATGTTCTCATCACCCACCGCGGTGCGCGTGCTGAAAAAGCAGGATCCGAAATTCATGCAGCAGCACAAGCTGCCGGCGTTGAAATACCTGTTCCTGGCCGGCGAGCCACTCGACGAGCCGACTGCCCGCTGGGTGAGCGACGCACTGGGTGGCGTTGCGATCGTCGACAACTACTGGCAGACCGAATCCGGCTGGCCGATCCTCTCGGCGCAGGTGGGCATTGAGGACACACCGCGCAAGTTTGGCTCGCCGTCGTTCCCGGTGTACGGCTTCAACGTCAAGTTGAAGAGCGAGACGGGCGGTGCCGTTGGTGCTGACGAGAAGGCAGTGCTGGTGATTGAGGCGCCGCTGCCGCCGGGGGCGCTGATGACGGTGTGGGGCGATGACGAACGCTTCGTCAAGACCTACTTCGGTACCTTCAGCGACGAGCAGGTCTACAGCACCTTTGACTGGGCGACACGCGACAAGGATGGTTACTACTTCATCCTCGGTCGTACCGACGACGTGATCAATGTCGCCGGGCACCGTCTGGGCACCCGCGAGATCGAAGAGGCTGTGCAGGCCAACCCGCTGGTGGCCGAATGCGCCGTGGTGGGCGTCGCCGACCAGCTCAAGGGGCAGATCCCGGTTGCCTTCGTCGTGCTCAAGGACCCGTCGCAGTCGTCCGACGCCACCAAAACGGCGATCGCTCAGACGGTGGACAAAGAGATCGGTGCCATCGCGCGTCCGGGGGCAGTACATCTGGTCACGCTGTTGCCGAAGACGCGCTCCGGCAAGCTGTTGCGGCGTTCTATCCAGGCGCTGGCGGAAGGTCGCGATCCGGGCGACCTGACGACCATCGAAGACCCGGCAGCGTTGGCGCAGATCAAGGCGGCACTCGGCGTCAAGTAGGCGCATCGGGGCACGTTAGGCGGGGCGAAGAGGGCGCCAGCGGCGCGCTTTTCGTAAACTTTCGCCATGTCGAACGCTAATCCCGATCTTCTGAAATGGCTCAACGAGTGCCTCGCACGTGGGCACTCGGCAGAGAGTCTGACCAAGTCCGCACTGTCGAGCGGCTGGCATCCGGATCTTGTCCGCACTGCCATTGCAGAGGCACTCGGTCACCAGCTCGTCGCGCATCGCGCTGGTGCCCCCTCGGTCAATTCCGTCAGGATTCCCGGGCCTGATCTCACGCAATCGCCAACCTATGTCGATGCCGGCGATCGTCAGGTCGAGGTGTGGACGGTGATGAAGCACCCGCGCGTGGTCGTGTTTGGCAGTGTGTTGTCAGACGAAGAGTGCGACGGGCTTATCGAACTGGCGCAACCCA
The DNA here is from genome assembly GCF_009746125.1 of Casimicrobium huifangae. Classification (NCBI taxonomy): domain Bacteria; kingdom Pseudomonadati; phylum Pseudomonadota; class Betaproteobacteria; family Casimicrobiaceae; genus Casimicrobium; species Casimicrobium huifangae. The sequence continues at coordinate 1,910,405 of NZ_CP041352.1, forward strand.
AGCTCGCGCGCTCGCTGACCGTTGACAATCAGACGGGGGGCGACGAGGTGAATAGCGCCCGAACCAGCGATGGCATGTTCTTCAATCGCGGCGAAAACCTGCTTTGCGAACGTATCGAACGCCGTCTGGCAGCGATGGTGCGCTGGCCCTACGAAAACGGCGAAGGCCTGCAGGTGCTGCGCTATCGGCATGGTGCGCAGTATGTGCCGCACTACGACTACTTCGACCCGGCGCAGCCGGGGACACCGCGCATCCTGCAACGCGGTGGGCAGCGCGTAGGCACCATCGTGATGTATCTGCGCACACCGGAGCGTGGCGGCGCTACCATCTTCCCCGATGTCGGCCTCGAAGTGGCGCCAATCAAGGGCTCCGCGGTGTTCTTCAGCTATGACCGCCCGCACCCCGACACCAAAACCCTGCACGGCGGCGCTCCGGTCACGCTGGGCGAGAAGTACGTCGCAACCAAGTGGATGCGCGAAGGTGAGTTCGTCTAGGCCTCTGTCAGTGGGCAGGGGCAGATGCCGGCTTGCTGCATCAGTCTCAAATCGACACCAACTGCCGCGCCCCATCCGCCTCCATATCCGCCCCACGACCGCGCTTGATGACCTCGCCGCGTTCCATCACCACGTACTGGTCCGCCAGTTCGGCGGCGAAATCGTAATACTGCTCGACCAGCACGATGGCCATGGTCTTGCGGTCGGCGAGCAGGCGCAGCACGCGGCCGATGTCCTTGATCACGCTGGGCTGGATGCCTTCGGTCGGCTCGTCGAGGATCAGCAGCTTCGGGTTGGCGGCCAGTGCTCTGGCGATCGCCAGCTGTTGTTGCTGGCCGCCCGACAGGTCGCCGCCGCGGCGGTTTAGCATCTGCTTCAGCACCGGGAACAGCTCGTACAGTTCGGCCGGGATCGGCGCGCTGCCTGACTTGTAGGCGAGGCCCATCTTCAGATTGTCCTCTACCGTCAAGCGACCGAAGATTTCGCGGCCTTGTGGCACGAAGCCGATGCCCTTGCGCACGCGCTCGTACGAGGTCTCCTTCTGGATCGGCTGGCCGTCCAGCGTGATGCTGCCCGCCTTGATCGGGACCACGCCCATGATGCTCTTGAGCAGCGTCGTCTTGCCTACGCCGTTGCGCCCTAGCACGACCGTGATCTCACCGACCCTGGCGTCGAGCGAGACGTTGCGCAGGATGTGCGAGCCGCCGTAATACTGGTTGACGTCTTTCAGTTCGAGCATTGCGAGTACCCCTGTAGGAGCGGCTTTGCCGCGACTGGAGTATGGCGAACCGACGCTGGTCGCGGCAGAGCCGCTCCTACATTCGTCGGAAATGGATTGCTGCTAACGCCCAAGATAGACCTCCACGACGCGTTCGTTCGCCTGCATATCCGCCAGCGCGCCCTCGGCGAGCACACTGCCTTCGTGCAGCACGGTCACGATCTTTTTCTTTTCGCGCTGGCCGCCGTTGACCAGTTCACCGATGAACTTCATGTCGTGCTCGACGACCACCAGCGAATGCGATCCTTCGAGCGACAGGAACAGCTCCGCCGTGCGCTCGGTCTCCTCGTCGGTCATTCCGGCGACGGGCTCGTCGAGCAGCAGCAGCTTCGGGTCCTGCATCAGCAGCATGCCGATCTCGAGCCATTGCTTCTGGCCGTGCGACAGGTCGCCCGCGATGCGCGCGCCGCTGTCGCGCAGATGGATCAGCTTGAGCATCTCGCCGATGCGATCGCTGTCGTGCGTGCTCAGCCGGTGCATCAGTGACGCACGCACACGGCGGTCCATCTTGAGCGCGAGCTCGAGGTTCTCGAACACCGACAGTTGCTCGAACACCGTCGGCTTCTGGAACTTGCGGCCGATGCCTCGGCCCGCGATCTCGCTCTCGCGCAGACGCAGCAGGTCGATGTTCGACCCGAAGAATGCACGTCCGCTGTCGGGCTTGGTCTTGCCAGTGATGACGTCCATCATCGTGGTCTTGCCGGCGCCGTTGGGGCCGATGATGCAACGCAGCTCGCCGACCGCAATGTTGAGTGTCAGCTTGTTCAACGCGCGAAAGCCATCGAACGAGACCGTGATGTCGTCGACGTAGAGGATGCCGCCGTGCGCGGTGTCGACCTCGTCGCCGATCACGCGGCCGAACGCGGCCTGGCCACCCGAGCCATCGGCCGAGTAACTGCCCGATTGCTTCGCGAGGTATTCCTCGCGGCGCTTGCTGCCGTCTTCCTGCAGATCGGGCGTCATTTCGCGCCTCCCTTCGCGGTCTTCGCGGCTAGCTTGCGGATCAGGCCCACGATGCCTTGCGGCAAGAACAGCGTGACGCCGATGAACATCGCCCCGAGAAAATACAACCAGTACTCCGGGAACGCGACCGTGAAAAAGCTCTTGGCACCGTTGACGAAGAACGCGCCGACGATCGGGCCGATCAGCGTCGCGCGGCCACCGACCGCGGTCCAGATCGCGATCTCGATGCTCGCGGCCGGCGACATTTCGCCGGGGTTGATGATGCCGACCTGCGGCACGTACAGCGCGCCCGCAATGCCGCACATCACGGCCGAGAAGGTCCAGATCGACAACTTGTACCAGAGCGTGTTGTAGCCGGTGAACAGCACGCGCGACTCGGCGTCGCGGATCGCCTGCAGCACGCGGCCGTACTTGCTGGCGATGATCCACTTCGACAGCAGGTAAAAGCCGACCAGGGTCAGTCCCGTTAGCACGCACAGGAACACGCGCATGCTGGGCGTCGCGACCGGCACGCCGAGGATACGCTTGAAATCGGTGAAGCCGTTGTTGCCACCAAAGCCCGTCTCGTTGCGGAAGAACAGCAGCATCGCGGCGAACGTGAGGGCCTGCGTGATGATCGAGAAATACACGCCCTTGATGCGCGAACGGAACGCGAAGAAGCCGAACACAAACGCGAGCAGGCCGGGCACCAGGATCACCAGCAGCATCTGCACCACGAAGTACTCGCTGCCGGTCCAGTGCCACGGCAGGGTCTTCCAGTCGAGGAACACCATGAAGTCGGGCAAGTCGCTCTTGTACACGCCGTCGCGGCCGATCTGGCGCATCAGGTACTGCCCCATGGCATAGCCGCCGAGCGCGAAGAACAGGCCGTGGCCGAGCGACAGGATACCGGTGTAACCCCAGATCAGGTCCATCGCCAGCGCGCAGATCGCGTAGCACATGATCTTGCCGAGCAGCGACACCGAATAGTCGGACAGGTGAAACACGTTGCCGGCCGGCACCACCAGATTGAGCAGTGGCACCAGCACCACGATGGCGGCGATCACCGCGATCAGCGCGATGCGGCCGCGGGTGCCGAGCAGGCTCGCGGGGGCGGGCGTGGCGGCGTGGTCAGGAGGCGTTGCAGTGGTCATCGCTCAGGCCTCCGCACTGCGGCCCTTGAGGGCGAAGATGCCCTGCGGACGGCGCTGGATGAAGACGACGATGAACACGAGCACGATGATCTTGGCGAGCACGGCACCGGTCCAGCCTTCGAGGAACTTGTTGAGCACGCCGAGGCCCAGCCCCGCGTACACGGTGCCCGCGAGCTGGCCGACGCCGCCCAGCACCACCACCATAAACGAGTCGACGATGTAGCCCTGGCCGAGGTCGGGGCCGACGTTGCCCACCTGCGACAGCGCGCAGCCCGCGAGCCCCGCGATGCCGGCGCCGAGCGCGAAGGCATAGGTGTCGATGCGCGCGGTGTTGACGCCCATGCAGGCCGCCATGCTGCGGTTCTGGGTGACGCCGCGCACGAACAGCCCGAGCCGCGTCTTGCTGATCAGCAGCCACACGCCGGCGAGCACGAAGAAGGCAAAGAACAGGATCGCGATGCGGTTGTACGGCAGCGTCAGGTTCGACATCACCTCGATGCCGCCCGACAGCCACGACGGGTTTTCGACGGGCACGTTCTGCGCGCCGAAGATCGTGCGCACCAGCTGGATCAGCACCAGCGAGATGCCCCAGGTCGCGAGCAAGGTCTCGAGCGGGCGGCCATACAGCCAGCGGATGACGGTGCGTTCGAGCACCGCGCCGACCAGCGCCGCCGCCATGAACGACGCCGGGATCGCCGCGATGATGTAGTAGTCGAACGCGCCCGGCAGGTGCTGCCGGAACAGGTTCTGCGTCAGGTAGGTGGCATAGGCGCCGATCATCAGCAGCTCGCCGTGCGCCATGTTGATGACGCCCATCAGGCCATAGGTGATCGCGAGGCCCAGCGCGACGAGGAACAGGATCGAGCCGAGGCTCAACCCGGTGAACACGACGCCCAGCCGCTCGCCCCATGCGAGGCGGCTCTCGACGTTCTTGATGGCCGTGGTCAGCGCCGCGCGCACCTCGGGGTCGGTCTCGCCCCCGGCATTGAGGCGCTCCTGCAGCAGCGAACGCACGCTCGGCTGCGAGCTGCTGGCGAGCGCGTTGACGGCGTCGATGCGTTTCTGTTTGTCGCCCGACGCGATCAGCATCGCGGCGCGCAGTTGTTCGAGCTTGGCCTTCAGCGGAGGCTCTGTCTCTTTGGCGAGCGCGCGGTCGACCAACGGCAGCTTGCTCTCGTCGGCCGAATCCTTGAGCTCGGCGATGGCGTTGTTGCGCACGCGTACGCTGTCCGAGAACAGCCCGAGCGCGGCCTTGGCGGCCTCGAGTTCGCGGCGCATGCGGTTGTTGTTGACGACGTCCTCGACGCCTTCGGGCAGCGCGGTTTCGGCGCCGGTCGCGGCGTCGGTCGCCTTGCCGTCGGCGACGATCAGCACCTTGTCGCCGGCGATCTTGGTGGAGTCATCGAGCAGCGCATCGATCAGTTTCGACAGTGCGTCATCGGGGGCCGCGACGGCGGCGGACAGCGCATTGATGCGGTCATCGTTGTCGCCGGCGGCGATGGCCTTGGCGGCCGCGGGCGTCAGCGCGTGAGTGGCCGGCACGCACAGGCTCGCGAGCCAGGCGGTGGCGATGGCGGCGGTGCGGCAGCGGGTGAGCAGTCTGCTGGACAGGCGGAGCAAGGCGGGCTTCCTTCTTCAGCGGGTGGCGAACGGGCAAACGCCCGGGTTGCGGTCAAAAAAATGCCGGGGTCACTGTTGCAGCAGCAACGCCCGGCTCACGGAGGATTCGTCTAAGCCTGTGTCAGATTCAGCGGACTAGATCTTGGTCTTGCCATCCGGCTCGTCCTTCTTCTTGTCGTTGCCGGCAATGAACGGACTCCAGGGTTGCGCCTTGACCGGTCCCTTGGTCTTCCAGACCACGTTGAACTGGCCATCGGCCTTGACCTCGCCGATGAACACCGGCTTGTGCAGGTGATGGTTCTTCATGTCCATGGTCGACGTGAAGCCGCCCGGTGCCTTGAAGGTCTGGCCGGCCATCGCGGCGATCACCTTGTCGGTGTCGGTCGACTTGGCTTTTTCGACGGCCTGCTTCCACATGTAGATGCCGATGTAGGTCGCTTCCATCGGATCGTTGGTCAGCGGCTTGTCCTTGTGACCGGCGATGCCCTTGGCCTTGGCGTAGGCGGCCCACTTCTTGGTGAAGTCGTCGTTGGCCGGGTTCTTGAGGCTCATGAAGTAGTTCCACGCGGCGAGGTGGCCGACCAGCGGCTTGGTGTCGACACCGCGCAGCTCTTCTTCACCGACCGAGAACGCGACGACCGGCACATCGGTCGCCTTCAGGCCCTGGTTGCCCAGTTCCTTGTAGAACGGCACGTTGGAGTCGCCATTGATGGTCGACACCACGGCGGTCTTCTTGCCTTCGGAGGCGAACTTCTTGATCTTGGCGATGATGGTCTGATAGTCGCTATGACCGAACGGCGTGTATTCCTCCATGATGTCGGCTTCGGCGACGCCCTTCGACTTCAGGAAGGCGCGCAGGATCTTGTTGGTGGTGCGCGGATACACGTAGTCGGTGCCGAGCAGCACCCAGCGCTTGGCCGAGCCGCCGTCCTTGCTCATCAGATATTCAACGGCCGGAATCGCCTGCTGGTTCGGCGCGGCGCCGGTGTAGAACACGTTCTTCGACAGCTCTTCGCCTTCGTATTGCACGGGGTAGAACAGCAGGCTGTTGAGTTCTTCGTAGACCGGCAGCACCGACTTGCGCGACACCGAGGTCCAGCAGCCGAAGGTCACGGCGACCTTGTCCTGCGAGATCAGCTGGCGGGCTTTTTCGGCGAACAGCGGCCAGTTCGACGCCGGGTCGACCACCACCGGCTCGAGCTTGCGGCCCATGACGCCGCCCTTGGCGTTGATCTCTTCGATGGCCATCAGGGCCACGTCCTTGAGCACCGTTTCCGAGATCGCCATCGTGCCCGACAGCGAGTGCAGCACGCCTACCTTGATCGGGTCTTTCGATTGTGCGAAGGACAGCGGTGCGAGACTTGCAGCAATGATCGCAGCGGTCAGCGTCTTGACGGCGCCGCGGCGGGTAATTTGTGGCATGTCGTTATCTCCCAATGGTCTTGAGGTTGGTTGTGGGGTGCCCACTGAGTGGGTTGAACACTGCATCGCAAATGCCGTGCCAAGCGGCAACCAGTCCGCTGGATGTGTGACAACCCCTTGTGCACGATGCAAATGAGTGCGGCGGCACCGTTTGCGACGGTCGCATGAACGACTTGCACGGAAAAGGAGCGTTAGCGTCTTTGCGGTGCGCAATTCGCTGCACTTCTCGACGCGCGACGCAGCGATTCAGCTGGCCATCATCTTTTGACGTGAAAGCCCGTTGCCATTGGGCCAAGAGCTGAAAAGCACTCAATATCGACTTGTTGAGGAATTTGTTGTTCAGCCCATATTGAACGGGCTTCTCGTGCTTGAGCTGTATCGGTGTTCACGTCTCGCTGAACGCAGCAGCGGAGTGCACGGCGGTAACGACCGCCTCGCTTTCGGTGCGTCCGGCGCTATCCTGGTGCCAAAGCTAAGGTGATGTCGGTGGTTTGCCGCCGCCAACCCGGCACAATGTCCGAATGAGTACTTCAAGTTTGCGTAAGGACCATCTCGACGGTCTCGCCGTGACCATCCTTTTGGCCTGCTGCCTGTTCTGGGGCTTCCAGCAGGTGTTGGTCAAAGCCACCATCCCCGATGTGCCGCCGGTATTGCAGGCCTTCCTGCGCTTTGCCGCTGGCACGGTGATTCTGTGGGCGTGGTGCGCGTGGCGTGGCATCCGACTGTTCGCGCGCGATGGCTCGCTGGCTGCGGGCCTGCTGGCCGGCGCGCTGTTTGCAGCGGAATTTGCCTGCCTGTTCGCTGGACTGCAATACACGACGGCCTCGCGCCTGACTGTGTTTGTCTATACCTCGCCACTTTGGGTGGCCGCCATTGTCCCGCTGATGGTGCGTTCCGAGCGTCTGCGACCTGTGCAATGGGCCGGCGTAGTGCTGGCCTTCGTGGCCATTGTGTTCGCGCTGCGCGAGAGCTTCGTGGCCAGCGCTGCGGGGCGCGACGCAGCGCTGATGTGGCGCGGTGACCTGCTGGCGCTAATCGCCGGTGCCTTGTGGGGATTGACGACCGTGGTCATCCGCACCACGGGGCTGACCAAGGTGTCCGCCGAGAAGCTGCTCTTCTATCAGGTAGCAGTGAGCGCCGTGACCTTGCCGTTCGTCTCACTGGGGCTGGGCGAAGCCTGGTCGTTCACGTTCAGCGGCTTCGCGTGGTTCTCGCTCGTGCTGCAAACCGTCGTTGGCGCATTTGCCAGCTATCTGGCATGGATGTGGCTGCTGGGGCGCTACCCGGCCACGCGCGTCTCGGTGTTTGTCTTTCTGACACCGTTGTTCGCCATTCTCTTCGGCGCGTGGTGGTTGAGCGAGCCGATCAGCGCTACCTTGTTGATTGCACTGGCGTTCGTGGCGGTCGGGATTGTGCTGGTCAATCGCCGCAAGGGCTGAGCGGCGGTTAGCGTTGCGTACCGCCGGTCGGTTCTGCTCGCGGCCAGGTCACGGTGACTCTGAGTCCGCCGAGTTCTGCGGATGAGCCGATGTCGAGCTTGGCGCCGGTGACTGCGGCGATTCGCCGGACGATCGACCAGCCAAGGCCGCTTCCCTCCGCATCATTGCCGGCAACCCGGTAGAAGCGCTCGCCCAGCCGCGCAATTTGCGCTGCCGTCATGCCGGGGCCGCTGTCTTCGATGTTGACTTGCAAGCCGGTGGCAGCGTCGGCAATCCGAACGCGAACCTGACCACCGTTGGGGCTGTAGCGCAGTGCGTTGTCGCATAGGTTGCGCAGCAGGATGCCGATCAAGGCCTCATCTCCCGCCATCGCGCAGTGGTCCGGCACATCGACTTCGAGGGCAATCCGTTTCGCGGCGGCATCGTCCAGAAGCGGTGCCAGCACGCGTTCGACGACACGCGCCAGATCGAAGCGCGGCTGCTGCTGCTGCGACGGTTGCTGGGCGCCATCAAGCCGCGCCAGCTGCAGCAGCTGGTCCACCAGATGTGATGCGCGATCACAGCCCCGCAACGTCTTCTGCAGGGCTGCCTGTACATCCGCTGGCGCACTTGCGCTCGCCGCGACCTGCGCCTGCGCACGGATGGCCGCAATCGGCGTGCGCAGTTCGTGGGCTGCATCCTGGGTAAAGCGGCGCTCGTTTTCGATCAGACTGCCAATTCGGGCGAACAAGTCGTTGAGCGCAATGGTGAGACTTTCCACCTCTTCGGGTGCACCTGGCAGCCCGATCGCAGTCAATTCGGCCGGTGCCCGTTGCCGCAGCTGGGTGCGCAGCGCGCGCAACGGCTGCAACCCGCGGAAAACGGCCAGCCACACCACCAGCGCGAGCAGCGGCAAGCCAACGGCGAGCGGGAGCAGCATGCCGCGCAGCAGGGCGGTGAGGATGTCGGCACGCGCGTCCAGCTGCTCACCGACGAAGAGTTGTACGTCCGAGTCCTTGCCGCGAGTGGCGAAGACACGCCATTGCTTGCCATCGATGCTGGTACTGGCGAAGCCGCGATCCTGTTGCATCATCGGCGTGGTCGGCGCGTTGGCTGAACGCCACTGCAAACGACCCTCGTGCCACATCTGGAACGCGACCCGACGATCAAAGCGGGTTAGCTTTGCCGCTTCCTCGTATTGATGCTCAAGCTCGCCATCCGATGCCTGTGCAACCAGCAGCGTTGCCGCCTGGGCGAGGTGGCTATCCAGCAGCTCGTCCAGTTCGTGGCGACCGTCAAACCAGATCATGATTGCGGCAATGAGCCAGAGTGTGCAGACCCCCGCCAGCACCAGCGCAACGACTCGCGTCTGTAGCGAACGCATGGCCACCTACGCGCGTCCCGGCCGCTGCGGCCGTGGCATGGTGTAACCGACGCCGCGAACTGTCTCGATCAAGCCGGGCGCCAGCTTGCGACGCAGGTGATGGACGTGATACTCGATGGCGTTGCTCTCGACTTCCTGCCCCCAGGAGTACAGGCGGCGTTCGAGCTGATCACGCGTCATCACGCGCCCGGCGTTGAGCATCAGGGTATGCAGGAGGTCAAATTCGCGCGCCGACAGAGTCACTGCCTCACCGTTCAGCAGTACCTCGTGTGATGCCGGCAACAGCCGCAAGCCGTGCATCTCGATGGCGTCCTCGGCCTGCCCGTGCGCGCGGCGCACCAGCGCCCGCAGGCGGGCCCCCAGCTCGAATAGATCGACTGGCTTGATGATGTAGTCGTCGGCACCGGCATCGAGATGGCCAATGCGGTCGGGGACGGCATCGCGGGCCGTCAGCACCAGAATCGGCAGCTTCAGACCACTGCGCCGCGCATCTGCCAGCACCTCAGTACCGTCCTTGCCGGGCAGGCCGAGATCGAGAACCATCGCATCGTACGTCCCACCCGCCAGTTCGCGCTGCGCAGTGGCGCCATCGCGAACCCAGTCCACGAGAAAGCCCTGCTGCCGCAGGCCGGCCCGAAGGCCGTCCCCCAGCAGGTTGTCGTCTTCGGCGAGCAGGATGCGCATGTTGGGTGTGGTTGCCAGCGTGGCGGTCGTCAGTGTTTGTCGTGGTGCTCGCGCTTCGCGCCTCTTGCGACGTTCGCGCCCGCAGTCGTTGTTGTTGCGGCTGTGCTGGCAGTGTCGCGGTCGGCGGCCGCCGGCGAACACCACTGCCAGGCCCAGAACGACAGCACTGCGGCCAACACGGCAGCGCCAAGGATAGCCCGGCTGCGCGATATTGCTGCATTCGGTGCGTCAGTGTCGGTAACTTGCTTGCGCCCGGTCAACATGCTGCGGACAAGATTTTCGCGATGCAACACGCTGCTGACCAGCACGCCGGCAAGATGCACGCCGACCAGTAGCAGCAGTGCGTGAGCAGCCAGCTCATGCGCCTCTTCAAGCCAGCCCCCGCCGAGATCGTTGAGGTTGGCCCAGCCGGTTGCGGCGGTGATCAGGATCAATGCCAGCAAGGCGACGATAGCCAGTGCGCCAGCCGGGTTGTGGCCCACGTGATGCTGCGGCTCGCGGCTGCGCAGGCTCTTGAGGTAGGCGAGTACAGCGGCGGGGCCGCGCACGAAATTGCTGAATCGCGCGTACTTCGAGCCGACCAGACCCCATATCAGACGGAAGACAACCAGCCCGGCCATTGTGTAGCCAAACAGGGTGTGCACCTGGCGCCAGCGTTCACTCTCAGCGGTCAGCCAGGCGCCGGCGAAGCTCAGTACCAGCAGCCAGTGCACGAGACGGACTGGAATATCCCAAATCAGGACCTTTGGTTGTCGGGTAACGGAAGTCATGTCGTTGCTCCTTCTCGGATGAGTTACGCGAGGGTTCAGCGGGGGATGCGCACATTACGTTCGCGAAAGGCGCCTTCGGCGGCATCACCATGGCAGGCTGCACAGTTCGCCGGCGACTTGACGGCGGCTTTTGACCATGTCGTCGTTGGCACTTCGCGGTGCTTGCGAATAAAGTCGGCGCCTAGCGTCAAACGATCGTCTGGGGGGCGGTTTGCGCTGCGCTGGCTCGCGATGTCGGTCAGCCAGCGTGTCAGTTCGCGCGCAGCGGCCCCGTCCACGCTGGCGTCCACGCCGTAGTGCCGGTTGAGTGTGTTCATGATGGCGGACCACGATGCAGCAGGCAGCATTCGCGCCGGGAAGGGGGCGTGGCAACTGGCGCACTCTGCGATGTAGTTCGATGGCGGGGGCTGCCGTCTTGCCGAGTCTGCGAAACCAGCGACTGGCCATGTGACCAGCACAAATGCTGTAGCAGTCAGCGCCAGGTTGCGCACATTGCGCGTGCTCAAGTGCGAGCGGGAGAGTCGGTCCATTTTGTGTTCTCTTATGGTTTACTGCTTGCGGTCACGGCTTCAACGAGACAAGCCAGGCCAACAGATTCGCCTTCTCGCCTGCCGTGCACTCGCGTGCAAGCACGTCGTTGCAGTTACGGCGAAACCACTTCTCTGACTTGGCGGCGTCGGTGAAGCGGACGCTTTCCGCCGCCGGAGCCAGCGGCTGAATCGCTTTGCCGGTGCTGGCATGTTTGCCGGGCCGCGTAGGGTTGGCGGTATGGCAGCTGGCACAACTCCACTCGCGACCGTGCGTCGCGTTAAAAAAGTTTTCGCCGGCCTTCGCATCAGGTCGTGTTGCGGCAGCCTGGGCGTAGGATTCCAGCAAGGCCTGCGGAGTTGTTGGCGCAGCCATTGCGGCCGAGGTCAATACGGCCGCTGCGGCGGCAGTGAAGGCGGTAAATCGATGCTGGCGGTGCATGTGACGGTCCTGATTGGTTGCCAATGTGGAAATCGTAGGCCGCGCAACTTATGGGTTTCTTAGGGAACGCTGAACAAGTTCCTCGCGAACCACACATCGACGGACTCGGACGGCTGGCCGCGTTGCAAAGCCTCGTCGTAGCCCCGCTACGACCGCGTTTTGCGCCTCGCCATCCATCCCCATCCGCCGCGCGCAGCTTCGCGGGGGACTCGTTCAGCGTTTCCTTGGCTGCGACGGTTAGCCCCTGATTGGTGATTCGGAACGCACTGCTACCTTGACAGCGGGCACCGGTAGCATTGCTACCGAATCTGCTGCCCCACATCACCGACCTCTACGCTCCATCATCGCCATGCAACTCCAGCTCTCCCGTCGCGCCCAGTCCCTCGGCACCGAAAACGCCTTTGTTGTCCTCGCCGAAGTCAACAAGCTCATCGCCGAGGGCTATGACATCACCAGCTTCTGCATCGGCCAGCCCGACTTTCCGGCGCCGACCCACGTGCAGGAGGCCGGACACGAGGCGATCCGGCTCGGCAAGCACGGCTACACGCCCAGCGCCGGCATCCCCGAGCTGCGCAACGCCGTCGCGACCTACATGGGCGACATGCGCGGCCTCGACATCGCGCCCGAGGACATCGTGGTCGGCTCCGGCGCCAAGCCGTTCATCGCGTACACCATCCTGTCGACCACCGACTTCGGCGCCGGCGACGAGGTGATCTACCCGGTGCCGGGCTTCCCGATCTACGAGTCGCAGATCACCATCAACGGCGCGGTACCGGTGCCGCTGTATCTGCGCGAGAGCCGCAACTTCGCGTTCGACCCGAACGAGCTCGAATCGAAGATCACGGCCAAGACCAAGCTCTTGATCCTCAACAGCCCGCAGAACCCGACCGGCGGCATCCTGACCAAGTCCGACCTCGAGGCGATCGCGGCAATCCTGCGCAAACATCCGCAGATCTGGGTGTTCTGCGACGAGATCTACGGCCGTCTCACGTTCGAGGGCAGCTTCCAGTCGCTGGCCAGCCTGCCCGACATGCAGGAGCGCTGTATCATCTCCGACGGCGCCTCGAAGACTTGGGCTATGACCGGCTGGCGCATCGGCTTCACGGCCAACAAGCTGCTGGCCCCGGCGTTCACCAAGTGGGTCACCAATACCGACAGCTGCGCGAGCCACATCTCGCAGTGGGCAGCGGTCGCCGCCGTCAGCGGCCCGCAGCACGAGGCGGAGGCGATGCGCCAGAAGTTTCTTGAGCGCCGCAACCTGATCGTTGGCTTGCTCAATGACGTGCCGGGCATCAAGTGTCAAGCCAGCGGCGGTGCCTTCTATGCGTGGCCGAATGTGACGGAACTGTGCAAGATGACCGGTCTGGCTGATAGCGAGGAATTGCGCAAACGGTTGCTCTATGAAGCTGGCGTCGCGGTGCTCGCGGACATCCACTTCGGCCACCGCGTGCCGGGCGACGGCCAGCACATCCGCTTCAGCTACGCCACCCAGAACGAAAACATCGTGCGCGGGGTGGAGCGCATTGCCGACTGGGTCAAGCGCAGCCGCAAGTAGCGCAACGTAGCAGGCGACGACGACGGCAGGCCCGTGGCGCACCTCTTCGGTCGCAGGTGAGCCGGCCGATCGGTAGCAAGCGCGCCTTATTCACATTTGCTTATGCGGCTCAGTAGCTACACAGCGGCCGATGGCTACCGGTAAGATGGTGGTGGGCACCGCCATTGCCCTGCTGTCCGGTCTGATAGTCGGGGCAAATATTCTTATTCGAGCGCCATCGCCGTGATTGACCACCCGCAACGTATCGCTCTGCATAACGAAATCCACGCTCGGCCGCCGGAGCCGATGACGCCGCCGTTGGCGATTACTCATGTGGTGATGCTGGCCGACGCCGGCGCGCGGGAGGCGAGTCGCGAGCATGTGTCATCGCTGCTTCGTGATCATCATTTGCCAGCGCTCGACGCGCAGACCACGCATTCGCGCCACAATCTCGGTGGCTACCGGCTGCGCTGGGAGCGGCACACCGAGTTCGTGAGCTGGTCCTTCATGCGTCCGCTCGCTGGCGACATTGCTTCAGTTGATGCGGCCACGGTTGAAATCCCGCCGACTGCGGTTGCCGCCGTGCCGGTAAGTTGGCTCGATGGCTTGCCGGGCGAGCGGCTGGTCGCACTTCACCTGTGGGTGTGGCCAGCGATGAGTGAGGTCGAGCGCGACGCCCGCATACGACAATGGCTGCACGACGACACGCTGGTTGGGGCGCTGGTGGCTGAAGGACGTGGCCACGCGTACACCGATTTTGCGATCCACGCCGACGGCTACTCACGGGTGCTGGTGTTTGCCGACGACCTGACGCCGCGTGCGCTAGGTCGCCTGATCCAGCGCCTGCTGGAGATCGAGACCTATCGTCTGGCTGCTCTGCTCGGCTTGCCTGCCGCACATGCCGCTGCGGGTGAACTGGCGCACGCCGAACGCGATCTGGCGGCGCTGGCGACAGCGATCCGAAGCGCGCAACGTGACGACGAGCCTGCCTTGCTCGACCGGCTGACTCATCTTGCCGGGTAAATTGAATCGCAGTATGCGGCGATGCACTCACGCTTTTCGGCCAGCGCGGCCTACTTTGCACTGGTAGACAAACGGATCGAGGACATCAACGAGACGCGTCTGCCCGGTTTGCAGTCGTTCCGTGACTTCATGGATCGCCGTCTGACCCCGGCCCGCAATACCTGTGAATGGGCCGTGCGACGGCAGGATTCGCTGTCGCAACGCGTGTCGCGGATGAGCAATCTGTTGCGCACCCGCGTGGAGATCAAGCAGCAGCAGAACAGCGAAGCGCTGCTTGCCGCGATGAACGAGCGGCAGGATGTGCAGTTGAAGCTGCAATCGACGGTCGAGGGTCTCTCTGTGGCCGCGATTACCTATTACATCGTCGGCCTCATCAGCTATCTCGCCAAAGGGGCGCAGACTCTGGGCTGGCCGCTAAGCCCGGAAAGCAGTGCAGCCATCGCGATTCCGTTGGTGGCGGTCAGCGTCTGGTGGTCGATCCGACGCCTGCACCACCGGTTGATCGGGCGGGCAGGCCACCGTTGACGCCACACACCGTCAACACGCGCATCAGAAGTGCGGACGGAATGGGCTCGACGGACAGTATGGCCTTGGTGTGTGCATTCAAGCTGCGACCAACACCCAACACTGATTTGCTTTGTTTTTTCATGCCCTTGGCATACACTCTTAAAGCATAGTTGCAGAAACAGAATGCGTCTGCAGCCGGAGCGTCGTGTACGTGATTGCGTATTGCGGACGCGCTGGCGCGTAGCCGCACGGAGTCCGTCATGACCACCAAGTCAGCAGTTGCCGCAATTCCTCGTCGCCATTCCAGTCTGCGTCGCACGCGCGTAGCCGCCCTGCTGCTGGCTACGCCTCTCGCCGCTATGACATGGCAGGTGACGCACGCCGCCACCGTCGAATTCCGGCTCAGCCCGGATAGCAAAGGTCGCGAGCAGCGCATCGCGTCCGAGCTGGCCGCTTCAGTCGGTGCGACGTCTGCAACGCGCGCCAGTAACGGGGTGTTCAGCATCACGGCAAACGACGACAACAAAGCCGCCGTGCTGGCGACTACGCTGCGCGAGCGAGCCGGGGTTCTTTGGGCGCAACCGCTGCTCGCCGACAAGCCCTTGGCCCGCACGGCGCCGGAGAGCGAATATCACAGCCGCATGCTGGCGTTGAATCTGCGCGACGTTTCGTCAGCCAGCGCAACTGTCGCCCGTTTGGCGGAGCTGACCGGCCAGGCGTTGACGCTCAAGCGCGTCACCTACGGCAATCGTGCGTTGGTGGTAGCGCCCGCAGGTACATCCTCTGCCGCACTCGCCGCATTGGCCGTGACTGCTGCCGGCGATTCAGCTGTGCGCAGTGCCGAGCGTGTCCGCGTCTACCGCCACCAATGGATACCCAATGACACCATGTGGAGCCAGCAGTGGTCCCTTGGCACCGGGGTTGGTGGTATCCGGGCAGCCCAGGCGTGGGATATCACCCCGACGGGTGGCGTGGCTGTCGCCGTTATCGATACCGGCATCCGCTCGCATCCGGATCTCGACAGCAAGCGTCTGTCGGGCTACGACATGATCCGCGATACCTTCATTTCGAACGATGACGATGGGCGCGATTCCGACCCGACCGACGCCGGTGACTACGACGATTCGCTGGCCTGTACCGGCTCGTGGGATTTCATGAGTTCGTGGCACGGCACTCACGTCGCCGGCATCATCGCCGCGAGCACCAATAACGGTGAAGGGATTGCCGGGGTTGCCCCGAATGCTCGCATCGTGCCGGTTCGGGCGCTGGGGCGTTGTGGCGGCACTTCGGACGACGTGGCGGACTCGATCCGCTGGGCTGCCGGTGTTGCAGTGGCCGGTGTCCCGGCCAATCCGAATCCTGCGAAAGTGCTCAATCTCAGCCTCGGCGGCTATGGCCCGTGCAGCGCCAATGAGCAGGCTGCGATTGACAGCGCGCTGGCCAAGGGCGCCGTAGTGGTGGTCGCAGCGGGCAATGATGCGACATTGGCATCCGATTTCTCGCCGGCCAACTGCAAGGGGGTGATTGCCGTTGGTGCGTCAAATCTGTTGGGGGATCTGTCAAGCTACAGCAACTTCGGCAATACGGTTGGCATCAGCGCCCCGGGTGGTGATTCGGGTGACTTGCCCGGCGTTTTGTCGACACTGAACGGTGGCATCACGCTGCCAGCCGTGCCCAGTTACGCGACTTACATGGGTACCAGCATGGCTGCGCCGCACGTGGCGGGTGTGGTTGCTCTGATGCTGGCACGCGATCCCGGCCTGACGCCAGGCCAGGTCATCAACCGCCTGAAGGCAAGTTCGCGTACTTTTCCAAGTGGTTCCGACTGTGCGGCAGCCGTCGGTGCCTGTGGTTCCGGCTTGCTCGATGCGTTCAATGCGGCGGCCAGTGTCACCAACACGCGGCCGGCGATTGACCTCACCGGCACCGCGGCCAGAACGCGACTGGTCGAAGTTGCCGATGCCGTTTCCGGCCGCTACGCGCTGATCGCGGATCCGGTCGAGTTGACGCAGATGCTTGCCGGCCAGCGCGGTGGCGCATGGTCGCGCACTGGCTACGCGATTGACACCTTCAGCGATACCGCGCAGTTCAATGTGATTTCGTTGGCACAACCAGTGTGCCGCGCGCGTCTGGCCGTGGGTCGAGCCTTCAGCTACAGCGCGAGCGTTGAAGAGTGCAAGGCGTTTGCAGCCAACCTCGGCTGGGCAGTCGATGGCATGACCTTTCTGGCGACTTTGCCAACCGGACCGGTGTGCCCAGTGGGTAGCGGTCCGGTGTACGAGTTTGTCCGGCCGGATGCGCTGGGCTACAACCTTCGCACCATGTGGGACGCGGTGGAGGCTTCGCGCATGGTCGAGGCGGGCTGGACGCAGTCGCGCATCGCCTTCTGTGTGCCGCAATAGCCAGCTCTAGCCTGCGCTGCGATAAACTCCGGGGATCATGAACGTGACATTCGCCGTTTCTGCTGTCTGTTGTTGCCTTCGCCGGGCGACGCTTCCATGCCGCAGCACTTGACGCGTCACTTTTTCTGATCTCCCGTTAACCAAGGCTGCTGCACGCAGCCTTTTTTGTATTCCGGATTTCGCACCTATGCCCCTTCAACTCTTTGACACCTGGACGCGCTCAGTGCGCGAGTTCACGCCGCTGAAAGCGGGCGAGGTGGGGCTCTATACCTGCGGACCGACCGTCTACAACTACGCCCACATCGGGAACTTGCGCACTTACCTGTTTGAGGACGGGCTGGTGCGTACGCTGAAGCTGAATGGTTATCGCGTCAACCACGTGATGAACATCACCGATGTCGGGCACCTCGTATCCGACGGCGACGAGGGCGAGGACAAGATGGAGGCCGGCTCGCGGCGTACCGGGCAGACGGCCTGGACCATCGCCGCGCTGTACACCGATGCCTTCCGTGCTGACCTGAAGGCACTCAACATCAACGAACCAGACGTCTGGTGCAAGGCGACCGATCACATCGCTGAGCAGATCAGCTTCATCGAGGAGATCGAGAAGAAAGGTTACACCTACCGCACCAGCGACGGCATCTACTTCGACACTGCAAAGCAGCCATCGTACGGTTACCTCGGTCGCCTTGATATCGCTGGCCTGCAGGCCGGGGCCCGCGTTGATCTGGGCGAGAAGAAGAACGCTACCGACTATGCGCTGTGGAAGTTCTCGTCACCCGCAGAAAAGCGGCAAATGGAGTGGGACTCGCCGTGGGGGCGCGGCTTTCCTGGCTGGCACATTGAGTGCTCGGCAATGGCGCACAAGTATCTCGGCGAATACTTCGACATCCATTGCGGGGGCGAGGATCACATCACGGTACACCATCCTAACGAGATCTCGCAGACCGAGGCGGCGTACGGCACCAGGCTCGCAAATTTCTGGATGCATGGCTATTTCATCCTGCTCAACAGCGCCAAGATGAGCAAGTCGAGCGGTGAATTCCTGCGCGTGCAGCTGTTGATCGACAAGGGTTACGATCCGATCGCTTATCGGTACCTTTGCCTGACCGCGCACTATCGTTCGCAGCTCACCTTCAGCTGGGATGCGCTGGATGCGGCGCAGACGGCGCTGGAGCGGCTGCGCAACACAGCGTACGGCCTCGGCGCACCATCAACTGCGGACCAGGATTTTGTCGGCCGCTTTATGGCGATGCTTAACGACGACCTCAATTTCCCGCAGGCACTGGCGCTGACCTACGAAATGCTCAAGTCGGACCTCGGGGCAGGCGTGAAGAAAGCCACCTTGCTCAAGTTCGACGAAGCGTTCGGTCTTGGACTTGCGGGCTGGGTACCCAAGGTCGAGGATGTTCCAGCCGACGTGCGCGCCGTTGCTGATGCACGCTGGGCGGCCCGCAACGCCAAAAACTGGCCGGAAGCCGATCGCTTGCGCAGCGAGTTGACGGCGCTGGGCTGGACGATGAAGGATGGCAAGGACAACTACGCGCTGACGCGCGGATAGTGTACTGGGGCGTCGATGTGGCGTTGAAAATCACCCCTGCACTCGACGCAGCCGCGCCGCGCGGCACCCGGTTCAGCGTGCCCGCAGCGTGATATCGCCGAAGCGCGAGCGGGCGCGCTCGCCGGTATTGTCGGTGTCCACCATCAGGGCGATCCCCGAAATGCGGGTGGGCTCCTCATTGAAGGCGCGCCGATAGTCGTCGTAGACATTGCGTTCGAACTGCCGCCACTTGCCGACTGACCCAGGATCGTCATCGACCACCAGCTTTTTGACACGATGGGTGTACGGACTGGTGATGACGCTGTCGCGGCTGACCTTGTGCGTAAACACGTACGACAGCGCGGCATGAGGTGGCGTCTCGCCGTACAGCATGTGCGCCACACTGTTCTCGGCCTTTTCGCGCATTGTCGCCCGCGCGGGGTCGTACGCGAAGGTGACGTAGATACGTGCCGCGTAGTCGTCACCGGCCTTGGTGGTTGGATCGCTCCGGGCGATCACATTGCCGACTTTCCACTGAAAACGCAGCACTGGCGTGGACTTCGCGCTGCCGTCAAAACGGTGTATCAGGGCGCCGCCGGCATTGTCAGCAATGCCTTCGAGCACGATAGCGTTGGCTTCCTCGTCGCGCACATACGTGTAGGTGGTGAGGTTCTTTGCCGTGCGAACCGGCTGGAAGCTCCAGTCGCCCGGCGTGACAACAGCACCCGCCGTACGGTCCGAGAACCGGGGGATGGACTCCGGGCCCGGCGCTACGCCGTCAATCGCACAAAGCAGGGCGGGCGTGGTTGCCAGCGCGGTGACTAGAAAGACCTTTGCAGTCTTTGCCATAAGGAGGGTTTGGCCCCTGCGGGCCCGACGTCGAAGTCCAAATGCTCGCACACGTTGTCGAATCGCGCCATCATGTCATCGTGGTCCGTGCCACCCATGTGCACCAGCGCGTAGCGGTAGTTGCCGAGCCATTTCGTCTCTCTCTCGCGCGAGGTGCTGTGCTTGAGGTCGAGAAACAGCCGCGCGTCGGGATAAGTCGCCGTGAGCCAGCTTTGCTGCTCGGCGGGCGGCGCCTGCTTGACGGCATCGCCGAACTCGCGGAACACAAAGCTGGACGCCGCACCAAATCTGCCTTCGCGATGCGGGAACAGCGGCGTCCGGCCCAGTGCGAGGTCGAGCTCGAGTGACCACAGGCTCTTGCCATCGACGCGTTCGTAGAGATCCGAGAACTGCCCCGCCATGCGCGGATTGATCTCGATGATGGTGATGCGGCCACTGGCGGGCTGATAGAACAGTTCGACGTTGAACAGCCCGTGCGTGAAGCCGATCGCCTCGACCGCGCGGCGTGCGATGTCTTCGAGCCGCGCCACGACGTCGGCGTCGAGCCGCGACGGATATTCGAAGCGCATGAAGGCGCTGGTGCCGGGATACATCACCGAATCGACGGTGCCCAGGATGTTGACGCGTCCGGCGTGGGCATAGCCGTCGACGCAGACCTGCAGCGCGCCGTTGACGCAGCCTTCGGCGATGAAGCAGTCGGCGTCGATCTCGCAGTCGAGGTGCTTCTTGGAGACGCGGCGGAACGGCCAGGTGAGCCGCTTGATGATGATCTTTTCCCACAGCCGGAAGCGCAGGTGTTCGCGCAGCGCCGCCTCGTCAGCACAGCGCTTGGCAAGCACCGAGAACGCGGCCTTGACCGGCTTCACGAAGATCGGATAGTCGATGGTCACGGCCTGCGTGATGTCGGCGTCGTAGCGAAAACCGCAGAACGGCGGCACGTGCTCGGGCAGGGCGCGGCTGTGGATCTGGCGCGCCAGAAACTTGTGCTGCGCCGTCAGCAGTGCCTTGAGCGGGGTGCCGGGCAGGCCGAGCTTGGCCGTCAGCAGGCTGGCGGCGAGGGCGCCGAACTGTTCGTGCGTCGACACCACGGCGGCGACGCGGCAGTCACGATATTTGTGAGCGAGCTCGTCGACGAAGCGCTCTACGTCAAACCACAGGATGCGTGCGTTCTGCGGGAAGGTGAAGAAGTCGAAGCCCTCGCGGACGAACTCGTAGTCGTCATGGCCGGCGATCAGCGGGTCGAGTCCTAGTTCGTCATACTCCTGCGCGAACAGGACGAGGATCAGTGGCTTCAAAGGCGGGGGCGTGTCGCTCGCGGCGCTACTTCTTGTCGTTCAGGTTCCAATCGTAGTCGAGGTAGCTGATCGACACCTTGCCGGCCTTGATCTCCGCCTGCGCGGCGGGGTCGTTGCTCAGGCGGTCGGCGTACTTGCCGAGCGTGGCCTCGAGCGAGCTGAAGCCCTTGTAGCCCTTGGTGAAGTCTTTTTTGTACCAGTCGAAGATCTTGCTGATTTCGAGCTGCTTCGAGCGCGGGTCATAGCGGTTGCGCGACTTGTCCGACAGGAAGCGCTGCATGCCGTCCTCGAGCAGGGCGTCGAGCTTGTCGGCGGTGAAGGCTTCGTTGCGCAGCATCGGGCAGCCGATCGATGCGCAGACCACCGCGACGTGGATGCGCGGATCGTTGAACACACCATCGGCGCGAATCATGTCGTGCTCGATGTTGTCGAGGTGGGTGTCCTTGCCGAACAGCGTGAAGAACTTGAGCGACCAGGGCTTGGTGAAGGTGCCGCCGAGGTCGCGGATCGACTTCAGGTTCGGGTACTTGGTCAGGATCAGCTCGATCGTGTACGCGTTGTAGGCATTGATCAGAAACGCGAGCTGCTGGTTCTTGTTCCACGACTTGTAGGTCGCCTCGGGCACGGCCGACACCGAATCGAGATAGGCCTTGAGCGCCGCGCGGTCGCGCGCGAAGCCCGCGTACGACACCTGCGAGGCGTTGCCGTTGCTCATGTAGGTGACGTGCTTCTTGAGCAGGTCGTCGAACGCCTTGTGCGAATGATCGAACTGGGCGAATGCGGTGCTGGTGATCAGCAGCGCCAGCGCAGCGATCAGACGAGTGATGGACTTCATTGATATCTCCAATACGATTGCCAGGGCGCTGGACGCCTAGCCCCGCTCCCACGCATGAAACTTGCGCACCCACTCCAGCAGCTTCACCGGCTGGTTGTTCCGCTTCCATACGCCGGCCGCGTACTTGTTCGCCTCACCCATCGTCGGATAGGTGTGGATGGTGCCGAGGATCTTGTTGAGGCCGAGGCCGTACTTCATGGCGGTCACGAACTCGACGAGGATGTCACCGGCATGTTCGCCGACGATGGTTGCGCCGAGGATCGTCCCGTCTTTCGATCCCGGTACCGTGAGCACCTTGACGAAGCCGTGTGCGGTGCCATCGGCGATCGCGCGGTCGAGATCGTCGATGCCATACACCGTGACCTCGTGCGCAATGTTCTTCTCCTTCGCCTCGGTCTCGGACAGTCCGACGCGCGCGACCTCGGGGTCGGTGAAGGTCGCCCAGGGAATCACGCGATAGTCGGCGCGGAACTTCTTGAAGCGCCCGAACAGCGCGTTGACGGCCGCGTACCAGGCCTGGTGCGACGCCGTGTGCGTGAACTGGTACGGCCCGGCGACGTCGCCGCAGGCGAAGATGTTCGGGAACAGCGTCTGCAGGTAGTCGTTGGTCTCGACGGTCTTGTTCGGGCGCACCGGGATGCCCAGCTCCTCAAGCCCGAACCCGGTGACGTTGGCCGTACGCCCGACGGCGACCAGGATCTGGTCGAACGGCAGCCGCACCTCGGTACCGGCGTGTTCGCAGACGAGGATCTTCTCGCCGTTCTCGACCAGCACCTGCCTGGCCTTGTGACCGGTCAGCACCGCGACGCCGTCCCGCTGCAGCGACCGGGTCACGATTGCGGAGACTTCGGGGTCTTCACGGATCAGGATGCGCGGCAGCATCTCCACCTGCGACACCTGGGCGCCGAAGCGCGCGAAGCACTGCGTCAGCTCGCTGCCGATCGGGCCGCCGCCCAGCACCACCAGCCGTTTGGGCAGCTCGCGCAGGTTCCAGACGGTGTCGCTGGTCAGGTAATCGACGCTGTCGAGGCCCGGAATCGGCGGCACGAACGGCCGCGCGCCCGAGGCGATCACGATGTTTTTGGTGGTGAGCGTCTGTTGGCTGCCGTCGGCTGCCGTGAACTCGACGGCCCAGGGCGAGACGATCTTGGCGCTGCCGGTCAGGCATTCGACGCCCAGCTCGGTGTAGCGCTCTATCGAATCGTGCGGCTCGACCTCGGTCACGACGCGCTGCACGCGCTGCATGACGTCCGCGAAGTCCCACTCCGCGGTGGCTCGCCGCAGGCCGTATTGCTCGCCGTGCTTCATCTGCGACAGCAGCTTGGCCGACTTGATCAGCGCCTTGGACGGCACGCAGCCGGTGTTCAGGCAGTCGCCGCCCATCTTGTGCTTTTCGATCAGCGTCACCTTCGCCTTGACCGCCGCCGCGATGTAGGCCGTGACCAGCCCGGCCGATCCGGCGCCGATGACCACCAGGTTGCGGTCGAAGGCCTTCGGCTTGAGATGCGCCCATTTGGCGTAGACCTTGCGGCCCTTGAGCCAGTCGAGCACTTTCTTGGCGAGGATCGGGAAGATGCCCAGCAGCACGAACGACCCGAGGATCGCGGGCGACAGGATGCCCTTGAGCGAGTCAAGCTGCGCCAGCTGGGTGCCGGCGTTGACGTAGACGGCGGTGCCGGCCAGCATGCCCAACTGGCTGACCCAGTAGAACGGCCAGGTGCGGAGGGGGGTCAGGCCCATCAGCAGGTTGACCACGAAGAACGGGAACAGCGGCACCAGCCGCAGCGCGAACAGGTAGAACGCGCCGTCCTTGTCGACCCCCTCGTTGATCGGCTTCAGGCGGTCGCCAAACTTGCCCTGCACGAAGTCGCGCAACAGGAAGCGTGCCGACAGGAAGGCCAGCGTCGCGCCGACCGAGGAGGCGAACGAGACCAGCAGCAGGCCGGTCCAGAAGCCGAAGATCGCGCCGCCGACCAGGGTCAGGATTGCGGCACCCGGAAACGAGGTCGCGGCGACGGCGACGTAGACGGCAAAGAAGATCAGCGCGGCGCGCAGCGGGTTGGCGTAGACGGCGGCCGACAGCGCCGCCTGGCGCGACTTGAAGCCCTCTAGCGTCAGGTAGGCGCCGAGGTCAAAGTAGAAAAACGCCCCGACGACCGCTGCGATGATGGCGAGCAGCGCAATTTTCGATTTCATGCGACCCTGTGCCCGGCGCGAAGACCGGCTTGCAAACAGTCTACGGGACTGCGTCCGACTACGGTTTTAGCGCTTCGTCGGTTGCGAGGCGAGGGCCTTACAGTCGCTGTTCGCGAGGAGCGTCTGCGGGGGCAGCCTGTGCCAAGTCTCTAGATCTTGAACGCTTCCAGCGATTCGGGTGCAAAAAGCTCGTCGAGCCCGAGCTGTCGTTTCGACAGCCCCTGTTCGAAGTGATAGCGGGCAAACGTCTCAAGCGCCTTGCGGTTTGGTTCAAGACCGTACGGCCACCAGTCAGCACCCATCTCGCGGCGCGCTTCCTCGACATGTGCCACCAGCCAGGGCAGCATCGACTTCAGCGCTGCGGTCTCTGCGAGATCGTCGTAGGCCATTTGCTGCGCGGCGTAGAACGCCTTGGTCAGCGATTGCGCAATCCAGCGGTTGGCCTCGTAGACCTCGCGGCGCATCACGATCACGTGCATGATCGGGAAGATGCCGGTATCGCGCCAGTAAGCGCGCTCAATCTCGGCGTAGTTCTCGAACAGCCGCCGCACGCGACCGTCGCCGCGCGTGAACGAGCTGGGTGCGCGGGCCGTATATAACGCGTCGATCTCACCTTCAGCCAGCATCTGCGATAGCGTCTGTGTTGGCCCGATCGCTTGCAGCCGGATATTGGGCGGTAGATCAAGTTTGATCTTTTCGATGCGGCCCGGTTCTTCCTCGCCACCGAACCGATATGGCTCGCTTTCGGCGTTGGTCACGGGCACGCCGTAGTGATCCTGCAGTATGCCGCGGATCCACACCGGCGCAGTCATCTGGTACTCGGGGCTGGCGATCCGCTTACCGATCAGGTCCTTCGGCTCGCGGATGCCCGAGCTCGCGTTGACGTAGATGCAGGAGTGACGGAAGAAGCGCGACGGGTAGACCGGCAGCGCGACGAACGGCCGGTCAGGCTTGTTCAGCGAGACGCAGTATGACGAGAACGACATCTCGGCGACGTCGAATTCACGATGTCGCGCCATGCGGAAAAACGTCTCTTCGACCGGCAGGCACAGATAGTTGAGGTCGATGCCATCGGGCCGCACCGAGCCATCGAGCAGGGCGCGCGTGCGGTCGTAGTTCCAGCAGGCGAAAGAGAGGCGTAGTTTTGACATGCGTTGGATTCTGCCTTGAAGCCGGGCGACTCAGGACGATGCGGCTTGTGTGGAATACGACGGCTCCAGCGCCGGCATTGCCTGGTCCCACACGTACTGCGCGCTGAACTCACGCCAGTCGGTGGTCTTGGGAATGATCGCCTGAAAGCTGCACACCTCTGCGGGGATCGCGGCGTCTCCGGTGCCAATCGCCGGTTCGCCTCGGGCGAAGGCCCGCACTGCGTCGACCATCTGCTTGCGGAATTCGACGATCGCGAGATCGCTGGCCCCGAGGCGTTCGCGCCAGCGCTCGGCGATAGGGCCCATCGTGAGCCACATGGCGACGTCCTGATTCGGGAACCCGGTAATGCCGGTGAAATTGCCTTCTTTCATCGCCGCGCGGTCCTGCCAGAAGCGGTTCTCGACATTGCGCAGCGGTCGGTAGTACTGATCGAGATCTTCGCCCACCGTTTGCCGCAGGAATTTGCGCCAGGTCGCGGTGTCGGGCGTCTGCTCGGGGTGCCCCCAGGCGATGAAGTAGAACGCGGTGTGGGTGTCGTCCATCGGCACATTGATGTTCGCCACGTTGTAAAGATTGTTTGGCGGAATCAGTGCGGTCGCTGGCGCCACGAACACTGTCTGCCGCACATAATCGTTCACGTTCGCGTTGGCGATGGGCCGCCGGATCGCGGCGTAGCGGAAACCGTAGCCGGTGCGTTCCACCTGCAGGCGCGGCGCCTTGTCGGTTGACGGCCGCAACCACAGTGAATCGGTGGCCTTGGCGCCGTCGACACGGGCGGGCACCATGTCGGACGAGTGCAGGCTCGAGCTGTGCGCCGAGTCGATGGCGCCTTCGAGGATTTGCGCCCAGTTGCAGGGCAGGATTACCTTGGCGATAGTCACGCGGGCGTCCGCCACCGGCGCCCAGTTGGGCGGACGAAACTCCGGCATCGTCTCGCGCGGGCCGAGATAGGCCCAGACGAAGCCACCCCATTCCTGCACCGGGTAAGCGGTGTGCTTGACCTTCTGCGCCATCACACTGGCAGCGGGCTCTGACACCATCTCGATGACGTTGCCTTCCACGTCCATCTTCCAGCCATGGTACAGGCAGCGCAGACCGCAGTTTTCATTACGCCCGAACACCAGCGACGCGCGGCGATGGGGGCAATACTCGTCCATCACGCCGACGCGGCCGTCGGTATCGCGGAACACCACGAGGTCTTCGCCGAGCACCTTCGCCTTGACCGGCGTGCCATCGGCTTCGGCGACTTCTTCGATCAGGCAGACCGGCGTCCAGTAACGGCGCATCATCTGGCCCATTGGCGCGTCACCTTCGACGCGGCAGAGCAGATCGTTTTCCTCGCGGGTCAGCATCAATTTCCTCCTGGAGTCACACGCAGTCCGGCGGCGCCTCTATGCTTGCATTGTTTGCAGTTTCACTTGTAGCGTCTTCGTCCGCTGGTCCAATGCACCCTGTCGAAGACCGAGCGATGGAGCGAATTGGCCGGTTTGCTACGCGGCACCGAAATATACTTAGTTCACTAAGATTGTCCAGCAAAGGACCGATTTGTTGACTATGGCAGCTCAAGTGGCTTGGCAGCGCGGCGAAATGCTGGGCAACAACCTTCGTGATTGCGTCCACTGCGGAGACCCTCAGTGACCAACAATCTGATGACGACGAACGAAGAATCATGGCTGTCGCTGGCCGTGGTCGGCAAAGTGCAGGTTGCGAGTGACATCCGGATGTTTACGCTGGCGCCAGTTACCGGCGCAGCCGACGCGTTGCTGCCGCAATTCACTGCAGGCGCGCACCTGACTGTGATCACCCCGGCAGGGATTCGTCGCAATTATTCGCTTTGCAGCGCACCTGAAGACTGTCGGCGTTACCAGATCGCCGTCAAGCGCGAGGCCAATGGGCGTGGCGGATCGCGGTCAATGGTGGATGATGTGGCCGTTGGCGCGCACCTGATGGTGAGCACGCCGCGCAACAATTTCATGCTCGACCGACGGGCGAAGTCCTTTGTCTTCGTCGCCGGCGGGATTGGCATCACGCCGATCCTGTCGATGATGCGGCACCTCAAAGCCGCAGGCACCGTGCCGTTCCATTTGTACTACTGCACCCGCGACTCTGCCAGCACCGCGTTCGCGAGTGATCTCGCGATCGAATTCCCGGGGCAGTTCACGCTGCATCATGATGGTGGCGATGCCACGCAGGCGTTCGACTTCTGGCCGCTTTTCGAGTCACCCACCGTTGCCCATGTTTATTGTTGCGGCCCGAGGGGCTTGATGGAAGCGGTGGCGGACATGACCGGCCACTGGCCTTCAGGCTCGATCCATTTCGAGAGCTTCGGCATTGGTGCTGCGGCGCAGGCCGAGAACACGGCGTTCGATGTACGGCTACGCTCGTCCGGGCAGGTGATACATGTGGCAAAGGAACTGTCCATTCTCGACGCGCTGCGTGCAGCGGGCGTCAGCGTGCGCAGCTCGTGCGAGAGTGGCACCTGCGGGTCGTGCAAGACCGGCCTGCTGGTGGGCGAGGCTGATCATCGCGACATGGTGCTTGGCGAGGACGAACGTGCCGGCAACGTGATGGTTTGCGTTTCGCGTGCGAAGTCCCCGGAACTGGTGCTTGACCTGTGACATGCCACACTGGCCAACCGTTGCGCGTCGGCGTAATCGGCCTTGGCCGGGCCTTCACGCTGATGCTGCCGACGTTTCAGCGTGATCGGCGCGTACAACTGGTGGCTGCCTGCGATCCGGTGGCGACAGCAACGGCACAGTTCAGCCGCGATTTTGGCGGGCAGGTGCACGCCAGCGCGGCCGAGCTATGTGCCGACCCGTCGGTGGAGCTGGTTTACGTTGCTTCGCCGCATCAATTCCACTACGAACACGTGCTGGCCGCTGCCGCTGCTGGCAAGTATGTGTTGCTTGAAAAGCCGATGGCGATCACCGTCGATGAATGCACGCGGATGGTGGATGCGATGCAGTCCGCTGGACGCGTGCTGATCGTCGGCCACAGCCACAGCTTCGATGGGCCAGCACTGCTGGCCCGCGCGTTGATTGATCGCGGCGAAATCGGCCGCGTCGGCATGATCCACGCGCTCAACTTCACCGATTTCCTTTACCGATTCCGGCGCCCGGAAGAACTGGACACGGCGCGCGGCGGCGGCGTGGTACACAGCCAGGCGGCGCATCAGGTGGACGTCGTGCGCATGCTCGGGGGAGGCATGCTGAGCAAGGTGCGGGCGGCGACCGCGCAATGGGACACGACACGCCCGACCGAGGGCGCCTACAGCGCGTTGCTCTCGTTCGCCAACGGCGCCTTTGCCAGTCTTACCTACAGCGGCTACGGGCACTTCGATAGCGATGAATGGATGGGCTGGCGCGGTGAGCTGGGGTCGGCCAAATCCGCAGCTGACTACGGTGCTGCGCGGCGCCGACTATGCGCTGTGGGTGATGTGGCTGAAGAGATGGCAGCCAAGGCGGCGCGCAACTATGGCGGCAGTTCCTGGCAGCCGGCGAGCGAGTCCCCGGCAGCGCATCAGCACTTCGGGCCGGTTGTGGTCTGCGGCGAACAAGGGGATTTGCGACTGACGGCCGAGGGCGTGTGGATCTATGGTGATCGCGAGCGTCGCTTCGAAGCCCTGCCTGCGCCAACCATTCCGCGCCGCGAGGTGATTGACGAACTCTGGGCCGTGCTGCGCGAGGGCGCACTGGCACACCACGACGGCCGCTGGGCGCGCGCAACGACCGAGGCGAGCCTGGCGATACTGACATCGGCACGAGAGGGCCGCGACATTGATTTGCAATGGCAGGTGCCATGGCGATAATGCCCGCCATGCCAAAACCAACCTCGCTGCCAGCAACCGTTGCAACCGACAGTTCGACAGAAACTTTGCCGACGCGCGCTGCAAAAGATGCGTCCGCCGCCGGGGCAAGCGCTGGCATTCAACCCGTAGGCGACAGGTCCACCGAAGTCATCCTGCGCCACTGGCGCGAAGCGGTGCCCAATGATCGCTTTGCGCACTTGGTGAAAGACGCCACGCGTTCGTTCCAGCGCTCATTGCAGATGCGGCTGGCGAGGTTTGACGTCCCCTTTGGCCACTGGACTTTTCTGCGCGCGCTGTGGGAACGTGATGGTCTGACCCAAAAGCAGCTGTCCGACGAAGTAGGCGTGATGGAGCCGACCACGCTGATGGCGGTGCGCGCGATGGAAGCGCGCGGCTGGGTGCAGCGCCGGCAGCGCGCCGAGAATCGCAAGAACGTGCACGTTTACCTGACTGATGCCGGGCGCGCGCTCAAGGACGTGCTGGTGCCACTGGCGGAAGAGGTCAACGCCACAGGCGCCAAGGGCCTGACGACAGACGAGATCGCTATAGCCCGCCGCGTTTTGCTGGCGATGATTACCAATCTGGCTGAGGATGCCACGGGGCGGGCTTAGGCGAAAAGCCTTTACGGCTTTTGGCTGAAATGCCCGTCGCCATTGGGCTTGGAGTTGCCGTGGGGGATGCCCGGTTGGAAGCTTCAACTCTTAACGCTGTCGAGTGCGCGACCAAGGTCAGCCGCCTCAAAGCCCATGCGAACAACGTCAGGGTGAGAGCTGCATCGTTGCCACAGCGCGTTCAATCGCTCCTCGATAGCCTGCGAGAGCTTCGAACTTCCCTCGATCCGAGCGCAAGGAAGCGGATACAGGTGACCCCCTGTGGGAATGTCCATGTGAGATTTGAGGCGAGCGAGAGAAAAGCGCGGCCCTTTGTGAATTTTCATGAGCAGCAGCTGAGCGAGAGCATCGTCAGCTGTGCAGAAAATATCGTTCTTGTACTGATTGCCTAAATACGCTATCTCGCGATAGATGAAGTACATGAAGTCCCACGCAACATTCCGTGAAACGTCCTCAAGCGTGCTTCGGGGCAACTTATCTACTTTGAGAATCCATCTTGCTTCCTGGCTGCCAGCAAAAGCAAGTACGGGGACGAACAGCGAGGGGCCGCCAAGCGATGTCAGTAAGTGGAAGTTGTCTTCCAGCCAGCCACAATAGCGATCCACTGCTCTGACGATGTCATCGTTACTGCCGACGGTGCTCGGCATGTACTGCAACGCAGCCCGTACGGTCTGTTGAATGCTGTGCAATTCGCCCTTCATCAAATTGCAAGCGAGTACGTAGCAATTTTCAATCCAACGCGAATCGACATTGTCGATCTGGTAAACGCGCAGCATCAAGTCTTGGTAGTACTTCAAGTATTTCTGGAAATCCAGCTGCTCATCTTGCTTGCTAAGTTCCAAAACGGCTAGCGATGGACTCACAGGGATGAAATGCGCCCGGTCATGCCACTGCAAGCGAACAAGCACGCGTGACGCTTGCAGAAAGTGTCGATAAGCCTTGGGCAAAGCCTGCAGTGTTGACAGATTGTTCAACAGCGTGAGAACCAAGTTTGCATCGGGAATGAACATCGAACGCGCAGGTGCAAGCTTGGGTTGCCAGAGTTCGCCGCTGTGTCCAACGAATCGCAGTTTTGCGGCCATCATTCGAGACATCTTGTCAATTGCACAAGTAGTATCTACCGTGGTGGCAAAAGCGTTGGATGATGCGACCGATTTGGCGGCTAAAGCTCGAATGACAAGTTTACGAGCGGCGTTGGCGTTGCTGAAGTTACAGCACACGCATCGCGCGTTGGCCGGTCGGCTGAGCGGCGATTGGTGCCCGGAACGGGGGTCGAACCCGTACGCCCCTTATGCAGGAAAGCGGCGGATTTTAAGTCCGCTGTGTATACCAGTTTCACCATCCGGGCGACGCTGCAGTCGGAGATTCTATCGGGCGACTGGCCGCCGCCCGATCGCGGAGGCGCTGACTTCGCTCAGGGCAGAGCAAGCCCGCAGGTGGCGTTGAGATAGCTGCGAATCGCGGCCCAGTCGTTGCGGGTGCGCGGTTCTGCGCCTAGCGCGTTGTCGGTGACGGCGTTGCCGGTCAAGCCGAACAACGTGCGCAGCAGCAACAAGCCGTCGCTCGCAGCGTCACGCGTGCCATTGCCGTCGAGGTCGAGCCAGTTGTTGCTGTTCAACACGCCGAGGCGAGTGGTGATGTCGTTCAGATTGCCGTAGGTGCCGTTTGGGTTGTAGGCGCCGTTGATGAGCGCATTGCCACTCAACTGAAGCAGATTGCGCAGCACCAGCAGGCCATCCGTCATCGCGAGTATGGCGCCGTCGCCATCGACGTCGAGACTGCAGGTGGGCGCGGCGTTGAACACGATGGTGCCGGTGGCAGTTACGTTGCTGTCAGTGGTTGAAGTCGCGCGCACGGTGACGCTCGCTGGCGCGGCGCTGCTGACGGTGGTGACCACCTGCAGGCCGAGGCTGGCGAACGCGGGGGCTGACAGCGGGCCAACGACGCTGACCGGGTTGCCTGCCGCGTTCACGAGTTGTGCGGTCACAGCCCCGGTTGTGCCTGCGATGCTGACATTGAATGTGTCGGCGACGTTGCCGAGATTGGTGACGACAGCGCGCACCGTGCGGCTGGCCGGCAGGGTGCCAGACACGGTGTTGCTGGCGGGCTGCCCCGTGACTGACACGGCAAGGCGTTGCGGCACGTTGACCGTAGCGCTGGCGGTCGCGTTCGCACTCGCTTCGGCGCGCGACGTGGCACGCAAGTCGAAGCGGTTGCTGCCCGGCCGCGCAAAGGCCGCGGCGTCGCCGACTGACAAATTCACCGTGGTCGATGCGCCGCCTGACAGCGTCACACTCGCTGCGCTCGCCGTCACCGTCGGGCCAAGCGGTCCCAACAACGCGAGGTCGAACGTGTCGCTGGTCGTGCCAAGGTTGGTGATGGTGGCGACATACGGCGTGGCAGCTGTTCCGCTCGATGGGCTGATACCCACCGTCACACCGTTGCCCACCACGTTGACCGGCACCGTCAGCACGCTGCGCACAGCGAAATTGGCCACCAGATTGACCGCGATGTTCTGCGTGCCGGTGCTGGCGTTGGCCGGCAATGTGAGGGTGACGAAGAAATCTGTCGATTGGCCAGGCTGCACGTAGACCTCCGGCGGATCAAGCGTCATCGTCCAGTTGCCGGGGTAGCTATTCGGGGTCAACCAGTAGCGGTCAACCGCCGTCCCGGTGTTGCTTACGTGGACGCGGATCGCCGTCGTACCACCGCGCGCTGCGGTGGCTGGATTGGGCGTGGCGGACACCGTGGAGCTGCTGACGACGGCGGACGTTTCGCTTCCGATGTCCGCTGCGTAGTAATTGTTGAAGGCGCCGTAGGCCGTGTCACTGCCAGTCGCCGTGCTCGCCACAACGCGGAACGGGAAGCGCCCGCTGCCCGCCGCGATGGGCGTTTGCAGCTGCAGCACCGTACTCGCCGAACCGCTGGCGGGCACGGTCAGCGATGGCGCGAGCGACTTGACCCAGGACGCTGGCATGCCCTCCACCGTCAAGGCGTACGTGACCGCCGTGCTGGCCGACGGATTGGTGAGCGTGATGGTGTGGCTCGCGGTGCCGCCTATCTGGATGAGGGGTGATTCGGCGGGCGACAGCGAAACGATGTGGTCCGAGGTCACCACGGCCGGTGCCAGCGACAGCGTGCCCGAGCCAAGCGTTGGCAGCGTGAACGCAACACTGCCGCTGCTGACCACATTACGGCTGCTGCCGGGCTGCATCGCGGTTACCGTCTCCTGCCAGGTGATGGGCGAGCTGGCGGGCTGCTGCCAGATGTACGTGTCGCTGCTGCTGCCGGTGATTGTTGTGGTGGGTGCCAGGCTGAACGAACCCGGCACGATGGCGACGCCGGTGCCCTTCGGTATCACCACCGACGCCGTGACAGCGGGGCCGACAATGCTGGTGTAGTCGAACACCAGCACTGAGCTGGCGGTGACGGCATAGAGCAGGTTGCCATCGAGCACAAAGTCGCGGATGTTGTCCGGTACGTCGTACGGAATCACCCGCAGTTGCGCGGGCGTGTTGGCGTCGATCAGTGCCAGCACCCATGAGCAGGCCGCAGCGTTGTAGGCGCCGACGGCGTAGTAATTGTTGGTCAGCGTGACCATCCGTGTAGGTCCCAACCGCTTCGCGGCGTTGCATTGCTCGGTTTCGTTATGCACCAGCCCAGTGACCAGCGTACTGGCCAGCGTCGGGGCTGAGGGGTTGCTGACATCGAACGCGCTGATGACCAGATTGCCGGTCAGGCCGCTCAGGGCGTCGTAGAAGCCAGCCGTATCACCGACTGCGACCGCCGACGATCCCTGCACGCCCACGCCAGTGAACAGTTTCGCCTGGGCGACATCGACTGAGGCGAGAATGCAGGGATTGCTGCCGCCCGGGCAATTGCTGTCCAGACCATCCAGGTCGATTGCGTGCAGCCGCGCGACCCCGGCTGCGAAGTTGCCGTCGCTTGATGTCGTGGTCGCCAGCAGCCCGCAGCTGGGCGATACCGGCGCAAAGCCGAACGCGAGGTGCGGGCCACCGCTGTCGGGCTGGTTGTCAAGCGACGTGACGGGTGGTGCGAAGGCATGGAACAGTTCGCCGCTGAGGACCGGACTGACCGGCGTCGTGAAATCAAACTTGAGCAGATTGCCGTGCTGTTCAAAGATGAACTGCGAGAACGGGTTGTAGTAGTAAATCGCCGTCTGCATGTAAGCGCGCGACCCGGCGAACGTGAATTTGTTGCCAAACCGTTTACCGGTGTCCAGTGGTGTTGGGTTCAGCAGGGACGGACTGCTGGCGTTCCCGCCGGCGATGTCGAAAATCGCAACACGCCGTGACGCACTCTGGTCCGTAGTGAGGCCGCGGTCATAGCCCAGATAGAGCTTGTCGTTGAACGTTGAGCAATCCACGTTCTGGTAGCCGTTGCCAAGTTGTGCGACCGCGAACGATCCAATGACGGCGGGCGACGTCGGGTTGCTCACGTTGACGATGCTGACCTTGTCGCTCTGGCAGATATAGAGATAGTTGCCGTTCTTCGCCACGGTGTTGGCGCCGCCAGCGAGTGCCGTGGTGCTGCGCAGTTGCAGGTTGGGTTGCGCCAGCAAACTGCGATCAAGCGTGAGGGCGAGGTTGACGGTGCTGTTGCCCGGTGCCAGCGCGGACGGGTTGACCGCCAGCGTCGCTGCAAACGGCTGCCCGACGACGATGTTGCCGCTGCCTGTGGCGCCGGGAATCGGCGTCTCCAAGGCGTCATAGAGAGTGACGTCGATGCGGTATGCCCCATCGGCGTAGCCGGTCGTTCCGAAGCTGCCCAGCACGACATCGCGAACGCCGTCACCGCTGGCAAACGTGGTGTCGACGCGGGGCGAGCTGTAGGTCAGCACATTGTTGCGGTCACGGACGACGTAACGGATGCCAACTGTTCTGGCCTCATTGACGGCAGAAAGCAGGCGTACAGCGGGTGTGAAGTTGCCGCCGACATTGGCATAGGCCGGTGCCGGATTCACCGAAACGACGCGCACGATCTCCGGGCGCACCGACAGTTGCCCCGTGAAGCTGCGTGCGCTGGCGGGGTCATCCTCCGGTGTGACAGTGATCTGGTATTCAAATGCCTGCGCGGTGCCGTTGTTGGCAAAGGTCACATAGGTTGGCGGCGAGAGAAATCCGTTGGTGCGGTAGTTCGCCGGGACCAGCACACGGGCAGTGTTGAAGGTGGCTGTTACCCCCGCCGGAACGCCCGTTGCGCTCAACAGCATCACGCGCGGCAGGGCAGTGTCGTTGAAGAGGGTGATGTCCACCTGTGCCGGCAGATTGGGCAGGGACGTCGTCACCGACGGTGCCAGCGTCACCCGGAAGGCGCCGTTGTAGGCTGAGTTCAGCGCGTCGCGCAGGGCGCAGAACTGGCTGTCAAGCGTACTCAACGCGCCGCCCATGTTGCCAGCCGTCGCGTTGCTTACGCCGGTTTGTGCCGATGCAAATCCAGTCGCCAGCGCTGACAAAAACGGCGCGTTGAGCTGTGTTTGCAGGTTGTCCAGGCTTGAAAGCACCGCCTGCTTGAGTTCGGCCGAACCGGGCTGGGCGGCCAACTGTCCGATCTGTGACGTCATTGCGCCCAGCAGTGCGGCGAGCGACGAGCGCCCAATGCGCGAAGCAGACGTGGTGGCGGGTGCCACGCACTGGGCGACCGCAGCGGTGACGGTGGTTGTCCACGCAGCGCGAATGGGAAACGCCGCGCCGAAGTCGGCCTTGACCGACGCCGACAGATCGCTTCCGGGCGCCACGCCACCGCCCACCGTAGCCACCAGCGGAAGCGCACGCGTCTCGCCAGCAGACAGTGTGACAGTGGCGGGCAAACCGGTCACGCTGAGCCCCGGCGTCGTGGTGAGCGTCAGTGCCGCGGTGGTCGTGCTGTTGCCAAACGAGTCGAGCGTCAATGTCAGGTTTCGCGTAGCGCCGGGCAGGGCAGTGTCGGGTCCCGGAGCGATGCGCATGTCGAGCGCTTTTGTCGACGCCACGGTGAAGCTGCCGCCGGTCGCGGCCGTCACCGTCGGGGCTGTGGTGCTGGCGCCACTGATCGTGAACGGCACGGCCGTCCCCGATGCCGCCAGTGCGCCCTGTGGCCGCATGCAGGCGTGAAACTCAAAGGTCGCACCGGGTCGAAGGGTAACGGGCGGCAACTCCCAGTAGGCGTCCTGCATGTTCAGGCCGGACCCACCCCCGGTGGCGGAAAAGCGAAAGGCGTCGCTCAGGGGGCCGGTGTTGACCGCCCGCACCAGATACACCGACGCGAACTCCGCACCTGCGTAGGCGACACTGAACCGCGGATCCAGCGCCACAGAAATCGTTAGCCCGGGGTTCACGCCGGGTGGCTGGTCGGCCGGCAGCGGTGGCACTGCGGACGAGAACAGGGTGCGCGGCAACGGTGGATCGCCACTCTCGCCGGCGAATGCCTTCTGCATGTCCTCGAGGCCATTGAGCAATCCAGTCACCATGTTCTTGACGACGCCGGCACCCCCTTCCATCTTGAGTTGCAGCAGCTCGCCCAGCTCAAGTTCCGCCATGATTGCCGCGAGCGCACCCTTGATGCTGGAGCGCAGCGTGGCATTGACATTGGCACCGATGTTCGAGAATGCATCGTTGCTGGCGATGGTCTGAATCGTGGCGCTCATGAGGGCCACGCCGAACACGCCGATGGCGCTGACGCGACCAATGAATTGCGCCTGCAGATCCTCAAAGTTCGAGAACGACACGCCGAGCAGCGCGAAAACGTATTCGGCAAATGCGCCGTGCGAGCCATCCTCCAGCGTGCTGATGGTGTAGCCCGTGTTGGGATCGGTCTCGACCCAGGCATTGACGGCGACCCCGCCGACTGTCACGGCATCCAGCGGCGCGAGTACCGTACGGCCCGCACGCACGGCGTCCTGGATGCGCAACTTCGATTCGGCGGACAGATTGAGCGTGTTCGCGGCGCCAAGATTTTGCGCGGTGATCGGGAGATAGCGTGAACCGTCGGTCAGGCTTGCGAAGACCGATGAGATGGAGCGATTGGGCTCCCCTGTCATTTGTGCCAGTACCTCGCCTTCGGCCATGGATTCCGCCATGCCGCGCACGTTCTCGAATGTTCGGGCGTTGACGCTCGAAATGCCGGGCAGAGGCAGAACGCGAAGGTCGTTTTTGCGGATGTCGAGTGACAGCGCCAGCGCGTTGGCCTTGACCCGCGACTGCGCGATGGTGATGCGTGGCGAGGCGATGAATGCGCGGGTCAGGGTGCGCAGCGTGTGTTCGTCAAGCGTGCGGTCTGCCGCACCGAGAAAGCTGGCCGTCGCCATCTCGTTGGTGGCGATCAGAGCGTAACGATTGAGATCAATGGCGGTGCGCGCTGTCGCATTCTGGCTGGCGTCGCGAAGGTTCACCGGCGGCAGTGCCGCGACCACGGGCGCCAACGCGGCGAGCGCCGATTGCAGGCCCTGCAGTCGGGTTTTGCGCGCGGAGAAGTCGTCCAGCGCCTGGCGCGATGGGCTGATGGCAACTGTCATCACATCAAGTTCGGCGACGACCGGCCGCGTGAAACTCTGCGGATCGACATTGACGTTGCCGCCCTGGGCGCGAGTGACGTAGCCGATGCGGTCGTACATCGTGCGCCGGAAACTTTGCGTCTGCCCGCTGGCGTCGGTGACATCGATGACCACGAAAACGCCGGTGACCAGCGTGTTACCCAGCGGGAAGCTGGTCAGCAACTCAACGTAGTCGGTGCCGCGAATGACTTCGTAGGCCGATATGTCGAGGCGGCTGTCACCCACGGTCAGATAAGGCGTATAAGTATTCTGGGTGGCGCCAATCGCGAGAGACGGCGGTGAAAACGCATTCACAAAGTGGCTGATGGATACCGGCTTGTCGACCAGGTCGGCGCTGTCAAACGAGCGGTCAAGTACGGTTGTTGTCGCCAGGCCAAAGCCGAACATCGCACTCGCCTGCGAGTAAGTCTCAGCCTCGACACGAATGCGTGTCTGATGTCTGACGCTGGCGGCAATGCTGGTGAAGGTCTGGGTCGCAGACGCAAACGACTGGCCAGCGGTGGCAGTAGGGAATGCCGAATCCAGCGTCGTGAAACTGCCGGTCGTCCCGACGCGGTACTCCACCCAGTAGTGCTGGCTGACTTCCGCGAGCAATTCGATGCCATTGAAGCGGGGAGACGGGTTATCGCAGCCCAGCACCCGCTGCGGCGAGGCGAACAT
Organism: Casimicrobium huifangae; assembly: GCF_009746125.1. Taxonomy (NCBI): domain Bacteria; kingdom Pseudomonadati; phylum Pseudomonadota; class Betaproteobacteria; family Casimicrobiaceae; genus Casimicrobium; species Casimicrobium huifangae. The sequence goes on from NZ_CP041352.1 coordinate 1,948,004, forward strand.
CCGTACCAGCAGGGTGGTCGCGTCGCTGCTCGATAGTGTGCCCTGCACGTAGCGCGCTTCGATCACCGGATTGGCGGCCTTCAGCAGCGCAATCAGCAGGCTGGCCCGGTCCAGCGAGTTACCAGCCTTGCTCGCCAGCGTGCCGCGTGCACCGCGCAGGCTGCCGGTGTAGACCTCGATACCGATGTTGTCGCGGACGTACTGGAAGATGGTCGGCGGGCTATTGCCCAAGCTGGCGGCCAAGGCTGTGACGCGCGGATCGCTACTGTCGGCGGGGTCCGCGTGCGCGAGATTCCCCGCGAACCAGATGACCGCGCACGCAACTGCCGCTATGGCGCTGGCAACACTCCGGACGATCGCCATCAGCGATACTCCAATCTGCAGGTCAACAGCCCGATTATCAGCAGCGCGCGCAGGCGAAACAACGCAGAGGGGGTTACATCCAGGTGACATGCGAAACGAAACACTGATCAATACCGAAGGCGATCCGGGACCCCCGTCGATCGAGGAGGCGCTGAAAGCGTTGCACGCCATTGAGACGAGCGCGCTGTTCTCGCAGAGTGCACGACACCGGAAGTTCCTGCGTCACCTGATTGAGTGCTGGGCGCGGCATGACTTGGCACAGTTGCGGGAAATTTCGCTTGGCGTCACGGTATTCGGGAGGGCTTCAGCGACCTTTGACCCGGCGCGGGACAGTATCGTGCGCGTCGAAGCCCGGCGTTTGCGTGCGCGACTGGCGCGCTATTACGCCAACGAAGGTGCACACGACGCGGTTCAAATTACGCTTGCACCAGGCAGCTACATCCCGGGCTTTCAGCATTCGAACGCAGCAGCTGAGCGGGTTGCTGCTGGTATCGCTGATGTCGATCTGATCCTCCGATCAGATGGCGATTCCGATTGGCAGGACGTGATGGACGAGCTGCGCAGTTTCCTCGCGGGCGTTCTCGGAATCAGTGTGTCCGAAGAGTTGACGACCAACACCGTTGATGAGCGATCGCGATACGGTGTGACACTGGAAAGGATGAGGTCCGACGATGCCGTGGAGGCAGCGATCGCGCTCCGGCTAGTGCCTCCCGCGGCGGATCAACGGTTTGACAAAGCGCCGCCGACGATCGTGCTGCCAGTTCCATGCACTGCACGGGATGCAGCGTGCTCTGTCGGCCACCGCCTGGGCTACTCGCTGCTCGGGTTCGGGCTTGCAGCAGGCTGGTGTCCGCAGGCCCCTGCGGTCACGCCCCGGTATCTCGACGATGAAGTGAGTCGCGACCGCTACCACCGCGCCGAGCTGGCGTTTCGTCAGCGCTCAATTGCCGGCTATGACACGGCGATGAAGATCTATGAATCTCTGCTTGACGACGGGGTCGAACGCGCCGAGATTCATGCTGGCCTCGCCCGTTGTTGTGTCGCGTTGGCGGGCATGATCGCGATGCCGGTTCGCGAGGCAATGCCACTTGCCCGCGAGCATGCCGAACTGGCGCTGGCGCTGGATGCCGACTGCGGGGCTGCGTACTGCGTGGTGGCACAAGTGGCCAATTTGCACGACCGGCAATGGGATACTGCTCTGCGGCACTACCTGCATGGCATCCAGCGTTGCCCACGACACGCGCCAATCCATCACGGCTTTGCATTCGCCTTGATGTATCGGGGCGACTTCGATCTGGCTGATCGAGCCTTCCAGACCGCGATCATGCTCGACCCTTTCGACCTGCAAATGCGTATCCAGCGCTGGCTGGTGCCGTACTATCGCGGCCGCTACGACGAGGCGATACGTGGCTGGCAAGATGTGCTTGCCGCTGCGCCCGAGAACCTGCTGGCGTCAACGCTGGTCGGTGCGGCGCATCTCGCGGCCGGCCGCCCGCAGGAAGCCCTTAGCCACTACCACAGCGCCTGCGACCGTCAGCCGCAACACCCGATCGGCAATGCCGGTCTGGCCCAGGCTTTTGCGATGCTCGGCGACAAAGCGAGGGCGCGCGAACAATTGCAGGCGCTCGAACATAAAGCCAGTGGCGGATACGTTTCGCCGTACCTGTTCGCCATGGTTCACTGCCGGCTCGGTGATATCGAATCGACATTTACGTGGCTACACCGCAGTGCCAGCGAACCAGACTTCAATTTTGTTTGCGCAGCGGTCGATCCCACATTCCGGGCGCTCCATGCGACGCCACGCTGGGCCGAATTGTGTGCTGAAACCCGGTTGCCACTGTTGCCGGTGCCGTAATTGCCAGACCCCGGCAATCCGAGGTCAAGCGGGGGTTCGACCGAGCAGGAACAGGGTGGGCGCCTTGTCGGTAAACGGTGCGCGCAGTGCCGGAGACCATTGGCCGGCAGCAGCTCGCGCGATGCGTTGCTCCGCAGACGCGAGATTCTGTGCCACACAGAGTTGCGTTCCCGCAGCCAGCACCCGCGCCAGTGCTTCAAGCATGATCGCGTTGCGGTAAGGTGTTTCGATAAAGACCTGCGTTGCGCCTGTCGCCGCTAGTTGCCGTTCCAGTTGACGCACCGCTAGATCACGTTCCGCCGGCTTGCTCGGCAGGTAACCGTGAAAGGTGAAGTGCTGGCCGTCGAAGCCGCTCGCCATCAGGCCCAGCAATACGGAAGACGGGCCCACCAGCGGGACGACAGTCGCACCAATCTGATGTGCGCGGGTGACGAATAGAGCGCCGGGATCGGCCATGCCAGGGCAGCCGGCATCGGACACCACGCCAACATCAATGCCCGCCTTGAGCCAAGCCGCGCATTGCGCGATCGCTGCGGCCTCCGGGTCGCAGGGCACCATGGCCACATCGCCGATCACGCGCTCCGGCGAAAGCGTCTTCAGGAAAGCGCGGGCGACTTTCGGTGTTTCGACCACGAAGTGGTTGAGCCGCTGGGCGATGGCAATGGTGCGAGCGGGCAGTACATCCGTCGGCGCTGCGACACCCAACAGGTTGGGCACAAGGTAAAGCGTTCCTGTTGTGGGCATAGGCAATCTGTCGCTGCCTACAGCGCGCCGACCGTGTAGAGAAAGTCAGTCAGGCGGATCAGCGGCAGCCCGATGATGGCGGTCGGGTCATCGCTGCGGACTGCAGAAAGCAGGGTGATACCAGCCGTTTCAACCTTCACGGCACCGGCGGCGTCGAAGGGTTTTTCCTGATCGAGATAGGAAATCAGCGCCCGATCGGGCAGTTTTCGGTAGGAGATCGCGGTTGGAATCACGTCCAGCAAGGGCTGGTGATGCGGTGCGATCACGCAAACCGCCGTGCAGCACACCAGCGTGCGCCCCTGGCAGCGGCGCAACTGGCTCAGGGCGGTGTCGAAATTTCCTGGCTTCGAAAGTGCTTCGCCGTCGAGATCTAGCACCTGATCAGAGCCGATCACAACGGCATCGGGATGGCGTGCAGCTACTGCCGCTGCCTTCTCAAGCGCCAGACGCCGGCAGTTGGCCAGCGGCGATTCGCCCGGTTGCTGCGCTTCATTCACCTCCGGTTTTTCGACCGTGAATGGCAAACCGAGCCGCTCCAGCAGTTCGCGCCGGTAACGGGAGGTGGAGGCAAGAATGAGTGGAAGGGGCATAAGGGCTGGTGCTCCCCCACGAAACTGGCTATAATCGTGGGCTTTCGTCTTTTCAGCTAAGTCTCTGACTTTATAAGCGTTTTTGGCTGCCGCTGACAAACATGGGTCGCGACTTGGTTCGGTAAGCGACGCCGACTGGAAGTTTCGCCAGAACGCGTCGCAATTCGCCCGGCAAGGATATGACATTCACGGCGATCTCACAGCAGCGCTTTTGACGCGTGTCGCTGACGGGGAGGCCGGAGTGAAGTCCGTGTCCGGTGCGGTGCACAGTCTGGACCATAGTGCGAGCGGGCGACCGGGGTTTGAGGTCTCGGTAGCCGGGCTGCTGGGGTTGACCTGCCAGTCCTGCGGTGCGGCGTTTGACCTGGCGGTGGATTCAGCGTCGATCATTCACGTGGCGCGCGATACCGCGGAGCTGGCAAGCTGGGAAGATGAAACGTTCGAGAGTATTGAGGCGACTGAAAAAACCTCGGCGCTCGAACTGGTAGAAGACGAATTGCTGCTCTCGATACCGTATGTGCCGAGATGCCCGAGGTGCGCTGCCGACGATACGCCGCGTACCCATGAATTCAGTTAGTACAGTTACAGAAAACAAATCAGGAGCCCATCATGGCCGTTCAACAAAACAAGAAATCCCCTTCCAAGCGCGGCATGCATCGCGCGCATGACTTCCTCGCGACGCCGCATCTGGCCGTTGAGCCGGTGACGGGCGAGGTGCATCGTCGTCACCACATCAGCCCGAACGGTTTCTACCGTGGCCAGAAGGTTGTTCAGACCAAAGCTGACGAATAAATCGTTCCCCGACGTTGATGGCCACGATTGCGCAGCCATTGCGCATTGCAATTGACGTCGACGGCGGCGATCATGGCGCGGCAGTCACGCTGCCCGCCGCCGCCCAGTTTCTGGCCCGGCGACCCGACGCGCATCTGGTGCTGGTCGGGACCGAGGCTTCGCTGGCAAGCGCCGCCAAAATCATCCCTGCCGGCGTTGCCGGGCGGGTGAGTCATGTCATCGCGACGGAAGTCGTTGGCATGGACGAATCGCCGGCGCTCTCACTCAAGAACAAGAAGAATTCCAGCCTCCGTCTCGCGCTGAATGCGGTGAAGGACGGGCAGGCTGCTGCCTGCGTCAGTGCCGGCAACACTGGTGCGCTGATGGCGACCGCCCGTTTCGTGCTCAAAACCCTGCCTGGTATTGATCGCCCGGCCATCGCGTCGCTGCTGCCTACCCACAAGGGGCATGGCAAGGAGGGCGACGGCGGCGTGCTGATGCTCGACCTCGGCGCCAATGTCGATTGCACGCCGGAGCATCTGCGCCAGTTCGCAATCATGGGCGCCGCCCTGTCGTCGGCGCTGACCGACAAGCCGCGCCCCACAGTGGCGCTGCTCAATATCGGCGAAGAAGAGATCAAGGGCAACGACATCGTCAAGGAAGCCGCCGAGCTGATCCGCGCCACTGATCTCAATTTCATCGGTAACGTCGAAGGCACCGATGTGTTCCGTGGCACGGCTGATGTGGTTGTTTGTGATGGCTTCGTCGGTAACGTTGCGCTAAAGGCGTCGGAAGGCATCGTCAAGCTGATGGCGCAGATGCTGCGGGAAGAGTTTGCACGCACGCCGCTGACCAAGGCGGTCGCTGCGCTGGCGTATCCGATCCTCAAACGCTTCAAGGCGCGCATTGACCCGTCGCAGCACAACGGTGCAACACTGCTAGGGTTGCGTGGCATCGTGATCAAAAGCCACGGTGGCACTGATGCGTTTGGCTTCAGCAACGCCATCGAGCGTGCCTACAACGAAATTCGCCATGACCTGATCGCCGAGCTCACCGAGCGGGTGGCGGCGATGAACACCACCGCGCCCGCCGCCGCGGTTAGCGCCAGTTAGCGCGCGATGAATCCCTGTTGCTGTGCGTTTCCGCATCGGCAACATTGCTGATTAAATTTGTTGCAACGCATCTTGCCGCCGGTGAGATGTGACCAGCCAACGACCATCGAGCCAGGCCCACGTGTTCAGCAAAATTGTCGCCACCGGCAGCTACCTGCCGGAAAAAATCCTCACCAACGACGATCTCGCGAAGTTCGTCGACACCTCGGACGAGTGGATCCGCACCCGCTCCGGCATCCAGTCGCGGCGCATCGCTGCTGACAACGAGGAGACCAGCGATCTCGCAGTCAATGCCGGACGCCGTGCGCTCGACGCAGCCGGACTGACCGCAGCGGACATCGACCTGATCGTGGTCGCCACCACCACGCCCGACATGATCTTCCCGAGCACCGCCTGCATCGTGCAGGACAAGCTCGGTGCCAGCAATGCCGCCGCCTTCGACATTCAGGCGGTGTGCTCCGGCTTCGTCTATGCGCTCTCGATCGTCGACAAGATGGTAGCCAGCGGACAACACAAGAATGCGCTGGTCATTGGTGCCGAGATCTATTCGCGCATCCTCAACTGGAAGGACCGTGCCACCTGCGTGCTGTTCGGTGATGGTGCCGGCGCCGTGGTGCTGACGGCATCGCAAACGCCGGGCATTCTGGCGACGAGGTTGCATGCCGATGGTTCGCGCCGCGCGATCCTCAACGTGCCCGGTCACGTTCGTGGCGGCCAGGTCTGGGGCGACCCGTACGTGCACATGGACGGCCCGGCCGTGTTCAAGATGGCGGTGCAGGTGATGGCCGACGTCTGCAACGAGACGCTGGCGATGGCGAACATGACGGCTGCCGACATCGACTGGCTGGTGCCGCACCAAGCCAACGTGCGCATCATCGACGCCACCGGTAAGCGACTCGGCATCGCGCAGGAGAAGACCATCGTCACTGTGCAGGGGCAGGGCAACACCTCGGCGGCCTCGATTCCGCTGGCGCTCGATACTGCCGTTCGCGATGGTCGCATCAAGCCCGGACAGGTCGTGCAGACGGTTGGCGTGGGTGGCGGATTTACCTGGGGCAGCGCGCTGATCCGCTGGTAGTTGGCGCGAACGGGTGCCGGACGTGGCCTCGATGCAACCAATCGAAATCGAGGCATTTTCTGAAATACGACTTTTAGCGGAAAAGCTCATTTATATTGGGCAAAAGCCGCAATATTGACAAAAGTCGACTTTATTGCAAATCACTTAGTTAGCCCATATGCAATGGGCGTTGCAGGGGAAAGCCACTATGAAATTAGCCTTCGTTTTTCCGGGCCAAGGATCGCAGTCGGTTGGCATGATGACGGGCTACGCCGGGCTGGCGCAGATTGTCGAAACGCTGGCGGCGGCCGATGCGGCGCTGGGCGCGCCAATCACTGCGCTGATTGCCAGCGGGCCGGCGGAAGATCTCAATGTCACCACCAGTACGCAGCCAGCCATGCTGGCGGGCGACGTGGCGGTGTGGAACGCCTGGCTCGCGGCGGGCGGGCCGAAGCCGGTGATGGTGGCCGGACACAGTTTGGGAGAGTATGCCGCGCTGGTGGCGTCCGGTTCGCTCGATTTTGCGTCCGCGATGAAACTGGTCAAGGCACGCTCGCAGGCGATGCAGGATGCAGTGCCGGCTGGCGTCGGCGGCATGGCGGCGGTGCTCGGCATCGAGCCCGGCCCACTCGCTGAGGTGTGTGACAAGGCGGCGCAGGGCGAGGTGGTCGCCTGCTGCAATCTCAACGCGCCGGGCCAGATCGTCATCGGCGGTCACAAGACTGCGGTTGAACGCGCGATCGTGCTGGCGAAGGAAGCGGGTGCCAAGCGGGCCATGCTGCTGCCGATGAGCGTACCCAGCCACTGTGAACTGATGCGTCCGGCAGCTGCGGCGCTCGCCAGCGCGTTGAATGCCGCCGTCTTTGCCCCGCCGCAGATCGCAGTGATCCACAACGCTACGGTCGATGTGGCGGGCGACGCGGCCGCGATCCGCGCCGTGCTGGCAGACCAGCTCTTCAAGCCAGTACGCTGGATCGAGACGGTCGAAAAGATGGCAGCCCAGGGTGTCACCCACATCATCGAATGCGGCCCCGGCAAAGTGCTCGCCGGCATGGTCAAGCGCATCGCGCCGGACGTGAAGTGCCTGACGCTGGCGGACAAGGCCAGCTTCGAGGCGGCTCTGGCGGAGTTGATCGCCTGATCGCCGCAAGCTGGACAAGGCCCGGCTCGGCGCTTCGCGCAATAAAAAAGTGCCCCGCAGGGCACTTTTCAAGGTGGCGCTACCGGGGTGGTAGCTGCTGTCGCTAGCCAGCTAGGCGCGTACGCGGCGGCGCGTTGCGAAACCAGCCAGTGCAGCGAGCAGCGCAGCCAGCGCAATCCACGTTGCGCTGTTGCCGGCCGGTACCTGCGCCGGCGGTTCAACACCAATGTTGCGGATGGCCGAGACTTCGCTTGGGCTCAGGCCGGCCAGCAAAGGCGACGTCGACGTCAGATTGTCAAAGCTGGACGCCGCCGCGTTGGCCGCAGCGATCGAGTCATCAATGCGCTGAAAGTTGGCGATCGCAATCGTGCCGCCCGCTGGCACAGTGACGTTGTAGGTGGCGAGCACGCCAGGGGTAGCGGCGCAGCTGAACACGGTGGTGCTCACGGTGGAAGGCGTGACAGCCGGCGTACCAGAGAACAGAACAGTCGTGTTGACCGGGTCGCTCGGCGAGGTGGTGCTGTCGGCGCTGATCACCCACTTGTCGTTGGTGCCAACTGTCGTATCGCCGCTGGATGTGCTGAGAAACTGCGTGTTGCTGTCTGAACCCATGTTGGTCACATAGGTCACCGGTACCGAAATGGCGGCACCAGTCGCGTTGCTGAGCGACAGGTAAGAGCGGGCCACCGGGTCGGTCGCCAGTGCGGTGTAGCGCAGCGATACGGTCAAGCCGGAGATCGTTTGGCTGGCGAACGTGACGGTGTTGCCGGACTGGGTGAGCGCTCCGCCGACGGGGGCGTTGTTGACCCAATACATCATGCCATAGTCAAAGGCATCACTCTTGCTCGGTGTTTGGGCGTCGCTCATCGAAGCCTGTGCGCCCGCGTTGCAGGCACCGCCGGACGGCAACCCGTTATCGGTGCCGCCGTTGTCTATTACGTTCCAAGTGGTGCTGGATCCACCGGTCAGATTCACGCTGGCGGCAGGGGTGATCTCCCCGGGCTTGCCAGCTGAATGACCAATCATCGGAGCAGCCAGCAACGAGGCGCCAATCAAGACGCTTGCAATGCGAGAAAATTTGAACATCGGGTGTGTCCCTCAGGCTATGTTGTAGAAATCTGTCGTCGCGACCACCGCCCAAACAGCGGGCCGCGAGCTTCAATCAAGTGCGGGACAATTTCCCGATTGCACTTAGTTCAATAAGAATTCTCTCAGGTAAACCCTCGCTTGCCCCCGCTGTTCACACCCGCCAGCGCCACGCGGCTGCCTTCCTGTTGCGTCGGTGCGACAGCGGATGTCCCACGCCCGGGTGATTCGATCAGGCGCCGCAGATCAGACGCCAGTCTGGCCGCGACTGGTGTCTGGTGACAGCACCCTCAGCGCCGGCGGCGCGTTGAGATGATCGTAAAGTCGGGCAAGGTTGTCCGACGGCGAAAACCAGCCTGGATTACCAAAGTTGAAGTGCAGCCGCTCGACATGAACAGGGAATGATTGCTCGCGCGACCACGCGATCACGGTGGCGGGCGCGATGGGCGGCGCGATTGCGTCACTGCCACGTGCCATGCGCAGCATGTTGAGCTGGACAAAACGTGCTGCACGGCTGGCATCGGTGAATAGAAATGCTGACGGATAACCATCGTTGTCCCGCTGGATGAACGGCTTTCGCTGTGCGGACCTCGCGGTGACGACGAACCACTCATCCAGCGCAAACGTTGCCCGCCACAGCGCGTCGACTATTACCCGCTCGCCTGGCTGCTGTCGTGGGTAAGCATCGGCCGCAAGCGAGTCGAAGTCGATGCGCTCTGCTGCAGTCGTCACATGTCGGTCACGCGGCGCGTCGGCAAATGGTTGCAGTCGGGTCAACAGCTCCGGCACAAAGGCAAGCGGACGGTCTGGTCCCATGCAGTTGAAGACGATACCGTCATAGTGGCGTTGTCGCAGTCGCGTAAACAGTTCTCGCCCGTCACAGCGTTTGACCTTGGCGCCTGCCGGTGCGAGCCCGGGTTCGGCGAGACAGGCGTCACGCGCACTTTCGGAAGTGAACACGGCAGCAAGCCGCCGATCGCGGTCGTCCGGGGCCAGCAACGGTTCACCATCGTGCAGAAGCAACCAGTAGGCTGGGTACTCGGCAATACGGCGCAGCAGTGTCGCCTCGTCAAAGTCGGCCGGGCGCCAACGCAGTTGCGCCAGCGTCCGCTCAATGGTGACCTGTGGCAGTGCCTGGTTGATCATCGCGATGCCACTGCTGGTTCAGCGCACCCGCGCCAGTGCGTAGGCGCCGAAAGCGATCGTGGCAATGAGGATCCAGGCCAGCCCCAGTCGATAACTTCGATCATCGAAGTGCATGCTGAGTGTCGATTGCGCCGGGGTTGCGACAAACGCGTTGATCTGGCCAGCCCGAGCACGATGCGCCTCACGGTCGCCAGCCGCAGTCTCGATGATGCCGGGTTTGCCGGAAGGTCCGTCAGCGCGAACCTCAATGCGCAGATGCCAGGTTTCGTCCATGTTGCCGTCGGCGTCGCGCCGCATGCGACTGACAACACTGGCGCCGACGAGGGCGGCGACGTCCACCGCGTGCAGTTCGGTGTGGTTGCGGAACGAGAGTTCGAGCAGGCAACGCGGCGGGGAGCCGCTGCGCCGGCAGTCGATGCTGACTGTCTCGGCGAGCCAGGCGGACAGTGGCAGCAACACGGCGGCGGCCAGGGCGGCAGCGAGGAGGGCCACGACGATGCGACGGAGGCTCACGGTGCGGTATTGGCCGCAGGCATCGCTGCACTGTTTTCGCAGGCGATGGCGCGGGCGGCGTCGCCCGGCGTCACGTTGTAGCGACCGCGCGAAATGCTCTTCGGCTCGCAGCGGACAAACAGGCTGCGTTGCCCGTTCAGATACGGCGACAGATCACCGTTTTCGACGGTGGCCTCCATCGGGGACACCAGACCGACGGCGCGGGTAGCGTCAGTGCGCACGCGGCCGAGCGTCGCGCCCCGTCCATCGCGCAGCGTGTAGACGATGCGGTAGTCAGCCACACGGCCGTAGTACGGATGGCGTACGTGCAGACGAATCTGCGTGGCATCTGGCCAGCGCATCTGCGCGTCGGCGAGCTTGCCTGCGATCAATCGCGTGCTTGGTGCGTAGCCGTCAAACACGTCGGTCGTGCGCTCGACGTGATAGCCCTGACCGCTCGCGTAGGACAGCGGGCCGGGTAGCCAGCCCAGATCGAGCGTTACCACCAGACCGGGCTGGTTGGCGATGCGCTCCACTGCCGCCTCCGGTTGCGCAAAAACGGCGGCGATCCGCGTTTGCAGTGCACGCAGGCCGGCACCTTCACCTAGCGCGAGGCGGTAGTAGGTGATTGCGCCGCGCTCGGCGCGCTCACGCGTGGCGGCAGAGAGTGGCGGGGTCAGGTCGATGAAACGGAGGGCGCGATCCAGCGCAGGCTCAATCACCGCCCGATCCGTCACTACAAACGCGGCGCGGCCGTCGGGCGCCAGCGTCGGATCGCGCAGGCGCTCCCGCAGCGCTGCCCGCAACGAGGCCAGATCGAAGACGGTGTCCGCCGTCGTCGCAGCGGCGACCGTTGCCGCCTGCACAAATCCGGCGATCGCGAGCATGCTGGTCGCGGCAAGCGCGGTCAGCCGCGACCGTACGCTACGACCGGGTGGCATGGCGCGGCTTCTTCAATTGCTCGACGACCTTGCCGCGCTAGCGTTTGGTGGTCCCCACCTTGTTGCCCTGCATGTCACGATGGGTCGTCGTGTTGCCGTTGACGGTGGACTTGCCCACCTGCTTGCCGGATGCGTCGTAGTGCTTGATGGTGCTGCCTGATTGCACCGACTTGCCGGTGCTCTTGCCGCTGGCGTTGACGTGTCGCGTGGTGTTGCCACTGGTCGTCGACTTGCCCAGCGAGCGGCCGGTAGTCGAGGTGTGGCGGGTGGTGTTGCCGCTGGTGGTGGACTTTGATACCTGCTTGCCGGAGCTGCTGTAGCTGCGGCTGGAACTGCTTGAGCTGCTCGACGAGCTGCGTGACGAGCTCTTGCTGGCGGCCTGCGCGACATCCGCCAGAGCGAGCGACAGGACGGAGGCGGCAACAGCGGCGAGATGCAGTCCGGTGCGACGATGGAAAGTCATGGCTAACTCCATGGGTTGAAAGGTGGGTGAGTGGCTTTCGTGCGCGCCGATTGCCGCAGTTCTGCAGTCCTATTGCACCGGTTTGTGCTGGCGCCGGCCGGTGGCCTGGCCCGACGCAGGATCGCGCGGCGATGTGATCTTGCGCTCGTGCGTCGCAGTGTCGCCAGGGCTGGTCGCAGTGCTTGTGGCGCCTTTCTTGGGGGCAGCATCTGCCCTGGCAAATGAACCGGTCTGCGTGGCGCCGAACGAGTATGACTGGGTGGTCTTCGGGCCGGTCGTCCGCGCGTTTTGTGGCGCAGCAGCCGCCGAACCGACGCCGGTGGCCGTGCTACGCGGGTTGGTGACCACCGCGCCACCGGGACCACCCTTGAAGCGCGAGTGCGGCGACGCGCAGTAGAACGTGCCGTTGTTGTAGCGGCATACATCGGGGCTGACGCAGGCTGGACTGCAGTCGGCGAAGGTGGGCGATGAAAACGTGGCGAGCGCGAGACCGGTCAGGGCGAGGACTGGCGATAGCTTCATGGTGTTCTCCGTGTAGTTGCGTGATCGGCGGTCGGCGCGGGACCCTGATGGATTCGTCGGGTTCATCGCGCCTCATTCGGGTTTACGCAGCACCATTGTCGGGTCGGACATCACTCACCCGTTATCGCATGGGCATGCGACACAGGCGCTCTGACAGCACGATATGATCGGCCATCAGCTTCGGCGGGAAATGGCGTTCGATTGGGGCTTGAACAGCACTTCATCCTTATGTCGACTTTTGAAGAAACTGATCGGCACGCCCGGTTTATTGGCAGCTTGGTACCAAAGCTGATGTCCGCAACGGCACAGTGGAAGGGCGCCTGCCAGGTGGGCCGAGCCCACGGTCCGAATGTGGTCGCCATCGTGTTGGTGCTACGGAATTACCAGACGCTGACCGGGTTTGATCAGGTTGGGATCAGGCCCGATGACGGCGAGGTTGGCCTTGTGAATCACCGGATACTTCATGGCGTCGCCGTAGTACTTGAGCGCGATCTTCGACAACCAGTCGCCGGCAACCACGACATGAATGCGCGGCTTGCCCGTCGGCGGCAAATGCGCCGGCGTGCCAGGTTGCGCGGGCACCTGAAAACCCGGCTGGCTGTTCCCCTCGCGCGCCAGCCGGTCCTTGCAGAGCTTGTAGGCGAACGCCAGATGTCCCGACGACCAGCTCCACACTTGCTGCGATCCGGCGGCGTCACGCGCTGGTGTGACGTGCGAGCTCTTGATTTCCCCCGGCTCCCAGATCAGGCCGGTCGGGTTCGGCAGCTCGGTACCCGGCAGCACGGCTTTGGGCCATGGTACGCCGCCGATACCACTGTGCGTGGCAAAGAACTTCTGGTGCAGGAACGTGGTGCTCGCCTGATGCCGGAAGCCGCAGTTGCCAAACGACAGGCGCGAGCAGGTGAGCAGCACATCGCGCTGCGGGTAGATGACGCGCTTGACGGTGGGTGCAATGGGCGTGTTCCAGACGTCGCCGCCCAGCGTGTTGGTGCGGTCAACGGCGTCGTAAAGCACCATGCACTCAACCGGAATCTGTTCCTCCGCCAGCCAGCTTGCCACCTCAATGACGGCAGCGCCGCCGCGACTGTGGCCGCCCAGAAATATGGCCTTCACCTTGCCGCTTTTCCAGTAGTCGCGTACCCAGGTGTGGCAGGCACGCGCCCGCTTGTCGGTGTCGAATCCGCTCAAATACGGGCCACGCAGATACCAGGTGTCGTCGAACGGCAGCAGTTCATTGCGATGCAGGCGGTTGACGAAACTGTTGTAGTAAGTCCGTTCGTAGGTATCGGTTTCGGTGGACGTGCCGTCGATGCCTGCGTAGATGATCACTGCTGTCTCCGGTTGCGGCCGGCGCAAGCCGCGCCTGTCCGGTTTCACGCGCTGGGTGGAGAAACTCGGACAGCGGAAACAATTTGTCACACAGGCAGTGGTTGCCATGCTGGCGCATTTGGATGCGTCGCGCCGTCTCTGAAAGGGCACGGCTACACTTTCGGCAGCCGCAACCACCGCGCCGCAACAGCTGCCATCTGATTGGCCGCTGGCGCCGCGACCGCAACAACCGGGGGAGCAGTTGGAACTCACACTGCAGGCGATGAAGACGCTGTCCGAGCTGATGGACAGGGCGCTCGAGCTCGACGACGAGGCTCGTACGCGCTGGCTTGCCGAGCTGGCGACCGGGCCGCACGCCACGTTGCACCCGCTGGTGCGCGAGATGTTGGCAAAACAGGCGGACATGTCCACCACGTTTCTGCTGAGCCCCGCCAGCGGTGGCGATTCGGTGATTGCGGGCGAACCGGCAAGCGCTGCGCTCGTGGCGGGCGCGCATGTCGGCCCCTATGTGCTGGACCGACCCATCGGTCAGGGGGGAATGGGCGCTGTCTGGCTCGCGCATCGGGACGATGGCACCCTGAAACGGCAGGTGGCGCTGAAGCTGCCGCTGGGCCATCGCAGTGGCGCGCTGGCGGAACGCTTCGCCCGCGAGCGCGACATCCTGGCGTCGCTGACTCACCCGAACATTGCGCGGCTTTACGACGCCGGTTTCAGTGCTGATGGGCAGCCGTTTCTCGCACTGGAATACATCGTTGGTCAGCCGATTACCGAGTATTGCGATGCGCAGCGGCTTGACGTGCGCGACCGTCTGCAGTGCTTTCTGCAGGTGGCGGATGCCGTGCAATATGCGCACGGCAATCTGGTCATTCATCGCGATCTGAAGCCGGCCAATATTCTGGTCAGCGACGACCGTCGCGTCCATCTGCTCGATTTCGGCATCGCCAAGTTGCTCGATGACCCGGTGGCGCACGCGGCCGACTCGGAGCTCACGGTGGTGACGGGACGCGCCCTGACGCTCGATTACGCGAGTCCGGAACAAATCCAGGGCACGGCGGTTGGCACCGCGAGCGATGTTTATTCGATGGCAGTGGTGCTGTACCAGTTGCTGACCGGGCAGAAGCCATACACGTTGAAGCGGGGCACCCGCGCTGAACTTGAGGAGGCGATAGTCGGTTCCGATCCACCGCGCATGAGCGAGGCGGTGCGGCGACGTAACGGTGGCGAGCGGCTGGCGCGGGCGCTCGCCGGCGATCTCGACACCATCGTTGCCCACGCGATGCGCAAGGATCCGCAGCAGCGCTACACCACGGCGTCCGCTTTTGCCGATGATGTTCGCCGCTATCTGGATGGACGTCCGGTGCTGGCGCGACCCGATTCCTGGGGCTACCGGGCAGGCAAGTTCATCGCGCGCAACCGGCTGCCGGTGGGGGCCGGTGCGGCGGTGCTGACGGCGCTGGTGGGCGGCTTTGCGGCCGCCATGTGGCAGGCCGATGTGGCGCGCAACGAAGCAGGACGTGCCGATCGCGAGGCGGTGGCTGCGCGGGAAGCAAAATCCCGTGCCGACGCCGAAGCAGCGCGCGCCCGCGCCGAAAGCCAGCGTGCTGATGTTGAAGCGCAGGCGGCGCGTGCCGAGGCTGCTCGCGCTGATACCGAGGCCGCTGCCGCGTTGCAGGCGGCCCGGCGGGCGAGCGAAGCGGCGAACGCTGCCAATCAGTCGGCGGTGCGGGCTGATCGTGAGGCGATCACCGCGACGCGCGAGACGCAGCGGGCGACGTCGGTGCATGGCTTCATGGTGGATCTGTTTGCTGCCAACAGCAACGACCAGAAGAATGCTGTCGAAGTCCGCAAGCTGACCGCCAAGCAGTTGCTCGACCGCGGCACGGCCCGCCTGGAGGCAGCCGGGACCGGCGACAGCAGCGTCGATGACTCGCTTTACGCGCTGTTTGGCAAACTTTACGAGAACCTGGCCGACTACGAAACGTCGAAGCGGCTGCGTGAGAAAACCATTGAGCGCGTCGCGCAGCGCCACGGCAGGCAATCCGTTGAGTACGCCAACGCGATTCTCGATCTCGCCTGGGTTGAGGCACACGATATTGCCGGCAAGCGCATGGACCTGGTGCGCGAGGCCAAAGCCATCCTGCAAAAGCACGCCGCTGAATCACCTGCCTTGGCCCGCGCCTGGGTCATAGAGGCGCGCACGATTGATCGCGCGCGACCGCAGGAGAAGCTTGCTGCGGCGAAGGAGGCCCTGCGCATCCTGCAACAGCACCCGACGCAGCTGCGGCTCAAGGCTGACGCCGAAACTGCCCTGGCGCTGGCGGAGCGCGAGCTGGGCAATTACGAGGCAGGGCTCGCGGCCTTGCAACGCTCGGCGGCGGCATACGCGCAGCTTTACGGCGAAGACAGTCTCGAATACGCCCAGGCGCTCGGCGGCATTGGCATGACGCAGCGCGGCTTGCTGCGCCTGACCGACTCCGAGCGTTCGCTGGCGAAAGCGGTCGAGTTGCTGCGGCCGTATCACCGCTATCCGGTCGAGGCGACCGTGTTTGGAAGAGGCTTGCAACTGGCACGGGCCGGGCGCGGGGACTTCGACAGCGCAGCTCGCACTCTGGAGTCGGCGCACAGCGCGGTGACGGGTAGCGAACCGTCTGCCGCCAATATGCGATCCAGCATCAGCGGCGCGCTGGCCACCATCGCCTCGGCTCGCGGCGACACCCGTCGCGCGCTGCAGCTGTCACAGCGCGCACTGGCGGAGCGCGACGGCCGTCAGACCAACCTGATCGCGGCCGACGCTGTCAGCCTGGCCAGCACCGCTGTTGCCGCCCGCGAGTTCGATATCGCCGATGCTGCGCTGGCGACGGCGTACCGGATACGCGACGAAAAGGGCCTGCCATCGCACACGGCGATGTCGCTCACGCGAGTCGCCACCGAGCTCGCCGCGCGACGAACGGCCGCTGCGCGCACCGCTGGCGATACCGTCCCCGCTGAAGGCCAGGCACCGATGAGCACTGATCCCAGCGCTGCCAACGAGCCGCGCGGCGATGACGGTATGACACCGCAGTCGCGGTTGACCGGTGACATCCGGCGGGCACGGGCTGCGGCATCCCGTCGCGATTGGGAGTCGGTGCGTCAGTTGTCGACGAACTGGCTGCGGCCTGATTCCGGCTTTGAGCTTCCAGTCCACTACCGGGCTGATCTGCTGCTGCTGCTGGGCGAGGCAGAGCTGCGCCTTGGTCGTGACAGCGCACCAACGACGCTGCGGACTGCCGTGGACATCATGGAGAAGCACTATGCCAGCGGCAGCCGTTCGCTGGCCTGGGGCCGACAGTTGCTGGCCGGCAAGATGGTGGAACAATGAAGGTGAGCCAGCTACCAGTCGCCGGTGCGCAGGGATGTCTGACATGAGTGAGATTACCGAGCTGCTGTCGCGCGCGCGCGCCGGCGAATCACAGGCCGCGCATGAAGCCTATGCCAGCCTCTATCCGGAGCTGCGCCGCATTGCGCACAGCCGCCTGCGGCAGGGTGGCAACCGCATTTCTCTCGACACCACCGCGCTGGTACATGACAGTTATCTGCGTTTCGTCAATGCCAAATCGCTGGATGTCAGCGGCCGCAATCACTTCCTGGCCTATGCGTCGAAAGTGATGCGGTCGGTGATTGTCGATCTGATCCGCGAGGCCAACGCCGAGCGCCGCGGCGGCGGGCAGTTTGACGTCACGCTCAATACGGCGATTGCCGAGGCCTCGCCCGACAGCCGAACCAAAGGCGACGAGGCGCTGTTTGTGCACGATGCCCTGACCAAGCTGGAGCAAGTGGATCAACGTCTGGCGACCGTGGTCGAAATGCGCTACTTCGCCGGGCTGACGGATAGCGAGATCGCCGAATGCCTCGGCGTCACCGTGCGTACCGTCGGCCGCGACTGGGAGAAGGCGCGCCTTTTTCTGTATGCGATGCTGAAGGATTGATCGCCGTCGCCGCTGACGATGCACGGTGCCTCCGCACGTGGCAGGGGCGCACTGCCATGTCCGACCCAACGTGATGCTGCCGTTAAACCGGCAAGAGGAGCAATCTGCATTTGTTTGAGCTATGGCGGTCAAGATGACATCGTCCGGCGTTTGTGCGCCGTCTGCGCCGGCGTTGCCGCCGGCGTTGGATGCCGCGCAGTGGCGGCTGGCATTGCAGTGGCTCGACCGTATCGACGCGACCGGCCAGGTGGCTGAGCGTGGTGTCCTGCTGCAAGGTTTGCAATTGACGCAACCGGCCACCGCGAGCGCGGTGCAGCACCTGCTTGAACTGCGCGACCGCATGGTCGCAGCGGAATTTCTCGTCACCGCGTGGCCGCTGTTGGTAGTGGCGTCCGGCCAAAGCGGCGGCGACCAATCACCGGGCAAGCGCTAAAGCGTCTGTTCATTATCGCGCAGGGGATCCGTCGCAGATCGCGGACGATTCACCCCGTGAGCGCAGAACGGCTGCCAACAGCAGGCATCTTTCGTAAAAAAGCCTTATCCAATAAGGGCTGGACAGTCGAAAATTAAAAAGTCGAGAATCAGCAAAAATCCCATACAGCCCTTATTGAATAGGCGTTTCGGTAAAAAGCTGTTTGGCCCGATGCTGCGTTGACACTATGCTTTGGCGTGTCCCCGCGTGCTCTAATTCCGTCCACACTTTGCGGTGTCACCACCGCGCAGAAAACTCAGAGAACATCGCGAGAGGATCGGACATGAAGGACAAAGTGACCCTGGTCACCGGGGCGACACGCGGCATTGGCGCGGCCATTGCACGAACGCTGGCCGAGGCCGGCGCAAAAGTGATCGGTACCGCCACCACGCAGGACGGCGCCGACCGAATCGGTGCGGCGCTGGCGCCGCTGGGCGGTCGCGGCATCGTGCTCAACGTCACCGACGCCGCCGCCATCGACGCCGCGCTGAAGGACATCGAGGCGAAGGAGGGGGCCGTTGCCATTCTCGTCAACAACGCCGGCATCACGCGTGACACGCTGCTGATGCGAATGAAGGACGATGACTGGGACGCCGTTCTCGACACTAACCTCAAGAGCGTGTTCCGGCTCACCCGCGCCGTCAGCCGCGCGATGATGAAGGCTCGCTTTGGCCGCGTGGTGAATATTGGCTCGGTGGTGGGCTCGATGGGCAACGCCGGGCAGGTCAACTATGCCGCCGCCAAGGCTGGCCTGATCGGCATGACCAAATCGCTCGCCGCCGAGTTGGGTTCGCGCGGGATCACCGTGAATCTGGTGGCGCCCGGCTTTATTGATACCGACATGACGCAAGCCTTGCCGGAAGCGCAGCGCGCGAAGCTGGTCGAAATGATTCCAGCGGGTCGCCTTGGTACGCCGGACGACATCGCGCACGCGGTGAAGTTTTTGTGCGACGAGCACGCCGGTTATGTCACCGGCACGACCCTGCACGTCAATGGCGGAATGTATTACGCGTAATTTCCGCGCAGTTCAGCCATTTTGAGCGGCATTTGCGACATTGAAAACGCCTTCTAGTCGTCACATCGCGTTTGCTAAAATGCTTCCGCTGCGGCTTTTTTGCCGCTTTTCTTTGAAGGATCCATTAAGGATTTGCCATGAGTGATATCGAAGCCCGCGTAAGAAAAATCGTTGCTGACCAACTGGGCGTTGCGGAAGCCGACATCAAGAACGAATCGTCGTTTGTCGATGATCTGGGTGCAGACTCTCTCGACACCGTCGAGCTCGTCATGGCCCTTGAGGAAGCCTTCGGCACCGAAATTCCGGATGAAGAAGCTGAAAAGATTACGACTGTCCAGCTCGCGATTGACTACATCAACTCGCACAAGAAATAAGTCTCAGGGTCTCCGCCTTTGAGCTACTCAGAAAAGGCGGCCACTGAGCCGCCTTTTTCTTTTGTTTCCGATTCAGCGAAAAGTTATTCACCATGACAGCAAGACAGCGCCGCGTCGTCGTTACCGGGCTCGGTATCGTGAGCCCCGTGGGCATTGGCCAGAGCGCCGCCTGGGACTCGATCACCAATGGCCGCTCCGGCATTGGCCAGATCACCCGCTTCGACTCCACGGCGTTCAACACGCATATCGCTGGCGAGGTGAAGGGCTTTGATCCGGCCAAGTACATGTCGGGCAAAGAAGCGCGTCGCTACGACACCTTCATCCATTACGGCATTGCCGCCGCGAAAGAGGCGCTTGCTGACGCCGGCATCGCGCCCAACCCCGCCAACCCGGATCGCTATGGCCTGTCGATCGGCTCCGGCATCGGCGGGCTGCCGATGATCCAGGACACCTGCAAGGCACTCGCCGAGGGCGGTCCGCGCAAGATTTCGCCGTTCTTCATCCCCGGTTCGATCATCAACATGATCTCCGGGCTGGTGTCCATCGAGTACGGCTTTCAGGGCCCGAACCTCGCGGTGGTAACTGCCTGCAGCACGGCCAACCATTCGATCGGCGAGAGCATGCGCAAGATCGAATACGGTGACGCCGATGTCATGGTGGTCGGCGGTTCCGAGGCTGCCGTGTGCGAACTGGGTATCGGTGGCTTCAACGCCGCGCGAGCCATTTCCACCCGCAACGATGACCCTGAGGGCGCCAGCCGCCCATGGGACGTCGATCGCGACGGTTTTGTGCTGGGCGAAGGCTCCGGGGTATTGGTCATCGAAGAGCTGGAACATGCCAGGGCCCGTGGCGCAAAAATTTATTGTGAGCTGGTCGGTTACGGTGTGTCGGGTGACGCCTATCACGTCACGGCGCCGCGCGAAGACGGTGATGGCGCCCGCCGCTGCATGCTGAATGCGCTGCGCAATGCCGGGATGAACCCGTCCGACATCGATTACGTCAACGCGCACGGTACCTCGACGCCGCTTGGCGATATCGCCGAGGCAACGGCGGTGAAGGCCGCGTTCGGCGATCACACCAAAAAGCTCATGGTCAGCTCAACCAAGTCCATGACCGGTCACCTGCTCGGCGCCGCCGCCGGGGTGGAGGCTGTTTTCACCATCCTCGCGCTGTACCACGGCGTGATTCCTCCGACCATCAACCTGCACAAGCAGGACCCGGCGGTCGATCTCGACCTGGTGCCCAACACGGCACGTCAGGTCGCAGTCAACACGGTCATGTCCAATAGCTTCGGCTTCGGCGGCACCAATAGCACGCTGGTCTTTAAGCGAATTTGACGAAGACACGGTTGCTTTCGCGCCCGATGTAGGGCGGGCATTGCCCGCCTCGTATTACACCCGGCGGGCACGCTTTCAAGGCGAATCCCGCCCTACCAACTTCTACTATGTCCCTAGTCGTTCACAAATACGGCGGTACTTCGATGGGCTCGGTCGAGCGCATCAAGAACGTCGCCAAGCGGGTCGCCAAATGGCACCGCGCCGGCTACCAGATGGTGGTCGTGCCGTCCGCCATGTCCGGCGAAACCAATCGTCTGCTGGCGCTGGCCAAAGAGGTTGACGGCAACGCCAGCCTGCGCGAGCTGGACATGATCGCCTCCACTGGCGAACAGGTCTCGGTCGGTTTGCTCGTGATTGCACTGCAGGCCGAGGGCGTCGATGCCATCAGCTTCTGCGGCTGGCAGGTGCCGATCCGTACCGATGATTCGTACACCAAGGCGCGTATCACCAGCATCGACGACAAGCGCGTGCGCGACGAGCTGGCCAAAGGCAAGGTGGTGGTGATCACCGGCTTCCAGGGCGTCACTGACGACGGTCACATCACGACACTGGGTCGTGGCGGGTCCGATACCCAGGCGGTGGCGGTCGCGGCCGCGATGAAGGCCGACGAATGCCTGATCTACACCGACGTTGACGCCGTCTACACCACCGATCCGCGCGTCGAGCCGGATGCCCGTCCGCTGAAGACCGTCACCTTCGAAGAGATGCTCGAAATGGCGTCTCTTGGTTCAAAAATTCTGCAGATTCGCTCGGTCGAATTTGCCGGTAAATACAAAGTCCCGACCCGGGTGCTCACCAGTTTCAGCGATCCGATGATCCCGATCGCGGAAGAAGCCAGCTCGGGCACGCTCATCAGTTTTGAGGAAGACGAAAACGTGGAACAAGCAGTCATCTCCGGCATTGCCTTCAACCGTGACGAAGCGAAGGTTTCCGTGCTCGGCGTACCGGACAAGCCGGGCATTGCCTACGCGATTCTCGGTCCGGTCGCTAAGGCCAATATCGATGTCGACATGATCATCCAGAACGCCGGCGTTGGTGGCACCACCGACTTCTCGTTCACTGTTCATCGCAACGAGTTGCAAAAGACGCTCGACGTGCTCAAGAACGATGTGCAGCCAGCCATTCACGCCAAGGAGGTCACTGGTGACCCGAAAGTCGCCAAGGTCTCAGTCGTCGGTATCGGCATGCGCTCGCACGTGGGCATCGCCGCGCTGATGTTCGAAACGCTGTCGAAAGAGGGCATCAACATCCAGATGATCTCCACCAGCGAGATCAAGATTTCCGTGGTGATCGACGACAAATACATGGAGCTGGCCGTCCGCGCGCTGCATCGTGCGTTCGAGCTGGACAAGGCGGCCGCGTAATCGGCAGCGCAGTAGCGGGAAAAATAAAACCCGCTACAATCAAGAGCTTACGGAGACGTGACCGAGAGGCCGAAGGTGCTCCCCTGCTAAGGGAGTATGCGGTGATGAGCTGCATCGAGGGTTCGAATCCCTCCGTCTCCGCCAGAACCAGTCTTTAGGGCGCTTTCACCGGCCCTTCAAGACCCCAAGCCCCGCCCTGCGGGGCTTTTGCTTTCTGGCACTTGGCGACGCTGTGCCAGGCACATGGGTTGTGCTTGTGCATTTGGCTAGTGGCTGGCTCGCGCTACAGCTTTCTGGTGACTGGGGATTTTTCGTCGCCGTCAGTCGCCCCTGTCACCCCTGTCGCGTCGTCGCCCTGCCACACCACCTTCCGGGCGAGGCTCACAAAACTCTCGCGTTCGGCCTCACTCAGCGGATGCAGAATGTCCTGCTGCACGGCTTGCACGATGGGATGTAGCGTCGACAGCACTTGCTGGCCATCGCCCGTCAGCGTGAGCTCGCGCGCCCGGCGATCGCGATCGCTCACGACACGACTGATCCACCCTTTTTTCTCCAGGCGGTCAATGACACCGCCAATCGTTGCGCGGTCGTAGCCAATGATCTCGGCAACCCGCGCCTGGTCGGTCGCAGGGCGCGTATTGATGGCCTCGAGCGCGGCGTACTGCACGGGTGTCAGATCAATGCCGGCTGCCTGCGTCCGCTGGGCGAAGCAATAGGTCGATTGCTGATGAAGGCGGCGGATCAGATGCCCCGCCATGTCGAATATGGTCATGCCCTTGTTCCCGTCGAGACGTCGTTGCGGCCTGAATAGCTTGCTTCCAAGCTGTTTGGTAATTATGCATATTAACTTGACGACAATTAATAAGTACAGTTATTATTAATCTCATGCCGGAATTTCGGCCTCACTTTCAAACTCATGGTGGCAAGCGATGCAGTTCTACAAAGATGGCTTCAGGGGCGGCAATCCGGACGTTCGAGAGGCAGCGCCCAACCGGCGAAATCGTGGTCGCGACGAGCCGCTGCCGGACAAGGTGGATGTGCTGATCGCGGGCACCGGCCCGGCTGGTCTCTGTCTGGCCGCGCAGTTGTCGCAGTTCTCTGCCATCGAGACGATGATTGTCGAGCGCATGTCCGGCAACATCATCAAGGGCAAGGCGGACGGCATCAACACCCGCACGATGGAAATGTTCCAGGCGTTCGGGTTCGCCGACAAGGTCAAACGCGAGACCTACTGGGTCAACCAGACTGCGTTCTGGATGCCCGACCCCACGAACCCGGCCCACATCAAGCGGGTGGGTCGCGTGCAGGACGTCGCAGACGACAGTTCGGAAATGCCGCACATCCTGATCAACCAGGCGCGGCTGCACGAGTTGTTCCTCGAGGTGATGAAGAACTCCCCGTCAAGGCTGGAGCCTGACTACGGCTGGGAGATCGTCGGCCTGACGATTGATGACACAACTGCCGATCACCCGGTGACGGTCACGCTCAAGGACGCCACCGGCTTGAACTGGGGTGTAACCCGAACGGTGCGGGCCAACTACGTCGTCGGCTGCGACGGCGCGCACTCGGCCGTACGCAGGGCCATTGGCGGCGAGCTGCATGGTGATGCGGCGCATCAGGCCTGGGGTGTGATGGACATCCTGGCCAACACCGATTTCCCGGATGTGCGTCAGAAGTGCCTGATCTCCTCGGCCAATGAAGGCAACGTGCTGATCCTGCCGCGTGAAGGCGGTTACGTGTTCCGCATGTACGTCGAGCTCGACAAGCTCCGGCCCGACGAAAAGGCCGCGCACCGCAAGTTCACCCAGGACGACATGATTGCCGCCGCCAACCGCATCATCCGGCCGTACTCGATTGATGTGAAGGAGGTGGTCTGGTGGTCCATCTACGACATCGGGCACAGCATCACCGACAAGTTCGACAACGTGGGCGACGATGCGACGCGTAACCCGCGCGTCTTCACCGCTGGCGATGCCTGCCACACGCACTCCCCAAAGGCAGGGCAGGGCATGAATGTCTCGATGCAGGACACCTTCAACCTCGGCTGGAAGCTGGCGCATGTGCTGCAGGGGCGGGCCGATGCCAGCCTGTTGCGCAGCTACTCGCGGGAGCGGCTGACCGAGGCCAGGCGACTGGTCGAGACCGATCACCAATGGGCCCGCATCATGTCGGCGCCTACCACCCAGGCCGAGCGCGATGGCACCGAAGAGCCGCGCATCATTCGCCAGTTCAAGCAGAACCTCGAGTTCACTGGCGGCACCGCAGTCAAATATGACCAGTCAGCACTTTTCGCTGCATCGACGTGGCAGGCGCTCGCGAGCGGGCTCGAGATCGGCCGCCGCTTTCACTCTGCGCCGGTAGTGCGTCTGGCAGATGCGAAGCAGATGCAGCTCGGGCATGTTGCTGAAGCAGACGCCCGGTGGCGCATCTACGCCTTCGCTGGCAAGGCCGATAGTTCGGACGCGGGCTCAGCGATTCACAAACTCGCGGACTGGCTGGAAACCAACCCAAGTTCGCCCGTCGTCCGCCATACCCGAAGTGGCGAGGACATTGATGCGCTGATCGACTTCCGCGCGGTGTTCCAGCAGACCTTCGAGCAGCTCGCGTTTGAGAACATGCCTTCGCTGCTGCGGCCGAAGACGGGCAAACTGGGCCTGACTGACTACGAAAAAGTCTTTTGCGTCGATCACAAGGGTGCGGGCGACATTTTTGACATGCGCGGCATCCAGCGCGACCACGGCTGCATGGTCGTGGTGCGTCCGGATCAGTACGTTGCGCATGTGCTGCCGCTGGATGGCTTCGACGCCTTGTCGGCATTCTTCGCGGGCTTTTTGCGGTAATTTGCCTGTGGTCTGAACGCTGCAGCAACACCGCACAACACCGGTGCCGCCGTTCTTCGCGTCGGTGATGCAGTACGCTTCGATGCCGATATTGCACGTGAAGAGGGGCGACCGATGCCCGAGACTGCCAGTCCATTGATCATCCGCACCATGCGCCGCGACGAGCTACCGCTGACCGTTGAGTGGGCAGCGCAGGAGGGCTGGAACCCCGGCTTGCACGACGCAGCCCCATTTTTCGCGGCGGACCCCGGCGGCTTTCTGATCGGTGAGCTGGATGGCGAACCGGTCTCCCTCATCTCGGCCGTGCGCTATGGGAGCACCTACGGGTTCATCGGGTTCTACATCGTCAAGCCTGAATTTCGCGGCAAGGGCTACGGCTGGGCGATCTGGCAAGCCGCGCTGGCTCGCCTTCAGGGGCGCACCGTCGGTCTCGACGGCGTCGTCGCCCAGCAGGACAACTATCGCCGGTCCGGCTTCGAGCTGGCGCACCGCAACGCGCGCTACGCAGGGCAGCAATCGGCGGGCGGGCCACCCGCTGCGGCGTCTTCGGTCAACCTGGTGCCGATCAGTCAGTTGCCACCGGAGGCGCTGCAGGCATACGACCGCAGCTTTTTCCCGGCAGCGAGGGCCGACTTCCTGCAAGCGTGGGTGACGCAGCCGGGCACGGTCGCGCTCGCTGTGCCGGGCGACGGCGGTTTGCTCGGCTACGGCGTAGTGCGGCCGTGCCGCACGGGTTACAAGATAGGCCCGCTGTTTGCCGATTCACCGGCAATCGCCGACGCGATCTTTTCGGCGGTGCTGCAACATGTCCCCGCTGGCGAGCCGTTCTACCTGGACGTGATGACGACCCAACCGGCGGCCGTGGAACTGGCCACCCGGCGAGGCATGCTGGTCGTCTTTGAAACAGCGCGGATGTATCTCGGCGCAGCACCAGCGATTTCCCCTGATCGCACCTATGGCATCACCAGTTTTGAGCTGGGGTGAGGTAACGCGGTGGGCAGGATTGAAGGCAAATTCAGGTGCGGCCGCGAGCTCGTCGCGTGTTTCGTGCATCAAGTCTCTCGTTAGACAAGCACCCGCTGCCCGATCGTTGCAGTGACCAATGGTAGTTGCACTGCAAGGTTTTGCGGGACAAGACGACGAACAGTGCGTGCAATCCTCGTTCCTGCTTGAGCAGCTGGCGACTGGCGAGCGCTCTCAGTAAACTTGATTCGCGTAATTTCCTCCTCTCATTCACACGAATTTCCGCCATGAAAAAGAGCTTGTTTTTGGCTTTAGCCGCATTGGGCCTTGCGTTCGCAACCAGCGTGACAGCGGACGCCGCTGACCTCCTGCGCTTTGGTGTCGGCCTCTACCAGCCCGACAAGGAGAAGAACGACGCGACCTATCGGCCACTGGCGGAGTACATCGGCAAGCAGCTTGGCCGCGATGTGAAGCTCTATACGGTTGACACTTGGGAAGGGCTGGCCAAGTCGCTGGCGAATGGTGAGACAGACATTGCCCTGATGGGGCCGTGGGGTTATGTGCTGGCCAATCACGTCGCGGGTGCGCAGGCGGTGGCGACGATCCTCTACGACGGCAAGCCGGAATACTTCGCGATCATGGTGACGCACCCAAAATCGGGCATCAAGTCCATCCAGGATTTGAAGGGAAAGACCTTCGCGTTTGGCGACAAAGGCTCGACCTCGGGTTACCTGATACCGAACTATCACTTCCAGAAGAATGGCATCGACGTCAGCAAATTCCTGGGCAAGGTGATCAACACCAAACATCAGGCGATTGAGTTGCAGGTGACGCGTGGCGAGCTCGATGCAGGGGCGGACTACAACCGCAATCGCGACGCGATGATTGCCGACGGCCAGATTAAGGCAAGCGACAGCGTGATTTTCTGGACGTCGGACCCGTTGCCCAATGATGCGGTCGCTGTGAGTGCAACGCTGGCGAAGGACGCGGCGTTCGTGGCGAAACTGCGCGGCGCGCTGGAGAAGATCGGCCCCGAGCTTGCAAAGACCCCGAACTTGCTGCCGCTGCGTTACACGGGGTTTGTGGCGAAGGACAACAGCTATTACCGCCCGATTCGCGATGCGGGCCTCGCGAGCGGGCAGTTGCCGGGCAATTGAGCGGGTACGGTTGAAGTGCGTTCATGGTTCGACGAGCTCACCACAAACGGGTGCGTGCGGATGCCCGTGTTCCCCGTACCAGTGTTGCATTTGTTGATTGATTGATTTGCATGTTGGGTGATGTGACGCGAGATGTTGTTGGCGCGGCGCCGCATTCGCGCGGGCCGGTGTATGCGCAGCGGCCGCGCGTGTCAGCACTCTGGCTTCTGCTGACCGCCTGCGCGTTGCTGGTACTGACCAGTGTGTGGACGCTGGCGGCGGAGGACGAGTTGAGTTTCGGCCGCAAGCCGTGGCAGAACTTGCAGAAGACGGTGGCCGAGATGTCGGAGCCAAGTTTCTTGCGTGTGTGGTTCGGCGAGACGCGGCATGAAATTCGTGATCAGGATGGCAAGCTGCTGCGCGTGGACGATCAGCGCGCGACGGAGCGGCGCTACCTCGCAGGTGTGGGTCGTGCGCTGTGGACAACGCTGCGCATCGCGACGCTGGGCACGGCACTGGCGGCGCTGATTGCGCTGCCACTCGGGCTGCTGGCAGCGCGTACGTTGAACGCACCGCGACCGGTGTTCTGGGTCGCCAAAGGCGTGCTCGACGTGATGCGTTCGATTCACACGCTGGTGTTCGGGCTGTTCTTCGTGGGCATCGTGGGCCTTGGCGCGACGGCCGGGATACTCGCGGTCGCGGCACATTCGGCGGGCACATTGGGCAAGCTGCTGGCAGAAGCGATCGAGACGCTGGATACGCAGCCGGTGGACGCGGTGCGTGCCACTGGGGCGACGGCGGGGCAGGTGTTCTTCCTCGGTGTGTGGCCAGCCGTGCTGCCGCAATACGTGTCGCAGGTGCTCTACGTGTGGGAGTTCAACATCCGTGACTCGACGATCCTTGGGCTGGTGGGCGCCGGCGGTCTCGGGTTGCTGCTGTCGGAGGCGATGGCGCTGTTTCAGTGGGGGCGACTGGCTACGCTGCTGATTGCGATTGTGATCATGGTTACCGCGTTCGACGCGGTGAGCCGCGCGGTGCGCAGGCGACTGGTATGAGCACCGCGACGATTGCATCGACACCCGTGATCGAGGCGCAGGGCTTGCATGTGCATGCGGGCGAGCAGGTGCTGTTGCGCGATGTGTCGTTGACCATTGCTCCGGGCGAACGCGTGGCAATCGTCGGCCACAACGGTGCCGGCAAATCGACCTTGCTGCGCACGGTGTCGGCGTTCAGCTGCGTGCACGATGGCCGGCTAAACGTGCTCGGCACCGACGTTACGCTGTTGCGGGAGCCACGCGATGCCCGGTCGTCCGGCGAGCTTCGCCATCTGCGCAGCCGAGTGGCGCAGGTGCTGCAAGGGCTGCATCTGATTGGTCGCCTGAGTGTGCTCGACAATGTGTTGATCGGCGGTGCCGCACGGACGACGTCGTGGCTCACTTGGCTGCGCCGCTGGCCGGCGCATGAGCGCGAACAGGCGCAAGTAGCGCTTGCCCGCGTGGGCATGGCATGGGCGGCTGCGCGACGGACAGATTCACTCTCGGGCGGCGAACGGCAGAAGGTGGCAATTGCCCGCGCACTGCATCAGGATGCGCCGGTGCTGCTGGCCGACGAGCCGACTGCCAGCCTGGATGCTGAGGCGGCGGACGAGGTGATTGCGCTGTTGACCTCAGTGGTAGCCGAACGGCAGGCAACGTTGGTCTGCGTGGTGCATGATCTGGATCTTGTGCCTCGTCTGGCGGAGCGCGTGATTGTGCTGCGCCGCGGGCAAGTGGTGGCGGACCAGCGCGTGCATGGCGAGATTGCGGCTGAGCTGCGGGGAATTCTCAAGTGAGTGAATTGGTCAATGCAATGACCGCCGATGCACCGGGCCGCGTGTGCCCGCTGCGCTATCGCTACGGTGCGGAAGCGATTGCGCGGGCGCCGGTGCGTGAAGCATCGTCGCTCTACGTGGTCGGCGGGCTGTACGGCAACGTGCCGGCGCTGGACGAGGTGGAGCGCATGGTGGCCGCCGAGCACGCGCGCGGCGGCGTGACACCGACCATTTGCTTCAACGGCGATTTCAACTGGTTTAACGTCGCCGATGACCGCTTCGCCGAGATTAATCGCCGTGTGCTGGCCCACGATGCGATCGTCGGCAACGTGGAGGCTGAGTTCGGCTCTGCGGGCGATGACGCGGGTTGCGGCTGCGCCTATCCGGACAGCGTGGACGCGGGCGTGGTCGAGCGGTCGAACCAGATTCATGCCATGCTGAAAGCGACCGCGCGGCGGCATCCTGCGCTGTCGGCGCAAATCGCATCGCTGCCGATGTTTGCGCGCTATCAGGTGGGCGATTGCCGCATCGGCGTGGTGCACGGTGATGCCGATTCGCTGGCGGGTTGGCGATTTGACGTTGATGCGCTCGATAGTCTAGATACAACCGATGCGACGTCCTGGCTGCGTGGCGTGTTCACCCGCGGGCGGGTGGATGTGTTCGCCAGCACGCATACCTGCTTGCCTGCACTGCGCGCCATCACCCACGCGAGTGGCGGAACGCTTGGGTGGGTGGCCAACAACGGCGCCACAGGCATGCCCAACTTCCGTGCTGATCTGGCCGGGCTTTGCACCCGCATCGGCCGGTCGCCGTCGCCGCATCCGTCGCTCGGCGAGGTTCAAGTGCAGGGTGCGTACCTTGCGCTGCTGCCCGTGCGATTCGACGTCGCGCGCTGGCACGCTGAATTTCTGGCGCAATGGCCGGCCGGGACTGCCGCCTGGCTGTCCTACTGGCAGCGCATCAGTGAGGGGCCGACATTTGCCGTCGAGCGCGCGCTGGCGGTGCATCGCTGAGTGCACGTCGGCGCGATAGTGGCTTTTCGCTGAAAGCGTTGATGGAAAAGGGCTCAGCGTCTATTTATTGACGTGTCGACTTATGCCATTTCATGGCTACAAGCCCAGTGCTGAAGCCATTTCATTGGAAAGATGTACCGTTGAGCCCAGCTACGGTCGGCGCGAATTGTGCTTTTCCGACACCAGCGCAGCGCCGGGTGGTTTCAACCGTGGGAATATTGCAGCCCCGTCACATCAATGCGCTTGAACGTCGTCGGGGGTTTGGGGAATAATGAAAACAGTCAGGGGCACGCCTCTTGGTCACAATTATTTCGGGGAGGTTGCCTTGCTGCATCGTTTTCTACACCGCATTTGTCTGGCTGCAGTAACGTCCGCTGTGGCGCTGAGCGCGGGGCTGGCGCAAGCGCAGGTTTCGCTGACGACGCTCGGAACGCCATACACACAAACCTTCGATACGCTACCCGCCTCCGGGTCCGTGACGTGGACTAACAACACAACCATCGCGGGCTGGTATCACGCTCGCACCGGCACTGGTACGACAATTGTCGCCAATGATGGATCGTCAAACGCCGGCAACCTGTACAGTTATGGGACCGGCACAGCTACAGATCGTGCGCTGGGGTCGATTGGCTCCAGTAACACCGCAATCGGCGGACTGTATTGGGGCGTACGCTTTCAGAACAATACCGGAACAACGATTACGTCGTTGAATGTTTCTTATACGGGTGAGCAGTGGCGCAACAGCGCAGCTGCGGCGCAGACACTGGCTTTTTCCTACCTGGTCGGTAGTCCCACAGTGACCGGTTCGCTGGCTGAATTTCAATCGGCGGGCGTCGCCGTGACAAGTCTCGACTTTACGTCTCCCATTACCGGTGGCACAGCTGCTGCACTCAATGGCAACACCGCAGCTAACCGCACCGCCATCAGTTTTGTAATCACCGGGCTCAGTATCCCCAACGGCACCGAATTCATGTTGCGATGGTCAGATCCGGACCACGTTGGTGCGGACCACGGGCTTGCAATTGACGACCTGTCGGTTACGCCGCTTGGTGCTGTGGCGTTGCCCAACCTCACCATCAAAGACGTCTCCCTCAACGAGGGCAACGCCGGCACCACGTCATTTACCTTCACGGTCAGTCTGTCGGCGCCTGCCGGTCCGGGCGGTGTCACGTTCGACATTGCGACAGCAGATGGCACGGCCACGCAACCCAGCGACTACACGCAGAAGTCGCTCACCGCACAAACGATCCCGGCTGGCAGCTCGACGTATTCCTTTACCGTGCTGGTGAATGGCGACGCCACACCAGAGACCAACGAGACCTTCTTCGTCAACGTGACCAACGTGACCGGCGCGACGGTGACCGACGGTCAGGGGCAGGGCACCATCGTCAATGACGACGCCGCGCCGAACCTCACCATCAATGACGTTTCGCTGAGCGAGGGGAACGCCGGCACCACGACGTTCACCTTCACTGTGAGCCTGTCGGCGCCGGCGCCAGCTGGTGGCGTGACATTTGATATCGCTACCGCAAACGGCACTGCGACGGCGCCCAGCGACTACACCGCGAAGTCGCTGACATCGCAAACGATCCCCGCCGGTAGCTCGACCTATACGTTTGACGTGCTGGTCAACGGCGACACCACGCCCGAGCTTGACGAAACTTTCTTTGTCAATATCACCAACATCACCAACGCGATCGGTACCGACACCCAGGGGCAGGGCACCATCGTCAATGACGATATCACCAAAATCCACGATGTCCAGGGCAACGGGGCGACCTCGCCAATGGTCGGTGCGACGGTCACGGTCGAAGGCATTGTCATCGGCAACTATCAGGGCACCACGAAGCTGTCGGGCTTCTTTCTGCAGGAGGAAGATGCTGACGCCGACGCCGATCCGAACACGTCCGAGGGCATCTTCATTTTCTGCAATAGCTGCCCGACTGCGGTTGCCGAGGGCCAGCGCGTGAGGGCGACCGGTGTCGTGTCCGAATTCAACGGCATGACCGAGATCACCGCCAGCACCGCGGGCTCGGTGGTGGTGACCAACGCTGGCAATAATCTGGCGCAGGTTACACCGACGGTCATTACGCTGCCCATAGCGGGCGACATCAATGCCTTTTACGAAGCTCGTGAAGGCATGCGCGTCACCTTTGCCAATACGCTGACAGTCTCGGAGTATTTTCAGCTTGGCCGCTACGGCACCATCGAGCTGTATCAGGGCGGGCGTCCGATGCAATTCACGGAAACCAGCGCTCCCAGCGTGGCGGGTAACGCAGCGTATCTGGCCAGTCTTGATGCACGGCGTGTCGTTCTTGATGACGACAACGACGTCGAACAGGCCTACTTGGGCCTGCCCGATGGCAGCCAGTTCATTTATCACCCGCGCGCCAACGGCGGCTTCTCGGTGGGCACGCAGGGTACCGACTTCTTCCGTGGCGGAGACGTCGTCAACGGCCTGACTGGCGTGCTGCACTGGAGCTTCTCAGGTGGCAGCAGCGCGAGCGCGTGGCGTATTCGCCCGACGGCGGCCACGCCTGTGACTTTTACTGTCGCCAATCCCCGTCCGGCGGCGGCGCCGGCGGTGGGTGGGGCTATCAAGGCGGTGAGCATGAACATGCTCAACTACTTCACGACGATTGACACCACGGCCAGCAACAGCACTGGTCCCTGCGGCCCGGGTGGAACACTCGACTGCCGCGGTGCCGACAGCGTGGCCGAACTCAATCGCCAGCGCGAGCGGGCATCGATTGTGATCTGCTCGCTTAACGCGGATGTCTACGCGCTGATGGAGATGGAAAACACGACGCCAAGTGCGACGGTCACCGATCTGCTTGGTGCGGTGAATACCCGCTGTGGTGGAGCTCATCCGTTCGCGTTCGTCAACACCGGCGGCACCGTGGGTACCGATGCCATCCGGATCAACCTCATCTACCGGACCGGGGTCGTGTCGCCGGTCGGCTCGCCGCTGATTGACCTCGATCCGATCCACAGCCGTCCGCCGATCGCGCAAACATTTGATGTGGTTGACGCCACCAACCCTGCGTTCGGCAAACGCTTCAGCGTAATCGGCAATCATCTCAAGTCAAAAGGATCGAGCGCAGGTTTGCCGGGTGACACCGATATCGGTGACGGGCAGGGCGCTTCGGCGGCGACCCGTACCGCGCAGGCTACTCGTCTGCTGACGTGGACCAGCAGCACGGTGATACCGGCCGCAGGCAATCCGGACGTGCTGCTGCTCGGCGATTTCAATTCGTATGCCATGGAGCCGCCGATCACCACGATCACCAGCGGCGGCTACACCGATCTTGCCTCAACATTGCTTGGGCCGGGCACCTACTCGTACCTGTTCGATGGTCAGCTTGGTCATCTCGACTACGCCTTTGCCAGCACCAGCCTCACGCCCAAGGTCACCGGTGTCGGCATCTGGCATATCAATGCCGATGAGGTCGACCTGTTCGACTACAACGACGAAGTGCGCGACTCGCCGGGTGAAGCCACCTTTGAGGAAAAGCCCGATGGCTCGGCGCTGACGCCTCCGCGTGTCGTGTTCGCGCCGGGTACGCCCTACCGCGCGTCCGATCATGACCCGGTTATCGTCGGTCTGTTCCAGGTCGCCGACCTTGCCATCACCAAGGTGGACACGCCTGATCCGGTGACTGCGGGCAACAACCTGACCTACACCATCACCGTGACCAACAACGGGCCGGATGCAGCCGCGTCGGCCTCCTGGTCCGACACGTTGCCGGCAGGGACAACATTTGTCTCGATGCCCACGGTCGCAGGCTGGTCGTGCGCCACACCGACGGTGGGCCTCGGCGGAACCGTCTCCTGCACGCAGGCAAGTTTTGCAGTGGGCAGCTCAGTGTTTACGCTGACGGTCAACGTCGGCGCCGCTGTTGCGAGCGGTACCGTGCTTTCGAATACGGCGACGGTAACCTCCACCACTGGTGACAGCAATGCAGGGAACAACAGCGCCACGGCGACCACCACTGTCGCGGCGTCGGCCGACCTGTCGGTCACGGTAACGGATTCGCCTGATCCGGTGCAGGCGGGCAGCAATCTGACCTATACGATTGCGGTGGCCAACGCTGGCCCGAGCATTGCCGCTGCGCCGACTGTGGGGGGAGTAATACCTGCCAATACCACAATGGTTTCGATTACGTCACCTGGTTGGCCGTGTACAGCGCCTGTCGTGGGGGGGACCGGTGCCTTCAACTGTTCATTGCCGGGAACGCTTGGCGTTGGTACTTCGACATTTACCTTGGTCGTCAAAGCGGACGCGAACGTTGCAAATGGTACGACCTTAACGAATACTGTTTCAGTCGGCTCTCCGACGTCCGACCCCGTTACCGGCAACAACAGCGCAACCGCATCGACCACGGTCACGGCGAGTGCTGATCTATCAGTCACCGTGACGGACAGCCCCGATCCGGTCGGCGCTGGCAACACAATCACCTACAGCATCACCGTGGCCAATGCCGGCCCAACGGTGGCGGCTTCGGCGGCGATGACTGACACTTTGCCGGCTGGCACTACCTTCGCGTCGCTAGTGACGCCGGCTGGTTGGTCTTGCACCAATCCGTCCGTGGGCTCGGGCGGAACGATCAACTGCTCCACCATCGGCACACTGCCGGTGGGCAGCTCGGTCTTCACCCTGGTGGTGACAGTGGCGCCAGCGACGGCGGCAGGGACGTTGATCAGCAACACGGCGACCGTGAGCTCGCCGACCACTGACCCGACCCCGGGCAACAACAGTGCAACTGCGAGTACGACCGTGGTGGTCGCCAGCATGAGCCCCGCCTTCACGCTGGTGCCGACAGCGGTCGCGCCGGGGCAGGCGTTCACTGGCCTGACGCTGGTTTGCACCAATACCGGTGGCTCGCCGGCCACCAACCCGACCTGCGTGCCAAGCGCGAGCTTGGGCACCGTGAGTGCGGTGTCCTGCTCGCCGGCCAGCCCGGCAACGCTGGCCGCTGGTGCCGCAATCACTTGCAGTTTCAGCTACACCGCGCCGGGCACGGCGGGTGGTGGCGACGACAGCAATACGTCCATTGTCTTCACTGGCTCCACCAGCGCTGCCAACGCCAACGGTGGTGCCGTGTCCAGCGCCACCGCGACGGTACTGGTGGTTGACGCCGTCAATGATGGCCCGACCACGGTGCAGAACAACATCGCCAATGTGGTGAATCTGCTGGCCAACGATACGGTGGGCACGGTGGCCGCGAGCACCGCCGGCATGGGCAACGCCACGGTCACGGCAAACGGGGCAGTCACCTGCGCCGGTTGCGTCGGCACACCAACAGTATTGACTATCGCCGCCAACGGAACGGTCACGGTGCCAGCGTCGGCAGTTGCAGGCACCTACTCAGTGCCCTATCAGATCTGTGCTACGCCGGCCAACGCCGCGCCGCTGGCAGCCGCTTGCGACAACGCGGTGGCGACGATTGTGGTGCAGGGCGCCGACATGGTCAGCCGCATCACCTGTACGCCAACGTCGGCCTCACCCGGCACCACCGTAACCTGCACGGCCACCTGTACCAACAACGGTCCGGCACCTGCAGTCAACGCGGTTTGCACCATCCTCAACGTGGCCGGATTGCCCGCAGGTGCCAGCACGCCGGTTTGCACGGGGTCCCCTGCGGCCAGCCTGGCCGCAGGCGCGACGCTGACCTGCACGGTCACTTTCCCGATGCCGGCGCTGAGCTCGATCAGCATCGCTGCCGGTGCAGCGGCGGACAACGATGCGATGGGCGGCAGCGATCCCGCGGCGGTCAACAACAACGCCTCGTCCGTCTCGTTCGGCGCGCTGCTGGCAGTGCCTGGGCTTGACGGGCTGGCGCTGGCGCTGCTTGGCTTGCTGCTCGCAGGCATCGGCTTCTGGCACGGAGCTCGTCGTCGCAGCCGATGAAGTAACGTGTTGCGGCCAACAAAAAAGGGGCGTAAGCCCCTTTTTTGTTTCTGCGGGGCACTCGCGACCTAACGCGCGCTTTCCCGCTCCTGCAGCGCTCGCCACATCACCTTGCCGGAGCCGCTCTTTGGTAGGGCGTCGGCGAATTCGACGATGCGTGGCACTTTGTAGGCCGCCATGTTGTCGTGCGCCCAGTCGATGATCTGCTGCGCTGTGGTTTCCCTTGCGTCGTGGCGGAGCACGATCACTGCCTTGACGGTTTCGCCGCGATAGGGGTCGCGGGTGGAGATCACGCACGCTTCGGCCACCGCCGGGTGGCGGAACAGCAGCGCCTCCACCTCGGCGGGCCACACCTTGAAGCCGCTGGCGTTGATCATCCGCTTCAGGCGATCGGTCATGAAAAAGTAGCCGTCTTCGTCCACCCGGCCCATGTCGCCGGAGCGGAAGAACTGCTTGCCATCAATTTCGACGAAGGCCGCTTCGGTGGCGGAGCGGTTTTGCCAGTAGCCCTTGAACACCTGCGGGCCGTGAATGACGATCTCGCCGGATTCGCCAATGGCGCAGGGCGCCAGCGTGTCCGGGTTCACCACCCGCGAATCGGTGCCCACGTAGGGCACGCCCAGGCACTGCTGCTTGGGGGCGTCCGGCGGGTTGGAGTGTGAGGGGGCGGCGGTCTCGGTGAGCCCATAGCCCTCGACAAATTTGAGACCGAACTGATCGAGCAGTTTCTGCGCCACCGCCTGTGGCATCGCGGCACCGCCGCCGCCAATGTATTGCAGGCTGCTCAGGTCGTACTGCGCGACGTTGGGACTGGCCAGCAGGTCGATCATCATGGTCGGCACCATGGTCCAGGATGTGACCTTGTAGGTCGAGATCAACCGGCCGGCGACATCGCGGTCCCAGCGCGGCATGATCACGGCGCATGAGCCAAGGTAGATTGGCACGTGCAGGCCATAAAGCATGCCGGTGATGTGGAACATCGGCACCACGGCCAAACTGACCACTGCCGAGCTGCCATTGGCCCACACCGCGCCGCTCACCACGTTATGCATGATGGTGCGGTGGGTGTGCATGCAGCCCTTGGGCAACCCGGTGGTGCCGGAGGTGTAGGGCAGCACAGCCAGATCGTCCGGGCCGGCGGTGGGCGCCGAGGCAGTAAGGCTGGCGCCCATCGCGTCGCGCCATGCCGTTGCGTAGGTGGGCATGTCTACCGTCAGGTCGAGCCAGGCGCGCCAGGCATCCGGGAAGCCGCCGGCGGGCAAGGCGCCGTTGCTCATTTCGTCGCAGTAGCGGGTGACGAGCAGGTGCTGCAACGCCATATCCGGCTTGGTGGCGGCGACCTCTTGATTGGCGGCTATCCATGCAGCCGCCAGATCGCTGCCGACAATCGCCACCCTCGCGGCCGGGTCGGTGATGTAGTGGGTCAGCTCCGCTGCCTTGTTCATCGGGTTGACCGGCACCACCACAGCATCGGCCCGCAGCACAGCGTAATAGGCAATGACGAATTGCGGCGAGTTTTGCAGGCATAGCGCGACGCGGTCCCCCTTTTTGACGCCAGCCACCTGTTGCAGCCAGCCTGCGAGTTTTTCCACCGAGGCAAACAGCTCGCGGTAGCTGATCACGCGGTCAAAGAACACGAACGCCGGCCGGTCAGCGTAGCGGCGGTGGGTGATGTCGAGATTGGCCCACAGCGAGGTGTCCGGCGTGTCGAGTTCGCGCGGCTGACGTTTTGGCCAGAACGCGAAATGGCGGGTGGGGTCGGCCGGGGTGGCCGCTGCGGTCGACATCGTTGCAATCCTCCTTGCTTGTCCTGGGGCGCGTTAACAAGCCCCGATCAATTGTCGCCGCAAGACACTGTCAAATCCTAGTGTGCCTTTTCCAGTTTGAAACCCACCCGGGGGAAATGCACCACGACTTCGCCGGCGCGCTCGTCGAAGCGGCGCAAGGCGTAAGACTTCGCCGTCGCAGCGACCAGATCCCCGGCCACCGGGTCGAAGGCGTAGTCAAGCGGAGTGACGGTCACCGGTTCGCCGGCTGCGATGCCATGCTCGTCATGCCACTCGCCAGCCGGCGCTTCTGGTTTGGTGTCGTGTGCGATGCGGATGGCGTCAGCGCTGGCGAGCTTGGCGGGTGTGCCATGTCCCATTGCGGCGACGCGGTCCATCCACGGCAGCACATGCTGCGTGGACGAAAGGATGTCGGCCAGTGGTGTGATGCGGCGCACGAACCAGAGCGGGTGATAGGCGGCAAAGTCTGCCAGCGAGGGTGTTTGCCCAAGCAGCCACGGTGTGCGCGCCAGCATGCTGTCGATCTGTTGCAGATAGACGCGCAACATGCCGGCAGCGTCGGCCGCCGGCGTTCGCGGCGCCCCGGCCCGCATCGCCGCGCGGTCCGCCGCGAAAGCCTTGACGATCTCGGCCGGCACCCCGTCGAAGATGAAGGCCATTGCCTTGCTCTGGAACGAGTAGGCTATGGCGCCCCACCAGAAGAGCTGGTTGTCGGCCCATTGCGCGACCGTGTCCACGAGGCCGGCCGGAACTTCGACTGGGTAGAGACTGGGGGTTGGGTAACGGCGCTCAAGCTCGTCGCAGATCAGGGCGGTGTCGCAATAGATGTCAGCACCGATCTGCATGAACGGCGTGCGGCGGTAGCCACCGGTCAGCGCCACGACGTCCGGCTTGGGCATGATTTGCGGAATCAGCACCGATTGCCAGGCCAGCCGCTTGTAGCCGAGGATCAGGCGAACCTTCTCGGAGAAAGGGGAGGTGTGATAGTGGTGGAGGATGATGTCTGGCAAGGTACTTCCTGTGGATTTGCGGGGGGCGGTGCGTTGATGCTGCTGGAACTTTAGCGCCTCGCCGATGGTGTGCCGCATTGCGGGTTCGGTGGCGCGCTTTGGCTGCGCAGCCTGTCTGCTACGGTAAGTTCACCGAAATGGTTTCCGCGACGGCTGAACGGCGCTGCCGCCCGCACGCAAATGGCGTGGCCGGCCCAATGGCAACCGGTCTAACCGGTCTATATTGCGCAATACCGCTAACCGCGTGACTTGAGACTGGAGTACCGATTGAATTTCCGATGTTCGTCGCCCGTTGCGAGCGCTGCGCGTGGCTTGGCCGCTGTAGCAGTGGCCGCTGCCGCCTGTTTAGCGAGCGCTGCCGAGCTCACCGTGTTCGCCGCCGCGTCCCTGAAGGAGTCGCTGGACAAACAGATTCAGGTGTTCCAGGGCAAGCGCGGGCATGTGGTGCGTGCGTCGTATGCAGGCAGCAACGCGCTGGCGAAGCAGATCGAAAACGGGGCGCCAGCCGATCTTTTTCTGTCGGCGGACGAGGAGTGGATGGACTATCTCGCCACGCGCAAGCTGGTCGTTGCCGCAACGCGCCGCGACCTGGTCACCAATGAGCTGGTGCTGATCGCTCCAGCGCAGAGCACAGCAAAGGTCGAATTGACGACAACGGGTGCGGCTGTATCACTGGTGACAGCGCTGGGGCAGGGGCGTCTCGCGGTAGCGAACCTCGACAACGTGCCGGCCGGCAAATACGCGCGCACGGCGCTCACCGCGCTGGGGGCGTGGGCAGAGGTTGAGCCAAAGCTGGCGCGCAGCGAGAACGTGCGCGCTGCGCTGGCCTTTGTTGCGCGCGGCGAAGCGCCGCTCGGGATCGTCTATCGCACCGACGCCATCGCCGAGCCGAGAGTGCGTGCCCTGGCAGCATTCCCGGCCGGCACCCATGCGCCCATTGTGTATCCGGGCGCGATCGTGACTGGCCGCGACAGTGAGGCCGCGCGCGGGTTGCTGAACCATCTGACCAGCGAAGAGGGCGCGGCAGTCTGGCGTCAATTCGGATTCGTGCCGAAACGATAGTTCGGCCGGCTTCCGGCACAACGCGGTCTGCAGCAAGAACAGCGACAATCCGGGCATGCTCTCCGCAGACGAACTCGGCATCATCCTGCTCAGCCTGAAGGTGGCTGGCGCCAGCGTGCTGTTCAGCCTGCCGCTGGCGCTGGGCTGTGCGCTGCTGCTGGCGCGCGGTTCGTTCCCCGGCAAGACACTGTTTGATGCGGTGGTGCATCTGCCGCTGGTGCTGCCGCCGGTGGTGATCGGCTATGCGCTGCTGGTGTTGTTCGGCAGGCAGGGCGTTATCGGCGCGTTGCTGCATGACTGGCTGGGCATTACGCTGGCGTTTCGCTGGACGGGGGCCGCGCTGGCGGCGGCGGTGATGGGCTTTCCGCTGATGGTGCGGGCGATGCGGCTGTCGATCGAGGCGGTGCCGCCGCGACTGGAATGGGCGGCGCGCACGCTGGGGGCATCGCGCTGGAGGGCGTTCTACTCGGTCACGCTGCCGCTCGCGATGCCCGGTATCGCTGTCGGCGTGCTGCTTGCGTTTGCCCGGTCGCTGGGCGAATTCGGCGCCACCATCACCTTCGTCTCCAACATCCCCGGCGAGACGCAGACGTTGCCGCTGGCGATCTACGGGTTGACCCAGAGCCCCGGCGGCGATGCCGCGATACTGCGGCTGTGCGCCGTGTCAGTGGTGCTGTCGATTGCGGCGCTCGCGGCCTCGGAGTGGATCAACCGTCGCGCGCGGCTGGCTCGACAGGCGGAGTTGGCGTGATCGAGCTGGACATCGAAAAGCGCTTTGCTGCTCGCGGCGCGCAAGCTGGCGCGCGGCCGGACGCCACCGAGGAGGCGCGACCGCAGGCCGTCACTGCGATTCAGGCAACGCTGCGCAGTGACGCCCGCGTGCTGGCGCTGTTCGGGCGCTCCGGCTCGGGCAAATCCACCGTCATCAACATCATCGCCGGCCTGGCACGGGCGGATCGCGGGCGCGTGGTGGTGGACGGCGAAACCTGGTTCGACAGCGAGCGCGGTATCCATCTGCCGGTCGAGCAGCGCGGGGTGGGTTATGTGTTTCAGGACGGGCTGCTGTTTCCGCATCTGAACGTCGAGCAGAACCTGCGTTATGGGGCGCGACGTACCTCGGCGGCGACCGCAGCACGGGCCAGCGTCCCTTTCGAGCAAGTTACCGAACTGCTGGGCCTGACGCCATTGCTCGGGCACGCGGTGCCGACGCTATCGGGCGGCGAGAAGCAGCGGGTGGCGATCGGCCGGGCGTTGTTGTCGCAGCCGCGCCTGCTGCTGATGGACGAGCCGCTGGCATCGCTCGATACCGCCCGACGCAGCGAGATCCTGCGCCTGATCGAGCGCGTGCGTGACGAGTTCCGCGTTCGCATCGTTTATGTCAGCCATTCGATCGGCGAGGTGTCACGGCTGGCCGATGACGTGGTGGTGATGAACGAGGGGCGCGCCGTTGCCTGCGCCAGCACCGAGGAAATCTTCAATCGCAACGATCTGCGCCCCTACACCGGCCGCTTCGAAGGCGGCGCGCTGATCGAGGCAACCGCTGTCCGTCAGGACATGCACTATTTCCTGACCACTTACGGATTCGACGGCGGCGAACTGGTTGCGCCCGGTGTGGACACGCCGCTGGGTACGCGGGCGCGCATCCGCATCCGTGCGCGTGACGTTGCGCTTGCGGTAGAGCGGCCGCAGGGGCTCAGCATCCGCAATGTTTTGCCGGGCACGATCACCGCGATTGACGACCGCGGTGGCGCTATCGTCGAGGTGCATGTACGGCTGGCCGCGACGGGCGGTGGTGCCGGGCGCGAACTGCTGTCGCGTATCTCTCGGCAGGCGCTGGACGAGATGCATCTGGAAGCCGGGCAGCCGGTGTTCGCGCTGATCAAGGCCATCGCATTCGACAAGCGGAGCATGGGCTTCACGGCCTGAGCGGCGCAGCAGCTTTTCTCTGTAAGCCGCACTCGAATTGGGCTTAAACAGCGAAATGATCAAATATCGACTTTAATCACTTTTGCTATTTGAGCCCAGTCCGGATGCGGTTTCTGGCAAAAAGATGCTTGCCTAAAAGGCTGTTGACACAAACCGGCCACGGCGCGGGGCGACGAGACAAAGCCAAGCAATCCGTGTGCAAATTTTAGGCAACTGCGCCCTGCTGCGTGCTACGCATGGTTGCGCAGCGCAGCAGCGGTTACGATTGCTGGCAAAGCTGAAACTGTGTAACCCCGCAACGCTGGTGACGCATTGGCCAACTGGCCGCGAACCCGCATCGGCATTGGGTTGCCTGACAGCGTAACGACCATGCCACAAGGAGGAACCATGCAAGGCTTGATGCAATACCACCCGCTGATGATCTCGTCAGTGATCGAATTCGCTGCGACTTATCACGGCGACACGGAGGTGGTGTCGCGCCGCGTGGAGGGTGACATTCATCGCTCCAACTACGCCACCATTAACCGCCGCGCCAAGCAGATTGCCAACGCGCTCGACGCGATGGGTCTCGCCCAATCGGCACGGGTTGGCACGCTGGCCTGGAACGGCTACCGCCATTTCGAGCTTTACTACGGCGTGTCCGGCTCCGGCCGGGTGTTGCACACCCTCAACCCGCGCCTGCATCCCGAGCAACTGGCCTGGATCATCAACCACGCGGAAGACGAGGCACTCTGCTTTGACATGACCTTTCTGCCGCTGGTCAAGGCGGTCGCCGCCAAATTGCCCACGGTGAAGCACTTCATCGCGCTGTGCGATGCCGACAAGCTGCCGGCCGACAGCGGCATTCCAAATCTGCAGAGCTACGAAACCTGGATTGGCGCCCATTCCGACCAGTATGTCTGGCCCGCATTTGACGAGAACCTGGCGTCGAGCCTTTGCTACACCAGCGGCACCACGGGCAACCCGAAAGGCGTGCTGTACAGCCACCGCTCGACCATGCTGCACGCAATGGCGGGCGCTGCGACCGACGTCATCGGCATCTGCTCGCGCGACACCGTGCTGCCAGTGGTGCCGATGTTTCACGTCAATGCGTGGGGCC
The DNA here is from genome assembly GCF_009746125.1 of Casimicrobium huifangae. NCBI lineage: Bacteria > Pseudomonadati > Pseudomonadota > Betaproteobacteria > Casimicrobiaceae > Casimicrobium > Casimicrobium huifangae. The sequence continues at coordinate 1,990,700 of NZ_CP041352.1, forward strand.
TGCCGTACTTGATGCCGATGGTGGGCGCCAAAGTGGTGTTCCCCGGCGGGGCGCTGGACGGCAAGTCGATCTATGAACTGTTCGAAGGCGAAAAGGTGACGTTTTCGGCGGGTGTGCCGACGGTGTGGCAGATGTTGCTCGGGCACATGGAGGCCAACAATCTGAAGCTGTCGACCATGAAGCGCACCGTGATCGGCGGCTCCGCCTGCCCGCCCGCGATGCTGGACGCCTTCCGCGAAAAGTACGGCGTCACCGTCAATCACGCCTGGGGCATGACCGAGATGAGCCCGATTGGTACCTACGGCACGCTCAAGGGCAAGCATCTGAAAGCCGGCTGGCCAACCCAGCGCAGTATCCTGCTCAAGCAGGGCCGCGCGGTGTTCGGCGTTGACATGAAGATCGTTGATCCGAACGGCGGCGAGCTGGCGCGTGACGGCAAGGTGTCGGGCGACCTGCTGGTGCGCGGGTCGTGGATCGTGCAGGAATACTTCAAGGGCGAGGGCGGCAATATCCTCGACCGCGACGGCTACTTCGCGACCGGTGACGTGGCCACCATCGATGCCGATGGCTTCATGCAGATCACCGACCGCAGCAAGGACGTGATCAAGTCCGGCGGCGAGTGGATCAGCTCGATCGACGTAGAGAACATCGCGATGGCGCACCCAGCCGTGGCAATGGCGGCCTGCATCGGCATCCGTCATCCCAAATGGGACGAGCGGCCGATTCTGGTGGTGGTCAAGAAGCCCAATACGGAGGTGACCGCGCACGAGATCATCCAGTTCTACGACGGCAAGATCGCCAAGTGGCAAGTGCCTGATGACGTGCAGTTTGTTGATGCCATACCGCTCGGCGCGACCGGCAAGATGATGAAAGCGAAGCTGCGCGACATGTTCAAGGACTACTCGCTACCAGCGTGACACTCGGGCATCCGCAATCTACGAAACCTGCCGTGTCGGGCGTTTACTGATGGATGTCGGCCATGACGTGCTGCTGGTGCCGGCGCAGTATCCGACGATCGGAGACGCTGTGCGTGCGCTGCAGCGGCCGTCCACCATCATGGTGAGCCCGGGCGTGTACGCCGAGGATGTGGTGCTGGTTGACGTGCCGGACGTGGTGATCAGTACCACTCACTTCGGTCGCCGCGGTGTGGTGCTCGTGGGAGATGCGGCCGATAGTGTGGTCCGTGCCGAAAACTCGTCCGTTTATCTGAGCGGCATTGAGATCCGCTCGAACGGGCGGGCAAGGGCCATTTCCGCGACGCGGACCAAGATTGCGTTGCAGGAGTGCGTGCTGGCCGGGAACCGCGTATGCGGCGACGACGATCTGCTGCAAGGGGCTGGCATGTTTTGCGTCGACTCTGCCGTCCGCATCCAGAAGTCGATGCTGATCGGCAATTCGATTGAGGCGCTGAAGGGTGAAGCCCGCGGCGGTGCCTTGCACTGCACTGACTGCAAGGTGGAAATCGCCGGTTGCACCCTCCAGGCCAACACTCTCCATGCTGGCGCTGGCGCGAAGGGCGCTGGTGTCTATCTGGCGCGCTCCCGGCTGCGCCTGTGGCGAAGCCGGGTGACCGACAACGCGCTATTCGCTGCTTCAGGGGAGGGCGCTGGTCTCTACTGCGAAGATTCTGCGGCGCAACTGGGTGGCAGTGTGATCACCGGCAACAGCGCGCATAGCGGCGTTGGTGCCGGGCTCTATGTCCGCGGCGCGACCGGCGAGGTCGCCGTGCATGGCAATACCGTTGTTCGACAGAACTATCCCGATGACCAGCTATTCCAGCAGTAGCAATCATGGTGGATGCTGATCTTGTGGTTCGCACGGCAGCGCTGTGTGTCGTGCTGGCGGGCGCGGAGACCTTGCACGGCATCGCACGCACGGTTCTGGTGGTGCCACGCATCGGCAAGGAACGCGCACTCAAGCTGAGCATCATCTCGGGGTCCCTGCTGGCGTTTGCTGTTTGCTACCTGCTGGTGCCGCCGATGGGATTGAATCGCACGGGGGATCTGTTGTTACTTGGCCTTGTCATCGCGCTGTTCATGGCCAGTTTTGACGTTGCGTTGGGCAAGCTGCTGCTGCGGCGGTCGTGGGCGAAAGTGCTCGACGACTTCAACCCGGCGACTGGCAACTATCTGGTCTTTGGTGTGGTGTTGCTGATGGGTTTTCCATTGCTTGTCATGCGTCTCCATGACTGACTCCCGCTCCACACCGGGCGCCGTGGCGGGTGCCGCGACGGTTGAAGAGGGCGAAGTGCTGCAGTCTGGCGTGCTGTATTCGCCAGCGGATGCCATGCTGTCACAGGCAATCGCCGCGACGCTCGCCGCTCAACCTCAAGCACGAGCCACCATTTTTGAGCAACTGACGGTGGACATTGCGGCTTACGTCGCCGCCAACTTCCCGCAGCGACCGTGGACCTGTACGCTGTTTACCGGCACCGACGGATCGCGTATCTTTCGAGGCGGCGTTGGTCACTCGCTGGTGATCGATAGGGCAGGACGGTTGTGGCGCGCACGCAGCCATGAGGATTTCGAGACCACCTGGCGATTTCACGATGGCACTTGCGAGATCGCGACGCTGACGCCGCTTTTCGGCCAGATGCGGGAGTACGTCCTGCAGGACCAGCAATAACGCTACCGGATGGCGGCAGGAGGCCGATAGTGTTTTCTCACATATTTGTTGGTGTTGTCGATTTCGAGCGTGCGTTGCGCTTCTATCGCGCGTTGATGCCGGTGCTGGGCATTCAGGAGCGCTTTTGTGATCCTGAGCGTCCGTGGGCAGGCTGGCAATCCGAGCCGGGGCCACGGCCGCTGTTTCTGATCGGCACGCCGTTCAATGGTTTGCAGCACGCCGCCGGCAACGGCCAGATGGCAGCCTTTCTCGCCGATCAGCGTCGCACCGTGGACGCCGCTTACCAGACCGCGCTGGCGCACGGCGGCGTCAGCGAAGGCGCGCCGGGGCTCCGGCCCGAGTATCACCAGCACTACTACGGCGCTTACTTTCGCGATACCGAAGGCAACAAAATTTGCGTCGCTTGCCACCGTGCGGAGTGATGTTGGTCAGTGGCATTCGCCGATGACCGGCATTGACGTGCCCGAAGCGCGAGCTACACTCGCGGCCCAGCGGTAGTCAAAACAACATCTGTTGCCAACAAGGAGAGATTTCATGAACAAGCGAATCATTGTCGCCGCGGTCGCGTCCGCATTGATGGCCGGCGCATCGGCCGCCGCAGACGTCGAAGTGCTGCACTGGTGGACCTCGGGCGGCGAGGCGAAGTCGGTTGCCGAGCTGAAGAAGATGCTCGAAGCCAAGGGCCACAAGTGGAAGGATTTTGCGGTCGCTGGTGGCGGCGGCGATGCCGCGATGACGGCGCTCAAGGCGCGCGTAGTTTCCGGCAACCCGCCGACCGCCGCACAGATCAAGGGGCCGTCGATTCAGGAGTGGGCGCGCGAAGGCTCGCTGGGTGATATCAGCGACTCGGCCAGGGAATGGGACAAGCTGCTGCCAAAAGTCGTCGCTGATGCCATGAAGTACAAGGGCAAATACGTCGCAGCACCGGTCAACGTGCATCGCGTGAACTGGCTCTGGATCAATCAGGACGCGCTCAACAAGGCGGGCGGCAAGGCGCCAGCGAACTACGACGAGTTCTTCGCCCTTGCTGACAAATTCAAGGCGCAGGGCCTGGTAGCCATCGCCCACGGCGGCCAGCCTTGGCAGGACGCGACCGTGTTTGAGTCGGTCGTGCTCGGTGTCGGTGGCGCCAAGTTCTACAACGACGCGCTGGTCAAGCTGGATGCCAAAGCCATCGACAGCCCGACCATGCTGAAGTCGTTCGACACGCTGGCGAAGATCAAGACCTACATCGACAAGGATGCCGCTGGTCGCGACTGGAACCTCGCCACGGCGATGGTGATGAACGGCAAGGGCGGCATGCAGTTCATGGGCGACTGGGCGAAGGGCGAATTCACGGCGGCCAACAAGGTCGCCGGCAAGGACTACGCCTGCGTCGCGGCACCGGGCACCGCCAACGCGTACACCTTCAACATCGACTCGTTCGCAATGTTCAACGTGAAGGCGGCCGACGCCAAGAAGGGCCAGCTTGACCTCGCCACGGCCATCATGTCGCCGGAGTTCCAGGAAGTGTTCAACCTGAACAAGGGCTCGATCCCGGTGCGCCCCGGCGTCAACAAGGCCAAATTTGACACCTGCGCTACCAAGTCGATGGCTGACTTCGACAGCACTGCCAAGAGCGGTGGTCTGGAACCGAGCTTTGCGCACGGCATGGCCGTGCCTTCTGCTACACAGGGCGCCATCGTCGACGTGATCGCCAAATTCATGAACTCGAACATGTCGAGCAAGGATGCGGTGGCGGCGTTGCTGAAGGCGTCGAAGACCAAGTAGCGGACTTTACTGCAGGCGAGCGATGCCACCGTGAAAGCCGTGGTGGTATCGTTCCAACAGGCCGAATGCAAATTCGCGCGTCAGCCGATCGCTGGCTCCCCAAGCTCGTGCTTTCGCCCACACTTGCGGCGAGTCTGGTGTTCGTCTACGGTTTCATACTGATTACGGTTGCGCTGTCGTTTACCGAGTCGCGCCTGCTGCCGAACTGGGAGTGGGCCGGGCTGGAGCGTTACGCCGATCTGTTCGACAACGAGCGCTTCTGGACCAGCGCAAAAAATCTGGCAATATTTGGGGGTCTGTTCATCGGCATCAGCCTGATCGTCGGGCTGCTGCTCGCTATCCTGCTTGACCAGAAGATTCGTGGCGAGGGCTTTCTGCGTGCTGTCTACCTGTATCCGATGGCGCTGTCGTTCATCGTCACTGGCACCGCGTGGAAGTGGCTGCTGAATCCCGGGCTCGGGCTTGAGCGTATCGTGCAGCAATTGGGCTGGACCAGCTTCAGTTTCGACTGGCTGGTGAATCCCGATCGCGCGATCTACACGGTGGTCATCGCCGGCGTGTGGCAGAGCGCTGGATTCGCGATGGCATTGTTTCTTGCCGGGTTGCGCGGTGTCGACAGCGAGATCATCAAGGCCGCGCAGGTCGATGGTGCGTCGGCGCTGACAATTTACCGACGCATCATCATCCCGACGCTGCGGCCGGTCTTCTTCTCGGTCACGCTGATCCTCGCGCACATTGCCATCAAGAGTTTCGATCTGGTGATGGCGCTCACCGGTGGCGGGCCGGGCACGGCGTCTGACGTGCCGGCCATCTTCATGTACCAGTTCTCGTTCAGCCGTGGTCAGTTGGGCGTCGGTGCCGCCAGTGCGGTCATGATGCTGATGACCATCATCGCGGTGATGGTGCCGCTGATGTACGCCGAAGCGCGTTCGGGGCAGGGCTCGCGATGAATCGTGTCGCCCGCTATGCCTTGTATGGCGTGCTCCTGCTCGTCGCCCTCTACGCACTGGCGCCGATGTGGGTGATGGTGGCGACCTCGTTGAAGTCGCTGGACGAAATCCGTGAGGGTAGTCTGATTGCGGCACCGCATGCGCCGACCATCGAGCCCTGGCTGAAGGCGTGGAGCCACGCCTGCACGGGCGTGCGTTGCGAGGGCCTGAAACCGTTCTTCCTGAACTCCCTGCTGATGACGATTCCGGCGGTGCTGATATCGACGCTGATCGGTGCGCTGAACGGCTATGCGCTCACCCACTGGCGCTTTCGCGGCTCCGACGCGTTGTTCACCCTGCTGCTGGTCGGCTGCTTCATTCCGTTTCAGGTGGTGCTGCTGCCGATGGCGCGCACGCTGGGCGCCGTCGGCCTGTCAGACTCGGTGTGGGGTTTGATCTTCGTGCATGTGATCTATGGGCTGGCCTTTACGACACTGTTCTTCCGCAACTACTACATTGGCGTTCCCGGCGAACTGGTCAAGGCGGCCCGCGTTGATGGCGCCGGCTTCTTCACCATCTTTCGCCGCATTCTGTTGCCGATCAGCGGGCCGATCTTCATGGTCTGCGTCATATGGCAGTTCACCCAGATTTGGAACGATTTCCTGTTCGGCGTGGTGTTCGCCGGCGCCGATTCGCAACCGGTGACCGTGGCGCTCAACAATCTGGTGCGCACGTCAACCGGTGTCAAGGAATACAACGTCGACATGGCGGCTGCGATCATTGCCGCTGCACCGACCTTGTTCGTCTACATCGTGGCGGGCAAGTATTTCGTGCGCGGGCTGACAGCCGGCGCAGTCAAAGGTTAGGGAAGCGCATGGCCAGTCTCGTTGTCAGGAACATTCGCAAAACCTTCCCCAATGGCGTCGAGGTGCTGAAGGGCATCAACCTCGATATTGCCGATGGCGAATTCCTGATTCTGGTCGGTGGTTCTGGCTGTGGCAAAAGCACATTGCTCAACATGATCGCCGGGCTGGAGACAGTCACCGAGGGCGAAATCGCCATCGGTGGCAAACGCGTCAATGACCTGCCGCCGAAGGATCGCGACATCGCGATGGTGTTCCAGAGCTACGCGCTTTATCCGTCGATGAGTGTGCGCGAGAACATTGCATTTGGGCTGTCGCTGCGCAAGGTGCCCAAGGCCGAGCAGGACGCGACGATTGCCCGCGTTGCGAAACTTCTGCAGATCGAAGCGCTGCTTGATCGCCGTCCGGCGCAACTGTCTGGAGGCCAGCGCCAGCGCGTAGCGATGGGAAGGGCGCTGGCGCGCGAGCCGCAGATATTCCTGTTCGACGAGCCGCTGTCTAACCTTGACGCCAAGCTCCGCGTCGAGATGCGCAGCGAGATCAAGCTGCTGCACAAGCGGCTGGGCATCACCACGGTCTACGTCACGCACGACCAGATTGAGGCGATGACGCTGGGCGACAAGATCGCGGTGATGAAGGATGGTGTGGTGCAGCAGTTCGGCCCCCCAGACGACATCTACAACCGGCCGGTGAACACCTTCGTCGCCGGGTTCATGGGCTCGCCGCCGATGAATCTGATCCCCGCTACCGTCGTGGTGGAAGCCGGCGTCGCCGTCGCCCGCGTAGAGGAGCATGGCAAGCAGGCGGCGTTCACGCTGTCGCTGCGCCATATTGCCGTCAGCGATTTGCCGCCTTCCGCTGCGCCCATCGAGGTACTGCTGGGCGTGCGACCCGAGCACATGACTGATGCGCTGCGTGCCGATACGTCGCATGAGCGCATCACTGTGCACGTCGATATCACCGAACTGACTGGCGCCGATACGCTGGCCTTTGTGACGCTCGGCGGCGAGCGCTGCGTGTGCCGGCTGCATCCATCGGCACCGATCCACGATCATCTGATCGAACTGGCCGTCGACACGCGTTCGGTGGCCTTGTTTGATCGTGCTACTGGCAGAGCTATCGCGTTTTCGTCTCGTTAGCAGATCGCCACTTGCGCGCCACCGCTGGCGTCCTGCTTGCATTGCTGATGACGATGTCATAGACTGCGTCGGTTGCAGTCGAGCGGAACAGTGCCCGCTGCATTTCACCGGGGGATTTGTCTACATGGAAGCACTATGCAGCAAAGCGGTGAAAAAAGTCCCCAGCAAAGGCTATTGCTGAGGCGCTGGCCGGCCGATTACCGGTCCCTGCTAATCGGTTCTATCGTCGTCCTGATCTGGCTGCTGGCTTCGCTCAGTGCTCCGGCGGCGACACTGACCCTGACCGCCACTGCCGGACCGATCAGCAATGGTCGGGCAACGGTGACCGCCAGTTACACCAGCAGCGGGCACGACAACGATACCGTCCGGCTCTACGTCAATGGCAAACGCTGGGGCGCGAGCGCCGGTGCCAGCGGCATGTGGGACGTGCCTGACCTTGCTGTTGGCACCTACAAGTTCATCGCGCGAACCAACGGCAGCAATGCGCAGTGGTCGAATGAGGTGATACTCACTTTCGGCACCGTCACCCCACCGGCAGCCAGCGATCCCAAACGGGTCGATGCCGCAAGGTTCCTCACCCAGGCGAGCTTCGGTGCCCGTACAACGGCTGATATCGACGACGTAGTCAATCGCACGCCAGCGGCGTGGCTCGACAGCCAGTTCACTGCGCCGTGGGGCACTCACGCCAGTTATCTCGCAGCCATTCGGGCGACTGGTGGCCGGGTGGAGGAGCAGCACATCTACGAGGCGATCTGGCAGAACCTGATCTTTGGTGACGCCCGCCTGCGCGCCCGCGTCGCACTCGCCCTGTCCGAGATCATGGTGGTATCGAACATCGCCCCTGATCAGGACACCGACGCACTCGCCTTCTGGATGGACACTCTCTACAAGAACGCGTTTGGCAACTATCGCACGCTGCTGCGCGATGTGACCCTGCAGCCAGCGATGGGCTATTACCTCAACATGCTCGGCAACGACAAGGAAGACCCGGCGACCGGGCGCATGCCGAACGAGAACTACGCACGCGAAGTGCTGCAACTGTTCTCGATCGGACTGGTGCAGTTGAACGACGATGGCACCCCCAAGCGTGATACTGCCGGGCAAACGATCCCGACCTACGACCAGACCGTGGTGCAGGGCTTTGCCAAAGTGTTTACTGGCTGGAGCTTTGGCGGCAACGACACGTCCTTCTCGGCAGGTTTCAATCCGCCGAAAGAAAACTGGACACTGGAGATGGCCAATTGGCCGAGCCATCACTCCACCGGTCCCAAGCAGTTATTGAACGGCGTGGCGATTCCCGCCGGACAAACCGCGCAGAAGGATCTCGATGACGCGCTCGACAACATCGCCAACCATCCCAACGTCGGGCCGTTCATGGCCAAGCGGCTGATCCAGTTCCTGGTGACCAGCAATCCGTCGCCGGCCTATATGACGCGCGTTGTGGCGGTGTGGAACAACAATGGCGCCGGCGTTCGTGGCGACTTGGAAGCGGTGGTGCGCGCCATTTTGCTGGACGATGAGGCGCGAAGTCCGTCTGCTGCCAGTGTGAGCTACGGCAAACTGCGCGAACCAATGGTGCGCTTCGTGCACTTTGTCAATGCGATGGGCGGCAAGTCGAAGAATGGCCGCAATTCGGTGTGGTGGCTCGATTCGCCCGATGACTACCTGGGGCAGTCGCCGTTGCTGTCGGTGTCGGTGTTCAACTTCTTTTCGCCGTTTTACACGCGACCCGGTGCCATCGCGCAGGCCGGGCTGGTCGCACCCGAGTTCCAGAATGCGTCCGACACCCAGGTGGTGGGCAGCACCAATTTTTTCTCGCGGATGATCAGCGACGGGGGGATTGGTTTTGACGACGCGAACCGCGTCGATTTCGACACGACACCTTGGCTGGCTGCTGCCTCGTCAACTGGCGGCCTGCTGGACCGCATGAATTGGCTGCTGTTCTCGGGGAGCATGTCGAACAGTACGCGAACCGTGCTTGAGAAGGCGATCAACGCGGTGCCGGCAAACCGGCCGTCGGACCGTTTGTTGGTGGCGCTGAATATCGCGGTCATCGCACCTGAGTTTGTTATTCAGCGATAGGAGCGCAGCATGAGCAAATACTTCTCTCCTGATGCAACACAACTGCTGCAATCCCGCCGTCGCGTGCTGAGGCTTGGGGCGGTGGCGCCGCTCGCCCTCGGCGGTGGACTGATGGCCGGGCTGACCCGTGCCGCTTTCGCGCAAAGCGCTGCCACTGACTACCGGGCGCTGGTGGGTGTTTTTCTGTTTGGCGGCAATGACGGCAACAATCTCCTGATCCCGCTGGATGCAGCGGGCTTTGGCGACTATCAGCGTGGGCGCGGTCGTCTGGCGCTGGATCGCGGCTCTCTGACTGCCATCAATCCAACCAACACCGGCGGACGCCAGTTTGCGCTGCATCCGTCGATGGGGGCACTGTCGGCGCTGTTTGAAAGCGGTCAATGCGCCGCTGTTGCCAACGTGGGGCCATTGTTGCAGCCATTGACGCGTACGCAATGGCAGAACAACACGGCGCAGACGCCACCCAATCTTTTCTCGCATAGCGACCAGCAGTCGCAATGGCAGACCGGGACGGCTGACAGTTCGATCAAGCTGGGGTGGGGTGGTCGGGTAGCCGACCAGATCGCGTCAATGAACGGCGTGCAGAACGTGGCCACGGCCATTGCGGTCAACGGTCGCAGCAGTTTTCAGCAGGGCGCCACCGTGACGCCGTTTCAAGTGTCATCCTCCGGCAGTTTTGGCTTCGACGCCTATGAGGCCGGGGCCACCGATCCGCTGGCGGTCGGTTTCGGTGAGATGATCAACGTGGCGCGCGGGCACTTGTTCGAGGCGGCATGGAACGAAACGATCAAGCGTGGCATCACTACCCAGCAGGTCTTCCAGCAGGCGCTGAACAGCGGGCCAGCACTGACAACTGTGTTTCCCGGTACCGGTCTGGGTGATCAATTGCGCACGGTAGCACGGCTGATACAGGCGCGCGCCAGCTTTGGCGTGAAGCGGCAGGTGTTCTTCTGCTCAATCGGCGGTTTTGATACGCACGGCATCGACCAGTTGGCGGACCAGGCGGAGCTGCTTGGCATTGTCAGCGATGCAATAGCGGCTTTCTACCGCGCCACGGTCGAGCTGGGCGTTGCCAGCCAGGTCACCTCGTTCACCATGAGCGACTTCGGCCGCGATTTCCCGGCCAATGGCAGTGGCGGGTCGGACCACGGCTGGGGCAGTCACCATGTGGTGGTTGGGGGCGGCGTGGCAGGGCGCAAGCTGTATGGCACCTTCCCGACGCTGCGTGTGGATGGCCCCGATGACACCAGCGGCGGTCGCTGGATCCCGACCACATCAACCGAGCAGTACGCCGCAGCACTCGGTGGTAACTTCTTTGGGTTGACGGCGGCGCAGCTTGCCGACGTATTTCCAAGGCTCAACCGTTTCCCTGCGGGGCCACTGCCGATGTTCTGAGGACTGCAGCCTGCGGGCAGGCACGACGGAGTCGCTAGCATGACAACATGCAATCGGCTCCAGCAACAATTTCAACGGCAGGCGCTCGCGTCGCCATCCCGGCTTTCATCTTCGTCTGGGCAACTGGCTACGTCGTCGCCAAGCTGGCCGCGAAAGACGCCGAAGCGCTGTCGTTCCTGATCGTCCGTTACCTGGGTGTGATGATCATGATGGCGTTGCTGGCGGTGCTTGCCGGTGCCAGGTGGCCCAACAAGCGCGACGCGCTGCATATCGCGGTGGCGGGCGTGATGATTCAGGCGATTTATCTCGGCGGCGTCTGGGTATCCATCCGCATGGGCCTGTCGGCGGGCGTTGCCGCGCTCATTGTCAACTTGCAGCCGGTATTGACCATTTGTCTCGCGCACTGGACGGGAGAGCGAGTCAACGCGCGACAGATCGCCGGTGTTGCCGTGGGTTTTGTGGGCGTGATGATTGTGCTGTACGCCAAACTGGCGGGCGTTTCCGCGCAGTCGCTGGGTTGGCCAACGCTGATCTGCTTTGTAGCGCTGCTGGGGACGACCTTTGGCGTGCTCTACCAGAAGCGCTTCGTGCCGCACTTCGACTTGCGTGCCGGGCAGGCGATTCAGTTCGCCGCAGCGACGGCTGCAACGCTGCCTTTCGCCTGGGCATTCGAGAGTTTCTCGATCCGCTGGACCACCGAAGTCATCATTGCGATGGCGTGGAGCATTCTGGTGCTTTCCGGCGTTGGCATCACGCTGATGTTTTATCTGCTGCGTACGGGTTCGGTGACGCGGCTGACCAGCACCATGTACGTGGTGCCGGGGTTGACCGCGATCCTGGCGTGGCTGATGTTTGACGAGAAACTGGGCGGCAACGTGATCGTCGGCATGGCGGTCACGTTGCTGGGTATTTATCTCGTTGTGGCGCCGTCACGTCGGCGCCCCGAAACCGCTTCTAGTTGACCTTGCAGGCGCCGCTGATGCCCGGTGTATTGGGGATTTCGGCGGTAGCGGGTGGCACCGCCTTGCCGTCGAACAGCATCGGGATCTGGTTGCCGATACCGTAAGCCTTGTCGGCGCGACGGCGTTCATTGAGCGTGCGGAAAATGTTCCATTCTTCATGCGCGCCGTTGCTGACCGTGATCGAGCCTTTCAGCCCGTAGTAGTTTCGGAACGTCTGTTTGGTGACGCGGCCACGCTCAACCTCGCGCTGCAGGTTCTTGTCGGTCTTGATCCGTTCATCAAAATAGGCATCGACCTTCTTCATGTCGGCAACGCCGTCAAAGCCGAAGAAGGCGCCGAAGTCAGACGGGCCGACGAAGTAGACGAAATCGAAGTCCTCGCCCAGACCCTTGACGCCCTCGAGGATGCGGGTCCACATCAGCATGTAGTCGTCGTTGGTGCCGCGGGCGCCCGACGGCAGGCTGAGGTCGGACTCCTTAGTGCCGGGGCTTAATACCCAGACCGAGTCAACACCAAAACGTGCCTCGATCCGATCCTTGGTTTTCTTTGCCACTTCGGTGTTGACATCGAAGAAGCCACCCCCCAGCGTCGATAGCGGCAGGCTCATATACGCGACCGCCTTGCCTTTGGCCCGTGCATCGGCGATCTGCTGGCGGTAGAACTTGATCTTCTCTTCGATGACTGGCTTGAAGTCGTCGTTGACGCAATAGCAGAGCTTGAGGTTCGTGCACTCAGTGCTGTTGGCTGCAAACGGCGAGGTTGAGGCGACCAGCGCGGCAGAAGCGACAAGCAGCTTGAGGGCGGTTTTCAGGCGTCCGTACATGACTATCTCCACAAATTGGGTACGTGTGATGCTAAGCATAAATCGCACCGCATGCACGCATTGCGCACACGCGCCGTGTGACGCCGTGATGTCAGGAGCGCTTCTTGCTGCCGCCGCTGGTGCTACTTTCAGGTTTCTTCTCTTCCGGCTTGTAGTCGCCAAGCGTGCTTTTCAGCGGGCAGACAGAAAACGCCGGGCACTTTTTGCAACCGGCGACGACGGCGATCGGGCATAGTGTCATGGTCAGGCTCCTTCCTCGTGGTGGGCTGCAGCAGCATACTCTTCTGTCTGCGCAGGGGCGGTCCCGTCGCTGAGGAAGCCGCGCAACGCGGCATAGGCAGCGGGCGCGCCAAGCAGTTGCAGGTGGTCAATCCCTGGAAGAACTGCTGTGTGAGACGGCGGAAAGGCCAGCGCCCGGTGGGCGTCCTTGTGCTGCCCCAATGCGCTGGCGAGGGGCACAAGGCCGTCACCCAGCAGTCGCCCCTTCAGGTCGTCAGGTTCGCGCCCAATGGTGCCGCCGATGGCGAAGCAATCGACGTCTGTCGGCAATGGCAGCGGATGAATTGACGATTCGTTGGTTTCGAAACGATTACTGCCATGCCAGTCTTCCTCGCGGACTCTGCCATAGCGCAGATCGGTGATGCCCGCGCTGCGTAGCCGGCCCAGTCGTGCGAGCGGCGCAGCGTAAGGCGTTGAACCAAGCACCGATTCCAGCCAGCGCCCGCCGCGCTCCAGTGGGGCACCGGCATGCGGTGTGCCCAGGAAGACCATTTTGCGCAAACGGCGGCGCCACGTTGACGGTGTTTCCTCGCCGTAGCAGCAGGCACTACGGGCGACCAGTCCGCCCATGCTGTGGGCGACGATGGTGATCGACTCGACCGGTACTGGCCAGGCGGTGACCAGCGCCTCCAGCGCCTGCGAAAGCTGGCGACCGTTGGTGGCAATGTGCAGGCCGGTGTTGTAGCGAAGGTAAACGGCGGTGTAGCCAAGCTCGTTGTGTAGCGCGGCGCCGTGATCATGCGGGCCAGCCTCGCTGCTGCGCTGCCAGCGCAGATCGTTCATGCACAGGCCATGCACCATGATCAGCAGCTTGCCGCTGACGTCGGCGATGCTGTGCCTGATTGCATCTGGCGTTATCTCCAGTCGCCGGCCGCCGACGCGCCACTCCATGTCGATGGCGAGCGGGTTACCGCTTTGCTGCAGGTAGTCACCCATCACGCCATTGACGATGCTCAGGATGCTGTCCCGCCCGCGCACATCAGGCACGTCTCGCAGGGCCGGTGACAGCAGCCGCAGCGCAGCGTCGATGCCAAAGCCAACGCCTCGCGTGATGCCGCGAACGCTGCTATACACGAGGCCGGCAATGCCGCCCGCACGAGCGTCCGGGCTGCCCTTGCGGAGCGGCCGTTTGATGCCGCCGTGCATCGCCTCGACCAGGCTGGTGATGCTGGTTGTCGCGTCAATGGCGAGCTTGCCTACGCCGCGAAGGTCGTCGCCCACGTTACCCGTGCGGTGCGGGGCGGACGGGTCAGGACGAATGCCTGCTGTCATCAGTTGTCTCCAGCGGCGCGTCAACAGGCGCCGCAGGAGACAACTTACTCATTTGCCGTAGAGCGACCTAGCTAATTGCGCGCCTTGCGCCAGCGCATTGAGCTTGGCCCGCGCAATGCCACGGTCCATCGGCGCCATGCCGCAGTTGGTGCACGGGATCAGCTTGTCGCGTGGCACGAATTCGAGCGCCTTGCCGATGGTGTCAGCAACCTCCTGCGGCGTTTCAATCGCATCGCTCGCGACATCGATGACGCCGACCATGACCGTCTTGCCTTTCAGCAGCGCCATCAGATGCATCGGCACTTTCGCGTGCATGCACTCAAGCGAAATCTGGTCAATGCGGCTGGCCGCGAGTGCCGGGAAGATTTCCTCGTATTGCCGCCACTCGCTGCCAAGTGTCTCCTTCCAGTCGAGATTGGCCTTGATGCCATAGCCGTAGCAGATGTGAACGGCCGTCGTGCAGGTCAGCCCTTCGATGCAGCGGTGCAGGGCGTCAATACCCCAGCGCTTGACGTCGTCCATGTACACATTGAACGCTGGTTCGTCGAACTGAACCACGTCCACGCCATCGGCCTGCAACGCGCGCGCTTCCTGGTTGAGCAGTTCGGCGAAGGCCATCGCCAGCTTCACCTTGTCACCGTAGTAATTGTCCGACAACGTATCGATGATGGTCATCGGGCCGGGCATGGTGATCTTGATCTTGTGGGTGCTGTGAGCGCGCATCAATTGTGCTTCGCGCTGATGCACTCGCCCTTTCAGCTTGAGCGGGCCAACCACCACCGGCACCATCGCGTCATAGCGGTTGTTACGGATGCCCATCTTCACCTTGTGTTCGAAGTCGATGCCTTCGACGTATTCGAGAAAGCCGTGCACGAAGTGCTGCCGGGACTGTTCGCCGTCAGTGATGATGTCAACGCCGGCGTCCTCCTGCTCCTTGATCCAGAGCAGGGTGGCGTCGCGCTTGGCAGCGTCGAGCTCGTCGCCCTGTGCCCGCCATTGAGGCCACAGCTTGTTGGTCTCGGACAGCCAGGCCGGCTTTGGCAGGCTGCCTGCGATGGAGGTGGGGAAGAGGGCGTGGGTCATGGTGAATCCTGGCTGGTCGTGCTGGTTTCGGTTGATGCAAGTTGAATGTTTGCCTGGGAATTTTCAGTGGTGCGCGGGCGCTGGCGTCGCGAGTCGTGCTTTCAGAAAGCCACCCGTGCCGTAGCGGGTGACGCGGCTGTAGTAACGGGCGGTGAGGCGGTTCACCATCGCGGCATAGGGGTCGACCAGCTCTGGCGCGATGCTGAAGTGATCGTAGTTGACCACGGCGGCGACGCGCGCTTGCTGACCGCCGAGCCTTGCTTCAACACTACGCTCAATGGCATCAATCTGCGCCGGTGCGTTGATCGAAAGCCCGCTGAAGTCGATATAGAGCGTGTTGTGCGCCGTGTCGAGGTCGAAGCGGTCGGCCAGTGGTGTGGCGAGAATGCGCTCGCGCAGACCGAGCGATGCCTCGTTGAACAGCGCCGTCTCCATCATTGCCACGTTGGCAGCATGCTGCGGCTGGAACGCCATCCTGGCGAGAACGTCGCGTTCGAGTTCGATGCCCGGTGCCAGTTCGACCAGTTCAAGTCCC
Organism: Casimicrobium huifangae; assembly: GCF_009746125.1. NCBI lineage: Bacteria > Pseudomonadati > Pseudomonadota > Betaproteobacteria > Casimicrobiaceae > Casimicrobium > Casimicrobium huifangae. Next base: position 2,006,457 of record NZ_CP041352.1, read on the forward strand.
GGCTTGCCGCCACCCGCATCGATCAGCCGGAAAACGGCACGTTCGGTGACATAGAGCACGGGCTGTCCACGACGCAGCGCCTCGGCGCCACTGAAGGTTCGGTGTTCCACGCCAGCCACGAACTTGCCGGTGCTGCCGTCCTGAACGATGTTCAAGCTGCCATCGCCCACCTTCACCCGCAGATCGCCCGCCATGAAGGTGCCGACAAAAACCACGGCCTTGGCGTTCTGGCTGATGTTGATGAAGCCGCCGGCGCCGGCCAGCTTGGGGCCAAATTTGCTGACATTGACGTTGCCTTCGGCGTCCACCTCCGCCATGCCCAGCACCGCCACGTCCAGCCCGCCGCCGTCGTAGAAATCAAACTGATACGGCTGGTCGATGACCGCCTGGGTGTTGACGGCCGCACCGAAGTTGAGGCCACCAGCCGGGACACCGCCGATCACGCCGGGTTCAGCTGTGAGCGTGATCAGGTCAATAATGCGTTCTTCGGCCGCCACCGCCGCGACGCCTTCCGGCATGCCGATGCCGAGGTTCACCACGTTGTGCGCACGCAGCTCCAGCGCGGCGCGGCGCGCGATCAGTTTGCGCAGATTCAGCGCCTGCACCGGCGCATCATCCATCGGCACCCGAATCTCGCCGGCGAACGCAGCGCTGTACGGTTCAACGAAGGTTTGCATGTGATGCGCAGGGTCGGTGGCGACGACGACCGCATCCACCAGCACCCCAGGCACCTTCACCTGACGCGGGTTCAGCGAGCCACGCTCGGCCACACGCTCTACCTGGGCGATCACCACACCGCCGGAATTGCGTGCGGCCATCGCTATCGCCAGCGCCTCCAGCGTCAGCGCTTCGCGCTCCATGGTGAGGTTGCCGTCGGCATCAGCGGTGGTCGCGCGAATGATGCCAACGGAGATCGGAAACGCCTTGTAGAACAGGTAGTCCGTGCCGTCGATCGGCATCAGCCGCACCAGCTCCTCGGTGGTCCGGGCATTGACCTTGCCGCCGCCGTGGCGTGGGTCAACAAAGGTGCCAAGCCCCACGCGCGTGAGCGAGCCCGGTTTGCCAGCGGCAATATCGCGGAACAGATGGGTGATCACGCCTTGCGGCAGGTTGTAGGCTTCGATCTCGCCCGCCGTCGCCAGCGCCTGCAGTTTGGGCACCAGCCCCCAGTGCCCGCCAATCACCCGATTCAGCAGCCCCCGGTGACCCAGATGATTGAGCCCGCGGTGCTTGCCGTCGCCTTGCCCGGCGGCATAGACCAGTGTCAGGTCACGCGGCGCCTGTTCGCTTTCGAAGCGCTTCTCCAGCGCAATCGCGATCTCCTCCGCGAAGCCGATGCCCACAAAGCCGCCGGTGGCGACGGTGTCGCCCGAATGAATCAGACGGACCGCTTCATCGGCAGAGACCAGCTTGGACTTGTGGGCAGCAGCGCGCGCAGCGCCGTGCGCGTTCAGGGGCGCGGGCATCGATCAATTCCTCCTGATGGCGATGATAGTCGCCAGCCGGATCACTGACTGCCGGATTAGCCCGCAGCGGCGAGAAATTCTCCCGCGCGGCTTTAACCTTCGCCGTGCACCACCATCACTGGCACTGGCGAATGCGCAAGCACACGCTGGGTCACGCTGCCCAGCAGCAGGCGGTCGATCTTGCCGCGGCCGTGAGTGCCCATCACGATCAGGTCTGCGCCGGCGGACTCTGCGGCTTCGACCACGCCACGCCAGATGGTGTTTGACTCGGCGATGCGTGATTCAAACGGCAGCTCCGCAGCCTCAACTTCGGCGCGAACACCGGCGATGGCTTCGGCAGCGGCTGCATTGGCCGCTGCCAGATACTCGGCGAGACCTTCGGCGAAGCCCTCGCCAAAGCCCGCGTAGGGGTAAACATGAATCACGTGAATGACGGTCAATCGCGCTTTGACAGCCTGCGCAAAGCGGATGGCAGAGCGTGCTGCCTGCATGGCGATGGTTGAACCGTCAACGGGTACGAGAATGTGCTTGAACATGATGTCTGCCTGAACAAGGGCGTGATGACGATGGCCGCAATGTCGCACGGGTTGGCTCGCGGCGCACCGCAACCGTGCCTTGAGCTTGACGGTCATCAATCCTGATCTTGCCTGGCGCCGGCGGTACGGTCAATGCAATCGTCATTTCCTGTGCGCGGCGAGCGAGCCGCGCATCGCCGCGCTGGATCAAGCGTCCGCCTGATTGGGGCTGCCACGCATGACGGCGAAAGGCTTGGGTGGCATACTTGTTTTTCGATGGATCGGCGCGAGCCGATGGCGTGACCAATAAAAATCCGGCACGTCACACGGGGTGGGTTTGACGGGCAGGTGCGCGCTGGCGCACCGGGAGGTGATGGTGAAATTGACGATGGGTGATTTGCCGAACGAACGCGGGCCTTGCCCGCGGGCGGGCGTGGGGCCATGGCGAGCGACGCTGGCAGCGACTTTGTGCGCGCTGTGCGTCATGGGCTTGGGGGCCAGCGATGCTCATGCGCAGGCGGGTGCGGCAGTGGTGATGCCACGCTGCACCGTGTTGCTGCCCCCGGACACCGTTCGCACGGTTGCCGGCAACGGTTTTACGGCGCAGCCGCAGCGGCAGCGCGAAGAGCACGTCACGGATTGTGCCTGGGCCAAAGGGGACAGCGCGACGATCACGCTGCAATGGTTTGATCGCGCGGCAATCCAGTCGAGCTCGGTGACGCGTACGCTGGAAGGCTACGCCGACATGCTGCTGACCGCTGGCGAAGAAGTGGCTGGTAAAAAGCGCGACGCCGTTACCGGCATGGGTGGACGCGCCGCGACCGTACAGGGCAGCACTCAGGTGATGCTTGTCGTGCAACGGCCCGATGGCGTGGTGCGGGCGCTGGCTGGCGGCCTGACCAACAAGCAAATCCTGGCGCTGGCGAAAGCGCTGAGCGGCAACGCCTGAGTTGCCGCCGACTGCGTTGGCGGGAGGGCAAGGTTGGCCTGTCCGTCCACCCCACGCGTCGTGAGGGGGCTTATGGCTCTTTTCCGAAAAGCTTATTCACACTGGGCTTGAAGCCCAATTTGGTCAATTATCGACTTAGGCGCGAATGGCGCTGACGGCCCATTGTGGACGTCAATCCATCAAAAAGCTGCTGCCGATTGGCCAATCGATCCGGCGTGCCTAGCGCTTGAGTTCAACGCGAACGGTGACCGGCGCCTCCGACTCGTTGCTCCACATCCAGCACCAGTCAAAGTTGAAGGTCGGGCTGAAGCGGCCATTGAGCTCGCGCGTCATGAAGCTGCGGGTGGCGTAGATCACCTCGCTCCCGGAATGGCGGTGAATGTCGAACGTCAACGGGCCATTGGCCGTGAAGCGCCATTCCACCGGCAGCCGTGGCTCGATGGTGCCGCAAACTTCCGCGGCCTTGCCCGGCTGGATCGCCACCATGTGCTCAAAGGTGTCGGCGGGGGACCACTTGATGTCCACGGCGTGGGCGGGGGCTGCCAGGCTCAGGGCCGTCGCAACGCCAATGGCGCTGATCGCCGCCAGCGCGCGCGACGTCTTTGCAAAGGTGGATTGGACAGCGTTCATGGCGGTGCTCCGGAAATCAGAAAGGGTGCCTAGTAGACGTATCGTAGCGCCGAATGCGACATAGCCGACTGCTCGGCGAGCGGCTGGTGTCGCCTCCGCTGTGGCTTTTTGGTGCATCGGCTGTGCTCTGCAGCATCCTTTTGCCCAACCGATGCTGATTTGGTGGTTGTTCAGATACGATATGAACATTGACAAAAATAAATATGTCAATGGTTTTGGTATCGAGGGAAACGCGCCAAAGCGCCACAACAACAATGACGTACGCGGCAGAAGAGCAGGCAACCACCCGCGAAAGCGGGGCGGTGGAAGTCATGGACGCAGTTTTTCGCAAGACCATACTTGGCTACAACGAGTCTGAGCATCATCATGTGCTCAGTCGCCCGCAACTGAGGCGCCTGCTGGATCTGATTGATGGCGAGCAGGGGCTGGACGCGCTGCTGCCCCATTTTCGGCCAGCCGAACTGGGCGAGCTCGTCAGCGAGTTGCTCAATCTGGGGCTGATTGAGCCGGTATCACTATCCGAGTTGCCGGGCGCCACGGCGCTGGAAAGCGTCGACGCGATGCAGCGGTCGCTGACGCCGATGCAGTTCGAGGCTGCCCGCCGTGCTGCCATGCATGCCACGATGGAGCTGCTCGGCGACGATGCGCGCCCCTTTATTGCCGGCCTGATCCATTGCCAGGATTCGGCGATGCTGCGCGACGCCATCGATGGCATCAAGGCCGCCGTCACCGAGCGCTGCAGCGCCGGCGCTGCCAAACTGCTGGTGGAGACTGTCCGCGCCGCAGCGCGGCTCGACCACTGATCTCGACGGCCGACCGACCTTAGAGCATTTCCAGCGGGGTACGCCGCGTTGGCGCCGGGAAGGCAGCGTCCAGCGCTTTCAGCGTTGACGGTTCGAGCCGCAAATCCAGCGCCCCCAGGTTTTCGTCCAGCCGGGCGATATGCGTTGTCTTCGGGATCACGATTACGTCCGGCTGATTCATCAGCCACGCAATCGCCAGCTGCGCTGGAGAGACGCCGACGTCGCGCGCGATGGCCTTCAGTTTGTGCGAATCCAGCAGTCGCGCCTGCCCGACGGGTGAATACGCCATGGTCGGGATACTGCGCTCCCGCTGCCACGGCAACAGCGAGAACTCGACACCGCGCCTTGAGAGGTTGTAGAGCACCTGATTGGTGGCGACGCCGTCACCGCCGGCGGTAAGCAGCGCCTGCATGTCGGCAACGTCAAAATTTGATACGCCCCAGGCGCGAATCTTCCCCTGCGCTTTCAGCAGTTCAAAAGCGGCCACCGTGTCCTCAAGCGGATGCTCGCCTGGCCAGTGCAGCAGATAGCAATCGAGGCATTCAGTGCCCAGCCGTTTGAGGCTGCGCTCGCAGGCGGCAATAGTGCCGCGCTTCGACGCATTGTGCGGATAAACCTTGCTGACCAGATAAAGCTGTTCGCGCGGCACGCCGGCGTCGCGCATGGCCTGGCCGATAACGGATTCGGCGCCGCCCTCGCCATACATCTCCGCTGTGTCGATCAGCGTAACGCCGCGCTCGATGGCGGCACGGATCAGTGCAACCTCGGCCGCCGCCACCTCGGTTTGCTCGCCCATGCGCCAGGTACCAATACCAAATCGTGGCATCGCGCCGCCGCAGGGAAGCGGCGTAACAGAAATGTGCATTGCGACCTCATTTGCATTGGCGGGAGAGGCGCAATGTTAGGCTGGTTCTCAGCCGGCATGAGGCCACAGAAGCACGGCAGCACCGTAGCGAGGCACCTTGACGATGACTACTGATACTCGATCTTCACGTCTGGACGCAAACGCCCGATCGCGGCGAGCATGTTGTTCACGTCATCCGCTTCGTATCCCGACGGGGAGACCCGCGCCAGTTCCTTGTGTGATGAATCAAAAAAGAACAGCCAAGGGATCGACACGCGCACCGGTGCGCTGCTGCCGCCGATGTGTGCGTTGTTCGCCTTGGCAACGATGACGGAGAGCTTCTCCCGCGGAATCGACTGCGCGTTGAATGGCTGTGTGATCTTGACGCTGCCGTCGCGGTAAAGGGTCATCGCGAACCGGGTGAAAGCGCGGCGCAGCAAATACATCACGCCGAGCGGAATGAACAGCAACGGCCAGAACAGCAGAACCTTCGGGTTTTTGCCCACTTCGCTGATGGTCATCGGAATCACGATCAGCGGGAACGAGAACACCACGTACATGATGCCCTGGATGACGCCAGGCAATGGCAGTCCACTCTGGTTTTTGATGTGCAGTTCGATCGGCTTGTCCTGTTCCACGGTATCGACTCCTTGTACTGAGGTGGATACTGTGGATTACGGCGTGTCGCGCCAAACTCGGACATCGTGCCAATCGCTCGCGCGGCGGGCGCGGATATATCAGCGCGCCTTCGCAAACTCCTTGCTCAGGGCAGCGTCGAATTCAATATCGATCTTTGGGCCGCCTTGCGCTGAGGCGTCGTGCGTCCACTTGCCGGCCAGGCGTTGCGGCGAGTTGGCGGTCAGCTTCATCGTCTCCGGTTGCGCGGTGCCGGACGCCTGCACGCGCTGGCCGTTGCCCACGAACCAGAAGTTCAGCCGCGGCCCAGCGTCGAAGTCCACGGTCATGCCGCTTTCCAGCTTGTTCGATGCGCAGGACAGCGTGGCGCAGCCCTTGATGTGGCTGGCCAGATCAACGTCGGACAGGATCAATTGCCGCATAGGCTTCCCGCTCATGTCATCCGGCCCCTTGACCAGAAAAGCGTACTTCACGTTGACCACCACCGGACCGGACTTCGCGGCGTGGTTCAGTGTGCCTTTTGCAGGCTCGGCCGACAGTGACGGGCTGACGCCCAGCAGCGAGGCCAATAGCAGCCACTTGAGGCAAGGGGAGCAAAGCATGGAGATCTCCGTCTGATGCAATGAAGACACCACGAAAGACGCGATTGCTGGCGAGAGCACGCCAGCCTTGCCTTAAGCCTTGGGGCGGGTAACCGTTCCGCAGCAACCGAGCGGGACGCGCTCGAACTGGCTCAAATGTCGTAGCGCTTGTGAACGCGGTTGAAAGTGCGGCCCTGCGAACGCGGATCGCCGTCTTCGACCCGATAAGTCACAAAGCCCATCTTGCCGTAGTAGGCCAGGCCACCCGTGTTGTCGACACGGATGGATGCATTGATCGTCGTAAAGCCGTACTGCGCGGCTGCCGCACGCGTATGCGCGAAGAGTGCACCGCCGACGCCGGATTTCTGCCGCGACCGGCTCGCGAAAGTCGCAATGTCCACCCAGCCTTCCTGCAGATCGCCGTATCGGCTCAGGGACTGAAAGCCCAGAATCTCCCCATTCGCGTTGATCGCCAAGAAGCAGGACACGACGTCCGCGCCAGAGATGAACCACTCGCGCATTTCGTCCACTGACAACTCGCTGGTGATCGCGGTGGTCCCACCGATGCGGATGATTTCGTTGAGCAGAGCGCGCATGGGTTCGGCATCGCTGTCGAGCGCGGGTCGGATCAGGCGTGATTCAGTCGGGGCATCCATGCGGCGGATGGTATCGCCGTAGGGCGGGACGCTAGCGGTCCCGCCGAACGCGGTCGCCGGGGAGCCCAGCGCCCAACGCCAAGTCATTCGCCAACGGTGTCGCCCAAGGTATCTCCACCCGCCCAATCGTCGGCATAAACCCCACGATCAACCCACCGATGAAACGTCGAATGTGGCCAATCGGCCGGGCGCCCAACGTGACCATGCTTCACCGGGTTGTAGTGAACGTAGTCGAAATGGCGAGCGAAATCCCGTTCATCGCGGATGAGATGCTCCCAGAATCGGCGTTGCCACATGCCACGCTCGCCGTTTACTGCGCGCGTCTCCGAGCGTCTTTCGGTCGGAGGAATCGCGCGGTTGAAGCGAATCTTGATGGCACGAATGCGGGCCGAAAAGTCAGAGTCACCCGGCGGCAGCGTGAGCATCATGTGCATGTGCTCGGGCAACACCACCCAGGCGTCGATGCGGAAAGGCCGCTCCTGTTTCGTGACACGCACGGCGCTGCGTAACGCGTCGATGTTGTCAACGAGCAGACGATTGCCCCGCCGTTCCAGCAGCGTCACCGTGAAGAAGTACGAACCACCCGGAACGAACAGACGACGATAGTCAGGCATGTCCAAGTGTAGGGCGGGACGCTTGCGGTCCCGCCGTGTGCCGTTGCCGAAGGCTGTTTAGTCGATTAGGAGGTGTGCAACCGCGTTCGGCGGAACCGCAAGCGTTCCGCCCTACGGCACTAAATCGCTCTAATCTTTGACATGATTGCCGGCTGCGCGATCCACTGGCGAAAGAGCATTCGCAACGAAGCATCCAAGTACTTGCACGCGGTCGTGACGTCAACGAGATACTGCGATTGTGATTCCAAGCGCCCCCCGTTTCCATGCGCGATGTTGCTCCGCAGGCTGTAAAGCCTTGTCCAGAGTTGATCTGTACGCAATTTGTCCGGAATTTTTGGAAAGAAGTCTTTCGCCTGAAGTGGTGTCTCTGAAATTGAATTTACGAGATCGAACTTGCGTTTGATTTGCCTCGTTATTGACTCCGTGGGATCCGTGGGTTTGGGTTGATGTGCAAGTAGCCCCTCGATAAGCGCCATCAATGCAGAAAAGCGAAAGCTTGACCAAATCGGGATCGATAGCACGTCAACGTACTGCCGAATCAGATCGAGAACTTGCTCGGCTTCTTCGGCTTCTTCTCCAACGTGAGCAAGCAAATTAACCAGCCCCTTCATGTCCGCGTCGGATATTCTTTTATTGCGTTGTCCGCCACTGCGAAACTCGCGATTGCTCAGCCCTACTAAGGAATCTGCCGCTCCCAAAGTGTTGAAAGTTAGGACAAATTTTGGACCGATTTTCTTCACAGGTGTAGAAAAAACCAATGGCTCAACAAGTATCAATGCCAATAGCTGTAGCAAATCGATTTGTCGTTGCTCAGTTGTTTCCAGTACAACGTATCGTCGGGGCTTCCTCTTCCGTTGAAAGCGGAAGCTACCCGGAGTTCCGTTAGAAATCCAATCACCGAACCAAGTGTGCTGCCGATCAATTCGGCTTTGTCCAAGCAACGCGTCCGCTACTTGGTCGAGGACCATCGTCTCTAGGTCCGTGGCGTAACGCAGCAAGCCAATTTCGCCAAGTTGGAATTCTCGACGATCCGGCAAATCGACCGAGTTTGCGCAAACCATCATATGCACTTCCACCGAAACTCCTCGCTAGATGCACGTCTGAAGCACGTAGGGCGGAACGCTCGCGGTTCCGCCTTGTGCCATTGCCGAAGGCTATTCAACGCGGTGGCTAACTATGCCACCGCATCCGGCGGGACCGCAAGCGTCCCGCCCTACCACGCTAGCCTGCCACCTGCGGATTCCGCAACCGCACGTGCAACTCCCGCAACTGCTTTTCTGTAACAGGCGTTGGCGCATCAACCATCAAGTCCTGCCCACGTTGCGTTTTCGGGAAGGCGATCACGTCGCGGATTGATTCGGCTTCGCACATCATGGTGACGATGCGGTCGAGACCGAAGGCGATGCCGGCGTGCGGCGGGGCGCCAAACTGCAGCGCGTCGAGCAGGAAGCCGAACTTGGCGCGCTGGTCTTCTTCGCTGATGCCGAGTGTGGCGAACTGCTTGGCCTGCAGCTCGGGGCGATGGATACGCACTGAACCACCGCCGAGTTCCCAGCCGTTCATGGCGACGTCGTAGGCCTTCGCAAGCACCTGTGACGGGTCGGTGTCGAGCAGGGGCCAGTGGTCGTCCTTCGGGCTGGTGAACGGGTGATGCGCGGCGACGTAGCGCTTGTTCTCTTCGTCGTACTCATAGCACGGGAAGTCCACCACCCAGCACGGCTTGAAGCCCTTTTCGAAAAAGCCGAGCTCGGCACCGTGCTGATGGCCGATCTTGGCGCGCAGTGCGCCGATGGCGTCGTTGACGACCTTCTTGCGGTCGGCGCCGAAGAAGATGATGTCGCCGTTCTGCGCACCGCTGCGCTCGATGATTGCCTTCAGCGAATCAGGCGTCAGGAACTTGACGACCGGGCTCTGCAGGCCTTCGTCGTTGAGCTTGGTGACGTCATTGACCTTGATCCAGGCCAGACCCTTGGCACCGTAGATTGCGACGAAGGCCGTGTAGTCGTCGATCTCCTTGCGCGACAGCTTGGCGCCGCCCGGCACGCGCAGCGCGACCACGCGACCGTCCTTGAGGTCGGCCGCACCACGGAAGACCTTGAAGTCCACCGTCTTCATGACGTCGGTCAGCTCGGTGAACTCGAGCTTGACGCGCAGGTCGGGCTTGTCGCTGCCGTACTTGCCCATCGCCTCAGCGTACGGCAGGCGCGGGAAGTCGGGCAGGTCGACGCCGAGACCTTTCTTCCACAGGAACTTGATCAGGCCTTCCATCATGTCCTGTACGTCGTACTCGGTCATGAACGAGGTCTCGATATCGATCTGCGTGAACTCGGGTTGACGATCAGCACGCAAGTCTTCGTCGCGGAAGCACTTGACGATCTGGTAGTAGCGGTCGAAGCCGGCCACCATCAAGAGCTGCTTGAACAGCTGTGGCGATTGCGGCAGCGCATAGAACTGGCCGTCATGGATGCGCGACGGCACCAGGAACTCGCGCGCGCCCTCGGGCGTGCTCTTGTACAGGAACGGCGTCTCGATATCGACGAAGCCGCGTTCGTTCAGGTATTCGCGCGCAGCGGCCGACACCTTGGCGCGCAGCAGCAGGTTCTTCGCCATCTGCGGGCGGCGCAGGTCGAGGTAGCGGTACTTCAGGCGCACCTCTTCGTTGACGTTGTCCTCGTCCATCATGAACGGCGGCGTCTGCGCGGCGTTGTAGATCTCGATCTCGTGAGCGAACACTTCGATGCCGCCGGAGACCATGTCCTTGTTCTCGGTGCCGGCGGGCCGTGCACGCACTTTGCCGGTAACGCGGATGCAGTATTCGTTGCGCAGCGTTTCGGCGAGTTTGAAGGCTTCGGGGCGGTCCGGGTCGATCACGATCTGGGCGATGCCCTCGCGATCACGCAGGTCAACGAAGATCACGCCGCCGTGGTCGCGGCGACGGTGCACCCAGCCGGTGAGGGTGACGATTTGTTCGAGGTATTTCTGGTCGACGAGACCGGTGTAGGTAGTACGCATGGTTTTTCTCGGTAGCAGTATTTGGTGTTTGCCAGCCTTCAGCGGGGTGCGCAATCAACGTCAACGCGAAGCACGCGGAACGCAAACGGCAAGGCAAAGAATCGGGAACGGTGTACTGCCGAGCTACCGGGTGGCCGGGGTACTGGCAGTGTCGGCGGCTGGCTCATATGACACAGGCGCCGCCGACCTGGTCACGCGTTGGTATTACCTTGATTGGGAGGCGGGGCGGCCAGCGCCGACTGGTTGGCCTCGGCCCAGCGGGCCAGCTCGCCATTGGCGCGCGGCGGCGGCGCGGCGACGCCCATCGAGATGATGTACTTGAGCGCCTGATCGACGCTCATGTCCAGCTCCTGCACGCGCGACTTCGGCAGCAGCAGCATGTAGCCACCGGTCGGGTTTGGCGTGGTGGGGATGTAGACCGCAACGTGCTCTTCGCCAAGCTTGTCATGCAGCTCGCCCTGCACCTTGTTGGTCAGGAAGGCGATGGAGTGCGCGCCAGGATGCGGAAACTCGATCAGCACCGCCTTGTTGAAGGCCTGCCCGTTTTCCGACAGCACCGGGTCGGTCAACTGCTTGACGCTTTTGTAGATGCCGCCGACGACCGGGATGCGGTTCACCATGCCGTCCCAGGCTTTGCCGAGCTGCTTGCCAAACACATTGCTGGCGATGGCACCGGTGACGAACAGCAGCAGGAAGGAGATCACGATGCCGAAGCCTGGAATCGTTTCACCACGGAAGGTGGGGCGATAGGCGTCAGGCAGCAGGTGTGAGGTGGCGTCCAGCGTGGTGACGAGGAAATGCAGCACCCAGATCGTGATCCCGATCGGTGCCCAGACGAGAAGCCCGGCGAGGAGGTACTTCTTGATCATGCTGCGCTGCTGTTTCCGGTCAAATTATTGGTTGTCAGTGCGCTGCGACTACTCGGCTGGCGTCGCGCAGGCGCCGCAGGCACCGGCGCCACAGGCGGGCGCAGCGGATTCGGCGGGCTTGCTCTCAGCCTCTTTTTTACTCTCGGCCGGCTTGCTGCCGCCACCTTTGAAATCGGTGGCGTACCAGCCGGTGCCCTTCAGCGCGAAGCCGGCGGCGGAAATCTTCTTGAAATACTTGCCGCTGCCACAGGCCGGGCACGCAGCGATTGGCGCGTCGGCGAGCTTTTGCATGTGCTCGTTTTGGGCGCCACACTCAGGACAGGCGTATTCGTAGATGGGCATGTTCGTGAATCCGATAGCAACCGGGCTGCGGCGGACGCCGCTAAACCATTGATTATACGGGGACAAGCGCTATTTTTGTGCGGCGCGGCACATCTCAAGCCGCAGCGGCATTGAAGTGTTGCAGGCGCGTACAAAAGCCGGCTGTCACGACGTTTTCGGCGGCAATGCAGACCCAAAGGGGGCCTCTTGCGACCAGTCGCGGGGACGTAGCCGCCAGTCGCGGAGGCCAGCCTTTGCGGCGCCCCCATCTACCCGTATCATGACTGCAATGACGGAGAGATAAGACATGGCACTGCAATACCTCTGGTGGATCGCCGCCGCCATCCTGGTTGGCGTGGAAATGATGACAGGTACGTTCTACCTGTTGATTGTGGCGCTGGCCTGCGTCGCCGGTGGCATCGCCGCTGTCGCTGGCCTCGACGTTGGCTGGCAATGGGGGGTAGCGGCGGTCGTGGAAGTGGTTGGCACGCTGGCGGTGAACCGCTGGAAGCGCAGCCACATGTCGAAACCGCGACTGTCGAACAATCTGGACGTCGGTCAGCGGGTGAGCGTGCTTGAGTGGCGCGATGACGGCACCGCACGGGTCGCCTACCGAGGCACCCACTGGGACGCGGTGCTTGATTCGGCGAGCACCCCGCGACGCGAACAGATGGTCATTGTCGACATGCGCGGGGCGCAACTGGTGTTGGGCCCGCTGCCGGCCTGATCGACAGCCAACCGCAAACGGGGGATTGACGGCACGATGGCCGAACAGAAGAAACCACCGGGCGAGGACCCGCTGAAGCGCCTCCTGCTGGAGGCCGGGGCGGAGATGGATGCCCGGTTGCGCGACTGGATTGCCAAGTCCTCAGGCAAACCTGGCATCACCAGGACCCGTGCCAGTACCGGCCAGCCATCGGGCTTTCCCGCGCCTTCAGGGCAGCGTGATCCGGGCAATGCGGAAAGCGATAGCAGCGCGCAGCGCAAGGCGTTCGAGGCAAAGCTGCGCAAATGGATCCTGTGGGGTGTATTCGGCTTCCTTCCTGCCTACAGCGTCGGCAAGTACTTTTTCAACCAATTCATCGTCGGTGTGAAGTGGAAGCCACGAACCGACTTTCAGGAATTCGGCGGTATCAACGGCCAGGATTTCAGCGACGTCATCACAAGTGTCATTAGTGGATTTTTTGGGGAGATCACCATGAGTGGTTTTATGAGTTCCATCGTCCCGCTGGCGATTTTCATCGTCGGCATCATTTTCGTCATCAAGGCCATCCGTGTGGTGCCGCAGCAGCGTGCGCTGGTGGTGGAGCGGCTCGGCCGCTTCGACCGCGTGCTGGAGCCGGGGCTGCGCTTCACCATCCCGTTCATTGACCGCGTGTCCTCCCGGCACGACCTGCGCGAAGTGCCGCTCGACGTGCCAAGCCAGGTGTGCATCACCAAGGACAACACGCAGTTGCAGGTGGACGGCATCCTGTACTTTCAGGTGACGGACCCGAAGCTCGCCACCTATGGCTCGTCCAATTACATCGTCGCCATCACGCAGCTCGCCCAGACCACGCTGCGCAGCGTGGTCGGCAAGTTGGAGCTGGACAAGACGTTTGAAGAGCGCGACATGATCAATCACGCTGTCGTCTCGGCGCTTGATCAGGCCGCAATGAACTGGGGCGTCAAGGTGCTGCGCTACGAGATCAAGGATCTGACGCCGCCGAAGGAAATCCTGCACGCGATGCAGGCGCAGATCACGGCCGAGCGTGAGAAGCGTGCGCTGATTGCGGCATCCGAAGGCCGCAAGCAGGAGCAGATCAACATCGCGATGGGCCAGAAAGAAGCCGCGATTGCCAAGTCGGAAGGCGACAAGATCTCTGACATCAATCAGGCGCAGGGCGAAGCCGCTGCGATCCTGGCCAAGGCCGAGGCCAATGCCGAGGCGATCCGCAAGATTGCGATGGCGATTGGCTCGGAAGGTGGCCTGCAGGCGGTGAATCTGAAGGTCGCCGAGCAGTACGTCGCGGCGCTGTCGAACATCGCCCGTACCGGCAACACCATCGTGGTGCCGCAGAACCTGACCGACATCGCTGGTCTGGTGACCACCGCCACCAGCGTACTCAAAGCGCAGCCGAAGTAAGCAGGGGACGAGGCATCATGAAATTTCAGCCGAAAACACTTTTGCGCCCGCTGCTCGCTGCCGGCGCGCTGGTCGGCCTGGCGGCAGTTTCGGGCTGCGGTGACATTTCGATCACTTTTGGCGACGGGCCATCTGTCAAGGGCAGCGGCGTCAGCGCCAGCGAGTCCCGCGCTGTGGCGCACTTTGAAGCGATCGAGGCGACCGGCACTGGCAAGCTGAAGTTGCGCATCGGTGACACCGATTCACTCAAGGTCACGGCCGACGACAACATCCTGCCGCTGATCAAGACCGAAGTCCGCGACGGCGTGCTGGTGCTGTCAACGGAGGGCGGCTACACACCAAAGAGCAACTTGTTGTTCGAGGTGACGGCGAAAACGGTCAAGCGGATCGAGAACTCGGGGACTGTCTCCATTGACGCCAGCGGCTTCAATGGCGGCGAATTCAAGCTCGAAACTTCTGGCGTGGGCAGCGCGACGCTCGCTGGCAAAGTCGATTCGCTGAAACTGGCGCTGTCCGGTGTTGGCAGTGTCGACGCCGAAGGTCTGGCGGCAGATCGCGTGGTGGCCGAGATGTCTGGCGTCGGCAGCGGCAGCGTGCGTGCCGAAAAGTCGCTGAAAGCAGATGTCAGCGGCGTCGGCAGCCTGACCTGGAAGGGCGGTGCCACCGACGTGTCAACCAATGTGAGCGGAATCGGCCGCGTTTCGAAGGGCTGATCGGGGCTGACCGGCCCGGTCATGCGCCATATCGCGCTACTGGTGTTGCTGGTGGCGGCTGCGGCCGCCTGCTATGCCGTTGGCTTTCGCAAGGGGTTCGTCCTGCTTGCGGTGCTTGGCGGCGTTCTGGAGTTTGTCTTCTGGGTTCGGCTGCTGCGCGGCGTGCCCCGGTGAGGTGCAACCGGCGCCTTCGAGCGACGTGCTGAGCCACCGACCACCTGATCAGCTTTTCGATGAATCCATCATCTGATAAGGGCTCAGGCGGTCTTTAGTCAAAAGTCGACTTAAGGCGAATTGCTCGGTCAGCCCTTATCAAACCTTCATTTCAGGCCAAAGCTGTCGTTGCAAACGATGCGGTCGGCCGTTGCGTCGAAGCCGCTGCGTTAGCCTCCGTCATCAGCCTGCACGCTGCGGGTTGGAGACAAGGATGACCGTGAATCTGGCTGACTTTTCCGCTGAGGCGCTCTCCCGCGCCTTCCGCCGTCGTGAGGCATCTCCCGTTAACGCCGCGACTGCCGTGTTCACCCGCCTGGACCAGTGGCAACCAAAGATCAACGCCTTCTGCTTCGAGGATCGCGAGCGCACGCTGGCCGATGCACGCGCCAGCGAGGCGCGCTGGCAGGCGGGGGCACCGCTGTCGCCGCTTGACGGGGTGCCGATTTCGATCAAGGATCTGATCCTGACCAAAGGCTGGCCGACGCGGCGAGGTTCGCGCACCGTCGACCCCGCGCAGCTGTGGAACGATGACGCACCCAGCGTTGCGCGCTGCCGCGAAGCGGGCTTGGTCATCATCGGCAAGACCACGACGCCGGAGTTCGGCATCAAGGGCACCACCGACAACACACTGACTGGGATCACGCGCAACCCTTGGAACGTCGAACGAACCTCGGGTGGATCGTCCGGCGGCAGCGCGGCGGCGGTGGCGGCGGGCATCGGGCCATTGTCGATTGGCACGGATGGCGCTGGCAGCGTGCGCATCCCGGCGGCGTTCTGTGGTGGTTTCGGGCTCAAGCCGTCATTTGGCCGCGTACCGGCGTGGCCGCTGTCGCCGTTCGGTACCGTGGCGCACCTCGGGCCGCACACCCGCACGGTGACCGATGCGGCGATGCTGATGAACGTGATCTCGCGTCCCGATGCGCGCGACTGGACGTCCTTGCCATTTGACGCTCGTGACTACACGGTGGGACTGAACGATGGCATCCGTGGTCTGCGTGTGGCGTTCAGCCCGAAGCTTGGCTATGTGACCAAAGTGCATCCGGCAGTCGCCGCCGCCGTCCGCCGCTCGGCGGAAAAGCTCGCCGAACTGGGCGCCCACGTGGAGGAGGTCGATCCCGGTTTCAACAATCCGCTCGAAATCACCATGAAGCTCTGGTTCATCGGCTCCGCCACGCTCTACGGCGGCATGACGGCCGAGCAGCAGGCGCTGGTCGATCCGGCGCTCGCCGCACAGGCAGCGGCGGGTGCCCGCGTGACCGTGCCCGAACTGCAGGCCTTGACCAAACGGCGCGGCGAGTTGGGCATCCTGATGCGCAAGTTCCACGAGCGCTACGACCTGCTGGTCACGCCGGGCGTCTCGGTGCCCGCGTTCAAGGCGCGGGCGTCAAACGAATGGGATACACCGATCGAGCAGTTTCTCGACTGGACGCCGTTCTCCTACCCGTTCAATCTCACGCAGCAGCCCGCCTGCGTCTGCCCCTGTGGCTTTGACGACGACGGCCTGCCGCTCGCCACGCAGATTGTCGGCCCGATGCACGGCGACGCACTGGTGCTGCGGGCGGCACGGGCGCTGGAGTCGGCGCAGCCGTGGGCGACAATGGCGCCTCTTTCCTGAGCCATTACCGCCATGCCTGACATCCTATCCCTCGGCGAACCCTTGTGGGAAATGAGCGCCATTCCGTCCGAGCCAGGCAAGTACACGCTGGGTTACGGTGGCGACACCATGAATTTCTGCATTGCCGCCGCTCGGCAGGGCGCCAGTGTCGGCTACATCACGCGGGTGGGCAATGATCCATTCGGGGCGCAGTTGCGCGTGCTGTGGGAGGACGAGGGCATTGATTGCTCGCAGGTCGAAGTGGATGATCGCGCCAGCACCGGTGGCTATTTCATTCACCACGGACCTGCCGGGCACCAGTTCAGTTACGCCCGGGCCGGCTCGGCGGCGACAAAACTCGCGCCGGGTGACATTGACCCCGACTTGGTTGCCGACACCACGTTCGTGCACGCCAGCGGCATCACTCAGGCCATTTCCGAGACAGCGCGGGCGGCGGTGTTCTCGCTGTTCCGCGAGGCGCGCAATGCAGGCGTCAGCACCGCGTTTGATGCCAATGTGCGCACCCGGCTGTGGACGCTCTCCGAGGCTCGGGAAGCGCTGGCGGAGATCCTGCCGCTGACTGACTATTTCTTCCCGTCCTTTGAAGATGCGCGAGACTTGTCGGGCAGCGAGGACTACGAGACCATCATGAAATGGGCGCACAGCCTGGGCGCGCAGGTGGTGCTGCTCAAGCTCGGTGCCAAAGGCGTGCAGATCAGCCAGGGGCAGGGTGCCGACGTGATCCAGATGGCGTCATTCGTGGTCGATACTGTCGATGCCACTGGCGCTGGCGATTGCTTCGCCGGCGCCGCGATTGCGCGGCTGGTAGCGGGAGATGCGCTGCTTGACGCCGTGCGCTATGCCAACGCAGCAGCAGCGTTGACCACCACTGCCTATGGCGCGATCGCCGCGATCCCGAATCGTGATCGCGTCAAGGCGTTTCTGGCAGCGCAGGTATGAGCACGGGCCGTGCCATTGCGCTGATTGCGCATGACCGCTGCAAGCCCGACATGGTCGCCTTCGCGCGCGCTCATGCCGATGCGTTGCGCCGCGAGACGCTGATCGCAACGCGTACCACGGGCAGCTTGCTGGGACGCGAGGTGGGGCTCGACGTGGAATGCGTGCTCTCCGGCCCCGAAGGCGGCGACCTGCAGATCGGTGCCGAGATTGCTGAGGGCAATATTGGTGCGGTGATCTTCCTGCGCGACGTGCTCACCTCGCAGCCGCACGAGCCGGACATCACCGCATTGCTGCGCGTTTGCGATGTGCACAACGTGCCGGTGGCGACCAATCTGGCGACAGCGGAGCTGGTGATCCAGTCTCTGGGCCGATAGGCGCGCAGATCAGGAGAATTTCGGCGGGCGTTTCTCGATGAACGCGCGAATGCCTTCGACAAAGTCGTCCTTGGCGGCGCAGTTCGAAAAGCTCTCACGCTCCGCGTTGAGCTGCTCGCTCAGTGAATTGCCCAGCGACGTGGTGAGCAGTCGTTTGGCGCCAGCCATCGAGCCGCGTGCGCTCGCCGCCAGACTGGCCGCGATACGATCGACCGTTGCATCGAGCTCGGCAGCAGCGACGACCTTGTTGACCAGACTCAGTCGCAGCGCTTCGTCCGCCTTGATGCGTTCCGACAGCAGCACCAGCTCCAGCGCCTTCTTGACGCCAACGATACGCGGCAGGAAGTACGACTGGCCACCGTCGGGCGTCAGGCCGATGGTCTTGTAGGCGCTGGCGAAATAGGCGTCGTCGGACGCGACGGTGAGGTCACAACCGATGGCCAGACTCAGGCCGAATCCGGCGCAGGCGCCGCGCACTTTGGCGACGGCAATGACATCCGAGCGCTGCAGCAACTCGACACCGGCATGTACCGTGCTGATCAAGTCCATGAAGTGCTTTTTGCGCTCGCTGCCGGGTTCCGAGAGTGTCTCGGCAAAGCTCTTGATGTCGCCGCCGGCCATGAAATGTTCACCGGAGCCCTGCACGATGACAACGCGGATCGCCGGGTCCTGGGTGACGCGCTGGATCGCCGGTACCAGCGCGCGGGTCATCGCCATATCCAGCGCGTTCAGCGCCTTCGGGCGATTGAGCGTGAAGGTGGCGACACCGGGCATGGTGGGATGCGGTGCGATCAGGATCGGCGAATCGGCGGAGCTGAATGAATCAGGCGAGGGCGTGGTCACGTGAAAACCTCGAAAGCTGTGCGGACAGTGTTGAAGTGAATGTCGACGATATCGGCGACGTTGTGAGCATAGCCGCCCGCCATCGTGACGGTAACCGGGATCGCCCACTCGCGCGCGAACGTAAGCACGTAGCGATCACGCTCCGCGAGCCCGGCCTTGCTGAGCTTGAGCCGGCCCAGGCGATCGCCCTCGAAGGGATCCGCCCCGGCCAGATAGATCATCGCCTCCGGCTCGAAGCTACGCACGATGCGCGGCAGATGGTCACGCAGGGCGGCGAGGTACGGCGCGTCGGTGCAACCGTCGGGCAATTCGACGTCGAGCGAGCTCTGCTCCTTGCGCACCGGATAGTTGCGCTCGCCGTGCATCGAGAAGGTGAACACGCTGGCGTCGCCGGCGAAAATGCGTGCCGTGCCGTTGCCCTGGTGCACGTCAAGGTCGCAGATCAGCACGCGACCGATGGCGCAGTCTCGTTGCAACACACGGGCGGCCACGGCCGCGTCGTTGTAACAGCAGAAGCCCTCGCCGTGGTCGGCAAAGGCATGATGCGTGCCGCCGGCGAGATTGATGCCGCAGCGGTCGCGCAAAGACGCGCGGGCAGCGGCAATGGTGGCGCCGGCCGAACGTCGGGCGCGCTCGGCCATGCCCGGGCTCCACGGAAAGCCAATCTGGCGCACCTCGCTGGCCGTCAAGGTGCCGTTCGACATGCGCGCCACGTAAGCAGCATCATGGGCGAGCAGTAGCTCGTCGTCGCGCGCTGCTGGCGCTTCTTCCAGCGTTTGTGGCGCGAAGGTCTGTACGGCTTCCCGCAGCATCGAATACTTGCGCATCGGAAAGCGATGACCCTCCGGGAGCGGCAGGACAAAGTGGTCGGTGTAGAAGACCTTCACCGCTTTGTCCCCTCGCCCCTTGTGGGAGAGGGGTCGGGGAGAGGGGGCCGCGGCGATGCATCCAGCGTGTTGCCTGCGCCAAGGTCACCCTCTCCCCCAGCCCCTCCACCCTCGAGGGGGAGGGGAGATTGCGATTTGAACGGCGAACTTTCGTTCAGTTCTTCCATTGTGTGCGCGATGCCCGCCGATTCACGACGCAGAAAGTGGCGCACCGCATCGGTGAAGCGCCCGTCGGCCAGCCAGTGCGCCGAATGCGTTGCTACTGGCAGCAGCCCGCGGGCGAGCTTGTGTGCGCCTTGGGCACCACCTTCAAAGTGCTGAAAACCATTCGCGATGCACCACTCAATCGGCTGGTAGTAGCAAGCCTCGAAGTGCAGTGAACGCAATGCCTCCAGCGTGCCCCAGTAGCGACCGTAGGCAGTATCTCCGCTGGCAATGCACAGTGACGAACAGAGGGCCCGGCTGTCACGTTCCCCAATGAACAGCACCGCCGCGTCACCCATGTCGCGACCCATGCGTTCGAAGAATTCAGCGGAAAGATAAGGTGTTGAATGATGCGCCGCGTAAGTAGTCTCGTAGCAGCGGTAGAAGAATGCCCAGTCCTCCCCGCTGATCGCCCCACCACGACTGACACGCCAGTGCACACCGGCCTCGTGCACATAGCGCCGATCCTGCCGGATACGTTTGCGTTTGTCGTGCGTCATGCTGGCGAGCAAGTCGTCGAACGTCCGGTAGCCGTGGTTTTGCCAGTGAAACTGCACGCCCTGCCGCAGCATTAGCCCTGCGTCCTGCCACTGCGCTGCTTCAGCGTCCGGCGGAAACAGTACATGCAGGCTCGACACCTGCAACTGCTTCGCCAGTTCAACCGCGCCGTGCATCAGAGCGCGCCCAATCTCGTCGTTAGTGGCCAGCACACGCGGCCCGGTGCACGGCGTAAACGGCACTGCTGCGAGGAGCTTGGGGTAATAGTCGCCGCCCGCGCGTTGCCAGGCATCGGCCCAGGACCAGTCGAACACGTATTCGCCGTAGGAATGTGCCTTCAGATACAGCGGCAGCGCACCTTGCAGCAAGCCCGAGTCGTCGCGGGCAATCAGGTAGCGCGGTGTCCAGCCAGTTCGTGGGCTGGCGCAGCCTGTGGTGTGCAGTGCGTGCAGGTAGGCGTGAGATAGAAAGACGTTGCCGCCGGCACTGGCGACCAGAGCATCCCACTCCGCTGCAGGGATGTCCGACAGCGAATCCACGACTTCGATTTGCATGGGCAGATTGTGCCGTATGACCGCGAGCCAGTACTTCCGTCCCCAGCGGCGCAGCCCCAGGAGACAGGGCAGACTTTGAAACACACAAGTCTTCCCTGCGACGCAGGGGAGATGTCGGCGTAGCCGACAGAGGGGTTGTTGGCGACCGGCGACCATTTGAGCGAGCCACCGCCTCGACCCCTCCGCCGCTTCGCAGCCCCCCTGTCGCGCAGGGGAGGCACTATGGACCCCTACAATTCACTGCATGAAAGCTGTCATTGCACAACTCAATCTTCTGGTCGGCGACCTCAAGGGCAACGCCGCCAAAATCCTTGATGCGGCGAAGTCTGCTGCGGCCGTCAATGCCGATCTGCTGCTGACCCCCGAGCTTTCCATCTGCTCCTACCAGCCGGAGGATCTGCTGCTGCGGCCTTCGTTCATTTCTGCGTGCAAGACTGAGGTGGAGGCGCTGGCGACGCAACTGCCGCCTACGCTCGCGGCGATTGTTGGCCTGCCGTGGCGCGATGAGACAGGGCTCTACAACGCAGCGGCCGTGCTGCGTGGTGGCAGGATTGAGGCCATCTATCGCAAAATGGACCTGCCCAACTATTCGGTGTTCGACGACAAGCGCTACTTCGAGCACGGCAACGCGGCGACGGTGGTCGACGTCGGCGGCGTTCGCGTTGGTTTGCTGATCTGCGAAGACATCTGGTTCCCGCGCGCGGCGGCGCTCGCGCGCGAGGCCGGTGCGCAGGTGCTTGCGGTGATTAACGGCTCGCCCTATGACACCGAGCATCTCGACGGCCGCGAAGCCGCGTGTCGCGAGCGCTGTGGGGAGCAGGGGCTGCCGATCCTGTTCTGCAACCTGGTGGGTGGGCAGGACGAGATTGTTTACGACGGCCAGTCGTTTGTGATGGACGGCAAGGGCGAGGTCGTGCAGCGGTTGCCGGGATTTGTCGAGGCCACCGCCGTGGTTGAGTTTGAGGGCGCCACCCCGATACCCGTCCGCTACAACCGCCCGCAAGGCCGGGTTGCCGACGTGTATGCCGCGCTGGTGCTGGCGGTTAAGGACTACATCAACAAAAACCGCTTCCCCGGCATCGTGCTCGGGCTTTCGGGCGGTATCGATTCGGCCGTCGTGCTCGCGATTGCGGTTGACGCGCTGGGGCGCGACCGCGTGCGCTGCGTGATGCTGCCGTCAAAGTTCAATGCCAGCATCAGTCTGGACGACGCGCGCTGGATGGCCGGCGTACAGAGCGTGCGTTACGACGAAATCCCGATCGAGCCCGTCTATGAGGCGTTCGAAGCGGCGCTGGCCGACCAGTTCAAGGGTTACCCGGTGGACGCCAGCGAGGAGAACCTGCAATCGCGCATCCGCGGCACCATCCTGATGGGCATCTCGAACAAGACGGGCTTTCTGGTGCTGACGACGGGTAACAAGAGCGAGATGACCACCGGCTACGCCACGCTCTACGGTGATATGGCCGGTGGCTTCGGCGTGCTCAAGGATTGCGACAAGGAGCTGGTCTACGACCTCGCCAACTGGCGCAACACGCTGGGCCGCGTGATCCCGGAACGCGTCATCACCCGTGCGCCATCGGCCGAGCTGCGCAACGATCAGACCGATCAGGATTCACTGCCCGAGTACCCGATTCTCGACGAGATCATGGCGCTTTACATGGAGCAGAACCTGTCCGCTGCCGAGATCAAGGCGAAGGGCTTGCCGCCGGCGGACGTGGACAAGGTGGTGCGGCTGCTGCGCATCAACGAATACAAGCGCCGCCAGGCTCCTGTCGGCCCGCGCGTCACGCCGCGAGGCTACGGGCGCGACTGGCGGTACCCGATTACGAGTGGGTGGCGGGAGTAGTTTTCCTCGGCGCGGCGTACCGTCAGGCCTGTTGGCTTTTGATGAAGAAGCCCACCAACGCTGGGCTTGAAGCTCGAATGTGCCATTAGTCGACTTCATCGATTTGCTGCGTTTAAGTACGAACTGTCGGCGAGCGCGGCGAAGAGAAGTGTATTTCGTAAGGAGTCAAGCCGTTCAAGATTTTGCGAGGACGGCGGTTGATGAAGTCCTGCACCTGTGCGACGTAGTCGTCTGAGTAGCTGTCCATGGAGCGCCCCCTGGGGAAGAACTCGCGCAGCCAGCGGTTGACGTTCTCACAGGAGCCGCGCTCATCGGCGCGGTAGGCGTGACAGACAAAGAGTTTGTCTTTGAAGAACTGCGGTAGACGAGCAAATTCAGCGCCTCGGTCACAGGTCAGGGTTTTGAGCGTTGAGCCTTTAAGCAGCGATTGGGCGCCAATGGCGGTGGCAATAGCGCTCTTCTTGAATGTGCCCAGCCGCACGTAGCGGCTCTTGCGGTCCAGAATCACCAGTAGGCGATGCTCGTCGCGCTGACGTCCCCAGAGCGTGTCGCACTCCAGATGATTGCGCTCCAGCCGCCGATTAGCGCGCTCGGGGCGCTCGCTGATACTCTGAGCCTTGGCGGCCCAGCCCGTATCGCGGCCCTTCGCACCGTGGCGCGTCGTTGTGCGCGTGCCCGAGCGTCCCCGCCAGAGCACGCAGGACGGGTCGCTCATGCGCTCCCGTTTGAGCCACGCGTAGACGGCCGGCGTCGACAACGACAGACGCGGCTTGCCAGCTGCCCTGGGCAGTCGACCCAGCATGAGGCTCACCCCTTCAGGCGACAGCCGCTGCGGCTCGTCAAACAAGCCGTAGAGCTGCAGCAACAACTCGCCCTGAGTCTTGACCACCACGTTGGCCGCCGAGCGCGCGGCGCAGCGCTGCCGATCAAGCCCCGCGCGGTACGCGTTGTAGCGTTTGCCAGCGCAACGATCAAGCTCCCGCTCGACCGTGCGCGGGCAGCAGCCGAGCTGCCGCGACAGCTCGGCTGCTGCCCGCATCCCCGCCTGCCTCAACGTCTCAAGTTGTATCCTCTTCTCTGGGGTGAAGAAAGCCATAAACACCGTCCTTTAGTCTTCAAGAAACCAAAGGGTAGCGCTTCGCTTATCTTCATCCCTCCCAATGCCTAAGTGCGACTGTTCGTGGTTTAACTCAGCTTTTCTGTTGCCTAGCCCTTATTCAATGGGTTTCGGCGTCAATTGCTGATCGGCGGCAAAATTCCTTGACGTAAATAGTTTAGGTGTCAATAATTCGTTCAATTCGAAACCCGACCAACGGGAAAAGGACGAATGAGCATGCGAATCCTGTGCATCGGTGGCGGACCGGCGGGCCTTTACTTCGCGCTGCTCATGAGGCTGCAGGACCCAGCGCACGTGATCCGCGTGGTCGAGCGCAACCGGCCGTTCGACACCTTTGGCTGGGGCGTGGTGTTCTCCGACCAGACCCTCGGCAATCTACAACTGGCCGATCCGGTTACGGCGCAAGAGATTAGCGACGCTTTCAATCACTGGGACGACATCGACGTTCACTTCAAGGGCCGCACCGTGCGCACCACCGGGCACGGCTTCTGTGGCATTGGCCGCAAGCGGCTGCTGAATATCCTGCAGGCCCGTTGTCAGGCGCTCGGGGTGGAGCTGGTGTTCGAGACCGACGTCACCGACGACCAGACGCTGGCAGCCGAGTTTGGCGCCGATCTGGTGATCGCGTCCGACGGGCTCAACAGCCGCATCCGCACCCGCTATGCCGACACCTACCAGCCGGATATCGACACCCGACTCTGCCGCTTTGTCTGGCTCGGCACCAAAAAGACGTTTGACGCCTTCACCTTCGCCTTCGAGAAGACCGAGCACGGCTGGTTTCAGGCACACGCCTACCGCTACGACGGCGAGACCTCCACCTTCATCGTGGAAACGCCGGAACCAGTGTGGAAGGCCCACGGCATTGAACAGATGGAGCAGGCCGAGGCCGTCGCGTTCTGCGAGCGACTGTTTGCAAAGTATCTCGATGGCCATGCACTGATGACCAACGCCAGCCATCTGCGCGGCTCGGCGAACTGGATCCGCTTCCCGCGCGTGATCTGCAAGTCCTGGGTGCACTGGAACGGCGACGTACCCGTGGTGTTGATGGGCGATGCCTCGCATACGGCGCATTTCTCCATCGGGTCCGGCACCAAGCTCGCGCTGGAGGACGCCATCGAGCTGGCCAATTCGTTCAAGCGGCACGGCAATAGCGACCTGCGGGCCACGCTGGCGGACTACGAGGCCGTCCGCGGCGTCGAGGTGCTGAAGATTCAGAACGCGGCGCGCAACTCGATGGAGTGGTTCGAAAACGTCGAACGCTACACCGGCATGGATGCCGAGCAGTTCACCTATTCACTGCTGACCCGCTCGCAGCGGATCAGCCACGAGAACCTGCGCTTGCGCGATGGCCAATGGGTTGGCGGATACGAGCGCTGGCTCGGTGGCGGCGAAGCGGCGACGCTGCCGATGCTGCTGCCATTGCAGGCGCGCAGTCTGACGCTCAAGAACCGCATCGTCGTGTCGCCGATGGCGATGTATTCGGCGGTCGAAGGCGTGCCGCAGGACTTTCATTTGGTTCATCTTGGCGCGCGGGCCCTCGGCGGCGCGGCGCTGGTGTTTGCCGAAATGACCTGTGTGTCGCCAGAAGGCCGCATCACCCCCGGCTGCCCCGGCCTTTGGACCGACGAGCAGGCGCTGGCCTGGAAGCGCATCGTGGACTTTGTGCATGGCTCCAGCGACGCCTGTATCGGCATGCAGATCGGTCACAGCGGGCCGAAAGGCTCAACGCAACTGGGCTGGCAGATGAGCGACGAACCGTTGGCCGATGACAACTGGCCATTGCTGGCGGCGAGTGCTGTGCCGTACGGCCCGCACAATCAGGTGCCCAGGGCGATGACGCGCGACGACATGCATCACGTTACCGGGCAGTTCGTCGAGGCGGCCATGCGCGCCGCGATGGCCGGTTTCGACTGGCTGGAGCTGCACTGCGCGCATGGCTATCTGCTCTCCAGCTTTATCTGCCCGCTGACGAACCATCGCGGCGACGAGTACGGCGGTAGTCTTGAAAACCGCTGTCGCTATCCGCTCGAGGTGTTCCGCGCGGTGCGTGCGGCGTGGCCCGAGCACCTGCCGATGAGCGTACGCATCTCGGCGCATGACTGGGCGCCGGGCGGCAACACGGCGGAAGACGCGGTGGCTATCGCCAGGCTGTTCAAGGGGGCCGGTGCTGATTTCATCGACGTGTCGTCGGGGCAGACCACGCGCGATGCCAAACCGTTGTACGGCCGCATGTACCAGACGCCATTTGCCGATCGCATCCGCAATGAGGTGGGTATCCGCACTATCGCCGTTGGAGCGATCACCGACGGCGATCAGGCCAACAGCATCATCGCGGCCGGGCGGGCTGACCTGTGCGCCGTCGCGCGCCCGCATCTGGCCGACCCGGCGTGGACGCTGCATGAGGCGGCAAAGCTTGGCGATGTCGGAACGTCCTGGCCGAAGCAGTATCTGAGTGGCCGTGACCAGCTCTACCGCAATCTGGCGAAGGAGCGCGCAGTTGCGGCGGCGATGGCCGGGCTGTCGGCAGCTGAAGTCGCTGCGAAGCAACTGGAGCAATGAGCGTGACGGACGTGAATCAAGGCTCGCTCGCCGGACGGCACGCTGTCGTCACCGGCGGCTCGCGCGGCATCGGTCTTGCGATTGCGCAGGCGCTGGTGGAAGCTGGCGCGAACGCCACGCTGATGGCGCGCGATGCAGTGCGACTTGAATCAGCGATCGCCGTATTGCGGACAAGAGCCACCACTCAGCGCTTGTTTGCGGTTGCCGTGGACGTTGCTGATGAAGCCTCAGTCAACGCTGCGTTTGCTGCGGCGCGAGATGCCAACGGGGCAATCGACATTCTGGTTAATAACGCGGGCGTAGCCGAGAGCGCACCGTTTGCGAAAACCTCGGTCGATCAATTTCAGCGGCTGATGGACATCAACCTCAAAGGCGTCTGGCTTTGTACACAGGCCTTCGCGGCCGGGTTGCCGAAAGACACCGCGGTAGAAGCACCGTGGCGCCATGTCGTTAATGTTGCCAGTACGGCCGCGCTGAAGGGGTATGCCTACGTCGCCGCCTACTGCGCCGCCAAGCACGGCGTGCTTGGTCTCACACGGGCGCTGGCGCTGGAATGGGCGCGACGGCGTGTGACGGTGAATGCCGTCTGCCCCGGCTACACCGACACCGACATCGTTGCCGCCGCCGTGGCCAACATCACCGCGAAGACCGGTCGCGATGCCGACGCTGCCCGGATGGAACTGGCGCGCAGCAATCCGCAGGCGCAACTGGTGACGCCGGAGCAGGTGGCCAATGCCGTGCTCTGGCTGGTGAGCCCCGGTGCGGAATCAATGAACGGCCAGGCTATCAGCGTCTCGGGCGGGGAGATTTGATGGATCTGGAAGCAAGACTGCATGCCGACCACGGCGACGAACTGCGCCTGTGGCTGCGTATGCTGACCTGCACGCAACTCATCGAGCAGCGCGTGCGCACGCGGCTGCGCGAGCAGTTCGAAACCACGCTGCCACGCTTCGACCTGATGGCGCAGCTTGAGCGCGTACCGGAAGGGCTCAAGATGAACGAGCTGTCACGTCGTCTGATGGTGACGGGCGGAAACGTCACCGGCATCACTGACCAGCTGGAAGCCGAAGGCATGGTGCAGCGGGTGCCGGTTGAAGGGGATCGTCGTGCGCTGCTGATCCGTCTGACGCCGACTGGCCGCAAGGCTTTCGCCGACATGGCGCACGAACACGAGAGCTGGATTGCCGACGCACTGGGCGGCTTGAGCCCGCGCGAAGTGGATACCCTCTACAAACTGCTTGGCAAGGTCAAGCAGCATCTCAATCAACCGCACACCGAAACCACGACGGAGACCGCCTGATGCGCGCCGACAACCCGATGGCACCTGGCTTCCGGCCGTTAGCCGACTATCAGGCCAGACACTTCCACTTCGCCGTTCGTGGTGAGGCAGACCAACGTGTCGCAGAGATCACCCTCAATCGCCCCGAGCGCAAGAACCCGCTGACGTTTGATTCGTATGCCGAGCTGCGCGACCTGTTCCGCGATCTGGTCTACGCGACTGACATCAAGGCGGTGATCGTACGCGGCGAGGGCGGCAATTTCTGCTCGGGTGGCGACGTGCACGAGATCATCGGGCCATTGACGAAGATGTCGATGCCCGAACTGCTCGCGTTCACACGCATGACCGGTGATCTGGTGCGAGCGATTCGCCAGTGCCCGCAGCCGGTGATCGCAGCGATCGACGGCATCTGCGCCGGGGCCGGTGCCATGGTCGCGCTGGCCAGCGATTTTCGTTTGGGCACGCCGAGTGCCAAGACAGCCTTCCTGTTCACTCGCGTCGGACTTGCGGGCGCCGATATGGGGGCGTGCGCGCTGCTGCCGCGCATGATCGGGCAGGGGCGGGCCTCGGAGCTGTTGTTCACCGGCCGCGCCATGACGGCAGACGAGGGGATGGCTTGGGGCTTCTTCAATGCTTTGCATACCTCAGATGCGCTGACTGGCGCCGCACAGTCGCTGGCGGAGTCGCTGGTCAGCGGCCCGACCTTTGCCCACGGCATGACCAAGACCATGCTCAATCAGGAATGGTCGATGACCATCGAGCAGGCGATTGAAGCCGAGGCGCAGGCACAAGCCATCTGCATGCAGACGCAGGACTTTCATCGCGCTTATCACGCCTTTGCGGCGAAGCAGAAGCCGGTGTTTGAGGGGAACTGACTTTTTTGTTCGCTCGCCCCATGTGGGAGAGGGTTAGGGAGAGGGTGCACGATGCGTCCAGACCAGTCTCATTTGTTACTGCCATTCTTCTATGATGTCCATCGCCAGCTCGGTGTGGACGTCGCTGCCTGGGCATCAGCCACCGCACCACGAATCGACGAGAGCGATGACCGGGCGGCTTGTCGGACGTGGGTGAAGGCGCTCGGCGACGCCGGCTTCCTGCGCTGGTGCGTGCCGTCGGCGTACGGTGGTGCACTGGCGGCGCTTGATTCGCGCGCGCTAGTGGTGCTGCGCGAAACGCTCGCCTTTTATTCGCCGCTTGCGGACTTTGCCTTCGCGATGCAGGGCCTCGGCAGCGGCGCAATCACGCTGGCCGGAACGGACGCCCAGAAACAGGGCTATCTCGGTGCGGTCGCCCAAGGCCGGAAAATCGCCGCCTTCGCACTTTCGGAGCCAGGCGCCGGCTCGGATGTCGGCGCGCTCGCGACCACCGCCGTGAAGACAGCTGATGGCTGGGTGCTCAATGGCGAGAAGACCTGGATCAGTAACGGTGGCATCGCGGACTTTTACTGTGTGTTTGCCAAGACCGAGCCGGACGCCGGGACGCGCGGCATCAGCGCGTTCATTGTTGATGCCAGCGCTGCGGGCCTTGACGATAGTCGGCACATTCCGGTGATGGCACCACATCCACTCGCAACGGTCATGTTGCGCGATTGCGTCGTGCCCGATACCGCACTGCTGGGGCCGCTCAACGGCGGCTTCAAGCTGGCGATGCAGACGCTCGACATCTTCCGCGCGTCGGTTGCGGGCGCTGCGCTGGGCTTTGCCCGCCGTGCGCTGGTGGAGGCGACGCAGCACGCACAGCAGCGGCGCATGTTCGGCCACACGCTGGCGGATTTTCAGTTGACCCAGGCGAAGCTCGGTCAGATGGCCGCTGATGTAGATGCCGGTGCCTTGCTGACTTATCGCGCTGCCTGGCTGCGCGACGACGCGGTGCGGCGTGGCAGCAACGCGCGCGTCACCGCCGAGCCCGCGATGGCCAAGATGACAGCCACCGAGAACGCGCAACGGGTGATCGATGCCGCGCTGCAAATGCACGGTGGCCTGGGCGTCATGGTGGGCAGCAAAGTTGAATCGCTGTATCGAGACATTCGCTCGCTGCGCATCTATGAAGGCGCCACCGAGGTGCAGCAGTTGATCATCGGCAAGCATGTGTTGTCGACGCTCAGTGCGGTCGGGCAATAGGGCAATTGGGGCAAAAGGAGAACTGTTGATGACGACGCAGATGGACCGCTTCGTTCACGACCGCATGCCGGCAGTCGCCGACCTGCCGCAGATGCTCTACGAACTGCCCGAGCTGCAATTTCCCGGCAAGCTCAACGCCGTGGTGGAACTGCTTGATCGGCATGTCGCGGGCGGCGACGGCGAGCGAGTGCTGCTGCGCGACGCGCGCGGCGTGCTGACTTACGCGCAGGTGCTTGACCGCGTCAACCAGACGGCACGAGTGCTGATCGAAGATTTCGGTCTGGTCACAGGAAACCGCGTGCTGCTGCGCGGCGGCAACAGCATTGATATGGCGATTGGCTGGCTGGCCACAGTGAAGGCCGGGCTCATCGCCGTAGCGACCATGCCGCTGTTGCGCGCTCGTGAGTTGACAGCGGTGATCCAGAAAGGCGAGATCGGCTTCGCGCTTTGTGCGCGACCGCTAATGGATGAGTTGACCGCGGCGCAACGCGACTGCCCGATGTTGAAGACCATCCTGAGCTTTGATGACCTGAACGCTCGGGCTACTGGCAAAAGCACTGACTGCCCGGCCGCCGAGACCGATGGCGATGATGTCGCGCTGATGGCCTTCACCAGCGGCACCACGGGCACGCCCAAGGCGGCGCTGCACACCCACCGCGACCTGCTGGCTGCCTGCGAGGCCTGGCCACGACACGTGCTCCGTGCTACACCGGGCGACATCGTTGTCGGCTCGCCGCCGCTGGCGTTCACCTTCGGCCTCGGCGGCTTGCTGGTGTTTCCGATGTGGGCAGGCGCCAGTGTGTACTTCGCCGACGGCGCCTACACGCCGGAGTCGATGGTGGAGACCATTCGCAACGTGGGCGCCACCATCTGCTATACGGCGCCGACTTTCTACCGGCGCATGGCTGTGTTCGCGGAACGAACCAGACTGCCCACGCTGCGTATCTGCGTCAGTGCAGGCGAGGCACTGCCCGATGCCACACGGCAACTCTGGAAGCAGGCGAGCGGGATCGAGATGCTCGACGGCATCGGCGCCACCGAGATGTTCCACATCTTCATCTCCAGCCAGCCCGAGGACGTGCGCCGTGGTGCAATTGGCAAGGTCGTTCCCGGCTATCGTGCGCAGGTGGTCGACGAATCGGGGCAACCGCTGCCGCCTGGAGCCGTGGGCAAGCTCGCCGTGATTGGCCCGACCGGTTGTAAGTACCTCGATGAGCCCCGGCAGAAGAAATACGTCGTCAACGGCTGGAACTACCCCGGCGACTCGTTCATGATGGACGCCGACGGCTACTTCTACTATCAGGCCCGCGACGACGACATGATCATCACCGCGGGCTACAACGTGGCTGGCCCCGAGGTGGAGAATTGCCTTGCGCTGCACGAGGCGGTGGCTGAATGCGCAGTCATCGGCAAGGCCGATGAAGAGCGCGGCATGCTGGTCAAGGCCTATGTGGTGCTAAAGGATGTTGCTGCTGCCAGCGATGCCACGCGGGTAGCGCTGCAGGACTTCGTCAAGGCCAATCTCGCCCCTTACAAATACCCGCGCCAGATCGAATTTGTGACATCGCTGCCGCGCACCGAGACGGGCAAACTGCAGCGCCATCGCCTGCGCGAAATGGAACGCAACGCGTTGATCGCATCGGCATCCGCAACGGCACAGGAGGCAAAACAATCATGAAATTCCTGCAACCGCCCGACTGGCTGCCGCCGAAGGGGTACGCCAACGGCATCGCCGCGCGTGGCACGATGATTTTTGTTGGCGGCCAGATTGGCTGGAATGGCCAGCAGCAGTTCGAAACCGACGATTTCATCGCGCAGACCGCGCAGGCGCTGCGCAACATCCTCGCCGTCCTCCAAGCCGGCGGCGCAGGAGCCGAGCACATGGTGCGCATGACCTGGTACATCATTGATCGTGACGAATACGTTGCCCGGCTCAAGGAACTGGGCGCGGTGTACCGCGAGGTCATGGGCCGCAATTTTCCGGCCATGAGCTGCGTCGAGGTCTCTCGTCTGGTCGAGGCGCGAGCCAAGGTGGAAATAGAGGTGACGGCGGTGCTGCCGGACGCCATCAAGGCCTGATCGCCTTAGCTGTCGTTAGGATTTGTCTTTTCTTCAAAGGCTATGCGCCCGACAACGACTGCTTGACGCATACTCTTCGGCGCTTCTGTCGCCCGGCACCCGTCTGGCATACTGCGGGCAGTGTGTTGCGGCGATTTCGTGTCGCAACTGGCGGGTCACGATAGAGGAGCGTGCATGAAAAAGATTGAAGCAATCATCAAACCGTTCAAGCTCGACGAGGTGCGTGAGGGCCTGGCCGAGGCAGGCATTACCGGCCTGACGGTTACTGAGGTCAAGGGCTTCGGGCGTCAACGCGGCCACACCGAGCTGTACCGCGGTGCGGAATACGTGGTGGACTTTCTGCCCAAGACCAAGGTTGAGCTGATCGTGGGTGACCAGGACGTGGAGCGGGTGGTCGAGGCCATCATCAAGGCTGCGCGCACCGGCAAGATCGGCGATGGCAAGATTTTCGTGTCGGCAGTGGAGCAGGTGGTCCGCATCCGCACGGGAGAAACCGGGGATTCCGCTATCTAGCGGGCAACGAGCCAATCACACTGAGGAGAAACTGGCATGTCGATGATGGAAGAGTTCAAAACCTTTGCCCTGAAAGGCAATGTGATGGATCTGGCCGTGGGCGTCATCATTGGCGGCGCCTTTGGCAAGATCGTCGATTCGGCTGTAGGTGATCTGATCATGCCGATCGTCGGCAAAATCTTCGGCGGCCTCGATTTCTCCAGCATGCTGATCGTGCTCGGCGACAACCCGAACAAGCTGACCGCGCTGGCTGATCTCAAGAAAGCTGGCATCGCCACCTTTGCGTACGGCAACTTCATTACCGTGCTGATCAACTTCATTATCCTGGCCTGGATCATCTTCCTGATGGTCAAGGCCATGAACAAGATGAAGAAGGAAGAACCAGCTGCCCCGGCCGCGCCGGCGCCGACACCCGAAGACGTGCTGCTGCTGCGCGAGATCCGCGACAGCCTCAAGAAATAGGGGCTTCGGGCGCGGCGATGCCGCACCCGTGCGACAGTCTGACTGTCGTCCAAAAAGAAAAACCGACCACTTGGTCGGTTTTTCTTTTGCAGGCCGCTAAACTTGGGGCTTGGGTCTGTGGCTGCCTTGCTGCAGACGGGTTTACGCCCTTGGCTACCCGTAAACACGCGTTCAAAATGCGTGAGACGTGGGTTGAGGGTAACAGTGCGTCATATGCATTTTTCTGCAGTTTTCGATGGTTGCAAATCCTCAAAATTGCTTATACTTGATAACTAAATCGCTGGATTGACCCGGAGATTCATAAGGAGGTTCGAATGGTCAAGGTACTTTGCGCTGCGGTAGCGGCCGCGCTCGCTGCATCGGCAGCACACGCACAACTCAAGGTCGGCCTGACGCTGTCGCTGACCGGTCCGGCGGCCTCGCTGGGCATCCCTGAGAAAAACACGGTTGACCTGATGCCGAAGAAGATCGGCGGACTCGACGTCACCTACGTCGTGCTCGACGATGCATCGGACACTACCAAAGCGGTGACCAACACCAAGAAGCTGATCACCGAAGACAAGGTGGACGTGATCGTTGGTTCGACCACCACGCCGAACGCCATGGCGATGATCGACGTCGTTGCTGAGGGTGAAACCCCGAACATTTCGCTTGGCGGCTCGGCGCGCATCGTCGACATCGCCAATCCGAAGACCAGGTGGGTGTTCAAGGTTTCGCAGCATGACTCGCTGATGGCCGACGCTATCGCGGTTCACGCCAAAGCGGCCGGCATCAAGACGATGGGCTTCATTGGCTACAACGACGCCTACGGCGAGGGCTGGCTGGTTGAAATGAAGCGTTCGGCAGAAACGGCCGGTATCAAGCTTGATCCGATCGAGCGCTTTAACCGTACTGATGCCAGCACCACTGGCCAGACGCTCAAACTGATCTCGGCCAAGCCTGATGCCATTCTGATCGTCGGCTCCGGCACGCCGGCTGCCACGCCGCATAAAGAGCTGGTCGCGCGCGGCTACAAGGGCCGTCTGTATCAGACGCACGGCGTCGGCAACTCGGACTTCCTGCGCGTCGTCGGCAAGGACGGCAACGGCGCCTTCCTGCCTGCCGGCCCGATGCTCGCTTATGAGCAACTGCCGGACAGCAACCCGATCAAGAAAGTCGCCAAGGACTACATCACGCAGTACGAAGCCAAGTTCGGTCCGCGCACGACCTTCGGCGGCCACGCCTGGGACTCGTACCTCGTGCTCGACAAGGCGGTTCCGGTCGCGCTCAAGTCTGGCGCCAAGCCTGGCACCAAGGAGTTCCGCGCCGCACTGCGCAATGCGCTGGAGAACACCAAGGAAGTGGTCGGCGTGCACGGCGTGTTCAACATGTCCGCGACCGAACACAACGGCCTCGATAACCGTGGCCGCACGATGTTCATGATCAAGGACGGCAAGTGGGCGCTGGCGACGAAGTAACGTCGGTCTAGCGTCACTGAGGATGGGGCGATCCGGGATACCGGTTCGCCCTTTTTTTGAGGTTCGCCGACCGTCGCGGGCCTTGTCAGAATATCCGTCCCCGTTGCCGACTGCCGAAAGCTGACCGATGGACTTTTCAATTGCTGCGCTGCTTGCCCAGGATGGCCTGACCAATGGCGCCATTTACTGCCTGCTGGCGCTCGCACTGGTGCTGGTATTCGCGGTGACGCGGGTGATCTTTGTGCCGCAGGGTGAGTTCGTCGCCTTCACGGTGCTGACACTGGCGGCGTTCGAGCAGAACAAGCTGCCCGGCACCGTCTGGCTGCTGCTGGCGCTGGGCGTGACGGCCGCCGTGGCGGAGGTGTTGACCTACCGCAGCGATGTGCGGCGCATGCTGCGCGCGATGGCTGGCTCGGCGCTGCCCAGCATGGTCGCTGCAGCGCTGGTGTGGGGCGTGCATGCCATGCAGGCGGGTTTTCTGCTGCAGGTGCTGGCAACGGTGCTGGCAGTCACCGCGATGGGGCCAGCCGTGTATCGGCTGGCGTTCCAGCCGGTGGCGACGGCGCCGGTGCTGACGCTCCTGATCGTTTCGGTCGCGGTTCACTTCGTGCTGACCGGGCTCGGCCTGCTGTTCTTTGGCGCAGAAGGCGCCCGCACCTCAGCGTTCACCAACGAGACATTCAGCATCGGTGGCATCAACATCTCCGGCCAGAGCCTGCTGGTCTACGCTTTTACCGCCGTGCTGGTGGTGGCGATGGGGCTGTTCTTCAAATACACGCTGTTCGGCAAGGCGCTTCGCGCCACGGCCGCGAACCGCACTGGCGCCCGCCTGGTCGGCGTCAGCCCCAACTTCGCCGGCAGCCTGAGCATCACGCTGGCGGCGGCAATCGGCGCCATGTCCGGCCTGCTGATTGGCCCGATCACCACGGTTTACTACGACTCTGGCTTTCTGGTCGGCCTGAAAGGCTTCGTCGGCGCCATCGTGGGCGGATTGGCGAGTTACCCAATCGCCGCTGCTGGCGCGATCTTTGTCGGCCTCATCGAGTCATTTTCATCGTTCTGGGCCAGCGCCTACAAGGAGGTGATCGTCTTCACGCTGATCCTGCCGATCCTGTTGTGGCGCTCGCTGACCACCCATCACCACGAGGAGGAGTGAGATGAAACCTCGTGTTCTGGTTGCCGCTGCCGTGGCCGTCATCGCTGCGGCGCCGTTGCTGGCGCCGGCCTTCTACGTCACGCTGCTCAACTACATCGGGCTGTACAGCCTGGTAGCACTCGGACTGGTGCTGCTCACTGGCGTCGCCGGGCAAATCAGCTTCGGGCAGGCCGCCTTCGTCGGGCTCGGCGCCTACACCACGGCGGTGCTCACGACCCAATACGGCATGTCGCCATGGATCACGCTGTTCATTGCCATCGCCATCACGCTGGTGATTGGCTACGTGCTGGGCATTATCACGCTGTCGATGGGCGGGCACTACTTGCCCCTGGCCACCATCGCGTGGGGCATTTCGCTCTACTTTCTGATGGGCACCATTGAGAGCTTTGGTGGCTTCACCGGTCTCACCGGCGTGCCCCCGGTATCGATCTTCGGCTACACGCTGGAGAAGGAAGACCACTTCTACTATTTCATATGGCTGGTGGTGCTGGGGGCGCTCTGGTGCGCCGCCAATCTGCTGGATTCGCGGCCCGGCCGCGCGATTCGTGCGCTGAAGCAGGGCAGCACGATGGTGGAGGCGTTCGGTGTGCACCCGGGGCGGATGAAGACGGCCGTGTTTGTCATCGCCGCCGTGCTGGCCTGTTTGTCTGGCTGGCTGTATGCCCACCTGCAGCGCTTTGTGAACCCGACGCCGTTTGGCATCAATCAGGGCATCGAGTACCTGTTCATGGCCGTGGTTGGCGGTGCCGTCAGTGTGTGGGGCGCGGTGCTTGGTGCCACGCTGGTCACGCTGCTCAAGACCTGGCTGCAGGACTTGCTGCCGAAGCTGCTGGGTGAGGCGGGTCAGTTCGAGATCATCGTGTTCGGCGTGTTGCTGGTGCTGTTGCTGCAATACGCCCGCGAAGGCCTGCTGCCGTATCTGCAGCGCTTTGTGCCTTCGCCGAAGCGGCCCTTGCCGGCGGCAGCGGACCACCTGCAGCATCGCAATATGCCGGCTGCCGGCACCCCGGTGCTAGAAGTGGACACCGCACGCAAGACCTTCGGCGGGCTGGTTGCCGTCAACGATGTGTCGTTCGACGTCAAAGCCTGTGAAGTGGTCGGGCTGATCGGCCCGAACGGCGCCGGCAAGAGCACCTGCTTCAACCTGATTTCCGGCGCGCTCGAGGCTACCTCCGGGTCAATCAAATTCATGGGCCACGAGTTGATTGGCGAAACCGCAAGCTCAATCGCGAAGCTGGGCTTGGGCCGCACCTTCCAGCATGTGAAGCTGGTGCAGACCATGACGGTGGTCGAGAACGTGGCGCTGGGCGCCTACCTGCGCGGCAGCAAGGGGGTCATCCCCTCCGCACTGCGCCTGAACAAGGCGGAAGAAGAGGCCGCCTTCGCCGAAGCCGTGCGCCAGTTGCAGCGCGTAGGCCTCGCCGAGCACGCACACGACGCCGCCGGCAGCCTGCCGCTGGGCAAACAGCGCGTGGTGGAGATTGCCCGCGCACTGGCGGCAGACCCGATCCTGCTGCTGCTCGACGAGCCGGCCGCGGGCCTGCGCTATGCCGAAAAGCAGCAGCTCGCCGCGCTGATCAAGACGCTGAAAGGCGAGGGCATGACCGTGTTGCTGGTGGAGCATGACATGGACTTCGTCATGGGTCTGGTCGACCGTCTGGTGGTACTCAATTTCGGGCAGAAATTGGCGCAGGGCCTGCCGGAGGCCGTGCAGGCCGACCCTGCCGTGCGTGAAGCCTATCTCGGAGCCTGATGATGAGCGAAGCACTACTCGAAGTTGCCGACATCCACGTTGCCTATGGCCAGGTGGAGGCCGTGCGCGGTGTGTCGCTCAAGGTGCCGAAGGGCCAGATTGCGACGGTCATCGGCCCCAACGGCGCCGGCAAGACCACACTGCTGGGCGCCATCATGGGCCTGTTGCCGGCGAAGGGCGAAGTGCGATTCGCCGGCGAGCGCATCGACGGCCGTGACACCGAGGCGCTGGTGCGCCGCGGCATCTCGCTGGTGCCGGAAAAGCGCGAGCTGTTCGCCGACATGACCGTGCAGGAAAACCTTGAGCTGGGCGGCTTTTCACGGCGCCGGGCGGGTGAATCGCGAGCCGCGCTGGCGAACACCATGGAAGAGGTGTTTGCGCTGTTCCCGCGGCTCAAGGAGCGCCTGCCGCAACTGGCGGGCACCATGTCCGGCGGCGAGCGGCAGATGCTCGCGGTTGGCCGCGCGCTGATGGGCAAGCCGAAGCTGCTGCTGCTCGACGAGCCAAGTCTCGGGCTGGCGCCGCTGATCACCCGCGACATCCTCGCCACCATCTCGCGGCTGCGCGAGACCGGGCTCTCGGTGCTGCTGGTCGAGCAAAACGCCCGCGCCGCGCTGCAGACGGCCGACTATGGCTACGTGCTCGAAACCGGCGACCTGAGCCTCGAAGGCAAGGCGGAAGACCTGCTGCATGACGAGCGGGTGATCGCTACTTATCTGGGCAAGCGGTAGGGCTCCCCTTGGCAGGCACGTGGGCAACGAGTTGCCCACCCTACGCGGCTAGCCCACACTGCTGGTTGAGCCCTAACCGTGTCGCCAGCTTGAGTGCCACTCATCAGCTTTTCGATGAAAGCCTTATCGGACAGGGGCTCGGACGGTGAATCGCACGTTACTCGACTAGGCCTCATTCCGCCGCCTGAGCCCATAGCCAATGCGGGTTAGCGATAAAAGTCGTTAGCCACGGCGATTGTTTCCCCGCTACCGCAGTAGCGGTTGACGCGCTACAGTGAACGCTTCAATCAAGCGGAGTAGCGCCATGAGCCAGCAGCAACAGTCCCAGCCGGTGACCCAGATCGAGATTGACCAGCGCGTCTACGATCTCTACGACGAGTATTGCCACGGCAAGATTGACCGTCGCGAATACCTCAAACGCGCCTCGGCGCTCGCTGCGCTGGGCATCCCCGCGCTGGCGATGGCGACCTCGCTGCTGCCGCAATACGCCAAGGCGCAGACCATCTCGTTCACCGATCCGCGTATCAAGGCAAGCTACGTGACCTACCCGTCACCCGGCGGCAACGGCGACGGCAAGGACATGCGCGGCTACCTCGTGCAGCCCACCGGCAACGGCCCGTTCCCCGCGGTGCTCATCATCCACGAAAATCGTGGCCTGAACCCCTACATCGAGGACGTCGCGCGCCGCGCCGCCGCCGCCGGCTACCTGGCGCTGGCGCCGGATGGGCTGGCACCGCTCGGCGGCTATCCCGGCAATGACGACGATGGCCGCACGCTGCAGGCCAAGCTCGATCAGGCCAAGCTGCGCACCGACATGCTCAACGGCGCCAAATGGCTCAAGGCGCACAAGCTCTCCACCGGCAAGCTCGGCGTCACCGGCTTCTGCTGGGGCGGCGGCACCAGCAACTTCCTCGCCACCGCGATGGGCAGCGACCTGCAGGCATCAGCGCCGTACTACGGCGCCGCAGCGGCGACGGCCGACGTAGGCAAGATCAAGGCCGCCATGCTGATCCACTTTGCCGCCAAGGACGACGGCATCAACGGCATGTGGCCGGCGTACGAAGCGGCGCTAAAGGCAGCCGGCACCCGTTACGAGGCGCACATCTATCCCGACACACAGCACGGCTTCCACAACAACTCGACGCCGCGCTACAACGAGGCCGCCGCCAAATTGTCGTGGGATCGCACCATCGAGCACTTCAAGAAGCATCTGGCCTGACCCAGGCGGCGCCCACCGGTGATCGATGGCGCCGCCGCTATCGCCGTGCGCGCTGACCGGGTGGCGCAGCGCACGCTCGGTCAAACCACAACGCAGCGAAGCTACTGAAACGCCGACGGCGAGTAAGGGAAGTTCGTCCCGCAGAATTGGTTGAGCCGTTTACGCACCGGGTTCCACGCCGGTATGCCGGTGCCCGCGATGATGGCGTCTGCGCCAAAGCCCAGCATCGCGCGCACGAGGATCAGCCCTTCCAGTGGGGCCGAGAGCGTGTTGTCGCCACTCATATCGAGATTGCAGGCGATGTTGGCGTTGCCCGTGGAGCTGCGGAATGGGTAGGCGGTGCCGCTGATGATGAGTGTCGTTTCGGCGGTGCCGCCGGGGTTGGCACTGGTGTGGCGTACGGCGATGTAGTCGCCCGACAGAAAATCCCACGATCCGGAGAACCAGCCGGTGGAAAAACACGGTGATGCGCAGCCCACGTTGGGCGTCACGCATACGCCGGGCTGTGTAGCGATGCAAAACTCGCTGCCGACCGCGCCGGTCACGTAGGCCGTTTGCTGATTGTTCGGCGGCGTGGGCGTGATCGTCAGTCGAACTTCGTTGGACGTGCGCACACTGTTCGGTGGCACGTTGCTTTGATGAATGAAATTGAACGGATTCGGAATACGGTTCACGGCTGTCAGATCGGTGGAAAGGCGGCTCACGAAACCGTCACCGCCGCCGCCAAAGGTCCCTTGCTGCGCGTTAACGGTCGGGAAACCTCCGAAATTATTAAATCCCGCCAGATACACGCTGCCGCCATCGGGCGCCACGGCGAACGCGATCGGGGAGTCATACCCCGTCCCGCCCAGATAG
The DNA here is from genome assembly GCF_009746125.1 of Casimicrobium huifangae. Classification (NCBI taxonomy): domain Bacteria; kingdom Pseudomonadati; phylum Pseudomonadota; class Betaproteobacteria; family Casimicrobiaceae; genus Casimicrobium; species Casimicrobium huifangae. The sequence continues at coordinate 2,046,467 of NZ_CP041352.1, forward strand.
GTGCCTGCGCGGCGCGCGGTCAGCGCGGCGTTCAGACGCACGATGAAGGCGTCGTAGCTCCCGCCGCCGTAGGTGCTCTGATAGCCGTCGGCGACCAGCGCGGCAGGCAGGCCACCGTCGGTATCGCCCAGCACGAAGATTTCTCCAGTCTGTGGATGAATGCCGACCCGGCACGAGGAAGAACAGTCGTTTCCCGTGTCACCGAGATACGTGGATTGCAGAATGGCCGTGAGATCGGGGCTCAAGCGGCTGACAAAACCATCGTTTAAACCACCGCCAAAGGTCGACTGTGCACCGCCCGCGCGTTGCGGCAGATCGCTCGAGAACGTGCTTCCGGCGACGATAACCTCTCCGCTGACGGGGTGCACGGCAACGCTATGCGCGCTGTCGCCGCCGGAACCGCCCAGATAGGTCGCACGCATCAGGGCCGAAAGGTCCTGTTTGAGTCGCGCGACGAAAGCGTCCTGAGAGCCGCCGATCACTGCCTGCGCGGCGCCCGCGAGCATGGCGGCGGGCAGTCCGCCGCCGGTCAATCCCGCGACAAAGATATCCCCCGAGCGCGGATCGATCGCCAATGCATTGCCGATTTCGGTGTTGGTGCCCCCGATAAAGGTGTAGCGCGTAGTCGTTGTGGCCGGCCCAGACAGATCGGCAGGCAGGCGTGCAGCGAAGGCGTCAAAAAGGCCGCCAAACGAAGTTTGCGATCCCACTAGCGTGCCCGGCAGCACAGCGGAACTGGTTGAACCGACGACATGAACGAAACCCGTGTGAGGATGCACAGCGATGGCGTTAATTTCCTCGCCCAGCCCGGCACCGCCAAAAAACGTTGCTTTCGTCAACGTGCGCAAATCTGCACTCAGCTGCGCGACAAAGCCGTCTTGAGCATTCGCGTCGCCAGCGCCCGCGTGAGTGGGCTGAAGCGCGTTGGTCGTGCTGCCTGCCGGGAACGTCGACGTGCCCGCGACTTGTCCCGCTACATACACCGCACCACTGCCCGGATGAAACGCGATGGCGTTACAGCGAACGTCACCGTTGCCGAGATAGGTGGACTGCAACAACTGTTGCAGGTCAGCGCTGTAGCGACTGACGACGCAGGACGTGCCTGTAGCGCTCGTCTGCGCGCCGCTCGCCGTCTGCGGGAAGCCTGGCGAATTGGTAATCCCGGCGACATACACCTGGCCCGAATGCGGATGCACCGCGATGGCATTGACTTGATCGTAGCCGGTGCCGCCGAGATAGGTCGAAGCGAGGAGCGGATCGATCACGAGTGGGCGGCTGGCGTCATATTCACCCAGCGTGAAGCCGTAGCGCTGCTGCGAAGCATCAAGCGCGTAGGCGACGGGCACCGGTGTGCGCTCGCCCGACGCTGTTTCCTGAAACGCAATTGGCGCGGTGAAGGCGACCGGGCCGTTGCCGGTGTGGGCGATGAGTTCGCCTTTGTCGTTGATTTCGAGCTTTTGTGCGCCATCGAGTTTGATGCGGATTTGCTTCGGGTCGTGCTGCGCCGCGACGGTGAAGATTTTTTCGACGTTCGCACCCGCGTTGTTGCGCGTCGCGCGCAGTTGCACGTTGACGCCGGGGTAGATGTCGCCGAGGTTGACGCGCTGATAGCCAGAGGTGCTGTGCGCGGACGCCTTCGCATGCGTGTGGGTGAAGTCGCTGGTGCGGGTAGCGCCGGGTTGATCGCCGACCGGCGCCGTGATGATCCGTTTGCCAGTGGCCGAGACGAAGGATTCGCTGAGAGCCCAGCCGCCGGTGGCAGTTTTGCGGGCCGGGGGCAAGCTGTAGACGAGCTGACCGTCGGTGGTCACAAACAGCGTACCGGCAAAGGTCGGAGCGGCAAACGCGGCGCGCGCGTCCCACTGGCCGGCGTTGGCTACGAAAGGCACCGCCGAAAGGGATGCTTTGGACAGCATGCCCGCTTGATCGGGAGCCAGCACGGCCTGCGCCGGGTGGCTGAGCAGCATCAGAGACGTCGCCAATGTGAGTCCGGCGAGGCTGGCGGAGCGCATCTGGCGGCGCAGGCTGGGGTGATACTGTGGGCCGCGAAAAAACGACTGGCCAAATGGACGCCCGCCCGCGGTGGCGCTGCTGTGCTGCATTGATTTCCCCTCAGAAGCGGCTGCTGCGCCTGTTTGTTGTTCGCACCGTATTCGATAGACACGCCCCGGCATAGCGAAATGCACCAATTGCACCCTGTCAGCTTTATGCGGGAATGACCATTGCATAAGGGCTTGAGGCGCTAAAGCGGTGAAAGTCGACCCGCCATCAAAAGTGCGCTAAAGCCCACAGCCACTGTGCATTCTTGACGAAAGTTAATCGTTGTAGTGGTCGGCTGCCGACAGCGAATGGGCCGGCAACGCCTGTGCTACCCTCACCGCGTTTTTCCTCCGACGACTGTTTGATGTCTGCCTCTCTCGCTACCGCGCAATCGCTGCTGCTCGCCCCCGCCAACCTCTCGCTCGACCAGCTCTCCGCCACGCTTGGCGGCTTGAGCAAACGCGGCGTGGAGTTCGCCGATCTTTACTTTGAGCATCACAAGTCCGAGTCCTGGTCGCTGGAAGAGGGCATCGTCAAAAGCGGCAGTTTTTCGATTGAATCCGGGGTGGGCGTGCGCGCGATCACCGGCGAGCAGACGGCGTTCGCCTACTCTGGCGACATCGGTCTGGCGTCCATCACCGAAGCCGCCAATACGGTTGCGGCGATCGGCCGCGCCGGGCAGAGCGCTTCGGTCGCAGTGAATGGCAAGACGGTGCATCCGGCGCTCTACACGGCTGCCGATCCGCTGGCCTCAATCAGCGACGACGCCAAGATCGCCCTGCTGCGCGAAGCCGAGCGCATCGCCCGCGCCCGTGACCCGCGCGTAACGCAGGTGATGGTGAACCTGGCCTGCGAGCATGTGGTGATGCTGGTGATGCGTACGGATGGTGTGATCGCTGCCGATGTGCGGCCGTTGTGCCGCCTCAACGTGTCCGCCATAGTCGAAAGCAATGGAAAGCGTGAGCAGGGCCGTTCTGGTGGAGGCGGTCGTTACGGCTTCGAGCACTTCGATAGCGAATTCATCACCAAGCGCGCTCACGAAGCGGTGGACATGGCGATCCTGAACCTTGATGCCCGTCCCGCCCCAGCGGGTGTGATGCCGGTCGTCTGCGGGCCCGGCTGGCCCGGCGTGCTGCTGCACGAAGCGATTGGTCACGGTCTCGAAGGCGACTTCAACCGCAAGGGCTCCTCGGCGTTCACTGGTCGCATCGGCGAACGTGTCGCCGCGCCCGGCGTGACGGTACTGGACGACGGCACCCTCAAGGACCGTCGCGGCTCGCTCACCGTGGACGACGAAGGCACGCCGACGCACGCCACGGTGCTGATCGAGGACGGCATCCTCAAGGGGTACATGCAGGACACCATGAATGCCCGCCTGATGGGCGTCGCGCCCACCGGCAATGGCCGCCGCGAGAGCTACGCGCACCTGCCAATGCCGCGCATGACCAACACCTACATGCTGGGCGGCCAGCATGATCCGCAGGAAATCATCGCCAGCGTCGAAAACGGCATCTACGCCGTCAACTTCGGCGGCGGGCAGGTGGACATCACCAGCGGCAAGTTCGTCTTCACCATGGACGAAGCCTGGAAGATCGAAAACGGCAAGCTGATGTACCCGATCAAGGGCGCCACGCTGATCGGCAACGGCCCCGATGCCCTCACCCGCGTTACCATGATCGGCAACGACATGGCGCTCGACGAAGGCATCGGCGTCTGTGGCAAGGAAGGCCAGAGCGTGCCGGTCGGGATCGGGCAGCCGACGCTGCGTATTGAAGGCCTGACGGTGGGCGGCACGGCGTAGCCGCCCCACCGCCAATTTCGTCGCGAACGGTACAGTACCGGGAAATGAGCGACGCCAACCAAACCCCGCGCTTTCGCCGCACGAAGCGTGTCGCAGTGGTACTGGCTGGGTTGCTGATTCTCGTTGTCGCACTGCTTGTATTGCGCTGGCAGCTCGCGACCCAGCGCATTGATCAGGTTGCAACAAAGGCCGCAACATTGGCTGCTACCCGGAAGGTGGCCGTTTCGGGTGACGATGCACGCCGCGCTGGCGCGCCCGCCCGCCTTGGTGGCGCCAGTGAGGCAGCGGGCGTTGCTGCTATGCATATGTCGAGCGTCGACGCTTATCGCGAGCGAAGTGCTGATGACCGCGCTGCATTGCCTCACATCCGCGGTGCAATGGACGGTGCTGCATTGGCGCGGCTGCAGACGCTGGCGGATGCGGGCAACGCCCGAGCAGCCTGCATCCTGAGTGCTCAGGCAACCAAATGCAACTTCCTGCCTGGCGTCGTTCGCGACAGCATTACCCAGCTGTCTGCCGGCGTGGCCTTGCATCACGAGCGCGGCAGTATTCCATCGCCCGAAATGTTGCGCGCACTGGAGCACTCTCGCACCAGTGCATCCGCCCTTGCCCGCGAGTGTGCGGGGGCGCCGGCGATGCCGCCGGACGCCGCGTGGCGGTATCTGCTGCAATCGGCGTTGCTGGGCTATGAGCCGGCGATGCTGCTATTTTCGCAATGGCCGCCGGTTGACTTTGGTGAACCCAATACCTCTGTCGATGCGGTCATCGCCTACCTTCGCTATTCGGGTTCGCTGACCGAGGCGCTTGCGCAACGCGGCGATCTCAACGCGATCACGTCGCTGACATGGGAGTACGGCCACCACGGTCCGAACGTACTTCAGGCGCTGGGCCTGCGTGCGCTGCCGGCAGATCCGACTCGTGCGCTCATGTATGCCTACGTACGCGAGGGGGTGATGCTTCGCCGCGAGGCCGAGCGTCCCGGATCGACCGCGGCATATGGCCAGGCACATGCCGCAGTGGAGCGCGTTCTTCCCGCCGTCGACGAAGCGGGCCGGCAGTGGGCGCGGCAGATGGCGGATCAAATGCTGGCGACATTCACACCAGACGCGCTTCGCCCGTCGGCCCCCGCATCGGAACAGGCGGAAGAGCCCACGCTGTGGCAGCAACTCGAGGACATATGCAGGGAGTAAAACGCTACCGGCGTCGGCGTTGTGTGGCGATACACGACGGCGGTCGCGCGTTGATGGCATGATTGCGGCCGCAAATTCGTCTACTTGTCCAGCTCATTGCATTAATCCGGAGTTGATCCATGTCCCGCCCATTGCTCGCTGTCGTCCTCGTTGCACTGTCTGTCACCGCCTGCGGCCCCAGCCCCGAGCAGGTGGCGCGTGAGGAGGCGCTGAAAAAGCTCGATCAGGCCGCCAAGGAGATGGAGGCAGCAGGCAAACGCGCCGAGGCTGCCGCCGCCAAGGGCGATGTGGGCGCGGCTGTCGGCGAGGCGATGAAGGCGTTGGGTGGGCTGGCGGGCGCCGCCGGCGGCGGTTCGTATGAGCCGGTGGACTTCCGCAAGCTCAAGGAGGCGCTGCCGCAGGAGCTGCCAGGCTTTGAAAAGGGCGAAGGCTCGGGCGAGAAGAACAATGCTTTCGGCATTTCAGTGTCTGAGGCGAAGCAGTCGTTCCGCACCGCCGACGGCAACAAGCGCGTGCGCTTCGAGATTACCGATCCGGGCTCACTCGCCGGCCCGTTCGCGCTGGCCAACGTCTGGCTCAACGTCGAGGTGGACAAGGAGTCCGGCGACGGCTACGAGAAAACTTCCACCGTCGGTGGCCGCAAGATTCACGAAAAGTGGAGCAAGGACAGCAAGCGCGGCGAGGTGCAGATGGTCGTCGGCAACCGTTTCATGGTTGAGGTGAATGCCGAAGGCGTGGAAATGAACGACGTCAAGGCCCTGCTTGGCAAGGTTGACGTCGCCCGACTGGAAGCAATGAAGGGCGAAGGCAAGAAAGCGTCGTAGTCGCGACGCGATCCGTGCTGCGGCGGCTCAGGACACCGCCGCCGTCTGCATCAACTCTTCGATCAGGGCCACCGATACGGCGCCCGACACCGCATAGGGATCAAGCACCGCCTTCGCCGAGTGCTTCAGCAGCACCGCCATATTGAGGCGGTCAAAGCTCACCTTGCCCATGGACCAGTCGGCAAACTTGCGCGCCATGATTTCCTCGAAGTGCAACAACTGAACGTCATGATGACGCGGGTCTCTGGCGATCCGGTTGTAGGTTTCGCTGACTTCCTTGCGACCGCCCTCCAGCATTTGCAGAAAGATGAATGTGTTGGTGCAGAGCACCCCGGTAATGCCATTGGCCGGGTTGTTGCGGCGGGAGACGGCGAGGATATCTTCGAACTGGGCGGGCGTCAGCGTCGCTTTGGCGCGGCTGGCATAGACGAGACGGACGAGCATGATCAGGACTTTCGGCTATCAATCAAAGCGAGAAATTCGCGACGCAGGTTGGCGTCTTTCAGGAACGAGCCGCGCATCACGCTGTTGATCATCTTCGAGTCAACATCCTTGACGCCGCGCCACTGCATGCAGAAGTGATCGGCCTCCATCACCACGGCGAGGCCATCCGGCTGAATCTTTTCCTGCAGCAGGTTGGCGAGCTGGCTCACCGCTTCCTCCTGAATCTGCGGGCGGCTCATCACCCAATCCGCGAGGCGCGCGTACTTTGACAGGCCGATCAGGTTGGAATGCTGGTTGGGCATCACGCCGATCCACACGCGTCCCATGATCGGGCACAGGTGATGCGAGCAGGCCGAGCGGATGGTGATCGGGCCGACGATCATCAGCTCGTTCAGGTGCTCTACGTTGGGGAATTCGGTGACCGAGGGCTGCGCGGTGTAACGGCCACGAAACACTTCATTCAGGAACATCTTCGCGACGCGCTTGGCGGTGTCCTGTGTGTTGTGGTCGCTCTCGGTATCGATGACGAGGCTCCTCAACACCTCGCGCATCTTTGTTTCCACCTCGGCCTGCAACTCGGCAGCTTCGCCGTCGCGAATGAATTCACTGATGTTGTCGTTGGCGTGAAAACGCTGTCCGGCGGCCTTGATGCGGGTTCGCACCCGCTCGGAGGCTGGCATGGACGCCAAGTCGCGCTCGGCGGCGGCGCGCGCGTCGGCGTGTTTGGTCGAGGATTCAGCGGTCATCGTTGCAACATCCAGGGTGGCCGGAAGAACATTTTCGCATGGCTGATTAACCCGGTTGCGTGTATTGACTTCGCCAAGGACCTTTGTCGCAACGCCCACGCGGGGCGCCCGGCGACAGGGAAATTTGGCACGCCTATTGCGCCCCCGCCGTTCTGTCGCTACAAACGACGCTGGCCTGCACAACGGGCCGGACAACAACTTCCAATACGTCATCACGAGAGGAAATACGATGGGACTTTTCAGCTGGAAAGAGAACAACTCGGGCGGCATCGTCGCACCCGACGAGCGGCTGCCGTATGGGGCGACGGTCGCGATGGGCATTCAGCACGTCATCGCCATGTTCGGCGCCACGGTGCTGGCGCCGATCCTGATGGGCTTTGATCCGAACGTCGCCATTCTGATGAGCGGCGTTGGAACACTGATTTTCTTTCTGATCGTCGGCGGTAAAGTGCCGAGCTACCTGGGCTCCAGCTTCGCGTTCATCGGGGTGGTGATCGCGGCGACCGCGTATGCGGGCAAGGGACCGAACTCGAATCTCGCGGTTGCGCTGGGTGGCATCATCGCTTGCGGCGCCGCGATTGCGGTGATCGGCCTCATCGTACAGATGATCGGCGTCGGCTGGATCGAAAAGTTCATGCCGCCGGTCGTTACCGGTGCCGTGGTTGCGGTGATCGGCCTCAACCTCGCCGGCATCCCGATCAAGAACATGGCGCCGACGCCGTTCGATGCGTGGATGCAGGCGGTGACGTTTGTCTGTGTGGGCCTGGTGGCGGTGTACACGAAGGGGTTGATGCAGCGGCTGCTGATCCTCGTCGGGCTCATTCTCGCGAGCATCGTGTACGCCATCCTCACCAACGGCATGGGGCTCGGCAAAGCGATCGACCTCTCCGGCGTGGCCAACGCCGCGTGGTTCGGTGCACCGAACTTCGTGTCCCCCACGTTTGACGCCAACGCGATGCTGCTGATCGTGCCGGTGGCCATCATTCTGATCGCCGAGAACCTCGGACACGTCAAGGCGGTGTCGGCGATGACAGGCAAGAACCTCGACCAGTACATGGGCCGTGCCTTCATCGGCGACGGCGTGGCAACGATGGTCTCCGGCGCTGCCGGCGGAACGGGGGTAACGACCTATGCCGAGAACATCGGCGTCATGGCCGCCACCAAAATCTACTCGACGCTGATCTTCGTCGTCGCTGGCCTCATCGCCATCCTGCTCGGCTTCTCGCCGAAATTCGGTGCGTTGATCCAGGCCATACCACTCGCGGTGATGGGCGGTGTCTCCATCGTCGTGTTCGGCCTCATCGCCGTCGCTGGCGCCAAGATCTGGGTCGACAACAAGGTGGACTTCAGCAACAACACCAACCTCATCGTCGCCGCGGTCACGCTGGTGCTTGGCACCGGCGACTATACGCTGAAGTTTGGCGGATTCACTCTGGGTGGAATTGGGACGGCTACGTTTGGGGCGATTCTGCTCTACGCGATTTTGCGGAAGCGGTAGCGCGCAACCGTAAACCCGTAGCCCGTATGCTCGCATCCGGGCCAACTGATACGAACTGGCCTATCTCGCCACCCAGTCAGTGCCTTCGTCGTGGCGGTTGAATGGCAGAAGGAAAGGAACCCGGATGCGAGCATCCGGGCTACGGTACTAAAGGAGTGGCTGTGGAGAACCATGAAATCGGAGTTGGGCGTCACAGGATTCGTGTCGGGGACACAGTGCACGTGCGGTTGTCTACAGGATTTGACTACGTGGCCGAGATAGCTGTGTCTGCTGCAGAGCTAGGGAAAATAACAGGCACTGTCGTCGAGCTTTACGATTGGGAGTCAAGATGTTTGGTCGAAGTCTCTGACGCCCGAGCACGATTTCGAGGACGCTGTTTGACGTTCTCTGATCGAGACGTCTTTCGGTCAAAGTACGGCGACGATTCTGCTCTCGGGTGTGAAATACCGCGTCTGGGTGGGAATGCAGAGCAGGAGTAGCGCCGTCCTCTGTATTAGTCTTCAGCCCGAACTCTGCTAAATTCACACTCTTTTTGGGGGACTTATGAAGAGGTCGGTCAAACTTGTTCCACTCTGTCTGGCTGTTTTGGCTGGTCTGCATGGCTGCTCCATGACGATTAATGCGCGTATATATGACTTGGGCGGCTCCGGCGGCGTAGCAAATGCTGAATTCAAGTGGACGGGCAGCGGTACAGGTCCTTTGACGGGGTCATTGCCGGATGGAGAATCGTTCCGGGGGGAATACACCACTGTGGCATCAGGAATCACCGGATGGGGGACGACGTTTAGCAGCGTCTACACCGTCAATCTCAGTAACGATTTGCAACGCGGTTCCGCCATAGCGACAGGCAACCGTGGCACGGTCATTGATTGCGAATACGTTGTTCGGTCCGGTTCAGCGACTGGCTATGGCGTCTGTAGGGACAACAAGAAACGCACATACCGCCTGATGTTTGGCGGCTAGTAACGTAGCCCGCAGAAGCGAAGCGCGTCCGGGTTCCCGTTAGGTCTACCGAAAGCTCTCTTCGACACGGTTCGATTGACAAATGCCTTGACGCGCTTCGCTCCTCAAGGCTACTTGACTGTGCGTACGCAAAAGCGTACGCTTTGCAAATGACCACCGTTCTAACCGCCAGCGAAGCCCGAGCCAACCTTTACCGTCTGATCGACGAGGCGGCAGATTCGCATGAACCCATCGCGATCACCGGTAAGCGCGCGAACGCGGTGCTGGTGTCGGAAGACGATTGGAACGCGATTCAGGAGACGCTGTATTTGCTCTCGGTGCCGGGCATGCGTGAGTCCATCAAGGATGGTATGGCGCAGCCGGTCGGCAAGCTTGCCAAGAAGCTCGATTGGTGAGCTGGCAACTCGTCTTCACCAAGTACGCCCAAAAAGACGCGAAGAAGCTTGCCTCAAGCGGGCTCAAGCGGAACGCGCAGGAGTTGCTGGATGTACTTGCGGTCAATCCGTTTCAGAACCCGCCACCCTATGAAAAACTTGTCGGCGACCTGAGCGGCGCATACTCGCGGCGCATCAATATCCAGCATCGGTTGGTCTATCAGGTACTTGAAGCGGAGAAGATCGTGAAGGTCCTGAGAATGTGGACTCACTACGATTAGCCTCGCCGCAGCGTGATTTAGCACAAAAACTGTACGCATTGACAGTGTTTCGCGCAGCAGGTGATAATCCCGCGATGCGCGTCACCTTCCCGAACTCCCCTTACTCGCTAGAGCAGCCGTATCCACCCGCAGGCGACCAGCCCACGGCGATTGCTACGCTGGTGGACGGCATCGACTCGGGCTTGCAGTACCAGACGCTGCTTGGTGTGACCGGCTCCGGCAAGACCTTCACGATGGCGAACGTGATTGCGCGCACCGGGCGCCCGGCGATTGTGATGGCGCCGAACAAGACGCTGGCGGCGCAGCTCTACAGCGAGTTTCGCGAGTTCTTTCCCGACAACGCGGTCGAGTATTTCGTCAGTTACTACGACTACTACCAGCCCGAGGCGTACGTGCCGTCGCGCGATCTGTTCATCGAGAAAGACAGCCAGATCAACGAGCACATCGAGCAGATGCGGCTCTCGGCCACCAAGAGCATCATGGAGCGGCCGGACTGCATCATCGTGGCGTCGGTCTCCTGCATCTACGGCATCGGCGACCCGGTGGACTATCACTCAATGATCCTGCACCTGCGCGAGGGTGACAAGATGGACCAGCGCGCCGCGATCCGGCGCCTGACCGAGATGCAGTACGACCGCAACGACATGGACTTCGCCCGTGGCCGCTTCCGCCTGCGTGGCGAGGTGCTCGACATCTTCCCGGCCGAGCACGCCGAGACGGCGGTGCGCGTTACTTTCTTCGACGACGAGATCGAGCAGTTGCAACTGTTTGACCCGCTCACTGGGCATATCAAGCAGAAGATTGGCCGCTTCACGGTGTTCCCCGGCTCGCACTACGTGGCGCCGCGCTCGAACGTGCTCAAGGCGGTGGACAAGATCAAGGAGGAGCTGCGCCAGCAGAAGCAGTTTTTCATCGACCAGATGAAGCTGATTGAGGCGCAGCGTATCGAGCAGCGCACCCGGTTCGATCTCGAAATGCTGGCCGAGATTGGCTTCTGCAAGGGCATTGAGAACTACTCGCGGCACATGAGCGGGCGACAGGCGGGCGAGCCGCCGCCGACGCTGATTGATTACTTGCCGCGCAATTCGCTGATGTTCATCGACGAATCGCATGTGACGGTGAGCCAGGTGGGCGGCATGTATCACGGCGACCGTTCGCGCAAGGAAAACCTCGTCAACTACGGCTTCCGGCTGCCGAGCGCGCTGGACAACCGGCCACTCAAGTTCGAGGAATTCGAGAAGCTGATGCCGCAGACGATCTTCGTCTCGGCCACGCCGCAGAAGTACGAGCAGGAGCACGCCGATCAGGTGGCCGAGCAACTGGTGCGCCCAACCGGGCTGGTGGACCCGGTGCTGCACGTGCGTCCGGTGGCCACGCAGGTGGACGATCTGCTCGCCGAGGCGCACGCCCGCGCCGACAAGGGCGAGCGCGTGCTGGTGACCACGCTCACCAAGCGCATGGCCGAAGATCTGACCGATTACCTGAACGAAAATGGCCTCAAGGCGCGCTATCTGCACAGCGATATCGACACCGTGGAGCGGGTGGAGATCATCCGTGACCTGCGGCTGGGTGAGTTCGACGTGCTGGTGGGCATCAACCTGCTGCGCGAAGGGCTGGACATTCCTGAGGTGTCACTGGTCGCGATTCTCGATGCCGACAAGGAAGGCTTCCTGCGTGCCGAACGCAGCTTGATCCAGACCATCGGCCGTGCGGCACGGCACATCAATGGCACCGCGATCCTGTACGCCGACAGCATCACCGATTCGATGAAAAAGGCGATCGGTGAGACAGAGCGCCGTCGCAACAAGCAGATGGCGTTCAACCAGGCGCACGGCATCGTGCCCAAGGGCGTGGAAAAAGCGATCAAGGATCTTATCGACGGCGTTTATGACGCCGAAGAAGAGAAGCGCACCGCCAAGGATGCCAAGGTCAAGAAGGAGTTCGCTGCGCTCGACGAAAAGGGCCGCGAGAAGACGCTCAAGCAGCTCGAAAAGGCCATGTTCGACGCCGCCAAGAACCTCGAATTCGAAAAGGCCGCCGAACTACGCGACCAGCTCACCAAGCTGAAGGAAGAGATGTTTGGGGTGGGGCACGCAGGAGCGGGCTGAGAGCGAAGGCGACTCAGTCGTGCGTGACGCCCTGTGGGAGCGGCTCTGCCGCGACTGTGGTGGCACGCCAAAGATGGTTGCTGGGCAAACGATGGTCGCGGCAGAGCCGCTCCTACAACGCGGCTGGCGCGCTGGCTTGACTCACAACGACGCCGGCTGACCGTTCGCGAGCACCTGCGGCCATCTGCCATAACCCGACGATAATCGTTGCATGGAACTCGCCGCCTACCTGAAATCCTTCCTCGGCCTGCTGGCCATTGTGGACCCGTTCATTGCGGTGCCGATGTTCCTTGCACTCACGCCGACTGCCACCGCGCAGGATCGCATGCGCATTGCGCGCATTGCGGCGATTGCAGTGTTCTGTGTGCTGTCGGTGGGTTTGCTCGGCGGCGGGCCGGTGCTGGATTTCTTCGGTATTTCGCTCTCGGCCTTCAAAGTGGCGGGCGCACTGTTGCTGCTGCTGTCAGCGGTCGATAGCTTCAACGCGGCGCCGGGCCGGCAGCGGCAGACGCCGGAGGAGGAGGCCGAGGCGCACAGCAAGCATGCGGTGGCGGTGGTGCCGATCGCGACGCCGCTGCTGGCAGGGCCGGGCGCCATTTCAATGGTGATCGTGTTTGGCCAGTCGCATCCCGGCGTGAAGACGCTGGGGCAGGTGGCTCACCTTGGCATGCTGCTGCTGGTGATCGCGGTCGTCGCGCTGATCACCTGGCTCACGCTCAGGGCGGCGCAGCGCGTGTCCGTGGTGCTCGGCATCACAGGCATGAACGTCGCCACCCGCGTCGGCGGTTTGATCACTGCGGCGCTGGCGATCGAGATTCTGGCATCCGGGCTGACCGGGCTGTTTCCGGGGTTGAAGCAGTAGCAGCTTTTTGCTGAAAGCAGCACGGGACAAGGGCTTGACGGCAGGTTTTGGCAAAAACCGACTCTGCAATGAACTTGGCGGCCAGCCCTGTTTGGATAAGCCTTACAGCAAAAAGCTGATCGATAAACCGCCCTTGTCGTGCAGCAAACCGACGCATCAGCGGTGCCATGAAATGAACACGGCCAGTGGCGGGTGTTGCTCCCGCGCACTAGCCGCGCTGCATGGTCTGGTGTGGCGCTATTTGCTCAAGAGCAATTGCGGTAGCCACAGTGACAGTGCCGGCACGTAAGTGACCAGCGCCAGCACCAGCAGTAGTGCACCAAAGAATGGCAATAGCGCCTTCACCAGTGCTTCGATCGAAATTTTGCCGACGGCGCTGCCAACGAACAGCAGGCCGCCCACTGGTGGCGTCAGCAGGCCGATCGACAGATTTACCATCATGATCATGCCGAAGTGCACCGGATCGACGCCAATGGACTTCACAACTGGCATCAGGATCGGCGTCAGGATCAGGATCAGCGGCGCCATGTCCATCATGGTGCCGAGAATCAGCATCATGATGTTCATGCACATCAGCAGCACGTAGCGATCCGTCGACAGCGTCGAGAACATCGTGGTGATCTGCTGCGGTAGTTGCATCAGCGTCATGATGTAACCAAAGGCGGCAGCAAAGCCGATCAGGATCATCACGATGGTGACGGTTTTCACCGTGCGATGTACGAGTTTTGGCAGGTCGCGCCACTTGTAGTCGCGATAGATGAACATGGTGACAAAGAATGCCCACAGCACGGCAATTGCCGCCGATTCGGTGGCGGTGAAAATGCCGGAGAGGATGCCGCCGAGGATGATGACCATCGTCATCAGCCCCCACAGCGCATCGATGCAAATCTTGATGGCCTGTTTGAACGGGATGACTTCGCCCTTCGGGAAATTGCGCTTGTGGGCGGTGTAGAGACACAGCACCACCAGCGTAAGCCCAAGCAGCAGGCCCGGCAGCACGCCGGCGATGAATAGCGCCGAGATTGACACCGTGCCGCCAGCCGCCAGCGAATAGATTACGGCGTTATGACTGGGCGGAATCAGGATGGCTTGCACTGAGCCGCTGACGGTGACCGCCGTCGAGAAGTCACGCGGGTAGCCCTTCTTCTCCATCTCGGGGATCAATACCGAGCCGATCGAAGCGGTGTCTGCCACCGACGAGCCGGAGATCGCGCCGAAGAAGGTTGAGGCGAGGATATTCACCAGCGACAAACCGCCGCGGATGAAGCCGACCAGCACGCTGGCGAAGTTCACCAGCCGTCGCGACATGCCGCCCTCGGCCATGATGGCGCCGGCCAGCACGAAGAACGGGATGGCCAGCAGCGAGAATTTGTTGACGCCAGCGGCGATCTGGATCATCACCGCGTCGATCGGAATGTCGATCCACCAGGCGCCAATGATGGCCGCTGCGCCCAGCGCATAGGCAACCGGCACGCCAAGGATCATGAGCACGGCAAAGCTGCCGAGCAGCACCAGCGCGTCCATCAGTTCGCTCCTTCGCCGTGGTCGATATCGTGATCGAAGCGCACGATGGCGCGATTGTTTTGCGGGCCGTAGGTCATGTGTTCGAGAACGAATAGCAGGGTGAACAGGCCACCAACCGGGACTGGCAGGTAGCTGAAGCCAACTGGCATCCAAGGTAGCTCAGCGATGCTTTGCCCCCAGGTTTCCATGCAGAGCTTGGCGCCGTACACCACCATGAAAACCGCCAGCGACAGCATCACGACATGCACCACCAGTGCGGCGAAGCGTTGCAGGCCTGCCGGCAGGCGGTCAGTGACCATCGCCACGGCGATGTGCGAGCCAGCACGATAGCTTGCGGCCGCGCCGATGAAGGTGAACACCACCATCAGCAGGATCGAAATTGGCTCCGGCCACTGCGAGCCGCTGCCCAGTACGTAGCGGGCAAAAATGCCCCACGGAATGATCAGCGACATGAAAAAAATGGCTGCACCGGCGAGCCAGATGCAGATGTTGTAGAGCGCGTCCATCGCGCCCAAGATTGGTTCCCTCACCGGTGCCTCCCGTTTCACCTTTTGTGACGTGGCAGCTGCGGCGCTGCGCAAGCTTCGCCGTCTACTGTCACGATGCGGTCGTGGCCAGCGGCTGCCGGTGATGGCAACCGCCGTACCACGCAGCGTCTGCCTTACTTGACGTCGGCGACGCGCTTCATCAGATCGGCGAGCTGGGCGCCGTACTTGGCGCGCACCGGAGCGGTGGCGTCATAGAAGGGTTTCTGGTCGACACTGACGAACTCGATGCCAGAGGCCTTGAGCTTGCCGGTGTATTCGGCGACGCTCTTGTCCCACAGCGCGCGCTGCTCCATCTGCGCTTCGCGCGAGAGCTTCTTGACCAGAGCTTTGTCGGCATCCGAGAGCTTGTCCCAGGTCACCTTGGACATCACAAAGATTTCCGGGATGATCAGGTGGTTGGTCTGGGCGTAGTACTTGGTGCCCGTTGTGTAGTGATTGGACGTGAAGTAGCTCGGAGCGTTGTTCTCGGCGCCATCGATCACGCCGGTTTGCAATGCGCTGAAGACTTCTCCGTAGGCCATCGAAATGCCATTGCCGCCCATGGCGTTCATGGTGTCGACGAACAGCGGGTTGCCCATCATGCGCACCTTTACGCCCTTCAGGTCAGCCGGGCTGGTGACCTTCTTCTTGGTGTAGAGGCTGCGCGAACCGCCATCCATCCAGCCGAGTGCGACCAGTTTGGCCGGGCTGCTGGTGACTTTGGCCAGCAGCTCGTCGCCTACCGGACCATCGATCACCTTGCGCATATGCGCTTCGTCGCGGAACACGAACGGCATGTTGAACACGTTCACTTCGGGAACGATTGGGCCGATCACGCCGAGCGAAATGCGCGCCATCTGGATTGCACCCAGTTGCACCTGCTCAACGGCTTCTTTCTCCTGACCAAGTACCGCACCCGGGAACATCTGGATCTTGATGCGACCGTTGGTGGCGGCCTCAAGCTTCTTGCCCATGTTGTCGATGGCGGCAACCGTCGGATAACCGGCCGGATGCGTGTCATGGGACTTGATCACGATGTTTTGCGCTTGCACGGCAAACGACAGCGCGCCACACAGGGTCGCAGCAGCGAGAGCTTTTAGCTGGAATTTCACAGGAACCTCCTTGTTTGATAACACTGGAACACAGACACAGGGTTGGATAGGCGAGCGGGTGGGTCAGGTCAGCCGAACCTTTGGCTCAGGCAGCCCTTGCACACCTGGCCGCAGGGCGAACACACCGCCTGCCAGCGGTTGATCGGAAAGATCAACGCCGCCGGGGCGGATCGAGGTGACGAACAGGGTATCAAGGTTTTCCCCACCAAACGCGCACATCGCCGGCTTTTTCACCGGGACAGCGAACGAGCGGTCGAGTTTGCCGTCGGGGGTGTAGCGATGAACGAAGCCGGCATCGTTGCCGCAAATCCAGTAGCAGCCGTCAGCGTCCACTGCGGCGCCATCGGGGCGGCCGGCCATCGTGCCGCCGGCGATGAAAACCCGGCGGTTGGCCGGGGTGCCGGTTGCAACGTCGTAGTCGTATGCCCAGACGGTGGTTACCGTGGGATGTGAATCGGAGAGGTACATGGTGCGGCCGTCGGGGCTGAACGCCATGCCGTTGGGCACGATCAGCTGATCAACGAGGGCACGCTGATTGCCGTTTGCGTCGAAGCTGCTGACGACGCCGACTGTTTTCGCCGCCGCCATGTCGAGGAACATGGTGCCCGCAAGAAAGCGGCCCTGACGATCGCAACGACCGTCGTTGAAACGCATGCCAGGCTCGGCATGGCGAGCCGCAGCGAGCAGTTCGGTGTTAACGCTACCATCGTCAGCGAGCGTTGCCATGAAAACGCCACTTTCCATCGCTGCCAGCCAGCGCCGTCCATCAATGTGGGCGATGCAGCCAGCCATTTCCGGCAACGACCAGGCGCGTACCGCGCCGCTACGGCTGTTCCAGCACAGGATCGCCTTGGCTGGAATGTCCACCCAATACAGCGATGCCTCGTCGGCACGCCACACCGGGCTTTCGCCGACGCCATGCTTGCCGTCAAAAATCAGCTCAGCAACAGCCATGAATCAGGCCGGCGGGTAGGGGCCAAACTTGACGAACTGCCCGCCCTGATACATCGCAGCAGGGTCGTCGGCAGGCAGACGCGGCACGTTGGCTTCCACTTCGGCGCGGAACGGGTCCGACGAGTCTTTCGGCGTCCAGCCGAGATGCGTCGCCAGCCGGTTGTCCCACCACGACGGTTTGTTGTCGGATGCCGCGTAAACAACCGTATGGCCGACGTTGGGAGTGAAGATTGCGCAGCGAATGAGTTCGGTCAGATCGTCATAGCTGAGCCAGGTGCTCAGCATGCGATGGTCCAGCGCCTTCGGGAACGACGAGCCGATACGCATGCACACGGTCTCGACGCCATAGCGGTCGTAATAAAAGCGCGACAGCAGTTCACCAAACGCCTTGCTGACGCCGTAGTTGCCGTCTGGCCGCATCGGCGCGGTGGCATCAAGACGGTCGGTCTGCTTATGAAAGCCGACGACGTGGTTGGAGCTGGCGAACACCACGCGCTTCACGCCTTTCTGGCGTACACCTTCATAGAGGTTGTAGGCCCCGCGGATATTGGCGTTCAGGATCGGTTCGAACGGGCCGTCGATCGACATGCCACCGAGATGCACCACCGCATCGACTCCATCGAGTAGCGCCAGCATGGCGTCGTAGTTGCCGAGATCGCAGCGGACAGCTTCCTCGTGTGCGGCGGTGGCGCCGAGGTCGGCGACGTCGGAGACGCGGACGATTTGCGCGAACTGATTCAGGCGCGGGCGAAGCGCCTTGCCCAAACCGCCTGCGGCCCCAGTCAGTAGCAACCTGTTGATTTTTTGTGACATTTCAGATGTGGCAGGAAAGAGAGCGGAATTTATAAGACATCATACAACAGGCTAGTGCGTACCAATCAGTAATCTGGTGTCCAGCGGAGGGCCGATCGGTGCCGGTACCCGCCGTCGCGGCTTGAATGGTAGCGCTAACATGCAATGTAGTCGTTTCCGCAAAGCGAGTCAAATACTGCTGACGGCCATCGCCGAAACGCGATCGGAAAAGCTGCGGTGACGTGAGCGCAAGCGCCGGGGTAGGGTCTCGCGGCGGTGAGGGACCGTCGCCAAATCCAGCGCGCGCCGCCGTCTGGCATGTCGCCAGATGTTTGCAAAACCGTCCGTGCACTGGCGTTTGCACTGCCAATACAATGCGTCCAGCATCCTGTCGCCCTGCTGCAAGTCGTTTCACCAGGCTGTGCGGGCGAAGTATGATGTCGAACAAACAGAAGAGTGCACAATCCGCCGATGAACAAACCGACCGCACCACGTACGCCGCGCAAGAGCCGCAGCCTAGCCGTTGACCTGGTTGAGACGCTGCAATCCCGCATCAAGGATGGCACCTACGCGCCCGGCATGCGGATGCCGACGGAGGCGGAGATCATGGCGGAGCATGGTGTCAGCCGGACGGTGGTACGGGAAGCCATTTCCCGCTTGCAGCAGGCGCGTCTGGTGGTTACCCAGCACGGTATTGGCAGCTTTGTCAGTGAGGCGTTGCCGGAGGAGCCGGGTTTCCGCATTGACCCTGTTGATGTGGAAACGGTCGTGGACCTGGTTAACGTGCTTGAGCTGCGGGTGAGTCTGGAGACCGAATCGGCGGGTCTGGCGGCGTCACGTCGCAATCTGCGTCAACTGGGTGAAATGCAGGCGGCGGTGAATGAGTTTGCCGCCTGTGCGGCCGAGGGCAAGGACACCATCGAGGCTGACTTCCGCTTCCATCTGGCCATCGCCGAGGCAACACAGAACCCGCACTTTTTCGATCTCATGCGCCACCTGGGTACCACGGTAATCCCGCGAGCCCGCGTGAACTCGCCGCAACTGGCCAAGGAAGAGAAGAGCGCCTACCTCGAGCGCGTCAACCGTGAGCACAAGATGATCTTTGACGCCATTGAGCGCCAGGATTCAGACTCGGCGCGGGCAGCGATGCGTGTCCACCTGACCAACAGCCGCGAACGCCTGCGCCGCGTGACCGAAGAGTCCTGACCGTACAGGATCGGGCCGCTGCCCTGGCGGTCGTATAAGTCCCCTCTGGAACCAGGTCGGCTGAACGGCGGATTGCCTTGGTCCGCGTGCCCTCGTGCCCGCAACTTTTTTTCGCTATCGCGGTAGGGCACCGTGTTTGTCATTTTTTTGGCACGGGCTTGTGCCCCATCACTGACTGATTTCTCAACAGATGTCAGATGTATGATGTCTATGCTATAGTTTCCGCAAGATGAGTGGACGCAGCGGTTTTTTTTTGCTGTGGCGCGTCTCAAGCGCGCCGCAGTGAAGGCTGAGTCAGGGCATTGGACAGACACCGACAGTGATCGTACAAGTCGCTGGCGGTGGGGGATCAGCAACAAGGAGGAGAGATCAGTGAAGCACGGCAAACCATTTCTTTTGTCGCCGGTAGCCATCGCGCTGCTGGCAGCCTGGGGACAGGCATCGGCGCAACAGCCGCCTGCTACCCCGGCCGCGCCCGCAGCACCGGCAGCGGCACCTGCAGCGGAGCAACCGAAGAGCAGCAATGTCGTCGAGCAGGTGGTGGTGACCGGCTTCCGGGCCTCGCTCGAAAGCGCGATCAACAAGAAGCGCGAGGACAACGGCATCGTTGACGTAGTGAAGGCCGAAGACATCGCCAAGTTCCCGGACACCAATCTCGCCGAGTCGCTACAACGCGTGCCCGGGGTGGTGATCGCGCGTGACGCCGGCGAAGGCCGCAACATCACTGTGCGCGGCCTCGGTTCGCAGTTCACCCGCGTTCGCATCAACGGGCTGGAGGCGCTGGCAACGACCGGCGGCACCGACAGTTCCGGCGGCAACAACCGCTCGCGTGGCTTCGACTTCAACGTGTTCGCCTCCGAGCTGTTCAACTCAATCACTGTCCGCAAGAGCTCCTCGGCAGACGTTGACGAGGGCTCACTGGGCGCCACGGTGGATCTGCAGTCTGGCCGTCCGTTCGACTACAAGGGACTGACCGCCGTTTTCTCCGCCAAGGAGCGTTACAACGACCTGTCCGGCACCACCGACCCGCGTGCCGCTTTCCTGCTGTCGAATACGTGGGTCGATGGCAAGGTAGGCGCCCTGATCTCCGGTGCCTATTCAAAGCGCCGCTTGTTTGAGGAAGGCTTCAGCTCGGTACGCTGGGACAACGGAGCGTCCTCAGGCGGCTGGTGTGCCCCGACCGGCACGACGGCCAATCCGAGCACCTCAACTGCGACCACCTGCGGCCCGGCGGCGCAGGGTGTTGCACGGCTCACCGGCAATGCCGATACCAACGCTGCCTATACCGCTGCCAGCGACGTCAACAACTTTCACCCGCGCCTGCCACGCTACGGCCGCCTCACGCACGATCAGGACCGCATCGGCCTGACCGGCGCGCTGCAGTTCCGGCCGCGTGAAGGCACGCTGATGACGCTCGACATGATGTATTCCAAGCTCGATGCAACGCGGCAGGAAGACTATCTCGAGGCGATCTCCTTCAGCCGCACATTGTCACAAGGCGGCAAGCCGCAGACCAGTGTGGTCTCGACGGCCTATGCCGCCAACGGCGCGCTGCTGTATGGCGTCTACAACGGTGTCGATATCCGCTCCGAATCGCGCTACGACAAGCTGTCCACCGAGTTCACGCAGCCCACCTTCACGCTGGAGCAAGACATCGGTGAGTCGATCAAGGTGACGGCCAAGGTGGGCCGCGCCGAGTCCCGCTTCCGCAACCCGATCCAGACCACCACGACGCTTGATGCGTTGAACGTTAACGGCTATTCGATTGACTTCCGTGGCAACGATCGCCTGCCGCTGATCAAGTATCCGTTCGACGTCACCCAGGTGGGCGGGGCGCTGACGCTGGTCGGCGTGCCGGTTGCCGCTTCGGGCACGCAGCCCACGACGATCGCCAACACGACGTCCAGCGAGATCCGCATTCGCCCGCAAGGCACCACCAACCGCAACGACGTTGCCCAGTTGAATGTGGCGTGGGAGGCGGTGCCGGACAAGCTGACCATCAAGTTCGGCCCAGACTACAAGAAGTATCTGTTCGACACCTACGAGTTCCGTCGTGTCAACCAGAAC
Organism: Casimicrobium huifangae; assembly: GCF_009746125.1. Taxonomy (NCBI): domain Bacteria; kingdom Pseudomonadati; phylum Pseudomonadota; class Betaproteobacteria; family Casimicrobiaceae; genus Casimicrobium; species Casimicrobium huifangae. The sequence goes on from NZ_CP041352.1 coordinate 2,067,780, forward strand.
GACACCATCTTCGCGCCACCGGCAGGCTCCAGCGTGGCCAGTCTGACGACGACGCTCAACGGCTTCGGTCGCGGCCTCAACCTGCCAGGCGGTACGCCGACTTCGTGGGTGATTCCGAATCTGAGCGCAATCACGCAGGCGTACAACATCTACTGCAACTGCATCATCAGCGGTCCGGCTGGTGGTCCCGGCGACTTCACGCTGTCGTCGATCACCAACGGCAATGCCCGCGGCAACAATCAGAGCGTCAGCGAGACGGATACCGGCGGCTGGTTCATGGCTGACTTCTCGCACACGCTGTTCGGCCGCCCGGTGCGCGGCAACGCGGGCGCACGTTACGTTGAAACCAAGATGTCAGCGACCGGCTATCAGGCCGCCAGCGGCGGCACCCAGGTGACGGTGGACAACAAGTACAGCGATTTCCTGCCGTCCGCCAACATTGCGATGGACGTCACCCGGGACTTTGTCGTGCGCCTGGCTGCGGCGAAAGTCATGTCGCGTCCGCCGCTCGGCAGCGTCAGCCCCGGCGGCTCGATCAGTACCACGGGCACGTTGTCGATCTCGACCGGCAACCCGTTGTTGAAACCGTATCGCGCCAAGACCTTTGATGCGAGCTTCGAGTGGTACTTCAACAAGAACTCGATCGTGAGCCTGGGGCTGTTCCAGAAGAACATCAGCACCTACATCCAGAGCCTGCGCGTCAACGTGCCGTACAGCCAGACCGGCTTGCCGCGTTCGCTGTTGCCGGCCAACTTCACCGGTGAAGAAGTGTTCCAGGTCACCACGCCGGTGAACACTGACGGTGGCAAGCTGACCGGTTTCGAACTGAACTACCAGCAGCCGCTGAGCTTCCTGCCGGGACGCTTGAAGCATCTCGGCGTGCTGGCGAACTACACCCAGGTACGTTCACGCATCGCCTATCTGGTGTCGCCCACGGGCAGCGCCACGATCACCGACGACCTGCTGAACCTGTCGCCGAAGTCGTATAACGCTACCCTTTACTACGACGACGGCCGCTTCAGCGCGCGCGTTTCCGGCTCGTATCGCAGCGGTTACCTGACCCGTGTTCCGGGCCAGAACAACAATGACGTTGAGGGCACCAACAAGTCGCTCAACGTTGATGCGTCGATCTCGTACAAATGGAGCCCGAAACTCGAGCTGACACTGGAAGGCGTGAACCTGACCAATCAGGCCAACGACCAGTTCATCAGCCGTGCGCGCAACAGCTCGGTGGCCTACACCGTGACCGGCCGCGAAGTGCTGGCGGGCTTCCGCTACAAGTTCTAGTCACCAGGCAACGAGTGGATGCTGCCCGCGCAGCATCCATCTGGCCGCGCCGGGCATCCACCCGTCGCGGCGTTTTTTTGGGGATTACAGGCATGAAACTCCATCGCACATTCATCAGGTTCGCGGCCACCGCAATCGTCGTGTGCGGAATGGCGCAACATTCTCCGGGGTATTCGCAGACAATGGACACATCGCGCACGATCGCCGACAAGGGCATTCGCGTGATACTGGTCGGTGACTCGACGATGGCGACACGCACGGGCTACGGCGATGCGCTGTGCAAGCGCTTTGTTGCGAGCACCGAGTGCATCAATCTGGCGCGCGGCGGACGCAGCTCGAAGAGCTTTCGCGTCGAAGGATTGTGGGACAACATGCTGAAGATTCTTGCCGACAACCAGGCGAGTGCGGCGTCTGGCAATGCGCGCAAGACCTGGGTACTCATCCAGTTCGGCCATAACGATCAGCCCGGCAAAGCCGAGCGCTCCACCGATCTGGTGACTGAATTTCCGGTCAACATGGCGCGCTATGTCGACGAGGTACGGGCTGCAGGTGGCGAAACGGTGCTGGTGACGCCGCTGACACGTCGCAGCTTCAAGGACAGTGTCTTGCAGAATGACTTGCGACCCTGGGCTGAGGCGGTGATACGCGTCGCACGCGAAAGGTCGGTACCGGTGATTGACCTTAATGCGAAGAGTTACGCCGCAGTCGCTGCGATGGGTACTGCGGAGGCCGATACGCTGGCCGAAGAGCCGCAGCCGAAAATGCCATTGCCGGAGGGCGTGAAAAGCCGTTTCGACTACACCCACCTGGGGCCCAAGGGGGCCAGCCTGTTTGCTGACATGATGGCGAGCGAAATTGCTGCGGTGGTCCCGGCGATGGCGAGGTATTTGCGCTGATCGCTTCCGCTTTCCTGGTTATCAGTTTTGCGCTGTGAGCCTTATTGCAATTGGGCTTAAGGTAATTTTTGGCAGATAGTCGGCTTTCCAGAAAATAGGTCTGCAGCCCACAATTCAATGGAGTTGAGGCCAAAAAGCTGATGCATATCGGCCGTCGATCCAAGCCTTAACGCGATCCGACCGGCCAGTCGCCCAACACTTCAGCTACCGTGTAGCGCATCGCCTCGCTGTCGCTTAACTGCCGACGCTTGCTGTTGCCGGCCCGTGCCACGCCGGGGCCGTGGCTGCGGTATTCAAAGAAACGAGAATCTTCCGGATGAAATACGGTACGGGTTGGACCGCTCTTTTGCAGGCCAGTCATTGACCACCAGCCATCCTGTGCGATGTGGTCATCCATGAAGCACTCGATGAACACGCTGCTGCCCACCGCGTTCGGGTCGGCGTAACGGCCATCGGGGAAGGTGGCCGCTGGATGCCATGGTCGGCCTAACGCGTGCGAGTTGGCGGGCACCAGGGCGCTCTCGCGCAGCAGCTTGCAACGCAGGAAGACGAGGCCGTAGCGGTCGCGCAGTTGCGTGCTCGGCGCTGTGACATAGCCATGCGGCGCCACGTTGGGCTTGCGGCGCGGGCGGCTCACGATGTCGCAGGCGTCGAACACTGCCTGCCCGGCGCCGAAGATGAAGTCCACATTGCCGCTGACCAGGCAGTCGCGGAAGTAGCTACGCCCGGCGTCAACGAAGAGCGTGTCCTGATAGCCAGTGATTGACACGTTGCGCAACTGCGCACGGTCAGATCCTTTCGCCAGCATCAACGCGACGGCCTGCGGGTCGTTGGTGTAGGTGGGGTCGCCCGGATGCTTGGCGTCGTTGGCGAGGTAGTCATAGCCGTTTTCGATGGTCAGGTTAGTCGCTGCAAAGCCCGGCGCACGAACAATCAGGGTGGCGCAGCCAAACGTGGTCCAGGTGCCGACGCCGGACGGACGCGTTTGCCCGGAGTAGGCATCAAAGCTGATCACGCAACCAGTGCGACTTTCACCAGTCAGGTGAATATTGGGCTTGGTGATTTCCAGCTTCTCGCGGTACAGGCCCGGCCGCAAAGTGATGCGCCATGGCGCGTACCAATCTGTGGGCGCGGCATCGAGCGCCTGTTCCAGCGTGCGAAAGTGTGGCAGCCCAGCGTGTCGTTCGCCCGCCGTGCCTCGGTAAGTTGCATCGACTACCGCGTCTGGCGAGCCGAACTCACGGTGGGTGGCGGCGCCATTCATCGTTGCGCAGCCGCCGATCGCGACCAAGGGGAGAGTGGCAAGTGTTTCAAGCAGATGACGGCGTCTGGATTGCATGGTCGGATGTGGGACAGGAGGTAGGTGTGTACAAGCAAGGTGAGAAATTAGATGTCAGACATCCTATGAGCATGATACACTGCCTCGCGTCGCGTCAAAAAAGCAGCAGAAGACGAGGATGCGGCCTCAGAGACTGGAAAAGGAAGGAACACGCGTGCAACAAAGGCGACCGGCCAGCGGCCCCGGTACATTGACGAGCCTGGAGGCGCAAGCGGCCGGGCGGGCGCAACCCCGACGCACGCGCGAACAGGGGTTCACTCATGTATGAGAACCGCAAGCTGGGCTTCATGTACGTGCTGCCGTTCGTCATCGGCGTCGCGCTGTTCAAGCTCTTCCCGTTCGTGATGTCCTTCGCGCTGTCGTTCACGCAGTACGACCTGATCGAGCCACCCAAGTACATCGGCGTCGAGAACTACCGCGAGATGTTCACGACCGACAAGCTGTTCCCGAAGTCGCTGGGCGTCACGCTGATGTTCGTCGCGCTGACCGTGCCGCTGCGCCTCGCGGCGGCGCTGTTCGTCGCGCAGATCCTCAACTTCAAGCTGCGCGGCATCAACTTCTTCCGCTCGGCGTTCTATCTGCCGTCGATCCTGGGCGGCTCGATCGCCGTGAGCATCCTGTGGCGCTTCATCTTCTCGCGCAACGGACTGATCAACCAGGCGTTGATCGCGCTGGGCTTCGATCCGATCCTGTGGCTCGCTGACGAGCAGTATTCGCTGTGGACCATTGTGCTGCTCAACGTCTGGCAGTTCGGCTCGTCAATGGTGATCTTCCTCGCCGCGCTGCAGAACGTGCCGCAGTCGCTGTACGAGGCCGCCGCGATGGACGGTGCCGGCAAGGGGACCGTGTTCTTCCGCATCACGGTGCCGCTGATCACGCCGGTGATCTTCTTCAATCTGATCATGCAGACGGTGCACGCGTTTCAGGAATTCAACGGGCCGTACATGGTCACCGAGGGCGGGCCGCTGCATTCGACCTATCTGCTGTCGCTCTACATCTACGAGCAGAGCTTCAAGCTGTTCAATCTGGGCTACGGCACGGCGCTGTCGTGGGTGCTGTTCGCACTGGTCGCGGTGCTGAGCGCCGTCGCGTTTTACTCGTCGAAGTACTGGGTGTACTACGCCGGTGAGAAAGAGGGCAAATAAATGAGCGGCGCCTCCAATCCGGTTGTGAACGACACCAGCGACATCGTGGTCGACGGCTACCAGCTGCGTCGCGAGCGCATCAACATGATCGTGCGCTACACGCTGCTGATCGCGGTGGGACTGCTGATGCTGTACCCGTTGATCTGGCTGATAGGTGCCTCGTTCAAGAGCAACGCCGAGATCTTCACCGAGGTCGGCTTCTGGCCGTCGAGCTTCGACATCACGCCGTACGTCAAGGGCTGGAAGACCAGCACCGAATACACCTTCACGCGCTATTTCGCCAACTCGTTCCTGATCGTGATTCCGCGCATCATCGTGACGGTGATCTCCTGCGTGCTGGTTGCCTACGCCTTCGCGCGCTTCGATTTCTTCGGCAAGAAGGTGCTGTTCGCGATCATGGTCGCGACCATGATGCTGCCGCAGATCGTGCTGCGCATTCCGCAGTACATCATGTTCCAGCAGTTCGACATGATCGACTCCTACGCGCCGCTGATCCTGCCCTCAGCCTTCGCGACCGATACTTTCTTCGTGTTCATGCTGGTGCAGTTCCTGCGCGGCATTCCGCGCGACATGGAAGAGGCCGCGCAGATGGACGGTTGCAACTCGCTGCAGATGCTCTGGTACATCATCGTGCCGCTGCTGAAGCCCGCGATCATCTCGGTCATCGTGTTCCAGTTCATCTGGACCATGAACGACTTCATCGGCCCGCTGATCTACCTGTCGAGCGTCGAGAAGTATCCGGTCTCGCTGGCGCTCAAGCTGAGCATAGGCGCGACGGAAGAGGTCGAATGGAACAGCGTCATCGCCATCTCGGTACTCGCGCTGGTGCCCTCGGTGGCGGTGTTCTTCGCCGCGCAGAAGCACTTCGTCGACGGCGTCGCAAGCACCGGCCTCAAGGGCTAGCAAAGTTTACGGAACGAGCACATGGCAAGCGTCACACTCAACCAGATCGCCAAGGTTTACCCGAACGGCTTCAAGGCCGTGCACGAAATCGATTTCAGCATCAACGACGGCGAGTTCGTCGTGCTGGTGGGGCCCTCGGGCTGCGCCAAGAGCACGCTGCTGCGCATGGTCGCGGGGCTCGAGAGCATCACCGGCGGCGAGCTCAGGATCGGTGACAAGGTCGTCAACCGGCTGCCACCCAAGGACCGCGGCGCCGCGATGGTGTTCCAGAACTACGCGCTCTACCCGCACATGAAGGTGCGCGACAACCTCGCGTTCGGGCTCAAGCTGCAGGGACTGCCGAAGCCCGAGGTCGAGGCGCGCGTCAATGAGGCCGCCAAGCTGCTCGAGATCGAGCCGCTGCTCGACCGCTATCCGCGCCAGCTCTCGGGCGGGCAGTCGCAGCGCGTCGCGGTCGGCCGCGCGATCGTCAAGAAGCCGCAGGTGTTCCTGTTCGATGAGCCGCTGTCGAACCTCGACGCCAAGCTGCGCGCCTCGATGCGCGTGCGCATCACCGAGCTGCACCAGCAGTTGAAGGCTGCAGGTCAGCCCTGCACGGTCATCTACGTGACGCACGACCAGGTCGAGGCGATGACGATGGGCGAGCGCATCTGCGTGCTGAAAGAAGGCCGCATCCAGCAGTTCGACACGCCGTCGAAGCTGTACAACGCGCCGGCCAACACCTTCGTCGCGAGTTTCATCGGGTCACCCGAGATGAACATGCTCGACGCGACGCTCAGCACGAACGGCGACAGCGCGACCGCAGAATTGCTCGGCGCATCGGGCGCTGTGCGCGCCAGCGGCCTGCCCGCCCTCGCGGGAGCGACTGTCAAGCTGGGCCTGCGCCCCGAGAACGTGCTCGTCAACGCCAGCGACGAGGCTGGCGTGCTCTGGCTCGACAGCGAGCTGAGCCACATCGAATACATGGGCAGCGAGCTGTTCGCCTACTTCAAAGTTGGCGCGACCACGATCACGAGCCGGGTGCCGGCGAACCAGGCGGGCGAGCTCGCGACGCAGAAGCGCGGCGACCGTGTGCGCATCGGCCTGCAGCTCGCGCAGGCGCACTGGTTCGATGCGGCGAGCGGCACCAATCTCAATACCTCACACTGAAACCGGCCGCATGACCACAGGAGTCCGCATGAAGTTTTCCATCCGCACCTTGAGCGCTTCGCTCTTCTGCTTCGGTCTCACCGGCACCTTCGCGGCGAGCGCCTCCGCGCAGGAATTGCGCTTCTCGTGGTGGGGCGGGGGCGAGCGGCACGAAGCCATGCTCAAGGCCGCGCGCCTGTTCGAGGCCAAGAACCCCGGCGTCAAGATCAAGGCCGAGTACTCGGGCTTTCAGGGCTATCAGGAACGGCTGTCGACGCAGATCGCGGGCCGCAACGAGCCCGACGTGATGCAGGTCAACTGGGCCTGGCTGTCCGCCTTCTCGAAGAACGGCGAGGGCTTCTACGACCTGCGCAAGGCCGGCGCCGCCGTCAAGACCAGCGAGTTCAGCGAGCACGACCTCGCATTGACCACCATCAACGGCAAGCTCAATGCGCTGCCGGTCGGCTTCACGGCGCGCATCTTCTACTGGAACAAGGCCGTCCTCGACAAGGCCGGCGTCGCTATGCCCAAGACCTGGGACGACCTGTTCACCGCGGGCAAGGCATTCCGCGCCAAGGTCGGCGACAAGGGCTATCTGCTCGATGGCAATCTGTACGACTTGATCCTGGTGAGCCACGCCTACGCGTATCAGAAGCACGGCACGCCGTGGATCGATGCCAGGACGGGCAAGGTCGCAATGAGCGCGGCGGCCCTGAAAGACTGGGTGGCGTTCTACAAGCGCCTGCAGGACGAAAACGTCGCGACACCGCTGCCGTATCGCGCGAGTCTCGGCGGCGTCGAAAAGCCCGTCGAGCAGCAGCCCGACTGGGTCGCCGGCAACTGGGGCGGTGTCTACACCTGGGACTCGACGGTGCGCGTGTTTGGCAGCACGCTGCCAGGCAAGGGCAAGGAGCTCGAGGTCGGCGACTTCCTGACGCTGCCGGGCGCCAAAAACAGCGGCATGTTCGGCCGCCCGGTGCACGTCTACGCAGTGTCGAAGCGCAGCAAGCAGCCCGAGCTCGCCGCGAAGTTCGCGAGCTTCATGCTGACCGATCCCGAGGCGATCCGCATTCTCGACGTTACGCGAGGCATTCCAGCGTCGGCCATCGCGTTCCAGATCCTGCAGAAGGAAGACCGCCTGCGGCCGATCGAGGTCAAGGCGTATGCGCGCATCTCGACGCAGCAGAAGTCGAACGCGATCACGCCGCCCGCGCCGCAGTTCGAGCATCCGCGTGTGCAGAAGTTTGTGCGTGAAGTGTTCGAGGCGGTTGGCTACGGCAAGATGACGCCGGATGAAGCCGCAAAACAATTGAATGAGCAGGGTTCAACCATCCTGAACCGCCTGTAGTCACACGGATGCAGGGTGGGCAATTCGTTGCCCGCCAACCGCGAACTGCGCGAACTGAAGTCTGCGATTGCATGACACCGCGTGGGCAGAGCCCACCCTACGCAATAAACGAACCGCGTCACGACCATGCCAAAACACACCGTTCACAACCTGAAATTCCGCACTTACGCCGATCGTGATACAGGTGCCACCGTCACCCAGCTGACGCCGCCCGAAGTGGTCTGCCATCGCAACTACTTCTATCAAAAGTGTTTCAGCAACGACGGCTCACAGCTTCTGTTCGCGGGTGAGTTTGACGGGCGCCGCAACTACTTCATGCTCGACTTTGCGGCAAAGACGGCGCGGCAACTCACCCAGGGTGACGGCGAAAACGCGTTCGGCGGCTTCCTGAGTCCGGACGACAAACTGCTCTACATGGTGCGCGGCGGCCGCTCGCTGATCCGCGTGCATCTCGATACGCTGGCGGAGGACGTCGTCTACACCTCACCACCCGACTGGGTCAGCTATGGCACTTGGGTCGCCAACAGCGCCTGCACCAAGCTCGTGGGCATAGAGATCGCCAAGGACGACTGGTTTCCGTTGTCGGACTGGACCAAGTTCCGCGAGATGTTCCTCAACAAGCCGCGCTGCCGTCTGATCCGCATCGATCTTGCGAGTGGCGAGCGTACGGTGATTCACGAGGAAAAGCTCTGGCTGGGTCATCCACTGTATCGTCCCGGCGACGACAATACGGTCGCGTTTTGCCACGAGGGCCCGCACGACATGATTGATGCCCGCATGTGGTTCATCAATGAAGACGGCAGCAATATTCGCTGCGGCAAGCCGCACGACCAGGGCGAGAGCTGCACGCACGAGTTCTTCGTGCCCGATGGCTCGAAGATGATCTATGTCTCGTACAAGGAAGGCGACCCCAACCGCTACATCCGTTCGCTCGACCCGGCGACGTTACGCGATGATCTGATCATCACCATGCCGCCGTGCTCGCATCTGATGAGCAACCATACCGGCACGCTGATCGTAGGTGACGGCTGCGATACACCGATGGATGTGCAGAACAAGGAAGCCCATACGCTGGAGCCCGACCCCTATCTGCATGTATTCGATGTGAACACCAGGACCGACCGCAAGGTGGCGCGCCACGACACGTCGTGGGCGGTGGTCAAGGGCGACCGCCAGTTGACGCATCCGCACCCCTCGTTCAGTCCGGACGAGAAGTCGGTGCTGTACTCATCGGACTGCAATGGCAACACGGCGCTGTTTCTGGCGTCCGTTCAGTAACCAGCATCATGCGCAGTGACGTGTGCGGTGCGACGGCGTGCCTGCTGATCGCCACGCTGATCGTTGCTGGCTGCGGCACGGCACCCGGCAGGCCAACGGCGCCCGCCGCCACCAGTACATCGGCGTCGAGGCTAACCTCGATGTCTACCGATCAGGGCTGGGCGGGGCTTGACGGGCCGGTGACCGGTGGTGCCGAGGCAAGAGCAGAGCACATCTACCGCGTACGCAACCGTGCCGAGCTGGTGGCTGCGTTGTCCGGTGGTGGATCGCGGCACTCGCGTGATACACCGAAGGTCGTTTACGTCGAAGGCAACATCGACCTCAGCGTTGATGCGCAGAACCGGCCGCTGACCGAAGCCGACTATCGAGACGCCGAATTCAGCTGGGACGCGTACGCCAAGGCCTACGAGCCGGTGACCTGGGGCAAGACCGCGCCCAGCGGCCCGCAGGAAGCCGCGCGCAGGCGTTCTGCCGAGCGGCAGGCGGCGGTGGTGGTGATCCCGGTGGGCTCCAACACCAGCCTGATCGGCGTCGGCCGCGATGCAATGATCAAACATGGCAACCTGATGGTGCGCGATGCGCATAACGTGATCATTCGCAACATCACCTTCGAGGACGCCTACGACTACTTTCCGGCGTGGGACCCGAAGGACAACGCCAACGGCGAGTGGAATGCGGAATACGACAACGTCACGCTGGTCAATGCGCGACGGGTATGGATTGACCGTTGCACTTTCAGCGACGGTGCACGGCCGGATCGCATCAATCGCTCGCTGTTCGGCCGCCCGATGCAGTTTCACGACGGCCTGCTCGACATCATCCGTGGATCCGACCTGGTCACCGTCTCCTACAACCACTTCAAAAATCACGACAAGGGTCTGCTGATCGGCAATAGCGACAGCCGCGCCGATGACGAAGGCAAGCTGCGGGTGACGATGCATCACAACTGGTTTGAGGATGTGAAGGAACGCTCGCCGCGCGTGCGCTACGGTCGGGTGCATCTCTACAACAACCTCTACAGCGCCAGTCCCGGTGCCGACTACCCCTACGGCTATTCGATCGGCGTCGGCTTCAAGTCGCGCATCATCGCGGAAGACAACGTGTTCGCGCTGCCGCAGCGGGCAAACCTGACGCCGTTCAAATTGTGGCGGGGTGAACGCATCGGGGCGTCCGGCAATCGCTGGGCGGACGCCATCGCCGGGCCGGATGTGGACGCGGTGGCGCTGTTGCAGCGGCAATCTGCCAGCGCGTCCATCATTGCAGAGCCGGGCTGGGTGGTGCCGTACGGCTACGCCCGTGATGCGGTAGTTGATGTCGCGGCAAAGGTGCGCGCTGGCGCAGGGGCAGCACGTCAACCGTAACACTTGGGCGGGGTGGCCGGTCGCGCTGGCACCGTCAGCACAAGAAGAGCACGGCTTTCAGAATCCGATGTGTCTGATGATACGACGTAGGACATCTTATGATATGTTCCGACTGTGCGGTCGCGCCGCGATCCCCGAGGCGCTGCCGCACAACCGCAGCATCCGGCCACAACAACACAAATTCGGGTAACCGCTGCGGACAAACAGGAGGTTCGTCATGCAGTTGTTTCCCGGTATCAGTTCGCTCGGCGCCATCGCTGCAATCGCAGTCTGCTCACTCATTGCCGTTGCCCCGGTGTCGGGCCAACAAGGCGCTGCACCACCGGTTGCAGCGGCCAGCGCAGTGAATCTTCGTCTGTGGAATATTCACCCGGAAGGCTACCCGGTCACTGTCGCACTCAACAGTTTCGCGGAAGACGTCCGGGCAAGGACCGGCGGCCGCGTCAACGTGCAGGTTTTCTCCAACGCCGTGCTCGGTGACCAGCCAAAGGCAGTGAGCATGCTCAAGGCGGGTGAGCTGGACATGGGCGAATTCGGCCTGGCGCCGCTGACCGAGGCAGTGCCCAGCATGAAGGCCATCACGCTGCCGTTTTTGTTCCAGGACGCCGAGCACATGTTCCGCCATATGGATGGCGCAATGGGTGACAAATTCAAGGAGCGACTCTCCGCCGCCGGCTTTGTCGTGATTGGCTGGTACGACGGCGGTGCGCGCTCGTTCTACTGCGTCGGCAAGCGGGTGCAGGGCCCACGCGACTTCGCCGGGCTGCGCATCCGCGTGCAGGGTACCGAAATCTTCAAGGAAATGATTACCTTGCTGGGCGCCACGCCGACGATGGTGCCGTACAAGGATGTGAAGGGGGCATTCGAAGATGGCAAGATCGACTGCGCGGAAAACAATTTGCCATCGTTCATTTCGGCCGGACACTACAAGCACGCCAAGTATTTCTTTCAGACCAATCATGTGGTGACACCCGAGGCGCTGGTGGTGTCGACCGCCGCCTGGAAGAAGCTCAGCACCGCCGATCAGGCTGCGATCCGTGCGGCAGGGCAGGCGTCGGCGGTTTACATGCGTCAGCTCTGGAACAAGCAGGTGGACGAGGCTCGCGCTACCGCAGTGAAGGCGGGCATCGTGTTTGACCGCCCCATCGAGTATGGCGCTTACGTGAGCCGCATGAAGCCAATGCACCAGAAGTATTGGCGCGATGCCTCGACGCGTGACGAACTGCTGACGATCCTGGCGAACTGAGTGGCGTAAAAAAATGCGGCAAGAAGCATTGCGTTTGAAAGAGGTCATCTGATAAGATGTCATACAACAAGATCAAACGCAATCTCATCGGAGCTACGTCGCCTGCGGGCTCACCGCAGGTTCAATACGCATGACACCTTCAGAACTCAAGTCCACACTGCAGTCCGGTCTCCTTTCGTTCCCGCTCACCGATTTCGATGCGGCTGGCGACTTCAACGCCGATGGCTATCGCCGCCGCCTCGAATGGCTCGCGCCGTACGGAGCAACGGCACTGTTCGCGGCCGGCGGTACGGGTGAGTTCTTTTCGCTGACCGGCGACGAATATCCGCTGATCATCAAGACTGCTGTGGATACCTGTCGCGGCAAGGTGCCCATCATCGCCGGTGCCGGCGGACCCACGCGCTTTGCGATCGCCTGCGCGCAGGCGGCCGAGCAGGCGGGTGCGCAGGGCATCCTGCTGCTGCCGCACTATCTGACCGAAGCAGGGCAGGAAGGCATCGCGGCACATGTAGAAGCTGTATGCAACAGCACGAAGCTCGGCGTGATCGTCTACAACCGCGCGCAGAGCCGTCTTTCCCCGACAACACTGGCCGGGCTGGCGGAACGCTGCCCTAACCTGATTGGCTTCAAGGACGGCATCGGCGACATCGAGCTGATGGTCTCGATCTATCAGAAGATGGGCGATCGCTTTTCGTACCTCGGCGGTCTGCCAACGGCGGAGGTGTATGCCGCAGCCTACAAGGCGCTCGGCACGCCGGTGTACTCGTCGGCAGTGTTCAACTTCATCCCGCGTACGGCGATGGACTTCTACCATGCGGTCGCCGCCAACGACCAGGGGACGCAGGATCGTCTGCTGAAAGATTTCTTTCTACCCTACCTGACGATCCGCAATCGCATGCCGGGTTACGCCGTCAGCATCGTCAAGGCGGGTGCTGCGATCGTTGGCCACGGCGCCGGGCCAGTGCGTCCGCCGTTGACGGATCTCGTCGCGGAAGAGGTGAACGAGCTGGCAACCCTGATCAAGGCGCTGGGTCCGCAGGACTGACCGGTCGCAGGCGGCCGACACTGCTGTCTGCGGCGTGCGAACCCGCCCGGCGTCGGACCAACCGGGCCGGGACGTTATGCCTTTTTTGTTGCAATGGCTTTCGCATTGGGCGCCAGGGGCGAAAGTGCGTAAAGTCGATAAACAGGCAAACAGGCTCGCAAGCCCAATTCGTATGCGCCTTTCAGTAAAAAGCTATAAGCGGTAGCTGCATGGTGTCCGGTTCGCATCGGGTTAGCGTTAACATCAGGCATCGTGCCTTCGTCCTCCCGCTCTTCCACGGCGTCGTCTGCGACGCGCTCATCCCGCACCAGACCGGCTCGCCGCACGCCGCGCCGTGGCACCGGCGGCACCACGCTGAACGATGTCGCCGCGCTCGCCGGTGTGTCGGCCATTACGGTGTCGCGGGCGCTGAAGAAACCCGACGTGGTGGCGCAGGAAACGCTGGCACGTATCCAGGACGCCGTTGCGCGCACCGGCTACGTGCCCAACCTGATCGCCGGCGGTCTCGCGTCCAATCGCACTGGCCTGATTGCGGCGCTGGTGCCAACCATTGCCGGATCGGTCTTCCTCGATACCGTGCAGGCGCTAACCGATGCCTGCGACGAGGCCGGCTGCCAGTTGATGCTGGGGCAGAGCGGCTACACCGGTTTTCGCGAGGATGCACTGATCAACGCTATCGTCGGCCGCCGTCCGGACGGTATCGTGCTCACCGGCATCATGCACTCGCCCGAGGGGCGCAAACGGCTCCTGGCTTCCGGCATTCCGGTGGTCGAAACCTGGGATCTGACACCAACGCCGATCGACATGCTGGTCGGCTTTTCGCACGAGCGGGTCGGCATGGAGGTGGCGGATTACCTCTATGGCAAGGGCTATCGGCGGCCCGCCATCGTCACGGCCGAGGACTACCGCGCCGGGTTGCGGCGAGCGGGCTTCGAGCACCGCATGCGTTCGCTTGGCGTGCTGGACATTCCGGTGCGGGTGGTCACCGCCCCGACCATGCTGCGGCATGGCCGCGAATCGATGACCGAGCTGATGCAGCGCACGGCGCCTCCAGATGTCATTTTCTGCAGCTCGGACGTGCTCGCCCACGGCGTCATCACCGAGGCGCAGGCGCGTGGCATGCAGGTGCCTGGGGACATCGCGGTAATGGGCTTCGGCGATCTGGCGTTTTCCCCGTACTTGCATCCCGCCTTGAGCACCGTCCACATCGACGGTACCGCGATCGGCCGGCAGGCCGCCCGGTTCATTCTCGACCGGATCGAAGGTCACGACATCGGCGAGCGGGTGCGCGACATCGGCTTCACGATCGTCCCGCGTCAGAGCGCCTAGCGGCCTCGTCCAATTCACCCCGCCATGGGGTGACGCAGCTTTTGGCAGTTTTGACGCCAAAACGACAGCATTGCGCAAATGTTAGCGCTATCATTGACGCTGTGAAAACTGGACGGCGCGTCCACAAAGCGCCAGATCAACCAGTCCGCTGACATCGCACCACTGCATTGGAACGTTGAAATGACCACACGCAAAAAGCCCGAAGAACTCCGCAGCCACCGCTGGTACGGTGTCAAAGACCTCCGCTCGTTCGGGCACCGCTCACGCACCGCGCAGATGGGCTATCACCGCAGTGATTACGCTGGCAAGCCGGTCATCGCGATCATCAACACCTGGAGCGACATCAATCCCTGTCACACGCACTTCAAGCAGCGCGTGGAAGAGGTGAAGCGCGGCGTCTGGCAGGCAGGCGGCTTTCCTGTCGAAATGCCAGCGCTGTCGCTCTCCGAGCCGATGCAGAAACCAACCACCATGCTCTATCGCAACCTGCTGGCGATGGAGACCGAGGAGCTGCTCAAGTCCTATCCGGCCGACGGCTGCGTGCTGATGGGCGGCTGTGACAAGACCACCCCGGCGCTGGTGATGGGTGCGGTGTCGATGAACCTTCCAACGATCTTCCTGCCCGCCGGGCCCATGCTGCGCGGTGACTATAAGGGGCAATACCTCGGCTCCGGCTCTGACACCTGGAAATACTGGGCTGAGCTGCGCGCTGGCAACATCACCGAGAACGACTGGCAGGACGTGGAGGACGGCATCGCCCGCTCGCCCGGTCACTGCATGACGATGGGCACTGCGTCCACGCTGACCAGCGCCGTCGAAGCGCTGGGCCTCACGCTGCCCGGCGCTGCGTCGATCCCGGCGCCGGACTCGCGCCACGCGCAGATGGCCACGCTCACCGGCAAACGCATTGTCGATATGGTGTGGGAAGACCTGAAACCGCTCGACATCCTGACCAAGCAGTCGTTCCGCAATGCGGTCACCACCGTGCTCGCGCTTGGCGGCTCGACCAACTCTGTGGTGCATCTGGTCGCCATGGCCAAGCGCTCCGGTATCAGCCTGAACATCGACGAGTTCGACGAAATCGCGCGTTCGACCCCGGTAATCGCCAATCTGCGTCCGAGCGGCAAGTACCTGATGGAAGATTTCTATTACGCAGGTGGCCTGCGCGCCTTCCTCGCGCGGCTGGGTGATCGCATCGACGGCACACAGAAGACCTGCATGGGCACCACGCTGGGCGAGAACATTGCCGACGCCAAGGTCTACAACGATGACGTGATCATGCCGCTCGACAAGCCGCTGGTCGCCAAGGATGGCCTTGCGGTGCTGCGTGGCAATCTGGCACCCGGTGGCGCTGTCATCAAGCCCGCCGCGATGGAGCCGCATCTGCGCAAGCATCAGGGCAAGGCCGTGGTGTTCAAGGACTACAACGACATGTCGGCGCGCATCGATTCGCCTGACCTCGATGTCGATAAGGACAGCGTGATCGTTCTGCAAAGCGCCGGTCCGCAGGGCGCGCCGGGCATGCCGGAGTGGGGCCAGTTGCCGATTCCGCAGAAGCTGTTGAAGGAAGGCGTACGTGACATGCTGCGCATCAGCGACGCACGCATGAGCGGCACCAGCTACGGCGCCTGCGTGCTGCACGTAACGCCCGAGTCGCACGTGGGCGGCCCGCTGGCGCTGGTTCAGACGGGCGACGTGATCGCGATCGACATCGAAGCGCGCAGCATCAACATGCTGGTCAGCGACGACGAACTCGCGCGCCGCCGCGCCGCATGGAAGCCGCCGATCCCGAAGTTCACCCGCGGCTATGGTGCGCTGTACCTCAAACACATCCAGCAGGCCGACAATGGCTGCGACTTTGACTTCCTCGAGCCCGGCTACGGCGAGGTCAATCCGGCTGGCGGTGAGCCGGAGATTCACTAGACGGCAACGCTGATAAACGCTGTTGTCCCCGCGAAGGCGGGGACCCATACCGTGCGCTGGGTCGTGTAATGAGCAAGATGCGCTGCGCATGGTCCGCTCTGATTTCCGCCTTCGCGGACATGACAACTCAACGTTCAATCACACGCGGCAATGACACAGCAGTGAACAAGAAGCACCAATCAACAAGGAGAGGCATGTGGAACACAATACAGAACGCGACTCATCAGAGTCGTTGTCGCTTGGCCGCCGCCAGCTGTTGCGCGGCGCTGTCGCATCAACCGTTGCATTAGGAGCGGCAGGCATGGCCAACGCCAACGCAGGTGCGGGCTCCGCAGTGGGCCCGGGTTTCGATTTCAAACCGAGTCAGCGCTACCCGGATCCGGCCGTGCAGATTCTTGACCCGAGTTTTGCCAAGTACCGCATCTACAGCAGCACCGTGGAACAGGTCGGCACCGGCATGCGCTGGGCTGAAGGTCCCGTCTATTTCGGCGATGCACGCTGCCTGCTGGTCAGCGACATCCCTAACAACCGCATCATGCGTTACGACGAAGTCACCGGCAGCTTCACCGTCTGGCGGCAGCCGTCGAACTTTTCCAACGGCATGTGCCGTGATCGCCAGGGCCGTCTGCTCACCTGCGAGCATCTGACGCGCCGCGTCACGCGCACTGAGTACAACGGCAAGATCACCGTGCTGGCCGATAAATTCAATGGCAAGCCGCTCAACTCGCCGAACGACATCGTCTGCAAGTCCGACGGCTCGATCTGGTTCACCGATCCCCCGTTCGGCATCGGCGGTCACTGGGAAGGTGACAAGGCCACGCCCGAGCTGCCGCATTCGGTCTATCGCATTTCGCCCGATGGCAAGCTGAGCCTGGTGACGGACAAGCTGGCCGGGCCGAACGGGCTGGCTTTCTCACCGGACGAGAAGAAGCTCTACATCGCGGAATCGCGCGCCACGCCGAACCGCGTGATCGCTGCCTTCGATGTTGGCGCTGACGGCAGCATTTCCAATCGCACCGTCATTGTGGATGCCAACGGCCCCGGCTCGATCGATGGCTTCCGCGTCGATACCGACGGCAATCTCTGGTGCGGCTGGGGCAGCAATGGGTCGCCGACGGCCAAAGCCGAAGAATTGGATGGCGTGATGGTGTTCAATCCCGCCGGCAAGGCGATCGGCTTCATTCGCCTGCCCGAGCGCTGCGCGAACCTCACGTTTGGCGGCCCGAAGAACAACCGCCTATACATGGCGAGCTGCCACTCTTTGTACGCGCTTTATGTGGAGGCGGTGGGGGCGGCTTAGGCGCCTGCCGCAAGTCCCCCCTGTACGGCAGGGGAGACGTCTGCGCAGCAGACAGAGGGGTTGGTCGCTCAAGACTGGCGTTCTTTCGCACCGCGCGACCCCTCCGCCCCTTCGGGGCACCTCCTTTGCCTTGCAGGGGAGGCTGTTGGATTACTTTTGGTTGATAGCAGCATCATGATGACCATCAAGCGGATATCTCACCTCCTGGCCCTGGGCGCGCTCTGCGCAGTGCATTCGGCACCGACATTCGCGCAAGCCTATCCCTCCAAACCAGTCACTGTGGTGGTGCCGTTTTCGCCCGGCGGTGGCACTGACATTGGCGCCCGCCTGATTGCGCAAAAGCTCACTGCCAAGTGGGGGCAATCGGTCATCGTCGAAAACCGCGCGGGTGCCGGCGGGCTGGTCGGCGCCGATCTGGTCGCCAAAGCGAAGCCAGACGGTTACACCCTGCTGGTCGGCAACGTCGGTACCCAGGCGATCAATCAGTCGCTGTACAAGATGCCCTACAACGCCGACACGGCATTTGCGCCAATCTCGATGATTGCCGAGCTGCCGTTCGTGATGCTGGCTGGGCCGAGCGTGACCGCCAAGACGCCGAAAGAGTTTGTCGCACTTGCCAAGGCCGAGCCAGGCAAGCGCACCTACGCAAGTTCGGGACAGGGCGGTTCGCCGCACCTGACCGCCGAGATCTTTCAGGGCGCAGCAGGCGTCAAGCTAACGCACGTGCCGTACAAGGGCGGTGGCCCCGCGATGACCGACCTGATGGCTGGTCACGTCGATATCCTTTTTGCCTCGGTGCTTGAAGGTTCGGGCCACGTCAAGGCAGGCAAGCTGAAGGCGCTGGCAGTGAGCAGCGCTACGCGCTCGCCGGCGCTGCCGGATGTGCCCACGCTCGCGGAGGCGGGTATTGCCAATTCCGAATCCGGCTCGTGGATTGCCATGTTCGCTCCCACTGGCACGCCGCAAGCCATCGTTGACAAGATCGCTGCCGACATCAAGGAGGCCGTTGCCCAGGCGGATACGAAGCAGACGCTGATCGGCCAGGGTGCCACGCCCTGGTCCACCACGCCGTCCGAGCTCAAGGCCATCATCGAACGTGATCGCGTTCGCTACGGCAAAGTCATCACTGATCGCAGCATCAAGGTCGAATAAGTCGAACCCGATGCCAACATCCATTTCGAGTTTTCCCACAGCCATGAAATCAATCCATCTCCACCCTTCGCGCCGCTTGGTGCTGCGCTCGCTGGCGGCGCTCACGACCGTCGTCATCGCCGCTGCCGTAGCCACTCCAGCACAGGCACAGACCGACGGTCCGTGGCCCACCCGCCCCATCACCTGGGTGGTGCCATTCACGCCTGGCGGCTCGACCGATGTCATTGGCCGCACCATCGGGCAGAAGCTGGCCGATGTCCTCAAGCAGCCGGTGGTGGTGGATAACAAGCCGGGCGCGGCTGGCGCCGTGGGAGCCGCCTTCGTTGCCAAGTCGAAGCCCGATGGCTACACGCTGTTCGGCGGCACCATCAGCACCCACGCCATCAATGCGAGCCTTTACAAGAATCTTGCGTACGACCCGGTGAAGGACTTCGAGCCCATCACGCTGGTGGCGTCGCTGCCGAACGTGCTGATCGTCAGCCCGAGCCTCGGCGTCAACAATGTGGCCGAACTGATTGCCTTGTTGAAGAAAGACGCCAGCAAACGGCAATTTGCATCCTCGGGCGCCGGGACTTCTGCGCATCTCGCAGGAGAGTTGCTCGGTGATCTGATCGGCGTGCAACTCACGCATATCCCCTACAAGGGCACGCCGCCGGCGCTGATTGATGTGTCGACCGGGCAAGTGCCATTCATGTTTGATCAGCTCACTGCCGCGAAATCGCTCGCCGACGCTGGAAAGCTGAAGATCATTGCGGTGACCACGCCCAAGCGCGTTGCCATTGCACCGAATCTTCCGACGATGATGGAGAGCGGCGTGCCGAACTTTCAGATGTCGAGCTGGCAGGCCGTCTACGCGCCGAAAGGTACGCCGAAGGCCGTCGTGCAGCGCCTGAACGCCGAGATCGTGAAGATCCTGCACCTGCCGGACGTGAAGGAAAAGCTCGGCACGTCGCTTGGCATGGAGATCGTCGGCAGCACGCCCGAAGAGCTGGCGGCGCACATGGCGAAAGAGATTCCGCGCTGGGCGGAGCTGGTGAAGAAGTCTGGCGCGACGGCGAATTGACTTTCGCTCACGATGACGACGGAAATGAACGCGACCCTCATCAAAAAATTGAGCCTGCAATATGTCTGAACTAAGCCCCACCACCTACGCCCATTTGAAAAAAGTCAGCGTCGCCACGCTTTGCACGCAACTGTTCAAGCGAGGCTTCCGCAATGTCTTCATTCAGGACATTGCCCGTCTCACTGATCCGTCTGACGGCAACCTCGTCGGCCCGGCCTACACCATGCGCAACATCCCCGCGCGCGAGGATCTCGACCAGATCAGCGCTTTCGACAATCCCGATCACCCGCAACGCAAGGGGGTGGAGAGCGTGCCGCCGGGGCATGTGCTGGTGGTTGATACCCGTCGCGAAACACGCGTCGCGTCGGGCGGGGAAATCCTCACCACGCGTCTCATGGTGCGCGGTGCAGCGGGACTGGTGTCAGACGGCCCGGTGCGCGACAGCGGCCGTATCGCCGAGATGGATTTCCCGGTGTATTGCGCGGGGGGCAGCGCGCCGCTGAACCTGATCCATCATCACACGGTGGACCTCAACGTGCCGATCGGTTGCGGTGGCGTGGCCGTGTACCCCGGCGACATCATCGTTGGCGACGAAGAGGGCGTGGTGGTAATTCCTGCACACCTGGCCGATGAAGTCGCCGCCGATGCCGCGGCGCAGGAGGTGATGGAAGTATTCATTCTTGAGCGCGTGCAGAACGGCGCCAAGCTGCCCGGAACCTATCCGCCCAACGCCGAAACGAAGGCGGCATTTGAGGTGTGGAAGAAGGAACGAGGACTTTGAGAGTTTGTTCCCCTCTCCCTTGAGGGGAGAGGGGGGGGAGAGGGTGACGGTGGCTCGATCTTTTGAGATCGCACTCCAGGCTGTCAACCCCTCTCCCTGACCCTGCCTTGCAGGCCGCACTCGCGCAAGCATGCGCTCGCCGTTCCAGCGGCGGCTCGCATGCGAGCCGAAACCCCGCTTCCACCCAACAAGGGGAGAGGGAACCCGATACAGCTACAAGGAACCAACATGACACAGCACAACAATTTCATCAACGGCGAATGGGTCGCAGGCGCGAGCTATACGCCCAACATCAACCCGTCCAATCTGAGTGACGTGATCGGCGAGTACGCGCAGGCCGATGCCGCGCAAGTTGAGACCGCCGTGGCCGCAGCAAAAGCCGCCTTTCCGGCGTGGTCCACCGGCGGCGTGCAGGCGCGCAGCGATGCGCTCGACAAAATCGGCAACGAAATCCTTGCGCGGCGTGAGGAGCTCGGCACACTGCTGTCGCGCGAAGAGGGCAAGACCAAAGCCGAAGGCATCGGCGAGGCAGCTCGTGCGGGCTACATCTTCAAGTTTTTCGCGGGCGAATGTCTGCGCCTGGCGGGTGAAACGATCCCGTCGGTGCGACCCAACATTGGTGTTGAAGTGACGCGCGAGCCGATCGGCGTCGTTGGCCTCATCACACCGTGGAATTTCCCGATTGCCATTCCGTCGTGGAAGATCGCACCGGCGCTGGCGTATGGCAACTGCGTCGTCATCAAGCCGGCCGATCTGGTGCCCGGCTGCGCCTGGGCGATTGCCGACATCATTTCGCGCAGCGGCATTCCGGCCGGTGTGTTCAATCTGGTCATGGGTCGTGGCTCGGTGGTGGGCGAGGGCATCATCCAGCACCGTGATGTGAACGCGATCAGCTTCACCGGTTCGGTGGGTGTGGGCAGCCGCATTGCGGCGGCAGCGGCACAGAAGCTCAAGAA
The DNA here is from genome assembly GCF_009746125.1 of Casimicrobium huifangae. Lineage (NCBI taxonomy): Bacteria > Pseudomonadati > Pseudomonadota > Betaproteobacteria > Casimicrobiaceae > Casimicrobium > Casimicrobium huifangae. The sequence goes on from NZ_CP041352.1 coordinate 2,089,260, forward strand.
AGTGCAGCTCGAAATGGGCGGCAAGAATCCGCAGATCGTGCTCGATGATGCCGATCTCAAGACGGCGGTTGAACTCTGCGTGCAGTCCGCGTTTTTCTCGACCGGCCAGCGCTGCACGGCGTCGAGCCGTTTGATCGTGACTGAAGGCATCTATCCGAAGTTCATCGAGGCGATGAAGGCGCGCATGGCCACGCTCAAGGTAGATGACGCGCTGAAGGCCGGCACCGACATCGGCCCGGTGTCGAGCAGGGACCAGCTCGAGCAGGACCAGCAGTACGTGCAGATCGGCAAGGACGAGGGAGCGACGCTCGCGTGCGGCGGTGACCTGATCGCAACGAGCAGCGACGGCAACAAGGGCTTCTTCATGGCGCCAGCGCTGTTCTCGGAAAGCGCGGCCAGCATGCGCATCAACAAGGAAGAAATCTTCGGCCCGGTCGCCAGCGTCATCAAGGTGAAGAACTACGAAGAAGCGCTGGCCACCGCCAACGACACCGAGTTCGGCCTGTCCGCCGGTATTGCCACCACCTCGCTGAAGCACGCGACACACTTCAAACGCCACTCGCAGGCAGGCATGGTGATGGTCAATCTGCCGACGGCCGGTGTCGACTATCACGTCCCGTTCGGTGGCCGCAAAGGCTCAAGCTACGGCTCACGCGAGCAGGGCAAATACGCGGCGGAATTCTTCACCACGGTGAAGACGGCGTACACCTACGCGGGATAGCCGCGCCGGCGACGTGCCTTGACGATGCGCTACGGCTTCCTGCGGCGAAGCCCCAGCGCTGCCGGGTCGCCACCGTTGATTGCACGCAAATACTGCTCGACCTGTTTGTCGAGCAGCGCAGGGTTGAGGCCGTCGCGCGTGAGCGCAGCGCGCACGGCGGCACCAAGATCGTCACCGGTGCACGCACCGAACTTGAGGCAAGCTTCCCGTGCCCACAGGCTGTCCTGCCCGCAATACGAACCAAGCTGGCACAACGCAAGTTGCCAGGCGATCGGTGTTACCGCGTCGGCGTAGTAGCGCGGGTCTGTCATTCCCTGCGCCGATATATTGGCGGTGAGGTTGGCCAGCAGCGGTTGCACAACTTGTCCCAGCAGAGCAAGCGTGCCAGCGTCTCGGTCACGCAATGCACGGCCAATGAGGTCGTACTGCTCGGGTGTCAAGGCACCCAGATCCAGTGGTTGTGTCACCAGGTTCATCAGCTCGGGGTAAAGCGCCCCTCGAGCGATCAGCCGTTGCAGCGCTGTGTTGGCGTCGGCCTTGGCACTGTCGAGGCTGAAGTCTTTGCACGCCTGAACCAAGACTCGGTTGCTCTCCTGCATGCGGGTGCGTTCGCTCGCCTCGCGCAAGGGGTCAGGTGGCTCCTTGCCGGTGGAAGCACGCAGACGCACTGGTACCCAGGCACCGGCGTTCGCCTGCACCTTGGCGGCTGCGCTGGCGTTGCGCAGGCAAAAGTCGATCATCTCCATTGCAAATGCATTGGCCGCCACGTCGTCGGCGTTGGCCGCGTCGCGAATCGAAACGGCGAGCGCTGTGCTGGCCTGCAATTCGGCGATACGCACCGTGCGGCGTGGCTGCGAGTCAGACGCCACCGGCGCTGCGCTGGCGTGCAACTGTCCCGATAGCGCCCCCGGTGCATTGGGGTCAATGGCGCGGATTGTTGATGTGCCTGCCGCAGCCGTACCCGCAGCGTTGGCCGAGGAGCCGGCGACACCGGCGCTACCCGCTGCGGCTACCGTGCGGCCGTCCGCAGCGGTACGGCCGTTCCACCCATACAAGGCAACGAGCGCCAGGGCGGCGAGCAGGAGCAGAACGGGGATGGGGCGCAGACGCATACCTTCACGTGGGCGAACGATCACGACGGATGGAGTTTAGCGGCCACACCGGCGACTTATCGCCGCGAAACATCTCCGCACGCAGCTCGTCGCATGATGAATTGCTTGCTGATGACAGTTTGACGGCCAGGATTCCGTCTGAACCATGACCGGCCAACGCTTGTTGGCGGGCCATCGAATCCACCCAACCTACCGCGCTGCCCCGGCAGCGATTCCCATGCGCTGTACCCTTCTCATGAAACGCCTGTCCAGGCTGGCGGTTGCCACCATGATGTTGCTTGCCGGCCTGGCATCAACGGCACCGGCCCTGGCCGCCGAACGCTTTGTGTCCACCACCGGCAGTGACAGCACGGGCAACGGGTCGCGCGCTGCGCCGTATCGCACGCTCTCGCGGGTGCTGTCGCCATCGGCGGGCATCGTTCGCGCGGGCGATGTGGTCACCCTGCTGGCTACAGCGTCCAACCCGGTGTTCAACGAGTGTGATGTGCGCTTGCGGGTGCCGCTGACGATCCGCTCGGACGCGGCGCGACGGGCGCATATTCATTGCGACATACAGACGCCAGACAGCGTGACCATCCAGATTGACCCGGACGCGTCGGGTTCGCGGCTGTCGAACCTTGAAATCAGTGGTGGCCGCTACTACGGCATCTTTCTGCAGACCGACTGGGATGTGCAGGGCAATCCCGGTGGACGCGGCGCGTCGAAGATCGTGATCGAGGACGTCTACGTGCATGACACCGGCCGCGACGCCATCAAGATCACGCCGAAGAGCGACTATGTGACCATTCGCCGCGCCGAGATTGCCCGCAGCGGTGCCGGCTACGCGCCGGGCACGCCGCTGGACGACAAGAACGCAGAAGGCATCGATAACGTCAACGGATCGTTCATGATCGTGGAAGACAGCTACATCCACGATACCGCGACCACCGGCGTTTACTTCAAGGGCGGCGCAACCGATGTGATCGTGCAACGCAATCGCATCGAAAACGTCGGCATTGCTGGGGTGCTGGTGGGCTTTGACACCAGCCCGGAATATTTCGATACGGTGCGCAACCCGCAGTATTACGAGGCGATCCGCGGCATCGTGCGCAACAACGTGATCCGCAATGCCAACTACGCTGGCATCGGTCTCTATGCCGCGCAGGACAGCGTGGTTGCCAATAACACCGTGATCAATACCGGCAATCTTGGTCACGCAGCACTTTACTTCGGCGTTACTTTCCAGGACTACGAGCCCGCTGCCGGGCGACCGGCCAACCGTGGGGTGGTGCTGCGCAACAACCTTGTCCAGCAGCAGGGCGGCGACTGCATCCGCATCCGCTATTCGGACGAACTGGGTGGCTTGTCCGGGTTGGCTGGCACCGTGGACAGCGATTTCAATGTGTTTCATGCTGCATCCGGCGCCTGCGTGTTCGCCGACGCGCGGCCGGGCAGCACGCTCGCTGGCAGTGGGCTCGCCGCGTGGCGCACGGCCATGCAGGCCGACGGCGCCAGCACCGAGGTCGCAGTGGCGCTGGACAGCACTGGCCGGCCACTGAGCGGCGGGGCCACCGAAGGGCGAGGCGCGCCGCTGCCGGCCGTCGTTGATGATCTGCAGCGGGTGGTGCGGGCATCGCCACCGGATATTGGCGCGCATCAGGCGACGGCGGCTGCCGGTGTTCGCGTAATGTCGGAGTTCCGTCATGGCGAGCTTGACTACTACTTCATCACCGCGCGCGACGACGAGAAGCAACTGCTCGACGCCGTCAGCGGCTGGCAACGCACCGGGGCGGAGTTCAAGGTGCATGCCAGCGTGCAGACCGGGCTGCATGGCATTGCCCGCTACTACTTTGATCAGGTGGCGCGCGGCGGCCAGCGCGGGTCGCACTTCTACACGGCCATCGCTGCCGAGAAAGACGCGCTCGCTGCGCTGAACCCGGGCAACGCACGGGCACCGCGAGTGCCGTTTGCTGAAGGAGAGGATGGCTATGTACCTTTACCAATCGTCAACGGCAGCGTGGCAAGCTGCGGCGCGGGCTACTGGCCGATCTACCGGGCGTTTCGCGGGCCGGCGCGGTTTGCTGATGATGCCAACCACCGGTTCACCACTGACGCCCGTCTGCACGAGCGGCTGGTCGCCGCCGGCTGGGATGGTGAGGGCGTGAAGCTCTGCGCGTTGCGCTGATGCCTGCGGGGGTGCGAGCAACACCTCGAAGTCAGTGACTTTTTCGTAGAAGCCCCACTGCATAGGGCGCCGCACCGCAATTGACGGATAGTCGACTTCAGTTGTTTTTGCGCTCTGAGCCCAGTTCGATAGCGGCTTTCACCGAAAAGCTGCTGGGCACTCCGCGTGCCGGCGCCGCAGCGCCGAGCGTTGCACCGTCAGGCTGCGACGGCCTGCTTTTCGCGTACCAGATCCAGCGCCGTCCATTCGGCGTCCAGCGCATCGACGAAAACGTCGAGCATGGCGGACGTGTGGCACGGCCCCGGCGCGATGCGGATGCGCTCGGTGCCGCGCGGCACCGTGGGGTAATTGATCGGCTGCAGGTAGATACCGTGGCGGTCCTGCAGGCGGTCGGTCAGCGTTTTCACCTTCACCGGATCGCCCACGAATACCGGCACGATGTGCGATTTGCTCGGCATCACCGGCAGGCCGATGGCCGTCAGCCGCGCCTTCATCTCCGCCACGCGCTCGCGCTGCAGGCGGCGCTCTTCCTGCGAATTCATCAGGTGACTGACGCTGGCAATCGCGCCCGCCGCCAGCACCGGAGCCAGTGAGGTGGAGAAGATGAACGAGGCGCCGAAGCTGCGGATGCAGTCCACCACCGCCGTATCGCCGGTGACGTAGCCGCCCTGCATGCCGAAGGCCTTGCCCAGCGTGCCCTGGATCACGTCGATCTGGTCGGCGACGCCCGTCTCCTGCGACACGCCGCCACCACGGTTGCCGTACATGCCCACCGCGTGCACCTCGTCAAGGTAAGTCATGGCGCCGTATTTCTTGGCGATGCGGGCAAATTCACCGATGGGGGCGATGTTGCCGCTCATCGAATAAACGCTCTCAAACACCACCAGCTTCGGGCGGTCCGGGCTGATGGCGGCCAGCTTGGCTTCAAGGTCGCGCGGGCTGTTGTGCTCGAAGATCACGCGGTCGCTGTTGGCGCGACGGATGCCTTCGATCATCGAATTGTGGTTGTCGGCGTCAGACAGGATCACCGTGTCCGGCAGCAGCGAGCCCAGCACCGAGAGCGAGGCCAGATTGGCGCTGTAGCCCGAGGTGAAGGTCAGCGCGGCCGGCTTGTCGTGCAGCTTCGCCAGCAGGCGCTCCAGCTCCACATGCAGCGCATTGGTGCCGCCGATGTTGCGGGTGCCGCCGGCGCCGGTGGCGCCGTCGTCAATCGCCTTGTGCATGGCCTCACGTACCACCGGGTGGTGGCCCATGCCGAGGTAATCGTTGGAGCACCAGGTGATCACCTCGCGCACGCCGCTCGGGCTTGCCCACTGCACCCGCGGGAACTCGCCTGCGGGCCGCGTCAGCTCTGCGAAAATGCGGTAGCGCCCCTCGCGCTTGAGCGCATCAATGCGGGCGGCGAACAGGGCGGGATAGTCGGAAGAGCGGATCAAAACAGTGCTTTCAGAGTCCAGACGCAATTTTACGGTTCACGCCCGCGAAAGCACAGCGGAAAATGGCGCTGTGCAACTGCCGGGGGCGGCGCCGGCCGGGGCGCAAGGGCTTACGGGCTGGCGGGCAGGGCGGTTTTTATTCGATGTCGGGCCGTTCGCCCGGCCTCTGGTGATGGGCATTATCAACGTCACGCCCGACTCGTTTTCTGACGGCGGTCAACATATTAGGCTCCCGGCGGCCTTAAATCACGCTGAACGGCTGCTCGCGGATGGGGCCGACGTCCTGGACGTTGGCGGCGAATCCACCCGCCCCGGCGCCCCGCCAGTGCCCCTGGACGAAGAGCGGCGGCGGGTGCTGCCGGTGGTGGAGGCGCTGGCCGCCCGTGGTGCGTGCGTCTCGGTCGATACCCGGCACCCGGCGCTCATGCGTGAGGTGATCGCCGCCGGCGCCAGCATCATCAACGACGTGCAGGCACTCGCCGCGCCCGGCGCCATCGAGGCCTGCGCGGCGGCGGACGTGGGCGTGGTGCTGATGCACATGCAGGGCCAGCCCGGCACCATGCAGGCCGCGCCGCGCTACGAAGGCGCCGGCGGCGTGGTGGGCGAGGTCAGCCGCTACCTGATCGAACGGGCGGGCGCCTGCGAGGCCGGCGGCATCGCCCGCAACCGCATCGTGCTCGACCCCGGCTTCGGCTTCGGCAAAACCACCGAACACAACCTCGAACTCACCCGCCGCTTGGGCGAAATCGTCGCCCTCGGCTACCCCGTCCTCGCCGGCTGGTCACGCAAGCGCACGCTGGGCGAACTCACCGGTCGCCCCGTCGCCAGCGAACGCGTGCACGCCAGCATCGCCGCCGCACTCGCCTGCGTCGCGCACGGTGCGCGGATTGTGCGGGTGCACGATGTCGGGGCTACGGTGGATGCTTTGCGGGTTTGGGGGGAGATGGTGGTGATCCCCGATAGTCGCGACTGATGACGCATTGAGCTCGACGCACGTCGGGTTACGTTCGTGGCGCTCGCCGACTTCGCGGCGGTACGACGGCATACTGATCGCAGCGTGCCGATAATCTTGCCCAAATCCGTGTGCGTGTTATCAAGGTTGTTTCGGCAGACCAATGAAAACATGCCTACGGATCAAAGTGTTACGGTCGTACGATGAACGAAAAGCGATTGTGGTGTTAACTGTTAACAGCGCCGCTATGTCCGATAAGACACGTTGGGCAGCATCAGATGGAGGATCGCATGGCTAATGGGCTAAACGGAACATCACTTGGCGGGTATGGCCGCGAGATCTACAAGCGGTATCACTATACCTGCGTCTACTGTGGCTTTGACGGTCGCGTATTCGACAACTGGATGCAATTGAGCATTGATCATATTTTCCCCCGCAATCATCCTCGTGGTGCCGATCGAAAGAGCAAAGAAAATATGGTTGTCGCTTGCCGTGCATGTAACTCAATCACCAGCAGAATGGAGTTTCCGAAGAATGCAACACGCGAAGATATCCTCCGAGAAAAACGTGCAAAAGTAGCGGAGCGAAGAAAGGTGTTCTACGACCAGTGGAGCAGCGATGTTGCCCCAAGTTATCTAGAGCGCCCGTTACCTAAATTGCGTAAGCAGGCAACTTGAGATGCTGCCCAACCCATCATTCGAGGGGGCCTCGCGCGAAAAGCCGCGCGAGGCCCCTCAATTCAAACGTTAGATTGCATAGGAAACTCCCATGACAACTGAATCGCCAAAGTACTCGGTATTCTCGATACGAGGGCTGCCCGCAGGAGTTTGGGGCGAGAGCTACGCCGTCGTAACGGCCTTCGAGTCCGCCCCAGATGAGTTGACCACTGAATTTTTCATAATGACTAAACGGCCAAACGAGACGTTAAATTCTGGCGCCGTGAAAATCAGAGTCACTCCACTTCCTCCCGAACTCGGCAAAATAGATATGGAGTTCGCTTCGGAAGAGGGGCTACGTCAGACGGAACTAGCGCTTATGACCTTGCTAGAAGAGAGAGCAGCCGAACTGTCCAGGCCCGACGTCGCGTATTTACAGTTTGAACTCAAACCCACAAACACGGGAGCCCTCCTCGGCTGCTGGATGCGAGGGCAGTTCAATTCACAGATCAAAGAAGTTCAGGCCAAGACTAAGTGCCGTCTGTTAGCGCGGTATCTCGACCTGTACTCTCAAGTCGGTATCATCAGACGAGTGTGAATGCAATCTGACTCTGCGGTCAACTGGACTTGCGCGAAAAGCTGCGTGGGCCGGTTAGCTCCACGTTGACGTCGCGCGATAGTCGCTGGCTGTGTGTAAGAGTAAGTTTTGACCGTGCGAATCCGGAAGGTTGCTGCAGTACTGCTGGCCAGCGTTTGTACCTTGGCATCGGCGAGTGAACCAGTGGTGGACAGACCCGCGTGGGGCAAGTACTTCTCCGACGCAGGCGTCACCGGCACCATAGTCGTGGTTGACGAGCGCAAGACACCAGCAACCACGCTTGTGTTCGACCGCGAGCGCGCTGCACGTCGCTACTCGCCCGCATCCACCTACAAGATTCCGCACACGCTCTTCGCGCTGGACGCGGGTGCGGTGGTGGACGAGTTTCAGGTGTTCAAGTGGGATGGTGTGAAGCGCACCTTCGCCGGCCACAATCAGGACCAGACCTTGCGCTCGGCGATGCGCTATTCGACGCTCTGGGTCTACGAGGGCTTCGCCCGGCAGATTGGGGAGCCGAAGGCGCGGGCCTACCTGCGCAGCATTGACTACGGCAACGCTGACCCGACGACCAGCCAGGGCGCGTACTGGGTGGATGGCAATCTGCGCATCTCGGCGCTGGAGCAGGTGGCGTTTCTGCGCAAGCTCTACCGCAATGCCCTGCCGTTCAAGATGGAGCATCAGCGGCTGGTGAAAGACCTGATGGTCAAGCAGGCGACGTCGGACTGGATCCTGCGCGCCAAGACCGGCTGGGAAGGGCGCTATGGCTGGTGGGTCGGCTGGGTGGAGTCCAACGAGGGCGCGGTGTTCTTCGCGCTGAACATCGACACCCCGCGGCGCACGGAAGACTTGCCCAAGCGCGAGCAGATTGTGCGGGCGGTGCTCGAGTCGATGAACTTGCTTTCCGAGTGAGACCCCCGAATGCGCGCCCCCAACCGTGAGCATGGCAATGTCTGACGCCAACAAGCTGCCCTCGCCAGATTTCTTCCGCGCGCTGGAGCTTGAGCGCACGCAGGCGCTGGTCGCTCGGGATGTTGCAGCCATCCGCCGGCTGCACGCGCCGGACTACGAGTTGATCACGGTGCCAGGGCGAGTGATGAGCCTTGAGCGCTATCTTTCATTGATGGCGGAAGAAGTGTTCTACGCGAGCTGGAACCACGGCCCGATGCGGGTGCGAGTGACCGCCGGGATGGCCGCCGTCCGCTACCAGACCCGAATCAGATTCCCTTCAGGCCGGGAAGTGCTTTGCTGGCACACCGACATCTACGAGTGCGACGAACAACCGCCTCGTGTGTGGCGTGCAACGTGGTCGCAAGCGACGCCGCTGCCGCCGGATGCGGAACTGCAGGTCTGAGCAGGGCAGCACGATGACCGCCTTCAGCTTGCGCCCAGCGACCCCCGACGACCTGGCGATCACTCATGCGATCACGGAAGACGCCATGCGCGGCTACGTTGAGCAGACGTGGGGCGTGTGGGATGCCGAGGAGCAGTGGGCCAAACATCGCGCCAACTTCACGCCGGACACGCACCGCATGATTGTTATTGGCGATGAGGTGGCGGGTTTTGTCGCGGTGGAGGACATGCCGACGTACGTGTGGCTGGTGAAGCTCTATCTGTTCCTGCGCTACCGCAACGCCGGTATCGGTTCAGCGGTGTTGCAGTCGGTGCTGGCGGATGCAAGAGCGCGGGCGATGCCGGTGCGGCTGCGCGTGCTCAGGGTGAACGAGCGGGCGCGGGCACTTTACGAGCGGCACGGCTTTCGGGTGGCGGAGGAGGCGTCGGAGCGATTCTTCATGGAATGTGCATTCGATGACTCAACTTCAGACCGTGTAGGTCAATACACTTGATTGGTGTATTTGCATACAGTATTCTTGCGGATCATCTGAGACCTTGCCGCGGAGTTCCGTGATGACTGCTCGCAATCGCTCCAACACCGCAGCGTTGTTGCTTGCTGCATTCGCTTTCGCCGGCCTCGAATGTTCACCCGCTTATGCCCAGGAGAAAAAGCCCATGAGCCAGACCACCAGCACAGGTAGTGCGACCCCTGCCGCCAACACTGCCAGCCAGTTGCAGGTGGCGCGGGGTACGTTCACGGTGGACATCAAACCTGCAGGTGAGGGGGCCGCGGCCGATGGCGTAACGCTTGGCCGCATGTCGCTGAACAAGAAATTTGAGGGCGATTTGCTGGGCACGGGCGCGGGCGAGATGTTGACGGCGCTGACGTCGGTGAAGGGCTCTGCCGGTTACGTGGCGATCGAGCGCGTGACCGCCAAGCTGGCCGGCCGCAGCGGCAGTTTCGTCTTTCAGCACACCGGCACCATGAATCACGGTGCCCAGCAATTGAGCATCACCGTGGTGCCCGACTCCGGCACTGGTGAACTGCAAGGCATTGCCGGGACTTTCCAGATTGACATTCGTGATGGCAAACATTTCTACGCGTTTGAATACTCGTTGCCAGCGCTGACCAGGGCTGGCCAGTAGCGACGCCCCATTCGGCGTGGCGCTGCAGGCGGCGAAACCTACAATCGCCGCATGAGCAAAAGAAAATACTTCGGCACTGACGGTGTGCGCGGCGAGGTGGGCGTCGCGCCCATCACGCCAGACTTTGTCATGATGCTTGGCCACGCCACCGGGCGGCTGCTGCGCGCGCAAATGCGCAACGGCAAGCGGGCGGCTGTGCTGATTGGCAAAGACACGCGGATTTCCGGCTACATGCTGGAGGCGGCACTGGAGGCCGGGCTTTCCTCGGCCGGGGTGGACACCGTGCTGACCGGCCCACTACCGACACCGGCAATCGCCTACCTGACGCGTGCATTGCGCCTGCAGGCCGGGTTGGTGATTTCGGCGTCGCACAACCCGTTCGCCGACAACGGCATCAAGTTTTTCAACGGTGATGGCGACAAGCTCTCCGACGCGGCGGAAGAGGGTATCGAGGCCGAGATTGACCTGGGCCTGCGCTGCGTGCCATCGGGTGAGCTGGGCAAGGCAAAGCGGCTGAACGACGCGCCGGGCCGTTACGTCGAATTCTGCAAGCGGGCGTTCCCCTCCGAGCTGACGCTGCGTGGCCTGAAGATCGTGATTGACAGCGCCCACGGTGCGGCGTATCAGGTGGCGCCGTCAGTGTTCCACGAGCTGGGCGCCGAGGTGGTGAGCCTGGGTGCATCGCCGGATGGGATGAATATCAACAAGGGCGTCGGCGCCACGCATCCCGACTACCTGCGCGAGATGGTGCTCAAGCACGAGGCCGACCTTGGCATCGCGGTGGACGGCGACGCCGACCGCCTGCTGATGGTGGATGCTGCCGGGCATACCTATGATGGCGATCAGCTCGTCTACATCATCGCCTCGCATCGCGCGGCGAAAGGTGAGCTGGGAGGCGGCGTGGTCGGCACCCAGATGACCAACTATGGCCTCGAGAGCGCCTTCCACAAGCGCGGCATCGAATTTGCGCGAGCCAAGGTGGGGGATCGCTACGTGCTGGAAATCCTGCGCCAGAAGAAGTGGCTGATTGGCGGCGAAAATTCCGGCCACATCCTCTGCCTCGACCGCCATTCCACGGGCGACGCCATCATTGCGGCACTGGAAGTGTTGCGCGCGCTGGTCGAGCGCGACGTGTCACTCGCCGATGCGGCGGCAGACGTGACGCTGCTGCCACAGGAGCTGATCAATGTGCGCATTGACAAGGCCTCGCCGTGGGCCGACAAGCCTGCGGTGAAGGCGACGCTGGCCGACTGGGAGGCCAAGCTTGCGGGGCACGGGCGCATCCTGCTGCGCCCGTCGGGCACCGAGCCGGTGGTGCGGGTGATGGTGGAGGCGGAGGACGCCGCACTGGCCAGACAAGGTGCCGAAGCCATCGCCGCGGCGGTGGCTGCGTAGCAACGCGCTGAACATTCCATGCGCTTGACTTATTCGCATCTCGATCTCGTCGCGCTGGCGTTCTTTGCGCTTTGCTGGTTCGGCTACGGCTGGTTTGCCAGCCGCCATTCAGCGGACCGCCACTCGCTGCTGACAGTGATGAACCCGCTGCGTGATCGCTGGTTCGAGCAGACGCTCACGCGCGAAAACCGCATCGTCGATTCGGCGCTGCTGTCGAACCTGATGAACAGTGCCACCTTTTTCTCGTCAACGACGTTGCTGGCGCTGGGTGGTCTGATGGCGCTGTTCGGTTCGGTGGAGAAGAGCGCCGAGATCATTGAGAGCCTGCCGTTCGCCCAGCGCACCTCACAGGCGCTGCTGGAGGCGAAGGTGATTTCGCTGATCCTGCTGTTTGTCTATTCGCTGATCAAGTTCACCTGGTCGGTGCGGCAGTTCAACTTTGTCACCATCGTCATCGGCTCCATCGCACCGCGCGACGCGCTCACCGACCTTGATCGTCGCAACGCACGGCGGGCGGCAGGCATCCTCAAGCTCGCCGGGGAGAATTTCAGCCAGGGCCTGCGGGCGTACTACTTCTCGGTCGCATTGCTGCTCTGGTTTGTGCAGCCGTGGTTCTTCATCGCGGCGACGGCGCTGGTGACCGTGATGCTTTACCGCATGGAGTTCCACTCGCGGACGCTGGAAGTGCTGGCTGGTGACGATTAGCAGCTTTTCGCTGAAATGCCCACCGGCATTGGGCCAAAGCCGCGAAATTGTGAAAAGTCGACTATTGGATATTTTGAGGCTCAGGCCCGATGAAATATGACATCCCGGGAAAAGCGGTAGCGTTTTCATCGGCAACACGCAGGGCGCTGCTGGCGCTGTTTTGTGGCATGTTTGCCGGGGTCACGATCGCGTCCGCCCAGCCCGCAGCCACCGGCGCATCGCAGCCGGCAGCGGCACCGCGCCCCAAAATTGGCCTCGTGCTCTCGGGCGGTGGCGCGCGCGGGCTGGCGCATGTGGGGGTGCTGAAAGAACTGGAGGCGGCACGCATCCCGATTGACTACGTGGCCGGCACCAGCATGGGCTCAATCGTTGGCGGGCTCTACGCCAGCGGCATGACGCCGGCTGAGCTGGAGCGGCGCATTCTCGCGATGGAGTGGGACAGCATGTTTGCCGACCGGCCACCGCGCGACCAGCTCTCGCTGCGCCGCAAGGAAGACGATCTGCGGCTGTCGATCCCGCTGGAGTTCGGCATGCGCGACGGTGGCCTGCGCGCGCCACGCGCCGCAGTCGGTTCCTCGGGGCTGGAGACCATGCTGAAGCGGCTGACCGAGGGTGTGCCCGGCGACGTGAAGTTTGACCGCATGCCGATCCCGTTCCGGGCGGTGGCGACTGACTTGGTGAGCGGCGAGGCGGTGGTGTTCGAGCACGGCGAACTGGCTGCCGTCATGCGCGCCAGCATGAGCGTGCCGGCGGCCTTTGCGCCGGTGGAGATTGGTGGCCGGCTTCTGGTGGACGGCGGGCTGGTCGACAACCTGCCGGTCGACGTGGTGCGCAGGATGGGCGCCGATATCGTCATTGCGGTCAACATCGGCACGCCGCTGCTGCCGCGCGAGGAGCTGGGCTCGATCTTCGGCATCGGTATGCAGATGCTGAATATCCTGACTGAGCAGAACGTGCGTGCCTCAATCGCCTCGCTGAAGGCGAGCGATGTGCTGATCGTGCCGGATCTGGCCAAAGTCACGTCGGTGGACTTCAAGCTCGGGCGCGACGCCATCGCGCGCGGCGCCGAGGCCACGCGCGGTGTGCTGCCGTTGTTGTCGAACTACGCGTTGGCGCCGACTGACTATGTGAAGCAGCTTGCCGTGCAACGGCGGGTTGCCGTGCCGTCGCGCATTGACGAGGTCCGCATCGAAGGCACTGAGTACACGACCGCTGACGTCATCCGTGCCCAACTGTCGGTGCAGCCGGGCGCGCCGTTCAGCCGGGGCCAGATTGAGCAGGACCTTGCCTGGTTGCAGGGGCGGGGCGATTTCGAGCGGCTCGACTACCGGCTGGTGACTGAGCGTGACCGCAACGTGCTGCTGGTGAATGTGCAGGAGAAGCCGTGGGGCCCGAATTACTTTCGCTTCGGGCTGAATCTCGGCACCGATTTCCGTGGCGAAGGCGCATTCAACCTGATCGGCAACCACACCCGGCGCTGGTTGAACAGTTACGGCGGCGAGTGGCGCAACGAGTTGCAGATCGGGCGCACGCAACGCTTGTCAACCGAGCTTTACCAGCCGCTGCTCGCCAACGAGACGCTGTTTGTCAGCGCGGGGGCCGAGCGAGAGCGCCGCATCGCTGATGTCGGACTGCAACTCGCCGACGGCACGACCAGTCGGCCGCTGCTGCAATACGCTGGCGTGGACACCCGCGTATGGCTTGATCTGGGGGCAGCTTTCGGGCGTTATGGCGAACTGCGTATCGGGCCGCACTACGAACGCGTAAGCATTTCGCCCAAGATTTCGCCGCTGCAACTAACGGGCATCAAGTCGATCGACTCCGGCTTTCACGTCAACGCGGTGATCGACCAGCGCGATTCGGCCGCGTTCGCGCGCTCGGGCTACCGCGTGGAGGCAGGTTTTCTGCGCGCGCTGTCATCGTTCGGCGCGAGCAGCACCTTTTCGCGCTACCAGTGGTCATCGGAATACGCCCATACATATGGCGCCAATACGGTGGACCTCGCGCTCAAGTTCGGCGGCCTGTACAGCAAGGCGCCGTCGGCGTACCCCTACTTCGAATTGGGTGGCTTTCTGCAGTTGTCCGGACTGCGCGCGGCTGAAATGCGCGGCGATCAGGTCGCACTGGCGCGGGCGATGGCATTCCGCAAGATGGGCAACATGCCGGCGTTCGGGCGTGGCATCTATGTCGGCGGTTCGCTCGAAGTGGGGCGGATCGATTCGCCGAACAACGACTTCACGCTGGAGCGCTCGCTGTTCGGTGCCAGCCTGTTCCTCGGGCTCGATACCTCGCTGGGGCCGCTCTACGTGGGCTATGGTCACGCTACTGGCAACCGTCGCAGCGCCTATCTGATGCTGGGTCGACCGTAGTGGCTGGCCCGCTACGCCGGCGTTGGTTCGGGGTCACGTGCCGGCAGAAAGCTCACCGCGAGCAGTGTCAGCGAGGCGATCACGGCCATCGTGAAAAGCAGCGCGGTGAAGCCGCTGGCTTTCACGAACGGGCCCAGCGCCCACACCGCGAGCGACGAGAAGCCAAAGCTCACTGCGAGACGCAGTCCGGCCACCCGTGACCGCATGCTGTCGTCAACGAAGCGGGCGATGATGGCATCGGTAAACGGGATGGCGCCGAACACAAAGGTCATATAGGCAACCGCGAAGACATAGAACCACCAGCCGTCGGCGCGCGCCGCCAGCAGGAAGCAGACCACTTGGGCGGCAACGATGGGCAGGAAAACGCGCTTGATCGGAAAGCGGTCGATCAGGCGACCCACGATCACCTGGGCGAGCGAGGCGATGGCATAGACGCCAGCGAGCAGCAGCCCGAGCGCGGCAGGGTCGCTTGCGATGGCCGCAGCCCGTTCGCGCAACAGCTCGCCGTTGCCATTGGTCGTGAAGTTGAAAATGAGGCTGCCAAGCGTGGTGGTGCAGGTCAGCACAGCAAACACGCGCACCGCCGTGGCATGGTCGATATGCAGCAATTTCGCGCCGCGTTTGGCGGCAGGCGACTCCGCCTCACGCGGGACTAGCCAGACAAAGGCGGCCCCAAGCACGAGCGACAGCACACCAGGCACCGCGAACGCCGCACGCCAGCCAACATGCTTGACCAGGAAGCCGGTCAGCAGCGCGGCAAAGGCAATGCCGAGGTTGCCAGCGAGGCCGTTGACCCCGATCACCGCGCCGGCCTTTTTGGCATGCTGCAGCAGCATCGGGATGCCGACTGGGTGGTAAATCGCGGAGAACGCGCCCATCAGCGTCAGCGCAATACCGATCTGTAGCGGTGACCGCGTCAGCGCCACCAGCAGCAGCGACACGCCCATGCCGAAGAAGAACACGATCATCATCGCCCGGCGCCCCCACAGGTCGCCATAACGACCGGCCGGCAGCGACGCGATGCCGAACATCACAAAGGCACCGGTGGCGTAAGGCATCAGGTCTTCCCAGCGGCCAAGGCCGAAGTCGACAGCAATGGCGCTGACGGCGGTAGCAAAGATCAGCAGCGCCAGGTGGTCAATGGCGTGGGCGAAGTAGAGCAGCAGGCGGGTGGTCATGGCGCAAGCTTAGGGCATGGCAGCCGGCGCGGGCGAAGCCGATTCCGTATCCGCCGTCGTCGGTGGAGCGATTGACTTGACGTACCACTGCAACGGCCAGAGCATCGGATCAAGCTTCATGGCCAGTACCAGGCGGGCGCGGGCGCCAACCGGATTGCCTTGCCGAAGCAGGATTTCGCCGAGCGCGGCATGGGCTGCGCCGAGTTGCGGATGCCACATGGCCAGCTTGCCGACGCCATCGGCATGTGCGTCTGCACCCTGCGCACGCAGGCCAAGCCGGGCGATGTAGGCTTCTCCGGTCGGGCTGTCGAGCGGAATGCCGGTTAGCACCAGGGCCTGTTGCGTCGCCGGCAGATCGTCGAGCAACAGATTGATCTCGGCGATGTCGCGCGCGAGGGCGTCGGCGCTGGGCGATTGCCGCAGTGTCTGCAATGCCGCCCGGCGCCCATCGGTGCTGTCGTCGAGGAGGTGGGCCAGCGCCACCGCGCGGGCGTTGCCGGGCGTTGCGGAGGCGTGCGGTGCAAGCTCGATGACCTGACGGTGCCCGGCGCTTCTATGCGCGTATTCCAGCAGCACGTCATATTCGGTGGTGGACAGTCCACCGAATGCCTGCAGACGCTTGGTGGCCGGTGCAGCAGCGTCGAGGTCGTCATCTGCCAGGGCGACACGCAATGTTGCCAGTGCGGTCATTCGGGCGGCAGGCGCCATCACCGTCATCTGCCGCAACGCCTGCCGGGCGTTGCCCATTTCGCCGCGTTCGAGATTGAGGCGGACCCGCTCGGCATGACTTTCCAGCAGCAGCAGCGCGTTGGCAGAAAGGTCGGCTTCCGTCTTGTCGGCGCCGGAGTCCAGCGCGTCGTCAGCCGATGCAGCGACCTCTCGGAAACGCGGTGTCATGGCGAGCGCGAGGCAGACCAGCGCCGGCAGCATCAGGCCGATGAAGGCGCTGCTGTCGTTGGCAAGTACGGCAAGCCGTGGCACTGCGAGCACGCAAACGGCGCCCGTGACGGCCCAGGCGGCAGCGGCGGCGGGTGCGGTAGCCCAACGCGCGGCACGGGCCGGGGCCGGCCACAAACGATGCAAGGCAACCAGACCGAGCGCGAATCCGGGCAGCCCACTGGCATTGTTGGCGACGGTCAACAAGGTGCTGGTCGGATCAACCAGCGGTGTGAACATCGCTGGCAGCTGGATAAGGCGCTGGGCTGCTGCTGCGATAGCGAGCGGCGGCAGGATTGCCAATAGCGACGCGCCGGTGGTCATCCACGTTGGCCAGACGGGCGCGACAGTCAGGATGATCGCGGGAATCGCAGCGACCGCCGCGACCATGGGCGACAAGGCGGCACCGCCGGCAAACAGCAGCAGCGCACCAAGCAGAGCTTGCCAGCGCGCGATTGGCAATGGCCGGTTGATCAATGGCGCTCCCGCCAGCAGCAGCGCCGCCACCAGCGCAGCGCTGCCAAGAATCGCCTGCGTCCAGCCGGGCCAACGGTTGCCAAGCACGGTAAGCAGCAATGCAAGCGCAGCAATACCCAGCGCTACCGCGCGCAGCGCCTGAGCGCGCGCAGCTGGTTGGCGCCGCCACCAGAGCGCTACCAGCAGGGCGCTGACGACAGCGACGAACGCGATCCACAGCGCCAGCGGCAGCACGCGCACCGCAGTGCCGTCGGCCGCCAGCAGCGCGTTGCGGTCACCAAACCAGGTTGCCAGCATCAAACGGGCGCCACCGACGGGATTGGCGGGCACGACGGACGCAGAAGTCAGCGTGAGTGGCCCCGGATGACCAGGCTCCAGCGCGAGAGCCATCTGCGTGACGCTGCCGCGCCAGCGCGGGTGACCGACCAGCGGGATCATTGCCTCACGCGGTGCGCTCTGCGGCGCAAGCTGCACACCGGTGCTGGCTGCACGGCGACTGTCCTCGGCGATACGCCACCCGAGCGCCAGCCGCGCTGCGCCGTCGCCTTCAGACACTGCCAGCACCACAGCCAGCACCTGGCCAGCGTGCAAATTGAGTCCCCGGACCTGCACCACGGCCGGTCCGCGTGACGCATCAAAGCGCAAGGGCGGCGACAGGCCCGCCTGTGTCGGCTGTACGTTGACGACGGGTTGCAACTCGAACTGGTCAATGTCCGGTCCGAATCCCAAGGCGCCCAGGATAATCAGCTGGACAATGAACGCAACAGTGATCGCCAGTCCGATCATCACCAGAGCGACTGCAGTCGCGCGCCGGCTCAGCATGATTGCAACCGCCCAAACGGGCGAGCGTGATGCCGCTCCAGGGCGGTAGTCAGGCCAAGGTGGGCAGGGCAGGGCATAGGGCGGGGCGATAATGGACGCCGGACCCGGTTAGTTGTAGCAATCATCCTTCAATTCTGTCATCAGCATGAGTTTCGACCGTGATCAGGGGTATCCCGCGCAGCCCGAGCGCCGCCAGTTGCTGCGGGCAGCCGCCACCCTGGGCGCACTGCCACTGGCGGGTGCACTGGGCGACGCGGATGCGGCTGCGCTTGCCTTTGCGCCAGCAGCGTTTGATGTGCACGACGACCGCGCACTGATCTGGCTGTCGGCCAATCAGGTGTCGCGCCTGCATGTGCGCTGGGGCACGAAGCCGGATGCGCTTGACCAGCGCAGCGCGGAAGTCGAACTCAATGCGACGATGGATTACACCGGCCACGTCGCGCTGACGGGCTTGCCGCGTGGCGCGACGGTCTACTACCGCGCCTTTGCCGGCGACAGCGCGGTCAGCGAGACCGGGCGCTTCAATTCGGCGCGCAAAGCCGGGCAGAACCTGACCATCGCGTTTTCCGGCGACATGGAAGAGAAGTACAAGCCATTCCGCCTGTTTGACGTCATGGCTGCAGCGGCGCCAGACTATTTCGTTCACCTTGGCGACACGGTGTACGCCGACATTCCCAAGCGGGAGTTCTCGCCCACGCTGGCGCACTACCGGCGCAAGCATTCACGCATCCGGGCGGACCGGCCGCTGCAGGCCTTCCTGGCGCAGTGCGCCACCAGCGCGATCTGGGACGACCATGAGATCGAAAACGACGCCCACGGCGGCCTGCCGCAACTGGCGGTAGCAGAGCAGGTATTTCGCGAGTACTGGCCCTGTGCGACAGCGCAGCGGACGGGGCTCTATCGTGCGCTTTCGCTCGCGCCCGAGGTCGATCTCATCATCGTCGACACGCGGCGCTTTCGCAGCGTGCAGGCACTGGTCGATGGGCCGGAAAAGACCATGCTAGGCAGCGAGCAGAAGGCATGGTTTCTGGATGCGCTGAAGCGTTCGCGAGCAAAGTGGAAGATTGTCGCCACCTCGGTGCCGTTTCACGGTGGCAGCCAGGACGCCTGGGGCAACTACAAGACCGAGCGCGACGAAGTGGTGGACTTCATCAAGCGCGAACGCATCACGGGCGTGGTGATGATCTCGGCGGATTATCACTTTGCCCGCGACTGGAGCAGCAAGCGCACTGGCATCCATGAATTCATGGCCGGTCCGATCGCCACCTTCCGCACCTTTGACAAACAGCCGGAAGCGCGCGAACGCCATAGCAAAGGGCCGCATTTCGTGTTCGGCGATGACTTCAACTTCGGACTGTTGCGCTACGACGCGGCCAGCGGAAAACTGACTGTCAGCTATCAGGACAGTGGTGGCAAGACGCTGTTCGAAACGGTTCTGGTCTGATTTGACTCAGGCCGCCGTCGGATTTGCGCGGGGCTGCTCGGCTAGAACCCGATGCTGCGCGCGAACTTCACGTCCGGCTTCACCTTGTGTTCCTGCTCGAGCTGGGCAAGGAACTCTTCCGGGGTCATCGTTTCATCAAGCAGCGTGATTTGCCGTTTGACAGCGGCAAAGTCGCCCGGCGTCAGCAGTTGCAACTTGTTGAGCCGGTCGGCAAAGCCACCGGTCAGGTAGGCCGCGTTGCCGTCGAGCGCCTCGGTCACGAACATCTTCTCGCGCTGCTCACGGGTGAGCGGCTTGAACTGGATCTTGAACGTGAAGCGGCGCAGCGCCGCCTCGTCGATGCGGTCAAACAGGTTGGTCGTGCAGATGAACACGCCCTTGAAGCGCTCCATGCCCTGCAGCATTTCGTTGACTTCGGTCACCTCGTAGCTGCGCTGCGCGAGGGCGCGGTTCTGCAGGAAGCTGTCTGCCTCGTCAAGCAGCAGCACGGCTTTCTCCTGCTCGGCCTCCTTGAACATGGCGGCCATGTTCTGCTCGGTCTCGCCGACGTATTTGCTCATCAAGTCGCTGGCCTTCTTGATGATCAGCGGCTTCTCGATGGACTTCGCGATGTGCTCGCCGAGGGCAGTCTTGCCGGTGCCGGGCATGCCGAAGAAGCACAGCGTGCCGCTGCCCTTGTTTTTGAGCGCGTTGATGATCTTGTCGACCGGGTGCCGTGTCTCAATGTTCAACAGCGACAGATCGTAGGTAGTGACCAGCGGGCGAAACTGGCCGCGCTCGTTGTCGTCCTTGTGACCAAGCGCTTCGTCGCTGCGCTCAAGCTGCTTGAGCAGCAGCGCCTCCACGTCGTCCTCGACATGCCCGTGGGTGAGCTGCGCAAAGCGAGCGGCCGCGTGGATCTGTGCTGGCGTCAGCGTGCGCCGTGCCGCTAGTTTTTCGACGAACTCGGCACTGACATCAAGGCCCGAAAGGTGCTTGCGGGTGATGTTCGCACGCACATTCTGGGGCGGGTTCTTCAGTTCCAGATGAAACTGGAAGCGGCGGCGATACGCTGGATCGATCTGGTTGATCGAGTTCGAGATCCAGATCGTCGGCACCGGGTTTGATTCCAGTGTCTGGTTCACCCAGGCCTTGCCGTTGACGCTGCCGCGATGGTGCTCATCAGCGAGGAACATATTGAGCATCTCCGAAGGATTGCTTGGGAACACATCTTCCACTTCGTCGAACAGCAGCACCGTGTTCTCGCGGCCCTTGAGAAATGACTGCGACACCTGCAGCGAGCGATAGCGCTCCTTGCCGGTGAGGCTCTGGCCTTCGCGGTCGAAGCATTCCACCTCGTACAGCTCGGCACCAGCCAGCGCGGTAATCACCTTGGCAAATTCCGTCTTGCCGGTGCCGGGTGCACCGTAGATCAGCACATTGACGCCCTTCTCGCGACGCTGTGCTGCGCTCTTGAGCAGCGCCGCCAGATAACGCGCGTCAGCCTCGACGTGCGGGTAGTCCGACACCGACAGATCGGAGGCTTTTGAAGGCCGGGTGAAGGCGGCCATCATTGCGCCTTCCGATTCATAGGGCTCAAGCAGGATCGGCAGCAGCCGGTCCGACAGGCGCATCAGATCGCCAAGGTCGGTGATGTTGTGTTCAGCGATCGGCGTATCGATCAGCGCCAGTGACTCCAGGCGACCGCCGGGTTTGAGGGCGACGGCGATGTCGTTGGGCGAGACCTTGGCGACTTCGCCAAGCATGGCGTGTGCTTCTGCAGCGCTGGCCGCCTTGCAGTCAACCAGGATCGGGCGCAGGTCACGCGTGCACTTGGCCAGCGCCGCGCATTCGATCAACGTGCGCTCGGCAGCGGTGAGCGAGAGCACGCGGGCGAGCATGCCGATGTTTTCGGTCAGCCTGACCGGTGTGTCACGTGTCTGCTTCGCCAGCGCAACGACGCTGCCCTGAAACAGGGCGAGGATGTCCTTGCCGTTCTGCTTGCAGAATTCGTCGAGATAGTAGAAAAGGGTGGTGTCGTCGTAGGTGCCATTCCACACCCCGTGCCGGGTGATGAACTCCTCTGGCGAGAGTTTGCCGACGCCAGCCCATGCGGGCATTTCGGCGCAGCGACCAACCAGAAACTTCTGCACCTTCTGCGCAATGGACACAGGCCACACCAGATGCCGGGCGGCGAGCGTCATGATGTCGTTGATGTCGCGCCGCAGGTTGAACTTCGGCCCGAGCGAGAGCACGAGGCGCAGCGCGAACAGCGTGGACAGCCTGTCCACGGGCGCAGTCAGCGGCCCGTGCGGCGAGGCAATCATCACGTTGCTATCGAATTCGTCGGACATGGCAACCCCTCACTCGAACACTGCACAGCTTGATATGAACACACCGCCAGCAAATGCCGGCGGCGGCCGGTCAACGGCGCCACTGTAACGCAGGTGCCACGGAATCCGTGCACAGCACGGCTACAATCCGCGCGGTTTAACGTCGGCTTGCCCGTTTCCTGTTCATGCGCTCTCTTCTTGCTGCCCTGCTTGTCGCATCCTTGGCCAACGCGGCTTTCGCCGACTATCCCGATCGCCCGATCAAGCTGATTGTTCCCTTCGCCGCCGGCGCAGGCACCGACGCAGTGGCGCGTTTCACCGCACAAAAGCTCGAGGAGCAACTCAAGCAGCCGGTGGTGGTGGAGAACCGCGTTGGGGCCAGCGGGGCGATCGGCACGCTGGCGGTGGCGTTGGCGCCTGCGGACGGCTATACGTTGCTGTTCGTCGCCTCGCCATTCACCACCGTTGCCGCGGCTACGCCGCTCACTGCAAACTATGATCCGGTCAGGCAGTTCGCGCCGATCGCGCTGATCGCCGCCGGCCCGCTGGTGTGGATTGCCAACGCCCAGGCGCCGTTTGGGTCGATGCGGGAAATGATTGCCTATGCCCGGGCGAACCCCGGCAAGCTGGCTTATGGCAGCGCCGGTGCAGGAGGTGTCAACCACCTCGCGCTCGAGTTGTTCAAGAACAGAACGGGAACTGACATCCTGCACGTGCCGTACAAGGGCATCGCGCCGGCAACGACTGATTTGCTGGGCGGCTCGATCATGACGCTCACTGGCACCATTCCGGCGGTGCTGCCTCACCTTAAATCGGGCAAGGCTCGCGCGCTGGCGGTGACTGGTGACAAGCGCTCGCCGCTGCTGCCCGACGTACCGACGATGAAGGAAACGGGCGCCAACGGCACCGAGGTCTACAACTACTGGGGGATCGTGGCGCCGGCCGGAACGCCTGCGGCCATCGTGCAGCGTCTGAACGGTGAAGTGCAGAAGTTCCTGGCCCAGAAGGACGTGCAGGAGCGGCTCGCATCCGATGGCGTTGATCTCACGCCCGGTGGACCGGAGCGGCTGGCGGCATTCATTGCCAACGACTACAACGGCTGGAAGCGGCTGGTGGTAGATGCCAGACTGAAGCTCGAATAGCGTTCGGACTAGGGCCTGTTCACCCTATTTTCGCGAGATGCGTTGTCACGAGACGGCGATGGATGCAAGGAGCACTGCGCCGGCCGTGGTGGTTCCACGGCCAAGCAGGGCGACGCGGCAGACGCGCCGTCTCGTGGCAACCCTGCGGGGCGTGACGTATTTTCGCGCCCGGTGTTGTTGCGAAGTCCTTGTGGTGCCGGCACCACGGCGGCCTTCGTGCCTAACCGTGCATCGAAAATACGACCGCCGCACTCGCGAAAATAGGGTGAACAGGCCCTAGCGGACGAATGGTGTGCCCGGCCTTGCCAATCGTGCGCCGCAGCAGCCGGAAGACATCGCCATCGAAGGGCAGGCGCACGCCGCCCGACATTGCGCACCAGCGGTCAAAAGCCAGCAGGTCGGTGCGGTCGTTGGCAACGTCGCGTTCCTCCAGCACAACGTCAGCCTCGTAAGGCCACACCGGAAAACGCATCGGCTCCAGCGCTGCAAGCAGCCGTTCCGAATAACGGGTGCCGCTCTCGACGCCTTCGCAAACACCGTGGCAGCGTCCTACCTGCCGCGCGAAGCAGGGCTCGCCCACCGTACGTGGGCGGGAAAAACCCAGCTGGTGGTCACACAGGCGGTGTTCGCGAGCGGCGTACATCAGCCATTTCTTCGCTGAGCTACGATCACCGAAGGGGCCGAACAAGTCGCCGTTTGCCGTATCCATCGCTGCAGCGGGCAGCCATTCCAGTCGTGGTGCGTCGCTACCGCCGACAAGCGTGAAGAATCCCTGTTTCTCGCGCCGTCGAAGTGCCACGTTGTGCAGTGGCATGCGTTCCTTGATGAGTTGACCTTCCAGCAGCAGCGCGCCAAATTCACCGGCAGTCGGAATCCATTCGATGCGCCGCATCTCCTGCGATAGCCGTACGTCGTTCGGCGTCATGTGGTCGCTGGAGAAGTGGGCCCGGATCCGTTCACGGAGATGTTTTGCTTTGCCAATGTAGATCGGCATGTCGTTGATGCCGTAGAAGAGGTAGACACCCGGCGAGTCGGGAATGTCCTGCAGCGCGTCTGCGGGCAGGTTGGCTGGCAACGACGGTGTGCGCAGCAAGGCCCGCACTGCAGCGGCGACCGTGCAGGCGGACAACTCGTCTGCTGCGTCTTGCACAAACGCTGCGGTGGCTTCGGTATCGCCCATCGCCCGGTGGCGATCAAAACCATCGAGGTGGTGGCGGGTGATGATGGCGTCGAGCCCATGACCGGTCGCGTTTGGGTAGAGCCGGCGCGACAGGCGGACGGTGCAAAGCACATCGGCGGTGAAGGCTTCCTGCTGGCGACGGAACTCGTTCTTGATGAAGCCGTAGTCGAAGCGCGCGTTGTGTGCAACGAAAACCGCGCCTTCGAGCATCCGTCTCACGTCATCGCGCACAGCGAAAAAATCAGGCGCATCGCGCACCATGGCGTTGGTGATACCGGTCAGTGCCTGGATCTCGGTCGGGATCGGTATGCCCGGATTGATCAGCGATTGCCAGCGCGTCTGCTCACCATTGGCATGGAAGCGGATGATGGCGATCTCGGTAACCCGATCCTCCAGCGGGCGAGCGCCAGTCGTCTCAACGTCAATGAACGCAAAGTCGCCGAGTGAGGTCAGGGCTGGCGGCAGATGCAACGGCACTCGCATTGCAGCGAAATTCAGGGGCGTGGCACCAAAGCCAGCGCGAGCGTCAGGCTGGCAATCGCAGCGAGACTGGAGACCGCAGTGGCCGCTGTGATGGTGTTTTCCTCCGTGCGGTAACGCTGCGCGAACATGAACACGTTATTGCCAATCGGCAGCGACGCGCAGGTGACAGCGACTGCCATCGCGAGCGGCGGCAGGCCGACTGCCCAACTGACCAGTGCGACGATAGCCGGATGCGCAAAATTTTTCAGCACGGATAGCGTGAAGGCATCGCGCAGGTGCTCGGCCAGCCGCATGGTGGAAAGCTGCGCACCCATCAGCACCAGCATGATGGGGCCGGCGGCTGAAGCGAGGAAACCCAGCGGCTGGTCGATCCAGCCGGGCAGGGGCAAAGCCGCTGCGCTCCACAGCAGGCCGGCCACAATGGGCAGGATGACGGGATGCAGCACTGCGGATTTGATCACCGGGCCGATGGTCTGGCTGAGAGGCGGCGCATCATCGCCAGCATGCGCCTGTGACAGCTCCAGCCAGATGGTGCCCACGGTCAGCAGTACCAGCGTGTGCATGGCGATGATCGACAGATGCATCTTGAGGCCGTCATCGCCGAACGCCAGCTTGATGATTGGAATGCCAAGCTGCACGGTGTTGGAGAAGACGGCGCCCAGCGCGAAGACGATTGCGGCCGGCGTGGCTGCCGACTTGCGCAGCTTGAGAAACAGCGCCACGGCAAAAAACCACAACAGGGATGCGCCGTAGTAGGTGGCCAGCAGTTTTGCATCGGACCCGCCAAAGCTGGCAGTCGCCATGGAGCGGAACAGCAGACAGGGCAGAAACAGGAAGTAG
Organism: Casimicrobium huifangae; assembly: GCF_009746125.1. NCBI lineage: Bacteria > Pseudomonadati > Pseudomonadota > Betaproteobacteria > Casimicrobiaceae > Casimicrobium > Casimicrobium huifangae. The sequence goes on from NZ_CP041352.1 coordinate 2,114,660, forward strand.
ACGAGATCGGACAGTGCCTTGACGCCAGCCGCATCAAGCACTCGCTTGCCCGCCACATAACCGGCGATGACGATGATCGCGGCCGGCAGGATGACCGAGATGATGGCGAGCATGAGACCGCGTGCTCCGGGTGGTTCAGACGCCGGTGTCGTCGCGTGGCGGAGTGACCAGCAGCTTGTCGACGCGCTTGCCGTCCATGTCCAGCACCTCCAGGCGATAGCCGCCGTGGTTTGTGACATCCGCAACGGCGGCAATGCGGCCCAGTTCGGCCATGACGAAGCCGCCAAGGGTGCGGTAGTCGCCGCTGCTCTCGCCGGCGAAGGCGGGGGCCTCGGTGAACAGCTCGCGGAAGCGCTCCAGCGACATTGAGCCTTCGACCAGCCAGGTGCCGTCCGTCCGTCGCACAGCATCAGAGTCCGCCGCTTCATCCTCGTCGCCGAGGTCGCCGACAATCGCTTCCAGCACGTCAGTGAGCGTGATCAGGCCGAGCACCTCGCCGTGTTCGTCCACCACAAAAGCCAGCGATTCGCGCGTGCGCTTGAAGGTTTCCAGCGCTTCCAGCACCGAGACCGTCTCGGGAATGAATACCGCATCCTTGCGCACCCGCTCCGGCATCAGCTTGCCGCTTTTCAGATAGTGCGCCAGCAGGTCACCAGAGTCGATGACACCGACAACATTGGACACGTCGCCACGCACCACCGGATACCGCGTGTAGTCGCTTTGCTTGAGCAGTTCCAATGTGACAGCGGGATCGACCTCGGTGTCGATCACCGTCAGGTCGGCGCGCGGCGTCATGATGTGGCCAACCGTGTGGTCATCAAGATTGAACACCCGTGACACGATGTGCGACTCGTGCGCCTCAAACACGCCGGCGCTTGCACCCTGCCGCATCAGCCCCTTGATCTCCTCCTCGGTCACCGGAGGTTCGTCTGCCTTGTGTCGCCCCAACGGGCGCACCAGCGCATCAGTGGTCACGGCAAGCAGGCGCACCAGCGGTTTTGCCGCCAGCGACAGCCACAGCATGGGGCGAGCGCTCCAGCGGGCAATGATCTCCGGGAACAACAATCCGATGCGCTTGGGCACCAGCTCGCCGAAAATCAGTGACAGCATGCCGATAATCGCCACGACGATCACTGTCGAGGCCTGTTTGGCGTAGGGCACCGCCCATGTCCATTGCGTCAGCCAGTGCTCCAGCGGTTCGGTGAATGCGCTTTCGCCAAATGCGCCCTGTGCCAACGTAATTAGCGTAATGCCGGTCTGTACCGTAGATAGCAAACGCGTCGGCTCGCCCGCCAGCGTCACGGCGGCAATGGCGCCGCGGTCACCCTGGGCGGCGGCCTGTTCGAGGCGAATTCTTTTTGCTGATACCAGAGCGATTTCGCTCATGGCGAAGAGCGCATTCAGCAGAATGAGCCCGAGAATGATGAAGACGTCCAATGCAGGCGTAGGGGAGGGCGCGCGCAAGCGGCGCAGCAGACGCTACTATACCCGACGATTCTGTCATTCACGTTGACGGTGCCGTTGCACGATCATGCGACGGGCGCCCGCTTCCGCACCATGTCTGCACCCGTTCTGCAAAGCAAGCTCCCGAAGGTGGGAACCACCGTCTTTTCGGTGATGTCGGCGCTGGCCGTCAAGCACGAAGCAATTAACCTCGGTCAGGGGTTTCCTGACTTTGATTGCGATCCGAGACTGGTCGAGGCGGTTGCCGACGCGATGCGCAGCGGCCACAATCAGTACCCGTTGATGCCGGGCGTGCCACTGCTGCGCGAGCGGGTCGCTGCCAAGGTGGAGGCGATGCATGGCGTTCGCTACGACCCGGCCAGCGAGATCACCATCACCGCCGGTGCCACGCAGGGCATCCTGTCGTGCATTCTGGCCGTTGCGCGACCGGGCGACGAGGTGATTGTGCTGGAGCCGTGCTACGACAGCTACAGCCCGAACATTGAACTGGCCGGTGCGCGGGCGGTACCGATCCCGCTGCGGCGAGGAACTTTTGATCCCGACTTTGATGCCATTGCTGCAGCGGTCGGGCCGGCGACCCGAGCCATCATTGTCAATTCGCCGCACAACCCCTCCGGACGGACGTGGAGTGCGGCGGACTGGCAGCGCCTCTCGGACATCATTGGCCACCGCGATATCTGGGTCATCAGCGATGAGGTCTATGAGCACATGGTATTCGACGGCGTGCCCCACATCAGTGCGGCGCGGCATCCGATGCTGCGCGAGCGTACCTTCGTCGTGTCCTCGTTCGGCAAGACATTTCACGTCACTGGCTGGAAAATTGGTACGGTCTGTGCGCCAGCGCCCTTGACAGCGGAATTCTGCAAGGTCCACCAGTACACCGTGTTCACGGCCAACAGCCCCATGCAGCATGGCATTGCGGCCTACCTCTCGGACCCGAGACCTTATGTCGAATTGCCAGCCTTCTATCAGGCCAAGCGTGACAGTTTCGCCGCCGGTCTGGCGCAGACGCCGCTGCGTGCGCTCGCCTGCGAGGGCAGTTACTTCCAGTGCGCGAGTTATGCCGACATTTCTGAGCTGCGCGATTTCAGCGAACGCGACTGTTGCGAGTGGATGACGCGTGAAATTGGCGTGACACCGATTCCGGTATCGGCGTTCTACTCCACGCCGACTGAACAGCAGGTGATCCGCTTTTGCTTCGCCAAGCGCGATTCAACACTGGACGCTGCGCTGGCGCGCCTGCTGCGATTGGCGCCGCCGCGCTGACCCGCACTCGGCGCCGGGCCGCGAGCGGCTACACTTTCACCTTTCGGTTGCCGATAAATTCGTCCACAAAATGGTCTCGACGCGAACTGCTGCTTCCCTGAGTCTTGCTGCACTGGCCTCCGCCAGCGTGCTTTTGCTGGGGGGGTGCGGCGGCGGATCGAGCTCGTCGTCACCCACGACGCCCGCTGCCGGCACATTGGTGGCGGGGCCCGCCGCTTTCGTGGCCTTTGGCAACACACCCAACACGATCGGGATTACCGGTGGCAAAGGCCCGTTCACAGTCAAGTCAAGCGACAACACGCTGGTGCCGGTGCCGGCCACCATCGCCGGTGCGTCGTTCGTCATCGTGCCCAAGAACGTGCTTACTGCGGCACCAGTAACCTTGACGGTTACCGACGCGCTGGGCGCAACGTCGGCCGTCGTTGCAACGGTGACGCCAGCGACCATTGCTTCGAATGTGATCCAGATCACCCCGGCGGCCAATTCGATCTGCGCACCGGAAAATAATGCCGCGATCACTGCCGCGACGCTTTGCGCGGGCGAGGTCGCCTCTGCGTCGGTGACGCTGAAAGACGCCAACGGTGCGGTGCTGGCCAATCGCGAAGTCCGTTTTGAAGCGCTAACGTTTGGCGCCACCATGGCTGCCACGGCCAACAGCCAGTTCTTTTCGCGTATCGTCACGGTCAATACCAACAGCAATGGGATAGCAACGGTTGCCCTTCGTGCCGACGTTGAAGTGACCTCCGAAGCTGCATTCCTGCGTGCTACCGATACGGTCAGCACCCATCGGATTGACACCTGGATTACCGTGCTCAAGCAGACAGACAACAAGTCGGCGCTGAGTGTGGTGCCCACCACGGGCGGGCAGTTCAGCTACTACGCGTCCGAGTGCCCGGCGGTAACCCGCGAGTACGGCGTCAATGGCGGCACGGCGCCGTACGCCGTGTCGCTGGCTTCGGGCAGCACGTTGATTCTCGGTGACGGTACAACCCAGGCATCACCCGGCGCCGGGGTGACAGTTGCCCGCGCGGGCGGCCGTTTCACCGTCAGCAACGCTGCCAGCACCACTTGCTCGGCGACCAGCAGTATCGTGACCGTGACGGATGCGACTGGCGCAACGGCGACAGCCTCGCACGCAATTACACCGGGTTCTGCCACGCGTCCTGCAGCGACAGCTGATCTTGCACTGTCGCCGCCGTCGCTCAGCATGTCGGCCGATCTGGTCAGCACCTATTGCACCAGCAGCAGCGGTCGCTTCACCATCAGCGGTGGCACGGCACCCTATATCGCTACCGCGTCCATCCCGCAGATATCGACGGTCATCGCTGCCGACGGGGTCAACATTGATGTTGGTTTCGTCTCCGATGGCAAGTGGAAAATGCTGAAAGGGCAGTCGGCAAGCATCCTTGTGCTCGACAGTGCCGGCAAAGTCATCACCGCCGTCCTGAACTGCTCGTAATCCGCGCCAACATCCACCCGATTCGGCGGCCGCGTCCGCCGTAACGACGAGACCGGTCAGCGTTTCGGTTCGGTGATGAAGCCAATTTTTTTGAGCCCGGCCCGCTGCGCAGCCGCCATCGCTTCAGCGACACGCTCGTAGCGTACTGCTTTGTCACCGCGAATGTGCAGGTCCGGCTGCGGTTTGCGGCCCGACGCCTCGCGCAGCAGGTCCGGAAGTGCCGAGTCGTCCACACGCTGCTCGTTCCAGTAGTAGGCACCTTGCGCGTCCACCGACAGGCGGACCGTCTCAGGCCGGCTTTCCTCACGCTGGTTGCTGGCGCGCGGCAGATCAATGTTGATGGCGTGTTTCATCACCGGCACCGTGATGATGAAGATGATCAGCAGCACCAGCATGACGTCGACCAGCGGCGTCATGTTGATCTCGTTCATCACATCGTCGATTTCGTCCTGGGTTCCGAAAGACATGGTCGTCGCCTCAGGTTCTTTTCATCGCGACGACAGTAGACGCCGCCGTTCCCGGCCGCTGCGCCTGCACTCGCGCACCGGTAACGAAGTGCGCGTGCAGGTCGTGCGCAAAACTGTTCAGTTTGGCAAGCACTGCCTTGTTGCCACGCACTAGCGCGTTGTAACCAAGCACCGCGGGGATTGCCACAGCGAGGCCGAGAGCGGTCATGATCAACGCTTCGCCAATGGGGCCGGCGACGCGGTCGATGGTGGCCTGGCCGCTACTGCCAATCGAGAGCAGCGCGTGATAGATGCCCCAGACCGTGCCGAACAGTCCAACGAAGGGCGCGGTGGAGCCCACCGAGGCGAGGATCGCCAGACCCGATTGCAGCTTCGCTGTGATTTCGTCGAGCGAGTTCTTCAGGCAGCGTGTGACCCAGTCGGACAGGTCAAGCGTGTCGTGCAGTTGAGGCTTGGTGTTGCGGTGGTGAACTGTGGCCTCCTGGCCTTCCAACGCCAGCATGCGCAACGGATTGTCAGTCTGCGGGCCAAGCGCTGTGACGCCCGACGCGAAGTCATCGGAGTGCCAGAACGCATTGCTGTTGCGGGCGAGTTTCTTGTAGCGGGTGATCGCCAGTGCCTTGACAATGATGACAATCCACGAGGCCAGCGACATGGCAAGCAGGAAGAGGGCGACCATGCGGGTGACGATGTCGCCCTGGTGCCACATGTTGATGAGGCCGAATTGAGATTCCATGCGATAGATGTGCGGAGAGGTTGAAGGTTATTCGAGAACAAAGTTGATTGGCACGTTGAACCACATCGCCTCGGCGACGCCTGCGCGTTTGCCTGGCACGTAACGCCACTTCATGACGGTGTCGGCGGCCGAGCGGTCGAGGCGTTCGAAGCCGCTGGATTTGCGGATTTCCGCCCTTTGCGGCTGGCCGTCGGCACCGATCAGCACCCGCATCACGACGGTGCCCTGTTCATTCAGGCGCTTGCTCATCGGTGGATACGGCGGCTTCGGGTTCTGCAGATAGTCGGCATCACTGGACGGCAGCTGGATCGCGGGCGCTGCTGGCGGCGCTGGCGGCGCAGCAACAGGGGTCGGGGGCGCCGGGGTCACCGGGGCAGCGATCGGCGGCAACGGTGCTGGCGGTGGGTCAACGATGCCGACCGGGGCGGTGGGCGCCGGGGTTGGATCGGTGATCGCTGCAAGCCTTGGTGCTGGAGCCACGGGGGGCTTTTTTTGCGCTGGTGCGGGTGGTGGCGGCGGAGGCTCATCCTGTGGTCGCGGTGGCTCCACGAATTCGGCGATTACTGCTGCCGGCACCACCAGCTCGACAGCACGACGCAGCAATCCGGTTTGCAGCAGCCACAGCGCGACAGCGTGAAACGCCACTACGGCAAGGGTGACCACGACGGCGCGATTGAGCCGCGGAGCAGGTGGGTCTTCAAATGCTGACATGGTTCTAGGTGTCTGCCCACATGCGCAGCAGGTTGTGATAAGTGCCGGTCAAAGCGATTGCAGCGGGCGTTTCGCCTTGCTCGTTGCGCAGACTGATGATGGTGTTGTCGAGGTCGTGCAGCAGCCGGCGCTGCTCAATGTCACGTACCATGCTTTCGATCCAGAAGAAGCAGGCCAACCGGTAGCCGCGCGTCACTGGCATTACCTGATGCAGCGTCGTGCCCGGATAGATGACCGCATCACCCGCTATCAGCTTGATGCTGCGCGGGCCGGCGGTATCCTGAATCACCAGCTCGCCGCCGTCGTACTCCTCCGGCTCGGCAAAAAAAATAGTGCAGGAAATGTCCGTGCGGATACGCAGGCCCGAGTCGGGCGCGAAGCGAATCGCGTTATCGACGTGGTTGCCGAAAGCGTTGTAATCCCCGCCGTAGCGGTTGACCCGCGGTGGAAACACCCGCTTGGGCAGCGTTGCGGAAAAGAACTGCGGATGACGGTCGAAGCCGCGTAACACAATGGCCCGAATCTCGCGAGCCTCGTCGCAGTCATGCGGCATCTGCTCATTGTTTTTGACGGCGACAGCCTGTCGTCCTGCACTTTCGCGCCCAGATGCCCACGGGGCCTGTTCAATCAATGTGCGGATGCGTAACAGTTCGGCGGCATTGAGGACGTTGGCAATCGTGAGCAGCATGGTGGCGTTGGCAGCAAGGCTTAGAAAGTGATCGCCAGCGAAAGCTGGTAGATGCGTCCGGCACCGGGAATGTAGTGACCGCGGTAGAGGCCGTCGGCGTACAGCTTGTTGGTCACGTTGTTGACATTCGCCTTGATCTTGTATTCATCATTGAAGGCGTACTCGGCCATCAGGTCACCGGTGATGAATCCTGGCGCCTCCCACGCCGGTGCGGTGACATCAGCCGGCGCCTGCCGCGAGCGGAAATTGAGCCCAGCACCGACGCGCAGTTTCGATGTGATCTGGTAAGTGCTCCATACCGTCCCGCTGTGCTTTGGGCTTAGTCCCGGGCGATCACCGACGCGGTTGCCCACGGTGGTTGAGGTAGAGGCTGCCTGATCAACGCGCGCAACCGGCATCCACATGTAGGAAACGTAAAGCTCCCAATCGGGGGTGATTCGTCCGGACAGGTCGATCTCGACCCCAGCCGTGTGGCGTTTGCCTGACAGCAGCAGCCGGGTCGCGGCCGTATCGGGGTCAGTATTACGCTCGTTGAGCTTGGTCGAGCGGAAGAGGGCCAGGCGGGTGGTGAATCGCTTGTCTGCGCTATCCAGGCGCGCGCCCAGTTCGATGTTGGCGCTGCTCTCAGGTGGGGTATTTGCGCTAAGCGCGTTGTAAGAATAGGTGTCGCCAGAGGTATTGAATGACGTGCCGTAGGACAGGTGATAAGACTGCAGCGGCGTTGGCTGGAAGAGCAGCGCGGCGCGGTAGCTGACCTCGGAGATTTTTTGCGTGTAGGTGGTCGTGGTGACTGGTGTGACCGCATTGGCGGGGACTGCGTAGGCGTTGTAGTGGCCATCCATATTGTCATAGCGCAGTCCGCCAAGCGCTTTCCAGCCCGGCAGGAACTCAACCATGTCCTGTGCGTAGACGCCGAGTGCCTTGGCGACGAAATCGTTGGTGACGCGCAGCGGCCGACCGAATTCATTGGTCACAGCCCCATCGTTGGGCGTGCCGGCCTGTGTGGTCGGCTTGGTGGTCGGCAAACCACCCTGCGCAGCGCTCAGAGCACCGTACACCGTCCGTTCGTCGCGCGAGTAGTCAACGCCGGCCAGCAGATGGTGCTTCATGCCAAATGCCGCAAATTTCGAGCTGAAGTCACTTTGCGCATGGACTGTATCGAGGTCCTGGATCTTCAGATTGAGACCGCGAGTGAATACGGTGTTGGGCCCGAAGTTGCTCAGATCGACCGCGGCTGGGTTGGTCGTCGGCGTGGTGCCAACGCCAGCGAAACGCACCGTGCCAGCGTGCTGGTCACGCTTGTATTCGCCCTTGCGCACTTGAGTCTTGAGCTCGGTGTCGGCGCTCAGCCGGAAGGTGTGCGCCACTGTGCCGATGTTGGCCTGACCAGCGTTGTAGTCGCTGGCCATGCCGTAGTAGCTGGCCGGATCAAGGCCGCTGATGACCGTGTTGGTGGCGCCGGTGTCGGTGGCACGTGGCTTGATCCAGGGTAGGCCGTAGTTCATGCCGTTGTCGTTGTCCAGGTGATAGATGCTGGCCATGAACTCGTGCTGCTCGCCAATGCCGGTGCGGAACGCGGCCGCAAAACCGTTCTTGTCGATGCTGCTGCCGGCGCCGTTGTTGTCGGCTTTGGTGTACATGCCAGCCATGCGGAAGGCAGAGGATTCGCCGACTCGCTGGTTGAGATCGGCGACGACGCGACGGTACTCGTGATTGCCTGCCGTCAGCGTCACGTTCTTCTCGTCCACCAGTCGCGGCACCTTGCTGACTTGATTGACAGCACCCCCGGTCGATCCGCGGCCGAATAGCATCGACGCCGATCCGCGCAAAACGTCAATGCGGTCGTTGTTGAAGGTGTCACGATCGTAGAAGGCTGCGTCACGCATGCCGTCGAGGAAGATGTCGCCGGTCGCCGCCAGCGAGAAGCCCCGCAGACGGATGTCTTCTTCACCGCCCTCTGCAGCAAGAAAAGTGACACCGGCGGTGTTGTGCAACGCCTCCTTTACCGTGTCGATGTTGCGATCGACGATCAGTTTTTCAGTGACCACAGTGATCGACTGCGGAATATCGCGCAGAGCCTGCGTGCCTTTGCCGATTGTGGTGGTCGTCGCGCGGATGGCATCCTTGCCGAGCTGCGCTTCCGCCTTTTCCTTGACCGTGACTGCTTTCAGCGTCTTGCCCTCAGCCGGTTCGCTGGCAGTCGCCGGTGGGGAGGAGGGTTTGCCGGTATCCGGTGTTGTCGCAGGTGTGACAGGTTGCGAAGACGCCGTCTGCGCCCAGCTTCCCGGCGATGCCGCGAGCAGCACTGCGGCCAGTGGTAGCAGTGCAACGCCGTGCGCCGCGCGCGCGCAGAGCTGGGTGTGAATGTTGGTAACAGGGAGCGGCGGGCGTGCTGCATGCACCGCAGTTGAGGTCAAGGCCACGTGAGTCTCCAGTCAGTTTCCGCCCGGACAACAGGGCGGTGGGTTGGCAACTGGCTGGCTGATCCCCGCTGTGGTGTGCGTCGAACGGGAGTGGCTTGCCGCAGAAATTACCGATAATTGTATAGCAAATGCGAATCGTTCGCATATGCAGATACTGGCTTCAGCGGCTGAATGTTGATCTGGCGCAAGAGTTGCGTATTAGGGCAGAGCGGACACAGGGCAGCCGCCGCAGTGCAGGCGAGTCGCTATCGACAGCTACCGCCTCGCGGTGTTGCAGTCGCTTTGCAACGGCTACGTCGTGGCCATCCGCGCCGCGTATTCCGCTTCGTGTCGCTCTGCCTCAAGCCGCTCGCGCTCGGTCGCGCGGATGTAGGCGTCGCGTTGCTTCAGGCGATCGATGTAGGCGACGCAAGCTTCGCCGGCCAGTTCCAGCTTGGCTGACAATGCCCACACGAGGCAATGAAACACCACAATGTCTGCCAGGGTGAATGCCTCGCCAGCAATGTAGGGTGAAGTGGCGAGCCGCTTCTCGATCACCTTTGCCGCGCGGCCGAATTGCCAGATCGCGGTGGGCTCCAGTGCTGCGACGCGCTTGTCCTCGGGCAGTGCAAAGCGATGCTGTGCGATGGCCCAGAGATGCGGCTCCAGCTCGGTCAGCGCATAGAACGTCCAGCGATGCGCTTCGGCGCGGCTACGCAGATCGGCAGGAAGCAGACCGGACTGTGGAAATTTCTCGGCGATGTAGTGCACGATGGCAGCGGACTCGGTCAGCGTCAAGTCGCCGTCCTCCAGCACCGGGATCTTGCCCGCCGGATTGACTGACTTGAACCACGGCGCCTGGCCTTCTCCCTTCATCATCCAGACCCGCACGTAGTCATACGTGGCGCCTGCTTCTTCCAGTGCCCAGACACAGCGAAGCGAACGCGAATTGCGGCTGCCGTAAAGTTTCATGTCATTCTCCTTGCCGTGATTGTCCACGATGCAGGTCCGCACAGGCGGCCAGGGTTGTGTCATCAAATTTGACGGACGGCGTCGATTCGGTGTTCAAGTGCAAACGCCTCGTTCACGCTCTCCTTTGCGCCACTAGAATGAAACGCAAGAAAGCCGCGATGGCATCACAAGACGGAGGGGACCTGCGATGCGAAGAAATGCGCTACGGATAGTCGGGACGCTGATTATCCTGCTGGGCCTCGTCGGCTTTGGCGGGCAGGGCAGCAAGATCGGCGTGGCGAACTCGCTGATCGAGCAATCGCTGGGGACAACGTTGCAACGACCAGTCTTTCAGTGCGGTACCGGCGCCGATGCGGTCACCGACGACGGCATTGCTGGCAGCGTCACGCTGTTTGAAAGCGGGCCGGTACGGCCGATTGCACTGTCGACTGATGGCAAGCGTCTGTACGTGACCAATCGCCCGGCGCACTGCCTGGAAATCTACGCAGTCGAAAACGATACGCTGCGCCTGGCCAGTACCGTCGCTGTGGGGCTGGAGCCGGTCGCGGTCGCCGAGCGCAACGGCAACGAAATCTGGGTGGTCAATCACCTCTCGGATTCGGTGAGTGTGGTTCGCCTCGATGGTACGCCGCGCGTGTTGCGTACGTTACAGGTGGGCGACGAGCCAAGGGACATTGTGTTCGCCGGGCCCAATCGCGACCGTGCTTTTGTGACTGCAGCCTTTCGCGGCCAGAATCGCCCCAACCTGACATCGGCCAGCCTCACCGCGGCGGGTCAGGGACGCGCCGATGTCTGGGTGTTTGATGCAGCGAATCTCGACGACAGTCTTAACGGCAATCCGTTGACCATTCTCACGCTGTTTGCGGATACGCCTCGCGCCCTGGCCGTCAGCGCCGACGGTGCAACGGTCTACGCCGCGCCGCTGTTCTCGGGCAATGGCACGACAACCTTGCATCGCGATGCTGTGTTCAATCGCAAACCGTCGCCGCTGGCGAGCAGCGACGGCGTGCGCGCCCCTGATACTGGACTGATCGTCAAGTTCGACGGCTCGGCCTGGCGCGACGAGGCGAAGGTGGACTGGTCGTCCTCGGTCAAGTTCTCGCTGCCTGACTACGACCTGTTCGCCATCGATGCCAACGCGGCTACGCCGACTTTGAAGTCGCGGGTGAGTGGCGTAGGCACGACGCTGTTCAACATGGCTGTCCATCCCGGCAGCGGCAAGGTGTATGTGAGCAACACCGACGCCAAAAACCACATTCGCTTTGAAGGCCCCGGTGCCAGCGCCAGCACGGTGCGTGGCCGCATTGCGGAAAGCCGGATCAGCGTGGTTGACCCGGCGAGCGGTGCGGTAGATGCCGTGCACCTGAACTCGCATGTCAACTTTGCGTTGCCGCAAGGCCAGGCGATCAGCGCGGCTGACAAGGCGCGCAGCCTCTCGCAGCCGACGGCGATGGTATTCAGCCCTGCCGGCGACACGCTTTACGTCGCTGCGTTGGGCTCTGCCAAGGTCGCCGCGCTTCCGGTGTCGTCACTGTCGACGGCCGCTTTCACAGCCAACGCCGCGCAGCACATCGCTGTGCCGGACGGCCCGGCTGGACTTGCGCTTGATTCGGGCGGCACGCGGTTGTTCGTGTACTCACATATTGCGCACAGCGTGAGCATTGTCGACACAGCAAACAAAGCCGTGCTGACTACCAAGGTGCTATTCACACCCGACAGCGCGCGCGTGAAGACGGGCCGCCGCCTGCTCTACGACGCCAATTTCACATCGAGCAACGGCACCAGCGCCTGCTCATCGTGTCACACCTTCGCAGACGTGGATCATCTGGCGTGGGATCTCGGCAATCCGGATGACGGCCCGAAAACCAACAATAACCCGTACGTCGCCAACAGTCCCAAGACGACGCCGCGTTTTCATCCCATGAAAGGTCCGATGACCACGCAGACCTTGCGCGGCATGGCGAAGAACGGTCCGACGCACTGGCGTGGCGACCGCACCGGCGGCAACCGGCAGACGGTGCGTGGCAGAGTCGAATCGCTGGAAGAGGCCTCGTTCAAGGAATTCAATCCAGCGTTTGTCAGTCTGGTAGGACGGCAGACGCCGTTGTCCGAAGCCGACATGCAGGCGTTCACCGATTTTGCAATGGCGCTGAAGATGCCGCCCAATCCGGTGCGGGCGCTCGACAACTCGCTGAACGCGACCGAACAAGCCGGACGTGACATCTATTTCAACGTCAATAACATCACCCTGCTGGGCAGTTGCAACCACTGTCACAGTCTTGACCCTGCTGCTGGTCGCTTCGGTACCGGCGGCCTGATGTCATTCGAGGGTTTCCGCATCACCGAGAACTTCAAGGTACCGCATCTGCGCAACATGGTCCAGAAGCTCGGCATGTCCGGTTTCAGTGGCGACAGCAGCGCGGCGACCGGTCCGCAGATTCGCGGCTTTGGCTTCGCCAACGACGGCAGCATCGACACGCTGAACAATTTCTTCAGCGATCCCGTCTTCAACTTCCCTGCACCCGCAGCGACCTCGCGCGGCCAGGTGACCGCGTTCATGCTGGCGATGGATAGTGACTTGCTACCGGTGGTCGGACAGCAGGTGACCTGGCGGCCCGGCGCAGTGGACGCCGTGGAGGCGCGGCTTAATCTGCTCAAGCAGCAAGCCCGCGTGACCACGCCGCGTGCCGCCTGCGACCTGGTGGTGCGGGCCAATATCGATGGCATCGCACACACTGGCCTGATGCAAAGTGACGGCAACTGGCAGATGCGTAGTGGTGCAGTGCTCAGTGATGCCAGCCTGCGCGCGCTGGCGAGCGTGAGCCAGCCGCTCAGCTTTACCTGCGCGCCGCCCGGCGATGGCAAGCGGATTGCGCTCAACGGTGGGCCGGTGCCGGCAAACGCTGTCGTCGAGTACTACTTTGCGGCGATGGACCAGTACTTCATCACTGCCAGCGGCGGCGATCAGGCCTTGCTCGACAGTGGCATCGCGCCGGGCTGGTCGCGTACGGGTGAATGGTTCAAGCAGGGTGGCAGCACGCCAGTGTGCCGCTTCTACGGCAGCGTTTCACCGGGGCCGAACTCGCATTTCTACACGGCGATTCAGTCGGAGTGCGATTTGCTTCGTTCGTTGCAAGCGAGCACGCCAGCGACGCAGCAGCGGCTTAATTTCGAAAGTCTGGATTTCACGACGACCCCTGCCGTCAACGGCACCTGCGTCGCCGGCACGATACCGGTCTATCGCGCCTACAACAACGGCGCCGCGCGTGGCATTGATGGCAACCATCGGTTCACGACCAGTGCCAGCTCAATCGCTCAGGTGGTTGCCCGTGGTTGGGTCAATGAAGGCGTGGTGATGTGCGCGCCGTCGTGACCGCCTGTTGAACTGCTATTCGCGTCGCGTCAAGCCGGCGCAGCTTGCCGACGCGGCACGATCTCGTTGGCGACCAGCGCCGCCAGCACGATGGCACCACCGATCAGGGTGGATGCGCCGGGCGTCTCGCCAGCGCCGAGCCACGACCATAGCGGCCCCATCAACACTTCGAGCAGTCCGAGCAGAGCGACCTCCGGTGCCGTCAGGTGGGCGCTGGCGCGCACCATCATCACGCAGGGAATGCCGAGCTGGAAGACACCGAGTATTGCGAGCAGCAGCACGTCTTTCGTTGAGGCGACAAACGGCAGCGACAGCGGCAGCGTGATGGCGCAGGAGAGCAGCGCGCCGAGCAGCACTGCCGGTGCCAGATCGACATGGGCGCCGGTGCGCTTCAGCGTGACGATATTGATGGCGGACGCAACCGGCACACCAAACGCCACCGCCATGCCGAACAGAGCCGCGCCGCTGGCCTGCGCCTGACTGGCGAACATGATGACCATGCCGGCGAAGGCGGCGGCGATCGCCAGCCAGGTGCGCGTGGCAATCGGCGTCTTCAATACTGCCCAGGCAAGGATGGTGGCGAACAGCGGCGATAACGCATTGACGATCAGCGTGTTGGCCGTCGAAGTCAGCGTCAGCGCGATCATGAAGCAGGTGAACATCACGGCCCAGCACAGGCCCGAGATCAGGCCAGGCCGCCCGCTGGCGCGCACGTAGGCTGCTGCACCCGTCGCGCCGCGCGTGTACACGAACCACACGATCAGCGTGATGGCGCAGAACAGGCTGCGCCAGAAGGTCACCTCAAAGCTCTTCGCACTATCGAGATGGCGTGTGAAGACGCCAGCGATGCTCCACATGAAGGTGGCGAGCACCATGGTGAGGATTGCGCGGCGATGCTGTTGTGGCGTACTGCTGGTCATGGTTGAAATTCAGGACGAAACGATAGGGTAGTTTTGTAGGTCTTGCTTACGAGGCGTTGTGCCCCTCGTTGCGCACTTCCGGCACACCGAGACAACAGATTGCGGCGACCGTCATCAGCGCCGCCGCTGCCATCAATGTGCCCAGGACGCCGAAGCGCTCGATAAGCCCGCCACCAGCCCAGAAGCCAATACCGAGGCCGATCATGAACAGCGTCATGCTCCAGGTGAAGGCTTCGGTTGAATATTCGCTGGGCGCCAGCTTGCCGAGCTGCAAGGAGAGCGCGGTGATCATCGGGCCAAAGGCAAGACCGGTCAGTGCGCAGGCGAGCAAAAAACTCCAAGTCTCGCTACACACCGCCATCAGCGCCGACCCAACTGCGAGCCAAAGCCCGGTTGCCATGATCTGGCGGTTTAACGGCCACGAAAAATGCCGCGAGCCATAGGCGAAGCCCATGATCGCCGACGGAATGCTCATCGCCGCGTAGAACCAGCCAACGCGCGCCGGAAAGCCGCTGGCGTTGGCGAACGCGGGCAGTGCAATCTCGTTGAGGCCAATGCCGATGGCGAAGCAGAACGACAGCACGAGCGCGCGGCGCACCCCGAAGGACTTCAGCGGGCCGAGCCAGTGCCGCTCGACACCACGCTCAACCTCGCCCCAGCGCGCGATCGCGCCCGAACGCGAGAAATGCCAGGTGCCGACCGCCGTCATCACTGCTGACGCTGCCACCGCGAATGCGGGCGAGCCGGCCAGCATGGTCAGGCTCACCAGCAGCGGCCCGAGGATGAAGCAGGTCTCCATGATCACCGACTCCACCGCAAACGCGCTCTGCTTCTGCGCGTCAGGCATGCCCGATTTGCGATACATCGCGCGGATCGTCATCGAGATCGGCGGGAACACAACACCCGCAAAGAACGCCGCCGCCAGCACCAGCGGCAGCGGTGCCTGCTGCGTCACCGCGAACACTAGCAATAGCAGCGCGATCGCGTGCAGCAAACCCAGCGGCAGCATCACGGCGCGCGGGCTGTTCTGGTCAACGTAGCGGCCAATGATCGGTGCCTGGATCGCCAGCGCGCACATGTAGGCCGCGCTGACCATGCCGGCGCGGGTAAACGACGCCGTCTGCGACTGCACCAGCAGCGTCAGCCCAAGCGCGTTCATGCCAAATGGCAATCGCGGCAGGATGGAGGAGAGAACAATGCGCCGCAGCTCACGGTCAGCGAACAGCGTGCGGTAGGGGGTGAGATTGAGCAAGAGAGGGGACTACGGGTAAAGCGTGGGCTGGTGACGATGCACCAGCTTTTTGTTGGAAGCCTTTTTGGCTGGGGGCTCAAGGCGAAAATAGCCTGAAGTCGAGAAATCGAAAAAAACAGCTTGAAGCCCCATTTATGTGTGGCTTCCAGTGAAAAGTTGATAGGGTGTTGTCGGCGCCTGAGATTGTCAGACGACTCACTTTGGAGTGAGAGCGTACCTGAAGCTAACTGCTGGAGCTCTGAAGTTCTCGCAGCGCCCATGGAACAAAGACATCGAGCGCATCGAAGATTGGTCCGGCCCAATCCGCGCTGAGCCAATCGATAGCCGCTCCGTGTGGGTGAGCATTGCCTTGGCGGACCCCGTCTACAGCGAGTGCGAACGCAAGAATCAGCTCACTTCTGGTTGCGGCCGATTTAATACTTTCGGAGATTTTCTGCAATTCCATTTCAGTATTGACTCGCTCGCCCTTGCACCAACGGTCCCAGTCCTCGCCCTTTCCACCCAGATTGCATGCGACTTCGCGCATCACCTGCTGCTTACTTCTTTCTTTCGCTTTGCTGGACTTGCTCGCACCGATGGCGTCGCGTTTCCGCAAAGCGTCTTCGAGCATGTTGAAGGCGACGATTGCGATCACTCGATACCAGGAAGCACGGCTGCGAGGCCTGAATGGGTCCGCTCCCTGTCGATGAGTGCTTTCCTCAAGCAGGCGCCAGAGCGCGTCGAGATACTGCTCAAAAAGCGGGGAATAATCACACAAACTCAGCAACTCTATCGGACTGGGTGTGTATGCTGGCCCCAGGCTTTTGGGACTATCCCCAAAGTAGCGGCTCGAAATCTCTGCGATGAACTTGGACACGTCGCGGCAAGCAAGCCAAAGCGGGTATCCCAGCACATTTTCGAGTGGTGCCCACTCAAGCTGGCCCATGAACGTGTAGCGCAAACTTGCCAGATAGTCGACAGGCTGCTTGCCATTCAGCAAGCAAAGCCAGTCAACGGCTGCCTGAATCTGCTTTTGCAGCGCACGCCACAGCGGGAGCATGGCCTCAGACTTGTCGTACTTCCGCCACAGCCACTCTTGCGCCAGCGTAAGAAAGTCATGCTTGAGCGCATGTTCGATGTCGAGTGACGCAATTCCCAACCATCTAACAAGGTCGAGTGCGCCGCGTCCCCTTTGCTCGCGAAGGTGGCGCCCCACGCTTAGCTTTGAGGACTGTTCCGCGTTGTTTTGCGAAGCTGCAAAGTGATAGGAGTAGTTGTCAAAGGTCTCGTCAAACGCAATGAAGTGCGCCAGCCAGGTGAACGACTTCGCACGAGAATCCCAGCCTCGGGCAATGGCGGGCCGATCAAAGCGCTCAGCCGGTGTCTCTTGCGCATAGCGGACGAGATTCGCGTGCGCACCCGGTCGCCAGAAGTGCGGATGTTCCCCTTGCATCCAGTGAACAACGTCGGCGAATCGAAATAACTGCCATTCGTAGAAGTAGTCGAACGAAGGAGCGAACTCGGCGCCTTGGCTATCGCACAAGACGTTCCAGCTTTCGCGGTTGATGTTGGGGGTCGAGTGCGCGAGGAAGTCAACTCCACTGTGGCCTTTTCGGAAATAGGGATGGACGAACCACTCTTCTGAAGCAATTTCTTCGGCTTTAATCCACCATTGAACGTCGAAAAAATCAGCCCAGTGTGGCGCGGCGTCGGCTAAATCGCGCGGATGCCAAGGGTAGTTCTTCCAATTGTGAAACCACGCTTCTGGCACTGGGACATGGAAGGCAGGTCGCAGCCAGTCATATTCGGCAAGTAGCGGATACCGCTGAAAATGCTCGTGCAGATTGAAGTGCTTCAACCTGTCTGTGAGCCCACCTGAAAATCCCGCGCCTGGGTGCTGGTATCGAATTAGCAATGTTCTCGATGAATCAAGCATTTAGCCAATTTTCTAGGGATTGACGATTTCCAGCACCAGACTGCCTCAACATCTGAGTCGCGGGCGCTCATGAGGAACCACCGTGTCAATGGGGTTGTGATCACGAGCTCATCGATAGCGATAGTAGTGTCACGCAGTTGATAAGTTTGCCTAGCCCGTAGGACCGCTTGAGTGGGATTCGGGCGCTAGTCGTGTTGGCGGGCAACCAGCTTTTGGCTAGAAGTGTCGTTCGGATTGGGTTGACACTGGAATTCCGCCGTCTGTCGACTTTCACTAAAACGTGCCTTGAGCCCACCTTGTATAAAGGTTTCGCAGCGGAGCTATATGTGCTCGTTGCGGGCTTGCCGCTGCGGCCAAATATTTAGCTAAAATTAGCTAAGCAAGCTTCTATTTGAAACTCAATCGCCCAACCCATGCAAATCAACGTTCACGATGCCAAGACAAAACTCTCAGCTTTGCTTGCGGCCGTTGAAGGTGGCGAGGAGGTGGTGATTGCGCGTGCGGGCAAGCCTGTGGCGCGCATCGTGCCTTACGTCAAGGCGCCGGGCGGCATGTTGCTTGGGCTTGCCCGCAGCGATGCGCTGAACATCCCGGATGCGGCCGCGCTCGCTGACATGGATCGCGAGATTGAGGCGATGGTCTACGACGGCGGTGCTTTGTTGCCACCGCTTGCAGTACATGAGCCGCCGCCCGGCGCGTACCAAGGCAAGGCCGCAGGCAAGTCGCCGAAGTCGAAGTGAATGACCGGTGATGAGCGGCACACGTTACCTGCTGGACACGCACATTCTGGTGTGGGCGATGTCGGCGCCGGAACGCCTTTCTGTGGCAGCGCGGGACATTCTGACTGGAACTGAGAACCAATTGGCCTACAGCACGCTGGCGTTCTACGAAGCCGGCATCAAGCAGAGCATTTATCCAGAGGTGCGACTATTTGACTTCGCAACGATTGAAGCCGATTGCGAACGTGCCGGCCTCGCTCGGGTTGACCTGCGCGCCTCGCATGCGGCTGCGCTAGCCGGTCTGCCGATGCATCATCGGGATCCGTTCGATCGCATGCTGGTGGCGCAGGCCAAAGTTGAAGGCATGCGTCTGCTGACGGCAGATCGGGCGCTGGCGGCGTATGGCGCCGACGTGGAATTTGTGGGCGTTGCCTGACGAGTCACATCAACTGTGCAGGAGCCGCTCCGGCGCGATCCAGTGCCGCACTTTGTTAGCGGCTGGTCGCGGCAGAGCCGCTCCTACATGCGTTGCGCGACCAATGATGTGCTGTCGTTAACCCGCCGTCGCTGCTTCAACAGCCTTCACGACCTCAGCGGTTAGCTTCGGCACTACGTCCAGCGCCTTCATGTTTTCGTGCACCTGGCTGACCCGTGAGGCGCCGGTGATGACGGTGGATACGTTCGGGTTTTTCAGGCACCAGGCCAGCGCGAGTTGCGAGATGGTGCAGCCTAGATCGCTGGCGATCGGGCGCAGCTTTTCGACAGCGGCGACTTTGGCCGGATCGGTCACCCGTTCGGCGATCCATTCGTAGCCTTTGACCGCAGCGCGGCTGTCGGCCGGGATGCCGTCCTTGTACTTGCCGGTCAGCAGGCCTGACGCGAGCGGGCTCCAGATCGTAGTCCCCAGGCCGATGTCGGCATACAGGCGCGCGTACTCTCGCTCGACGCGCTCACGGGCGAACAGGTTGTACTGCGGCTGCTCCATCACCGGCTTGTGCAGATGGTGGCGCTCGGCAATCTCATACGCGGCGCGGATTTCGTCAGCCGACCATTCACTGGTGCCCCAGTAGATCGCCTTGCCCTGAGTGATCATGTCGCTCATCGCGTAGACCGTTTCCTCGATCGGCGTATGCGGATCAGGACGGTGGCAGAACACGAGGTCGACGTAGTCGAGCTGCAGGCGCTTCAACGAGCCGTCAATCGCCTGCATCAGGTATTTGCGGTTGAGCGTGTTCTTCTCGTTGGGGCCGTCATTGATGCCCCAGAAGAACTTGGTCGAAATGACCATCTGCGCGCGGCGCCAGCCCAACTGCTTGAGCGCTTCGCCCATGATGGTCTCCGACATCCCCTTGGCGTAAACCTCGGCGTTGTCGAAGAAATTGACTCCGGCATCCCACGCAGCCGCCATGCAATCGACGGCGGACTTGGTGTCCACCTGATTGCCGTAGGTCACCCACGAGCCGAAGGAGAGTTCAGAAACTTTGAGGCCGGAGCGGCCGAGACGACGATATTGCATGGTTAGTTCAGGACGACGGCGCTATGCGCCTAAGACGACGGCCTGCTGCGCGGCCTAAGACGACGCCCCGATGGGGCTAGGACGCGAGCAGGGGGGAAGAATTCTTGTTCTAGCAGGGAGATTAACAAACGAGAGCAAAATTGAGCGGTGTGCGAGGCGCTGCTTGCGGCCTATGGGGACCGATTGATTCAGCACGAATTATTTCTTTTCTCCGTGTTCATGGTTCGACAGGCTCACCACGAACGGAAAAGTGATTCTCAATTCATGGTGGGTCATTACTGCACCGATTGACAGAAGAAAGTTCATCGCAACCATCGCGTCCTAGCGCCGAATGGCGCGTCGTCCTAGGCCGCGAAGCAGGCCGTCGTCTTAGGCGCAACGCGCCGTCGTCCTGTCGTTAGGCGCCTTGCGACGCGCCCTTGCGCGCCCGCAGGTCGATGCGATTATCACCGCGCAACAGGTTGAACACGACAAAGCGGTTCGACTCGCGAATCGCGCGGCGTACCTCCTGCGGCGAGCTGACGTAGTTGCCGTTGATGCCGAGCAGGATGTCGTTCTCGCGCAGGCCGATCTGATAGGCCTCGCTGCTTTCATCCACGTCGAGCACGTAGACGCCGCGCCGGTTCAGCTCCTTCGGGATGCTGGCCAGCTCGGTGCCAGGCAGCTCGTTGACTTTTTCCGGCTTCAGCCCTTGGGCACGGGCCGGGGTCTCGATGGTGATGCGCACGTGGCGCTGGCTGCCGTTGCGCATCACGGTGAGATCAAGTGCCTGTCCAATTGGCGTCAGGCCCTGCTGGTTGCGCAGGTCGTAGCCGGTACGTACCGGCCGGCCGTTGGCATTGAGTACGACGTCACCTTTCCTCAGCCCCGCCTTGTCGGCCGGGCTGCCGGAGATCACGGTGTTGATCACTGCGCCTTCAATGGCCGGAAGTTTTTGCTCCTTCGCGATGTCCTGGGTGACCTCGCCAACGGCCGCGATGCCAATTCCGCCGCGCTTGACTTCACCGAAGCGCGCAAGCTGGTCCATCACCCGCATCGCCATGTTGGTTGGCACTGCGAAGCCGATGCCGACGTTACCGCCAGTCGGGCCGATGATGGCCGTGTTGATGCCGATCAGCTCACCGCGCAAATTGATCAGCGCGCCACCCGAATTGCCAGGGTTGATCGAGGCATCGGTCTGGATGAAATCTTCATAGCCTTCAATATTGAGCCCGGCGCGGCCGAGCGCCGAAACGATGCCGGACGTGACGGTTTGCCCAACGCCAAATGGGTTGCCGATGGCCAGCACATAGTCCCCCACCTGCAGCGCATCCGATTCGCCCACCTTGACCGCGGTGAGCCGCTCAGCCGGGATTTGCACCAGCGCGATGTCGGTGGCGGGGTCAGAGCCGATCAGTTTGGCCGTGAACTCGCGGCGGTCGCGCAGGGTGACGACGATTTTGGTGGCACCTTTCACCACATGGTGATTGGTCAACACGTAGCCCTTGGCCGCATCCACGATGACGCCGGAGCCAGACGCCTGCGCCTCCCGCGGCCGTTCCGGCGCGCCGAAGAAGCGGCGGAAGAACGGGTCGTTGAACATCGGGTTGTCGCTCTCGGCGCTGCGCGTGAGCGTTGAGATGTTGACCACGCCGGCTGCCGTCTGATTGACTACCGGTGCGAGAGAAGGCATCGCACCGCTGAGGCCGGGCGCCGCCTGGCGGGGCATCGGCGCGGGCAAACCGGGTTGCGCCAGGCTTTGCCCGGTGAACAGGGCCAGCAGGCTGGTGGAGGTGGCGAGAAGGAGGGCGCGAACAGGTTTCATGGGGTGCATGATCCATTCGAAGGCAAAGTGTCACAAAGTTCCCGTGCCAGCGTGATGGCGCAGGTTTGGCGAGTTCAGGCCGTCACCACCAGATTGTCGCGATGGATCAACTCATCCTCGTCGACGTAACCGAGCACGGCCTCAATTTCAGTTGAGGGTTTGCGCATGATCCTCAAGGTCTCGCTCGACGAGTAGTTGGCGAGGCCGCGTGCCAGCTCACGGCCATGCTCATCGACACAGACGATCACTTCGCCGCGCTCGAATTCACCGCTGACCGCCGTCACGCCAATCGGCAGCAGGCTTTTGCCGCCATGCAGCAATGCCTTGCTGGCGCCAGCATCCAGTGTGACGCGACCGCGCATCTGCAGCAGGTCGGCCAGCCAGCTCTTGCGTTTGGCGAGGCTGGCCTCCGGCGCGTAGAGCAGGGTGCCGATGGCCTCGCCACCGAGCACACGTTGCAGCACGTTCTGCTCATGACCGCTCGCAATGACGGTGTGGATGCCGGTGTTTGCTGCGCGGCGTGCGGCGAGGATCTTGGTCAGCATGCCGCCGCGAGAAATGCCGGTGCCAGTGCCGCCCGCCATCGCCTCGTACTGCACGTCATCGGCGCGGCCGACGCTGACGAACTGCGCCGTTTGGTCTCGGCGCGGGTCCGCCGTGTAGAGGCCGCGCTGGTCGGTCAACAGCACCAGCGCTTGCGCATCGACGAGATTGGCGACCAGTGCGCCGAGGGTATCGTTGTCGCCGAACTTGATTTCGTCGGTGGTGACGGTGTCGTTCTCGTTGATGATCGGAATGACGTTGTGCTTGAGCAGCGCCAGCAGCGTCGAACGGGCGTTGAGATAGCGTTTGCGGTCGGCCAGATCTTCGTGGGTGAGCAGCACCTGCGCCGTGCGCAGGCCGTGCGCGCCGAACGCCTGCTCATAGACGTTGACCAGCCCCATCTGACCGACCGCAGCAGCCGCCTGCAGCTCGGAGATCGCCTTCGGACGTTCCTTCCAGCCGAGCCGTGCCATGCCTTCGGCGACGGCGCCAGACGACACGAATACAACTTCGACACCACGCTGGCGCAGCGCCGCGACATCAGTGGCCCAGCGGGCGATCGCGCTGCGGTCAATGCCCGCACCGCCATTGGTCACCAGTGCGCTACCGACTTTGGCGACGACGCGGCGGGCGGGTTTGAGAATTTCAAAAGAAGACATGACGCAATCGGGGACCACGCGGATCAGTTGTCGGCAGGCGCCGCCAGATGTTCGCCGATGGCACGCACCAGCTCTGGCGTGCCGCCGCCGTTGATGCCGCTGATGGCAAACCACGGCTTGGTCCAGCGCAGACGGCGCAGGGCGTCCTTGATCCGGGCGTCGGCTTCCTTCTTGTCCAGCAAGTCAACCTTGTTGAACACCAGCCAGCGTGGCTTGGCGTGCAGGGCCGGATCGTACTTCTTGAGCTCGGCGACCAGCGCCCGCGCTTCCTTCACGGGATCAACGTTGGCGTCAAACGGGGCGATGTCGATCAAGTGAACGATGAGCTTGGTGCGCTGCAAGTGCCGCAGGAACTGGTGTCCAAGGCCGGCGCCCTCGGCCGCACCTTCGATCAGACCGGGAATATCGGCAATGACAAAGCTGCGGCCATAGTCGACGCGAACCACGCCAAGGCTGGGTGCCAGCGTCGTGAAGGGGTAGTCGGCAACCTTTGGCTTGGCGGCACTGACGGCGCGCACCAGCGTCGACTTGCCCGCGTTGGGATAGCCCAGCAGGCCCACATCGGCGAGCACTTTGAGTTCAAGCTGGACGCGACGCTTTTCGCCCGCTTCACCCAGGGTGCGTTGACGGGGCGCACGGTTCACGCTGGATTTGAAGTGGATATTGCCGAGACCGCCGGCGCCGCCCTTGGCGATCAGCGCACGTGTGCCGTGCTTCGCGAGATCGGCCAGCTCTTCACCAGTTTCAGCGTCGGTGATCACGGTGCCGACCGGCATTTTGAGGACCAGATCGTCGCCGCCTTTGCCGTAGCAGTCGGCGCCGCGGCCGTTTTCGCCCTTCTGTGCGCGGTGAATTCGGGCGAACCGGTAATCAATCAGGGTGTTGATGTTTTCGTCGGCTTCGGCATAGATGCTGCCGCCACGGCCGCCGTCGCCACCATCGGGGCCACCGTGCGGGATGTACTTTTCGCGGCGGAAAGAGGCCATGCCGTTACCACCGTCGCCGGCAACGACGTCGATGAATGCTTCGTCAACAAATTTCATGGGGCATCCGTCTTGCTGTCGTTCGGAGTATCTGCCGGGGCAGGGGAAAGTGTCTTTTCGTACAACTCGAAGGCCTCGGCATTATCGCCGGGGCGGTTGCCGCGGAAGCGCAGCGCGTAGTCGGCTGCCGTTGGCGCCGGAGGTGTGCCACGATAGCGCTGCAGCAGCACGAACGGGCAATTGGCCTCATCAATGCTGTCAACCGGTACCGTGCGGCGCGAAACCAGATATTGCAGCATTGCCGCCTGCGAGGTCGAAAGTTCGACCGAGTTGACGCAGCCGGACTTCGGCCACTTGCCATCAAGCGCGCTGAACACGCCACGATAGGACATGATGTGATTGGCCGGTGAGATCAGCAGCGCCTGCGCCACGATCCACAGAAACGTAACGCAACCCGCCCAGTTGATCATGGCACGGCGGGCGTGCTGATGCGCCGGCTGGATGAGCGCAATCCAGATGACAAATGCGATCAGCGCCACGCCGTAACCAAGCCACGGCGCGTGGCCGGCAAATTCGGGCACATAGGCGGTGATGCGCTGGGCGATCATCGGTGGCCAGCCGAAGTAGATTGACGAAGCGACGAGCACCACGGCGATGGCGGTCAGCCCGAGCACCAGAATGCCGAACCAGTCGATCAGCGCATACCAGGTGCGCTTGAGCGTATCGACGCCGAAGGCGGCCAGCATGATGATCGGTGGCAGCAGATAGAGGGTGTGGACAGCCCGTGGCTCGGTCAGCGCAGAAACCGCCGCGAACGCGCTTGCTGCGAAGATGATGGGCGCAATCACTTCACCGCGCTGCCAACCGCCGCCGAAGCCCCGCGCCCGCAGCGTGACCAGCCAGATGGCCACAGGCCAGGCTGGCCAGGCGAACCAGAGCAGCGTACTGAGGTAAAACGTCGGGCCGAAGCGGTCGCGATCCTCCAGCTTGAGACCAAAGTCGGCGTCGACCCATTCCGCGAAACCGGCACTGTCACGCAACGCAAACGCCGCCAGCCAGACCGCGCAAACGACACTCGCGAACAGCAAAGCGCGAACCAGTGCCACCCGGTGCATCGAATACACGGGCGCGAAACAGAGCAGCAGCAATGGCAGTGCGACGACGGTAAACCCCAGCACCGAGCGTCCTGCGAATGCGACGACGATTGCTGCCGAAAGCGCCAGCGTTGCCCGTCGCGGCGCCTCGGCCAGGCAGGCGCAACCGTAGAGTGCCAGCGCTACCGCCGCAAACACCGGGATATCGGGACCGTAGGCGTGGGCGCGATCGTAGAGACCGACGCAGCCGATGGCAATGATCGCAGCGAGGTAAGAGATGTGCCCACCGCTCCAGCGGCGCGCAGCGGCGAACAGGGCGGCGACGCCGAGCGAGGTCCAGAGCACGTTGGTGATGCGGGCGGCCTCGTGTAGCGGCAGCAGGCTTTTCAGCGCCAGCACCAGTGGCGCGTTCAACCAGTGAATCAGGATGCTTTCCGAGTCAACGGCAACGCCAGCGACCATGGGGCGCCACCAGCCGGTGCGCAGGCTCGGGTCCAGCAGGCTTTGCAGGATACCGATGAAGACCGGTTCATCGGGCTTCCAGGGGTCGCGGCCAACCACGCCAGAGGTCAGCCAGAAGCCGATCAGTGCGAGCAATGCCCATGACTTCCACCGCACTTTGTTGCGGTCGGTGGGTTGATGGTTGATGCGTGGTTGCATTGGGCGGGGCTGCGGCAGCGATTCGGAGTAGTACGGGGCGTCAGGGAGGCACCGATGTTCAGTGCGGCAGGATCGAGATGGAGGCGCTACGGGCGCAAAGAGTGAACAGTCAAAAACAAAAAAAGGCAGCGCCAGGCTGCCTTTTCTGACTGATCCGAGCCGCTGGCGGTTCGGATCGGCATGCTTGAACGCTGTCTAGGCAGCCTTCTTGGCATACTTCTTGTTGAAGCGCTCAACACGACCGGCGGTGTCGAGAATACGCTGCTGTTTGCCGGTGTAGAACGGGTGCGAGGCGCTGGAGATTTCGAGGATGACCAGCGGATACTCTTTGCCGTCGTCCATGGTGATCTTGCGGTTGGTGCTGAGCGTGGAACGGGTGATCCATTTCACGTTGGCAGCGGTGTCGTGGAATACGACTTCGCGATATTCGGGGTGAATTCCGGTTTGCATGGTTTTCCTTCAGGTTTCACGGCGCCCCGGGCGTTTGCGGCTTGCATGACGCCTGCGACCGGGATACGTGACTGGCTTGCTTGCGGATCTGTCCGCTCGGTCGCCTGTGGGTGAACTGCCAAAGCAGCAAAGCACGAAATTATGCCGAAAAACAAGCAGTTACGCAAGCCAATGGAGCCAAAACCGGCAATAACGGCGCGCCGCGTCGCCGGCAGAGGGAACAGCTTCGACGCACGATGGTCATGGAACGCCTGTCTGACTGGGCTGTGCAGCGAATGAACGCACAAAATGCATGAAGTCGACTTTATTCATTTTCATTGTCAATGCCCTTTACGAATGGGCATGCATGGAAAAAGGTGATGGCCAGGACATTCACCTGTTGCCAGAACAAACTCCTCGCTACGGGTTTCCGTGGCATTGAAGTTCGCGTTATCGTTCGCATATCGCCGGTGAGCAGGGTTGCCTGCCAACGCGGTGACCGGGCGGCCGGCCCGCCGACTGTCGTTTGTTCCGTTACCCCCTTGTCCTTATCGTCCTTAGCTATTTCAAGGAAGTTTGCATGAAACGAATTCTTCTCTTCGTCCTGACCAATGTCGCGGTAGTCGCGGTGCTTGGTCTGGTGTCGAGTATTTTTGGCCTGAACAAATTCCTCGGACCGCGCGGACTCAATCTGGGCGCCTTGCTCGGCTTTGCGCTGGTGATGGGCTTCACCGGTGCCATCTTTTCGTTGCTGATCAGCAAGATGGTGGCCAAGTGGACGATGGGTGTTGAGATCATCAACGATTCACCGGATCCGACCCATCAGTGGATCGTGCAGACGGTGCGCCGGTTCTCGGAAAGAGCCGGCATCGGCATGCCCGACGTTGGCATTTATGAGGGCGAGCCCAACGCTTTCGCCACCGGTGCGTTCAAGAATTCAGCGCTGGTGGCGGTATCGACCGGATTGCTGCAAAGCATGAACCGCGAGGAAGTGGAGGCAGTGATCGGGCACGAGATCGCCCACGTGACCAATGGCGACATGGTCACCATGACACTCATTCAGGGCGTCATGAATACGTTTGTGATCTTCCTCTCACGCGTCATCGGGTACTTTGTTGATCGTGTCATCCTGCGCAATGATCGCGACAGCGTGGGCATCGGCTACACCATCTCGGTATTTGTCCTTGATCTGGTGCTCGGCTTCGTCGCGCACATGGTGGTCGCCTGGTTCTCGCGGCAGCGCGAATTCCGCGCCGATGCCGGCGCTGCCGACCTGATGGGCACGACGCAACCGATGCAACACGCGCTGGCGCGTCTGGGTGGCCTGCAGCCGGGCGAGCTCGCGGGACCGGTGAAGGCGATGGGCATCGGTGGCGGCATGGGTTCGCTGTTCTCCACCCATCCGCCGATCGAAGACCGGATTCGCGCGCTGCAGGAGCGTCGCTGACACTCTCGCTGGTCGAGCAACCAGCAAGGGCCCCGCAAGGGGCCTTTTTCATTTGGACGTTGCTGTCGATACAGTTCCCCACTCCGTATTGCCGATGTTGATCGTGATGGGATAATGCGCGCGCCCTGGCGGCGTCGTTGCACGGCAACACACGTCGGGTCAGTCCATTCACCCGAAATTCCCGGTCCCATGCACTTCTACGCGGTTGTCGCGCTGTCGGCGTTTTTGCTCTTTCTCGTCCAACCGCTCATTGCCAAGCAGATCCTGCCCTGGTTTGGTGGAAGCTCTGCGGTGTGGACCACCTGCATGCTGTTTTTCCAGGGCGCGTTGCTACTGGGCTACGCCTACGCGGACATTGCGCCGCGCAAGCTCGGTGCGAAGCGGCAACCGCAACTGCACATCGTCTTCGCCCTGATCGCGTTGCTGACGCTGCCGATTCTGGCGCCCGAGAGCTGGAAGCCCGCTGGCGGCGAGGAACCAATTTCGCGCATCCTGCTGTTACTGTCGGTGACTATCGGGTTGCCATACGTATTGCTTTCGACCACTAGCCCGTTGATCCAGAGCTACTTCGCACGGCTTCGTCCGGGGCAGGATCCGTACCGGTTGTTTGCGCTGTCGAATGCGGCGTCGCTGGCCGCACTGGTGGCCTATCCGGTTGCGATTGAGCCGT
The DNA here is from genome assembly GCF_009746125.1 of Casimicrobium huifangae. Lineage (NCBI taxonomy): Bacteria > Pseudomonadati > Pseudomonadota > Betaproteobacteria > Casimicrobiaceae > Casimicrobium > Casimicrobium huifangae. Next base: position 2,142,809 of record NZ_CP041352.1, read on the forward strand.
ATGTCGGCACCCGCATGCAGGCGTGGGGCTGGTCGACCCTGTTTGCCCTGTTTGTGCTGCTGCTTGGCGCGCTGGCGTGGCGCGTCAGCCGCGCCCAGTCACCCGCAGGGGAAAGCGTCGCTGTGGCGGGGAGCACCGGTGAAGCGAACAGTATTGGTTCGCCTGAGCTTAAAAAGCAATTGCGCTGGATCGCACTGTCGGCCGCCGGCTCCATGCTGCTGCTGGCAGTGTCAAACCACATCACGCAGAACGTTGCCAGCGTCCCGCTGCTGTGGATACTGCCGCTGACGCTCTATCTGCTGACCTTCATCCTCACCTTTGACGGCACCGGCTGGTACAAGCGCGCTGGTTACGCGGGGCCGTTTCTGGTCCTCGTTTCCGGCATGTGTTTTTTGCTGCTGAACAAGGACTTTCAGTTCGATCTGGTCGTGCAGACCAGCGTGTTCTGCGTTGGTCTGTTCGTCGTCTGCATGGTCTGCCACGGCGAGCTGGTGCTGGCGAAACCTGCACCGGAGCATCTCACGCGTTTCTACTTGCTGGTGTCGATTGGCGGCGCGCTGGGAGCGCTGGTGGTCAGCGTGCTGGCGCCGTTGCTGTTCGCCACCTACGTTGAGACAGCCCTTGCGTTGCTCGTTGCTGCGTTGCTGTTCGTGCCCATCGCGCAGGCGGCACATCCGTTTCTGCAATGGGTGGCTGTAGCGCTGGCTATCGGCGTGGTCGGCACAGCGGGCTGGTATGTCAGGGAGGAACACAAGAACGCCGTCGAAGTGACGCGCAACTTTTACGGCGTACTGAAAGTGAAGTCCTACGACGAGCCGGGCAGCGATGGCTATCTGGTGCGCCTGGTGCACGGCGCGATCCTGCACGGCGAGCAGTATCCGCACGAGAAGTGGCGTCGCGAGCCGACCACGTACTACACGCCAACCTCCGGCTTCGGCCGTGCCGTCAACCTGCAGCGGGAGAACGCACCTCTGACCCTCAACACGCAGCGCATTGGCATGATCGGACTCGGCGTCGGCACAGTCGCCGCCTGGTGCCGTGCCGGCGACGTCTGCCGCATCTACGAAATCAACGCTGAAGTCGAGCGTCTAGCGCGCAAGCACTTCACCTATCTGACTGACAGCAAGGGCAAGGTTGACGTCATTCTCGGTGACGCCAGGCTGTCACTCGAGCGCGAGGCCAGCAACCAGTTCACTGTGCTCGCTGTTGACGCGTTTTCCGGCGACTCGATTCCGATGCACCTGATTACACAGGAGGCAGTACGCGTCTTCATGAACCAGGTGTCCAGCGGTGGTATCGTCGCCTACCACGTGTCCAACCGCTTTCTTGACCTGCCGCCAGTGTTGGCTGAAATCGCCGCGAAGGAGAATCTGGCCGGCGTGGTCATTGAAGACCCCGCCCAGACTGACAACGCCCTGCATTCGTCAAGTACCTGGGTGCTGCTCGCCCGCAACGCTGACACCCTCAAGGGCATCGGTGACGCTGGCAAGCCACTTCAGCGCAGTGTCGGCGCTCCGCTATGGACTGACGACTTCAACAACCTGCTTTCGGTGGTGAAGTGGAAGCACTGACAGCCTGACGGGCCGGCGGGCATCAGTCCGCGCCGGCGGTCGCTCCCAGCGCCGGATCCAGCGCCGCTCGCTCGTCGAACACAAAGCAGTCGCCGTGATAATGGTCGCGGCCAATTTGCTCGAAATAGCGCAGGATGCCACCTTCCAGCTGGTACACATCACTCGCCCCCAGGTCGCGCAGATAGGGCGCGGCCTTCTCGCAGCGGATGCCCCCGGTGCAAAAGCTGACAACAGTCTTGCCCTGCAGCTCGCTGATGTGATCGCGTGCCATGTGGCCGAACTCGGTGAAGTTGCGATTGCCCCAGAACACAGCGTTGTCAAAAGTGCCCTTGGCTACTTCCACGTCATTGCGGGTGTCCAGCAGCACGATTGCCTCGCCTGCGTCCAGCCGGCGCTTCAGCTCAGCCGGTGGCATGAAAGGCGCAGGCGCATTGACCGGATCGACGCCTTCCTGGCGGAAGGTCACGATCTCGCGCTTCAGCTTGATTTTCATGCGCTTGAACGGCACGGTTTCGCTCCAGCTTTCCTTGAGGTCGAGCTTGGCAAAACGCGAATCGTCGTCAACGGATGCCATGAAGCTGCGGATTGCCGTCTCGGCACCCGCGAGGAACAAATTGATCCCTTCGTGCGCCAGCAGAATGGTGCCCTTCAGTCCGAGGGTCTTGGCTTTGGGCAGCCAGGTGGCCTTCAGCGCAGCCGGGTCGTCGATACCGACGAAACGGTAGGTTGCGATGTTCAGAATTTGCGACATGACGCAATTTTAGGGCGACAGCGTTGGGTGATAATTGCCGGGCAGAATCACATGCCACGGAAAGCGTCGGCAGAACACTCAGGAGAACGGCATGAACGGACAGTGGATCGACATCAAGGCTCATGACGGCGGCAGTTTTGGCGCGTATATGTCGACGCCACCAAAAGGCAAGGGGCCCGGCCTCGTCATCATCCAGGAAATCTGGGGCGTCAACGAGCACATTCGTGAAGTTGCCGACCAGTACGCCATGGATGGCTTCACCGTGTTCGCGCCGGACGTGTTCTGGCGCCAGCAGCCGCGTGTGGATCTGGGCTACAACGATGTCGATACGCCAAAGGCATTTGCCTACATGACGGCGCTCGACGCGCCAAATGCCGCGAAAGATCTGGTCGCGACGGCGACGGCGCTACGCGCTCATCCGGCGTGCAACGGGCGCGTCGCCAGCCTTGGCTTCTGCATGGGCGGTCGCCTGTCGTTCGTCTGCGCAGCTGAGGGCGCGGTGGATGCGGCGGTTTGCTACTACGGCGGTGGTATTCACAACATGCTCGACCGCGTGCCGTCGATCAAGGTGCCGATGTTGCTGCATTTCGCAGAGAAGGACGGCTACATCCCTATGCCTGCTGTTGAGTCCGTGAAAGGCGCGTTCGCCGGTCGCGACGATGTTCGGGTCGATGTCTACGGTGGTGTCGATCACGGCTTCAACTGCTGGGGGCGTCCGATGTACAACCAGAAGGCGGCGGCGCTTGCACGTGGCCGCTCGTTGTCATTTCTGTCGGGCGTGATCTGCTGACGGGCAGCGAATCGACAATGGCGGCAAAATAGTTGCCGGACCTCCAACTAAAAGACTCAATCCAGGGGAGACTTGATGACTTACGCCGCCATTACCGGTTGGGGCAAATGCATGCCGCCGGCCGTGCTCAGCAATGCTGATCTGGCAACTTTTCTGGAGACCGATGACGAGTGGATCACGTCACGCACCGGCATGAAGGAGCGGCGCATCTCGCACGTCAATGCCATCGAGCTTTCCTACGTAGCGTCGATGCGTGCGCTGGCCTGTGCCGGTCTCAAGGCGTCCGACATCGACCTCATCGTCTATGGGTCCTGCAGTTTCGACGAGATGGTGCCGAACACCGCGTCGGGACTGCAGTACAAGCTGGGTGCCAGCAATGCCGCGTCCATGGACGTCAACACGGCGTGTACGTCATTCCTGTATAGCTGGTCCACCGCCAACGCGATGATTCGCACCGGCGTGGTCAAGCGTGCGCTGGTGGTGGGGGTCGAGCTGATCTCGCGCTACATGGACTGGGAAAATCGCGGCGTTGCCGTGCTGTTCGGTGACGGCTGTGCGGCGATCGTCATTGAGGCCACCGAAGAACGTACCGGACTGCTTGGCGAAACGCTTGGCTGCATCGCTGACTCCCGTGGCATCCTGCGTATTGGTGGCTATGGCGCCACTTATGCCAACGCCAACGTGACTTTCGGCGACATGTCGTGGATCTTTGACGGGCCGCAGATTTTCAAGAAAGCGGTGCAGGGCATGACCGATGCCAGCGCAAAGACGCTTGCCAAGGTGGGCGTTACAGCCGAGCAGGTTGATCTCGTGGTGCCTCATCAGGCCAATTCGCGCATCATCGAGGCGGTGGCCAAGTACGCTGGCATTCCGATGGGCAAGGTCCACTTGACCGTGCAGAAGTACGGCAATATGAGCGCCGCCACGGTGCCGGTCGCGATGGTCGAAGCTCTGGAAGAGGGCCGTCTGCAGCCGCATGCAAAGCTGTTAATGCCCGCCTTCGGTGCCGGCCTCACCGTTTGTTCGCACTATGCCGAATGGGGCGAACGCACGACACCGAAAGACGTGTCGGATGTCGAACTGGCGCCGTGTGACAAGACGGCGCTCCAGATGGTGCTTGAAATGCGCGCTGCCAAAGACATTCGCGGCCGTAGCGCTGCTGGCTTGGCAGCGGCTTACGTCGTCGACCAGAAACCGTTCGGGTCGCAGTAGATAAGTGGGCTCAGTGCCGCGCGTAGAGCGGCACTGCCTCGCCCTCTGCGCAGAATTTGCGCAGGTAACTCAGGCGGTCCCCTGAGGCCTTGCCGTCCGCGACTAGTGTTTGCAATGCGCAGTTTGGCTCATGCAGATGCTTGCAGTCACGGAAACGGCACTGACCGATGCTGTCGCGGAATTCCGGGAAGGCACGCTCAATTTCGTTGCGTGAGAAGTGGGCCAGACCGAACACCTGCATCCCTGGTGAATCGATCACCCAGGTGTCGTTGCCACCGAGCGTGAACAGACGGGTGAAGGTGGTCGTGTGCTTGCCGGAGTCGAGCGCTTCCGAAATTTCATTGGTGCGCTGCGCTTCGCTGCCCACGAGCGCGTTCAGCAGTTTGCTCTTGCCCATTCCTGATTGCCCGATCAGCACCGAGCGTTCGCCAGCGAGGCGCTCGCGCATCGGGCCGTGGTTGAACTTGGCGGAGAACGGGATCACCTCATAACCGAGGTCGCGGTAGAGTGCGAGCGCGTTGGCGGTCGCAGCGGCTTCGACCAGGTCAACCTTGTTCAAACCAATGATGGCCTTGACGCCACTGGCCTCGGCGCAGACCAGCCAGCGGTTGAGCAATTCGTCAGAGTAAGCGGGCAGCGGCGCCACGATACAGGCCACCTGGGTGACATTGGCCGCGACCAGTTTCTCCTTGAAAGCGTCGGCGCGGTAGAACAGCGACCCGCGCTCGCCAATGCGCTCGACCACACCTTCGTTGTCATTGGTTCGCGTGACCGACACCTGATCGCCGCAGGCGATCTGCAGTTGCCGACCTTTGCTGACACAGGTGATTCTGGAACCGTCATCGAGCTGAACAACACAATGACGACGTTGGGTTTCGATCACCAGGGCTTGCTGCATGCAGTGTCTTTGCGCGTTTAGAGGAGTCGATGGGCGACTTCAATGCGCGCGGCGCAAATGAAATCGTTGTTGGAGATGCCACCCTGACCGTGGCCGACGTCGTGCGTGTTGTACGACACCTCGCAGCGGCTGAAGTGCACACTCAGGTCCGGGTGGTGGTCAGTCACATGCGAAATCGATGCCACGATGTTCACAAAGGCAATCGTTTCGTAGTAGTTCTTGAAGTGGAAATTCTTGACGATGCGGCCGCGCGGGAACGTCACATCGGCCGCGACGTAGCGCCAGTCGGGCAACACTGCCAGATGGGCGTCGATATCCGCTTGTGTGAAAGCGGCGTGATGGTGCTGCGGCTCGGTCTTGCTATAGGCCAGCGCATCAAGTTTGGGGGCGTCCATGGCGGCTCCTTTCCGGTATGAACGTGCGCCGCGCGATACTTTGGGTTGACGGTCGCTGCACTCTGTTTGCCTGCTTCAGCCTTGCTGCAGGTGGGCGATCCGGATCATCGCTGGCGGGTGCGAGTGATGATACGCCGAATAGATCGGGTCCGGCGTCAGCGTATTGGCGTTGTCCTTGTACAACTTGGTCAGCGCGGCGATCAGATCGTCGCGACTGGCCACCTCAGCCGCGTAACTGTCAGCTTCGAATTCGTGTTTGCGTGAATAGGCAGATGCGAGCGGTGCAACCCAGAAGAGCAGTGGCGGCAGCGCCAGTGAGAACAGCAGCAACGCGACGCCAGGTGACGCAGCGCCGGTGTCGGTCGGGAAGCCAAATGAGCTGTAGAGCCAGGGCTGGGGCAGCACCCAGGCCAGCGCCGCCATGAAGGCAAGACTCGCCAGCGCAATGAAAACGATGCGCTTGACTATGTGCTTGCGCTTGAAGTGCCCGAGCTCATGGGCCAGCACGGCAACAATCTCGCTGGTGCTGAGCCGCTCCAGCAGGGTGTCGAAGAACACGATGCGCTTGGCGCGGCCGAAGCCAGTGAAGTAGGCATTGCCATGCGCCGAGCGTTTCGACCCGTCCATCACGAACAGCCCGTTGCTGGTGAAGTCCGCCCGCTTCAGCAGCGCCTCAATCGCGCTACGGGTATCGCCGGCGTCCAGCGGTGAGAACTTGTTGAAGATCGGTGCGATGAAGGTTGGATAGATCGCCAGCATCAGCAACTGGAAGCCGATGAATACCAGCCACGCATACAGCCACCAGAGCGAGCCGGCGGAACGCATCAGCCAGAACACCAGCGCGGCCAGTGGCAACATCAGCGCCGCCGAGAGCAGGGTGCCCTTGACTAGGTCCGCCCAGAAGGTGGCGCGGGTTGTCTTGTTGAAGCCAAATTTCTCTTCGATGTGGAAGGTGCTGTAGTAACTGAACGGGATGCCGATCAGCCCGGTGATCGCCGAGAACAGGGCCAGCAACGCTACTTCGCGCAGCACTGGCATATCGGCGAGTGGCGCTGTCAGCGTCCACAAGCGGCTAAGGCCACCGAACAGGATCAGCGCTGTCACGATCAGGCCGACGGCCGCCTCAATCTTGCCTAGCTGGCCCTTGGCGAGTGTGTAGTCGGCTGCACGCTGGTGGTCGGCCAGCGGAATGCTGGCGTCAAAAGGCGCCGGCACCGCATCGCGGTGCGCCGCCACGTGCGCCAGATGACGATTGAGCAGCCAGCGTTCGATGAAGTAGTGAGCCAGCAGGGCGATGATGACAAGCGTGGCAAAAGTGCCCGGCGATGTGGTTGCCGGGGTCAAGGCGTCGGTGGGCATGCGCTGTGGGAAAATGACTTTGTCTCAATTGTTGTCGATTTTGGGGCGCGCCGCCGCGTTTCAGCCCCCCAACCCGCGTCCAGGCCCTTTAGGGTGCTTGACCGGGCATTGATTGTTCCATCGCCCACATGCCGCAAAACCAAAATCACCTGATCTGGCTCGACATGGAAATGTCCGGCCTGGACCCGGAAATCTGCCGTGTTCTCGAAGTGGCCATTGTCATCACCGACAAGGATCTCAATACTGTCGCAGAAGGCCCGGTGCTGGTTGTCCACCAGCCCGACGCAGTGCTTGACGCAATGGACGAGTGGAACAAGAACACTCACGGTCGCTCCGGTCTGATCGACAAGGTCAAGGCCTCGACATTGACCGAGGATGAAGCTTCGCGGCAGATGATCGACTTTCTTGCGAACCACGTGCCGAAAGGCGCGAGCCCGCTGTGCGGCAACAGCGTGCATCAGGATCGCCGCTTCATGGTTCGCTACATGCCGAAGCTTGAAGCGTACTTTCATTACCGCAATCTGGACGTCAGCACACTCAAGGAACTGGCTGCCCGCTGGGCGCCTGAGGTGAAGAAGAGCTTCCAGAAGAAGACCCGGCACACGGCGCTGGCTGATGTCTACGAAAGCATCGACGAGCTGAAGCACTACCGTGATCACTTCATCCGGTTGCCGCAGGCGGTGCCAGCGACGAGTGCTGGGCGTGACGAACTGACCGCCGGAGGCGGTGATTGAAGTTTTGTTCTGCGTGCGGCAGCGCTGACATCGGGCTGCGCATTCCCGACGGTGACCACCGTGAACGCTATGTCTGCAGCAACTGCAGCACCGTGCATTACAAAAATCCGCTGATCGTTTGTGGTGTGGTGCCGGTATTTGAAGATCGGGTCATGCTTTGCCGCCGTGGCATTGAGCCACGCTACGGCAAGTGGACGCTGCCGGCGGGTTTCATGGAAAACGGCGAATCGGTGGAAGAAGGTGCCCAGCGCGAATTGCTGGAGGAAGCCGCCGCGACGGTGACGCTCGGGCCGCTGCTGACGGTGCTGTCGGTTCCCTACATCTCGCAGGTGCACATGATGTATCTGGGCACCATGTCCGAGCCGAAGTTCGCCACCACGCCCGAGAGCACCGAAATCGCGCTGTTCGGGGAGCACGAGATTCCCTGGAAGGAACTGGCGTTTCGCACGGTCAAGACGGCGCTGGAACACTATTTTGAATGTCGCCGCAGCGGTGAATTCACCCTCAAGCGGGCCAAAATCGAGTGATTGCGGACAATCGTCATTGGATACAGCTTTTTGCTGAAATGACCATTGGATAAGGGCTCAGGTGGTGAAAACACCAGAAGTCGATCAAATTCAGAGCCAAATGCACGATTCGCAGCCTGTCATTCGCCCGCTGGACGCCTCCACGCTGCCGGATTTCCTTCATTTTTTCGATCACGACGCCTTTGCCGACAATCCGCGCTGGGCGTTTTGCTACTGCCAGTTTCTCTACGTTGATCACAATCAGGTGAACTGGAAGGCGCGAACGCTCGACGAGAACCGGACCGCAGCCTGTGACCGGGTTGGCGCCGAGCGCATGCGGGGGCATCTGGCCTGGCTGGATGGCAAGGTGGTCGCCTGGTGCAACGCGGCGCCGCGGCCGATGATGCATTCGTTTGACGATCAGCCGGTTGCTGACGCTGATCGCATCGGCATGATCGGCTGCTTCGTGGTGGCCAAACCGTATCGGCGACGCGGCCTTGCTCGTGCCTTGCTGCGTGCCGCGTGCGATGCTTTCGCCGCACAGGGGCTCGTCTGCGCGCAGGCGCTGGCGCAGCGCAACGCGGGTAGCGAGGCCGAAAACCACTTTGGGCCGTTGGCGATGTACCTGTCCGAGGGCTTCGTGGTGCAGAGTGAGGACGACGACGGCGTCGTTGTCCTCCGCAAGTCGCTCTAAATCCTCACAAGGCGCATTGATGCCTGGCTGCGGCACTGCAGCGTCGCATCAGTGCTCAAGTCGACGACGGTTCAAGCTTCGCGCCATGCTCGGCGAGCAGCAGTCGCAGGATCGATCGATGGCAGTGCGACTCGTTCTCGCAGTAGCAGCCTACCGAGAAATTGGTCCCCTGCGATAGCGCAGCCAGCAGGCGCAGTGAATGCGCGTTCTCGGGGGCGTCCATTTCGGCGCGGTACTTCTTCGTGAACGTCGCCCATTGTTTGGCCGTGGTCGCCTCCTGCCCGAGCTTCATCGTCTCCACGCTGGGCGCCAGATTCGGGTACCAGACGTCATACCAATTCTGTTTGGCGAACTCCGTCTTCGGCACGCCGCGCGGCGGCCGGCGAACTGTACCGATGCGCAGGCCTTCGCCTTCGCTGCGCGCGCTGCCCAGCCTGACAATGCGGATGCTCATTGCATTTCTCCCCTTGAGTCGTCAGGGCTTCTTGCCCTCGCGAATGCGCTTGACCACCTCGCTGGCCAGTTCGTTTGGTACTGGAATCGTCAAATGGTATTGCTCGATGCGCCACTGCCCGTCAATCAGCCTGAGCACACCGGTGCCGCGGCAGCGCCCGAGGCCGGCGTTGTCCAGCAGCTCGTCAAACGAAGCGTGTTTGCCATCCGCGGCGACGGTGATGTTGCGTTCGACTTTGGTGTACGTCCAGCCACGTCCCTTGTCGAAATGCGGCTTGGCGTAGGCCTTGAACTGCGCAACCGTCCAGCGCTCGCTGGCGTCGGTGCCGATGAAGACACCCTCTGGCGCGAACAGAGAGAAATACTCCTCGAACTGCGCCCTGGCTGCTGCCTGATGAAAGCGGTCCAGGGTTTGGCTGGCGGCATCCTGCGCCGGGTTGGCAGCAGCGAGGTTGGTGATGGCGACAGCGGCGACAGTGGCGACGATTTTGCGGAGCATGGCAGACGTTCTCTCGCGACGTGACGATCAAATGCCAATTTCATCACGACTGAACGGCCCGGTCTTCCCTATCGATGCGTGGCACCACGCTTGCATTTGGGGTTCGCTGTCCCAAAATGCCTTCGACGAGGTCAATGATGAAAAAAATCCTTCGCATTCAACGTGCGCCCACCCCGCACTGGGTCGGTAACGGCTTCCACGTCAACTCCCTGTTTTTCTACGGGCAGGACGCCGAAGCCTTCAGTCCGTTCCTGATGCTCGATTACGGGGCGCCCCGAACCTTTGCGCCGTCCAGTGAACCACGTGGCGTCGGGCAGCATCCGCATCGAGGCTTTGAGACCGTCACCGTGGCCTATCAGGGCGAGATCGAGCATCACGATTCCGAAGGAAATCGCGGCATCATCGGGCCCGGCGACGTGCAATGGATGACTGCGGCGTCGGGCATCATCCACGAGGAGTGGCTGTCGCCCGAATTCAATGCCCGCGGCGGCACGCTGGAGATGGCGCAACTTTGGGTGAATCTGCCGGCCAGGGACAAGATGGCGCCGCCGGCCTACCAGGGCATTCTCAAGTCGCAAATCCCCTCGGTAGTGGCGACCGGCGGTGCCCGGGTGCAGGTCATTGCAGGCGAATTTGCAGGCAGTGCCGATGGGGCTGTCACCAGCGGCCCGGCACGGACGTTTTCGCCGGTGAACGTGTGGGACGTGCAACTCGCTGCGGGGCAGGTGATTGATCTGGATCTGCACGCCGGCTACACAACGCTGTTTGCCGTGCTCAAGGGCAAGGTGAACGTGAATGCAACGCAGGAAGCAAGCTCGCCGTCGCTGGTGGTGCTCGACCGGGAAGGCACTGCGGCGCGGCTGGAGGCGATCGGTGGTGACGCCACGGTGCTGGTGTTGCACGGCGAACCGCTCAACGAGCCAGTCGCTGGCTACGGCCCCTTTGTGATGAACACGCGCGAGGAAATCATGCAGGCCATGCAGGACTTTCAGCGCGGCACATTTATCCGCCAGAAGGTGGCCAGCGCGTAGGCATCGGCGACACGTAGCCCGGCTGCTAGCAGCCGGGGTTTTTCTACGTCTGGGCCTGTCGCGCAGCCCGCCGTGTGCGGCCCTGCCAGCGGTAGCCCTGTTCCGTTGCCCGTTTCTTCCGGGCCGCTTTCGGGTCTGCAATCAACGGGCGATACAGCTCGATGCGGTCGCCGTCGGAGAGCAGGGTGTCAGGGGGCATCCGTTTTCCCCAGATACCGGCATCAATTGCGTCTGGTGTCTGGCCGGACACCGCCAGCGCGTCCGCGAGTGAGGAGCCAGCGGGCAGCGACAGTAGCGTCTGCTCCAGGCGATCAGGCCACGCCGAGACGAGTGTGACGGAAATTGAAGCAGTCATGGCTCGGCTTTACAGGTGCAAGGCTTCAGCCCGCCGCACAAAAGCATCGACGAAAGACGAGGCAATGCGGTCAAACACCGGCGCCACCAGATTGCCGATCAACCCGTCAAACGCATAGTTCAACTCAAACTCGACTTTGCAGCCAACGTCGCCCAACTGCTTGAACCGCCACTGGCCGCTCAACCTGGAGAATGGCCCGCTCAGCAGCGCCAGATCAATGCGCTCGTTCGGCACCAGCGTGTTGTGGGTGGTGAAAGTCTGCTGTACGCCCAGATAGGCGATATCCACCGCTGCCTGCATATGCGTGTCCGACTGTTCCAGGATGCGGCCGCCCCCGCACCACGGCAGGAACTCCGGGTAGGACGGAACGTCATTCACCAGCGCGTACATCTTGGCCGCAGGGTGGGTGACCAGTATCGAACGGACGACATGCTTCATCGCCGCAGCGCCGTGCGGCACGGCATCCCTAAAATCCAGTCAATGAGCATTGTCGACAACAAAAAGGCTTTCTTCGATTATTTCATCGAAGACCGCTACGAGGCCGGGCTGGAGCTGGAAGGCTGGGAGGTCAAGGCCATCCGCGCCGGCCGGGTGGGCATCAAGGAGGCCTACGTCCGCGTCATCCGCAGTCAGGTCTGGCTGGTCGGCGCCAATATCAGCCCGCTCAACAGCGCTTCCACCCACATACGTCCGGACGCCATCCGCATGCGTCGCTGCCTGCTGCACCGGGAAGAAATCAACAAACTGATCGGCAAGGTCAAGGAAAAGGGCTACACCCTCATCCCGATCAACCTGCATTTCTCAAAGGGCCGCGTAAAACTTGAAATCGGCCTGGCCAAAGGCAAGAAAGACCACGACAAGCGCGCCGCGATCAAGGATCGGGAGAATCAGCGGGACGCGGCGGATGCGATGAAGAAGGCGGGTAGAGCGTAGCAAGTTTCCCCGGGCTCGCGAAATTGCTCACCCTACCTGTCCAGGTGGGGAGCCTTACTGCGTTACCACGTAGGCTACGGTGATGCGTCTACAGCGGGTCCAACAGGTGAATCGGCAAAGGTCAGACTGCCGTTTCGGTGCATCGCCAGATTCGCTATGCTCGTGGCTAGCACGTGAGGCGGAGCAGGGGGCCGCATGGGGCATGCATACTGGTGACGATGTCGCGCTTCGTGTAGAACGGCTTACGGTGCTGTTTGCCGATCTCGTCGAGTCCTCGCAAATGCTGGCTGATGACGAAATTGCCGGTGTGAGGCGCATCGCCCGGTTGTTTGCTGACGTGACCGGCGCCGCGGCTGATGGAGGTTCGGGCAGATTGCTTGAGCGTCGCGGTGATGGGCTCATATTTTTGTTCCGTCACGCCATCGACGCCGCCAACGCCGCGTCTGCGATTCACCGGACAGCCGCGAGCTTTGATGCGGTCAACGGCAGTGCGTTTGTGTTTCGGATTGGGTTGCACTGCGCAAACGTACTCGATCATGACGGCGTGCGGTTTGGCCTTGGCTTGTCAATCTGCTCCCGCATTGCCAGTCTGGCATTGCCCGGGCAATCGCTGGTCTCTACCGAGTGCCGAGATGAACTCGCTGGCTTTGCTCACCTGACGCTTGTGGACAAGGGGCGCTGCTATATCAAGGGGGCATCCGATCCGATACGTGTGTTTGAGCTGGCGAGGCGGCAGGGAGGCATGGCTGCAGGAAGCCTGCCGAAAAGTCAGGTTCAGACCTCGGTTACCCTGGCTGTGTTTCCGCTCAGTCATCTTAGCCTCGCGCCGGCAAATGAAAGTCAGAATGGCGCGGCGGTCGGTGACGTTTACGCCGATCTTGCATTGCAGGCGTTCTCGCGGTGCACAGGCATCGAACTGATTTCCCGCCTTTCGTCCGCTGCAGCGGCGCGGGCGGTCCGATCCGGTGCGCAACTGACGACAGTCATTTCGGCTGACTATGTACTTTCCGGCACCTGGCAACAGCCAGCGGGCGATGAGTATCGTTTTGCAGTGGAGTTGATGAGTACGGTCGACGGCAGAGTGGTATGGCATGACAGCGCCCGCGCGACCGCCGTTGAATTGCTTGCCCCCGAGTCGCAATACTTTCTGCGCATCGTGTCCGAGGCAACCCACCGCATTGCGGGCCGAGAGCTCGAAACAAGCAGGACAGCGCCGCTTCCAACGGTACCGACGCACTCTCTGGTGCTTTCAAGTATCAGTCTTATGCACCGCCTCGGACGCGATGACTTTGACTCAGCCCTTTCGCTCATCGAGCGAGTTGCCGAACGGGCGCCGCGTCATGCGGTACCGCACGCCTGGCGCGCACGCTGGCATACGTTTCGCGTCGTACAGGGTTGGGCGCATCACGATCAGCGCGATCACGAACAGGCCAAGCGCGAGAGTGAAATGGCGCTGGCACTCGATGACGAGCTGTCGCTGGTGCATGCCGTCGCGGGCTCTGTCGCCATGAGTGTCAAGCGGGACTTGCCGGCCGCGTTGCGGCACTACGAGCGCGCCTTGTCGATCAATCCGAGTGACTCGCTGGCATGGGCGTTGAAGGCAGCCGCACATGCTCTGGACGATGACGGAGCCGCGGCACTCGCTGCTGCTGATCGGGCATTGACGCTGTCGCCCCATGATCCGATGCGCTTTTTGCACGAATCGCTGGCCGCAAGCGCATGCTTGACGATGCATGATTTTGCCGGGGCACGCAATCGTGCCGAGGCTTCGATCCGAAGCAACCGTGCGCATTACTCGTCACTGCGGGTGGCGGCCATTGCCTGTGAATTGCTGGGCGATCATGGGGCGGCCGCACGCCATATCGACGAACTACGTCGGGAGCAGCCCCTGTACACGGTTGGTGCATTTCTGCGGGCAAGCCCCAAACCGGCAGCCTCTGACAATCGCAAGCTTTTTGCCGACGCTTTGCTTGCCGCCGGCTTGCCTGCCTAGCAGGCCAATTCTTCACTCACACTATTGCAAAGGGGAAACATGGCGAACTGGGAAGGCTGGGAAGGCTGGGAAGGATGGGAGGGGTGGGAAGGCTGGGAGGGCTGGGAAGGCTGGCGCTCACCACGGGGCGGCGGGTCGGGCGGGAATGTTGCCGCACTGTTGCGTGGACGCGAATTGACCCTTGGCGGGCAAATGGGGGCACAGTGGCGGTTGCGCCCTGGGCAGGTGCTGGGTCGAGCACCTGTGCCTGCGACGGGGAAAGACCCGCGCAAGGCTCTGGGTAGCGCCGGCGGCATTCTGGAAGTGTCCCAGATTGCCAGAGCGCGAAGCATCATATTTGACCTCTGCACCGACGTTGATTTTGATGTGCGTGGCGAGACGTTTGTACTGATGACACGGGCGTTCGACCGTGCAGGCGCCGCGCAAGCCATTTGCACGATTGCCCGGCCCAGTGATGCCAACTTCGCGGAGCAGGCGCGATTGGTTGAGGCCTGGGCCGTGTTGCGGCCTGAACGTGTTCCGGAAATACTCGATCAGATGGATGTGCCTATGGGGCTGTGGGCCAGCGTCATGGACTTGAATTCGACGACGACGCCACATACTCTGGCGCTGATTGACGTTTGCATCGGATTTGCAGCGCATGTGGTTCACCGCATCAAGCACTCACTGGGCACGGCCCGACCGGTCATGTTTAGTCCGTACATTCAACCAATTCGGCCCACGCCGCGGTTTGGTGCCCTGCCGTCCGGGCACGCGACGGAGGCGTTCGTCGTGTCAGAGCTGCTGAAGAAGCTAATCGGCTGTCGTGACAGCGCTGACTCGGCGGCAAAAGTGCTTGATGCATACGCTGAACGCATTGCGACCAATCGTGTCGTTGCCGGCTTTCATTTTCCAGTCGATAGCATGGCCGGCTGCATGCTCGGCACCTGTCTGATTGACTACGTGCAACGGCTGGCGACGCCTGACGCTACGAATTTTTCGCCGTATCAATTCGTTTACACAGGGGCGAATCCGGAATTCGATCCTGAAGTTTGGCGCCGTCCGCCAAAACCTTCCGATGCACGCGCTCAGCTCGGCGACATCGAGGGCAAATCGATTGTCGTCGCCGGACTCGGTTCTGATCACGCCAAAACATCCTCACTCAGCGCGCTTTGGGAAGCTGCCGCCAACGAGTGGCGTTGACGAGGCAGAGTCATGTCGCATACACAAGGACAACACATCGCCTGGACCGTGCCTGAAGGTCGTGACAACGACTGCTGGGATCCTTATTTTGTCTGGGCTTTGACAACAGGCAGATTGCCTGAAGATGACGATCGCCCATATCTGGTGCAAAGAATCAGCAATGGCGGCGAAACTGCTTTCTCCACTGAGATGGCGCGACTCAGTGACGGGAACCCTGGCTTCGTTGACGAGAAAAACGTAGTGCGCTGGCAACTCGGCGCGCCACGCAATGCGTCCTACATCAATTTGAGTGATTACGCTGATGTCGAGGTGAGACCAACGCATACCGACGTCATCGCCGCAGTTCTCGACGACGGATGCCCGCTATTGAACAAGGCGTTTCGGGATGCCGACGGTCGCTGCCGGGTTCGCTGGCTCTGGCACCAGGGCAAGACGGGGGCACGCCGTCCGGGTGGGGCAGAAGCCGGAAACCGCTGGTGGTATCAGCCGTATATGACGCTTCCGCCTGGACAAACGCCAGCCTATGGCGCGGAGCTCTCCCCGGCCGAGGTGGACCAGCTTTCTTCGCGGATCACGCTCGGAGGCGACGCCGTCGAGTGTGAGTCTTACCGCGCTCTGCGGTATCTGGAAACGCCAGAAAAGCGACGGCACGGCGCCAGTGTCATGACTCAGGTGCTCAATGCCTATCCACCGTTCGGCGGTTCGGGCCAGCGCATGTCCGAGCCGGCATCGGATTGGCCGCTCATCTTTGTCCAGTTTCCGGAAAACGAGTTGAAAGACACATCGGGAGGCTGGCTAGGGGTTCGTGTTCTTGATGGCCTCCACTACATCATCGACAGGGCGCGACGAGGCGGCTTTCGTCGGAAATCCTTGCTTGACAATGAGAAGGATAGTGCCCCCATTCCCGTTGTCGCCACATTGAGTTACGGTGGCCTTGCTGGCGCGCACGATGGTGAAAGCCTGCTTGAGGAAGCGCTCAATGACTTGCAGGATCGCAACCCGCACCTGACGCTTGTGATGGCTGCGGGTAATGCGTATGGTCGTGCAGTCCACGCATCCGCCGCACCGTCAGCATCGGGGAAAGTGACATTTGAGCTTTTCATTCCGCCAGACAACCCGAACACAGTGTTCGTCGAGTTTTGGCTTCCGCAAGAGGCCGATCTGTCGCGCGTCAGGTTTGAAATCAATGGGCCGTGTGGCGCGAGCCTCGGGCAGACAGGTAGCGGGTGCACGATTGATGCTCGCAATGTCTGTTCGCTGATTGCCGTTCGAAACGCGCCGCAAGGGCGCAGTGGCGCGATGGTGCTTGTGTCATTCAACCCGACGCGAATTGGGGGCAAGGGGGCGCATACTGTTGCCGGCGTGTGGCAGGTTGCCATTGAAGCCGGTACCGTCGGCGTGATCAACGGCTGGATCGAGCGCGACGACATGAATGGCGGTCTCGCGCGCGCCCAGCAAGCGCGATTCCTCGGCGAACATGTTCGTGAGGACATGAACTTGTCGAGCCCGGCAAATGCGCAGCACACCCGGCGATTCGTTGTTGGCAGTGTGATTGCAAGCGATGGCTCAGTCAGCGGTTATTCTGCCTCGGGGCCATCGTCAGCGACATTCGCAGCCCGCATGGGACCTGACCTCTCGGCGATTGGAGACGCCGCGCGCACGTTGCCAGGCATCGTTTGCGACGGTGTGCGGAGCGGCGAGCGATATCGGGCTGCTGGCACCAGTGTCGCCGCTGGCGCTGCTGCGCACTCGCTGATCATCGAGATGCAGCGGCGACGGCCTGGAAACTTTGCGCCCGCCGCCCCGGATCTGCGTCGTGGAGTACGCAAGTGAACGGCAATGACTAGAGCGAATCCAGCAAGTATCGACCCGCCTGGCGCGAGCGACGCGTCCAGCCTGCGGCGCGCCCGAGTCACGGTTCGGCAGCTTTGTTCACTGCGGCTCCCTGCGCCAGTGCTCTTGCCGTCGCTACTGCCCGCAGTGCGTGCGGTCGTGCGTTCGTCCCATGCTGCCTTCTTTTACGCCGATGCGGCGGGCAACATGACCAATATGTATGCCGAGCGAATGTTGCCCCCCGAGGCAATGGCTAGATACTACGAGCAGTACTACCGCGCCGATTCTTCGGCGTTTACCAAGTCATACCTGAGTTTGGTCGCCGCAAGCGACCCAGTCTCCTACCGAACTGTCGGTCCAGTGGAACGAAGCAGCGACTACTTCCGCGACGTACTGTCACCGCTTGATGTTGGACACATCATGTACGGCATCGTACGTGCGCAGGCGAACGGCCGCGAGCCGATCGGTCAGCTGAGTTTGTATCGCCCGGAAACGGACATACCGTTCAGCCCGGCGGATGCCGAGGCGCTGCGTGATGTTTTGCATTACCTGGGCCGTGCGCTCTCTGCCGCACCGTTTGCCCCTGTCTCAGCGTCGGCCGAGCAGACGGCGGAAGAAGCGATGGCGGTGCTTGATGAGTCGGGCACCACGCTATTTGCCGATGAAGGCTGGTTGCGGCTGGTTCGCCTCGCTCGAGGTGAGCCAATATCACCGGTGCAGGCGGCCGCAGAACCAAAAGCGCTGCGGGAGTTTCTGCACGGCGTGGTCAAGGCGACTTCGTCCGCCAGGAACGCGTTGTACTCCGTGGACTCTCCGTGGGGACGATTCGCGTTTCGCCATCACCTGCTCGAGGGCGTGTCTGGGCAGCGGGCAACTGCGCTGGTTCTCTCGCGCCTGGCAGCGGAACCCGTGCGGCTTACCGAAGGAGCAGCACGTCTGCAGCTGTCGGCCCAGCAACGCGAAGTGGCTTTGATGATTGCGCTCGGGCAAACCAATGCCGAGATCGCCGGGAAGCTTGGTGTATCGGTCAATACGGCGGGTTACCACGTCAAGCAGGTGTTCGCGAAACTCGACGTGCATGACCGCTCGGAGGTGGCAGCGGTTCTACGGCGCGCGTGACGGGGTGCTTTCGCGCGTGGCCGACGCAGCAAGCGGTGATGCGCTGGCACTGTTTGCTCGGCGATCCGTCAGCTGCCGCTGGCTGCTTTGGCAAGTGTCTCGAAGTGGGAATAGATCGCATCGGCCAGTTTCTGGCTCTCCGTCAGTCGATTCGCCATCTGCGCCGCCATCACGCTCGCGGTCTGCACGTAAGGCTCGCCCGGCAAGCGCGCGAGTTCGCGTTGCGATGCGCTGAGCCACAGCGCGTGCTTGGCGGCGTCGATCTCGACGTGGAATTGCATGGCCAGCAAGGTGTCGATGGCGAACGCCTGTTGGGGGCAGGCATCGCTGCTGCCGATGAGTTCGGCAGCGGCGGGGACGGCGAACGACTCGTAGTGCCACTGGATGACGGTTGGCGTGCTGCCGGCGAATTCTCCGAACCACGCGCGGGCGGCTGCGGAGTCAGTCGTCTGCATCGGCCACCAGCCGATTTCGATGTTGGGCGACGCGCCAACCGTTGCACCCAGTGCTTTGGCGATGAGCTGGCCGCCGAGACAATGGCCGATGACCGGTTTGCCAGCGGTACGCGCTTCACGGATAAGCACTTCGGCCTGTCGCAACGACGGCAGGTCGTCGTTGACACTCATGACGCCACCGAGGATCGCCAGGCCCGCGTAATCAGCCAATGACGCCGGCGCCTCGTCGCCGTGCTCAAAATCAAAAACGTCGAATGCAATGTTGCGCTGCCGCAGCCATGTGGCAAGGTAGGCGGGGCCGTCGTCGGTGTTGTTCTGCAGAATGGCGATACGCATCTTCGGCATTGTAGGCAGCGTCGTGCGTCGGCCAGCGGCAGCAATTTCGGTGCTTCAGACTCAATAGCTTCGCGCAAGAACCTTTATCGCAATGGGCCTGAGCGGTCAAATCGGAAAAAGTCGACTTTGAGCAATTTATCGCTTCCAGCCCATATGAAATGGGGATGGTGAAGAAAAGCCGTAAGCCCATATTGCACCGCGTATACCGTTCTTGCATAGTTTTGACTAAACTCGGCATCCATGGAACTCAAGTGGGTAGAAGACTTTTTGCAACTGGCCGAAACGGGCAGTTTTTCCAGGGCCGCAGAACTCAGGTACGTTACCCAACCTGCCTTCTCGCGGCGAATACGGGCGCTGGAGCAGTGGCTCGGTGCCGAGCTGATAGACCGGACGAGCTATCCGACCAAGCTGACCAAGGCGGGCGAGCAGTTCCGCGACCGGGCGGCAGAGATTGTGCGGCAGGCGATCGACGCGCGGGCGATTGCTCGCGGGCTGCAGAGCGCGCCGACCGACACCATCCTGTTTGCCGCGCCGCATACCCTGTCGCTGACCTTTTTCCCGACATGGCTGCACGCGCTCGAGAAGAAGTTGGGTCGCGTCAAGGCCAAGCTGCTGGCAGCCAACGTGCACGACGCAGTGATGAGCCTGGTTGAAGGCAACTGCGACCTGCTGCTCTGCTATCACCACACCAATCAGCCGGTGCAGCTTGACGAATCTCGCTACGAGATGGTGGTGCTCGGCACCGAGACAATCGCACCGTTCTCGCGTACCGATAGCGAGGGCCGCGCATTGTTCACATTGCCCGGCAGCGATCACAAGAAGATTCCCTATCTCTCATACACGCCGCAGGCTTATCTGGGGCGCATGGTCGAGCTGATCCTGCAGCAATCGCCGCTACGCGCCCATCTCGACTGCGTCTATGAAAACGACATGTCGGAGGCGCTCAAGGTGATGGCGCTCGAAGGTCATGGCCTCGCGTGGTTGCCCGAGAGCGCGGTGACGCGCGAGTTGAAAGCCAAGCGCATCGCCCGCTGTGGCGACAGCCACTGGACCGGCACGATGGAAATTCGCCTGTATCGCGAGCGCGGTGCTCAGCGCGAAGTGGTGGACGCCGTGTGGCAGGCTGCGCTGGGCAAGTGATGAACGCGTTGGCGATCCAGCCTGAAATCGCTGTTGCAGCGATCCCGGACGACGAGCGCGTGTGGGTGCCGCAGGCACCGGACGTGTGGTTTCGTCCGCTGCTGCTGAACACCGTGAGCGGTGGCTGGTGCAATCTGCTGCGTGTCAGAAAGAGCGGCGTCCTGTCGCGGCACCGGCATCCGATGGCGGTCGTTGGCTATGTGATCCGGGGCAAGTGGTTCTACCGCGAGCACAACTGGGTGGCGAACGAGGGCAGTTTCGTCTACGAGCCGCCCGGTGAAATCCACACGCTGGAGGTGCCCGCCGATTGCCCCGAAATGATCACGTTCTTCAACATTCAGGGCGCGATGATCTACCTGGATGGCGATGGCAATCAGACGGGCTATGAGGACGTGTGGACCAAGATCGAGATGTGCGCAAAGCACTACGAGACGGTCGGGCTGGGCGCTGACTACGTGAAGCAGTTCATCCGTTGATGCCAGCAACACTCACGGCAATTGCGATCGGTGCAGTGCTCGGTGCGTGGGCACGTTACGGGCTCGCGCTGGCGATGAACGGCCGTAGCTGGATGCCGTGGGGGACGTTTGCCGCCAATGCGATTGGCGGCTTCCTGATCGGCCTTGCCCTTGCACACCTCGCCGCCAAGCCGGAACTATCGCCGCTGTGGCGGATGTTTTTTGTGACGGGTTTTCTCGGCGCGTTGACGACTTTTTCCAGTTTCAGCGCCGAGGTGGTGGTGCTGGTGCACGATGGCGATCTCGGACGTGCATTGACGCTCGCGGCCATGCACCTGGTGGCGTCGCTGGTGCTGACCGCGCTGGGATTCGTCGTTTATCGCAGCATGTTGTAGGAGCGGGCTTGTCCGCGATCAAACCATCGGCCATCGCGATGCTCGGGAGCATCGTGGCCAAGGCGACTTTTGCAGGTTCTTTCTTTGTTTTGCAGTTGAGGTAATCCATGACACACGCAATCCGCTTCCACGAAACCGGCTCCCCCGACTTTCTGAAGTACGAGTCGATCGAGCTGCCGCCGCCCGGCCCGGGCGAGGCGCGTGTGCGGCACAGCGCAATTGGCGTCAACTTCATCGACACCTATCACCGCACCGGGCTTTACAAAGTGCCGCTGCCGTCCGGTATTGGCAAGGAGGGCGCTGGCATTGTTGAGGCCGTCGGCGAGGGCGTCACCGTTGTCACACCGGGCGATCGTGTGGTGTATTGCGACGGGCCGCTCGGCAGCTACGCGAGCGAGCGCAACCTGCCGGCCAGCGTGCTGATCAAGCTGCCGCAATACGTGAGCGAGCAACACATTGCGGCGGGCTTCCTGCGGGCGATGACGGTCGAATACCTGCTCAACCGCACCTACAAATGCAAGGCGGGCGACACCATCCTGTTCCATGCAGCTGCGGGCGGCGTCGGCCTGATTGCCGCGCAATGGTGTCGCGCGATTGGCGTGAACATGATTGGCACCGTGGGTAGCGACGACAAGGGCAAGCTCGCGCTGGAGCACGGCTGCAAGCACGTCATCAACTACAACAGCGAGAACTTCGTCGAGCGCGTCAAGGAAATCACTGGGGGCAAGAAGGTGCCGGTGGTTTACGACAGCGTCGGCAAGGACACCTGGCCGGCGTCGCTCGACTGCCTGCAACCGCTTGGCCTGATGGTCAGCTTCGGCAACTCGTCAGGCCCGGTCACCGGCGTCGATCTCGGCATCCTCGCGGCAAAGGGCTCGCTCTACGTCACCCGGCAAACGCTGATGGCGTACACGTCAAGTCGCGCTACGACCGAGGAGATGGCCAACAACGTCTTCAACATGATGAAAGACGGCAAGATTGACCTCGCTGCGAGGCAGACCTACTCACTCGCCGACGCCGCGCAGGCGCATCGCGATCTGGAAGCGCGGAAGACGGTGGGTGGGGTTATTTTGGTGCCGTGAAGCTTATCGATCTAGTTCGCGAGAAGCGAGCTCATGTGGCTCGCGTGACGAATGCGAGAGGGGCTGATGGTGAGATCGCAGCAATTGCCGAAATGGACAACTGGGTTCCGCGGCCAAAGGGGCCAGCGTTAAAGGTCTTGTTGTCCGCGCTGCAGAGCCGCGGCATCTCCATCAAAGGGTCAAGCTTCGACGCCATTTCTGTCCAGGATTCGCGCGTCGTTGACTTTACCAAGCTGGATGAGGTGTTGGATGCCATTCCGCAAATGTGTTTCGTGGAGATCAAAAGCGCTAGCCAGCGTCGCGTCAAGCCTGGCTTTGACGGTTATTTCTTTGCGTTGACGGAAGCGGAGATTCAAGCGGCCGAGGCGCTAGGCTCGCAGCACGTGGTCGCTCTGTTCAACAAGTTGACCGGCGAGCTACTGCTGTCCTCCGTGCCAGAAATCCTGGCTCGGGCGCGGTCCATGAACTGGCAGCTATCGATACAGCTATAGGAATTTGGGCGAGGCTCATTTGTGCATCGACGCAATGGATCGCTTGGATACGCAAAGTGACGTAGCCCGGAGAAGCGAAGCGCGTCCGGGTTTTGTGTGCCGCGCGTGAGCGCCGATTGGACAACGGCTTCGATCAAAAAGTGCCTTGACGCGCTTCGCTTCGCAAGGCTGCGAGGATTGCACGAATCGCTGAGGCCCCTTCTATAGGGTGGCGAGCTCTCCGACGATATCTCCCGCCACCGCCCGCCTGACGCCGCGCGCCGCCAGCGCATCAGCCGCCGCGCCATGCAGTGCCACGCCGATGCGTGCTGCGTCACTTGCCGAGTACCCCTGAGCTAGCAGGGCGCCGATCATGCCTGCCAGCACATCACCCGTTCCCGCCGTCGCGAGCAGCGGGTTGCCTGTTGTGTTGATGGTGGCGGACTGACCGTCGTCAACGACAGTTCCAGTGCCCTTGACGACAGCAGCGCAATTGAACCGTGTGGCCAGTTCACGCGCCGCGCGCAAGCGGTCGTCCTGCACCGCTGCTGTTGAAATGCCGAGTAGTCGCGCTGCTTCGGTGGGGTGTGGCGTGATGATCGTGCCGCCCGTGCGACGCGTCACCTGCCCCTGCAAAGTCTTCGATTGCGCGATCAGATTGAGCGCATCGGCGTCGAGGAGCAAAGGCTCAGGGTGTCGAAGCATCGCCGCCAGCACGCGTCTTGCGTCCGCGCTCTGGCCCATGCCGCAACCGACTGCCAGGGCAGTGGCGTCTGCATACCCGCTTTGATCCGCAACCGCGCCCATCATCACTTCGGGCATCAGCGGATCCACTTGCGGGTGCGGTTCGGCAAGCCACGCGACCTTCACCTTGCCAGCGCCCATGCGCATGGCCGCGCGGCTGGCGAGCAGGGCGGCACCCAGCATGCCGTTAGCACCACCAATGATGGCGAGCGTGCCGCGGCTGCCCTTGTGCGCATTGGCGCGCGCTGGCCGCAACAGCAGGCGAGCGTCGTCCAGGCCGAATGCCGTGACGGCAGTCGGCGCATCACTCAAATCCAATCCGAGCGATGCAAGATGCAGTTGGCCAACGTAGTCCAGCGCCGGGCCGGTCATCAGGCCGCGCTTCGGCGCGATGAAGGTCAGCGTGTGATCGGCGGCGACCGCGACGTCTCCCACCAGCGCACCGGTATCGGCGTCGACACCGCTGGGTACATCGAGCGCCAGTACACTTGCGCCGGCCTCGCGGGCCTGGGCAATGACGCGGACGGCATCGCTGTAGGCCCCGTCCAGTGGGCGTTTCAGGCCGATGCCAAAGAGGCCATCAATGATCCACGACGCCCCGTCGAACTCGGTCAATGACGGCACCATGGACACGCCAGCATCCAGCGCTCGCTGCCGGGCTGCCCGGGCATCGGTCGGCAAGTTCATTGCCTCGGCCAGAAACACGACCAACGGTTCATAGCCGCCGGCTCTAAGCTCTGCCGCACACGCAAACGCGTCGCCGCCGTTATTTCCCGGCCCGGCAACCAGCACGATGCGGTCGCCGCGCTGGCTGCGCGCCATCAGAAACTCAGCCGCCGCCTTACCGGCGCGACGCATCAGATCAAGATGGGCGTATTGCGCCTCAATCTGGCGCAGTTCCGCGCTGGAAAGCAGTGCGGCATGGTCGGTCAAACCAGCGTATGCAGTTGAACTCACCGTAGGCGCCCTAAAATTCATGTCTCTTCAGACTGTGGCGCAAGAATACAAGCATGTCGACCAAAGCCGATGCGGCCAAAAAAGCTGCCGAAAAAGAAGCTCAATCCTGGGGCACTGAGCCGACTGGTGGCCCGATCCCGGTCACCATCCTCACCGGCTTTCTTGGCGCCGGAAAGACGACGCTGCTGAACCGCATCCTGCGCGAGAACCACGGCGAGAAGATCGCTGTGATCGAAAACGAGTTCGGTGAAGAGGGCGTCGACAACGAGATACTCGCCGACACCAAGGAGCAGATCGTCGAGATGAACAACGGCTGCATCTGCTGCACCGTGCGTGGCGATTTGATCCGCATCCTGAACAGTCTGTACAAGCGTCGTGCCAAGGGTGAGTTCAACTTCACGCGTGTGATCATCGAAACGACCGGCATGGCCGATCCGGCGCCGGTTGCGCAGACGTTCTTCGCCGACGAGAAGGTCAACGAACGCTACCTGCTTGACGCCGTCGTGACCGTCGTCGACGCCAAGCACGGACTCACGCAGCTCAAGGACTTCAGTGAGGCGCAGCAACAGGTTGCGTTCGCGGACCGTCTGCTCGTGTCGAAGACTGATGTCACGGCCGAGGACGAGACGCAGAAACTCATGGAGCGTCTGCGCAAGCTCAACGTGCGCGCACCGATCAAAAAGGTCAACTTCGGCGAGACACCGATCCAGGATCTGCTGGACATTCGCGGCTTCAACCTCAATGCCATTCTCGAAATTCAACCCGACTTTCTGACCAGTGACGATCACGAGCACCACGACGAAGTGCACAGCTTCGTCATCAAGAGCGAAAAGCCGCTCGATGTGCGCAAGGTGGACCGCTACATCGGCTCGCTGATCAACCTCTACGGCGAGCAAATGCTGCGCTACAAGGGCATCCTCTACATCAAGGGCGAGCCGCGTCGCGTTGTATTTCAGGGCGTGCACATGATGGCCGGCTTTGACTTTGCGAGCGAATGGCCGGACGACGCCAAGAAGGAAAGCACCATCGTCTTCATCGGTCGCAAGCTGCCAGAACCGCTGTTCCGCGAACTGTTCGAGGACTGCATCGCCACCGACGAAACACCGGACGATCCGAAGGCCTACGCACAGGGAAGAGTTGAATAGGCCGATTGTTTTGGCCATCTGGTCCATGCCACGGATGCTGATGTTCGCTAACAGACTTCGGTGGCTGTTTGCTGTCTTTGGCCTGATGGCGGCGCAGGCTCTCGCACAATCGGTAGCGTTCACCTTTGACGATGGCCCGCACCTCAGCGACACGCCACGCCTCACTGCCGCTGGCCGCAATCAGGCGTTGCTGGATGCACTGACAAAGCACGACGTCAAGGCGGCGCTGTTTGTCACTGCGACTAACGGTGCCGATCGTCCGGCCGGTTACGCGCTGGCGAAAGCCTGGGGCGACGCCGGGCACGCGATCGGCAATCACACGATGACGCATGCAGACCTGCACAAGGGCAGCGTCACGCTCACGCAATATCAGCAGGAGCTGCTGGACTGCGATGCCATCATCCGGACGCTGCCGGGGTATCGCAAGTGGTTCCGCTTCACCTATCTGCGGGAAGGCAACACGCCGGAGAAGCGCGATGGCATGCGCGAATTTCTCAAGGCACAGGGTTACAGCAACGCCTACGTCAGCCTGGACACGAGTGACTGGCGGCTCAACGACAAGCTGGTTCAGACGCTCCGCCGCGACCCGGACGCCGATGTGGCTGCAATCAAGCGCACCTACCTTGCCCACATCTGGCAACGTGCGCAGGCTTATTGGGGCCTGTCGCGGCAATTGCAGGGGCGCGACATCGCGCAGGTGCTGCTGCTGCACCATAACCTGATCAACGCCCTTTGGCTTGGCGACGTGATTGCCATGTTCAAGGCGCAGGGCTGGACGATCATTTCACCGGCACAGGCGTATGCCGATCCGGTGTATCGCCTGCAGCCGGAGCGTGCGGCGCCGGGACAGAGCTTGTTGCTTTCGATGGCGCGCAGCCTTGGCCTTGGCAAGTTTGACGGCTGGGAGCGCCTGTTTGACGACGGTGACTACGAGATTGAGCAACTGAAGCGTCTCGGTTACTGAAGCGCGGCGGCGCCCGCTTGGTCAGAGTGGTGGCGGATTGCACCGACCGCAAGAGCTCCTTGCAGTTCCGCAAGCGCAGCGCTGCCGTGAACTTGATCCAGCGCAACATCCCGCTGGCAAATCCCTGATTTCATTGCGCCCAGTTCCAGACTGACCGGTCGGTCGGGAATGTTTTCCAACACCGAAGGAGGACATGCGCGCCATGAACAAGGAAAAATTTGCCCAGCAGATGGAGTTCCCGCCTGCAATTGATCAACCCAACGTCTACCCGCTGTCGTGGCATGCCCACACCAAAAAGCTGGAAGAAATCTGGGACGCATCGCAGCGAGATGTATGGGACCCGAAGAAGCTGCCATGGGACACCTTCAACGCCAGCAAATACACATGGGAACAGCGCGAGGCCATTGCCTATTGGTGGACGCTGCTGTCGGTGTTCGATGCCTCGGCGCCACCCGTATTCGCTTCCGCTTTCATCAAGACCTACGAAGCGCACGAGGAGGACGCCGTGCGCCGCTGCTTCTTCAGCGTCACCCGCGATGAACAGAACCACGAACAGATGTGCGGTCTCGCGATCACCAAGTTTCTCGAGCACCCGGACCCGATTACTTACGAGCCCAAGACTGATCTCGGCAAACGTTTGCAGAAGAACGCGAAGTGGCTCTACTTCAATGGCGGACGCTACTGGACGGGCTACAAGGCTGCAGTTCCGAAGTACAGCCTCGCAGTGCTGTTCAGTTCGTTCCTGATGGGAGAAATTGCTGCGGCAACCATCTTCCACCAGATGGCGGCAGCCTGCACAGAGCCAGTGTTCAAGGAAGGCTTCCGCAACATCGGCAAGGACGAAGGTCGCCACATGGGCATCTGCATGTCGTTGATGGAGCGCGACTACCCCAAGCTCGCGGTTGAAGACCGCAGCATGATTACCAAGCAGATTCGCGCTGGCTATCTGTTCCTGTCCGCCGTGCTGTTCGAGCCACCGATGGACTTCTGGGATCTGCCGGCAGACTTTATCGCCAACCAGCGCGAGGGCGAGGACGTTGCCCGCAAGGCAGGTTTTGCCATCCCCGGCTACGAAGCCAAGCTGAACAACTGGCGAGCTGCGATTCTCAATCTGAAGGGCGTGCTCGACAAATATGGCATCCCGTTCCCCGCCATTCCCGAGGTGGGCATCACCGGGCAGGAGATTACCGACGTCGAGATGGAAGACATCATTCCGGTGTTCTAGCGCGGGGTCGGCCACTAATGTCGCAACACATCAAGCTCTATCCCTCGGGGCGCTCAGTTGCGTGCGAGGATGGTGACACCGTTCTCGTCGCCCTGGAACGTGCCGGCTACGCCCTGCCAAACAATTGCCGCGCAGGCGCCTGCGGCGAATGCAAGGTCAAGGTGCGGTCCGGACAGTTTGATCAGGGCTTCGTGCTCGACATGGCGCTCTCGGCGGAGGAGCGCCATCAGGGCTATGGCCTCATGTGCATGGCCAAACCGCTCTCCGAGGAGCTGGAGATTGAGTGGGGAACGGAGGATGCCAAGCCCAAACTGTTCCCGCCGCGCGAATCGCAGTACGCCGTGCTGGTGGATCGCATCCCCCGCACGCCACGCATCACCGAGTTCGTACTGAGACCGCTCGGCGAAACGATGCGCTTCTGGCCGGGGCAGTATGTGCAGATAGGTGACGCCAGCCTGGGTGTGCCGGTCCGCGCCTACTCCATTGCCAACGCGCCGCGCCCCGATGGCGAGATCCGGCTACAGGTCACCCGTGTTGAGAGCCGCGAAGGCGGCCGCACCAGCCGCTGGTTGCACGACGA
Source organism: Casimicrobium huifangae (assembly GCF_009746125.1). Lineage (NCBI taxonomy): Bacteria > Pseudomonadati > Pseudomonadota > Betaproteobacteria > Casimicrobiaceae > Casimicrobium > Casimicrobium huifangae. The sequence goes on from NZ_CP041352.1 coordinate 2,171,065, forward strand.
GATACAGCCCGGCGATACGATTCGCTTTTCCGGCCCGTTCGGCACCTTCATTGGCGATCCGTCGGTTGACACGCCGGTGCTCTGCCTGGCCGCTGGCTCTGGCCTGGCACCGATCCTGTCCCTGACCGAAGCCGCGTTGCGTCGCGGGTATAAGCAGCCAGTGACGCTGATGTTCTCCGCGAGATCGGCTGATGAGCTGTACGACCGTGGCCTGATGCGCTACTGGGAAACGCGCTTTCCCAACTTTCGCTATCTGCCGACGACGACGCGAGAAAGCGCTCCTCGCATCGCGCACGGACGCATCCCTGTGCTGCTGCCGTCTCATTTCCCTGATCTGGGTGGGCACAGCGTGTTCATCGCGGGAACGACCGGCTTTGTCGACGATTGCGTCGCCGCTGCTCAGGCGCTCGGGGCGAAGCCGACGCTTATTCACACAGAAGGCTTCTTTACCCAGGCGGGCTAACACAGGCGCGGCGGTTGCTGCCTGTTCACGGCGGGTTAAACCGTTCGCTGGTGTCCATGCGCACGTTGCGCAGCTCGGCAGTGGCCATGTGCGACTCATGTGCTGATTCGGCACGGTAGGAAATCAGGATCGTGCGCCGACGAGCGCCGGATGGGTTTACCGTCGCCGCGTGCAGCAGATCGGCGTCGAAAACGAGAATGTCGCCGGCATTGCCGGTGATCTGCTGCGCGTGAGCTTCCGCCTCGGGAGGTATTGGGTCTGACGTATCGGCAGGTCTGTGCGTTCCGGGTACCAATCGGGTCGCCCCGTTATGCGGGCCGAAATCGTCGAAGTACGCCAACGCTTGAACGGTATCACCCGGTCGATGCGCCGAGAGGTCGCGGTGCAGCCCTTGATGGCCCTGACCCACGAGCGGCTCGCGGCCCTCCACTTGCGCCAGAAAATAGCGCTCCCCGATCATGGCGCCGACGGCATTCAGTACCGCTGGCAGGCGGCAAACCGCCTGCACCGCTGCGTCAAGGTCCAGCAACGAGTGCTGCCAGCCAAAGCCACGTGGCACCGGCCATTGCTCGGATGGGCGAATGTTGTCGTCAAACGCGGCGCGCAGCGAGTCAAGCCACTCCGGAGGAATGGCGCCGCGCAGCAGGACGTAACCATCGCGGGCAAGCGCCACGCGATCAACCGTTGTTTGCTTGATTTCGGTCGTGTTGTTTTGCATGATCTCTGCAATGCTAGAACAGGGCCGATAATGCTGGCGACGTCGCGATGTGGGCACACCAAAGGAGATCGCTGATGGCGCGCAAGACAAAGACCTGGGCGGAAAGGATGAACGCACCGGACCCGCAGATCGAGCTCACGGACAAGGCGTTCGCGGGCATTCCGCCGGGCACGCGCATGCTCATCTCGTCCCCGCACGAAGTGGCAGCATGGCTGCGCAAGCACGTCGCCTACGGGCAGACGATTGCGGTGCCTGCGCTACGCCTCGCGCTGGCGAAGGATCGCGGTGCCGAAGCCACCTGCCCGTTGACCGCCAGCATCTTTCTCCGCATTGCCGCCGAGGCCGCGTGGGACGAAATGGAGGCCGGCGCCGCGCTCGCCAACATCACTCCATTCTGGCGCGCTGTCGATCCCAAATCTGATCTGGCCAGGAAGCTGCGATGCGGGCCGGACTGGATTGCCCACCAGCGGGAGATGGAAGCGGCGTAGCGTTCGTCATGTAGGCGCGAGCTTGCTCGCGCATGCGATGTGCCGTCGCTATTTGGCGCGAGCAAGCTCGCGCCTACGCTGCCACCACTCGGCGAACAGAAGGTTTGGCACCCAGCATAGCCAGGCAATTGCGGCGTACGACGTGGCAAAGTCCAACCGGGCAGCCATCGACAATGGCAGGTACACGCACAGCATGACGGCGGCGAACGTCAATGCAAAATTCCGCAACACCCACTTTCTGTGGCCGGTGACATCACCGCTGCGAATGGCCACGTAGGCACGCAGGCCGGTATACAGCCAGAGCACGGCGAGGGTGGCAAATCCCACCTTGGCGGCCAAGCCGCCATAAGCAAACTGCGCCATGTAAAGGCCGGACAAGCCGCCAATAAGCACGCCCACCGCCAGATAGACCCGGCCCAGCCAGCGGTGCAGCTTGGGGTTGCGCTGCCGGAGCTTCGTGGAGAACTGAAACGGGCCCAGCGCCATCGCAACCGTCGATGCAAAGGCGTGGGTGTAAATGCCCAGCGAGTGCGTCAGGAAGTTCACCCGCATGTCCGGATGCACGAGTGACCCCAAGGGCAGCAAGCCATAGGCCACCACCGTATAACCCGCCACACCGAGCGCCAGAAAGTACAGCAGAAAGTTGCTAAACCAGCGCATTTGGCATCCTGATGGTCTTCACGTTGGATGGGTGGTGCGAGCCGGGACGGGTGCCATGATACGCATGGCCATCTTCGCCCTAATTGAGGCGTGACGGCCAGCCGGGTCAGTACAACGTCTTTGCCTGCCGCGCGGGGAGCTCCGCGTCGTAGGCGGCGCCGTCGATGGCTTTATCGGTCAGCGCAGAGAGCAGTTGCCCGGCGGTCGGTACGTCGGCTCTTGCCGCCAACTGATCATTCGACCAGAGCGACGAACGCAGCAGCGCACGCGCGCACTGGAAGAAGACTGTCTCGACGGCGATCTCCAGCACGCACTTCGGTCGCTGGCCGTTCATGGCGAAACTCTGTAGCAGGCCTGGCTCAATACAGATTTTTGCGGTGCCGTTCACGCGCACCGTCTCGCGCACGCCGGGGATGAAAAAGATCAGTGAAACGCGCGGGTCGGCAAGGATGTTCCTGAGACTGTCGATCCGATTATTGCCCCGCCGCTCCGGCAACAGGATGGTGCGCTCACTGCGAATACGCACTAGCGGTGCCGGGTCGCCACGCGGCGAAGTGTCCAGGCCACCAGGGCCGCTGGTCGCCAACACCGCGAAGGGGGACTTTTCGATCCACGCTTGATAGGCCGGGTGAAGGGTTGGCGACTCCTTTCGGATTGACGCGTCACCAGCGGTATCGAAAAGCGATTCGAGGTGTGACAGTGTGGTGATGTATTCCATGTGCTTGAGCTGACTCAACGTTCGAGCTTAGAAGGGCGTCGCAAGGTGCGCGGCGAATCGTTGAACCGTAGCCTTGAGAAGCGAATCGCGTCAAGGCATTTGTTTAGCGAACCCGCCTGACATTGCGCCTGCGGTGGAGCGACACGAAACCCGGACGCGCTTCGCTTCTCCGGGCTACGCTACTACGCTGCCCGCGGGAGGGCTTTGACACCGGCGCCGACCCCGGGCGTGGCGATGACAGCAAGTGAGGAAAAATCTCGCGAGGCAATTCGAATCTCATACTGCCCGATGTACGGACAAACAAAGCGCGCTGCCTCTCCGATCTCGAACTCGCCACCGATGGCCCGAGACACGTGCACTAGCACCGTCGATTCAGGAATGTGGCGCCGAAGAAATGCCTCGATGCGATTCGGTTCCGGCACAGGCTCCTCGAGCAGATTCTCCCATTCGCATTGCGTCTGTGAGTATTCCATCCATCCGCGGCGGTACAGCTGATGCAAGGAACGGGCGTTCACACTGTCTAACTCCTACGCTAGATGGCCGTGCGGGCCGCAACCCATGATTGCACTGGAAACTTCCTCCCGCACGCGCCGCTTGAGCGCATAGTTATGTCGCGCTTGCCGCGGCCGGAACCAACAGACCAGAGCTGTTGCGCTCGAACGCGGACCCGCAAGGTGCCTCAAGGACGGAGGCAATAGTCGGGTCGTAATTTGCGACAGTATTGACGTCGTATATTGCCAAGTTGGCAGGGTTGTTCGCGTACTCGTCCGATTCGTCGCCTGCGAAGAAGCGCCAACCGCTATCCGCGGCTGTACTCGGATCTTCGCGGTAGCAGTAGCCAACTTGCGCTCCATCAACTGTGATCCGATCCGTTGCAAAGCAGCTGCCGAAACCGATCGCAACGGGCTTGATTTGAGCAGCCGAAAGACGAAATGATTTTTGAGGCATAACGTGTGTTGTCGGACATACCTGTAGTGTTAACAGTTAGCGCCAAAGACCCAACGCTCGCTGGATATCGACGCAGCCAACTGATTCGCCCAGTACTTTAGTGTTGACATGTACGAGGATACAAATTAACACGCACTCCAACAAGTGCGATCAACGAGCCACCTAGTCGCGCTAGCCGATCGCCCGTTTATCCACCACCCGCTTGGCCTTACCAAGGCTGCGTTCAATCGCGCCCGGATCGTTCAGTTCGACGCGTGCGCTGACGCCGATCAGGTTCTTGATGTTTTCGGTGAGGTTGCGGATCACTTGCTGCCGTGAGTCGATGCCTGCATGAACGAAGCGCAGCGTGGTTTCCACACGCACCGTGAGTTCGTCGAGGTGACCGGGGCGGGTGATGACGCACTGGTAATGCGGTGCGAGATCCGGCTGGCGCAGGATCAGCTCTTCGATCTGCGACGGGAAGACGTTGACGCCGCGGATGATCATCATGTCGTCGCTGCGGCCGGTGATCTTGGCCATGCGGCGCATGCTGCGTGAGGTGGGCGGCAGCAGCTTGGTGAGGTCGCGTGTGCGGTAACGGATCACCGGCATCGCCTCTTTGCTGAGGCTGGTGAAGACCAGTTCGCCTTCGCTGCCGTCGGGCAGCACTTCACCGGTTTTCGGGTCGATGATCTCGGGGTAGAAGTGGTCTTCCCAGATCACCGGGCCGTCTTTCGACTCCACGCATTCATTGGCGACACCAGGGCCCATCACTTCCGAGAGGCCGTAGATGTCCATTGCATCGATGCCCATGCGCTTTTCGATGTCCTGCCGCATGGCGTTGGTCCACGGCTCAGCGCCGAAGATGCCGATGGCGAGTGACGATTGGGCGGGGTCGAGCCCCTGTTTCTCGAATTCCTCGGCCAGCGCCAGGCAGTAGCTGGGCGTGACCATGATGATGTCGGGCTTGAAATCGGTGATCAGTTGCACCTGCTTTTCGCTCTGGCCGCCGCTCATCGGGATGACGGTGCAGCCCAGCCGCTCGGCGCCGTAATGCGCGCCGAGGCCGCCGGTGAACAGGCCGTAGCCGTAGGCCACGTGCACCATGTCGCCGGGGCAGCCGCCGCTGGCGCGGATGCTACGGGCGACGCAATCGGCCCAGACGTCGATGTCGTTCTTGGTGTAGCCCACCACGGTTGGCTTGCCGGTGGTGCCGCTGGACGCATGCACGCGAGCCACCTGCGAGCGCGGCACGGCGAACAGACCGAACGGGTAGTTGTCACGCAGATCGCTCTTGCTGGTGAACGGGAATTTGGCCAGATCGGCCAGCGTTTTCAGGTCATCGGGATGCACACCTTTGGCGTCGAACTTGCGCTTGTAGTGCGGCACGTTGTCGTAGGCGTGGCGCAGGCTCCACTTCAGCCGTTGCAACTGAAGCGCGGCGATTTCATCGCGAGAGGCGGACTCGATGGGGTGCAGTGGGGTGGGGGTTTTGGTGGGCATACGGGTTACCTCGTTACACGTTCTGTCGTGCGGCGACTTCCCTCCCCCCACCGTGGGGGAGGGGCAGGGGAGAGGGGGCAGGTTGCCGAGGGAGCGCTCGTCGCTCTGCGAATTGCCGTCACCCTCTCCCCAACCCCTCTCCCCTCGAGGGAGAGGGGCTTAGAGTTTTGGCGCGTCATGCGTGGCTGGTGCCCGGCAGCACTTCCCCCGCGATCCGCGCGCTTTTGCCGCGGAAGAGGGCGATGATGTCGCCGTGCTGGTTGGTGAGTTTGATGTCGTACACACCCGAGCGGCCGCGCTGCGCCTGCTCCACACCAACGGCGACCAGCGTGTCGCCCAGGCGCGCAGGCGCGAGGATCTCGATGCTGAAGCCGCTCGCCACGGTGTTCTGGTTGCAGGCGTTGCAGGCGTAGGCGAACGCGGTGTCGCAGAGCAGCGCCATGTAGCCGCCGTGGCAGATGTCGTGGCCATTGACCATGTCCTTGCGCACGGTCATGGTGACTGTGGCGGAGCCGAGCGCAACTTGCTCGACGACCATGCCTGCGGCCTGCGCCGCGTGGTCGCGCGAAAACATCGCGTCAGCCACTTGGCGCGGTGTCGGGCCGGCGGCTACCGGATCAGGTAAAGCTGCCATCGCTCCACATCTTTCGCTGTAGCAGCAGGCTCTGGCGATAGCGGTCGTCGCCGGTGTGTGCCTGCATGTTGACGAGAACGGCGTTCATCAGGGTCAGGCCATATCGATCCGCTGCGGCGAGTGGGCCTTCGGGGTAGCTGACGCCGAGTTTCATCGCGGTATCCACACCTGCGGCATCGGCAACGCCTTGCAGCACGGCATCGGCAGCCTCATTGGCGAGCATGGCGACGGTTCGCGCGACGATCATGCCGGGTACATCGCCCACCATCGTCACCTCGACGCCGAGCGCCTTGAACAGCGCGACGGCATCAGCCACAGCGCTGGTCGTGGTGTCTTCGCCTTTGGCGAGCGCGACACGCTTGGTCGTCGCGAAGTCGCGCGCCAGGTCGAGCGTGAGCACGTTGGTCAGGTCTTCCTCGAATGCGATCTGGGTGGCGGTGCGGCCATCGGTCAGGCAGATCGTCGCGTTGCCCGTGCGCAGCATGCCCGCGCCATAGGGGTCGTCTTCCTTGCGGGACTGCACCTTGATGCCTGCCGCCTTGATGCGCTCGATTAGCGGGTCCAGGGCGTCGGATTCGGTGAGGTATTGCACCATCGTCGGCGCGGTGCCGGCCGCGGGCGAGGGGGCGGGCGTAGCGGGCTCGACCGGGTAGGTGTAGAAACCGCGGCCACTCTTGCGGCCCAGCAGGCCACCCGCGACCATCTCCTCTTGCGTGAGGCTTGGGCGAAAGCGGCTGTCCTGGTAGTAGGCGTTCCACACGCTCTTGGTCACCATCAGGTTGACGTCGAGGCCGATCAGGTCAAGCAGTTCGAAGGTGCCGAGCTTGAAGGCCCCCACGTCGCGCAGCACCAGATCAATGGTCGGCACATCGGCGCCGCCCGCTTCGAGCACACGGAACGCCTCGCCGTAGTAGGGCCGCGCCACGCGATTGACGATGAAGCCGGGGGTGCTCTTGCAGCGCACGGCCGTCTTCTTCCACTCCGCGCAGGCCGCTTCGGCGCGTTCGGCGACGGCAGGCGCGGTCTGCTGCCCCATCACCACCTCCACCAGCGCCATCAGCGGCGCCGGGTTGAAGAAGTGCATGCCTACCACGTTTTCCGGTCTCGCCAGGCCCGCCGCGATGGCGGTGATCGAGATCGACGAGGTGTTGGTGGCCAGCACGGTCGTCGGCGCGCAAATGCCCTCCAGCGATTTGAACAGCGTGCGTTTGGCGTCGAGGTTCTCGACAATCGCTTCAACGACCAGGTCGCAGTCGTGAAAGTCCGCCAGATCGGGGGCGGCCGAGAGCCGCGAGATGGTTGCGGCGGCGGCTTCGGCGGTGATCTTGCCTTTGGCGGCCAGCGCATTCAGCGTGTCAGCGGTTTTGGCGTTGGCCGCCGCCGCCGCGCCCTCGCGGGCGTCGAACAGTTTGACGCGGCAACCAGCCTGCGCCGCGACTTGGGCGATACCGGCCCCCATGGTGCCCGCGCCAATGACGCCGACGGTGTTGAAAGTGAGTGACATGCTTGGTTCCTGACGTGGGCTGCAACCACCGCACCACGCGGGCGCGGCTGATCGCAGGATTGTGCGCCACTGCAGGGCAGCGGCGCGGCGATGCTAACGCAATTGCACAACAAAACCGACCAACCGGTCAGTTTTTCGTTTTCGTGATCAGCTTTTTGATGAAACGCCCATTTCGCTGGGCGTAGCGGCACGAAAGCCATGAAGTCAACATCAGGCTGAATTGGGTACGGGGCCCCCATTGAATAAGGCTTTCGACCGAAAGTTGATCACCGCCCCTGAAACTTCGGTGCCCGCTTTTCCTTGAACGCGGCGACGCCTTCGCGGTAGTCCTCGGAAAAGCCGCATTCGCGCATGTACGCGCCCTCCAGTGCGAGCTGGGCGTCCAAGCTGTTGTTCGGGCTCGCGTAAATCGCCTGCTTGGTGCGGGCGTAGCCAAGCGTCGGCCCGGCGGCCAACTGCATGGCTAGAGCATCAATGTGCGCCGCGAAGGCGTCGTCCGCCACGCACTCCCAGATCAGCCCCAGCTCCGCCGCCCGCCGCGCCGGAATCTTGTCGCCAAGCAGGGCGAGGCCCATCGCGCGCTGCGTGCCGACGAGACGCGGCAAGAAGTACGAGCCGCCGGTGTCCGGGATCAGCCCTAGCTTGCAGAACGGCTGCAGGAGGTTCGCGCTCTCGCTGGCGATCACCAGATCGCAAGCCAGCGCGAAGTTGCAGCCGGCGCCCGCTGCCACCCCATTCACCGCCGCAATCACCGGGATCGGCAGCGCACGGATCGCCTTCACAAGCGGTGCGTAGTTCTTCTCCACTGATTCACCGAGATCGACCGCCTGGCCCGGCGCCACCGCCCGATCGTTCAAATCCTGCCCGGCACAAAAGCCGCGCCCGGCACCGGTGATCACCAGCACCCGCGCACCATCCGCCGCCAGCCGCGCCAGCGCATCGCGCAGCTCCTCGTGCATCTTCTGGGTGAACGAGTTCATCCGTTCGGGGCGGTTCAAGGTGATGCGCGCCACACCGTCAGTGGTGGCGTACAGGATGGTTTCGTAGGTCATGGGGTCCTCCGCTTGGGCTAGCGGAGGATGTTAGCGAGGTAGCGGAGTGACGTCGGCAAGGCGTGTTACGACGGCGCTTGCCCAGGCCGCTTATGACGTGCCGCCGTCCGTAATCCCCGCCCACGCCATCGCCTGCTCGCGTTCGGCAAACGAGTGGTACTCGACCAGTTTTCCATGTCGCACCACGAAACCGTCGGCGAAGCGTCCGCCGACCCATTCGGTGGCGCCATGCAGGCGGACGTGCGCGTGCAGGTAGACGACGACTTTGTCGCCGTTCTGAAAGAAGCCCTCGGGATCGCAGCTGCCTTCGACCCAAGTGCCGCGACCGTTGGTGAGATTGGCCGCCACGGCGGCGGCACCGTGATAGGTGCCTGAGGTCGGGAATCCTTCCGGCTCCCTGCGCACGATGTCTGGCGCGAAAGACGCGATCGCCGTGGCGAGGTCGTTGCGGTTGATCGCCGCGAAGAATTGATTGAGGATTTCGACCTCGTTGCTGGTTTCGTTACTGCTCAACATTGCACGTCCCTGGCTACAGCCTTTCCCCACTAACAATCACCGCGCAGCTCGACTACGCCGCCGCGCCGCTTTGGCTCGAGCACTGATGCCAGCCAGCGCGGCGGCCAGCAGCAGCAGTGTCCACCAGGCGTCGGCTGGCACCGGGCGGGCCGGGTTGCCGACCTGCGCTGTGCTGCAGTTTTGTGCTGGTTGTGCCGTTACGTTCACGCAGGCCGTGTTGGCGGTGGTCAGACCCGGGGCGAGCGTGCCGCGGACGACCACGTCAACCCGTTGGCTGGCGGTGGTTGCTGCCGCGTCAGCGGTGTAAGCAAGGGTGCCGGTCACGTCCAGCGTAGTACCGCCGGCGGTGAGCGCGCAGCTGGTGATCGTGGTCCCCGTGTTACCAGTGGCTACGCACGTGACTGAACTACCGATCATGCTGGCGGGTAACACGTCGGTGACGCTGAAGCCGACCGGCGTCAGTTGGGAATTGCTGGTGCTGTTGTTGATGACCGTGATGGTCCACTCGACGGTGACGCCATCGTCCAGCATCCGGCCACGTTTGGTGATGGACGGTGATGCGGCCGTCGCGGCCGCAGTGCTGACGCAGCTACTGTCGTTTGCGGTGCAGGCGATCGGGGGTGTGCAAACGGTGGCGCTGCCCGCCAGTCCACAGCCGCGCGGCGCAGCGCATGCCTCGCCGGTGCAGGCAGCGGGTGCCGTGGCGTAGTAGAACTGGTTGACAACTGTTGTTGAGGTGGTCGGGAAGGGCGTTGCCGGCATGACGACAAAGTGCACGACGACCGGGGCGCCGCCTGAAATGGGCGCGTTGACGGTAACGGTGCATAGCGTACCTGCGACCGAGGTGTTGGCGATGCAGTCCGTGGTCGCATTGCCCGAAACCGACGCAAACACAGTGTTGGCCGGTACGACTTCAAGGAGCCGGTAGCCCGCAGCCTGAGTGGTGCCGGGCGCAGTGTTGGTGAGCGTCAGTGCATAGTCAAGTGGCACGCCGGGCGTCACCGGGCTGCCGGAAGCAAGCGATTTGGCGATGATGACCCGCGGTGCGGGTGCGACCAGCGCAGTCGAGCTGCAGTCGCCTGCATTGGGCAGGTTCGTCACCGGTGAGCAGTTGCCGCTGGTGCTGGCGGTGTTGCTGATTACGCCGGCGGCGCTGATGGCCACCGTGCCGCTGACAGTCAGGGTGGCGCTTGCGCCAGGCGCCAGCGTCGCGACGGTAGCGACGACATTGCTGGACAGGCCGCTGCTCACCGTGCAAGCGGCGTGGGCGCAGGTCACGCTGCTGAGCGTGATGGCCGCAGGCACCACGTCGCCCAGCGAAACGTTGTTCGCTACGCTGCCGCCGACGTTGCTGACCTGAATGCTGTAGCTAATCGGTCCGCCCTGAACGTAGGAACCTTGTGCTGCGTACTTGCTGAGGATGACGCTGGCTGGCGCGGAGGCGATGGATGTGGGAGCAATATCCACCGATGCCGAGCACGCATTGCCCAGCATTGGTACGCAGAAGCTGCCCGCTGGCGGCACTAGCGTCGCCACGTTGGTGATGACACCGGTGGTATTCGACGGAATTGCACCGTTGATACGTACCACCACGCTGCCGAAGGCAGGGACCGTAACCGTTGCAGCGACGATTTGTCCCGAAACGGTTGGCACCGAAGTGCAGCCCGAAGGGCAAGACGCTGTGGGGACACCCAGCACCGCCGGCACCGTGTCAGTGACTGTTGCGCCAACGACTGCGGTGTTGGTCGCGTTGTTGATCACGATGTCGTAGCTGAGTGCTCCGCCGGTCGGCGGGTAAGTGGCCAGTGATGCGCGTTTGCTGATCGTGAGAGTGCCGGCCGTCGCGGGATTTGCGGGCGCGAGGACGTGCGTTGCGGTACAGCCGGCAGCGCAGCCAGAGCCGGTGACCGTGGCAGTATTGACAATCGTGCTGGTGGTACCCGCAGGGATGGTGCCGGTGTAGGTAAAGGTGAGCGAACTGCCTGCCGCGATGCTGGCTCCGATGCTGCCGCTGGTGCTGGCCGTACCGCAGTTGCTGCCCGCCCCGGCGCTGCAGGTGACAGACGCCCAGTTGCCGATCTGCGTCGGCGGAAGATCGCTTACGTCAACGCTCTGCGCGGTGCCGGCTCCGGTATTGCTGACGATCACACTGTAAACAACGGTGTTCGCGGCGACGGTGTTGTACGCGGCCAGACTGGACCGCTTGACCACACTCAAAGACGGGCTCACTACCCGAACGCATTGATCGGTGACGCCATTGCTAACGCTGGCGGCGCCACTGATGTTGCCGGCGCCGTTGGTGAAGGCAGCATTGGGGCAAGTGGCGTTGGTCTGGCCGGTGGCATTGGTAACGGCAACGCTGACCGTACAGGCACCGCCTGCGGGCACCGCCAGGCCGTTTACGGTGATTGCGCCACCGCTGCCCGTGGTCGTGGTCACCACCCCGGCACTGGCGATGTTGCTGCAACTGCCGCCAATGGCCGGGCTGGTGCCGCCGACAATCTGCAAACCGCCTGGCAGGGTGTCAATGAAGCTGGCCGTCGTCGCGGCTGCGCCTGGCGGATTGGCGAGCGTGAAGGTCAGCGTTGTGGTGCCGCTATCGGGGAGGGCGGTGGGACTGAACGCCTTGGTCAACGTGGGCAACAGCGAGTTGACGAGCGTGCATGTGATATTGGACCCGGCCGCAGTTGCTGCGGCGTCCAGCGTCACGGTGTTACCAGTGATAGTCGCGGTGCCGCCTGGCCCCACGCCAGCGCAGTTGGCGGACGCGAGCACGTAGCCCGCCGGGCCGCTATCGGTGATTGTGGCTGCGGCGCCTGCCACGGCCAGCGACTGCGTTGCTCCAGAAACGCCAATGCCCGGTGTGGCGGTGGTGATCGTCTGGCTCGACCAGCCGTTGGTACCGCTGAAGGTGAATGCGCCCACGCCGCCGTTGGATACTTTCGTCAAGGTGAGCGTCGGCAGTCTGGCATTGGTGAACGTGCAGGCGATGTTTGCGCCGGGTGCGGTAGCTGCTGCGCTCAAGGTGAGCGATTTGCCGTTCAACGTCGCGGTGCCGCCGCTGCCCATTCCGCTACAGCTGGCGCCGGTGAGCAGGTAGCCCGGCGGAACGAACTCCGTGATGGTGGTTGCGATTGACGGTGACGCAAGCGTTTGCGTCGTGCCGGACGCTCCAATACCGGGTGTGGTGGTGGTGATCGTCTGCGACGACCAGCCGTTGGTACCGCTAAAGTTGAAGGCGCCTACGCCGCCGTTGGATACCTTCGTTACGGTAAGCGTCGGCAGCCTGGCATTGTTGAATGTGCAGACGATATTTGCGCCGGGTGCGGTAGCTGCTGCGCTCAGTGTGAGCGAATTGCCATTCAACGATGCGATCCCGCCACTGCCCATCCCGGTGCAGCTGACGCCGGTGAGCAGGTAGCCTGGCGGGGTGATCTCCGTGATAGTGGTCGCGGTCGCCGGTGACGTGAGCGTCTGCGTCGCGCCGGACACGCCCGTGCCGGGTGTGGTGGTGGTGATCGTCTGGGTCGACCAGCCGTTGGTACCGCTGAAGGTGAAGGCGCCTACGCCGCCGTTGGATACCTTCGTCAAGGTAAGCGTCGGCAGCCTGGTATTGGTGAACGTGCAGACGATGTTTGCACCAGCCGCAGTGGCTGCTGCGCTCAGAGTAAGCGAATTGCCGTTCAACGAGGCGATCCCGCCACTGCCCATCCCGGTGCAGCTGACGCCAGTGAGCAGGTAACCGGGCGGGCTGCTTTCGGTGATGGTGGTCGCCGTACCCTCTATGGCGAGGGTTTGCGGTGCCCCCGGCACCGCTACGCCGACGGTCGTTGTGATGATGCTTTGCGACGTCCAGCCGTTGGTTCCCGTGAAAGTGAACAGGCCTACACCGCCAGCGGATACCTTTTGTATTGTGAGGGTAGTCGCACGTGCGTCGTTGCCGTAAAGGGCTGACGAAATCAGTATCAGCATTGTCGACGCAGCTGCACTGATTCGGCTGTAAAGTTGCACCGGGACTCTCCTTTACCGGGTTGCCAGGTTGCCGGCATATCGGCGATCCGCTGCCGCGTCGTTGTCGTTTCCGGTGGCAGTGGATCGCGCAGTTAGAAGGCCACGGGCGGCATGGTGGACGGCCCAAGCTGGTGCGTACCTGAAATTGACTTGGGCATGGGTGGTTGCAATGACTGTGCTTATCCTACCGCCCACAACGTAGACGCTGTTGGCGGCGGTGGCGGTGGCGTGGCTGAGCGCAGCCACGCGATGGTATCGGCCAGTGGCAGCGGATGGGCAATGCCGTAGCCCTGGGCAAAGTCGCAGCCGTGCAGCTCGAGAAATTGCAGCGTGGCGGCGTCTTCCACGCCTTCGGCAACGACGGTGAGCCCCAGGTTGTGGGCCAGCGCGATGGTGGACTGCACGATGATCGCGTCTTCCGCGCTCTGCATCACGCGGGAGACGAACGAGTTGTCCATCTTCAAGCCCTTCAGCGGCAGCCGGCGCAGGTAGGCCAGCGAGCAGAAGCCGACGCCGTAGTCGTCAATGATGATCGAGAAACCCTGCGCCCGACAGTCGGCGAGGATCTGCGCGGCCCGGTCGGAGTTGTGGATCAGTGAGGTCTCGGTGATCTCAAGATCGACCAGCCGTGCCGGCAGGCCGTATTTGCGGATGCTTTTCTGCAGATGGGCAACGATGATGGAGTCGCCCAGCAGTCGCGGCGAGATGTTGATGGCGACACCGACACCCGGCGCTGGTACCTGCCAGTCGCGTGCGGCGGCGAGCGCGTTGTCGATCACCCAGCGCGTCAGCACCCGGATCGAGTCCGACATCTCGGCGCGGTGCACGAAGTCGCGCGCGGTCAGGCGGCCATATTCCGGGTGATTCCAGCGCACCAGCGCTTCCAGGCGCACTGGCTTGCGGGTGAGGCAATTGATGATGGGCTGGAATTCCAGCACCAGTTCGCCGCGGTCGATCGCCTCGGGCAAACCAGCGAGCAGCAGCAGTTTGCGTTTCTCGAATACCACCGTGCTGCGGCTGAACAGGCGCACGCCACCGCCGGTCTGCTTGGCGTGATACATCGCCTCGTCGGCAGCGCGGGACAGGTCGGAGAACGTGCGGCCATGCGTCGGATAAATCGCCGCCCCGATGCTGGCCGAGACATGGAATTTGCCACCACCGATCACGAAGGGCTGCGCCAGCGCGTTGGTGATTGCCTCAGCGACCCGCATGGCGCCCTCGGCGGTGCCGACACCGCGGACGAAGACGCCGAATTCGTCGCCGCCCAGCCGCGCAGCAATCGCGTCTTCATTGGTCAGCGCTTCGTCGAAGCGGTCCTTCATCTGGCGCAGCACTTCGTCGCCGGCGCTGTGGCCAAGGGTGTCGTTGATGTCCTTGAACTGGTTGAGATCAAGCAGCAGCAATGCGGCGGACGGATCGTCGCCGCGATGACCGGATTGCTCAATGTTTTCGTTGATCTCGGCTACCAGCCGCTGGCGGTTGAGCAGGCCCGTGAGGGGGTCGCGGAAGGCGAGATGTTCCAGCAGCGACTGATAGCGCTTGCGGTCGGTCACATTGCGGCGCGCGCCCCACAGGCGGACAAGTTTGCCGTCTTCGACGACGCCGAGCAGCGTCAGCGTCAACCAGTGCAGATCTTCACCACGCACCTTCAGGCGCAGCTCGCGCTCGTTCAGACGATAGCCACGGTCGATCCAGTCGCGCAGCGAGGTGCCCTTGAACAGCTCGGGCATGAATTCCGACAGGCGGCGGCCAATGACGTCGGTCTCTTCGCGGTGATAGTCGCGGGCAAACGCTGCATTGACGTCGCTGATCAGCCCCCGCTCGCGCAGCAGGGCAATCTGCTCCTGCGGCGGCAGACTGGTCGGGATGGCGGGCTCGACGTCGACCGCCCAGATGGAGTCAAGGCTCGCCTGGATGAAGGCACGATGGCGCTCACGGGTGGCATGCAATTCAGTTTCAGACTTGATCCGCTCCGACACCTCATGCGCGAGCGACAACAGGTCCACCGCCGAGCTGGCATAGGCCTGCGAGTCACCGTCCCACACACGCGTCTGCTCGCAATCTTCAAAACAGACGACGCCCCAGAGATGGCCATGGTGAAAAACCGGTACATCAAGCAGGGCTCTGACGCCTGTTTGCGGCAGATAGGTGACGCGGAACTCCTCCAGCACCGGGTCTGCGACCGCGTCGCCAACGGCGAGGGCGCGCCGCTGTGCGATGGCGGCGAAATAGGTGGGGAAGTCAGCGGCGTCAAGTACCTGACCCGCCCTGGCCTCGCCGTTCACGACGCGGGCGTCATGCTGATGCAGGCACACCAGTTGCCGGCCGCTTTCGCTGAAGCGCCACAGCCCGGCGCGAGCGACGTTCAGCGCGGCTGCGCACTGGCGCATGATCTGGGTTGACGAGCGGGCAAAGTCACCACGATCAACCACCAGCGGATTGCGCGCCAGCGAAAAGAGGGACTCGTGATACGCCAGCAGCTTCAGCTCGCGCTCGGACGCTTCGGTGATGTCGGTAATGGCGCCAACGTAGCGCGACTTGCCATTTGCCTGCGGGGCGTTGCGGCCCTTGCAGGCGAGCCAGACCACGCCGTCGCCGTCGCCGTTGCTGCGACGAACGCGGAATTCGACGTAGACCTCCGGCTCGCCAGCCTCGCACTGACGCAGCAGGCGTTCAACGGCAGGCAAGTCCTCTGCCGCGACATAGCTGGTGAACTCGCTGAGCGGCCCGTAGTAACGGCCCGGACGCAACGATTCGAACGAGAAAACGTTGTGGTAGAGATCGATCATGCCGTTGGACGGCGTGTAATCCCACAGCCCGACGCCGCCGGCTTCCAGCGCCCGATGCAGCAGGGGTTCGTTGCTGCCGAACGGAATCTTGGTTAACTGGGCGATGCGGGGTTGCGCCATGTCAGCAACCTTGCGGCCCTTCGCCGCATGCATACGGCATGCAGTGTGTGCTGTTGGCGATCATCCGTTGGCACCAGCAAGCGCCATAGGCGATATAAAGGCTGACGCCGTCGCGTTCGATGCGCTCCACAAACTCAACACATGCCCCCCGATCAATCGGGCAATGCTATCGGGATTGCGCGTGCCTGAACAGCGTTCAGGCATACGGTCGTCCCGCGCGGTTGAGTGGGATGAGGGTGTCTAGGCGATGGCTTTCAGGCTGACCGCAGTCGATCGAAACACTATATTGACTGACCGGTCGGTCGGGAATACTATTTGCGCTGGATCAAACAACTTGCAGACAGGCTGCATTGACGTTGCGCGGGTTGTTTGGCGACCACGCCGCCATATCAGTCGGATCGCTGCAGCATGGCGGCGCTAGACGGTGCAGCGCCCGAAAGCCCGTATCAATCGCCCGAGAAGTGTATGTATACCCAAGCCATTGATGTTGCTCCGGTGACTGAAAATGCGGTTCGCAGCAAATCAGCCGCCGATACCGAATTTGAGGCGCGTGTAGCCCGCGACGACCGTATCGAGCCGCAGGACGAGATGCCCGAGGCCTATCGCAAAACCTTGATCCGCCAGATCTCGCAGCACGCACACTCGGAGGTGGTGGGCATGCTGCCGGAGGGCGGCTGGATCACGCGGGCGCCGTCGCTCAAGCGCAAGGAAATCCTGCTCGCCAAGGTGCAGGACGAGGGCGGGCACGGGCTTTACCTCTACAGCGCGGCGGAAACGTTGGGGGTCAGTCGCGATGAGTTGATCGAGGCGCTGCATTCCGGCAAGGCCAAATATTCGAGCATCTTCAATTACCGCACCGAGACGTGGGCTGACATCGGCACCATCGGCTGGCTGGTGGACGGCGCGGCGATCATGAACCAGGTGCCGCTTTGCCGCTGCAGCTACGGGCCGTACGCGCGGGCGATGATTCGCGTCTGCAAGGAAGAATCCTTCCATCAGCGCCAGGGCTTCGACATTGTGCGAGCGCTGTGCGAGGGCACGGCAGCGCAAAAGGCCATGGCTCAGGAATCGGTGAATCGCTGGTGGTGGCCGACGCTGATGATGTTCGGGCCGCACGACTCCGACTCGCAACACTCCGGACAGGCGATGAACTGGGGCATCAAGCGCATCAGCAACGATGATCTGCGCCAGAAGTTTGTCGATGTGACGGTGCCGCAGGCGCAATACCTGGGCCTGACCTTGCCCGATCCCGATTTGAAGTGGAACGCGGAACGCGGTCACTACGACTTCGGCAAGATCAACTGGGACGAGTTCTGGCGTGTCGTCAATGGCGACGGCCCCTGCAACGCCGAGCGCATGCATGACCGCGTCAAGGCGTTCGAGGACGGGCGCTGGGTGCGCGAGGCCGCCACGGCGCACGCCGCGAAGCAGGTCGACAGGGTTCACGCAATGCAACGGAAGGCCGCATGAGCAACGCAGCAGACAGTAAGGACAGCCGCGGCTGGCCACTCTACGAAGTGTTCATCCGCAGCAAGGCGGGGCTTGACCACAAGCATGTGGGCAGCCTGCACGCGAGCGACGCGCAGCATGCGGTGACGCTGGCGCGCGACGTGTACACGCGGCGGCAGGAAGGCGTGAGTATTTGGGTGGTGCCATCGAACGCCATTACCGCGAGCGATCCGACGCAGAAGAGCGAAAACTTCGACCCGATGGCCAACAAGATTTACCGCCACCCGACTTTCTACGACATCCCGGAAGAAATCGGCCACATGTAGCGCTGCCGATTGCCAGTGTGATTCCGCACCGGAACTGGCGCCCACGCGCATCACCCTGCGCCCATATCGTCCCTTGCCTATCGACCCGACATGAGCATATTTCTGCCGGAACAATCCCTGCTGACGCTGGCCGACACCTGCCTGCTATCGGGTCATCGCCTGTCTGAGTGGTGCGGCCACGGCCCGGCGCTGGAAGAGGACATCGCGCTGACCAACACCGCGCTCGACGCCATCGGACAGGCGCGAGGTCTCTTGCAAATCGTCGCCGCGCGGCGCGGCGGCGGTGCCACCGAGGATTCGCTGGCTTATCTGCGTGACGCAGCAGACTTCTGCAACGTCGCGCTGGCGTCGGCTGCGAACGTGGACTATGCGCACACCGTGCTGCGCTCCATGTTGCTGGCCGCCTGGCAAATTCCGATCTGGGACGCCTGGCTCACCAGTGCTGATCGCGATGTGGCGGCGGTCGCGGCCAATGCGGCGAAGGAGGCCCGCGTGCAGTGGCGTCAGGCAAGAGACTGGGTAGTTCGCTTTGGTGACGGCACCGACGAATCGCGTCGCCGGCTGCTGGCTGCGATAGATGCGCAGTGGCCGCTTTGCCCGGAAATGCTGGCGACACCGATGGCCGGTGCAGACGCGGCAGTCAACCAGCGACAATGGACCGACGCCGTGGCTGCGGCATTCGCAGATGCGACCGTACCGATGCCCGCGCTTCTGCCGGCAGCATCGGAGACGGTGGCGGCGGCCGTTGGCAACGCCCGACTGGCCCGTGCCGAACTGCTTGCCGAAATGCAGTCGCTCGCCCGGCAGCATGCCGGTGCCACCTGGTAGCAACGCTACCTTTGCACGACAGGAACAAGGCCTGACATGGCACTACATTTTCACACGCTGCAAGTAGCTAGCGTCACCCGCGAGACCTCAGACTGCATCGTCGTTGAGTTCGAGATTCCCGCCGACTTGCGGTCGCAATTTGCCTACCGTGCGGGGCAGTACATCACCCTGCGCGCCGACGTTGGCGATCGCGAGCTTCGCCGTTCGTATTCACTTTGTTCGGCGCCGCACGAAGGGCGCTGGCAGGTGGCGATCAAGCGGGTCGATGGCGGCCAGTTTTCGCAATGGGCGCATGCGCTGCTGCGCGAAGGGGAAGCGATCGACGCTCTGCCGCCTGACGGTCATTTCACTTTCACACCGGAGGCTTCCCGGCCGCGCAATGTGCTGCTGCTGGCGGCTGGCAGCGGCATCACGCCGGTGTTTTCGATCTTGAAGACATTGCTGGAGACTGACCCGGCATCAAGGGTGACGCTGGTCTATGGCAACCGTCGAGTCAGGGACATCGTGTTCAAGGAGGCGCTTGAAGACTTGCGCGACCGGTTTCTCACGCGCTTTCAGCTCATGCACACGCTGTCCGGCGAGGTGCAGGAAGCGCCGATTGCCAACGGGCGTCTGGACGGCGCCAAAGTCACCGATCTGTTTGCCGGCGCGCTCAGTGCAGCAGCGTTCGACGAGGTTTACATCTGCGGGCCGGGCGAGATGATCGCTTCCTGTGCTGCGGCCTGCGAGGCTGCCGGGATCGCGCACGACCGGATTCACAAAGAGCTGTTTGGCGTACCGAACAAGGTGACGGCGAGCGACCCCAGCGCGGTGAACCCTGACGTCGGTGAGATGGCGCAGGTTTCGGTGATCGCCGATGGAATCGAGCGGGTTCTCCAGGTCGGCTTTCGTGGCGAGTCCATCCTCGACGTGGCGCTTGCTGCCGGCATTGATGTGCCTTACGCCTGCAAGGCGGGCGTCTGCTGCACCTGTCGTGCGCAAGTGCTCGATGGCGAGGTGCGCATGGACGCCAACTTCGCGCTGGAGGAATATGAGGTGAATCGCGGCTTTGTGCTGACCTGCCAGTCGCATCCGGTGACCGACCGCGTGCGCATCAGCTACGACGGGCGCTGAGCCTTTCGCCCTGGCTTGCATAGAATCAACGCATGCCCCGCGGTCCGTCATCTGCCCACTCGCTGCAACGCGACACCATTCTCAATATCTCGGCGGAGGCCTTTGCGGAACTGGGCTATCCGAGCGCCACGATGGCGCAACTGGCGCAACGCTGCGGCGTGTCGAAGAGCCTGCTCTATCACTATTACGCGTCGAAAGACGCCATTCTCTACGACCTGCTGCATGCCTACATGACGCGCCTGCAGTCGTTGGTGATCGAGGTCGCGTCACGCGATTTGCCGGCCCGCGAGGCGCTGGCCGAGACCATTCGCCGCTTTGTACGGGAATACGAGAGCTCGCGCTCGCGGCATATCGTGCTGCTCAACGACGTCAAGTACCTGCCACCGACCGAGCGCGAGACGGTGATCGCGCTGGAGCGCAGCGTGGTGCAGGCGTTTGCCGACCTGATCAGCAGCACCTACCAGATCGACGAAGGCCGGGCCAAGGTGCTCACCATGAGCGTGTTTGGCATAGTGAACTGGACATTTACCTGGCTCAAGCCGGGCGGGACGCTCACCTACTCGCAGTACGCGGAAGCGGTGGTAGGTATTCTCGAAGGCGGCCTCAATGGCGGCGCCGCCCGTATGCAGCACATTCCGCTCAAGAAACCGAAAACCGCATCTGGAAAACATCATGTCTGAACCTCTGGTCACCGTCGAAAAACTTGACAACCCGGCCCGCGTCGCGCTGATCCGCTTCAACCGCCCGAAGGTGCTGAATGCGCTGAACGATGCGCTGGCAGAAGAGCTGGCTGGCGTGCTCACTACGCTTGATGCCGACCCTTCAGTGCATGTAATGGTGGTCACCGGCAACGAGAAAGCCTTTGCCGCTGGCGCGGACATTGCCGCAATGGCGGAGTGGGACTACGCCAAGGTCTACAACGACAACTACATCACCCGCCACTGGGAGGCTGCAAAGAGCCTGCGCAAACCGCTGATCGCCGCGGTTTCGGGCTACGCGCTGGGTGGTGGTTGCGAGTTCGCCATGATGTGTGACTTCATCATTGCCGCTGACACCGCGAAGTTCGGCCAGCCGGAAATCACCATCGGCACCATTCCCGGCCTGGGTGGCACGCAACGCCTGCCACGCGCGGTGGGCAAGGCGAAAGCCATGGAGCTGTGTCTGACCGGCCGCTTCATGTCGGCGCAAGAAGCCGAGGCGGCGGGGCTGGTCGCACGGACTGTTCCGGCCGACAAATTGATGGAAGACGTGCTGGCCACTGCCGGCAAGATCGCCAGCATGTCGCTGCCGGCGGTGATGAAGGTGAAGGAATCGATCAACGCCGCTTATGAGACCACGCTGACGCAGGGGCTGCAGTTCGAGCGCCGCGAGTTTCATGGCACCTTTGCGCTGGCCGACCAGAAAGAGGGCATGCGTGCCTTCGTCGAGAAGCGCAAGCCGGATTTCAAGAACCGCTGATCGCGCCCGATGCAGAGAGTATTCGGTTTTGCCGGCTGGTCCGGAAGCGGCAAAACGACGCTTATCGAGCAGGTCATCGCCGAGCTGGCGCGGCAGGGTCAACGGGTGTCGCTGATCAAGCACGCCCACCACGGTTTCGATGTCGACCATCCCGGCAAGGACTCATTCCGCCATCGCGAGGCCGGGGCGACGGAAGTGCTCATCTCGTCCGCGACGCGATGGGCGCTCATGCACGAGTTGCGCGATGCGCCCGAGCTGTCGCTGGCGGAGGCACTGGGCAAATTCAGCGCCTGCGATCTGGTGCTGGTGGAGGGGTACAAGCGCGAAGCCATCCCAAAAATCGAGATCTGGCGGGCGGCCGTGGGCAAACCGCTGCTCTACCCGACTGACCCGCACATCGTCGGGCTGGCCACTGACGATCCGCTGCCGGACGCCGTCCGGGAACCTGCCTTGCGCCGCTTTGGTCTATCCAGCGTCAGCGGAATTGCCCAGTTCGCACTGGAACGGGCGATTTCGCTGTAGCACCGAATTGTTGCAATGCAGCGTTGGTTGTGTGCAACACGACCCATGCCAATGTCGTACTTTACAAACCGAAAGCCCGGTTTTCGTTGACTTCGCCAGAGTGAAGTTGGAATATTGTCATATGACCTGTCAAGCACGATTCAGCCCCAGTTTGCGAGCCTCCACGCTCGCTGGTGTGGTTGCGCTCGGCTGGCTGGTGTCTGCACCGACCGCTGTCGTGGCGCAGGATGGCGGCTACTTCTCGGGAGTGCGCTTTGGCCAGAGCGGAAAAGCGTGGAGCTTCACGGCCCCCGGACTCAAGCTGGGGCAGGCGCTGGAGTACTCGCGTGGCAGTGACGCCGGTAACACCGCTTTCAGCGGCTACCAGTTCGAAAACGGGCTGGCGCTCGGCGCCGCGTTGAACACGGACCGTAGCGAAGCGTTGATCCGCTCCAGTCTGGGTCTCAAGTTCGACGGCATGCGCTGGACCGAATCGCGCCCGAACGTCAATGTGGATGTGGTTTCTGCCTTCAACTGGCGCAATTCGCTGTCGGTGTTCGGCAAGCTGGGGGTTGGTCGTGGCGACAACCGCCTGACGCCGGAATGGGCGTCCGCCAGCGCCTCCGCGCTGGATCGCACCGCCATTTCCTATGGCGTAGGCGTGCGCTACGACATCACGTCCAGCCTGGGCCTCAAGCTTGAGCTGACCCGTGGCACCCGCTTCGGCATGGATCGCCTGCGCACCGATGTTGATGGCGACGCGGTGAACTTCGGCATTCGCTGGTCGTTCTAGCGCTTTCGCTTCTTTGCGGCTTGGCGACCATATCGTCGCTCCCTGGCCGCCGTTTCCACTGCCAGACGCCCGAATCCGTGTCCTGAGCGACTTGGCTTCGCCGCAGTCAGCTTTTTGGTGAAAACCACATCCGAAAAGGCCCAGGCGCAAGAAATCGCCATAGTCGATATTCGACGCTTTGATGTGCTAAGCCCAGTATCGATGACGCTTTCGTCGTAAAGCTGAAAGCGTCGCAAATTCACGCAGTGCGGCGATTTGTCGACTCGTGCAGCGTTCGTGGCTCGACCGGCAAGCAACTGTGAGCTGAATCCTAAAATCGGGGCATGACGATTCAACTGCTTTTCCTTGCCCGGTTGCGTGAACGCTTTGGCGTTGCCCGCGAGACCTTTGCATTGACCGACGCTACTGTCACCGTTGCCGACCTGCTGGCAGCCCTGCGGGCGCGCGGCGGCGAGTTCGCAGCGGAGCTGGCACCCGGGCGCGCATTTCGTGTGGCCGTCAACCAGGAAGTGGTGACCGCCGAGCATCCGATCCGCTCTGGCGACGAAGTGGCGATCTTTCCGCCGGTGACCGGGGGCTGACGTGGGCAGCGTTGTTCGGGTGCAGACAGGGGATTTTGACGTCGGTGCTGAAATCCGCGCGCTGCGTGAAGGCAATCCGGCGGTCGGCGCGGTGGCGAGCTTCATCGGCTGCGTGCGCGACATCAACGAGGGCGATGCGGTCGGCCTGATGTATCTGGAGCACTATCCCGGCATGACCGAGCGCGAGCTGGAAAAGATCGCCACCGAAGCCAAAACGCGCTGGGACATTTTTGATTCGCTGATCATCCATCGTGTGGGCGAGCTGCGCCCGCTTGACCAGATCGTGTTTGTCGCGGTGACCAGTGCGCATCGCGGCGAAGCGTTCGCGGCGTGCGAATTCATCATGGACTTCCTCAAGACCCGGGCGCCGTTCTGGAAGCGCGAGAGCACGCCACAGGGCGAGCGCTGGGTCGATGCGCGTAGCAGTGATGACGCAGCAGCCGAGCGCTGGCAGCAGTGAGCGAACCCGCTGCTCTCGACGCTGCGGCCATCGCCTGCATCGGCCTCGACTGGGGCAGCACGCATCTGCGCGCCTATGCGTTTGATGGCGCTGGCCTAGTGCTCGCGCAGCGGCACGGCCGCGACGGCGCGCTGACGCTCACCACTGCAGCGGCATTCGACGCCGCGCTGTCGCGACTGGTCGGTGACTGGGCAGCGGCGTCGCCTGCAGCTTCGTTGATTGCTTGCGGCATGGTTGGCGCTCGCAGCGGCTGGCGGGAGGCGGCGTATGTGCCCTGCGGCGCGGGTGTCTACGAACTGGCGACAGCGGCCGCGTTCGTCAATACCAGCGTCGGCCGTCCACTGGCGATCATCCCTGGCATGAGGAGCGACGAGCCCGACGTCATGCGCGGTGAAGAGACGCAACTGGCAGGCGCGGGCGTGCGCGATGGGGTTGTTGTGCTGCCAGGCACGCACAGCAAGTGGGTTCAGGTCACGGATGGCCGAGTGCAGAATTTCGCGACCTTTCTCACCGGCGAGATGAACGCGCTGTTGCGCGACCACAGCTCGATCGGCAAAGCGGCCAACGCTGCGCCGGAACTTGCGGACGCTGCCGCCATTGATCTTGGCGTCAACTATGCGCGGGGCGGCGCTGCTTCGTGGCTGCACGATCTGTTTGTGTTGCGTGCATCGGTCGTTACCGGTCAGAAAAGCAGCCCGGAAATCAGCACAGTGCTGGCTGGCTGGCTGCTGGGATGTGAATTCGCAGCGGCGACAGCGATGTATCCCGATGCTCGCCGGATCACGCTGATCGCCAGCGCCGCACTGCGGCCCTGGTATGAACGCATTGCCGCGGCGTTCGGCCTGCAGTGCGACGCAAAAGATGCCGATCAGGCCACTGCAGCCGGGCTTTGGCAGGTGGCGCAGTGGTTGCGCTGATTTGGTGCTGGCGGTGACGGCGACGTTGCGGCAATTTCACCGCCCATGAACTTGCGTCAAACATTGCAGAAATAGGTCAATTGCTGGGGCATTTGCTCCACGCACGAGACCTAGAATCGCCGCATGTCTCAACACAAGCTTGGCAAGTTGTTTGAACCGCAGTCGGTGGCGGTGGTCGGTGCCTCGGAGCGCGAGGGCAGCCTCGGTCGTGCTGTCTGGAAGCGACTGCGTGCGCACCCGTACGCAGGTCGTGCCTACGCGGTGAACCCCAAACACAAGGAGGTGTTCGGCGAACCCTGCTACGCGAAGATGACCGATCTGCCCGAGCGCGTTGATCTGGCGCTCATCGCGGCCCCAGCGTCGTCGTGTGCTGCCATTCTGCGCGAGTGTGGTGCCAGTGGCTGCAACCATGCGCTGATGCTGTCGCATGGCTTTGGCTCCGGCAGCAGCGATGCTGACCTCGCCGCGACGCAGAAGCTGGCCGACGTTGCGCGTGCAGCGCGCGTGCGTCTGGTCGGGCCCAATGCGCGCGGGCTGCTGCGGCCGCGCATTGCGCTCGATGCATCGGCGATGACAGACGTCGACACCATGCCGTCAGCTGGATCGCTGGCCGTGTTGTCGCAGTCCGGCGCGTGGCTCTCGATCCTTCGTGATTTCGTTGCCGGCTCGTCGATCGGGTTCTCCAGTCTGCTGTCGCTGGGCGCCTCGCTTGACCTTGATTTCGGTGAACTGCTCGACTATTTCACCTTCGATGCGCAGACCTCTGATGTGCTGCTCTACATTGAGGAGGTGAAGAACGCGCCTGCCTTCATGTCAGGCGTGCGGCAGATTTCGCGGATGAAACCGGTGATCGTGCTGAAGGCGGATCGCGCCGATCTGCACCGCGAGCCGGATGGCACCCACGCCAACGTATTGGCGCAGCACGACCGCATCTTCGAGGCCGCCATTGCCCGCGCCGGCGCGGTGCGGGTGCAGACGGCCATGCAGATGGTGGCCGCAGCCCGCCTGTTGACCGGCACCCATTCGCGAACGCAGCAGCGGGTGGTGGCCATCACCAACGGACGCGGGCCCGGACTGGTCGCCGCTGACGCGGTCCGCGAGCAAAAACTCACGCTGGCGCCACTGACGGAGATAACCTATCAGGCGCTACGATCGGCGTTGCCCAAGCATGCCCACGTTGGTAATCCGCTGGACCTCGCAGGTGATGCAACCGCAGAGCGCTATCGGGTGGCGATGAACGCCGTGCTCGCCGATGAGCACGTCGATGTGGTTCTGGTGCTGTTCTCACCGCAGGCGATCGTCAGCGCGGACGACGTGGCGAACGAGATCATCGCGGCCAGCGCGCAGTATCGCAAGACCGTTCTCGCGGTGCTGGGCGGTGGCCCCAGCGTGGCCGCCGCGCGCATCAAGCTGGATCAGGCGCGGATCCCGCAGTTCCTCAGCACCGAAAACGCAGTGGACGCCATCGGCTTTCTGGAGACGTTCGCGCGCAATCAGTCGTTGCTGCGCCAGGTGCCGGAGCAGAGCGTGGATGGTTTCGTGCCGCGCCTTGACGACGCGCAGAAGCTTTTCGAGCACGTCTGGGCTGAAGGCCGTACGCTGCTATACGCCCACGAGGCGCGGCAGTTGCTGAGCGCATTCGGCATTGCGATGACCAACACCGGTATCGCGCGAACGCCGACCGAAGCCGTAACACTGGCGGACAGCTTTGGCTATCCGGTGGTGCTCAAGGTGGTTTCTCCGGACATTGCGCATAAGACCGAGATGGGCGGCGTGCGCCTTGATCTGCGTGACGGTGAAAGCGTTCGTCGTGCGGCGACAGCGATTTTTGAGGAAGTCGGCCATCGCGCACCCGATGCCCGTGTCATCGGGTTGACAGTGCAGCCTTACGTGCGACAGCGCGGGCAACGTGAGCTCTATCTTGGTATCGCCAACGATCCCACTTTTGGCACCGTGCTGGCATTTGGTGCCGGTGGCATCGCGGTGGAGCGGCTGGACGACGTCGCGTTCGAATTGCCACCGGTCAACGATGTGCTGATCAACAACATGATCAATCGCACCCGTGTGTCGCGACTGCTCGATGCCTACAGCAATGTGCCCGCCATCAATCGCGAGGCCCTGACCACCATGATGCTGCGCTTCTCGACGCTGGCCTGTGCCTGCCCGGAGATTGCCGCCTGCGACCTGAACCCGGTGATTGCCTATGAGCACGGCACGGTGGCGGTGGATGCCCGTGTGGTGCTGAAGGAGCGGAGCAAGGTCACGGCACTGCGGCGGCTTGGACGCTACGGCCATCTCGCTGTTTATCCCTATCCGCGTGAGCTTGAAGAGCGCGTGACGCTGCGCGACGGTACTGATTTGCTGATCCGCCCGATCCAGCCGGAAGATGCGACACGTGAACGCGAATTCATCTCGCGGCTGTCACCGGAGACCCTTTACTTCCGCTTCATGATGCCGGTGCGCGAGCTGCCAGCGGCGATGATTGAGCGCTTTACGCAGATCGACTACGGCCGCGAACTGGCGTTGGTAGGCGTGGTTGGCGAGGGCCTGGAGCAGAAGATCGTCGGTGTCGCGCGTATCACGCCGACCACCATTCCGGAGCGCTGCGAGTTTGCAATCGTCGTAGAAGAAAGCATGCATGGCAACGGCCTGGCCCGCACGCTAATGCAAAGACTGTTCGACGCGGCCCGTCTGCGTGGCTATCGCGAGATCGAAGGCATCGTGCTGCGCGAGAATCCGCGCATGCTCAAGTTCTGCGAATCGCTCGGTTTCGTGATTCAACCGAATCCCGATGATCCGGGCGAGCGGATCGCATTGCGAACTCTGGCTGACTAGGGGCGTCTCAACGCGTCTCAGACCGACCGCGCCGCCGCTCTCCGCAGCTGCCACGCATATGGAATGGCGGTGATGACTTTCGGTCTGGAAGTGTCGGGGCCGATCTTCTCCGCAAACCTTGCTGCGTTGTAACCGGTCGCAAAAGCGGCAAATGTGTCAGCGTGCTCCGGCCAGCGCTGGGCTGCCATTGTCATGGTAGTGCTTACCGTGTGTCGACTTTCAACCGGTAGCCCTGCAGCAATGAGTCGCTTGCGCAACTGGCGCCATGCGCGCAACCACGGGTCTAGCTGACGTTCCTGTCGCGCCAGCCAGAACCACCAGGCGGCGCCCATCAGCGCGCCGCTCGCCGTGATTGCAAGCAGCATCCAGCCGAGCGCAGTGAAGGGGCTCATTCCGCCGAGCCCCAAGTCTTTCAGCAGCTCGCGCTGGCGATCGCGGTCAAAACCGATGACCCACTTGGTGTAGGCGAAATTAGCCTCCTCCCACAACACGTTGAAACCCGTGAACGACAGCCAACTGCTGGCGGACACCAGCAGGCGCTCGGTTTCGGGCAGGGCCTCCTGCAGTCCGCGCTCGACGCGATCAGGAGCCACCGCTGCCGTGGGATCAATGCGCGTCCAGTAGCCGTCAAGCCATGCCTCGACCCAGGCATGCGCGTCGCTTTGGCGTACGATCAGGTGACCGGACGGGTGGTACTCACCGCCTTGGTACCCGGTGACAACGCGTGCCGGGATTCCGCTCGCACGTAACAGAAACACCGTTGCACCCGCATAGTGCTCGCAAAATCCGCGGCGGCCATCGAACAGGAACTCGTCAATCGCTGTGGTGCCGCGAGCGTCGCCGTAGAGCGGCGGGTTCAGGGTGTAGAAGAACTTTTCGCTATTGAAGTAACCAAGCAGCGCACGCACACGGTCGGCGGGCTCCGGGTGCGCGCCGGCCAGCTCCGATGCGAGGGCACGTGCGCGAGTGTTCCATGTGCGCGGACCCGTTCTCAGTTCGCTGGTACCGGGTTCCGGCTCAGGGGCGGCGTAACTGCCTCGTGCGAACGATTGCGCGCGGTACTGCACGGCACCACCGGGCGCGCGCCGCACACCAATCTGTTGCGCGTCGGACAGGAACGCGGTGGTCTCCACCGCCGGACCGACCGGGTAGGCAATCGGCATTTCGAGAATCGGAAGCCAGCGTGTGTCCTGCCGTTCCGCGGTCACGGTGTATTCAATGGCTTCGCGTGCGTGTTCGGCGGGCGTGAACGGGATGAAGTTGCCGCGCATGCGTGACATCGTTTCTGCGCCACCGCTCCAGGTTTTGCCGTCGAACTCGCGCAACACGGGGCCGCGCCAGTAGAGCGCCTGCTGAGGCGGTCGGCGCTTGTCGAATTCAACGCGGAATGCAGTCTCTTTTGACAGGATGAGTTGCGCAATTTGGCCCGGCGACATCTCTTCGGAAAGCCCGGTTCTTGCCGTCGGTGCCTCAAGCCTGCCCCAGAGTGGCGCAGTGGCTCGCGGGAAAAGGATAAAGAGCATCGCCGCCAGCGGAATGCCGAGCGCCAGGTGCGCAGTTGCGCCGACCGCGTGACGCCAGATGGTGTTTTCAACGCTGGTTGATTGACTGCTAGTAGTGGCAGGTGCATCGAACAGGCGCAGCGCTGTCACGTAGACCACGATCACCGCCGGTACGCTCAGCGCGGCCAGCAGGCCGAGGTTCTCGAAAAAGCTGGTGACGTAGAGCATCAGTCCGAGCCCCCACACCACCATGAAGTCGCGGGTGGACTTCGCCTCCAGCAGTTTGAGCGGGCCGAAGATGAATAGCAGCGCGATGCCGGAATCACGGGCAAAGAGCTTGCCGTATTGCATGAAGACCAGCACGCCCGCACCAATGGTAGCCAGCATCAGCAGCGTTCGCCAGACAAAGCTTCGCGGCGGCTGACGAACGATGAGTGCCAGCAGCAAAGCCAGCGCGCCGGCGATCAGGATGGGCGTATTGACCGAGGTGACGTTGGCCGCCTGTGATGACGCCACGGCGAGCGCCAGGAAGCGGCGTGCCCGAAGGTCCGGGTCCGCAATCGCGTTGACTGGCTGGTTAACGCGCTTCTTCCGGCCGAAAGCAAACCAGCGGCGCCACGTAGCAACGCCCGCTGGCGCTGTGGGGGTGGCACTCAACGCAGGCCTCCGATCTCTTCGTGACGCTTCGGATAGATGGCCAACAGCAGCATCGCGTCGGCGAGTTGCTGCGCGCCGTCGGCCATTTCCAGGCGGCCATTCGGCAGGCTGAGTGTGTAGGCACAGCCTTCGTTATCGGCGCGTATCACCCACGACGCCATGCGCGAGAGGCGCGCCTCGGTGTCAGCGAGTTGTGTTGCCTGCCAGTTGAGATCAATCTCCTGCCGGGCGCCGCTGTCGCCGGTGCGGGTGTACCAGCGCCCTGACTTGGCAACCTGCTTCCAGGCCACCCGCTTCAATGAATCGCCAGCAACATATTCGCGCAGGCTGTCGGGGTCGTGTGCCACGTGCATCGCGGTGCGGGCGCTGTGCCCATCGTCGTCGCCAGCGCTCAGCGGCAGTGGTGGTGCCGGGGATTCGGGGGTTGGTTCGATGATGCCGATCCAGTCGAAGTGAACATAACTCCATGCCCGCACCAGTCCATAGGGGGCACGAGATTCGACCGTGATGCGACCGAGCGGGACGATGCCGCGAGCATCACTCTGTTCTGGTATGGGCGTGGCGATCGCGGTCGGTGTGACCGCATCGGCCGCGGCCGTCAGTGGGCCGGTGACGACACGTGCCCCACGTAGCACAGCTGTCAGCCGAATACCGCTGCGCTCGCGGTCAGGCGACGTCACTGTGACAGGAAAGCTCAACGTTTCGCCCGGCCGGGTGTGCGGCGAGCGTCCTGAACGCACCAGCAGGCCGCTCAGGTTGCGATAACTGGCCAGCAGCGCGGCCTGCATCAGTCCGGCCAGCAGAAAGGCGACCACATAGGCCAGCGAGAGTTGGTAATTGACACCCACCAGCAGCAGCAGAATTGCCGTGATGATGAGGAACAGGCCGCGCCCGGTGGGCAGCAGATAGATGCGCTGCTGTATCAACTCGACACAGTCGCTTGCCGTGGGCGTGCGGCCGGTACCGGTTGTCCACTTTCCTACCCACCGGCGTCGTGTCTCCTGCCACCATGAGCGATCTGCGGGACGTGGCGATGCCGAAGGTGAAGGAGCAGCGGTTGCGCGACTCGTCATGACAGGCTGCTGCTTCTGTTCGCGTGCGGCTAGGGCGCCGCGACGCCCGCGAGCACCGTGCTGGCCAGTTGGGCACCCTTGCCCAGGCTGTCGTGGCTGGCTCCCAGCCGGTGACCGACGACCGCTGCCCAGACCGCCTGCACGTCGTCCGGCAGCACGTGGTCGCGGCCCGTCTGTAGTGCCTCGGCACGGGCAGCGCGCAGCAGCGCGAGACCAGCGCGTGGCGATAGCGGGCGGGTGGCGCCGGTGCGGCTGGCGGCGAGCAGTTGCTGGATATAGCGCAGGATCGGATCGGCAACATGAACTTGCTCGATCAATGCTTGCAGCCGCAGCAGGGCGTCGGCCGTGATCACTGCACCCAGCCGCGTCGCGTCGCCTCGACGGTCGCCGCCGCGCAACAGGGCGATTTCCGCGTCGGCGTCCGGAAAGCCCAACGTCAGGCGCATCATGAAGCGGTCAAGCTGTGATTCTGGTAGCGGCGAGACGCCGACCTGGTCAAGCGGGTTCTGCGTCGCAATGACAAAAAAGGGTTGCGGCAGTGCCCGCGTTTCACCGTCGACGGTGACTTGCCGCTCCTCCATCGCCTCCAGCAACGCACTTTGTGTTTTTGAGGGAGCGCGGTTGAGTTCGTCCGCCAGCAGCAACTGCGCGAAGATCGGACCGGCCGTGAACCGCATCTGCTGTGCGCTGCTATCCCAGATAGACAACCCGAGCAAATCAGACGGCAGCAAGTCATTGGTGCAGGCGACCTTGGTGTACTGCAGGCCGAAGGTCTTGGCCAACGCTAGCGCCAGTGTGGACTTGCCTAGTCCGGGCGCGTCCTCAATCAGCAGATGCCCCTGCGCGAGCAGACAGGTTACGGCGAGGCGGGTGACGCTGGACTTGCCCAGTACAATCGAATCGAGTTGTTGATGTATCTCGCCAAGCAGCTTGCTGGCGGTCACAATGTGCGGCGATGGGGACACGTAAATATTTCCTGGTCCGTAGTACGGAGAAGCGGATTGTCCGGTTTCAGCGTCTGCTGGCGAGCGACGATTTGAGACGTCTGCCGGAGTACTCGATGAACTATCGTGAGCATAGCGGTTCGGGCGGGTCACCTTGACGGCGGACAACGACAGTATTGACTGCGACCAGCGCCGGGAGTTTCTCGCCGCATGCTCATCTGCGGCGCTGTGCGGTTTCGCCACGGCTCTGGCCGGTGGCGAGGCGCTTGCCAATGCGCCTTCCTCTCCCGGCGGCCACACACGTCGGCTCTATCCTGCAGCATTGCTGGTGGACGAACGTGGCGCCCCGTTCAACGGCCGTTCGCTGCAGCCGCGCACCAACTATCTGTTTCACTTTCCCTTTGTGGCAACGCCATGCCTTCTGATTGACTTGGCTCGCGACGTGGGTGGGGTGGGGCGTAGCCGTTCCATCGTGGCGTTTTCTGCGATCTGTTCGCACCAGTTGGCCTATCCGGCGAAAGAGGTGAGCTTTATCCGCTTTCAGGCGACGGCGTCAACGCATAGTGAAGCCGAGCGCATCCATTGCTGCGCTGATCACTCGGTGTATGACCCGGCGCAGGGCGCGCGCGTTGTTGCCGGGCCGGCACCCGCTCCGCTGGCGCAGATTGAGTTGAGTTACGACGCGAAAACAGGCAACCTGACCGCAATTGGCTTGCGCGGTACTGACCAGTTCGATGCTTTCTTCCGCAAGTACGACTTCAAGCTGGGCATGGAGTTTGGTGGTCGCGCGCGCGATCTGGTGGGGCGGACCAGCCAATTGCAGGAGCTGACGCGCTTTTGCCGCAACGTGGCGCAATGCTGACGGCGGCAGCGGACCAGGCGGTCGTCGTTCGCGATCTGCGCAAATCCTATGGCGCGAGCGAGGCCGTGCGAGGAATCTCGTTTTCCGTTGGTCGCGGGCAGACGGTCGCGTTACTGGGCGGCAACGGCGCCGGCAAGACAACGACGCTCTCCATGCTGCTGGGCGTGCTGACGCCGTCGTCGGGATCAATCGAGCTGCTGGGGTTGCCGCTCGCGCAGCACCGCTATGACATCCTGCCGCGCATCAACTTCACATCCCCTTATGTCGATCTGCCCAAGCGGCTGTCGGTGGTCGAGAATCTGCGCGTTTTCGCTGGACTCTATGGCGTTGACGATGCCCGCCGGCGCATTGCAGAGCTGATCGCCGAGCTTGACCTCACTGAAGTGGCAGACCGACCGTACGCCAATCTTTCGGCTGGCCAGCGTACACGGGTCAGCTTGGCCAAATCACTGCTGAATTCGCCGGAGCTTTTGCTGCTGGATGAGCCCACCGCATCGCTCGATCCGGACGTCGGTGACCGCATGCGTTCGCTGCTGGAGCGCTTTCGTGCCCAGTCGGGTTGCGCGATGCTGCTTGCCTCGCACAACATGGCCGAGGTGGAGCGGCTGTGCGATGAGGTGATCATGCTGCGCCGGGGTGAAATCGTTGACCACGGGTCGCCCGCCGTGCTGCTGGCGAAGTATGGGCGCAGCTCGCTGGACGACGTGTTCCTCGATATCTCGAGGGCGGAGCCAGCATGAGTGCGGCAGGATCGGCACGCGGCAGTGGGCTGCGGCGTATCGGCGCCATGATGGCGCGGCATTTCTACCTGATCCGACGGTCATGGCCGCGCCTGCTTTCATTTGCCTACTACCCGGTCATGCAGTTGCTGGTGTGGGCGTTCGTGACCAAGTATCTGGCCGCGCAAAGCGGCAGCCAGAGCGTACTGCAGGCAGCGCCGGGCATTCTGCTGACCGGCGTACTGCTGTGGGATGTGCTGGTGCGCGGCGAGCTGGGGTTGTTTCTTTCGTTTCTGGAAGAGATGTATTCGCGCAATCTTGGCAATCTGTTTGTCAGCCCGCTGCGCCTGCACGAGTTTGTCATCGCCCAGATGCTGCTGTCCATACTGCGGGTCGTGATCGGCTCTGGCATGGCTTTGCTCGTCGCAGTCGTCTTTTTCGATCTGCGCGTCGTTGGGCAGGTTGCCGTGCTGGCGGGTTGTCTGGGGTGCCTGCTGGTGTTCGGCTGGGCGATTGGTCTGATTGCCAACGGTCTGGTGTTGCGTTTTGGTCTGGGCGCGGAGGAAATCGGCTGGGCTGTAGTGTTCCTGATCGGGCCGTTGTCGGGGGCTTACTACCCGGTTGCAGTGCTGCCCCAATGGTTGCAGTGGGTGGCGTTGGCGATGCCTACAGCCTGGACGTTCGAAGCGATGCGTGCGGCCCTCATTGATGGGCAGGCTCGCTGGGACTTGCTCGCGTGGTCGCTGGCCATTGCCGTTGCCTATCTTGGCTTTGGCGCAATCGTGTTCCGGCAACTGGTCGAGGCAGGACGCCGTCGTGGCCTGTTGCTGCAGATGGGCGAGTGATGATTCGGCCGAGCGCATGATTGCCTGGCTTGACAGCGGTGATGCATTCCCGCCGGCAACCGACGCGCTGACCGATCCCAATGGCTTGCTCTGCGCCGGGCTCGAGCTGACCGCTGACCGCGTGCTGGATGCCTATGGCCAAGGCATCTTCCCTTGGTACAGCGAGGGTCAGCCGGTGCTGTGGTGGAGCCCGGATCCCCGCATGGTGTTGCGACCGCAGGATTTCCGCCTGCATCGCAGTCTGCGCAAGACATTGCGCAATACGGTGTACGAGGTGCGGGTCGACAGCAGCTTCGAGGCGGTGATGCGCGCCTGCGCCGAGCTTCGGCCGGATCAGGACGGCACCTGGATCAGCGAGGCGATCATCGCTGCCTACACTCAACTGCACAAGCGAGGCTTGGCGCACTCGGTGGAGACTTGGGTCGATGGTGAGCTCGTCGGCGGACTCTACGGCATTGCACTTGGACGCGTGTTCTTTGGCGAGAGCATGTTCATGCGACGCACCGACGCGTCAAAGATCGCCTTCGCCCACTTGGTGGAGCAGTTGCGTCGCTGGCAGTTTGAGCTGGTCGATTGCCAGCAGAACACCGATCATCTGGCATCCCTTGGCGCAGCGCCGATACGGCGGGCGGAATTTCTGCAACGGCTGCAGCGGTTGGTAAACTCCCCGGCAGACGTTTCACTGCAGGGTCGATGGCAATTTGACGCCGACCTCGGCGCCAGCCTGACTAGGACGGCGAAGACGGCCTAAGGGAATGGCGGGTTAGCGAACGCTGCTGAATCATCAATGAGCAAACTCAACGATCTCGCACACATCCCCTGGCAGGCGCTGCAGTTTTATTCAACGGCGCCATACCCCTGCAGCTATGTGGGCGGACGGGTGGCGCGCTCGCAGGTGGCAACGCCCAGTCACCTGATTGACAGCCGGGTCTATGGTGAGTTGCTGCGCATGGGTTTTCGTCGCAGCGGGACGTTTGTCTACCGACCCAATTGCGATGGTTGCAATGCCTGCACGCCGCTCAGGGTGCCGATGGCAACCTTCATACCGACACGTAGTCAGAAGCGGGCCTGGCTACGGCATTCGCGAGAGTACCGGGCGCGCGTCGTGCCGCTCGAATATCGCCCGGAGCACTACGAGCTTTACCTGCGCTATCAGCGGCTGCGCCACCACGGTGGCGGGATGGATCGCGACAGCCGCGAGCAATACCAGCACTTCCTGCTGCAAAGTCATGTCGACACCATGCTGGTGGAGTTCCGTGATGCCGATGGCGCGCTGATCATGGTCAGCCTGATCGACATCCTTGCTGATGGCCTGTCAGCCGTCTATACCTTCTACGAACCCGAGATTCACGGCAGCCTGGGCACCTTCGGCATCATGTGGCAGATCGAGCAGGCCAAACGGCTCGGCCTGCAGTACGTCTACCTTGGCTACTGGATCGAGGGCAGCGACAAGATGAGCTACAAGGCGAATTTCTCGCCGTGCGAGATGCTGCGCGACGGCGTCTGGCAGACCGCTTAACCGTCACGTTGCCTGGTGCCGAATCCTGGCTCGATGCGGATCAGCGCGGTCACCACAAAGCTCGGAATGGTTGCCACGCAGACCCAGATGAAGAAATTGCTGTAACCCATCTGCGACTGCAACCATCCGCTCGGCATGCCGGGCAGCATCATGCCCAGCGCCATGAACCCGGTGCAGATCGCGTAGTGCGCGGTTTGATGGTCGCCTTTCGCAGTCATGATCATGTAGAGCACGTAAGACGTAAAGCCGAAGCCATAGCCGAATTGCTCAATGGCGACCAGCGTGGCAATCAGCTCAACGCTGCTGGGTAACACCAGCGCCATATAGACGTAGACCGCGTTCGGTACATTGATTGCCAAGGCCATCGGCCACAACCATCTCTGCATACCATGGCGCGATATTAGCCAGGCACTCAACAGGCCACCCACGGTCAGCGCGATGACGCCGATGGTGCCGTAGACCACACCCACCGTGGCGGTGGAGAGCCCGAGCCCGCCATTCTCGGCCTTGTCGAGCAGGAATACCGGTGCGATCTTCACCAGTTGCGATTCGGCGAAGCGATACAGCAGCAGGAAGGCGAGGATGGTGACGATCTCCTTCTTGCGCAGGAACTTCAGAAAGACCAGCACAAAGGCTTGGCCGATCGGGGCCGGCCGTCCGTGCTCGTCGGTAGCGACGTTGCCGATGTCGTTCGCCGGTCGCGGCAGGATCAGGCTGTGCCAAAGGAACAGCGAGATGAACATCGCGCCGAGCAGGAAGAACACGATGGACCACGCCGCCGACACGTTGCCGGTCATTTCAGTGAGCTTGCCAGCCAGATAGACGAGGCCGCCCTGACCGGTGATCATCGAGAGCCGGAAGAAAGTGCTGCGAATGCCGACATAAGCGGCCTGCTCATGCTGCTGTAGACCCAGCATGTAGAAACCATCGGAGGCGATGTCATGGGTCGCCGCGCTGAATGCCAGCAACCAGAACACCGCCAGGCTCAATTGAAAGAAGTTGCTGGTCGGCAGTGTCAGCGCCACCAGTGCGAAAGCGCTGCCGATCAGCAGCTCAAGCCAGACGATCCACCAGCGTTTGCTGCGGAACATGTCCACAAACGGCGACCACAGCGGCTTGATCACGAAGGGCAGGTAGAGCCAGCTCGTATAGAGCGCAATGTCGGTGTTGGAGATGCCGAGGTTCTTGTACAGGATGACCGAAAGCGTCATCACCGCGACGTAAGGAATGCCCTGACCAAAGTAGAGCGTCGGGATCCAGCGCCAGACGCTGCCATGAGCTTGCCGATTGGCGCCGGCCGACGAAGCCACGTCTGTCGCGTCGCGATTTTGTGTCTGCTTTTGACTGCCTTCGAGTGTTTCCCCGTTCACGCCTGATCCCTGAATTTGCGGGAGAGCGCCCGCATCAGTCCAAGTGTGCCTGAATTTGCGCGTGGTGTTCAGCAAAGTAAGATAGGTTGTGCTGCGGAATATCCAACCTGACCCCTTTAATCTTGTACCTTTAATCTTGTACGGCGTGCCCCCAAGGAAGCAGAAGTAATTCGCATGTATTACCGTGCTGGTCGATTCTCTCTTGTTGCAACGCTTGTGCTCCTGTTGTCACTCAACGCAGTCTTGCGCGCGCAGACTACTGTGGGCGAGAAGGCAGACCCTCCATGCGCCACTATATCTGGTACATACGAGAATACAGGGCCGATTGTGGACGGGCCGGAGCGTCACAGGCTTCGAACTGGCCTGCATTGGCGCGTATTCGACGGGGCACGACTAGACTTTCCTGGCCTCAACGGGAAGATTGATGCTGTGCGTTTGGAGGCCGTCGATGGGGAGCTGTTGCGAGTCTTCGCGATCGATCGCGATGGAACCAGGGTTGGCCCATACCTTTTAGGTTCCCGCGCACCGTGGCGTTGCATCGATGAGGCGTTCATCAATGAGACCGATGCGCCGCTCGCAGGGGAAGGGAACGCGGGTGATATGCACGAGAAAACGTCTATGTTCGTTGACACATCAGGCAGCTTGGTTTACGAAACCATTACAACGATTCAGCGCCGTACAGCATTTTTGTTGGGTGGCAAGGTCGGCAAAGCCGAGGTGACTCGTCGGGCATTCGTATTTCAACGAATTCGCTGAATCTTCTCCGCCCGGTAGGGTAGGCACGCCGTGCCCACCGCAGGGGGGCAAAGGCGTCAGGTTGATAGAAGATCAATCTCTATTGCTGTATGCCCGCGCCACCGCCGAGTCCACCGGTCGGACTTAGCGTTGCAAATTGTGCGGCGTGGCGACAATTGGGATGCCTGTTTCTTTGGCTAAAGCAGTCACGTCAGCCAACGCCACTTGCCTCGCAAAGCATTGGAAGAGACGTGTTGTGCACTGCGCGGTACGTGCTGATGACCAATCATGTGTACCTGATACTCATGCCACCTTTGGGCAAAGGCTCGAGACGCTTGATCACGGCCCTCAGTCGTTGCTATGTGCAATACGTGCACTTGACGTGCTGTGGGGCGAGCGCACTGATCCCGCTACTTGCCGGTAGAAGGCACCGGAATAACCAGCTTGCCCTCATGCTCGGCGATGAACGACTCGCTGCTGCCGGAGGAGCTGCCGTTGGCGGATTTGGTTGTGGTCTTTAGGATGAGCTTTTTGATTGGCTTCAGTGTCATCTTCATCGGGCGGCCGTCTGGCGATTTGGCGTCCTCAAGGCGCTTGAGGTCTTCGGCGTCGAGATCGGCCAGGGTGATCGACATGATGGTGGCACCAAAGTCTGCAGTCAGCAGCATCTTGTAGAAGTCGAGCGCCATCGGGTCAGCGCCCTTGCTATAGAGCAGGGCATGCAGCGCTTTGGCATCCTTCTTCTCGAACGCGCCGCGGTAGGCGTCGACGAAGGCCTTTTCCTGCGCCGGACTGGCGGCGAAGGCGGTGGCAGCAACCAGCGCTGAGACGGTGGCGAGCAGGGCGATGAACTTCCTCATGGCGATGCCGTCCGCTCAGGAAAGCGCAATCGCGTCGATCCGATCAACGCGCAGGATGATGCGGCCGAATTGCTGGTTGCGCACTTCGATCGTGTTGCCATCAATGCGTTTAACGAATACGCAGTTGATGACCTGACCGCCCATGTAGATGGACATTCCCTTCTTCTGGGCCAGACTGGTGTTGAGGATTTCCTCGACTGCCGCGGCGTTGAGCGCACCACCCGACTGAGCGAGGGCTGGCAGCGCAACAGTGCCGACCGCGAGAGTGGCGGCGACGGCAACCAGCCTTGCAACACGGCGAACCGGGCTGTGACGATGGAAGCTGGAATTCATGTGGGTCTCCTGAACAGGAAAATGGGTGGTCACTGGCAGACAACCGCCCGGTGACCGTGGCTATCCTGCATAGACGGATTCAAGCCTTCCGCAGCGTCATGTCCAGTAATTGCGTGCGGCTGCACTCTGCTGGCCACGACTGGTTCCCTAGGGAAATTACTCCCCGTACGGCACCCAGATGTTTTTGATCTGCGTGGCGCGTTGCAGGAATTCCCGCCCTTGTGCCGTAGTGGATCGCCAGTCACGAGCGCCGGCGACCTCTACCCAGGTGGCTTTCAGGTTGCCGCTGGAGGCGCGCTCGACCATGCTGCCGCCCTCGGCGCCGCCAAAGTACCAGAGCGCGGCCACGTCGTCGTGCTCCGCCAGTGTCTTCGCGAGCACATCCCGCTCGCCGGTGACGATGTTGAACACACCGCCGGGAACGTCGCTGGTTTCAAGCACCTGGTACAGGTCGGTGGCGATCAGCGCGTGTGCTGCAGACGGCACGGCGACCGCGCGGTTGCCCATCGCGATCGCCGGCATTGTCAGCGAAATCAGCGAGAGCAGCGGCGCTTCATCCGGGCAGACAATGCCCACCACGCCCCAGGGCTCAGGCATGGCCAGCGTCACGTTGCGGCTGCGAGTAGGGTGTACCGCGCCATCGAACTTGTCGGCGTGTGCGGCGTAGAACATGATGCGGGCGACGGTCTGGGCGACTTCCTCACTTGCCCGAGTGATGGAGCCGCCGCACAGTGCTTGCAGGCGTGCGGCGAATTCTTCACTGCGCTGCTCCAGGTTCTCCGCCAGGAAGAACAGCACCTGCGCCCGATTGTGGGCGGTGTAGCCGGACCAGCCACTGGCCCCATGCGCGGCTTCAACGGCGTTGCGGATGTCCTTGCGGTTGCCAAGCCCGGCTTGGCCGAGTGGCTTGCCATTGGCGCCGAACACCGTGTAGCTGTTGCCGCCGTCGGGACGGGATTGTTTGCCGCCGACATAGAGCTTGGCGGTGCGGTCAAGCTCCGGCGTGTTGCCTCGCGCAGCCGTTGTGGTGGCCACCGGTGACGCGCCGAGGCGGGCCGTAGCGGCGGCAGGCTTGCGGGAAACCGCCGACGACACCGGCTTCAAGTATTCGTAAAGCCCTTCACGACCGCCTTCGCGACCAAAGCCGCTCTCGCGGTAGCCACCGAAGCCAGCGGCGGCGTCGAACAGATTGGTCGAATTGATCCACACCACGCCGGCCTTGATGCGGGCAGCGGCGTCCAGCGCCACATTGATGTTCTCCGACCAGACCGAAGCCGCCAGTCCGTAGCGGGTGTTATTGGCCAGCGCGATGGCTTCGTCATGCGTGCGGAACGTGGTGCTGACCAGTACTGGTCCGAAGATTTCCTCCTGCGCGATGGTGGCGGCCGGGCTGACCCCTGTGAACAGCGTTGGCGGAAAGTAGAAGCCCTTGCCGGGCACCGCACCGTCCGGTTGCCAGCATTCGCAGCCTTCGGCACGACCTTGTTCAACCAGGCGACCGATGCGCTGCAACTGCACCGACGACACGACGGCGCCGATGTCGGTGGACTTGTCGAGCGGGTCCCCCACGCGCAGTTTGCCGGCGCGCGCTTTGAGTTTGGCATGAAAGCGGTCGGCGACCGACTCCTGCACCAGCAGTCGCGAGCCCGCACAGCAGACTTGGCCCTGGTTGAACCAGATGGCGTCGACCACGCCTTCGACGGCGCTATCGAGATCGGCATCGTCGAACACGATGAAGGGTGATTTGCCGCCCAGCTCGAGCGAAAGCTTCTTGCCGCTGCCTGCTGTGGTCTGGCGGATGATACGGCCGACCTCGGTAGAGCCGGTGAAGGCGATCTTGTCGATGTCGTCGTGATTGACGATCAGCGCGCCAGTGCTGCCATCGCCGGTGACGATGTTGACCACGCCAGGCGGCAGCCCGGCTTCGGCGCAAAGTTCGGCAAAGGCCAGCGCCGTCAGCGGTGTGTCTTCCGCAGGTTTGAGCACCACCGTATTGCCGGCGGCGAGAGCCGGTGCAACCTTCCACGCCAACATCAGCAGCGGAAAGTTCCACGGGATGATCTGGCCGCAAACGCCGACGGATGTGTAGCCGGGGTATTCGCTGGCGAGCAGGTCGGCCCAGCCGGCATGGTGATAGAAGTGCCGTGCCGCCAGCGGGATGTCGATATCGCGAGACTCGCGGATGGGCTTGCCGTTATCCATCGACTCAAGCACCGAGAAGAAGCGCTCGCGCTTCTGCAGCAGGCGGGCGAGGGCGTACAGGTAGCGCGCGCGGGCATTGCCGGGCAGCGCGGACCAGCCTTTGTACGCACGTCGCGCAGCGGTCACGGCGGCATCAACCTCTGTCTCGCCGCCCAAAGCGATAGTGGCGAGCTCACCGCCA
The DNA here is from genome assembly GCF_009746125.1 of Casimicrobium huifangae. Lineage (NCBI taxonomy): Bacteria > Pseudomonadati > Pseudomonadota > Betaproteobacteria > Casimicrobiaceae > Casimicrobium > Casimicrobium huifangae. The sequence continues at coordinate 2,212,231 of NZ_CP041352.1, forward strand.
TTCGCCGGGTTCACGACGGCGATCTGTTGCGCAGATTTCTTCGGCGGCGTGGTGAACTTGCCGTCAATGAAGTGGCCGAAACGGCGATGGTTCTGGTCGAGCCAGCGCGTCACATGCTCGTTGCCTTCCGGTGCGACGCCGTAGTCCATGGTGTTCAGAATGTCGGTGATTTTGGGCATGATGGCGGCCTGGTCAGGCAACAGCGTGACGGTGGCCGGTCGAGTAGCGGCCGGTCACGAAGTGTTCGATCTGGCGCTCGATGTCGCCCAGCATGGAACTGGCGCCGAAGCGGAAGAGATCGGGTTGCAGCCAGCGATTGCCCATTTCCTCCTTCATCAGCGTGAACCAGGCGAGCGCGTCTTTCGCGCTCTTGAGCCCGCCCGCCGGCTTGAAACCGATCAGATGGCCGGTCGCTTCGCCGTAATCACGGAGCGCGCGGACCATGGTCAGACCGACTGGCAGGGTGGCGTTGACCGGCTCCTTGCCCGTCGAGGTCTTGATGAAATCGGCGCCGGCCATCATTGCCACCCAACTGGCGCGATAGACGCTGCGCAGACTTGCCAGCTCCCCCGTCGCGAGGATCGCCTTCATGTGCGCGTCTCCGCAGGCCTCGCGCATCGCGACAATTTCGTCGTAGAGCTGCTGCCAGTCGCCGCGAAAGACCAGCGCGCGACTGATCACGATGTCGATTTCGTCCGCACCTTCTTCCACCGCGTAGCGGATCTCGGCAAGGCGCAGCTTGAGCGGCATCAGCCCGGCCGGAAAGCCGGTCGCTACGGAGGCGACGGGAATGCCGCTGCCCGCCAGCGAGCGCACGGCAGGCGCCACCATCGTCGGGTACACGCAGACCGCGCCGACGGTGGGCATGGCCGGTAGTCCCAATGCGTCCACCAGATCGGCCCGCAGCGGTGCGCGCGCCTTGGCGCACAGACGCGCCACGCGGTCAGGGGTGTCGTCGCCCGACAGCGTGGTGAGGTCGATGCAGGTGATGGCCTTGACCAGCCAGGCGGCCTGCCATTCCTTCTTGACCGAGCGGCGGGTGGTGAGCGTCGAGGCGCGGCGCTCGACAGCACTCAGATTGACGCGGGCGCCTTCGATCCGGTCGAGATCGAGTGGCATGCCGGGATTGCGCGGGAATGTCGCTGCTGGAGATGTGCTTACGGCTGAATTGGTCATACAAATGTTACAAAATTAACATTTGTTGGAAAGAATACTAGATTCCCCGGTCGGGTTCAAGACCATTGCTGTTGACGCTTTGAGATGCCCTTGACCGGCTGGTGATGGCGATGAAGGCCGGCCGGTGCGGCGGATTGCGCCGGAATTACGACGACAGACTTGCCGGCGCCTTGCCTAGCTCGCGGAAGCAACGGTCAATCGGCCTGCCAGCGGCTTATGGCCTGCCACGTCGGGCGTCACGCCGTCATCGGTAATGATCTGGTCAAACTCGTCAACGCGGGCGAAAAACGCGGGCTTGACCTGGCCGAACTTGGATGCGTCGACCAGCAGAACCTTCTGTACGCTGCGCGCCATCGCTGCCTGTTTGACCGGCGCCTCGTGAAACTGCACGCAGCTCGCGCCGCGCAGCAGATCTACGCCCGCTGCGGAGATGAAAGCCTTGTTGATGCCGAGCCGGCCGAGCTGGGCCAACGATTCTTCGCTGCTGAAACTGGCCGAAGAGGAGTGCCAAAGTCCTCCGAGAAGAATAACTCGCAAGTCATTGTTTTTGCAAAGAATATTGGCAACGTTCAAGGAGTAGCAGATGACCGTGGCGCGGATGCCTTGCGGGATGCGGGCGGCGAGGTGCGGGGTGGTCGAGCCGCAATCGATGAACACCGTATCGCCATCCTCGATGAGGGCGGCTGCGCGCTGGCAGATGGCGATCTTGGCGGCTGTGTGGCTCTGTTCTTCGTCGCTGAGGGCGTACTGAGCGACATTGCCGTTGACCAGTCCGCCGGCAGGCAGCAGGTGCCCGCCTAGATAGGCGATCAGGTCGGCGCGGGTGGCGATGTCGCGGCGGACGGTCATCTCGGACACGCCGAGCAACGCGGCCGCGTCGCGCAGGTGTAGCGGCCCACGCTCCGCGAGGACGCGGGCGAGCGTGCTCATGCGTTGCGTGCGACGCGGGATCGCGCCTGCCGCCGCGCTCAACGCAGCGCCAGAGCCGGCACGGATCGCGGCACCCTGTCGAGAACGTGGCGAGGCGGCTTTCATGACATCTCGGCAATCAGCTTTTTCGTCAATATCGCATTCTTAATGGGCTTGAAAGGCAGAAAGACAAAAAGTCGACTTCTCATCGTTTTGCGCTTTGAGCCCAGCACGGACGCCATTTTAACGAAAAGATGATCAGAGGATTGAGTCACTTTTGTGCAACGCAAATTGACAGCCGGATGGTCCTATGTGATTATCCTAACAAATCTGTATTGACCTGAAAAGTTGTAAGGGAGGTTCGCATGAGTTTCATTCACCACGCCGCCAACGGGTTCCGCCGACTGGCGAGCGCCGGTCTGCTGGCAGGCGCCATGGCCGCGTCGTTCGGGACGGCCAACGCCGCGGAAACGCTCAACGTTTATTCGATCTGGCCGGAGAACTGGGCGCGGCCGATGCTGCAGGAGTTCGAGAAGCAGAGCGGCGTCAAGGTCAACTTCCTGCGCTTTTCGTCCGGTGAGGCACTGGCGCGATTGATTGCCGAGAAGGGCAATCCGAAGGTCGACGTGCTGTTCGGCGGCCCGGTCGAAACCTTCGGCGCTGGCGTGAAAGAGGGCATCTTCGAGGCTTACAAACCCGCGGCTTTCGCTGCGTTGCCTGCTCGCTTCAAGCACGAGGGCGGCATGTGGACGGCCATCGCCGACGACCCGCTGGTGTTCATGACCAACAAGAAGTTCCTCACCGACAACAAGCTTGCCGCGCCTACCTCGTGGAACGACTGGCTGAACCCGGCCTACGCCAACATGCTGCAGATGGCCGATGCGCGCACGTCCGGCACCGCAGTCACCCGCATCTTCTCGGTGCTGGAGGTCTACGGCCGCGACGAAACCAAGGCCTTCGACTTCATGAAGAAGATGGGCAAGAGCATCCAGACCTACACCAAGAGCGGCGGCGGCGGCACGCTGCCGGTGGGGCTTGGCCAGGCGGCGGGTGGCATCTTCTTCATCGTCGACGCGCTCGATACCAAGGCCAAAGGCTACGACGTCGAGATCAGTTTCCCGAAAGAGGGCATCGGCGCTGCCGCCGAAGGCATCGCCATGGTCAAGGGGGCCAAGAACCCTGAAGCCGCGAAGAAGCTGATTGATTGGGCCACCAGCCCGGCGATGCAGTCACTCTATGCGCCGAACAAGATCAACTTTGTGCCGGCACACCCACAGGTGAAGACCGAGGCCTCGCTAGCGGCGATTCTAAAGAACGCCAAGATCATCCCGATTGACGATGAGTACGCCGGCAACAACCGCAAGCGCATTGTTGACCGCTGGGTGGCTGAGGTGCTGAACGCCAAGTAGATGTGAATTTGAGTCGGCGTGGCTGAAGCTCGCTGGTTCCCCTCCCCCTTGAGGGGGGAGGGGCCAGGGGAGAGGGTGACGGTGGGTCAGACGCGTCGACCGACCTGTTGCTCCGCTACCCCCTCTCCCCAACCCCTCCCCCACGAGGGGGGAGGGGCTCAAACGTTGCTCCGATGACAGCAGACTTCCCGACATCCGTCGCCACCCAAAAGCGCGACCCGTTCATCGCTGGCATCGTGCTGGTGCTCTGGGTGCTGCTCGGCATCTTCGTGCTGTATCCGTTGGCACGGCTCTTCGGTCGGGCGTTTTTCGACGATGGCGCGTTCGTGTTGCAGCCGTTTCTGGACGTCGTCGGCAATCCAAACCACCGCAAGGCATTCCTGAACAGTCTGCTGCTGGCGCTGGCGGTTGGCGTGGGTGGCACCGCACTGGGATTCCTGTTCGCCTTCACCGCCGTGCGCGCCGGACTCAGCAAGCGGGTGATGGGCTTCATCGATACAGCCACGCTGCTGCCGCTGATCTCGCCGCCGTTCACCATCTCGGTAGCGATCCTGTTCTCGTTTGGTGCCCGCGGGCTGATCACCTACGATCTGCTCGGCATCAAGGGCTTTGTCGTCTACGGCTTCATGAGCACGGCGGCGGCGGAGATCATCACCTACTTCCCGCTTGCCTATCTGACGCTGCGGCCGATCCTCGCCAGCATCGACCCCAATATCGAGAACGCCGCCTTCAGCATGGGCGCCACGCGCTGGCGGGTATTTCGCACCATGACGCTGCCGCTGGCGCTGCCCGGTATTGCCAACGCCTTCCTGCTGCTGTTCGCCTGTTCGTTGGCGGATTTCGCTACGCCGCTGATCCTGTCGGGCAATGGCTTCCCGGTGCTGCCGACCGAAGCCTTCCTGCAGATCACTGGCCAGTTTGATCTGCGCGGCGGGGCGCTGCTGTCGATCCTGCTGCTGGTGCCGGCGGCGATTGTTTTCTTCCTGCAGCGCTACTGGCTGGCGGGCCGCAGTTTCGTCACCGTGAGTGGCAAAGCCGGATCGAAGAGCAGCGTCGAAATCCTCACGCCGGGCATGCGCTACATGCTGTTCGCCGCCTGCGGTGTGGTGGCGGCGGCGGTGGCCTACTTCTATCTGGTGCTGCTGTTCGCCTCGCTGGTGGTGGCCTTCGGCGCCAATCACTCGCTGACCTTCAAGCACTATCACGTGATCTTCACCGAAGGCATCCCGGCGATCCGCGACACGCTGATCATCGCGGCGATTGGCATGCCGCTCGGTGGACTGTACGGTGTGCTGGTGGGCTATCTGGTTGCGCGCAAGCAGTTCATCGGGCGCCGCACACTGGAGCTGGTGTCGATGATCAACTACGCACTGCCCGGCACCATCGTTGGCATCGCCTATCTGCTGGCCTTCAACGAAAAACCGCTGGAGCTGACCGGCACCGCGACCATCATCATCGCCTGCTACATCTTCCGCTACAGCCCGACCGGCATCCGCGCGACGGTCGCACTGTTGCACCAGATCGACAAGAGCCTCGAAGAGGCCTCGGAAAGCCTCGGCGCCAGCAGCTTCACCACCTTCCGCCGCATCACGCTGCCGCTGATCATGCCGGCGTTCTTCTCGGGGCTCGGCGTGGTGTTCATCCGTTCGATGACGGCGATCAGCGCGACGATCTTTCTCATCTCGATCAACTGGACGCTGGTGACCGTGCGCATCCTGGAGAACATGACCGAGCTCTCGCTCGGGCCGGCGGCGGCATTCTCGGTGTTCGTCGTGGTGGTGGTTTACGTGGTGCTCTGGGTCATCGGCAAGCTGCTCGCACGCTTCCGCACGGGCGAGGGCGGGCGCGTGGAAAGCATTCTTGGAGGTTAATGGCGTGTCAGATGCCACAACAACGCAAGTCACGTCGGCGCACACGCCGGTACCGATCCGGCTCGATGCCGTGTCAAAAGGGTTTCACCATGCCGTGAAGGGTGAAATCTTCGCGGTGAAGGATGTGTCGATCAACGTGCAGCCGGGCGAGCTGCTCACGCTGCTGGGCCCGTCCGGGTGCGGCAAGACGACGACGCTGCGCATGATTGCCGGCTTCGAGCAGCCGACGCGCGGCCATGTGTACATCGGCGAGCACAACGTGACCGGTTTGCGCGCGAGCGAACGCAACATCGGCTTCGTGTTCCAGAACTACGCCATCTTCCCGCATCTCTCGGTGTTCGAGAACGTGGCCTACGGCCTGCGGGTCCAGCAGAAGCCGGACGAGGAGATCAAGCGCGCCGTGAACGACGTGCTTGGCGTGGTGGGGCTGACTGGCTACGGACAGCAGCAGCCACACCAGCTCTCGGGCGGCGAGCAGCAGCGGGTGGCGCTGGCACGTGCGATTGTGTTCCGGCCACGGATTCTTTTGTTCGACGAACCGCTGTCGAATCTCGATGCCAAGCTGCGCATCCAGATGCGAAGTGAAATCAAGGACTTGCAGAAACGCCTCGGCATCACCACGGTCTACGTGACGCACGATCAGGAAGAGGCGATGGCCATCTCCGATCGCATCGCAGTGATGGAAAAGGGCGTGCTGGTGCAGGTGGAAACCGCGGAAGACCTGTACGACTATCCGTGCAACGAGTTCGTCGCCCGTTTCATCGGCCGCGCCAATTTGCTGCCCGCGACGTTACTTGACGGTGCCAGCGGCAGTGCGGCTATCGAAGTTTTGGGGCAGACGCTGGGTGCCCATGCGGCACCGGCAGGTGCCAAAGCTGGTGACGCCGTGCGGGTGATGATCCGTCCGGAACGGGTGGGTCTTGCACGGGCTGGCAACGGCGCGGCCGGCATCGCCGGCAAGGTGGTCAGCCGCACCTTTCTTGGCGAGAAGACCGAGTACCACGTTGCGATTGGCGATCAGCTCATACAGGCCAGTCTGTTCGGTCAAGGCCGCGGCGATGCCTTTTCTGCAGGCGAAGCGGTGCAGGTGCTGTTCCCGGCGGAACAGAATCACGTGATTGCTGGATCATGAAAAAACTGCTTCAACGTCACTGGTGCCTGTATGGCGCAGCGCTGATCGCCGTCGCCGGATTGGGGCTGGGTATCAACCTGGCTGCGGCGCAAGGCGATGGCAAGGCGGTGGCGCTGCACGGTGCCGACGCGGTGTTTGCCGCAGGCGACGTGGCGGTGGTCTGGGCGGTGCTCAAACAGCCGACCGCAGACAAGCCGGACCGCGCGGCGGTGTGGCTGCGGGTAGTCAACACCGGGCGCAAGTTCAGCCATGTCGCCATTGACGGCGTCGATCCCTTCAGCAAGAAGCGTGAACGGGTGGAGAAGGGCGTAACGCTTGGGGCGGAGGCGCGCATTGAGTCCGACCGCGACAGCTTTGCCGATTTCACCAGCCGCGAAATCCACTTCTACCGGAGCGAGGCCGACTGGCGCGCCGACAAACCGGCGGTGACGGTGTACTACCTCGGTGTGCCCGACACGACACCGGAATTCGCCAGCCGAGACGCGATGGACCGTTACCTGAGCACGGCGAAACTGGTGTCGCACCACCCGACGGAACTGAAGAAGTAGTCGCGCGGCTCGCCTGCGATCAAGACCAATCAAGGCGCGGCAGAATCCCGAGCAGATCGAGCGGCTTGCCAATCTCGTGATGCGCGCCCCAACTACGGGCGTGCCCGATGTCCGGCACGTAGCCGTAGGTAGCAAGAACGGGCTTCATGCCGGCGGCGAGGCTCGCGCGCATGTCGCTCTCGCCATCGCCGACGAACCAGCAGTCGGTTGCCTCAATCTCGGCATCGCGCGCGGCCAGCAGCAGCGGCGCCGGGTGCGGCTTCGGTGTTGGTGTGCTGTCACCGCACACCACGGCGGCTGGCGTGAAGGCACGGTCGCGCAGCAATTCGTGAATCATCGGCTCGGCCAGCCGCGAATTCTTGTTGGTCACGATGCCCCAGATCAGGCCGCGGCGTTCCAGCGCGATCAGCAGCTCCAGCACGCCATCGAAGAGGTGGGTGTGGTCCAGCTTGCGGCGGTCGTAGATAGCCAGAAAGCGTTTGCGCTGCGCGTCGTAGTCCGGGTCGTCGGGTGTCAGGCCGAGCCCGGCTTTCAGCAGGCTGCGGGCACCATAGGTGGCATACGGCCGCAGCGACTCGAGCGGAAGCGCGGGCATGCCATCCTCGACGCGCATGTCGTTGACAGCACCAGCGAGGTCCGGCGCACTGTCGACGAGGGTGCCGTCGAAATCAAAAAAAACGGCGCGGGGCAAACTCATGGCCATTGGGCAGTGCCGGCGCAACGGGTAATCGGAAACATCAAAAGGCAATCAACTTTATTCAGGAATGGCGAACGATCAGGGCTCCAGGCGCGAAATGATCAATAGTCGACTTTTCATCGAAATACCGGTTGAGCCCAGATTGGTCAAGGCTTCCAGCAAAAAGCCAATACGGCACGCTAAGACGATGGCGAGCAATGAAGTGCCGCGATTTTGACTGAAAGAGCGTCAAATACCGCAGCGTTGCTCCATGAGGTCACCGTTGTGGCAGCAGCGGCGAACGGCAGCCACTGCCAGGCGACGTGCTCGCGCGGGGCCAGCGTCGGTGTCAGCGTGGACGGCAGGCGCAACGCGAAACAGCGCTCTCGGTTGTGCGTGATGCCCGGCGGGTAGCGGTACCGCCAGCGCGGATAGATGCAGTAGACGCTCTCGTAGTCGAGGTCAATCAAGCCGCCGAAATCGGCCGCACGAAAGCCGGTTTCCTCATCGACCTCGCGGGCAGCTGTCTCGGCAAACGATTCGCCTTCGTCCTGCGATCCGGTGACCGATTGCCAGAAGCCGGGATAGTCAGCGCGCTCAATCAGCAGCGTCTGGCCGTCGTCAGTGAAGATGACGACTAGAACCGAACGGGGGATTTTCATTGGCTGTGGATCGGGGATTTTTGGGCGCTACCGCCACCAACGCGAGGCGTCGATGATTGCATGGAGTGGCGAGTCGTCGTGATCGTCCGAGTTTCGTGCAATCAGGCAGTTGCGTCCCCACAAGGCTAAAAACACTGCGACGATCCAGAACCACCAGAAGGCCCGGCCCGGCCAACGCAGAAAAGCGAACAGGCCGATGACGACCAGAATCGCAGCGGCCGCGAAGCAAAAAAGCGCAAAGCCCCGCACCGGAACGAGCGCTCAGGCAAGCACCACGCGGAACACGCGATCTTTCTCGCCCCACCAGATACAGGCTTCGTCGAGGATATCGAGCAGCGTTGTCCAGTCATCGCCGAAGCGCTTGTCGCCCCCCTTGCTGTCGAGTAGCAGCGCAGTGATCGAGGCGCCTGGTGGCCCTTTTGCCCAGCCGTCATCCATCAGGCAATCGGCGAGGGCGTCCCAGTTATGCCCGAAATGGCGGGGCAGCTTGAGCCCGGCGGCGAGCGCCTCCAGCAGGGCTTTCTTCGAACGGACGCCTTTTAGGTCAACCTTGAGGACGGTCTCGGCGCGGAAATCATGCACGGCGTTTTTCATGGCAACCCCTCGGTGTTCTGCGTACGGTACGGGTTAACGGACGATGCACTTGAACGACTGGTAGTGGTCGTCGCTGTAGTAGCAAGGCTCCGTCGCGCGCTGGTCGCCACCGCAAACAATGCGTCGCGCGCCGCGATTGCGCGCGCCCGGCGTACGCACGGTGTATTCGTGGTAGTAGCCGCGTGGAGCTTTGGGCAGAATCCGCTCGCGGTTGCCGAAGACGACACCATCCCGACCATGTGGAAACGGGCCGCCGGAGGCGATCAGTGCCAGGGTGTCCCGTCCCTGTTTTGGCAGCTCGGCGACCGTGATGCTCTGGCCCAACGCGCAGGCACCCCGGGCAGCAACAGGGGCCGACAGAAGCGACAGACAGGCGAGCAAGGTCGCCGCTGCAAGTCCAAATCGTGATGAGCCTGATCGCATGACAACCCCCGCGCAAACTGAACAGGGCACCGATAAAAGTCGCAGATCGGAGCCGAACGATACGAAGCGTAACCTACTGGCCAGCCTTCCAGCTGCGGTACTCGATCTTGATGCAGTGGTTCTGCACAACCGCAATGCCAGCGTCGCGTGCGATCTGCGCAGCTTCTTCGTTCATCACCCCAATCTGCATCCACAGCACCTTCGGCTTCAGCGACATGGCCGCGACAGCGCGGGCCACCTCGACCATCTCTTCGCTGCGACGGAAGCAATCCACGATATCCACCGGCACCGCAATTTCACTCAAGGCGCCGACGCACGGCTCTCCAAGGATGCTTTGTCCGGCAGCACGCGGATTCACCGGGATGATGCGGAAGCCGGCCCGCTGCATCACTTGCGCCACCTCGAAGCTTGGGCGGCTCGGGTTGTCGGACAGACCAACCACGGCAATCGTTTTCGCGGTGGTGAAGAGATCGTCGTAGCTGACTTCAGACATAGTGCAATGAACCCGCAGCTGATCGTTAGCGAACGCGGCGGAACGACGAGATGCTGTCGTTCATGCCGGGTGGCATTTCGTTGTACTGGCCTGGGCCGAGCGTGAGGCAGCGGCCACGGTAATTTGAATCCTCGCAGAATTGCCAGGTGCCGAAGCTGATGAAGATCGACGAGGTGGCATCGTTGAGGCCACTTGACCCAAGATCGGCAACATCACCCGTGGCGCGCACCGTGCGGCCGTTGAAATTGCTGTGTTCATAGAGCCACACCGGATGGCGGCTGCGCCCGGCGCCCTGGTCCATCACCACATAGGCGCCGCCGCCCGGTACCAGGCCGTTCCAGCTCGGCTCGCCCACGCGGCGCAGCGACGAAATCGAGCGATCAAGCTGTGGCGGCAGACGGCGGTAGTCGCCCGGCCCGAACACCATGCAGCTGCCACCGAAATCACGATCTTCGCAGGCCTCCCAGTTGCCGCCGAACACGCGCATCGACTGGATGCGGTCATTGAAACCACTGTTGCGCAGGTTGTCGATGTCGTTGTCCAGCGTCATCGCGGCGCCGGTGAAATTGGGGTTGGTGAATACCTCAACACGGACGCGATCATTGTTCCATGCCGGTGGCGGTGCAACCGGCGGCGGCGCGACCGCAATCGGTGGAACCGCTGGCAGCGGCGTCGGACGACCGCCATCGACGACGCGCACACTGACGATGCGGTAGTTCAGCTGCGAGCCCAGATCGTTGTATTGCCCGGGTGGCAGTGCCTGGCAACGGCCGCCGAAGTTGTAATCGGTACAGACCTCCCAGGTGCCGCCGGTAACAATGGCGGACGCAGCGGTGAACCGGCTGCCGGCGTCGATATCAGCAATGCTCTGCTCGTAGGTCATGGTGCGGCCACGGAAGCCAGTGCGATCATAGAGCTGGATTCGGGCGGGCGCGTAGCCGACGCCGGCCGACGCATAGGTGACATCGCGAAGCGACATGACCGTGTCGCCGTAGCGGCCACCCAGTTCACGGTAGTCGCCGGGCGACAGGCGGCGGCAGTCACCGGTGAAGTTGGCGCCGGTGCAGGCTTCCCACACGCCGGTCGCAACCCGCAGCGAACGCGCAGCGCCGATGGGCAGATTGGCCTCGGACCGCGAGATGCGCGCAAAGGCGCCAGTGAAATCGCGCCCGCTGTAAAGCCAGACGTCGGAAGCGGCGGCAACGCCGGATGACAGCGCAGCAAGCAGCAAGGCCCCCACGGCAATTTTGGGCGCACCGCCGAAAGCGTGTCGGGTGCGGCTGGAAATGTTCATACGGCGTCCTCCTGCGAGTAATTGAGGCCTGGCCGCGATGCATTGACGCGAAGCGGACGGCCGGGGCACATCGATGCCCAACGCTGATTAGAATCGGCGCGTTGACAGTCGATCTTTCACTGGTAGCGTAGCGCAAATATCGCCACCAGCCACCACCAAAACTCTGAATGCTGGCGTTTCTTCTCCGTCGACTGACGCAATCACTGCTGGTGCTGCTGGCGATGAGCGTGCTGGTATTCGTCGGCGTCTACCTGATCGGCAACCCGGTTGACATCCTGATCAGCAGTCAGGCCGATCAGACCGAGCGCGATCGTGCGATCGTTGCACTGGGGCTCGACAAACCGCTGTGGGCACAGTACGGCAATTTCGTTCTTGGCGCCATAACTGGCGATCTCGGGCGCAGCTTTGCGCATGGCGTGCCAGCGCTGGAACTGATACTCAACCGCATGCCGGCGACGCTGGAGCTGGCCTTCGTAGCAATGCTGCTCGCTGTTGGCATTGGTATCCCGCTCGGCCTGATCGCGGGCCTGAGACCGAATGGTGTCATTGGCAAGACCATCATGGCCGGTTCAATTCTTGGCTTCAGTTTGCCGACCTTTTGGGTGGGGCTGATGCTGATCATGCTTTTCGCGGTGTTTCTCGGCTGGTTGCCGTCAAACGGACGTGGCGAAACGCGGGAGATATTTGGCGTTGGCTGGAGCTTTCTCACAGCAGATGGCTGGGCCCATCTAATCCTGCCGGCGGTGAATCTGGCGTTATTCAAACTGTCGCTGCTGATCCGGCTGACGCGCGCCGGTGTGCGTGAGGCGCTGGCGATGGACTACGTGAAGTTCGCCCGCGCCAAGGGGCTGTCGGCGTCGCGCATCGTCGGGGTGCATGTGCTGAAGAACATCATGATCCCCATCGTCACCGTGATCGGGCTTGAGTTCGGTTCGGTGGTTGCCTTTGCGGTGGTGACCGAAAGCGTGTTTGCCTGGCCCGGTATGGGCAAGTTGCTGATTGACTCAATCAATGTGCTGGACCGACCGGTGATCGTGGCCTATCTGTTGATCATCGTGAGTCTCTTTGTGTTCATCAACCTGCTGGTGGACCTGGCTTACTCCGCGCTCGACCCGCGCGTGCGGCTTGGCGATGCGGGAGCGCATTGATGGCCAATGCAGTGCAGGCCGGCAATTCACTATGGCGCGAAAAGGCCGGTGAATTTGCGGCCGACCGCATGGCGATGTTCGGTCTGGTGCTGTTTGTGCTGATCGTGCTGGCGGCGCTGGGGGCACCATGGCTGTCGCCGCAGAACCCCTACGACCTGTCGCAGCTGGACGTGCTTGATGCGCGTCTGCCGCCGGGTAGCGCGGCGGCGGATGGCGGGCACTATCTGCTCGGCAGCGACGAGCAGGGGCGCGATCTGCTGTCGGCGATCCTCTACGGGTTGCGTATCAGTCTCGGTGTCGGCGTGGTTTCAACCCTGATTGCCGTGACGCTGGGCCTGCTGATCGGCCTGCTGGCCGCCTACAAAGGGGGGCGCTGGGACAGTGTGATCATGCGCGTGGTCGACATCCAGTTGTCGTTCCCGGCCATCCTGATCGCACTGATTTTGCTTGCGGTCCTCGGTCAGGGCATCGGCAAGATCATCGCGGCGCTGGTCACCGTGCAATGGGCGTACTACGCACGAACCGTGCGCGGTGCGGCGCTTGCCGAGAAAAACAAGGATTACATTGCCGCCGCACAGGGGCTCGGCTTGTCAGCTGGACGCATTGTGCTGCGTCATTTACTGCCAAACTGCCTGCCGCCGCTGATCGTGGTGGCGTCGGTGCAAGTGGCGCATGCGATAGCACTAGAGGCAACCTTGTCGTTTCTTGGGCTGGGTTTGCCGATTACGGAGCCATCGCTCGGGTTATTGATTGCCAACGGTTACCAATATCTGCTCTCCGGCAAGTATTGGGTCAGCTTCTTCCCCGGCGTTGCGCTGTTGCTCACCATCGTCAGCATCAATCTCGTCGCCGATCAGCTTCGGGATGTGCTGAATCCGAGGCTCGCGAAATGACCGCACCGCTGCTTGAGGTACGCGGCCTGCAGACCTGGTTCGCCAGCAAGGCCGGCGAAGTCCGTGCCGTCGATGGCGTCGATCTCGCCGTCGGCGCTGGCGAAGTGCTCGGGTTGGTTGGTGAGTCCGGGTCCGGCAAGTCGGTGACCGGCTTTTCGATCATGGGGCTGGTTGATGCGCCGGGTCGCGTCGTTGCCGGCGAAATCCGCTTCGCTGGTCGCTCGCTGGTGGGGCTCGCCGAGCGGGAGTGGCGAGCGCTACGCGGGCGCGACATTGCGATGATCTTCCAGGATCCGATGTTGACCCTGAATCCGGTGCTGCGCATCGACACGCAAATCATCGAGGCGATTCGCGCCCATGCTGACGTCAGCGCCGCGCGCGCCCGGGAGTGGGCACAGCAGGCGCTGGCCGAAGTAGGCATTCCATCGCCTGGCGAGCGGATGCTGGCGTATCCGCACCAGTTTTCCGGTGGCATGCGGCAGCGGGTAGCGATCGCCATTGCCTTGCTGCATGGCCCGAAGCTGCTGATTGCCGATGAACCGACCACGGCGCTTGACGTGACGATCCAGGGGCAAATCCTCGCCCAGGTGCAGGCGCTGGCCGCCAGCCGTGGGACTGCCGTCATCTGGATCACGCATGACCTGTCGGTGGTGAGCGGTCTTGCCGACCGCATCGCGGTGATGTACGGCGGCCGCATTGTCGAAGAGGGGCCGACGACGGCGGTGCTCGGCTCGCCGGCGCACCCGTACACGCGAGCCTTGCTGCGCTCGCTGCCGTCGCAAAACCAACCAGGTCAGCCTCTGGCCCAGATTCCCGGCACACCGCCGCAGCTGATCGGCCAACGCCTTGGGTGCGCCTTTGCGCCGCGTTGCGCAGAAGCAGGCGGGCGTTGCGGCGTGGACGATCCGGCGCCGCATCGCGTTCAGGCGCGTATGGCGCGCTGTCACTTCGCATTCGAAGCGGCGGCGGAGCAGCAAGCATGACTGGCAACAGCGCTGCTTCAGGCTCGGCGCCCATTCTTCGCGTTGAGGGCATTTCCAAGCGCTTCGTCAAGCCGCTTGGCTGGGCGGAGCGATTGGCAAATCGGCTGGGCGCGAACCACCGCGAGACTGTGGTCCAGGCGCTTGATGACGTCTCACTGGACGTTGCCCACGGTGAGGTGCTGGGCATTGTTGGCGAATCGGGATGCGGCAAGAGCACGTTGGGGCGCATCATCGCCGGGTTGATGCCGCCGAGCAGTGGCAGGGTCATCTTTTCAGCGCCCGACTTGGGAGGCGCTGCCGCGTCGGCGGTTAGTGCCGGGGCTCGGGGTGGGGCGCGACTCGCCCGGCAAATGATCTTTCAGGACCCGTCGGCGTCACTGAATCCTCGCATGCGGGTCGTCGGCCAGGTGGGCGAAGCTGCGGTTGCCCATGGATTGGTCACCGCAACGGACATGCGGGGCTACGTCCTCACTTTGCTGCGACAGGTCGGACTGGATGACTCGGCGCTCGACCGCTACCCGCATCAGTTTTCTGGTGGACAGCGGGCACGGATCGGTATCGCGCGCGCGCTGGCGGTGAAACCGGAGCTGCTGGTCTGCGACGAGTCAGTGGCGGCCCTCGATGTGTCGGTTCAGGCGCAAGTTCTGAATCTGTTTGCTGAACTCAGACGGGCGCTGGGTCTGACCTATGTTTTCATCAGTCACGACCTTGGCGTCGTGCGACATTTGAGTGATCGGGTGGCCGTGATGTACCTCGGTCGTGTGGTGGAAATCGGACCGGCGGCCAAGATTTTCTCGGCGCCACGACATCCTTACACGCAGGCATTGCTGGCTGCGATGCCTCGAGTACAGACTGGGAGGCAACACTTCGCCGCGATCCGCGGCGAAGTGGCGTCGCCGGTCAACCCTCCCGGCGGATGTCACTTTCACCCTCGCTGCCCACGAGCTGAAGCCCGCTGTGCAGTCGAAACGCCGGTCGTTGCCGAGCGCGAAGGCGTGCGGGTAATGTGTCACTTTTCCTGATTTCTGAACTTTTCTGAAACAACAAGATGGCGACTATGGGCTTGCGAAATCGTTGGGTAATTGGCAACTGGAAGATGAACGGCTCGCTTGCGGGCAACGCAGCGCTGCTTGGCGCGGTTGCGGCGGCTCCATCCAGCGTTGGAAAACTGGGCGTATGTGTGCCCTTTCCCTTTCTTGGGCAAGCCCAGTCGGCACTGGCTGGCGGCGCCGCAGTGTGGGGCGGGCAGGACGTCAGTGAGCACGCTTCAGGGGCATACACGGGCCAGGTGAGTGCGGCAATGCTGGTTGAGTTCGGTGCATCGCTCGTGCTCGTGGGGCACTCGGAGCGGCGGCAGTACAACGCGGAAACCAGCGATCTGGTCGCTCGCAAGGCTTCGGCAGCACTGAACGCCGGGGTTACTCCGGTCATTTGCGTGGGCGAAACGCTGGCGGAGCGTGAGGACGGCCACGCCGAGGCGGTGGTGGGTCAGCAACTCTCAGCCTGCAGGGAGGTGTTGCTACGAGCACAGGGTGCAGCAATCCTGGCTTATGAACCGGTGTGGGCGATTGGCACCGGCAAGACGGCCACCCCGGCGGAGGCGCAGGCCATGCATGCCTTCATCAGGGCTACGCTGCGGGTGCTGGGAGCGGAGGCTGAGGCCACCAGCATCCTCTATGGCGGCAGCGTCAAGGCAGGCAACGCTCGCGAGTTGTTCTCCCAGGCCGACATTGATGGCGGCCTGATCGGTGGTGCCTCACTGGTGGCAGCTGACTTTCTGGCGATCGCGGCGGCACTTTGATCACCTTTTCCGCCGGCAATCGGCAGTGCGCGGTGGTCTGGTTTGACTGGTCATGAAGTGCCACTCTGCCGCAGTGCAATATGTATAATGGCTGGCTATGGAATTTGTTCTTCTCGCAGTTCACGTCGTCGCAGCAGCTGCCATTCTGGTGCTGGTGCTTTTGCAGCATGGCAAAGGTGCAGACATGGGCGCAGCGTTCGGCAGCGGCTCGGCAGGTAGCGTATTTGGCGCAGCTGGCTCGGCTAACTTTCTCAGCCGTGCCACTGGCGTCGCCGCTACCGTATTTTTTGCCACCAGCGTTGCGTTGACCTACGTCGGCGCACATCGGTCGAATACCAGTGGTGGCGTGATGCAGGGTGTAACTGGCGAACCGGCAAAGACGGAGCAGAGCGCTCCGGCGCCGGTAGCCCCGGCCGCACCTAAGTCCGATATTCCGAAATAGTTGAAGCTTTACGGTTTCTTGATAAATCGTAAGGCCCGTGTATAGCCGTCGTGGTGAAATTGGTAGACACGCTATCTTGAGGGGGTAGTGGCGAAAGCTGTGCGAGTTCGAGTCTCGCCGACGGCACCAACAACAGCAGTCCTGGCAACGCTTCGCCAGGCACAAGGAGGCGGGGCAACTAAGTGTTCCGCCTTTTTTTTGGGGATTTTTGAGTCATGTCGCTAGAAACCTACGTCCCGATCCTGATGTTCATGATCGTGGGCCTTGCGTTTGGTTGCGTTCTGCTCATCGCCGGCTGGTTGGTCTCGCCAGCGCGGCCCGACCCCGACAAGCTCGCTCCCTACGAATGTGGATTCGAGGCATTCGAAGACGCCCGCATGCGTTTCGATGTGCGCTACTACCTCGTCGCGATCCTGTTCATTCTGTTTGATCTCGAAATTGCTTTCCTTTTCCCGTGGGCGGTGGCGCTCAAGGAAATCGGCTTCGTGGGCTTTCTTTCCATGATGGTGTTCCTCGGCATTCTGACCGTCGGGTTCATCTACGAATGGAAAAAAGGCGCCCTCGATTGGGAATGATTGAACGCGAACTTTCGTATTTGGTTTGACCGCGCATTAGCGCGCAGTGGAGTGTATTGAGTCATGAGCCTTGAAGGCGTCCTCGAGAAGGGGTTTGTCACGACGAGCCTGGATACGCTCATCAACTGGTCGCGTAATGGGTCAATGTGGCCGATGACTTTCGGTCTTGCCTGCTGCGCCGTAGAGATGATGCATGCTGGTGCAGCGCGTTACGATCTCGATCGCTTCGGAATTGTGTTTCGTCCTAGTCCGCGTCAGTCGGACGTGATGATCGTCGCTGGAACTCTGTGCAACAAGATGGCGCCCGCCTTGCGCAAGGTCTATGACCAGATGGCCGAACCGCGCTGGGTGATTTCCATGGGCTCATGCGCCAACGGAGGCGGCTACTACCACTACAGCTACTCCGTGGTTCGTGGTTGCGACCGCATCGTTCCGGTGGACGTATACGTGCCTGGCTGCCCGCCCACGTCCGAAGCCTTGATCTACGGCATCCTGCAACTGCAGAACAAGATTCGCCGCACCAACACCATCGCCCGGACCTGAACCGGGGCTCGATAAATGCTGAAAGACATAGTTTCTGAAGTATTGGGCAGCAAGGCGATTGCAATCGTCGCAGCGCTCGATGAAGTGACGGCAACGGTTGCGCCAGCCGACTGGGTGGAAGCGTGCCGCGCACTACGTGATCACCCGAAGACGCGCTTCGATACGCTGATCGACCTTTGTGGCGTCGACTACTCGGCTTATGGCGGCGAGGGGCGTGAATCGGGGAAGTACGCGACGGTCATTCATCTGCTGTCCGTGGTGCTTAACCAGCGTCTTCGTGTTCGTTGCGTTGCTGCAGACGATGCGTTTCCGGTGGTGCATTCACTGGTTGATGTGTGGCCGTCGGCCAACTGGTACGAGCGCGAGGCTTTCGATCTCTTCGGAATCGTCTACGAAGGTCATCCAGACCTGCGGCGCATCCTGACCGACTACGGCTTTGTTGGCCATCCATTCCGCAAGGACTTCCCGACTTCCGGCTATGTCGAGATGCGCTACGACCCGGAGCAGCGGCGCGTGCTCTATCAGCCTGTCACCATCGAGCCGCGTGAGAACACACCGCGCATCGTTCGTGACGATAGTTACGCGAACTGAGGCGTCACATCATGGCTGAAATTCGCAATTACACAATGAACTTCGGGCCGCAGCATCCTGCGGCACACGGCGTGTTGCGTTTGGTGCTCGAACTGGACGGCGAGACCATCCAGCGTGCTGATCCGCACATTGGTCTGCTGCATCGTGCCACTGAAAAACTGGCGGAGAGCAAGACCTTCATCCAGTCGCTGCCGTACATGGATCGTCTCGACTATGTGTCGATGATGTCCAACGAGCACGCCTATTGCCTGGCCATCGAAAAGCTTCTGCAGTTGCCGGTGCCGGAGCGCGCCCAGTACATCCGCGTCATGTTCGACGAAGTGACGCGCCTGCAGAATCACCTGCTGTGGCTCGGCTGCCACGCGCTCGACGTTGGCGCGATGACAGTGTTCCTGTATTGCTTCCGTGAACGCGAAGACCTGTTCGATGCGTACGAGGCGGTTTCTGGTGCCCGCATGCACGCGGCGTATTACCGTCCTGGTGGCGTCTACCGTGACTTGCCGGACCGGATGCCGCAATATCAGGCGTCGAAGATCCACAATGCAGCGGCCATCAAGCGGATGAACGAGAACCGTGAAGGCTCGTTCCTCGACTTTCTGGAGGATTTCACCAACCGCTTCCCGACCTACGTCGACGAGTACGAAACGCTACTCACTGACAATCGCATCTGGAAGCAGCGGACAGTCGGCATCGGTGTCGTAAGTCCGGAACGTGCGCTTGCGCTAGGCTTCACCGGCGCCATGGTGCGCGGCTCCGGTATCGCTTGGGATTTGCGCAAGAAGCAGCCGTATGAAGTCTACGACCGCATGGATTTCGACATTCCGGTTGGTGTCAATGGCGACTGCTACGACCGTTATCTTGTTCGCGTACAGGAGATGCGCGAGTCGAACAAGATCATCAAGCAGTGCATCGCCTGGCTGCGCGCGAATCCAGGGCCGGTCATTACCGACAACCATAAGGTGGCGCCACCGAATCGCGAGTCCATGAAGTCCAACATGGAAGAGCTGATTCACCACTTCAAGCTGTTCACCGAGGGTATGCATGTGCCACCGGGCGAAGCCTATGCGGCGGTAGAGCATCCGAAGGGTGAGTTTGGCGTGTACATCGTTTCCGATGGCGCCAACAAGCCGTATCGTCTCAAGTTGCGCGCACCAGGATTCGCTCATCTCGCAGCGCTCGACGAGATGTCGCGCGGCCACATGATTGCAGACGTGGTGGCAATCATCGGCACCCAGGACATCGTGTTCGGCGAGATTGACAGGTAAGGAAGATGGCACTTTCGCAGGACTCACTTCGCAAGATCGACCGGGAGCTGGCCAAGTTCCCCGCCGATCAGCGCCAATCGGCTGTCATGGCCGCGCTCCGCATTGCCCAGACCGAACAGGGCTGGCTGTCTTCGGAGGTGATGCAGGAAATCGCTGACTACATTGGCATGCCGGCGATTGCGGTGTACGAGGTCGCATCGTTCTACACGATGTACAACCTGAAACCGGTTGGCAAACACAAATTGACCGTCTGCACCAATCTGCCTTGCCAGTTGCAGGGGGCTACTGCCTGTGCGGAGCACGCCAGGAAGAAACTTGGCATCGAATTCGGGGAAACCACCGCCGATGGCCTGTTCACACTGAAGGAAGGTGAATGTTTCGGCGCCTGTGGCGATGCGCCCGTGTTCACCGTCAACAACCACGATGTTCGTGTCAAAGTGACAGCTGAGCGCTTCGACGCGCTCGTCGACGAATTGAAGAAGGCATAGGCGGAAGACATGCACTTCGGACCGCATATCAATCCGGCGTTGTTTGCCGATCTCCGGATCGAAGACGCCAATGACTGGCGCATCGGCCCCTACCAGTCGCGAGGGGGTTACGAGGCCCTGAAGAAGATCCTCGCCGAGAAGATCACGCCTGATCAGGTGATCGCCGAAGTCAAGAAGTCAGCCCTTCGCGGTCGCGGCGGCGCCGGCTTTCCGACGGGACTCAAGTGGAGCTTTATGCCGCGACAGTTCCCGGGGCAGAAGTACCTTGTCTGCAATTCGGATGAGGGCGAGCCCGGCACTTTCAAAGACCGCGACATCCTGCGCTACAACCCGCACATGGTGATTGAAGGGATGGCCATCGCCGCCTATGCGATGGGCATTTCAGTCGGCTACAACTACATTCACGGCGAAATCTTCCGTATTTACGAGCAATTTGAAGAGGCGCTTGACGAGGCGCGTGCGGCCGGATTCCTCGGCAACAATATTCTCGGTTCCGGTTTTGATTTCCAGTTGCACGCGTTCCACGGTTATGGCGCGTACATCTGCGGCGAAGAGACCGCGCTTCTGGAGTCGATCGAAGGCAAGAAAGGCCAGCCGCGCTTCAAGCCGCCATTTCCGGCGAGCTTTGGCCTGTATGGCAAGCCGACGACGATCAACAACACCGAGACATTTGCCGCAGTGCCATGGATCATGCGCAAGGGCGGCGAAGCCTTCCTGAACCTTGGCCTGCCCAACAATGGCGGCACCAAGCTGTTCTCGGTGTCCGGCGACGTTGAGCGCCCCGGCAACTTCGAAATTCCCCTGGGCACGCCGTTCTCGAAGCTGCTTGAGCTGGCCGGTGGCATTCGCGGCGGCAAGAAGATCAAGGCGGTGATTCCCGGCGGTTCATCGGCACCGGTCATTCCGGGCGACACGATGATGCAAACCAACATGGATTACGACTCGATCGCCAAGGCGGGTTCCATGCTCGGATCCGGCGCAGTGATCGTGATGGACGAGACGCGCTGCATGGTCAAGTCGCTGCTGCGACTCTCGTACTTTTACTACGAGGAATCCTGCGGTCAGTGCACTCCCTGTCGAGAAGGCACGGGCTGGATGTGGCGCATGGTCAATCGTATCGAGCACGGTGAAGGGCGAATGGAAGACCTTGACGCGCTGAACTCGGTTGCCGACAACATTCAGGGCCGCACTATTTGTGCACTCGGTGATGCGGCGGCGATGCCGGTGCGTGCCTTTATCAAGCACTACCGCGACGAATTCCAGTACCACATTGAAAACAAGCGGTGTCTTGTGCCCGCCTACCTCTGACCCAACGGCGAACGACAGGACATTGCAAGCCCGCTCATGTTGAACATCGAAATCGACGGCAAAGCGATACAGGTTTCGCCCGGCAGCACCGTGATGGATGCCGCGAATCAGGTCGGCGCTTACGTGCCGCACTTCTGCTATCACAAGAAGCTCTCCATCGCGGCCAATTGCCGCATGTGCCTGGTACAGGTGGAAAAGGCGCCGAAGCCCCTGCCAGCCTGTGCCACCCCGGTGACCGAAGGGATGAAAGTCTTTACCGCGTCCGAGCAGGCCAAGAAGGCACAGCAGGGCGTGATGGAATTCCTGCTCATCAACCATCCCCTGGATTGCCCGATCTGCGATCAGGGCGGCGAGTGTCAATTGCAGGATTTGTCGGTCGGTTACGGCAAGTCCGCTTCGCGCTACACCGAAGAGAAGCGGGTGGTCTTCCACAAGAATCTCGGCCCGCTGATCAGTGCCGAGGAGATGAGCCGCTGCATTCACTGCACGCGATGCGTCCGCTTTGGCCAGGAGATCGCCGGTGTCATGGAGCTCGGCATGGGCGGCCGCGGCGAGCACTCCGAAATTCTCTCGTTCGTTGGCAAGTCCATTGACTCCGAGCTATCGGGCAACATGATTGACGTTTGCCCGGTCGGCGCGTTGACGTCCAAGCCTTTCCGCTACAGTGCCCGCACTTGGGAACTGCAGCGTCGCAAGAGCGTCAGTCCGCACGATGGCCTGAATGCGAATCTGCAGGTGCAGATCAAGGGCGACCGCGTGATGCGCGTATTGCCGCGCGAGAACGAAGCGGTCAATGAGTGTTGGATCTCGGACCGCGATCGTTTCTCGTACGAAGGGTTGTACGCCGACGATCGCCTCACGTCGCCGATGATCAAACACGACGGCGTTTGGCAGCAGGCCAGCTGGCAGGACGCATTGAACGCCGCTGCTGGCGCCATCGGTCTCGGCGTCAAGAGTCACGGGGCGGCGAAGACTGCCTTCCTCCTTGGGCCACACACGACGCTGGAAGAGGCCTCCCTCGCCAAACGGCTGGCGACCCATCTGGGCGGCGCTACCATTGACCATCGCCTGCGGGTGACCGACTCCGCGCTCGATCAGGGCGGAGGCATTCCGTGGCTTGGCTTCAAGCTTGCCAATATTGCGGAAGTCGATCGTTTTCTGGTGATTGGCAGCAGTCTCCGTCAGGAGCAGCCGCTGCTGGCGCAACGTATCCGGCAGCGCGTCAAAAAAGGGGCGGCGCTGTCGATAGTCGGATCAATCGACGACGACCTGCTGTGCCCCGTGGCCGCAAAGGCGATCGTCAAGCCCTCGGGCTTGTGGGAAACCCTGTGCGGAGTGCTCTCAGCGCTGGCAAAGCGTGTCGGCAAAGAGACGCCGATCTCCGTCAGCAACATCAGCGCCAGTGAGGAAGCTATCGCAGCGTCACTGGCCAGTGGCAAGCGTGTGGCGGTGCTGATCGGCGACATGGCCTTGTCGCAGGCAGACGCCTCGCATCTCGAATCGCTAGCCTTCGCCATCGCCAACATGTGCGGTGGAAGCTACGGACGGCTCGCCTTGTCGGGCGGAGCCGGTGCCGCCTATGTCGCCGGAGCCTTCCCCACCAACGGTGCTGCGACTGCGCGCGAAGCCCTCGGCAGTGATCCGGCAAACACGTTTGTTCTCGTCGGCTGCGAGCCGGAGCGGGATAGCAGCCTCGGCGCCGAAGCGCTTGCGGCCCTGGGTAAGGCCGATAAAGTCGTGTGTCTGACATCATTTGCTTCAGATGCGATGAAACAGTATGCCGACGTGCTGTTGCCTATCGCTCCCTTTACAGAAACCTCGGGCACCTATGTGTCGAACGACGGCACCGTGCAGTCGTTTGCCGGGGTCGTGCGTCCGCTCGGCGAAACCCGTCCCGGCTGGAAAGTGCTGCGCGTACTCGGCGATTTGCTGGAAGCGGATTTCTCGTCGTTCAATAGCAGCGAAGATGTGCGTAATGCGGCGTTGACGGGCTTCAGCGATGCCAGCCTCGGCGCCCGCATCCGCACTCTGGCGATGCCCGATGCGGCAGCTCCTGTCGGTCTGGAGCGCGTGGCGGACGTGCCGATCTACCACTCGGACGCACTTGCGCGCCGCGGTCAGGCACTGGCGACGTCAAGCTATGGCAAGCAGCCGCGCATTCGCCTTTCCGGTGAAACTGCGTCGTCATTGTCATTGACCAACGGCGCACGCATCAAGGTAACGCAAGCAGGGCAAACGACCCAGGCAACTGTCGCTGTAGACAATCGCGTGCCCCCCGGCAGCGTGCGTATCCCGCTGGCTACCGAAGTGTCTGCGGCACTCGGCAATGCCTCTGCCACAGTGACGCTGGAGGCGGTATGAGCAATCCGGTCGAACTGGTTCTGGGCACCGATTTCCCGATGGTGAATTACGCCATCTGGACCTTGCTGAAGATCATCGTGATCGTGTTGCCAATCACGATCTGCGTTGCCTTCCTGACGCTCTGGGAACGCAAAGTGATCGGCTGGATGCAGGTTCGAATCGGTCCGAACCGCGTGGGCAAAGGCTGGCTCCAGCCGTTTGCCGACGTGCTGAAACTGATCTTCAAGGAGATCGTGGTCCCAAGCGGCGCCAACAAGACGCTGTTCTACATCGCCCCCTTGCTGTCGATCGGTCCGGCGCTCGCGGCGTGGGCTGTTATCCCGTTCGACCCGACGCTGATTCTTGCCAATGCCAATGCGGGCCTCCTGTATATCCTGGCGTTGACTTCCGTTGGTGTGTACGGCGTCATCCTCGCCGGTTGGGCGTCGAACTCAAAATACGCTTTCCTCGGCTGCCTGCGCTCCGCCGCACAGATCGTTTCCTACGAAATCGCGATGGGCTTCGCGCTGGTCGGTGTGCTGATGGCAGCCAACAGCCTTAATCTGGCGGATATCGTGAACGCGCAGCAGGGCGGCTTGCACCAGTGGTACTTCATCCCGCTGTTCCCGCTGTTCATCGTGTACTTCATATCCGGCGTCGCAGAAACCAACCGCCACCCGTTCGACGTAGCCGAGGGCGAGTCTGAAATCGTTGCCGGCTTTCACGTTGAATACTCGGGTGTGACGTTCGCGGTGTTCTTCCTCGCTGAGTACGCCAACATGATCCTGATCGCAGTGTTGACCAGTGTGCTGTTCCTCGGCGGCTGGCTGTCACCGTTCCCGATCACGAACGAGCTTTCGCTGTTCGGCATCAAACCGTTTGCCGATGGATTTTTCTGGCTGGCCGCGAAAGTTTTCGTGGTGCTGTTCTTCTTCCTGTGGATTCGCGCCTCATTCCCGCGCTATCGCTATGACCAGATCATGCGCCTCGGCTGGAAGATCTTTATCCCCGTCACGCTCGCCTTCATCGTGTTCCTCGCGATCATCATGCAGACGCCGTGGGGCGTTGCGTTTCACTAGGAGGTAATGAAGATGGTTGCCTCGATCAAGCATTATTTTTCAACCTTCCTGCTGTGGGAACTGCTGAAAGGCCTGTCGTTGACCGGCCGCTATCTGTTTGCGCGCAAGATCACAGTTCAGTTTCCGGAAGAAAAAACGCCACAAAGCCCGCGCTTCCGTGGCCTGCACGCGCTGCGCCGCTACGAGAATGGCGAAGAGCGTTGCATTGCCTGCAAGCTCTGCGAGGCGGTTTGCCCGGCGATGGCAATCACCATCGAGTCAGCCGTTCGCGATGATGGCAGCCGTCGCACGACCCGCTACGACATTGATCTGACCAAGTGCATCTTCTGCGGCTTCTGCGAGGAGAGTTGTCCCGTGGATTCGATCGTAGAAACGCGCATTCTCGAATACCACGGCGAAAAGCGTGGCGATCTCTACTACACCAAAGAGATGCTGCTCGCGGTCGGTGACCGCTACGAAAAACAAATTGCAGCCGACCGGGCTGCAGATGCGAGGTTCCGCTAGGCCGCCTGCGGCTGTCTGAGCGAAAAAGCCCATGCCTGAACTGTCCACCATCGTCTTCTACGTGTTCTCCGCGATTCTGCTGTTGGCAGCGTCGCGCGTGATTAGCGTCAAGAACCCCGTCCACGCCGCACTGTTCCTGGTGCTCGCGTTCTTCTCTGCGTCCGCGCTCTGGATGCTGCTCAAGGCTGAGTTCCTCGCCATCGCGCTGGTCCTGGTCTACGTCGGCGCCGTGATGGTGCTATTCCTGTTCGTGGTGATGATGCTTGACATCAACTTCGAGGAGCTGCGCAAGCAGTTCCGCAGCTATCTGCCAGTCGGCCTGCTGGTTGGCGCGGCCGTGCTGGTCGAGATGGTGCTGGTCCTCGGCCTGTCGTTCGGCAAGAAATCCGGTGTGACCGGCGCGCCAAATGCAGTGACGGTTGATGGCAGCAATGCCAAGGCGCTGGGTGTCGAGCTGTTTACCAAGTACATCTATGCGGTCGAAATCGCCGGCGTGTTGCTGCTGGTGGCAATTGTGGCGGCCATCGCACTAACGCTTCGTGACCGCCGCGAGTCGCGTTACCAGAATCCTGGCGAACAGGTGCTGGTGCGCCGCAACGATCGCCTGCGCGTGCTCAAGATTGCGAGCGAGAAGCCGACTGCCGCTGAAACACCGGTGGCCGCAGCCGCGCCCGCTACCGAGGTGAAGAAATAATGTTGCCCGCCCCCACCCTCAACTCCTACCTGATCGTGGCAGCCGCGCTGTTCACTATCAGCGTGATCGGCATCTTCATCAACCGCCGCAACGTCATCATCCTGCTCATGGCCATCGAGCTGATGCTGCTTGCCGTCAACCTCAACTTCATCGCGTTTTCGAGCTACCTCGGCGACCTGAGTGGTCAAGTCTTCGTGTTCTTCATCCTGACGGTGGCGGCAGCCGAGTCGGCGATCGGTCTTGCGATCCTCGTCGTCCTGTTCCGCAATGTCGGTTCTGTGGACGTCGATCAAATCGGCAAGCTGAAGGGATAAGAGCAGATGAAACTCTCCTATCTCATCGTTCCATTCGCACCGCTGATTGGCGCAATCCTCGCCGGCCTCTGGGGCAGGCAGATCGGTCGCAAGGGCGCCCATACCGTCACCATTCTTGGTGTACTGATTTCGTTCATCGCGTCGTGCGTCGTGTTCGCGGACGTGCTTGCCGGCAATACCTTCAACGGCCCGCTGTATACGTGGATGGTGTCAGGTGGCGTCAAGTTCGAGGTTGGCTTCCTGATCGACACGTTGACTGTCACCATGATGCTGGTGGTGACCTCGGTATCGCTGATGGTGCACATCTACACCATCGGCTACATGGAAGAAGACCCGGGCTATCAGCGCTTCTTCAGCTACATCTCGCTGTTCACGTTCTCGATGCTGATGCTCGTGATGAGCAACAACTTCCTGCAACTGTTCTTCGGCTGGGAGGCGGTGGGTCTCGTCTCATACCTGCTGATCGGCTTCTGGTACACGCGGCCGACAGCGATCTTCGCGAACATGAAGGCTTTCCTGGTCAACCGCGTTGGCGATCTGGGATTCCTGCTTGGCATTGGCCTTGTGCTCGCCTATACCGGCAGCCTCGACTACGCCACAGTATTCAAGAATGCGCCGTCGCTGGCGAATATTTCGGTGAACCTCGGTCCCGTTGGTATCCCGTCGTGGGCGACTGCGACCTGCATCCTGCTGTTCATCGGTGCCATGGGCAAGTCAGCCCAGGTGCCGCTGCACGTGTGGTTGCCCGACTCGATGGAAGGCCCGACTCCGATCTCGGCGCTGATCCACGCCGCGACCATGGTGACTGCCGGCATCTTCATGGTGTCACGCATGTCGCCGCTGTTTGAGATGTCGACAACGGCGCTGTCCTTCGTGCTGATCATCGGTGCCACGACTGCATTGTTCATGGGCTTCCTGGGCATCATCCAGTACGACATCAAGCGCGTCGTGGCCTATTCGACGCTGTCGCAGCTCGGTTACATGACTGTGGCGCTCGGTGTCTCGGCTTACAGTGCCGCGATGTTCCATCTGGTGACGCATGCCTTCTTCAAGGCGTTGCTGTTCCTCGCGGCAGGTTCGGTAATCATCGGCATGCACCACAATCAGGATATCCGCTACATGGGCGGTATCCGCAAGTACATGAAGATCACCTGGCTCACCTCGCTGGTGGGGTCGCTGGCGCTGATCGGCTTTCCGCTGCTGTCAGGCTTCTATTCGAAGGACACGATTATTGAGGCCGTGCACGAGAGCAAGATTTTCGGTCATGGCTACGCGAATTTTGCGGTGCTGTGCGGTGTCTTCGTGACGGCGTTCTACTCGTTCCGCATGTACTTCCTCGTTTTCCACGGCAAGGAGCGCTACGACGAGGCACCGCACGATGACCACCATCATCATGACGACCACGGCCATGGGCACGACGCCAAGCCGCATGAGTCACCGTGGGTGGTTACGTTGCCACTGGTGTTGCTGGCGATCCCGTCGGTCATTCTTGGCTACTTCGGCATCGACAAAATTGTCTATGGCGACTGGTTCAAGGGCGCCATCGCACCGATCGCGCAGGGCCACGACACGCTGGGGCCGCTGAAGGCGGAGTTCCACGGCGCAATGAGCATGGCGATTCACGGCCTGACTTCACTGCCATTCATCCTGGCCATGGCCGGTGTCGCCCTCGCGTACTACCTGTATGTGGTCAACCCGGCGCTGCCAGCCCGGTTGCGCAAGCAATTCAGCGGCATCGTGACGGTGCTCGAAGAGAAGTACTACTTCGACCGCTTCAACGAATTCTTCTTCGCCGGCGGTGCCCGCAAGCTCGGCGAGGGGCTGTTCCGCTTCGGTGATCGTGCCGTGATTGATGGCGCGCTGGTCAACGGCTCGGCCAAAGGCATCGGGCTGATCGCCGGGTTGATGCGTCACCTGCAAACAGGTTTCATCTATCACTACGCATTCGTCATGGTCGCAGGCGTGCTCGCCTTCCTGACCTGGCTGCTGCTTCGATAAGCACAGAGCGGAACAAGAAGACTCGATATGCTGCTCTCACTCTCCATCTGGATTCCGATCATTGGCGGGCTTGCCGTCCTGACCACGGGGCGGGACAAGAATGCCAATCTGACGCGCTGGCTGGCACTTGTCGCTGCCGTGGCCGGGTTCCTGGTCACCATTCCGCTCTACACCGGCTTCGATCCCTCCACCGCCGCGCTGCAGTTCGTCGAGAATGTGCCGTGGATTGATCGCTACAAGATTCGCTACTACCTCGGTGTCGATGGCATCTCGATGTGGTTCGTGCTGCTCAACAGCTTCACGACGATTCTGGTCGTGATCGCTGGCTGGGTGGTGATCGAGAAGCAGCCGGCGCAATACTTCGCAGCATTCCTGATCATGTCGGGCCTGATCAACGGCTCCTTCGCCGCTGCCGACGCCGTGCTGTTCTACGTTTTCTTCGAAGCGATGCTGATCCCGATGTACCTGATCATCGGCATCTGGGGCGGCCCCAATCGCCTGTACGCAGCGATCAAGTTCTTCCTGTACACGCTGCTCGGCTCGCTATTGATGCTGGTGGCGCTGCTCTACCTGTACAACGTCACCGGCGGCAGCTTCACCATTGCTGACTTCCACAAAGTACCGCTGGCCAAGACACCGCAAATCCTGCTGTTCATCGCCTTCTTCATGGCCTTCGCCGTAAAGGTGCCGATGTGGCCGGTGCACACTTGGTTGCCCGATGCCCACGTTGAGGCGCCCACCGGCGGTTCGGTGGTGCTCGCGGCCATCACGCTCAAGCTCGGTGCCTACGGCTTTCTGCGCTTCATCCTGCCGATCGTGCCGGATGCCTCGCACATGCTGGCACCGTTCGTGGTCACCATCTCACTGATCGCAATCGTCTACATCGGCTTCGTGGCTTTGGTGCAGACTGACATGAAGAAGCTGGTCGCCTATTCGTCGATCTCGCACATGGGCTTCGTCACGCTCGGCTTCTTCCTCTTCGTGGGCGGGCAGGGCAGTGCGCTCGGCATCGAGGGCGGCCTGATGCAAATGATCTCGCACGGCTTCGTCTCCGCCGCGATGTTCCTCTGTATCGGCGTGATGTACGACCGCCTGCATAGCCGCAACATTGCGGACTATGGCGGCGTGGTCAATGTGATGCCAAAGTTCGCCGCGTTGTTGATGCTGTTCGGCATGGCCAACGCCGGCTTGCCGGGTACCTCCGGTTTCATCGGCGAATTCACGGTTACGCTGGCTGCCGTGAAGCAGGGCATGTTCTGGACCGCGGCCTGCGCCGGTCTCGCGCTGATCCTCGGCGCTGCCTACACGCTGTGGATGTACAAGCGCGTGATGTTCGGCGAGATTGGCAACGATCACGTCAAGAACGACATGCCAGATCTATCGCGTCGCGAGTTCTGGATGCTGGTGCTGGTCGCCGCGTGCGTGCTCGGCATGGGGCTCTATCCGGCGCCATTCACCGAAGTCATGCACAAGAGTGTGGAAGAGCTGATCACCCATGTCGCGCGCAGCAAGCTCTAACCGGACGAGACCACAACAATGAAAGACATCCTTCTCGTTCTCCCTGAAATCGTCCTGCTGAGTCTGACCAGCCTGCTGCTGGTAGTGGACCTGTTCGTCGGTCGCACCCAGAAACATTTCACCTTTGCCTGCGGTATCGGCGCGCTACTGTGGACGGCGCTGTTCGTTGGCGCGCAGTTCACGCCGATTGGCAGCTTGCCGAGTGAGACGGCATTTGCCGGCCTGTTCGTCGCCGATGGCGCCGCCACAGCGCTCAAGCTGGCGATCCTGCTCTCGGCAGCGGTTGCATTGGCTTACTCGTGGACCTACCTCAAGAAGCACGGTCTGGACAACGGCGAATTCATCGCGCTGGTGCTGCTTGGCACGCTCGGCATGATGGTGATCGCCAGCGCAGCAAGCATGCTGACCGCCTACCTGGGCCTTGAGCTGCTGAGCCTGTCGATGTACGCACTGGTCGCGCTCAAGCGCGATGACCGTATCGCGACTGAAGCGGCGATGAAGTATTTCGTGCTCGGTGCGCTGGCGTCGGGTCTGCTGCTATTCGGCATGTCGATCATTTACGGCGCCACCGGCTCGATCAGCCTGGGCGGCATCTCGGCCGCACTGGGCAAGGCGAACCCGACGGCGGTGGCCTTTGGTCTGATCTTCATCGCGGCTGGCGTCTCGTTCAAACTGGGTGTGGTGCCTTTCCACATGTGGGTACCGGACGTTTACAACGGTGCGCCAACAGCTGTCACGCTGTTCCTCGGCACCGCGCCGAAAGTCGCAGCGTTCGCGCTGGCGTACCGTTTGTTCGGCAGTGGCCTTACACCAGCGGCGGGCGACTGGTCAGTGATCCTCGCCGTGATTGCTACCTTGTCGGTGGTCCTTGGCAACCTGATCGCTATCGTGCAGACCAACATCAAGCGCATGCTGGCTTACTCCGCCGTCGCCAACATGGGCTTCCTGTTGCTCGGCTTCGTCGGAGGTGGTAAGGAGGGCTACGCTGCGGCGCTTTTCTACGCCGTTGCCTACGCGATTACCGGCCTCGTCTCGTTCGGCATCCTCGTGCTGCTCTCTGGCCGTGGCGTCGAGTTCGACAATATTGACGACCTCAAGGGCCTCAACACCCGCTCGCCGTGGTTCGCGTTCCTGATGTTGCTGGCAATGTTCTCGCTGGCGGGCATTCCGCCAACCATCGGCTTCTGGGCCAAGCTGTCGGTGATTGAGTCGGTCGTCGGCGCCGGGTACACCTGGATCGCCGTGATCGCCGTGCTGGCCTCGCTGGTTGGCGCGTTCTACTACCTGCGCGTCGTTCGCGTGATGTATTTCGCTGAACCCACCGAGGGTGCGCTCGCCTTGCCGAACCGCAGCGAGACGGTGTTGATCTCGGCCAATGCGCTGGCGATTCTGGTGCTCGGCGCGCTGCCCAGCACCATCATGGCGGTCTGCCTGAAGGCACTGCAGACTGGCTGACCTGAATCGACCGCAGCCAGCGCTGCGGCCTGTTCGCCAAGTCATCAGCTTTTTGTCGAAACGGCCATTCCGCATGGGCTTGGCCCACAGAAACACGCTTTATCGACTTTCGCCGATTTTGCGCTGATAGCCCAATGCCGATGCGGCTTTGATTGAAAAGCCGTGTCCCTTTGTCCATGCTTGGTGGCAATTCACTTCGGGCGTTGCCGGCGTGAAGTTTCGTTCCTGGGCGCAGCACTCTCCAAGGCGAACTGGCCCAAATCTGACGCCCCTACGCCGTCAGTTCAAGCGCCGCCGCCGCAATCGGGATAATGTCCCGCATGCCGCGCTCCGACACCCGTTTCCCCCCGATTGACGCTTTGCGTGCCTTCGAGGCCGCCACACGACTCGGCTCGTTCGAGCAGGTCGCCGCCGAGCTGGCAATCACCGCCAGCGCCGTCAGCAAACGCATTACCGCGCTGGAACACCTGCTGGGGGTGGCGCTGCTCGACCGCGCCGGGCGGCGCCTGGTGCTCACCGCCGCCGGCAAGGAGTACGCCGAGCAGGTGCGTGCCGCGCTGAACCAGCTCGCCGCGGTCGGCCTGCATCAGCGCACAGCGCAATCGCGGCAGCGATTGCGCGTGCTGTCCACGCCTACCTTCGCGCGCGAGGTGCTGGTGCCCCGCCTCGGCGCGTTCACTGATCGTCACCCGGACGCCGAAATCGAGGTGGTGGTCGCCATCCCATACCTTGATCTCACGCCGCCGGAGGCCGACGTCACGGTCAGTTTCGGTCCGCGCCATTCCACCAATGACGGCGCCCGTTCGATGGCCACGCCGCTGCTGTTTGAGCCCGCGTTTGCTGTCGCAGCTCCGGCACTTGCCAAGCGCCTGCGTCTCAAGCAGCCGGTTGACCTGTTGCGCCGTTCGCCCACCGTGCCGTTGCTGCGGTGCCCGCTGGAGCCGTGGTCACCCTGGTTTCGCGCTGCCGGGCTGGACGCCGCCGAGCCCACCACCGGGTTGAAGCTGGTTGATCTGGGGCTGGCGCTGGAAGCCGCTGCCAGCGGGCAGGGCGTCGCCCTCGCGCGGCGCAGCCTTGTCAGCCACTGGCTGGCGCGTGGTGAGCTGGTGGATCTGTTCGCCCTGCGTTCGCTGTCACGTGACGGCTACAGCTTGAGCGTGCAGCAGGCCAGCCCGCTGGCGCTAGATTTTGCGCAGTGGCTGCAGCGCGAGTGCGCGGCGCTTGAAGCTGCCTCCGCCAATACATGAAAACTTTTCCGGCGAAATTTTCACCAATTGCCGGCGCACACGCTACGATCCTGTGCAGCCAATAACCGCAGCGCAATGCTGCGGACGAACCGACAGCCCGAGGAGGAACTCATGCCCGTCATCACCAATATCGAAGACCTGCGCGTCTTGGCCCAGAAGCGCGTGCCGCGCATGTTCTACGACTACGCCGATTCCGGCTCGTGGACGGAGAGTACCTACCGTGGGAACGAGGCAGATTTCCAGACCATCAAGTTCCGTCAGCGCGTTGCGGTCAACATGGAGAACCGCACCACACAAACGACCATGGTGGGGCAGGTCGCGAAGATGCCTGTGGCCATCGCACCGGTGGGTTTGACAGGCATGCAGCACGCTGATGGTGAAATTCTCGCGGCCAAGGCGGCCGAAAAGTTTGGCATCCCGTTCACGCTGTCGACCATGAGCATCTGCTCCATCGAAGACATCGCAGCGAACACTACAGCGCCGTTCTGGTTTCAGCTCTACATGATGCGTGACCGCGACGCCATGGTGCGCATGATCGAACGCGCCAGGGCTGCCAAGTGCAGCGCGCTCGTGCTCACGCTTGACCTGCAGGTTATCGGCCAGCGTCACAAGGATCTGAAGAACGGTCTCACAGCACCGCCGCGCCCGACCGTCGCCAACATCGTCAATCTGATGACCAAGCCACGCTGGTGCCTCGGCATGCTCGGCACCAGGCGGCACACCTTCGGCAACCTCGTCGGCCACGTCAAGGAAGTGAGCGACATGAAGTCACTCTCGTCCTGGACCAATGAACAGTTCGACCCACGCGTATCTTGGCCAGACGTCAAATGGGTCAAAGAGCAGTGGGGCGGCAAACTGATCCTCAAAGGTATTCAGGACGTTGAGGACGCAAAGCTCGCGGTTGAAAGCGGCGCCGACGCCATCGTGGTGTCCAACCACGGCGGCCGCCAGCTCGACGGCGCAGAAACCTCCATCCGCGCGTTGCCCGCCATCGTTGCCGCTGTAGGCGACAAGATCGAGGTGCACATGGACGGCGGCGTCCGCTCCGGCCAGGATGTGCTCAGGGCCTGGGCGTTAGGTGCAAAGGGTGTGTGGATCGGTCGTGCGATGGCTTATGGCTTGGGCGCGATGGGCGAAGCAGGAGTCACCAAAGCGCTACAGATCATCCACAAAGAGCTGGACGTGAGCATGGCGTTTTGCGGCCACACCAACATCCAGAACGTCGACAAGCAGATTCTTTTGCCGGGGACGTTTCCGACGTAATATAGCGTTCATGTTCACGCGCGCAAACAACGGCAGACGAGAATGAGTGTTCGTAGCATGGCCGAGCGTGTGTTCGGCACCTTCAGTGTCGTTAGGCGTTTGCCGGCTCCTTTTGAGACGACGAGGATTGTTGCCAGCGGAAAAGTAGGCGGCCTCAAGTTCATCTTCAAGCGTTCCAGTGCTTGGGACGCTGAGCTGTTGAGAATCGCGCAACTACTTGTCCATCGTAGTGATGTGGTTTGGGACGTCGGCGCGAATGTTGGGCTATTTTCCTTAGCGGCCGCGTCGCTTGTAGGTGAAAGCGGCTCTGTCTTAGCAATAGAGGCCGACTTCGATGCCGTCTCACTGCTGCACAAAAGCCGCGTGTTGCTTTCAGGGGATCAGCAACTAAGAATTCTGCCCGCCGCCGTCGCCGACAAATTGGGTGTAGTTGAATTTGCGATCTCAAATCGGGCTCGCGCGTCTAATTCGATCGCAGGGTTTGGTTCAACCCAAACTGGCGGAGTGTCAGAGACGCGACTCGTTCCAAGCTTTGCCTTGGACGATCTTTTGCAAGTATTTCCGAAACCGAATGTCCTAAAAATCGACGTTGAAGGTGCTGAGTTACTTGTTCTGAATGGATCGACTCGCTTGCTTTCTGAAGTTCGACCAGCAATCTACTGTGAAGTGTCGTGTTCGACGGCAGAGAAAGTCACTGATCTTCTGACATCGGCCGGCTACAGACTCTGGGATGGAGCGACATTCTCTTCATCAAGCGACGATCCGATATCGAAAGCCACTTTCAATACGGTGGCCCTTCCCGTCGAATACAGTTAGCCCGTGAATCGCCAGCGTGGCCAAGGCTATACCGCCACCGGCACCACCCCACCCAGCTTCTCTGTAATCTCCCGCGCGGTATGCGCAACCAGCGGGCCGAGCTTGAGGATGCGCTCGTCGGTCAGGCGGGCGATGGGGCCGGCGAGCGAGATGGCGCCGAGCGGTTCGGCGAATTCGTCGTAGATCGGCGCCGCCACGCAGCGCAGCCCCATGGCGTTTTCCTCGTCGTCGTAGCTGTAGCCGCGAGCGCGGATGGCGGCGAACTGCTGGCGCAGTTTGTCGGGGTCGGTGATGGTTTTTGACGTCAGCTGTACCAGGTTGGAATTGCGCAGCACGATCGCCAGCTCGTCTTCGGGCAACGCCGCCAGCATCGCCTTGCCCGATCCGCTCGCGTGCGCGGGGATACGCGAGCCCAGGCGCACCAGCATGCGCATGACCTCGTGGCATTGCACCTGGCCGATGAAGCAGGCGTAGGTGCCGTCGAGAATCGAGAGGTTGGCGGTCTCGCCCGAGGCCTCCATCAGCTTGCGCAGATAAGGGTGGCTTTCGCCAACGAAGTCGCGGGTGGAGACGAATGCGCAGCCAACGCGATAGGTCTTGAGGCCGACGTACCAAAGGCCGGATTCCTTGGCCTGATAAACAAAGCCCATGTCGGCCAGCGTGTTGAGCAGGCGGTGCGCAGTAGAGGGCGGTAGGCTGACGCGGCTGGAAATCTCGGTAAGCGTGATACCGCCTTCGGTTTCGGCCAGCTTTTCCAGCAGTGTCAGACCGCGCGTCAGGCTTTGCACGCCGCCGCTGGCGGATGCCGCGCCGGCACCGCGTGCACGGCGGCCGGCCGGAGCGGCCGTGTCGGCATGGAAGGGGGTGCGGGACGGCATGGCGGTTCCTTGGTCAGAGCTGCGCTCGAAAATTCGAGTCTAACGAATCCCGTTCGAGCGTGAAAACAAGTTTCGCAGGCCGGAACTGCGTCTGCGCGCCGGCAGCGACGGCGACCGCCGGACGCCGTGCAAGGTCAGCAACACGCTAAAGACGCAGAGAAAACGCCAGAAAGATCGACTTTCGGCCAAATCACCGCCTGAGCCCAACGCCATCAAGGCCTTCAGCGAAAAGCCATTGACCGGTCACGGCGCCATCACCGCGTCGTAAAACGACCGGATCGCGCTGCGTTCGTCAGCGAGTTCGGTCAGCGGCACTGCGGCGCGTTCGGCGCCCTGCAGTCGGATGGCGTGCTGCCGCGAGCGCAGCGTGCGGTAGGCGTTGGCGGCGGCCAGCCCGGCCTCGGCGGTGACCAGGCCGAGTTCTCCGGCGCGAATCGCCAGCGCAATATTGCCGTGGTCGGCGCGCATGGTGGGCTGCACGGCGCCATAGCGCAGCACCAGCGCCTGCACGGCAAACTCCATGTCGACCAGACCACCGTTGTCGTGCTTCAGGTCGAACAGTTCGCTGGCCTTGCGGTTGGGATGGCCTTCCGCGACCCGGGCGCGCATTTCGATTACGTCGGCGCGCAGCTTCGGCCAGTCGCGCGGCCGGGCGATGATCTCGTTGCGGATACGTTCAAACTCGGCGCCCGTTGCTGCATCGCCGGCGGCGAAGCGGGCGCGGGTCAGCGCCTGATGCTCCCAGGTCCAGGCTTTGTCGCGCTGATACTCGGCAAAGGCGCTGACGGTGGACAACAGCAGGCCAGCGGCGCCATCCGGCCGCAACCGGACATCGATATCGTAGGCGCGCCCCGCAGCGGTCATCGTCGTCAGCCAGCTCTGCAGCCGTTGCGCGACACGGGTGAGCTGGTCGCGATGTTCGACGGCGTCGTCCGGCATCAAAAAGATCAGGTCGAGGTCGCTGGCATAGCCGAGCTCCTTGCCGCCCCAGCGGCCATAGGCAATGACGGCGAGACGTGCCGAGTCGGGCAGTTTTGCCGCGCGCAGCAGGTGTGCAAGCGTGACTTCCACCACCGCGTCTGCAAGCGCTGACAGATGATCAGAGAGGATTTCCAGGGGCAGCAGACCGGCAATGTCCTTCAGCAGCAGGCGGAAGGTTTCGTTCTGCTGGAAGTGCCGGATGTCGTCGATCGCGCGCTCAGCGTCGTCGCCGGCCGCATTGAAGCGCGCTGCCAGATCGCGGCGCCACGCCTGATAGTCGATCGCTGTGGCCAGCGTGCGGCCGTCCATCAGTTCGTCAAGCAGCAACGGGTGGCGGGTAACGTAGCGCAGCGCCCAGTCACTGGCTGCGGCGAGGTCAATCACCCGGTCCAGCACCTGCGGCCGTTCAATCATCAGCGCCAGATAACTTGACCGCGAGGCCACCGCCAGCAGCAGATCGAGCGTGCGTTTGCAGGCTGCGTCGGGGAGCGGCGTGCGGGCGGCGTAGGTGAAGGTCGCCTGTACCAGGCGCCGAAAGCGCTCACCGCTGGCCGCCGGCAGGGCGCGCACGCGGGTGCCGTCAAGCGTGGTGCTGATGTAGGCGGCAGTGCCTTCGGCATCGGCATAGCCAGCCGTAGCAAGCGTTGCAGCATCCACCCCCGCTCCGGTGGGCGGCGCTGAGGCTGGAGCAGCGGTGCTGGCGGCGATACGCGCAGCGGTGTCGTCACTGACACCGAATGCGCCAGTCAGGGTGCCATCGAAGAAGGCGGCGACGTCGCTGCGGGTGCGTTCGAGCTGGGCATCGAGCGCCGCCGCGCTGCCAAAGCCGAGGGCGAGGGCCAGTTCGTTACGCTCGGCAGCGTCGCGCGGCAACATCTGCGTCTGCTGATCGTCGCGGTATTGCAGCACATGCTCAATGCGACGCAGCAGGGCGTAGTGCTGCGCCAGCGTCTCAGCCTGCGTTGCGGTGATGTTGCCTGCGCGTGCCAGCGCGTTTAGTGCCGGCACCGTCGGTTTGGCGCGCAATGCGGGGTCACGTCCGCCACGAACCAGCTGCCGGAGCTGGGCGCCGAACTCCAGTTCGCGGATGCCGCCGCGGCCCAGCTTGATGTTGTTGGCGTCATTCTTTTCGGCGCGCAACTGCGCGTGCAACTCGCGCATGCCGGCCACCGCATCGAAGTCGAGATAGCGGCGAAACACGAAGGGCGTGGTCAACGCAGCCAGCGCCGGTCCGAGCGTGCCGCATGCCACCCGTGCCTTCAGCCACGCCAGCCGCTCCCACATGCGGCCTTGAGCAACGAAATACTGCTCCAGAAAATCGAGCGAGGGCACCATTGGACCGGCGTCGCCATAGGGCCGCAAGCGGGTATCGACGCGGAATACGAACTCGCCGTCGATCTCCTGATTGAGCGATCGGGTGACGCGCCGCGCCAGCAGGTTGAGCGAATCCATCGCGTCGGCGTCCGGTTCATCACAAATGAACACGATATCGATATCGGACGAGGCATTCAGCTCCTGTGCTCCCAGCTTTCCCATCGCAACGGTAGAGAAGCCGCAGGGTGGCTGCACGCTGCCAAAGATGGTCTGGCTATGCGCCGCGGTGGCGCCGGTCAGCGCGAGATCAGCAAAATCGGATAAATCAGTGACCAGTTCATCAAGAGGCGCCGCTTTGACCAGATCCCGCAGCACGGTACGCAGCATCAATTCACGGCGCATGCGGCGCAGAATGTCGTCTATGGTGCTTGCGTCGGTTGTTGCCAGTTCGCGACGCCACGCCGGCAGCGGCGGGCGCTCGTCAATGCTGGCCACGACACGCTCGTACAGGCTCGCGTCACGTCGCGCCACGCGTTGCGCGAACCGGCTGTAGTTGAACGCAATCGCGCTCGGCTGAGTCTGATCCATGACGGCAAATTAACGTCGATACAATGCCTTGAGTATGCAGGAGAAAGCCGGTTCTGCCGCTGACAGTGGCGCCCCCCGTGCGGAGCCGGAGCACCCGTCGCCGAAGTGCGTGCCGTTGTGGCGTCGCTGGACCGGTCACGGCATCCGGCTGACCTTCTGGTCGGTGCTGGCGCTGACGCTGCTGTTTGCCGGCGCCGTGGCGGTAACCCGCTTCTGGCTGGTGCCGAATGCCGACAGCTTCCGCCCCCGGGTCGTCGAGGAGCTGACCCGCCTGTCCGGGCAGCGCGTCGTCATTGGCGGCTTTCAGGCCGGCTGGAACGGCTGGTCGCCCGAACTGAAGATGACGCGGCTGCAGATGCTCGATGCCCGCGGCCGTACCTTGCTGCAACTGCCCGAGGTGGACACCACGATCTCGTGGCGCTCGCTGTTTTTCTTCGAGCCGCGCCTGAGCGCGCTCACGGTGCGGGCGCCGCGAGTTATTGTGCGTCGCACCGCCGAGAACGCGCTGACGGTGGCCGGTATCGACCTTGATCTCTCGGCGCAGACTGAAGGCGATAGCGGCCTGATCGAATGGCTGCTCAAGCAGCGGCTGGTGCAAATCGCTGGCGGCGAGGTCGAGTGGCAGGATGAGTGGCGCAAGCTGCCGCCACTGCGTCTTCGCAATGTGAACATCCGCCTGCAGAATGACGGTCGCAGGCATAGCGTCGGCATGACCGCAGTCCCGCCGACCGAGCTCGCTGCGCCGCTAGACCTGCGCTGTGAGTTCACCGGGACCGACCTGCGCAAAGTCAGTGATTGGGATGGCCTGGCCTATTTGCGTGCCGACTACGCCAATATCGGAACGCTCAGTCGCTACTTCCCGCTGCCGGTGCAGATTTCGCGCGGCGAGGGCGGCATGCAGGTGTGGTTCGAATTTGATGACGGCAAGCCGGTCGCCGTGACCACCGACATGGTGGTTCGCAACGCGAGGCTGCAATTGCCGTCAACGGCTTCCGGTGCGTTCAGCGCGGAAAGCGCGCCGGCGGCACCCGGCAGTGCCTT
Source organism: Casimicrobium huifangae (assembly GCF_009746125.1). NCBI lineage: Bacteria > Pseudomonadati > Pseudomonadota > Betaproteobacteria > Casimicrobiaceae > Casimicrobium > Casimicrobium huifangae. Next base: position 2,251,485 of record NZ_CP041352.1, read on the forward strand.
GGCGGGGGCGACCACCGCAGCGCCGCCGAATGCCGCGATGGCGCCGGAGCCGATTGATTTGCACACCCTGAGCGGTCGTCTGTCGTGGCGTGAAAAGCGTATCAGCGGCAGCGATCCGGCCAGCGCAGTCACCCAGCAGCGATGGTCGGTACGTGATCTCGTGGCGGTGACTACCAGCGGCCTGCATGCGCCATCGAGCAACGGCGAAGTGCTGGTTGACTATCGTGGCGGACAAGTCACCGGTGGCGCATTGCGGGCTCCAGCCATTGATGTTGGCGCCGCGACACCGTTGCTGAAAACCTTGCCACTGCCGGCAGATGTCGTCACGCGCTGGTTGTCATTGCAGCCGACAGGACATCTGCGCAATATCGACCTGCGTTGGCGCGACGACGGCGAGCAGTCGAGACTGGGCCGTTTTCACGCAGAGGGAGCCATTGATCTTGACGGCCTCAGCTGGCGCGCGCAAGGCAGCCTGCCGGGCGTTTCCGGCCTGAGTGCTCGGTTTACCGGTTCAACGCGCGAGGGCGAGGTTCGTCTTGCGGTGGGAGAAGCGGCGCCGACAGAGGGCAAACGCAACCCATTGGCCTTGCCGACGACGGCCAAAGCCGCGAAAGCGACTGACGCGAAGCAACCGCTCGCGCTCGACTTCGGCTCTACCTTCAGCGCCCCGCTGTCGTTCGATGCGTTTCGCGGCAAGCTGGCATGGAAGCGGTCCGTTGCTGCCGATGGCAGCGTCAACCTCCACGTGGATGCGTCGGACATGGAGGTTGGCAACGCTGACGCGCTCGCGAAGTTTGCTGGCAGCTGGGACAACGACAAACTGGGGCCGGGGGTATCAAACATCAGCGGAACGCTGGTTCGGGCCGATGCCACTTCCGTCCATCGCTATCTGCCCACCAGCGTCAGCGCCCATACGCGCGAATGGCTGCGACAGGCCATCGTCAAGGGCGACGCGAAGGACGCCAGGTTCATCGTCAAAGGCGCCTTGTGGCACTTTCCGTTTCACAACGACCAGCATGGTGTATTCGAGATCGACGCCCAGGTCGCAGGCGGCATCCTTGACTACGCCGATCGCTGGCCACGTGCCGAATCGATCAACACCCGCCTGCTGTTTCGCGGCAGCAGCCTGCATGCGCAGGTGGCTGGCGCCGTGATTGCGGGCGTGCCCGTCGCAGCCACCGAAGTCAAAATTACCGACATGAGCGGATCGCCCGCCGTGCTGGACATCAAGGGCGGCGCCGCTGGTCCCATGGACGCCTTCCTGCACTGGGTGGTGGCCAGCCCGGTCAATGGCTGGCTGGATGGCTTTCTGGCCAACGCCAAGGCGACCGGCAATGCGCGGCTTAGCCTGAGCATGAGCATGCCGCTCGACGACACCGAGAAAACGCAGCTCAACGGTGAACTCACTCTGGCGGGCAATCGTATTGACCTTGGTGGCGACATCCCGGTCCTTGACGGGGTCAACGGACGGTTGCGTTTCACCCAGGCGGAGGTGCGTGCCACTGATGTCGCCGCCGAGGCGCTTGGCGGACCGTTGCGGTTGTCGATCGGTACCGAGGCGGGACGCGTGAAGGCACACGCCAGTGGAACCGCCATGCTGGAACGTGTACGCGAGCGTTACGCCTATCCGCTCGTCGAACAACTTGCAGGCAGCGTGCAGTGGCAGCTTGACTTCACTCAACCTTCGAAGCCACTGGCCAACGCGCAGGCTGCAACGGCTGCCGCCGACGGTGGACTGCAGCTCACGGCAACCACGCTGCAGCCGCGCTGGCCGCTCGACAGCATCATGCAGGTGGGTACGACACCCCGGGACGTAACGGTGCCGATCAAGGCGGCCCTGGTGCGCACATCGCTTGAGCGCGGACGAGATCGCGTCACGGTAGACATCCCCGGACAATTGCATTCAATCCTCGAACGGTCGGCGCCGTCGGCCTCGGGTCTGCGTACGGTTGAACGGGCAACGCTGGACCTTGGCACCCAGCGCACTGCCTTGCCGGCCCGGGGCTACGCACTGCGCGGTGACCTTGCGCGCATTGACGCCGACGTGGCGATGGCATTGCTGACGACGGCATCGGCGACCGGAGGCAAGGCCGTTGGTGGCCTGACCAGCGAAAGCAGCAGCGCCGACTTTGTCAACATCAACCTTCGCGCCAGTGAGGCTGTGCTTTACGGCCATCGTTTCAACGACGTCTCGTTGCGGGCACAGCCATCAGGCCAGCGATGGCGGCTGGCGCTGCGCAGCAAGGAGGCGACCGGCGCGATCGCGCTCGACACTCATGCCGACACCGGTGCAGTGGATGCTGTGTCCATCCGGCTGCAGCGCCTGTCGTTCCCGGCGGCGGTGACACCCGCGCCCGGCAGCCCGCTGGCGCCGGCGACGGCCAACGCAGCTGCGCAGGGCTCAACCCGGTGGCCGAAACTCGAATTGGTTGCCGATGCTTTCGTCAGCGAAGGGCGTGACCTCGGCAAACTGGAAGTAAAGGCACAGCCAGCGCGTGATGAATGGCAGATCGAACAGGTCAAACTGTCGAGCAGCGATGGCAGTATCGAGGCGAAAGGGCGATGGCGTCCGGCAGCTCCAACCGCTGCCGTGCCGACCGCAGTCGGCGATACCGAAGTGGATGTTGCGCTGCGCTGGAACGATGCCGGCAAGTTCATGAACCGTTTCGGCCTGCCGAAGGGCGTCGAGCGCGGGTCCGGCACCTTGTCGGGCACGCTGCATTGGGCTGGGAGCCCGTCGCAGTTCAACTACGCCCGACTGGGTGGCAAATTCACGCTGGAGACTGCCGGTGGGCGATTCACCGAGATGGAGCCTGGCATCGCGAAGTTGCTGGGCGTGTTGTCGCTGCAATCACTGCCACGCCGACTAACCTTTAACTTTGATGACCTGTTCGGCAAGGGGTTTGCGTTCGACGAAGTGAAGGCCGAGGTTGCCATCGCCGATGGCGTTGCACGCACGGATGGCTTTGCGATCAACGGCCCGTCCGCTCGCGTGCAGATTCGCGGCAGTGCCGATATCAACCGCGAAACGCAGGACTTGCAGGTGCGCGTCTATCCCAGCCTGTCGACGGCGACGGCCATTGGTATCGGGCTGGTGACGGCAAACCCCGCCATCGGCGCAGCGGCGCTGCTGGGCCAGAAGCTGGCTCGCGACCCGATCGAGCGCATGCTGATGCAGGAGTTCGAAGTGAAGGGAACGTGGACCAATCCCGACGTCAAGCAGACGCGGGCTATCGCCAGTGGCACCACGCCATCGACCGCGACGCAGTGATTGCCGGCGTCGGAGTGATTGCAGAAATGACGCGAGCAAGTCTTACCGGCGCGCTGGCAGAAACAGCTCCGGCTCGACGCTGGTCCCGTTGAGGTAGACCGACCAGTGCAGATGCGGCCCGCTGGCGCGCCCGGTAGCGCCTGATCTCGCGACGGCCTGACCTTTGCGCACGCTATCGCCCACCCTTGCATCCCATTCGCTGAGATGGCAAAACAGGCTCAGCAGGCCATTGCCATGGTCGATGAACATCGTCTTGCCACAAAAGTAGTAGTCGCCGATGTCGAGGATTACGCCGTCGGCGGGCGCAAGGACGGCAGTTCCCGTCATCACCGCGACATCCAACCCGGCATGTGGTGCCCGCGGCTTGCCGTTCAGTACACGGGAGCCGCCAAAGCGCCCCGACAACCGACCCTTGGCAGGCTGCACGAAGGCGGCATCCGTCGCCGCTGTCTCGCGCCACTGCGAACGCACGACTTTCAGGTGCGCCGACTCGCGTTCGATGCGAGCCATGACATCGGCGGGCGGCTCGACCATTGCCTGGTCGCGCAAGGTGACATGCTGCACCGGGTAGCGCTTGGGTTTGACGGTGAATGTGATGGTCCTGGCCGCGCCGTCGGCACTCCGAACGTCGACTTGTTGCTCGCCGGGTTGGAGCGACAGCGGCAACCCGACGGCGGCAACCCACTGCGTGGCCTGCCTGCTGACCCACACCGGCACGCCGTCACGGCTCACCGCTGGCCTGGGTTCGGTGGCGTCGCCCACGTGCAGCAGCGCCACGCCGCCAGGTACGCGGGACTCGCGGGGCAGGGCGCCCGCGTGTCCAACGCCTGCGATGAGTGCGGCACCGGCGAGCACCGCTGACAGCTTCCACGTTGCCCTCGCGCTCCAGTCAATACAGGCGAACCTCATCTACTTGCTTCCTCGCAGCAACACCAGCACTGCACCGCTGCCACCGCCATTGGGCCGCGGTTCGCAATAGGCGAGCACCTCGTCCTTGTGTTGCAGCCAGCGACGCACCTTGTTACGCAGCACCGGGAGCTTCTGGTGACTCGACAGCCCTTTGCCGTGGATAATGCGCACGCAGCGCCAGCCGGCCAGCCGTGCCATACGCATGAATTCCATCAGCGCCTCATGTGCCTCGTCCTGATTGTGATGATGCAGGTCGATCTCGGCATTGATCGTCCATTCGCCGCGCCGCAGCTTGCGCAGCAGATCGGGGCTGACGCCGCCGCGCAGGTAACTCTGTTCGTCTTCAATGTCAGCGCCAATGTCCCAGCTCATCGGGCTCGGATGCATTGCCAACTGGCTGGCGGCCAACGCAGCCAGCTCGTCAGCCTCCCGATGCCGTGCGTGTGGCGCGGGTCGTACATGTCCGGCGTCGGCGCGTGGCGCCACGCGCAACGGCTCCACGTCCTGCACCGCCGCACGGAACGCAGCAAGATCATCGGCTGTGGGTGGCGTGAACTCCCGCCAGGGACGGAAGAAGTCGGCGAAACGCTCTATCGGCACATCCGGCACTGACTTCTCCGCTGCGGACTGTTCCGACATCAGTTCAGAGCGCTCAGCTGAACGCCGCTCCTTGCGGGCGGCCTTGCGTTCCTGCTTCAGCAGGGTGCCGAGGTCGGCGAGATCGTGCGCAGACGCCATTGCCGACTCCGTCTGACCACCCGGCGACCACTAGCCGTGCAATGCTTCGAGATAAGCCTGCGCGTCGAGCGCTGCCATGCAGCCGGTCCCGGCACTGGTCACCGCCTGGCGGTAGACGTGATCTGCTACGTCGCCGGCCGCAAACACGCCGGGGATGTTGGTGGACGTCGCGTTGCCGTCGGTGCCGGTCTTGACCTTGATGAAGCCGCCCGCCATGTCGAGCTGGCCTTCGAAGATGCCGCTGTTCGGCGTGTGGCCGATGGCGATGAACAGCCCTGGCGCCTTTACTTCCTGAGTGCTGCCGTCTTTCATGCTCTTTAGCCGTACACCGGTGACCCCCGAGTTGTCGCCCAGCACTTCATCGACGAAGTGATCCCAGATCACGCGCATGTTGCCGCCTTCCCTGGTCTTGGCCATCAGACGATCAATCAGGATTGCCTCCGCCTTGAACTTGTTGCGGCGGTGCACGACAGTAACGCTCTTTGCGATGTTGGAGAGGTACAGCGCCTCTTCGACGGCGGTGTTGCCACCGCCGACAACGACCACATCCTGACCCTTGTAGAAGAAGCCGTCGCAGGTGGCGCAGGCCGACACGCCCTTGCCGTGGAATTTCTCTTCGCTGGGCAGACCCAGATATTTGGCCGAGGCGCCGGTGGCCACGATCAGTGCGTCACAGGTGTACTCGCCGGCGTCGCCAACCAGTCGCTTGGGGGTTTCGTTCAGATGCGTCGTGTGGATGTGGTCGAAGATGATTTCAGTGCCGAAACGTTCGGCATGCTTCAGGAAGCGCTCCATCAGCTCCGGACCCTGTACGCCATCAGCGTCGGCAGGCCAGTTGTCCACCTCGGTGGTGATGGTGAGCTGGCCGCCCTGTTGCAGACCGGTCAGCAGTACCGGTTTCAGATTGGCGCGTGCTGCGTAGACGGCGGCCGTGTAGCCGGCCGGGCCGGAGCCGAGAATGAGAAGAGGGCAGTGACGGGCGGTTGCCATGGTGATCTCTTGGAGGAAAGATTGTTGTCGTTATGGGTTGCGTCGTGCGGAGAATGCAGAAGTTGACAGAGGCTGGCGAGCATCAGCCCCCAGTCATGGCCACCATGCGGATCAGATGGGCCAACGAGGTCGCCTCCATCTTTTCCATGACACGGGCACGATGCGCCTCGACCGTTTTGATGCTGATGTCAAGGTCATAGGCAATGGTCTTGTTCATCTTTCCGGTGACCACGGCATCAAGCACCTGACGTTCGCGTTCCGAGAGCGACGCCAGTCGCCCCTCGATGCCCGCAATCTGGCTTTGCTGCGCCTGGGCCTCGACGGCGAAGGACAGCGCTTCCTCGATGCGTTTCAGCAGATCGCTTTCGGCAAATGGCTTCTCGATGAAGTCGAAGGCGCCACGCTTGATGGCGGTGACCGCAATCGGGACGTCAGCATGCGCCGTGACGAAGATGAGGGGCATCTGAACGCCCCGTTCGACCAGCGCTTCCTGCGTTTGTGGTCCGCTCAGACCGGGCATGCGCACGTCAAGCACCGCGCAGCGGGGCGGGCCGCCCACGCCGGGCTTCACTTCGGCAAGAAAGCTCTCGGCATCGGGAAAAAGGCGGGCCTGGTAGCCATTGGACTGCAGCAGCCAGGCAACCGAATCGCGGAACGCCTCGTCGTCATCGACTACGTAAACAATGCCGGGGTGAATGCTCATGCGTGGGCTCCGTCGCGCTCGTTCTCGGCAGGCGGGCGGGCCTGCGGTTGGTCTTGGGGGTGATCAGCGGCGTGTTCGGCACTGTGGTCGAACGGCAGGGTAAACCTGAACACGGCACCGCAGGGCTCATTTTGTCCGAAAGTGAGGTTGCCCTCGTGATATTCAATCAGCGAGCGGCAGATGTTGAGCCCCATACCCATGCCATCGTTCTTGGTACTGAAAAACGGCGAGAAGAGCTGTCGTGCTGCCTCCGGCGAGATTCCTACGCCGCGATCAGCCACTTCGACCATCGCATGGCTGCCGTCGACCCGTGTGGTGCGAATCTCGGCGATCCGCTGGGCCGGCGCCAGATGCTGCATGGCTTCGCGGGCGTTGCGCAGGAAATTAAGCAGCACCTGTTCGATCATGATGCGATCGGCAAACACCAGCGGCAGATCACGCGCCAGACGTAGCTCACAGGTCAGGGCGCGCTGCTCGTCGTCACTCTGCGCCAGCTTCACCACTTCGATGACCAGGGCATTGACGTCGAGCGGCTGCCGCTGCGGCTCACGGGTGCGCACGAATTCACGAACACGGCCAATGATGGCGCCGGCACGCGCCACCTGGGCATCAGCCTTTTCCATGGCACCGATCACTGCCTGATCGACGTTCCCATTGTTCTTCAGCCGACGGATACAGCCGTTGACATAGTTTGCGATCGCCGCCAGCGGCTGGTTGATTTCGTGGGCGAGGGTAGAGGCAATCTCGCCGACGGTCATCAACCGTGAGGTGCGTGTCAGCTTGTCCTGCTGCGTTTGCCGGATGCGTTCGGCGTTGACCCGGTCCGTAATGTCGCCCAACGTGGTCAGGCGCGCGATGCGGCCATCCACCCAGCGCACGGCGCGGGTGCGCATCAGGAAATGGCGGTGGTCACTGTGTTCGAGCTCGTCCTTGAACACGTCCCCCGGTTCGCCCTCGCGGGTCAGCAACATCGGCGCCGGGAAGCGGTTGCTGGGGCTGTCGAGAAAGCCATCTTCAAACTGCCGGGCGTCGCGGCCAATTTCGATGGCAGGGAAGGTTTCGTGCAGGTGCGAATTGGCGTACAGCAGCTCGTTGCTGCGCAAGTCACTCACATAAACCGAGACATCGAGCGAATCGAGTACGGTTTCAAAGCGTTCGTTGGTGACCCGCAGGTCAGCGATCGACTGCGCATAAGTGCGGTCGCGCTCCACCTCGGCCTGCTTGCGCATGCGCTGCTGCTTGCGCAACCCGATCGAAGTCCACACCATCAACCCGGTCAGCGCCAGCACAGCGGTCGACAGCGTCAGATTGGGCAGCAGCGTCGATGGCTTGGCGCCGACCAGCGTCAATTGCAGATCGCGCCAGGGCAGCGACAGCGGTACCGTGTGTTTGACCACGCCGGATTCGATATGCATGGCCTCGGCATTGGTCATGCCCTGACCGCTGGCGTCGGAGATCACCGCACGGTACTTGCGCCCGGCCCATTCCGGGGCTGCCTTTTCGAGCAGCGCATCGAAAGAGATGACGCTGTTGATGGTGCCGACGAAATCGCCCTGCGCCACCACCGGCGCCGCGTACTCGATGTAGTAACGCCCTAGATCATTGCGGTAAGGCTGGGAATAGGTGCTGCGGCTGGTCTTGCGCGTCAGGCCGGTCATCCACACCTGATCGGCGAACGGCGCGCGACCACGCAGCACCATCTCGAGCGAGCGCGAACCTGGGGCATGCTGCACGACATCGAGCTCGGGCGTGACGCGCATGATGTCGGTGACATATCCCGACTCGACCGCCCGTTTGCTGGCCACGCGGTCGAATTCCTCCGGCGAAATGCGTTCGCCGCCGACATCGAGTGCCAGTCGGTCAAAGAACTGCTGATCGTTTTCCAGGCGCCGAGAGATGGACTGCTCAACCACCGCTGCGTCGCGGATGATTTCGGCCTTCTCGAATTCCTGTTCGTGCTGTGCGACGAAATAAATCAGCAACATCATGCCAGCCGCAAAGGCCAGCAGCATCCATTCATGCACATACCAGTCACGTTGCGGTGCACCGGTCACTGAGGCAATGCGCGGCTTGCCTGGGGCAACGGCCTGTTTGCTCGTGGTCGGGGCGGCGGACGGATCGGGCATCAGGCGATTGTAGGTAAGGCGGCGGTTACCGCGTTCAGCACGCCGGTATGCTTTTGGGTGTACGCTAGCAACGCGCAGGTCTGTTGTTGGGTCAGTCAGACATTTTGGTCGCGCCGACATGTCGCAAGCTGCAGCGAGATACCGCGCAAAGTACATGCACAACGAGACACGGGAGGACATCCATGCTGGTCAGTGAAATTCTTCGCATCAAGGGCAGTACGCTGTTCACGGCAACGCCCGACATGAGCGTCAAGGACGCTGTGCATTCGATGGCGGAGCAGGATATTGGCTCGCTGGTGGTGATGGACAAGGGCAAGCTGGTCGGCATGCTCACGTTTCGCGAGCTGATCAAGGTGCTTGACGAGCGCGGCGCGGAGCTGAAGTCGCTGGCGGTGGGTGCAATCATGGAGGCCAATCCGCTGACCGCTGACCCGCACATGGAGGTGAACGCCCTGCGCGGTGCCATGCTGGAGCGTCACGCCCGTTATATCCCGATCATGGAGGCCGGCACCCTGATGGGCGTGTTGTCGTTCCATGACGTGGCGAAGGCTGTGTTCGAAGAGCAGAGCTTCGAAAACCGCATGCTCAAGAGCTACATCAAGAACTGGCCGGACGAAGAAGAAACAGCGGCACAATCCAGCTAGCCGGCGGCTTGGCTGGTTGGTTTGGTAGCTGGCCGCAACACCAGAATCACCGCCACGACTATCGCCAGCAACGCCACATAGTCGAACGGCCGTGGCCGTTCGCCGAGCAGCAGCATGCCGCTGGCGAAGCCAACGATTGGCACTGCCAGCGAGCTGATGCCGGTAATCTGCGCCGGCAACGCCCGTACCAGTTCGTTCCACGCGAACCAGCAGAAGCCAAACACCACCAGCACGTTGAACAGGAGACCGGCCCAGGCACTGGCGGCGACCGGTAGCCACGGTCCGTGCCCGAACAGCGCGAGGCCGGTGAACAGCGGCCAGCCACCGAGCACAAAGCTCCAGATCATCAGGGTGGTGGTCGGGATTGATTTTGGGAAGCCCTTGAACAGCACGATGCCAACGGCCCACAGCAGGCCTGACGCCACCATCATCAGTGCAGCAACCGGCGCGCCGCGCAGCGCCTGGAACTCGTCCACCAGCAAGAGCGCGATGCCGCCCATGCCGATGCTGATCGCGGCAATTCGCGAAGGGGTGAGCACCTCCCCCAGGAACACTCGTGACAGCAGCACCACCCAGAGCGGCATGGTGTAGGCCAGCACGCCAGCGCGGCCCGAGGGCAGCATGGTCAACGCCGCAGCAGAAAGGATGTTCCACGCCGCCACGTTGCACAGCGCGCAGACCAACATGCGCCCCCAGTGCTCGCGCGGCAGCGTGAGCGGGACGCCGCGCTTCAGGTTGAAAGCAACAAACCAGAGCAGGCCGGCCGCGATGCAGTAGGAGCGGAACACCCAGAAGTTGAGCTCCGCCAACGCCATCTTCATCATCGGCCAGTTCACGCCCCAGAGCAGCACGACGGCGACAAAAAGTCCCAGTTCACGGCGTCCGATCACGGGCATTGCAGCATTACCTTTTGGCCACAATTACCGCTGCATGCGGGCTTGGCAATGAATAACGTCAAAACTCGACTTTCGCATAAAACGGCCCCTGAGCCCTGATCGAATAAGCCATTCAGCCAAAAGCCAATGCAACGGGTGGTGCCATCAGCCACCGACGCAACCGTGGGTGACAGCAGGATTCGCCGGCTCAATGCAGGTGCATCGAACCGGTGTTCGCTTCCTCGGGCAGATGGGCGTGCAGCATTTCGCCTTCGCGGTTTGGGAAGTGCGGGGCGCCGCAGTCGTCACAGAACTCCAGCGGCAACTGCTCCTCGAGATGCACGATGGTCCCCACGTTCGCCGCGCGGAGCAGGCTTTCGATCTCATCCACCACTGGCGTGTCGTCGCCTTCATCGGACACCAGCGGCCACACACAGCCGTGCACCACCTCTTCGCTATCGCCCAGCGTGAAGCCGATGCGGTATTCCTCCAGCCCGTTGCCCCAGCAGCCGCCAATGGTGGCCACAATCTTGTCCGGCGTGATGCCGGTCACCGCTTCGAGGAATGACACCGAGGCGCCGATCGAGTAGGCGCGCGAAGCCAGATCGGCATCGCGGCAGGCAGCGAAGAATGAGCGCGGCAGCGTCAGTTCGTGCGGAAAGCCCACCAGCAGTGGCTTGATCGCATTGCCGCCCTGGGTGCGCCAGACGCCGAGGCAGGTCTGGCGCGCTTCTTCAACCGGTGTGGTCATTTCCTGCCAGGCGTAGAACGGCTCGCCCTCCGTCACCTGGAAGGCACCCACGATCATGCGCATATCGCACACCACGTCAGGCGCTTCCTCCAGCGATTCCGGTGGCATGGTGAGGTGTTTGCGTTCGCGGATCGATTCGGCCAGCAGTTGCAGCAGCTCGCGCGAGGCGCTGTAGCTGTGCGGTAACTGATCCGGCGCGAACAGGTAGTCCACCAGCGCGATCTTCACCTTCGACGAAAAGACGTGCGCCGACAGCTGCACCGCGATGTCCTGCAACTGCTGCTTCGGGATGGTTCGCGTCGGAATTTTGCTGCGGCCCCACACCAGAATCGGCGCACAGAACAGCGTTACTCGCTGCGGGCCTGTCTCGGAATCAAGCACGATCGACTCAGTGAGCGATTCAACCATGTCGGCCAGCGCGTCAAAGGTGGCATCCGGCGCATCGTGAGCCTTGTCCAGCGCCCGGTTAATCGCTTCCTCGTCATTGTTTTCGAGGTGCTGCGTCACCGCGGACTGCAGCTCGCGCTCCCAGTAGACGTCCTCGGCACGACTTTTGGACGAGGCAAGCCCTTCCGCCAGACGGACCAGCTGATTGGCTTCACGGGCACCGCTCTTGCGGCGAAATGGGGCGCGGGGCATGATGATTCCTTGAAACTAGCGGCCATTGTACGAAGCCGCCGGAAGCCGATGTCGCAAACCCGCTCGCCGATGCGTCTACGCGTTCAGGCGGCGCTTTTCTACATCCGCAGTGCCATGGGTGCGGGCGTCGCCAACGGGAGAGTGCAAATGATGCAAATCAACATAGGCGATCACGTGTCGCCGCGCGCCGGATGGCTCGCTGTCCCCAACAATTTGCGCGATCAGGTGCGCTGGGCGCGCACTCACGCTTTCCGCATTACGCGTGAAATTACCGGTGCCAATACCTATTTCCGCACCCTGCCGGGCGGGCGATCGCTCTCGGACCTTCTGAACGATGGCTCGCTGTGGGTCAACTATGACCCGGTGATGCTTGAGTTCGGGCGAACCAACAACGTGCACCGCGAGATGGCGATCGGCATTCCGGCCTTCCGCATCGGTCGCTGGACGGTGCTGGCGACCCTGGTTCACGAGCTCGCGCACATCAACGGCGCCCCTGGCGGTAATGACCGGCGTGCCGAAGAAGCCGTGCTTGCATGCGGCATGGGCCGTCGGTCAGAGAAGGCTTCGGGCGTCGACGATCCGTGGACACCGTACAACCCTGGCATTGGCGGTTAGCGGGCAAACCGTGACTCACCTGATCCAGAAATACATCTCTGGCGTCTGCATAAGGACGGAAACAGGGCAACGCACCAACAGGAGACTGTGATGGTCAAACTTTCTGCGCTTTGGCGCATCACTGCTGCGCTCGCCTGGCCAGGTCTGGTGGGCATCGCATCGGCCTGTCGCTGCGTCGAGCCCATTGCGCCGTCACCCGCCTATCGCCACGCGACGACCGTCGTTCAGGGCAGGGTAGATGGGGTCAAGCTAAACGCCGCCGATCAGTCTGCCACCGCGACCATCACCATCATCGGTGCGTGGAAGCAGGCGGTGCCGGCGACCATAGAAGTGTTTACCGATACGAATTGCGCTTATCCGTTCGAAACAGGGCGCGAATACGTCCTCTTTCTGCTGAAAGATCGACCGCTAGCTGGCTACGTGACAGGGCGCTGCATGGGCAATCAGCCCGCAAATCAGGCCGACACGGTGTTGCGCTGGCTTCGCCGCAATGGCGCTGTGCGCGACGTTTCGCCCAAGCCCTAGCAATCAGGGGCTCTGGGGTGACTTGCGCCTAGCGCTGACAGGCCTTCTGCTGATCAAGCCAGGCGATGGCGGCGGCGACAGCCGCGTCTCCATTTGGCGAGGCAACCCGAGTGCCATCGGTCAGCTCGTCCGGGGCAAGCTTGCCGCCATATCGCTTGCCGGTGCGATCCAGCATGACGGAGCCGGTGATGGCGAGTGTTGTCCCGTCAGCCAGTTTGACCGGGCGATTGCCGGTGGTCAGACCGGCCGTGGGTGCACCGAAACTCCGTGTGTTCGGGCGCCCGACAAAAGCGATGGCGACAGCCTCGCCGGAGCTTCCGGTCGTCTGGCCAAGCAATACGGCGACAGGTGTATTGCCGTTGCCAATTCGCATGGCCGGCTGTGCTGCACGGGTGACGTTGTCGTGCTCTTTGCTGGACGCGACAAATGCACCGTCACGGAAACGCCACGTGACAGAGCCGTCGTTGGCGGTCGCCAGGCCGCCCACGTCGCCGTCAGCGAAGAGTGGCGCGAGGCCCGCCAACATTGGAAACATGTTGCCACCCGTGTTGCCACGCAGATCAAGGAGCAAACCGCATTCGGGCTTGTCCATGCTCGCCAACGACTGCTGAAGTTTGGACGCGAACTGTTGAGCATCGTCGCGATCCATGCTGGCGAAGCCGGGCACAAAGAGCATGGGGCGCCCGGCGATTACCGAGACACGAGTGTCAGTCAAGGACTGATTGGCTGATCGCGCTGCCGCCGCGTTGTCCCTCGGCGTTCGCAGGATGCTGTGCCCGTCGCCGAGCAGGCGCAGCACGTGCCGAATGGAGGGGTAAGTGTCGGCGGTCGTGATGGCGCCGCTTGCCAGAGCACGCGCCTGTGATGTGGCCGCCGGCCAGTCGACCCGCGCGCTGTTTAGTGCCTGTTGCCGGATTGCTGTGATCGCGTCGTTCAGGTACTTCTCGGCGGGAGCAGAGATTGCGTCCGGTACAGTTGTTGCAACGCCCCACGTGAGTGCGTCGACGTCGTCAAACCAGAGCGTTCCGGCGCCGGTTAGCCGTAAGCCCAACTGAAGGTGGGCAGCGTTCGGAGGTACCAGCATGCGAACCTGTTGCTGCACCCAGTCGTTGCTGCCGTCGCCCGCTGATGATTCCGATAGAGCGAATGCAATCATCTTGCGGTCATCGCCGGTCGCGAACAGTATCAGTGCGCCGCCGGTGTCCGCGCCTTCAGTGCGCGTCCACGCACGTAGCGAGACGACGGTATTGCGCAGTGGTTCCGCCGGGAATGTTTGCGCCACGGCGGTCAATGGCGCGCCTTCAGACCGGGTAATCCGGAGGCTGGCAGCGCCATTGCGAAACACTTTTCGGTCGAGCTGAAAGCTATCGCCGGGGCCGGCCTTGTTCCAACCCGCTGGTCGCGAGGCGTCGTCTTCGCGAGCTCTTTCGAAATCGGCGTTTGCCAACTCGATGGGCGTCGCGTGCGTCGGTATCGGCTGTGACGCAGCGACTTGTGGTGGCAAGACGAACTTCATGACGGCGAGCACAACGACCAGTACTTGCCGAGCCAAGCGAGCGAATCGTGGCAGAAGTGGTCCGATCGGCCCATTGCGTGAACGCGCACGGTTCATGTTGACCAGATCAGTTTGCAACGTTGCCTCCTTGCGCCAGCGCCCACTCCACGTGCTCACGCACCAGCGGGTCAGGATGCCCGCTGCGTGAACTCAGCGCCTGCAACGTAGCTTGGGTTGCTGGCGCATTTCCCAAGGCTACGGCAATATTCCGCAGCCAACGCACATGACCGATGCGACGAATCGGGCTGCCTTGCAGGCGTTCGTTGAAGTCGGCCTCGTTCCAGGCGAACAGTTCGATCAATACAGCGCTATCAAGGCCGTTGCGTGGCTCGAAATCCGGGACTGTTGCCTTGTGGGCAAATTTGTTCCACGGGCATACGAGCTGGCAGTCGTCGCAGCCGTAGATGCGGTTGCCTATCGGCTTGCGAAATTCTTCCGGGATACTGCCTTTGTGTTCGATGGTGAGGTAGCTGATGCAGCGGCGCGCATCCAGCCGGTGCGGCGCGGTGATGGCGCGGGTCGGGCACACGTCGATGCAGGCGGCGCAACTGCCGCAATGACTGCTTTGCGCGGCAGACTGGGCTAACAGCAGCGAGGTGTAGATCTCGCCGAGGAAGAACAGCGAACCGCGCTCGCGGTTGAGCAGCAGGGTGTGCTTGCCGCGCCAGCCCAGGCCAGCTTTCACTGCGAGCGGAATTTCCATCACCGGCGCCGAGTCGGTGAACACCCGGAAGTCGTGCGCAGCGATCTGCTCGCCGATGCGTTCGGCAAATGCCTGCAGTTTGTTGCGCAAAACCTTGTGATAGTCGCGACCAAGCGCATAGCGCGAAACGTAAGCTCGATCAGTTGACTGCAGCGTAGCCTCGGCGCCGGCGGCGCGCTGCGGCCAGTAGTCGAGGGCAACACAGATCACCGATTGTGTGCCGGGCTGCAAGTCATCGGGCTGCCATCGAAGGCTGCCGTGGCGGGCCATATACTCCATCTCGCCATGATGACCGGCCGCAATCCACGCCTGATACCCCTCCGCCTCGCGCTCGAGTGCGATGTCTGCGATGCCCACCGCTGCCCAGCCCAGTTCGAGCCCGAGCTGCACAATGCGTTGCTCAGTGGTGGCGGATGCGGGGGCAGGCGCTGACATGTCGCCGATTGTAGAAAGCCCGCTGTTTCTCGCTGACGAGGCCGCAACTCTGGCGTTCGCACAGCGCTTCGCGGCAGACGTGCAGCCGCCGTGCTCGGTAGCGCTGGTGGGGGACCTGGGGGCAGGAAAGACCACCTTCGTCCGTGGCGTGCTGCGTGCATTGGGCGTGACCGGGGCCATCAAGAGCCCGACCTATGCACTGGTCGAAACCTATGAGACGTCAAAGGGCGAGGTGCATCATCTCGATGCCTATCGCATCGAGGGCGTTGACGATTTCGAGGCGCGCGGCGGCTTTGAGTACTTTCAGTCACCGTCGATCCGCTTTGTCGAGTGGCCAGAGCGG
The DNA here is from genome assembly GCF_009746125.1 of Casimicrobium huifangae. Taxonomy (NCBI): domain Bacteria; kingdom Pseudomonadati; phylum Pseudomonadota; class Betaproteobacteria; family Casimicrobiaceae; genus Casimicrobium; species Casimicrobium huifangae. The sequence continues at coordinate 2,267,307 of NZ_CP041352.1, forward strand.
TTGCACGGCGCTGTGGCTTTTGATCTGGTCATCCGTTTTCAGTTTGACGGCGATGGTCGGCGGGTCACAGTGACGACCGGCGAAGTGCAAGCCGAAGCGCGGAGCGGCGCGTGAATCGCCGCGATGCGCTGCGACTGCTGGCGGCTGTGCTGGCTGGCGGAGGCGCCGGGTTGGTGTGGGCTGGCCCACGTGTACTCGCGGTGCGCGCTTGGCCCGGCAAGGAGAGCACTCGCGTCACCATCGAATCCGACGCCGAACTGCGCTTTTTCGTATCGTCGCTGGCCAACCCCGACCGCACGGTCGTTGACATCAACAACGTGCAGGCGGATGCGACCTTTCAAAAGGCGCTGGAGACACTGCGCAATGACACGGGAGTGCTGTCGCGCGCGCGCATTGGCCAGTACCGGCCCGACACCGCACGGCTGGTGCTGGAGTTGAAGGGCCGCGCCGAGGCTGCTGCGTTCGCGTTGCCGCCTGTGGGGCCCTACCGGCACAGGCTGGTGATTGACCTGACACCGGTTGACGCCGACGACCCCATTGCCAGCTTTCTTTCGAAGATTCTGGAGCGCGAGGCGCAACTGGAAAGGGCAGCGGCAGAGGCGGATGCAGCTGCCGCCAGGGCGCCGCCAGTGCTGCCACCGGTATTGCCCAGCAAACCTGTGCCCGCGCCGCCGCCGCCGGTAGCGACCCGGCCGCCGACGCAACGCCACGTCAAGCCGTATGTCGTGGTGCTCGACCCTGGGCACGGCGGCGAAGACCCCGGAGCTGTGGGGCCGGGCGGCACCTATGAAAAGGACGTGGTCCTCGCGATCGCGCATCAGACGAGACAACTGCTGGAGCAGGATCCGCGTGTCGTCGTTTTCATGACGCGCGAGGAAGACGTATTCATTCCGCTGGCCGATCGCGTGCGCAAGGCGCGCAGTGTCAATGCCGACGTGTTCATCTCCATTCACGCTGACGCCTTCACGCGACCGGACGTACGGGGCAGTTCGGTTTTCACCCTGTCGGAGCGTGGCGCCAGCAGCACCGCAGCGAAGTGGATCGCCGACAAGGAAAACCAGTCCGACCTGATCGGCGGCGTGCGGCTGGTCGGGCGCGATCCCATGCTGGCCAGGATGCTGCTGGAAATGAGCCAGTCAATCACCAACGCCGATTCGCTCAAGTTGGGGCGCGGGCTGGTCACCGAGCTGAAGCCCGTCGGCAAGATGCACAAGGGCACAGTTGAACATGCCGGCTTTGCCGTGCTGCGCGCGCCGGACATCCCTTCGGCGCTGGTCGAAACTGCCTTCATCTCCAATCCGGAAGAGGAGCTAAAACTGCGCAGCGCAGCGCATCAGCTGAAGCTCGCCCGGGCAATCCGAGGCGGCATCCGGCGCTTTCTGGCGACGCAGCCGATGCGGGCTTAAAGTGAACGTCACAACCAATTCGATTATTGCCAGTGGCCCGCAAATTGGCAGAGCCAGTTCTGTAAGCGCTTGATTTGCAAGCCTTAATGCCGCGCAACAACGAGTTGACGAATCGTCTGGCAAGTGCACTTGGGTGCGCCGCAACATGTGCCGACCGGGCGTGCGAGCACGCGTCCAGTCTGAATGCAGGCAAAACCGACAGGTCTGCGTCAGCGCAGTGCAGCATACTAGATACTATTGTGGCGACGGCCGCGCGGAGGCAGCTTGGCTGACGGCGCGAACGTTGCAAATCGAATCTGAATCGCTCGGTGCGCCAGGTGGCCGCGGGCTCTGTGGAGGAAGCTAGTCATGTCGAAGCGTGAAGTCGTAGTGTTGAGTGCCGTCCGTTCCGCCGTCGGAACGTTCAGCGGAACCCTGGCTGATATTGAGCCCGCCGAGTTGGCTGGCACCGTGATGAAAGCGGCGGTCGAGCGCTCGGGCGTTGACCCGAAGGTGATCAACTACGTGACGGTGGGCAACACGATCCCGACCGAAAGCCGCTTCCCGTACGTGGCGCGCGTTGCATCCATTCAGGCCGGTCTGCCGATGGATTCGGTGGCAATGGCCGTGAACCGCCTGTGCTCATCGGGCCTGCAGGCAATCGTGACCACCGCACAGAACATCCTGCTCGGTGATTGCGACTACGGTGTTGGCGGCGGCGTCGAAGTAATGTCGCGCGGTGGCTACCTCTCGCCAGCGCTGCGCTCAGGCGCACGCATGGGCGACAGCAAGATGATCGACATGATGGTTGCCACGCTGACCGACCCGTTCGGCGTGGGCCACATGGGCATCACCGCTGAAAACCTCGCCACCAAGTGGAACATCACACGCGAAGACCAGGACGCATTCGCCGCCGAATCGCATCGTCGCGCCGCTGCGGCCATCGCTGCCGGGCACTTCAAATCGCAGATCGTGCCGATCGTCAAGCAGACGCGCAAGGGCGAAGTGGTGTTCGACACCGATGAGCACGTCAAGGCCTCCACCACCATCGACACGCTGGCCAAGATGAAGCCGGCGTTCAAAAAGGATGGTTCGGTCACCGCCGGCAATGCGTCGGGCATCAATGACGGCGCGTCGTTCTTTGTGCTCGGTGAAGCCAGTCTCGCTGCTGCTGCCGGTTACAAGCCGATTGCACGTCTCGTGTCCTATGCCGTCGCCGGCGTGCCGAACGATGTGATGGGCGAAGGCCCGATCCCGGCGTCGAAGCTGGCGCTCAAGAAGGCCGGCCTGTCGGTCGATCAGATGGACGTGGTTGAATCGAACGAAGCCTTTGCCTCGCAGGCGCTGACGGTGGCAAAGGGCTTGGGCCTTAACCCGGCCAAGACCAACCCGAACGGCGGTGCCATCGCCTTGGGCCATCCGATTGGAGCCTCCGGCGCGGTCATCGCCACCAAGGCGCTGTACGAGCTGCAACGCGTGAATGGCAAGTACGCGCTGGTGACCATGTGCATCGGCGGCGGCCAGGGCATCGCGGCGGTGTTCGAGCGGCTGTAAGCAGCCAAAGGTGCTCGCGATGATTCGGCCAAGACAGGCGTCGGATCGGGCGAGTCGGCGCCACGCTGAAGACGGGCGGTGTTTCACTGCTCGTTTTTGTTGGCGCTGGCCTCGGCTGGCGGGGTTATGCGCTACGGTTGCTCAGGCTGCGATGCTTTGCGTTACTCCAGCGCAGGCGGCGGATGATCCGTTCAAGCTCACTGCCGGCTACTACCGCATGAGCGAAAACGGCGGTGGGGTCGACGTCAATCTGCGCCACTCATCTGACTACGGCAACGCCTGGCTCGGTGTCTTCCGGGCGCCGACGCTGGATGTACAGCAGTGGCGCGGCGGTTGGGATCGCAGCTTTGGTGAGACCGTCCGCCTGCAACCTTCAGCGCAGATGGCCTCGGGCGGTTTCGTTGGCGGCAGCCTCAACATCGAGACGGGCGGCACCTGGGTCGCCGGAGCCGGCTTTGGCCGTACCAATCTGCGCCCCTACTACAACCTGAACTTTGATCCGAATGATTCATGGTCGCTGCTGGTGGCTTATCGCGGTGAAGACGGCCCCAGTGTTACGGCGTCCTACATCCGTGACAACCGACAAAACCCCGACCAGCAGCACTTTCACCTGACCGTTCGGTCCCATGTGTCCGGCAGCGACCGCTTGACTGGCGACTTGCTATACAAGCGCGGGCTCGTCGAAGGCAAGCGCATCGCCCGGACCGGCGCCACGGTGACCTATGACTGGCCGCGCTACTTTGTCCGACTGGCCTACGACCCGTACAGCAACTTCAGTGTCGACAACGTCTGGCGACTGAGCGTCGGCATGCGTTTCTAGGCGCAGAGCGCAGGTGGCAGCAGCAGGGTGGGTGTACCCCATGGCGGACGACCGTTCTCGATGCATGTGCGAGTGAGAACCGTCCGGGTAGGACAAGCGTCAGTGGACGGTGGTGCCCACGGTTGCGGGTGCTGTCTCGCCAATGTCGTCAAAGCTGTCTGCTGACTTTCCTCGCGTGAACCAGGCAACGTACAGCGCGGGCAGCACAACGAGCGTGAGCAGCGTCGCCGTAAACAAGCCACCAATGACGACGATAGCCAGGGGCCGCTGCGTCTCGGCGCCGATGTCATGGGAAAGCGCCATCGGCAGCAACCCGAGAGCGGCCAGCATCGCCGTCATCAGCACAGTCCGCAGGCGAGCCATTGAGCCGTTGCGGACCGCGTCGGCGACCGACATCCCACTTGCTTCGTACTGCTGAAACACAGAGAGCATCACCACACCATTAAGGACTGCCTGGCCTGACAACGCGATGAAACCGATCGCGGCGGAAACCGACAACGGAATCGAGAAGATCCACAGTGCGACGAAACCACCCACCAGCGCCAGTGGCACGTTAAGCAAGATGAGCGTAGCTCGTTTGAACGAGCCGAAGGCGTCAAACAGCAGTACGAAGATCAGCAACAGCGAGATTGGCACCACGACGGCGAGACGCTTCATCGCCCGCTCCTGATTTTCAAATTCGCCAGACCAGCCAAATGTCTGGCCGGCCATGAGTTTGACGTTTTTGTCGACGCGAGCCTGCATGTCGGCGACCACTGATCCCATGTCGCGCCCCTTGATGAAGATGCCGATCGCCATGGTCCGCCGGCCCGCTTCACGGGCAATGTCCATGGCGCCGGTTGATTCGCGGATGTTGGCGACCGCGCCGAGCGCGACATAGCCACCGTCGGGCGTCGCAATGGGCACCGTTGCGAGATTGGACATGGCGCGACGCTCTTCCGGCAGACGGACAGCTACCGCAAACTTCCGTTCGCCTTCCCACAACTGCGTCGCTGCCTTGCCAGCCAGCGCGGCTTCGATCACGTCCTGCACATCGCCGACGTTCAGTCCAGCGCGAGCTGCCCGGGCGCGGTCGATTTCGATCAGCAGGTGCGGAACGTCGCCGAGGCGGTCAATCTCTGCACGGTAAACCCCTTGTACCTGGCGGATTTCTCGTTCGATCGCCTGGGCGGTTTTCTTCAGCTCCACCAGATCGTCGCCGGCAATCTTGATGACAATCTGGCCATCGATCTGGGAAATCGATTCCAGTACGTTGTCGCGGATCGGCTGCGAGAAGCTCGGTTCCATGCTTGGGATCGTCGATACTGCGCGATCCATCTCGTCGATCAGTTTCTCCTTGGTCATGCCGGGGCGCCATTGCTCTGGCGGCTTGATATCGACAAATATCTCGGCCATGCTGATGGTTTTCGGATCGGTACCATCTTCAGGCTGACCGGCCTTGGAGACTGCAGTGACCACCTCCGGCACGCTACGCAATGCCTTGCGCGCTGTTGCCAGCACACGCGACGCCTCCTGCGTCGAAACGCTGGCGGGCAGCCGAATGTTGACCCAGATGGTGCCCTCGTTCAGCTCCGGCAGGAACTCTGAACCCAGCTGGCTTGCGCAGACCAGCGACAACGCGAATGCGGCCAGGCCTACACCCAGCACCTTCAGTCGGTTGCCAAGTGCCCAGTCGAGAACTGGTCGGTAAATCCGCTTGCTCAAGCCAACAATCCAGTTGTCATGATGCGGCACTTTTTTGCGCAGCGTCCAGTAGGCCAGCAGCGGCACCAGCGTCAGCGAAAAGATCAGCGAACCAACCAGCGCAGTTGTTACCGACAGCGCCATCGGCTGAAAGATGCGGCCTTCGTGGCGCTGCAAGGCAAAGATCGGGATGTGCGCTGCAATGATGATCAGCATCGAAAACAGGGTTGGCCGCCCTACCTCGTTGGCCGCATCGGCGATCACCTGCTTGCGCTCGTCGTTGGAGAGCGTTTCTGGTTGCTGCGAAAGGCGGGCCAGGATGTTTTCGATCACGATCACCGCACCGTCGACGATGATGCCGAAGTCCATCGCCCCGAGCGAGAGCAGGTTGGCCGGTACGCCCATGATCTTGAGGCCAAGGAAGGTCGATAGCAGCGCCAGCGGAATGATGACGACCACAGCAAGACTGGCGCGAATGTTCGAGAGGAACAGATAAAGCACGATCGACACCAGTACCGCGCCCTCCACCAGATTGCGGAACACCGTTGACAGCGTCTTGCCCATCAGCCAGGTGCGGTCGTAGTAGGGCTCGATCTTCATGCCAGGCGGCAGGCCCTTTTCGTTGAGCGCGGTGATCTTCTGTTTGATGCCCTTGAGCACTTCGCTCGGGTTTTCACCTTTGCGCATGACGACGATGCCGGTCACGATATCGTCGTCGGCATCCTGGCCAACGACACCAAGTCGCGGCACTGCCCCGACCTTCACCTGCGCCACGTCCCGAATCAGTATCGGCGTGCCGCCGCGGGAGGTAAGCACGATACGGCCGATGTCGTCAGCCGACGCCAGCAGCCCGATACCGCGGATGGCGTATTGCTGTGCTCCTTGCGCCACGTAGCTGCCACCCGCGTTGGAGTTGCCGCGCCCAAGCGCATCAAGCAGATTCTGAAAGGTCAGCTTGTAGGCCCGCAGCTTGTCGAGGTCAGGCTGCACTTCGTATTGCTTGATGGCGCCGCCCATGGCTACAACGTCGGCAACGCCCGGGACCTGGCGCAGCGTCCGTTCAACCACCCAGTCCTCCACGGTGCGAACGTCGGTGGCGGAGTAGCCGTCTCCGCGCAGGCGGTAGCGCATGACTTCCCCGACCGGCGTCGAGTTGGGGGCGATATTTGCCTCTACGCCCGGAGGCAAATCGACGCCGCGCAACCGCTCGTTGACCTGCTGCCGGGCGGTCATTACTTCGGCCTTGTCGTCATAGGTAATGACGGTGTAGGACAGGCCGAACTGGGTGTGCGAGAAAACGCGCAGCGCATTCGGCAGTCCGGACACCGCGACTTCGATCGGCAGCGTGACCTGTTTCTCCACTTCCTCAGCGGCGCGGCCGGGGTACAGCGCAATGATCGTGACCTGGGTATCGGTCACATCGGGAAACGCTTCGACCGAGAGATTCCTGAACGCCGTCACACCGGCAAGGATGAAGAGCAGCGTACCGAGCACCACAAAAAGTGGCTGCGTCAGCGCATAACCAATCAGACGCTTCATGGTTTCTTGACGTTGTCCTTTTTGTCGGCGGTCGCAACGGTGCCACTTTTTGCACCGTTCGCTGCTGACGTCTTGTCCGGTGCAACGGTTTCGTCACCTTCCGCCTTGTCCTGCGATAGCGCGAATTGCCGCGCAAGCAGCAGTGTGTTTTCCGCGATGACCTTGTCGCCGACTTCGAGTCCGCGGGCAATCACCGCCTGCTTGCTGTCCTGCCACGACAATTTCACCTCGTGCGGCTCAAAGGAGCCGGGGCCGGTCTGCACGAACACCACATGCTGGCCGTTGCGCAACACGATGGCGCTGCTCGGCACCACCAGGCCACCGCCCAGGTGGCGCTCAAGCCTGGCGTTGGCCAGCATCTCGGCCTTCAGCCGGCGATCTGGGTTGGCAATTTCGCCACGCACCTTGATGGTTCGGGTCGCCGGGTCGATGGCATCAGCCTGAGCGACGACCTTGCCGGTGAATTTCTCGTTGTTGAGGGACGGCACGATCAAATCGAAGTTGGCGCCGGTCTTCAGGCTGCCGAGGTCCGATTCACGGGCATCGATCTGCACCCACAAGGTGGTCGGATCGGAGACCACGAACAGCGCCGGAACGCCAACGCCCGACTGGTCGGGGCGCAGCTCCTGTCCCGGGTTGAGGTTGCGTTCAACCACGACGCCGTTGATGCCAGCGGTGATCGCGAGCTGCTGATTGACGCCGGTACCCCCACCGTAGAAACGGGTGCGCGCTTCGGTCCTTGTCGCCTCTGCCTGTGCGCGTGCGAGGTCCGCCTCGGCCTGATCGTATTCCTTGCGGGCCAGCACGCCGGCGTCCAGCAGCTCCTTTTGCCGCTTGAGGGTTTTGGTTGCCAGCTGCATGTCGACGCTGGCGCGCGCGGCATCGGCCTGGGCCTGACCGAGATCCGGCGAAGCCAGCGATGCGAGCACGCTACCGGCCTTGACGGCCTGACCTACATCGGCGCGAATGGCCGTGACACGACCGGCCAGTGGCGCGTAGATGCGCTGGGTGCGCGCCTCGTTCCAGATCAGGCGTGCCGGCAATTCGATGGCCACGGCCGTTGACGGGCGGACCTCGACGGCTTTGAGCAGAGTCAGTTGCGGATGGCCGCTCGGATAGCGCAGTTCTGCGCCCTGAATCACCGCCGAGGCAGGTTCCGGTACGGCGGGAGGCGGGGCTTCCGAGCAGGCAGCAAGCAGGGCCGCCGCGGCGGCGCTGAAGACAGTGTGGAGGCGAATGGATGGCATGGTCATCGGGCAGGATCAGAACAAATGAGGCAGACACATGAGCAGGTCGACAACGTCCGACCGCAGATCAGGTCTGTCAGGGGCTGGCAGTGATGAGTACTTCAGGCCGTGTGCGAAGCAGCAGGGCGGTCTCCGCTTTGGCTGCATCAAGCTGGGCTGCAAGCGCGTCCAGTTGCGTGCTACGGTGTGTACGGCGGGCGTCGAGCAGGTCGGTCAGGGGGATGGCGCCACGCGCGAACGCAAACTCTGCCTGCTTGAGGACGGTCGATGCGCGGGGCGCAATCTGCTCGCGGAACTGCCGGACACGCTCGCGATTGCTACGTGCTTCCGCCGCCAGCCGGTCCTGCTCAATTCGGGCGTCGCGCAGGGTGCGCTCTGCGACGAGCTCGGCTTGCGACAGCTCGGACTGTGCGCGCGAAATTTCGCCCTGATAGTTGTAGCCGAGCGGCAGGGGAATCTGCACGCGCAGTTCGACCAGACGATTGGACACGCCGGGGTAGTGGTCGAAAGAAAGCCCCCAGGTCGGATCAAGCTTGCGCAGGGCGAGGGCGCCGTCAACCGATGCCCGCGCGGCCTCGACGCGTGCCTGCGCAGCCCGCACGTCGCCACGCGCCTGCAATGGCGGTGTCGGCGCAGCTGTTGCGCTGTCGCCACGCGGCTCTGGCAGATTCGGCCAGATGACTGCACTGCTGCGGGCGACGACCAGATCCTGCCGCCGGACAAACGTGCTCAGCGCAAGCTCGGCGCGTTCGAGGTCAACGGTCGCCAATTGCAGGTCGGCTGCGACCCGCTCGCTGTCTATTTCAACGCGCAGCGCATCTTGTGCAGACAAGTCACCAGCATCACGGCGGCGGTTGGCAGCTCTTGCTGCCTCCTGCGCGACTGCTGCCGTATCGCGCATCAGCCGCACCCGTTCGCGCGCGCCGAGCCAGTCGAAATAGAGGCCCTGTGCGACCAGCATCTGCTGCAAGGCGGTCTCTACGGTGTCAGCCCGGGTGGCGGCGAGTGCCCGTTCAGCGGCGCGGGTTCGGTGCAGGCGCTTGTCGCCACGTTCCCAGGTCCAGTCGATCCCGATCGACTTGTCCATCCGCTTGCGCCCCAGCGGATCGCCGGGGCCAAGGCCATTCTGCAAATCGATTTGTGAAAGCTTGCCGGACAGTGTGGGCAACGGGGCGTGGTCGGCGCTTGTCACCTCGGCTTCGGCGCTACGTTCGGCCTGTGCGGATTGGCGAACCTCAAGACCGGAATTCACGGCGCGCAGCACATCCTGCAGGCTGGGTTCGGCAATTGCAGAACCATTGGCAAGCGCAATCAACAGGGCCGGCAGAGACACTACCCCGGCAAATCGACAGTTTCGTACCGCTAACATTGTGTTCACCATGTCAAGGCCGGGAATGTCTCGCGAAGCGCCTGACCGATGCCTGACCCTGTGGCTGGTCCAATGGGTGCCTCGGCAGCGAGCACCCCGATGTGAGAGGTTGTCAGCAGCAAATGCGAATCCTGGTAGTTGAGGACGACGCCGTCCTTCGTAGCGTCATGACCAAGAGCCTGCATGAAGCAGGGCATCGGGTAGACGCCGTACAGCGCCTTGCCGAGGCCGAGCAGCTCTGGCAGTACCAGCCGTTTGACGCCGTGCTGCTTGATCTCAATCTGCCCGATGGCAACGCGCTTGACGGCTTGCGGCGGGCACGCGCGCGCGGCGATCGCACGCCGGTGCTGGTGCTGACTGCGCGTAACCGCACTGACGAGCGAATTGCTGGTCTCGATGCAGGCGCCGACGACTACCTGGGCAAGCCGTTCGACCTGGCCGAGGTCGAGGCGCGGTTGCGGGCGCTGGTGCGCCGATCACAGGGCGGGGCCAACGTCGTTGAATTGGGCCGCCTTCGTTTTGATGGGGTGGCTTCGCGCATTTTCCTGGGCGAGGAGGCGTTCGACTTGCCGGCGCGGGAGTACGAAGTCCTCTGGGAGTTGGCCCATCCACCCGGTCGCGTGGTCAGCAAACGGGCGCTCTCCGACAAGCTGTCGGGGCTTGAGGACTCGTTGGGCGACAACGCACTCGAAGCCTTTGTTTCCCGCCTGCGCCGCAAGCTGGCCGGCACCGGGGCCACCATTCGCACCCTGCGTGGGCTGGGCTACCTGCTGGAGCGGAACGAGTCCGAACCGTGAATAACACGGAGGCAGTCATTGCCCCGACGCTTCGGCAGCGTTTGCTGTCGCACGTACTGTTGCCGGTGTTCGTGGTGTGGCTAACCAGTACCGCACTGATCATTGAGATCGCCTACCTCTACACGCAGCGGGCTTTCGATCGCGCTCTGATCGACGATGCCTACGCACTGTCTGCACATGTACGCCAGAGTGGCGAGGGCCTGACGCTGGAGTTGTCAGCACGTGAGCTGGATTCAGTTCTGTTTGACCAGTCGGAGAAAGTCTATTTTGCGGTGGTCGGGATTGACGGACGCGTGCTGGCCAACAACGCGCCATGGCTGGTCTCGCAATCAGCACTGGCGCAACCGGGCGCCACAATTGACACCGGTAGTCCGTACGTCTTGAGCGACCGCTTCCATGAGGGGGAGCCACTGCGATCAGTCGAATTGCTGCTGTCCGAAGGGCGGGCATGGCGCGTCATCCTGGCGCAGACGATAAGGTCGCGGACCAAACTTTTGCAGCAGATGCTGCTTTATGCGGTAGTGCCGGAAGTCCTGCTCTTCACGCTGCTCGGCATCTGGCTGTGGCGGGCGATCGGCAATGATCTCGATCCGATGAACCGGTTGCGGCTCGCGTTGCAATCTCGCGATGTGACCGACCTATCGCCGGTTCCAGTCGATGCGTCTTCGCGTGATGTGGCGCAGGTCGCACAGGCGGTGAACGCGCTGTTCGGGCGGGTGAGTGCCGGTGTCAGCGCGCAGCGTGAGTTCGCCGGTAACGTCGCCCATGAGCTGCGCAATCCGCTCGCGGGTATCCGGGCGCTGGCCGAATACGGGATGCGCCAGGACGACCCCGCCGCCTGGCGTCAGCAACTCGCGGCGATCCTTGAGCGCCAGGCCAGTGCAAGCCATCTGATTGACCAGTTGCTGGCCCTGGCATTTGCCGATGAAGCCCGCGACACCCTTGCGGTCGGGCCGGTGGATATTGGCGGCGTCGTCGAACGTAGCGTGCTCGCTGCCTTGCCGCGTATTGATGCCAATCAGGGCGAAATCGTGGTGCACGGGCTGGATGCTCTGGTGCTGGTCGAGGGCAACGAAGGATTGTTGGCCGCCATGCTGACCAATCTGCTCGACAACGCCGCACGACACGCCCGTCCGCCGTCAGGACAGCGGCTGAGCATCGCAATCGTGGTGGAACGCTCGGTTGACGACGGCGAAGCCGTGACGATTGCGGTTGAAGATAACGGCCTTGGGCTTGACCCTGCAACGCTCGAAGCGCGTACCCGCTGGTCGCGCGGCACCGGCGTGGAGGGGGCGCAGGGCAGCACCGGGCTTGGCCTTGCCATCGTTGCCCGCTATGCGGAACTGCTGGGCAGCAAGCTCACGCTGGCCAACCGGCCAGCGGGCGGGTTGCGGGCTTCAATTCAGTTGCGCCGCGCCGCTTCGGACTCGGTACCAGACTGATTGCGCCGCTCAGTGCGCCGGCGCCGAGCCGTCGGGTGAAGACCCGCCGCGACGGGCGCTACGCACCACGAACCAGATAATGAGGCCGAACAGGATGAGCGGCAGCCCGGTGAGCGTGGCGGCGATTCCGAGGGCGACGGAGGTGGCGGCCAGTGCGAACAGTGTGGCCAGTACGGCGATGATGATGGCCAGCGTGATCGCCGCCCAGGCAATGCCGAACTCCAGCGTTCCGGCAGAGAAAACGTTGTTGAGCTCGACGGCGTGATGACCGAATTGCACCTTGGCGCCATGCGCCGACGGCCAGAGTTGGGCCGCTACCAGCGTCCCGAAGGCGAGGACTGCTGCGACAGCGGCAAGGATGACGATCGACCACATTGCAATGCGGAGCGCGGAGCGGACACCTGGTTTCATGTTGTTTCCCCAAACGACGATGGCTGGATTGTCAGCCGGCTCCCTGCGCTCCGACACAGCCAGGCGATTGTTTGCGGGTGAAACGGACGAAATGCGGGCGGGCAGTGCAATTGGCGACCGTGGGGCTGTCAACCGGCCGCGACAAATGCCGTTAGTTCCGCTACATTGCCCGCGACACCAAAATTCGTGGTTGGCGCCGCGCGAGTGGCGTGCAACCGGATATTCATCGTTACCCACCTGGAGAGGAGTCACCGAATGAAACGCATCATCACCGCCATGCTGGCTGCTGCCGTGCTGGCAAGCCCGCTGTACGCACTGGACGACAAGCAGGCCAAGAAGGATGTCGCTGCAGCGACCAAGGCACCGGAAAAGGCCCCGGCCCTGATGGACATCAATACTGCAACTGCCAAGCAACTGGCGACGCTCGATGGCATTGGCGATGCACGCTCGGCCGCGATCGTGAAGGGTCGCCCCTACAAGGGCAAGGATGAACTGGTCGAGAAGAAGATCATCCCGCAGGATGTCTACGACAAGATCAAGGACAAAATCATCGCCAAGCAGGCGCCTGAAAAGAAGAAATAGCCAGCCACGACGGGGTGATCTCGTTTTTCGTGCTATTTGTGGCGCTTCATCCTTTGGGGCCAAGAATTGGGCGACGGAACTGGGAGATTTCCGTTCGCTGAGTGTCGAGTGACGACATCGCGCATGCACTTCGATGCCGCGACGTCTGGCAAAGGTCGATCCGCAGGGGGCGAAACGGTCGGGTTGGCGTGTGCCGTCAAAACCGCAAAAAGTGAGGCTTCCCGGCACGGCCTGAGTAGTGATCGGATACGCGCCGACTTAGGCTGCCGGTCGATCTCGACTGTTTGACACTCGCCGACGGATCTCCAGATAACCCGTGTACCCTGGCCGTATATCGCTCAGTCGGTGAAGAGCGCGCCCAACTCCGAAGCGACCAATCCTAGCAGCTCCTTCGAGCTATCGAGATTGTTGACATCGCAGTAAGCCAACGTCACCAAAGTCAGCGGATGCACTTTGAGCACGGTGGCGAGCTCATCAATTTTCGTGAGGGTCGGATTGCGCACAGCGCGTTCAACACTACTGACGTAGGTGCGGCTTGACACGAGCGCAAAATCCTCTTGCGTAAGGCCACGCGCGTTGCGTACGGCTTTCAACGCCGAGTGCAAGTTGTTGCGCGCAGATTTGCTTGACGGCATCCACCAATTAGCTTTGAACGCCTTCTATAGGGCTACAATCTATAGTGTTCAGAAGTAGTGCCATGTTTCGTACGTCTACCAGCGATCAACATCCAATAACAAGTCTCGTATCGCATAGGGGTGTCGCTTACTGGACGCTCGTCGAGGTCACCATGCAGGTGCCATGGTTCCTCGTTCAGATCATGCACCCGGGCGACGATCGAGACGTTGAGCACGAGCCAAAGAAGAGCTTCATCGTGCCTGAAGAACGGGTGTTGGATCTCGTTCGATTGCAGAACGTCCCGCGCCTCTGGATCGAGTCAATTTCGATCATCTCTCCCGGATACATGAACGGCAGTGCCGGTTGGCAAATGAATCCGCTGGCCGCGATCTGGACAGCATCGGAGCCTGACGAACCCTCGCATGAAGCGACGCTGTACGAGCTTGACGACGGGCGGCGCTATGTGCAGTCGGCGTTCGGAACCGCGCTGAAGAGTCTCGTGCAACCGGTGCTCGTCGCCGATTTCCGCCCACGGCGCGCCGCCGCCTAGACGAGGCCGGTAACGGCGAACCTCACACCAAGCAGGGTTGCCGACGGGATAGAAGTCATCCCGCGCTCACGGCGGAGGTCCCGCGCCGCGCTCTTGATACAAGGGTTCGGCTGAATATCAGCCAGACGCGTCGGGCGCGCGCGAACCGTGGCGACGCCGCTGATAGCTGGAACCACGAATCGATAATCGCTGCCTTTACGTTGATGCGCCTTCGATGGCAGACTTTGAACTCCACGCGGAAATGCGATCCGCTAGCTTCAACGCGTGAGCGCACCGCTGCGTGCCACTGAATATTCCTCCGGAGATATGGTGAGCGAACCTGCCCCAAAGCCCCCTTCACAGCCCAACGTCACCCTGAAGTGCATCGAGCTCTGCAGATTTCGCCGACTGGTAAATGCACGGATTGAGGTTGACCGCACAACTACCGTATTGGTTGGTGCCAACAATAGTGGGAAGACCTCAGCTCTCGAGGCGATACGAAACTTCCTGTTGGCAGGTCAGCACTTTGGGGCGTTCGACTTGAGCCTGGAGCACTGGCCCGCGCTCAATTCACTCGGCGTGGCTTGGGAGGCGTTGACCGAAGACCCCGCCTCGGCGGCTGCGGACATTGCGAAGTGGGAGGGACAACTCAAAACGGTCTTGTCGTGCATGCCTACGCTCGACTTGTGGTTTGAGGCTCAAATGGGTGCGTATGGCGTTGTTGCCCCCTTCATCACTTCGCTGAAGTGGACGGGAGGTGCGATCGGTGTCCGCCTCCGGCTTGAACCCGCGTCCACCGTCGAAGACCTGCAACGGTTAGCGTGGCGGTATCGTGAAGCGCGCGATCCGGTCAAGGCGCTCGACAAGAAGGCCCATGCGTGGCCGGTCGACCTCATCGACTATTGGCTACGGCATCCGGCTGACCTCAGCGGTGTCTCGGTCTACAAGCTCGATCCAGCCCAGGGGCCGCTCACTACGCCGCCTGCCACGGCGCCGCAGGCACTATCGGCGCAGTCGCGGCCGGTCGAACGGTCGAAGCTGTCCAAGCTCCTGCATGTGGATTTCGTTGCGGCGCAACGAGGACTTGGCGCGGAAGAGTCCGGCGCCGTCCCGAAGGCCGGCTCGCAGCGCGTCGGAATGTTCTCCAATCAACTGCTGAAGTACGCCAGGCAGCATCTGAACGTCGCCACCAGCGGTCAGGGAAATCAACCTGAGCTTGTGAGCGCCATCGCCAAGGCTCAAGTCGAGCTCGACGTGCGCATCAAAACCGCGTTGACACCGTCGATTGAGCACGTGAAGAAGCTCGGCTATCCGAGCCTTCATGATCCGCAAGAGATTCACTTCCGGACACGCATCCAGACGGGAGACTTGCTCGACCATAGCACCGCAGTGCAGTACCGACTCGATGACGTTCAGAACGACGTCTACCTGCCCGAGTATTCCATCGGCCTGGGCTACCAAAATCTCCAGTCACTCAGCTACCAGCTGGTCGCATTTCGTGATGCTCGTCTAAAGCCACCGGAGGGCAGTCCTTCCGCCGTGCATCTTGTGTTGGTCGAAGAGCCTGAGGCCCATCTACACGTCCAAGTTCAGCGCGTTTTTCCGCAACGTGCGAGCGAGCTAGTTCGTCCGTCTGCTGCAGAGCACGCGCATCTAGGCGGGCAACTCATCATCAGCACACATGCGAGTCATCTGGCCCATGCGGTGAACTTCGACCAACTGCGCTACGTGCGTCGAATCCGCGCTGCGGCGGGCGCCATGCCAAGCTCTGACGTCATCAACCTCGCGACCGTGTTTGGAAATGACGTCGACACGCGCATGTTCGCAGAGCGGTACTTCCGCGTGCAACATACCGACCTGCTGTTTGCGGATGCTGCGATCTTCGTAGAAGGTGCCGCTGAGCGGATGCTCGTGCCTTTGTTCGTCGAACTCGAGTTCAAGGCACTGGACTCGCGCTATCTCTCTTTCCTGGAGCTAGGTGGGCGTCACGCCCAGCGCCTGCGTCCTCTGGTCGAACGGCTCGGTATCCCGACGGTTGTCATCACCGACATCGACCCGATGAAGACGACGACGAGCGCCGATGGAAAGACCAAGTCCACAGCAGCCTCTGCGATCGATGACCCGAAGCTGCTCCACTGCGGGAACGATACGTTGCTAGGCTGGCATCCCAAGCTCAAGGAATTGCCCCTGCTAGCGGAACCGTCGGACAAGGAACACACCTGGGACGGTGGCAACGGTGGGCGCGTTCGGTTCGCCTGGCAAGTGCCGATCTCCAAGCCGGGCCCATGGCCGAGTTCCTTTGAGGACAGTTTGATTTTGACGAACCTGACGTGGTTCAAAGCGCTCGGTGCGTCGCAAGCCAGTAAACCCGCGCCCGGTACACCGGCGCCGCCACAGGCGGTCGGATCGTTGGGGAAGGCTGTCGCGACGGTCCTCGCGCACTCCGACGCGACGCAACTTTGCGCAGCGTTGCACGCCATGCTGCGAAAGGACGGCTTTAGCAAAGCGGAATTTGCCACTACGCTGTTTGAGCAGATCAGTTTGGGCGAAAAGGTAAAGTGCCCTGACTACATTGCGAATGCACTTGCGTGGCTTGAAAAGGAACTGGCGCCACCCGCGAAGCCGCCCGCGCCGTCGAGTCCGAGTGTGGTCGCGGCGGCGGCGGCAGCGGTACCTGCGGCATGACCGTCGTTCCCGACATGGATGAAAACGAACGCGACGCAGGTGTTGTCGACGAAATAATCGACTTCGTCGCCAGCACGCCGCCGAAGAGCTTCTTTCTCTTTGCCGGCGCCGGTTCCGGCAAGACGCGCACGTTGGTAGCAGCGCTTCGTGTACTCACCGGTGTTGAGCCTCGCGCCCCTGCGCCCGGAGCGGCTCGAGATGAAAACGAACCGAGCGTTCGGTTCGCGCGGAAGCTGCGGGCGCGAGCACAGACTATTCGAGTCATCACCTTTACCAAGAACGCCGCGTTGGTCGTCACCGGGAGACTCGGGCTCAATGACCTGACGCGGGTGGCCACCATTCACTCCTTTTGCTGGGAGTTAATCGCAGGTTTCAACGACGACATTCGCGAGGCGCTGCTCGCGTTGAATGCAGAGGCCCTGGCGAAAGCGCGCGCGGCCGCTGACGCTCGCACGCGGGGGCCGACAGCAAGAGACAACGAAACGATTGCCGAACTGCAGGCCAAAGCGGCATCGATCGAAAAGACGCCGGAGTTCACGTACAGCCCAGACCGCAAACGTCACGGCGACGGCGCGTTAAACCACTCTCAGGTGTTGAGCGTTACCTCTTGGGCTCTGCGAAACAGACCTACGCTGCGCCAGATTCTGCGAGACCAGCATCCCGTGATTCTGATTGATGAGTCACAGGACACCATGAAAAACGTACTGGATGCCTTGCTGGAGGTCGTGGCCGAGGATCCGTCGCGCTTGATGCTAGGGTTGCTCGGGGATCACAGACAGCGAATCTACATGGATGGCCATGCTGACCTCGCAAGCGTGGTGCCGTCAAAGTGGGAAACGCCGAAGCTGCAGATGAATCATCGGAGTCAGCGCCGCATCGTAGATTTGATCAACGATATCTGGGACTCGGAGCTGCAGGGGCGAACACAGTCGAACCAGGCGGTAAGGCAGCACCCTCGCAAGGAGAAGTCCGGCGGGACCGTTCGCCTCTTTATTGGCGACGCGAAGGCGACGCCGGACGAGAAGTTGCAACGGGAGCACCTCTGCGAGGCGGCGATGGAAGCGGCGACGGGCGTAGCGGCATGGCGGGCGGGTGATCCGGGGCACCACACACTTGCGCTTGAGCACCGGCTGGTGGCACGGCGGGGCGATTTTCTTGACGCCTTTGATGCGTTGTCGCTTCTGGATCCGGAAGCGGTTCGACCGGATGCGGGCGGCGAGGCAACGGGGCCTGCCGCTGTGCAAATCCTGCTGCGTGAAATGATCGACTTGGCCATGTGTGTGGACGAACATGGAATTGCTGCCGACTTCCTTGTCACCGAAGTGATGCACCGCTACGGTCGACTCGTCGAGATGCCCGAGGATGGGGAGACTCGATCGCAACTGCTGAACGGCTATCAACGCGCTATCGACGAATTTGCTGCGCTGTGCGGCAAGCCGGGAGTCACCGTTCGGGAGATCCTTGCCCCGATTCTCAGGTTTGGCGTGTTCGAAGCCGACAAGCGATTGCGAGACGCGTACGACGTCACCGCACCACCCCCCGAGGCGCCGAAGCCGCGGCAACCGGAGCTTGTGGAGAATCGAATAGCCCGGGGTTGGCACGGCCTGTTCTTGTGCCCATGGGTGCAGCTACGCCGTTTCAAGGCGTACCTCGCCGGCGAGTCGTCGCTCGCCACCCACCAGGTGGTCAAGGGCTCCGAATTTGAGCACGTGATGGTTGTGATGGACGATGAGGATGCTGGGGGCTTCCTGTTTGCGTACGACCGCCTGTTCGGGGCGCCGCCGGGCGACTCGGATATCAGCAACGCGGGCGCGAACAAGGAGACCTCGATCGATCGGACGCTGAGACTTCTCTACGTGACCTGCAGCCGTGCGAAAGAGAGCTTGGCTTTGGTCCTGTGGGCCCGCGACGCCGATCAGGCGCTTGCGTACGCGAGCAACAGCAAATGGTTTCTGCCCGGGGAAGTTCTGTCCATGCCTGAATAGGCGGACCTGACGAGACGGCGCGCATCTACGAGACACGCTGCCACTGCAGAGTACGGAACGGATGTTCGAGGAACTACCATAGCGATACCTCGCACGGGGGGCACCTTGCCGCCGAGGGGGAGCGATGGGAGACGGTCTATGTCCACCTACCAGCGACGTTTCGTCGGCGCCGAGCTGCTTCCGCGTCACCTGTCCGAGTTCGACGTCGAGCAGTTCTTTCGGCTGCTGCCGGACGACGTTTTGGCCATCCGCGATCGTTTTCGTGCGGATCGGCGCCTGGGGCCAGCACTGCAACTTGTCTTCCTGCGTGCAAGCGGCCGGCCGCTTGATCGGTTCGCTGCGGTGCCAAAACACCTGTTGCGTCACCTCTTTACCGAGCTCGGTCTCGCTGCGATCAACATCGCATCGCTTCGTACGCTCTACGTGCGGCGCGAAACCCTTTACGACCACCAGAAGTGGGCTCGCGAGCATGCTCAGCTCGACGTTGCGGACGACGCCGCGACTGCTGAGATCAAAAGCGCGTTGGACGAGTTTGCCCGAGATGCGGCGTCCGTCGACGAATTGGTCGGCTACGCGATGAACTGGCTCTACGACCGGCGTTTGCTGATACCCGCAGATCGTGTGATGCGCGATTGGTGCCGTCAGTCGTACGCAAGCATTGAGCACGCGGCGTTGAAAATTGTGAAGGCCGCGATTCCAAAAGGACAACTCGCTTTCCTGAGCCAGACGATGTACGAGGAGCGCGGCGAAACCACCGTGCTTGAATGGCTCAAGTCGCCCATCGGCCGGCATGGGCCGACCACCCTGACCGACGCGACCGAAAAAATTGTCTACTTGAAGTCGCTGCATGCGCACGAGTGGAAGCTCGACGGCATCACCGTGGCCCGGCAACGCGCTTACGCCCAGTCACTGAGCGCGCGGCCGCCCTCGGCGTCCAAACGGCGCAAGGACGACGCGCAAGCACTGGAGGTCGTGAGCTTCCTGAGAGTTACGCTGCTTGAATTGACGGACAGCACGCTTTACGTCGCCTCGAGGCGAATCAGCGATCTGGTGCGTCGCGCAACGAACAAGACGCAGGCGATCCGCCTGAAGACCGGCAGTCAGTACCGCGAGCAGTTGGTCAGTATCAAGTCGATCATCAGCGGCGAGGATCTGACAGCGCAGCAAAAGCTGGTGGCGATTGACGCGCTGGTGTCCGCTGACATTGAGGCGGCTGAAGCGAGCCAGGCCGCGATGACCCGGCAAGTCCTCGTGGAGGAGCCGGTCGGCGTGCGCGCGCTGCTGAAGTCGATGGCAGATCTTGAGATTCGTGGGCACGATCAGGACCGCGAACTGAAGCAGTTGCAGGAGTTACGGCAGCTGCACGACTGCAAGATGCATGAGTTGCCGACAGACTTTGACAATTCGATCGTGGATCGACGGTGGTTACCCCTTATCGAGTGCAACGATCGCGCGCGCGCAATGCGCGCATTCGAGGCTTGCACCATGCTGTCGGTGCGCAAGGGACTCCGCTCAGGCCGGCTGTGGATCGACCATAGTTTCAGTTTCAAGGATCGCGAGCAGATGTTGATCCCGGAGGCGGAGTGGGCTCGCACGCGGATCCACTATGCCAGTCTGCTCAAGGTTCCATTGAGCGCCGAGGAATATTTGAAGCCGCTGCTCGCCAACATCGAAGCGGGTCTGGCGAGCGTGGCCGAAGCCCGGGAACTCGGGAAGCTCGATATTGATGACAACGGCGACCTGCATCTTCCAGCGCTGGAGGCGTTGCCGGACGAACCGGGCGCACGGCGCACGCGCGACGCAATCTCAACGGCGATCGGCGCGGTTCAATTGCCCGATCTGCTCCTTCAGGCTGACGCGGACGTCAACTTCAGCGAAACGCTGCTCGGTAGAAAGGCAAGCAGCGTCGACGAACTCATCGCGCTCTATGGCGGCATGATTGCACACGGCACCGAGAACGACGCCAAGGGGGTCGCGGCCATGATCCCGCAGCTGCAGCCCAGTCAGATCACGGCCGCCATGCGCACGCTCGAAGCGCCCGGTCGACTCCGCCGCGCAAATGAGCGCGTGGTGGAATTCCAGCGGCAGATTCCGATCGCAGCGCTCTGGGGTCAGGGGGACAAAGCCTCAGCCGACATGATGGCGCTTGACGCCTCTCGCCACCTGTACAACGCGCGCGTCGATCCCCGGCGCCGCACGTTCGGCGCCGGCATCTACACGCACGTACTGGATCGCTACGGCGTGATCTACGATCAACCGATTGTGCTCAACGAACGCCAAGGGGGTGCGGCGGTGGAAGGCGTCGAACGGCACAATCAAAGTGGCGAGGATCGCGTCCGCCTTTCGCTACTGGAGGGTCGGCCGGGAATCGTGCGAAATCCTCAAAAAAAACGCTTAGCCGATTGTTCTAAAACAAAAAGTCACTTGGCTGATGCAAAGGCCGGTTTTCACCGGCCTGTCCTCTTCAACTGAGGCTTAGGCTCCGCAAGCCAGCGCCTTGTTGGCACTGACAAAAACACTGTCAGACTTAGTTTTGTACTCGGCACTCGGCGTTCCATTGTGAGTTTTGCACATTGGAGCGATGAAATTGAGCTTCCGAAGCGATTCGTCCTTCATGTTTGGCAAAATGACATGCGCCCCTACCTCAGCGTGGGACTCACATCCTTGCACATGACATTTCGGTGTCGTGGAAGCCTTCGCAAATTTCTTCCAATGGCCCAGCCAGGAGCCACAACTGCAATTCTTGCCAGAGGTTCCATTCAGATTTTTCATCGTGATGGAGCCACTTCCGGTCAGCGTTTTACTCATGAACATCTCCCTAAAATGACCACGCACGCGCATGGCAACCCATGATATTGGGATTCCCTCCACAAAATTCAACGGTCATTCAGTTGGCTTACCCGATTCAACCTCCAGAATTCGGAACCCCTCATCCAGGGCTTCGGCCTTGCGTCGAAAATCCAGCACGTAATCGCCGAAACGATTGATGTGCTCCAGCCGGTATGGCGCCAAGCCAGCCAAGACTTCCTGATTGATCACAGCCCCTTCTGCCTGGAGTTGTTTCAGAACGCGGCTCATCCCCACCACGTTGTGCAAGATGACCAGGTTGGCGACCAGATGGTTGTATTTGATGATCTTGCGCTGCTCATGGCGCAGGTTTTCGGCAATCACCCCTTCTCCGCCAAAGAACAGCTTTTTCTCGAAACCGTTGAATTGCTCCGACTTGTTGGTTTCCGCGTGGATGAGTCGGCGCAGTTCGACGTCGCCAACATATTTCAGCAGGAACATGGTTCGGATCACCTTGCCGAGTTCCTTGAAGGCGAAATACAGCTTGTTCTTTCGGCTGTAGGTGCCCAGGCGACGCAGAATAGCCGAGGCCGAAATCTTCCCGAGCTTGATGGATACCGCCACCCGCAACATGTCCGGCAGATGGGTCTCGATCATCTGCCAGTTGATGTCGTCACTGAACAGCCGGTCGATATGCGTGAATTTCTTGTTGCTGTCGGGACGGTGGAAGACCAGATCCTTGATGCCACGGATGCGCGGCATCAGCTTGATACCCAAGAGGTGGGAAAGCGCAAACACCGTGTAGCTCTGGGCCTGGGTATCGCCGTGGATGGTGTCTGGTCGGATATCCGAAGTGTTGGTCATCAGCCCATCAAGGATGTGGGTGCCCTCGTAGGTGCCGCAGGAAATGAAGTGGCTAAACAGCGCGATGAACTTGTCGGAGACATGGTAATAGCCGATGCCGCCATAACCACCATAGCGGATGTGATGTTCGGAAATCAGGTTCTGCTCGTAGAGGTTCCATTTTGTGCCGTCGGCCGAGGCATGCTTGCCTGATCCCCAGTAGCCGGGCAATTCAAACTTGTTGTAGGCATTGATGACCTTGACGATGGCTTTTTCCAGCACCTCTTCTGTCACGTACTTGATGTTGAGCCACGCGATCTGCTTGCGGCTCATGCCCCGAATCGATCGTGCTGTCTGGGTCGGCCCGAGATTGCAGCCATAACAGAACAAGGTGCTGATGACCCGCGGGCGCAATTCCTCGATTCGGCTTTCGGTGCCCATCAAGGGTCGGAAGAGCTTGTGCAATTGCAGCCAGCGCTCAGTATCGATCAGTACGTCGACGATACTGATGTTCTCCATGTGCTCGGTGATCAACTGGTCGATCGCCTTGATGCCGGGCGGCGGTTCGCTAGTGGGCGGTTTTTTCAGGATCAGCCGGCCATCGACAATTTCGGCATAAGCATTTTCAGGAAATTCGGCATCGACCGCCTCGGCCGTCTCCAGCAAAGCCGCTTTCAAGGTCTCGGTGAAGGCTCTGGAATCGGTTTCGACTCCAGTGACCTCGCCATACTGCGCCAATTCGCGATTCAGGGTGTCGTCGTCAACCAGTTGCTCCCGGTAATCGTCGTAACGCTCGCCATGCTGGATGAACAGGTCACCCGATTTGAGTTCATCGCGGATCGCATACAGGACCGCGAGTTCGAAGTAACGGCGGTTGATGGCAACGACCTGACCGTCGGCGCGCTCGGTGATGACCAGTTTCCGCCACGTTGTGGGCAGCCACAGAAAATCTTCGTCGGCATTCAGCCCAACCAAGGATAGCGGAACGATTTCATGCCGGGTGCCGCGTAGCACCTGAAGTGCTTTCATCATCCGCATTAAGGTGTCGTCTTCGCTACTGCTCTGCGGATTGACGATTTCGATGCAGTTCAACAACTGGGCGCGAACCATCTTGTAGGGTTGGATGAGGAATGGCAGGTGATTGCGTCCGGCGTAGGCCATGTGCTCATCGCAGATGGCTACCAGGTCGTCGACCTCGGCGATCAGGCTGCCACCGATGGCTTCCACCCGTTGATGATCCGTCCCGTCGATTTGGTAGGCCAGCAACATCTCTTTTAACTGGCCGATCAGTCGATCGGTTCGCTGCAGGTGTTCCTGCTGGTATTCGCCCAGTTTGTTGCGCGCCTGATTGTCCAGGTTTTGAAGCATGCGGACGAACAGGTCGGCCGCATCGTCGAGCGTCTGGGCAAATTGCGAGCGGATGTAGATGACGGCCAGCGCATAGCGCTTCTGGGGCTTCAGTTCCGCCATTTCTGTCGCATCCAGCGAACGGGCGATGTAGCGGTACTGCTTGAGCTTCGGAACGGGGATGTCGGGCGTTGGCAGTTGGTCAACCAGCAACTGAAGCCGGCGGATGTGCTGAAGGTAGGAACGGGTTTCCTTGTTGGTCGGTTTTTTCGGTTCCCGTTTGAGCAGGTTCCAGGTGCTGCTGCTCTCGCCTGACTTGACCTTAAACAGGCCGTCAACCAAAGCTTTCACCTTGGTATCAAGCTGGTCGGCAATGCTCGCAAAATGGACATCATGAATCTTTTCCCGGGCCTGGATGCCCAACCGATCGAGCGTGGAGAAACCGGGCAACTCGTAGCGATGATGGACCAGTTCTTCAAGCATCACGTTGATGATGTCGGCTACCACATGCCGGCTGTCTGCGGCGGTTTCTGCCACGTGCCGCAACCAGGCGCGTCCCTGATCGTCCAGCGGACGAACATTCAGGTAGCGTCGCAAGGCAGTAATCAAGGTGGTGCGCGCCGTCGTTCGGTCGAACTGCCGAAGCTCATCGCTCCTAGCCGGCCGATACCCCGTTTGGGCCACAATGTGCTGGCGTATCACCGACGGGACATCCCTGATGTGGACGAAGTACCCAAGACGCTGAAACAGCTTCAGGTAGATGAATGCTGCCGAGCGGGCAATGGGACGCTTGACGGTTTTGTCAATGAACGCGATTTCATCGGGGGTCAGGGTATAAATCTCGTCGAGATCCTGTGCCGATGGGTCTGCCTTCAGGCGTGGGTACGCGGTCTCGTGAAGTTGGGTCATGCGGGATCAATCCCAATGCCGACCGGTGGCCGGGTCGCGGCAGACCGCCTCCAGAAAACACTCACGGGCATCGGCAACGCGATGGAGTTCATCGAGCAAGGTGTAGAGATGATCGTCCAAAATATCGGTCGAGGGCGTCGGGACGGCAATCTGATATCGACGGCCCTCCTGGTCCAGGGGCTGTGCCTGAAACCGGGAAAGGCTGGTACTCGTCATGTCTCGCAGGGCATTGGCGACGGCACGGCGGCTGCCATTGAAGGCTGACAGATCGAGGGAAACCTCGATCGTGGTGAGTGAGACCTCGGGCAGGCTGGGCAATTGCGGCGTCGAGGCGGACGATGTTTCCGGTAGCGCCCGATCCAGACCTTGCTCGAAACGTGCTTTCTGGTCGGTGCTGACCCCATCCAGATAGCGCATGGCGGCCTTCACGTCGCGCCAGCCCACGTAATTCATCAACTCCCGAAGATCCCAACCACTCATCCCGGCCCACTGGGCAAAACCGCGGCGTAGCGAGTGGCTGCTGAAGGCTTCGGCATCGGTCACGCCCGCCTGGCTCAATAACTTCCGAAGCATGGGAATGATGCTGCTCGGCGTCAGTTCAGCCTCGGACAAATGCCCCCAGCGATCAATCTTGCGGAATAGCGGACCCGCCGTCAGTTTGGATAAAGCCAGCCAGTCTTCGACCGCCTCGACGGGGCACAGCCGGGACAAGGCTGGGCAGGAGAAGCTTCGCCCTTCGAGATCGCGATCCCCCTTGCTGCGCGGCAAGAAACAGGTCAGCCCTTCGCCGGGCTTGATTTCAATGAATTCGATGCGAAGATTGGCCAGTTCGTCGGAGCGAAACCCGCGCCAGAATCCGAGGAGAATCAGGGCGCGATCCCGGGTGTGCCGCAGGGCACTGGCCGAATCTCCCCGGCCGACTGCCGCTGCGGTGGCTGCTACCAGCCAGTCAGTGACGCTGTTCAATAGTTCCAGTTCCAGCGGCTTGGCCCGCTTTTCCCGGGCAGGATGGAGCGTTCGGATACCTTTGAGCAATTGCCGGATCTTCGGGGCCTTGGTCGGATCCGGAAAGCCATGATCCTGGTGCCAGCGCGACAGCGCCGCGAGGCGGTGTTTCAGGGTGTTCAGCGACAGGGATTCGGCGTAGGCGGCCAGGTAACGGGCAATCGAATCGATGGTTGCCGGCAACAAGCCTCCCCACTCAACCTCGAAGTGCTGGATGGCTGACGCATAGCTGCGTCGGGTGTTGGCCCGTTCGGCCGCATCAAGGTAGAGATCGACCTGGCTCATTGCATCCCTGGCTGGATTCAGGTTCGTGCACGCAGCGGCAGCGAGACTTGCGGCTCCAGTGCCTGCAGCACGGCGTGTGCCTTGAGAATGTCTTGGTGCAATTGGGCATGCTTCGGTGCGTGCACCGTGACCACTAGGGCATAGCGAATGGCGGGCGCTCCGGATGATGCGAGGCCACCGGCCTCGCGAGCGTTGTAATGCACGTCGAACACCGGTTCGAGCAGACTGCTGCCGTAGTAACTGTTTTCCGCATGCAGCACAGTCTCCCACTTGCCCAGATCGGTCCGCAGTTCGGCTTCGGTCCGGAACTCGGCCGCTGGGAAAAAGCTGACCGACGACGCATTGACGGCACCTGCCTTGCGCTTGCTGCTGTTGGGACGGAAGGTGATACCGAGACCGGCTTTGGTATAGGCGCCGGCATCCTGCGGATCGACCGGACTGGCATAGCAGAACGTCGCCCGCAAGCGAACCTTGCCTTCCAGTTGGAAAGGCGGCAAAGGAATGGGGGCCCGCAGGAACTTCCCCGGGCGAAGTTCACCCTGGTAAATGATCCGGGCTTCCCCGTCGCCGCAGGTGATCAACTGGTTCAGATCAGCCGGCACCCGGCCCCAGCCGACGTGATGGACATCATGCTCGTCCTTCGTTTCGCAGCCGTGGATCAGCAGCGATTTGATGGTCAGCGGATGAACCGCGTCGCCCAGAATGGCGCGGATGCCGACTGCCGAGCGTAAGGCGAGCGGAGCCGCGAAGCTGGTTCCCAAGGTCGCAGCGAGGTTGGGCCGCGTGCCGGGCGCTGCGACGTGAAAATATTCCTTCGGTGCGCCACCGAAAGCAACGACATCCGGTTTCCGGCGCCCCGGGCTGCGACCGGGGCCGGTGGCACTGTAGCTGGCCCGTTTCCAGTCGTTACCGGTCCGGTCGGTGGCGCCGACGGACAAGGCGTTGACGCTATCAGAAGGTACTTGGATGCGATTGAGGCTGAGTGCGGCATCACGTTCCCCGTTATTGCCCACAGCCACCGTCATCAAGGTTTCCCCATCGCTCAGGATGCTGTCGATGACGGCCGTCCAGGCATGGACATCCTGGTCTTCGATCGGCAGGTCAGGCCCGAGGCTGAGATTGATGAACTGATACTGGCGCGAGAGCAGTACGGTTTCCACATGGCCGAGCGTGCGATACAACTCGTAGGGATCTTCCCCGTCAATTTTTGCGTCCAGGACACGGTGATGATCGACCGGCGCATAGGGGCGCTCCGCCGTTGCTTCGGGCTCAATCGGCCCGAACAGCACCGCCGAGGTGACGCCCAGTCCGTGCTCAGTGAAATCGGGTACGTCGCTGGCCTCCTCGTCGGCCAGAAAATAACGGCGGACATAGCTTTCGAGAACGTGTTTTTCCGGTAGGCCACCATCGAGAATGGCGACCTTGGGCTCGCGGGAGAGCGGTTCTCCACTTGGCAAGGAGAACGACACTGCAAGCGGCATGCTGCGGGTAACCGGACGGGCTGCTCGCAAATGCGGCATCGGCCGGACGACGCGCGTCAGCGTGAACTGGGCGAGGTTTTCCAGGCCGGTCGCATCCCCTTCGACTGCCACGAAGAGCAGCCGACCGGCTTCAAACTCGAACTCGCCATTGACCCTGAAGCCGCAGTCCTTGGCGTAGTCGGCAAATAAGGCGCGAACATCCGAGGCATCGCCCTCGGGTGGCAGATGCAGACCGACCTCGAAAACATGGCCGACATTGGTGCCTTCCAGATGCAGGCGATCCGCTGGGGTCATGGCCGCAAAGGTCTCGATGCGGGCAAATTGCTCGGCAACTGGCATCTGTTCGTTCAGGCTGCGGGCGAAGGCCGGGAAATTACCCATTGCGGCCCGCGTGCCCGACACGAAGAGTTCCGTCGTCTCCATTTCCGGTGGTGCTTTCTTCTGGGTCTGGCGACGCGGCTGAATGCGACGGGTGCGCGATCCAACTGACGAGAGTCCCACCTGATCGAGCAGCAGCTTCGGGAAATACGACTTGGCCAGATAAGCCGGATGCAATACCAGACGAGCCACCGCCAGATCATCGGCACAAGCCTTCGCTGGGAGCTCCTGGAAAATGCGGTTGGCAGTCTCGATCTCCGGCACGATGATGCGCTTGGCCTCGGTGAGCGTATAGGGGTGCGCCTTGTCGCCAACCTTCTTCTTGGGCGCTTCGATCGGATAGGTCAGCAACTCGGCGCGGCCGATCAGGTATCGCGTGGTCATTTACTTGAGCCCTCTGCCTTTACGGGGGGAAGGCCCCGCGTGTTTGCGAATGGTGTCGCGAGCGACGCCCGTCATTTGGCTGATCTGCATATGCGTATGTCGCCCCGCCTTGGCCAGCGCAATCGCGAGGTTGAGGCGTTCTGCCTTGCTCAAGGCTTCCTGACGCTGACCCAGGGCTGATCCGATCAACTGTTCCAGCGGCGCCATCTGTAAGGCATGGCCGCGACGCAAAGCGTTGATGCTGCGCTCCACGTCTGAGAGAGACTGTCCCTGCAACCCAGCAGCCAGGACATCGATCCAGGACGCGAATAAGGTCAGATCGTCGCCGAGGAATCGCTGGATGGCCGTTGCAATCGCCGCAGCATCCGGTGCATCGAACTTGAGGACCAGATCGAAACGTCGCCACAAAGCTGGATCAACCAGTTCCGGGTGGTTGGTGGCAGCCAGCAGCAGGCCGGTATCGGGCCACTGATCGACTTCCTGGAGCATGACGGTAACCAGGCGCTTCAGTTCGCCAATATCCGACTCGTCGCTGCGCCGCTTGGCGATGGCATCGATCTCGTCGAGTAGCAGAACGGCAGCGTGTTGTTTGGCATGATCCAAGGCTGCCCGCAGGTTGTTGCCCGTCTTGCCGAGCAGGCTACTCATAACCGCCGTCAGGTCGAGTACCCACAGAGGTTTGCCTAAAGCGCTGGCAATCCAGCGGGCCGAGAGTGTCTTGCCGACACCGGGAGGGCCTACCAGGATGGCTGAACGGGTCGGGCTAATGCCACGGGCGGCCAACCGCTCACGTTCCTGTCGTTCGCGAATGATGGCACCGATGGCGTCATGAACACTGCCGGGAAGAATCGGTGGAGGCAATCCGACGCGGTCATCGAAGACCCGGATCAGCGCCAAACGGGAATCGCCGTCGACGGGTAGCGGTGCCTCGCCGGCGTCCGTTATCGGTGCGCCACGACGCAGGATGGCGTTACCTGCCGAGCGGGTCTGGGATGCTTTCAGGGACTGATCGAGAAGCGAAGCCAGTTCGGGGCGTTGTTGGCGGTATTTCCGGATGAGCCGCGCCAGCAGCAGACGGGTATCCTCTTGCGCATCTGAGGCGGCAAGGCGGGCTAAATTGGCGAAATCAATTTCAAGATCGTCAATCTCGCCTTTGTTTGTTTTTGTTCCCACAAAATTGCCTTATATGGTGCAGAATTTTATGGCGAATTTTATGGCGAAAATACATATTTGGTCAATAAATTGATTGCTCGCCACATGGTCAAGATTGCGTTGTTAACAACTTTTTCTGCCAGCGTGGCAAGTTGTGCCGTCCGTGTGTGTCAATGCCTGAACACAAGGATCGACGCTCTGCTGGCACCGATCTGGCTGGACCGCGAGGCTCGTAAGTACGTCACGTGCCGATGTGCTGAGCTTGCCGGTGGTCAGCACGTCACCGCGCCGCTCCGACATGCAGTCTTTCGCGCCGACGGTCCGCACCTTGACGCCAGCGCATCCAGCACAGAGCGCCGCGATGGCGAGCAACCACAAGTACCTGACGAGGCGCCCACGCCTGTCGAGCAGGCCCGCGCAGGTCCACGGAGGCCTTTCCAGGTACCTCATTGCGTCGTATCTTCTTCCCGCAATGGCGCATTGCCGATTGCCTTGTTGACGGTCACATAGCGCGTGTTCAAACGACCTTCGCTACTAACCAGATCGCGACGCGCTTGCAGATAGCTGCGCTGCGCGTCGAGCACAGCGGTGAAATCACTGATTCCGCCGTCGTAGCGCGCCTGGGCAAGCCGGTAGGCATCGCCGGCCGCGTCGCTGCGGGCTTTGAGTTCCTGAGCCTGCTGTTGTTCGGCGCGGTAGGCGGACAGCGCATCGTCGATCTCCTGCCAGGCTTTCAGCACGGTTTTCTGGTAATTCACCGCCGCTTCCTGTTGTTGCAGCTCGCGCAATTGCACGGTGGCTGTGCGCCGGCCATGATCGAAGATCGGCAGGTTGAGGCTGGGGCCGATCGACCAGGTGCGACTGCCCCAGTCGGAGAATTCGCCACTTAGGTAGGACTCGAACCCGAATTTGGCACCAAGCCGGATGCTGGGATACAGATTGGCCTTGGCAATGCCGATGTTGGCGGTGGCGCCGTGCAGGTGCGCTTCGGCGGTGCGGATGTCGGGGCGGCGCAGCGCCACTTCCGATGGCAGACCGAGGGCGAGGTCGGGCAGCGCAGTCCTGGCGCCGGCATCGCGTGGCACCAGTTCGGCTTGCAGCGCACCCGGGCGCTCGCCCAGCAGCAGGGCGATCTGGTTGGCGCTGGCGGCTTCCTGTGCCAGCAGCGGCGGCAACTGCGCCTTCAGCGCGGCCAGTTCGGCGCGCTGGCGTTGCAAGTCGGTGTGATCGAGAACGCCGCCCTCGACACGCGCCTGCAACAGCCCGGCGCGCTCTTCCAGCGCGGCGATATCCTCGCGCATCAAGCGAATCTGCCGCTGGGCGGTGCGCAGCTCAAAGTAGTTGCGCGCCACGTCGCTGGCCAGGCTGAGGCGGGCCTGGTCGAGCAGTGCAGCCTGCTGGCCGACATCGGCGTCGGCGGCTTCCACCGAGCGGCGTACGCGGCCCCACAAATCCAGCTCCCACGAAGCGTCGAAACCCGCCTGGTACAGCGTGAACGGCTCGGCCAGCAGCTCGGTGAGGCGGGGGTCGGCCCCCATGATGCCGAGCATGCGCGTGCTGGCACCGCTCTCGCTCTGGCGCTGGCGGGTGGCGCTGCCGCTGGCGTTGACTTCCGGCCCGCGCTGCGCGGCCACCGTGCTGCGCTGCGCGCGTGCCTGGGCGAAGTGCAGCGCGGCCGTCTGCAGGTCCGGGCTGGCAGCGAAAGCACGGCGCTGC
Source organism: Casimicrobium huifangae (assembly GCF_009746125.1). Classification (NCBI taxonomy): domain Bacteria; kingdom Pseudomonadati; phylum Pseudomonadota; class Betaproteobacteria; family Casimicrobiaceae; genus Casimicrobium; species Casimicrobium huifangae. Next base: position 2,298,237 of record NZ_CP041352.1, read on the forward strand.
AAGGCATTGAGGGTTGCGTCGTCGAAGGCCTGCCACCATATTGCTGGCAATGCCTGGGTAGCTTCGCCCGGGATGCGCAGCGAGGCATCGCCGCTGCGCCAGCTCGTCCAGTCATCCGGTGCTGCGGGCGTGGGCCTGACGAAATCCGGCCCGACGGCACAACCGGTCAAGGCCAGGGCCAGGGCGAGTGCGGAGGCCGCCAAGCCGAAGTGCCGTGGTTGAAGAGGGGAGTGTTGGAGGTCAAACATGCGGATACCTACGATCAGGAAAGCCGGTTGCGGAACAGCCAGGCCGCCAGCGGCAGCGTGGTGGCGGCCAGCACCAGCAGGGGGATGAATTGGCGCCAGATATCGATGAGGCCTGCGCCTTCGAGATAGACGCGGCGCACGATGTCCATGCCGAAGCGCAGCGGATTGGCGTAGGTGGCAAGCTGCAGCACCTCAGGCATGTTGCGCACCGGCGTGAACAGGCCGGAGAGCAGCATCAGCGGCATGATCAGCAGGAAGGTGTAGAGCATCGCCTGTTGCATGGTCAGCGACAGGGCGGATATCGACAGGCCCACGCCAACGGACGCGACGGTGAAGACGATCAGCCCGAAGTAGAGCAGCCCCACCGAGCCCTGCATCGGGATCTCGAACCAGAAACGGATGATCAGGAAGATGATGGTGGACTGCAGCAGTCCGATCAGGATGGAAGGCAGCGCCTTGCCGATCAGGATCTGCATCGGGGTGAGCGGCGTCACCAGCAACTGGTCGAAGGTGCCTTGCTCGCGTTCGCGCGCCACCGACAGCGCCGCCAGCAGCAGGGTCTGCAACATGCTCAGCGCGGCAATCAGTCCAGGCATCATGTTCCAGCGTGACTCCAGGTTGGGGTTGAACCAGGCGCGCCGTTCCACGCGAATGCCTGGGGCACCGGTGCCCAGCGAGGCATTGTAGGCGGCCACGATGGCGCCGACGTGGCTGGCGGCCGAACCCGCCGTCGAGGAGTTGCGCCCGTCCAGAATGAGCTGCAGGGGCGCGGGCTGGCCAGAACCCAGCCGTGCCGCGAAGTCCGGCGGAATACTGAGCACCAGCAAGGCCTTTTCTGCATCGACCATCTCGGCGATCTGCCGCGGCGAGGTGAGCGTGGCGGCGCGCACGAACACGCCGGTGCCATCGATCCGCGCCAGCAGCTCGGTCGACGCCGCACTGCGGCTTTGATCCAGCACGGCATAAGGCACGTGCGTGAGGTCGTAAGTGGCGCCATAGCCATATAGCAGGGCTTGCAGGAAGGCCGGGGCAATCAGCAGCGCACGGCTGGCCGGCTCCTTGATGAGTGCAAGGAGCTCTTTGCGCACCAAGGCGATGATCTGGGTGAATGTGACAATGAAGGAAGCCATGGCTGTCAGTCCAGTGACTTGCGCAGCGTGCGCTGTGTGGCGAACACCAGCACCACGGCGTAGAGGGAAAGGATGGCGACGCTGCGCAGGATGGTCGGCCCATGGTCGCCCGCCAGGAACAGCGTCTTGATCAGGCCCATGAAATGCGTGGCGGGCAGTAGTTGCGCTACGACCTGGATGACCAGCGGGACGTTGCGCAGGTCGAACACGAAGCCGGAGAGCATCATGGCCGGCATGAAGCTGACCAGCATGGCCAGCTGGCTGGCCTCGAACTGGTTGCGCGTCTTGCCGGAAATGAACAGCCCCAGCAGCAGCGAGACGAGCAGGTAAAGCATCGAGGCCAGGCACAGGATGGGCAGGGAGCCGCGCAGTGGCACCTCGAACAGGAAGCGCGCCGCCAGCAGGCACAGCACCAGGTCGATGGCACCGACCACCAGGTACGGCGCCAGCTTGGCGAAGATGAGTTCCAGCGGCCGCACGGGTGTGACGAACAGCGACTCCAGCGTGCCGCGCTCCCATTCGCGCGCGATCAGCAGCGACGTGAGGAAGGCGCCGATCAGCGTTAGCACCAGAACGATCAGTCCGGGCACCAGATACCAGCTGCTGTTGCCGGTTTCGTTGAACCACATGCGCTGCACCACCTCCACGCGCCCCAGCGCGGGTGGCTTGTTACCAGCACGGTCAACCTGCTTTTGCGCCCAAGTAGCGATGGCGCTGTTGACGTAGCCCTCCACGGTCTGCGCGGTGGTCGAGTTGACGCCGTTGAGCACCAGCTGGATGCGGGCATCGCCTGCTGCGAGCCGGCGCGAGAAGTCCTGCGGCACGCGCACGATGGCGTCCACCTCGCCTGCGCGCAGCAAGCGCTCGGCTTCGGTCATGTGTGTGACCCACACCGGTGAGAGGTAGATCGTTCCCTGGAAACCCGCGACCGCCGCGCGCGCATCGGGCGCGCTGTCTTCCAGCACCACCGCGACCGGCGCGTTCTTCACATCGAAAGACAGGCCGTAGCCGAACAGCAGAATCAGCGCAATCGGCAGCAGCAGTCCCACCGCCAGGTTGCTCTTGTCGCGCAGCATCTGGCGCACTTCCTTGCGCAGCAGGGCGATGAAACGCCGCATGAACTCCGGATGCCTCATGCGCGGCCTCCCGGGTTCCTGTCCCGGCCGTCGGCGCGACCCTGCTCGACGATGGAAATGAAGGCGCTGTTCATGTCGGTGCCGCCGTCACCGCCTGCCTGCTCGCGCACCGCCTGCGGCGTGCCAAGCGCCAGCACCTTGCCGGCATCCTGGATGGCGATGCGGTCGCAATACTCGGCCTCTTCCATGAAGTGCGTGGTGACGATGACCGTCACCCCCGCCTGGGCGAGCGCGGTGATGGTGCGCCAGAAGGCGCGCCGCGCCAGCGGGTCGATGCCGCTGGTGGGCTCATCGAGGAACAGGATGTCTGGCTCGTGCAGCAGGCCGGTGGCCATGGCCAGGCGCTGCTTGTAGCCACCTGGCAGCAGGCCGCTGATGGCGGTGGGCTCCAGGCCGAACTGGGCGAGCGTGGCCGCCACTCGCGTGCGCAGCGCCTGGCCGCGCAGCCCATAGGCACCGCCGAAAAATTCCAGGTTCTCGCGCACCGTCAGGTTGCCGTAGAGCGCGAACTTTTGCGACACGTAGCCGATGCGCGCCCGTGCCTGGGCGCGCGCCGTGCGCAGATTCATGCCGGCCACTTCCAAATGCCCGCTGCTGGCCGGCAGCAGACCGCAGAGCATGCGGAAGGTGGTTGTCTTGCCTGCTCCGTTGGGACCGAGCAGACCGAAGATCTCGCCCCGCGCCACATCGAAGGAGGTGCTGGCGACAGCGGTGAAGTCGCCAAACGTGCGTACCAGATCGCGCACCACGATCACCGGCCCGTTCCCATTGCCATTCGAGGACATCTGCGGGGACGACGTGGGCGCTCCGGGAGACGATGCCGATACCCGGGTCGTCGACTCCGCGCCCTCGGCATGTTGCTGGCGCAGCATCATCATGAAAGCGTCTTCGAGTTCTTCCGGGCGCGGCTGGTAGTCGATGTCGCCGAGCAGTCCGTCCAGCACGTGGGTTTCCACCTTGGGCTGGCGGATGAACCACACCGCGCCGCCTTTGGGCACCGCATCGACGATCAATCGATCGGCGTCGATCAATCGTGCCTGCAGGTCGCGGGCGGGCATACCGGACGGTGGCGTGGCCACATAGGTCACCCCTCGGGCGCGTTCGCGCAGCGCGCCCGGAGCACCTTCGGCGAGCAGCAGGCCTTTGTGCATCACGAACACCTGGGTGCAGCGCTCGGCCTCGTCCATGTAGGCGGTGCTGACGATCACGCTCAGCCTTTCGTCATCGACCAGCTGCTGCACGATCTGCCACAGATCGCGGCGCGACAGCGGATCGACGCCCACGCTGGGCTCGTCCAGCAGCAGCAAGTCCGGCGAGCGCACCAGCGTGCAGGCCAGACCCAGCTTCTGCTTCATGCCGCCCGAGAGCTTGCCGGCCGGACGTGCGGTAAAGCGCGCCATGTCGGTCATTTCCAGCATGCGCGCGAAGCGCTCGCGGCGCACTGCCTGCGGCACGCCGTGCAGATCGGCGTAGAGGTCCAGATTTTCCTGCACGCTCAGGTCTTCGTACAGGCCGAAGCGCTGCGGCATGTAGCTGATGCGGTCCTGCACCGTTTGCGGGTCGTGGGCGACGTCGATGCCCAGCACGCGCAATGTCCCCGCATCGGGCTTGAGCAGTCCGGCCATCATGCGCATCAAGGTGGTCTTGCCGGCACCGTCCGGGCCGACCAGGGCCGTCAACTCACCCGCCCGCACCGTCAGCGACAAGCCGCCCACCGCATGCAAGGGACCGCCGCCCGGCGCCTCGAAGGTCTTGCGCAGCCCATCGGCGACGACCGTCGCGCCGCCATCGCTCATTGCGCGGTGCCCGCTGTCAGGTGGACGGTGGCCGGCTGCCCCAGGCGCAGCACATCCTGCGGGTCATCGACCAGTACGCGCAGCTCGTAGAGAAGGCTGGTGCGCAACGCTTCAGTCTGTACCGACTTGGGCGTGAACTCGGCCACCGAGGAGATGTAGCCGATCTTGCCCGCGATGGACTGGCCGGGGGAGCCATCCGTGGTCACACGTGCCGGCATACCGGGTTTGACCCGACCCAGGTCAGGCTCGCCCACATAGACACGCACCCACTTGGGCTGGGTCAGCGCCAGGGCCAGCACAGGTTTCTGCGGTGTCGCCATGTCGCCGGGTTCGAGCAGGCGCGAACGCACCACGGCGTCTGCCGGCGCCTTGAGTTGGCCTTGAGCGATCTGGTGCTGCAGCAAGGCCAGTTGCGCCTGCGCCGCCTTGAGCTGCGCCTCGGCGCCGGCCACGTCCTCTGCGCGCGGTCCCAGTTCTGTCAGACGCAAGGCTTCTTGTTGATCCGTCAGCTTGGCCTGGACAACCTGCAGATGGCTTTTGGCGCGGTCCAGATCTTGCGCACTGACACCACGCCCCTGCGTGTTGGCGGCGATGCCTTGCAAACGTTGCAGATCCTGCTCGGCCTGTGCGGCATCGACCTGGGCTGCAGTCACACGGCTCCTGGCCTGGGCGATTTCCTGCGGCCGTGCACCATTGCGCAAACGTTGCAGGGTTTGCTGCTGAACACCAATCTGCGCTTGTGCCTGTTCGGCCTGCAAGGCCAGGGTGCGGGTATCCAGCACTCCCAGCACGACTCCTGCGTTCACGCGATCGCCTTCCTCGACGCGCAATTCAGCCACACGGCCACTGCCATCGAAGGCCAACGCAATCTGGCGGATGTCCACGTTGCCGTGCAGCACCAGCGCATCGTCGTGGCCCTGGTTTCGCTGGTGCATCCACGCCCAAGCACCCAAGGCCAACACAACCAGGAGAACAAGGGCAATGAGCGGTTTTTTCATGATGAATATCCAGAAAGGGACATGAGGGGAGGATGTATTGCGCACCAGATATTAAATTGATTTTAAAGTTAATCTATTCGACAATGCAAGCCTTATCTACTTTGGAAAACAAGGGATGATCAAACCCGCACGCGGACTTCGTTCGGATGGCGAAGCCACAAAAACACGAATACTGGAGGCTGCAGGTGAGCTGTTCGCCGAAACGGGCTACGCCGAAACGTCCAACAAGGACATCGCCGCCCGGGCGCAGGTGGATCTGGCTTCCATCAACTATCACTTCGGCAACCGCAGCGGCCTGTACCAGGCCGTATTGGCAGCGGCCCATGGCCAGCTGCTGGGCATGGCCGACCTGCAGCAACTGGTTGGTAGCGAATCGCCACCAGAATCGAAATTGCGTGTGCTGATAGAGCAACTGGTCGCGCAGGCCATGCAAGAACCTCAAGCCTGGCAGCTGCGTGTCCTTGCCAGGGAGGTGTTGGCGCCAAGTTCACATCTGCAGGTGCTGTTCCAGGATGAAGCGCTGCCCAAGATGTTGCTCGTCAAACGACTACTCAGCGAGATTACCGGAATACCTGCAGAAGATCCGGCCGTGACCCGTTGCCTGATGAACGTGATTACCCCCTGCCTGATGCTGCTGGTCGGCGGGCGCACCTTCCCGGGGCCTTTGAAAGAGGTTTTTCAGATGCCTCCCCAGATGGTTGCCGACCACCTGTTCCACTTCGCCATGGGCGGGCTGGGTGCGATAGCCCGGGAGTACGCTGAACGGGCAAGAGCCTGAGGCAATCTTCAGTTATCTACGATTCGTACTGCTCCAAGGACAAAATTTCAAAAAATCAGCCATCACACTAAATAATCAACCATTATCACGTCTTAGATTTCGTATATTTAAAACATTGCGTTGCGTAATCATAGTATGTAATATCATATTACGTAATACGGTACGAAATTCGAGGATGCCATGGCCAGAGCCGGAATTTACAAATCAGAAGTCGTCAGAGCGCGTAACAATCTGTTGGCAATGGGGCGCTACCCATCAATCGATGCCATCCGAGGCGAACTAGGCAATACCGGCTCGAAAGGCACGATCCACCGCTACTTGAAGGAAATCGAGGAAGAGGAAGGCGGGAGTACCGGCGCTCAGGTTGCCGTCAGCGAAGCCATCCAGGATCTGGCTGGCAGACTCGCTGAGCGCCTGCATGAAGAAGCTGATCAGCGCTTGGCGGCTCTGACCGACAAGCACAAGGCAGAAATTGCAGCGCTGAACGACAGCATCACCGCATTACGTAACGAAGCGGAATCCTTCCGCAGTCAGTCTGAGCGTCAGGCCGTGGAATTGGCGGCAGAGAGAGCGGCGCATACCGAAACCCTGTCCACGCTTCAGGAAGAGAGAATCGTTCGGGCGCAAATGTCTCAGCGTATCCTGGATATGGAGGGGTTGCTGGCTAAGGAAGATGCGCACCGCGTATCGCTGGAAGAGAAGCACCGGCACGCCAGAGAGGCGCTGGAGCATTTCCGCACTGCGGCGAAGGAGCAACGGGAGCAAGATCAGCGTCAGTTCGAGCAGCAGATTCAGTTTTTGCAGGGCGAATTGCGGGCAGTCAAGGAAACAGTGAACGCGAAACAACAGGAACTCATCCGTAGCCACGAGGACAATGCCCGCTTGTCCAGCGAACAGGGCCATCTTCGTGCCGAATTGCACCGACTTGAAACCGAGATTCGGCCGCTACGTACAGCCCGAGAGCAATTGGCTGTTTCCGAGTTGAAGAATCAACAGTTAGAAGAGCGCCAGGCACAGGCTGCAACGCGAGTTGAAGAATTGCTCATCGAGGCCCAGGGCTATGCTCAAAAGCTTGAGGAGTCCACCCATGCCGGCGTTCGCCTAGAGGCTGAATTGACCGCAGCGAAAGCCGTGTTAGCGAGCCACGAACAGATCCTGCAAAAGCTCACCGTCAGTCAATCAGCGGCGCCGAAAGTAAGCGGTAAACCTAAGGGGGGCACCAAGAAGCAGGAGTCACTCTTTGACTCGGGCAAATAAATCTGGATTGTCAGTTCAGCGGTGGAATTTTTGAACCGGCCAAGTACCATTCTCAGCAACGAATACGACAGATCGAAAAACGGAGACAACTACATGGAGTCCAGTGAGTATATTCGACCACCGGGAACTTACTACGACATCATGGCCCATCCGGTCGACAGGAAACAGGCGATCGAGGTGGCAATCGTTCAGGATCATCGCTTCGCTTTCTTTTATTGGCTCAAGTGGCGTAACAAGCAGCACAATCGTCCCAATCCGCCAACCCTGATCTCCCTGGACTGGCATCAGGATCTCGCGCAACCTTGCGACCTCGAATGCGAATGGCTCGGTGCGCTTGATACGGCCGACTACAAGGCTGTCAGTTACTTTTGCTGGGACAGGCTACATGTCCTAAACGATGGACATATCCTGGCTGCCGCCTATCTCAACCTGATTGGCGATATCCACGTGGTACAGAAGCAGCGTGACGAATGCCCGGAGGATTTCGTTGATATCGAAGGGCGAAAGCACGTAGTTCGCTGTTATGAATCGGTGGAGCAACTGACCGAGGCAGTCTCAGGGCAGGAATACGATTCGGTTATCCTCGATATCGATCTCGATTACTTCACTGAAAGCCCGGACCCATGCGGGGGAGGCGACAAGCTTAAACTGGTCGAGCAAGCCGAGATCCAAGCCTGCCTGGATCAAAAAGGATTGCTCATGTCTTGGGTTTTGCCACGAATGGCAGGAATGACCATCGCGACTGAACCAGAGTTCTGTGGCGGGATAATGAATTCGAACTACTTGTTCAATGTCGTGTGCGGCACGTTGTTTGATCCGCCGCTGTTGAGTCACAAGGCTGGTTGGCGCCATCAATCGAAATAGCTGCCGCTGATTTTCCTGCGCTAAATCTGGCGGTTAGCTGTGGTTTTCGAGGATTTCACATGAATCCCGGCCGACCCTCAAAGAGGCGTCGCTACGCGTTGAGCTGCGAGAAAGTACGGAGCGTCTCGAGGGCGTTCAGAAGCACGTCATGCTCCAGGTCGCCGACGCTCGCGAACTGCAGCGTCGTGCGGAAGATCAGGCCGCGAGAGCCAACCATCGCGGCGACAAGCTTGCCACCGACCTGGAATCGCTGCGAGGGCAACTCGCTGAGGTCCTTCCGGCGCACGAGAGAGCCTTGGCGAGCTTGGCCGAAGCTTCCGGCGAAGTCAGCGGATTGCGGAAGGAGCGGGACGGACTGAAGGAAACGCTGGCAAGAACGACGGGCCAGCTCGATGCCGCCACAACCCAATTCACGGTCTTGACCGCGCGAATTGCAGACCGGCAAATACCTGGTTCAGGCGCCCGGAAAAAACGCCAAGCGCCACAAATAGCACGAAAAACATAAAAACCGAAAAAAGCACGATTTTCTAAGTTATTGATATCGCTTCGCTTTTTTTGGCCAAGCGCCACAACTAACACGAAAAACAAAAACACCCCACGACGCAAACTGGCAAAACGCCCGGCTGGCCCGGGCGTTTTTCTATTCGGGTCAACGAATCTTTACGTCGCGGAAATCGCGGCTTGACTTGTGCTGCCTGCAGTTCAACTGTGGCCGCTGAAGCTTACCCCCAGCGCTGCAGTCACCCGGCGCCGTTTCCTCGAATGACCTCTGTGCGGCGCCGGTTGCCCCCGTACGAACGAAGGCACGAAGGAACCGCCGCTATTGCCGGCTCTGCCATTACCTGCAGCATCGCTGTCGTCGCGGGCGACCCAGGCAGTGACCAACGCTCAGGCCGTCCGACGGGCTCCGCCACCCGAGGCGCTTGCGGCCTGCGAGGGCAGGGTGGCGGGTGACGATGTCAGCATCACGCGGCCCGATGGCCGAACCATCTCCGGCTCCTGTCAGCTCACGTTCTGTTCCGACGCCTCGCCGGTACAGTGACGCCAGACCAGGTCGGCCGACGGGCGACGCAATGAGCGGTCGGCCTCACGCCGGACGTCGTCGGATTGGCCACAGATGCGACCGGCACCGATGCCTAAAATGCTGCATGGCGACAAAATCGTACGCAAGCGGCGGCAAGGAGAGGCGAGCCCCTCCAGTTTTGAGTATCAACTTTCCATGGAAAGGCCCATCCGATAAGGGCGTAGTGAACGAAGTAGCAAGAAGTCGACTATCAGCTGAAACTGCACTCCGTGCCGCATCCGGTTGTGGTTCTCCGCCTCAAGGTGTACTGGCGTGATGACTCCCGTAATCACGATCGACGGCCCGGTTGCGTCGGGCAAGGGTACCGTCGCCCGCCACGTCGCTGAAGCGTTGGGATTTCATCTGCTCGACTCCGGCGCGATTTATCGTGCCCATGCACTGGCCTGTCTTGACCGCAATATTGAATTCAATGAAATCAATGTGTTGGAAGAACAAGCTCGGGCACTTTCTCTGAAATTTGTTGGCTCCCAAGTGTGGGTTGATGGGCGCGATGCCACCGCCTTGGTGCGCTCGGAAGCGGTCGGTATGGCGGCGTCAACGCTGTCGGCGATCCCCGAGGTGAGGGCAGCGCTGCTGCAGCGTCAACGCGACTTCGCCCAGGCACCTGGATTGGTTGCGGACGGGCGAGATATGGGCACCGTGGTGTTCACCGACGCCGCGCTGAAGATCTACCTCACGACTACCGCCGAGGTTCGGGCCGCGCGCCGCGTTGGGCAGGTCGCTGCACAGCGCCAGCGGGATGCCGCCGATTCGCAAGCTAAACAGTTGATTGCAAAGGGAAATTCGGCTAACATTGCAAGTTCGCCCGAATCCCTTGAGCAAGACGTTGACCCGGAGCTCGCGAGGTCAGTCGAAGCGCAGATCAGGCAGCGCGACGCGCAGGATAAAACCCGCGCAGTTGCGCCGCTCCGGCCCGCGCCCGACGCCATCGTGATTGACAACGCCGCCCACCGGCCTGAACAGACGGTAGACGCGGTGCTGGCACTCTGGGCGTTGCGACAGTTGCGATAGGCACCGCGCCGTAGGTCAACTCTGGTTGGTCGGCGGCTGCTGGTGACTCGCAATATCGCAACTTGAACAGCGCCGGTACAAGGGGATTCAGCGAAAACGTTACGGCCGTGCTTTTGGCTGCTGTCCTGTGTTTTCGGTGCGCTTGCGCGCCGGCACAGGGGCTGAAAAGCATGTTTTTCAATCACTTAACCTCTATGTCGTGGCAATGGTGCCGTGGCGAGAGCAAACCGAAAGTTCTTAATGTCTACTGCAAACGAATCCTTTGCCCAGCTATTTGAAGAAAGCCTTGCCCGCAAGGAAATGCGTCTGGGTGAAGTCATCACCGCCGAGGTGGTGCGTGTTGACTACAACGTTGTTGTCGTCAACGCCGGCCTGAAATCGGAGGCCTATGTTCCGATCGAAGAATTCAAGAATGATCGCGGCGAAGTTGAAGTCAAGGCCGGCGATCTGATCCAGGTCGCCATCGAGGCGCTGGAAAACGGCTACGGCGAAACCCGCCTGTCGCGCGACAAGGCGAAGCGTCTGGCCTCGTGGTACTTCCTCGAGAACGCCATGAACCAGGGCGACATCGTCTCCGGCATGGTGGTCGGCAAGGTCAAGGGCGGCCTGACCGTCATGACGCACGGCGTACGCGCCTTCCTGCCGGGCTCGCTGGTTGACATGCGTCCGATCAAGGACACCTCGCCGTACGAAGGCAAGGAACTCGAGTTCAAGGTCATCAAGCTCGACAAGAAGCGCAACAACGTGGTGGTCAGCCGCCGCGCCGTGCTCGAAGTGTCGATGGGCGCTGAGCGCGAGAAGCTGCTGTCGACGCTGGCCGAAGGCGCCACCGTCAGCGGTACCGTCAAGAACATCACCGACTACGGCGCGTTCGTGGACCTCGGTGGCATCGATGGCCTGCTGCACATCACCGATCTGGCCTGGCGTCGTGTCAAGCATCCGTCAGAAGTCCTCACCGTTGGCCAGGAAGTCACGGCGAAAGTGCTCAAGTTCGACCAGGAAAAGAATCGCGTCTCGCTCGGCCTCAAGCAACTGGGCGACGATCCGTGGGTCGGTCTGGCTCGCCGCTACCCGCAGGGCACCCGCCTGTTCGGCAAGGTCACCAACATCACCGACTACGGTGCATTCGTTGAGATCGACGCTGGCATCGAAGGCCTGGTGCACGTGTCCGAGATGGACTGGACCAACAAGAACGTAAGCCCGTCGAAGGTCGTCTCGCTCGGCGACGAAGTCGAAGTGATGATCCTCGAAATCGACGAAGACCGTCGTCGCATCTCGCTTGGCATCAAACAGTGCCAACCGAATCCGTGGGACGAATTTGCCGCCAACTACAAGAAGGGCGACAAGGTCTCCGGTGCCATCAAGTCGATCACCGACTTCGGCGTCTTCATCGGCCTGCCGGGTGGCATCGATGGTCTCATCCATCTGTCCGACCTGTCGTGGACGATCGCCGGCGAACAAGCCGTGCGTGACTTCAAGAAGGGCCAGGAAGTGGAAGCTGCCGTTCTCGGCATTGATGTCGAGCGTGAGCGTATCTCGCTGGGCATCAAGCAGCTCGACGGCGATCCGTTCAACAACTACATCGCCCTGAATGACAAGGGTGCCATCGTGACCGGCACGGTGAAGAGCGCGGAGCCGAAGGGCGCCGTGATCCAGCTGGCCGACGACGTCGAAGGCTACCTGCGTGCTTCGGAAGTTTCGCGTGAACGCGTCGAAGACATCCGCAGCCACGTCAAGGAAGGCGATACGGTCGAAGTGATGATCATCAATGTCGATCGCAAGACCCGCAACATCAGCCTGTCGATCAAGGCCAAGGATTCCGCCGAGGAAGCCGAAGCCGTGCGTCAGCACTCGCGTGACGACAACGCAGGCAATGCCGGTCTGGCTGGCCTCGGGGCGCTGCTGAAGGCGAAGCAGGACGGCAACAAGGCAGAATAGGCTCAAGCATTTAGTTTGCACACGCGTTCGGCGGTAGCACGTCGCGGAAGAGGAGAGGGGTAGGCCATGACACGATCAAGCCTGGTAGCGCGCCTGTCAGCGCGCTTCCCTCACCTCATGGCGCGCGACACCGAACTGGCGGTGAGGCTGATTCTTGATGCCATCGGGGACGCCCTCGCTGAGGGTTCCCGGGTTGAGGTGCGTGGTTTCGGCAGCTTCGCGCTGTCGTACCGCCCGCCACGGGTTGGACGTAACCCGAAGTCGGGAGACCAGGTGGTCGTCCCGGCCAAACACGTTCCACACTTCAAGGCTGGCAAGGAGCTGCGCGAGCGTGTCGATCAGCTCGGCACGCTTCCGGATGGCAGTCTTGGCATTCCGCCAGCGGTGAATGTCTAGCCGCGTACCCGACCTGAGGGGCGGACCGCCCAAGTTCGGTCGCGCTTGTTCCTCCCACCTACTGAAATCTGGAGCATCCGGTGGACTTTGAAGCCTGGTGGCTGCTAGTACCGTTGGGCTGCTTTGCGCTCGGCTGGTTTGCCGCACGTGTCGACATTCGCTATGTTCTGCGCGATGCCCGTGCCCTGCCTTCGGCGTATTTCCGGGGACTCAACTTTCTCCTGCGCGAACAACATGATCGTGCAGTGGAAAGTTTTGTCGATGTCTCCCGTCGTGATCCACATGCACTCGATTTGCAGCTCGCGTTGGGCAGTCTGTTTCGCCGACAGGGCCGGATCGGCGAAGCGACCGGTATTCACCAGGGGCTTGTTGATCGCCACGACTTGCCAAAAGAGAAGCGTGAGCTGGCACTGTTCGAGCTGGCTCAGGACTTTCATGCGGCCGGCCTCTTTGATCGCGCCGAGTCCGTCTATGAGCAGCTGACTGGAACTTCCTTCGAGGCGGAGGCGGTGACCCGGCTGGCATCGGTATTGGAGCAGGAGAAAGCCTGGCAACGTGCAATAGCGGCGCGCGAACGCATCCAACGCATCAGCGGTGAACCGCAGGGACGGTTCATTGCCCAGTATCACTGCGAGCTGGCGGAAGTGGCGCTTGCCGAGGGCAAAGACGAGCAGATTGCACAGCATCTCGCGGCAGCTAGCGAAAACAATCGCAACAATGCCAGGGTGCCGCTCATCGCATTCCGTAGCGCAATCAAGCGCGGCAACAGTGAGGCGGCGAAGACTGCGCTCGCGGAGATTTTGCGTACACGCGCTGATTTGTCAGTGCTGGTCGCTGACGACGTTGTGAATCTCTACCAGTCGCTTGGCTCACCGGGTACGGGAGTTGAGCAACTGGCACTGGCTCAGCAGGCAGCGCCGACCTCGCTTGGCCTGTCGAGGCTGGTTGACGCATCACTCAAGATTGAGGGCCGCGACGCTGCGGTCGCCCGATTGAAGCGCGAATTGACAGCGCAGCCGTCAGCCCGCCAGGCCAGCCGTCTGCTTGAACTGGAGAGCAGCCGCTACGATGGCGAAGCAGCCGAGACGATGAAGGGGATCGCCCAATTGCTGTTGCGTGCAACCGATCGGACGCCCGGTTTTCATTGCACCCATTGTGGCTTCCGCGCGCCCCGGTACTACTGGAAATGCCCTGGCTGCAACGAATGGGAGAGCTTTTGTGCGACCCCTCTAGGCCAATGACCATCAGCGTTCGCCCGTCCTCTCCAACACTCAACGAAAACAATAAGTTCTACCAATGAAAATCTCCGTATACGGTGCCGGTTACGTCGGACTCGTTCAGGCCAGTTGCCTGGCCAATCTTGGTCACGATGTCGTCTGCGCGGAGCTGAGCGTTAGTCGCCTTGCGGCGCTGGCTCAAGGCAAGACGCCGTTTTACGAACCCGGCATGGATGAGTTGCTGACTGGGGAACTGGCCAGCGGTCGCTTGCGTTTCACCAGCGACCCGGCCGTTGCCGCCGCGCACGGCGAAGTCCAATTCCTCGCGGTAGGCACCCCGCCGCTCGCCGACGGGTCGAGCGATCTGTCCTATCTGCTCGCAGCCGCCGACACCATTGGCGCCAACGCGCCCGACGATGCGCTGATCGTCACCAAGTCGACAGTGCCGGTCGGCACCGGCAAGAAAGTCGCAGCTCAACTGCGTTCGGCGGCCCTCAAGGCCGGCCGCAGCGCGAGTTTCCGCGTGGCATCGAACCCGGAGTTTCTCGCCGAAGGGCGGGCATTGCCTGATTTCATGGAGCCGCAGCGGACTGTATTTGGGGTAGCCGACGCCAAGGCCGAAGCCCAATTGCGTGAGGTATACGCACCGCTCAAACTGGGGAATGACCGCACGCTGGTGATGTCAGTGGAATCGGCTGAACTTGCCAAGTACGCCGCCAACGCCATGCTGGCGGTGCGAATTTCGTTCATGAACGAGCTGGCCAATCTCGCAGATGCCACCGGCGCCTGTATCGACTCTGTGCGCGAGGCAATGTCGCTGGACGAGCGGGTAGGGCGCAAGTTCCTCAATTCCGGCTGCGGCTACGGCGGTTCCTGCTTTCCAAAGGATGTCACCTCACTGGTGAAGCAGGGCGAAATGGCCGGTACCGTCATGCGTATCGCTGACGCCGCCTCCGAAATCAACATCCGCCAGCGGGTGGCGATGGCAGACCGCATCATTTCGCTGTTCCAGTCCCGCGGCAAAGCGCCTGTTGGCTGCGTCGTGGCACTGTGGGGTATGGCATTCAAGCCAGACACCGATGACGTTCGTGAAGCACCTGCCGTTTTGATGGCTGAACGCCTTCTTCAGGCAGGCTTTGCGGTCCGCGCCTATGATCCGCAAGCGAGCGAAACCGGCGCAGCCGAATTGGCGAAGTACACCAACTTCTCGGTGGCATCGACAGCGATGGAAGCGTTGGCTGATGCCGACGTTCTGCTGATCGCCACTGAATGGAAGGAGTTCGGCCAGGTGGCGCCAGCCGATGTCGCCCGGTTCATGCGCGCTCCGGTGGTGTTTGACGGGCGCAGTGTGTTTAATGTCGCAGCCGCGAGAGCCGCCGGATTGGACTATCACGCCTTCGGACGCGAGCACGCGTAGCAGGGCACGCGTAGCGGGCTGCATCAAAACTACCAACGTATCGGTCGCGCATGGTCGTTGTGCAGTCGCGATACTTTTCGAGTGATATCTGATATTGTCCTCGCAAGCCATTGAATAATCGAGTTTAATCATCGCCAAGCAAAAGCTGGAATATGTCTGCCGCGAGTGCGGAACGGCTGCTGCAAAGTGGCAGGGACAGTGCTCCGGCTGTGGCGCCTGGAATACGCTGGAAGAGGCGGTCAGCCAGCCGCCACGCCACACCAGGGGAGGCAGCCCGGTACCGGCTTCCTCCGCGATCAAGCTCTCCGACGTACGCCAGGAAGCAACACTGCGCTGGAGCTCCGGCCTTTCTGAGTTCGATCGCGCACTCGGTGGCGGCGTGGTACCTGGCGGCGTGACGCTGATCGGTGGTGATCCAGGTATCGGCAAGTCGACACTGACCTTGCAGGCGATTGCCTCGCTTGCCAGGAATCACGTCACCCTGTACGTGTCCGGCGAGGAGTCAGTTGCCCAGGTAGCTGCCCGAGCCAGTCGCTTGGGGCTCGATCTGTCAAGCATCGTCATGGTCGCCGAGACGTCATTGGACGCCATCATCGCCCACATCGAAGCTCGTCGACCGCACGTTGTTGTTATCGACTCCATCCAGACCCTGTTCAGCGAGGCGTTTTCATCAGCACCGGGCTCTGTCGTTCAGGTCCGCGAGTGCGCTGCGGAGCTAACCCGTCTTGCCAAGCGCAATGGCGTAGCCACTTTGCTGGTCGGACACGTCACCAAAGAAGGCTCGATTGCCGGCCCCCGTGTGCTTGAGCATCTGGTCGATACGGTTATTTACTTCGAAGGCGAGCCGGGATCGAATCTCCGCATCATTCGCGCGCTGAAAAATCGCTTTGGTGCCGCCAACGAAATTGGGGTGTTCGCGATGCTGGAGGACGGCCTGCGCGAAGTTGCCAATCCGTCGGCGTTGTTCCTGGCTCGCGGAGATGAGATCGCAGCAGGCAACGTTGTGTTTGCCTCAATTGAGGGATCGCGCCCGCTGCTGGTGCAAGTCCAAGCCTTGGTAGACCGGGCGGCGGCCAACCCGCGACGCGTTTGCACGGGCTTCGATAGCCAGCGGCTGGCGATGCTTCTGGCGGTAATGAACCGGCATTTGGGCTGTCAGCTGGGTGGGTTTGACGTCTTTATCAATGTCGTGGGTGGCCTGCGGATTGACGAACCCGCCGCCGATCTCGCCATCGTTGTTGCCATTTGGTCTTCGTTGACTGGATCTGTCGTACCAGCCGGCACGGCAGTGTTTGGCGAAGTTGGCCTTGGCGGCGAAGTTCGTCCGGTGGTCGGCAGTGCATTGCGAGTTGGTGAAGCCTCCAAGCTGGGGTTCTCACGTGTTGTTGGCCCCCCGGTGAATCGGCAGGCCAGAGAGCTGGCCGCGGAAGGCTTGCTTGATTCGGTGACCAAAGTGTCGGCTGCGATCGAATCGGTCGCTGGACGTACGACAAGTACACGCAATTGATTGGGAATTTATATTATGTTAAACACAGGTCAACGCATCTTCAATGGTTGGTTGGTATCGTTTCACGCATAACTCCCACTGCCTATCCGGGTATCCTCGCAGTAGCATTCATCAGAGTCCGTACGCAGTAAACGCATCACAATATGGCGCCACCAAACAAGATCGAAGAGTTGGCAAAGCCGCTGCGCGATGCAACGCAGGCGCTGACGCCCGGCGACTTTGAAACGGCGACGAAGCTGCTCGCCGACCCGCTCTGGGACTCACTCGAAGCGCACTACTGGAATGCGTCGCACCCGCTGCCGGTGGGCGCCCGTCAAGCGCTGGAGTGCTACCTGCACCTTGCCAAGACGATGTGGCATAAGGCCGGGCTGGGCCAATCCCATCCAATGGCGCTGTACAAAACAACATTGCTGTCGACAACCGCCATTCAGACTGCACTTCGCATCCTCGCCCGCATTTATGCTGGCTGCAATCTTGGTTACTGCGCCCCGCCCCACGGCTTTTGGCGTGCCGTGTATGCCCTCACCGGCTTCATCGTTTCGGAGCGATTCACCGACAAGCAGGCTCGCGCGAGCCTGCAACAGCAGTCGCTGCAACTTTGGTTGATGGCCTGGCTCAATCCACTGTCGCTGGCGCCCGGACGTCTTCCTGTTGCCGTCCGGCTGGTTGGCATACTGTCCAAAACGTGCAGTTACACGATGGCCTCGCCAACGCATGCCGGCTCTGGCCTCGCCGCCGCAGACCTCATGAGCGACGCACCACCGATGCCCTTTGCGCGCGTGCCTGCCATGTGGGAGCCAGTCGCCCCACTTTATATCAACGCCCAGGACGCGGCATTCACGATTCGCGAGTTGGCGACCCCGCCATCGCGTAACGCGCCTAGCGATGTGTATGAATCGCTGTTGCAATCGGCGCTACAAGTCGGTCTGACCACGCAGGAAATGCAGGATTTCGTGCGCCGGGCGATGCGGGAATTTGGTTACAGCAACGCTCGCGCAATCCCGAGAGTTGGACGGCAGGACAACATCAAGGTGGTCGCTGGATTCATCGACTGCTGGAGTGCGCTGCAGTCCCAGTACAAAACCAGCCCGGGTGCGCCGGGGTACACCGCCTGCTCCGCCGTCGTCGTCAATCACAGTGATGGCGGTTTTCTATTGCGGTTTGATCTGACGCAGCCCCTGCTGTCGGTAGGGACGCTGATCTGCCTTCGTGGTAGCGACGCTGAGCCGTGGACCGTAGGAGCGATCCGCTGGCTTGAGGACAACGATGGCGTGGTCATGGCTGGCTGCGAAGTGCTGTGCAATTTCGCAGAGGCCCGAATCGCTCAGTCAGAAGACCTTGGCAACCATAGCCCCATCATCACCTACCAGAAAAAGGACGTTACGCAGATACTGTCGCCGTTCGGACAGAGCGAACCAACCGGAGTGTCGCAGTACTACGTTGACGGCGCGTGCTGGGTGGTTGCGGTGGCAGCGGAAATCGGAGAAGACTGGCAGTTGAAAACTATGCTCGACGTTACCAATGAGGCCAGCAACTAGTACTAGGTTTTTTATTAGCCTAGGCAGGGTCCGCCCGTCGCATCATATTTGCCGCACGTCGCCTGGGCAGTATGTCGACTCGTTAGCACAATACACTTGTCAAACTCAAAGAACTGCGGCAAACCTGTGGTTTTGCTTAGAACTGTTGTCTAAGACGCAAGCTCTGCCGATATAGCCGTTCATGCATCATCAACCCTCCAAATTTGGCGTGCTCACTACCGATCGTTGCCGCGGATTTACCATTATCGAATTGATGGTTACGGTGGCAGTGATTGCTATTCTCGCTGCAGTTGCCACGCCTTCGTTAAGACAGTTTCTGGTTCGAAATGCGTTCGAAAGCACTGCTCTAGACCTCCGCGGTGCCGTAGCTAGAGCACGAGCTGAAGCAATCGCTCGCGGAGTGGTCGTAACTTTCGCCCCACCGGTAGCGGGGGACTGGATGTCAGGGTACGAGGTTTTTGTCGATCCCTTGCAGAAGGGTAAATTCGTCGCCGGAGATACCGTTGGGGGCGGCACTGACGTCCGAACTTCCGAGAAATTGTTTGTCGGAACTACACCATCTAGTCTGTCTCTGGCGTGGCCTGCAATATCCTCCGACGGCGCATCTTCCGCTCCTAGCTTTCTCTTTGATGCGCAAGGCCGTCCAATTACTTCATCGGGCGCAAAGGGCAATGCGAGCTTGCCGCTGTGCGCCCCAAGTGCTGTCCTGCCGACCAACAATTGCCGTGAAATCGTTGTAGACGTTGTTGGACGTGTACGTGTCAACGCCTTCACGAAATCAATTTAGGTAAAAGACAATGACTGTGTCTCCCAGACAGTCCGGGTTTTCAATGCTTGAGGTTTTGATCAGCATTGTCATTCTTTCTATTGGCGCGCTTGGTGCTGCTGGAATGCAAGTTAGCGCACTTAAGGATACGGGCAGTGCCAATAACCGCTTTCGGGCGGCGAGTTTGGCAACCGCGATGGCTGACAGCTTGAGAGCCGACCGTACCCAAGCAGTAAAGGGAGGCGCGGATTTCACGTCCTCAGTCGCAACCGGTAGTTGCAGCGCGGTGGCGGTACAGCCAGTTAAGCGTTGGCAAAATCAGATCGCCTGCGAGCTGCCCGGAGGCAAGGGCGGCGTGGACATCGACTCCTACTGGAAACGGGCAATCATCACAGTTGAGTGGAACGACTCTCGCGGTACCCAAGGGCAGATGGCACAGCAGTTTCGCCTGGAGACGCGCCTATGAGATCGCCAGCGTCGTCGCGCGTTCGGGGTTTCACGTTAGTCGAGCTGATGGTAGCAATGGTGTTAGCGTTGCTCATCCTCGCCGCAATCGGCGGGCTCTACGTTTCCACAAAACAGACCTTTCGCGTTCAGGACAACACCTCAGGGATTGACGAAGTTCTTCGGGCGATCGAAGAGGACATGTCTCGCGAGATTCGCAAGGCAGGCTACTTTGGATGTTTTCGGTGGAAGCCTGTAACTAGTACGGGAGCGGGTGACAAGTTCGGCCTCACTGCGAGACTGCCTGTGTCGCAGACCAATAAATATCCGATTCCGATGGATGGAACCTCACCGAAGCTTGGGGAGGACTATGACGTCCGGGGAGGCGCATCTACTTCGACAACGGTCGCACCATTGCAATCGACTGTGAATTTGGTGCCCGGGACCGAGTATCTTAGCGTCAGTTACGGGCAACCGTTGGCATACCTGTCTTCATCGATGACGACAGGTATCGACAAGTTGATACTAAACAGGAAAATCCCGGTCAAGAACGGTCAGCCTTTGCTGCTCTCCAACTGCGACGCAATGACGCTGATGCGCGCGGATCAGGATGGCCCTCGCGATGACATCGCACACGATCCTGCCGCTGGTGACAATGTATCGCTTGGTGATCCAATTTGGGCGTACACGCTCTTTGCGCAGGGCTCCACGTTGATGTCGTTGCAGTCGTCGGTCTTTTTTCTAGGTCAGAAGAGCGGCGATCCGCCGACGCTTTATCTGCTGTCGCCTGACGACACGACCAACCCGGCACAACCGTTAGCCGCGAACGTCGAGCAGTTGAATTTTCTCTACGGCGTAGACACTGGGGCCAACTATCTGACCTACAAGACAGCTGCGGACGTGGCCGGCGGCGGTGAATGGAAAGCCGTTCGCGCCGTTAAAGTAGGGTTGGTCGTTCGAAGTGCCGATGACAATGTGTCCGAAAACGCCGCAAATGCGGGCGTGAATTTTGTCTGGAATGGAGCGGCAGGGCGATACGATGCGAACAACACCGCAACCGATCGACGCATGCGCAAGGCGCATGTATTTACCGTGGCCATCCGTGGTCGCTCTCCCGCGATTTGATATCTGAGGCTTGTATGTCGATGCCGACCGATCCTATCACTTCATCAAAAATGAAGCGCTGTTTTCAGCACTCGGCCGAGCTGGATAAGCACCGGCAAGGAGGCTTGGTGCTAATCACTGTCGTTCTTCTACTAGTCGTAATCGCCGCGCTTGGTGCGTCGTCCATGCGTTCGGCGAACATACAGGAGCGTATATCCGGCGTGTTCTATGACAGAGCGGTTGCGTTGGCTTCATCAGAAGCCGCGCTGAGCGACGGCAAAGAATATCTCTTGCGCCCCGACTTTGAGGCAACCAGCACCGCAAGTAAAGTGCGTGATGGCAGTTTGTTGTACTCGAGTGGCACTGCAGACGGCTTTACCGCGCTGTCTTGGGTCGAGGCGAGCACTAATTGGGTCTCCGGGACACTGGCACTTTTGCTCGGTACTTCTGACGGCAATACAGATACTCTGACGCGAGTAAAGGCCCAGCCGGCCTATGTCGTTGATCGGTTCCCGGACATGGGGATATCAACAACAACAAAGTTTCAAGTCTTTCGTGTGACTGCACGTGGCGCGGGCGGGCGTGATGAGAACGCTGTCTACACGCACGTGCTCTCTCGTATGCCTGTTTCGACCGGGAGTTAAGTGTATGAGTCGCTTTGAATTGCGCGCTCGCGGTGTGTCTGCATCTTTTGTGTCAATAGCCACAACTGCAATCGTCGCTGCGATGTCGCTGTATTTTGCGCCCAAGCCGACGTACGCGGCATGGCCTAATCTTCCCACGACACCACTCGCAACGCAGGTTGTCGGCGATCCCAACATGTTGATGACGCTCGACGACTCGGGAAGTATGTCATGGGCGTACGCGCCCGACAGCATCAGTGGCACAAAAAACCAAGTCTATTTCCTGTCGCCGCGCGTCAACGCGATGGCATATGACCCCTTTGATGTGTATGAGCTGCCTTATGACCCTGCGATTAATGGCAACCGTCTGACAACATCGTTTACGTCAGCGTATATGAATGGGTTCCACACAGCGCGTGGCACCGTGAATCTCTCGACCTCGTATCGCCCTGTTTCTGTACTTGATCCGAACAGTTCGGGTTCGATCAGTTACGCGGCAGGTCCAACCGCCACCCCCTTCACCGCGCAGGCGGCGTTTATTTATGCGTTTTACAACGATCTGAGCCCGAGTAATACCTTGCCCGCGCCGGGCACTGATCCGGTGACTTTCGTTCGTAGAACCACCGTACCTGCTGGTTGCCCAGGACTTACCGGGAAGACAACGGCATCGTGCTATATCAAGATCGTCATATCAGGAAATAGCACGCATGAGCAGAATTTCGCGAATTGGTACTCCTTCTATAAAACGCGGAATCTGGCAGTGGCGTCTTCGGCGAATATCGCCATGTATGACTTGAATCCGAAATTCCGAGTAGCGTGGCAAACCTTGTCGTCATGTAAGGGGTTCAACATTTCCGGGTCCTGCAAGGGGTGGGACGGTGTGGCGATTGCAAACAGTTTGCGGCCAATATCGAACACGACACAAAAGCAAAATCTTTACAAATTCCTCTCGCGCCTGCCCGCCTCCAGTAACACACCGCTGCGTAGCGCCGTTCAGCGAGCCGGAACGTTCATCACAACGACCGGGATCGAAAGCCCCCGGGCCAATCAACTCGGCCTCTCCGAGAGTGGGCCAGGTAGCGCACCTATCAGCGCCTGTCGGGCCAACTTTCACGTCTTGTTGACGGACGGTATTTGGAACAACAACGAAAGCATCACGGTCGGCAACGTCGACAACACCAGCGTCGGTTCGCTGCCGGATGGTAAGGCTTACTCGCCTCAGTCTCCCTATAAGGATTCGAATAGCAATTCGATTGCCGACCTCGCATTTCAGCAATGGGCCAACGATGCGCAAACCGGCCTTGCAAATTCGATTACGCCCTACTATCCTGATTCAAGCAATAAGAACTACTGGGATCCTCGTAACGACCCTGCCACTTGGCAGCATATGAATACCTACGCGATCGGTCTGGGTTTGAATGGCTTCCTGAACGGCACTGTCGATGGTACTGCTGGATATCTACCACTTTGGGGCGGTAACATGTATGCGGGCGATTACAACGCGCTTGCTGCAGGGACGGTTGCTTGGCCCAAGACTCAGGACGACTCGGCAGGTAATGTCGCCGACTTGTGGCACGCTGCCATTAACGGTCGAGGCGTGTTTTTTGGCGCTGACTCGCCGTCTGCTGTCAAGGAAGCATTCCGTTCCATTTTCGCCCGAGCCAACAATCAAGTGACGAGCGGCGGCCAAGTGACAGGGACAAGTCGCCGGGTGTCTGCGGGATCGCAAACATTTGATGTCGCCTACACACCATCCGACTGGTATTCGACCATCACTGCATATGGCGTCTATTCCGATGGTACGCGTGGTCTTTCGCAATGGACGACTGACGCAACGTTGCTGTCCGACTCGCCGTCGCGCAATCTTTACACATGGGATTCTTCTACTGGAGCGGCTCGCTCGTTTGCTTGGACTTCGTTCACAACCACAGAAAAAGCCTCGTTCTTCGGAACTACCGCCATCCCGGCTGGTGATCAAGATCTTCTGAATTACCTGAGAGGCAACAGAAGTCAGGAAAGTATCAAGTTCCGGCGTCGAGTGCAGTTACTCGGTGATGTTGTGGGGTCGGATCTCCTCGCCTCGGCGAAAACTGATCAGGGCTACCAGTTTCTGCCGTCAGCTGCAGGAGGAAGCTCTTACGCTGCTTTTGTGAACACGAAGAAAAGCGTTATCTTTGTCGGAGCGAATGATGGCATGTTGCACGGTTTCTCGATCACGGGGCAGGAACTGTTTGGTTATTTCCCCGGTGCCGTGCTCACCAAACTCAAGGATTTGGCCAAGAGTCCGCTCGTGCGTCAACCTCTCGTCGATGGCCCATTGACGCTCGGTGACGCCTATCTTGGTGGAGCTTGGAAGACTTTGCTGATCGCCGGTCTTGGCGCAGGTGGCAAGTCCGTAGTCGGGCTTGACGTGACCAACATCACACAGTCCTCCGGATCGGGGACCTTCACGGCCAGTAATATTTTGTTCGAAGTTACCGACGCAGACATGGGGTACAGCTACGCCAAGCCTGTTGTCGGTCGAACAGCAAAGGGCGACTGGGTGGCGATCTGGGGCAACGGCTATGGCGGAGCTACAGGTCGGGCCGTGCTGTTTGTCTACAACCTCACCACAAAGACGCTCTCGAAAGTCGATACCGGCGTTGGCAGCCTGACGGTGGGCAGCGAAAATGGTCTCGGATCTCCCGTTGGCGTTGAATTCTCCTCGGGCAATATCGTAGGAGTGTACGCCGGGGACTATCAAGGCAATCTGTGGAAGTTCGTGCTCGGAAGTACCGGCACTTTTAGTGCTGCGGCGGGTTCAACTCCGTTTTTCCGGGCTACGGACGCGGGCGGTGTTCGTCAGCCGATTACTGCCGCGCCCGAAGCGTTGTTGCACCCAGCCGGCGGCACAATTGTTTTGTTTGGGACAGGTAAGTTCTTCGAATCCCAAGATCGCACCACGCGTGACGTCAATACTTTTTATGCAGTACGTGATCAAGGCAAGACTGGCATGTTGACGCGCAGCAATTTGGTCGCACAAACCATCACGGCGGGCACTACAGCGGGCTCCGCGTTGCGCGCCATGTCCACGAACACTGTGGACTACTCGTTGAAAGCCGGATGGTTTGTTGATCTCGCGACCACCCTCGCTTCAGGCGGGGCCTCAGGTGAAAGAGTCGTTGCAAAGCCGATCCTGCTGAATGATCTCACCGTATTTGCCACCTACACACCGGGGGAAAACGAGTGTGAAGGAGCAGGCACCAGCTACATGATGTTTGTGAATGCCTTCACGGGTGGCAATCAGTCGCCAGTATTTGATTCTTCGGGCGATGGTGCGATCGATAACGCCGACAAGCCAGCCTCCGGCAACAACTACGCCGGAATCAAGGTCGCTGACGCGGGCGGCACGTTATCAAGTCCAATTGGTAGTTTAGTCGGACTTCAGCCGCTAGGCATTAAAGGAACGCCCGCCGCCGGGCAGACATGCGGCACGCAAGGCAATGCTCCCTGCCCTGGCCCCAATCCAGCTCCGGGCTGTATGGCAGGCCTCATAGTTAAGGGCGGTACTTGCCAACCTCCGTCCTGTCAGCGCGGAAACGTGTGGGCGCAGGCCGCAAGCACTGGCGCTTGTTTGATCTCGCCAGAGGCCAAGTACCCGCGCTGGATGGAGTTGAAATGGAAGTGATGCGCAATTCCAATGATCGGCGTGTCGATGGCTTTACGCTGATCGAGATGCTCATCACGGTGGCGATCGTTGCAATTCTGGCCGCGGTCGCCTATCCGTCCTATACGGAGTACACGAGACGCTCCGAGCGAGCGAACGCCAGGGCAGCATTGACGAACGCAGTCCAGTGGATGGAACGCCAATTCACCGCCAACAACACGTACCCAACTACGGTGGGCACGAGCTTTGACACGAGCAAGTACAGTGTCGCTGTCTCGGCAAGTACGGCGACAAGCTTCACATTGCAGGCGTCACCCGTATCTCCATGGTCAGATCCGAAGTGTGCGACGTTGACGGTTACTAACCTGTCGGCAAAATCAGCAACAGGATCAGAGGGTGGTACGTACTGCTGGAGCAAGTAGTCGTTCCCCTGCCCTGCTAGCCCGTTACAGTTCCGTGTCTCTAGCGTAAGAAACTGGTTTGATATCAGCATCAAGACCGTGGGGCAACCTGAAAGATACCTGCTCGGACTCGCCCGTACCAAGCTGTACACCGTCAAAGCCCCATTCGGCTAGTCTTGCAAGCACTGCAGCTACCAAATGTTCAGGCGTGGACGCACCCGCTGTGACTCCCACCTTGGCGTGCGTGCCGAACCACATTTGGTCAAGTTCGTTTTCGTCATCCACCAGATAAGCACGGTCCCCCAGCCGCTCAGCGACCTCCCGCAGCCGGTTGGCGTTGGAGCTTGCCTTGGAGCCGACAACGATAAACACATCAACGTCGGGGGCAATCTGCTTGACTGCGTTCTGCCGGTTGGTGGTCGCGTAGCAGATGTCGTCCTTGCGCGGCGGACGGATTGCCGGAAACGCAACCTTTAGCGCTTCAACAACGCGGGCGGTGTCGTCAACCGACAGCGTGGTTTGAGTGACGAACGCCAGTTTTGAAGGGTCCCGCACCTTACCTGACGCTGCCAGTTGCTGCACGTCCGCCTCGTCCTCTACCAGATAGATCCCCTCGGTCGCCTGCCCCATGGTGCCTTCGACCTCGGGGTGACCTTCATGGCCGATCATGATGATTTCCACGCCGTCGCGCCGCAGCTTGGCGACCTCAACGTGCACTTTGGTGACCAGCGGACAGGTGGCGTCAAACACACGAAATTTGCGCTCGGCGGCTTCGGCCTGTAACGCCTTGGACACACCGTGCGCCGAGTAGATGACGACAGCACCACCGGGCAGATCGGGAATGTCTTTCAACTCCTCGACAAAGATTGCCCCCCTCGCCTTCAGATCGTCAACGACGTGCTTGTTGTGCACCACCTCGTGTCGCACATAGATGGGAGCCCCAAATTTCTCCAGCGCACGCTCGACGATGGCGATGGCGCGATCAACGCCCGCGCAAAAGCCGCGCGGGTTGGCAAGGATGACGGACTTCGGTTGAAAAGTGACAGGTGCTGCGTTCATGGCCTAATTTTGCCGTGTTTGGCGAGCACTCGACTACACGGGCATGCGCCGATGCGAGGACGGCCTCTCGATCAGCAGGCAATCGTCAATCAAGCCTGGCCGTTGCCCTGCCCCGGTCGCGCCGCAAAAAATGCGGACCACAACATCAGCACGGCGCCAATGCTGATGGCGCTATCGGCAACGTTGAAGGCCGGGTAGTACCAGTTCCACGGTGCCCAGTAGACCAGTACGAAATCGATAACCTTGCCGAGCCAAAGCCTGTCGATCACGTTACCCAGTGCACCGCCGATGATCAGCGCCAACGCGAGCTGGATCCGCACATCATGCTCGCGCTGTAGCCAACGCCAGCACCACGCACTGACGACGATAGCCAGCGCCACAAAGAACCAGCGCTGCCAGCCACCGGCCGTTGCCAGAAAGCTGAACGCAGCACCGGTGTTGTAGGTCAGTATCCAGTCAAAGAACGGCAGCACATTGACGCGCTCGCCAGGCTGGAACTGCGTGTGGAAGTACGCCTTGGTGATCTGGTCGAGGCAGATCACCAGCAGGATGACGCCGAGCCAGCGGCGGGCTAGAACTGCGCTCACTGTGTGCCTCCCGGCCAGCAACTTTTCTGTGAAATGACGCCAGAATGCGGCCTAAGCGCGAAAAATGGCAGTTGTCGACTTTCAGCTAATTTGTCGCATAGCCCAGATTGAATGGGCGTTTGAGTCAAAAGCTGATGGCGCTCACGTCTCGTTCCAACCGTAGAGTGGGCAACTCGTTGCCCAGGCGTTTGCCGGTCGACACAGCCCACGAATTTCGCCTTGTCTTGACGCGTGGGCAGCAGAGCTGCCCACGCTACGGCGACTGTGCACGCTACGTAGACACCGGCGTCGACACCGCCGACACCCACGATCACGCGAACGCCCTCGTCTCGCCGGCGCCGTAAAGATTGCTGATGCAGCGTGCGCAGAGGCCGGAGTGCGTTGCGTCTGTCCCGACGTCACTTCGGTAGTGCCAGCAGCGCTCGCACTTGGTTGCGGCACTAGGAGCAACACTAACGCTCAACACGTCTCCTTGCTTGACCGTAGCCTGCGACGTGATGAACACAAACTTGAGGTCATCGCCCAATCGCGCGAGTTCTGCTGCAAGGTCAGCAGGCGCCTCAACAATGATTTCGGCTTGCAGGCTGGAGCCCACACCGCCCGATTCACGCACTGCTTCGATCGCCTTAGTTGCCGCAGCCCGTACTTCGCGCAGCTTCGCCCAGCGCGCCAGCAGCGCGGCCTCGTCAGCCACTTCCGGCAACGGCTGGTTGTAAAGCTCGAAAAACACGCTCGCTTCGGTTACGTCGCGGCCCGGATTGAGCGTTGCCCACACCTCCTCCGCAGTGAACGACAGCACCGGCGCCATTAGCGTCACGAGCTGACGAGTGATCATCGCCAGCGCGGTTTGCGCCGAGCGGCGCGCCTTGCTGTTGACGCCGCAGGTGTACAGGCGGTCCTTCAGCACATCGAGGTAGAAGCTGCCGAGGTCGTCGGAGCAGAAACTCATCAACTGCTGCATCACGACATGGAACTCGTACCGCTCGTACGCGGCCACGCATTCGCGCGCCATCGCGCGGGTCATCGCGATGGCGTAGCGGTCGATCTCGCTCATCTCGGCCAGCGGCAGCGCGTGCTTCGTCGCGTCGAAATCGGACGTATTGGCCAGCAGGAAACGCACCGTGTTGCGTACGCGGCGATAGGTATCGGTCACCCGCTTGAGGATTTCATCCGACAGTGCCAGTTCGCCCGAGTAATCAGTGGCCGCGACCCACAGGCGCAGAATTTCCGCGCCGAGCGTGTCCGACACCTTCTGCGGCGCCACCACATTGCCGAGCGATTTGCTCATCTTGCGGCCGGTGCCGTCGACCACAAAACCGTGCGTCAGTAACGCGTCATATGGCGCGCGGCCGTTGATCATGCAGCTCGTCAGCAGGCTCGAATGGAACCAGCCGCGATGCTGGTCGGAGCCTTCGAGATACATGTCGGCCGGAAACCTGCTCTGCGCGACGTGCGAGCCGCGCAACACGGTCTCGTGTGTGGTGCCCGAGTCGAACCAGACGTCAAGCGTATCGGGGTTCTTGACGTAATCCTTCGCTTCGTCACCCAGCAGCTCGGCCGCATCCAGCGTTTGCCACGCCTCGATGCCACCCTGCTCCACGCGCTTGGCCACGGCTTCCAGCAATTCACTGGTACGCGGATGCAGAGCACCGGTTTCACGGTGAACGAAGAACGCCATCGGCACGCCCCACTGCCGCTGGCGCGACAGCGTCCAGTCCGGCCGGTTGGCGATCATGGCGTGCAGGCGTGCCTGGCCCCAGCCGGGGAAAAACTGTGTGTCCTGCACGGCCTTGAGTGCAGTCTCGCGCAACGTCGCGCCCGCCTTGGGCGTGACGTCCATGCCCGCAAAC
The DNA here is from genome assembly GCF_009746125.1 of Casimicrobium huifangae. NCBI lineage: Bacteria > Pseudomonadati > Pseudomonadota > Betaproteobacteria > Casimicrobiaceae > Casimicrobium > Casimicrobium huifangae. Next base: position 2,327,032 of record NZ_CP041352.1, read on the forward strand.
CACTGGTTGGTGGCGCGGTAGATGATCGGCGTGCGGTGCCGCCAGCAGTGCATGTAGCTGTGCTGGAACTTCTCTGCCTTGAACAGCGAGCCCTTCTCGCGCATGTGCTCAACGATCTTCGGGTTGGCGTCCCAGATCGAGAGGCCACCGAACTCGGGCAGCGTGGCCACGTATTTGCCATCGCCCATCACCGGCGTCAGCACCTCGTCATCCTTCATGCCGTAAGCTCGGCAGGACTGGAAGTCCTCCACGCCGTAGGCTGGCGCCGAGTGCACGATGCCGGTACCAGTGTCAAGCGTGACGTAGTCGCCCAGATACACCGGGCTCAAACGGTCGTAGAACGGGTGATGGAAGGCCACGCGCTCCAGCGCCTGCCCCTTGCAGGTGGCGATCACTTTGCCCTGCAGGTCCCAGTTCTTCAGGCACGCCTCGACACGCTCCTGCGCCAGCAGCAGCAACGGTCGGGCAGCATCGGTCGTCTCGACCAGTGCGTAGTCGAACTCCGGATGCAGGTTCAGCGCCTGGTTGGCCGGCAGCGTCCACGGCGTAGTGGTCCAGATCACCAGATAGCCCACGTCATGCGGGAGCTTCGGCAAACCGAACGCCTTGGCCAGCTTGTCGCTTTCAGCAAAACGGAAACCGACGTCGACAGCGAGGTCGGTCTTGTCGTGATATTCGACCTCGGCCTCGGCCAGCGCCGAGCCGCAGTCGAAGCACCAGTTCACCGGCTTCAGGCCGCGGAACACGTAGCCCGCGTCGTAAATCTTGCGCAGCGCACGGATCTCGTCAGCCTCGTTGCGCGGCGCCATCGTCAGATACGGGTTCTCCCATTCACCGAGCACGCCCAAGCGCATGAAGTCCTTGCGCTGCTTGTCGATCTGCTCGGTGGCATAGGCACGGCTCTTCGCCTGCACTTCTTTCGCGGGCAGGCCCTTGCCGAATTTTTTCTCGATCTGGATCTCGATCGGCATGCCGTGGCAATCCCAGCCGGGCACGTAGGTCGCGTCAAAGCCCGCCATCAGGCGGCTCTTGACCACGATGTCCTTGAGGATCTTGTTGACGGCGTGGCCGATATGGATGTCACCGTTGGCATACGGCGGGCCATCATGCAGCACCCAGCGCGGGCGGTTCGCCACTTTGGCGCGGATGGCGTGATAGAGCTTCTTCTCCGTCCACTCGGCGACCCACTTCGGCTCGCGCTTGGCCAGATCGCCGCGCATCGGGAACGGCGTGTCGAGCATGTTGATCGGGTATTTGGCGGGGGCTTTGGTCTCGCTGGACATAACTATTCAGGTAAGCGGTTGGTCCCGGAGGCTACCGATGCTGGTCATCGCAACGGCAGTGCCTTGGCAGGCATCATTGAAAGGTTGGCTTGCGCCACATGGCGCCCCCGGGGCGGGGTTCCCGTGTTTGAGGGAACGATGAATTAGCCGGCTGCGACAAAACAGCGCAGCAGCGTTTCAGCCGCTAATTCGGTAGTGCCGCGTTTGCCGGGCCAGCGTCTTGGTGACGCACAGGCTGGGCTGGCGAAAGGGTGGGAACCAAGTAGACATCCGCATATTGTCTCGCAATTTGGTGCATACCGCCTTGCAGCGCAACAATTTGCCCGGCAACGACCCTTTCTACGGCGCAACTGCAACACGGTTGCGCCCACCGCGCTTGGCCCGATACATCGCCAGATCCGCGCGCTCGACCAACTGTCCGGCGTCGTAGTCGGGCGTGGAGGCGATTCCGGCACTCAAGGTCAACGACAGCTCCGGGGCGATCGTGCCCCAGTTGAATCGGGATACGCGCAGCCGCAGCCGCTCGCAGATGTCAAAGGCGTCGGCAGGGCCCAGATCCGGCATGACCAGCACAAATTCCTCGCCGCCCGTGCGCGTCACCAGGTCGTCGGTGCGTGTCAGTTCAGTCAGCAGATCAGCCATTTGCACCAGCACGCGGTCCCCAACTGCATGACCGAAGACGTCATTTACCCGCTTGAAGTGATCGAGGTCGATGACTGCCACGCTCAGCGGCGCGCCGATCGACTGCGCGGCGCCGACCAGTTCGGCGAGGTGGGTGTCGAGCGCACGACGGTTGCCGAGGCCGGTCAACTTGTCCTGCATCGCGATGCGCTCCAGCACCACGGCGCGTGAGGCGTGTGCCTGTGCAACGCTGTAGGCGCGCTCCAGCACCTTGCGCTGCGACTCGTCAGCCTCCACCCGGGTCACCAGCAATTCCGAGCGGTCACGCAATTGCTGCATCGAGCGCTGGCTTTCGAGGCGACGGAACGATTCCAGAGCGGCCAACGCGGCAGTGGCATCGCCCTCACTGCGGTGCACGAGGTAGAGCGCATAGTAAGCGCGCAACTGGGTCGCGATTGGCAATGACTCTGAAGCAAGCAAGCCATGCAACAAGCGGTTGGCCTCGGCGAACTCGCCACGCGCCAGCAGCCATTCACCAATCGAGCACTCGACCCGTGGCGCGATGGCGCGGTAGCCGCCATCGTTCGCTTTCGCCAGCGCCTGCTGCAGCAGCGAACCGGCTTCTTCCAGCTCACCCGCGTGCACCAGCAGTTCGCCCAGGTTGCCGAGGGCAAATACGTCGAAATAGGGATCGTTGAGCGTAGGGGCCAGTTGCAGCACCTCGCGGGCGAGCGGCACGCTGTCATCGAGTGCACGTCGCGCCTCTGCAGCGCCGACACCATCACGAAGCGAGTAGAACTTGCCGATCAGCACCGCCGCCAGATTGTTGAGCGTAGCGAGCAGCGGATAGGTTTCGCCGTGGCGCCGCGCCAGCGCCAACCCGTCGCGCAACAGCCGTTCGCCCTGCCACGGATCCCCCGAGCGTTCAAAGCACCCCCCCAGCAGGCTGAACGCCAGTATTCGTCCGCGCTGATCATTCTGCTCGTCGGCCAGACGGTAGCCTTCGGTCGCATGGCGAATGGCAATGCCAAACTGCCCGGCATCGCAGGCACAAATACCAGCCCAACGCAATGTCTCCGCGTACGCCTCGCTCATGCTGGCCTTGCGCAGCAACGGCAATGCGGTGTCAGCCATCTCGATCAGTCGCTCGCCAAGCCCCATGCGAAACAGGAAGAAACAGCACAGGTGCGCCGCCGCTGCGCGGTCGTCGGTGGCGACTGCACCGTCCAATGCTCGCAACGCGATCGTCAGCCCGTCATCAAGCGCCGCGCAGTCGCGCGCCTGCGACAGCAGCGCGGCCACGGCGGGCGAGACCGAGTTTGCTGTGGGGGCAATGGGCTGCGGCATCTGCGGGGGCCCTGCCAGTCAGCCGCCAGCTTTGGCGAACACCGTGCGGACAGCCGCGATATCCCGATGCATCTGCTCGGTCAGCAACTCAAGGGTCGCAAATTTTTCTTCGGCGCGAATCCGCTGCACAAATTCGACCACGATGCGGCGACCGTAGAGATCGCCCTGAAAGTCCAGCAGAAATACCTCGAGCAAAGGTTTGCCGTCTTCTTTCACGGTTGGCCGCACCCCGACGCTGGCGGCGCCCGTCACAGCCTGGACGCCGGCAACATCAACGCCGTAGACGCGGACTGCGTAGACCCCCGAAAGCGGCAGCGGCGCCCACAGCGGCAGGTTGATGGTGGGGAAGCCGAGCGTGCGGCCCAGCTTGTCGCCATGCGCCACCCGTCCCGAGATTCGATAGGGGCGACCAAGGATGGCGGCTGCCGTCACCACGTCGCCCGATTGCAGCGCCTCGCGCACCAGCGATGACGAAAAGCGCACATCCATCGCTTTCACTGCGGGCATCACGTAGCACTCGATGCCATTGGCGGTGCACCAGGCATGCAGCGTCTTGATGTCCCCGGCGCGGCCCTTGCCATACCGGAAGTCGTCGCCGACGATGACCCATTTCGCATTCAGACCGACCTTCAGCACCTGCTGGCAGAAGTCGTCCGGTGCCATCGCCGCCACCGCCGGGTTGAATCGCAACAGCTGGATATGGGTGATGCCGACCGTCCAGATGCAAAGCAGCTTGTCGCGCAGGCGCTGCAAGCGCGTGGGCGGCGCTTTGCCGGCAGCTTGTGCGAAATATTCACCCGGCGCTGGCGCAAAGGTCAGCGCGACCGGCTGCAGACTGCGCTGGCGGGCGGCCTGACAGACCACTTCCAGCATGGCCTGATGACCGCGGTGCACGCCGTCGAAGTTGCCGATGGTGACCGCCGTCCCGGTACCAGCGAAGGCACCCGGTCGAATGTCCCGCGCCAGCGTTGGCTTGCGGGGGACAGCAGCGGGCCGTGGGTGCTCAGTCATGACGTCAATACCATAAGGCCAGGGCGCAAAAGCAATTGATTTTATTGGATTTTGTGGCGCTGAGAGACGCTTCTCGCCATGCCTCAAGCCGCGTCAGTTTGCTTCGTGGCGGCGTTTTTGCCCGAATGCAGATCGACTTTTGGCCAAATCACGGCCTGAGCCCTTTTGCGGCGGCGGTTCCATAAGAAAGCTGTCTGCATCTCCGGTGTGACGCTATTCGCAGCGTTGCAGCCGGTCGAGCCACGGAAAGTACAACGCCGTGACAATGCGCGGTGCTGCGCCGTCAAGCCCGGCAACGCCGGGCTCGCAGCGATCACGGGCGGCGAAAACCTGTCGATAGGCAGCCAGCTGCGGTGCATACAACTCACATTGGTGCGATACCCAGGCATCAAGCGCTTTCGGATCGGCGGTGTCCAAATCTGCAGGTTCCGCAAACTTGTAGTCCACGATCCAGCGCTCACCCTCCTCGGTCACGAAGCTGTGATCGACACGGAGACCGGTGGCCTGCCCCGTCGCCGGATCAACGGTGCTCAGACTGAACTCCTGCACCGACTCGCGGTGCGATGCCCCAAACAGGAAACGAACATTTTCGCGCGTGTGTGCCGTTGCAAACCATCGGACCAGGCGACCCGCCACGCCTTCGACGGTCACATCCTGATCCGGATCATCGACGGCACCAGCGTCAACGAGCGCACGATGCGCAGCATCTTCCGACGGGCTGAATGCCAAAGCCCCGACGCGCAAGGCAGCTGCCAGGCCTTCGAACAGCAGATGCCCCACGATGCCGACGGCGCGCGCCAGGCGCCTCGCGGGCTGCGTATCCAGCGCCGCATCGGGGGCGTCGGCAACGTAGGCCGGCCACGCTACAACGGTCTCGTCGAGCGGTGCGGGCACAGGCCCGCGCGTGAGCGACGCCGCGAGGTGGAGGCGACGATCAACGGCGCCAGCCTCGGCGGCGGTGGCGGTGGCACCAACGCCTTGTCCAAGCCAGAACGAAAAGCTGCCGTACGGCGGATCGCGGTGCGCCGCCTGGCGGCTGATGGTGAGCGTGCGCCGGGCGCGGGTCACCGCCACGTAGAGCTGCCTTTTGCTTTCGTCGAGCCGCGACGCCCGATTGAAGCGGGCAAGAAAGTCGTAGACGCTACCGGCCTCGCGCTTGCGCGTATCGCGCGCAGCGAAGGCATAGCTACGGGCGTCCTGCTCCCGGCCCGGCTGTCCGGGCAGCGCCTGAAAGCGCCAGGCTGCCAGCGAACGTTGATCGGCGCGCGGCGCGCGATCGCAGCCGACCACAAACACGTGATCCCATTCCAGGCCTTTCGCGCGGTGGATGGTGAGCAGCTCGACCGAGCCCTCGCTGGTTTCGCCGGCGTCGGCGGTCGCGGACGCGGACGCGAAGGACTGGCGCTTGCTTTCCATCGACATCAGCAGTGCCTGTCGTGGCGGCAACAAGCCGTCGGGCGCCAGCTCGGCGAGCCACTCGAAGAATTGCGCCGTGTCTCGCCTCGCCTCGTTGTCGGCGAGTAGTGCGTCGCCGTCAAGCGCGCACCACACGGCCTCCACCCGCTCGGCAACCCCGGATAGCCACGCGCGCGCCTCGCCAACGCGCAACGCAGCGTGGGCCCGCCTGATCCGCGCCAGTTCGCCGGCGTCCAGCGATGCTGCCCACTCGCCAGCTAGCAGTGTCCATGCGGGCCGCGCAGGGCTCTCACGCAGCGCCATCGCGAAACGCGACAGACTATCGAGCGTCAGCCCCACCCACGGTGAGCGCAGCAGCGCGAACAGCGCCAGCCGGTCCCAGGGCGCGGCCACGGCATAGGTCAGCGTCAACAGGTCGCGCACCCGCTCGCGTGCCGACCACAGCGCAAACTCGTTGGCGCTGAACGGAACGCCACGAGCGCGCAGCGCGGCAATGACGGCGGCGGCATCGCCGCGCGTACGCGCCAGCACCGCGATGCTCTGCTCCGGCTGGTTCTGGCGCCGCCACGCGATCGCTGCGGCCACCTCTTGCGCCTCCTGCTCGGGGCTGCTCGCTGCGATCTCACTCTGGCCCTCGTCGTCACCGCTTGCATGGGTGGCAATCGCGGCGACAAAGGGCACCGGGTCGCGATCGGCGAACAAGCCGCGCGCCCCGCTTGCAAAAGCGCCGTCCAGCGAGTGATTCACCCAGTCAACGACGGCCGGCTGCGAACGGTAATTGGCATTGAGCGTCACGGCGGTCAAACGCACCCCGCCAACGCCGACGCGCTGTGCACGCCGAAACAGACTGACGTCAGCATCGCGGAAGAGATAGATGGACTGCATCGGATCGCCCACCAGAAACAGTGTGCGACCATCTCCCGCCGTCCAGTCGGCGGTGAGCAATGCCAGCAGCTCAAACTGCGCAGGATTGGTGTCTTGCACCTCATCCACCAGCACGTGGCGCAGCTTGGCATCGAGGTTCGCCATCACATCGGCACGGTTGTCGCGCAATGCGGCCAGCGCCGCCGTCATGATGCCGCTGAAATCGGTAACACCGCGCTCGCGCATCAATGCGACCAGTTCAATCGCCGCGTGTCGCAGCAGTACCAGCGTGTCGCGCAATGCGGTCTCGTGTTCGGCCAGCGCAGCGAGTGTGGGCAGATGATCAAGATCGTCGAGGCTTCGGGCCAGATCGTGCTCGTGCTGCAAGGCTTCGAGCAGCGCCACCATCTGTTCCTTGCGCTGGCGGCGCAATGCGGGGTCGAGATCAGCAAACGCATTGTCATCGTGCTTTGGAAAGCCGGCAGTTTTGTTCACGCCGCCTGGCTTGCGCCACGTCCGCTGACCGCTCTCGCCGGTCAGCAGCATTGCGGCCAATGTTTGCCAGCGCGACAGCGCAGTGAGCGCCGCCGGCAACGGCCAGTGCGCCGAGAGTTGCCGCCGGGCTTCGGCTTGATCAAGCAACTTCGCCTCGCTGCCGGGGCGATCCCACACGGTGGCGCAGTAGGCAGCCAGTTCCGCAATGTTGCCGTGCCGACCCAACGCGTCGCTGGCACTGACCAGTGCACGCATTGCCGCGTCCGCCGCGTCGCGCAGGGCTGCGGTCAGCTCGGCGATCGCTTGAGGCGAGGTGTCAATCGCCGCGCCGAGCCATTGGGCGCGTCGCGCCAGCAGGCCTGCGAGCAGCTCAACCACGCTGTCAACCTGATTGCCGGCGACGGTCAGTACCCCGCGCACCGCGTCAGCCACTTCAGCAGCACCAAGCGCCCGTGTGGCGGCCTCACGATAGAGCGTTTCAGCAGCATCGGTCACGCTTCCGAGCGCCCCCTCCCCGGCCACACGGGATAAATAACTGCGAGCCACGATACGGGCGCAGAAGGCGTCGAAGGTGTCGATCACCAGGCGATCCGGTTGCTCACGCAAGCGCCAGCCGAGCGCCTGATCACGTGCGAGTACCGGCAAGGCCAATGCCCGTCGCGCCAGTTCAACGGGACGCATTGATGGTGCAGCAGGCTGCGCTGCCTGCTCCAGCGCGCCAATCAGGCGTTCGCGCATCTCCTGCGCCGCCTTGCGGGTGAAGGTGATGGCCAGCACCTCAGCTGGATCATCCACAGTGGCAAGCAACGCCAGCAATCGTTGCACCAGCAGCTCGGTTTTGCCTGACCCCGCCGGCGCCTGAACGATGAATGAGCCTTTCGGATCGACCACTCGCTCACGCGCGCGACGGTCGGCGATGAGCGCTTCGTCGGCGTCAGCGCTCATCGGAATCTCCATCAGCATCGGTCAAGGCCGCGGCACCGCCGTCAGCATCATCGCTGCCGCTGAGCGACCATCGCTCGCGGCAGAAGGCGCCATATTCGCAGGTACGACAGGTCAGTTCACCCTTGATCGGCGCGACATGAGCGACGCCGCGTTGCCATTCGTCGACCAGATCGCCAATCGCCCCTCGCCAGACGTTGAGTGCGTTGTCCCATTGGTCAAGACCGTCGTCAGCGCCGCGTTTGCGTTTCGGCAACAGATCATCGTCGTCACCAACACCGATGCAATCGACGCTGTCGTCATTAACCGTGAACCAGGCCACACCACGCACGGCCGGCCACTGCGCACCCGCCGCATCTCGCTCGACGTCGTGCATCAGGGCGTAAAGGGGTAGTTGCGGATCCGCCAGACGCCCGGAGTTCTTCTCCAGCACCCAGTCATTGCGCGTGACTTTGCCGGTCTTGTAGTCAAAGATCACACGCATCGCGCCGTCGTCGTCGATGCGATCGAGTTTTCCTTCAAAGCGCTGTCCAGCGACCACGGCGGCAACCGGCCGCTCCACCGCGACGATTGTGAAGTCGCCGCGACGCTGGTCACGCTCAATGACACGATCAAGCAACTTCTGAATGCGGGTCCGCTCGGTGTGCCAGACCGCCTCGGCGATTGTTGGCCGCGCCTTCCTTTCGTCATCAATCAGCGCGTCCAGTCTGGCAATCGCAGCAGCACGGGCGTCCGCACCCGCCATACGCGCCATGCCATAACCCGCAAGCACGCCGTGCACCAGATTGCCGCGCACAATCGGTGAGATGCCCACAGCCAGTGTCGGCCATGGTTGCAGCCCCAGGCGCATTGCCGCCGCGCGGCGCGGACATTGCGCCTGTTCACGCAGCCGGCTGGCACTCAGCGGTCGCACCAGTGAGTCCCGCTCATTAGCGGAAGGCAACAACTCGTCGTTCATCGTCGCCAGAGACGCAACATTGTGTGACGCCGGTTGCCTTGCAGCAGCCGTCACCGTGGGCCAGCCGTGCAACATGGGCGAAAGGCCTACCTCGCCATCGTCGTTGCGTTGCGGACAGGAGATGCTCAGGTCACCGATCAGCGTCCGCCAGTTGTGCATCAGTCGCGCCGAACGTGCCAGCACCTCCGTCCGGGCGCCGAGCCCAACCTGTTGTGCGGACTGCCAGCTACGAGGCAGCAAGGGGTTCGGCGAGAACGCCTCAGGCAGTACCGTGTCGCTCATCCCGACCAGTCGTGCGCAAGATAGCGGTACACCGGCAGACTCCAGCAGACCGATCACGTGCAACCGGGCCTTACCCGCTTTTGGCTGGAACACGGCGTCGTCCGCTGCGCGTGTCAGCTCGGACAAAGCCTGCGACCAGTCCAGCGCCGGAAACCAGCGATCGAGGTGCTCCCAGCGCTGCAACAGCAACAGCCAGGCTTCATCCAGCTGGAACAGATCACTGCGCGGTATCTGCGCTTGCGCGGTCAGTGCGACGACGAATGCGTCAATGCTTCGTCGATGTTCGCTTCGGCGCTTGCGACGCTTCTGCTCGCTGGTCAGACCGTGCAGCAGCGATTGTGCCGCTGGCGTCAGCGGCCACCCGTCGAGACGCGCATCCGCGATGCCATGATCGATGTGTTCCTGCAATCGACGATGAACACTGTGGACCATCGCTGCGGCGTTCCCCCAGCGTGGGTGAGTCAACGCCTGTGCCAGACTTTCCACCGCCACTGGCCGAACGGTTGCCGCAAGCAACACCAGCAGGGAGCGTACAGCCGGGTACGCCGCCAGCGACTGCCCGAGCGACAGATTGAAGCTATCGTTGTCTCGCTCCGGCGCCTGCCACCAGTCGACATTGCAGTGCGTGCGCAGGTCGCGTCGCCAGGACTCACGCTCGCTGGCCAAGCCGGGAACGATCAACGTAACGTCCTCGCCAGGGCGCGACGCGAGCATCTTGCCAGCCCATTGCAGCGCGCAGTCGCGATCATGGTCAGGATCATGCGTACGTTCGACTGCGGGGCACTGCTCAGGCACCGGCGGTAGATCGTCAACCTTTGCAATGTCGACACCGAGCGCAGCAATTCGCTGCCAGAGGCGCGCAAGGGCGGGATCAGTAGCGAAACTCGGCGTCAGGCGAATGTGTGCGGGCAAAAGCGCCCGCCATGCGGGAAAGGTTGCGGCAAGCCGGTCCGGCAACTCGGCGTGAGTCAGCGCCCGATTGGATGCCAGCCAGCGCCTAGCGGAGACGCGCATGGACGCGAACCAGGCAACGTTGTCATCAACAGCTTGCGTGGTGGTCGGCAGTGCCGGGCGTGGCAACTGGTGTCGTTCCGCGAGCAACCACGCCTCTTCGATGAGCGCCACGGCGCCTGCGCACTCACTGGCGAGAAGCCCGGAATGCTCCGAAGCGAGGCGGTACCAGAGTGCCCGCTGCGCCTCCTGCGGCAACAGTGCTGGTGCGTCAGCGATGAATCCAAACAACGCAGCCCGCTCCCACATGGCTGCAAGCCACGTCTCGGTAGCCACACAATCGCGAAATTGGTCGCCACGGGCAACCAGGTGGCGTCGCCAGCCGCGCGCAGCGCGATCACTTGGACAGAGATAAACGGTGTCGGCAGAGTGGTCGTCGGAATGGCTCATCACCACCGATTGTTACAAAGCGGAGCGGTCCCACGCACTCGCAATCGGTTCTGCAGTCAGACGGCAGCCGCAACGAACACCAGAGCAGGCGCGCAGCCTCAGCCGCAGAGCCCGACAAAGTGCGTTGCCGTCAGCGCACCGGAGTGCGTACGTGCGCGGAAGCCGGTCGTCGCGGGTGGCACGCTCCACCAAAAGCTCTCCGGCCCCTGCATGTCAAAGCTGTCGGCAAGGCCCGGCCACGGCAACGACAGCGGGCTCGCACCGGGCGGCAAGGTGACTTCGCCATCGGCAGCCGGCGGCTCCTTGTCAAGCTCCGCCACCAGCGCACTGGATAGCGCGGTGTCGACGGCGTCAATGTTCATCCTGGCGCTCTGTGCATCGGCGACGACATGCGCCCAGGCGAGGGCAATGGGCGCAGCCCGCGGCAGCAGGCTCATGGCGTTCTTGTCCAGAATCGCCGTGGTGACGAGGAACGGAAAATTTCTGCCAACGCGATCGCACGAGGGCGCCAGCACACCCAGCTGCCCGATTGGCACACCGGACTGCACCGGCAGCAGAAACGCCCACTTCGGCGTGTTGCCCCAGAGCGCCCAGCCGGGCGCGGGGTTTCGCTCCTTGAGCACCTCCATGCCAGAGGCGCACCAGCGATCCCAGAACTGCTGCAGGGGATACGGCATGCGCCGTGAAATGAAATCACCCGCGCCAGGCAGCTTGCCGAAATAGGCAAAGCCAACGTTGGCGGCAGGATCCGTGCTGCTGGGGGCGACTGGCGAGCTCATGCGGTATCCCTAGCGCCCAGGACACGCAAAACCACGCAGCGCAGGCAGCGTCAGCGGATGGCGGACCGACCGCGCACGCAGCTCGACCCGAATCTCGCGCCCTTCTGCGTTGAACGTAGCGATGGTGCTGCCGGGTGCCGCGCCCGAGGGGCTGGCATCAAGCAGGCGATGCAACGCCCAGAAGCCGGACTTTTCGACCACTGGTCGACCGCCCACCGTCAGTCGTACCCGTTCGCTGTTCTTCGGTCCCGGCCAGACGACCCGCTTGCTATCCTCATTGGCCACGACGACGGTGCCATCGGCATCCAGTTCCACCCGATCTGTGCCGGACGGCGATGAGCTCACCCGGACATCCAGTTCAAACCCTGGAGCGCCGCGACTGCCGGCAAAAAAAGTCTCGCGAATCTCCTCGGCCTGCATGAATCGTCGCAAGTCTTCGGGCCGCCCCGCCGCCGCACCCTCTGGTCCTGCCTTTGCGGCCCAGGGGTTACGCGACTTGTCGACCGCAGAGGCGATCTGGTCGAACGCCTGCTTCAATGCCCCGGACGGTCCGAACACCTGCGCGAAGTCCTGCGGGAAGGCGTCCTGCTGCGAGCGGCGATCGAACGGATAACCTCGTACCACCGCCGGGCAGGTCTGACCCACCGCGCCAGCGGTTTGTGCGGTGGCGTTCTTCAACACCGTCGATTGCGTCAGCTTCGACGCGCTGCTGGTCAGCCCCTCGACAATCTCCCGCAGTGGCGATGGCAACTGCGCAGCGCGCGCTGCCAGCTTGGCATCGGCTTCCTGCGACCGGCGCGTACTGCCGCCGGCCAGTGCGGCCTGGTCGTTTCGCAGTGTCAAACCGTAGTCGAGGATTTCGCGGGCAACCTCATCGATGCGACCTTTGCCGGTCGGCAACGCCAGCTCCTTGAACGGGCGGAACCGTTCCTGCACGATCATTTCCGGGCGGTTGGTGTTGACTGGTGCGTTGGCAAGCGCTGCGGTGGCTGCCGTCACTTCATCCAGCCCGCGTTTGACCGATTCCTTGATCTGGTTGACGCGATTGCCGGGGCCGGATTCCGTGTTGATCAGGATGGTCTGGGTGGCCACTTCACGCGTCAGTAGCACCAGCGGCGAATCGGCTGCACCAAGGACGTTGGCCCACTCGATTGTTTCAGTCATGCTGCGCGGCGGTCGCAGCCGGATGTCGTTGAGGAAGTTCTGCCACTCGTTGGCGAAATCCTGCAGATAGAACTCGCGGATACGGCGGTCCATGCCGCTGGCGTCAAACGCCGCAGTCGCCGCCTTGGTGGCGCTTGCCGTCGGGTTGCTGCGGCCGAGAATCCACGCCTCTTCCAGACCCAGCCCAGCGCCCCAGTTGGCCAGGCCTTTCAGGAAGTACTCGTTGTAACCCCGCTCGGAGAAGAAGCCAGGAATGCCGGCACTGCTGAGCGATTTGTTGCTGCGGCGCTCGAACACGGCAGGCGCACGGTCCCCCGCCGCCCGAATGACAGTGAACTCAGGCAGGTCAATGCCGATCAGTTGCGACTTGATGAAGTTGTAGGCTCGCTTTGCCGGCTCCTGTTGCAGCAGCGTGTCGCGAACCTGCCGAACCAGTTCGGCATCCTGCGGGAACGGAGATTTGTAACCGCCAATGCGCAACAGCTCTTCCAGATGACTGAGCAACTGCTTGCGCGATTCGCTGGGGACATCCGGTGGTAAACCCGCGAGCCAATCGCCGCCCACGTAGTTTTTGACAAACTCATCCTTGACGCGGCCGCTGTCGTACATCATCAGGTAGGCCTTGAGCGCTTCGTAGCTGGCCTCGGTCTTGTTGGCAGCAGCTGCCCGCAACCGCGAGTGAACCCGCGCAGCGATTCGCGGCATCAGGCTATCTTCCAGCAGGCGCTGGTAAACGGCTTGGGCTGCGGTGTCGAGTTTCGGGCCCTGGAACAGACCATAGCGATAACGCCACGGTGGGTTGTCGAAATCGAACTTTGAGCTGTGCGCTGCGTCCCGTGCCTGATTGAGCGCAGCGAACAGTGCCGGTGCGTCTTCGCTGGGCGCCGGCGAGATTCCGGCGACCGTTTCGCGCAAAGCGTCAGTCTTGGTATTGACCTCGGCAATGTAGTCACTGTTGTTGCCGTAGCTCATCCACCAGCCAATGTTGGCCCACAGGAACGCGATGCCGCAAGCGGCAATGCCGGCCCAGCGCAGCCACCGCATGCGCCGCTCCATCGCCATGTTGCGACCGGCAATGAAGTGCTCCTTGAAAATGACTTTCTGCAGCAGGTCCTGCAGAAAGTAGCTTTTGCCGGTGCCTGCCCCGACTTCCGCAGCACGCACCCGGGCAGCAACGCGGAACGTCCGCTGCATCGCACCGAGGACACGATCAAACGGCGTGCCCTCCTGGGTGCCAGAGGTGAAGTACACACCGCGCAACATGGGTTGCTCGGAAAATTTTGACTCGCTGAACACTGCCCCGAGCAAGCGCGACAATACGTCGCGAATACCTGCCAGTTGCTGCGGCAGCGTGTAGGCCAGTGCGCGCCGCGACAGGTCCGGTTCGTCAAGCAGACGTTGCTGCATGCCATCATTCAGACGCTTGTAGAGCAGGTCAAATTCGCGTGCGAACGATTCACGCACGGCGATCGGCTCAGTCGCTTTCGGATCGTAGGGAAGCGTGAAGCCCCAGACCTGAGCGCGATCCTCCCGCGTGTAGTTCAGGAAGTACTCGGAGAACCCGGACAGCAAGTCCGTCTTGGTGACCAGCACGTAGACCGGGAACTGCACGCCGAGACCTTCGCGCAACTCATTCAGACGGGCCTTCAACGTGGCCGCATGCACTTCCCGCTCCTGCGCGGTCATCTGCAGCAGATCGGCGACCGACACCGTGAGCAGTACGCCGTTCAAAGGCTGCCGCGGACGGAATTTGCGCAGCAGTGCCAGGAAGCCTTGCCATTCGGCTTTGTCGACGGACTCGTTGCTTTCCTGCGTGGTGTAGCGGCCGGCAGTGTCGATCAGCACCGCTTCGTTGGTGAACCACCAGTCGCAGTTGCGGGTGCCGCCGATGCCGCGGATCGCCGCCTTTCCGAATTGCTCGGCCAGCGGGAACGTCAGGCCGGCATTGACCAGGGCCGTTGTCTTGCCGGAGCCTGGCGCTCCGATAAAGGCATACCAGGGGAGCTGGTAGACATACTGCTTGGACAGACCGGACAGGAATCCGCCCTTCTCCGTACTGGTGAAGCGCGTCTTCTTGAGGATGTCGGCGGCATCCTTGAAGCGCTTGTTGAGCTCGGCGACCTCTTCGCTGCCCGCCGCCGGATCGCCCGGCTTGGCGTTGCTCTGCATCTTCGACAACTGGCTGAGCAGCGCTGCGTTGACATTGCGCTCGCGCCACCACCGCAACAGCACCCGGATCAACCAGAGTGCCCAGATGACCCCAATGATGGTCCAGCGCACCCAGGCTGGCGCGAACGGGAAGAAGTCCCGGAGCTGGATGATCGGCGCGATCCACCAGATCAGCGCCGACAACAGCAACAGCAGCAGGATGGTCAGCGTGGTGCGATTGAACAGCTTGCGAAAGATCATGCGCAGGTAATACATCATTGTTTCCCCTGCGCTGCGTTCAGCTCGCGATCACGCTCCGCTGGTGGTACCAGCAACACCACTTCGACGCGGCGGTTGGCAGCCCTGCCCTCGGGTGTTGCATTGCTCGCCACGGGCTCTGACTGATCCTTGCCCTGCGCTCTCGTGCGCCGCTTGTCGGTAAGTCGCGAATCGATCATGTCGCGCACCACCTCCGCCCGCGCCTGCGACAATTCGAAGTTCGACGGGAAGCGCCTGATGCCACGGATGGGTACGTTGTCGGTGTGTCCGGTAATCTGTACCGCGCCTGGAACTGCGTTGAGCGCGTCAGCAACGCGCTGTATGACGCTCAGGTAGCGGGGCTTGACATCAATCTGGCCGCTATCGAACATGCCGTCGCCACGCAAGACGATGACGCTGCGGTCTGCATAGTCATTGACCGACACCAAACCTTCGCGAATTTCCGGTTCGAGAAATTGCGCGAGTCTGCGCGTCGGCGCTGGCTGCGGTTTGACCGCCTGCGCTTTTGGCGGCCGGATCGAGTTGAGCGCACTGAAGACAGTGCTCGACTTGTCCGCGATGAAGAAGTAGTACAGAAAGAAGATTCCGGCGAGCAACGTCAGCGTCGCACCGATGGTGATCCAGAGCGGCAGGAAGCCCCAGCGCGACTTGCCATCTGCCTCGGCGCCTTGCCAGTGCAATGACAGCGCCTTGGAGTGTTCTCCGCGGGCGCCATTGATGATTTCCACCAGCCGGCGACGCAGGGTTTCCAGTTGTGAACGGCCGTTGTCGACCACACCGAAGCGGCCTTCAAACCCAAGTGCGATGCACACCGCCATCATCTCGATCAGGTCGATGTGTTTCTTCGGGTCCTGCACCAGCCGTGCAAGTACCTGGAAGAATTTTTCGCCGCCCCAAGTCTCGTTATGAAAAGTAACCAGCAGCGAATGCCGTGACCACTGTCCGCCGCCCCCCCACGGCGTCTTGGCAGCAGTTTCATCAAGCGCGGTACACAACGCGTAACGAGCGGCGATCAGTGTCTCCGGCGACACCTGTGCTTCACGGGCACGCCGCTCAAATAACTGCACCTGATCGACCAAGTAATTGCGCAGCTGTTCAGGATCCGGGTGATGCGGCGTCACCCGAATCTGTGGAATCAGGTTCAACAGCGGGTTGGCGGCGATTGCCAGTGCATTGGCGCCGCTGAGAATCTCCGGCAGGTCTGCCGCGACCTGCGGCTCGCCGATGGCGGACGGAGCCTCCTGAGGCGCCGGCCCCGGCGCGACGGCCATGCCGACAGGCACAGCACCCGGCGTCGCCGCGAGGATTGCAAAGGGATCCAGATTAGCGGGGGTTGTCATGCGCGAATCGCCCAGAACTCAAGCTTCAGACCGGGCCAGTCGCCTGCGATGTGCATCGCGAGACCACCGGAACGCTCAAGGCCACGCCAGAACTCACTGGCGGTGTCCAGCTCGAAATAGTTGTTGCCCGCGTGGTAGGGGATTTGCCGCGGCGCCACCGGCAGCGGCCGCAGACCGACACCGGGCAAATGCAGATTGACCAGATCGCGGATCTTCTCGACCGGACCGATCTTGACCTGAGTCGGAAACAGCTTGCGCACCTGCTCGCCGGGCAGCTCGGACGCCACTGCGAGCACGAACGCCGCGCTCTTGATCAGCTCCTTGTCGGCAATCACCGCGACGCGAACGCCGTACGCACGCTCCAGCAATTCAATCTGGAAGGCGTTCTGCTCGAGCACCATTGAAAGCGACCGACGCAGATCGTGCATCAGGGGCGTGAAGCAGCCAGCAAGATCGTCGTGGTTGTACACCGGGTAGTCCGCCGGGCGCCGATTGTCACGGGTGAATGTCGTGAAGTCACCCGCCAGTCCCAGCAGTTCGGCGTAAAGCCTTTCAGGATGCAGCGTGCGCAACTGTGACAGGTGCACCACCATCGGCTCGTAACGATTCACCAGTTGCAGCATCAGGAAATCGGCAATTTCGGATACACCGCCTTTGCCAGGCGCCGACAGACGGGCCGCGATCGCCTCGCCACGGTGATGCAGCAGACCGGCCAGTTCGCGCAGGAACCCCGACAGTACGGCGCTCTCATGGGCCGCGACCACCGGCGGGATGAACGACTCGCCGAGAGCTACCGAGAGGTCATTTCGTCGCTCGGTGACATGACAGACGCCCAGCGTCATCCAGCCTTCTGGGACCTCGCCATCCGGCAACAGGCGCAAGCGCGGTTGCGCAAGCTGGATCGGTGCCGGCTCACCAGCCACCGAGTTCTGATCAGGCGCGTCCTCGTCAATGACGCTGTACCGTGCCAATGACCGGGCATCGTCATCGAACGACACTTCTTCACTGCCAGTGCGGTACACCGGCAGGCACAGTGATACCCGCTTGCCCTTGAGGGTGTCGGGAATTTCGATTGCCTTCGGCGGTTCGTTGGGGTCCGGAAATGAAAACGTGGTGCCATCCGGCATCACGCCGCTCGCCCGGGCGATCGCCACTTTGCCGATGGCCAGTGAGGTGGCATCAAGCACCAGCGTGTGAAATCCCCAGAAGTGCCCTTCCGCCGCCAGGCCGCGCTGATGCTGCGAAAACTCGCGGAAGCGCTCGGCCTGCTGAAAATGCTGCGGCCGCAGGAACATGCCCTCGGACCATACAACGCGACTGCGATCACCCATCAATTGCCCCCAGTGCGTCAGAACGATTGCACGACCTGAATATTATGCTCAACGGCTTTTTTGTAGTTCTCCGCTTTTTTCTTCAAGTCAGAGACCACCTTGGTGTAGCGTTGTACTGCCGATGTCACTTTCGGCACCGCCTGCGCGATCGTTGCGATGAGCGCCGGCAGGTTACCGTCGGAGGCCTGGTCGGCACCATCGGAGAGCGTCTTTACCGCCTCGGCGAGATCGGCCTTGGCCTGCTCGACCAGCTCGCGGATCTCTTCGTAATCCTTGCGCGCCTGATTGACGGTCTGGATGTTTTCGTCCAGCAGCTGGCACGCCTTGTCCATCTTTTCGTTGGCTTTGTCGACAAAGGACTTGGTGTCCTCAATCGTCTTTGCCATGCTATCGATCATGTCTGCCACTTCAGTGCTCCATCAGGACGCCTGCGGCTGCTCGATAGGCGAGCCGGTCAGCAGTTCGTGGGTTTTTGATAGCACCTTGCGTAACGCCTCGCCGGCGTCAGCAAAGCGCAGTGTGAGGGCGCGCGCGGCGGCGGCGAATTCGTTTGCGTGCAAAGTCAGCAGCATGCAATGTGCCGCCACGGCACGATCCGGGGCACCTGCGACGCGGGCAACCATACGCTTGAACGGCAACTGCCCCGCCGATGGTCGCAACTGCACCAGCACCCGGCACAGCGCCTCTTCGCGTTCAGGATCGTCGGTGCTCTCCAGCGCGCGGCCAAGCTCCGGTGCTGTTGATGCAGCCAGCGGACCAAGCGCACCCAGCGCGTCAAGCGCAGCATGCCAGTGCGTGGCGTCGGTTGCCTCGACCGCTATGCGCAGCAAGGCGTTTAGCGATGCGCTGCTGGCACCCAGACGCGCCAGCGCCGCATAGGCAGCCACACCGCCCGGCACCAACGGCAGATCCTTCATACCGCGCAGTACGAACTGCTCCACGGCACGCTTGCGCTCCTCCGAATCGCCAGCACTGTTGACCAACGCCGCCAGTCCTTCACTGGTCCACTGCGCTGGGCTGACCGCTGCCATGGTCGCTGCAATATCGCCTGCCGGCGCGGTGCCAGCCAGGGTCAGAGCGAGCGCCGCAACCTTGCGCGCCGGCATCTCGGCATGCACCAGCAGGCCGGCAACGCCAGCAAACGCTTTCGCTGGCACCCGTTGCTGCCGATAGAGCGAATGCGCAGCTGCGATGCGCACCTGCACATCGTGTTCAGGGCCGGTCATCGCCGCCAGACACAGCAAGGCTGGTTCGCCGACCTGCTCACGTGCTGCGGATCCGAGGGCGATGGCGGCAACCCGCAGGGCCAGGGGGTCGTCGGCAGACAGCGTGGCGCAGTGCACGACGTCGTCGACGCATTCGTTTAGCGGCGCGGCAGGCTGCACGGCCTGCGCGAGCGCACGCAGGCGCGCAGCCGCATCTGCCGAGCGCAGTTGCTCGCGCAACACGGCTGCCGGCCAGATGGAAATGGCTGGTACCGGAGCCGCCTCGGCAGTGCTGCCTGAGGCTGCAACGGGAGCCGGGGTGTTGTCATCACTCATACGGGCTGCCAACCTAGATCATGTTGCCCACACCGGGGGTGTAGAGCGGCGATACCAGCGACGTCGTGGTGACGACCCCGGCTACATTGAGCATGCCGGCGACGTTGACCACCCCAACCAGATTGATCACGCCGGCGGTGATCGTCACCGATGCCGAGGTGATGGTGACCGCGCCACCGGCGCTGATGGTGACTGCTGCACCTGCGGTGAAGCTGATCGCGGCACCGGCCTGGGCACTGATGGCACCACCGACCTGTGTCGAACTCATGCCCGCCACCTTCAGCGTGTGGGCGCCGCCGACTTCGGTGCTGTCGAGGCCGCCAATCTGCGCAGACCGTTTGCCACCGATGGTCTCGGTCTGCATACCGACAATCTTGGTAGTGTCGGTCCCCATCACCGTCGCCTTGCGCGTCATGCAAGTCTCGGAGTACTGCGTAGCGCCCATGACGTTGTAGCGGGCAGCGGAATAGGAGGCGGTGCCCGCGATCAGCGTCTTGTCGTTGCCGATTACGGTCGTGCTGCGGCCGCCCAGGACCATATTGGTCTGACTGCCGCTGATCGAGTTGGACTCATCGCCGCCTACCGAGACCGTATGGTTGCTGCTGATGGTTTCGACGTGATTGCCGCCAGTCTTTTCCTTCAGATCACCGCCAATGTTCTGCGTGCGATCACCATCAACCATGTTGCTCTGGTTGCCATTGACGGTGGTGTCCTGATTCGATTTCACGTTGAAGGTCTCGTTGCCTTCTACCTGAATGCTCTGGTTGCCCTTGATGACATGACGATCATCGTTGGCGACGAAGCGGTCGTCATCATGCCCGATCCGCGTGGCACGGTCGTGACCCACCATCCGCGATTCATCGGCCTCGACCACGGTATCAAGATTGCGCTGGGCATGGACGTAGAGCTGCTCCTTGCCCTTGAGATCTTCCATGCGGATCTCGTTGAAATCGGTCGGGCCACCGCCCTTGGTCGAACGCGACTTGATGCCGCTGGCCGTCTTGTTTTCCGGCAGGCCATAGGGCGGCATCTGGTCGGCGTTGTAGACGCGGCCGGTGATCATCGGGTAGTCGGGATCGCCACCGATGAAGTCGACGATGACCTCCTGACCGATACGCGGGATGTGGATGAAGCCCCATTTGTCCCCGGCCCAGGGCTGGCTGACGCGGACCCAGCAACTGCTGTTTTCATCCTTGTTGTCGTAGCGGTCCCAGAAGAAGTGAACTTTCACTCGACCATACTTGTCGGTGTAGATCTCTTCGCCTTTGGGCCCCACCACCACCGCCGTCTGCGGGCCATGCGTCAGGGGCTTGGGCGTCAACTGTTGTGGCTTGTACGGAATCGTGGTTGGCTGCGACGTAACCATGATGCCCCAGTCGGCGTCGCCCTCACCGCTGCCTGACGACATGCGTGCGTTATCGCGGAAGAAGTACGTCGCGGCGACGGCGAGATATTCCCGATTCTGGTCCTTGCGCGGGCAGCGTTCGAGGTTGAACCGGTAGCCGGGCGCCATGGTGCGCACGGTCGTGTGGCCTTGCGTGCGCTCATGCTCGGCCGCGAGCATGTCCATTCGTTCAGCGGCATACGCTTCGCCATCGGCGTGCTTGACGTAACCACCCGGCCATTCATAGTGCTGGTAGTTGTCATGCGAATGCCCCATCGGCCCTGAGCGTTTGGTCTTGAGGTCCGCCTTCGGATGTTCAAAATCGTAGTCGTCGGCAAAGTATTCGCCTGAATCGACCTCTTCACGCACCAGCCAGCTGTTGAAGTGCTCTTCGTCGGCCACGGTGGTGGCATCGGTGCCGTAATACTTGATGCTCGGCTTGATTGGCAGCATGGGGTGCGCCGCCATGTCGTCAGACATGACCAGCGTGTGCGTACCGGCTGCGTGCTCGAAGCTGAAGTAGATGCCCTCGTGCTCCATCAGGCGCATGACGAAATTCATGTCGGTTTCCTGATACTGGACACAGTAGTCCCACTGGCGGTAAGTTTTGGTGAGCTTCTTGGTGATCGGGTAGCCGTAGCGCGCCAGCACCTCGGTGATGATGTCGGGAACCTTCTTGAACTGGAAAATCTTGCAATCGCTACGGCGGCTGGCCAGCCACAGCCAGGGACGCATACGGGCGACATAGACCAGATGGTCGCCCTCACGCCCAGCACTGCCGAAGCGCGTACAGATGCCATTGAAGTAACGCACGCTGCCGCTCTTCTCGGTCTCCACCTTCAGCGTGAAGTCCTTGCCGAGTGCCGCCTTGGCGCTCAGGCCGGACTGCTTGCTGTGCAGCACCACCTCGAATTCAAACGGCACCGACAGCGCCTCGGTACCGGTCATTTGCCGGAACCAGACCGCATCGCCGAAAGGCGTGGTGATGTCGACAAGGCGTTCCATTCAGTGTGTCCTTCTTGTGGCTGCAGCGTGTTGGCTAGCAGTGTCTAACCTTGAGATAGTCTTCGGCCCGGGCCGCCAGCGTCGTATGCGAGAACGCCAGCGTCGCCAGATGCAGGGCGCCTTTCGCCCGATTGGTCAGTGATGCGCCGGAGAACGCTTCGACGTCAATGCCTTGCCCCGCAGCCAGCACCATGTCGCAAAAGTGAAAACAGTTCTCCGTGGCATCGTTCTTCCACTTGGCGGCGCCAAGTCCCTTGAACTGATCCCAGATGCGCATCATGCGCGCTTCGTCGAGATTGCGGAAGCGCCAGAGATGCGGGGTATCGCCACCTTCCGCCTCGATGTCGTCAGCGAGTGTCGCGGTGGGTGTCTTCAGCAGGCGGTCTTCTTTCGGGTCGACCGGCCGCACGCTCATGTAGGTTGAGCCGGAAGGGCTATCGACGTCGATTGAACTGAAGCCCTTGCTACGGGGGGTCTTGCGCGACGGAAGCCAGATGCGGAGGATTACCATAGGACGGCGTCATGAAGAAAACGGCGAGGCACAACGCCTCCTGACTCTCACACTACAGACGCAGGCAGGTATTGAAACGCGACAGCGTCGCAACGACAATGCGCAACCAACTCAGGAGCGAACCACCCGCTGCGCCTGCCATTTGCCGGAGCTCACCTTGACGACATCAAAGCGCACGGTGTCGCCAACCTCAATGAACTCAAAGCCCGGCGGCGACACGTGGCCGGCGAGAAACTGCACCTCACCCCGGCCGTCCTTGCGCGTCACCGTACCGTAGCCTTTGGCCAGGGCCTTCACAGTGCCGAGAATGGCGTTGGCCGCAAACGAATCATCGTGCTCGACGGTGTTGCGCGTTGCGGCCGGCGCGTTGACTGCGGGAGCCGCCACCGTCTTGAACATTGCGGAGACCGGTGAGTTGCCGTGCTGCCGTTTGACCAGCTCGCGCAGGTCGATCACCCGTTCAGTGGACACCACCACTTTGCCGCTCGCGGGCAACAGCAGCTCAACCAGTTGCACACCGGCGGCCTCCAGCTTCTGCCGCAGTGGCTGCCAGGTGATCTGCGAACCGACAGTCACCATGACATCGCACTTGACGAGGGCGGCGGCCTCCACAGCCTCCAGCGCAAGCCCGGCGCCAGTGTCATCCGCGGTAACGTGCGGTGCAGTGACCACGGCCGCTGCGGCCGCGACTGCCTCGCCATCAGCCGCGCTGGGTTTCGCACGGCACCAGCGCTGTTCGACGATCGCTGTCTGCTCCAGCGTGTGCCCGAGTCTGCCGCCAATGGATAGCCGCACGTAGTCCTGCAAGCCGGCCAGCGACCACTGGCGCGGAACATCACCCTGTGCGGCCAGCGCCTCACCCTCCTGCAACCAGCGGCCACCGTTGATGACCAGACTGATGGAACAGCGCATTTCCGCCATGAACCCCTCTCCGTTGAGGGCCGTGGCAAACGCCACGACCAATCGCAAATTCGACGCTGGTCATTATCGGCCAAAGATCAGTGGCGGCAAAGGACGGCGAGCGGCGCCGACGTATCGTCACGTTACGCCATCGCAATCGCCGCGCAGCGGGATCACGAACGCATACAGCTCATTGCGTCAAGCGCCATTCAATATGGGCTTGAAGGACTATTTCGACAATAGTCGACTTCTACGACTATCGCCCTACTAGCCCAATTGAAGAATGGGTTTCGCTAAAAAGCTGATCACAGTGTCAATTCGTCCGCCACTGCGGACGACCAAACACGATTACCCGCGTTGGCGAGGCTCAGCGCAACACAAACCAGGCACCGACAGCGACCAGTACCGCAACCACGGCCAGCGCTACCCACTTGCCGCTGCCCCCCGACGACGGCGGATAGTTCGAGCCTTTGCCGCGGAGATCCGCCTTCCCGGCCTGGTCGGCGACCGGCGCCGCAGCTGGCGCTGCTGCTGGCGGAGCCAACGGCGCTGTCAGCGAGACACGCTGCGCGGTGGCCAGTGGCGTCGCAGTACTGGTGACCTCGGCTGCCTGTGCAACCACACGCGGCTGCTTGATCCAGCCGAGCGAAGCCCGGAATTCGGCCATGCTTTTGAAACGATCAATCGCCCTGATTGAGAGCGCCCGGCCGACCGAGGTCAGCAATGCAGGCGAGTACCCAGCCGCAGGTGCCGCCTCATGCAGCGGCGGCATCGAATCACGAACGATACGCGAGGTGGCCGGCGTTGGCGGGCGGCCGGTTCCGAGGAAATAAATGACTGCGCCCAGGCCATAGACATCGGTCCATCGGCCCTGTTCCATGCTGCCGTCTTCGACGTACTGCTCGATGGGGGCGAAACCGGGCTTCAGGATGGTGGTCAGCGCCTGCGTCATGCCGCCGAGCACCTGCCGCGCAGCGCCGAGATCAAGCAGCACGGTCGCGCCGTCGGGCATGACCAGAATATTGTCGGGTGAAATGTCGCGGTGAATCACCCGGTGGGCGTGCAGCTCCGAGACCGCCTCAAAAACCGGCGCCAGCCAAGACTGAATCTGCGCCTCGGTCGGACTGGTGGCAGCGCGCAGGCGAACCTCGCGCAGCGTCTTGCCCGGGTAGTACTGCATGGCCATGTAGGCGGTACCGTTCTGCTCCCAAGCCCGGTGTACGGCAACCAGTGCCGGATGGGCAAACTCGGCGAGCAAGTTTGCTTCACGCAGAAAACCCTTGAGACCGGTCGCAAAGGCGTTGGCAAAGTCGGCCGAACGTGGGGCAATGCGGCCATCACTGGCGCGACCGGCGATGGCCGTCGGCAGAAACTCCTTGATCGCCACCGTGCGCCCGCTCTGGGTATCGCGTCCCACGTACACCACGCCGAATCCGCCCTGACCGATCAGGCCGGTGATCTGGTAGCCGGTCAGCACGCTTCCGGCAGGTAGTACATCGATTGTGCTTGGAGTGAGGCTGGGCGCGGTCATGCGAAGTTACGGTTGGCGCAATGCGATGCTGCGGTGGTGGAAACCCGCAAATCGTCAATTTTGCAGTGTGTTTTGCGCAACTGGAAAGGTTAGCGTAGAGACGTAGCCGCGACCCCGTTCGCGTCACCGATGGCGGCACCAATGTGTATGAAATCTGCACAAAGCCATGCCGGACGGGCTTTCGTCACGATTGCGTAACGCAATGCGTCTTTCTGTTTGTCGGCGGAAACGCCATAATTGACCGGTCTACCTGCCATCGGGCACTGATGGAAACTCCGTCGCAGCAAAATCTGAACCAACTGGCCCCGGGCACAGTGCTCGGCGATTTCCGGATCACCGGAGTCGTCGGCGAAGGCGGATTTGGCATCGTCTACCTCGCCTACGAGGCCACGCTTGATCGCACGGTTGCCATCAAGGAGTATCTGCCATCGTCCATTGCCGGCCGCACCGGTAATCAGTCGGTCCAGGTTCGTTCCCAGCTCAACACCAACGCGTTCACGTCAGGGCTGAAGAATTTCCTGCGGGAAGCGCAAATGCTGGCGCGCTTTTCTCACCCCGCAATGGTCGAGGTGCACCGCGTCTGGGAGCAGAACGGCACCGCCTACATGGCCATGCGCTACTACGCCGGCAAGACGCTGCGCGAAATGCGCCAGACAGCCGCCGATCTGGACGAAACCCGCATTCGCCGCATCCTCGAGCCGGTGTTCGATGCGCTGACGCTGCTGCACGCGCAAAACGTCATTCACCGTGACGTGTCTCCCGACAACATCCTGATGCGCGAGAACGGCGCGCCGGTGCTGCTGGACCTTGGCGCCGCGCGGCTGGTGATTGGCGGCATGACCCAGGCGCTGACCACAGTACTCAAGCCGGGCTATGCGCCGATCGAGCAATACGTCGATGACGGCACCATGCAGCAAGGCCCATGGACCGATGTCTATGGCCTGGGTGCAGTTCTTTACTACCTGCTGGTCGGCTCGGCGCCGCCACAAGCTGTGGCGCGGATGATTACCGACCCGCTGCGCAACCTCGGCAGCCAGGTCAAGATTTCGGTGCCGGAGCATGTCGTTGAAGCGACAGTCAAGGCACTCGCCGTGCGACCGGAGAACCGGTTTCAGAGCGTCGACGAGCTGCGCGACGCACTCGGCTGGACGGAACCCCTCCCGGTTGAGCCGCGTACCGTTTTTGTTCGTCATGATGGCCCGGCGACCATATCGGCTGCGGGTGGCGCCACCACCGGGTCACGCCCGGTCACCGGCCCCGTCACCGCACCCACGGCGGTATTGCCGGCAAACACGCAAGCGCCGGCAACGGCAACGCGGGTGGCAACCCAGCCACCGGTGGACCGGGTCTTTCCGCAAGATACCGACGAAGACAGCGATGCCACCGTGGTGTGGAAAGGACCGCCAATCACCGGCCAGATGGTCGCTGGCGGCGCCTCGTCGACGGCTGCAACGCCCTCGGCCTCGGCACGCCCGGCCGCGGCTGCCGGCGGTGCGGGCACCGCTGCCTCGTCAATTGCGGGCGGACTGGCAACGCCAACGCGCATGCCGCCTCCGCCAAGAAAGCCGGCGGCCACCGCGCCCACGCCGCCTGCGGCGCCGCCGCCCTCGGTTGCCGGCAGTGGCTCACGTAACGCCGACTACGGTGCCCGCAAGGGGAGTGCCGCGCCGTGGATCGCCGGCGTAGTGGTAGCCGCAGTGCTGGCCGCTGGCGGTTACTTCCTGCTTGGTCGCTCCGGTGATTCCGGATCAGCAAACGGCAACAAGCAGCCGGGCGCCGCGGCAACAGACAAAGACACGAAAGACGCCAACCCGGCCGTGCCGCCGACCTTGCCGCCGGTAGCGGTCAAATCCGATCCACCGGTTGCCAACACCACCGCGCCGGCGGTCCCTGCAGCCACCGTGCCGCCTGTCGTCGCCAAGGCCGATCCCGTCAAGCCGTCAGTCGATGCTGCCGCGCAGGCGAAAGCGGAGAAAGATCGCCTCGACAAAGAGAAGGCTGACCGAGAAAAGGCCGAGAAAGCCGAAAAGGCCAGGAAGGACGCGGACGAAAAGGCCAAGGCGAAAGCGGATGCCGATAAGCTGGCCAAGGCGAAGGCTGACGCTGACGAGAAGGCCGCGCGGACGCGAGCTGCTGAGGAACGCGCCGCAGCGGCAGCCAAGGCCGAGCAGGATGAACGTGCGCGCCGTTTGCGGCAGGAGGAGGAAGATCGTCTCGCCGCCGCCAAGGCCAGACAGGATGCGGCCAGCCAGCAGACAAAGGCAACCCCCGCTGCGCCGCCACCTGGTCCCCGGCGAATCGAGGAAATCTCATCGCAAGCCATGGCCGCTTTCAAACGCGGTGAACTGCTCGCTGCACGCAATCTGTGGACCGAGATTGTCAATCACGCACAAGCCAGCGGACGTGACAAGGCTGTGGCGTACAACAACATGGCGGTGAGCTACTGCCAGAACGGCGACGAAGTGAGCTGCGAGCGCATGTACGCCGCCATGCTGCGCGCTGATCGCAGCTACAACGTCGATGCCGGGGAACGCGAACATCCGCACTACAAGCGGGCTTTCGAGCGCGCCTGGCGCCTGGTTCGCGGCGCGACCAGTTATTGAGGTTTTGCCACGGCCGCTGCGATGATGGCGGTTAGCGGAAGAATTCGATGATTTCGGCAGCGCGGGCGTAGGCATCGCGCTGTCCAAGACGCATCAGTGCATCAATAAAACCGGGCTCAAACAACAGGTAGCTCGCCAACGACGCGCCACCACTGCCGCTGATCAGGCCGCCAAGCGATTGTCGCGTCGCCAGCGGCAGCTCTGCGGCATGTTGCAGCGCCAGCGCGTCCAGCGATTGCGAAGGTTGCATGGCAAATACCTGCACCGGCCGGTATGGCAACACGGCTGCCACCTCGGGCGGCAAGCGCTTGAGCGTTTCTGTCACCCGCTGTGCCTGTTCAACGTCGGCCTGCAGCGTATCGTGAAAGACACTGGCCATCGCGTGCGACGCCACGGCGCTCAGGCCCGGGCGTTCCTGCGTCGGGGCGTCACGCCCGAGACCGGAGCGTTTGGGTTGCCCGACGCCAATCACCATGATGCGGTGAGCGCCAAGGTGCATGGCCGGCGATAGCGGCGAGATCTGGCGCATCGAGCCATCACCGAAGTATTCAGGTTGACCATCCACGGTCAGCGCGGTCGCCGGAAACACGATCGGAATGGCGCTGGAGGCCATCAGATGGTCAACGGTGATTTGCTGGAACTCTGCGCGTCTGCCTGGGCGATTCCACGGCGGTGTGGCGGAATCGTCGTCAGCATGGCAGAACGTCCAGTGCACCCCGCTCGAATAGCTCGATGCGGTGACGGCAACGCTTGCAAGCACGTTTTGCTGCAATGCCCGCTCAATGCCGTCGAAGGAGATCGCCTTGCGCAGGGTGGCGATCAGCGGCGTGTTGTCGAGGATCGCGCCGTGGGCGAGCGCACCGCGCGTGAGGTTGATCGCAGCCAGATATTTGTTGCTGCCGCCAAACCACGCGTTGGCAGAGGTTTCGTTGATCCGGTAGACGTCCGCCGAGCGGACGATCTCCCAGAATCGGCCAAGCTCGGTGAACGCCTGCAGGCCCAGTTCGGCGTAACCAGCCAGCGAGGTCGCGTTGATCGCCCCCGCAGACGTGCCGACCAGCACCTGAAACGGAAACCCCTGCGCGGCCTCGGCGCCGGTCTGCTGCAGCAGCGCCGCCGTGGCCTTTAGTACACCCACCTGGTAGGCCGTCCGCGCGCCGCCCCCCATCAGCACGAGTGCGCGCCGATCGCCCCCCTCCTGCATCAACCCCGAATAAATGATGGTTCCCAGCGCCATAGCGTCAGCTTAACCCGCGCTTCCAATGCGGCGCAAATCGGCCCTCAGCGGCAAGCCGGCGGCGAAATCGCCGCCCGGTAACCTGATTGACTTTTCCGTGAGAAGACCATTTGGCGAGGGCCAACGGCATGTTTTCTCATAAGTCGACTTGGTCTCAATTGGACTGTCAGCCCTTTCCGAATAGGGCTTTCGTTCAAAAGTTGCCTGTTCGACGTTCACTCGAATCACGTCGGAAACGCGGGGCGTTGCGCCACGACGGCAAACCCCATCACCGCTGCACCGGCTTCAAACCGTAACCGCGTTTCCATCGTCTGTACGTTGGCGAACCCACTTGCGGCGAGTGCACGCTGCAAGTGCACCTCACTATGCCGAAAGCGGCCAGTGGTGGCCAGTTCGACGCCACTGCCCGCCACCGCATCGGGTAACGCCTCAACTGTAAATGCGAACCAGCCACCAGGGCGCAATGCATGTTGCGAGAGACCCAGTATCCACCCCAGATCGCCGAAGTAAAGCAGTGTGTCGGCCGCAAACAGCAGATCAAACTGCTCATTGACTTCTGCCAGCCACGACGTGAGTTCGGCGCAGTGCAGTTCGTCATAACCAGATCGCGCGACGGCGCGCTCCAGCATGCCTGCCGACAAGTCCACCCCCACCAGCCGGCGTGACAGTGGACGGAGCAGCGGTGCGCACAGACCGGTGCCGCAGCCCATGTCGAGGACATCAAGCGACTGCGCGGTTGGGCTCGGCATGACCGCTTGCATATGTTCGAACAGCGCCTCCGGGGCCCGGTAGTGCAGGCTCTCGCGCAGCAACGAATCAAACTGTCCGGCACCGTCGTCGAAGGTCTTGCGCACAAATTCATCCGACGCACGCTCTGGTAGACCCGCACCGGAATAAGCGGCAAGCAGGTGCTGTGCCGCTGGATCGCTTCGGTCAGCCTCGCACCATGCCTGGACGACGCCCACGGCTTCGCCACGGCGCCCTAACTCATTCAGTGCCCAGGCGAGCGGGCGATAGGCATCGAGGCGAGTGGCATCGAACGCAAGCGCGCGTTGCAGCAAGGCGATGCCCTCTTCCCGATAGTCGCCATAAGCATGCAGGATCAGGCCGAGGCCGCACAATGCCCGCGCATCGTTGTCGTGAAGCGTCAACGCTCGCCGGTAAAGGCTCGCGGCCTCACGATCATGAGACTGCTCCGCCAGCAGGTCCGCCAGCGCGACCAGGGTTTCAAGGTCATCCGGCCCTTCCGCGAGCCGGGCGCGCAGCGTCGCTTCGGCGTCGGCGTGGCTGGTCGTTTTCACGGCCGATAAAGTGTTACCAGCCAGCCAGTGACCGGTCGTCCAGCTTCCTCGCGCAGCTTGACTCTGCCGATGGCAACTACCCGCAGGCCGGCAGCACTGGCTGAGGAGGCAACATGGACCAGGCTGTGCGCGTAACGCCCGGACGGCAACAGGCGATGTGGCTGCGTGTCATCGTCCGAGGCTTCGACCGTGTAGAACACATGGCCGCCGGGACGCAGCGCATCACGCGAGGCGCGCATGGCGTCGCCCAATGCAGCAAAGTAGCAAAGTGTGTCGGCCGAGACAATGACATCGAATGCCGCCACGCTATCCCGCAGAAACGCGACCAGTTCGGCCTTGTGCAGATCGGTGTAGACGCTGCGCGATTGAGCCTTCGACAGCATGCCGCCAGACAAGTCGAAACCGCAAAGCCGTCGGGCCCACGGTGCCAGCAATGGCCCGCACAACCCGGTGCCGCAACCGGCATCGGCAATATCGAGTGACGCCGCCGCTGAGGGATAGACCGATGCGAAAGCGTCGCGAATCAGTTCTGGAGCCCTGTATTCAAGCGATGCAAGCTTGTCGTCAAAGCTGGCTGCAAAGCCGTCGAACACCTTTTCCACATAAGCGTCACTGGCACGGTCAGCGGTGTCGGGCGTGGTCAGGGCTGCCAGATGGTGCTGCAGCACCGGGTTGTCGGGGTCTTCCTGCAGCCATCTGCGGTAGTGCTCGATGGCTTCCTCGGTGTGACCGAGGTGGACCAGTGCGCGTGCCACATGCTCGCGCGAGGCCATGTGCGGCGCCAGGATGATGGCCTGACCGCAGGCATCGACCCCCTCGGCGGTGCGACCCAGCTCAATCAGCGTCTGCGAAAGGTTGTACCAGGCGTAGGCAAATCCCGGCGAAAGCTCGGTCGCACGCCGGAACGCGGCCTCGGCATCAATGAGGCTATCCGTCAACAACATGCGACCAAGATTGTTGTAGCCACTGGCAGCGCCGATGGTCTCGCCGGCCAGCTCGATGCTGCGGCGATAGGCCTTCACTGCATCTGGCTTGCGGTTGATCTTGGCGAGTACGTTGCCGACGTCGTTCCAGCGCCCCGGCTCCTCGGGCATCAGCGCGATTGATCGTTCGATCAATGGCAACGCTTCAAGCGACCGGCCCTGCATGTCGCGCAACGCACCCAACAGATGCAACGCGTCGGGCTCGTCTGGCAACTGCTCAAGAATCGCATTCAGCAAGTTTTCAGCTGCCGCTGCCTTGCCATTGGCAAGCAGCCCTCGAACCAGTTCGATCGATTCCGCGAGCGTCAGGCTTACCGGTCCTTCCGTATTGCCGCCGCCTGTCAGGCCGCTGCTGGGCGCCTCATTGACTGTCATTGCAGTCCTATGGCAACTGAGGGCGATAACAAGTGACTGACCCGGAGACGGTCACCGTGACTGAGCCCTGCGCGCCCCCACTCAGATAGATCGTGTCCAGCGATGAGACGATTCTGCCGCCGAAATTCTGATGCAGCAGATTGACCGATCCATCGCTATTGACCGAAGCAACGACAGCCGTGTGGCGCGGCAGACCAAAGGTGTAGGTCTGCGTGTTGCCATCGGCGTCTTCGGTCGTCGTTGTGAACTGACTGAACTGCAGAACGTCGCCCGGCTGAAGATTGCTGCGCTGGACGACACTCCCCCAGACGTAGAGATCGCTGCCCGGTCGCCTTGCCCCAATGGACTGGATTGCCCGCTCTGCCGCATCCCAGCACTCGCCGCGGTCAATCTGCTGACCAATTCGCGCCTGGAGATAGCTGACAATATTGGCGCCCTGTGCAGGCGTGGCGGGTGTTGGCATGATGCGTCCCTGATGTGTATTGGTGAGCGCGCGCGGGGCTTCCTGCGCGCGACGCTGTGGCGATCACGGCCTCAGCACCGGGCGCCCCTCATCAGTCAAAGACGTATTCGAAATCCCCGTTAGCGACATTGATGGCGATCTTCTGCAGCTCCTTGCCATCGATCGTACGCCGCAGATATTCCTCGGACAGCCGCGGCAGGATGGTGTTGGTCAGGATCGCATCAATCATGCGGCCACCGCTCTCGATTTCGGTGCAGCGCGAACCGATGAGTTTCACCACCTCGTCGCTGTAGCTGAACTCCGCCTTGTGATTTTCAGCGACACGCTTCTTGATGCGGTTGAGCTGCAGGCGGATGATGTTGCCGAGCATCTCGTCGGAGAGCGGGAAGTACGGCACCACCTGAATGCGGCCGAGCAGCGCGGCGGGGAACACCTTGAGCAAGGGCTCGCGCAGCGCCTTTGCGATGGCGTCCGGCTCCGGCATCAGTTCCGGATCGCGCGTCATGCTCATAATCAGCTCGCTGCCCACATTGCTGGTCAGGATGATCACGGTGTTTTTGAAGTCGATCAGGCGGCCCTCGCCGTCTTCCATGATGCCCTTGTCGAACACCTGGAAGAAGATCTCATGCACATCGCTGTGCGCCTTTTCGACTTCATCGAGCAGCACCACGCTGTAGGGCTTGCGCCGCACCGCCTCGGTCAACACACCGCCTTCGCCATAGCCAACGTAGCCCGGAGGTGCGCCCTTGAGCGTGGAGACGGTGTGCGCCTCCTGAAATTCGCTCATGTTGATGGTGATCATGTTCTGTTCGCCGCCGTACAGCTGCTCGGCAAGCGTCAGCGCGGTCTCGGTCTTGCCGACGCCGGAGGGACCAACAAGCATGAAGACGCCGATGGGCTTGTTCGGGTTGTCAAGTTTGGCGCGGCTCGTTTGGATTCGCTTCGCGATCATGTCCAGGCCGTGGCGCTGGCCGATCACCCGCTGGTTGAGCGTGTCGGCGATCTTGAGGATGGCCTCGACCTCATTCTTGACCATGCGCCCAACCGGGATGCCCGTCCAGTCGGCAACGACTGAGGCCACAGCCTGCGCGTCCACCGCCGGCAGGATCAGCGGCGCATCGCCCTGCATCGAAGCCAGCTTGCCCTGCAGTTCACCCAATTCCTTGAGCATCGCGGCGCGGGCATCATCCCCAAGCGGGACGGACGTATCGACTTTGCCATCGCCCGAGCCGCGAAGCTTGCCACGCAGATCAAGGATGGTGTCGACCAGCGCTTTCTCCTCTTTCCAGCGCGCTTCCAGCGTCGCCAGTTTGGCCGCCTCTGCATCGCGCTGGCCCTGGGCATCGGCGCGGCGAGTGCCGACTTCGATGCCGACGGCAGCTTCGCGATCAATGATGGCAAGTTCGACATCCAGCATTTCGATACGCCGCTGAGTGTCTTCCACTTCCGGCGGCGTGGCATGCTGGCTCACCGCAACGCGCGCGCAACTGGTGTCGAGCAGGCTCACCGCCTTGTCGGGCAATTGCCGGGCCGGGATGTAGCGGTGCGACAGCGTCACCGCTGCGGCGATCGCTTCGTCGAGCAACAGCACCTTATGGTGTTTCTCCAGCACCGTGGCGACGCCGCGCAGCATGGCAATGGCTTTTGGCTCATCCGGCTCCGGCACCTGCACCACCTGGAAGCGGCGGGTGAGCGCCGGGTCTTTCTCGATGTACTTCTTGTACTCTGCCCACGTGGTGGCGCCGATCGTGCGCAACGTGCCACGCGCCAGCGCCGGTTTCAGCAGGTTGGCCGCATCGCCTGTGCCTGCCGCCCCGCCCGCACCGACCAGCGTGTGGACTTCATCGACAAACAGAATGATTGGCTTGGGGCTGGCCTGCACTTCGTCGATGACCTGCCGCAGTCGCTGCTCGAATTCGCCTTTCATGCTGGCGCCCGCCTGCAACAGGCCGATGTCGAGCGTCAGCAACGATACTTCCTTCAATTGCGGAGGAACATCGCCCTTGGCCAGACGCAGCGCAAAACCCTCGACAACCGCAGTCTTGCCGACGCCCGCCTCACCAGTGAGGATCGGGTTGTTCTGCCGCCGGCGCATCAGGATGTCGACAATCTGGCGAATCTCTTCGTCACGGCCAGTGACCGGATCGATTTCGCCTTTTCTGGCTTTCTCGGTCAGGTCAACGGCGTACTTCTTGAGCGCCTCCTGCTTGCCCATTTGCGCTGGCGCCATGGCGCCACTTGCCTCGCCCGGTTCGCCGCCAATGCCGGTGCCGTCACTGGCGGTGAGCGCGTCTTCCGGGGAGCCCTTGACAATGTCGGGCAACTTGTCGGACAGCGCATCAATCCCCAGCTTCTCGAACTCCTTCGAGATGCCATAAAGGATGTTGCGCAGCCCCATCGTCTTGACCAGGCCAACCATGATGTAGCCGCTGCGCACCTGCGCATCGCCGTACTTGAGCGTGCCGTACACCCAGGCGCGCTCGACGGCCATTTCGATGTGCTCTGACAAGTCAGAGATCGCAGTGGCGCCGCGCGGCAGGCGATCCAGTGCTTTGGTCAGATCTGCCGCCAGCTTCGACGCATCAACCTCGAAGTGGCGGACGATACGATGCAGATCGCTGTCGTTGTTGGAAAGAATCTGGTGCACCCAGTGCACCAGCTCGACGTATGGATTGCCACGCAGCTTGCAGAAGACGGTGGCGCCTTCGATCGCCTTGTAGAGCAGCGGATTGAGTTTTCCGAAGAGCGCGGTACGGCTGATTTCTGACATGGTCATCCCCTCTTTCTGGACAATGTTGGTTTCGACGCGCTACACAGCACTGGCGTCAGTAAGTCGTTCGGCATCGAGAATGACGTCATCGGCGTCCCGATTGCGCCGCGCAGCAGGCATGGCCATCCAGCTGGTCCAACCCAGACGGCCACCGACACCCAATTGCGTCGCCGGTACCTGTTTGCGTTCGAGTACGACCTGCACATCCCAGGCGATCTCGACGCCCACATAGTTGCGTACCCAGTCGCGTATTTGCAGAAAGCGTACTCCGCCGGGCAGATAGCGCTCGAACTCCGCGAGCGGCATCGCTCCCACCCGCAGACGAAACTTGCTCTGTACATCGGGCACCTTGGCGCCAGCAATCGCTCCCTGACCCAGGCGGGATGAGGCTGTGCCAAGCTCGATCCGGTGCTGGCCACCGTCCCCGGCCGATGCGACAGAGACCAGCCTGGTGCGATCACCTTCTGCGAGCCGCAGCCACTGCGTGCAGTACTCACGCATCGAAACCGGCACGCGCAAGAGCGCAGAGAGGCCACGAATCAAGCCCTCCGGGTTGCGCGTCTGGCGCGTCAAGTGACCGGCGTGATGGAGTTTCAGATGGTCTGGAACGCTGTCACGATCGCGCAAACTCTGCTGACCCAGTCCGACCAGGCTGGCGACGTAGCGACCGAAGTGGTCACGACCGGGATTGTCGAGGCTGGTTACCGCCTGGCAATCAGCCCACGCACGGTAGAACAGGAGAATCATGCGGTGCTGAAAGATGTCGCAGAAACGGGCAATGGTGTCGTCCTTGTAGTGCAACGACCGTTCCTGCACGTATTCCGTGATGTGCTGCGGCAAGGCACCATTCGGGCCGAACAGCCCGAAATGATGCACCGACAGTCGACCCAACCCTCTGGCAGCGACGCCCTCCCGATATTGGTAAAGCGTGGCGGGTGCAAACATCAGCGAGGCGTGCTGCGTCAGCCGTAGCGGTTCATCGCGCGGGCGCGGCGCACGGCCGAGGGGGGTATCACCCTCGATGCAGGCATCGACATGGCGCATTACATAGTAGAAGTCGAACCGCGTCGCATCGGCCGACAAGCCGGAAAACAGTCGCGCCAGACGGTTCGCTGCGTCGCGCGGCGGCAAACCCTGCACTGGTGAAGGATTGGCGGCGGGTGAATTGGCGATGCTGGACATGCAACCGCGCGATCAAACCGTTGGCCGGCGGCCAATTCGTGGCTGCCATTGGCCGATGGCGCCACGCTGCACGGATCGCAACGAAAATTCAGTAAACGAATTGATGCTCACATGCCGCGCGAAAAACTGCTCAAGCACCGCCCCCAGCAACCACGGGCTCACGCCGGCAAACGGAATTTCATCGACCTCCAGTTCGAGTGACACGCCGCGACCGAACACGATCGGCCCACGATTGGGCACCCGTCGATTGACCGCTTTGACCGCCAGCTTCTGCACGCCGCCCACCTGCGCATCTGATCCCGACGCGCCCACCCTGGCGTACAGCTCCAGCAATTCACGCACCGCACTGGCGCCCTGATCTGCATTCACGTCAGTCAGCGTCAGGTAGTTGAGGCTCAGTTGCGAGATCAGCCGCCACGTAATTTCGCGCTCCGCCAGCGCCGGCGATGGCCGCGTGGGCCCTGCGATGAAGCGCACTGCGTCGATCGGTGCCGAGGTCATCAGCGTCAGATCGGTGTCTGCGTTGCCGACGGGCGTCAGCAAAGGCAGGTCACGATTGGTGCACAACGCATCGACCGTAATCTGGCGGAGGTCGGAGGCAAACGGTGCCTCCTTGATGTCTACCAGAGACAGGAAGCACTCGGAGCCGATGTATCCCGTCCGCGGCCCATGTCGGCGCGATTGCTCCGACAGCAACCGTGGCTCGCGGCGAACAGAAAAGTACGCACCGGCGCCGCGACGGTCAACGTCAGCAGCCGCGTAGAACGGATGGAAAACGACCTCGCGATCAGACTCCGCGTGGTGCCCGGTAACACGATTGATCGAGTGGATCTCGAAATCGAGTGGTCGGGTACGTTCGACAACGGCGTGGTACTCAAATCGCGTTGAAGTGACCGGGATGCGATCTGACGTTCGCTGGAACAGATTGACAACTGGCGTGCAGTACAGAGCGAAGTTATCGACATCGATAAGTGGCTCCAACGCTGCATTGGCCTGTTTCAGCAGAAATACAATCTCGAAACGGTTGCCCTCCATCGGCGGCAGGGCACGCTGCAACCCGTTCATCGAGAAAAAGCGAAAGCGATCGGGAAACGCGAAGTATTCGTGCAACAACCGATGCCCATCAAAGGCGCGCGAATTGACCGGCAGCATTGCCTGCTCCACGGCAAAACCCTCTACCCGCAGTGCATCGGGTTGATAGGGCACCAGATGTTTGATCGGCAAACCACCTGCGTGAACCATCACGCCGACGCATTGCGTATGCAAAATCTCCTGCAGGCGGGACGCAACGTCTGGCATCCCCTTTATAAACAGCGGCAACGAGTCAAGCTTGAGGGCCGATACTGGCACTTGCGCGGTCGTTTCGAAGCCAAGGCGCAGTGCACCTCGCACGGGCGCCCCCCAGCGATAACCAGCGATCGGCAGATCAGGGGGAGCCGCTGTCAATCTCGCTTCGGTAAGCTGCACCGGCCAGATCGTGACATCGTCGGCGGTGCGGAACTCGCACGCGGTCTGCTCGTGCGCGGGCAGGCGCGCGCGAAGCCGTGAGTTCCGGGGCAACAGGTGTCCGTCCGGCGAGCCGCCTTCGGACCGTGATGGAGTGAGCTGGGCTATCCCCATGGCTGGAGTCGGCGCCAAGTATCCGGGATAAATCAGATCAAGCAGGCGCTGCGAGAACCGGGGGAACTCGGCATCCATCTTGAGCTGAATTCGCGCCGACATGAAGGCAAAGCCTTCCAGCAAGCGTTCGACGTACGGGTCGGCAACCTCAAGACCGCGCATGCCCAGACGAGCAGCCACCTTCGGAAACTGCTCAGCGAACTCGGAACCCTGCTCGCGGACGTAGGCCAGCTCGCGGTTGTAGTAGTCGAGCATCCGCGGATCCATTTACGCGACTCCCGTCGACAACTGATCGGCGATGGTAACTTGTCCGGTTTCGAGATCGAGCTCGGATCGAATGAGCAGTTCAATTGGAAACGGCATCGACCACAGCTCGCCGCGCAACTCGAACTGCAGCAGGTTGTGGTGCCCCAGACTATCCGCCGGGGCGATCGCAGTCACCTTTAGCGTGTCGGGCAGGATGCGCGGCTCAAAAGTCAGAATCGCCTCGTGGATGCCGCGCTCCAGCTCGCGCCAGTCAACGCCGGAGAAGTGTTGCCCGGACAGTACCGGGATCCCGTAGTTGATGACCGAACGGCGCACTTCCGGATAGTCGTTCAACTGGTCCCGCGTGTGATGCGACGTGGTGTTGAGCAACCACACCAGATCGCGCAACACCGTGCGCTTGAGCCGCCCTTTGGATACCACTGAATTTTGCAGCAGCTCCTGACGGTTACCTGGCTCATCATCAGTCAGTCGGTCGAGCAATGCCGGTTGCAGCCGATCACCTTCGGACCGTAATATCGTGCGCTCATCCATGGCAGCTGCCAGTCAATACGACAGCCCGACATCGCCCCATGTTTTGGCGCTGCGCCTCCATCGCTAGGCAGACTCTGCGCTGGCGAGCGGGAAAGACACCAGACGAGTATCCAGAATTGGATGTTCGCCCACGTCGCTGCTCCATAGACGTTGCCCCATGCCAAACCACATGCCGGGATGCGCTTCGTGCCATTCAGTAACACGCGATTGCTTCAACAGATCTGCATTGTCGCCCGTGGCTTCGGCCGTGCCGGGATAGCGGGCCGGTACGAGCACCGGCACCCGGCCTTCGTTCGGTAGCAGCACCTCGCCCGACGCCCAGACAAGATCACGCAAGTCTGCGGGTGGCTCAAGACTAACGCCCTGGCATGATTCAAGAGGCAGCCAGAAATACTGACCATTGGCAATGATTTCGCACACAGGCCCCAGTCGTGAATCACCGTCGGCAAACCACTCGCAGGCAACGCCGTCAACCGTGCAGGCGCTCGGCTCCGCCTCATCCATCGCACGTTCGCGCAGCGCAGCAGCAGCAGCGTAGTCGCCGCTACCGTCGTGACGCAAGGCTTCAATCAGCGGGCCGATCCATGCCGGAGGTTTGCCCATGACCTGCGGTGCACGTTTGCCAGCGAAGACTTCCGCACGAAACAACTCGTAGCGAATGGCCTCTCGGTAAGTCTGCGCCATCGGCAAGGACTTGGCGTCCATCTGCCCGCAAACCTGCAATTGCGCCAGGGCGCGCGTCCAGTTGCCCATCACGCACAACAACTGAAACAGATGAATTCGGAGCTTGACGTTTGCCGCATCAGCCTTGATGCGACTCTGCAACTCTGCGAGTTGATCCTGCAACGGTGCGTGGCTTACGTTAGACATGTTGCGCTTCCGATCTTCGAAGTGTTCTGTGTGTTCTTGTCGCAGCCCGACCGTTTGCACTGGAACCGTGGTGCTGTCTGTCAAGTCTGTACGTCGCTCGATGCAGGCCGGTACGTCGACGCCGAAAAAGCAAACCGGCGTACAGGGCCGCAAAGCCCTATACGCCGCGCAGGATCAGGAAGAGTGACTAGATCTTCTTGTTCTGCTTGATGTCGAAGCCACCGGTGGTCACGCCACCGTCCGCCCCGCCCTGCTCGTTTTGAGCCTGGTACTCGATCTTGATCTTGGTGAAGTTGAACGAAACCGATGCGTTCGGAATGTCGGCCGAACCACCGAGCTGAACGCTCGAGATCAGCACGTCGCTCATCGTCACTTTGAGGAAGACCAGTTTGGTGCCGCCCGACTTGACCTGTTCGAGTTTTGCCTCGGGGATATGCTCGCCCGTGCAGCACTTCACCAGAAGGTCAGGCACGGATTTGTCCATGCTGGTCGTGAAGTGAAAGTCCTGCAGGTCAGCCTTGCCGGTCCCCATACCGCCACCGAGGCGGGCACTGCCGACGTTGGAACCGCCGAACGAGTACGACTCGAGGTGAATCCAGCCCGGATGCTTGTCGTCCTTGGCTTCACCATTTACGCCGGTAATCTTCAGATATGCGTCAAATGCCATGATGATCTCCTTAAGATCGTGAGAAAAGATGGTTGGTAGGCTTTGCTACTCTGTCAAGCGCCACTAACTTGACGCTCCTGTCTACATAGACGCAACCACCGAGTTGAAAATGTCATCCTTGCAATGAAATGTTGGATGTACCGATCAGGACTTCGACTTCGCCGACGGCAACTTCGACACGAGGCGCAGCGAAACCGTCAAACCTTCGAGCTGATAGTGCGGGCGCAGGAAAAACTTTGACGTGTAGTAGCCCGGATTGCCCTCAACCTCTTCCACCACCACTTCTGCCGCAGCCAGCGGGCGGCGCGCCTTGGTTTCCTGACTGGAAGATTCCGGGTTGCCATCGACGTAGTTGGTGATCCAGTCGTTCAGCCAGCGCTCCATGTCCTTGCGCTCCTGGAACGACCCGATCTTGTCGCGAACGATGCACTTCAAGTAGTGCGCAAAGCGGCAGCACGCGAACATGTACGGCAAACGCGCGGCCAGATTCGCATTGGCGGTGGCGTCCGGGTCGTAGTATTCAGCTGGCTTGTTCAGAGATTGCGCACCGATGAACGCTGCCAGGTCGGTGTTCTTGCGATGGACAAGCGGCATGAAGCCATTCTTTGCCAGCTCCGCCTCCCGGCGATCGCTGATTGCGATTTCCGTGGGGCACTTGAGATCGACGCCGCCGTCATCACTGGGAAAAGTGTGCGCAGGCAGATCGGTAACGATGCCGCCGGATTCAACACCGCGAATTGACGTGCACCATCCGTACTCCTTGAAGGAACGGTTGATGTTGGCCGCCATCGCAAAAGCCGAATTTGACCAGGTGTACTTCGAGTGCGAACCGCCTTCAGTGTCTTCTTCGAACGCAAACTCTTCAACCGGGTTCGTTTTGGCGCCGTAGGGCATGCGCGACAGGTAGCGCGGCATGGCGAGGCCAACATACTTGGAGTCGTCGGAATCGCGCAACCCCCGCCAGGCGGCGTACTCGGTATTACTGAAAATCTTCGTCAGGTCGCGCGGATTGGCGAGTTCCTGCCAGGAATTCATCTGCATGATCGCCGGCGAAGCTCCCGCGATGAACGGGGCATGCGCAGCTGCAGCGACGCGGGCCATTTCACCAAGCAACTCGACGTCCGGTGCGCTGTGGTCAAAGTGATAGTCACCGACCAGGCAGCCGTAGGGCTCGCCACCAAACTGGCCGTATTCTTCTTCGTAGAGCTTCTTGAAGATGGGGCTTTGGTCCCAACCAGTGCCCTTGTAGCGGCGCATCGTCTTGCGAAGGTCGTTTTTCGAAATGTTCATGACGCGAATCTTGAGCATTTCGTCCGGGTCGGAGTTATCGACCAGATACTTGAGGCCGCGCCAGGTGCCCTCCAGCTTCTGAAACTCCTCGTGGTGGAGGATGAGATTCATCTGGTCGGACAGCTTTTTGTCGAGCGCCGCGATGAGGCCTTCAATGGTACGGTAAGCGTCAGTGGAAATTGTGTTGGAGTGCGCCAGCGCCTGTTGAGCCAGGGTTTGCACCGCATTTTCAATTGCGCCACGCGCCTCGTCAGTTTTCGGCTTGAACTCCTTGTTCAGCAGCGACGCGAACTCATTGCCCTGAAATTCGACGTTGCCCAGACTGGTTGCGGATTGCGATTCGGTTGCCATGATCAATCTTCCTTATTCTGGTTACGACTAGGCGCTCGGTGTCTCGTCGGGCTTGGGCGCCGAGGAGAGCGAAGCCATCAGTGCCGGGTCCTGCAGAACCTTCGACAACAGCTCCTCAGCACCGGATTTGCCGTCCATATAGCTGAGAAGATTGTGCAATTGGGTACGCGCTTCCAGCAACTGGTTCAGCGCGCCGACCTTCTTGGCGACCGCAGCAGGCGAAAAGTCATCCATGTTTTCGAAGGTAACATCGACCGACATATAGCCCTCACCGGTCAAAGTGTTCGGTACGGTAAACGCGACGCGGGGCTTGATTGCCTTCATCCGCGCATCGAAATTGTCGAAGTCGATTTCCGTGAACTTGCGATCGGCGATATCGGGAAGCGGCTCTTCCGACTTGCCGGAGAGGTCTGCCATCACGCCCATCACGAACGGAATCTGCACCTTCTTCTCGGAGCCATACACCTCGACGTCGTACTCAATTTGTACGCGCGGCGCCCGGTTCTTCGCAATCCACTTTTGACCACTCTTTTTAGCTGACATGACTGCTTACTCCTTGGTGAAAACGATGATCTGAAATTCAGTAACTCGATGACGAGTCCTGCTGCTGGGCATTGGCCCCGGTGAGCATTTCCAGGTGAGACATGGAGTCAGGCGAAAGCTCACGCATGATGTCCAGGAAAGACATGCTGAGCATTCTCTGCGCACGGCGGGCGAACAGCGCGGCCGGGTTGCTTGGTTCATGCCGTTCAAGATACTCACAGACGCGTTCGAGAGCGCGACGTGCGTCCTCGCGACTTTGAACCAGCCCCGACCCTCCCGCGACGGTAGCACCCGTACCGGTACTGGCCCCCTGGTCCGCGATGCCTTCAGCATCGGCTCCGCTGGCTTGTCCCGACGTGAGATTGCGGATGCCCATGGCGACCGGCTTGAGCACGTTGACCAGGCAGTCAAAGTCGGGCATATCGGCTGCCGAAACCTTGTCTTCGAGCAGTTGCCTGAACCCGAGATAGCTGTCGTAGGCTTGACCGATCGAATCGATATCTGCATTGCCCGATGCCAGCGAATCCCGCAACATGGATTCAACCTGACCGATCGCATAAGGCGCTTCGGGCGAATTGGTGAAGGCCAACTCAACGTCACGATACGTCAGAGTGAGCGGCTGCTTGACAAGCACTGACGCACGCAGTGCCATGAGCAACCGATCTTCGCCTGAATACTCGGTGCCGGAAAAAGCGGCGATGGCGTTCATCCGCAAGTACGGATCGGAATCGCCATCAATGACCACACGCGGATGAACATCGTCCCAATAGCGCTCGCAGAGCGCATGCATCAGGCGGAGCCCGGCAGCAAAGGCGCTTGCGCCGTGCAAATGCGTATTGGCGAGACTGAGCCAGGCGACGACGCGCAAGTCACGGGTACGCTCCAGCATGGCACTTGCCAGCGAATCCACTTCCCGCCAGTCAGGGTCGACCGCCGGAATGACGGTGTCGCCAAATTGCTGCTCGGGCTTTCCGGCAGTTGCCTGAGACAAGGCCAGAAAATCGTTGTCATATTCGCAATCGGGGCCGCAGGCATTGTCACCTGCAATCGGCTCGACGAAACGATCAAAGTCAATCACTGCTGCCCCGCTCCTGATGCTGGTCCGGTTCTTCCATGCCTGTCGGGGAACACACCACGCTATGCCCCCGTCCTGCGGAA
The DNA here is from genome assembly GCF_009746125.1 of Casimicrobium huifangae. Classification (NCBI taxonomy): domain Bacteria; kingdom Pseudomonadati; phylum Pseudomonadota; class Betaproteobacteria; family Casimicrobiaceae; genus Casimicrobium; species Casimicrobium huifangae. The sequence goes on from NZ_CP041352.1 coordinate 2,369,776, forward strand.
ACTTGTACGGGCGCGCAAACAACTATCCCCTCCGACTGTAGAAGACTACAACTGTCGTCGTCTCATTACAAGCCGCGCAAAGTGAGTGCGCGTTACAACAAGTTACACCGTCACTCCTTGCGTCTCCTGATAGACGCAAACCGAATGGAAAAAGTGTCAGGCGACCTGTAGCGACATCGGCGGCATCGTGCGCTGGTCATCTTCGTCGGCATCCAGGGCAGACAGTGTGCAACGCACCAGCAAGGCACTGAAATTGTCGTGACCTGGTGCCATGCGACCGCGGACCGCAGCGACCAGATGGTCGCGCCAGACGGCTACGTTGGGACTCATTGCGTGCAACTTGCCCAGCGTCGCGTCGTCAATCAATTCCCAGACGCCGTCACTGCAGAGCAGGATACCGTCGCCGGGAAGCAGTGCGATCGGGGTTTCGCTGACGAAGGGCTCTACCGACTCTTCGTTTGCTCCCAGCGAGGCATAAAGGACATTGCGCTTGGGATGCTCGCGCAACCTCTCTGCAGGATACAAGCCTGCGTCGATGAAGCGCTGCACGAGGCTGTGATCGTAGGATTGCCCGATTACCTGGGCGCTGCGAAACACATAACAACGTGAATCGCCCAGATTTCCAATCAGCGCCTGGCGCTGCCTGTAGTCGACGAGAATGGCAACAAAAGTGGATGCCATACGCGACAGCCGCGTCTCCTTGACCTGCTTCTGCCTGACGGCCAGGTCGGCACTGGATATGCACCGACGCAAGGTGTCTGGACTGAAGGCTGGCATGCGCATGAACTCGGCCCGCGCAGCGGCAATCGCGGTTTGCGCCGCGACATCGCCGCCGCCCTGCCCGCCGGCCCCATCTGCCAGCATGAAAAGGCGCACCGCGCCAAATGCATCGCTGTCGCCGACGGCGTCTTCGTTGTAGTCACGTCCGCCGTCGTGAGAGAAACTTGCCGATTCGAGCCGCAATTCGCCAGCATTCATCATCACCGATCCCCCCCAGACGCGGGCACTTCGCCCTTGATGCGTGCGGTCTCCCGCTCATAGGCCTGAACAAATGCGCGGCCGAAGATGCTCTGGAAATCGTCCTCCGCTTCGCGGCGAATTTGCAGATACCGCTCCAGATACATGTCCCACAATTTCGCTTTGCGGGCAGACGGCATCACCGACTCAAGCACTGAGCCCTTCGCCAGCTTCTCGCCGAGCACGGCCGGATCAAACTTGCCCAGCACCTCGGTCAACGCTGCCCGGGTCCCGGCAATCACACCCACTTCGTGCGCGCGCAAATCGTCAAAGGCGTCGCGCATGGCCACGTCCGCACGCATGAAGCCGGGCATCTTTTTGCCCAGCAGTTGCAGCATCGCGGCGTCTGCGTTGGGCAGAAACTTGAGCGGATTGTTGGCCTGCACCGAAATGATGGTGACGCTCGCCTGCACTTCCCGCTTGGTCGCCGCACGCGCCGCCAGCATGTCAACCGCGCCGGCTGTTGCACTGCGCAGAACGCTGCCAACCATCATCATCACCTCTGGCGTCAATCCCTGCGGCAGCGCTGAAGGTGGCAAACCAGCGCCGCGCAGGAACGCTTCGGTCAGCGCATCGGGTGATGCGGTTGGCCGCTGCGGCGCGGCTACAGGTTCGAAGGCAGCCACAGGGCGTGCAGACGGTGCAGCGGGTACCGGGGCCATCGCCGGCAATGGGCTTGCAGCGACGGTATTTGATCCCGGCACGACCGAAACCGCCGCCGGTTGTGCTACTGGAGACGCCATCAAACCGGCGAACGGATCAACGACTACCGGCGTTGGTGCCGCCTGCTGGAAAGCGGCTAGCGGGTCCGCATGAAGAGGCAAAGGCGGCGCGAAGGCCGCGCCAAGTTCAAGCGAATCGTCCCGCATGGGTCGATGCGTGGGCGCGGCAGCCGGGCTGTCGAAAAGAGCCAGCGGATCGCTATTGCCATCGGCTGGCCCCAGCAACGCTGAAAGGTCCGAGTTTCCGTCACGCGCCTGTGACAACGGGGCATGCAGGGAATCGCCAACTCTGTCGAAGCCCGAGCCATTCTGAAACAGCGAGTCAATTGGCGGTGCAACCGCCGGACCGGAAGCAGCCGCGGCGCCATCTGGTTGGCCCGGCGCCGTCCCGAGCAGACCAGAGAGCGGATCGGCGGCGTTGCGCGACGTCTCGGACGGCATCGCAAATGGGTTGAAGTCGTCGGGAATGAGTGCGCCCGAGATATTTGCGCCCGACGATGCGACCGGTGGCGACGAATACCCGGTGGTCGACAAGCTACCACCGAGTGCTGCAAGCGGATCCGCCACAAGGCCGGCTGGCACGTGACCGATGGCCGGCATGGCCTGCGAAGAGGCAGATGGCGAACCGATACCGACCAGCAGGTTGGCAAAGGGATCACCACCCGCGCTGGGTCCGGGCTCGGGGGCCGCAGGAATCAAACTTGCAAAAGGGGCTGCCGCCGGCGATGAGTACGATGTCGGCGGAGCGACCTGCTGGGGCACAGACGGCGCCGGGAACACCGGCATTGGCGCCGGCGTGGGCGGGAAAACGAACGCGGCTGGGGATGCTGGGGAAGGTAGCGTGCTTGGAGCAACCCCGCTGCCGGACATGCTTCCTCGAGCAGCCGGGCCTGGTGCCCCACCGATTAGCGCCTGCAACGGATCGTTTGTTGCCATGGGTGCTGGTTGCGCTTGGTGTGCTGCCGGTGAAGGCGGAGCAAAGAGGGCGCCAACGTCAACGTCACTGGCTGCCAGCTGTGGCGGCGGGACGGCGACAGGCGCAGACGGCCAACTGATTGCCGAAGCTACGGCGTGCTCAGGCCGCAGAGTATTCGCCGGCGGCACAGCAACATCAGACGCAATGTGCGCGGCGCCAGCAAAGCTTGCCTGAAGGATGTATGGGCCGATCTCGATCAGTGTGCCATTGGCGATGGGTGCCGATTCACCGCTATCCAGTTGCTGGTCGGCCACCGAGATCGGCAGCGACGTGCTGGAGTTCGTGACTGTGGCTACGCCGCCGGGAAAACTGATCGTCGCATGCAATCTCGATACACGCCGATGCTTGTCCGGCAGCGCCATCGAATTGCTGTCGTCACGTCCGATCGTCCCACCGTTCGAATCGAACGCCCGCGCAAATGCTTGCGGCGGCGCCACGGCATCGACAGACACAACCTTGAGAGTCAGACCGGTCATAGTTGGCTAGGTATCACACGCAGCTGGGTTGCGCCTCGTCCTCAGCGGCCAAGCACAGTCCGACGGGCGCGGTCGAATTGTGGCCCCCACACCGGATGCCCGCGTTCCGCCGGCAACAACTCAAAGTTGGGATCAGCGCGGAACGCCTTTTCAAACGACTGCCGACACGCCGTCGTGGCGCCCGATGAGCATTGCGAAAACGCCAGCACCTTCAACGCACGAAGCAACTGCGCCGGATCAAGCGAGCCGTCCGAAATCATCGGATTCAACTGCCTGATGGCAGCCGCAAATTCGCCGCGGTCATAGGCACCTATTGCCGCAACCAGAGCTCGCTCGCTGGCACCAGTGTCAACAGCGGGTGCCGCAGGCGGCGGTGCGACGGGCGCAGGGGGCACGGTCGCCACTGGCGGCGGCGGCGGTGGCGGCGCCGGGTGGTTCACCGTTGCCGGAGGTGGCGTCGCGCAGGCGGAAAGCAAGGCAGCAACGGTGGCGAGGTGGAGGGAACGCATTAACGTCTTCATCATTATTCTCCTGTGCGCGCGAATTTGTGTCCTGCCCCAGGGCTAGAACGTGTGACGAACCGTCACTGACTTCCCTGCTACGACGTCGACCGTTCTGGTCACCGGTGGGCCAGCAGGATTTTGAATGACGATGGTGTGGGTGCCTGGCGGCAGACTAAGTTGCATGGTCGGTGGTGACGCGCCCTTGGCAACGCCGTCCACAGAAATGCTGCCCCAAGGCTTGATGCGCAGGTCAACTTTGCCGAGTTCACCAACTGCGGGCTTGTCAGGCGTAGCAAGGGGAGATGCCGTCCCGGGCGCCTCGGCCGTCTTCGTCGCCACCTGATCCGGAACACTTGACGGCGCTTTTGGAGCATCCACAGCAGGCAACGGCGTTGTGTTCGCCGGTGGGCTGGTTGCCGGCTCGACAGCAGGTGTCGCGCCAGGTGGCGCAACATCTGGTGCCTTGGCAGCTTTCGGTTCGGCCGACGGCGGGGCTACCGCGATCGGCGGCTCACCGGGATTGTCGCCGCGACTCATCATCAGGTAGGCGGCCGAACCGACAACAGCTAGCGCAGCAAAGGCCAAAACAGCAATCGGCAGTACATTGCTTTTCTTCGCGGGCGGCGCACTTGCCGCAGGCTTCGATTCGGGAATCGCCGGGGCGGTTGCTGGCGCGGACCCACGCAGTGCAACCGGCGTAGCGAACTGGGAGGGCGCGGGCTTCGGGGCGCTAGGCGGGCTGCCAATTAGCGCGGCCAGCGGATCAACACTGCCCGCAGCACTCGCCGCTGCGGGGAGCGGCGCAGAAGGCGCCGGTGTAGCGGGTGCAACCGCAGCACTGCGGGCGAGATTGGCGGCAGCGGAGTCGGCAGCGTTGGCGTAGGTTGTGCGTTGCAGAATTACAGTGGAACTCACCGGCGTCGTCACCCAGCCCAACGCCGCACGCAGCTCGTCGACCGATTGATAGCGATTCTCCGGCATCACCGCCAGACACTTCATCACTACCGCACAGAGATTGTCGGAATAGGTGCCTCTGGCTGCGGCCGCAACTGGCTTGAGCGGATCGTTCATCATCCGCGAAATCGCTTGCACCGGCACTTTGCCGGTCATCGCGTGATAGAGCACACCGCCAACGGCGTAGATATCGGTCCATGCCCCCTGTTGCATCGAGCCGTCATCCGAGTATTGCTCGATCGGCGCGTAGCCGGGCTTGAGCACGGTGGTCAACGCGCGCGTCATGCCACCGATGATGCGGCGCGCAGCACCAAAGTCCATCAGGACCGAGCGTCCATTGGGCAGCACCAGAATATTGTCAGGGGCGATATCGCGGTGATAGCACTTTTCGTTGTGCAGCTCCTGCAGCGCGAGCAGGATCGGGTCCAGCGTTTCGCACAACCACTGCTCGGTGACGACCTGCGGATTGGTGCGCAGCATTTCGCGCAGCGTTACGCCGCGGTAATAGCGCATCGCCATGTAGGCAGTGCCATTGCCTTCCCAGAAGCGGAACACCTCCACCAGGCCGGGATGGGAGAACTTGGCCAGCATGCGTGCTTCGTTGATGAAGCTCGACAGCCCGGCGTTGAATGTCTTGGTGTGTTCCTCCGAGCGAACTTGAACAGTTCCCGCCGTCGTGCGGCTGGCAAAGGCTGACGGCAGGTATTCCTTGATGGCAACAATGCGGTCGAGGCTGGAATCACGGGCGCTATAGACGATGCCGAAACCGCCCTCGCCAATCACGCCGGTAATCTCGAATTCACCCAACCGCGTGCCTGGTGGCATCGCGCTGGAGGCTGTAGCAGAAGAAGCAGTCATGATCTCTTCTCGCAGAAATGTATGAACACGGTCATCCGTTTCACCGGAAGGTATGAGAAACGGTTACCGATGTGTCGGCTGTCACGTCAACGGTTCTGGTCACTCGGTTCGACGGGTCAGTGGGGTTGATGATTTCGACGGTGTGTTTGCCGGCCGGGAGTTTGAGTTCCGTCATCGGCGGCGACAATCCTTTGGCGAAGCCGTCAACGTCGATGCGCCCCCGCGGCTTGACTTCAAACTTGACCGTCCCGGTACCGATCGGCGCGGTAGTTGGCATATCTTGCCCTGCGCCAGCAGCCGTAGGGGCCGGAGTGCTCGGCACCGCCGCCACTGGGGCAGGAGTCGGTGCAGCCGGCGCCGGAGCGGGCGCTGGCGCCGGTGTCGCCACCGGTTCTGGCGCCGGTTTGCGAGTGAGCCAGTAGGCGCCGCCCCCCACGGCCAGCGCCAGCGCTACTGCTCCGGCGATCAGGGGGGCCCGCGAAGGCGCCTCTCCAGCCCGCGCGGCGGCAGCACGCTCGCCACGTACCAGTGGCTCTCCGCTGCTGCTGGCAGGAACAGGCGGCCTCGGACCGGTGCGCGGAGCGGTATCCGGCTCCAGCCATACCTGCGGATTGGGCAAGGTCACTACGCGCGGCTGCAGACCGACGTTCCAACCCAGCGCCTCGCGAAAAGCGGTCACGGTCTGAAAGCGATTGTCGATGTGAACCGCCATCGCTTTTGATACCGCTTGCGAAAAACCAATCGAAAACTTGTCGCCCGTGACCTGGTTAATGGTCTGCATCGGATCGGACAACATGCGCGACACCGCCTGCAACGGCGGTTTGCCAGTGGCCAGGTGATAGAGCACCCCGCCGAGCGCATAAACATCAGTCCAGGCCCCCTGCTTCATGGTGCCGTCGTCACTGTACTGCTCGACCGGGGCATAACCTGGCTTCAGCACCGTAGTGAGCGCCTGTGTGGCGTCACCGATAATCTTGCGCGCCGATCCAAAGTCAAGCAGTACCGAACGGCCATCGGCGAGCATGATGTTGTCCGGCGCGATATCGCGATGGAACACCTGCTCACGATGCAGCATCTCCAGCGCATCAAAGATCGGCCCCATCACCTGGGCGATTCTTTCCTCCGTGAAGTCTTCCGTTCCCTTCGCCAGGACCTGGCGCAGTGTCTCGCCTTTGTAGAGGCGCATGGCCATGTAGGCGGTGCCATTGCCCTCCCAGAAGCGGAACACCTCGACCAGCGCAGGGTGGGCAAACTTGGCCAGCATCTTCGCTTCATTGATGAAGCTCTTGAGGCCGGCGTCAAAGGTTGCCTTGTGGTTGGCGGCGCGGACGGCAACGCGGATGCCGTCGATGCGGCCAGCAAAGGCCGCGGGCATGAATTCTTTCAGGGCCACGACGCGATCAAGCGAGGTGTCCTTGGCGAGGTAGACGATGCCGAAGCCCCCCTCACCGATCAGGCCGATGATCTCGAAGTCAGCGACGCGCGTACCGACCGGCAGGCAATTGGCGTGGGTTGCTAGCAGCTGACTGGACGGACTCGACACGCAGGGCCTCAACTTTTATGACAGCGAGAACCATACCAGCAATCGCCTGGCATGACCAGCAAACACCACTGCTTTGCCGTTACACGATCACAGACCTGCGAGACCGACTTCTGCAAAAGTTTTGGACGCGACCGTGCCCACCGTGCGCGTGCGGAAATCTGCGGTGGCCGCGCTTCGCCCTTCGGCAAACAGTTGCGATGGTGCGCCTTTTTCATTACCCAGTGACGTGACTTCGCTGATTTGTACTTGCGCCCTGCCTTTTTGCACATCGACGTCACGCACTTTGGCCTTGACATCGAACACGTAAACCACGCGCTGGCAGCTTGCTCCGGTTCCTGAAACACAAAACGGAAACTCCTGCCTGAAAGCGACAGTGCTGCCAACAAAAGCCCGCGCATTGGCCTGCCGCTCTTCCAGCGCCTTGCTGGCGGCACGTGCCGCCACCCGCGCCTGCTCCTCCCAGGTGGCAATCTTTTGCCGGGCCAAGGCATGACGACCGCACTCGTCATCGGGAAACGAGTCAACAAAGCGCTTGAGCGCAGCGCTGTCTCGTGCGGCGTTGAACGCTGCTGCGCACAGACTGGTCCGCGACGGCGCCGCCGGGGTTGCGGTTGGCGCAGCTGCAGGTGGCGCGGGCACCACGGGTTCCGGCTCGGCCGCCGGTAGACTTGCTGCCGCGACTTCGGCAAGGAAAGTCATGGTGCCCCGTGCGCTCGGCTTTCCGGCGTCGAACTCGCCCTCAAAGCGGTCACCAGAGCCCCAGCGCATGATGCCCTGACCATGCGCCACGCCATCGCGCACCTCGCCTGTGTATGAGTCGCCGCTGGCAAACAGGATGTCGCCTTTCCCGGTGGCGCGATCATCGCGCCAGTCACCGTCATAACTGTCGCCGTCGGGGAACCGCATATTGCCGCTGCCGTCCTTGCGATTGTTCTTCCAGCTTCCGTCGTAACGCTGCCCATTGGGCCATTCCTCGACGCCGCGGCCATCGCGGGCTCCGCGCAACCATTGCCCGGTGTAACTGCCACCATTTTTGTAGCTCAGGGTGCCGGTGCCGGTGCGTTCATTGCGGACGAAGTCACCCTCGTAAACGTCGCCGTTGGCAAACGTCAGCGTACCTTTGCCATCCTGCAGATCGTCACGCCATTGCCCCCGGTAGCGCTGGCCATCGGGCCAGGCATAGGTGCCGAAGCCCTCTTTGCGACTGTTGCGCAACGTGCCCTCGAAGCTGCGACCGTCGTTGTACTGGGCACGAACCTCTCCGCTCAGCGCACCGGTACGGGGATCAACCGTAATCTGTCCGCGATAGACGCCATCGACAGCACGCACCTCCGACTGCGTCGGCGCTGCCACGGGCGGCGCAGCGACCACTGCTCCAGCCGACGACGCCGGCGGCGACGCCGCACTGGCCACTGCCGCCTGCTCGTGCAGGCGCAGCAGACTGCGTGGCACGTCATCGGCACATACGTTCCCGGCACAATCGCGGACGTTTTCCTGGCGCAGCAGGTCGCCATCGCGAAATTGCCCACGGAGGATGTAGCGGAGCTTGCCGGCGCTGAAGGCGATCACGTCGCCCACGCCATTGGCGCGGCCGGCATTGCACTCACCCGTCCACGAGACCGTCAGGGCTTCCGCGTTGGGGATGGAGTTGACAATGCAGCGCGTCTGCAAATCACGGGCAGACACGGCGCCTTGCGCAAGCACAGGCGCAGGGGCCACAGCAAATGCGGCAAGCACCGCAATCGCTGGAGCAGCCGCAACTCCCGTACGGCGCGCTTTGACGGCGCACTCACTCATCGGTTACCCCACGTCGACACTTGTATCGAACGATTATCGCCGATGCATGCCCGGAGCCGAAACGCGCCGCGTCTGGACGAAATGCTGGTCTGCCGCAGCGGCAATGTCCCCGCAGAATTGGGCCGATCGCTCATGCCCGCAAAGACGAAAACCGCTGCAAGATCGTGCAAATGCCTGTTTCAGCTTACTGCTGTAATGCCCATTGATTAAGGGCTAAGAGCAATGAATGACGCAGAGTCGACTTTATTGAAAATGGCGCTTAGGCCCAATTTGAATAAGACTTCTCGCCAAAAGCCGTTATCAGAGACGTCATCGTCATAAGGGCGGCATTAAAACAGCCAGCGAGGCAGTCACGTTGCCGCTTTGAGTTGACGCGCGGGCAAAAAAAAGCCCCGGCGAGCGGGGCTATTGCTTGACTGAAGTTCCTGGAAGCCAGACATGCTGGCGTCCCCAAGGGGATTCGAACCCCTGTTACAACCGTGAAAGGGTCGTGTCCTAGGCCTCTAGACGATGGGGACCAAGGAACTAACAGTATTTGCTTTGGTGGAGGTAAGCGGGATCGAACCGCTGACCTCTACAATGCCATTGTAGCGCTCTCCCAGCTGAGCTATACCCCCAAGCAAGACTGAAATTATAGTCACAACTGCTTCGGTTTGGCAAGTGCGAAATCAATAAATCTTGCCAAAAAATTTCCACGTGTTTCGACTCCTGCGGGCTGCATACGCAGCAGCGTCGTCAACGCGTGCCATCGCGAAGCGGTAATCTCGTCGCGCAGCAACATGGAACGTTGCTCCAGTGGCAAGCGGCCCAGGCGAGTAACCACGCTACGAGGAAAAGTCACGCAGACCGGTGTCACCACCGACTGCACGACGTCAGGACCAGCCAGCGAGGCCTCAACACCGCGGCGTGCGTCGCCCAGTCTGTCTTGCAGCGCTTCGACCTCGTCGTCGGTAGCCACTTTCCCGAACGGTCTTAGCGCGACGAAGATGCCGGCGGCCAACATTGCAGCCACCAGCCAGAACGGGGCGCCTGCCCATCCGCACATGCCACCGCCGGCCAGCGACACGCCGACCACCGCCGCGCGTGCACGGTGACGAAGCTTCATCGCTTTGGCAGACGGCAAACAAACAACGGGTCAGGCCTTGCGTTTTGCCAGCAGCAACCAGGTATCGATCGCCGCGTCGGGGTTCAGTGACAGCGACTCGATGCCGCGATCAACAAGCCAGGCCGCCAGGTCCGGATGATCCGAAGGGCCCTGACCGCAGATACCGACGTACTTGCCCTTGGCACGACAGGCATCGATTGCGAAGCCGAGCATTTTCTTCACGGCCGGGTTGCGCTCGTCGAAGATGGAAGCGATCTGGCCACCGGCGTCACGATCGACCGCCAGCGTCAATTGCGTCAGATCGTTGGAGCCAATCGAGAAGCCGTCGAAGTACTCGAGGAAGTCCTCGGCCAGCAGCGCGTTCGATGGCACCTCACACATCATGATCAGACGCAGGCCGTTCTTGCCGCGTTCCAGGCCGTGCGCAGCCAACGCCTTCACCACTTCGGCCGCCTCGGTAGTGGTGCGCACGAATGGAATCATCACTTCGACGTTGGTTAGCCCCATGGTGTCGCGAACGTAGCGCAACGCTTCGCACTCAAGCGCGAAACAGTCACGGAACTCCGGCGCCACGTAGCGCGACGCGCCACGGAAGCCGATCATCGGGTTTTCCTCGTGCGGCTCATAACGGTCACCGCCCAGCAGATTGGCGTATTCGTTCGACTTGAAGTCGCTCATGCGCACAATGACCGGCCGCGGTGCAAAAGCGGCGGCGATGGTAGCGACGCCTTCAGACAGGCGCTGTACGAAGTAGTGGCGCGGCGAGTCGTAGCCGTGAATACGCTCCGCGACTCTGGCCTTCAGATCGGCCGGCAGCGTATCGAACTCCAGCAGCGCACGCGGATGAATACCGATCTGGCGATTGATGATGAATTCCAGACGCGCCAGCCCAACGCCATGATTGGGGACCTGCGAGAACTCGAAGGCGAGATCCGGGTTGGCGACGTTGAGCATGATCTTGGTCGGCGCATCCGGCATCTTGTCGAGCGCGACTTCGGTACGCTCAAAGGCCAGCTTGCCCTCGTAAATCTTGCCAGTATCGCCCTCGGCACAGCTCACGGTGACCTGATCGCCGTTGCTCAGGGTGTCTGTTGCATCGCCACAGCCAACCACCGCCGGAATGCCCAGCTCGCGCGCAATGATTGCCGCGTGACAAGTCCGCCCGCCCCGATTGGTAACAATCGCGCTGGCGCGCTTCATCACCGGCTCCCAGTCGGGATCGGTCATGTCGGCTACCAGCACGTCGCCTTCCTTGACAATGTCCATCTCGGCGGCGCGGCGCACGATGCGGACCTGCCCCTGCCCGATCTTCTGGCCAATAGCGCGGCCGCTTGCCACCACCTTGCCGTGCTCCTGCATGCGATAGCGGACCAGCGTTTTGGCGCCGTCCTCGCGTGCTTTCACCGTCTCCGGTCGGGCCTGCAGGATGTAAATCTTCCCGGTGCCGCCGTCTTTGCCCCACTCGATGTCCATCGGGCGTCCGTAGTGCTCCTCAATGGTCAGCGCGTAGCCAGCCAGCATTTCCACTTCGGCATCAGTGAGTGAGAAGCGGGCCTGATCGGCGGCTGCAACGTCCTCGATGTGCGTGGATTTGCCAGCTTTGGCTTCGCTGCCAAACACCATCTTCTGCATCTTGCTACCCAGCGTGCGGCGCAGAATGGCCGGGCGCTTTGCACGCAGAGCCGGCTTGAAGACGTAGAACTCGTCGGGATTGACGGCGCCCTGCACCACCATCTCGCCGAGACCGTAGCTTGATGTGACGAACACCGCGTCCCGGAATCCGGACTCCGTGTCGAGGGTGAACATCACGCCGGCTGCACCGCTGTCGGAGCGAACCATTTGCTGAATACCGGCCGACAGCGCCACCGGAATGTCGCCGTAGCCGGTATGCACGCGGTAGGCAATGGCACGATCGTTATAGAGGCTGGCAAAAACCCGGCGGACGGCGTCAAGAATGGCCGGCACGCCAACGATATTGAGATAGGTTTCCTGCTGACCGGCAAAACTGGCGTCGTGCATGTCTTCAGCGGTAGCGGACGAACGCACCGCCCAGCTCACTGTTCCACCAGCCTCGGCTTCGAGCGCCGCGATTGCGGTCGCGATACCCTCTTCCAACTCTTTCGGCAACGGAGCCGCTTCGATCCAGCCTCGAATCTCGGCACCGGCGCTGGTCAACGCCTGCACGTCGTCAACATCGAGACCGGCGAGTCGTGTGGCAACCCGCTCGGTCAGTTTATTGAGAGAAAGGAAGTCTCGGAAGGCCTGAGCACTGGTGGCAACGCCACCCGGCACCTGAACGCCTTTTTCTGCAAGATTACCGAGCAGTTCCCCAAGCGACGCATTTTTGCCCCCGTAATCCGGGACATCAGTCATCCGGAGGTCGTCAAGCCAGCTCAGGAGCCGGGAGTTGAGGTGCGTAGCGCGTCGCGACATGGTGCCTCCGTGTAGATAACGACAGGCATTCTAGCGAAGCGTCACAGCAATATGTTGCGACGCACAAATCCGGTTGACAAGCGTCAACGCGGACAACCGTCAGAAAATCGACGACGACCCGACGCCTGTTTCGTCGGCCACAGCGTCGCGCAGCTTGGCATAAAGATCCGGGTGTTTGCCGCGCAGAAACTCGATGATCTGAATGTCTTCCTTGCGCACCGAACTCAGATCCACGCCTTCAAGGTGGACGAGCCGGAGCAACTCGGTCACCGGCTTCGGCATATCGCGGCCAGCTTCATAGCGGGAGCCGCCGCTTTGTGTCACGCCGATCTTCTGCCAGAACTCTTCCTGATTGAGCCCGAGTTTCTGACGAATCTCTCGTGGATTGTTGATTTTTTGAAATAGACCCATCGCCTCGCCGTGCCTCCAAGAACAACTACGTCGCGGACACATCCATCATGACCAGGCTGTTGCGCCGCCTTTGCTGTCATGCGTATCGCTCCGGACTTATGCCAAACGCATATACCAAGTATATGGTGTCAAGCTATCAAACGCCCATCCATGCACCGTTTCTATAATGAATAATATGACGGGTGTTGCAGATCTTCACTGCCATTCACGCTACTCGGACGGGACCCTCGCTGTCGCAGATCTGATGTCGCTGGCGCATAGTCGCGGGGTTCGCCTGATCGCCCTGACTGACCATGATGAGCTGGGCGGTGTCGGCGAAGCCCGCGGGTACGCGCAGGGTTTCGGCATGCAGTTCGTCTCCGGGGTCGAAATTTCAAGCGAGTGGCAAGGCGTTTCTGTCCACATCGTGGGGTTGCGCATTGACGAAAAGCATCCCGCACTGCAGCAGAGCCTGTCGCAGATTCGCGAGCAACGCGGTGAACGTGCCCGTCGCATGGATGCTGCATTTGCGGCAATCGGGATCGTCGACGTCCTGGCTGGTGCTGCGGCGTATGCCCCGAACCCCGACCTCATCTCGCGCACCCACTTTGCGCGCCACCTGATCGATCGCGGGGTGTGCGGTTCGATGGGGGAAGTCTTCGCCCGCTTCATGAAGCCAGGCAAGCCAGGATATGTCAAGCAGCAATGGCTGCCGATGACGGAAGCCATCGCTGTTATCCGCGCCGCTGGCGGGCGGGCCGTGCTGGCGCATCCGGGGCGTTATGAAGTCGACCAGCACGGCGGCGCCAATGGGCTGCTGAAAGCCTTTGCCGACGCTGGCGGCGAAGCCGTCGAGGTCGTCTGCGCGGCGCATCATCCGCCCGAATGGGCACAGTACGCCGCACTGTCCAGAAAATTCAACCTGCTCGCTTCAATCGGCAGCGATTTCCACAGCCCAAGCGAAAGCCGCGTTCGCTTTGGCGATCTCCCGCGCCTGTCGCCCACCCTGAAGCCCGTCTGGCACGACTGGCCAGAATCCGAGGTACTGCATGCCCAACCGGCGTAGTGTTTTCTTTGTCTCAGACCGCACCGGCATCACCGCCGAGGCACTGGGCAACTCCTTGTTGACGCAATTTGATGGGGTCGATTTCCGCAAGACCACCATTCCATTCGTGGACTCGTCCGAAGCGGTCGATCGCGCCATCTCGCAGATCAACGCCTGCCGCGAGGCCGACGGCAAGCGCCCGATCGTCATCTCGTCCATCGTCAACGAGCAGCTCAGCGAACGCATGCGCGATTCCGACGCCTTCGTGCTGGATTTCTTCCAGATCTTCATCTCACCGCTGGAACAGGAACTGGGCGTCAAGAGCTCGCACGCGGCAGGACGTTCGCACGGGCTGCGCAATCAGGGCGAATATTTCACCCGTATCGAAGCGATCAACTACGTGCTGGCGCACGACGACGGTCAGAGCATCAAGGAGCTTGATCGCGCCCAGGTCATTCTGGTCGGCGTATCGCGTTGCGGCAAGACACCGACGTCGCTGTATCTCGGCCTGCAATGCGGCATTCGTTGCGCCAATTTCCCGCTGACCCCGGACGATTTCGAACGCGGTGCGCTGCCCGACTCCATCGTGCGTCATCGTGACAAGCTGTTCGGGCTAACCATCGCCCCAGACCGCCTTCAGGCCATCCGCCAGGAACGCAAGCCGCATTCGAAGTACGCCAGCGCCGAGCAATGCCGCTACGAGGTCGCCGCCGCCGAACGCATGATGCGCGACGCGCGGATTCAGGTGCTCAACACCTCGACCAAGTCAATCGAAGAGCTGGCCACCACGATCCTGCTCGAACACAAACTCGACCGCCATATCTTCTAGGCAGTGGCAATGTCCCTGACAGGTGCATCTTCATAGGACACTTCAACCGTCACGCGCAGGCCTGATACACCAGGCTCGGCGCGACTGCGGTTGCGCAGCGTAAGCCGGGCCCCCACCGCGCGGCAGATGTCACGACAGATCACCAGCCCAAGACCGCTGCCGCTGTTGGGATCGCCCGACGAGAACGGCTCAAACAGCTTCGCCTCCCGCTCTGCGTCCAGTCCCGGGCCGCTGTCCCACACCGACATCAGCACGGTACGCCCGGCCAGAACGATGTCGATACCGATTGCCGATCCCGGCGGCGTGTGCCGGATGGCATTGCTCACCAGATTACGCAGCAGCTCACGAATCATCCATTCATGCGCCGCCACCACCACCGGCCGGTGCTCCGGCGCCTCCAGCGCAAAATCCAGCGCCTTGTCCGCCAGCAGCGGCGAGCATTCAACCGCCAGATCACGCGCCAGCGACACCAGCTCGGTCTGCTCGGAGGCCTCCGGCGCTTCGCTCTCCAGTTGCGCTACTTTGGCCAACGCGAGCATCTGGTTGGCAACGCGGGTCGCCCGGTCCACCGACTGCGACAGCTCGGCAAAGGCCACGTCGGGCGCCAAGTCACCCCGTTGCGCGTTCTGCACCTGCGCCTTGAGCACGGCGAGCGGCGTGCGCAACTGATGCGAGGCATCACGGACGAAGCGCTGGCGGTTGTCGAGCACGCCCTTCAAGCGCGCCATCACTTCGTTCAAGGCCTCAACAATGGGCCGCAGCTCGCGTGGTGCCGGCGTGACCAGCGGCGACAGTGAGTCCGGATCACGCTCGAGCAGCTCGCGACGCAGCACCGAGATCGGTCGCAAGCCGCGGCCGATCAGCCACCACATCAGCACCGACAGAATCATCAGGAAGATCACCTGCCGGTCCAGCGTCGAGATCAGCCCCTGCTGCGCCAGCGACTTGCGCAGTTCCAGCGTCTCGGCCACCTGCACCGTCACCATGCGGTAACTCTGGCCGTCGTACACCGGCTGCAACAGGGCCACGACACGCACCGGATCACCCTCGAACTTGTCCTCGTAAAACGAGGCCAGTGCCGCGTAGGGCGTTCGCTTCGGGAACACTCCGTTGTGCTTGGGGAGCTCTTGATAACCGGACAGGAAGCCGCCGTCAAAATCGCTCACCCGGTAGACGATGCGACCGCGCGTCACCGCCTCGAACACTTCCAGCGTGGCATAGGGCAGCGATGCGCTGAGCTTGCCCTCCTCAAACTTGACGGTATCGCCAATCGCACGCGCCGACGCCAGCAGCGTGCGGTCGTAGGCGATGTTGATCGATTCCAGCGTGTTCTGGTAGATCACCGTGGTGTCGATGATCAGAAAGGTCACCAGCGCACCGAGGATCAGGACGGCAAGCCGACGCCGGATCGAGAGTTCACGCCCGGCAAGCAGTGCCATTGGTTTGCCCGCTACTCGGCGCGTTTCTCGCGAATCAGGTAGCCAACGCCGCGCAGCGCCACCAGCTCCACGCCGAGCCCGGCGATCTTCTTGCGCAGCCGGTAGGCCACCACCTCAATGGCGTCGGGCTGGGCATCGCTGCCATCGGCAAACACGCGCTCCCACAGGCGGTCGCGCGTCACCGCATGCGCCGGTCGCTCCATCAGCGCCGACAGCATGGCAAATTCACGGGCTGACAGCTCAATGGCCTCGCCGTTGGCGTAACAGACGCCGGCCGCCTCATCGATCGCCAGCGCGCCAAAATCAAGCCGCGCCGAGCCGCTGGCCTGCACACCACCGCGACCGCGCCGCAACAGGGCGAGCAGACGCGCCTCCAGTTCGTCGAGATCAAAGGGCTTGGGCAAGTAGTCATCGGCGCCAAGGCGCAGGCCCTGCACCCGGTCGCCCACCGTACCGCGGGCGGTGAGCACAATCACCGGTGTACCAATGCCCTTGCCGCGCATGCCGCGCAGCACCTCCAGACCATCCAGCTCCGGCAGTGTCAGATCAAGCACGATGGCCGCAAATGGCTCGCTGCAGGCTCGATCGAGCGCAGTCTGCCCATTGGTGGCCTGTGCCACATTGAAGCCGCGGCGCGAAAGCCCGAGCGCGAGCGCTTGCGCCAGCGCCGGATCGTCCTCCACCACCAGCAAACGCGGTTTGTCACCGCCGGATGTCATGCTTGCCATGCGCTTTTCGTTTTTGCCGTTATCGCGTTGATCGCTGCATGCAACCCATTGCGACGGACAGCCTCGCGACAGTGCGAGTACCTAGCATCAAATGCATATTCTTCTGGACGACAGATCGATTGGGGCGCACAAGTCCCCGACTCCGGTCTTGCGACCGCAAACGCCCATAACGCCACGTCAATGAATACGCCGTCCGTCAATCGCAAAGCCATGCCTGACCGGCAATCCTCCCCGGACGCGATGTTACCGTGCCGCGCGGTCGCTCATGCGTTGTCGGCGCTGCTCATGCTTGCAGCTGTCCTGTTGCTGCCGCTATCGGTACAGGCGCTGGACCGTGTGCAATTCCTGATTGGCACCAACCCCGGAGGCGGCTACGACCAGACTGCGCGCAGTCTTGCACAGGCCATGATTGATGCGGGTGTCGCGCAATCTGCAAGCTTTGACTACAAGGGCGGTGCCGGCGGCACCATCGCACTGGCTCATTTTGTTGGCAACCACCGTAGCGAGCGCAACACCTTTCTGGTCACCGGCGCGGTCATGGTCGGCGCCATCGTGCAAAACCGGCCGCCGGCATCGCTGGCGCAGGCAACACCCATCGCCAGGCTGTTCTACGAGTACAACGTGTTTGCAGTGCCACCGAGCTCGCCCATTCGCACCATGCGGGATGTGATTGACATGCTCAAGCGCGATCCCGCCTCGGTCAAGTGGGGCGGTGGCTCCCGGGGCTCGGTTGACCAGATTTCGATTGCCCAGATCGCGCGCATCGCCGGGGTGAATCCGATGCGCATCAACTATCTGCCGTTTCAGGGCGGCGGCGAAGTGTCCGCCGCGATCGTTGGCGATCATGTCACCATCGGAACGTCGGGCTGGAATGAGCTGGCACCGCTGATCCGTGCGGGCAAGCTGCGCGCCATCGCGATTACGGCGCCCGAGCGGGTGGCCGGAAACCCCACGCCGACGCTGCGCGAACAAGGGGTTGACGTCGAAATCAGCAACTGGCGTGGCGTCTATGGCGCGCCGGGCCTCAGCGCCGAGCAGCGCCGGACGCTGACGCGGGCGGTAACTCTGGCGGTGCGCCAGAAATCCTGGATCGAGGCGCTGGTGACCAACGGCTGGACGCCCGCGTTGTTGACCGGCCCCGATTTCGATCAGTTTGTCGACAGCGAGCACACCCGGATCGAATCAGCGATGCGGGATGCGGGACTGATCAAGTAGCGCTGCAAAGCGCTGCCCGGCGCTACTGGCGCGCCGACATTCGCTGCCCGAGCATCGTGTAGAGTGCGATCGCGCCGGCGGTGGCAACGTTCAGCGACTCGATACCGGCCTCCATCGGGATGCACAGCCCGCCGCTCAACGCCGGAACGATTGCCTCGCTCAGTCCATGCCCCTCGTTGGACAGCACCAGCACGTTGCTGGCGCCGAAACAGGCATCGAACAGGGAGACTGTTTTCACCGAACCCAAGTCTCTCGGCAAAGTTGCCCAGCGCTGACCGGTGAATGCTGCCAGCGCCTCCGGCAGCGCGACGGCCTCGACCACCTGCGTATGGAAGTGAGCGCCCTGGGCCGCGCGCAGCGTCTTCACGCTCCACGCAAATGCGCAACCGGGCGACAGCCAGACCTGTTCGACCCCGGCCGCAGCCGCGGTGCGGATCAGTGTGCCGACGTTGCCGGGATCCTGCACTTCATCCAGCGCAAGCACGAAACCGCTGGTTGCCAGCGCAGGTACCGGTGGCGTCGCTGCGATCGCCAGTACGCCGGTCGGGCTGACCAGCGTGGACAAGGAATCAAAGAGCTGCGGCGCCACCAGCACGGCCTCATGCGCGCGATCGACCAGCGATCGCTGCGCTGCGGTCAACACGTTGCCCTCACCGGCCGAACGAATGGCGACGATTTCCAGCGCACCCACCCGCTCGACGTAGCTTTGCGCGAGGTGCTCGCCCTCAAGCAGGCACATGCCATCGCGCTTGCGGGCCGGCGCCGAGCGTGACAACGCCGCGAAGCGCTTGAACAGCGCGTTGTCGCGGGAGGTGATCGTCTTCAACTGCACAGCATCAAAGCAGCCCGCGCATCGATCGCACGGCGACCGTGACCGGCAAATCGTAACAACATTGCTACGAAACCCGCATCGGGTCTGGGCTCAGCGCCAAAAGAGGCGGAAAGTCGACAAAATGCCGAATCGCGCTCGGAGCCCATAGCTAACAAGGCTTTCATCGCAAAGCTATTGCTTTTTTGCCGGTACGGGCGAGTTGCCACTGGCCGCCGGAGCCGCTGCCGGCGCCGGCAACTCCTTCACCTGAATCAGCGTTTCGCCCTTCTTGACCATGCCCAGCTCACTGCGGGCGCGCTCTTCGATCGCCTCGCCCGCCTTTTCCAGATCGCGCACGTCGGCATCGAGCACGGCATTCTTTTGCCTGGCGTCTTCGTTCTTCGCCTTCAGTTCCGACAGCTCCTGCTCGAGCGCATGCGCGCGCGGCACCGAGCCCTTGTCAAACCAGAGCTTGTACTGAAGCCCGAGGAACATCAGCACCAGCGCGGCGAAGATGACGCGTCCGATCATGCCGATGTCCCGAGCTTCATGGAACGACTGACTCGCCACAATCACCTGTTAGCGCTTGAACCGCGCAAACACGTCGGCGCCTGCGTAGCTGGCAACGTCACCCAAGTCTTCCTCGATGCGGATCAGCTGGTTGTACTTGGCAGTGCGGTCCGAGCGCGACAGCGAGCCGGTCTTGATCTGGCCCGCGTTGGTGCCAACCGCGAGATCGGCGATCAGCGAGTCCTCGGTTTCGCCGGAGCGGTGCGAGATCACGTTGGTGTAAGCCGCGCGCTTGGCCATCTCGATGGCCGCGAAGGTTTCCGACAACGTGCCGATCTGGTTGATCTTGATCAGGATCGAGTTGGCCACGCCCTTCTGGATGCCTTCTTTCAGGATTTTGGTGTTGGTGACGAACAGGTCATCGCCGACCAGCTGCACTTTCTTGCCCAGCTTGTCGGTCAGCATCTTCCAGCCGTCCCAGTCGCCTTCGGCCATGCCGTCTTCAATGCTGACGATCGGGTAGCGCGCGGCCCAGTCGGCCCAAAGGTCCGTCAGCTCGGCGCTGGTCAGCGAGCGGCCCTCGCCTTCGAGGTGGTACTTGCCGTCCTTGTAGAACTCGCTGGCCGCGCAGTCGAGGCCCAGCGCGATCTGCTCGCCTGGCTTGTAGCCGGCCTTCTCGATCGCCTGCATCAGCAGCGTCAGCGCTTCTTCGTTCGATTTCAGGTCAGGCGCGAAACCGCCCTCGTCGCCCACCTGCGTCGGCCAGCCCTTGCTGTCGATCAGTTTCTTGAGCGTATGGAACACCTCGGCGCCCCAGCGCAGCGCCTCGCGGAAGCTTGGTGCACCGACCGGCAGGATCATGAATTCCTGCAGATCGACCGAGTTGTTGGCGTGGGCACCGCCGTTGATCACGTTCATCATCGGCACCGGGAGGCTCATCGGCCCGGCACCACCGAAATAGCGATACAGCGGCAGGCCGGCATCTTCGGCCGAGGCCTTCGCGACCGCGCAGGACACCGCGAGCATGGCGTTGGCACCGATGCGCGACTTGTTTTCGGTGCCGTCAAGGTCGATCAGCACACGGTCAACGCGGGTCTGCTCCTCGCCGTCAAGGCCCAGCAGCGCCTCGCAGATCTCGGTGTTGACATATTCGACCGCCTTCAGCACACCCTTGCCGAGATAGCGACCCTTGTCGCCATCGCGCAGCTCAATGGCCTCGCGCGAGCCGGTCGAAGCGCCACTCGGCACAGCAGCGCGACCCGTAGCGCCGCTTTCCAGCACCACATCGGCTTCAACGGTGGGGTTGCCGCGCGAATCAAGAATTTCACGGGCGATGACGTCAACAATGGCGCTCATAAGTTTCCTGTCTGTAACGATTCAAAAATGCGGTCGCTGGCCCGATGGTCTGCCGCCGTTCGCGACACCCACACACCGGGGCTAGAGCTTGTGCGGCCCGGCCAGCGAGTTTTCGGCGAACGGCTGCGCCTTGACCACCCGGTCAATGGCCACCATCTGCTCCAGCAAAGCCTTCATGCGCGGTAACGGCCAGGCGTTGGGGCCATCGCACAATGCGGTGTCGGGCGTGGGATGCGTCTCCATGAACACACCCGACACGCCGGCGGCAATGGCTGCGCGGGCCAGGATCGGCACATACTGACGCTCGCCGCCGCTGGAGGTGCCAAGCCCGCCGGGCAACTGCACCGAATGTGTGGCGTCGAAAACCACCGGGCAACCGGTGTCACGCATGATCGCCAGCGAGCGCATGTCGCTCACCAGATTGTTGTAGCCAAAACTCACGCCGCGCTCACAGACCATGATGGTGTCAGCACCGCCGTTGGCCTCCTTTGCCTTGGCTACGACGTTCTTCATGTCGCCGGGAGCCATGAACTGCCCCTTCTTCACATTCACCGGCTTGCCGGCGGCGGCAACCTTCTGGATGAAGTCAGTCTGTCGCGCCAGCAAGGCAGGTGTCTGCAACACGTCGACGACTGCGGCGACCTCGGCGACTTCGTCCTCATTGTGCACGTCGGTCAGCACCGGTACGCCGATCTGCCGGCGAACCTCGCTCAGGATACGCAGGCCCTCGCTGCGCCCGAGCCCGCGAAAGCCCGAACTGCTGGAACGATTGGCCTTGTCAAAGCTCGACTTGAAGATGAACGGAATGCCCAGCGCGGACGTGATCTCCTTGAGCTGCCCGGCGGCGTCCAGTTGCAGCTGCTCGCTCTCGACCACGCAAGGCCCGGCGATCAGGAAGAACGGTTGGTCGAGGCCGACCTCAAAACCGCACAGCTTCATGCCACCGCCTTTTCGGCGCTCGCCGCTTTCTGCTGCATCGCCTCGCGCTGCGCCATTGCAGCGCCCACGAAGGCCTTGAACAGCGGATGCCCGCCGCGCGGCGTGGAGTTGAACTCGGGGTGGTACTGCACGCCAAGGAACCACGGATGCACGCTTTGCGGATACTCCATGACCTCGACCAGATCCTGCACCGCCGATCGACCGGAGACGACCAGCCCTTTCGCCTCGAACTTCTCGACGTAATTGCTGTTGACCTCGTAGCGATGGCGGTGCCGTTCGTTGATCTCGGTGCTACCGTAGACGCGCGCTGCCAGCGAGCCCGCCTTCAGCGAAGCCTTCTGCGCGCCCAGGCGCATGGTGCCGCCCTTGTCGGAGCTGCGCGTGCGCTTCTGCACCTCGCCGGTGGCGTCCTGCCACTCGGTGATCAGCCCGACCACCGGGTCCGGCGTGTCGAAGTTGAATTCGGTGGAATGCGCGTCTTTGAGGCCGCAAACGTCGCGGGCGAACTCGATGATCGCAATCTGCATGCCCAGGCAGATGCCAAGGTAAGGCACCCGGTTCTCGCGAGCGTACTTCGCAGCCAGAATCTTGCCCTCGATGCCACGCTCACCGAAGCCCGGGCCCACCAGAATCGCGTCCATGCCTTTGAACATGGCCACGCCCTCGGCCTCGATCTTTTCCGATTCGAGGTAGTGGATGTTGACCTTGCAGTCGTTGTGAATACCGCCGGCCTTGAGCGCCTCGTTGATCGATTTGTAGGCATCGATCAGCTCGACATATTTGCCCACAAAGGCAATGTCGACCTCATGCTTCGGGCGCAGCGTGCGTTCAACGATGTGCGTCCACGGCGCCAGATTGGCCGGTTTGGCCAGCAAATCGAGCGTGTGGCAGACGATTTCATCGAGCATCTGGTCGTGCAGCAGCTGCGGCACCTTGAAGATGGTGTCCACATCGGGCACCGAAATCACGGCACGCTGCTCGACGTTGGTGAACAGTGCGATCTTCTTCTTTTCGTCCTCCGGCACCGGCCGGTCGGAGCGGCACAGCAGCACATCCGGGAAGATGCCGATCTCGCGCAGCTTCTGCACACTGTGCTGCGTCGGCTTGGTTTTCAGCTCACCAGCGCTGGCGATGTAAGGCACCAGCGTCAGGTGGATGTAGCAGCGGTTGCGGCGCCCTACTTCGACGCCCATCTGGCGGATGGCCTCCATGAAGGGCAGCGACTCGATATCGCCCACGGTGCCGCCAATCTCGACCATCAGCACGTCGAGACCTTCGCCGGCGTTCTTGATCTGGGACTTGATCTCGTCGGTGATGTGCGGAATCACCTGCACCGTGCCGCCAAGGTAGTCGCCGCGGCGCTCCTTGTTGATCACGTTCTGGTAGACCTTGCCGGACGTAAAGCTGTTGCGCGTCGTCATCTTTCGCGACACGAAGCGCTCGTAATGGCCGAGGTCGAGATCAGTTTCGGCACCATCCTCGGTCACATATACCTCACCGTGCTGATACGGGCTCATGGTGCCCGGATCGACGTTGATGTAGGGATCGAGTTTGACGAGGGAGACTTTGAGGCCGCGCGATTCAAGAATCGCGGCGAGAGAGGCGGCGGCGATGCCTTTTCCGAGGGAAGACACCACCCCGCCGGTCACGAACACGTATTTGGTCATGGCTAACCTGACGGGAAAGAGAAATTCTACCGGAGCGCCAGGCTCCCTTCGTTGCCGTCAGGGGCACGGCGGCGGGCTTGCGTTGGCTTTCATCTTTTTCATGAAAACCTTATCCAATCAGGGCTCCAAGCAGAAAACGGTGGAAAGTCGACTAAATGTCAATTTAGCGCTGAGCCCTTGATCATCCAGGGTTTCGCCAGAAAGTTGATTAGTTCCTGCAAGTGCCCCGGTCGCCCCCTCGCGGCGTTATGCTGACCGCCATGCAAGACACCGCATCAACGACCGCTGCTGCCACCTCAATCAGCAGCGGGCTAAGCAGTCACGACGCCGCGCAGCGCCTGCACCGCGACGGCCCCAATGCACTGGCGACCGATGGCCGTCGGGGCATTCTGGCGATCATTGCCGACACCGCCCGCGAGCCGATGTTCCTGCTGCTGCTCGCCGCCGGCACCTTGTATCTGCTGTTCGGCGAGGCCGTCGAGGGCATCACCCTGTTCGCTGCGGTGCTGATCATGCTGGGCCTCACGCTCTACCAGGAGGGCAAGACCGAGCGGGCACTGGAGGCCCTGCGCGACCTGACCAGTCCGCGTGCCCGGGTTATCCGCGACGGTCAGGCGCAACGGATCGCCGGTCGCGATGTGGTTGCTGGCGACGTGCTGCTGCTCGCCGAGGGCGACCGGGTGCCGGCGGACGCCATCCTGATCGAAGGCCACGACCTGATGGCCGACGAATCGCTGCTGACCGGCGAGCCGGTGCCGGTGCGCAAGATCACCGCCCCAGATGCCCCGGCCACCGCTACGGGCACGCCCACCCCCGGCGGCGATGACCAGCCGCACGTCTACTCCGGCACCCTCATCGTGCAGGGGCAAGGTATGGCACGCGTCACAGCAACGGGTCCACGCAGTGCCATTGGCCGCATCGGCACCTCGCTGGCGACGCTTGCGGTCGAACGCTCGCCGCTGCAAATGCAGACCACCGCGCTGGTACGCAATCTCGCCGTACTGGCGGTCTGCCTGAGTCTGGTACTGGTTGGCATCTACGGCCTGCTGCGTGGCGACTGGCTGCAGGCGCTGCTGGCCGGTATCGCACTGGCGATGGCGCTGTTGCCCGAGGAATATCCGGTGGTGATGACGGTGTTTCCGGCGCTCGGCGCCTGGCGGCTGTCGAAGGAAAAGGTGCTGACCCGGCGCATCACGGCCATCGAGACGCTGGGGGCCACCTCGGTGCTGTGCGCCGACAAGACCGGCACACTGACCGAGAACCGCATGACCGTCGCCCGGCTGCGCGTCGGCAGCGAGGCCAGCAGCGCCACGCTCGACATCGACTACGGCGAACGCGGCGAACTGCCGGAAGCCTTTCATGCGCTGGTCGAGTACACCATTCTCGCCAGCGCGCCAGACCCGTTCGATCCGATGGAAAAGGCGTTTCACCGCCTCGGCGAGCACTTTCTCGCCAACACCGAGCACTTGCATCGCGACTGGACGCTCGCGCACGGCTACGGGCTCACGCCCGAGCTGCGGGCGATGGCACAGGTGTGGAAGGCGCGCGACGGCGACGATTTTGTGGTGGCCGCCAAGGGCGCGCCAGAGGCCATCGTCGATCTTTGCCACCTCAGCCCGGCTGCGCGAGCCAGTATCGCAAGTCAGGTGGACAGCATGGCGAGCGATGGCCTGCGCGTGCTGGCCGCCGCCCGCGCCCGCTATCGCGGCACGACGGATTCGCCGTGGCCAGCCGGTGAACACGATTTCGACTTTGAATATCTCGGCCTGATCGGACTGGCCGACCCGATCCGGCCGGAGATACCTCACGCCGTCGCGCAGTGCCGTTCGGCGGGCATTCGCGTCATCATGATCACCGGTGACTACCCGGCAACGGCGCGGAGCATCGCCCAGAGTGCGGGTCTGCTGGTCGGCAACACCGGTGACTCCGCCGTGCTGTCAGGCGACGAGCTGGCGCAACTGAGTGACACGCAACTGCAGCTGCGACTGCGCAGCGTCAATGTCTGCGCCCGCATCGCGCCGGAGCAGAAGCTGCGTATCGTGCAGGCGCTGAAGGCGCAGGGCGACGTCGTCGCCATGACCGGTGACGGCGTCAACGATGCGCCAGCGCTGAAGGCTGCGCACGTCGGCGTGGCGATGGGCGGCCGCGGCACCGATGTCGCGCGCGAGGCAGCATCCATCGTGTTGCTCGACGACAACTTCAGCTCCATCGTGCGGGCCGTGCGGCTCGGTCGCCGCATCTTCGACAACCTGCAGAAATCGATGTCCTACCTGCTGGCCGTGCACGTGCCGATCGCCGGCATGGCGCTACTGCCGGTGCTGCTTGGCTGGCCGGTGATGCTGTTGCCGCTGCACATCGCCTTTCTCGAGCTGGTGATTGATCCGGCCTGCTCGCTGGCGTTTGAGAACGAGCCCGCTGAACGCGATGTGATGCAGCGACCGCCGCGTGACACCGGCGCCAGCCTGTTCGGCGGCGCCACACTGGCCTTCGCACTGCTGCAAGGCGCCGGTGCGCTAGTGGTGGTAATGGTGGCCTACGGCTGGGGCTTGCAGCAGTTGACCGAAGAACAGGCGCGCGCCTTTGGCTTCTGCGCCCTAGTGGTGGCAAATCTGGCGCTGATACTGTCCAACCGCTCGCATCACGTCTCGCTGCTGGCCAGCTTGCGGCGACCCAACCGCACGCTGTGGATCGTCACCTCAGCGACGGCCGGGTTGCTGTTGCTGGTAGTTGCCGTGCCCGCGCTGGCCGGACTGTTCCGCTTCGCCGCGTTGCCGTGGTCTGCGGGCCTGATGTTGCCTGCGCTGGCGGTAGTCGCAGCGCTCTGGTTCGAACTGATGCGGCGCGGCTTTGCGCGGCATCTGCGTCGTGCGCGCTAGCCGCTGCCGTCGGCGCCGTGAGCGGCCTGCCGCCGCATGTTTTCGGTGGTGGGACCATTGCCATCGGGCTGCCAGCCCGGCGGACCAAACAGGTAGCCCGCCACGTCACGCGCCGAGCGAGCCTTGCGCAGGTCAGCAATGATGTCGATCCACGGCTGAAACACGATGCGCAGCGGGTTGTTGGACGTCAACGGTTTGACCCAGCCGTAACGCGGCTTGAGGTCGTCGCGCTCGGGGACGTAGGTGCCAAACAGGCGATCAAAAATTAACAGCACGCCGCCATAGTTGGCATCGAGATATTCGAGGTTGGACGCGTGATGCACCCGGTGCGCCGACGGCGTGTTGATGATGCCTTCAAGAAAGCCAAGCTTCGGGATCCACTCGGCGTGAATCCAGAACTGATAGAGCAGATTGATCGCAAACGCCACCAGAATGACCTGTGGCGCAAAGCCCAGCAACGCCAGCGGCGAAAAGAACACCAGCGACAGCGTGATCTTGCTGAACCAGCCGAGGCGATAGGCGGCCGAGAGGTTGAACTGATTGGGCGAATGGTGCACGGCATGATTGGCCCAGAACCAGCGCACGCGGTGACTCGCGCGGTGAAACCAGTAGTAGGCAAATTCGAGTGCAAGAAACAGCACCGCCCAACTCAGCGGATCTTTCATGTCCCAGTTGAGCACCCGATGTTCGTAAAGCCATGCCGCACCCGGCAGCGCCAGGAACGCCGGAATAAAGTCGGCAAGACGGCGCCCGGCAGCGACCGCGAGCGACGCCATCGCGCCGCGCCAGTCGTATTGCCTGCCTGCCGTCAATGTCAGCACCAGCCCTTCGATCATCGCGCTGCCGACCGCGAGGAGCGCAACCACCACGTAGACCTTCTTCAGCAACACTGCGTCCAAATGCTTCCTCCTGATCCCGTTATCTCGGTGCGATTGAACGCAGTGACGCCGCGTTCCCTGACGCGGCAATTCAATTGCAACCGGCCGTAACCAGCACCAGTTGCGCAAGCCAACCTTCAGCGACGCACCGCCGGGTTGATGCGGGTACCGTCGACAATCCGGTCGTCAGGCTGCAACACCACAGCATCGCCATCACTCAGGCCCTCCAGCACTTGCGCCGCCAACGCCGTCCGGATGCCGGTTTTTACCACCACCCGCTGCGCCCGCCCGCCGTCGAGACGGTAGGCCGCCCAGCCGTCGCCAGCGCGGAACAGCGCGGTCGCCGGTACCTGCAACACATTCTCGTCGCGTTGCAGCAGGAACTCGATCTCGACGCGGAAGCCATCGCCCAGCGCGGCCCAGCGCTCGCGCGGCGTCACCAGATCGAGAATCACCCGGGTGCGCTGCTCCTCCACGCCAAGCGCCGACACTTTGGTGAACGCACCGGGTTCGACGCGCGTGACTTTCGCGTCCAGCACCCCATCGCCCCCCCAGCGTGATAGCCGAGCCGGGAGCCCGGGTCGCAATCGCACCGCGTCGGCCGACAATACTTCAGCTTCGATTTCGAGCGCCGCCGGGTCGCCCACTTCCAGCAGTGTCTGCCCAACCGCCACCGGCGTAGCGCTTTCGAACGGCCGTTTCAGCACCACGGCGTCCACGGGCGCGCGCACCGCCACCACACGCCCGCGCCCGACGCGCCCTTCCTGACCTTCCTGACTCAAGGTGGCGCGCGCCATCTGCAGGCGCTGGGCAGCGCTGCCCTCATCCGCCCGGGCTGACTGCTGTTCGGAGCTGGCAGCCGCGGCACGCGCCCGCGTCGCTTCGACGTTGGCGTCAGTGACAAATCCGGAGCGACGCAATTCTTCGGCGCGACGCAATTCACTTTGCGCCAGCGCAGCCGCTGTCGATGCAGCCGACACCCGCGCTCGTGCCGCGCGCACTGCGGCGTCCGCTGCGCTCACCTCCGCCTGCGCCTGTGCCCGCGAGCGAGGGTCGAGCAATCCGCTGCTGGCCGGCTCGATTTCGGCGACCACCTGCCCTGCCTTCACCGCGTCACCCGGCTTCAGTTCGATGCGATGCACCAGGCCGGCTACCGGTGCGGCGAGCACGTAGCGGGTCTTCAGCCGCGTCTTGCCGTCCTCAGCAATCACTTGCTCCAGCGCGCCTTTTGTCACGGCACCAATACTCGCAATTTGCGCCGGCGCCCGCAGCGCAAACCACGCGACCCAGGCAACCGCCAGGGCGGCCAGCAGCCAGTAAAGCCATTTGCGTTGTAACAACGGATTCATCGGTCACCTGCTCAAGATTGATTTCATTGTCATGATCGACCACGCCTACTCCCGGGTTTTGAGCACCGCGATCA
This sequence comes from Casimicrobium huifangae, assembly GCF_009746125.1. NCBI lineage: Bacteria > Pseudomonadati > Pseudomonadota > Betaproteobacteria > Casimicrobiaceae > Casimicrobium > Casimicrobium huifangae. Next base: position 2,398,266 of record NZ_CP041352.1, read on the forward strand.
TGTCGAGCCCGGCGATGCGACGCCGCACAGCGAGTGCGGAAAGCAGCGCCGACACGATGGTGACCAGCGCGGCGAACGCATAGGCGCCAGGCGGCACGTGCACGGGCACGCGATACAAATCAGATTGCATGTTGGTCGCCAGAAACCACGACAAACCATAACCGGCGACAAAGCTGAGCGGGATTGACAGCAGCACCAGCACCGCCTGCTCACCCAGCAGCACGTAGCTCACCTCGCCCTGCGTGAATCCGAGTACCCGCAGACTGGCCAGCTCGCGTCCGCGCTCAGCCAGCGCGATCCGAGCCGAGTTATAGATCACACCAAAGTTGATGACGCCGCCCATGATCACCGCAACCCAAGTGAAAGTGTCGGTCATCTGGCTGATCGTCTTGTACACGGCGTCGATGGCTGCCAGCCGCAGCTCCGACCCGGCAACGCGCGGTCGCTTGTCGAGCGCCCGCGCCACTGCGGCACGGGAATCCTCGTCGACGGTTAACGACGCGCCGCTCAGCACGTCGCCGTCGCCCAGTCGATCATTCAGCGCATCAAGCTCCATGTAGGCCTGCACGCCCATGTATTCGCGGGTCAACTGTGCGACCGGAATCTCGAACCGCTGCAGCTCGCCGTCCAGTACTTCGACCCACAGCCGGTCACCCACCACCACACCAAGTCGCTGGGCCAGAAAGTCATTGATCAGCAGGCCCGAAGCCGGCATCGGGACCGGCCGCAAGTCAACGTCCACCGGACGTCGCAGCACACCATCGCCAGGCAGCCCTTCGATCATCGTCTGCACGCTGTGGTTTTCGCGTCGTAGCCGAACCGGCACCGCGCGGAACCCTTCCACCCGACGCACGCCCGGCAAACCGCGCAGTTCACCGAGTGCGTCGCGCGACGCCAGTTCGGTGAAAGTCGCGGTCATGTCCTGCTGCTGAGCGAGCCGGTACTGCATGTCAGTCATGTAATTGATCGCGTTCAACTGCAGCTGAGCCATCATCATGATCGCGCCTGCAAGTGCCAGCCCGACGATGGTCAGCAGCGCCTTGAAAGGTCGTCGCTCAAGTTGCCGCAGCACCATGCGCGTGGTCTGCGCCGCATGTCGCGCAAACCACAACCGTTCCAGCCGTGTCTTCACGTAGCGCTCCGGGGCCGGCGGTCGCATGGCCTCGGCCACCGGCTCGCCTGCTGCGCGAAAAACGGCGTACCCGGCGCCGGCCAGCGCGGCGATCATCGTCAGCCCAATACCCAACAATGCCACACCGGGGCTCAATGAAAAGTCGAGGAAAGGAAAGCGGAAGTTGAGCTGATACAGCGCCGCCAGCGCCTTGCCGAGCCAGATACCGCCGGCCAGACCAATCGCTGCACCGAGCAGGCAGATCAGCACCACAAGCAGCGCGTAGTGCAACACCACATCGCGCGTGTGATAGCCGAAGGCTTTCAGGACGGCAACCTGATCACGCTGAATACCGATCAGGCGAGTGAACACGACATTGAGCAGAAAGGCCGCGACGGCCAGAAAGATGGTCGGAAACAGTTTGGTCATCGTGGCCAGTTGCCGGAACTCCTCATCGAGAAAGCGTGCCGACAACTGGATGCCACGACCATAGGCACCGCGACCACCGAAGCGTTCGAGTTGCCGGTCAACGGCGGCGATCACGTCACTCTCGCTGGCACCGGGCGCCAGCCTGAGCACCAGCTCGTTGAATGCGCCATGCATGTCGAGCGCGGCCTCCAGCGC